>NZ_JAHZQZ020000009.1 GCF_019449275.2 Microbacterium sp. HD4P20
GCCGATCGTCCGGGCGGCCCTTTGCGCCGGCTCGGGGGAGCCTCGCCGCACGCCTAGACTCGATCCATGCGCGCGGCCGATGTCTCCACCGACCTGACCGAAGTCCTCGTCACCGAGGAGCAGATCCACGACAAGCTCCAGGAGATCGCCGCCCGGGTCGATGCCGACTACGAGGGCGAGGATCTGCTGCTCGTCGGCGTGCTCAAGGGCGCGATCATGGTGATGGCCGACTTCTCGCGGGCGCTGAAGGTGACCGCGCCGATGGATTGGATGGCGGTCTCGTCGTACGGCGCCGGCACCAAGTCCAGCGGTGTCGTGCAGATCCGCAAGGACCTCGACACCGACATCATGGGCAAGCACGTCCTGATCGTCGAGGACATCATCGACTCGGGCCTGACCCTCAGCTGGCTGCTGGAGAACTTCACGGCGCGGGGTGCGGCATCCGTCGAGGTCTTCGCGCTGCTGCGCAAGCCCGCGGCCGCGAAGGTCGAGGTGCACTGCAAGTACGTGGGCTTCGACATCCCGACCGAGTTCGTCGTCGGCTACGGGCTCGACTACGCCGAGCGCTACCGCAACCTGCGCGACGTCGCCGTGCTCGCGCCCCACGTCTACTCGTAGGTCCAGGGCGTTTCGTCTCGGTCGCTTCGCTCCCTCGCTCAACGACCGGGGCAGGGTCCGCCCGCCGCGCGATTACGCCCGGGGCGAATGCACAGACAGCCCTTAGGAACGCCGCGATACCCTGATTTCACCCGTCGGCGGCCGAGAACAGGCTGGCGCGACGGTTCGTCGACGAAAGGGACCGGGCTCTCGCCCGCACCATGGACTTCAAGAAGATCACCCGCAACCCGCTCTTCTATGTCCTGCTGATCGGGATCTTCCTCATCGTGGGGTTCTCGCTCATCTCGAGCTTGAACGGCGCGAAGCAGATCTCGACGCAGGAAGGGCTGGAGCTCCTCGACGGCGACACCGTCACCGAGGTCGTCACCACCGACGGCGACCAGCGTGTCGACATGAAGCTGTCCGAGGCGTACGAGGGCGCGACCGACGTGCAGTTCTATTACGTCTCGGCGCGGGCCGAAGAGGTCGTCGATGCGATCAACGCCGCCGATCCCGCCGACGGCTTCAACGACGCGGTGCCGCGTGCGACGTGGTTCGACGGGTTCATCTCGCTGCTGCTGCCCATCCTGCTGCTCGGTCTGCTGTTCTGGTTCCTGCTCTCGAGCGCGCAGGGCGGCGGCAGCAAGGTCATGCAGTTCGGCAAGTCCCGGGCGAAGCTCGTGACCAAGGAGATGCCCCAGGTCACCTTCGCCGATGTCGCCGGGTCGGACGAGGCCATCGAGGAGATGCAGGAGATCAAGGACTTCCTGAAGGACCCCTCGAAGTTCCAGGCAGTCGGCGCCCGCATCCCCAAGGGCGTGCTGCTGTACGGCCCTCCCGGAACCGGGAAGACGCTGCTCGCCCGCGCCGTCGCCGGCGAGGCGGGGGTGCCGTTCTACTCCATCTCGGGTTCTGACTTCGTCGAGATGTTCGTCGGCGTCGGCGCGAGCCGGGTGCGCGACCTGTTCAACCAGGCCAAGGAGAACTCGCCCGCCATCATCTTCATCGACGAGATCGATGCCGTCGGCCGCCACCGAGGCGCCGGCATGGGCGGCGGTCACGACGAGCGCGAGCAGACCCTGAACCAGATGCTCGTCGAGATGGACGGCTTCGACCCGAAGGTCAACGTCATCGTGATCGCGGCGACGAACCGCCCCGACATCCTCGACCCGGCGCTGCTGCGTCCGGGCCGCTTCGACCGTCAGATCGGCGTCGACGCGCCGGACCTCAAGGGCCGCACCAAGATCCTCGAGGTCCACGGCCGCGGCAAGCCGCTCGCCGACGGTGTCGACCTCGAGGTCGTCGCCCGCAAGACGCCCGGCTTCACCGGTGCCGACCTCGCCAACGTCCTGAACGAGGCCGCGCTGCTGACCGCGCGCTCCAACGCGCAGCTGATCGACAACCGCGCGCTCGACGAGGCGATCGACCGCGTCATCGCCGGTCCGCAGCGCCGCACGCGCGTGATGAAAGACAAGGAGAAGCTCATCACGGCCTACCACGAGGGCGGACACGCGCTCGCGGCGGCGGCGATGAACCACACCGATCCGGTCACCAAGATCACGATCCTGCCGCGCGGCAAGGCGCTCGGGTACACGATGGTGCTGCCCCTGGACGACAAGTACTCGATCACCCGCAACGAGCTGCAGGACCAGCTGACCTATGCGATGGGCGGCCGCGTCGCCGAAGAGATCGTCTTCCACGATCCCACGACCGGCGCCAGCAACGACATCGAGAAGGCGACCAACATCGCCCGCAAGATGGTCACCGAGTACGGCATGACCATGGACGTGGGTCCGGTCAAGCTGGGCTCGTCGTCGGGTGAGGTGTTCATGGGCCGTGACATGGGTCACGGGCGCGACTTCTCCGAGCGCGTCGCCGAGCGGGTCGATTCACAGGTTCGCGACCTGATCGAGCAGGCGCACAACGAGGCCTACGAGGTCATCAACGCCAACCGCGACATCCTCGACAAGCTCGCGCTCGAGCTGCTCGAGAAGGAGACCCTCGACCACCTGGAGCTGGCCGAGATCTTCAAGGACGTCAAGCGCCTGCCTCCGCGCCCGCAGTGGCTCTCGAGCGAGCAGCGTCCGCCGTCGGCCCTGCCGCCGGTCGACGTACCCGCACGGCGCGAAGACGCCGGCCTGGCCGCGAGCGTCGAGGCCGACCAGCCGGTCGCCGAGAAGGCGGCCAAGCGGCGCCCGACCGGGCAGGCGCGCCCCGCGACCGCGTAGGCTCGGCCCGTGGCCGTCGACCGGGAGCGCATCGCCGCGCTCGTGCGCGAACTGCTCGGGGCGATCGGGGAGGATCCCGACCGTCCCGGGCTGAAGCACACCCCCGACCGCGTCGCCGACGCGTACGCCGAATTCTTCTCGGGAGTGGGAGAGGATGCCGCGGCCCCGCTCGCCCGCACGATCTCGGTGTCGCGGGGCCCGGCCCCCGACACGCTCCCGTCAGGCGCGGTCATGCTGCGGGGCATCCGGTTCCGCTCAGTGTGCGAGCACCACCTGCTCCCCTTCCGCGGACACGCTCACATCGCGTATCTTCCCGGCGAACAGGTCGTGGGGCTCGGGGCCCTGCCCAAGGTCGTCGAGATCCTGGCGTCACGGCCGCAGGTGCAGGAGCGACTGGGCGAGCAGATCGCCGACACGATCGCTGCCTCCCTCGATGCCCGTGGGGTGCTCGTGGTGCTGGACGCATCGCACGAGTGCGTCACGATGCGCGGCGGACAGCAGGCGGATGCCTCGACCGTGACGATCGCGGCACGCGGTGAGTTCACCGACCCGGCGGCGCGCGCAGAGCTCATCGCTCTCATGTCCACGCATCAGGGGGCGCGCGAATGACGCTCATCATGGGCGTGGTGAACGTCACCCCCGACTCGTTCAGCGACGGTGGCCGGTATGCGGATGCCGAAGCCGCCGTCGCGCACGGCCTGCGGTTGCGCGAGCAGGGCGCGCACATCCTCGATGTCGGCGGCGAATCCACCCGGCCCGGCGCCGAGCGGGTGGGTCCCGCGCTCGAGCAGGAACGCGTGCTGCCGGTCGTCTCGGCACTCGCCGAGGCGGGGGCGCTGGTCAGCATCGACACCATGAACGCCGCCACGGCTGTCGCCGCAGCAGCCGCCGGCGCCCGGATCGTCAACGATGTGTCGGGCGGCATGGCCGACCCCGACATGCTCCCCGCGGTCGGCCAGACCGAGGCCGACATCGTGCTCCAGCATTGGCGTGGTCACTCGGCGGACATGTACGCGCGGGCGACCTACGCCGACGTCGTGACCGAGGTGGTGGCCGAGCTGCGTGGCCGCATCGCCGCGGCCGCGGCCGCCGGCATCCCGCCGTCGCGTGTGATCGTCGACCCCGGCGTCGGTTTCGGCAAGCAGGGCGAGCAGAACTGGGAGACGCTGCGGGGGCTGGAGCGATTCGTCGCACTGGGTCCGCGTGTGCTCGTGGGCACGAGCCGCAAGCGGTTCCTCGCCGAGCTGCTCGCCGACGACCCGGCCGAGGCCACCGAGGACCGCCGGGACCTCGCGACCGCCGTGACGAGCGCGCTCGCTGCCCAGGCAGGAGTGTGGGCCGTCCGCGTGCACGATGTCGCAGCCACGCGGGATGCTCTTGCGGTGGCCGAGCGGTGGTCCGGCGCGCGCCGCGCCGATTCTGAGGGCAGGCAGGACTGATGGACTTCGCAGACGAGATCGTGCTCACCGGCATCCGTGCCTTCGGCTACCACGGGGTGTTCGAGGCGGAGCGGCGCGACGGCCAGGAGTTCGTGGTCGACACGACGCTATACGTGAAGACGGCGCGGGCCGCCGCGAGCGACGATGTCGCCGACACCGTGCACTACGGCGAGGTCGCCGAGCGCATCGTCGAGATCGTCTCGGGCGAGCCGGTGAACCTCATCGAGACCCTCGCCGTGCGCATCGCGGAAGATCTGCTCACGCGAGCGCACGTGCAGATGGTTGCCGTGACCGTGCACAAGCCGTCCGCGCCGATCACCGTGCCGTTCGCCGACGTGGCTGTGACGGTCCGCCGGACGCAGCATCCCATTCCGGATGACGAGGGGCGAGCGTGAACCGCCGTCTCGCACAGGGATTCGACGGCGACCTCGAACGGCAGCAGCACCGTGCAGTCGAGGCGGTGGTCGCTCTCGGCGCGAACCTGGGAGATCGTGCCGAGACGATGACGGCGGCCATCCACGACCTCGCGCGCCTGCCGCTCGTCGACGAGGTGCGGGTGTCCGAACCGATCGAGTCGGTGGCCCTCACCCCGGAGGGGCGGGATGCCTCGGCCCCGGCGTACCTCAACGCCGTGGCCGTCGTCACCACGCGCCTCGCGCCGTCGCTCCTGCTGGCCTACCTGCACGCGATCGAGCAGCGCCACGGCCGAACGCGCAGCGAGCGGCGCTCGGCGCGCGAGCCCGGGTGGGAGGACCGCACCCTCGACCTCGACCTGATCTCCTACGGCGACGTGATCAGCGATGACCCCGATCTGCTCCTGCCGCACCCGCGCGCCGCCGAACGCGACTTCGTGCTCGAGCCCTGGCTCGCGATCGACCCCGACGCTGTGCTGCCCGGAGCAGGGCGCGTCGATGCCGCGCTCGCGCGACTGCGAGGGTCGGGCACCCGTGCCGAGAGGCCGCCCGGGTCGCATCCCCGGCCTGGCGAGGGAGAAGCGTGAAGCGCACCGGAGCCGGCGTCCTGCTCGTCGCGGCAGTGCTGGGCATGGCTGCCGGGTTCGCCCTCGATCAGCTGCTCACCTCGATGGGGCGGCCGACGTTCACCCCTGCGGTGACCCTGCCGATCCTGCTGGTGATGCTCGGGGTGCTGGTGATCGTGCTGGCGATCCCGATCCGCCGCGCGACGCGCAGCGGCACGAGCGGTGCGATCAACCCGTTCCGCGCCGTGCGGGTGGCGATGCTCGCGAAGGCGTCGAGCATCGTGGGTGCGGCGATCGGCGGGCTGGGTGCAGGGCTGCTGATCTTCCTGGTGAGCCGGCCGGTGCCACCCTCGCTAGGCTCGTTGGAGACGGTCATCGCGACGGCCGTGAGCGGCGCGGTCCTGGTCGTCGCCGGACTCGTCGCGGAGCACCTGTGCACGATCCGGAAGGACGAGGATGACGAACAGCCCGGAGTCGACGCCTGATGCGGGTCACCCCGCCGACCCAGGCGCACTGACCCACGCGGCGCCGGACGCGGCGCCGCACGCCGCGCAGGCGAGTCCGCCGCCGGTCGAGGGCGACACCTTCTCGCACCTCACCGAGCCACGGTCCGAGAACCGCCTCGTGCTCGAGAGCGGCGTGTGGCACCAGATCTCACCCAAGTACGTGCGCGTGCAGTTCATCGCCAACGGTGCGTTCCTGTTGCTCGTCGTCGCGGCGACCCTCGTGCTGGCCCTCGTCATGAACCAGTGGTGGGCGTGGATCCCAGGGGGCTTCATCACGCTGATCCTGGTGTGGACGCTTGCGATCCTGCCGCGGCAGGCCCGTTCGATCGGGTATCAGCTGCGTCAGGACGACCTCGTCTTCCGTCGTGGCATCCTGTGGCAGCGGTTCGTCGCGGTGCCGTACGGCCGGATGCAGCTCATCGACATCACGCACGGGCCGCTCGACCGCGGCTTCGGCATCGCGCAGCTCAAGTTCGTGACGGCCGCCGCGGCGACCGGCGTCGTGATCCCCGGTCTCGAGCAGGCGACGGCCGACACGCTGCGTGACCACCTCGTGGGCGTCGCCGAAAGCCGGCGCACGGGCCTATGACATCCGTTCCTCCTCACGCCGTCCCGCCGCCTCCCGCGGAGCTCGTGCGCTCGCCCCTGAGTGACGGCGAGTGGCATCGGCTGCATCCGCTGACGCCGCTGCTGCGGGGCGGGCTGTTCCTCATCGTGATCATCGGCGTCGTGGTCGCGAACCTCCGCGACCGGCTGCTCGTCGTGTTCCTGCCGTGGCTGGCTCCCGAGGTCAGCGACGAGGTCGACTGGGAGGTCTCGGGCGGCGACCCCATCGACTTCATCATCGTCAACAACCTCTACGTCGTCGCGGTGCTCGCGGTCCTGGCCGTCCTGATTCTGCTGGTCGCCGGCTTCTACCTGTCGTGGCGGTTCCACACCTTCCGCATCACCGGCGACGATGTCGAAGTGCGCAGCGGCATCCTGTTCCGCACGCAGCGCCGTGCGCCGCTGGACCGCGTGCAGGGCGTCAACCTCACCAGGCCGATGATCGCGCGACTGCTGGGCATGGCCAAGCTCGAGGTGGTCGGCGCCGGCACCGACGCGAACGTCAAGCTGGAGTACCTGTCGACGGCGAACGCAGAAGCGGTGCGCGCCGACATCCTGCGTCTCGCATCCGGTCGCCGGCTGGCGGATGCCGCGGCCCCTGGAGGCGCGCCGGATGCTGCTCGTGCGGCGGGAGGACGCGTAGCCGCGCTGGGTCAGACCGTGGGCCGCGAGCTCACCGGTCTCATCGAGGGTTCCGAGGCACCGGTCGCGGTGCCGGAGTCGGTCGTGAGCATCCCGGTCGGCCGGCTCGTGGCATCCCACATCATCAGCATGTCGACGGTGTTCCTCGTGCTCGGGACCGTGGCTGTCATCATCGGCGTCTCGCAGGGCGTCACGTGGTTGCTGTTCGCGTTCGTGCCCGGCCTCATCGGCTTCGGCGCGTACTGGGTGCGCTCCATCGTGCGCTCGCTGCGGTACTCGATCGCTCCCACGCCCGACGGCGTGCGGATCACGTTCGGCCTGCTCACCACCGTCACCGAGATCGTCCCTCCGGGGCGGGTGCACGCCGTCGAGGTGACGCAGCCGATCCTGTGGCGTCCGTTCGGCTGGTGGACGATCCGCATCAACCGGCTGACCGGCCGCAGCGCCAGCGACACGTCGACCGACCAGTTCACCACGGTGCTGCCGGTGGGAACCGCGGCGGATGTCGAACGCGTGCTGCGCCTGCTGCAGCCGTCGGTGCCCGACGACGAGTGGGCGGTGATCGCGCACGAGGGGATGTCGGGATCGGGCAAGTCGGACGTCTTCACCAATTCGCCCGCGCGGGCGTGGTGGATCCGGCCGTTCTCCTACCGGCGCAGAGGGTTCCGCCTGACCCGCGACCTGCTGCTACTGCGCCGCGGCGTCGTGTGGCGCAAGCTCGCCATTCTGCCGCTGGCGCGCCTGCAGAGCTTCGCCCTGCATCAGGGGCCGCTCGACCGGCTCACGCGGGTCGCGAACGCCCGCGCCCACGTGGTGACCGGCCCGGTGTACCCGTACCTGGCTGCGATCGACCGCGACGCCGCCCTCACCCTCTTCGACGACGTGACCCGCGCGACCATCCAAGCTGCGCTTGTGGATCGCACACATCGCTGGGCAGAGGAGACGGATGCCCCGGCCGACGCCGCTCCCGGGGACGAGGTTCCGACGACCGGCGGGGAGGCTCTGCGCGACCGATCCACCGAGGGCTCGGCATGAGGCGGGAAGGCCGCCTCGGCATCGGCGTCGTCGGTGCGGGACGTGTCGGTCCGGTGCTCGCGGCGAAACTCGCCGGTGCAGGACACGCACTGGTGGGAGTCACGGGGGGATCCGACCCCGACCGGGTGGGAGCGATCCTTCCGGGAGTGCCCGTACTCGATCCGACCGAGGTGGCCCGCCGCAGCGAGCTGGTCATCGTCGCGGTGCCGCACGATGAGCTGGCGGGGCTCGTCGCGGGACTGGCCGAGGTCGGCGCGTGGCAGCCGGGGCAGCTGGTGATGCACACCGATCCCGCCTTCGGCACCGGCATCCTCTCTCCCGCCGTCTCGCGCGGCGCCATTCCGCTGGCGGTGCACCCGGCGATCGCGTTCACCGGCACGTCGATGGACCTGCGCGCGCTGACCAACGCATACGCGGCGGTGACGGCTCCGGCGCCGGTGCTCCCCATCGCGCAGGCGCTCGCCGTCGAGCTGGGCTGCGAACCCGTCGTGATCGCCGAGGACGCGCGGCCCGCCTACGCGGAGGCGATGGCGACCGCCCGCGATTTCTCGCGCTCGATCGTGCAGCAGGCGACGAGGCTCCTCGCCGAGGCCGGCGTCCCGCACCCTGGCACTTATCTGTCTGCCCTCGCGCACACGACCATCGACCAGGCACTCGCCGAGGCGGGGTCGGGCCCCGGCATCGATCCGACCGCTAGCATCCAAGGATGATCCGCACCGTCGCCGAACTGCGCGCCCGCCTGGCCCAGGTCAGAGCCGCCGCACCGCAGGCGCGCGTCGCGCTCGTCTCGACGATCGGCGCCCTGCACGACGGGCATACCGACCTCGTCCACCGCGCGCGCGAAGAGGCTGACATCGTCGTGGTGTCGAGCTTCGTCAATCCGCTCCGGTTCGCTGCCCCGTCCGAGCTCGCCGCCTACCCGCGCACACCAGGGGAGGATGCCGAGCTGCTGGAGTCGCTGGGAGTCGAGGTGGTCTTCGCGCCCGAGCAGTCCGAGCTGCTGCCCGACGGAGCCGCCACGACCAAGATCAGCGCCGGTGACCTCGGGCTGCGGTACGAGGGACGTGCCCGGCCGTCCTACTTCGACGGGCTGCTCACGGTCGAGGCCAAGCTGTTCCACCTCGTGCGGCCCGATGTGGCGGTGTACGGCGAGCGCGATCGGCAGCGGATCTTCCTCGTGCGGCGGATGATCCGCGACCTGTTCTTCGACATCGAGGTCGTCACGGCCGACACCGTGCGCAGCGACGACGGACTGCCGGTCTCGACGCGGATCGGCCTGCTGGATGCGGGCGATCGGGCCGCCGCGGCGCTGCTGCCGGCGGCGCTGGACGCCGCCGCCGCGAACGCCGAGCGCGGGGTCGATGCCTGCATCGCCGCGGCGCAGTCCACGCTGATGGGGGAGCCGCGCATCCGGCTGGAGTATCTCAGCGTCGTCGATCCCGCCACCTTCCTTCCCGTCGATGAGGGCCGGCCGGGTCCGGCGCTCGCGCTCATCGCCGCGAGCGTCGGCGGACACCGCTTCATCGACAACGCCGAGATCTACGTCGGCTGACCGGCCGTCCGACCGGCGGGCGCCGCGGGGAGCGTCGATAGACTTGGGGGTCCGCGTTCCGAGGAGCCCCCTGCCATGACCGACACGACCGCGCCCGCCGAGGGCCCTGCCGAGCCGACCGAAGAAGAAGTATTCGAGCAGAAGGCTGTGCGGCTGGCCAAGCGCGAGCGGCTGATCGCGGAGCGAGCGGATGCCGCGGGCGGGGCGTACCCGGTCAGCCTGCCGATCACCGACACGATCCCGGCCCTGCGCGAGCGCTTCGCAGATCTCGAGGCCGGGGCCGAGACGGGCGTGACCGCGGCGGTCGCCGGCCGCGTCGTGTCGAGCCGCAACACCGGCAAGCTGTGCTTCGCCACGCTGCAGGCCGGGGACGGCAGCCGCATCCAGGCGATGGTGTCGCTCGCTGCGGTGGGCGATGAGTCGTTGCAGGCGTGGAAGGAGCTCGTCGACCTCGGCGACCACGTCTTCGTGTCGGGCGGGGTCATCTCCAGCCGCCGCGGCGAGCTGTCGATCATGGTGGCCGATTGGCGCATCGCGTCCAAGGCGATCCTGCCGTTGCCGAACCTGCACAACGAGCTGAGCGAAGAGAATCGCGTTCGCAGCCGCTTCCTCGACCTCATCGTCCGCGACCGTGCGCGCGAGACGGTGCTGGCGCGCGCGAAGGTCAACGCGAGCCTGCGCGAGACGTTCGCCGCGCGCGACTTCGTCGAGGTCGAGACCCCGATGCTGCAGGTGCAGCACGGCGGAGCATCCGCTCGCCCCTTCATCACGAACTCCAACGCGTTCGACGCGGACCTCTACCTGCGCATCGCTCCCGAGCTCTTCCTCAAGCGTGCGGTCGTCGGCGGCATCGACCGGGTGTTCGAGATCAACCGCAATTTCCGCAACGAGGGAGCCGACTCCACGCACAGCCCCGAGTTCGCGATGCTCGAGGCCTATCAGGCGTACAGCGACTACAACGGCATCGCCGACCTCACGCAGGAGCTCGTCCAGAACGCCGCGATCGCGGTGACGGGATCGACCACCGTGACGTGGGCCGACGGCACCGAGTACGACCTCGGCGGGCAGTGGGAGCGGCTGTCGATGTACGAATCGCTGTCGCACGCGGCGGGCCGCACGATCACGCCCGAGACCCCGCTCGACGAGTTGCGCGCGCTCGCGGCGTCCGCGGGCGTCGAAGAGCCGCCCCACGTGATCCACGGCAAGCTCGTGGAAGAGCTGTGGGAGCACTTCGTCAAGTCGCAGCTGACGCGGCCGACCTTCGTGATGGACTTCCCGCTCGACACCAGCCCGCTGGTGCGCGAGCACCGCACCATCCCCGGTGTCGTCGAGAAGTGGGATCTCTACACACGAGGATTCGAGCTCGCCACCGGATACTCCGAGCTGGTCGACCCGGTCATCCAGCGCGAGCGCTTCGTCGAGCAGGCCAAGCTCGCAGCCCGCGGCGACCTCGAGGCGATGCGCATCGACGAGGAGTTCCTGCGCGCGCTCGAGCACGGCATGCCCCCCACCGGGGGGATGGGCATGGGGATCGACCGGCTGCTCATGGCGATCACCGGGCTCGGCATCCGAGAGACCATCCTCTTCCCGCTGGTCAAGTAGGCCGCCTACCGCGGCGCCCGGCCTCAGCCCTGGCGCGCCTTGAAACGCGGGTTGAGCTTGTTGATGACGAAGATCCGGCCGCGACGGCGAACGACCTGCGCCCCGGGCATCTTCTTCATCGACTTCAGCGAGTTGCGGACTTTCATGTCGACTCCGATTGTTATTGAGAACAATTCTCAACTACCGTAGCTCATGTGAGCGCCCTTCCACCGCCGTCGGCTGCGGGTCTGGCCGTCACCCTCGTGAGCGGCGGCGACCTGATCGACAGTCGCCGGGTCGCCGAGAGCATGAGCCGCGGCCCGGCGAGGCGAGTCTCCTGCGCGCTCGATGTCTCGGGCGCTGACAGTGCCGAGTTCGCGGTCGACCTGGCGGAGGCGCTGATGGCGGATGCCAGTGACGGGCTGACCGGCAACGCGGTCGTGCTGCTCGAGCCGAGCGCCGACCCCGTCGAGGTCGCTCTGGTCATGGAGCACGTCCTGAACATCCAGGAGCCGGCAGTCCTGGTGGGAATCCGGGACGTGGTCGCCGTCACGTCGGTCAGTGAAGTCCTGACGGTTCTCTTCGACGCTCGAGCCGACGGGGCAGCCGCGGCCGGCAGCCGCGACTTCGACGCGCCAGGCCGACTGGCCCGGCGGCTCGAGTTCGCAAGCGTCATCGTGCTCACCGACGACGACGCCTCACACCAGCCTGCCCAGGCGAAGCTCGTCACTGCGTTCCTCGCGCAGCTGGCGCCGGCTGCGCGGGTCGTATCGGAATCGCAGGTGTCGAGCCTCCGGTCGCCGTCGGTGCTACTGGTCAGGGGGCGTGCGCACCGGCTCGGCGCGTCGATGGGCTGGCAGCAGCAGCTCGTAGAAGGAGCGCCCGCCGCGGCCAGTCCTGGCGCGATCGGCGCCCACGTGTTCCGCGATCCTCGCCCATTCCATCCCGGGCGACTCTACGAGGCGATCGGCGATCGGCTCATCCCGCAGCGCGTGGGCAGGATCCTCCGGTCTCGGGGCTTCGTCCGCCTGGCCACCCGCCCCGACCGCGTCGGCGCGTGGTCGACGGCCGGCGACGTGCTCGACCTCGATCCGACGAGCCTGCTCAGCTGGGATGCCGATTCTCCGGTCGGTCAGGAGATCGTCTTCTTCGGCCTGCGCCTGGACCGGGACGTACTCGACGCGACGCTCACCGCGTGCCTGCTCGATCCCACCGAGCTCGTCGCCGGGCCGGAATCATGGGCGCGGTACGCAGACCCCTTTCCGCAGTGGTCTGTTCCGCATCACCACTGACTCGAACGTCAGTGCTCGTCGTAGTGCTCGCCGTGGACGGCGTGCTTGTGTCCGTCGTGCACGTAGTCGACGTGGTCGTCGTGCGGGACGGCTTCGTGACCGCAGTCGGCGCCGTGAGCGTGCTCTTGGGTGGTGTGCTCGGCGACGCTCTCGTGCTCGTCGTAGTGGTCACCGTGCGCCGCGTGATGATGGGTGCCGTGCACGTAGTCGACGTGGTCCTCGTGTTGGACCGCCTCGTGACCGCAGTCGGTCCCGTGCTCGTGCTCGGCGATCGTGTGCTCTGCGTGGATCTCAGTGGTGCTCATCGTTCTTTCCCTCCGTCAGGGTGTCCTCTTCGAGGACGTGAGTGATCGCGTCGTCGACGACGTGCGCGATGTGGTGGTCGGCGAGCCGATAGATCGCCTCGCGGCCGGTACGAGAGACCGTCACGATTCCTGTCTGTCGCAAGGTCCGTAGATGCTGCGAAACGAGCGGCTGCGACATCCCGCTCCGCGAAACCAGCTCACTCACCCCGGAGGGCTCCGCGGCAAGCAGGCGCAGCAGGTAGAGGCGAGACGAGGAGCCCAGCACTTTGAAGAGTTCCGCAGTGGCTTCCAGCCCCGCCTCTCGTTCCATGTCCCCATCGAACCAGGAGACATAAGCAGATCGCAATATGTTTATGCAATCGAGAACGATGATCGGTTTGCGCTGCGTTGCGCTGCGCTTGGTATGGGGCAGGAACGGCGGACGACCGACGGTGGCGCTGTCATCGCGACCAGACGAACTCGGGCAGGTGGCCGGCCCGGACGAACGACAGCACGATCTCGGACAACCCGTGCTCCGGCTCGATGTCACACGCCCGTTGCGCGTACGCCTCGGCGTGCGTCGACCGTCCGAGGGCCCACGACAGCCACGCGCACATCGACAGTGGACCGGGTCGCGCACTCCGCGGGGCGACCGCCGCCGCGTGCCGCACGAGCTGCAGCGCACGCTCGAGCCGCTCGGGGTCCGGCCGGTCCCCTTCGCCCCACATCCGCATCGCGAGGTGCTCGGGGTACTCCTCCCCGTCCTCCCACCTCAGCTGGGCGTCGAACGCTTCGTCGCCCTGGGCAAGGTTTCCGCTCCATTGCACGAGGGCCACGTCGCGAAGCGACGGACGAGACAAGCACCAGACGAGAGCCGCTGCGCGATACGGGTCGAGGGCCGCGGCATCCCAGGCGAGGGCGTCCTCGAAGAGATCGGGCAGGTCGTCCAGCAGACACGCGGTGGCCAGAGCCCGCGGGTCGACGCGACCCTCGTCCGTCATCGACTCGTCGGACACCTCGTCCGCTTCTGCGGAGCTGGCGACGTCCGTGCCGCAGAGCACGGTGACGGCACGATTCACCGCCCCCAGCGCCCGCGCGACGTCCTCCCGCTCGGCGTCGTCGATGGCAGGAAGCTCCGCGCCCGAGCCCTGGTCACCGCTCGGCGCGGGCAGTTCCGCCAATTCCGCCGGGACCGCATCGAGGTCGGCCAGCGCCCGGCCGGATCCCGGGCAGGACGGGTCGAGGTAGGAGCCCCACGCGTCGGCCGTGACGCACAGCGCGTCGACCAGTCGCAGGCCGCACGCATCGGCGCGGCGAGCGAGCGCCTCGACGAGGTCTCGGTGCGGCATCCCGGCGTGCCCACCGAAGCTCGAGCCGGTGTACGCGACCGTCGCCAGCCCGTCGGCGTGCGGAAGACGGCAGACCATGCCGATGACGGTGGAAGCGATGCTGTCGACTGCGGCAGTCGCCGTATCGGGTAGATCGACCCGCATGGCGCCGAGGCTGCGCGAGCCGTGGAACGGGATCACCACGAGGCTGCGCGTCGGGTGATAGCCGAGCAGACGGGGGACGAAGGACAGGAACTGCGCGGCATCGGCCGCCTTGACGATTGTGCTGGTCATGTCGACCGACTCTCGGGCGGCAGGGGTGCGCGGCGAAAGACCTGTGGATGGATGACGCTCACCCACGCCCGCAGGCCGCACCTGTGGAGGAACCGTCCATATCCGCGGCGTATCCTGGAGGGCATGGACGACTACTGGCTCGCAGTGCTGTGGACGCTGCTGCCCACCGTCGTCGTGAGCGCGATCTTCTTCTTCGTCCTGCGCAGCATCATCCGCGCCGACCGCCACGAGCGCCGCGAGTACTCCCGCATCGAGGCCGAGGAGCGCGCCAAGCGCGGACTGCCGCCCGCCGCGTCCGAGCTCTGACCGCCGCCCCCACTACGCTGGGGACACCGCGCAGTCGGGGGACGTGGAGGGGGCCAGGTGATATCCATCACGATCGATGCGACGTGGTGGGTTCTTGTCGTCTTCGTCGTCGACCTCGCCATCCGCATCGCCGCGATCATCGTCGTGCCCCGCAACCGCCGGCCGACCGCCGCCATGGCCTGGCTGCTGGCGATCTACTTCATTCCCATCATCGGCGTCTTCCTGTTCCTGCTGATCGGAAACCCGCGCCTGCCGCGCAAGCGCCGCCGCAAGCAGGAGCGCATCAACGAGTACATCCACGACACGAGTGAGTCGCTCGACTTCGGCACGTTGCGTCCGCACGCGCCCGAGTGGTTCACGTCGCTGGTGACCCTCAACCGCAATCTCGGGGCGATGCCGCTCGCGGGCGACAACGCCGCCCACCTCATCTCGCGCTACCAGGACAGCCTCGACGCCATGGCCGACGCGATCCGTTCGGCCGAGCGTTACGTGCACGTCGAGTTCTACATCTTCCAATCGGATGCCGCGACCGACAACCTGTTCCGTGCCCTCGAAGAGGCGACGGCGCGAGGCGTGACGGTGCGTGTGCTGCTGGATCACTGGGCCAACCGCGGCAAGCCGTTCTATCGCCGCACCCTGAAGCGGCTGGACGCGATGGGCGCGCACTGGCACCTGATGCTGCCCGTGCAGCCGTTCAAGGGCAAGTACCAGCGCCCCGACCTGCGCAACCACCGAAAGCTGCTCGTCGTGGACGGCCGCGTGGCGTTCACCGGCTCGCAGAACGTGACCGACTCTACGTACAACCTCAAGAAGAACATCCGTCGCGGGTTGCACTGGGTCGACCTCATGGCGCGCATCGAAGGCCCGGTCGTGGCATCCGTCAACGCCGTCTTCTTGAGCGACTGGTACAGCGAGACCGACGAGGTGCTCACCGACGAGATCGACCTGTTCAATGTGACCTCCGGGCCCGGCGACCTCGACTGCCAGATCATCCCGTCCGGCCCCGGTTTCGAGTTCGAGAACAACCTCAAGCTGTTCGCGGCGCTCCTCTACGCCGCTCAGCGCCGGATCATCGTGGTGAGTCCCTATTTCGTGCCCGATGAGGCGCTGCTGCTCGCGGTCACGACGGCGTGCCAGCGGGGAATCCACGTGGAGCTGTTCGTGTCGGAGGAGGGCGACCAGGCGATCGTCTACCACGCGCAGCGCAGCTACTACGAGGCGCTGCTTCGCGCCGGCGTGAAGATCTGGATGTACGAGAAGCCCTACATTCTGCACACCAAGAGCCTCACCATCGACGACGAGGTCGCGATCATCGGCTCGAGCAACATGGACATGCGATCGTTCGGTCTCAACATGGAGATCTCGATGCTCGTGCGCGGCGAGGAGTTCGTGCGCGAGATGCACGACGTCGAGGACCAGTACCGTTCGCTCAGCCGCCGGCTGACCCTCGAGGAATGGGAGAAGCAGCCCCTGCGCTCGACGGTCCTCGACAACCTCGCGCGCCTCACGTCGGCGCTGCAATAGGGGCTTCGACCGGTCGTGGCGGGGGTTTCCGAAGTTCTCGAGAGATTCTCTGGCTGATTGCGACACCATAGGGATGACGGATGCCCCGCCTCGCGGCATCCCGGATCGAAAGGCCTTCGCATGCCACGTCGCCCATCCTCCGCCCTGGCCGGATCGTTTCTGGTGCTTCTCGTCGCCGGCACGCTGACCGCGTGCGCGTCGACCGCCGGGCCGGGCTCGCCGGCGACGCCTTCCTCGACCCCGAGTGGTTCGTCGGGCGGTGCCGGCACTGAGATCGAGGTCGATGCCGCGTGGCTCGACAACGGCCGCATGATCGGGATCGTGACCGAGGGATCATCGACGTGCGTGCCCACCGCCGGTGAGGTCGCGCTCAACGGCGCCGTGCTCGATGTCGAGCTCATCGAGCCGCCCGAGGACATCGTCTGCACCCGCGACCTGGCACCCCGTGCGACGATCGTGGCGGTACCGGAGGGTGTCGACCCGACGCAGGAGCTCGAGATCCGCGTGACGCTCGGCGACAGCCACGGCGACACCGACCTCGACGGCGTCGCCGGCCTCGACGCCAGCGGCGAGACGGACTACCTGCCGAGCGCCGGCTGGACCGACGACGACGGCGAGTTCATCGTGCTGACATGGGGCTCGTCGTCGTGCGTGCCGGCCGTCGAGTCCGTCACCACCGCCGGCTCGGAGGTCACCGTGACCTTCGTCACGCCGCCGGCCGACCAGGTCTGCACCGCCGACATGGCTCCGCGCGGCACGCTCGTGCAGGCCGACGGTCTTGACGACGACTCCGAGGCCTTCGCGATCCTCACCGGCGGCGAGTTCGACAACGTCCGGATCCCCATCATCGGCAACGACTGACGCCCGCGATTCCGCCCGGCCCGTGGCATCCGGAAGCCCCTGGCTGTTGCTGCGATCGGACTCCGCCCGGCGGAGCTTCGACCCGTGGCATCCGGAATCCCCTGGCTGTTGCTGCGATCGGACTCCGCCCGGCGGAGCTTCGGCCCGTTGTCGGCGGATGGCTCGCAGATTCTCCGCCCAGGCCGCGATTCACCGCCGGGCGGGAGGGCACTCCTCCGGCTGGGGGGG
>NZ_JAHZQZ020000010.1 GCF_019449275.2 Microbacterium sp. HD4P20
GGAGGCCCTGCCCGGCATGCGCCGAACTGACTGCGGACGGTCAGGGGAATGAGCCGAGGGCTAGGCGTCGGCGCGGACCAGCAGGTCACCGATCTCGCAATCGAGTGCACGGCAGATCGCCGACAGCGTGGAGTAGCGGATCGCCCGGGCCCGGTCGTTCTTGAGGATCGACAGGTTCACGACCGACACTCCGACGAGCTCGGACAGCCGGGTCAGCGTCATGCCACGCTCGATCAGCAGTTCGTCGAGCCGGCAGTGGACTCCGCTGGGCCCCTCGTCGTCGGCGGGGCTCATACGAGTCCCTCGGTCTCGCGTTGCAGACGGGCGCCGATCGCGAACGACGCGGCGACCAGCGCCAGCGCGAAGCTCCAGCCGACGGGCGCGAGGTCCACCTCGACGAGGAATGTCCAGAAGACGTCCGTGATCTCGGGCGAGCTCCCTGCGAGGTCGTCCACCAGCATCGCGCGGCCGATGGCGCCGAGCAGCTGACCGAACAGGCCGCCTGCGAGCACGAGGCAGGCGACGACGCCGATCGCGTTCGACATAGCGGGGCGGAAGGGGCGCGCTCGCATCAGTGAGACACCCAGCCACCACGCAACGATGCAGACGCCGATGGTGGCGATCGCGGGGAGGGCCTGCTCGAGCAGCAGCATCCAGCTCACGCCGGCCGGAAGCGAGGTGAAGGTCACCTCAGCCGAGGCATAGGTCGCCGCCGCGATCTCAGGAACGTCCGAGAGCGCCTGCACGTCACCGCCCGTCACCGGCATCCGGATCGTGGGGTCGCTCCCGAAGATCCCGAAGGCGGCGCGGACGATCGCGACGAGCGCCGCCACCGCGACGCTGATCGCTCCCGTCGCGATCAGCCCGAGGGCGAAGCCCTCGCCGCGCGAGACGTGTGGGCGTGGTGTCGAAGACATCGGATTCATCCTCTCCATATCGATAAACGTTGGTATCGATAAACGATAAACCCGATGGATGCGGTAGGTCAAGGTCTCGCCAGATGTCCAGACCGCTATGCCCACGGCGAACACGGGTATGCGGCATCCGCCCGCTCGTTACCCTCGATGTAAGGCGCCAGGAGTGCATCACCGCACCGATACGCCCCGGAGGAAGAACGATGTTCGAGAGATTCACCGACCGTGCCCGTCGTGTGGTTGTGCTCGCCCAAGAAGAGGCGAAGATGCTCAACCACAACTACATCGGCACCGAGCACATCCTGCTCGGGCTGATCCACGAAGGCGAGGGTGTCGCCGCGAAGGCGTTGGAGTCCCTCGGCATCTCGCTCGATGCCGTCCGCGAGCAGGTCCAGGACATCATCGGCCAGGGCCAGCAGCAGCCGACCGGGCACATCCCGTTCACGCCGCGAGCCAAGAAGGTGCTCGAGCTCAGCCTCCGCGAGGCGTTGCAGCTCGGCCACAACTACATCGGCACGGAGCACATCCTCCTCGGCCTCATCCGCGAGGGTGAGGGCGTCGCCGCGCAGGTGCTCGTCAAGCTCGGCGCCGACCTGAACAAGGTGCGCCAGCAGGTCATCCAGCTGCTCTCGGGCTACCAGGGCAAGGAGCCGGCCGCCGTGTCAGGCGCCGCCAACGAGTCGGCCACGGGTGCGCAGGGCGGCTCCCAGGTGCTCGACCAGTTCGGCCGCAACCTCACGCAGGCCGCGCGCGACAACAAGCTCGACCCGGTGATCGGGCGCGAGAAAGAGATCGAGCGCGTCATGCAGATCCTGTCGCGCCGCTCCAAGAACAACCCCGTACTGATCGGCGAGCCCGGTGTCGGCAAGACCGCCGTGGTGGAAGGTCTCGCGCAGGCGATCGTGAAGAACGACGTCCCCGAGACGCTCAAGGACAAGCAGGTCTACTCGCTCGACCTCGGCTCGCTCATCGCCGGCTCCCGCTACCGCGGTGACTTCGAGGAGCGCCTCAAGAAGGTCACCAAAGAGATCCGCACGCGCGGCGACATCATCGTCTTCATCGACGAGATCCACACCCTCGTGGGTGCCGGCGCCGCCGAGGGCGCGATCGACGCCGCGTCGATCCTCAAGCCCCTGCTCGCGCGGGGTGAGCTGCAGACGATCGGCGCGACCACTCTCGACGAGTACCGCAAGCATTTCGAGAAGGATGCCGCGCTCGAGCGCCGCTTCCAGCCGATCCAGGTCGCCGAGCCGAGCCTGCCCCACGCGATCAACATCCTGAAGGGGCTGCGCGACCGCTACGAGGCGCACCACAAGGTGCAGATCACCGACGGCGCGATCGTCGCCGCCGCGAACCTCGCCGACCGCTACATCGCCGACCGCTTCCTGCCCGACAAGGCGATCGACCTGATCGACGAGGCCGGCGCACGCCTGCGCCTGTCGATCCTGTCGAGCCCGCCCGAGCTGCGCGAGTTCGACGACAAGATCGCCAAGGTCCGCGAAGACAAGGAGCAGGCCTCCGAGGATCAGGACTTCGAGAAGGCCGCCGGCCTGCGCGACGAAGAGAAGTCTCTCCTCGCCGAGCGCCTGCGCCTCGAGAAGCAGTGGCGCTCGGGCGATGTCGCGACCCACGCGGTGGTCGACGAGGGCCTGATCGCCGAGGTGCTCGCTCAGGCCACCGGCATCCCGGTGTTCAAGCTCACCGAAGAGGAGTCGAGCCGTCTCGTCTTCATGGAGAAGGCGCTGCACCAGCGTGTCGTCGGCCAGGAGGAGGCGATCGCCGCCCTCTCGAAGACGATCCGCCGTCAGCGCGCCGGGCTCAAGGACCCCAAGCGCCCGTCGGGCTCGTTCATCTTCGCCGGCCCCACCGGAGTCGGAAAGACCGAGCTCGCCAAGGCGCTCGCCGAGTTCCTCTTCGACGACGAGTCCGCGCTCATCTCGCTCGATATGTCGGAGTTCGGCGAGAAGCACACCGTCTCGCGCCTGTTCGGTGCCCCTCCCGGATTCGTCGGATTCGAAGAGGGCGGCCAGCTCACCGAGAAGGTGCGCCGCAAGCCGTTCTCGGTGGTGCTGTTCGACGAGATCGAGAAGGCGCACCCCGACATCTTCAATTCGCTCCTGCAGATCCTCGAAGAGGGCCGGCTGACCGACGGTCAGGGTCGTGTCATCGACTTCAAGAACACCGTGATCATCATGACGACCAACCTCGGTTCGTCGGCGATCGCGGGAGGCCCGGTGGGCTTCCAGGTCGAGGGCAACGCGGCCACGTCGTACGAGCGGATGAAGGGCAAGGTCGACGAGGAGCTCAAGCGCAACTTCAAGCCCGAGTTCCTCAACCGCGTCGACGACGTCATCGTGTTCCCGCAGCTCAACAAGCAGGAGCTGGTGCAGATCGTGGATCTGTTCACCAAGCGCCTCGGCGACCGGCTGCTCGACCGCGACATGACGATCGAGCTGTCGCAGGCCGCGAAGGAGAAACTGATCGAGATCGGCTTCGACCCGGCGCTCGGCGCCCGGCCATTGCGTCGTGCGATGCAGCGTGAGGTCGAGGACCGCCTGTCGGAGAAGATCCTCCACGGCGAGCTGAACTCCGGCGACCACGTCACCGTCGACGCCGAGAACGGCGAGTTCGTCTTCGAGAACGGCCCCCGCGGCGACAAGGTCGCGGTCGGCATCGTCCACAACGGCGAGATCACCGCGACGCCCGACCTCGCGGCGAACGCGTAACAACCCGGTACAGACGAAGAGCGGATGCTGCGGCATCCGCTCTTCGTCTTCTCAGCCCGGCACGGGCTCTACGCTGGTTCGATGAGCGAGTTCACTGTCCGTCCGGCGACGACACGGGATGTCCGCGGCATCCAGGCGATGCTCGAGCCGTTCGTACAGCGTCGGATCCTGCTCGGCAAGGACCTCGTCGTGCTCTACGAGGCCACGCAGCAGTTCGTCGTCGCCGAGGACGCCTCGGGGAACCTCGTCGGATGCGGCGCGCTCCACGTCATGTGGGAAGACCTCGGCGAGATCCGCACCCTCATCGTCGTCGACGAGTGGCTGCACCACGGCGTCGGTCGCGCGATCGTCGAGGCTCTCGAAGACAACGCGCGCACGCTCGGACTCTCACGCCTGTTCTGCCTGACGTTCGAGGTCGACTTCTTCACCCGCCGTGGCTTTTCGCCGATCGGCGAGCAGATCGTGGATCCCGACGTGTACTCGCAGCTGATCCGCTCGCCGGACGAAGGCGTGGCGGAGTTCCTCGATCTCGCGCACGTGAAACCGAACACGCTCGGGAACACGCGCATGATCAAGCAGCTCTGAGCACGCCCGCGGGCTCAGTCGAAGAGGTCGCTGAGCCAGTGCTCCTTCTTCTTCTTGCGGTGGTAACCCTGGTCGTTCCCCTGCTGCCCGTAGCGCGGGTCGTACGACTGCGGCGCGGGGTAGCGCGGGTCGGCGTAGCCGCCATCGGGCCGCCCGTACCCGGGCTGCCCGTAAGCCGGCTGCGCGCCGTACGGAGGTGCCGCGGGTGCCGTCGGCGCCGCGGGTGCGGCCGGAGCTGCGGGGGCGACGCGGCCGGTCTCGCGCTCGGCGCGCTCGAGGATCTTGTCGAGCTCGCCGCGGTCGAGCCACACGCCGCGGCACGTCGGGCAGTAGTCGATTTCGACGCCGGACCGTTCGCTCATCACGAGCACGGAACCATCGGTGGGGCAGTTCATGGGGTCCTCCTGGGGTCGATCCGACCCTAGCGATCGGGGCTCTCCGTCACCTGTGAAAACCGGCTGTCAGCGCGCCGACCAGGGTTTGACGGATGCTGCGGCCGTACCCTGTTGTCATGACCGGCACGCCCGCCCGACGACGCCACTCCCCGGCGGTGTACCGTCGTCGCCGGCTGGTGCTGATCATCGCCCTCCTCGTGATCGTGGGAGTGATCTGGCTGCTCATCGCGCAGCCGTGGCGAGGATGGGGCGCCGAGAGCACCGGTGGCGACCCGCAGCCGCAGACTCAGAACACCGCGACCTCGCTGCCCGTGCCGACGTCGCCGCAGCCCAACCCCACCGAAACCGGTGCCGTCGATGGCGCCGTCGAGGGTTCTGTCGTGGAAGGCACGTCGACCCCGTCGGCCACGCCCGGGGCGACCCCGACCGCACAGCCGTGCGTCGCCGGCGACATCGTGGTCGAGCCCGTCACGACCCAGGACTCGTACACCGGCGACCAGAGCCCGCAGTTCCTGATCTCGCTCACCAACAGCGGCGCCGACTGCACGCTGAACGTCGGCACGAGTGCACAGTCGTTCACGGTGACGAGCGGCAGCGACACGTGGTGGCGTTCGACCGACTGCCAGAGCGAGCCGAGCGACATGGTCGTGCTGCTGGGCGCCGGCCAGACAGTCACCAGCGCCGCCCCGCTGACGTGGGACCGCACCCGGTCCGCCGTCGGCACCTGCGACGACCCGACGCGTCCTCGTGCACCGGGCGGCGGTTCCTCGTACCATCTGTCGGTCGAGATCGGCGGGATCGCCTCGACCCAGTCGAAGCAGTTCCTGCTCTACTGACGCCCCGGCAGCGTGCTTCGCGGGACTCTTAAGCTCGATTCATGAGTGCGCGTCGCACACGCTTGCTTCCACTGGCCTGTCTGCTGGTTGCCATCCTGACTGCGTGCGCAGCGCCTCCTGCCGACCAGCCGACGAACCAGGGCCAGCCGCCGTCACCCTCTACAGCCTCTCCCGCGCGCCCCTCGGAAGGGGTCGTCCGGCCGACACCGATAGCGGTCATCGGCGACTCGTTCACGACCGGATCCCCTGCGGATTCCGGTCCGTCCGCGCTCTGGCCGGCGCTCCTCTCAGCCGATGACTTCGCCGTCACCGCCTATGCGTGGAGCGGCACCGGGTACGCGGCGACGTGGGATACCCCCGAAGGCCCCAGCAACTTCGTGACCCGTGTCGAGCGGATGCCCGACGAGGGGATCGACCACCTCGTCTTCTTCGGCTCGATCAACGACGGCTGGCACGGTTACGACGCCACTCGTGCCGGCGCAGAGGAAGCGTTCTCGGACGCCCAAGCGAAGTGGCCCGACGCGATGATCCTCGTCATCGGTCCCGCCTCCCCGATCTGGCCCGTCCCCGAGAGCTACCTCGAAGCGAGGGATGCGACGCAGGATGCCGCGCAGGCCGCCGGATTGACGTTCATCGACCCCATCGAGGCCGGCTGGTTCGACGGCATGCCCGACCTCATCGGGTTCGATGGCGTCCACCCGAACGACCAGGGACACGCGTACCTCGCCGATCAGATCCGCGGCGTTCTCGAGCAGCACCTGCCCTGACGCCTCTGCGCAGAAGTGCGGGGCAGGGTGTCCCCCCGGACCACCCCGCCCCGCGTCCCCGTCGTTACGGCTTGTCGCCGAAGACCTCTTTCTCCATCGCGTCGTAGCCCTCTTTCTGCGGGTCGCGGTGCTCGCCGCCCGAAAGGGCGTACTCCTCTTCGGGCGAGAGCACGAGACGGTGGCGGAAGAAGAAGGCGAACCCGGCCAGCAGCACGATATAGACGATGCCGATGGCGATGATCGCCGGCAGGAACGTCGGGTTCAGCAGGAAGCCGACGAAGATCAGCAGGGCGATCGCGGCGGCGATCACGGCGCCGGTGATACCCCACGGACTCCGATACGGGCGCTCGGCGTTCGGGAACTTGCGGCGCAGGATGATGAAAGAAACCATCTGCAGGAAGTACGCCAGAACCGCGCCCCACACCGCGATGTTGAGCACGATCGCTCCCGCGACGCTGCCCGAACCGCCGGTGAACTCGATGATCAGCAGCGCGACGAAGCCGATCACGGCGCCCACGACGAGCGCGACCCACGGCGTCTTGCGCGTGCCCGTCAACGACAGGAAGCGCGGGTAGTAGCCGGCGCGCGAAAGTGAGTACATGTTGCGCCCGTACGCGAACATGATGCCCTGCAGCGAGGCGAGCAGCCCGACCAGGGCGAACAGCGCCAGCACCGCGGCGACTCCGTCGCCGACGATCGCGCGGAACCCGTCGAGAAGCGGCTCGGCCGCAACCCCCGTCGCTTCGGCGCCGAGGACGCCGGTGTTGAGGAACAGCACCAGAAGGCCGGTCACGATCAGCGTCCCGCGGGCCCAGAATCCGGCACGGGGGATGTCGCGCACCGGGTCGTGCGACTCTTCCGCCGCCAACGGCAGCTCCTCGATGCCGAGGAAGAACCACATCGCGAACGGCAGGGCGAACAGGATCGGCAGCACGCCGTGCGGCAGGAACTCGGTCTGGCCCGGGTCGGGCGCGATGTCCCACAGGTTCGCCCACGAGAACGCGCCGGAGAAGATCGCCATCACCGAGAAGACGAGGATGATGCCGATCGAGATGATCGAGACCACGATCGCGAATTTGAACGAGATCGCCGCACCAGCGGCGTTCAGCGCGATGAAGGCGACGTAGAGGATGACCCACCACAGCCAGCCCGGCAGCGAGATGCCGAGCAGTTCAGACGTGATCGCGTCGGCGTAGGACGCAGAGAAGAAGACGATCACCGCCGTCGTGGCCACGTACTCGATGGTCTCGGCGGCGCCGGTGATGAGGCCTCCCCAGGGCCCCATCGCCGACCGCGCAAACGAATACGCGCCCCCCGTGTGCGGCATGGCTGCCGCCATCTCGCCGATCGAGAAGATCATCCCGTAGTACATCGCGACGAGGATGACGAACGCGATCAGCATTCCGCCGAATCCGGCGAAGTCGATTCCGAAGTTCCAGCCCGAGAAGTCGCCCGAGATGACGGCGGCGACCGCGAGCCCCCATAGCCCCCAGACCCCCGCCGATCTCTTCAGTCCTCGCCGGTCGAAGTAGTCCTGACCGGCGCGCGTATAGGTCGCGCCGCCGACCTTGCTCGAGCCCGCTCTGGTCGCGGGCGGATTTCCGGACGGTGCTGCACTGCTCGCTTGGGACATCGGTCCTCCGGGAGTCGGGTACGGACGTGCGCTCAGGTCGACGCGACCGTGCGCCTGCGCCGATTGTGGCGTCTATTGGTGGCCGTGTCTACCTTTGAGTTCAATTTCCCTTTAGAGTGATCGCGTGAGCGCGGTTCAGGCGAACCGCGCTCGCGCCGCGCAGGACGCCGACAAGAGGAGGACGGATGCCGGGCAACCTCACCGTCGAGCAGCTGAACGACCGGATAGCGGCGGGCGAGATCGACACGGTCGTCGTGGCTTTCGCCGACGCGCAGGGCCGTCTCTCCGGCAAGCGGGTCTCGGCCCGGCTGTTCCAGGAGGAGGTGCTGCCGCACGGGGCAGAAGCCTGCAACTATCTGCTCTCGGTCGACGTCGACATGAACACCGTCGACGGCTACGCGATGTCCAGCTGGGACACCGGCTACGGCGACATGATGCTGCGACCCGATCCCGCGACGCTGCGCCAGCTGCCGTGGCATCCCGGCAGCGCCTTCGTGATGGCCGATCTCACGTGGGAGAACGGCGACCCTGTCGTCCAGTCGCCGCGTGACATCCTCAACCGCCAGCGTTCGCGTCTCGCCGACCGAGGACTCGTGCCGTACTCGGGCACCGAGCTGGAGTTCATCATCTTCGACGACACGTATCGCGATGCCTGGGCCAAGGGCTATCAGGGCCTCACGCCGTCGACCGACTACAACGTCGACTACGACCTGCTCGCGTCGGGACGGCTCGAGCCGCTGCTGCGTGACATCCGACGGTCGATGGATGCCGCCGGCCTGTACACCGAGGGCGTCAAGGGCGAATGCAACCTGGGCCAGCAGGAGATCGCCTTCCGCTACGCCGAGGCGCTCGAGACCGCCGACCAGCACGCCCTTTACAAGAACGGCGCGAAGGCCATCGCCGACGCCCACGGCAAGTCGCTCACGTTCATGGCCAAGTTCAACGAGCGCGAGGGCAACAGCTGCCACATCCATCTGTCGGTGCGGTCAGAGGACGGTGAGCCGGTCATGGCCGGTGACGGTCGCCACGGCTTCAGCCCGTTCATGGAGCACTGGATCGCCGGCATCCTCGCCACCCTGCGCGAGTTCTCGCTGCTGTACGCGCCGAACATCAACTCCTACAAGCGCTTCGCGAAGGGTTCGTTCGCACCGACCGGTATCGCGTGGGGGATCGACAACCGCACGTGCGCGCTGCGCGTCATCGGCAAGGGCTCGTCGCTGCGGGTGGAGAACCGCGTGCCCGGCGGTGATGTCAACCCGTACCTGGGGATCGCCGCGATCATCGCCGGTGGCCTGCACGGTGTCGAGCACGAGTTGCCGCTGCCCGATCCGCTCGCCGGCAACGCCTACACCTCGGGCGTCGACCACCTGCCCACCACGCTCCGCGAGGCGGCGCGGCTCTTCGACGAGTCGGCGATCGCCCGCGCCGCGTTCGGCGACGACATGGTCGAGCACTATCTGAATCAGGCGCGCATCGAGATCGAGGCCTACGACGCCGCCGTGACCGATTGGGAGAGGGTGCGTGGCTTTGAGCGGCTCTGATGCTTCGAGCGACTCGGCTCGCCTCGCTCCCTCGACGACCGGAGACTCCGCGCAACGCGCCCGGCCCGTGATCGGTCTGACGACGTACCTCGAGCAGGCCAAGCAGGGCGTGTGGGACGTGCGGGCCGCGTTCCTGCCCGAGCAGTACTTCGACGCCGTGGCCGCGTCGGGCGGCATCGCCGTGCTTCTTCCGCCGCAGCCGGGACCGGATGCCGCCGCCCCGGCGGTGCTCGACGGCCTGGACGGCCTGATCCTCACCGGGGGCCTCGACGTCGAGCCGTCGCTGTACGGCGCGGAGCGGCATCCGTCCACCGACCCGGGTCGGCCCGACAGGGACGCGTGGGAACTCGCGCTGTTTCGCGGAGCGGAGGAGCGACGGATGCCGGTACTCGCGATCTGCCGTGGGCTCCAGCTCGTCAACGTCGCGCGTGGCGGCACGCTGCACCAGCATCTTCCGGAAGCACTGGGCACCGAGCGCTACCGCGTCGGCGGCGGTGTGTTCGCCACCAACGAGGTGCAGGTGCAGGATGGTTCGAGGCTGGCCGGGCTGGTGGGCCGCGGGCCGATCGAGGTGCACAGCTACCACCACCAGGGCGTCGACCGGCTCGGTGACGGGCTCGTGGTCACTGCGCGCACCGACGACGGTCTGGTGCAGGCGTTCGAGTCGGACGGGGAAGGTTACCTCGTCGGCGTGCAGTGGCACCCCGAAGAGAACCGCGAGGACCGCCGGCTGTTCGCGGGACTCGTGGCCGAAGCATCCGTCTATGCCGGATCCCGGCGCGAAGGAGCCCTGGCATGAGCGGCACCTTCACCCTCATCAATCCCGCGACCGCGCAGCCGATCGGCGAGGTCGCCCGTGCCTCGGTCGAGCAGGTCGATGAGGCGGTCGCCCGCGCGGTCATCGCGCAGCGCGCGTGGGCCGGGCTGGCGCCCGTCGCCCGTGCCGACGTGCTGCGGTCGTTCGCGCGCGTCGTCGAGGCCCACGTCGAAGAGCTCGCCCAACTTGAGGTGCGCAATTCGGGGCATCCGATCGGGTCCGCTCGGTGGGAGGCCTCACACGTCGCCCAGGTGCTGAACTTCTACGCGGGCGCGCCCGAACGGCTGAGCGGGCGGCAGATCCCGGTCGCCGGTGGGCTCGACGTCACCTTCCACGAGCCGTACGGCGTTGTCGGGGTCATCGTGCCGTGGAACTTCCCGATGACGATCGCGTCGTGGGGATTCGCGCCCGCGCTCGCCGCAGGCAATGCGGTGGTGCTCAAGCCCGCAGAGCTCACTCCCCTCACCGCCATCCGGCTCGGAGAGCTCGCGCTCGAAGCCGGGCTTCCGGAGGGGCTGTTCCAGGTCGTGACCGGCTCGGGTTCGGTCGTGGGGCAGAGGTTCGTGTCGCACCCCGATGTGCGCAAGGTCGTCTTCACCGGATCGACGTCGGTCGGAACGGATGTCGCAGCCGGCTGCGCGCGAGAGCTCAAGCCGGTCACGCTCGAGCTCGGCGGCAAGAGCGCGAACATCGTGTTCGCCGACGCCGATCTCGAGAAGGCGGCGGCTTCGGCGCCCGGCGCGGTGTTCGACAACGCCGGGCAGGACTGCTGCGCGCGCAGCCGCATCCTCGTCCAGCGCTCGGTGTACGACCGCTTCCTCGAACTGCTCGAACCCGCCGTCGCGGCGTGGCGCGTGGGTGACCCCGCCGATGAGAGCACCGAGATGGGACCGCTGATCTCGGCATCCCATCGCTCCACGGTCGAGGGATTCCTCGACGGTGCAGAGGTCGCCTTCCGCGGCTCGGCGCCGGCCGCCGACGACCCGCTGGCGGGAGGCTTCTGGCTGCCGCCGACCGTGGTGCGGGCCGATCGCGGCCACCGCCTCGCTCGCGAGGAGGTGTTCGGGCCCGTGGTCGCGGTGCTTCCGTTCGACGACGAGCCGGATGCGATCCGCCTCGCGAACGACACCATCTACGGCCTGGCCGGCTCGATCTGGACCGAGAATCTCGGCCGCGCCGTGCGCGTCGCTCGCGGCGTGAAGAGCGGCGTGCTGTCGGTGAACTCGCACTCGTCGGTGCGCTACTCGACGCCGTTCGGCGGCATGAAGGCCTCCGGCCTGGGCCGCGAGCTCGGCCCCGACGCGGCCGAGCACTTCACCGAGACCAAGAACGTCTTCTTCGCGACGGATGTCTAACCCAACGCCGCCGGTCAACGTCACCATGTCCCGATCTCACGCCTTCATGTCCCAGAACCGATCGCTCCCATGCCACTGGAGTGGCGGAAATCGGGACATGCTCCGGAAAGGAAGCCCACTCTCATGGATCTGACGGCACGACTTCAGGACCGGGTCGCCATCATCACCGGCGGTGCTTCCGGGATCGGATTGGCCACGGCGCGGCGTTTCGCCGCGGAGGGTGCGAAGGTCGTGATCGCCGACCTCGATCCCGCGACCGGTGAGGCCGCGGCATCCGATGTCGGCGGTGTCTTCCGCCGTGTGAACGTCGCAGACGAGGCGCAGGTCGATGAGGCGTTCGACGGCGTCGCCGCGGAGTTCGGCCGCCTCGACATCGCCTTCAACAACGCCGGCATCTCGCCTGCCGAAGACGACTCGATCGAGACCACCGAGCTGCCGGCATGGGACAAGGTGCAGGACGTCAATCTCAAGAGCGTGTACCTGTGCTCGCGCGCCGCGCTGCGCCACATGGTGCCGGCCGGCAGGGGCTCGATCATCAACACCGCGTCGTTCGTCGCTCTCCTCGGCTCGGCGACGTCGCAGATCTCGTACACCGCCTCCAAAGGCGGCGTGCTCGCGATGACCCGCGAGCTCGGCGTGCAGTTCGCGCGTCAGGGCATCCGGGTGAACGCCCTCTGCCCGGGGCCGGTGAACACGCCGCTGCTGCAGGAGCTTTTCGCGAAGGACCCGGAGCGCGCGCAACGCCGGCTCGTCCACGTGCCGATGGGAAGGTTCGCCGAGCCCGAAGAGATGGCGGCCGCGGTGGCGTTCCTCGCGTCGGACGACGCGTCGTTCATCACCGCGACCGCGTTCGTGGTCGACGGCGGCATCACCAACGCCTACGTCACCCCGCTATGAGGTCTGTCATGCGTGCCATGACTCCGGATTCGCGTCGTCATTGTCCGGCGCGCACCGCGGGATTCCGGCTGAGCCTCCGCGGTGACGGCGGAGGCATCCGGAGTTGCGGCACGGGTGCCGGGTGCAAGCCATGACCGACGCGCCGCTGCACGAGGTGCGCAAGGCCGTGTACCGGCCGGTGCGCGAGGGCAATGCCCTCGAAGACACCATCGCCCGGCTCGTGCAGACCATTCGGCTCGGTGTCGTGCCGCCGGGGGAGTCGCTGCCGTCGGAGCGGGAGCTCGCGGTGCTCTACGCCGTCAGCCGCGACACCGTGCGCGAGGCGATCCGCGAGCTCGCCGACGCCGGCTACCTGGTGCGGCGCCGCGGCCGCTACGGCGGCACGTTCGTCGCAGACCCGCTGCCCCAGCCACCGCACCCGGCCGACGTCGACGCGACCGACCTCGAGGACGTGCTCGGCATGCGCCGTGTCATCGAGGCGGGGGCGGCCCGCGCCGCCGCCGCCCGCACCCTCGAGCCCGCTGCGCGCGACGAGCTGTGGGCGCGGCACGAGGCGGCCTCCGCGGCATCCGAAGCCGACTACCGTCGACTCGACACCCTGCTGCACCTGGCGATCACCGAGGTCGCCGGCATCCCGTCTCTCGTCGCGCTCGCCGCAGAGAACCGCGCCCGCGTGAACGAATGGCTCGACACGTTCCCCCTGCTGCCCCGAAACATCGAGCACTCGAACGCGCAGCACGAACGCATCGTCACCGCGATCCTCGCGGGCAGACCGGATGCCGCGGAAGCAGCCATCCTCGAACACCTCGCCGGTTCGGAGGCCCTGCTGCGCGGCTTCCTCGCCTGACCCCGCCCGCTGCGCCCCGGCGCGGTGGGCTCTGAGCCGTCGGCGCAGAGAGAGCCGAGCCGTCGCGAATGGCCGCTTGCACCGCCCGCGCCCGGCCGTTTGCGACCTTTTCGCGGTGGGTGGGCGCTGCGAAGAGCGGGGCGGCGGGCCCGGGCGGGTACTCGATACCCTGGAGGGGTGGCAGGAAAGAAGCGCGCGAACAAGGAACCGCTGGAGTTCCGCAACCCGCTGCTGAGTGACGCACTGCAGACGCAGGACATGGCGGCCGTGGCCTTCGCGCTGCGGCACGGGCCGACCGTGGCGCCGCTGATGCGGCCGGGTCAGCGTGACGACCCGCGGGACGCGGGCGAGGTGTGGACCTATCGCGATCCCAAGACCGGCGATGTCGCCCTGCTGCTGTTCAGCGACGCCGCGCACAAGCCTGCGACACTGCCGCCGGGCGTCGCGCTGCAGTCGCCGGCGTGGCTGCGGGCCTTCCTCGGCGCCCACGAGGACGAGATCACCACCGTGTTCTTCGACATCGCCGGTCCGCACCCGATGCAGGCTTCACCCACCGACCTCATCGCCGCCCTCGACGCCTGAGCCGGCCGGTTTCGCCGAAGCGGATCGGCGAAACTCCGGTCGCGGGTCGCGTCGGCGCCGCCGACTGTGGCACGCTCGCCGAATGGACTACCTCGTCGTGGGCGTCGTGTGCGCCGCCGGTCTGGTCATCCCGCTGGCTCTTGCGTTCGCCAGCGCGCGAGATCGTCGCCCGCGGGGTCGCTGAGCCTCTCGTTGGGCCAGCGGGTCAGAAGTCGGGGGCGTCGTCGCCGGGCCGGCTTCTCATGCGGACTCGCACATCGGCGAGCGCGCTGCGCAGCTCGCGCGACCGGTCGTCTATGACGTCGCGATAGCCGAGACGTGCGGCCTCGGAACGGCGCTGCGGTGCCTGCGTCACCGGCCGGATCTCGCCGGCGAGGCTCAGCTCGCCGACCGCGGCGATGTGGCGCGGAATCGCACGGCCCGTCACCGCTCCTGCGACGGCGAGCGCGATCGCAAGGTCGGCGGCCGGCTCGATGAAGCGGACGCCACCGACGGTGGAGACGTAGACGTCCTTGTCGGAGGTCTTGATGTCGCCCTTCTTCTCGAGCACCGCGAGCACCATCGCGACGCGTGCCGCGTCGACTCCGTTCACGATGCGGCGCGGGTTCGGCGCCTTGGTGTCGATCGTCAGCGCCTGCACCTCGACGGGCAGTGCGCGGCGGCCTTCCAGAGCGATGGCGACGCAGGTGCCGGGTTCGGTGCTGCCGTGACCGAGGAACAGTGCGCTGGGATCAGCGACCTCGGCGATTCCGGCCCCCGTCATGTCGAAGCATCCGACCTCGTCCGTCGGCCCGAACCGGTTCTTGAGCGCCCGCACGAACCTCAGAGAGGTCTGCCGGTCGCCTTCGAACTGGCAGACCACGTCGACGAGATGCTCGAGGATGCGCGGACCCGCGATCGACCCGTCCTTCGTGACATGTCCGACGATGATGGTCGGCAGTCCGCGGTCCTTGGCGACGCGGATGAGGGTGGCAGCGACCTCTCGCACTTGCGACGGATGCCCCGCCATACCCTCGGACAGGGCTGACGACACCGTCTGCACGGAGTCGACGATCAGCAGTTCGGGCTTCACTTCGTCGACGTGCCCGAGGATGGTCGCGAGGTCGGTCTCGCTCGCGAGATACAGCTCGTCGTGGAGGGCGCCGGTGCGCTCTGCCCGCAATCGGACCTGACTCGTGGACTCCTCGGCGCTGGCGTACAGGACGCGTCGCCCAGCCCGCGCGGCCTGTGCGGCGACCTCGAGCAGCAGCGTGGACTTGCCGACGCCCGGTTCGCCCGACAACAGGATGGCCGCGCCGGCCACGAGTCCGCCGCCCAGGACGCGGTCGAACTCGCCCACTCCGGTGGTACGCCGCGGCGCGTCGGTCGTGTCGATGCGGGTGATCGGCTGGGCCGCCCGCCCGGCGCCGGGCGCGACCGGCGTGACCGAGCGGGTGAGTCCGGTGGGTTCGGATGCCTCGACCACGGAGCCCCACTGCTGGCACTCGCCGCACCGCCCCACCCACTTGATCGTGGTCCACCCGCACTCGGTGCACTTGTAGGGCGCGGCGTGGGCGGATCGGCGCGCGGAGGGCATGGGATCAGCCTACGGGCGAGGTGTGACACCGGCGGATGCCACGGCCGCCGGCGACGGCATCCGTCCACTCTCATCGCGGGGTGCGCGTCAGCCCAGCGCCGCTGCGAGAGCCTCGAACACGGCAGGCGCCGGTACCTCGCCCGAAGCGAGGGGCGCATCGGTGTTCGCGACCACCACGATCGTGGCGTTCTCGTCGTAGCTGTGGAAGACCGAGGTCGTGAATCCGGGGATGGTGCCCGAGTGACCCCACCAGCCGTCAGCGCGCTCGCCCCAGCCGATGCCGTAGCCGGACTCGGCGTCGTTCGGTGCAGGCGACGACAGGATCGAGTCACGGCGCAGCTGCTGGGTCTCATCGTCGAGGACGCCCTCCCCGGTGAAGAGTGCGTGGGCCCAGAGGGTGAGGTCATCGAGGGTCGACACCACCTCGCCGGCTGTCGATGCGAAGGACGGGCTCCACTCGGTGGCATCCTCCGCCGGTCCGCCCGGATTGCGCTGGTTCGTCAGTCCGACGAGGTGGGGTTGGTCGATCCCGGCCGAGCTGCCGGGGTACACCGTGTCGACCATGCTCAGCGGCTCGAACAGTCGCTCGGCGAACACTTCGGCGATCGGCTGCTCGAGAACCTGCTCGATCACCATCCCCAGCAGCACATAGTTCGTGTTCGAGTACTTCCACACCTCGCCCGGTGCACCGTCCACCGGGAGCGTCTTGGCAGCGTCCACCAGCTCCTGCGGGGCGAAGAGGAGGAACGGGTCGCCGAAGTACTTGTCCTGCCAGTCGGGGTCGAGCGAGTACGACGGGATGCCGCTGGTCATGTCGGCGAGCTGCCGCAGCGTCGCCGCGCCGTTGGGTGAGTCGGGAACGTACTGCGAGATCGGGTCGTCGAGGGACACGAGACCTTCCTCGACGAGCTGCAGGAGGATGGTGGCGGTCATCGTCTTGGTCAGACTGCCGATGCGCGTGCGGTCGTCGGGTGACGGTGCGGTCTCGCCGTCGGGGGCGGCCGTCCCCGACGTGCCCGTCCACGTGCCCTCCGGTGTGATGACCCGGGCGATCACCCCGGCGAACTCGTCGCCACGGGTGTCGTCCAAGGCGGCCTGGAGCGCCGCTGCGGTGTCCGCGGGAAAGTCCGGGGCTGCCCCGGTCGCGGTGGGCGCGGGCGTGGCTGCCGGCGCGGCGCCGGAGCATCCGGTCACCGCCATCGCCGCTGCCAGTGCGAGCGCGAGCGCGCCGAGACGCATGCCGGATGTAAGAGTGTGTGTGCGCACGAGGACCCCCGAGTCGTGGATTCCAGGCGATGCTATCGCGCGCACGTCGGCGGCACAGGGGACCTAGGTCGCCGGTCTATGCGGCAGAAGGGCGCGCAGGTACACGCGCGAGATCCGGGCGCTCCCGGGCGCTCCCGGGCGCCCCTGGCGCCGAGCCGGTCAGTGCCGCAGCGACGCGGCGACCTCACGCAATGCCGTTGCCGAGCGGTGGAACAGCTCGAGCTCCTGCTCGTCGAACTGCGTCTCGCGCACCGGCACCGCCCCGGTGGCGCTGACCACCGACGGCACCGACAGTGCGACGCCGTCGACACCATGGAAGTCGCGCAGCACTGGCGAGACCGGCATGACCGCGTGCTCGTCGTTCAGGATGGCCTCGATGATGCGGGCGCTCGAGAGTCCGATCGCGTAATTGGTCGCGCCCTTGCCCTGGATCACCTTGTAGGCGGCGTCGCGCACGTCGACCGCGATCTGGTCGAGCTCGTCCGCCGTCATACGGTCGCCGCGCGGTGTCACCCAGTCGAGGATCGGCACGGTGCCGATCGTCGCTTTGGACCACAGCGGAAACTCGGTGTCGCCATGCTCGCCGACGATGTAGGCATGAACGCTCGACGTCGAGACGCCGGCGCGCTCGGCGAGCTTCCACCGCAGCCGCGACGTGTCGAGCACGGTACCCGACGCGAAGATGCGCTCTGGCGGCAGCCCAGTCTCCTCCTGGGCGAGGACCGTCAGCACATCGCACGGGTTGGTGACGATGACGAACACGGCGTCGGGGGCGGCCTCGAGCAGCTGCGGCATCATCTTGCGCATGATCCCCGCGTTGACGCCGGCCAGCTCGATGCGGGTCTGGCCCGGATCCTGCTTGGCACCCGCCGTGATCACGACAACATGCGAGCCCTGGACGACCGAGAGGTCGCTGCCGCCTGTGATGTCGCTCGAGCCGGTGAACTGCGTGCCGTGGGCGAGGTCGAGCACCTCGGCATCGACCTTCTCGGTAGCGATGTCGTACAGCGCGACGTGCCGGGCCGATCCGCGGATCAGCGCCGCGTACGCCGCGCTGGATCCGACGCTGCCGGCTCCGACGATGGTGACTTTGGAGTTCTCGATCACGGGCATGCTGCAAGTCTCGCAGTGGTTTCGATGATCTCGGACGACCGGTCGCGCTGCGGTCGCGGCATCCGTCACCGTTGGTCAGGGCTGGCGATCGTCGGCGTCCGTGCGCGCTGGATTGCGAATCCCGAAGAAGCTCGTGATCCCGCCCGCGATCATGAGCACCGCCGTGACGATGGCGGCCCGGTGGAAGCCGTCGAGGTCGAGTGAACCGCCGACGATGGCCGCGAGCGCCGCGATCGCCACCAGGCCCGCGACGCGCGCGACGGCGTTGTTGACGGCAGAGGCGATGCCGGATCGCTCGGATTCGATCGCGCCGAGGATCGCGGATGTCAGCGGCGCCACCGTGAGCGCCAAACCGATGCCCATGACGATCATGCTGGGCAGCACCTGCCACCAGTAGGAGAAGTCACCGGCCACGGTGAGCAGGAGCAGGGCGCCGATGCCCATCGTGATCGGGCCGATCGTCATGAACAGACGTGGACCCCAGCGGCCGCTGAGCGCGCCGGCTCTGGAACTGAAGAGGATGAGGAGGATCGTCATCGGAAGACTCGCGAGGCCGGCTAGTGTCGCGGGCAGCCCGGCGCCCTGCTGCAGGTACACGACCACCACGAAGCCGTTGAGCGACAGTGCGGCGTAGATGAAGAGCGTCGCGATGTTGCCCGTCCAGAAGTTGCGCACACGGAACAGGTCGAGCGGCAGGATCGGGCTGCGCGCGAACCGCTGCCGCAGGATGAAGCCGGCGAACAGGGCGATGCCGGCGAGGAGGGGGATCCAGATCGCGGGGGAGCCCCAGCCGAGGTTCGGCTGCTCGATGAGCGCGAACACCATTGCCCCGAGGCCGAGCGTGCAGAGGATCGCCCCGAGCCAGTCGATCGAGGCATCCGGTTGGCGAACGTCGCGGATGCCGCCCCGTGCCAGGAGCACCAGTGTCGCCGCGATCGGGAGGACGTTGATGAGGAACACCAGCCGCCACGACAGCAGGTCGACGAAGACGCCGCCGATGAGCGGCCCGACGATCATCGCGGTCGTGGTCATCGCGGTCCAGGTGCCGATCGCGCGGCCCTGCGCCGCCCCGGTGAAGTTCGAGGTGATGAGGGCGAGTGAGCTCGGGACCAGGAACGCGCCGGCTGCGCCTTGCACCGCGCGCGCGACGATGAGGAACTCCGCCGTCGGGGCAGCCGCGATCGCCACCGACGCGATGCCGAATCCGATCAGCCCGATGCGCAGCACCAGGACGCGTCCGTAGGCGTCGCTCACCGATCCCGCGACGAGGATGAGCGCGCCGAGGGTGATCAGGTAGGCGTCGACGACCCACTGCTGTGTGGTGAGGCCGCCGCCGAGCTCATCGCTGATCGCGGGCAGCGCGACGTTCACGACGGTGCCGTCGAGGAACGCCACGAACGAGGCCAGGATCGCGATCCACAGCACGGAGCGCTGCGTCGCCGTCATGCGCGACGTCGTCGCGAGGGGGTTTTCGGCCACGGGATCACCGTAGACCCGCCCTCCGACCCCGGGGTCGTTGCGACCGAATTCGAGGCGCCCATCGACCGCGCCGCCCCGGATTCGCGGCATCGCGCGGTGTGTCGTAAACTCGACGGCGGTGACGTGTCCGAGCGGCCGAAGGTGCAACTCTCGAAAAGTTGTGTAGGGTAACCCCCTACCGTGGGTTCAAATCCCACCGTCACCGCCAGAGAAACCCCTGATTCATCAGGGGTTTTTCCATTAGCCGGTCATCGACAGTGACCGCTCGGACGCGCGGGGTGCTCGGGCACGGGGCGCGCTTCGGTGGACACGAGGCGAACATCGAGGCGTTCACCGAGACGCAGTGGGTGACTGTGCAGGCCGGCATCGCTCGCTACCCCTTCTGAGCAGCGAGCGTGACGTCGCCTTCACTACGTCGCACTCGCTGACGCCGCCATTACCACGCATACCAAACCGATGAAGCCAATGACGATCGATTTCACCTCGCCGGCGGACCGACGGCGGGCGCGGATCCACGGCCTGCGAATCCTCCCGTTTTCATCCATGCGGACGTTACGCACGAGGAGGCCGTTCAGCACCCGTTCGGCGAGATCGCGCGCTGACGTCGGTGTGTTGATCATGGCGCAAGATCGATGAGCCCCTCGGACGGGTGGCATCCGAGGGGCCGATCGTGAGCCGGGTTCTCAGCCGACGAGGAACAGCGTGACGAACAGGCGAATCGACAGTGCGAGCACAGCCATGAGGCCGACGATCCCCAGCGCGTTCTGCCACCAATGGTTCTTCATGTCGCCCATCAGCGAGGGCCGGTTGGCCATGATGATGATGAGCGCCGCGAGAACCGGCGCAACGAAGATCGTGAGCGCTTGAGCGATGACGATCAGCTCAATGGGGGACGCCTGGAAGATGAGTGTGACGATGATGCCGAAGGCAAGGATGCTGGCGCTGATGACCTTCGCGGTCGGCGAGCTCGATGAGGCGCCGCGCCCGAGTCCATCCGAGAGCATCGTGCCGCCGGCGGTCGCGTTGGCGATCATGGAGGAGAAGGCGGCACCGAAGAATCCGATGGCGAAGATCGTGGACCCGATCGGCCCCGCGAGGGGCTCGAACACTCCCGCGAGGGCGACGATCGTGGATGCGGCTTCGCCGGTCTTGCCGAGGACGGCCGCGGCGACAACGATCACGAGCGCCGTCATTATCCCCGGGGCGACGATGCCCGGGATGGTGTCGACGATTGTGACGTCGCGGTAGTCGGCCTTAGTGCGGCCACGCTCTTTGGTCCCGTACGACGTGTAGAACGCAGCATTGATCGAGAAGTTCGTTCCGACCAGCGCGACAACCAGCAGCCAGGAGCCGTCAGGGACGGTCGGGATGAGACCCGATGCCGCAGCCGCCCACGACGGGTTGGAGAGGAACGCCGAAACGATGAACGCGATCGCCATCAGCGCCACCATCGCGACGAGGACCTTCTCGATGACCCGATAGACGTTGCGCAGGAGCAGCAGCGTGGCAACGGCGACCGTGCAGACGATCGTCCACATGACAGGGCTGCCGCCGAAGAGCATCGACAGACCGAGGCCGGATCCGACCGCGTTGCCGACGGAGAAGCAGAGGGTGATGAGGAAGATGCCGACTCCGGCGAGGACCCCGACCCACTTTCCAAGGTGGTCCTTGATCGAGGCGATCAGTGACACCGGGGATCTGATGCCGAGCCTGACGCTCATGTCCGTGAGGAAGATCATGAGGATCGTCGAGACGACGATGACCCAGATCAAGGCGAACTGGTAGCCGCTTCCCGCCTGGACGGCGGTGGTGAGGTTGCCGGGGCCGAACTGCCAGGCCCCCGCGACGAAGGCGGGCCCGATGAGGGCCAGGTGCTGCCAGAAGCTGCGGCGTGTCCTACGCGTGTCGACGATGCTCTTCATCGTCTCAGTCGAGACGCGGCCGTAGCCAGTGCCGGGGGTTGTGGAGGTGTGACGGGTGGTGCGCTCGCTCATGGTGGGTCTCCTTCATTGGAGGGCGGCAGGGCCGCCAGTCGTCATTGACTGGGTACCGCTCGGTGGCGGGTGGTGCACAGGGGGCGGCGGCCACCTCGGCCGCCGCCCCGTCGAATCGTCAGGCCGGCACGGCGACCGTGCCGAGGCCGGCCGACGCGAACGCCGCGGCGATCTCGGCCGGCGCGCCGTCGGGCAGCGGGAGCAGCGGGGTGCGGACGGTCGCGTGGTCGAGGATGCCGCGGTTGACCAGGCCCCACTTGAGTGCGACAGTCCCCTCCATGTGAGACCCGCGGTGGTAGACGCTCTTGGTCACTGGCAGCAGGCGCTCATGGATCGCATGCGCCGCTGCGTAGTCCTTGGACTTGCCGGCGGCGATGAGCTCGACCAGCGGTTCAGGCGCAATGTTGCCGTACCCGACCAGGAGCCCGTCGACATCGAACATCGTGGGAAGGAGATACTCGTCATGGCACGAAAGGATCTGCAGGTCGGGGTACGCGGCACGGAGCGCGGGGATATCGGTGTACCAGCGGCGCATGTTGCGGACGCCGTTCTTCGTGGCGAACACGCCCTCCTGCCCGGCGATCTCGATCTGCGTATCGAGGTCGTAGCTGGCCTTGGTGTTGTCGGGGTACTGAAACAGGATGAGGGGCAGCCCGGATTCGTCGTAGATCTCCTGGTACCGGGTCTGTGGGGCACCCTTCTGATACCCGAAGCGGAGCCAGCCGTGCGAGGGGTAGACGAGACCGGCCGCGGCTCCGGCACCGACAGCGGCCTTCGCCTCGAGCGCCGCAGTCTTGTTGCCCTCTTTGGTGATTCCGGCGATGACGGGCACGCGGCCATCGGTCGACGCGACGAACGCGCGGATGACATCGAGCTGCTCGTCGTCGGTGAGAAAGGTCCCCTCGCCGGCGTGGCCGAGCACGACGAGGCTCTTGACGCCGGCGATCGAGCCCAGCCAGGAGCCCAGCCGCTCGATGGCCGCGTAGTCGACGTCGCCGTCTTCGGTGAACGGGGTGACGGGAGCGGGGTTCAGTCCGCGGATGTCGAGAGTCATGATCTGCCTTCCTAGTTTCGCTTCGTCGGGGTCCAACGCAGATGAGAACGTTATCGGGAACGTTTGCAGGAACGATTGCAAGTATGCGAACAAGATGCGCCTATGTCAACTCCTCCAGCGAAATTGGTTCTGGACGCCGCCCGCGGTGCGCAACGAGCCAGCGCAATAGACTCGCCACAGCATGTATCGGAGGTGACAGTGGCGGAGAGGCGCTCAGTGACCCTTCGCGACGTCGCGGAAGCCGCGGGAGTGAGCATCTCGACCGTCAGCCGGATCCTCGACGACCGCACGCCGAACTCGCGCTCGGCAACGGCCGATCGGGTGAGGCAGACCGCCGACTCGCTGGGCTATCGCCGCAACGCCGCCGCCTCCGGCCTCCGCCGCGGTGCGACGGGCACGATCGGCGTTCTCGTGCCCCGACTGTCGGACACGGTGATGGCGCTCATGTTCGAGGCGATCGAACGCGTCGCCCGATCACGCGGGTACTTCGCCGTCGTCGCCACGGCCGGCGACGAACCGGACGACGAGCGGCGTGCGACAGAGACTCTGCTCGACCGGGGAGTGGACGCCGTCGTGCTCGCCACCGCCCGTCTCGACGACAAGCTGCCCGCGTCGCTGCGGGAACGTGGCATCCCTCATGTACTCGTCCTCCGCACCGACGGGGTGAGCCCTTCATCGCTCGGAGATGACGAGATGGGCGGGTACCTCGCCGTGCGGCATCTCGTCGATCTCGGCCACCGCGAGATCGCCGTCGTCACGGGGCCGGACTTCACCTCCAGCGCACGATCCCGCCTCGCAGGCGCTCGGCGCGCCGTAGCCGAAGCAGGCCTGGAGCTCGATCCGCGGCGGGTTGTGTCCGGTGGCTACGGTGTCGACGACGGTGTGGTCGCAGGTGCGTACCTTTTCGGCCAGACAAGCCCGCCTACGGCGATCTTCGCCGCCAACGACAACATCGCACTAGGCGTGATCACCGCGGCCAACAGCGTCGGCTTGACGATCGGTGCGGATGTGTCGATCGTCGGCTACAACGACATCCCACTCGCCAGTCGCCTATCCGTTCCGTTGACGTCCGTCCGAGTGCCCTTCGACCAGATCGCCGCGACGGCCTTCGATCTACTTCACGAGCCATCGAGCGGGAATGCGGCCGTACGGCTCGCATTTCCCAGCCTGGTACCCCGGGCCTCGACGACACGGGTTCGCTGAGTGCCAGTCAGGCGCCGGTGGATCGAGTTCCATATGAGGACCGCTGTCCCTCCCACGGGCAACACGGCCAACGACGATCCGACTTGAGGAAGGTAGTCATGGCGACCGATCTCGTCGATCAAGCCGGGTTGGAACGTGCCGTCGAACGACACCGGCGAGAACTGCACGTCCACTGCTACCGGCTGCTCGGATCATTCGAGGAGGCCGAGGACGCCGTCCAGGACGCCATAGTCCGGGCCTGGGTCAATCGCGCTTCGTTCGATCGCGGCGACAACCTGCGCGCCTGGCTTTACCGCATCGCGACCAACGTCTGCCTGGACGAGCTGCGGCGCCGGAAGCGCACACCGCAGATCCACTCGCTCGCCGACACCCCGTGGCTCCAGCCGTACCCGGATCACCTTCTGGACGCCCTCGCCCCGTCGGAGCGGACACCCGATGAGATTGTCGCCGCGCGCGACACGATCGAGTTGGCCTTCGTCGCCGCGCTCCAATTGCTGCCGGCGCAACAGCGGGCAGTCCTGATCATGCGTGACGTCATCGGATGGTCCGCGGCCGAAGCCGCCGACATCCTCGACACCAGCGTTCCCGCCGTGAACAGCGCGCTCCAGCGTGCGCGGGCGACCATGCAACGGCATCGGCCGGAGCCGGACAACGAGCGACGGGCCGGTCTAAGCGCGGAGGAGCGCGCCCTGCTGGGTCGGTACATCGCTCTCCACGAGAACCCGGATCCGGCAGCAATGGCCGCTCTGGTCCGGGACGACGTCCGTGTGACGATGCCTCCCCAGCCCATCTGCTTCGAGGGCTGGGAGGCACTCGCGCCCCTGCATGAGAAGGCCTTCGGGCCGGGTGGCCTGGGCGAGTGGAAGCTGCTCCCGACGTCGGTGAACCGCATGCCGGCGGCCGCCTGCTACCTACGTCCGCCCGGCGAAGAACGATTCAAGGCCTTCAAGCTCGACGTCTTGAGAGTCGAGGACGACCTCGTCGCGGAGATCACGACGTTCGAGCGCGTCGTGTTCGCCTGGCTCGACCTCCCGCTCGAACTCTGAGGGTCCTAGCGAGAAACGGGGGCAGGTCGCGAACAACAATCCGTAGGACCGATGAGTTCACCACACCGTCGACGTTGTATCAGGAGACGCGCGGGATAGGCCTGCGCGGCTTCGAAAGGACACAACATGAGCATCCTGGTCGCTGACATCAGCATCTCTCTCGACGGCTACGTCGCTGCCGCCGGCCGGACACCGGACGAGCCGATGGGCCCCGGTGGCGAGCGCCTGCATGAGTGGATGGGATCCGACGAAGGACAGAACCTGCTGGGTCAATACATCGGTGGGCTGGGCGCCGTCATCACCGGCCGCCGGACATTCGATGACTCCCTCCCCTGGTGGGGCGCGGACGGACCCACCGGGCCGGCACGCCGCCCGGTGATCGTGATCACTCACGAAGCACCGCCGGCTGCACCGGAGGGCGGCGTGTATCAGTTCGTCACGACCGGCATCGTAGAGGCTCTCGACCAAGCTCGTATGGCTGCCGCGGGAGACGTTGTCTGCGTGATGGGAGGAGCCGACGTGATCCGCCAGTACCTGAACGCTGGACTCGTCGACGAGATCTCCCTACATGTGGCGCCCGTGCTGCTGGGCGCGGGAACCGCCTTGTTCGATGGTGCCCCCGAACGCCAACTGCCCCTCGAGCGGCTGAGCGTCGTCGACACGGCGACGGCGCTCCACGTGCGATACCGCGTGAACCGCTGACGGGGTCACCGGGGTCGCTGGCCGCCCGCTCGGCACAGCGCTGCGCCTCTTCTGAGCCTTGATCCACCGTCTGGGTGGCTTTGCGTGAGGCGTGTCAGGGCGCCGCGTCCGCCGGCGGGCTCGGCTGGCAGTCGAGGCAGCGGGTGCGGAGTCCGTCGGGCTCGCGGACCGCGGTAGCAAAGCTGTCGAGCGAGAGGGTTTGTGCGCATCCGGGGCAACGTTTGGTGCCGTCAGGGTGGCGTTCACGTTGGGCGTGAGCGATCTCGGCGGGGGTGCGAGCCGCTCGTCTTGCCCGATCATTTCTCTGCTTGATTCGGTTGAGCACGGTGCGCTCTTCGTCGGTGAGTGGAGTCCTCGGTTTGATGGGTGCTCCTTCGCGGCAGTGTCGGGCATTCCGACGCCCTGGGAGCGTGGCTCCCGGCGAGAGCTTCCGGACTGACTCCGTCGTCGTCCTCTCTGAGCCTAGGCCCCTGCGCGAGGATTCCGGCTCGCCGGTTGCGGATCTGCGCTCAGGATCGTTCCGGCGGCTGACCAACGGTACGGCATCGGGGCCGGTGGCGATAGCCCGTAGAGGTGACGTGGCCCGCCGCCTACGGTTGAGATGGCTCATTTCGGGCTGTGTTCCTCCGCATCTCGGAGGATGAATAGGTGGTTCCCATGGGAACCCACACGACCATTGACTCCCGCCGGATCACTCCAGGGCGTCGCTTTCGAACTCCCGCTGCCGCGATCGGGGTGATCGGTCTCACGCTCACAGCATTCGCTGTGTCGGTGCCGAGTGCCTACGCCGCCACCGCGCCCGGCTTGGGTGTTGCCGCGTCTTTCGTCGTCCTCGGCGGCTCGACCGTGACCAACACCGGCACGAGTGTTCTCTACGGGGATCTCGGTGTCGCCCCCGGCACGGAGATCACCGGCTTCCCTCCCGGCCTGGTGGAAGGCGGGGAGATCCACGCGAACGATGCTGTCGCGCAGGGCGCCAGAGCCAACCTGACCAACGCCTATAACGTTGCCGCCGGTCAACCCTCGGATTTCGACATCGTGGGCGACTTGGGCGGGCAGACGCTCGTGGCCGGAGCATATAGCGCTGAGACCTCGGCCGGGCTGACCGGCGCCTTGACGCTGGACGGCCAGAACGATCCCGATGCGGTATGGCTGTTCCAGATCGGATCCACGCTCACAACAGGCACCGACAGTTCCGTGAATCTGATCAATCAGGCGCAGGCGTGCAATGTCTTCTGGCAGGTGGGAAGTTCCGCGACCCTGGGGACGAGCACCGACTTTGTCGGAACCATCATGGCCCTGACCTCCATCAGCCTCGTCACCGGGACTACCGTCGAGGGGCGCGCGCTCGCAATCAACGGAGCCGTCACCCTCGACACCAACATCTTCACTCTCCCTGGGTGTGAAGATGTCGATCCGGGCGTGGATGCAGAGGCCGATGGGGACGCTGACGCCGCAGTTGATGCGGATGCCGCAGTTGATGCGGATGCCACAGACGCCGATTCCGATGGGGCAACGGATGCCGATGCCGCAGTTGATGCGGATGCCACAGACGCCGATTCCGATGGGGCAACGGATGCGGATGCCGCAGTTGATGCGGACGCCACAGACGCCGACTCCGATGGGGCAACGGATGCCGATGCGGATGGTTCTGTTGATGGCGCCACGGATGCCGATGGTGGGACTGATGCGGATGGTTCTGTCGATGGTGCCGTGGATGCTGCGGATGCCGATGCGGATGGTTCTGTTGATGGCGCCACTGATGCCGATGGTGGGACTGATGCGGATGGTTCTGTCGATGGTGCCGTGGATGCTGCGGATGCCGATGGTGGGACTGATGCGGATGGTTCTGTCGATGGTGCCGTGGATGCTGCGGATGCTGCGGATGCCGATGGTGGGACTGATGCGGATGGTTCTGTCGATGGTGCCGTGGATGCTGCGGATGCCGATGGTGGGACTGATGCGGATGGTTCTGTCGATGGTGCCGTGGATGCTGCGGATGCTGATGCTGGGACTGATGCGGATGGCTCCGTTGACGCTGGCGCGGATGCGTCAGATGCGGACGGCTCAACTGATGGGCTCGACGCAGCTGATGCCGATGCGGATACCGACGCCGATGCGGATGCGGACAGCGGGACTGATGCGGACGGTTCAACTGATGGGCTCGACGCAGCGGATGCCGATGCGGATACCGACGCCAATGCGGACACCGACGTCAACACAGATGCCGACGTCAACACAGATGCGGACGCCGACGCCAACCTGGATACCGACGCCAATACTGCTGCGGACGCCGGTGCAGATACCGACGCTGATGCGGACGCCGTCACAGGAGGGCCCGGCACCGGGACCGGCGTCGATGCTCCCACGGGATGGAATGACGCGACCGGCGACAAGATGCTGCCGGCCACGGGTGCGAGCCAGGCGCTGTGGATGGTGCCACTAGGAGCTCTTCTCCTGACGGCGGGAGCCTTCCTCGTGCTGAAGCGGCCGACGCGTACCGCGCGCTGATGTGATGCCGGTGTGTGGCCCCGCTCTGGTGGCCACACACCGGTCACGCGCGCCGCTCGTCCCTGCTGGGCATGGTCCGGTTCGGATTCGGCGGTGTCGCCGCCCCGTTCGTCGGAGTCGCCGGCGCTCTCAGCATCCTGCCGCTGGGCATCGTCACCGTCGCCACCGTCATCCTCGCCGCCGCCGCGAGCCTGCTGCTCGTTCGCCGGCATCCGCCGCCCGGCGCCCGGGCAGGCGTCGATGCGTCCTCGGAAGCAGGCGCCGGCATCCGCCGCCCTACGCCACCGGTCGATCGTCGTAGGAATCTCGAGCAGCCAGCACTTCCTCGATGTGCTGCTCCGCCCAGACGCCCAGGGCGGTCAAGGGCTCACGTAGGGTCTGCCCGAGTGCAGTCAGTTCGTATTCCACTCGAGGGGGCATCTCGTCGTACGCGGTGCGTGTGACGATTCCGTCGCGCTCGAGGTCGCGCAACGTGGACGAGAGCACTTTGCCGCTGATTCCGGCGACGACGTCGCGGATGGTCCCGAAGCGGGCGGGTCCGTCGCTGAGGGCGATGACGATCATCGCCGTCCACTTGTTGGCGATCCTGGCCAGCGAGGTGCGCGACGGGCACGTGGCCAGCATCACGTTCCAGACCGGTGTGGTCGACTCCATCCGAACCTCCACAGTTACGTTGAGGTAACAGGTTACCAATTGGAACCATAGGAGAACCAACCCAAAGGAGTCGATATGACCGACCACACCCCGGCATCCGTTGCCGCCACCTATTTCGACGCGCTCGCCAGCGGCGACATCCCGACCGTCATGGCCCAGTTCGACGACTCGGTCATCTGGCACCAGCCCGGGGCCAACCAGTTCTCGGGCGTGCATCGGGGCATCCGGGGAGTGGGCGCCCTCCTCAGCGGAATGATGACGGCCAGCGAGGGGAGCTTCCAACTCGCCGCCTCGGGGCCCTCGATGGTCAACGGGGAGCTTGTCGCGGTGCCGGTTCGGTTCACCGGAAGCCGCTCGGATGCCGCCATGGATATGGCCGGCATCGACCTTCTCACCGTCCGTGACGGCAAGATCGTCGAGGTCCACCTGTTCTCGGAGGACGGCGCTTCCGAAGACACGTTCTGGGGTCGCTGAGTCACCGGACGGGAAGACCTTCAGGCGTCGGCAGCCTCGACCATTGCCGCATGCCTGGTCACCGGCTCCTGGGCACGCTCGGCCCACTCATCCCAGACCGGTTCGAGGGGCGAGCCGTGCGTGTGGTCCGAGAGGTGTCGCGCCATCGCGCCGGGGCGATCGAGCTCGAGGTCTTTCGGTCGTGTCGGTGGCCGGAACCCGACGGCGAGCACGGAGTCCCCTCACCCTTCCGGAATTGACCGATGGGCGGCGGGTCCCGTGAGCCGAAGTTCGACGGCGAGCTTGCTCAGCGCGGCGACGATGCCCTCGATGGGTTGCACCTGCACGCAGACATGGTCTGCCCCGGCGTCGATGTGCGCCCGGATGCCCCGGGCGATGCTCGCGGGATCGCCGTGCAGGACGATGGCATCGACAAGCCGGTCACTGCCTCCGCCTGCGAAGTCATCGTCCGAGAAGCCGGCCCGCCGCATGGTGCGGCTGTAATTGCTGAGGCTGAGGTAGCCCTGCAAGAAGTCGCGCGCCGCTCGCCGGGCCGCGACCGGATCCGGGTCGACCACCACCGTCTGCTCCGGCGCGATGAGCGACCCGGGTCCGAGCGCCTCCCTCGCCTCGCGCGTTTGGGGCGGCACGGTCAGATAGGGGTGCGTGCCCGCGCTACGGTCCGCTGCGATGGCGAGCATCTTCGGCCCGAGAGCCGAAATCACGCGGTCATGGGATGGGACCGCGCCCGCGTCGAGAACGTCGAGGTAGCGGGAGATCGCGTCCAGCGGACGGGTGCGCTGCGGCGTCGCCTCTCGGTGGCCCGATCCGATACCCAGGAGGAGGCGTCCAGGGTGGCGCGAGACGATCCGGTGGTAGGAGTCGGCGAGTTCGGAGGGGTCGGACTTCCAGATGTTTACGATTCCGGTCGCGACGACGACGGATTCGGTGCCGTCAAGCAGGTCTTCGGCAGCGCGGAGATCGGATCCTGGTGAACTGCCTTGCCAGATGGTGCCGAATCCGAGTTGTTCGATGGTCCGTGCGAGCGGGACGTCGATTCCGTTCTTTCCTCGCCATACTCCGTAGGCTCCGAGACGTTCCGTCCAGCTCATGTGGGATTTCCGATCGAGGTAGGGCGTTCGCGGGTCAGGGCGGAATCCAGTCTCGCGCATCAGCAACGCCCCGTGCTCAGAGGACGGAGCTTCCGAAGACGCGGTCTGGGGTCGAAAGGCCAGAGCACCCGGCATCCGTCGGCCGCGCCAGCCCGTCGACTGGGAAGTCGCCGATAGCCCGTTGCTTCTGAGGTTCACGGGCGTAGCCTGAGCAACAGGGATGTCCCAGACCCGGCATCGTCGGATCGCACGCTCGTGCGGCCGGAAGATCGGGGCTGAGACGATGACCGACCAACTCTCCCGGGGCGTCCGCCCCGTTACGCCACGTCGTGACCGAGGTGTCAACGACTTCACCGAACTCGCGAAGGTCATCGGTGAGAGCGGGCTGATGCGACGCCGCTACGGCTACTACTGGACCAAGCTCATCGGTGCGGTCGTGGTGCTGGCGGCTGCGATCTCGGCCTTCATCATGATCGGCGACACGTGGTGGCAGCTGCTGACCGCGGGGGGATTGGCGGTCCTGTTCACGCAGATCGCGATGCTGGGCCATGACGCTGCTCACCGGCAGATCTTCGTCTCAGGTCGATGGAACGACTGGACGTCGTTGATCCTGGGGAACCTGCTCGTGGGCATGAGCTACGGGTGGTGGCAGCACAAGCACACCCGGCATCATGCGAATCCCAACAAGATCGGGGCCGATCCTGACATCGAGCTGCCCGTCGTGTCCTTCACTCCCGACCAGGTGAACGAGCGCGCGCGCAGACACGGACGAGCACTGGCGTGGGTGATGGCGCATCAGGGGCTCTTCTTCTTCCCGATCCTGCTGCTGGAGGGGCTCTCGCTGCACGCGTCGAGCGTTCGCCGCGTTTTCGAGCGCGCGCCCCTGCGGCGGCGGGCGGTCGAGATGGTCTTCCTGGCCCTGCGCATCGGCGGATACCTCGTCCTGGTGTTCCTCGTGCTCTCGCCGGGGATCGCGGCCGCGTTCCTCGCCGTCCAGCTCGGCGTCTTCGGCGTCTACATGGGCATGGCATTCGCACCGAATCACAAGGGGATGCCGCTCGTCCCCGCGGACGTCAAGCTCGATTTCCTTCGCCGACAGGTGCTGATGAGTCGCAACATCCGGGGCAGCCGGCTGCTCGACGTGGGGATGGGCGGGCTGAACTACCAGATCGAGCACCACCTGTTCCCCTCGATGCCGCGCCCGCACCTGCGGGCGGCATCCCGCACCATCAAGGAGTACTGCCTCGACCACGGCGTGCGATACACCGAGACCGGACTGTGGGAGTCGTACGCCATCGTCACGCGGTACATCAACCGGGTGGGGCTCGGTGAGCGCGATCCCTTCGAATGCCCGCTGCTGCAGACCCGTCAGGCTGTGTGAACGAAGGTCTACGCGAGGGCCGGCGCGCTGTGAGTCTGGCGCCACATCGAGGGTGGCATCCCGACGCTGCGGCGGAAAGCGCGGCTGAAGCCCTCGTCCGAGGCGTACCCGAGCTCGCGCGCGATCGCCGATACGGGCAAGCCCGACTCGAGCATCCGCTTGGCGGTGTTCATCCGCACCTCGGTGACGTAGCTGCCCGGTGTGCTCCCCAGCGTTGCGCGGAAGCGCGCGGCGAACACCGAGCGCGACATGGCCCCTACCGACGCGAGCAGCTCGACGGTCCAGTCCCGGCCCGGCTGTTCGTGGATCGCTTCGACGACGCGGTCGAGGAACGGATCCTTCGCGCCGGCGGGCCAGCCCTCGGGCGCGCAGCCGTTCTCGGCCCAGGCGCGGATCACCGAGAGGAGGACGGTGGTCGCCATCATGCGGCAGATGACGGGGTCGCCCGAGCGCAGCGCGCATGCGGCGGGGTCGTCCATCCCCATGTTGGCCGCGAGAGCGGCCGCGGCCGGCTCGAGGCCGACGAAGTCGGTGACCGTGATGACATCGGGCAGCACCGTGGCCAGTCCGCGTGCGGTGTCCGACAGCTCGAGCTCGAAGACGACGAGCGACGCCGAGGCATCCGGCTCCAGCAGGAACTGCCGTCCGCCGAGCGTGATGAGCGCATCCCCCGTGACGAGGCGCGATCGATCGCCCTTGGCCGTGGCGGAGATCTGCTGCGACGAGCGATCGACGTCCAGACGGCATCCTGCGCCCAACGGGGGGTGCCCGCGCACGATCCCCTCGGCGACGTAGACGAGCGTCACCGCGGTCGACGAGATCGGCAGCACGGCCGCGGGCTCGAGCTCGATACGACGGGCCACGCTCATGCGCACGTCGACGGAGGAGAGCACCTGAGTCAGGGCATCCGAATCGACCATCGCCATGCGAAGGCGCAACGTGCGGTCGGTGGCGCCTATTCCAGAAGGTCAGCTTCTGGTGCGGTTCGACACCCCGAAGAGCCCTGCGCCGACGACCAGCATCGCCGCGCCGATCACGTAGACCAGCTCGACGCCGACGTTGTCGACCAGGAACCCGCCGACGGCCGCGGCGATGGCGATGGCGCCCTGGAAGCCCACCACGACGAGGCTGCCGCCGGCCTCGAGGCGGTCGGGCATGCGATGCCCGATCCACGTGTTGACCACGATCAGCCACGAGGCGAAGAAGAACCCCCACACGAACGCGACGACGGCGATCGCTGCCACCGAACCCGAGAGCAGCAGCATCGCCAGCACCGAGGCGGCGATCACCAGCGGCGTGAGCACCGCGAAGAACGCGAAGGATCGGTCGACGACCATGCCGATGACGATGTTGCCGATCAGCCCGCCGGCGCCGAACAGTGCCAGCAGCAGCACGACGGTCCCGGCATCCACCGATGCTGCTTCCTGCCCGATCTGCATGCGCTCGAGTGCGAGCCGAATGTAGGTGTACGCCAGGAAGTGGCCGAGCACGACGAGGATGTGGCCGATGAGGCCGAGCGTGATCCCGGGCCTGCGGGCGGTGTCGGCGAGGATCGCGAAGCTCGACGCCGGCGCAGGCGGCACCGAGGGCAGCAGCAGGCGCATCGCGATGGCGAGCAGGCCGGTCACCACACCGGCGAGCGCGAACACGACGCGCCAATCGAGCATCGTGCTGAGCATGACGCCGATGGGTACGCCCGCGACGGTGGCGAGCGATGCCCCGGCCGACGAGAACATCACGGCGCGTCCGAGTCGGTCGGGGCCCGCGATGCGCGCCGCGACCGTGATCGACATCGCCCAGAACGCACTGATCGCAGCGCCCAGGAAGAAGCGCGCCAGCAGGACGATCACCAGGTTCGGGGCGATCGCGACGACGAGGTTGGACACGGCGGCGGCAACGGCCATCCACGCGAGCAGCGAACGGCGATCCAGGCGCGGGAAGACCAATCCGACGGTCGGGGCCACGACGAGACCGACCAGGGCCGTGACCGTGACGGTCTGCCCGGCCATCCCGGGGCTCACGCCGAGGCCCGACGCCATTTCGGTGAGCACGCCGTTGGGAAGGAACTCCGCGGTGACGAGCAGGAAGCTCATCAGCATCATGGCGATCAGCGCGCCGTAACGCAGCTTCTCGACGGACGACGCGGGGACGACGGGGAGGGACGCGGTCGTGGACATGGTTCCACCGTCGCATCGAGACGGGGCCTGTGCCCGACCGGCCGTCCGCGGCATCCGACCGATCGTCCGAAGGAGAGGGACCGCCGGCCACGAGGCAGTACGCCGGCTTGCGTTCGAGTGCGCTCGAACCCCTACCGTGTGGGGCATGACGAGCGACGAGACGAAGACCTGGATCATCACGGGTGCGAGCTCAGGCTTGGGTCTGTCCCTGGCCGAGGCCGCCCTGGCGGCGGGCGAGCGGGTCGTCGGAACCGCGCGTCGCGTCGACCGGTTCGACGGGCTCATCGGCCGGTTCGGGGATCGAATGGTCGCGGTTGAGCACGATGTGCGCGATTCCGCAGACGCGGCGTCCGTGGTGGAGCGGGCGATGGACGCGTTCGGCCGCATCGACGTGCTCGTCAACAACGCGGGCACCGGCCAGGTGGGTGCCGCGGAAGAGGTGACGGATGCGGCATTGCGCGACATGCTCGACCAGCACCTCTTCGGTCCGGCGGCCTACGTGCGGGCAGTCCTTCCGCACCTGCGCGCGCAGCGTTCGGGCGCGATCGTGCAGATGAGCAGCCAGGGAGGGCGGATGTCGTTCCCCGGCGTCGGGAGCTACTCGGCCGGCAAGTTCGCCCTCGAGGGGTGGTCGGAGGCGCTTGCCGGAGAGGTCGCCCCGTTCGGGATCCGCGTGCTGATCGTCGAGCCCAGTCGTTTCCGCACGGCGTTCAACGCCGCCGGCGTGCTGAACACCGCCGACCCGCACGCCGAATACGACGGCGTCATCGGGGCGGTTCGCGCCAACATGGCGGACGCCGACGGTGCACAGGAAGGAGACCCGACGCGCGCGGCGACGGCGATCCGCGAGATGCTCGCCCGGCCGGAGGCGCCGTTGCGTCTGCCGCTCGGGGCCGAGGCTGTCCGCAACCTCACCCGGACCTACACGCGTTCCCTTGCCGACGTCGAGAGATGGGCGCGCGTGAGTGAGTCGGCCGACTTTCCGGGGATGCCTCCTGCCGCACGCGCGTTCTGACCCCCGTAGCATGACGCCCATGGCCACCGAAACCCTCCTCGAACGCCTTCTCGACGCCACGGGCGAGCCTGCGGATGCCGGCCTCGACGCGCTCCTGACATCGCTCGAAGATGTGGCGGCGGACGTCTCGGCGCCGATGACGGTGGGTGCGGCGGCGCAGTGCGTGGGAGTCTCGCCTCACACGCTCAGGTACTACGAGCAGCAGGGCCTGGTGCGACCGCCGCGCAATGCGTCCGGGCATCGCGAGTACGGTGCGGCCGATCTGCGACGGCTGGTCTTTCTCACACGCATGCGGCTCTCCGGCATGACGATGAGGGATCTCACCCGCTATATCGCTCTCGTCGAGGAAGGGGCTTCGACCATCCCGGAGCGCCGGCAGATCATGCGCGCCCAGCGCGACCGACTCACGCGAACGATCCGCGAACTCACCGTCGCGCTCGAGACGACCGAGTACAAGCTCCGCGTCTACGACGGTCACCCCGAAGACTGAGCGCGGCACGGCGCATGAGGAAGAGAAAGGGCCGATTGTGGAACCACTGACCACGCCGCCGGATGACGAGTACCTCCGGCGGTGCGTCGAGCTCGCGGAACGTGCGCTCGAAGCGGGCGATGATCCCTTCGGCTCGGTGCTGGTGGACGACGAGGGGGTCGCGCTCGCCGAGGCGATGAACCGCGAGACGACCGACCGCGATCCGACCGCGCACCCTGAACTCCACCTCGCGCAATGGGCGATCGCGAACCTGACGCCCGAGCAGCGCGCCGCGACGACGGTCTACACCTCGGGCGAGCACTGCCCGATGTGCGCGGCGGCACACGCCTGGGCCGGACTCGGCCGGATCGTCGCGGCCGTATCGAGCGAGCAGCTGGCGGACTGGCGGGCGTCGTGGGGTCTGCCGGTGGGCCCGGTGCGCGCGCTCCCCGCCGCCTTCGTCGCCCCCGCCGTGCACGTGATCGCGCCGGTGCCCGCGTTCGAGCAGCAGATGCGCGCTCTGCATGAGCGTGCCGCGCGGCGGAGCCAGGAAGGCTGAGGCTCAGCCGAGCTCGTCGGCGAGCAGTGAGCGGTAGACCTGCTGCGCCTCGGCGTGCACCTCGGAGCCCTTGTCGGTCATCTCGACGACCATCGAACGGCGATCGAACCCGCACTCCATGCGTTCGACCAGACCGGCCTTCTGAAGACGGTCGACGATGCGCGACAGCGCGCTCTGGGTCATCGGAGTGCGCTGCACGAGATCCCGCATCAAGCACTGGTCCTGCCGGTCGGCGGCGACCAGGTCGAGGATCTCGAACTCGCTCAGCCCCAGATCGCATCGCTCATCGAGGGCCCGCTCCAATGCCGACGCCGTCGAAAGGTAGGTGGATTGCAGCGAGCGCCATCGCTCCACCACATCGCTCTGAGCCATACCGTCATCGTACCCGGAAACGCATGTTGTGGCATTGCATGCGTAAGAATTCAATGTTGACACAACCTATGACGAAGCATGTATCTTGACCGAGTGACTTCAACGACTCTCCGGGTGGTCCCCACCCTCGCCCCCGACTCCCAGCGCTGGACGACGCGCACGTGGCTGCTGCTCCTGGTCGTGTGCATCGTCATCGCTCTCGATGGGCTCGACGTCTCGATGGTCGGCGTCGCGCTGCCCGCCATCGGCACCGAGCTGTCGCTCGAGACCGGCACGCTGCAGTGGATGGTGTCGGCATACGTACTCGGTTACGGCAGCCTGCTGCTGCTCGGCGGGCGTCTGGCCGATCTCTTCGGCCGCCGGCGGATCCTGCTCATCGCCCTCGCCGTCTTCGCCGCGGCATCCCTCGCCGGCGGACTCGTGAGCGATCCGTCGATCGTGATCGCCTCGAGGTTCATCAAGGGCATCGCGGCCGCCTTCACCGCGCCGGCCGCGTTCTCGCTCATCACGACCAATTTCGCGGAAGGTCCGTCGCGCAACCGCGCCATCTCGATCTTCACGACCTTCGCGGCGAGCGGATTCTCGCTCGGCCTCATCGTGGGAGGTCTCATGACCTCGCTCAGCTGGCGCTGGACGTTCCTGTTCTCGGTCCCGTTCGCCGTCGCAGCGCTGGTGCTCGGCATGTTCTTCATCCCCCGCGATCGCGTCGCGAAGACCGGTGGCCACGACGTCTGGGGTGCCGTGACCCTCGCCGTGGGCATGCTCACCCTCGTCTACACCGTCGTCTCAGCGCCCGAGGTCGGGTGGGGCTCGGTCCAGACGATCGTCGGGCTGGCCGCTGCCGCACTGGTGCTCGCCGCGTTCGCGATCATCGAGCTGAGGGTGCGGCATCCCCTCATCCGCTTCGGCATCCTGCGCGAGGGCTTCGTCGCCAGGGCGAACATCAGTGCGATCGCGCTGTTCGGCTCCTACGTGAGCTTCCAGTTCATCCTCACGATCTACCTGCAGTCCGTGCTCGGCTGGCCGCCCCTGAACATGGCCCTTGCGCTGCTGCCCGCGGGGCTCGTGGTGGTCGCGACGGCACCGTTCGCGGACCGGATGATCGCTCGAATCGGATCGCGGCTGCTCATCACGGTCGCGCTCGGCGCGCTCTCGCTCGGCTACCTGCTCTTCTTGCGCGTGGGAACAGACCCGGTCTACGTGGTCGACATCCTGCCGTCGGTGCTGCTGCTGGGCGCCGGGTTCGCGCTGGGCTTCCCCGCCATCCAGGAACGCGCGACCGCGGGCATCTCCAACGACGAGCAGGGTCTGGCGGCGGGTCTGGTGCAGAGCAGCTCGCAGGTGGGCGCGGCCCTGGTCCTCGCCGTGACGACGGCGCTCATCGCGGGCGGCGGGCACACCGCCGACGCAAGCGCCGCGCAGATGCTGGACGCGTTCCGCCCGGGGCTCGTGCTGTCTACGGCGGTCGCCCTCGCCGGGTTCGCGGTCGCCCTCGCGCCGCGTCGGCGGGCTGCCCGCCGCGCTTAGGCAGGCCCAGGCCGCCCCGACGTCGGGATGCCGTATGTCGGCGCACGCGGGTACCCTGCCGCCATGACCGATCAGCGCGTGCTCGACTGGCTGCTCGACTCGGACCCCGCCCTGCGCTGGCAGGTCGAACGAGACCTCGCCGGCGCGGGGCCCGACGTGTGGCAGGCGACCAAGGCGCGGGTGGCGACGGAAGGCTTCGGCGCGCGGCTGCTCGCCGAACAGGGCGACGACGGCCAATGGGCGGGCGGTGCGTTCTTCCCGGCGGGATTCTTCGGCAGCCCCGAGGCCGACGAGCCCGGGCAGCCGTGGGTGGCGACGACGTGGGTGCTGAAGGACCTCCGCGAGTGGGGAGTGGATGCCGCAACCCTCACCGGAACCGCCGACAAGCTCGCCGCGAACAGCCGGTGGGAGTACGAAGACCTGCCGTACTGGGGCGGCGAGGTCGACGTCTGCATCAACTCCTACACGCTCGCGAGCGGGGCGTGGCTGGGCGCCGACGTCTCGCGGCTCGTCGGCTGGTTCCCCGAGCATCGCCTGGCCGACGGCGGCTGGAACTGCGAGGCCGAGGAGGGCGACTCGGTGCGCTCGTCCTTCCACTCCACCCTGAACGCCGCGCGTGGCATCCTCGCCTACGAGCGGATCACCGGCGACACCTCGATGCGCGATGCCCGCCACGGCGGCGAGGAGTACCTGCTCTCACGCCGCTTGATGTTCCGTGCGACGACGGGGCAGCCCGTGGGTGACTTCGTGAGCCGCTTCGTCTACCCGAACCGCCACCGCTACAGCGCCCTCACCGCGCTGGATCACTTCCGCGACGTCTCGCTGGTCGAGAAGACGGTTCCCGATCCGCGCCTGTCCGAGGCGGTCGAGCTCGTGCGGGCGGCACGGCAGGCCGACGGCACGTGGCTGCAGACGACACCGCTCCCCGGCCGCACGTGGTTCGACGTCGACGTCCCCGAGAGGCAGCCGTCGCGCTGGCTCACGCTGATCGGCACGCGGGTGCTGGACTGGTGGGATGCCGCGGCCTGACGCCGACCCGCTGCCACGGGTGGCGGCATCCGGCATCACCGCCCGTGAAGAGCTACTCCACGAGCTTGCCGGCGACCGACACCTCGTGCATGAGCTCGGCGATGTGGGCGGGGATCGGCGGGATCTCTTCGCGTACGACACCCGTCGCAGGCGACCACACGAGGTTCACCTGCAGTTCGGGATCGAGGTCGGGATAGTCGCTGCGGTTGTGGCAGCCTCGTGTCTCGCGCCGTTCCAGCGCGGCCTCGAGGGTGGCGCGCGCCGCCAGGGCCGCGGACTTCAGATCGAGCGCGTGCGCGAGGTCGTGGTAGCCGGCGATGTCGGGGTGCACGCCGATGTCGGCCATGCGCGCCTCGATCGCGTCGAGCTCGGCGAGCCCGGTGAGCAGCCCCTGTTCGTCGCGCACCACGCCGGCGTGCTCGGTCATGGTGTCGCGGATGGCGCGCTGCAGGGCGCGTACGTTCTCGGTTCCGGATGCCGCGAGCAGGTCCGCGATCTCGGCGCGGGCGTTCTCGACTGCGGCCTTCGACCGGGTCTGCGCGGGAAGTGACGCCGAGTACTCGGCGGCGGCCTCACCGACGATGCGTCCGAAGACGAGCAGCTCGATGAGGGAGTTGCCGCCGAGGCGGTTGGCTCCGTGAAGACCGGAGGACGCCTCGCCGATCGCGTAGAGACCGGGCACGTCGGTGGAGTGGTCGGACGAGCGCACCCACACTCCGCCCATCGAGTAGTGCGCGGTCGGCGCGATCTCGATCGGCTCCTGGGTGATGTCGAGCATCTGCAACTCGAGCATCGTCTGGTACACGCGGGGCAAGCGGGTCATGATCACCTCGCGCGGCAGGTGCGACACGTCCAGCCACACCCCGCCGTTCGGCGTGCCACGGCCTTCCTTGATCTCGGTGTAGCACGCGAGTGCGACGCGGTCGCGGGTCGACAGCTCCAGCCGCTCGGGGTCGTACCGGTGCATGAAGCGCTCGCCGAGCCCGTTGCGCAGAATGCCGCCCTCCCCGCGTGCTGCCTCCGAGATCAGAGTGCCGGCGGCGTTCTCCGGCTCGATGATGCCGCTCGGGTGGAACTGCACGAGCTCGGGGTCGCGCAGTCTCCCGCCTGCTTCGACGGCGAGCCGGAACGAGTCACCCGTGTTCTCGTCTCGTCGCGACGACGTCCGGCGCCAGATGCGGTTGTGTCCGCCTGCCGCGAGGATCACGGCATCCGCGTGGATGAGGTAGCGCGTGCCGTCCTCGAGATCGAAGCCGTACGCGCCGAAGACGGCACCGTCGTCGTTCACGAGGATGCGGGTGACGTACACGGTGTCGAGGATGGGCACCTGCAGCTGGGCGGCGCGGTTGATCAGCGTCCGCTGGATCTCGAGCCCCGTGTAGTCGCCGGCGAAGGCGGTGCGGCGGTAGGTGTGGGCGCCGAAGAATCGCTGCGAGATGCGGCCGTCCTCCTCGCGTGCGAACGGCATTCCGTATCGCTCGAGGTCGGCGATGCCGCGGGCAGCACCCGAGGTCACGGTCTCGACCGTGTGCGGATTGGCGAGCAGGTAGCTCTCTTTGAGGGTGTCGGCTGCGTGCTGCTGCCAGCTGTCGGCGGCATCCATCGTGCCGAGGGCCGCGTTGATGCCGCCGGCGGCCAGCGATGTGTGCGCATCGGACTTGGGTCGCTTGCCGAGGGCCAGCACGTCGACACCGGCTTCGGCCAGTTCGATGGCGGCTCGCAGTCCTGATCCCCCGGTGCCGATCACGAGGACGGTGGTGGACAGCTGACGCTCTGAGTTGGTCACCTCTCCACGCTAAGCAGCGACGGTCGATAACTCCAATGCATCTTTGTCGTGCAAACGATGCGAATAGGCTATCGATGTGAACCTCGAGCAGCTGCAGAGCTTCGTCACCGTGGCCGACCTCGGCAACTTCACGCGCGCGGCAGAGCAGCTGCATCTGGCGCAGCCGTCCTTGAGCCGCCAGATCTCGGCGCTGGAACACGACTTGGGGGCCGCGCTGCTGCATCGTGCGCGTGGCGGCAGCACACTGACCCCCGCCGGCGAGTCACTCCTGCCCCTGGCGCGCCGCATGCTCGCCGATGCGGAATCCGTGCGCCGCGAGCTCGCCGAGATCGCGGGCCTGGAGCGCGGGCGAGTACGCCTCGGTGCGACGCCCACGCTGTGCGTCAGCCTCGTCGCCGAGGCTCTCAGCGCATTCCACTCCGCCTACCCGGGGATCGACCTGCACCTGTCCGAGCAGGGATCGCGTCGCCTGCTCGAGGAGCTGGCCGGCGGCGAGCTCGACCTGGCCCTGATCACGACGTCGGGCGGGGCATCCGTCGATCGCTTCGTCGTGGAGCCGCTGCTCGTGGAAGAGCTCGTCGTCGTCTCGTCGAGCACTGCCGCGCCGGTGACGTCTGGTGATGCCATGCGGCTGAAGCAGGTCGCTCGGTTGCCGCAGATCGTCTTCAGCTCGACCTACGACCTGCGGCGCACGACCGATGCCGCCTTCCGCGCTGCCGGGCTCACGCCCGAGACCGTCATCGAGGGCGCGGAGATGGACGCCGTCCTGCGGTTCGTCGAGCGGGGGATCGGTGTGGCGATCGTCCCCGCGATGGTGCTCATCGATCGGCCCGGCCTGCGGTCGGTGCGGCTGACGGAGCCCACTCTCACCCGCACGATCAGCATCGCGCGCATGGCCGACATGGCGCCGTCGGCCGCGGTCGAAGTGATGCGCCAGACGATCGCTCGCACCGCGACCGCGCTCGCGGCGCGTGCCGGAGCGACCATGAGACTCGCGGATGCCCCCGCCTGAGCTCCCCTCACTGAGCCTGCGAGGCGAACATCACACGTCGAGCGTGAGCGTCGTGTCGATGGCACGCGAGACGCAGGGATAGATGAGTCCCGACCCATCGTCGGTGCCGAGCGAGTCCCGGTGCTCCGCGCGCCCCCCGAGAAGCGGGACGGCGCAGGTTCCGCATACGCCCCGCAGACAGGAGGCCGGCACTTCGATATCGGCCTTCGCCAGAGCGAGGAGCAGCGTGGAATCGGTGGGAACCTCCACCGTCTTCTCGGAGCGAGCGCAGGTCACGGTGAACGGCGTGTCGGGGAGGAAGTCCTTCCGCACGGGTTCGAACCTCTCGGTGCGCAGCGTGGAATCCGACGGCAGCAGAACGGCGTGATCGTCCAGCGAGTCGAGCAGGCGTTGGGGCCCGCACGCATAGACATCGGTGCCGGGACGGACGGCGGTCAAGAGCTCAGCGGTGTCCAGCCGCCCCTCCTCGCTGCTCGCGTGGATTCGCACGCCCTCTCCGAGGGCTGCGAGTTCCGTGGCGAACGCGACGTCTTCGCTGCGGCGCACGAGGTATACCAGCCGCCAGTCTTCGCCGCGAGAAGCCAGGTGACGCGCCATCGCGAGGATCGGGGTGATGCCGATGCCGGCCGCGATCAGGAGGTAGGACGCAGCGCCGGCGAGGGGGAACAGGTTGCGCGGGGGCCTGGCGTACACGCGCGCGCCGACCCGGAGGAACGAGTGGATGTAGTGCGACGCGCCGCGTGAGAGCTCTTCGCGAAGGACGGCGATGCGGTAGCTGCGGTCATCGTGCGGGTCGCCGCACAGGGAGTACTGTCGCTCGTGCCGAGTGAGCAGCTGCACGTCGATGTGGGCGCCAGGCTCCCACGGCGGAAGCGGTTCGCGGCGCTCGCTCTCGAGGCGGATGCTGACGATCGTCGGGGTCTGGGCTGTCAGCTCACGCACCACGAGCGGCAGCATCCCTTGCCGGCTGTGCATTCAGTAGAGCTCTCGATAGCCGAGTCGAACGTTCTGATCGATCAGCTCGCCCACCTGCTCGTCCAGGCCGGACGTGCTCGCCCAGATCTGGCCGGCGTGAGGAACCTCTGCGGCCAGATCCTGCATTTCGGGGTCCCAGAGACCGGCCCGCAGGAGTGCGCGTCCGCAGTGGAGGTACACCTGCTCGGTGCGCACCACGATCGCGAGGTCGGGGATCGAATGGTCCTGCTCGAGCATCGACAGCAGGCCCGGGTCATCGGTGATGAACGCGCTGCCGTTGATGCGCAGCGTCTCGCTCATGCCCGGGACGAAGCACAGGAGTCCGACGTGGCCGTTGGACACGATGTTCTGCATCGAGTCAGCGAGCTTGTTGCCGAGTCGGTCGGGGATCGCGATCGTGCGGCTGTCGAGGGGCCGCACGAACCCCGGGTAGTCGCCGCGCGGCGAGCAGTCGCAGGCACCGGACGCGTCCGACGTCGAGAGGCAGCAGAACGGGGAGTGCGCGAGGAATCTGAGGCAGTTCTCGTCGAGGTGGTCGGTGATCTTCGCGTAGGCAGCGGGGGTCGCCTCGCCCAGCGCCGAGCGGATCTGCGCAAGGTCGAGAGCACGCATATCGTCCACGGCGAGCAGCGACGTGCGATCTGTCATGCGTCCGGTCCTTCCCTCTCGTGAGCCCGCACTGCCATTCCACCGCATTCGCGCGACGGCGGCGGCGTGCATCGGCCACAGCTGCGCGGGCCTCGTATGGGTGATGGATCCATACTGATTCCGTTCGCCGCACCCTCACCGGCGGGTGCCGTCTGACCGCGGGGGGCGGGGCCGGGCGCGCAGCCTCAGCGCCGCGTCTGCAGGCGTTCGCGCAGCTCGTCCAGTCGCACCGCGATGCTCAGCCGGAACATCCGCTCATCTTCGCGCCACGAGGGGCCTAGGACGTGGTCGAGGCGGTCCAGGCGCTGCAGGATCGTGTTGGTGTGGAAGTTGAGCGCGCGTGCCGTCCGGGTCGGGCTGGCGTTGTTGCGCACGAACGCGCGCAGAGTCCCGAGCAGATCGGCATTGCGCTCGGCGTCATACTGCCGGACCGCGCCGATCGTCTCACGAAGGAAGGCACTGAGCGCGTGGGCGTCACTGTCGAGAATCGCCGAGTAGGGCAGGAAGTCCTCGACCCGGGCCGTGAGGTCGTCGATCTCCAGCGCCGTCAGCAGGCGCGCCGTGCGCATCGCCGCCTCGAAAGCCGCCGGCAGGCCACTGGGGTTCGCCCTCGGCAAGACCGCCGACACGGGATGCCGGATCGAGCTCGACACGTGCACCCGGAGCCGCTCGACGTCGCCTTCGTCGGGTGCGCGGGCGAGCGCGGCGACCACGTAGCCGCGGTACTCTCCGACCAGCGCATCGTCATCGAGCCGGCGGCTCAGCGCCCGTGCCGCGGCTGTCTGCTGATCGCCAGGAACCGACAGCAGCAGCAGCGCCTCCAGCGCGGCGAGGTCGACCCCCAGCCGTCGGCCGCGTCGCACCACATCGGCGCGGCGCTCGGGCACATCGTCGAGCAGATCGGCGATGAGCTCGCTGCGGATGCGGTGGTCGGCGCTCGATGCCGCCTCCTGCTGAAGCTCCAGCAGCGCCCCGACCTGCGCGGCGCGCTCGACGGTGCGCAGATCCACCGCCCCGAGCTCGAAATCGCCCTCGCCGAGCAGGAGTGCCCCGAAGTGACGGCTGCCGGCGGTCAGCGCCGCCACCGCGCGGACGCCCGGCCCGGGGAGAGGTACGCAATGGCCTGATCGGCGACTGTCGGCGGTGGCCTCGCGCACCGCGGCATCCGGCTCCAGCATCGCCGGCGGCAGCGGCAGGCCGGCCGCCGCGATCAGCTGCTCCTGCGCGTCGACGATGGCGACGGCGCGACCGAGCGCCGACGCCAGCGTCTCTGCCACCGGGGCGAACCCGCCGCCGGCGAGGACCGCGTGCACGAGCTCTTGGTGAACGGAGTTTGCCCGGTCGCGTTCCGACAGGTGGGCGGTCAGGCTTTCGAGGTTGCGCCGGCTCTCCTCTTCGGATCGCTGCAGCTCGCGCAGCGTCTGCGTCGTCTGAAGAATCACCGACGCGTGGTCGGCGACGGCCGAGAGCAGCGCGACCTCGTCGGGACTGAAGCTCTTCACCTCGCGGTTCGCGACGAACAGCACCCCGAGCACATCGTCATGCGTGACCATGGGTACGCCCAGCAGCGACACCAGTCCCTCCGACGAGACGGCATCGTCGATGTCGGAGTCGTGCCGCTCGCGCGCGTACTCCGAGTAGTCCGCCACCCACTGCGGGCTGCGCGTCTCGACGACGACGCTGGCAAGACCCCGCCCGGGCGGCACCCGGAGCGCCTGGAACGCTCCGCTCACTGAACCGCTGGTCTCTCGCACCCGCAGTTCACGGGTATCGGTGTCGAACTCGGACAGGTACGCGACATCGACCCCCATCATCTCGTGAGCACGCTGCACCAGCCGAGCCAGCACAGCGTCGCTCTCGCGCAGCTCGGCCAGCTCCCGCGCGCTCGAGAAGAGGGCGGACAGTTCGTGCTCGCGTCGGCGAAGGCGAGACAGCTCCCGCTGCGAACGGTGCACGCGTTCGGCGAGCTCCCCGGCAGCGCGCTCTCCTGCTCCGAGCAGCTGAAGGGCATCGCTCACCGCGGTCGGCCCGACAAGATCCCCCGAGAAGGCGGCGTCCAGCAGCGCGGCGATCGCTTCGGCCTCGGGCTTCATCTCGGCTTCCTCCCGATGGGCGACGTCACCACTCGGGTGGCGAGTCGGCGCGGCGCGCGGTTCGCAGCAGGGCGGCCGCCAGCTCCGGCCACAGCTCATGCGGGACCAAGTGCCCCATGTCGGCGTGAATCTGCAGCTCGGCGCCCGCGATGGCATCGGCGATGTCCACGGCAGCGCTCCAGTGCAGCACCTCGTCTTCGCGGCCGTGGAACACCACCGTCGGCACCGTCACCTTGTGCAGCGCTTCACCGCGTTCGGGAGCGCGCAGGAGCGCGGCCCATTGCCGGGCGAACCCCTCGGGCGCATACCCGCGGTCATACGCGATGCCCGCCTGCTCGCGATGCCACGCCGCCTGCGGGTCGTAGCGCCGCAGCGGCGTGGCGAGCACCGCGGCCTCGGCGAAGGCGACGGCCTGTTCGCGGCTCACCCGCACCGGCGCGCTCAGCAGCTCGGGACGCTCGCCGTGCAGGATGTAGCGGGGGTCGCGTCCGGGGATCGTCGATAGCAGGCCGAGGCTGCGCACCCGCTCGGGGTTCTGGATCGCTGCCATCTGCGCCATCATGCCACCCATGGAGTGACCGGCGACGTGGGCCGATTCCACCCCGAGGTCGTCGAGGATGCGCAGGATGTCGTCGGCCATGTCGGAGAGCTGGTATCCGCCGTCGAGGTCGTCCTCGCTCCCGAACCGCTGCGAGAGACCGGTGTCGCGATTGTCGAACCGCACGACCCGGAGCCCTCCGTCGGTCAGAAGTGAGATGAACGCCTCGTCCCAGCTGAGCAGCTGCGCACCGCCACCCGACACGAGGACCAGCACCGGGCGGTCCTCGGAGCCGAACACCTCGTAGTACAGCCGCACGTCGGCAGAGTCGGTAAAGGGCATCGGCAGCATCCTCCTCGGGGTTCTGCGAGTCTAGGGCGGGCTCTCGACCAGGCTGATGTATCAAACGCACATGTTGCAAGGAAGAAGGTGGGTGAGGCATCCATCGAAGGCGGTCGGTTTCGCTCGTAGTGTCGTCATCGACGCGGGACGATCCCCGCTTGCGACGGAAGGCGGCCGATGGCCACGAACAGCCGAATCCCGGGTCTGCGCGACCACACCCCGCAGGAGCGCCTTGCGATGGTGGCCGAGAGCGCCGACGTCGACCCGACCGCGCTCCAGGCTCTCCTGCCCGGCGACGGGTTATCGCTCGCGCACGCCGATCACATGATCGAGAACGTCGTGGGCCTGATCGGCATCCCGATCGGCATCGCCACGAACTTCACGGTCGACGGGATCGACCGACTGATCCCGATGGCCACGGAAGAGCCCAGCGTGGTCGCGGCAGCATCGAACGCGGCGCGGATCGCCCGCAGCCACGGCGGATTCTCCACCTCGTACACGGGCGACGTCATGGTGGCACAGATTCAAGTGCTCGATGCCGTCGACCCGCACGGCACGAGGTTCGCGCTGCTCGAGGCCCGAGACGAGCTCATCGCCCTCGCCAACGAGCAGGATCCGACGCTCGTCTCACTGGGCGGCGGCGCCTTCGACGTCTCGGTCCGCGTTCTGCCCACTCGCGCCGGCGTTCAGGTGATCCTCCACCTGCACGTCGATGTGCGCGACGCGATGGGGGCCAATGCGGTGAACACCATGGCCGAGGCGATCGCGCCGCGCGTGGCCGAGCTCGCGCATTCGCGCACGCTGCTGCGGATCCTGACGAACAAGGCCGACCTGCGCATCACCAGGGCACGAGCGGTCTTCGACGGCGAGCTGCTCGGCGGCGCCCAGGTCGTCGACGACATCGTCGCCGCGGCCGCCTTCGCCGAGGCGGACCCCTACCGCGCCGCCACCCACAACAAGGGCATCATGAACGGCATCACCGCGGTCGTGCTCGCCACCGGCAACGACACCAGAGCGGTCGAGTCGGGCTGCCATTCGCACGCCGCGCGCGACGGCCGGTACGCCGCGCTGTCGCAGTTCGAGAAGGATGCCGAGGGCAACCTCGTCGGAACGCTCGAGGTGCCGCTCGCCGTCGGCCTCGTCGGCGGCGCCACTCGCGCGCACCCCACCGCCCAGGCTGCCGTGACCCTGCTCGGGGTGCGCACCGCCCAGGAGCTGGCCGGCGTCATCGCCTCGGTCGGACTGGCACAGAACCTCGCCGCGTGCCGGGCGCTCGCCGCGGAGGGGATCCAGCGCGGGCACATGACCCTGCACGCACGCACCGTCGCCGCCAGCGCGGGCGCGTCGGTGGACGAGGTCGGCGCCGTCGCGGCCCGCATCGTCGCCGAGCGCCGCATCCGCGTGGAGTACGCGCGCGAAGTGCTCGCCGAGCTGCGCAACGAGAAGCACACGCCATGACGCCCCGCATGCCGTCGCCCCGCACCCAGTCCGAGCCCGGACTGCCCTCGCGCGTGACCGTGTTCGAGGTGGGGCCGCGCGATGGACTGCAGGCCGAGTCCGACATCGTGCCGACCGCCGTGAAGGCGGAGCTGTGCGAGCGGCTCTACGCCGCGGGCACCCGCGACCTCGAGGTGACCAGCTTCGTGCCGCCGACCTGGATCCCTCAGCTGGCCGATGCCGCCGAGCTCGTCGCCGAGCTCGACGTCCCGCCTGGAGCCAGAGCCGTCGCCCTGGTCCCCAATATGCAGGGACTGCAGCGGGCCATCGATGCGGGCGTCCGAGAGGTCTCGGTGGTCGTCAGCGCCTCGGAGTCGTTCGCGAAAGCCAACCTCAACACCACCATGGCCGGCGCGCTCGACCGCGCGGTCGAGGTGATCCTCGCCGCGACAGCGGCCGGCATCCCGGTGCGCGGCTATGTCTCGATGGCCTTCGGCGACCCCTGGGAGGGGGCGGTGGACCCCGCCGTCGTGACATCGGCCGCCGCGCAGCTGCACGCCGCGGGTGCACGCACGATCGCCCTCGGCGACACGATCGGGGTCGGCACGCCGGGGCTGACCGTCCGATTGGTGTCCGAGACGCTGTCCGCGGGCGTGCCGGTGACTGCGCTCGCGCTGCACCTCCACGACACCTACGGGCAGTCGCTCGCCAACGTGCACGCCGCCCTCCGCCTGGGCGTCGCCGAGTTCGATGCCGCGATCGGCGGACTCGGCCGGTGCCCGTACGCCGCGGGAGCCACCGGTAACCTCGCCACGGAGGATCTCGTGTGGATGCTGCACGGTCTCGGCATCGAGACCGGTCTCGACCTCACGGCTCTCGCGGCGACCACCCGATGGCTCTCCCGGATCCGCGGGGTGCCCGCACCCTCGAACGTGGCGCGCGCGCTCGCCGCAGCCGATATGTCCCGGCGCGCACAGGAGGCAGAATCCGCATGACAGACATCACGCTTCCCGCCGCGGGAGCTCTTCGCGGCGTCACCGTGCTCGACCTCTCCCGCGTGCTCGCCGGCCCCTACGCGGCGCAGATGCTCGCAGACCTGGGCGCCACGGTCATCAAGATCGAGAACCCCCGCGACCCCGATGTCTCACGCGGCTTCCCGCCGTACCTCACCGACGGCGAGGAGGAGTTCAGTGCCTACTACGCCCAGTACAACCGCGGAAAGCTCGGCCTCGGCCTCGACCTTGCGACGGAAGACGGCAAGGAGGTCCTGAAGGACCTCGTCCGCGCGGCGGACGTCCTCGTCGAGAACTTCCGTCCCGGCACCATGGCGAAGCTGGGCCTCGGTTTCGACGTGCTGCACGAGGTCAACCCTCGTCTGGTGTACACCGCCATCTCGGGCTACGGCCAGACCGGATCCCGGTCCCGGCGTCCCGCGTTCGACAACACCGCGCAGGCCGCGGGCGGGATGTGGTCGATGAACGGGTACCCCGACCAGCCGCCCGTTCGCGTGGGCGTCACGATCGGAGACCTCTCGGCGACGCTGTTCGCCGTCGTGGGCACGCTCGCCGCGCTGCGGCACGCCGAAACCACCGGCGAGGGCCAGCTGGTCGACGTCGCGCAGGTCGACAGCATCCTGGCGCTGACCGAGACCGCCGTCGTGGACTACACCGTCACCGGCACGGTCGCCTCTCCTGCCGGCAACGAGCACGCGTGGGTGCGGCCGTACGAGCTGTTCGACTGCGCGGACGGGCAGGTGTTCTTCGGCGCCTACACCGACAAGCTCTGGAACGCGAGCTGTGATCTGTTCGGCACTCCGCAGCACAAGGCCGACCCCGAGATCGACACGATGCGCAAGCGGTTCCAGCCCGAGATCTACCGCCGTCGTGTGCACCCCATCGTCGCCGGCTGGCTCGCCGGCCGCACCAAGGCCGAGCTCGAGGCGCTGGCAGGAGATGTCGTGCCGCTGACTGCGGTGAAGAACATCGGCGAGGTCGTCGACGATCCGGGCACGGCGGAACGGGAGATGATCGTCACCGCCGACTATGGCGCCCTGGGTGAGCTGCGCATGTTCGGACAGCCCATCAAGCTCTCGGCGACGCCCGCCGTTGCCGCTCGCACGGCCAATCGCTTCGCGGAGCACGCCGACCAGGTGCTCACCGAGCTCGCCGGCTATGACGCCGACCGGATCGCGCGACTGCGAGAATCGGGAGCCCTGCCGTGAGCGTCGTGCGTACCGAGCCCGTCGCGCCGGCGGCCGTCGAGGCCTACCGCGGCACGTTCGCGGCTTCGGAACCTGTTCGCGCGGCGGGAGCCGAGCTGCCGCCTGCGTGGGAGGGGCTGCTGTTTCCGTTCTCGGCGCCGCTGGCCGATCTGAGGCCCGACGGCACACCGGCGCACGACGGTGTGATCCCGGCGATCGACCTTCCTCGCCGGATGTACGCGGGAGAGACCACGGAGTTTCTGAGACCCGTCCACGTGGGCGATGACGTGGTGCAGACGACGTCGCTCGGCGATGTCGCCGAGAAGAACGGCTCGCGCGGACGTCTGGTGTTCGTCGACATCGAGCGGGACTTCGCCGTCGGGGGAGAGGTCGCGATCCGCAGCGTGTGGCACGACGTGTTCCTGGAGGCGGCAGATCCGGATGCCGCGGCCCGGCCGCCGCGGCCCGACCCGGCTGCGGCAGCCGGCGCCGAGTGGAGCGAGGAGGTCACGCTGGATGCTCGCCAGCTGTTCCGGTTCTCGGCACTCACGTTCAACACGCACCTCATCCACTACGACCGCGCGTGGGCGCGAGAGGTGGAGGGGCTGCCCGACCTGCTGGTCCACGGCCCGCTCACCCGCATCCTGCTCATGGACGCGGCACGGAGGAATGTGCCCGGGCGACGTGCGAGACGACTCGACATCCGGGCGATCGCTCCGGTCCTCGTCGACCGCGGGCTGCGCATCTTCGGCCGCACGGCAGGGGACACCACGCGTGTGACCGGCGTGGACCCCGACGACGTCGTGGTGACGACGGCAGAGATCACGTGGGCGTGACGGCGAGTTCAGCGGGGACGGTGCGCGCGAAGAGCCTCGGTGAGCGCGGCGAGCACCGCCGCGATCGCGGCAGCGTCGCGCGACGACGAGCGCGTCGCCGCGAAGATCTCGCGCACGGGCGTTCCAGGCAGATCCAGCAGACGCACGGTGGAGCGATCTCCCGTCCACACCAGGTCGGGCAGCATCGCGACGGCATGGCCGGCCGCGACGAGCCTCGCGTGAGCGATCAGATCGGTGGCCTCGTAGCGCACGTCCGGCTCGAAACCCGCGGCGCGACATTGCTGCACGGCCCATTGCCGAACCGCGGCGCCCTCTGGTTCGAGAACCCACGCCCGATCCCGAAGGTCTGCGAGGCTCCGCGCCCCGTCGCCGGGCGGCAGGGCGAGGCGTATCGGATCACCGCCCAGCACCACGCGGTCCATGCCGTCGTGCAGTTCGCGGCTGTGGCCGGGGTACTGCTCGGCCACGACGAGATCGAAGCCGCGCGCCCTCAGCTCGAACAGACCCTCCTCCGGTGCCATCTCCACCGCCTCGACGCGGAGCCCGGGCAGTCGTCGTGCCAGCAGTGTCAGGGCCGGGGGGAGCAACGCCTCGGCGGCGGTCGGCATGACGGCGATCTTCACCGGACCGGCCTCGCTCTGCAGCCCCGAGAGCTCGGCGCGGACCGCTTCGTCCAGCTCGAGGGCGCGCGCGGCGTGCGCGGCGAGCAGTCGGCCGTGCGCGGTGAGCCGCACCCGGCGTCCGTCCGGCTCGAGCAGCGCGACACCCGCTTCACGTTCGAGCAGCGCCAGTTGCTGCGACACCGTCGAGGGACTGTAGGCGAGAGCGGTCGCCACTTCGGCGATGGTGCCGCGCAGGAGCAGCTCATGCAGCAGGCGCAGTCGTCGCAGTTCGAACACGCAGATCACTTTCATCGAGAATCCCGAACGGTATCCATCGTAAACGCTCGCTTTTCGCGAAGTGTCGCGCGACCTCACACTGAACCCAGCGCGTGCCGTCTTGCCGCGCTCTCATGTGAGGAAGCACGATGACACAGCCGATCACCACCGACACCACTCCGATCGCGGCGCTCGCCGACGAAGCCGTCTCCCTCGTGCAGCGCTGGCTGGCGGAGAGCCGCCAGGTGCCGATCGACGCCGCAGCCCGGCGACTCGCCGGAGTCCTCAGCGACCCGCGCGGTCTCGACTTCACCGTCGGCTTCATCGACGGCGTCGTCCGCCCCGAGGATACGACGGTTGCCGCCCGCAACCTGCGCGGCCTGGTCCCCCTGATCCCGAGATTCCTGCCCGCCCCGCTGCGCGCTCTCATCGGCCTCGGCGGAGCCTTGGCGCCCCTGTTTCCCGGAATCGTGGTGCCGGCAAGCCGGCGTGTGCTGCGACGCATGGTCCGCCACCTCATCGTGGATGCCACCGATGCCGAGCTGGGCAAGGCGATCCGGCGCATCCGGGCGTCCGACGGGGTGAAGCTGAACCTGAACCTGCTGGGTGAGGCCATTCTGGGCGAAGAAGAGGCGGCGCGACGACTGGCGGGCACGCGACGGCTCCTGGAGCGTCCCGACGTGGACTACGTATCGATCAAAGTCTCCTCCACGGTCGCCCCGCACAGCCCCTGGGCGTTCGACGACGCCGTGGGCCACGCGGTCGAGGCGCTCGCGCCGCTCTATCGGATCGCGTTGCGGGACCGGAAGTTCATCAACCTCGACATGGAGGAGTACAAGGACCTCGATCTCACCATCGCCGTCTTCACCGTGCTGCTGGATCGCGAGGAGTTCCGTACGCTCGAGGCCGGCATCGTCCTGCAGGCCTACCTTCCCGATGCCCTCGGCGCCATGATCCGCCTGCAGGAGTGGGCCGCCTCGAGGGTCGCCGCCGGTGGCGCCCCCATCAAGGTGCGAGTCGTGAAGGGCGCGAACCTGCCGATGGAGCGGGTGGACGCCGAGCTGCACGACTGGCCGCTGGCGACGTGGCACAGCAAGGAAGCCTCGGATGCCTCCTACAAGGCGGTGCTCGACTTCGCGCTGCGACCGGAGCATGTCGCCGCTGTCCGCATCGGCGTCGCGGGCCACAACCTCTTCGACATCGCTCTCGCGTGGCTCCTCGCCTCGCGCCGCGGCATCGCGTCGACCGGATCGAGCCCTGCGGTCGAGTTCGAGATGCTGCTCGGCATGGCGACCGCCCAGGCGGCGGTCGTGCGGCGCACGGTCGGCGCGCTCCTGCTGTACACGCCGGTCGTCCATCCTGCGGAGTTCGACGTCGCGATCGCCTATCTGATCCGTCGTCTCGAGGAAGGGGCATCCGCCGAGAACTTCATGTCCGCCGTGTTCGATCTGGACGCCGACCCGGCGCTCTTCCAGCGCGAACGCGATCGATTCCTCGCCTCCATCGCCGCCATGCCATCGGCCGTACCGGGACCGAACCGCACGCAGGATCGCGGTCGTCCGCAGCCGCCCGCCCCGCTCGATGGCTTCCGCAACACACCCGACACCGATCCGAGCCTGGCGGCCAACCGCAGCTGGGGCGACGCGATCCGCGCCCGGATGTCGGCATCCGAGCTCGGACTCGAGACCGTCAGGGTGCACACCGTCTCGGACTCCGCCGGCCTGGGGGAGGTCATCGCCCGCGCGACGTCCGCCGGCGACGCTTGGCAGGCGCTCGGCGCCGACGGCAGGGCCGCGATTCTCCACCGAGCGGGCGACGTGCTCGAAGCGCGCCGCGCCGACCTGCTCGAGGTCATGGGGTCCGAAGCAGGCAAGGTGCTCGAGCAGGGCGACCCGGAGGTCTCCGAGGCCGTGGACTTCGCCCACTATTACGCCGAGAGCGCCAAGCACATGGCGGCGATCGAAGGCGCCGCACACCGGCCCGTCGGGCTGACCGTCGTCACCCCGCCGTGGAACTTCCCCGTCGCCATCCCCGCCGGCTCCGCCTTGGCAGCTCTCGCCGCCGGCTCGCCGGTCATCATCAAGCCCGCCCGCCAGGCCCGTCGCTGCGGCGCCGTTCTCGTCGAGGCGCTGTGGGAGGCGGGTGTCCCCCGCGACGTGCTGCAGTACGTGCAGCTCGAAGGCCGGGAGCTGGGCGCGCAGCTCGTGAGCGATCCGGCCGTCGAACGCGTCATCCTCACCGGCGGGTACGAGACCGCCGAGTTGTTCCGCAGCTTCCGGCCGGACCTTCCGCTGCTGGCCGAGACGAGCGGCAAGAACGCCATCATCGTCACTCCCAGCGCAGACCTCGACCTGGCGGCCAAGGACGTGGCGTACTCGGCCTTCGGTCACGCGGGCCAGAAGTGCTCGGCCGCCTCGCTGGTGATCCTCGTCGGCACCGTCGCGACGAGCGACCGGTTCCGTCGCCAGCTCGTCGATGCCGTCACCGCGTACCAGGTCGGTGAGCCGAGCGACGGATCCAGCCGCATCGGGCCGCTCATCGGCCCGGCCGACGGAAAGCTGCGGCACGCCCTGACGAGCCTGGAGCCGGGCGAATCCTGGGTGCTCGAGCCGCAGCGGCTCGACGACGAGGGCAGGCTCTGGCGTCCCGGCATCCGCGACGGCGTCGCGCCGGGGAGCCCGTTCCATCTCACCGAGTATTTCGGGCCTGTTCTCGGCATCATGAGCGCGAAGACGCTCGCCGAAGCGACGGCGCTGGTCAACGCCATCGAGTACGGGCTCACGTCCGGCCTGCACTCGCTGGACGATGACGAGATCGCACAGTGGCTCGCCTCCGTTCAGGCCGGCAATCTGTACGTCAATCGGGGCACGACCGGTGCCATCGTGCAGCGGCAGCCGTTCGGCGGCTGGAAGAAGGCGGCGGTGGGCACCGGCACCAAGGCAGGTGGGCCGAGTTATCTCATCGGCCTGTCCGACTGGGACGACGCACCAGTGACCGCATCCCCGCCGGCGGACGAGCTGTCCCGTGCGGTGCTCGCCGCCGCCGGTCTGCCGGCAGCCGACCTGGGCTGGCTCGCCGGCGCCCTGTCCACCGACGTGGCAGCCTGGCACGACGAGTTCGGAGTCGTCCGCGACGTCACCGGACTCGAGATGGAGCAGAACGCCCTGCGCTACCAGCCCGTCCCGGTCACGATCCGCCTGGAGCGGGGGAGCGACGTCGAGGCCATCCGCGTGGTGGCGGCCGGTCTGCGAAGCGGGGCCACGCTCACGGTGAGCACGGCGCGAGACCTGCCGCCGGCAGTGCAGTCGTGGCTGCGTTCTGCGGGCGTCCACGTCGCCGTGGAGGGCGGATCGGCCTGGAGCGTCCGCGCCGCGCGCCTGGCCGCCACCGGCGGCCGGATCCGGCTCGTCGGGGGAAGCGCCGACGAGACCGCGGCCCGCACCGGAGGATCCCCTGCGGTCGCGATATACACCGGCCCGGTGCTGTCGGCCGGCAGGATCGAGATGCTGACCTTCCTGCGCGAGCAGGCCGTCTCGATCTCGGCCCACCGGTTCGGCACACCGCGCCGCTACGAGATCCCCCCGTTTTCGGCCTAGGAGGCAGCGATGAGACCCATCCCCGACGACCTACGCGGCGATGCCGAACGCACGGAGGCGGCCTCGTGACGGCCTTCGTCGGCGTCTCCGACACGGTGCGGTGGATCGGCCGCCGTGGCGCGGAGACCATCATGGCCGAGATGGCGGACACCATCGAGGACGACTTCCGCCGCTGGAGGTCGTTCGACAAGACCCACCGGATGGCCAGCCATACGCCGTTCGGCGTCATCGAGCTGATGCCCATCAGCGATGCCGAGCTCTACGCGTTCAAGTACGTCAACGGGCATCCGTTCAACCCCGCGCGAGGGTTCCAGACCGTCACGGCGTTCGGCGTGCTCGCCGACGTCCACAACGGCTATCCGGTGTTCCTGGCCGAGATGACGCTGCTCACCGCCCTGCGCACCGCAGCCACGTCGGCGATGGTGGCGCGGCATCTCGCCCGTTCCGACTCGCAGGTCATGGCGATGATCGGTGCCGGCAGCCAGGCCGAGTTCCAGGCGCTCGCGTTCCGGGCGGTGATGGGGATCACGCGCCTGCGTGTCTTCGATGTGGACCGCATGGCGACGGCGAAGTTCGTGCGCAACCTCGCCGCACGCGGTTTCGACATCACGGTGTGCGACACGGCATCCGAGGCGGCGGCCGGTGCCGACATCGTCACCACCTGCACGGCCGACAAGGCGATCGCGCAGGTGCTGAAGGATGCCGATGTGGTGCCGGGAATGCACATCAACACCATCGGCGGCGACTGCCCCGGCAAGACCGAGCTGGATCCCCTGATCCTGGAGCGCGGGCCCGTGTTCGTCGAGTACGCCCCCCAGACCCGGATCGAAGGCGAGATCCAGAATGTGCCCGCAGACTTCCCCGTGACCGAGTTCTGGGAGGTGCTCGCCGGTCTGGCGCCGGGTCGCACGGCGGTCGAGCAGATCACGGTCTTCGACTCGGTCGGCTTCGCGATCGAGGACTTCTCTGCGCTTCGGCACCTTCGTAGCGACGTCGCCGGGACCGATCTGGCCCATGACATCGACCTCATCGCGGCTCCCGACGACCCGAAGGATCTGTTCGGATTCGCGGTGTCGCCCGTCCCTGTCAGCTGATCGGTACTCCATGACGACGCCTCCCGTGACACTGCGAAACGTCCGTCCCTACGGCGCCGGCGAGCCGGTCGACATCCGCATCCAGGCCGGTGTGATCGCCGGAGTGGCGCCTACTGGCGCGGTGGAAGCCGCCGGCGAAGTCGTCGACGGCGGAGGGCGATGGGTGGGGCCAGGGCTGTGGGATGCTCACGTCCACTTCACCCAGCACGTCATACGGCGTCGGCGTATCGACCTGTCGGCAACCCGCAGCGCCGCCGACGTCATCGCCGCGACGGTGCAGGCGCGGGCGGCGGGATGGCCGCTGACCGCGGGGATGCTGATGGGCTACGGCTTCCGCGACGCCCTGTGGCGCGAGCCGGCCTCGCTGGAATCGCTCGACGCGGCGATCCGTGACGTGCCGGTCGTCCTCGTGAGCGGGGATCTGCATTGCGCGTGGATCAACCGAGCGGCGGCCGGGCGCCTGGGGATCCAGATCGACGCGACCGGGCTGTTGCGGGAGGGGCCATGGATTAGTCTCCTGCAGTCGCTCGATGCGTCTGTCGAGCTTCCCGACGCGGCGTACCGGGAGGCCGCCGATGCCGCCGCGTCACGGGGTGTCGTCGGCGTGGTCGAGTACGAGAACTCCGACAATGCAACGGAGTGGACTGAGCGCAGCGCGCGGGGCTTCGACGCGCTGCGCCTCGAGGTGGCGGTGTGGCCGGACCGGCTCGAGCAGGCCATTGCGGCGGGGCTGCGCAGCGGCATCGGTCTCGATGAACGAGGCCTGATCGCCTTCGGCCGGCTCAAGGTCGTGGTGGACGGGTCACTGAACACGCGCACGGCCTGGTGCTGGCATCCCTATCCCGGGATGGATCCGGCCCACCCGCACGCGTGCGGCGTGGAGAGCGTCGCGATCCCGGAGCTGCGGCGCCTTCTCGAGCGGGCGCGGGGCGCGGGCATCGAGGCGGCGGTGCATGCCATCGGAGACCGCGCCAACAGCGAGGTGCTCGACACGTTCGCCGACCTGGGCATGCCGGGCATGATCGAGCACGCTCAACTGGTGCGCGAGGACGACTTCGCTCGTTTCGCCCGGCTGGGGCTCATCGCCAGCGTGCAGCCCGAACACGCGATGGACGACCGCGACGTCGCCGATCGCCACTGGGCCGGTCGCACCGGGCGTGCGTTCGCCTTCGGGTCGCTTCACCGCGCGGGTGCCGAGCTCCGGCTGGGATCGGATGCCCCGGTGGCGCCGCTGGACCCCTGGATCTCGCTGGCCGCTGCCACGGCCCGCAGCCGGGGCGACCGGGATGCGTGGCACCCCGAGCAGCGGCTGCCGTTGGACGTCGCTCTGGCCGCATCCGCCCGCTCGCGCGTCGAGGTCGGCCAGCCCGCCGACCTCGTGATCGTCGATCGCGACCCGTACGACACCGATCGAGACGCTCTGCGAGAGATGCCGGTGGCGGCGACGCTTCTCGGTGGTCGATTCACCTGGCGGCGACTGTGAACGGCATGGGCGAGCAGCTGTTCACGAACGCGAAGGTCTTCACCGGGGAATCTGAGACGGCCTTCGCCTCAGCATTCCGGGTCGTCGACGGCGTGATCGACTGGGTGGGCGATGCCGTCGAGGCAACGGGGGAATCGGTCATCGACCTCGGGGGGCGGACAGTCCTCCCCGGACTCATCGACAGCCATACGCACCCCGCGCTGATCGCCGGCACCGCCTTCGCCGCCGAGTGCTTTCCGCCGCTCGTGACCTCTGCCGGAGACCTCGTCGAGGTGTTGCGTGCCCACGCGCAGACCGTCACCGAGAAGGACGCCTGGATCCTCGGGAGGGGCTTCGACGACACGAAGTTCCCGGGGCGGGCCATGCCGACGGCAGCCGATCTGGACCGCGTGAGCACCGATCGGCCGGTGCTGGTCTGGCGTTGCGACGCCCACTCGGCGGTGTGCAACACGCGAGCACTCGAGCTGGCGGGACTCTCGGCGCGGACTCCGGACCCGGATGGTGCCCGCTTCGAGCGGGACGAGAGCGGGCGGCCGAACGGTGTGCTGACCGAGATCGCCGCCGTGGCGGCCGTCACGGCGTTCATCCCGGCCCCCACACGGGAGCAGCAGATCGACGCCCTCACGGGAATCGGCGACGAACTGGCCTCGCGCGGGATCGTCGCGGTGTGCGACCTGCTCTCGTCCCGTATCGACGAGCCGCTCGTGACGTTCCGCGCCGCGGCCGCGCGGGGCCTGCGGACGGCCGTCGCTCTGTACCCCGGGTGGGACCCGCAGCATCCGCTCGCCGATCTCGCACCCGGCGACCGGGAAGGCCGCATCCACGTCGCCGGGGTGAAGGTCGTGCTCGACGGCGCGTACTCCAACCGCACGGCGTGGGTGCACCAGCCGTATCCGGGTTCCTGCGACCACGGATTGCGGCTCGTGTCGGACGAGGATGTGCTGGCCGCGGGGGAATGGGCGCGCCGCAACGGCGTGCAGCTGGCGATTCATGCGATGGGCGACCGGGCGCTGGATCGGGTCGTCGACCTCTTCGCTGACGCAGAGCCCTGGCTGGACGACATCCCGTCGGTGCGCATCGAGCACGCCACGATCGTCAGCGACGCCTACCTCGAGCGGCTGCGCGCCGCGCGGATGTCTTTCGGCATCGCGACGCACACGGTGTTCTTCTTCGCGGAGTACGACGGATACGAGAAGGCACTGCGGGTCGAGCAGGTGCCCGACGCGTACCCGATCGCGCGGCTGTATGCCGGGCTCGAGCCCCTGGCACTGTCGTCGGACCGCCCCGCCACGGCCTGGAGTGGAGCAGATGACGTGATGCTCTCGGTCGAGGCCGCGGTGCGCCGGCGCACCTACAACGATGTGGATTTCGGTCCGGATGCCGCGATCGGCGTCGCACAGGCGCTGATGCTCTATACAGGACGAGCACGGCTGCTCTCGTCGCTGAAGGGCGTCGGGATGCTGGCGCCGGGGTTCGACGCCAGTTTCGCGGTGTTGGAGGGTGACGTCTTCACCGTCCCGGAGGATCAGATCGCCCAGGTCAGGGTGGCCGAGACGTGGATCCGCGGTGAGCGGGTCTTCCTGCGCTGATGCTCCGGTCTCTGGGATGGCCGACGGTGCCCGAGCGCTCTGTCGGCGCGGCCCACCGGCACGCCGCTCCGCTGTGGCCATCGACCATCCCCGTGCTCGAAGCGAACCGGTAGCGTCGCGTCATGTCCTTCGTGCCGCTGCGTGGCATCCGGGTGGTCGACTTCACGCGTCTGCTCGCCGGTCCCTACGCCACCATGACGCTGGCCGAGCTCGGCGCCGACGTGATCAAAGTCGAGCAGCCCGGCATCGGCGACGAGACGCGGCACTGGGGGCCGCCGTTCGTGCACGGCGCGAGCGCCTACTTCCACGCGATCAACCGCGGAAAGCGCTCTGTCGTGCTGGACCTCGCCGACCCGGACGATCGTGTCACGGCCGACCGGCTCGTCGATTCCGCCGACGTGGTGGTCGAGAGCTTCCGCCCGGGGGTGGCCGATCGACTGGGCATCGGCGCCGACCGGACGCGAGCGAGGAATCCGCGCCTCATCTACGCCTCGATCAGCGGGTTCTCGCAGACCGGCCCGATGGCAGCGGAACCCGGCACGGCGGTGACGGTCGAGGCCGAGTCCGGTCTGATGCACGTCACCGGCTACGAAGGCGCCGACCCCGTGCGCTCCGGCGTCGCGATGGTCGACATCGCGACGGGGATGTCGATGATCAACGGCGTGCTCGCCGCGTTGCTCGAGCGCGAGCGGACCGGGCGAGGACGCCGACTGGAGTTCTCGCTCTTCGCGACAGCCATCAGCTCGCTCGGCACGGTCATCGCCGCGACCTCGGCCGGTGGGCCGGCTTCCCGGCCGTGGGGCAGCTCGCACCCGTCGATCGTCCCCTACCGGGCCTTCGCGGCGGCCGACGGACACGTCGTGATGGGTGCGACGAATGACGCGATGTTCGCGCGGCTGGTCGAGGCGCTGGAGCTGGGAGCAACCCTCGGCGCGGAGCGGTGGCGACACAACCGCGCGCGAGTGGCGGAGCGGGACGAGGTGGAGGCGATCCTCGGCGCCCGCATCGCAGGGCTCGTCGTCGACGAGGTGGTCGAGCGTCTGCGGGCGGCCCGGGTGCTCGCCGCGCGCGTGCGCACACCGGAGGAGGCGGCGCACGGCGAGCTCGCGGCATCCCTCGGTCTCATCACCGAGGACGACGGAGTCTCGATCGCGCGTTCCGCGCTCGGCACGAACGGCACCGTCGCGCTGGGCAGGGCGCCCGGGCTCGGCGAGCACGACGAACAGGTGCGCGCCGAACTGGATCGCACCTAGCGACGGCGCGGGAAGGGCCGAGTCACGAAGAACCCAGCAGGCGTACCCGGCAGGCGAGCTCCACGGCGAAGCGAACGTCCGGGTCGTCCAGATCGATGTCGAGCAGTTCGCGGATGCGCCGCATCCGGTACCCGACCCCGTTCGAGTGCAGCACGAGCTCGCGGCCGGCCTGAGCCAGCGAACCGTTGTGCGCCAGGTATGACAGCAGGGTCCGTACCGCCGTCAGGGCACGCTCGGCGCCGAGCGAGTCCAGCGGACGCAGGATGTCCTGGAGCAGATCCCGGCTGATCGGCGAGGCGTAGACCGACAGCAGCACGCGGCGAAGGCCCGTGACATCCGTCAGCTCGACACCCCCGAGCCGACCGGCGGCGATGGCCGACTCGGCGGCGACGCGCGCCTCGGCGGCGGACTGCCGAAGCCCCATCGCGCCGAGTTGTGGAGTGCCGAGCCCGAGGGTGTACGTCCACCCCGGGCCAGCCAGATTCTGCGCCTGCTGCTGGATGCGGGTGGCCACCTCGCGCACCCGGCGCTGGTGATCGCCTGCTCCGTGATCCTCGGTGCTGACGATCAACATGTCATCTTGCAGAAACGCCACGTGCCACATCTCGGTGCGCGCCTCGACGAGTTGCAGGGCGAACAGCTCGAGCGTCGCCTGCACGCTGCGGGGCGCCCGTGCCAGCGGATCGGCCGGGCGCGCCGGCGACAGCCACGCCACGGCGTGCGAGAGCTGCAGCGGCAGACCGAGGCGCGCCGCCTGCCCGACGAATCCCTCGACCCGCGGAGACTCGGCGAGCACCAGTTCGACCAGCAGATCCGCGCGGGACTGGGTGGGCGCGTACCGGTCGCGACTCTGCCGCTGCGCCACGCGCGAGAGCAGGGAGGCGATGACCGGCAGCGCGACGGCCGTGGCCGCGTCCGGCGTGTGCGCGACGAGGCGGCCGATCGGCACCTCGCCGACGCACACGGCGTCGGCGGCTGACCATGCCACCGCGGGATCGTCGACGAGAGCGAGCTCTGTGCCCAGAGCCGCGCTGCCGGCTGCCAGGATCTGATCGAGCGTGCTGTCGGCCCCGGATGCGGCTTCGCTCGCCCTCGCGATCGCGTCCGCACCGCGCATCATCGCCTCGGACGCCCCGCCCGAGAGGACGCGGTCGATCGACTTCGCGAGATCGGCGGGCTTGACGCCCGGCGCGGCGAAGACGGGCACGGCGCCTCGGCCGGCCAACGCGAGGGCCGTCTCGGGCAGGGCCAGATCGACCGCGAACACGAGTCCGGCGAGGCCGCGCGCGCTGGCCTGCCGAAGGGCGACGTCCATGCGGTAGGGGGCAGGCTGCTGTTCGTCCGAGACGATCACGAGCGTTCCGGATGCCGCGGTGTCGAGGCGGGTGATCGGGATCAGGTCGACGCGCTCGACGGCCCGGTCATCGCCGGGGCCTGCGGCCAATCGCATCCCCAGACGCGCAGCGTCGGCATGCAGGTCGGCGATCGTCAGCTGTGCCACCAGCACAGTATCGCCGAAAACACTGGATTGCGGGAACATTGCCCCGCGGTGGCGCCGTCCGTACCGTGGCCACATGGCACAGAGTTCTCCCGTCGCGCCGGCAACAGGCCGCCTCACCGAGATCACCGCGGACGACATCGCGGCACTGGGGGTCGGCACGGCGATCTTCGGCACCGGCGGCGGCGGCGCGGTGTACACCGCCCAGATCACGGTCGAGAACGCGCTGCGCACGCACGGACCTGTTCCCCTTGTGGCGGTGGACGAGCTCGGTCCCGACGATGTCGTCATCCTGATGTCGGGCATCGGCGCGCCGACCGTCGGCATCGAGATGCTGTCGGCCACCGGCCAGATCCACGCGCTGCTCGCCGAGGCCGAGAGGCTGCTGGGTCGTTCGGTCACCACACTGATGGCCGCCGAGATCGGCGGCAGCAACGGTGTTCAGCCGATCGGTTGGGCCGCGCGACTGGGGTTGAAGGTCCTGGACGCGGACGGTATGGGCAGGGCGTTTCCGAACGCAGCCATGGTCGCGATGAACGTGGCCGGCGTCCCGTGCGAGTGGGCGGTGCAGAGCGACGTCGTCGGCAACATCTCGGTGATGAAGACCATCGACCTGTCCTGGCTGGAACGCCACGCCCGCGCCCTGACGGTCGCGAGCGGGTCGATCTGCATCGGCGCGCACTACCCGATGACGGCCGAGACGGTGAAGGGCGCGGTCATCGAGGGCACGGTGAGCGCGGCCATCCGCGTGGGACATGCGCTCATGGGCTCGTCCGACCCGGTCGCGGCGATCTCCGCCGAGCTCGACGCGCGGGTGCTGCTCACGGGCAAGATCAGCGATTTGGATCGCCGCACCGTCGGCGGCTTCGTCCGCGGCTCGGTCACCATCACGGGCACGGGCGCCGACCGCGGGCGACTGCAGCGGCTGGAGGTGCAGAACGAGAACCTCCTGGTCCTCGAGGACGGCGAGGTGCTCGTCAGCGTCCCGGACCTCATCACCATCATCGACGCCGAGACGGGGCACGCCATCACGACCGAGATGCTCCGGTTCGGTCAGCGCGTCGCCGTCCTGGCGTGGGCCTGCGACCCCATCTGGCGAACACCTCGCGGACTCGAGCTCGCCGGGCCGTCGGCCTTCGGCTACGACCTGCCCTACGTCCCGTTCGAAGGAGCCCACCGATGACCGCGCGCGACCTCTCGATCGGTGTCGACGTCGGCGGTACGAACACGGACGCCGTCGTGCTCGACGGCGCGGGCGTCGTGCTCGCCCACACCAAGCGCGCGACGAGTGACGACATCACCGGCGGCATCCGGGCCGGCATCGCCGATGTGCTGGCCGATCTCGGCGACGACCGCAGCCGGGTCTCTCGCGTGATGCTCGGCACCACGCACGCGACCAACGCCATCGTGCAGCGGCGCGGCCTCGACCGCGTGGCGATGATCCGCCTCGGCGCCCCCGCCGCGACCGAGTACCCGCCGCTGACCGGCTGGCCACAGGATCTCGTCGACATCGTGCTCGCCGGGTCGGCGATGGTCGGGGGCGGACACATGGTCGACGGCACGCCGATCGCTCCCCTCGACCGTGACGGCATCCTTCGATTCGTGGACGGCCTCGACGGCTTCGACGCCATCGCCGTCGCCGGCATCTTCAGCCCGTCCTCGCCCGACCAGGAACTCGAGGTCGCCGAGCTTCTGCGCCGCCACCTCGGGCCCGACGTACGGGTCTTCCTCAGCCAGGACATCGGTCCCACGGGTCTGCTCGAGCGCGAGAACGCGACCATCCTCAACGCCGCGCTCTACAGCGTGGCGCGATCGGTGACCGAGGCGCTCGTCACCGCGGTCGCTGAACAGGGGCTGAACGCGGCCACGTTCTTCGCACAGAACGACGGAACGCTGATGTCCCTGGACCACGCCGCCCAATACCCCGTCCTGACCATCGGCTCCGGGCCGGCGAACTCCATCCGCGGCGCGGCGTACCTGTCGGGGCGCGACGACGCGATCGTCATCGACGTGGGCGGCACCACCAGCGACCTGGGTGTCGTCGTCGGCGGTTTCCCCCGCGAGTCGACGCTTCCGCGTGAGATCGGCGGTGTGCGCACGAACTTCCGCATGCCCGACGTGCTCTCACTCGGCATCGGCGGCGGAACCGTCATCGACGTCGCCACCGGACGAATCGGGCCCGAATCGGTGGGCTACCGCATCGACCCGGAGGGGCTCGTCTTCGGCGGCGACACCCCGACCCTGACGGATGCCGCGGCCCTGACCGGCAGCCCGATCCGCGGCCGGGCGCTGCCCGCCCTGTCACCGTCCACCTCTGCCGCGCTCACCGCCGCGATGGCGGTCGTCGCCGAGCGCCTCGAGGAGGCCGTCGAGCGTCTGTCGCTCGGCCGGCTCGACCTTCCGCTCGTGGTCGTCGGCGGCGGCGGGTTCCTCGTGCCCGACGATCTGGCAAGCGCCGGCGAGATTCTCCGCCCCGAGCACGGTGGCGTCGCCAACGCGGTGGGGGCGGCGATCTCGCTCGCCGGCGGGCGCGCCGACCAGATGGCGCCGATGGGAGACCGCGAGGCCGCCATCGAGGCAGCGTCGGAGGCAGCGATCGCGAAGGCCATTCAGGCCGGCGCCGATCCCCTCCAGGTCTCGGTGGTCGACGTCCTCGAGACCCATGTGCCCTACACAGCCCAGCCGACGTTGAACGTCACGGTGAAGGCGGCGGGCCCGCTCGCCCGCCTCACTGCCGGCGTCCCGGTCGGCTGACCACCAAGAGCAATACCCGCACCCGAAAGAGGAATGGAAATGAAACGCAGCACCGCACTACCGGTTGGCGTCGGAATCGCCGCCCTCGCTTTGACGCTCACCGCCTGCGGCGGCGCGCCATCCGCTCCCGAAGGCGACGACGCCGTCGTCTCGGGTGGAACATTCCGGCATGCCGTCTTCCCGGAGGTGGGCAGCATCGTTCCGATGACCGCCACCCAGCCACAGGAGATCCAAGTCATCAGCTATGCGTACGAATCGCTGATCTACATCGACGAGGATGGCGAAGAGCTGCCGTGGCTGGCGGAGTCGTGGGAGCTGAGCGACGACGGCACCGCCGTGACCTTCGAGCTCAAGGACGGGGTGACCTTCCACGACGGCACCGAGTTCGACGCTGCGGTCGCTGCCGACAACATCAACTACCACGCCGATCCGGCCAACGCCACGATCCTCGGCGACGTGCTCCCGGCAGGCTTGGCGGCCACCGGGGAGGGGCTCACGCTCGAGGTCACGGCGGACGTCGCCGACCCCTTCTTCGCGACCATCATCGGCAGCATCGACATGGTCGGCGCGGCAGGGCTGGAGGATCCCGCGAGTCTCGAGGAGGCCTCCAACGGCACGGGGCTGTATGCACTGACGGATGTGAGCGCCGACCGCTACGTCTACGAGACGCGGGACGACTACACGTGGGGGCCGGACGGCCTCACGTCAGAGACCGAGGGCCTGCCTGACGGGCTCGAAGTCAGCGTGGTCACCGACGCGTCCACGCGCGCCAACCTGCTGCTTTCGGGTGAGCTGAACGCGGCCGCGGTCGAAGGACCCGACCAGGACCGCATCGAGGCGGCGGGCTATGAGTTCGCCGGCACGATCAACCCGATCGGCCAGATGCTCTTCAACGAACGACCCGACCGCCCGACCCACGATCCACGGGTGCGGGAAGCGCTGATCATCGGGTTCACGCACGAGGATGCGCGAGAGGTGGTCTCGGGCGGGCGGCCGGTGGAGCTCACGTCATGGATCACCGACGCGCCGTTCACCTGCTTCAACGAGGAGCCGGTCTGGGAGCGGCCCGAAGCGGATGTCGATCGCGCTGCCGAACTGCTGGACGAGGCGGGCTGGACGGTCGGCGCCGACGGCATGCGGTCCAAGGACGGCGAGCCGCTGACGATCGACTTCATCTACGACGCGACGTCTGCTGCACACTCCTCCGCAGCCGAGCTTCTCGCCGAGGACTGGGAGCAGCTGGGCATCGTGACCAACCTCACGGCGATGGATGGCGCGGCGTGGTCGGAGTACCTCTACGAGACCTTCGACTACGACACCGGCTGGATCCAGATCGGCGTGGGGAGCCCCGTCACGCAGAACCTCTTCTACGGCGGCGCATTCCCCGAAGAGGGCGGTCTGAACTTCATGGGCGTCGCCGACGAGGAGTATCTGGCGCTCGCTGAGCAGGCCGGTTCGGCCGCCGACGCGGACGAAGCATGCGGGTACTGGGAGCAGGCCGAGAAGCTCGTCGTGGAGAACTTCCACACCTTCCTGCTGACCGGGACGATCCGCCCGACGTACATGTCGGGCGCCACCTTCGAGATCACCGATTACGTCCAGCCCAGCACCATCCGGATGACCGAGTGAGCCACCGGCGATGACCACGACGACAGACACCAGCACGGTCGCACCCGTCCCGGGTCGCCTGCGGCAGCTGAAGGAGCGGGTGCCCCCACGCGCCGACTTCGCGATCCGCAGGATCGGGCGGCTGGTCGTGAGTCTGATCGTCGTGGTCCTCGCCGCGTTCTTCCTGGTGCACATGGTGCCGGGCGATCCCGTCCGCGCCACGCTCGGCCCGACCGCCCCGGCCTCGCTGGTGGAGGCGACCCGCGCCCAGCTCGGCCTGGACCTCCCCGTTCTGCAGCAGCTCGGGAACTACCTCACCGGGCTGTTGCAGGGAGATCTCGGCACCTCGATCCAGTCCGGGCTGCCGGTGGGAGCGACCATCGCCTCGCGCTTCCCCACAACGCTGACCCTGGCGGCGCTCGGCTTCGTCGTCGCGGTCCTCGGCGCTCTGCCCATCGGCATGGGCGCTGCCCTCATCGCCCGCAGCGGACGCGGGCGGACAGTGAACAGCGGCATCTCCGGGTTCCTCGGCATCCTGATCGCCGTCCCCGACTTCGTGCTCTCGGTCGGATTGATCTCGGTCTTCAGCATGTGGCTGGCGCTGTTCCCGCCGGCGGGGTGGGGAGACGCGGGAAACGTCGTGCTGCCCGTGCTCGGGCTGTCGCTGGGCGCCATGGCCTACCTGGCACGCATCGTGCAGGTCGAGATGATCAAGGTTCTGGACTCGACGTACATCGCCACGGCGAAGGCCAAGCGCCTTCCGCAGCGAGTGATCCTGCTGCGACACGCGCTGCCGAACATCGTCACCGCCACTCTCACGGTCGGCGGGCTGCTGCTGTCGGGACTGGTGGCGGGCACGGTCATCATCGAGACGATCTTCGCCATCCCCGGTGCCGGCAACTCGCTGATCTCGGCGATCAGCAGCAAGGACTATCCGATGATCCAGGGCATGGTTCTGGTCTACGCCTTCACGGTGCTCGCCGTGAACCTCGTCGTGGATCTCATCCTGCTCACGGTCGACCCGCGCACGACGATCGCAGAAGGGTGAGGGTGCGACCATGATGTCTGCTGCATCCCCTACACCGGGCCCTCCGCGCACGGCCACCCTCCCGGTGAGACGGCGGCGCCGATCCCGATGGATCAGCGTGCCCGGCGTCGTCGCGATGATCGGCATCACGGCCCTCCTCGCGATCGCCGTCATCGGCTCCGAGATCTGGGCCGACGCCGCGACCACGCGCAATGTCGCCGAGCGGTGGGCGCCGGCCAGCGCCGCTCATCCTTTCGGCACCGACGACATCGGTCGCGACATTCTCGCCCGCGTCATGGTCGCGGCGCGGACCTCGCTGCTGCTGACGGCCGGGGCGACCGCGATGCTCATGATCGGCGGACTCGTCATCGGCCTCACCGCGGTCATGCTCCCACGGCGGCTGCGCCGCGCGCTCATCTGGGTCATGGACATGCTCCTGGCGTTCCCGTGGCTGCTGCTCGTGCTCTTCTTCACCGTGATCTGGGATGCCTCGGCCATCGGAGCGATGCTCGCCATCGGCTTCGCCGGCATCCCCAGCGTCACGCGCCTCGTCTACAACATGGCATCGTCGGTGTCGGATCAGGATTACGTGCGCGCCGCCCGCGTGGTCGGCGTCGGCAAGCTGGGGATCATGGTCAGGCACATCCTGCCGAACATCGCCAATCCGCTGTTGGTGCAGTCCGCGGCGGCAGCGACCACGACGCTCCTCGCCTTCGCGGGTCTGTCCTTCCTCGGACTGGGCGTCCAGGCGCCCGAGTACGACTGGGGCCGACTGCTCAACGAGGGTCTGGTCCACCTCTACACGAACCCGATGGCAGCACTCGGGCCGGGAATCGCGATCGTGTTCGCGGGCCTGGTCTTCACCATGATCGCCGAGACCGTCGGTCAGCAGCCCGGCCAAGGCATCCGCGCCGTCGCCAGCGCCAGCCGCACGGCCGTGGCCGTTCGACGCCACGCCCAAGCTGCGGCGGCCTCCGGTCCGGTCCGGGCCGCCGGGTCGGCGCTCGCAGAGGTGCGGGGGCTGCGCGTGTCGTTCTCCGATGGCGAGGGCGGATTCGTCGAACGCGTCCGGGGCGTCGACCTCCATGTCGACTCCGGCGAGGTGGTCGGCATCGTGGGCGAGTCCGGATCGGGCAAGTCGCTGACGGCCATGGCTCTCGCGGGGCTCCTGGACGCGCCCGCGATCGTCGAGGCGGAGGTCCGGCGCTTCGACGACATCGATCTGGAGGCCAAGCCATCGCTCACGGCGCGCAAGAGACTCGGTGTCGAGCTCGGTGTGATCTTCCAGGATCCCCTCACCTCGCTGAACCCGGCATTGACCATCGGGCGGCAGCTCACCGAGGTTCCCCGGGAGCACCTCGGCATGAGCAGGGCCGAGGCGCACGACCGAGCCGTGCACGGCCTCGACGCCGTCGGCATCGCCGAACCGGAATCACGGCTGGGCGACTACCCCCACCAGTTCTCCGGCGGGATGCGGCAGCGCGCGATGATCGGGATGGCGCTGACCGGACGACCCCGCCTGATCATCGCCGACGAGCCGACCACCGCCCTGGACGTGACGGTGCAGCGTCAGGTGCTCAGTGTGCTCAGACGTGCGCAGCAGGCGACCGGAGCAGGCATCCTGTTCATCTCGCATGACATCGCCCTGGTGTCGGGCTTCTGCGACCGGGTGGTGGTCATGAAGGACGGCGAGGTCGTCGAAGAGCTGGATGCGCGGCGCATCAAGGAGCAGGCCACCCATCCGTACACGCAGGGGCTCATCGCGTGTCTGCCCGATATGAGCTCGGACCGCACCCGACCGCTGCCCGTCATCAGTGACAGCCTGCAGTCCCGTGGCGTGGCGGAGCGCCCCCCTTCCGCCGAGGAGGAGGGCCTGTGGATGCTTCAGCACGAGGAGGCAAGGCTGTGACGGACGCGCTCGTGATCCAGGATCTGCGGGTCCGCTATGGGCGGCGCGAGGTCGTCTCCGGAGTGTCGCTCGAGATCGGCGCCGGCCGTACGCTCGGCCTTGTCGGAGAATCGGGTTCGGGCAAGTCGACGATCGCCCAGGCGGCGGTGGGCCTCACTCCGATCCACAGCGGCGACATCCGGGTGCACGGCACCAGCGCCGTCGGACGAGGCCGGCAGGCCACCGCGGCGCGTCGCCGGATCCAGATGGTGTTCCAGGATCCGTTCTCGTCCCTGGACCCGCAGATGTCGATCGGCGATTCCATCGCGGAAGGGCTCAAGGCGACCGGCCGCACGCTCTCCCGCACCGCCCGCCGGGACCGGATCGCCGAACTCCTGCGCCAGGTCGAGCTCGATCCGGGCCGCGCGGACGAGCGGCCGCGATCGTTCTCGGGTGGTCAGCGCCAGCGCATCACGATCGCCCGGGCACTGGCCGGAGAGCCCGAGATCCTCGTCGCCGACGAGGTCACGAGCGCGCTCGACGTCTCGGTGCAGTCCACGGTGCTGAACCTGCTGCGACGGCTTCAGGGGGAGCTGGGCCTGACGATGCTCTTCATCTCTCACAACCTCGCCGTCGTCCGTTACATCAGTGACGACATCGCGGTGATGCGCGGCGGCGTGATCGTCGAGCGCGGCGAGACGGTGGCGCTGCTCGACAACCCCGTCGAGCCCTACACCCGCGAACTGCTCACCGCCATCCCCGTGCTCGGCCGCGAACTGGACCTTGACCGTGTCTGAGCCCGGCTCAGGGCGGCCGGGCGAGTTCCGCGCCGACGCGGAAGCCCTCCAGCCCCGGCTGGTCGGGATCCGCCGTGAGCTGCACCGCGCGGTGGAGGTCGGGCTCGACCTCGTCGAGACGCAATCGATCCTGCTGCGCGAGCTCGACGGGCTCGAGCTCGAGATCACGACAGGGCGAGGGCTCACGTCGGTGACCGCCGTCCTTCGCGGCGGCGCGCCTGGACCGGTCGTCCTGCTGCGAGCAGACATGGACGGGCTTCCGATCGCCGAGGCGACCGGGCTGGACTTCGCGGCCGAGACGGGCGCGATGCACGCGTGCGGGCACGATCTGCACATGGCCGGACTTCTCGGGGCCGTGCGGCTGCTGGTCGCTCGCCGGGAGGAGCTGCCCGGGACGGTGATCTTCATGTTCCAGCCCGGTGAGGAGGGTCAGGCCGGCGGTCGGATCATGATCGAGGAGGGCGTGCTGGATGCCGCGGGTGACCGCCCGGCAGCGGCGTACGCCATCCATGTCGACAGCTCGACACCTCGGGGACAGCTGGTCACCCGGGAGGGGGCGATGATGGCCAGCGCCAGTGCGCTGCGCCTGACGCTGCGGGGCACCGGCGGCCACGCGGCGTTCCCCCAGCTGGCCGCGGATCCTGTTCCGGTGGCGGCACAGCTCATCCTCGCGGTGCAGGCCTTCGCGGCCCGGCGTCTTCCGGCCACGGATCAAGCCGTGATCTCGCTGACCCGGCTATGGAGCGACTCCGAGGCGAGCAATGTCCTCGCGGCGGCGGTGCATCTCGAGGCCAACATCCGTACGCTCTCGGCGGCGACCCTCGAGAAGGTCCGCACCGAGCTGCCGCCGATGCTCACGGGAATCGCCGAGGCCAACGGCTGCACTCTCGAGGCGGAATTCGTCTCCTCCTACCCTGTGACCTACAACGATCCGTTCGAGACGCGGCAAGTGCTCGCGCTGCTCGACAGCCTGGTCGGCCCGGATCGGGTGACGCGCCTGGAGGCGCCGTCGATGGCGTCGGAGGACTTCGCCTACATCCTCGAGGAGGTGCCGGGCGCTCTCGTCTTCGTCGGAGCGGCACCGGACAGCGGGTCCAACCCGCTCCATTCGGAGCGGGCGACGTTCGATGACCGGGTGCTGGCGTTGCAAGCCGAAATCCTCACCGAGCTTGCCTGGCGCCGTCTCCATCGGGGGCTGTAGCCGCGCCCTGCCGTCGCCCTTTCTACACGTCCTCGCCCCGGATTTCCAGGGGGTGGCGTGCTCCGAAGGCCGGCGTAGCGTGGCGAGTTGTATTCGAAGGGAGCAACGACATGAACACATCGAACACCGGAACGCTGCTCAAGCTCAGTGAGATCGATGAGACCGTGGCGAACCCGCAAGACGACATTCGCGATCGCGATGTGAAGGACAGGAACGGAGAGGACCTCGGCAAGGTGAAGGACCTGCTGGTCGACCAGTCGGAGAAGCGCGTCCGATTCCTGGAAGTGGCTTCGGGCGGATTCCTCGGAATCGGGCAGGATACCTCGCTCATTCCGGTCGACGCCATCACCGCGATCACCGACGAGGAAGTGCGTATCGATCAGACCCGCGACCACGTCGCGGGGGCTCCGGCCTACGACCCTGCACTGGTGCGGGAGCGCGACGATTACGTCGGCTACCTGGACTACTACGGCTACGGACCGTGGTGGGGCGCCGGTTACCGATACCCCGGCTATCCCTACTACCCCTGATCGCGGGCCCTCCCGCTACGGCTGCGGCCGCGCTCGCTACGGGCGCGGCCGCGTCGGCGGGGGAGGCGGCACTTCCGGATCACCCAGGACGACGGGGCTGCAATCCGGCTGGTCGAGAATTTCCGGCATCGGTCGCCTCGGCTTGTAACCGATGCCGGCGCGTTAGCGTGGCCGGCATGACCGGCACTGCGACCGACTCCTCCGCGACCATCCAGCGCCGCGGCGACGATCCCCGTGAGTGGACGCTCTACGGCGGCAACGGGACGATCGGCATCGAGTGGTACTTCCGCGAATCCTCGGCTCTGCCGGCGAACGTCATGCTCTATCACCTCGAACCCGGAGCGGAGGAGGGTTCGCACTTCCACCTAGAGGGGGATCCCCAGAGCTGCTCGGTGAAGAGTTCCGACGAGATGTACGTCGTCACCCGCGGCGAGATCGTCTTCGTGCGCGGAGACGAGCGCGTCGTGCTTCGGGCGGGCGATGCGGCGTACGCCCCGCACGGCGTACCGCACGGGGTCGTGAACGAGTCGGATGACGTCTCCGAGCTCATCCTCGTCTTCGGGCCGCCGCGGGACTCCGCGATGGGCAACGGCGGAGTAGGCGAACTCGAGCAGGGTTGAAGAGCTGAAGACCGGCAGGTCGATCTCGCGTTGAACGGCCCTGGCGAAGGGAGGGAAGCCCGTGCACTCCAGGACCATCAGGTTGGGAATGCGGCCGCCGTCCATCGCCCCTTCGACCACGTAGTCACCCGCGCCCCGCACGGCCGGTCACAGTACCTTGGCGAGGAACGAGCGTGTGCGCTGGCGCTGTGGATCGTCGAGCACTTGCTCGGGCGTTCCGGTCTCGATGACCGCGCCGCCGTCCATGAAGGTCACGGAGTCTGCGACCTCCCGGGCGAAGCCGATCTCGTGAGTTACCACGACCATGGTCATGCCGTCGGCGGCGAGGGCTCGCATGACGTCGAGGACCTCGCCCACCAGTTCGGGGTCGAGGGCCGAAGTCGGTTCGTCGAAGAGCATGAGCTTTGGCCGCATATTGAGGGCGCGTGCGATGGCTACGCGCTGCTGCTGGCCGCCCGAGAGGGACCGCGGGTACGCATCGGCCTTCTCGGCGAGACCGACGCGCTCGAGCAGCGCACGACCTCGCTCGGTGGCATCCTTGACCTTCTCGCGGCGCACTTGAACGGGTGCTTCGATGAGGTTCTGGATCACGGTCATGTGCGGGAACAGGTTGAACTGCTGGAAGACCATCCCGATCCGGCTGCGGCGCTCGGCGATCTCGGCGTCGCGCAGCTCGTGGAGCCGGTCGTTCGCTCGCTGGTAGCCGACGAGCTCGCCATCGACGCTGATAGTGCCGGCGTTGATCTTCTCGAGGTGGTTGATACAGCGCAGGAACGTGCTCTTTCCGGAACCCGACGGACCGAGCAGACACGCGACCTCACCCGCGCGGACCTGGAAGTCGATGCCCCTCAGTACCTCGTTGCTCCCGAAGTTCTTGTGCACTCCGCGCGCCTCGACCATCGGGGGAGACTGTGTCTCGTTCATCGGTGCTCTCCTTCCACGGGGATGGCCACGGTGACCGGCGCGGGCTCGACATTCGAGCGTCGGGGTACAAGGCCCTCGATCCACGCTCCGAAGTAGGTCTGCTCGGCGCGGCGATCGCCGCGCCGGAAGCGCCGTTCGAGGAAGTGCTGGCCGATGCTGAGGATCGTGGTCACCAGCAGGTACCAGATGCTGATAGTGATCAGCAGCGGGATGACCTGGAAATTGCGAGAGTAGATCACCTGCACCGCGTACAGGAGGTCGCCGATGGAGATGACACTCACCAACGAGGTCGTCTTGAGCATCGCGATCGTGGCGTTACCTGTCGGCGGGATGATCACACGCATCGCCTGAGGCAGCACGATGCGACGGAAAATCTGTGAGCGGCGCATCCCCAGGGCTTCTGCGGCATCCGTCTGTCCCGGATCGACCGACAGCAGACCCGCGCGTACGATCTCTGACATGTATGCGCCCTCGTTCAGGCCGAGGCCGAGGATGGCGGCGAAGATCGGCGTGATGAGTTGGTTGGTGTCGGCCTCGAAGAAGGGGTCAAGGAACGGGATGCCGAACTCGAGGGTCGGGTAGAGCGCGGCCAGGTTGAACCAGAAGATCAGCTGGACCAGCAGCGGTGTTCCGCGGAAGAACCACACGTACGCCGACGCGGCGCCCGACACGACGACGTTGCGTGACTGCCGGCCGACAGCCATGATCACGCCGATGACGATGCCCACGGCCATCGCGACGACGGTCAGCCACAGCGTCGTGCCGAGGCCGCGCAGGACCCGGCCGTCCAGGAAGTAGCCGAACACCTCGTCCCAGTGGAAGTTGGGGTTTGCCATCACCGACTGCACCAGCAGTGCGAACAGGCCGACGATGATCACCGTGGCGACCCACTGCCCCCAGTGCCTGACTGGGATCACGCGGAGCGGGGCCTCCTGTGTGGAGGCCCCCGCTCCTTCTCGATGAACCTGCGTCATGCTGCTCAGTGCTCCGCCTGCGACGGGTCGGTGTAGATCTCGGCTGTCTCGATGGCGCCGACCTCAACCCCGAAGCGCTCGAGGTTCTCGACGTAGACGCCCTCGTCCATCAGCTTCTGCAGTGCCGCGGCGACAGCGTCGGGCAGCTCGCTGCCCTTCGGGAAGGCCAGGCCCCACGGGCTCGGCTTGTAGTTCTCGTCGAGCGCCTCCATGGCGCCGTCGGACTGCGACGCCTGGTACACCGCCGGCGGCAGTGCGCTGACCGTCGCTTCGACGCGCCCCGATGACAGCGCGAGAACGGCGTCGGCTGCTGTGGGGAAGGTCTGCACGTCGATGGCCGGTTCGCCCGTCTCCAGGCACGCAGCGTTCCACTCCGGGATGGTCAGAACTTCCTCGGTGGATCCCTTCAGGACGCCCGCGGTGTGGCCGCACAGCGTCTCGATCGAGATGTCCTCCGGGTTGCCGTCCGGCACGAGAAGTGTTGTACCGCCCTGGAAGTCGCTGACGAAGTCGACCGTCTCGAGCCGCTCCGCGGTGATGCCCAGGGATGCCGCGGCCATGTCGACACGCTCGGACTCCAGTGCCGGGAAAAGAGCATCGAACTTGATGTCCTCGAAGACGATCTCGACACCCAGCACCTCGCCGATGAGACGCACCTCCTCGGGCTGCGAACCCGAAAGGGTCACGCCGTCGTCAGCAAGATCGAGGATGGGCGGGTAGCCGGGGCCGCTGGCGACGCGGATCTCACCTGCCTCCGCGATGGCGTCCGGCAGCAGATCGGCGATCGACTGATCGAACAGACGGCTCTGCCCCGGCGAGGACTCCTCGGGAGCGGGAGCGGAGCATCCCGCGAGGACCGTTGCACCAGCCACGACGAGCGCGGTGACGGCCAGAGGGCGATGGGCGGAGAGGGACGTGACGTGCATAGCTACTCCTTGGAGTCGATCGTGGAAAGGATGGGACCACGGGGTCCCGGGTTACGACAGGCTCTGCTCGACGATGACAGGACGCGAGTCGACGCCGCCCGTGGGGTGAACGGCGGCTTGGACGGAGAAGGTTGAGATGTCGTCGCTGGTCTCCCCGTCGACTGCGAGCTCGGCGAGGATGCGACCGATCGTCGGTGTGAACTTGAACGCGTGCCCGGCCCCGAGGCCCACAAGGATGTCCGGATGCTCCGGCAGCGGACCGAGCACGAAGTTGCGGTCGGGTGTGATCGCGTACTGGCAGGTCACCGTGCGCAGCGGCTCGCCGCTGCCCGGGATCGTCGCGTTCATGAACTCCTCCAGCTGCTGCAGCAGCTCGGGCGAGGGCACGAAGGTGCGCTCCTCGGGCGTCATGAGGTTGTCGGAGCGGTCGCGGGCGGCTTTGATCGTGGGCTCGCCGTAGGTCGGGAACCCGTAGAAGCAGTGCGTGTCCTCCCAGATCCACACGGGGAAGCGCTCGCGGTCGTAGGCACCCGCATCCTGCGGCTTGAAGTACGTCACCTGCTCCTGCATCGTGATGAGCGGGATCGACGCCCCCAGCGGCTCCAGCAGCGCGTTGGTCCACGCGTCCGTTGCCAGGATCACCTTCCCTGCGTGGATGTCGCCCTTGTCGCTGCGCACGACGACGCCGTCGCTGTCGGGGTCGAGGGAGAGCACGGGCGTGCGATCGCGGATCACGGCGCCGTTCATTCGGGCGTGCATCTGCAGTGCCGCGACGGAGCGGGCTGCGTGCGTGATGCCCGAGTCGGGGGTGTAGATGGTCTCGACGCCGTCCGGGAGGGAGAACTGCGGCCAGCGCTCGTGCACCTGCGCGGGGGAGAGCAGCTCATGGGGGATCCCGACTTCGTTGAGACTGTCGACGAAGTCGCGGGCGGAGAAGGGCCCACCGATCGGGATGAAGACGAGCCCGCCGGTGATCACCGTCAGCTGCTCGCCGGTCGTGGCCTCGAGCTCGGCCCAGTCGCGGTACGACGACTGCGCGAGCCGGACGTACTGCGGGGCGCCGTAGGACGTGCGGATGATGCGGGAGGTGTCGTGCGAGGCGCCGCGGACGTGCCCGAGCTCGAACTGCTCGAAAGCGACGACGCTCACGCCCCGGCGGGCGAGGTGGTAGGCCGCGGCGCTTCCGAGCGCTCCCATTCCGACGACAGCGACGTCGAACTGCTTCATGATGTTCCGTTCTGCGAGGTGCGGACTTCGGGGGTGCCCTGGACTGCCCTGTGAAGGGGCGGTCCGGCGGGCTCCGAGCGAGTGAAGCCATTATTCGAACGTCCCAGCACGTGACTGTTACAGTGCTCGGCACAAGCAAATCCAGGCGCCTGGGTTTGTTCCTTCTGGAACGGAGGGGTGGCGTGACGGCTCGAGTGGTGGCGGGGCTGCGCGTCGTGCAGGTCGTTGCGGCGCGGGCGGATCCCACGCTCGCGGTCGCCGCCGGGGTGATCGCGCGGGCGGTAGGTCTGCCGCTGAGCAGCGTGTCGCGCCTATGCGCCGAGTTGGTCGACCTCGGCCTCCTGGCCAGGGGGGAGGCCTACGGGTCCTATCGCGTGGGGTATGCGGCCCTCGCGCTGTCCGGGCGCGCCGCCGCGCCCTTCGCCCGTGCGGCACGCACCGTCCTCACGCGGATCGCGCAGAGCACCGGCGAGAGTGCGCTGCTGGCGGCAAGCACGCCCGACGGCATGCGCGTCATCGGCGCGGTGACCTCGCCGTGGACGCTGCACTCACCGGCAACCGTGGGCGAACTCGTCGTCGACCCCGCCAGCGCTATCGTGCGCGCTGGGGACCGGAACGGGCAGGTGGTCGAGGCGATCGTCGGCAAGTGCGTCGAGTTGGCCGTCCCTGTGCTGGAGCCCGGCGGCGAGGCGGTCGCGATAGTGGCCGTGCGGCTTCCCGTGAATAGGGCGAAGGAGGGCGTCGCGGTCGCTCACCGTGCCGCGGTCGCGGCGCGACGGACGCTCGAACACGTCCTCAACGAGCACGAGGGCTGCACGCGCCCATTCGCGACGGCGCCGTCTGTGCCTCCAAAATCTGCCCTCGCTGCGGCACAGTTGCTGCTGGAGATTCTGGCGACGTCTGATGGGACGGTCACCGACCTCGTCCGCGCCACCGGGCTGAGGCGCGACCGGCTGCTGCGACTGGTGGAGTCGTGCAGACGTGCTGGATTCCTCCGGGTAGAGCCGGAAGGCACCCGTGTGCGGCTGGACTGGTCACTTCACGGATGGATGCGCGCCGCATCCGGACCCACGCTCGCCCGCGACGGCGCGCCGATCGTGGCCGACGTGGCGGATCGCACAGGCGTGTGCGCGTTCATCACTGTTCTGCGCGGAATGCGATCGGTGACTCTCGTGGAGGAGCTGCGAAGCCTCGGGCCGGGGCTGGAGATGACCCGGTGGCTGGGAAGGCCCTGCCCGATCCTCAGCTCCGATGGCGGGCCGGCCCTGGTGATGGACTTCGACCGGGACGCTATCGCCGCGTTCCTGCCCAAGCGGACCGATCCTCGCGAGGCGGCGGAGTTCTTCCAGCGAGTCGAAACGCTCGCGGAGCATGGTGTCATCGCCCGCGAAGCGTTCGAAGAAGCTGGACAGACGGCATTCGCGGCCCCGATCCGTGACTCCAGCGGCGCGGTCGTGGCCGCGGCGTGCCTGGTGGGAGCGACCGATGAAATGCGCCCGCGCATCGCAGAGCTCTCGACGGTGGTAGGTGAGATGGCCGCGGATCTCTCTGGCCTCGTCGGGGGTGACCGAGCTACTGGCGGGGACGCGGGGGAGGCGGCACTTCCTTCGCGGCGATGATGTCGGCGACCGCGATGCGTTCGACGCCGCGCTTGCCGTCGACCACCACGGTCTCGGCATCCGCGCTCAGCAGTTCGCCCAGTGCGTCGGTCGCCTGCCCCGTCGGCAGCAGGTAGCGCACGACCACGCGGTGCCCGGGTGCCGGCAGGTTCACCATGCGCCCGGCGCGTAGTCCTTGAGGAAGACCCCGAAGAGATCCTCGCCCGCCTCGCCACGCACGATCGGGTCGTACACGCGGGCAGCCCCGTCGACGAGGTCGAGCGGTGCGTGGAAGCCTTCCTCGGCGAGGCGCACTTTGGTGGGGTGGGGGCGTTCGTCGGTGATCCACCCGGTGTCGACGCTGGTCATGAGGATCCGGTCGGTCTCGAACATCTCGCGGGCGCTCGTGCGCGTGAGCATGTTGACCGCCGCCTTGGCCATGTTGGTGTGCGGATGCCCCGGCCCCTTGTACCCGCGACCGAAGACGCCCTCCATGGCGCTGACGTTGACGACGTAGGTGCGCCGCGCGCTGCTGGCGGCCAGCGAGGATCGCAGCCTCGACACGAGCAGGAACGGCGCGGTCGTGTTCGCCAACTGCACCTCGAGCATCTCGAGCGGATCCACCTCGCCGACGCGCTGGGTCCACGAGTTGACGTGGTCGAGGTCGGGGATGAGCCCGCCGGCATCGATCGCGGTACCCGCGGCGAGGCGCTCGAGAGAGCTCGAGCCGGCGGCCATCGCCTGCTCGGTCAGCTCGTCGGCTCGCGCTGCGGCGGCGGCGAGGATGGGGTGGGCGCTCACCGACCGTTCCAGCGCGCGAGGGTGCTGGTCGTTGGTGTGGCCGAACGTCACGAGTTCGGGCAGCGGCCCGTCGGGGAGCGGCGCCAGCTCGGCGTCGACGAGCGGCTGGTAGGCGCCCGGCGATCGACGCACGGTCTGGGTCGCGTTGTTGATGAGGATGTCGAGCGAACCGGCCGCCGCGACATCGTCGGCGAGACCGATGACCTGGGCGGGGTCTCGCAGGTCGATACCGACGACCTTGAGGCGGTCGATCCATTCCGGGGCGTCCGGGAGGCTGCTGAAGCGGCGCACGGCGTCGCGCGGAAAGCGCGTGGTGATCGTCGTGTGCGCGCCGTCGCGGAGCAGGCGCAGCGCGATGTACATGCCGATCTTCGCTCGGCCGCCGGTCAGCAGCGCCCGCTTGCCGGTCAGGTCGGTGCGGGCTTCGCGCTTGGCATGGCTCATCGCCGCGCAGTCCGGGCACAACTGGTGGTAGAACGCGTCGACCAGCGTGTACGGCTGCTTGCAGATGTAGCAGGCGCGAGCCTTGAGCAGAGTGCCCGCCGTGGGGGCGGCTGTCGTGGTGCTGATCGGGATGCCGCGCGTCTCGTCGTCGATGCGGTCGGCGGCGCCGGTGGCCGTGGCGGCGACGACAGCCTTGTCGGCCTGGGCGATCGCCTCGCGGATCTCGCGACGACGCTCCTTCTTGACGGCCTTGAACATCTTCGCGGTGGCCTGGCGCACGGCGACGAAGTCGGGGTGCGTCTCGTCGAGGCCGGCCATCCCGTCGAGGACGCGGAGAGTGACCTCGAGATCCGCCGGGTCGATGCCGCTCGGCGGGAGGTCGGAGGCGGAAGGGGTCTCGGCGGGCACACGCGATTCTACGTCGGCCCACATGGACGAAGCCTGTTACCGTGCGACGGTGACCTCTGCCAACGCCGCACCCGCTCCGCTTCGGATCCACGTCTCGGCCGCCGTCATCCTGGATGATCGGGGCAGGCTGCTGCTCGTGCGCAAGGCCGGGACGACGGCGTTCATGCAGCCGGGTGGCAAGCCCGAACCGGGCGAGACGGCGAGCGAGACTCTCAGCCGCGAGCTCGCCGAAGAACTCGGCATCCGGGTCGATCCGTGGGAGCTGCGTCCTCTCGGAGAGTTCACCGCCGCGGCGGCGAACGAGCCGGGCTTCCTTGTCGTAGCGGATGTCTTCGCCGCCGACATCGGCGCGCAGCGTCCGCGGGTCGGCGCCGAGATCGCCGAGCTGCGCTGGGTCGGTGGAGCGGATGCCACGACCCTCGAGATCGCACCCCTCGCCCGGGAGAACTTCCTCCCGCGCTGAGGCCCAGACCGGGCACCGTTTCGGAGTACGCGTCTACTTGCAGTTGGAGCGCGCCAAGAATTCGTCCCTACGGGTTGCATTGCTCGCTTGCTCCGTGTAGCTTCGCACTGTCTGGAGCGCTCCAAAATAGAAAGTCGAAGATGACCCACACACAGTTCGCAGCGGATCTGCCCGTCTCTGATGTCGACGTTCTGGTCGCCGGTGGCGGTTGCGCGGGATTCGGCGCAGCGCTCGCGGCCGCTCGGGGCGGTGCCCGCACGCTGCTCGTGGAGCAGTCGGGTTTCATCGGCGGCATTCTGACCCGTGTCGGCAACCCCTGGTTCGACGGCGTCGCCCACCTGACGACCGGTCGTATCGCCCTCGGAGGCATCCCGATCGAAGTGCTCCAGCGGCTCGGTCTGGCCGAACCGGAACAGACGCACCTGGACCACCCCTTTCTGCCGATCGACCCGGAGGCGTTCAAGCACGTCGCCGATCAGATGCTCATGGAGCAGCACGACAACCTCGACGTGCTCTTCCACACGTCGGTCGCGGCTGTCCGTGCCGGCGCCGGCCGGGTGGACGAGGTCGTGCTCGCCAACAAGGCGGGCCTGTCCGCCGTGCGCGCTAAGGTGACCATCGACGCGACGGGGGACGGCGACGTCGCGGCCTGGGCAGGCGCGCCGGTCGAGCGAAGCGTTCCGATGCAGCCGCTCACGCTGCACTTCCGCGTCGGGAACGTGGAGGAGACAGACACCCTGACGCCCCGCATGCGTGAGGTCGTCGAGGACCTCCACGAGACCGGTGCGATCGGGCTGTACTTCTTCCACGCCGAGCACGACGACTTCGCGCACGCGCCCGACGAGCTCGTGTTCAACATCACCCGCATCCCCGGGGACGGCACCGACCCGGCCGACCTCACCGCCGCAGAGATGCGGGGACGCAAGGACGCCCACGTGCTCGTCTCGGCGTGGCGTGAGCGCGTGCCCGAGTTCCGCAACGCGTACCTGATCTACAGCGGGCCCTCGGTCGGCGTGCGCGAGACGCGTCGGATCGTCGGCGACTATCAGCTCACCGAAGACGACATCCGTTCCGGGCGGCGGTTCGAGGATGCTGTGCTGCAGGGCGTCTTCTACGTCGATGTGCACCCGTCCGATCGAGCGGGAACACACGACTACGACGCGTGGACGCCCGACCCCTACGACATCCCCTTCCGCACGCTCCTGCCCCGCGGGTGGGACGACCTGCTCGTCGCCGGCCGCTGCCATTCCGCCACGCGCCGGGCGGCCGGCTCGTCACGCGTCACCGCGACCGCCATGGCCATGGGACAGGCGGCAGGCACCGCGGCGGCGCTGGCCGTCGCATCCGGCTCCCGAGTACGGGATCTCGACACCCAGACCCTGCAGAATGCCCTACGGGCCGACGGCGTGATCTTGAACTGACCACCTCGCACCACCCACCAAGAGAGAAGGAGACGACGATGTTTCTACGCAGAGCAGCGTCTGGAATCGCGGCCGCGGCCGGCCTCACCCTGATGATCGCCGGGTGCGCCGGCGGCGACAGCGGAGACACCGGAGACGACCAGGACGACGGGCCCGTGACGATCGAGTTCTGGAGCATGCCGTTCGGCGGCCACACCGAAGAGGATGTCGCCGCATACGTCGACGAGTTCAACGAGAGTCAAGACGACATCGTGGTGGAGCTCACCGGCCTGCAGTGGGCCGATGGGCGCGACAAGATCATCCAGGCGGTCGGAGCCGGGACCGGCCCCGATGTGTTCATCATGGCGCCGGTGAACCAGGACTTCCTCTCGTCGGGATCGCTCGCCTCCCTGGACGACCTCGGATACACCCCGGAGGACGTCGACCCCTTCCTCGACATCATCGAGGCCGCAGCCGGCTACGACGGCGAGGTCTACGGCGTGCCGATCGGCTATTACACCAACGTCCTCTACTACAACGCCACCGTGCTCGAGCAGTACGGGTTCGACGGGCCACCCGAGACGTGGGACGAGCTGAAGGAAGCCGCGGCCACCATCACCACCGAGTCCGCCGCGGCGGGTGATCCCGTCATGGGCTTCCAGATCAAGGGAATGGACGATCACCTCAACGCGATCAACCACACCTGGGCGAACTTCTTCTACCAGGCCGGCGGTGAGCAGCTGATCGACGACCTCACGAAGGCGAACGCCGACTCCCAGTCCGGCCGTGAGGCGCTGGAGTATCTGCGCAGCTTCGTCGAGGAAGGCATCACGACCCCCGGTCCGAGCGCCAAGGGCGGGTTCATCGACGGCACTGTCGCGATGTTCACGTTCCAGCAGCTGCACCTGCCCGAGATCGAGGCATCCACGTTGGAGGACGAGTGGGGGCTGGCACCCATGCCGGAAGGCCCCGACACGGCGAGCTCGTACACCGACGGCGAGTTCCTGGTCGCCAACGCCGCCTCCGAAGAGCTCGAAGCCGCCGGCACCTTCATGAAGTGGATGACCTCGCCCGAGCAGGGCGTGCGGTACATGGAGAAGGCGCCGCTGTTCGCCTACGAGCTCGACAAGGTCAGCGACGACGTCCGCGAACAGGTCGAGGGGCTCATCGAGGCCGATCCCAACCGCGGCGCGCTGCTGGAGCAGCTCCAGCGCGCCAGCCTGTCGAACATCGTCGCCGAGCGCTACGCGCAAGCAGCCCGATGGGAAGCGCAGAAGCAGTACATCGTGGCGGCCATCAACGGCGACATGTCCATCGACGACGCGCTTGCCGCGATCGATGCTGCGGTGGACGAGGCGCTCGAGGTGGCGAGCTACTGATGGGGGCGCGACGACGCGGGATGAGCGCGGCGCGGCGCGAAGGTGTCTCTGCGTGGCTGTTCATGCTCCCGGGGCTCATCCCGCTCGTCGCCTTCCTTTACTGGCCGCTCGGACAGGCGTTCGGGCTGAGCTTCTTCCAGTGGAACCTCCTCGGCGATCCGAAGTTCGTCGGAACGCTGCAGTATGAGCGGCTGATCGCATCCGAGACCTTCCATCAGTCGCTGATGGTGACGCTGGTCTATACCGTGGGAGTCTCGGTGACCGCCTACGCGCTCTCACTCGGCACCGCGGTCATGCTCAACAAGGCGATCGCGGGCGTCAAAGCGGTCCGCACCGTGTCGCTCCTGCCCGCCATCATCCCGATGGTCGTGGCCGGGGTCATCTGGAAGTTCATCTACGAACCCACCGGCGGGCCGCTGAACCAGATGCTCGCCGTCTTCGGGATCGACGGGCCGGCGTGGTTGCAGGATCCCGCCCTCGCGCTGCCGTCGGTCATGCTCGTGTCGGTCTGGAAGGACTTCGGCATCTACATGCTCGTCCTCCTGGGCGGACTCCAGCAGATTCCCCGCGAGATCGAAGAAGCGGCCTCGATCGACGGTGCCAGCGCCACGCAGACCTTCTGGCGGGTCAAGTTCCCCATGCTCGGCGCCGTCAACCTCTTCGTTCTCGTGCTGCTGATCTTCAACTCGTTCAAGGTTTTCGACCAGGTCTGGGTGATGACCGAGGGCGGTCCAGGCAACGCCACCCTCACCATCATCACGTTCCTCTACACGCGCATGCAGATCGACATCGGATTCGCCGCGGCGGGCACCGCCGTGCTGTTCCTGCTCGTGCTCATCCCGCTCACCCTCCAGCTGATCGCCCGACGGAAGGTCACGGCATGAACGGCGCACTGAAACGCACGGGCTACGTGGCCGCACTCGTGGGCATCGTCCTGTTCTGCGGGGTGCCGTTCGTCTGGATGGTGCTGGCGTCCCTGCAGCCGCTGCAGAACCTGCTCGGCGCCCAGATGGACGTGTTCGCCTTCGCGGACGCGACACTCGACAACTACGCACGCCTCTTCGAGCAGAAGGACTTCGCGCGCTGGTTCGTCAACTCGCTCGTCGTCTGCATCGTCGTCGTCCTTGCCAATCTCGTCTTCGACAGCCTCATCGCGTATCCGCTGGCCCGCATGAACTTCTGGGGCAAGCCGATCGTGCTGCTGCTGGTGGTCGCGGCGATCATGATCCCGGCCCAGGTCATCCTCGTGCCGCTGTACATCCAGATGCGCGACCTCGGCTGGCTCAACTCCTATGCGGCCCTCATCGCGCCCTATGTCGTCAGTCCGACCGGCATCTTCCTGCTGCGGCAGACGTTCATGGCGATGCCGCGCGAGCTCGACGAGGCGGCGTTCATCGACGGCGCTTCCCGCCTGCGCACGCTGTGGTCCGTGCTTGTGCCCAACGCCCTGGCGATGTACGGGACGCTCGCGGTGCTGAAGTTCATGTGGACGTGGGGCGAGTTCGCCTGGCCGTCGCTCGCCGTCAATGATGCCGACCTGCGCACCATCCCGGTAGGTTTGGCGAGCATGCGCAGCCAGTTCGCCACCGAATGGGACCTGCTGATGGCCGGCTCGGTCGTGGCCATCATCCCGGTCGCGCTGCTGTTCGCCTTCTTGCAGAAGTACTTCGTCGCCGGACTCACCTCCGGGGCGGTGAAGGGATGACCGCCACCGCGGGGTCGTCCGGCACGCGACGGCCCACGATGTCGGATGTCGCGCGCGAGGCGAACGTGTCGAGGTCGCTGGTCTCCCTGGTGCTCCAGCACCCCGAGAAGGTCGGCGACAAGCGCAAGCGCGCCGTGCACGATGCCATGCGCCGCCTGGGCTATCGGCCGAATGCGGCGGCTCGTCAGCTCGCCAGTCAGCGCACCGACACGTTCGGCGTGCTCGTGTCGGACCTGCACAATCCGTTCTACACGGAGGTGATCGACGGCATCCTCGAGGCGGCGGAGGACTTCCGTCACCAGGTGCTCATCGCGAGCGGCGAGCGCGACCCGTCCAAAGAGAAGGCCGCAGCCGAAGCGTTCGCCGAGCTGCGGGCAGAGGGCGTGATCCTGATCACGCCGACCATGAGCACGGAAGACATCGAGGCGATCGCCCTGGCCGTGCCGACGGTGATCGTCGGGCGACCGGGGCCTCGGCCCGTCGGAACCGGACGCGTGCTCACCGACGACGAGCGCGGTGTGCGCGTCGCGCTGGACCACTTGCTGGCGCTGGGCCACCGCGAGATCGGGTTCGTCGCGGCCGGCGAGAATCCCGGAGCTCGAGCCCGCGAGGACGCCTTCCTCGCCGCAATGACCGGCGTGGGCCTGGCCGACCGTGCGCACATCGCGTCGGCTGCTCCCAATCAGGAGGGCGGGTACGCGGCCGGCCGCGAGATGCTCACCGCGGCTCGGCGGCCCACGGCCATCCTCGCGTCCAACGACCTCGCGGCACTGGGCGTGCTCGGTGCGGCAGCCGACCTGAACCTTCGCTGGCCGACCGATCTGTCGGTCGTCGGCTACGACAACACGATCCTCGCGCAGCTGCAGCCCATCGCGCTGACCAGCGTGAACCAGCCGCGGCGGCTCATGGGACGCACGGCCACCACGCTCCTGCGCGACCTCACGCGCGGCGGGGAGCCCTCGTCGGTGACGCTGGACCCCGAGCTGGTCGTACGCTCGACCACCGGTCCGGCGTCCCCTTCCCCGAGCCCGTGAGGCAGAGATTCGAGAGGAACAGCGAATGGTCACCGACGTCCCCGAGCTGATGAAGGCCGCCGTCTGGGACGGCGGAGAAGCACGTCTGCAGATCGAGCAGATCCGCACGCCCCAGCCGCTTCGGGGTGAGGTCCTCATCCGTGTCGCCGCGTGCGGCGTCTGCCACACCGACCTCCACGTCCTGAAGGGCGAAGTCGCCTTTCCGGGGCCGGCCGTGCTCGGCCACGAGGTCAGCGGTGTGATCGTGGCGATCGGCGACGACGTCGAAGGCTTCCACGTCGGCGACAGCGTGATCGGAGCCTTCATCATGCCGTGCGGCACGTGCGACCTGTGTCGTCGCGGTCGTGACGACATGTGCTCCACCTTCTTCCGCGAGAACCGACTCGGCGGCAATCTCCTCGACGGCACGTCGCGCCTGCGCCGCGCCGACGGGAGCCGGCTCTCGATGTACTCGATGGCCGGGCTCGCCGAGTACAGCGTGATCCCGGCGACGGCGATCACGCGGCTTCCAGAAGGACTGCCTCTCGAGGAGTCGGCGGTCCTGGGGTGCGCCGCCTTCACCGCGTACGGAGCGCTCGCGGCGTCGGGGCTCGAATCGGGCGAGTCGGTCGCCGTCGTCGCCACCGGCGGCGTCGGGTCGAGCATCGTCCAACTCGCCGCTCATCTCGGCGCCGCACACGTCATCGCGATCGACGTCAGCGACGAGAAGCTCGCCGCGGCGACGGAACTGGGCGCGACTGCGGTGGTCAACTCCGCGACGACGGATGCCGCCGCCGCCGTCCGCGCGATCGTCCCCGGCGGTGTCGACATCGCGTTCGAGGCGCTCGGACGCAGCGAGACGTTCGAGCAGGCGATCACCCTCCTGGCCGACGGCGGTCGCATGGTCGCGGTGGGCATTGCGGCGGGTGCCGCCGTCGGGCGGGTGCCGATCACCCAGCTGGTGCGACGCGGGCACACCGTGCGCGGTTCGTTCGGCGCGCGCACGCGCCGCGACCTGCCCCGCGTCGCCGCGCTGGCCGCAGAGGGCGGATACGACGTCCAGCGCGCCGTGACGAGGCGATTCTCGCTGGACGATGCGGATGCCGCGTACCAGGCCCTCGCGCGCGGCGAGATCACGGGCCGCGCGATCGTCGTGACGGGCTGACCGGATCCCCGCCGATCTGCGGGGGTTGTCGGCAACGGTGACCTTTGGTCGTCGTTTGCCGCGAATGTCAAGGCCCATGCCAGGAAGGGTTCCGAGTTCTACGGTGTGGGCATGAAGCACGTGATGTACGCCGAGAAGTCCCTGCTGATGGGGGATGACGTCGCCGACGCGCTGCTGGAGTACGCGCGGCTTCTTGCGGAGGGGTTTCACGCCGACACGGTGACCGTGCGAGCGATCGGAGCCGACGGGAACACGGTGGATGCGGCGTTGCTGCTCACTGCGACCAGCGCGATGACGGTCGAGTCGACGAACTCGACCGTCATCCCTCCCGACAACGCGGAAGCGGTTCGGTACCTTCACGGGTGCATCGAGCGCCTGAACCGGCCCCCTACGGTGCAGGCCGAGGTGGACGGCGGCATGCTCGATCACGAAGACATCGACCTCCGCGGGGTGTGAGCATGGGTCATCTGATCTACGGCGTTGCCCCCGCGATCGCCATCGATGACTGGGCACTGGAGCACCTGCGCTTCGTCATCGTCACTAAGCTCCGTCGCGACGAGAGCTTCAGTTTCAACTGGGAGAACGAGCCCGATGTCCACGGCGACGTCGCGCACGATGCGCCGGGGATCTACGGCACGGTCTGGATCTCGAAGGGTTCTTCGCTCTACTTCAGCTTCGACAAGCCGCGGGCGCGTGATTTGAACAGGGCCTGGCTCGACGCGCTCGCGGCCTCCGCGAACAGCGGCAGCGGCCTGCGGCTCGTACCCGAACCGGGCACTACGGAGTAGGAGCGTCCGCGTTCGAGGACCGCGCCCTATGGCGCACTCTGAGCTCCGCCGTCCGACCCGGGCGCGTTGGCGGTCGAAGAGCGCAGAATCAAGCGGGGTTCGACTTGGATCTGCAGAGGCGGCTCGGCACTCGGCTCGCGGATGAGATCGACGAGCAGGCGCGTCGCCAGAGCGCCCACGCGTCGGCGGTCGGGAGCGACAGCGGAGATCGGGGGATCGGCGCGCGCCGAGACGTCGTCGTCGTAAGCGACGATCGACAGCCGATCGGGCACGGAGAGTCCGCGAGCGCGCGCGCTCTGCAGAAGACCGAACAGCGAATTCTCGTCGCCGTGGCAGAAGAGGGCCGTGGCGCCGATACGCTCCACAGTGTCGAGCACCACGTCCGCGCTTCCGCGCTCCCACCGTGGCCCCGCGCCGAGCTCGCCCGGTCCGAGAATCGTGCTCTGCTCGTCCAGACCCAATCGGTCCACCGCGTCGCGCCACCCGCGCCGGACGAACTCTGAGCTCTGGGATCTTCCGCGGCTCACCATCACCAGACGACGATGCCCAAGATCATGCAGGTGACTGAGAGCACTATGGGCGCCGCGCTCATGGGCGGAGCGCACCGACGACACCGAGCCGAGGCCGCCCCCCGGCATCTCGCGCTCGACGAACACCACGGGGATCTGGAGCCGTTCGACTCTCTCCCGGAACTCGGCAGGCGCCTCGCGCTCTGAGACCGTTGGCACCCACAGGAGCCCGTCGACGCCCTCGCGGACGAGTTCGTCGATGAGCCGATACTCTTCGTCGAGGTCGTACTCCGAGATCACGAGCTTCATCTCGCCGGCGACCAGCGCGTCGTCGATTCCCTCCACGACATAGCGGTAGTAGTACGACGTCGGAACCACGACCCCGATCGTGCCGGTGAAGGTCTCGCGCGTCGAGAGCGGAATGTGATCACTTCGGAGGACAGCGCCGCCGCGCACCTTCTCGAGGAGGTGCTCGGCGACGAGTGCGTCCAGGTCCCGCCGGATGGTGACATGCGAGACGCCGATGTCGTCGACGAGCGACGCGATGCGCACGGCACCGTCCTGCTGAGCGCGGTCGAGGATCCGTGCGCGACGCTCGGCTGCGAGCATGCCGACCCCTTCCCGAGGCTGAATTCGATCCCCATCATAACGCCGCGATCGGTTTCGATCATGCCTGCCAGAAACGAACACTTCAGTTAGCGCAATGTTTACAAATCTTTCAATCGATCTGATTCTTGTCGGTACGGGCGACGCCGGTGACGACGGTGGCCGAAGCTTCGTGCGCACCGCACCACCGACACGACCTGACCCGCGTCCCCGCGGTACGGGTCAGGCGATGATGCCGAGCGAGGATCCCGAGACACGGTGCGCCGGCGGGAGTCCCCGGCGCAGCCGCTCGATCTCGTCGAGTGCCGAGTCGGCGAGACGCCTGGTCTCGGCGTGCATCGCGCCGGCGATGTGAGGGCTCAGGACGATCCCCGGCGTGTCGAAGAGCACCGAATCCGATGGCAGGGGTTCGGGGTCGGTGACGTCGAGGATCGCTCGCAAGGTGCCGGCCCGGCAGCGGTGGACGAGAGCATCGGTGTCGACGAGGGATCCTCGCGCGGTGTTGATCACGACGGCGTGGGGCCGTAGGAGGGCGATCCGTCGCGCGTCCAGGAGGTGGTGGGTGTCGGGCAGTTCGGGAGCGTGCACGGTGACGATGTCGCTCAGCGCGAGCATCGTGTCGAGGTCCACAAGGCGGGCGCCGACCGCGGCTGCGTCGGCCTGGCCGACGTGCGGATCCGCAACGAGCACCTCGAAGTCGAACGGCCGCAGCAACTCGGCGACTCGACGGCCGACCCTCGACAATCCGATGACGCCCACTGTGCCGCCGAAGTTGACCACCGGCGGGATGGAGTCCCGCCACCGACCGCCGCCGTCGCGATGGCGGCGGTACCCCTCCACGTACTGCGACGCCCGCTTTCCTTCGAGCAGAATCGTCGCCAGCGTGAATTCGGCGACGGGAATCGCGTTCGCGTCGGCTGCACTCGTGACGAGGATGCCGCGGTCCCAGAATGCCGGCGAGAGGTGCTGCTTGACCGAGCCGCCGGTGTGGATGACCGCGCGAAGCGCCGGCGCGGTGTCGAGGACTTCTGGCCCGAGGATGGGCGAGCCCCACCCGGTCACCAGGATCTCGACACCGGCGAGCCGGGCAGCGGCATCCGGGCCGCTCAGATCGTCCAGGCGTTCGGGGGTGTTCAGGTCCAGCAGTCGGTGCAGGCGTGCCAGGCGGCCTGAGTCGAAGAGGTCGGTGAATGTGCGCGCGCTCATCAGGAGCAGGCCGGCGGGCGGGCCCAGTCCGGCCGGGTCCTCGATGACGTGTGCCATGGAGGCAATAAGAGCACACCAGCCACAAACTTCACAAGTTAGAAAGTTAGATGGAAAGATTTGATCTCAAAGCTTGCAAAGTGATCAAACGGTCCCCATACTGGCCAAGACGCACGACGCGGTGTGACCGGCCCTTCCGGCTCCGCCTTCGTCGGCGGCTCCGCGACCGCAACAGGCGGTCGCGTCCGAACGGAGGAATCATGCACCAGCGCACCCGGGGCGCCCTCGCAGCAATTGTCGCGGTCCCGCTGCTCGCAGGCACTGCGGCCTGCAGCAGCGGATCGAACGATGCCCCACCCTCAGCCCAAGACGAGAAGGTCACCATCTCGATCATGGGAAAGCCGCCAGCCACCAACACGGCAGCGGTCGAGCTCTTCGAGCGGCAGGTCGCCGCGTTCGAAGAAGCCAACCCGAACATCACCATCGAGGCGTCCGACGTCCCGTGGGACGCGAAGACGTTCGCGACGAGACTCGCCGGAGGCAGCGCGCCCACGCTCCTTCGCGTTCCCCTCACCGAGCCGCCGGCGTTGATCGAGCGCGGCCAGGTCGCCGACATCGCCGACGCGGCGGCCGAGCTCGAGAGCTTCGACGACCTCAACCCGCGAGTCATGCAGTTTCTCGAGCGCGACGGCGCGGTCTACGGCATCCCCGAGAAGAGCTATGCGTTCGGCCTCGTCTACAACAGGGATCTGTTCGAGCAGGCGGGACTCGATCCCGACAGCCCGCCCGAGACGTGGGACGAGGTGCGCGAATACGCGGCGCAGATCGCCGAGACCACGGGCAAGACCGGCTTCGGCGAGATCACGACCAACAACAGTGGCGGGTGGCATCTCACCGGATACGACTACACGTTCGGTGGCCGGATCATCGAGCAGGATTCGAACGGAGAGTGGAGCGCCGCGTTCAACGACGACGCTGCGCGTGAGGTGCTCGAGCTGTGGAAGGCGATGCGCTGGGAGGACGACTCCCTGGGCGACAACGTGCTCGGCAAGCAGGAGGACCTCGTCGCCGAATTCACCGCCGGCAATGTCGGCATGTGGGTGAGCGCTCCGCCCGACGTCTACCCGAACTACATTGCGGCCGGGGGCGACCCGGAGGCGTTCGGAGCCGGTCCGATGCCGCAGGGTGGGGCGGACGCGACGCTCGCGGGGGCCACAGTGCTCATGGTGAACGCCGCCGCGACCGAGGCGGAGAAGGAAGCCGCGGTCAAATGGATCGATTGGCGAGCGCTCCGGCCGAATTACGACCTCGAGGTCGCGGCAGAGACGGCGGAGGCCTCGGCAGCCGATGGTTTGCCGGTGGGCGTCCCCGTGTTGCCGATCTTCAGCGATGAGGCCTACGCCGAGTATCGTGATGCGATCGCTGAGTACGTCAATGTCCCGGTGGAGAACTTCGACCCGTACGTCGAGTCGCTCGGTGCCCTCGAGTACGTGCCAGAGCCCGAGGTGGCATCCCAGGAGATCTATGCGGCGCTGGACCCCGTCGTCCAGGCGATCCTGACCGACCCCAACGCCGACATCGAGACGCTTCTCGCCGATGCCGAGACCCGCGTGAACGCGATCCTGGCCCAGTACGCCTCATGACGATCGCCCCCGAGCGCCTGAGCGGCACGGTCGACCGTGCCGCTCAGGCCGTGGGCTCGGTGCGCAGGCGCAATCCGCAACGGCGCCGCGCCGCGATCGCCGCGCTGCTGTTCCTCATCCCGGCGTTGGTCACCTTCGGCTACTTCGCGTGGTGGCCGATCCTCCAGAGCGCGGCCCTCGCGTTCCAGCAGACGAACCTCATCGAGCCTGCCCAATGGGTGGGGCTGCGCAACTTCGAGATCCTCTTGGCGGATCCGCTCCTCCCGAAGGCCGCACTGAACACCCTGTGGTTCACGGTCCTGTCGCTTGCGATCGGCCTGCCCGTGCCGCTGGTCTGCGCAGTCCTCATGTCAGAACTTCGCCGCGGGGGCACACTTGCACGCGTCCTGGCTTACCTGCCCGTCGTCGTTCCCCCGGTCGTCGCCGTGCTCTTGTGGAAGGTCTTCTTCAGCCCCGGAGAGACCGGAGTCGTCAACTCCCTCCTGGCTCTGGTCGGGATCGGTCCGCTCCCCTGGCTTCAGTCCCCCGAGCTGGCGATGCCCAGCTTGGTGATCGTCGCCACGTGGTCCGGCGCGGGCACGGCGATCCTCATCTACCTCGCGGCCCTCGCTGGTGTCAGCACAGAGCTGTATGAGGCGGCCGAACTCGACGGCGCATCGGTATGGCAACGCGTGCGCTACATCACGCTCCCGCAGATGCGCGGCATCATCCTGGTGCTCCTTCTCCTGCAGATCATCGGCGCGATACAGGTGTTCACCGAGCCCTACGTGATGACCGACGGTGGGCCCGCGAACGCTACGGTGACGATCCTCTTGATGATCTACCGCTACGCCTTCCTGTTCGGCAATTACGGCGTCGCGACCGCGCTCAGCGTCTTGCTCGCGATCGTCCTCATCATCGTCTCCGCCGTGTACTTGCGGCTGACCCGTTCCTGGAGCTCCCGATGACGGCGCCCGCGCCCGCGCGCGCCAGGTGGCGGCCCGAGCGCCGCGCACACGAGCGCGGTCTCCTCTCGTCCTTCGACTGGCGGCGTCCCAGGATCTTCGTCGGATGGCGGGCGATGCACGTCGCCCTCTTCGCCGGCCTCGTCGCGTTCGGCGCGATCCCGATCGTCTGGATGGTGCGCGCCGCGATATCGACGACCACCGATCTGGTGCAGCGCCCTCTCAGCCTCATCCCCGAACCCGCGCGCTGGGAGAACATCCCGACCGCCTGGGACCTGCTCGATATCGGTCACTACCTGATGAACACCGTCGTGCTCGTCGGTGGCTCGTGGGTGGTCCAGCTGACCGTGTCGGCGACGGCCGGTTTCGCGCTCGCCGTCATCCGCCCCTGGTACGGCCGGTTCGTGTACGGCGCGTTCCTCGTGACCCTGTTCGTTCCTGCAACGGTGACCCTCATCGCGCTCTATCTGACGGTGCTCGATCTGCCCCTGCTCGGAATCGGACTCACCGACACGCCATGGGCGGTGTGGCTCCCGGCCGGGGCGAACGCCTTCACGATCCTCCTGGTGAAGCAGTTCTTCGAAGAGATCCCGCGCGATCTGTTCGAGGCCGCCCAGCTGGACGGGGCCGGTTGGTGGACGATCTTCTGGCGGATTGTGCTTCCCATGTCGCGACCGATCCTCGCGGTCGTGTCTCTGCTGTCGATCATGACGGCGTGGAAGGAATTCCTCTGGCCGCTGATCGTGCTGACCGACCCAGCCACACAGCCGCTGGCCGTGGCACTGCCCCGCCTGGCACAGGCGACAGATCCGGCCTACCTCATCGCAGGCATGCTCATCGCCAGCATCCCGCCGATCCTCATCTTCCTCATCTTCCAGCGATCGATCGTGCGGGGAATCGGCTTCACCGGCCTCAAGGGCTGATCTGCCCGACCCGAAAGGAACTCGCACCGTGCACGCACGTCTTCCGTCCGATCCGCCCACCGACCTCGTCTGGCGTGACCTCAACGGCAATGGGCGGCTCGATCCGTACGAGGATCCTCGCCTCGATCCCGTCGAGCGCGCGAGCGACCTGCTCCCGCGTCTGAGCCTCGAGGAGAAGGTGGGGCTCATGTTCCACACGGTGATCGAAGCCGGGCCCGAGGGTACCCTCCTGGAGACGCCGGGCGCGCTGAGCAAGTCGCCGACGAGCGCGGTCGTGCTCGGCAAACGGATGAACCACTTCAATGTGCATGCTCTCGGTCGCGCACGGGACGCGGCGCGCTGGGCCAACGCGCTGCAGCGGCTCGCCGCCGAGACTCCGCACGGAATCCCGGTCACCATCAGCTCCGACCCCCGCCACGGATTCTTCGAGAACGAGGGGGCGTCGTTCGCGGCCGGTTCGTTCTCGCAGTGGCCGGAGCCGCTGGGACTGGCGGCGCTGGGGGACGACGACATCCGTGAGTTCGCCGACATCGCACGCCGCGAATACCGGGCCGTGGGAATCCGGATGGCCCTTCACCCCCAGGTCGACCTCGCCACCGAACCGCGATGGGGCCGCCAGCTTCACACCTTCGGATCCGACCCCGGGCGCACTTCGCGTGCGCTCACCGCGTACATCGCCGGCCTCCAGGGTTCCGCTGTCGGGCCGGAGTCGGTCGCATGCGTCACCAAGCACTTTCCAGGGGCGGGGCCCCAGCAGGATGGCGAAGACGCGCACTTCCCTTATGGGCGCGAGCAGGTCTATCCCGGAGGCGCATTCGACGTGCACCTCGAGCCGTTCCGCAGCGCTATCGATGCGGGAACCGCCGGGATGATGCCGTACTACGGGATGCCGGTCGGACTGGAGCGCAACGGCATCCCGATCGAATCCGTGGGGTTCGGCTACAACCGGCAGATCGTGACCGGACTTCTCCGCGAGGAGCTGGGGTTCGATGGCGTGGTCGTCACCGACTGGGAGCTCGTCAACGACAACGTCGCCCAGGGGCAGGTGCTCCCGGCCAAGGCGTGGGGTGTCGAGCACCTCAGCCCGCAAGAGCGGCTCCTCATGGTGCTCGAGGCGGGCTGCGATCAGTTCGGGGGAGAGGAGTGCGTCGATCTGCTGATCGATCTCGTGCGCTCGGGCAGAGTGAGCGAGTCGCGTATCGACGCGTCGGCGCGGCGCCTGCTCGAACTCAAGTTCCGGCTCGGCCTCTTCGACGACCCGTTCGTCGACGAGGAGGCCGCCGACGACATCGTGGGTCGCGCCGACTTCCGCGCGGCGGGGCTCCGCGCGCAGGCTGCGGCCATCACGGTCCTCCAGGACGCCGGACGCAACGGTGCTCCGCTTCTTCCGTTCGCACCATCACGCCACCGTCGGGTGTACGTCGAGGGGATGGACCCGGCCGAGGCCGAGGCGCTGGGAACGGTGGTCGATACGCCCGAGGAAGCCGACCTGGCCCTGGTACGCATCGCCGCCCCGTATGACCCGCGCGACGACCTGCTCTTCGAGTCTCGCTTCCGCCAGGGCTCGCTGGAATTTCGTCCGGGACTCGTCGCTCGCCTTGCCCGCCTCGCCGACGGCATTCCGCTGGTGCTCGACGTCGCGCTGGATCGTCCTGCGATCCTCACCCCGCTGGTTCCGGTGGCGTCGGTGCTGCTCGCCACTTTCGGGTCGAGCGATGCGGCACTGGTCGCAGCGCTCACCGGCCGCATGACGCCCCGGGGGAACCTGCCGTTCGAGATCCCGCGCTCGATGGAGGCGGTGCGTGGATCGCGAGAGGACGTTCCCAACGACACCGCAGACCCGCTTTTTCCGGTCGGCTTCTCGGTGGCCGCTGGTTCTGACAGGCCGACGGCGACCGTGTTCGCGCGCTGACGGGGGAACGCGATGCACTCCGATCCCCGGCGCGTTCGAGACCGCCTGACCCGATTCGTCGAGGAGAGCCTCCGCGACGCGGTGCAGCTGCGCACCGCCGAACTCGACATCTCCGGCTGGGCCGTGCCCGGCGAGCCGGTCCGCTTCGATGATGCCCGCCGACAGGCATTCGAGCCCTTCGCCGTCGGCACGTGCTGGGGGAAGCCCTGGGGCACGCACTGGCTGCGCGTGCGCGGGACGGTTCCCGCCGACTGGATTCTCGACTCCCGCCGGCGCGCCGAGATCGCGATAGATCTCGGGTTCGACCGGACCGCCCCGGGCTTCCAAGCAGAAGCACTCGCGTTCCGCTCCGACGGGACGATCATCAAAGGCGTCTCTCCTCGCAATTCCCACGTGCCTGTCGATGCCGGTGGCTCGATCGACGTCTTCCTCGAGCTGGCGGCGAACCCCCGGATCCAGCCCGAGTCCCACTGGGTGACGACGGGTCTCGGCGACAAGGCCACTGCCGGTGAGGAAGAGCTCTACCGGCTTCGGCGACTCGAGCTCGTGCTCATCGACCGGGAGATCTGGGAACTGCTCCAGGACATCGATGTCGTGCGCGGCCTCGCCGAACAGCTTCCCAGCGAGAACCCCCGCACCGCACAGCTGTGGGCGGCGCTGGACCGGATGCTGGATGCCGCCGATCCGGACGCGGTCGCGGCGACCGCAACCTCAGCCCGGGCAGCTCTCGCGCCGGTTCTCGCAGCCCGTTCGGCACCGAGCGCCCACACCCTCGTCGCGACAGGTCACGCGCACATCGACTCGGCGTGGCTGTGGCCGGTACGAGAGACGGTGCGCAAGACCGCCCGCACCTTCTCCAATGTCGTCGCGCTGATGGACGAGCATCCCGACTTCCGCTTCGCCTGTTCGTCTGCGCAGCAGCTCGCGTGGATCAAGGAGAGTCACCCCGATCTGTTCGCGCGCATCCGCGAGAAGGTTGCTTCCGGTCAGTTCGTGCCCGTGGGCGGGCAGTGGGTCGAGCCCGATACGAACATGCCCGGTGGTGAGTCGACCGTGCGTCAGCTCGTGCACGGCAAGCGGTTCTTCCTGCAGGAGTTCGGCGTCGAGACGACCGAGGTGTGGCTCCCTGACACGTTCGGGTACAGCGCATCCCTGCCGCAGCTCATCCGGCTCTCAGGCTCGGACTGGTTCATGACTCAGAAGATCTCGTGGAATCAGACGAACGCCATGCCCCACCACACGTTCTGGTGGGAGGGCATCGACGGCACGCGGGTCTTCACGCATTTCCCGCCGATCGAAACCTACAACGCTGAACTGTCGCCGGCCGAGTTGGCGCACGCGCAGCGGACCTACCGCGACCACGGAGCAGGGACCGTCTCGCTCGCTCCTTTCGGGTGGGGCGACGGGGGCGGAGGTCCGACGCGCGAGATGATCGCGGCCGCGCACCGCCAAGCCGACCTCGATGGGTCTCCCCGGGTGCGACTCGGCACGCCGCGCGAGTTCTACGATCGGGCACGCACCGAGCGCGACAACGACCTGCCGGTGTGGTCGGGAGAGATGTACCTCGAGCTGCACCGTGGAACCCTCACCAGCCAGCTGCGCACCAAGCAGGGGAATCGTCGGGTGGAGCGGCTTCTGCGCGAGGCGGAGCTCTGGGCGACGACTGCCGCCATCACCGCGGACCACCCGTATCCGTACGACGCGCTCGAGCGGATCTGGCAGCGGACGCTTCTGCTGCAGTTTCACGACATCCTCCCTGGCAGCTCCATCTCGTGGGTGCACCGCGAGGCGGAAGCGGACTACGAACGGCTGAGCGAAGAGCTCGATCGGATCGTCGGCGAGGCGCTGCGTGCGGTCGCCGGCGACGGCCCGCGGCGCCTTCTGGCGAACTCGGCGCCGGTCGCGCTCGCAGGAGTGGCAGCAGGTGCCCTCGGCGAGGCGCCGTCACGCAATCCTCCCCCCGCGACGATCCATCCCGAGGCCGGGGGCTGGGTGCTGGACAACGGGGAGGTGCGTGTCGTCGTGGACGCGGATGGACTCCTCCGCTCCGTCCGCGGCGCGTCCGGCCGCGACGCCATCGCCCCCGGCGAACGCGCCGCCCTGCTGCGCCTTCACCGCGACGTGCCCGACAAATGGGATGCGTGGGACATCGACCGGCACTATCGCCACTCCGCCGTCGACCTCGCCACCGTCGAGCGCATCACGGCGTCCGTCCGCGACGGGGTCGCCGTGGTCGAGGCCACCCGGCGGTTCGGAGCGTCCGTCGCCGTGGAGACGATCGCGCTGGCGCCGGGCGAGGCGGCCGTCGACATCACACTCGACGTGGAATGGCGTGAACGGCACAAGCTGCTCAAGCTCGTCTTCCCCTTGGACGTGCACGCCGACCGGTCGACGTCCGAGATCCAGTTCGGCCACCTCGATCGCCCCACTCACGCCAACACGTCCTGGGACGAGGCTCGATTCGAGTTCGTGGCACATCGCTGGCTGCGCGTCGCCGAGGAGGGCTACGGGGTGGCCATCGCGAACGACTCGACGTTCGGACACTCCGTCTCGCGCGACACTCGCTCCGATGGCGGCACGACGACCTGGGTGGGACTGTCTGTGCTGCGCGCACCCACGTTCCCCGACCCGCAGTCCGATCAGGGGCGGCACACGCTCCGCTTCGCGCTCCGACCGGAGGCGTCACTCGCGGACGCGGCCGCGGAGGGGCATCGATTGGACCGCTCACTCCGCGAGGCCGTCGGCGGGCGTGCTATCACGCCTCTGGTGCGGTCAGCCGACCCAGCCGTGCGAATCGAGACGATCAAGCTGGCCGAGGATCGCAGCGGAGACCTCGTCGTGCGACTGTACGAATCGAGCGGGGGGCGCCGCTCGACCGTCGTGGCCACCGATGCCGTCGTCGAACACGTGCAGGTCGTGGATCTCCTCGAGCGACCTCTCGTGGGCGCGGCGCCGATCGACGGGCAACCGGATCGGGTGACGCTCACCCTGCGACCCTTTCAGGTCGTCACCCTCCGGTACCGGCGCCCGTAGCTCGACGCGAAATATCGCCCGCATATCGGAAAGCGCATACGGGGTGACAACGGCCCGCTGTCTTGACTGAACGCATGGTCGTTCCCCCTACCGCGCGAACCGGCAGCTTCGGGATGCCGCCGCCCTCGTTCCTCGTCGGATCCGCTCGTCCCGGGCATGGGTCCGGCGCCGGGCGTCCGACCGCCAGTCTCGAAGTCACCGCCTTCGGGTGCGACGTGGACGAGGCGATGCTGCTCCGGGAGGTGGCACCGAGGCTCGACGTCACACCTGTCATCACCGGGGCCGCGGTCTCAGAGGCGACGATCGAACTCGCCGTGGGCAGCCGCTGCATCAGCGTCGGGCACAAGAGCGACATCACGGCATCGCACCTGACGGCGCTGCGCCGCGCCGGTGTGGAGTACATCTCCACACGCAGCATCGGCTACGACCACATCGACGTGGCCGCGGCCGAGAGCCTCGGCATCCGCGTCGAGAACGTGGCGTACTCGCCCGCAAGCGTCGCGGACTACACGCTCATGCTGATGCTCATGGCGGTGCGGCACGCCGCTTCCGTCCTGCGCCGCGTCGCCGCGCACGACTTCCGGCTGCCCGAGACGCGCGGTCGCGAACTCGGCGACCTCACCGTCGGAGTGATCGGAACGGGGCGGATCGGCGCGGCCGTCATCGATCGACTGCGCGGATTCGGATGCCGCATCCTCGCGCACGATCAGCGGCAGACGAACCCAGGCCAGGACGTGCCGCTCGACCAGCTGCTGCGCGAGAGCGACATCGTGACGTTGCACACCCCACTCACACGCGAGACACATCACCTCCTGGATGGGCAGCGGATCGGCCAGCTCAAGTCCGGCGCCGTCGTCGTCAACACCGCGCGCGGCCCCCTCATCGACACCGATGCGCTGATTCGGGCGCTGGAGGCGGGCCGCGTCGGCGGTGCCGCGCTGGACGTCGTCGAAGGAGAGGAGGGCGTCTTCTATGCGGATCATCGCGGCCGGCCCGTCGAGAGCGAGCGGCTGCGGCGCCTGCAGATGCTGCCGAACGTGATCATCAGCCCCCACTCCGCGTATTTCACCGAGCGAGCGCTGCGCGACATGGTCGAGAACTCGCTCAGCAACTGCCTGCGATTTGAAGGGAGACACCATGGCTAGAACCCGGATCGGCGTGCTGTTCGGCGGTCGATCGGAGGAGCATCCGATCTCGCTGAAGTCCGCACGCGAGGTGGCGGCGCACCTGGACCTCGAGAAGTACGAGCCGTTCTACGTCGGCATCACCCCGGAGGGCGCCTGGCGGCTGTGCGACGATCCCGGCGACGGCTGGGACTCGGGCTCGTCGCGTCCTGTGGTGCTCTCGCCGGATCCCGGGACCCGGGGGCTTCTCGTCCTGGGGGACGAGGGTTACCAGGCGATCGGGCTGGACGTGGTGCTGCCGGTGCTGCACGGCAGGTTCGGTGAGGACGGCGCGATCCAGGGCCTGCTCGAGCTCTCGGGCATTCCGTACGTCGGCTGTGGCATCCAGTCCTCCGCCGTGTGCATGGACAAGTCGCTCGCGTATGTCGTCGCGCGCGCCGCGGGGATCGCCACGCCCGACTTCTGGGTGCTCTCGCGGGGGGAGGACATCGATCCGCGGGCGATCCGCTATCCCGTCTTCGTCAAGCCCGCTCGCTCCGGGTCGTCGTTCGGTGTCAGCAAAGTCACCGGTCCCGAGGGATTCGACGCGGCGGTGGCCGCGGCACGTCGATACGACGAGAAGGTGCTGATCGAAGCCGCGGTGGTGGGCAGCGAGGTGGGGTGCGCGGTCATGGGGAGCGGCCGCGAGCTGACCGTCGGCGAGGTCGACCGCATCGCGCTGTCGGGCGGGTTCTTCCGCATCCATCAGGAGAGCGCTCCCGAGACGGGCTCCGAGAACTCGACGCCGATCGTGCCGGCCGACATCCCCGCTCCCTCACGGCGGTTGGTGCAGGCCACCGCCGAGGCGATCTACCGGGCGCTGGGGTGCAGCGGGATCGCCCGGGTCGACCTGTTCCTGACCGAAGAGGGCGCCGTCATCCTCAACGAAGTCAACACGATGCCGGGTATGACCTCGTACAGCCGGTACCCGCGCATGATGGCCGCCGCTGGCATCCCGCTTTCCGAGCTCATCGACCGACTCGCGACCGAGGCGATGGAGGGGGCTCGGCGATGAACCGCGACTTCGCCTTCGTCGATGAGGTGGTGCCCGGCATCCGTTGGGATGCGAAGTACGCCACGTGGGACAACTTCACCGGCCGGCCCGTGGACGGCTACTCGGCCAACCGCATCGTCGGTACCCGCTCGCTCTGCGAGGCGCTCCGCGTCGCGCGGGAGCATGCCGCCCAGCTCGGATTCGGCCTGCTGCTGTGGGACGGCTATCGTCCCCAGCGGGCCGTCGACAGCTTCACGCGCTGGGCGCAGCGGCCCGAGGACGGCCGCACCAAGTCGCGTCACTACCCGAACCTCGACAGGGATGCGATCTTCGAGAGGGGCTATGTCGCGACGAAGTCCGGGCACAGTCGTGGCAGCACGGTCGACCTGACGCTCTTTCACCTCGACACCGGCGACCTGGCTGCCATGGGCGGTGGCCACGACCTGATGGATCCCGTCTCGCACCACGATGCGCGAGGGCTCACGCGCCTCGAGACGGGCAACCGGAGGCGGCTGCGTGCCGCGATGGAGGCATCCGGATTCGTTTCTTACGACACCGAGTGGTGGCACTACACGCTGTGCGATGAGCCGTATCCCGACACCTACTTCGACTTTCCGATCGCGCAGCCGGGGATGCGTTCATGATTCCCCTCAGCCTCGCCGAGATCGCGCAGATCGTCGGCGGCCGGGTCGAGGGCGATGTGGCAGTGACGGTGACGGCGCCGGCGGTGCTCGACGGCCGACGCGCGGAGACCGGGGGGCTCTTCGTCGCGTTCGCGGGCGAGCACGCCGATGGGCACGACTTCGCGGAGCAGGCGGAGCGAGCCGGCGCCGTCGCCGTCCTGGGCACGCGCCGCACGACCTTGCCCACGGTCGTCGCGGGCGACTCGGCGCGAGCCCTGCAGTCGCTCGCCACGCACGTCGTCGCGGGGCTGCGCCCGGAGATGACGGTGATCGGGATCACCGGCTCGCAAGGCAAGACGAGCACGAAAGACCTCACCGCGGCGGTGCTCGGCTCGCTCGCTCCGACGGTGGCGACACTCGGAAACTTCAACAATGCGCTCGGGGTGCCGATCACCATGCTGCGCGCCCAGCCGCACACGCGCTTCCTCGTGCTCGAGATGGGTGCGCGTCGGGTCGGAGACATCGCGACGCTGACCGGCATGGTCGCCCCGGACGTCGCCATCGTGCTGAACGTGGGCAAGGCTCACCTGGGTGAGTTCGGATCGCGGTCGGCTATCGCGCGGGGCAAGGCAGAGCTGGTACGAGGGCTCGTGCCCGGCGGCACGGCGATCCTCAACGCCGACGATGCGCGCGTGCGGGCGATGCGCGCGCTCACCGACGGGCCGGTGCTCACGTTCGGTCGGGCCGAGGATGCCGACGTGCGTGTGCAGCACGTCACGCTGGACCGTCTGGGTCGTCCGGAATTCGCCCTGCGAACAGCGGATGCCGCGGCCGCGGTCTCCCTGCCGCTCGTCGGCGCGCACCAGGCGTTGAACGCGGCAGCCGCGGCCGCCGCCGGTCTGGTGCACGGGGTTCCGCTCGAACAGGCTGCCGCCGCACTCGCGGCCGCGGCCGACTCGGGGCAGCGGCTCGAGGTGAAAGAGCTGGAGAACGGCGCGACCCTGCTCGACGACTCGTACAACTCGAGCCCGGGCTCGGTGCGCTCGTCGATCGACGCGCTGGTCTCGATCAACGGCGGGCGGCGCATCGCCGTGCTCGGCGAGATTCTCGAACTGGGCGACCACAGCGAGTCCGAACACCGCTCCGCGGGTGCGTACGCCGCCGCCCGGGCCGACATCGTGGTGGGTGTCGGCGAGAACGTGCGCCCGCTCGCCGACGCCGCCGGCGAACGGGGTGTCGCCGTGCCCGACAACGCGGCCGCGGTCGACTGGCTGCGCGCCAACCTCTCGCCGAGAGACGTCGTGCTGGTCAAAGGCTCGCGCGGGGCGCATCTCGATGAGGTCGTCGCCGCGCTGGAGTAGCCCGTTGCGCAACCTGACCGACGGTCTTGGCAACGTTGTACGGCGACGCTACGCTGAAACCGCAATTGTTGTTGACGAGAACAAATATGCGGAAGGTCAAGGATGACACAGGGAGCCCGCATGACCGGCCTGACCGCGCAGAACTGGCCTATCGCCGCCGCGGCCCTTCCGTTCCCGGGTCGCCTGCCCGACGGTCGCAGCGTGACCGATGCCGGGCCCGAGGCGTGGAGCGGCCCGCTGACCGACGTCGCCGACGCCGGCTTCGACCGCATCGACATCACCGACTCCTGGCTGCGCGTCGGAGACCTGAGCGCTGAGCGCCTGACCGACCTGACCTCTCTGGCCGCCGAGACGGGCGTGGTGCCCACCTCGGTCTCGGCCATCCGGTGCAGCGTGATCGACCACGCCGACGGCGAGGCGAACCTCGCCTACAGCCACCGGACGCTGGATGCCGCGGCCGCGCTGGGCATCGAGACGGTGTCGTTCGGTCTGCACCAGGCGCTGACCCCCGCGCAGCAGGAGCAGCTGTGGTTCTGGACCGTCGAAGGACACCACGACGACCCGGCGGACTGGGATCTCGCGGTCGGCCGGCTGCAGGAGCTGGGCCGTCACGCGGCCGAGCTCGGCATCCTGGTGTCGCTCGAGATGTACGAAGACACCTTCCTGGGCACCGGGGATTCCGCGGTGCGGCTCGTGGAGGACATCGGCATGGAAAACGTCGGGCTCAACCCCGACATCGGGAATCTGGTGCGGCTGCACCGGCCCATCGAGCCGTGGTGGGAGCTGGTCGAGAAGACCGTCCCGTACGCGAACTTCTGGCACGTCAAGAACTACGCGCGCGATGAAGACACCGCGCGTGGCGCGTACTTCGCGGTGCCGGCACCTATGCAATACGGCCTGATCGACTACCGCCGAGCCTTCGCGTACGCGATCGAACACGGGTTCCAGGGCGTGATCTGCGTGGAGCACTATGGCGGCGACGGGCTGAGCGTGTGCGCCGACAACCGCGACTACCTGCGCCGGCACGTGCTGCCCAAGCGCCAGGGCTACTCGCTGGGTACAAGCAGGGTGCGTCAGCCGCGCCAGGACGGCGGTGCCGCATGACCCGCATCGCGAACGACGCCGCGGACTTCGTGCCGCAGGCCCTCGCCGGATTCGTCGCCGCCCACGGCGAGCTCGTGCGCGCTGTCGACGGCGGCGTCGTGAGGACGAATCCGGCCCCTCGTGGATCGGTCGCCGTCGTGATCGGTGGCGGTTCCGGCCACTACCCGGCCTTCGCCGGGGTGGTGGGTGCCGGCATGGCGTCCGGGGCGGTCTGCGGCAACATCTTCACGTCGCCGTCGGCGGGGCAGGCGTATCGCGTCGCCAAGGCGGCGCATCGCGGCGGCGGGGTGCTGTACAGCTTCGGCAACTACGCCGGCGACGTGCTGCATTTCGGCGAGGCCCAGGAACGGCTGCGCGAAGAGGGCATCGACGCGCGCACTGTGCTGTGCACCGACGACATCGCCAGCGCGCCCCTCGACGAGATCGACAAGCGCCGCGGCATCGCGGGCGACTTCACCGTCTTCAAGATCGCGGGCGCCGCCGCCGAACGGGGCGACTCGATCGATGAGGTCGAGCGGCTCGCGCGCCTGGCGAACCATCGCACGCGCACCCTCGGGGTGGCGTTCGGCGGATGCACCTTCCCCGGGGCTGACGAGCCGCTGTTCACGGTGCCCGAGGGGATGATGTCGATCGGGCTCGGCATCCACGGCGAGCCCGGCATCCGTGATGTGCCGCGCACGAGTTCGGCCGACCTCGCCCAGACCCTCGTCGACGAGCTGCTCGGCGATGTGCCCGAGAACCGGGGTGATCGCGTGGCGGTGATCGTCAACGGGCTGGGCACCGTGAAGTACGAGGAGCTCTTCGTGCTCTTCGGGGACGTCGCGGCCCGGCTCGACGGCGCCGGAATCACCGTCGTGCAGCCCGAGGTGGGCGAGTTGGTGACGAGTCTGGACATGGCCGGGACATCCGTCACCTTCTTCTGGCTCGATGACGAACTCGAGCCGTTGTGGGCTGCTCCCGCGTACACGCCGGCGTATCGCAAGGGTGCCGTGCAGATCGCACGTGCCGATGGCGCTGAAGATCTCGAGGACGAGATCGAGGCGCCGACCGACATCCCCCCGGCGTCGGAGTGGTCTCAGCGCGCCGCGGGCGCGGCGCTGACGCACCTCGACGTCGTCCGTGCGACGATCCATGAACACGAGACAGAGCTCGGCCGCATCGACGCGATCGCGGGGGACGGCGACCACGGGGTCGGCATGCGCACCGGCATCGACGCCGCGACGGATGCCGCAGACCCGGCGCTCGGACTCTCGGGCATGCTCGCCGCCGCCGGCGACGCGTGGAGCGAGAAAGCGGGCGGCACGTCCGGGGCGCTGTGGGGTGCGATGCTGCGCGCGATCGGGCGCGCACTCGATCACGACGATGCCGACCCGCGCGCGACCGCAGTCGAGGCCGCTCGCGCCGCGCTCGAGGCCGTCACCTCACGGGGCGGCGCCCGAGTCGGCGACAAGACGATGGTCGACGCGCTCGACCCGTACGTGGAAGCGCTCGCCGAACGCCTCGACGCCGGCGCCGAGATCGGCGACGCGCTCGCCGCCGCGGCGCAGGCGGCGACCGACGCCGCGGCGGCCACCTCGACGCTGCGCCCCGCGCTCGGGAGGGCCCGGCCGCTCGCTGAGAAGAGCCTGGGGCACCCCGACGCCGGCGCCACCTCGCTGGCGCTGATCGCGACCGCGATCGCCGAGGCATCCTCATCACGTCCCACCCGAGAGGAAGAGCGATGACCGAGCCCCTGCGGATCGTCGTCGGAAGCGACGACGCCGGCTACGAGTACAAGTCGGCCCTGAAAGCCCTGCTGGAGGCCGATCCTCGGGTCGCCTCAGTGGCGGATGTCGGGGTCGGCGGCGATGAGCACACCGACTACCCGCATGTCGCGGTGGAAGCCGCGCGGCGCGTCGCCGGGGGCGACGCGGACCGTGCGCTGCTCATCTGCGGCACCGGGCTCGGCGTGGCGATCTCGGCGAACAAGGTGCCGGGCGTCCGTGCCGTGACCGCGCACGACAGCTACTCGGTGGAGCGTTCGGTGATGAGCAACAACGCGCAGGTGCTCACCATGGGCCAGCGCGTCATCGGTCTCGAGCTGGCCAAGCGCCTGGTGTCGGAGTGGCTCGGCTACCGGTTCGACCCGACATCCGCCTCGGCGGCGAAGGTGGCGGCCATCGACTCCTACGACCAAGGCGGCCAAGCCGACCAGCACCCCGATCACAACACCGCGGAGGCACGCTCATGACCCGGATCGCCGTCGTCGGCAGTGGCTACATGGGTGGCGGGATGGCACAGGTGTTCGCGCTGGGCGGCCACGACGTCGTCATCTCGGACGTCACCGCCGAGATCGCCGCATCGAACCTGGAGCGGATCCGCACCGAGACCGAGCAGTTCGAGCAGCAAGGACTCTTCGCGGCCGGCGCGACGGCCGTCATCGCCGAGCGGATCACCGCCGCGCAGAGCATCGAGGACGCCGTCGTCGATGCCGAGTTCATCGAGGAGGCGGTGCCCGAGCGCATCGAGATCAAGCACGAGACGCTGCGGCGCATCTCGCGGGCGAATCCGGCCGCGGTCATCGGCAGCAACACCTCGACGATCTCGATCGCGAAGCTCGCCGAGGCCGTCGAGCACCCGGAGCGGTTTCTCGGCGTGCACTTCTCCAACCCCGCCCCGTTCGTGCCCGGCGTGGAGCTCATCCCGCACCCGACCACCGCCGAGAGCGCGATCGTCGCGGCCGAAGCGCTGATCGTCGGAAGCGGCAAGATCGGCGCCCGCGTGAAGGATGCGACCGGATTCGTGCTGAACCGGCTGCAGTACGCGCTCTTCCACGAGGCGACCCAGCTCGTCGACGAGGGCGTCGCGACCCCGGAGGACATCGACGCGATCGTCCGTTCGACGTTCGGATTCCGCCTGCCGTTCTTCGGTCCCTTCGCGATCGCCGACATGGCCGGGCTCGACGTCTACGCCTTCTGCTACGCGTCACTGCAGAGCGACTTTCCCGAGCGCTTCGCGACGCCGGCCATCCTCGCCGAGCGCATCGAGCGCGGCGAGCTGGGAACCAAGACGGGGGCCGGATTCCGCGCCATCGAGCCGGAACGCATTCCGGAGCTGGTGGCGTATCGCAACCGCGCGTACGCCAAGATGAAGGAGCTGCTGGACGAGCTCGGCCCCTCGCCGTTCGACGAGCCGGCGGGGAAGGTGCGGTGAGCGTGGCGACAGGGACGATCGGGGAGCGCAACTGGGCATCGAACCTCGTCTACGGATCCGAGCGCATCCTGGCCCCGCGTTCGATCGAAGAGCTTGCGGATGCGGTCCGCTCCGCGTCACGCGTGAAGGCCCTGGGCAGTCGTCACTGCTTCAACACGATCGCCGACACCGACGGCGTGCACATCGTCACTCGTGAGCTGCCGGCCGAAGTGGCGGTCGACAGCGAGCGCCGCGTCGTGCGGGTGGCGGCGGGCCTGCGGTACGGGGATGTCGCGCCCCGGCTCGACTCCGAAGGATGGGCGCTCGCGAACCTCGCTTCACTGCCGCACATCTCGCTCGCCGGAGCGGTGGCCACGGGCACTCACGGGTCGGGCGACGCCGTGGCGTCCCTGGCGGCATCCGTCGCCGCGGTCGAGCTCGTGACGGCCGACGGCCAGACCCGCCGCTTCGCGCGGGGCGAGGCGGACTTCGACGGGGTCGTGGTCTCACTCGGGGCGCTCGGCGTCGTGACCGCCCTCGAGCTCGACATCGTGCCCACCTTCGACATCGCGCAGACCGTCTACGAGCGGCTGCCGCTGGACGCCGTGCTCGACGACCTCGACGCCGTCACGGGCCTCGGCTACAGCGTCTCGATGTTCCACACGTGGCGCGATCCCGCCGTCGTCGACCAGCTGTGGGTGAAGCGACGAGCGGATGCCGCCGGCACCGCGCCTGCCGAGGTGCTGGGCTCCGCGCGGTCGGCTGTGAAGCGGCATCCGCTTCCCGACGTCTCGGCGGCGAGCTGCACCGATCAGCTCGGCGAGCCCGGCCCGTGGTTCGCGCGCCTGCCGCACTTCAAGCTCGAGTTCACGCCGTCCAACGGCGACGAGCTGCAGTCGGAGTATCTCGTGCCGCGACGCAACGCGGTGGCGGCCATCTCGGCCCTGCGAGAGCTCGCCCCGCGCGTCGCCCCGCTGCTGCAGGTGTGCGAGCTGCGCACGGTCGCGCGGGACGATCTGTGGCTGTCACCGGCGTCCGAGACCGATGTGCTGGGCCTTCACTTCACCTGGAAGCCGGACCAGCCGGGCGTCGAAGCGCTGCTGCCCACGATCGAGGCCGCCCTCGCGCCGCTCGAGGCTCGCCCGCACTGGGGCAAGCTGTTCACGCTCGAGGGGGCCGACCAGCGGATGCCGCAGCTCTATCCCCGCTGGAACGACTTCGCCGCCCTGCGCGACCGCCTCGACCCGCGCGGAGTCTTCCGCAACGACTTCCTGGCCCGGCTCGGACTGTGATTCAGGGTCGCACGGGCCGGTAGACCATATGGGTCACGCGTGACGTCGGCCGCACCGAGACGCGTTCGAGCGACTGCGGCGGGACGCCGTCGAACACGCGCTCGCCGGCGCCGAGGATGCACGGCGTGACGTGCAGCCTCAGCTCGTCGATCATTCCGGCGGCGAGGTACTCGTTCACGGTCGTCGGTCCGCCGGCGATGGAGATGTTCCGGTCGCCGGCGGCGGCCCGGGCCTGGTCCATCGCGGAGTGGATGCCGTCGGTGACGAAGTGGAAGGTCGTGCCGCCCTCCATCTCGATCGGGTCATGCGCGAAGTGCGTGAGCACGAACACCGGCCCGTGGTAGGGCGGGTTAGGACCCCACCAGCCGCGCCAGTCGCGGTCCCACTCGCCGCGCACGGGGCCGAACATGTTGCGGCCCATGATGGTCGCACCCGAGGCGACGATCGCGTCGACTTCGGCCCTGTTCTCGTCGTACGCCTCGAACATCCAGCCGTGCAGCCAGTTCTCGTCGATGTCGCCGAACGGCGCCTCTTCGCGCTGGTTGAGTCCGGTCGCGAAGCCGTCGGCCGAGACGGCGAGATCGCTGAAAACGATGCCCATGATGTGCTCCTTTGAACTGGTTGTTGATTGCAACTGGTTGGCAGGCTAGCGCAGACCAGTTGTAGACTGCAAGTAGTTGTTCGAAGGAGGCCGGCATGGATCACCGATCCGGATGCCCGATCAACCTGTCGCTCGAGGTGTTCGGGGACAGATGGTCGCTCATCGTGATCCGCGACATGATGTTCGGCAATCGCCGGCACTTCAACGAGCTGCTGGCGAAGTCCGACGAGGGGATCGCCTCGAATGTGCTCGCGGATCGGCTGCAGCGGCTGGTGGGTCTGGGCATGATCTCGCGAGCCCCCGATCCCAGTCACAAGCAGAAGGTCGTGTACAGCCTGACCGAGCCGGCGATCCAGCTGGTGCCCGTGCTCGCCCACCTCGGTGCGTGGGGGCGCCGCCACCTCCCGGTCAGCCGGGAGCTCTCGGTCCGTGCAGAGGTGCTCGAACGAGGGGGCCCGGACTTCTGGGACCGCTTCATGGACGAGTTGCGCGAGCAGCACCTCGGCATCACTCGCCCGCCCGGAGCGCCATCGGCGTTCGGCGAACTGCGCGCGGCCTACGAGGCAGAGCTCGCCCGGGTGTAGCGAGGGCGGGGCGGTGGTTGCGTCTATACGCCTCCGGATAATAGCGTGGGGCTCGTGACGAAGACCGAGTCGGACGACAGTGCGAATGCCCTGGCCCGTGAGGTCGTCGGTGTCCATCGCAGCGACTCGCACGATTTCAGCAAGCGGTCGCAGCCGTTCGTCGACCTCGTGGAGGGGATGGGCGTCGAGGGCGACGCGCATTTCGGAGCGACCGTGAAGCACCGGTCCCGGGTCGCCGCCGATCCGTCTGCGCCGAACCTGCGTCAAGTGCACCTGATCCACTGCGAGCTCTTCGACGACTTGCGCGCGGCCGGGTATGACGTCGCCCCCGGCGACCTCGGCGAGAACATCACGACGCGCGGGGTCGCGCTGCTGGACCTGCCGGTAGGGACGCGGATGGCGATCGGGGATGCTGTCATCACCGTGACCGGCTTGCGCAATCCCTGCCAGCAGATCAACGACTTCCGCGAGGGACTGCTGAAGCAGGTCATCCGGCGCGACGAAGACGGAAACGTCGTGCGCCTCGCGGGGATCATGGGGATCGTCTCGCGTTCAGGGCGGGTCGAACCGGGCGCCGCGATTCGCGTGGAGCCGCCTCCCCTTCCGCATCATCCGCTGACTCGCGTCTAGTGGCGGGACGCCGGCGCTCACGGTGCCGCGAGGCCTCCGGTGCGGCCCAGGATGATCGTCGCCGCATCGGCGACGACCTGGTCGCGCGCGCGGCCGCCATGGTCGGCCGAGATGAGATGGCGCCCGATGGCAAGGCAGAAGGCGGCCAAGCCGCGAGCCTCCACTTCGTCGGGGTCTGAGCAGTAACTGCCGATCGCCTCGCGGAGCACCTGCATGCGCCGGTTGTCGACCGTGTGCAGGCGCTCGGCGACGGCCGGGTCGCGCCGCGCCCACGCGCGGACGGCGAGGTCTATCGGCAGCAGTCGGTCGTTCGAGAACGTCAGCTGGCCCGCGATGCGCGCCTGGTCCACGATGTCGCCCCCCGCCTTGCGTGCGCGCTCGATCACGTCGTCTACGCTCTCGCGCTCCCACGCGTCGAGCATCGCCGCAAGGAGCGCCTCGCGATCGTCGAAGTATCCGTAGAAGCCGCCTTTGGTCACCCCGAGCGCCCTCGCCAGCACCTCGACGCGCACGGCGTCCACGCCCTGCTCGGCGAGCACTCGCAGACCCTCCTCGATCCACTTCTCCCGTGGTGTGCGCAACGCGCCCATCTGGACCTCCCATCGAACCGGTTGTGCGGCAGCGTATAACCGGTGTACCTTCAAGTTATTCGGCATCGTATAACGCCGAGCGGTCAATGGCTTGGCACAGGCTCGGCCCGTCGGAAGGAGAAGATCACATGGTCACGTGGGCAGGATGGCTCATCGTCACATTCGCAACGGCGCACACCGTCGGCGCGCTCACCGTTCTGGGAGCCGGGCAGCACGCCGGGGTATGGCTCACGGGAGGGCTCTGGAACGAGAGCCTGTTCACCACTCTGGGGCCCGCGATGAGCGCGTACTGGCTGAGCATCAACAGCTTCGGCCCGGCGTTGATCGTGATCGGCTTCATCGTGCTGTGGCTCGCACGGCGAGGCATCACGCCGCCGGCGTTCATCGGCTGGTCGCTCGGAGGCTGGACGATCGTCGACAACGTGCTCTCCGGCGTCGGCTTCGGGCAGGGCCTGATCGTGCTCGTGGCGGCCGGGTTGCTGCTGGTCGCAGCGTTTCGTGCGCGGCGTCTCGAGCGTGCCGCCGCCGCGGGCACACGCCTCGAGCCCGTCGCGTCGTGAACGCATCGACGCCGGTCGCGGCGGGCCACGACGTCGGCGATCGAGCCGGGTCCTCACGTGCCCTGGGCGGGCCCGGCCATGCGGACCGGCCGGTCACGTAGACGCGGAGCGGGCGGGATGCCGCACCCCGCTCGTGCGTTCTCCGCGCCCGCGTCGCGCACCCCGTTGCTGCGTGCCTCCGCCATCCGCGGGGACTGGACCAGCCGTCAGCGCCAGCCTGTGACGGCGGACGCGTGTGCGGATCCCGCGGTGTGGACGGCCGCGTTGTTCCACGAGCCCTCGGCGACGATGACCGCGGTGCTGGCGGTGCGTGACCGCCTGGTCGCACTGGTCGCACTGCGGCCGGCTTCGCGCGACAGCTTCCGCGTGCTGGCGCGGAACGAGGACGAGGTTCTCGTCGGCAGCGACGACCGGCATCTCGACTTCCGCGCGTCGGTGCGCTGCACGCGCCACACTGTAGACGTCGTCACGTTCGTCGAAGTGCACAACCTGCTCGGCCGGTTGTATCTGATGCCGGTGCGGATCGTGCACTCTACGATCGTGCGAGGCATGCTCCGCCGAGCGGCGAAGCGGCTGGATCCCGCCCGTCGCGGCGTTCCCGCGCGAACGCGAGGATCCTCGTGAATCCTCTCCAGCCGCTCGTCGTCGCCGCGCAGGGCCGGTGGGTGCGACCGCACGCCCCACCTGCTGCCAGCCGCCGGCGGGCCGACCTCAGGGCTGATCGGCGACTCGCTCGACGAGCCGCTACGGCGGAATGGATGCCGTCGGCAGACGATCGGGCCGACGTCGGTCCCGACTTCTTCGCTGCCGACGGCTTCCATCCGTCTGCGGTCGGCTACCACCGCTGGACCGACCTCGTTCGCGAGCGGGTCGTGGCATCCCCTCTCCCGCACGAACGACCGTCGGTTCCTGGCACGGCGCCACCCGTCACCGCAGGCGAATCGACTCCGTGAGCACGCGCCCCTCGGCGCCCGCGGGACCTTCGAATCCAAGGAGTGCGGCGATCGTCGGGGCGACGTCGATGTGACGCGGGTCCTGCGGGGCCGCATGCGGACGGACCCCGGCGCCGGCGATCACGAGCGGCACGTACAGCTCCCGCGTCGTGCCGTGCGCGCCGGCGGGATCGGCCGGCGTGGCCCCCAGCGACCAGCCCGCCTCGGGCTCGATCACGAGCTCGCCGTACTTCGCCGACATGTGCATCGCCTGCTGCTCGGTCTTGTCGTACACCGCGGCGATGTGCGGCAGCGCCGAGACGGCAGCCTCGATCGCCGCCGCGGCATCCGGATCACCGGCAGACTCGCCGACGAGGTGCAGCGATCCCACTCCGCCCACGACGACGACGGCGTCGGTCTCGGGCTGAGGCGCCTGGCCGGCGAAGAGCATCTCCGCGTCGAAACCGGCCGTTTCGATCGCGGCGAGCAGCTCGTCGCGCATCCCCTGCGTGAAGGTGCCCATGCCGTGGTCACCGGTCACGATGAAGGCCGTGCGTCCGTAGATGCCGGCGTCCTTCGTCGCCTGCACGAGCCGGCCGATCTGGGCATCCACCTCGGCCAGGGCAGCCGGCATCCCCTCCGCTTCGGCGCCGTCGGCGTGGCCGAGCGCGTCCAGGCGGTCGCAGTAGACCGCGATCAGGTCCGGTATGCCGTTCATCTGGACCGGATTGCCTCCGCTCATGACGGGCTGACCGTCGAGCACCGCGACGGCATCGTCGGTCCGCCGGGCGCAATCCCCGCCCGGCTGTGTGTACAAGCCGTCCGCGTCGCCGAACGTGACGCCGTAGTTCTGGAGGATGAACCACTGTGCCGACAGAACGGTGCCGCCCTGTTCTCGAATGGCCTGCGCGATCGTGGGCACGGCGAGATCCCGTTGCGAGCTGCGCGCGACGCCGGTGTCGGTATCGAACCAGAATGCGGTGTTGCCGTGGGTCGCCGGCCACGCGCCGGTGGCGATCGACGACCACGAGGGGTTGGTGATGGAGGTCATGACCCCCGTCGAGACGCTCAGGCTTCCCCGCTTGGCCAGCGCCTCGAGATTGGGCATCGGGGCGCGGCCGAGGTAGTCGATGTCGAAGCCGTCGAGGGCGATGAAGACGACATGCTCCGCCGGTGGGGGAGCTGTCGCGGCCTCAGTGGAAGCGGCGCCTTGGGCAGCGGCCGGAAGCGCTCCGGCGCCGAGCGCCGCGACGGTGAGCAACGCGGCGGCGAGGCGGGCGGGGCGGCGGAATCTGGCGGTGGAGCGCATCTTCGGTTCCTCTCGCGGGTCGGCTCGAATCCCGGCGGGCCCGGGTGGCCGACTGGCTTTCGACGCTGGCCGGGCGGAGGCCGCGCAGGCAACAGCCCGACCGTCGCGTGCAAGGAATCGCCCATCGCCGCCTCCGTGTTGCGGAGAATCCGCCACACCGGACGGAGGTGCGCGCTGGTCGCCGGTTTCTTGCGCCGCGGCCTCCGCCCGTGTCGATCCCTCGCAATTGCGCGCCCGGTGCTTGGCCCGGTCGCGGCATCCGGATTGTGTGCTCGTCGTAGGCACGACGTGAGGAGCAGCGCATGGCGGACACGGCGGACACGACACAGCGGGGTTCGGGGCTCAGTCGCCGCGGATTCCTCGGTCTCTCGGCGATCGGGCTCGGTATGGGCATGGGCTCGACCGCGTGGGGGCCGTGGCCGGGCGCTGCGGTGGGTTCCCCGCGTTCGCCGGGGGATGCCCCACTGAGGTTCGTCGTGCTCACCGACACCCACGCCAATCACGAAGAGACGGCGCGCCTCGAGAACCTCCGCCGCGTCTTCGCCGTGGTCGATGCCGAGCAGCCGCAGTTCGTGCTGCACTGCGGTGACATCACCGACTACGGCAGTGACGAGGAGTTCGCGGCCTACCGGGCCACGATCCCCGACGGCCTGTGGGACCGCCTGCGGCACGCGCCCGGAAACCACGAGATCCGATGGGACACCAGCGCGCGCGAGCGCTTCCAGCGCTGGTTCGGGCCGACGAGCTACAGCTTCGATGCCGGCGGCGTGCACTTCGTCGCCCTCGATCCCACCCAGGCGCTGCAGGAGCCCGGCCTGTTCGGTGACGACCTGGAGCATTTGCGCGATGACCTGAGTCGTGTCGGCGAGCGGCCGACGGTCATGTTCCTGCACTACCCGCTCGCGGGGCGCAACTACTACGTCAACGACGCCGACGCGTTCCTGCGCACGATCGACCCCTTCCCGGTTCGCGGGATCTTCGCCGGTCACATCCACCGCAACGAGATCGACCGCTTCAACGGGCTGACCCAGGTCGCCGCCGTCGCGACTCGCAGCGGACCCTTCTACCTGCGCGTCACCCAGGTCGACGACGGGGACGGTCGCCGTCTCGTCGTCGAGCAGGTCACGCTCGGCGCCACCGATGCCGACGCGCCCACTGTCCAGCCGCTCACAGAGATGCCATTGGATGCACCGCCCGCGGGCGCGGAGCCGATCCGGATCGCGGCGCGACCCCGCGACACCGCCATCGCCCTCACGGCGGTCGCCGGTCGTGCCGCCACCGCCGTCGAGGCCCGCGTGCACCCCCAGGCGGTGTTCGGCGCGGCCGAGGACGGCGTGTGGACTCCGCTCGCGCCGCGGGGCGCCTCATGGCACGGCGCGGTGGATGCGGCCGCTCTCGCTGCCGGGGTGCATCGCGTGCAGCTGCGCGCGACGGATGCCGCGGGCGGCAGGCGCTACGACACTGCCGAGGTCGACCGCCGTGGCGTGACGCGCGCTCGGCCGGCGTGGGAGCTCGCGATCGGAGGACAGCTGCAGGGGGCGCTCGCCGCGCGCGGGGCCACGGTCGTCGCGGGCTCGACCTCGGGCCGCGTCGCGGCGATCGAGGTCGAGGGCTCCTCCCGCCATCGGCGCCGGTGGACTGCCGATCTCGGTCCGGTCCACCGCGGAGCGGCCTTCACCACCGACGGCGCCCTGGTGTGCGTGCCCGGCGCCGACCACCGCCTCACCGCCCTCGACGCGCGCACCGGCGCGGTCGCCTGGGTCAGCAGCTTCGACAAGCCGGTGATGTCGACCCCGGCGGTCTTCGCGACCGGCGAGGGTGACCGCATCGTCGTCGCCGCCGAAGACAGGCTGCGGTGCCTCGATGACCACGGTGCGACGCTGTGGGAGGCATCCGTTCCCGTCCTCACCGCCGGTCGCGCCGCCAGCGACGGGGCGCGCGTCTTCGTCGGGGCCGGAGACGGGCGCGCCTATGCCTACGACCTGGGGACGGGTGAACCGCTGTGGTCCTTCCTCACCAACGAACGGCCCGACGCGTACCGCCGGCTCATCTACGGCCCCTGGGACGACTGGATCGAGGTGCTCCCGACCGGCGCCGTGCTGGTGAGCACCGTGACGCACGCGATCGCGATCGATCCCGTGACCGGCGGCGAGCTGTGGCGGGTGGCGGGCAGCCACATCTACGCCCCGAGCGTGATGCTGCCGGACGGCGGACTGCTGCTGACGACCGAGTGGGGCGTTCTGAGCGTGCTCGACCCTGCCACCGGCGCCGCGCGGTGGAGCGCGCAGGCGGTGCCGCGCGCCTTCAACGCGGGGCCGGCGCTCGACCCGCGCGACGGCACGGTGTGGCTGGTGTCGGTGGGCGGTCTGCTCGTCGCCGTCGACTCGGCCACGGGCACGGTATCGGTCGACCGGCAGCTGTTCACGGCGAACACCTTCTCCACCCCGGTCATCGTCGGAGAGCAGCTGGTCGTCGCCGCTCAGGACGGGGTGCTCCGCGGGCTGACGATCTGAGCGGCGGCAGCTGTCAGCCGACCGCCGCGAGCTCTCTCGTGCGTCCCGCGCGCTTTAGTGAATGCAGGGCGACGGCGACGTCGGCGTGTTGCAGCCCGGGCAGCCCGCCGATCGTGTCGGAGATGAAGCCATACAGCGCGGCGTCCGAAGACAGCGCGACTTCGCCGCACAGATTGCGGTCACCGGTCGTGGCCGAGATCATCAGCATCGAGGGATGCTGCGCGAGCAGCTCGCCGGCCCGGCTCAACTGCGTCGGGTTCACACTGAGCGCCACGAACGCGTTGACCGGCAGCCCGATGCGCTCCGGTTCGACGACCGTGCGCATCCGCAGCGCTCCCGACGACATCATCGCCTCCGCCCGCCTCCGCACGGTGACGGGGCTCGCATCGCACAGTTCCCCGAGGCGCTGCCAGCCGAGGCGGCCGTCGGCAGCGAGGGCGGCGGCGATGTGTTCGTCCAGGGCGTCCGTCTTGACGCGGCTGTCGGGCAGCGGATCGCTCCACGGGTCGAGGCGCTGAGCCCGCAGCTGCTCCACCACGTCGGGCGGCAGGAGATCAGGCAGCCAGCTGTGCGGCGTCGCGAACCGCCGGATGACCTGATTGCTCCACACGGCCAGCACGCCGTCGAGTGCCGGGAGCTGCTCGAGTGTGATCGCCAGGAGGTGGTCGTTCGAGGTGTAGCTGATCTCGGCGATGCAGTCGACGCTTCCGGTCAGCAGCTTGACGGATCCGCACTCGGCCCAAGTCGCCAGCCGCTGGGCGGAGCGGTGTGCTTCGCCGGGGCGGCAGCGCAGTCGAACGAACAGCGATCGCGACCGACCGGTCGCCTCGCCGTCGAGCACGCCGATCACCCGAGCCGTGCCGTCTCGCATGAGGCGCGCCACGCGCCGAGACGCCGTCGCCTCGGAGGTGAAGACGGCCTCGCTGATCTGCGCGTTCGTGGCCCGCGGATTTGCGAGGAGCGCGCCGGTGATGCGCAGGTCGAGATCGTCCACGAATGCACCATACATTCATGAGTAGCGTCGTGATAGGTGCTTTGTTGCATTCTCGCTCCCGATGTCATCGTGTTTGCTCGCACACCGGCAGGATCGCAGCACCGCGAGAGCACCGACGCTGCGCCGGTCTCGCCCCCGTTCCGGCGTTCGTCGCCACGACAATGAGGAGTGATGCATATGACCCGAATGTCCACCGCGCGCATCGCGGCCCCCCTCGCGGCGATCGCCGCTCTCGGCCTGCTGGCCGGCTGTTCCGCCGATACCGACGGCGGTGGCGGCGAGCCTTCGACAGAAGACCAGAGCGTGGTCTTCTGGACCCCGCAGACGACGCCCGAGCGCCTGGCCGCACAGGAGGCGGTTGCCGCCGCCTTCACCGACGAGACCGGCATCGAGGTCGAGGTCGTCCCGATGGCGGGCGCTGACCAGGATCAGGCGCTCGTGACCGGGTCTGCCACGGGCGACGTGCCCGACGTGATCCTCCACGCCTCGCCACAGACGGGCGTCTGGAGTTCCCAGGGCCTCCTCGACAGCGAAGCGGCCACCGCCACCGTGGAGGCGCTCGGGATCGACACGTTCAACCAGCACGCCCTCGAGGCCGTCACGATCGACGGCGAGATCGCAGCCGTGCCCAGCGACGGCTGGACCCATGTGGTCGCGTACCGCAGCGACCTGCTCGAGCAGGCCGGAGTGGATGTTCCCGGCACCGTGGAGGAGCTCGCGGACGCCGCGACGACGATCAAGGAGCAACTGGGCATCACCGGGCTGGCCTTCGGCACCCAAGCGGGGACCGCGTCGGCGACCGAGGGGATCCAGTCGCTCTTCCACAGCGCGGGCTGCGAGCTCGTCACCGACGGCGAAGTCGTCATCGATTCGGATGCCTGCACCGAGGCCGCCGAGCAGTTCCTGCGACTGCGCAACTCGTCGGTGGCGGGCGACTTCGACGTCACGAGCGCACGCGCCGCGTACATGAACGGCGACGCCGCGATGCTGCTGTTCTCCACCCACATCCTCGACGAACTGGCGGGCCTGGACGAGGCGACGCCCGCGACGTGCCCGGAGTGCGCCGAGCAGCCGGCCTTCCTGGCCGAGAACACCGAGTTCGTGACGGTTCTGGGCGAGGACGACCCGGCGCAGTTCGGCGCGATCCTCAGCTACGGCATCCCGACCGGCGCCAACGTCGAGGCGGCCCAGCAGTACATCGAGTACGTGCTGGACGCCGGCTACGTCGACACCCTCGCGGTGGCGACGGAGGGCCGCATCCCGCTGCGCAACGGCACCGCCGACAACCCGACCGAGTTCATCGAAGCGTGGGGCGGCCTGGGAATCGGACCCGCCCACGAGCTCACCTCGGTGGAGATCTACGGCGAGGAGTTCGTGAGCGAGATGGCAGAGGGCATCAACGCCGTCTCGCTGTGGGGTATGGGAACGCCCGACGCGACGCTCGCCGGGCTCGTGCACAGCCAGGGCGTGCTCGCCGGTCAGATCGAGCAGCTCTACAACGGAGTGCCCGCGGCAGACGTGACAGCCGCGATGAAGGCGGCCGTCGAGGAGGTCCAGGCGGGCCTGTGAGCAACGCCATCACCCGTCACCGCTGGGGGCGGCCTCTCAGCCGCTCCCAGCGGGACAACCGCAACGGGCTGCTCTTGACGACGCCGACGCTCGTCGTCGTCGTGCTCGCCTCGATCATCCCGCTGATCCTCGTCGTGGTCTTCGCCTTCAGCGAGATCCGATTGGTCGACATCCCCCGCTTGGGGACGGAGCCGGTCGAATGGACGCTCGACAACTTCCGTCGGGCGCTGAACAATCCGTCCTTCTGGCAGGCGCTCGGCACGACCCTGCTGTACGCGTCGCTCACGATGATCGGATCGGTCGGGGTGGGACTCGCCCTCGCGCTGGCCCTGCGCCGTCCCTTCCGCGGACGAGGCATCGTCCGCGCGCTGCTGCTGGTGCCCTACGTCCTGCCGATCATCGCCGCCGTGACGATCTGGCAGACGATGCTCAATCCCCAGTACGGCCTCGTCAACTCTTTCGGCCGCGAGTTCCTCGGCTGGGAGCAGTCGATCGGATTCCTCAACACGACGACCGCGTACGTATGGGGCATCCCCATCCCGCTGTCGCTGCTGGTCGTCGTGGTGTTCGAGATCTGGGCGTCGGCGCCCCTGTCGTTCCTGTTCATCACCGCGCGCCTGCAGGGGGTCTCCCCCAGTATCGAAGAGGCGGCCGCCCTCGACGGGGCGAACGGGGCGCAGATCCTGGGCCGCATCGTCATGCCGCAGCTGAAGGGCGTGATCCTGCTGCTGTGCCTGCTGCGGTTCATCTGGACGTTCCAGAGCTTCAGCGAGGTGTACCTGCTCACCGAGGGGGCCGGCGGCACGCAGGTTATGGCGCTCAAGGTCTACACCGAGCTCGTGACGCGCGCCGACATCGGCAGCGCCGCCGCGTACGGCCTGCTCATGTCGGTCGTCCTGGTCTCGCTGCTGGCCGTCTACGTCGCGCTCTCGCGAAGAAGGGTGGATGTCGAATGACCCGCCGCCGATCCTCGCTCAGGCCGCATCCGTTGTCGACCGCCGGGCGGTTCGTGTTCATCGCGCTGGCCCTGATCTTCGCGCTCGGCCCGGTGCTCTACGGCTTCCTGCTGTCCCTTCGCCCGTTCAACGCGATCGTGCAGGAGCCGCTGAACCTGATTCCGTCGTTCGGCGAGATCGACTTCTCGGCGTACACGTCGGCGATGCTCGACCCCGCTCAGGGCGGGTTCGGTCTGGGCCGTTTCGTCATCAACTCGCTCGTCGTGGCGCTGTGCACGATCGTCCTGTCGATCGCGGTGTCGATCCTCGGCGCGTACGCCGCAGCCCGGCTGCGCTACCTCGGCAGGGGCGTCGTGAACGCCATCATCCTCGGCGTCTACCTGTTCCCCGGCATCGTGCTGTCGGTGCCGTTGTTCGTGCTGCTGGCCAGGGCCGGCCTGACGGGATCGCTGGTCGGCCTGTTCCTGGTGTACGTGGCGACGACGGTCCCGGTGTCGATCTACATGCTGCGCAACTACTTCCAGGCCCTGCCCGAGAGCATCGAGGAAGCGGCGATCGTGGACGGCGCGTCGCTGTGGCAGATGCTCCGCAGCGTCATCCTGCCCGTAGCCCTTCCCGGTGTCATCGCGACGGCGGTCTATGTCTTCATGATCGCGTGGAACGAGTACTTCTACGCGCTGCTGTTCCTGGTGCAGGACCGCGCGCTGTGGACGGCGCCGCTCGGCATCTCGCAGCTGGCCGACTTCAACGTCCCCGTGACCGTGCTGCTCGCCGGCGCGCTCGCCGTCACGGCGCCGGTGGTCGTGCTGTTCTTCTTCGCACAGCGCTACCTCGTCGACGGACTCACCGCAGGAGCCGAGAAGTGACCCGACCGCAGCGCCTCGTCGTGATCGGCGCCGGCGGACGGGGGCGCGACGCCTACGGCCGCTGGGCGATCGAGCACCCCGACCGCGCGACGATCGTCGCGGTGGCCGACGTCTCGCGCGAGCGTCGATCAGCGCTGGCGGCCGAGGCGGGAGGGGCGGCGGAGTATCGCGACTGGCGCGACGCCGTAGCCGACCTCGGCGCACTCGGCGCCGACGGCGTCATCATCGCCGTGCCCGACGCACTGCATGTGGACGTGGCGATCGCCGTGGCCGACGCGGGCGTTCCGTTCCTGCTCGAGAAGCCGGCCGCGCCCACTCTTCCCGAGCTGGCACGCCTGGCCGGCCACGCCCGCCGCACGTCCTCGCGGCTGGCAGTCGGCCATGTGCTGCGCTTCACGCCGTTCTGGCGCTCGGTCAAGCGCATCGTCGACTCGGGCGCGATCGGGCGGACCATGACGATCGAGGTGCGCGAGAACATCGGGTTCTGGCACTTCGCCCACTCCTACGTGCGCGGGAACTGGCGCAACAGCGCCACTTCGAGTGCGATGGTGCTGACCAAGACCTCGCACGACCTCGATCTCATCCGCTGGATCGCCGGTGCCGCGCCGGAGAGCGTCTACAGCATCGGCGAACTGACGTGGTTCCGTGCTGAGAATGCGCCCGCCGGCGCCCCGGAGTTCTGCCTTGACGGGTGCCCGGTCGCCGACAGCTGTCCGTTCTTCGCCCCTCGCTACTATGTCGACGCGCTCGCGGATGTGTCGGGGCATCCCGTGCATCTGCTCGGCCCCGACTCCTCGCCGAGTGGCCGGCTCGCCGCGCTGCGGACCGGGGACTACGGGCGCTGCGTCTTCCGCAGCGACAACGACGTGGCCGATCACCAGCAGACCGCGATGATGTTCCCCGGCGGAGTGACGGCGACGCTCACCGCCTCGGCGTTCACCGCCGAGAACACGCGCAACGTCACGATCACGGGCTCGGCGGGTCAGCTGACGGGCCACATGGAGAGCGGCGAGATCGTGGTGGATCTCTTCTCTCCCACGGCATCGCTGCCCGAGGGGTTGCCCCTGGCGGCCCACGAGGTCGAGACGAAGCCGCCGATGGGACACGCGCGCCACACCGTGCGGGTGCTCATGCCCAACGCCGACCTCGGCGACCACGCCGGCCACGCGGGTGGTGACGCGGCCCTGATGTCGGAGTTCGTCGACGCGCTGCGGGAGGGCACCGTGGGTGAGGGCGAACTCTCGTTCGAGACCGCGCTGGACAGTCACCTCATCGCCTTCGCGGCGGAGGAGTCACGCCTGACGGCCGCGCACATCGACTTCGCAGAGTGGGTCGGGCAGCTCGGCATTGCCGGCGCGCCGGTGCCCGCCGGCGAGAGGCCACCGTTGCCATGACCGAACCGGTCTTCGCCGAGGCGCTGCGGGGTCTCATCGCCCGGCTGGGCGGCAATGCGACGCGCGTGCGGATCGAACCGCACGAGAAGGAGACGGATGCCGCGGCCACCGGCGCGTACGCAGCATCCGGCGGGATCCTGACCCTGAAGGGAACGGATCTCGTCGCCGCCGCGAGCGCGCTGGCTGCGTACCTGCGTGCGCAGGGCCAGCGCATCACCTGGGAGTCGGCGGTGCTCGAGGGGGCGTGGGATCGGTGGCCCGATGCCCCGCGGGCGACCGTCCGCACGCCCTTCGCGATCCGCTACCACCTGAACGTGGTGACGCACGGCTACTCGACGCCGTTCTGGGACTGGGACCGGTGGGAGCGAGAGCTCGACTGGATGGCGCTGCACGGGGTGACGCATCTCCTGGTTCTCGCCGCCTATGAGGTGGTGCTGCACGAGACGCTGCGGCGCCGGGGCTGCGACGAGAACGAGGCCGCCTCGTGGGTCGGGGGCGCGCCGCACGTCCCCTGGATGTCGATGGGCGGCATGCACGACTTCGGCGGCCCGCTCCCGGCGCGCTGGGCCGAGCGCCGCCTCGACCTGGCCCGGAGGATCCTGGCGCGGGCACGCGAGTTCGGCATGACGCCGGTCCTGCCGGCGACGGGCGGGCACGTTCCCGCTGCGATCGCCGGTCCGGATGCCGTCGAGATCGAGTGGCAGGGATGGCGCACGCCCATGCTCGATCCGTCGTCGCCCGCGTACGCCGGACTGATGCGGACCTTCCTCGAGGTTCAGCGCGAGCTCCTGGGCGATCCCGGACGCGACCCGGTCTTCGCCGTCGACCCCTACATCGAGTCGCTCCCGCCGTCCGGCGATGCGCGCGGGCTCGCGGCCGCGGGGCGCGGCATCCATCAGGCGCTCGCGGCGACGCACCCGACCGCGACGTGGCTGCTGCAGGGCTGGCCCTTCCACTACCACCGCGGGTTCTGGACACAGGACCGCGTCGCCGCCTACCTCTCACACGTGCCGCATGACCGCCTGCTGTTGATCGATCTGTGGGGCGAGCATGCGCCGATGTGGCGCGAGGGCATGCACGGGCGTCGCTGGATCTGGACGGCGGTTCACAACTTCGGTGGGCGCTTCGCGCTCTTCGGCGACGTTCGGGGCCTCGCGCGCGACCTGTCGGAACTGGCGGAGCTGCGTCCGCAACGCCTCGAGGGCGTCGGCCTCGCGCCCGAGGCCATCGAGAACAACACCGTCTTCTACGAGGCCGCCGCCGACCTGGTGTGGGGTCGCATCGACGTCGACGCGTGGCTGGCGGACTTCGCGCGGCAGCGCTACGGCGTCGACGACGACGATGCGCGCGAGGCATGGCGTTTGCTCGGCGACAGTCTCTACGGCCCCGGGCGCACCCGCTCCATCCCCTCGCCGGTCATCGCCCGGCCCTGGAGCGCCGCGGCTCCCTTCGTGGGCCAGCGGCTGGCGGGCGAAGCATTGCCCGAGCCCACGCGCATGTCGGCCAACATCGATGCCGAGAACGACCCCGCGGTGCTCGACGACCTGCCGTCGATCGCTCGGGCTGCTCGCCTCCTCATCGGGCTCGGCGACCGCGCATCGCGGCGTCAGTCGCTCGAGTGCGACGTCGTCGAACTGACCGGCCACGTGCTGGCGCAGCAGACGCGGCAGCACATCCGCGGGGTTCTCGCCGGGTATGCCGTCCGCGACGCATCCGCAGTGCGCGGCCACGCGGAGCGCCTGCGCGACGACTTGCTCGCACTCGATGCCCTCGTGGCGACGCGTGCCGACTCGCGCGTTTCGACCTGGATCGCAGCGGCACGCTCGTGGGGCGACACGCCGGACGAACAAGACGTCATGGAACGCGATGCGCGGAGCCTGGTCTCGGTGTGGGGCCACCAGACGAGCGGTCTGCATGACTACTCGGGCCGGCACTGGGCGGGCCTCATCCGCGACCTCTACGTGGCGCGCTGGAGCGCATGGAGCGACTGGCTCGCCGAGGCGATCGAGCGCGACTCCGAGCCCGATGAGACGGTGCTGCACGCCGCCATCGTCGAGATCGAGGAGTCCTGGCGCGGGGCTCGGGGCAGTGACGACGTCTCACGAGAAGACCCGCTCGAGGCGGCCTCTCGAGTGCTGACGCGCCTCGGATTCTGAGAGCACCCGAGGCGCGCGATCCTGCAGCGCGCGATCCTGCGGCGCTGCCAGTACAGTGCAATCGCGACGCAGATCGCACAGGGGGAGCAGCCGGGAGGGAACGTCCATGCAAGCCGTCATCGAGGGTGCGATCACGCTCGTGCTGTCCAACTTCACCGTCACGCTGTTCCTGCTCGGACTGCTGACCGCGGGGATCGGGATGCTGCGCGCCCGGCGCCGCGACGGGCTGACAGCCGCCGTCGTGTGGGAGGAGCTTCTCAACCACTTCCTGCTGCTGTCGGTGGGAGTCAGCTACCTCTACAACTTCGTCATGCACAGCGTGTTCGGCGATTTCACCGCCGAGATCATCGGCTGGGACCAGAGCCCGTTCCAGCTCGAGGTCGCCTTCGCGAGCCTGGGCTTCGCCGCCGTCGGCTTCCTGGCCTTCCCGCGTCGGCAAGGCTGGGTGGTCAAGCTCGCCGCCCTCCTGGGGCCGGCCCTGTTCCTGTGGGGCGCGGCGGCGGGGCACATCTATCAGATCGCCACGGCCGGCAACCAGGCGCAGGGAAACGCCGGCAGCATCCTGTACACCGACATCCTGCTGCCCCTCATCGGCTTCGTGTTCCTGTGGGGCTTCGTCGCGGCGAGCCGCCGCGAGCGACAGGACGCGGAGGTGGACCGTGCCGTTCTCGAGGTGGCAGAAGCCTGACCGCTGATCCGCAGGGGATGGCCCGCGCGCGAGAACCTCGCTAACCTCGCGCTCATGGCACCCATGGAGGACGACGGCATCGACGCCGTGCGGGCGATGCTCGGCGCGAAGGCACGCCCGGTCGGGTGGGTCGAGCGCCGAGCCCGGATCGCCGAGGTGGGCGGGGCATGGCCGCTCGCCGACGACATCGAGCTCGAGGCGGTCGACGCGGGTGGTGTGCCAGCGGAATGGTCGCGTGCACCCGGCGCCGGAACGGCGGGGGTGCTGCTGTTCCTGCACGGCGGGGGCTACTGCTCCGGCTCCATCGTCAGCCATCGGACGATGGCGGCGGAGGCCGGGCGCGCGGCCGGGTTGCCGACCCTGGCGGTGGACTACCGCCTCGCACCGGAGCATCCGTTCCCGGCCGCGATCGACGATGCGACGACGGCCTGGGAGTGGCTTGTGGCAGAGGGTCACCGGCCGGGCGAGATCATCGTCGGTGGAGACAGCGCCGGGGGCGGGTTGAGTCTGGCGCTCTGGCAACGGCTCCAGCGTTCCGGACGATCAGGCCCCGCGGGGCTGTGGCTGGTGTCGCCATGGACCGACCTCACCCTCTCGGGGGCGTCGATGGACGACAACGACGCCGTCGACCCCCTCCTGCACCGCGCCTACCTGGCCGAGCTCGCGGCGGCATACCTGCCGGCTGACGTTCCGCGAGACGATCCCCGGGTCTCGCCGCTGTTCGCCGATCTCACCGGACTGCCGCCGACGCTGGTGCAGGTGGGCACCGACGAGACGCTGCTCGACGACGCCGTCCGGCTCGCCCGCGCCGCGGCGGCGGCTGGAGCCGACATCCAGCTGCACGCGTTCCCGCGGATGATCCACGCGTTCCCGCTGTGGAACGCCGTGCTGGCCGACGCGCGCCGCGCCCTCACGGAATTCGGGGACTTCGCCCGGGCACGACTGCGGTGACCTCGGTCTCGCCGACCTGACCGCGCGCTGACCCGGAATCGCAGCGCCGGTCAGCCGAGGTCGACCGCGCTCTTCGCTCCGGGGTTCCGGTCGCGGTCGCGCACCAGCGACGGCAGATGGTGGTCGAGGAAGGTCAGCACGACCGCGATCATGACGCCGATCACCAGGACGATCGCAGAGTTGCGGACCGACTCGGCGAAGCCGATCGTCGCGACGTCCAGGAACGGGTAGGGGTACCAGCCGGTCACGGCGCCGTGGACGAACGTGTAGACCAGCCACAGCAGCGGCCAGATGAACGCGTAGGCGGTGGTGGACCAGGTCATTCGCGGACGCGGTCCGAAGATGAGCCAGCCGATGAGGGTCGCCCACGGCGCGATGTAGTGGAAGCCGATCGTGGCGACGAGAGCCCATCCCTGCGGGTCGACGAGCCGGGCGAGCACGGTCTCGTAGACGAGGCCCGTGATGATGATGCCGAGGAGGGCGTCGAAGCGCAGCACCCGCCAGAGCTTGCCGTCGCGGAAGATGTTGAGCGCCAGAGCGATCGACGTGCCGAGCACGAACAGGTTGCTCTGGATCGTGAAGAAGCTGAACAGGCGCACCAGGCGTGTGCCCACCGGCCCCGTCGCGTTCGTCCCCGAGTTGGCGTCCTGGCCGCCGGTCAGGATCAGCACGATCTGGATGATCAGCGCGATCGCGACCACCACCGCGATCGTGCCGTACCAGATCCGGGCGACGCGCTCTCGGACGTGCGTGGACTCTGTTGTCGCGATCGTCGCGCTCATGGCGTGGCCCCCCAAGGTCGTATGCGCCCGCGCTCATGCTAGCGGCGCCGCTAGGGTATGCGCCATGGACGTCGTATGGATCGTCGTCGGGGTGCTGCTGCTGGGAGTCACGCTCCTCGACGCGTTCCTCGCGGTGCTCAATTACGACCAGGCGGGCGTGTTCGTCGACCGCATCGTTCGCGCCCAGTGGGTGCTCCTTCGTGCGGTGACCCGGCGAGTGGGTCGGCGGTGGCGGCCGCTGGTGCTGCGTCAGGTCACCGGCATCCTGATCCTGATCACCATCCTGTGGTGGGTGGCGGGGGTGGTCTTCGGATTCGCGTTCATCTACCTCGGCGCCATGGGGATCAGCGGCGCGATCACGACCTCGACCGGCGCCGCACCGGACTTCCTCGGTGCTCTGTATCTGAGCCTCGGGCAGTTCGCGACGGTCGGCGTGGACAACATCGGGCCCAGCGTCGCGTGGCTGAACCTGATCACGGTGGCCGAGGCGATGATGGCGGTGGTGATGCTCTCGTTCATCATCACGTTCCTGGGCAGCGTGTACGGCGTCATCCAGTCTCTGCAGTCGCTGTCGGCGAACTTCTTCCGCGCCGGCACGGGCATCGCCGACCCCATCGAATCGCTCACCCCCTTCTTTCTCGACGGACGCTCGCGCTGGCTCGACGGCCAGCTGGATTCGATCCTCGGATCGCTCAGCGCGTACGCCGACGGCCTGGCGCAGAACCGTGCGGCCTACTACTTCCAGAGCGGCCGCGACCAGTTCTCGCTTCCGTTCTCGCTCTACATGACTTCCGGCGTCATCGGCGCGCTGCGGTGGGGGCTCCCGACGGGTAGCGATCCGTCCACCGAGCCGGGCGTCGTGCGACTCACCGACGTGTTCGAGGACTTCCGCGTGCGTCTGGAGCAGGCGCTGCGCCTTTCGCCCGATCCCACACCCGCACCGGTTTCGCGCACGCAGTTCGACCAGATCGTCGATGCGTTCCTCGCGCCCGGAAGGAACGCGCCCCTGGACCCCTGGGTGGTCCGCTTCCTCACGGTGGATCGGCGCATGGCGCAGCTGACTCAGTCGGATGCCGCCATCGATCGCGCCGATGCGCACCGGCGCTACACGACATGGCTGCCGTTCGAGTTCCAGGCGCAGGCGCTGCTGGCGGCGGTGGCGCGCGACCTCGACTACCAGCCGATCTACCGCCGGGTCGACGCGGCCGACGGCGCGTACGAGCTGCTGCCCGCGGACGTCACGCCCGCCACGCGCGTACGTGAACCGTCGGCGCTGCACCGCTTCTCATCGTGGATGCGGCGGCGTGCGCTGTTCGTCGACCCCGGCTTCGTGCGGTTGAGCGGCGCCGCGCGGACGATCGCTGCGGTCGCTGTGGCGGTGGCCGTCATCGTCCCACTCGCTCAGCTGACCGGATCCGAGCCCGTCTACGGGGCGGTGCTGGCGGGGCTGATCGCGCTGTTCGCGTCTCCCGCCGCGGTGGGCGCGCCGGCGGGCACGCGTCGCTGGCTCGGAATCGTCGCGATCGTGCCGACGGCGGTCGGCGTGGCGCTGGGTTCGCTGCTGCCGCGAGAGCCCCTCGTGACGGTCGTCGCGATCGCCCTCATCGCGGCGACCGCGGTGTGGCTGAGACGGTACGGCACCCGTGCCGGGGGCCTCGGCCAGCTCGGCTTCATCGCCTTCTACTTCAGCTTGATGCTCGGGCTCGGCGTCGCCGACGTGTGGGGAGGGCTCGTGGCGGCCGGGGTGGGTTTGGTGTGCAGCTGGGCGGCGAATCTCCCGCCGGGTCCATCGCTGCACCGCAGGCTGAGCAGTGGTGTCGACGCGGTGTGCGAGCGCACCGCGTCGCTCCTGGGCACGATGCTCGATCTCGTGGCGACGGGCCGCCGCGACCCGCGGCTCGTGCGCATTCTGCGGCACGAGCTCGCGTCGCTGCAGACGGCGGCCGAGGTGACCGCCGGACGCCTCGACGGCGCGGTCACGCCCGGCCTGTCTTCGGATCGCGCGCTGGCGCTGCGCGTGAGGATCTTCGATGTTCAGCTCGCGGCCGAGAATCTCGCCACGCTCGTCCCGGTCGTCGGCAGCGTCGCGCTCACGATCGATCAGCGCGCCACCCTGTCGGCCGAACTGGCCGACGGGCAGGCGCACCTCGCGTCGTTCCTGCCTCGACCTGGTCGCGGCCACTCGCCGGTCTCGCCGCCTTCGCCTACGGACAGCGTGACGCCGACGGACGGATGGCCGGCCGACGCCCGCCGCACGCGTGCCGCGATCGCCGAGCTGCGGGTCGCCGTCGATCGGCTCCAGCAGCTGCGGGAGGGCGCGGACGCCGCCGCCCACGAGCGGCTCGATGAGGGCATCGAGTTGCCGGATGCCGCGGCCGCCGCAGTGGCCGGTGCTCCGGCGATCTCGGCGAGGAGCACCCCGGCCACCGCCTCTGGACGGCTGGCGGTCCAGGCGGGCATCTCGACCGGGCTCGCCCTGCTCTTGGGAAGCCTCGTATCGACCAGCCATCAGTACTGGGCCGCGATGCCGGCGTTCGCCGTGCTGAGCGGCTCGGACGGCGAGACCCGGACGAAGGCCCTGCAGCGGGTGCTCGCCACGCTCGCCGGCGCGACCATCGCGTTCGGGCTCGCCATCTTCGCGGGTCATTCCCCCGCGGTCGCCTTCCCGCTCCTGATCGCCAGTGCCTTCTTCATCGCATTCCTGCGTCCGATCGCGTCGGTGTGGACGGTGTTCTGGCAGACGATGCTGCTGGCGACGATGTACGACGTGCTGGCCACCTTGAGCGTCGAGACCGTTCAGGTGCGCGTGGTCGAGACCGCGATCGGCGCGGTTGTCGCGGTGGTGGTCTCGGCCATCGTGCTCCCCACCCGCACACGCGTCCGGCTGGGGGACGGCATGCGCGACGTCGTTGGTGCTGCCCGCTCGCTCTCGGACGAGATCTTCGAGAGAGCCGACGACGGCACGCTCGCCCGGCGTGACATCGGCGCGGGACTGCAGAGTGCCGCCGAGCGCCTCGCGACCCTCGAGACGCTCGCGAGGCCCGTGCGCCGCAACCCCGGTTCGCTGCGGCGCAGCGGTATCGAGGCGCAGCTGACTGCGCTGTGGTCGGTGCTGTACTACGTGCGCCGTGCGTCGAACGAACTGCGTGATCTCGACCAGGACGCGCTCGCCGCCATCGACGTGTCTCGGCTCGCTCTCGCGACGTCCGACAACTTCGCCGCCGTCGAAGCGGTGCTCTCAGGCGAGCTGCCTTTACGGCTCCAGCAAGCGGAGCAGCTGGACGTCACCCGCGCCGATGTCTCCGACGCCGCTCGTCGGTGCGTGCTGCTCGTGGTGCGGCTGAACCAGGCGCTGCTGTCTCTCGTCGACGCGATCAGACCGGGGACCGTCGCCGCCATGACGGCTTCCCATCCCGCCGCCACGGCCGTCGACTCCAGATGAACGGGCGAAAAAAGGTGCACTCCATGCCTCGCCAGACATGCATGGGGCATGCCAGTATGACTGCTGGGAGTCCCGTTCGGGGTGGCCGGGACCCATGATGCAGGAGTTGACATGGATCTGTCTCCGCGCGAGATCGACAAACTGCTCGTCTACCAGGTCGCGGAACTCGCGCGCCGGCGCCGGGATCGTGGCACGAAGCTCAACGTGAGCGAGGCGCAGGCGCTCGTGACCGAGGCGATCCTCGAAGGTGCTCGCGACGGTAAGACGGTCGCCGAATGCATGGAGCTCGGCAAGACCATCGTCACGGTCGACGAATGCATGGCCGGTGTGCGCGAGCGCATCACGCTCCTGCAAGTCGAGGCGACCTTCCCCGACGGCACGAAGCTCGTGTCGTGTCACGATCCGATCGGCGGCTGAGCCGTGAGGGCCGAGGCGCTGCCGTGCGCGTAGTCCTCGTCGGCGGGCACGAGAGCTCGGACGGCGGCGACCTCGTTCGCTTCGACGACGTCGACGAGCGGGTGAGCATCGCCACACCGGGCCGCGGACTGCACAACAGCCTCAGCGCCTTCCTGGACGAGGGCGAGACCGTCGTGGTGCTGCCGATGACCTTCGGCCGCAATCCCACGATGGTCGCCGACACGGCCAAGACGCTCAGATGGCTGGCGCCGCGGCATCCGGCTCAACTCGCTCTGACCGCACCCTTCGGCCAGCCCGACCATCTCGTCGCCTGGCTGCGGACCGCCGCCAACCGGGCGCGAGCCACCGATGCCGACACCGCGCTGCTGATCGTGGCGCCGCCCTCGAATGCGTTCGACGAGGCCGAACTGCACCGCATCGCCTATCTCGTGGCCGCGCACGGCGCCTTGCCCGAGGTCGCGGTCGCGATCGCCGACGACGTCGACGCCGTGTCAGCCGCGGTACAGCGGCTGCGCCGGCTGGGCGCGTCGCGCGTCGCTGCGGTGCCTGCCGGCTTCGCCGAGAGTCTGCCGGTGTCGGATGCCGAAGACCTCGGTCCGCTCATGAGCCACAGCGCGGTCCGCCGCGTGATCCAGACCCGCGTCCGTGACGCGCTGGCCGCTCTCGCCGCCGGCAGCGACGGGATCGACCAGGGGCTCGCCGCCGACCACGACCACGGATACGCGCACTCCCACGCCTTCGAGGAGAGCCAGGGGCACGGCCACTCGCATCCACATGCCCACCCGCACACCCACGCGGACGGCACCACCCATACCCACTCCCACGCGGACGGCGACGAGACACTCGCACCCGCGCACGCACATCAGCACTGAATCGGCAGCCGGAGGAAGGATCATCATGGTCAGCAGAAGGCCGAAGTATCTGCACGGCGACGAAACGATCGAAATCAACGCCGGCCGCGCGTCGGCCACCATGCGGGTCACCAACACCGGCGACCGGCCGGTGCAGGTCGGCTCGCACTTCCACTTCTTCGAGGTCAACCCGGCCATGAGGTTCACGCGCGACCAGGCGTGGGGCATGCACCTGGACATCCCCGCCGGTACCGGCGTGAGGTTCGAGCCGGGCGAGACCAAGGAGGTCACGCTCGTCGCCGTCGCCGGGGCCCGGCGGGTGGTCGGCTTCAACGGCCTGGTCAACGGCGGGCTCGATTCCGCCCAGGCCCGCACCACCGCGCTGCGCCTGCTGGGCGAGCGGGGCTTCGAGAACGGCGAACCGTCGGCAGCGCCGACCGCGCCGGCCGCGACCGGATCCGACACGAAGAAGGCGAGCAACTGAAATGGCCGTCATCCCTCGCAGGCAGTACACCGACCTCTTCGGCCCGACCGTGGGCGACAAGGTGCAGCTCGCCGACACGAACCTCATCATCGAGATCGAGAAGGACTACGCCGCCGAGAGCTATGGCGACGAGATCGTCTACGGCGGCGGCAAGTCGGCACGCGACGGCATGGGCGCCGATCCGCTGGCCAGCCAGACGCAGGGCGCCCTCGACCTCGTGATCACCAACGCCATTGTGATGGATCCGATCCTCGGGATCGTCAAGGCCGACATCGGCGTCAAGGACGGCCTCATCGTCGGCATCGGCAAGTCGGGCAACCCGCAGACCCAGCACGGCGTCGACCCGAAGCTCGTGGTCGGTCCTGGCACCGAGGTCATCGCCGGCGAGCACCTGATCGCCACCGCCGGCGCGATGGACCCGCACGTGCACTTCATCTCGCCGCAGCAGGCGTACGCCGCGCTGTCGAACGGCATCACGACGCTGTTCGGCGGCGGCACCGGCCCGACCGACGGCACGAACGGCACGACGTGCACCCCCGGCGCGTGGAACATCCACCGGATGCTGCAGGCGTGGGACGAGTTGCCGGTCAACGTCGGCATCCACGGCAAGGGCAACGGCTCCCTGCCCGAGGCCCTCATCGAGCAGATCGAGGCGGGCGCGGGCGGGCTCAAGGTCCACGAGGACTGGGGGAGCACTCCGGCGGCACTGGACCAGGCGCTGCGGGTGGCCGACGAGTACGACGTTCAGGTCGCGATCCACACCGACAGCCTCAATGAGGCGGGTTTCGTCGAAGACACCATCTCGGCGATCGACGGACGCACGATCCACACGTTCCACACCGAGGGCGCCGGCGGCGGGCATGCTCCCGACATCATCCGCATGGCGGGGCAGAGCAACGTGCTGCCGTCCTCGACCAACCCGACGCTGCCGTACACCGTCAACTCGATCGACGAGCTGCTCGACATGGTGATGGTGTGCCACCACCTGTCGTACGACAGCCCCGAAGACGTCGCGTTCGCCGACTCGCGCGTGCGCGCCGAGACGATCTCGGCTGAGACGGTGCTGCACGATCTCGGCATCATCTCGATGTTCTCGTCGGACTCGCAGGCGATGGGCCGCATCGGCGAGTCGGTCACCCGCGCCTTCCAGACCGCCCACCACTGCAAGGACAAGCGCGGCAAGCTCCCCGAGGACGCCGAGGGCAACGACAACTTCCGGGTGCTGCGCTACCTCGCCAAGGTCACGATCAATCCCGCGATCACCCACGGCATCTCTCAGTACGTCGGTTCGCTCGAGCCCGGCAAGATGGCCGACATCGTGCTGTGGCCGATCGACACGTTCGGCGCCAAGCCGAAGATGGTGATCAAGGGCGGCCTCATCAACTGGGCACTCATGGGCGACCCGAACGCGTCGCTGCCCACGCCGCAGCCGGTGTACTTCCGGCCGATGTTCGGCGCGCTCGGCCAGACGCTGCACCAGACCCGCGCGACGTTCGTCTCGAAGGTCTCGATCGAGAAGGACGTGCCCACGCAGCTCGGCCTGAAGAGCCGCATCCTGCCGGTCACCGGGGCCCGCTCGATCGGCAAGGAGGACATGGTGCGCAACAGCAGGACGCCGGTCATCGAGGTCGATCCCGAGACGTACAAGGTCACGGTCGACGGTGAGCCCGCGCACATCGAGCCGGCACAGTCGCTGCCCCTGACGCAGCTGTTCTTCCTGGTCTGAGGCATGTCCCGATCCGACGTGGATTCGCCGGTCGCCCGGCTGCTGGTGAGCCTGCAGCTGAGCGACTCGGCGTTCCCGAGCGGCTTCTACACGATGTCGCACGGTCTGGAGGGCTTCCATCAGCGGGGTCTGGTGCGCCCGGCCGAGGTCGGCGATCTGCTCGCCGACCTGCTCACCGCCGCAGTGGGGCCGGGGGATGCCACGGCGCTGGCACGCGCCCACGACGCGGCAAACCTGCGGGATTGGGATGCCGTCACCGACGTCGACCGGATCCTCTTCTCCTCGAAGCTCAACGCCGAGCTGCGCGTCGCCAGCACGCGCAGCGGTCGCCAGCTGGCCGACATCGCGAGCGAAGCGTTCGCGGACGGTCCGGGCGCGGAAGACATCGCGACGTGGGCGAACCGCGTGAAGACGAAGGAGTCGCCCGGGTGCCAGCCCGTGGTCACGGCCGTCTGCTACGCGGCCACCGGCGTGCCGATCGCGGAGGCCGTGGCATCCGACCTGTTCGCGTTCGCCGTGAGCTTCGTCGGTGCGGCGCTGCGACTGCGGCTCACCGACCACCGCGGCGCGCAGGTGCTGCTTCGCCGTGCGCAGCCGGTCATCGAGGCGGTCACCCTCGATGCGATCGCGCGGCCGCTGCGCGACATCGGCGGTTTCGCGCCCGTCGCCGACATCGTGTCGGCCGGCCACGAACGCGCCGAGGCGCGTCTGTTCACCACCTGACCGGTGCCGGCCCCGAGCCGGCGCCCTATGAGAGGAAGCATCGCGACATGAGCGAGAACGTTCTGCGAGTCGGGATCGGGGGGCCCGTCGGCTCCGGCAAGACGGCACTCACCGAGGCCCTCGTGCCCATCTTCCTGGCGGCGGGCCGAACGCCCGGCGTCATCACCAACGACATCTACACCCAGGAGGACGCGCAGCACGTGCGGCGCGAGCTCGCCGGCATCCTGGATCCCGAACGGGTCGTGGGCGTCGAGACCGGGGCATGCCCGCACACCGCGGTGCGCGACGACCCCACCATGAACCTCGCGGCGGGTGAAGAGATGCTCGAGCGCTTCCCCGACATCGACACCCTGATCTACGAGTCCGGCGGCGACAACCTCACCCTGACCTTCTCGCCCGCACTGGCCGACGTCTTCGTCTTCGTGCTCGACACATCCGAGGGGGAGAAGATGCCCCGCAAGCGCGGACCCGGCATCACCGAGAGCGACATCCTCGTCATCAACAAGATCGACATCGCGCAGTACGTGCGCACCGACCTCGGCGTCATGGAGCGCGACGCGCATGCGGTGCGCAGCGGCAAGCCGGTCGTGCTCACCAATTCGCTGGACGGCACCGGGGTGCGCGAGCTGTTCGACACGATCATGGCGGTGTGGCACGCCTCGAAGGGCGAGCTGGTCGCGTGAGCGCCGACGCGCCGGTGCTGACGGCGACGGAGGCCGACGTCCCGGCTCCGGCGCAGGACGCCGGCGCGCCCGTGGATCCGGCCGCCACTCCGGACGCCCCGGTCCTGTACGGCGGGCCCCGCCTGCAGCCGGCGCACTTTGAACCCGCGCACGTGCCGTCGGAGGTGGCCCGGTACGGCACCGCGGCGCACACGCTGCCGGTGGGCAGTCCCGGCAAGGTGGGCATCCTCGAGCTCGAGTTCGCGCTGCGAGGCGTCGGCGAGGCACGCCGCACCGAGCTCGTGCGGCACTTCCAGAAGTCGCCGTTGCAGATCATGCAGCCGCTGTACTACAACGTGGCCCGGCCCGACATGCCTTACACCTACCTCATGACCGCGGGGGGCGGCATCCTGCACAACGATCGGCAGCGGATCGACCTGGTCTTCGGTCCGGGCACGTCGGCGCACGTGACGACGCAGGCGCACACCAAGGTGTACCGGATGGAAGCGGGCTATGCGACGTCGCTGGTCAACCTCGAGGTGGGAGAGGGCGCGTACGTCGAGTACTTGCCCGACCCCCTCATCCCCTACATCGATGCGCGCTTCTATCAGCGCACCGCCGCGACGGTACACCCGGACGCGACCCTGATCGTCGGCGAGACCATCTACGCCGGACGCCTCAGCCGGGGCGAGCGCCACGCGTACGCCGTGCTCGCGAGCGACCTCGAGGTGACGCGGCCCGGCCCGGCGGGCATTCCGGTCGCGCTGGACCGGGTGCGTCTGGTTCCTCGAGATGGCCAGGTCGGCGGACCCGCCGTGCTGGGCGCAAGGGATGTCGTCACGAGTCTGTACGTGGTGACGTCTCGCGTCCCGGCGCGAGAAGTCGCGAATGCGCTGCACGACACCGTGACACGGGCGCTCGCGGATTCGGCCGATGAGTCGGCGCGGGCAGGAGTCAGCATCCTCCCCCACGACGCCGGTGCCTGGCTGCGGTTCGTCGGCGACGACACCGTGACCTCGGCCGTGGTGGCGTCGTCGGCAGCCGCAGCGATGCACGAGCTGATCACCGGGCTGCCGGCCCCGGCGATCCGCAAATGAGACGGAAGGCGCAGGCCCGACAATGAGCACGGTCGCACTCGGTACCGGACGAACCGGGGTCTTCGGCCTCGTGCGCGGGCCGTCGCAGATCTACTTCCAGCAGAATCTGGTGAGCGGACTGCTCATCCTGGCGGCCTTCTTCGTCGCGGATTGGCGCATGGGACTGCTGGCCGTGCTCGGTGCGATCGGCGGGATGCTGGGCGGCCGGGCTGCCGGCTACCGCCGCGGCGACATCTCGACGGGCATGCAGTCGTTCTGCGGCACGCTCGTCGGCGCCGCGGTGTTCGCGGCGCTCGGCGGCGCCGCGTGGTGGTCGTACGTGCTCGCCTTCGCCGGCGGCCTCGCGACGGGACCGGTGACGCGGCTCGTCGACGCGCTGTTCACCCGCACGCCGCTCAAGCGCTACCACCTGCCGTACACGACGGCCCCGTTCGTGATCGTCGCGACCGTGATCTTTCTGACCACGACCACGACCGCGCTCGCGGTGCCGGCGTCGGCATCCGATCTTCCCGATGATCCGGTTCCGGCCTTCCTGCTCTCGATCCTCACCAACGTGTCGCAGGTGGTGCTCATCGACAACGCGGTGTGCGGCGCGCTGATCCTCGTGGCACTGTTCGTCGCGAGCTGGCGGGTGGGCCTCGCCGCTCTCATGGGCAGCGTCGTCGGCTCGGTCGTCGCGGTGGCGATGGGGGAGCCGTGGAGCGAGATCGCCAACGGCCTGGCGAACTACTCGGGCGTGCTCACAGCGATCGCGCTGTCGGTGACGTTCCTCAAGAGCTCCACTGCGTCGTGGCTTTACGCACTGCCGTGGGTGGCGGTGACCGCGGTCGTGACGCTGCTGATGCATCGCGCGGGCGTCGTGACGTACACGTGGCCGTACATCCTCACGACGTGGGTGGCGCTCATCGTCGCGACCTACATCCGGGGGTTGACCCGCTCCGCGTGATCAGGAGCCGGGATGCCGGCGCCATCGGCGTGCTTGGGGGTGTCGGTGTGCTCGTGGGTGTCGGTGTGCTCGTGGGTGCCCGTGTGCTCGTGCGCCAGGGGCACACCGTGGGAAGGCGCGCGGAAGAGAAGCTGCAGACGGCCGTCGCCGGCACGCACGGCGTCGATGCGGATGCCGTAGACGGGCTCGAGGACGGCCGGGTCGAGCACCTCTTCGGCGTCGCCCGCAGCGACGACCCGCCCGCGGTCGAGGAGCACGAGGCGATCGCAGTACCGCGCGGCGAGGTTGAGGTCGTGCAGCACGACGACGGTGGTCACCGCCAGTTCGCGCACCAGGCCGAGGATCTCGTGCTGGAAGTGGATGTCGAGGTGATTGGTGGGCTCGTCCATCAGCAGATGCGTCGCCTGCTGGGCGAGCGCCCGCGCGATGAGCACGCGCTGCCGCTCCCCGCCCGACAGGTCGCCGACGTCACGATCGGCGAGATGCTCGGCGCCCACGCGGCGCAGGGCCTCGGCGGCGATGTCGATGTCGGCCGCGGATTGGCGCTGCAACGCACCCTGGTGCGGCGCCCGGCCGAGCAGCACGGTGTCGGCCACCGTCAGGGGCAGCTCGCCGTGGACCTCCTGCGTCACGACCGCCACGATGCGGGCCAGCTCGCGCGGCGAGTAGGTGCCGATGCTCGCGCCCCCCACCGCGATCTCGCCTCGGTCGGGCACCAGGCCGCGGTAGAGAGTGCGCAGCAGGGTCGTCTTGCCGCTTCCGTTCGGTCCGATCAGTCCGACGACCTCGCCCGCAGCGGCCGCCAGTGCGACCTCGCGCAGCACCGCCGCGCCGTCGTACGAGTGGCTCACGCCCTCCGTGGAGATCATCGAGCGCTGCCGTTCATGAGCCGAATCGTTCCACGATGAGCTCGAGGCCGTCCACTGACAGCGGCGTGGGCGGTTCGGTGAAATTGAACAGCTGCAGGAGGACGTCGCCGTTCTCGAGAGCCCGCAGCGCTTCGCTCCCCGGCAGACCCGCGATCTCTTCGGCGACACCGTCCTCGCCGCCCTGATGCAGCAGGATCAGCACGTCGGGGTCGCGGGCGATGAGCTCCTCGACGCTCACCTCGAAGACGCGTTCCGCGGCGTCGGAGAAGACGTTCTCGAATCCGGCGGCCTCCAGCTGCGGCTGCGACATCGAGCCACGGCCGTAAGCGTAGAGCGGACCGCCACCGACCGACGGATAGAGCACCGCAGCGGTGCGAGGCGCGACATCCGCCGTGTCGCTCATCACCGCCGCGACGCGCCCCTGCAATGCCCGCACCAGAGACTCGGCCTCGTCCGATCGGTCGAAGATCTCGCCGTACATCCGCACCTGGTCGTACAGCGTGTCGAACGACGCGTCGCCGACGCCCGACGGGCAGTACACCGGATGGATCAGCGCGTTCACTCCGCTGTCGCGGAGCGCCTCGCGGGTCACGCCTTCGGGCAGGCCCAGCGCGAGATCGGGTTCGTGCGCGAGGACGACCTCGGGCGACATCGTGAGATGACCCGAGGCGTCGATGTCGTCCGACAGCGAGTCGATCCCCTCGATGCGGCGTGCGAGGTCGGCGTCGTAGTAGCCGTTCGGGAAGGACCCCGCGCGCGCGACGACGCGGTCGAGCACCCCGAGCCCGTCGAGGATCGTGACCGGAGCGCTCTCGAGCAGGATCACGCGCTCCGGCGCGGCGTCGAACACGACGTCCTCGCCGCAGTTCGTCACCGTGAGCGGATAGCGGGTGCCGCCGCCCGGCGCGGTGCCTTCGGCCTGGGGTGCTGACGTCTGGGCGCACCCTGTGATGACGACGGCGAGCACCGCGAGAGCGGCGGCGACCAGACGATGGCGGCGACTCATGGATCTCCTCGGGCGGTTCAGACTCGTCGCGCGTACATGCGGCGGACGAGGACGAGCAGGAACGGAGCTCCCACGATGGCCGTGAGGATGCCGATCGGCAGCTCGCGGGGCTGCATCACGGTGCGGGCGAGGGCATCGGCCCACACCAGGAACAGCGATCCGAGGAGCGCCGTCACCGGCAGCATCCGCGCGTGCACCGAACCGACGAGGCGGCGCGCGAGGTGGGGCACGACGAGGCCGACGAATCCGATGGCCCCGGCCGCGGCGACCGCCGCGCCGGTGCACAGCGACACCACGACGAGCAGCACCACTCGGGTGCGCTCGGGGGCCACGCCGAGGGTGAGCGCCGTCTCGTCGCCCGCCGCGATGGCGTCCAGTCGGCGGCCCGTCACCAGCAGGGCGGCCAGGGTCACGGTGACCACCACGAGCACGACGACCAGGACCGCGTCCCAGCGGGCCAGAGCGAGCGAGCCGAGGAGCCAGAACATCACCGAGCGCGACCCCTCGGCCGAATCCGACGCGAAGATGAGGAAGCTCGTCGCGGCCGAGAGCGCATAGCCGACGGCGACACCCGCGAGCAGGAGGCGAAGCGACGTCACGCCGCCTCCGGTGCGGGCGATGAAGTAGACCAGGAGTGCGGCCGCCAGCGCTCCGAGGAACGCGCTCGCGGGCAGTGCGTACTCACCGACGACGGCGCCGAAGCCGAACAGGATCGCCCCGGCGGCGCCCGTCGAGGCGCCGCCCGAGATGCCGAGCACGTACGGGTCGGCGAGCATATTGCGAACCATGGCCTGCAGAGCGGCGCCGCACAGTGCCAGGCCCGCGCCGACGGCGATGCCCAGCAGCACGCGCGGGACACGGACGTTCCAGACGATCGCCTCCTCGGCGGCCGTCCATGACGCCTCGGCAGGAACTCCGAACAGGTGATGGCCGACGATCGCCAGGATGTCGGCCGGGGCCACGGGCACCGGGCCGATCCCGATCGCCAGGAGCGCCGAGACTGCGAGGGCGGCGGCGAGGAGCACCGTCCACCGCGTCGTCCGGTGGCGGGCGCTGCGAGCCGCTCTCGCGAGCGTCATGGGCTCGGGGGGTACCGGCTCGGCGATCGTCCTCACGCCTGCTCCCCCCGGCTCGACTCGCGGTCAGTGCGACGGTATCGCATCCGGAGTCCGCGGTGTCGGCGCGGGGCGGTGCCCCGCTCAGGCGGTGTACCACTCGGTGGGCCGCAGCCTTGTCGGCGCGGTCACCACGCCTTAGCGTCCTGGTCACAACGCCTAGGCACGCCCATCGGATCAGCGAGGATCAAGGAGTCAACGCATGCGCAAACGTCTGACCACCAGGCTGGGGGTTGCGGGGGTCGGGGCACTGCTCGTGCTCGCACTCGCGACACCCGCGTACGGTCTCGTACCACCCGCCGAACCGGACGCGCCGAGCGCCTCGGAGAGCGACGGACTCACTGGCCTCGAGCCGACCGGAGCAGACATGCCGACCGTCGGGGGCAACCTCGGCAATCAGCACTACAGCGGGCTGACCCAGATCGACAAGACCAATCTCGACCAACTGGCGCCGGCGTGGCGCACTCACGTCTCCGCCGTGGCGCCGGCGACGGATGACGTGGGCCAGCAGACCACGCCGATCGTCGTCGACGGCGTCCTCTATCTCGACACCCCGAGCGGCGGAGTCATCGCCGTCGACGGCACCTCGGGCGAAGCCGTGTGGAAGTGGGAGCCGACGGAATTCGAGACCGCCGGAACGCGCCGCGGCGTCTCGGCCGGCGAGGGCAAGATCTTCACCCACGCCGACGGCGATCGCGTGGTGGCCCTCGACCAGGCCACGGGCGAACAGGTGTGGGTCGTTCAGCCCACCGGTCCGGAAGGCGAGTTCCTGGGCAACCTCGAGCGCGTGGCGACCGTGTACCACGACGGCCTCGTATACGCGCACGCGGCCAACGGCGATCGCGCCGCGGTGGTCGCGCTCGATGCGAGCGACGGCAGCTATGTGTGGCACTTCTTCGGCGGACCCGACCGCGACGCGGTGTACACCGACGTCAACGGCAACACGGTCGCCGCAGGCGAGACGTGGGGTCCGAGGCTGCCCGACGGGACGGACTGCGCGCTCGTGGGCGGCTCGACCCCGTGGATCCACGGCGCGGTGGATCCCGAGCTCGGCATGTACTACATGACCTTCGGCAACGCCCGCAGCTGCACTTCGTCGCAGAACGGCTCATTGCGGCCGGGCGACAACCTCTTCTCGAGCACGCTGGTCGCGGTGGACTCGACGACCGGCGACTACAAGTGGCACTACCAGTCGATCCGTCACGACGTGTGGGACATGGACAACGTGCACCCGCCGACCCTGGCCGATGTCGAGGTCGACGGACAAGAGCGCAAGGTGCTCTTCTACGGCAGCAAGTCCGGCCACCAGTTCGTCCTCGACCGGACCGACGGTGAGCCGGTTCTTCCCGTGGTCCAGAAGTCGATGATCACCGACTCCCGCCAAGCGCACGCCGACACCCAGCCCTTCCCTGCGCAGCGACTGCTGCCCGAGTGCCTGGTGTGGCAGAAACTCGACCCGCACAACATCCCCGGAGACCCGTGGCGCGCCGTGCCCAACTACAACGGCTACCAGCCCGACGCTGACGGCGACCTCGTCTTCAACCCCGACAGCTACGTCGCCGCCGACGAACCCTTCCTGACCTACCCCGAGGGCTCGTCGGGGCACCGCGAGGGCTGCATGTACGACCCGCAGTGGGATCTGCCGATCCTCTCGACCACCAGCCAGAACGGCGGTGGGGACTGGTCGAACAACGCCTACAGCCACAGCACCAACCTGGTGTACTTCCCGTACGGCACGAACCCCGTCGCCCACTGGAACGGCGCATCCGCCAACGGGCAGCGTGCCATGGGCCAGTACCAGACCGGCGGCATCCTCGCCTACGACGCCTCGACCGGCGAGGTGCGGTGGCGTAACCATCTGGGCACCGACATGTCGCACGGTCAGGGACCGCTGGCCACGGCATCCGATCTCGTCTTCGTCGGTCAGATCGACGGCCGGGTGCTGGCGATGGATGCCACGACCGGAGAGGTCCTCTGGGACTTCCAGACCGGCTCGGGCATCGCCGCGGCGCCGGTCACCTATGAGGTGGACGGCGAGCAGTATGTCGCGGTGTTCGCGGCCGGCTCGACGAACCCGTACGGCGGCTCTGTAACCCGGGGCGATTCGCTGTGGGCGTTCAAACTCGGGGGTTCCTACACCACCGAGTCGGGCAGCCAGGAGGGACCGTCCACCGCGCCGCTGTCGATTCGTCGCCCGATCAGCGGTGCTGCCGTCGCGGGCGATACGGTCGGCAACACGGTGCTGCTCGCGCGCAGCAGCCGTACCGCGGACACCGCTGTCGCCCAGGATGCCACCGCGCAGAGCGCGATGCAGCCGACGCACCTCCGCGTGCCGGCCGGCACGACGGTCACGTTCCTCAACCCGGGCGCAGAGACGTTCCCGAACTTCCCGAACCTCAAGCCGCATTGTGCGACGCAGTTCTTCGAGGGCGAGTTCAACGTCAAGCTGGAGCCGGGGGAGAGCTACCAGCACACCTTCGATCGGGCAGGTGAGTACTTCTTCAACGACTGCACCGACCCCCGGCCGACCGGCAAGATCGAGGTCTATCTCGACCCATTGGAACAGCCCGGCGCGTTGAGATTCACACCCGCCACGCTGAACCTGGGGTCGCAGACCGGGATCTTCACCGGCGTCGAGGGCGTCGCCACCGCCCACTTCGCGCTGCCGGAGGGCTATGCCTACGACAGCGGCGCCGTGCTCATCACGCCGCTGTCGCAGACGCCCATTCCCGCCGTGAAGGTCACCGCCAACAAGAACCGGCTGATCGTGCGGTTCGACAAGGCCGCCGTCGACAACAACGTTCCGACGGGTGAGGTGACGCTCACCGTGCAGGCGTATGTGACGGGCGCCGACGGGACTCAGCAGCTGCTGAGCTCGACAGCAGCGGTCACCGTCGTCAAGTAGCCATCGACACTGCAGCGCCGGACGGCGCGCATCCGTGCGCGCCGTCCGGCGCTGCGGTGTCCCATTCGTCGAAACACGATTTTGCAGACGCCCGCCTGACGATCCAGAGTCGCAGGGGCGGCCGGCATCAGTGGGCGGGCGCGCACCAACAAGGAGGTTGGCCATGGTGCCTGACAAGGACCGCGACGAGCCCGGCGACGGCGAGCGGCAAGCGCGTGAGGGCGCCACGGAGCGCGAGCAGTCGATCTACGGGCACACCGACACGTACTACACCGTCCCCAAGCTCAACCAAGGGGTGCCACCGGACCCCGCGATCATCCGCGGGCTCTCGGCCGTCGAGGTCACGCTGGGCGTCGTCCTCTTCGCCCTCATCGTGATCGGCGTGATGTATCAGGTGATCGGGCGGTACATCCCGGCGCTCGCATGGGTGGGAGCCGGCGAGCTCGCGCTCTTGTCGATGGTCGCGATGACGTTCATCACGACCGGCTACCTGGTCGGTCGCAACGGTCACATCGTGCTCGAGGTGTTCGACCAGCTGCTGGCCGGCAAGAAGCTGTTCGTCGTCCTGCGGGTCATCTCGGCAGTGGTCATGGTGATCACGAGCCTGGCGCTCGTATACGAGGCGTTCGTGAAGATCGAGGCCGAATGGGGCCGAGCCAGCGCCGCGATGCACGTTCCGCTCGGCGTCCTCTACATCTTCGCCTTCATCGGCTTCCTCTCCGCTGCGGTGCACTCAGGCTTCAAGATTCCCTACGCCCACCGCCCCGAACGCAAGCTCGACATCTCCGAGATGGAGGGCTAGGCCTTGGACCTCTGGCTGTACCTCCTCCTGCTCGTCGTCCTGCTTCTGCTGCGCGTTCCCGTCGCCTTCGCGATGATCGCGCCCAGCATGCTCTACTTCTACAGTCACGGACTGTCGTCGGGCTATGCGATCTCCTCCATCGTCAACGGCATCAACAGCTTTCCGCTGCTGGCGGTGCCGCTGTTCATCTTCGTCGGCACCATCGCGAACCACCTCGGCATCGCCACCAGGCTCTACGACTTCGCCAAGGCGCTCCTTCCGCGCCTGCCCGGCAACCTCGCGTACGTCAACCTCGGCACCGCCATCGGGTTCTCGTGGATCAGCGGGTCGGCCCTCGCTGACGCCGCCTCGACGAGCAAGGTGCAGATCCCGCAGATGCTCAAGGCCGGCTACCCGTACGGGTTCTCGGCCGGACTCACGGCCTCGGGCTCGCTCATGAGCACCGTGATGCCGCCGAGCATCCCGGCGGTGCTCTTCGCGGCGACGGCATCCATCTCTACCGGCGCGCTGTTCGCCGGGTCGATCCTCCCGGCGGCGCTCATGGCGCTGGGCCTGGCGGCATACATCTTCGTGTGGGTACGTCTGCACCCCGAGGTGGCGACGAGCCGACGGTTCGACGGCCGGATGCTCGGCAAGGCCGCCGTGCGCGTGATCGGGCCCATGCTGCTGCCGGTCATCATCCTCGGAGGCATCTTCAGCGGGTGGTTCACCCCGACCGAGAGCGCCGGCATCGCAGCGGCATACATGCTGCTGCTCGGTGTCATCTACCGCACGCTGACGCTGCAGGCGTTCTGGCGGGCCGCCAAGGAGACCGTCGTCATCTCAGGCGGCATCCTGCTGATCCTGGGGGCCTCGAACCTCATGGGGCAGGTGCTCGCACGCGAGCAGGTGTCACGCAATCTGGGCGAATGGCTCGCTGCGCTCACCGACAACCCGATCGTGTTCCTCCTGCTTCTGAATGTGCTGCTGATCCTCCTCGGGATCTTCCTCGAGGCGCCCCCGGTGATCCTGGTCCTCGTGCCCATCCTGATGCCGATCATCGGCCAGTTCGGGATCGACCCCGTACAGCTGGGGGTCATCATGATCCTGAACCTCATGATCGGGTCGCTCACGCCGCCGGTCGGCGCGGTCCTGTTCGTGGTCGGGTCGATCACGCGAAGGCCCATGGGCGAGCTGTTCCGCGGCATCCTGCCCTTCCTCATCCCCCTCGGGATCGTGCTGCTGCTGCTGACGGTGTTCGAGCCCATCGTCACCATCGTGCCGACGCTACTCGGCCTGATGTGATCCTGGATCAGCGAAAGGAACGCTCCGTGACCAGACCACTCTTCGTGCTCAACGGGCCGAATCTCAACATGCTCGGACAGCGCGAGCCGGAGTTGTACGGCAGTGCCACGCTCGACGATGTGCGGGCCGACTGCACGCGCGTGGCGGGGGAGCTCGGCTTCGATCTGTTCTTCGCCCAGTCCAATGCCGAGCACGAGATCATCGAATGGCTGCACGACGCCTACCGCGAAGAGGCGACCGTGGTCATCAATCCCGCCGGGTTCAGTTTCCGCTCGATCCCGCTGCTGGACGCCCTCCGGATGCTGCGGGCCCCGGTCGTCGAGATCCACATCACGAACATCCATGCCCGCGACGAGGCCCACCGGCACTCCCTCGTGTCTTCGGTGGCGAGCACGGTGATCGCCGGTGCGGGCGTCTACGGCTACGAGCTGGCGATCCGCGCGGCCGACCGGCTCACCGGCGGAGGCTGACAAGGTTCCGCCTGATCGGATCGGAGCCCAGTCGAGCGCTCAGCGCGCCGCGACTTCGCTGCGGTATCGCTCGACGTCGACCGTGTGACCCGTGCGGCCGGCGAGAGCAGTCGCCTCCACGAGGGCGAGAGTGCGCGAAGCATCCTCAGCCGAGACCAGCGGTTCGGCCCGGCCGCGAACGACGTCGAGGAAGTGGTCGAACTGGGCTGCGAACGAGTTCCGCGGCGCGGCCGGCAGATATGTTCGCGAGAGCGGTGAGTGCCAGTCCGGTGCCACCGAGGGACCGTACGAGTACAGTGCCAGGTTCGGCACCGAGAGTGCACCGCGGGTGCCGACGAATCGGTAGGCCTCGCCGTCGGGAACGAAGGGGAACTCGGGCGTCTCTTCGGTGGCTTGGTCCCATCCCCATGGCGAGACTCCGGCGTCCGAAGCCAGAAAGCTGCCGACCACGTCGTTCTCGAAACGCAGCGTGACGGCAGCCGTGTCCTCCACCGCCCAGCCGCGTGCGTTCGAGCTGATCACCGCCTGCACCTCGGCCACCTCGCCGCAGAGGTGGCGCAGCAGATCCAGATCGTGGACGGCATTGATGAGCAAGACACCCGCACCGGTGCTGCGGTGCTAGGCGGCGCTCGTGAAGTACCTGTCCTCCTTCCGGGCGGACCACATGCCGCTCACCGCCACGAGCTCTCCGAGCATGCCGGAGCGGATCGCGTCGCGTGCGCGCGCCGTAGCCGGATGGTGGCGACGGTGATGGCCGACGAGCAGCCTCCCCTCACGTCGCGAAACCGCGCGGACCAGCCGGAGCGACTGTGCGTAGTCGACCGCGATCGGCTTCTCGAGAAGCACCGCGACGCCGGCTTCGAGGCATTGGATGGCGGTGTCGACGTGAAGCGCGTTCGGGTTCGCGATGATGACACCGTCCAGCGGCTCGGCGTCGAGCATCGCCGTGGCGTCGGGGTACCACGGACATTCGAGCGTGACACTCCCGGAGGCGTGCTCTGCCGTCCGATCACGCGCCGGATCCGCGACAGCGGCCAGTCGCGCCCCGTGCGCCGCGCGGACGAAGCCGGCATGCTGGCGGCCCATGAACCCGACGCCGATGACCCCGATGCGCACGGGTGGACCGTCGGATTCGATCACGGACTCCTCCAACGTCGGCCGGCGGGCGGGAGCGTCAGCGTATGCCAGCATGGAGCCGCGCGACACCCGTCGTTCCATTGAGCGGGGCGACCCGAACCGCGCCGAGCCCATGTTCCACTCGTCGGGACATCCCTTTGCGAACCGACGCGACTCGGCCAGAGTCGGCACTGCCACCGAGCCGCCCACCGACAGTGCGGACGACGAAGCCCTACCCGTACCGGTCCTCGTCAGACGCGTCGGGCAGCGGCCGGGGGACACGTCCACGGCATCCAGCACGACGTGCTCGAAGAAGAGGAGAGTCACATGCGCACAGCCCGCTCGACGCGCCGAGGCACCGTCGCCGCGTCGGTCTTCGCCGCAGCCGCCCTCACCGTGACCGGCTGCGCCGGCGGCGGCACCCCGGAGAACACCGAGGGCGAAGGCGAGGGATCGGAGAACAGTCCGGTCACCCTCACCGTCGCCACCAGTCAGAACGAGCAGACCCCGAACTACTACTGCGGCGTGGACCTGCTGAAGGAGCGGCTCGAAGAAGCCGACATCGGGTTCACAGTCGAGCTCTACCCCGCCAGCCAGTTGGGGCCCGATGCCGACCGGTTCCCGCTCGTACAGGCGGGAGACATCGACATCGACCTTCAAGGCGCCTCGGCGCTCAGTTCGACGTTCGAGCCGATCGGCGTGGTCGATGCGACCTATGCCTTCGATGATGTGGACCACGCCTTCCGCTGGATCGACGAAGGCTCGGAAGACCTCTTCGCCTCGTTCCAGGAGGCGACCGGGGTGAGCATCGTCGATGGCTGGTTCTTCGGCAACCGCACGTTCACCACCAAGGACGTCGAGGTGCGGAGCCCGGACGACCTCGACGGCGTGCCGATCCGGTTCCCCAACTCTCCCGCGTTCCTGGCCAACGCCGAGGCCCTCGGCGTCACCAACCCGGTGTCGGTGGCCGTGGAGGAGGTGTACACGGCGCTCCAGCAGGGCATCGCGGTGGGTCAGGAGAATCCCATCGTCGCGACGCACTCGTCCAGCTACGACGAGATCCTCAACGTCGCCGTCCTCAACGACCACAACGTCGGCATCCACTGGATCCTGGTCAGCGATGCGACGTACGAGAAGATGAGCGACGAGCAGGCCGCTCTCCTGGAAGAGACCATCCATGAGATCCGACCCGAGAACGCCGCGTGCGTCGACGAGGCGACGGAGGAGATCCTCGACGAGTACCGCGCGAACGACGCGTTCACGGTGATCGAGCAGGAGGACATCGACATGGATGCGTTCATCTCGAAGTCGGAGGCGTTCTTCAGTGAGTACTTCACCGGAGAGAGCCTCGAGGCCTATGAGGCCATTCGCGAGATGGCCGACTGAGCGTTCCGGCGCGACGGGGCGGGTGCGCACACGCGCATCCGCCCCGTTCGGCGTCGGCGCCGAGCCGGTCAGGTCACGAGCTACGAGGTGCGACGAGACGGCGCGCCAGCGTCTGGGCCGACGCTCGTACCGCGGGCGCCGACCGCTGCACGAGCGCATCGACCGAGCCGATGTCATCGACGGATGCCGTCACCCCGACCGCTGCGACCACGATGTTCCCGTGACCGAGCACGGGGGCGGCCAGGCCGGGTCTTCCGACCTCGCCGTCACCGCTCTCGACGGCCACGCCGCCCCGCCGCACCTCGGCAAGATCCCGCTGGAGCGCGGGCTGGTCCAGCGGGCCGGCGGGCGAGAAGGCGAGCATCGCCCTTCCGGCGGCGGTCGCGTGCGCAGGGTGGCGGGCACCCACTCTCTGCGCCGGTGCGGCAGGACCGCTCCCGCGGAGGGCGGCGATGACGACGACGTCCGCTCCGTCGCGCACCGCGAGATGCACGGCGTATCCGGTCAGATTCCGCAGTTGCGCCATCACGGGGAGCGCGTGCGTGCGAAGCAGCCGGGGCTGCTGCACAGTCTGCCCGAACTCGAACAGGCGGATGCCGAGTGAGAGCTTATCGCCGTCGCGGTCGAGCAGACGCTGTTCGACCAGGTCGGCGGCGATCCGAGAGACCGTCGACTTCGGCAGGTTCGCGCGACGGGCCAGCTCCGAGACGCCCAACGCCTCGTCGTCGCCGAACGCGTCGAACACGGCGGTGACCCGGTCCAGCACGCTGACCGCGTCTGTCCAGTCGGCCGTGCGCATCGTCCTACGCCGCCGCGAGGCGATGCGTGAGGGTGGCACCGGCTGCGCGCACGAGGGGTGCCACACGGTCGGGATTCATCTGGCCATCGGGCCCGGCGATCGAGATCGCACCCAGCACCGAGTGATCGGCCGAGAGCACCGGACTGGCCACGGCCACGATTCCCGGGTACGACACTCCCGGGTCGGTCGCAACCACTGTCGCGCGCACCCGGCTCAGCTCATCGCGGAAGTGGTCGGCAGCGTCGTCGATCAGCGGTGCGCTCAGGCGGTCGACCACCCGCTGGTCTGCGCAGAATGCGAGGTAGGCCTTGCCGCTGGCCGTCGTGAGGGCGGGTGCCCGCATGCCGGCATGCGTGGGCAGCATGGGCAGCCGTCCCGGGACGGCTGCGATCGACACCATGTGCGGGCCTTGCGGCACCCACAGCACGATCCGCTCCCCGGTGGCATCCCAGAGGTTTCTGATGACCGGTCCCGCGGCGGCCATCAGTCGCCGGGGGAGGCGCGCGCGGGCTCCCAGTTCGAAAAGCCGGAGCCCGAGCGTCACACCTTCATCGGTGCGCTCGAGGTAGCGCTGCCGCGTCAGGCTCGTCACGACGCGCGAGACCGTGGACTTCGGCATCCCGGTGCTGATCGCGATCTCGGTGACCGAGGCCGTCCCGCCGTGGTCTTTGACGACGTCGAGGATCGCGATGATCCGATCGAGCACCGAGGCGGGTGCCGTCGGCCTGGGCGGGGCGGTGTTCCATTCGGCGAGACTCTCCATCGAGGATCCCCTTCCGCAAGGTTGAATCGACGTCGATCGCCCTCACATCGGTGCTGTGCGATCGAACGTACTAGTTAGTACGTTCTGATGCAACGATGTTTTCGGTCGCCATCAACGCGACCCGCCGGAGGTGTGATGCGCGCGTCGATCGCCACGGTCTGCCTCAGCGGGACGCTCGATCAGAAACTCGTCGCGGCCCACGAAGCCGGCTTCCACGGCGTCGAGGTCTTCGAGCCCGATCTGGTCGCGTCACCGGACTCTCCCGAGCGCATCCGGGCGCGCGCCGCCGATCTGGGCCTATCGCTGGATCTCTACCAGCCGTTCCGGGACTTCGAGGGGGTCGGACCCGATCTGCTCGAGCAGAACCTTCGGCGCGCTGGCGCGAAGTTCGCGCTGATGAATCGGCTCGGCATCGAGACCATGCTGCTGTGCAGCAACGTCGCCACCGCGCGCAGCGGCGACGAGCAGCTCGCGGCCGCGCAGTTGCGTGATCTCGGCGACCTGGCCGAGCGTTTCGGAGTCCGCGTCGCCTACGAGGCACTCGCGTGGGGCCGCTTCGTGGATGGCTACGAGCAGGCCGCCCGCATCGTCCGCCTGGCCGACCACGCCAGCATCGGCCTGTGCCTCGACAGCTTCCACATCCTCTCGAAAGGACACAGCCCCGAGGCGATCGAGACCATCCCCGCAGACAAGATCTTCTTCGTGCAGGTCGCGGACGCCCCGCTGCTGTCGATGGACGTGCTCTCATGGAGCCGGCATCACCGGCTCTTCCCCGGCGAGGGCGGGTTCGACCTGGGCGCCTTCATGGGACATCTCGTGCGCACCGGGTACGACGGGCCGGTGTCGCTGGAGATCTTCAACGACACCTTCCGCCAGGCCGACCCTCGCGCGACAGCAGTCGAGGCGCGCCGGTCGCTGCGCTGGCTCGAGCACGAGGCGGCGACGTTCCTCGGCGCCGCGGCCGGACGTGCCGCGCGCATGCCGGTCTCCGAGCTGCCGGCAGTGCAGCCGGCGTCGGACATCGGCTACGTCGAATTGCGGACGGATGCCCTGGCAGACATGCGCGATCTGCTTGGGCAGCTCGGGTTCCAGGCCCACGGACGCCATCGCACCAAGAACGTCGAGCTCTGGTCGCAGGGTGCTGCACGGGTCGTTCTCGGGCGCCCGGCTCCGGGGGTGCGGCAGCCGACGGTGGCGGGGATCGGACTATCGGTGCCCGACCCCGGGATCGCACTCCGCCGTGCCGCCGAGCTCTTCGCGCGCGAGGTACCGCGCGAGCAGGACGCCGGCGACGAGCCGCTGGTCGGCGTGCGCGCGCCCGACGGCTCGGAGGTGTTCTTCGGTGCCGCGACCCGAACGCAGCCGCCGTGGGTGCACGAGTTCGGCGAGCCGGCGGACGAAGGCGCGGCACTCATCGAGCGTGTCGACCACCTCAATCTGGCGCAGCCGTGGCAGCACTTCGATGCGGCCGTGCTGTTCCTGCACTCCGTGCTGGATCTGCACACGCAGCCGTCGATGGAGGTCGCCGCCCCGGTCGGGCTGGTACGCAGCCAGGTGCTGCGCAGCGCCGACGGCATCGTGCGCATCGCGCTGAACCTGGTGCCCTCGGGCGAGCGCGGAGAGACCATCCTTCCGCAGCACATCGCGTTCGCGGCATCCGACGTGCTCTCGCTCGCCCGATCGGCGCGCGACCGCGGGTTTCGTCCTCTCGAGATCCCCGCCAACTACTACGACGACCTGCGGGCGCGGTACGCGATGGACCCGCTGCTGCTGGACGAGCTGAGGGAGCTCAACGTGATGTACGACCGAGACGAGTCCGGTGAGTTCCTGCACTTCTACACACCGCCGATCGGCACGGTGTTCCTCGAGGTCGTGGAGAGGCGCGACGGCTACGAGGGGTATGGGGCGCTCAACGCCCCCGTGCGGCTCGCCGCGCAGTATCAGCAGCGGCGCCAGGCGACCACAGGGATCTCCGCGTGATCCGCCATGTCGCCGTGTTCCGGTTCGCGCCGTCGTTCACCGGGGCTCAGCGCGAGGAGTGGATGGCGATGCTGCGGGCGCTCCCGGGCCGGATCCCCGAGCTTCGCAGTATGACCGTGGGAGCCGATCTGGTGGGCGGCCCGTCCTCGCATGAACTCGCGATCGTCGCCGATTTCGATGACCTCGAAGGTCTCGACGCGTACACGCGGCATCCCGCGCACGCCGAGGTGCTGAAGATCTCGGCTCCCGTCAAGGTGTCGCTGGCGACCGTCGACTTCGAGATGCCCGATCCGTCATGACGCATCACTCCCCGCGCGCGGCGCCCCTGCCGACCCGCTACCTGGTCGGCCTCATCGGCGAGGGGATCGGGGCGTCCCTCTCACCGCCGCTGCACGAGGCTGAGGCTGCCGCCCTCGGCCTGCAGTACGAATACCGGATCTTCGACCTGATCGCACTGCGCCGCCCTCCCGAAGACGTCGGAGACCTGCTCAGGCAGGCGCAGCGGGACGGCTTCGCCGCGATGAACATCACACATCCGTGCAAGCAGCTGGTCGTCGAGATCGTAGACGAGCTGGATCCGGATGCCGCCCGCCTGGGAGCTGTGAACCTCGTCGTCTTCGACGACGGGCGTCTGGTCGGGCACAACACGGACTGGGTCGGCTATCGCGACGGACTGACGGCGGGGCTGGCGGGGGCGTCGTTCGATCGTGTCGTGCAGGTCGGCTGCGGAGGGGCGGGTGCGGCCACGGCGTACGCACTGCTGGCGCACGGCGTGACTCGGCTGGAGCTGTTCGATGTGGATCACGGACGCGCCGAGGAGCTCGCCACCCGGATGCGTGCGCTGTTCCCCGCGCAGCACGTCGCGACTGTGCCCGCCGACGAGCTCCCCCGCGCGATCGCCGGCGCATCGGGCGTCGTGCATGCGACCCCGCTCGGGATGCTGCACCACCCGGGCGTCGCCTTCGATGTCTCGCTGCTGCCCCGCGATGCCTGGGTGTCGGACGTCGTGTACCGCCCGCTCGAGACCGAACTGATCCGCCAGGCCGCTCGGCGGGGTCACCCGGTGCTGGACGGTGGTCGGATGGCAGTCGGTCAGGCTTACGCTAGTCTCCAGATCATCACGGGCAGGCTGCCCGATCGGGACCGCATGGAGGCGCACTTCCGGGCCCTCGTCGCGGATGCCGTGATGTCGGACGGCGCGAAGGGGAGCTCTCGATGACGGATCAGCTGCGCGAGGTCCGCGATGCCGCACCCACCCTGCGCGCCGAGCGCACGCAGGAGGACATCCTCGACGTCGCCACCGCGGAGTTCGCGGCGAACGGCTACGCCGGCGCGCGCGTCGACGAGATCGCCGCCCGCACCCGTACGACCAAGCGGATGATCTACTACTACTTCGGCTCGAAGCAGGGTCTTTACCTCGCCGTGCTGGAGCGGGTGTATGCGCAGATCCGCCGGGTGGAGCGCGGCGTGCAGGTCGACGAGCTGGCCCCGGACGAGGCGCTGCGCCGGCTCGCCGAGGCGACCTACGATCACCACACGACGCACGAGGCTTTCATCCAGCTCGTCAGCATCGAGAACATCCACCGCGCCGAGCATCTGCGTCAGTCCGAGACGATCCTGCGAGAGAACGCCACCGCCATCACCCTGCTCGAGCAGGTGATCGCGCGCGGCGTCGAGGAGGGCAGGTTCCGAGACGACGTGGACGCGCTCGACGTTCACATGATCATCAGCGCGTACGCGTGCTTCCACGTCGCCAACCGCCACACCTTCGCCGCGATCTTCAAGCGGGACCTGCTGGAAGACGCCTTGCAGGACTCGCACCGGCGGCTCATCGGAGACATGATCGTGGCGACGATGACCGACCGGGCCGCGGCATCCCGCGCTGACTGACCCGCGTTTCAGGGCACCTCGAGTTCGGGTGCGAGCCGGCGCTGGATGGCGAGCGTGGCGGTCCGCAGTGCCGCTGCGGTGCGCTCGACATCGAGCCCGGCGGAAGGGCCGCACACCGCGACGGCCGCGGCCGCGTCGGGGGCCGGCCAGAGCACGGGAGCCGCCACGGTGGTGACCGCGGGGGATGAGCGGCCGATCTCCACATCCATGCCGGCGCGCCGCACATCTGCCAGCCGCGCCCGGAGGGCATCGGGTGCGCCGGGGCCGTTCGAGCCGGTGCCGGCCAGGATCGCGTCCGCATCCGCCGCCGACAGGTGCGAGAGCAGCGCGCGCCCGAGCGGGGAGGACAGCGGCACTCGCCCGCCGGCACGGGACGAACCGGGCAGCGGATCCCGTCCGCGCATCACTGCGACGTACGTCATCTCGTGACCCTCGAGGATCGCCAGGTGCACCGTCGCGCCGGTGGCGTGGCGCAGCTCGGCCAGCACCGGCATCGCGGCGCTGCGCAGCTCGTGCGGCCCCTCGGCGAGCTGACCCAGCTCGAACAGCCGGAGTCCGAGGCGGATCGACCTGCCGTCGCGCTCGAGGTAGCGCTGGCGCACGAGATCCGCGACGAGACGAGAGACCGTGGACTTCGGCAGCCCCGCCCGCAGTGCCAGCTCCGAAACGCCGAGGCCGCTGTCCTCGTCGTCGAAGGCCTCGAAGATCGCTGTGATCCTGTCGAGGACGCCGACGGCTTCGTCCGCAGGCGGATGCATCCCCTCAGGCCACCTGCGCCAGCCGGCGGGTGAGCGCGATCGCGGCATGGCGGACGAGCGGCGCCATCCGGTTCGGGTCCATATCGCTGACGGGACCGGCGACCGAGATCGCGGCGATCGGGAGGTGCTCGGACGACAGGACCGGGCTGGCGACCCCGACCACACCCGGAAACGTCTCGCAGCGGTCGATCGCCACGGCGCTGGCGCGAACGGCGCCGAGTTCGCGTTCGAAGACGTGGCGCGAGCGCGGGTCGAGTCCCGTCGTCACACCGCGCAGCACCGATTCGTCATTCGTGAACGCGAGGACCGCCTTTCCGAGCGCGGTGGTCGCGAAGGGCACCCGTACGCCCGCGCGAGAGGGGGCCGGTCGGAGCCTCCCGCGCACCGAGATGACCGACAGCATGTCGCGGCCTTCGTGCACCGCGACGTTCAGGTGCTCGCCGGTGGCGTGGAAGAGCTCGGCGAGCACAGGCAGTGCGGCGGCGCTCAGGCGCCGCGGGGTGCTGGCACGCGCTCCGAGCTGGAACAGGCGCAGGCCTATCGTCACGCCGTCGTCGGTGCGGCGGAGGTATCGCTGGCGGGCCAGATCGCCGACCAACCGCGAGACGGTGGACTTCGGGATGCCGGTCGAGCGGGACAGCTGCGAGATCGAGGCGGTGCCGTCGCACTCGCGAACGGCCTCGAGGATGGCGATGATCCGGTCGAGCACAGACACCGGCTCGTCCCACTGGGCGGTGCGCATGAGTGCAGTATGTGCGGCCGCGCACGGCGCGGCAAGACCCCGGCCGGGCATCGGCCGGATGGTCCCATTCAGTGGAACTCGGCGTTCGCCGTGGCAGCGCGAGACGGGGCCCGAGACCGGCGATGCCGGCCCCGGGCCCCGCTGATCGCCGGTCAGCCGGCGCAGAACGGCTTGATCCCCATGGCGCTTTCCAGGCCCTCCACGACGTGCTGCTTGAACAGATCGTCGTTGACCATTGCGGCGTCGGTCCATGCGGCCGGGTCGTGTCCGAGCGTCGTCAGCCAGGCTTTGCCGCCGTCGTAGTAATGGCACCAGCTGATCGGGTGCTCGGCGCCGTGACCGGGGTGCCCGGAATCGCGACCGTTGAGACTCGTGGCCTCGTCGACTTCGAGCAGGACGTTGACGTAGCTCGGGTACGGCTCGAGGTTGTACCACTCGTCCTTGAAGGCCCACTCGGACGGCATGAACGAGGTCGACACGTCATCGCCGTCGATCGTCTCGATGGTGCCGTCGCGATGCGGTGCGTGGTCGTAGAAGTTCGTGCCGCCGAGCAGCCCTTCGTACCAGGGCCAGTGGTACTCGGCGCCGAAGGCGTTGTGGATGCCCACGAAGCCGCCCCCGCGCCGCACATACTGCAGCAGGTTGGTCTGCGCCGTGTCGTCGAGCGTGTCGCGATTGGAGCTGAGGAAGACGACGGCCTGATAGTTGTTCAGGCGGCTGAAGCTCGCAAGGTCCTCGGTGTAGTCCACCGCGATTCCGCGCTCCTCCGCCCAGGTCTTCAGGGCCGCCTGCGCGACGTTGTCGGCGTTCAGCGGCGGATTCAGTCCCGGGCCCAGCGGCGCGCCCAGGTGGGCATGGCGGGGACCGGCCGTCCGGCTCCAGATGAGGATGCGCTTCTGTTCGCCCTCTTGCCAGCCGTTCCCCCAGTCGTGATAGCAGACGGGATCCGTTCCGCGGCACACACCGTAGTCCTTCACGCCGTCCTGATATATCTGGTCCGCCGTCGCCGGCCTGCCGCCGAGTCCGTTGCCGTTGCCTTTGTCGCTGCCGACGGCGGAACCGGCGAGCACCAGGCCTGCGCCCAGTGCCGCCGCGGCGACCAGGGCGACTCCAGAGCGAATGAGCGATCTCACGTGATCTCCTTCGATCGGTCGTGTTCTCTCCTCGAAGGTCGAAGCGCGTCACCGGTGCGGACCGGGACGGCCTCCGAGAGCAGGTCCGCCGGGCGGGAGTACGGATTGACCTCCGAGTCGCTGCGACTGTAGGCGCGCGCGACTCTCACCGGCAACGCGCGTTCCACCCAGTAGGCCGCGGGCGATGTGATCAGACGGATGCCGTCGCACGGTGCCGCACGTAGCCCCAGGTCGCGAGGCCGAGCAGCGGGCCCCACGCCCAGAACGGCAGTATGAGCGCCGTCCCGATCGGCACGGCGGCGGTCAGCGCGAGGCTCAGGGACTGCAGCCCACCCGCGGTGAAGAGCGCGGCGACCGTCGCGGCCGGGACGGCTGCCAGGGCAACGGGAACGGGACGGCCGCCGGCCCGGGGCACCCACCGCGGGACGCGTTCGCCCCACGGCAGGACGAGCCCCAGGGTGAGGACGGCGCCGGTGAGCATCGCGGCTCCGAGCATGAGGCCCACGACCTGGATGTCGGGGTTCGCCGTGAAGGCGTCGCGACTGCCGCCGAAGAGCGGCCAGGGCGTCAGCCACGACGCGCGGGCGACGACGTACGGCAGGGCCATCGCGGCCGCCGTCACCGTGATCGCGACGCGGTGCCGCTGGACGAACGCGCCGGCCCGCGCCGCGCGGCGCGTGATGACGCCGACCGACCACAGCGTCCAGACCCCGACGAACGCGGTGAGCACGAGCGAGGTCCCGAACCGTGCCGGATCGGCCACGACGGCTTCGGCATAGCGCGTGTAGAACGACAGCAGCGGGAAGATCCCGACCACCTGCAGCACGATCAGTCCGGCTATGGCGGCGACCAGCAGGCCGGCGATGACCGGCCGGCGGCGAGCCAGCAGCGGCACCAGCAGCACGACCGCGATCGGCACGAGGAACGCCAGGGTGTAGCCGGCGATCACGATCCCGTCGAAGCCGAGCAGAGCGATGGCGGTGACGCCGACCGCGATGAGAACGACGACCGGCGCGACCAGGCCCTCCCGTGCCCGATCGTTCAAGAGCAGGATGCCGGTCGCCAAGGTGATCGCGGCGGCGGCCGCCTGTATTCCGGCAGCGACGAACGCGGCGGTCATGTCGCCCATCCAGCTCGCGAGTACGGTGCCGCCTGCGTCGTACGGACCTGCTTGCGGCGCGACGAGCCAGACGAGGGCGGCGCCGAGCACGACGGTCGCGAGGACCGAGCCGGTCCAGGCGAGCGGGCGGATGCCGCGGGCGCTGCGCAGCGGAGGAACGGTGTCGGTGATGGCTGTCATGGCTCGAGCGTCCCGCGCGCCCACCCGTGGGCGCCTCACCCGCTCGGGCGGGCGAGGCTCACCCGGCCGGGTGAGATCCGGGCTCGACGATGCCGTGCTCGTACGCCCAGATCACGACCTGGATGCGGTCGGCGAGCCCGAGCTTGGCGAGGATCGCCTTGACGTGGGTCTTCACGGTGTTCTCGGTGAGGTGCAGACCTCGGCCGATCTCGGCGTTGGAGGCCCCGCGCGCGAGGTGGCGCATGACGTCGCGCTCGCGCGGGCTCAGGGCCTCGAGCGCCGCCCTTCCCGAAGCTGCGCTCGCGCGCCGCCGCACGTGGCCGAGCAGCGTCGCCGTGGCGCGCGGCGAGACGGCGGCATCGCCGGCTGCGACGCTGCGGATGGCATCGGCGAGCGCGACCGGCCGGGCGTCCTTGGTGAGGAACCCGCTCGCGCCGGCCTGGACGGCGGCGAAGACATACTCGTCGATGTCGAACGTCGTCAGCACCAGCACGCGGGTCCGCGGGCTCGCGCGCAGCACCTCGCCGGTGGCGCGGATGCCGTCCATTCCCGGCATCCGGATGTCCATCAGCACCACGTCGATCCGGTGCGTCCGCACGGCGGCGACCGCGGCAGCGCCGTCGGCGACGGTCGCGACCACCTCGATGTCGCTCTCGGCGCCAAGTACGGTGGCGAGGGCGTCGCGCAGCAGCTCCTGGTCGTCAGCGAGCAGGACGCGGATCGGGCGGCTCACGTCTCGTCCGTCAGCGGCATCGTGATCCGGATGCTCCATCCCCGCCCCCTTTCGACCTGCAGCGTGCCGCCGGCGTGGCGCACACGCTCAGCCATGCCCACCAGACCCCGCCCCGCCCCGGCCGCATCGCGTCGGCCGGTGCCGCCGTCATCCGTCACCGTCAGCACGACGTCGTCGTCGCGCCAGTCCAGCGCGACAGTCGCCTGGAGCGGCGGTTCCACGTGGCGCATCACGTTGGTCAGCGCCTCTTGCGTGGCGCGGAAGAGCGCGACCTCGGCGTCTGGTGCGAGAGCGCGAGTTCGACCGGACTCCAGGAACGAGACGCGGTGAGCCGGTGAGGCGGCGCCCTCGACCAGCGCGGGGATGCCCGCCAGGCCGGACACCGGCGGGAGGTCGCCGGGCTCGTCGAGCAGGCGCAGCATTCCGCGCAGGCCTTGCATCGCGGAGCGTCCCGTCTCGGCGGCCCGCTCGAGCGTCTCCAGCTCGGGCGCTTCCGACGTGGGCGAGCCCGGCGATTCCTGGCGGGCTCGCTGCGCCAGCACGCGTGCCGCCTCGACCTGCGCGATCATGACGGCCAGCCCATGCGACACCACGTCGTGCAAGTCGTGACTGATCCGTGCGCGTTCGGCGGCGAGGGCGTCTTCCACGCGCTGTTCCGCCCAGGCTGCCGCCGCCGACCGTCGCCGGCGCGCCTCTCGCCCGAGGAGCCAGCCCGCCGTGACGACCGCTGCCAGGGCGACGCCCTCGAACCCGATGCCGAGGGGCTCCGGTGACGGGTTCGCGACCGCGTCCACGGCGGCGATGATGCCGGCCCCCGCAATGCCCACCCCGATCGCGCCGATCGCCGTCGCCTTCTCTTGCGTCGAGGCGATCTGCCATTCCAGCAGCACGAACACCGCGGCGGACGGCACGAGAGCCGCGCTCGACAAGCCCGGCACGCTGGTGGCGGCCAGCGCCAGCATCGCGAGCGCGCCGATGGCGAAGCCGGTGCGGGGGAAGCGGACGCACACGAACCCCGCGATGTGGAGGACGCCCGCCAGGATGCCGATGCGCAGGGCGATGGAGGCGCCGTGCTCGGGTGCGACCACCTGCACGAGGAGGGCGATCGACAGTGGCAGCGCGAGTGCGCACAGCAGCGCGGCAGCCACGAGTGGCGCCATCCAGCTCGGAGCGGGCGCGCCACTGCGATGCCACGGCGGTGCGGTCATGCGCTCTAGTCTTCCGCGCCCCGGGCGCGGCCGCCTCACCCATGAGGGCGAGCCATGCCACCACCGCTCGGCGATCGCGCCGGGGTGTCTACAGAACCCGGTACCGGAGGTGAGTCTCGCTGACGTATGCCGCCGTCTCGAGGCGTTCCAGCCGTATCGGCTTGCGCAGCCCGGTGAAGAGTGAGATTCCCTCGCCCAGAAGGATCGGCACAACGTGCAGCTGGATCTCATCCACGAGTCCGAGTTCGAGGCACTGCCGCGAGACGCTCCCTCCGAGCAGGCTGACCCACTTGTCGCCTGCTGCCTCGCCGGCGGCTTCGACGGCCTGCGCGATGTCGTCGACGACGAAGGTGTACGTGACACCGTCCTTCTGGATCGGCTCGTGAGGACTATGTGTCATGAGGTACACCGGCACCTTGGGCTCGCCCCCGTAGGGCTCCTCGCCATCCTCCACGGTCTGCGCCTTGTTGGCGCCTCCGACCACGGCTCCGAGCTCCTGCACGATCCGTCCGACGAGCTCCCCGTCCTCGGGGGCTGAAGCAAATCCGTTCATCCAGCCGACATCTCCGTCGGCGTCGGCCATGAACCCGTCCAGCGACACGGTGGCATGGATGAAGACCTTCGACATTGCTCCTCCTACAGTGTTGCCGGGTTGAGGTGAGTTACCCGACTCACCTTTGAGGAGGGTATCGACCGGCCAGTCGTGAGTCAAGTGACTCACCTTTCCGCGATACTGAGGGGATGCCACGCGAACTGTCTGCGTACCATCGAGAAGTCGCTGCGACCAACCGTGCCGCCATCCTCGATGCCGCGACCGGACTCTTCCTCGACGTCGGCTACGACCGCACTTCCTTGGCACGGGTCGCCGGTGCGGCAGGCGTGTCGAAGGCGACTCTGTTCAAGCAGTTCCCGACGAAGGCCGAGCTGTTCGAGGCAACGGTGCTCGCGGCCGGCGATACGCCGGACTCCGAGCCCATCGAGCCGCCATCGGGCGATTTCCACGCCGGTCTGGTCAGTCTCGGGACGGCCTACGCCGAGCTGTTGTCACGGCCTCGAATGGACGACCTGATCCGCGCGGTCATCGCCGAGTCCGCGAGGTTTCCAGAGCTGCGTGAGCGGACGTTCGATTTCGGCACATTGCCCGTCCTCAGGGCGCTCCGGCACTTCCTGCAGGCGGCGAACGCTCAGGGCACCGCGAACGTGGACGACCTCGACGTCGCAGCGGCGCAGTTCCTCGGAATGATCGCCACCGTCGTGTTCTGGCCACGCCTCGTCCACGGCAACTGGTCGCTCACCGAGGACGAGACCCGCCGCACAGTCGACGAGGCCGCTCGCACGATCGTGGCCCGGTACGCCACCCCTGACTGAGGTGCGAACCCCTCCGAAAATTTCTCACTATTCAGTGTTGCCAAGTACCGGTACTCAGTGTTACCGTCTAGTGGTAGTCAGCAACACAGAGTAGATCGGAGGTGAGACACATGGGCAATCAGATGACGGAGATGCTGAAGGGCACTCTCGAGGGCATCGTGCTCGCGATCCTGGCCGGACGCCCCGCGTACGGCTACGAGATCACGGCGCGACTGCGCGATCAGGGCTTCGCCGACATCGTCGAGGGCACCGTCTACGCGCTCCTCGTGCGGATCGAGCAGAGGGGTCTCGTGGACGTCGAGAAGGTCCCTTCAGAGAAGGGGCCGCCGCGCAAGGTGTACTCGCTCAACGCGCAGGGGCGGGCACAGCTCGAGGAGTTCTGGGGAACCTGGACCTTTCTCGCAGCACGCATCGACCAGCTTCACAACGAGCAGACCGCAGACAACGAACAGACAGCACAGGAAGAGGACTGACATGGCCGCCAAATGGATCGAGTTCCTGACCGGATCCCTCGAGCAGAAGAAGCAGTACAAGCAGTACAAGGCGCGGATGAACGCGCTGCCCGAGCCGTACCGCGCCGTCGCGAAGGCGACCGAGCGCTACCTCATGTACTCGGGATTTCCCACCGAGGGCGACGTCATGATGACGCTGCTCGGCGACTTCGCCGACCTGTGGGAGCGCGCCGCGGCCGACGGCACCCCGGTTCGCGACATCGTCGGCGACGACCCCGTCGAATTCGCCGAGACGTTCGCCGCCGCCTACGACGCCACCCAGTGGATCGACAAGGAGCGTTCGCGCCTGAACAAGGCCGTCAAGGACGCAGAGAAGGGAGAGCAGAAATGACCATCGAGACAGCGATCCAGGTCAAGGGCCTGGAGAAGTCGTACAAGGACCTCCACGTCCTGCGGGGTGTGGACTTCGAGGTCGCGCGGGGCAGCATCTTCGCCCTGCTCGGCTCGAACGGCGCCGGCAAGACCACAGCGATCAGGATCCTGGCGACGCTGTTGAAGGCGGATGCCGGAACCGCGGTCGTCCACGGCTTCGACGTCGCCACACAGCCCGGCGACGTGCGGGAGTCGATCAGCCTGACCGGCCAGTTCGCCGCCGTCGACGAAGTGCTGACCGGACGTGAGAACCTCGTCCTGGTCGCGAAGCTCCGCCACCTGAAGAACCCCGGTGCCGTGGCCGACGACCTGCTCGCGCGCTTCTCGCTGACCGACGCGGGTGGCCGCAAGGCATCCACGTACTCAGGCGGCATGCGCCGCCGGCTCGACATCGCGATGAGCCTCATCGGCAACCCGCCGGTGATCTTCCTCGACGAGCCGACGACCGGCCTTGACCCCGAGGCGCGCCTCGAGGTGTGGGGCGCTGTCAAAGAGCTCGCCCGCGGCGGGACGACGGTGCTGCTGACCACGCAGTACCTCGACGAGGCCGAGCAGCTCGCCGACCGCATCGCGATCCTCCACGAAGGCCGCATCATCGTCAACGGCACGCTGGGCGAGCTCAAGCAGCTGCTGCCGCCGGCCACCGTCGAGTACGTCGAGAAGCAGCCGACCCTCGAGGAGATCTTCTTCGCGGTCGTCGGCAACCGCACCACCGGGTCCGGCGCCACCGTTTCGGCGCCGGCCACCCCCACCAACCCCAGTAAGGAGCGATCATGAGCACCACCACCCATTTCGCCGGCGACACCGCCGTCCTGACCGGGCGCTCGCTGACGCACATCCTGCGCAGTCCCGACACGATCATCACCACCGCGGTGACCCCGGTCGCCCTGATGCTGCTGTTCACGTACGTGTTCGGCGGGGCGATCGACACCGGTCAGGGGTCGTACATCGACTACATGCTGCCCGGCATCCTGCTCATCACGATCGCGTCGGGGATCGCGTACACCGCATACCGTCTCTTCCTCGACATGCAGGGCGGGATCTTCGAGCGCTTCCAGTCCATGCCGATCGCACGGTCCGCTGTGCTGTGGGCGCACGTGCTCACCTCGCTGGTCGCGAACGTCGTCTCGCTCGCGATCGTGGTGGGAGTCGGGCTGCTCATGGGATTCCGCACCGGCTCGAGTGTGCTGGATTGGCTCGCGGTGGCCGGCATCCTGATCCTGTTCACCCTCGCTCTGACGTGGATCGCCGTGATCGCGGGGTTGTCGGCCAAGACGGTGGACGGCGCGAGCGCGTTCTCGTACCCGCTCATCTTCCTGCCGTTCATCAGCTCGGCGTTCGTGCCCACCGACACGATGCCGGCGCCGGTCGCCTGGTTCGCCGAGAACCAGCCGGTCACGTCGATCGTCAACTCGCTGCGCAGCATCTTCGCCGGAGAGCCGGTCGGCACCGACATCTGGGTCGCCCTCGCCTGGTGCGTCGGCATCCTGATCGTCGCCTACATCGGTGCGATGGCGATCTACCGCAAGAAGATCAGCTGAGCGTGAGCCTTCACGACACGGTCGAAAGCCCCGCGGTCCCTGGATTCAGGGATCGCGGGGCTTCCGCGCGTGCCGGCGCAGGCTGTGCTTGCACATCCCGAGCATCGAAGCCGAGCGGCTCAGTTGGACGCCCGCTACACGACCGGCAAACGCCAATGATTCTGTCTGCTGCATCGTCCCCAGCCGTCGCGGGTCAAGCCGACTGTCGTCGCGCACCCGGTGGAATCAGGGGACGTAGCGCCGATCACGCGAGAGGACCATGTTCATCTGGAGACGGTAGAAGGGACGGATCTGTTTGAGTGACGGTCGGGAAGGAATGCGTCGAACCTTGGCGAGTTCCTTCGCCCCGATTTACCACCGGTGCGATGAGGGGCTCCGGCAAACACCCGAACTCAGCCTGTAGTGCGCGGCCTACGAAGCGCCTTCGTAGCCGATCACACGTCGGCTAATCGGCGGCGACGAATTGGTCCGGCCGACGTTCGGTGATGACGCCGACTGAGAAGGCGATGGGTACGAAGGCCAGGAGGGTGGCGGCGGTGATGACGTCCCCGCCGATCAGTGAGGTGAAGTTGGTGACAACCAGGACCAGCACGCCGATGAGAAGCAGTGCTGCGATCGTGGGTGCGACGCGGGTCTGCCACGGTTCGGTAGCGTGGGTCCGTAGAGCGTAGACGACGACGGCGATCGAGCAGAGCACATACAGCGTCACGAGCGAGGCGACCGCCAGACCGCTGAACCACGAGAACAGGGTCAGGATCGGGTCGAGATTCAGGATCGCGAACGGTGCGGTGAGGAGCACGGCCGTGATGGACTGCACCCAAGCGGCGGCGTGCGGGGCCTGGTGCCGGTTGGTGTGCGAGAGCCGCTTCGGCAGCGACTTCTGGCTGCCGAGCGCATGCACATAGCGGTTGATCCCATTGTGGAACGCCAGGATGCCGGCGAACAGCGAGGTGACGAGAAGGATGTTCGCAACCACTCCGGACCAGCTTCCGATGACGCCGTCGAGCGCCTGGAACACGAACTGGGTCGAGTCGCCCGACATGACGGCGCTCTCCGCCGCGGCGATGGCGTTTTCGGCGCCATAGTAGGAGATGAACATCCACGATACGAATGAGAAGAAGATCGCGATCACACCGACAGAGAGATAGGTGGCGCGGGGGACGGTGCGCTTGGGGTCCTTTGCCTCACCGGAGTAGATCGCGGTGGACTCGAAGCCGAACATCGAGGCGACGGCGAACATCAGCGCCACGCCGGGAGCGCCGGCCATGATGGCGCTGGGGGAGAAGCTTGCGGCGAAGTCGATGCTGCCCTCCGGCCCGCCGCCGCCGGTGAACAGGGCGCCGAGCGCGAAAACCAGGAGGATGGCAACTTCTAGCCCGACCAGCACCGCGAGGACCTTCGCGCCGAGTTTAATGTTGAGCGAGCCGAGCAGCTGGATGATGGCGATCGTGATGATGACCGGTACCCACCACGGGATGCTCACCCCGAGCGTGGCGAGCAGGCCGCTGACACTTGCGCCATAGAGGCCATACATGGCCGCCTGAACGGTGCTGTACGCGAGCAGCGCGAGCCACGCCGACCCGGTGCCGGTCCGTTCTCCCAGACCCGCGCCGACGTAGGCGTAGAAGGCCCCCTTGCCGTCGATGCGTCGGCTCATCGCGATGAACCCGATGGCGAAGACCACGATGATGACGCCGATAAGCAGATAGGCGCCAGGCGCACCCGCCCCATTGCCGAGCAGGATCGTGAGCGGCAGCGCGCCGGCGATGCCGGTGAGCGGGGCTTGTGCCGAGAGGACGAAGAAGAGGATGCCCAGCACACCGACCGCACCCTTGCGCAGGTCTGTGGATGCGGTGGCGGTAGCGACGGGGACAGGGCTGGATTGCTTGAGCGACATGAGGATCGTCCTTGATCTCGTGCGGTGGTGGGGTTAGACAGCGACGGGTTGCGCGGTCGTGAGGATGGCGCGAGCGGCTTTCAGGCCGCTGTCGATCGCGCCGTCGATGAAGCCGCCCCAGCCGTCGGCGATGTCGGACCCTGCAATGCGGATCCGACCGTGCGGCTGCTGAAGGGCCGGGAGTGAGTCGGTCAAGAAGCCGATGCGGTGCATCGGCCAGGTCTCACGGGCGTATTCGTCGTCGACCCAGTTGTGGCCGACGCTCTCGACGACCGTCGCGTCCGGGACGAGCCGGTTGAGCAGCTGCTGGATGGCTGCGGTGTCTTCGGCGTCGATGGCGTGGGAGTCCGGGCCGAAGCCGATCACGAACGTCTTGTTGTTCGCGATGTACTCGGATTGGAAGAAGTTGAGCGGCCAGTCTGCTCCGCCGAGCGCTACGAACGCGGGGTGCTCGCCCTCGATGGTGAACCACACCTTCGTGCCCAGACCGAGTTGTCCCTGTTCGGCTGCGGTCTCCACAGCGAGGGGCAGTGCGGGGGTGAACGCGATGCGTCGAAGGGTCTGGATGGGTACGGCGAGCACCACGTCGTCTGCCTTGTACTGGACGCCGTCGGCGGTGGCGAGTACAGCCCCCCGGTCATCCTGGCTGATGCTGCGGACGTCAGTGCCGAGCCGGAATTCTGCGGTCGTGTCGGCCTGGATGGCCTGCGCGAGGGCCTTGGTTCCGCCGGCGATCTTGTAGGTCGCGCAGGCCTCGAACATCACCTTCCAGTCGCCGTTGGTGAGGGCGACCCACCGGAGCGCCTGCGTGAACGCGGCATCCTCGATCCGGCCGTTGAAGTTGAGCGTCCAGAACGATTCGAGCAGCGCGCGCTGCTCTGCGGAGATCGGAAGGAGGTCGATTTCGTCGAGAAGCGAAACGTCGTCGAAGTCGGCCAACAGCGCCGATTCGAGCGGGGCAAAGGGTTGCGGAAAGACCTCTCGGGAACGAGCCGCGAGGAGCTCGTTAGGGCGGTCAAGGAGCTTGAGGAGTTCGTCGGGGCTGCCGGCGATGGCGCGCGCGCCGTTCCACCAGTAGGCGTTTTGCGGCACCGGGCTCGGCGCCAGGCCGATACCGTAGCGTCGCAGCTCGGCCCAGACGTGCGGCTGTGTCCAGTGCACCCAGGTGCCCCCGAGTTCGAGGTTCAGCCCCATCCGCTCGTCGAGCCAGGTGCGCCCGCCGATGCGGTCGCGGGCCTCGAGGACCGTCACGCGCTTGCCGGCGTGCGCGAGCTCGCGGGCGGCGGTGAGGCCGGCGAAGCCGGCGCCGATGACGATGACGTCGGAGGTGTTGTCCATAGTGATCTGTGCGCTCGCTCAGGAGTAGACGAAAAACTCAACGGTCGGCTCAAGCACGGTCCAAGTCGCCGGGACTCCCTTGTTCAGCGACGCAGAGCCGCCGGCGGTGAGCTCGATCGGCTCGCCGCCCTTCGGCTCGATTCGTACCCGACCCTCGACGATGTGAACGGTCTCGTCGGCGTGACCGACGACAAGCATCGGGCCCGGCGTCTCATCGGGGGACACGAACCAGTACCCGGCAGACAACGCCTCCCGACCACCCTCACCTGGGCGGCGCACCCACTGGACGACGCCGACCTCGAAAGGCTCGGCGGCGGCGCGGTCGATTGAGCCGGCGATCGTGAACTGTTCAGACATCGGTCGTCCTCCTCGGCAGGGTGGCGCTGCGGTGCGCTGAGAAGATTTAAGCAAATGCTTAGTTCTTCGCACAAGGGGCAAATTGGGTGAGTACCATGAGGGCGTGGCGCGTGTGGCATACGGCGAGGGCCGAGACCTGCTGATCTCTGCGACTGTCGACGTCGTCGCGGAGAAGGGCTTGCGCGGCCTTACTTTCCGAGCCATCGCCGAGCGCGCGGGTGTCAACAACTCGCTGATCGCGCATCACTTCGGCACTCGGGAGGCGCTCCTCGCCGCGGCGCTCGAGTGGGCGGTGGAGCGGTCGATCGAAACCACCGACCTCCTCGAGCTCGCATCCGAGAAGGAGTTCGCGGACACCCTCTTGGAAGCGATCTCGGTCCGCCCCGAGCTGCAGGCATTCCAGTACGAGATGATCCTGGAGGCACGCAGGAATGAGCTGTATCGGGCGCCAGTGATCCGGCTCTACACCCGCTATCACGAGGTGGTGATGGAGAGCCTTCGGCACTATGACGTCGAGGGAGACGCAGACGCGATCGCGCGGGCCACCTTCGCAGCACTCGATGGCATCGTGCTGCAGTACATGGCAGGTGTCGACCAAACCGACCTGCGAGGCGCGCTCGAGCAAGTATGGGCGGGCATACGACCAAGGATCGCGACCCCTGTATCGAAGGACTAAGAGCGACGACCGACGCCCGCCGATCCGCGGGTCGACTTGCGGCTCACTGATCACAAGAAAGCCGCATGCGCGGCGGTCGTGCCGCTTCCGTTTGCCCGCGCGATCAGCTGAGTGTGCGCCCTCGGGTCGCTATCACCGCCGCATCCGGCGTACCCGCAGCAGCGATGGCCCAGAGTACCGATTCTTCCGTCCACGTCGATCGCAGTCCGGCTCGTTTGACGTCATCGTAGGAACGGCCACCAGTGCCGCCCCACTGAGGTAGGGGGCAAGCTCATGGCCCGCGAACTCGTCTACACCGGCTTCATCACTGTCGACGGCACTGTCGACTCCCCAGCGGCACCGCCGAAGGACACCCGAACGGAGGGTGGGTCTTCGAACCCTCTTCTCGCCGGAGGCATACTCGCTCAAGAGCGAAGAACTGGAGGAGACGACGGCTCTGATGTTCGGACGCCGCAGCGATGACGCCTTCTCACGCGTCTGGCCCGCATCCGAAGACCATGTCGCATACCGGGATCGTCCCAAGTATGTCGTTTCCACGACGCTCCGCGAGGACAGCCTCGCAGCGGGTTGGGGGGAGCAATCGATCCTCCGTTCGACCGATGACGTCCGCGCACTGAAAGAGAGCGACGGCGGGTCAATCTTCATCCACGGCAGCGCTGACCTCGCTCGCCGACTCGGCACCGCCGGTCTCATCGACCGCTACAACCTGCCCCGAGAGTCCCATCCTGTTGAACAGCGAGGTTTGACCGCCGGCGGGGATATCGATGTTCAGAGCGTGTCGTCGAGCCAATCGAGGATGCGACGGTTCGCGAGCGAGCGATTGAGTGTCTCACAGTGCATTCCCGCGCCCTCGGCATCGGTGAACAGCATGAAGGTCTTCGGCCCCGGGAGCGCGTCGTAGAGCGCCTTCGAGTCCGACGCGATCGGGTCGGACTCCGCCGCCGCAACGAGCACCGGGCAGGTGATCGAGGCGATCTCCGACGGCTCAAGCTTCCACTTCATCATCTCGGCAAGAAACCCGGAGAGGTCGCCACCGCCGTTGGTCCATAGGCCGCGCTGGATGATCTTCCAGTGCATCGCGCGGTTCCCGGAGAAGAACGCCATGATCTTGTGCTCGTCCTCGTCGGACATCTCGGGCAGCCGCGCCATCGCGTCGGCGTCCAGTCCGAGCCTTGCCAGCGGTGCTGTGACCTTGACGCCGACGTCCATCTGACCGGGGTCGGCGACGATCGCGGCGAGGCGGTGCTCGTGCGCGGCGACCTGCGGCGCGAAGTAGCCGCCGAGGCTCCACGCCCAATAGACGATCCGTTCAGGGTCGACGACGTCGATGCGCAGCGCCGCGTCCACCACCGGAGTGACCACCGCATCCCAGTCGTGCCTCAGGGTGAGTCCCTCGTCGATGAGCAGCCTGCCCTGGCCTGGACCGTCGTGCAGCAGCACGTGGTAGCCGCGTGCGAGGGCGGCGATGCCGAACCCGAAGTGATTCTCGGTCATGGTCGAGTCCCAGCCACCGCCGACCAGGACAACAGGGCGACGTTCCTCTTCGTGGCCGGGTGCGCGGAGGAACCACGCCGGGAGCTTCGTGTCCCCGTAGGGGATGTCGACGGGCTCGGCGCGCACGACGCCGAGCCGTAGCGCCTTCTCGAACGTCTCCATCTGGAGGTGGAACGCATCCACGAGCCGGGGGTCGACGGGCGTGCCGTACAGAGGATGGTAGGAGATGCCGAGCCAGAGCGACGCGCGCATGTAGCAGTCGTACGCGGTCTCGGTGTGGCCCGCCGCGGCGGCCGCGTCGCCCTCTTCGATGCGCGCGCGAGCGCCGGCCGAGCAGGCCTCGAAGAAGGAGTCGTCGTCACCGTCCGTCACCTTGCTGATCATCACCTCGACCTCGCCGATGTCGGCGCCGCCATAGGGTGCGAGGCCCAAAAGGACGCTCGCGTACTCGTTCAGGATGGGATCGTCGAAGAGTTGCACGCGGGCCTCCAAAGCTGCTCAGTGATCAGGGGGTCACACGGGCCGACTGTATGCCCTGCGGGCTGGCTTGGATAGGTGCGCAGACGGGCGTGATCACCGACAACGCGTAGCGTGCCCGCGCCCTCCTTAGCGCGTGGCTGATGCTTTACCGCTGACGAGGATTCGGCCGCTCGTTCCCCCGCTTGTAGTTGCCCGTAATTCGTGCCATCAGGTGCTGCGGGTTCGCATACCGCTCGGACGCGATCACACGGACCCGCTCTCCCATCTCCGCAAAGTCGCCATGACGGCTGGATGTCGGGGGATCTGGTTACCGTCCCCTCCGTGACAACTTCTGATGCGCTCGCCGGGCTGGATCCGGCGCAGCTTGAGGCCGTCGAGCACGACGACGGGCCGCTTGTGGTCGCGGCGGGGGCCGGCACTGGGAAGACGCGCGTGCTCACCGCGCGTGTCGCGCGGTTGCTCGAGGCGGGGGTCGCGCCGGAACGGATCCTGCTGCTGACGTTCACCCGGCGCGCGGCATCCGCGATGCTCTCTCGCGCTGCGGTGATGTGCGGCGACGCGCAGGCTGCGCAGCGCATCGCCGGCGGCACGTTCCATGCCGTCGCGCACCGCATCGTCGCCGAGCACGCGCAGCATCTTGGGCTGGAGGACGTGACGGTCATCGATCCCGACGATGTCATCGACCTTATCGACCTGCTGCGCGCGGAGCATGGCCTGGACGGGACCGAGGTGCGGCTGCCCACGACACGCACCATCGCGGACATCGCCTCCCGCGCGATCAACACCGCGACCCCGGCACGCACCGTCATCGAAGAGCAGTTTCCCTGGGCGCTCGAGCAGGCCGACCAGGTCGCCGCCTTGTTGCGCCACTACCGCGACCGCAAGCGCGAGCGCGGCCTGCTCGACCTGGATGATCTGCTCATCGCCTGGCGGGCGCTTGTCGCTGATCCCGATATCGGAGCGCGGCTGCGGGCGCGCTGGGACTGGGTGCTCGTCGACGAGTACCAAGATGTCAACCAGCTTCAGGTCGACATCGTGCGCGGGCTCAGCCCCGAGGGTCGCGGGCTCACCGTCGTCGGCGACGACGCACAGGCGATCTACGCGTTCCGGGGGGCCAGCGCCGGGCACCTGCTCGAGCTCATCGAGGCGTACCCCGACGCCACGCTCGTGCGGCTCGAGCGCAACTTCCGTTCCACGCAGAAGATCCTCGACCTCGCGAACCAGGTGCGCCCGGGTGAACTGCGGCTGCGGCTCATCGCAGACCGTCCTCAGCCGGGGGCTTGGCCGACGCTGGTCACCTGCCGCAATGCCGACGACGAGGCCCGCACGATCGCGGACCGCATCCTCGCCGCGCATGTCGATGGCACGCCGCTGCGTTCGCAGGCCGTGCTGATGCGCACCGGATCCCACAGCGCGCAGCTCGAAGTCGAACTCAAGGTGCGGGGCATCCCGTTCCACAAGTTCGGTGGGATCGGCTACCTCGAGACGTCTCATGTGCGCGATTTGCTGGCGAGCTTCCGAGTGGTGCTCAATCCGGCAGATGAGGTGTCCTGGTACCGCCTGCTCACCCGCCACCGCGCGATCGGCAAGGCGAGTGCCCGCGGACTCGCAAGGATCATCGCGGACGGGGGCGTCGATCGCACGGCCGACGCGGTCGCGGCGGCACCGGCGAAGGCGCGCACCGGGCTCGCGGCGACCCTGGGGCTGCTGGGCGCCGTCAACTCCACGACCGCCGTACCGGAGCTGGTTGAGGCATGCCGCGGCGCGGTGGATCCGCTGCTGCGCGCGCATTACCCGGATTGGCAGCGTCGCGTGACCGACGTCGACGGCATCGCACAGGCCGCCGCCGGGCAAAGCGATCTCCGCACGTTCGTGAGCGAGCAGGCGATCGACCCGGTGAACGTCACCAGTGACTGGGCGAAGCAGCCACATCTCGACGAGGACTGGCTGACACTGTCCACGATTCACTCTGCAAAGGGCCTGGAATGGGACACGGTGCATCTCCTACGCGTGAACGATGGCGCGATGCCCTCGGACATGGCACTCACCTCGCCTGCCGGCCTCGCCGAGGAGGAGCGCCTCTTCTACGTCGCGCTCACCCGCGCACGCGACGCCCTCGACGTGTATGTGCCCTCACAACTGCCCACCCACCCCACCGCCTTCCTGGCGAGACATGTCGCCGCCAAGCCGAGCAGGTTCCTGACCGAGCCCGCCCGCGCTCTCATGGAGTCGGTCAGCACCGCCGCCGTCAACCCCGAGCCTCCGATCAAGCGCGCCGTCGGGATACCCCGCGTCCGCACGGACGCGTTCGACGAGCTGTTCGCCTGAACGACAACGATCTTCTTCGCCGTCTCGAAGCCGGCTCGTCGAGCCAGTCGAAAGTGCGACGGGTCGCGAGCGAGCAATTGAGCGTCTCCCAGTGCACGCCCGCGCCCTCGACGTCGGTGAACAGCATGAACGTCTTCGGACCCGGGAGCGCGTCATAGAGTGCCTTCAGTCCGACGCGATCGGGTCGGACTCTGCTGTTTCGGCGCTGTCAGGTAGGCGCTCAGTCTGTGGCGATGGGATCGTCCCACAGGGCCAGCTCCGTTCGAAGCTGCGCGCGAGCTTGTGAGAGCCTGGTTCGCACCGTGGAAGCGTTCAAACCCAGGATCTGGGCAACCTCTGCCGAGCTGAATCCGTCCCAGTAGGTGAGGCGGATGATCTCGCTCAGCTCGGCTGGAAGCCTACTGATCGCCAGGCGAAGCTCCACAGCGGTATCCGTCTCCGCGTCGCTAGCTTGAATGGCGATGCGTTCGCTCAGACGCGTCACAGCGGCAGACCGGCGGCGGTCCCCACGACGGCTGTTCAAGAGAGTGTTGCGCGCGACCACGAACAGCCACATGCGACTGGCTGCTTCTTCCCGCGGCATGCGGCCACGCGCTCGCCACGCAGTGAGGAGAGTTTCGCCGTAGGTGTCCGCGGCGTCGCCCTGGTCAGTGGCTCGTCGTTGCAGGTATCGGAGGATGTCGGGGCCGTTCGCCTCGATGCATCGCTCGAAGTGCGCGTCCCTCCCTGATGGCCTCACGCGCCGCATTCCGTCGTCTGGGCGGCCATGCTGATCGGGCTCGGGTTCAGGTCATATCCTCGTGCAGCGAGTTCATCGAAGAGGATCTCAGCAACCATCGTTCCGATCGCGCTCTGCTTGAGTTCCGCTTGAGTGATCGGGTTCGGGTTGTGCTTGGACTCGGTCGCTTCCCACACCAAGCCCTTCTCCATCTGCGTGGTGTCCAGCGACGACACATCGATACCTCGCAAGATCTCCTGGGCATCCGTCACGATGGGTGCGTCCTGGTCGAGCCCGCGGAAATCGATCCGCATGCCCTGAAAGCACAGCGATCCATCCGGCTGCGCGAAGGCGAAGATGTTGTCGGCAACCCAGCCCCACGGCGTCAGACGGCCGTCACCGGCCACTGCAACGGAACCGCCGGCAACCACCAGCAAACCGGCCACCACTCCCGCCAACCACCGACGCCGCCCCGTCCGCCGGCGGGCGGCTCTGGCGAGGATCTCGTCGTTCAAGGACGACAGCTCTGGCGGCACAACTGTCGGCGGAGAAGAGGCGTACAGCAGCTCTTCCATCTTCGTATCGTCCACGGCTCACCCTTCATCTACACAGAACATGTGCGCTCAACGTCGAGCTGTCCGAAAGACCTCGCAAACGGTCCACATCCGACCGTGCACTGAGCGGATGGACAAGCGCGCTCGCGCAGGTGATGCTGAATACGTGACGCACTACCGCTCAACGGCAAAGCGATGGATGGCCGTCGTTGGTCGCGTTCTCCTTCGAGCGATCACGGTCTTCTTCGCCGTGTTGAAGCCGGCGGAACAGATGAATGCTCAGACGACAACGCCGCCGGATGTTCCTCAGCAGAGACCTGATCAGTATCGCCCGTAGCCGGATCTACTCGCGAACGATGGATAGGTTCGGGTGATGGCGCGCGTGAGGACTGACAAGGTCGTCTGCTACGTGGTGGACCGGCAGCGGCTTCTCGTTTTCACCCACCTGGACCGCCCGTCGACGGTGACGGGAGTTCAGGTGCCGGCGGGCACGGTCAAGGCGGGCGAGAACGCGGCCGACGCGGCCGTCCGCGAGACTCTCGAAGAGACCGGCCTGCGCACACGAGTGGTTCGTGAGCTCGGCAGCTCCGAATACGACATGGCCCCGTACCGGGACGAGATCGCCCGAAGGTCGTTCTTTCAGCTCGAGCTCGACGAAGAGGCTCCCGAGCGGTGGATTGCGGGTGAGAGAGATCCCGCAACCGGAGGCGGCGCGGAGCGCTGGGAATGCTGGTGGCTTGCCCTTGCCGACGCACACGTCCTCTCCGCCGGACTCGGAGCACTGCTCGGCCGGATCGAAAGCTAGCACGCGAGGTGAGCTGTCCCCTCGCTACGACGGGCGATGGCGTCGAGCGACACCTCCTCACCCCCCGAGATCGGGAGGCTCTTGCGGCTCTCGCGACGGGCGAGAAGCATCTGGTAACGTTGCCACACGTCGGCCGAGCAACGCCACACACAGAGGAGTGCACAGCGTGACAGACGACGTCATCGGCGTGGGGATCGCCGGATTCTGGCATGTCCATGCGCCGGACTACGCGCGCAGCGCGACCGAGCATCCGGCCACGAAGGTGGTCGCGGGCTGGGATGCCGACCCGGCGCTGGCCGACGAAGGCACCGCGGATCTCGGCATCCCCGCCGCCGCATCGCTGGACGAACTGCTCGCGCGGCAGGATGTCGACGCCATCACCGTGACCACGGCCACCGCCGACCACACCGAGGTCATCACCCGCGCCATTCAAGCCGGCAAGCACGTCTTCACCGAGAAGCTCCTGGCGCCCACCGTCGCTGAGTCCGAGGCGCTCGCCACCGCCGCCCGCGACGCCGGCGTCGCGCTCGCGGTGTCGCTGCCCCGGCTGTCGGAGCGTGAGATCGTCGCGGCATCCGGTCTCATCGACGCCGGAGCCCTCGGCGAGATCACGTACGCCCGCGTGCGCATGGCGCACGACGGCTGGCTCGGCGGCTGGCTTCCCGAGCGCTTCGCCGACCCGGTCGCGGCGGTCGGCGGCGCGTTCGCCGACCTCGGCTGCCACCCCGCCTACCTCGTGCAGCGGTTCCTCGGACCCCGCCCCGCGCAGGTGACGGCCGTCTACGGTCGCGTCACCGGGCGCGCCGTCGAGGACAACGCCGTGGTGGTCGCCCGGTACGCCGACGGTGGGATCGGCGTCGCCGAGGCGAGCTTCGTGACGACCCCGGGCGCCTTCGCGTTCGAGGTGCGCGGCACCAAGGGTTCGCTGCTGTACGGCTTCGGCCGCGAGGAGCTGATCGGCAAGGGCGGAGAGCTCGGCGACGACTGGACGCCGGTGCCGCTCCCCGACGCGGCCACGTCGCCGTTCGACCTGTGGATCGACGCGATTAGTAACGGCGCCGACACCACGCACAACCTGAAGGCGGCGATCGACCTCACGCGGTTCGTCGTCGCCGCGAACACCGCCGCCGTGACCGGCGCGGCGGTCGACATCGACCCAGACACAGACATCGACCCAGACACAGACATCGACCCAGACACCGAAGCACACACCGACACAGAGGGACGGTCATGACGGTCAGCGAAGCCCGCAAGGTGCGGATCGGACTCATCGGAGCGGGCGGCATCGCCGGTGCGCATGTGGCAGGCTTCCGTCGCAATCCCGACACGGTCGAGTTCGCCGCGATCGCCGATCCGGTGCGCGAGAGCGCCGAGAAGCGGCGCGGCGACGATGAAGGCGTGCGGATCTACGCCGACTACCGCGAGATGATCGCGGCGGGCGGGCTGGACGCCGTCGACATCTGCCTGCCGCATCACCTGCACGCCGAGGCCGTGATCGCGGCCGCGGATGCCGGACTGCATGTCCTGTGCGAGAAGCCGCTGTGCCTCACGCTCGACGAGGCCGAGGCGATCGCCGCCGCGGTCGAGCGCAACGGCGTGACGGTGATGTGCGCGCACAACCAGCTCTTCCAGCCGGCGGTCGCCGCCGCGAAGGAGCTCGTCGAGAGCGGTGCCCTCGGACGTGTCTTCGAGGTGCGGACGACGTACAGCTTCTTCAACGACTTCACCGTCGAGAGCATGGGATGGCGTGCGCAGGCGGCCACCGCGGGAGGCGGCGAGCTGATCGACACCGGGTATCACCCGCTCTATCTGCTGCAGCACTTCGCAGGCGGCACGCCCGTCGAGGTCGCCGCGATGCTCTCGCGCCATCGGCTGGAGTTCATGGAGGGCGAGGACTCCGCCCAGGTGCTGGTGCGCTACGACAATGGAGTGGTCGGCCATGTCACCACGAGCTGGGCGTACGAGCCGGCGGTCGGCACCGAGAAGTTCTCGCTCGTCGGAGAGAACGGATCGCTCAGCTCCGACGGCACCACGCTCATCTCGCGCGTGCGCGGCCAGGAGCCCGTCACGGCGACGTTCGAGCCGGTGCACGAGTTCGCGGCTGAGGTGGCGCATTTCGCCGAGTGCATCCTGGAAGGGCGCCGGCCGATCCAGACGCACGTCGAGGGCATCGACGTGCTCGGCGTGATCCTCGCGGCCTACGAGTCCGCGACGACGGGCTCGGTCGCCCCGGTGCGCGCCGTCGAGAGGTCCGCCGCCGTCTGAGCCGTGGCGCGCCCGGTCAGGGCTCAGTTGCCCGGGACGAGCGGAGCGGAGTGCGCGCTCGGGGACGCGGCATCCGCAACGGATGCCGCCTGGACGATGATGCGCGCCAGGTCATCCGCCCGCTCGATCTGCGGCCAGCGGCCCGCGGGCATGTCGACCAGCGTCACGTCGTGCAGAAGCGCCAGCTCGCGCGCGGGGTCGATGTTCGCGGCCATCCACCGGCGCACGTCGTCGGCGGTGAACTCCGTGGCGACCACCGTGACGGGAACCGCGTGCCGGCGCTCGTCGGTCAGCTTCTGCACCTGATCCAGCACGTGGTCGGCGTCTTCGCGAACGCGGTCATGCCATCCCGAAAGGCTCGCGTCGACCGCGCGGTAGCCCGCCGTGTTCGTCGGGGTTCCGCGCGCGTCCAACGTGAATCCGCTGAGGACGTGCGTGCCGTGAGCGCTGGGGAGCCCGCCGACGTGCACCGCGGCGGCGACACGGTCCACGCGACGATTCAGCGCCGCGTGCACAAGCCCGCACGCCTGCGCCTGGCCGACCAGCACGACCTTGCCGGCGCAGCGATCGATCGCGGCCACGATCTCGGCGACGTGGTCGGCGAGCATCGTTCCGCTGCGGTCGGCGGTGCGCGAATCGAGGCCGCGCAGAGTGAGGGCGTGCGGCGTGTGCCCCGCCGCGGTCAGGGCGGTCGCCACGTCGTGCCACGACGACGCGCCCATCCACAGTCCGGGAACGAGAATGACGTCCATCCCACCTCCATGCGCTTGGCGTCGCGATTGCGCGAGAAGCCATGTTCGCCCCGCCGCTTGCTCGTCCCGAGGGGCTTGCTTCCCCGTCGGCGCTGTGCAAGCGGGGCGCCTGACCGTCTCGCGGCATGGCGACCGCAGGTGGGCGGGCAGGGACGGATGCCGCGGCTCAGCCGGCGCGGGCAGCGAGGGCGTCTTCGCAGCCGAGCAGCAGCACGCCGGCGCTCCAGGCGTGCGAGAGGGTGAGCAGCATCCCCTTCGGCTGGAAGCACTCGGTCTGGTAGTACCGTTCGGTCACCATTCCGCGGTAGGCGTTGAAGTCGCCGTCGAACCGGGCGACGAACTGCCTGAAGCAGGCGAGGGTCTCGAGTGCGCGCTCGCGGTAGTGCGGGTCTGCCGCGGCGTCGGCCAGCTCGAGCAGTTCGCGCGTGCAGACCAGCCCGTACGCGTGGAGGTGCTGGTTGGATGCCGAGGCCTGATCCGCGCCGCGAGTGCCGAAGTCGTACATCCCGAGCATCGTGCTCGGCGCGAACTCCACGTCGTAGGTGTAGCGGAACGTCAGCGCGAAATCGGCCGCCCGCCGTCCCAGGTCGAGCCATTCGCGGTCGCCGGTCGCGCGGTGCAGCGCCACGTAGGCCATCAGCGCGACGTAGCCGTCTTCGCTGGTGACGGCGAGGTCGACGTCCTCGGGGGCGCCGTGCAGGTACTCGTCGTGCACGAACCGGGCGTAGTAACGGCCGGCCCGCGCGGCGGCGTCGAGATAGCGCCCATCCCACGCCGCGGCCTCGACCAGCGCGCCCACCCACGCCAGCCCCGCCGAGCCGCTCCACGACAGCACCTCGCCGGTCTCAGCATGGTGGATGCTGCCGAGGTTGCCGTCGTCGCGCTGGCGGGCCACGACGACGTCGAGGTTCGATCGCGCGGCGTCGCGCCACTGCGGGCGATCGGCGAGGGCAATGGCGCGCACGAGGAACTGCGTCGCCTCGCCCAGCGTCCGGCTGTGCAGTCCACGGCGGTGGGTCGTCCAGCTCTGCGTCCATCCCCTCTCGCGGTACCACACGCCCCACAGCGTGCCGCTCGGCGACAGCTCGGCGGTGCAGAAGTCGATCACGTCGAGCGCGGCGTCACGAAGGGCCGGGGCATCCGTCCGCTCCGCGTGGCGCAGCATGGCGTAGGCCCACGGGATGCCCGAGACCCAGCCCACGTGCATCGCCTGACGATCGACGGAGGTGCCGTCGCGCCCCGAGACCTCGCGGTCGAAACCGACGGTCTCGAGCAGCACTCCCGGGTCGGGGTCGTAGTGCCAGCGCAGGAGACCCTCGGCGCTGAGGGCGGCGGCCGTCGGCACATCGACCCACGGGCGCAACGGTGCGGAAGAGACGGATGCCGCGTGCAGAGCCCGCAGCACCGGGGCGTAGTCGTGGCGGTCCGGGCCGAGCACGTGCACGTGCACCGAGAGCTCGACCGCATCGCCGGGGTCGAAGCGGTGACGGAGCACCTCGGCTGGGCGAGGCCGGCTGTCGCCGTAGTAGGTGACGGGGAACTCCCTTGCCGGGAACGTGGCGCTCAGCTCGGCAGCGCCGTCCCGGAGCGCGAAGCCGAGACCAGTGAGCCCGAGAGCGGTGACGGGCTCGACCGACAGGGCGAGGCCCGCCGCTCCCGGTGACGGCCACACGAACGCGACTGGCGTGGCCGCCCGATCCGAGCGGAAATGCCATTCGTCGCTCACGAACGCGGCGTGCTGCTCGGGGGCGCGGGCGCCGGCCTCGAAGCGCGGATAGAGCCGGTCGTTGGTCGCCGGCCGGTTCTCGCCGTAGAACAGGCCCGGGATGAGCCACCACGGGTCGTCGGCGTCGCCGGCCTGCACGGTGACGCGGACGGCGGCCTCGACCGGGCTCTCGCCGTCGAAGCGCACCATCACGCGGTGCACGTCGCCGTCGGCGAAGACGGCGACGTGGAAGTCCGCGGGTTCTGCGTCGAGGATCGTGACCGTCGGCGCGGTCGGCGCGGTCGGCGCGGTCGGCTTCGTGCCGATCGGCTCAGCCGGTGGCGTCATGCTCACGCGGGCTGCTCTCCGAGCGGCCATTCGAGCAGATCGACCTCGACGATGTCGCCGTCGGGCTCGAGCGGCACGCGGAACGTGCGGACCTGGTGCGGCCGGAAGTCGGCGTCGATCGCGCGACCTGCCAGCGGCACGTCGATGTGCGCCGTCGCCGGCTCGCCGCGCGTCTCGACCGCGCGCACGATGAGGTCGGCCGGGCCGATGGCCGGCACGTCATCGCTGCCCTTGACCGCCGTCACCATGACCGCGCCCGCGCCGTCGTCGGCGAAGCTGCGCCGCGGCGGCAGGTCGCCGTCGTGGAACGACTCGAGCTGTGCGCGCACCGGCGCGCCGAGCACCGCGGCGCGACGCGTCGGCTGCGCGGTGCGCCAGTCGCCGGCGTGGGGGACCAGCTCGAGGCTGAAGCGCTGGATGCCCTGATCCTGGAACGAGTACACGCCCTCGGGGTCGAGCAGGCGCGGATCGTGCCACGAGTACACGGGGCTGCGCACCGCGGTGATGCCGATGCTGGGAGTCTCGCCGCCCGCCGAGCCTGCGGGCGAGACATCCCAGCCGTGCTTGGTGGTGGCGATGACCGTGAGCCCGGCGGCGGCGCCGTCTACGGTGCCGGTGAGATCCACCCAGGACTGCGCCGGCTCTTCGGCGCCGTCGACCGGGCGCTGGATCGTGCCGTACGGGATCTCGTAGGTCGCCGAGGGATCCTCGAGGCCGACGGGGAAGCGGAGCTTGAGCAGGTGCGCCTTCTCGCGCCAGTCGATGGTCACGTCGACCCGCACCGCCGCGGCGTCATGCGCGAGGAGGTACTCTTCGACGAGCGTGCTGGCGCCCCACGACTTCTCCACCCGCACGCGGGAGCGCAGCGGGCCGGTCTCGCGCACGACGATGCGATCGAGGGTCATCGCGGCGCCGGGCCATGCGTAAGAGATGACGCGGTGTCCCCACGTGTCGGTCGGGTCGTCGCACACCGCGGTGCGCGGCTGCCCCCGCGTGCCGGCGAGCGGATCCACGCCGCTGGCCTTGTCGAGCAGCGACACCACGTCGCCGGTCTGCGGGTCGAGCTCGAGCCGCACGTGGGCGTTCTCGATGACGGTGCCGTCCCGGGCCACCGAAAGCCCGGTGTCGGCGGGCAGGGCCGGGCCCGGCAGCATCCGGTACAGCGCGTATCCCAGTGCGGGCACGTCGGCGCGGAACGTCACGGCTCCGCGGCTCAGGTCGCCGGTGGTCGCGGTGGACTGGGTGGCCTGCGAGAGGACGGGCTGCCCCTCGTGGTCGACGATGCGCACGCCGTTGCGCTGCGCGCCATACTGCATGTCGACGTCGACCGACACCGGCCACGGGTGCGGGTTGAAGACGACGACCGGCTGCGTGGCCTCATCCATGGGAATGTCGATGCGGCGGGCGATGCGGTTGTGTGCGCGCGTGATGATGCGCTTGGAGATCGCCACCGCCTCGCCGAGCTGGTCGCGCGCGTCGTCGTACGACGGCTCGATCGCGGAGCCGGGCAGGATGTCGTGGAACTGGTTGAAGAGGATCTGCTTCCACGCCCGCTCGAGGTCGTCGCGCGGGTACTCGCTCCCAGTGAGGGCGACATCGATCATGGCCCACCGCTCCGCGGAAAGTGCGGCGTACTGCGCGCGCCGCTGCCATGCCTTGATGCCCGAGTGCGACGAGTAACACCCCGGCGCGTGGTGCTGCAGGTCGTCGCGGCGCACCGTCAGCGCGTCGAGGAACCCCTCTCCACGCGAGAGCATCTCGTCGAAGTACGCGCGCGGAGACGACATCGTCATCCTTCCGAAGCTTCCCATGCGGTCATAGCGATGGATCGACTCGATGTTCGCCTTCGTCGGCCCGCCGCCGTGGTTGCCGACGCCGTAGAACACCATCATCTCGCCCAGTGCCCGGTCGAGCTGGCCGAGCGACTTCTCGGTCTGCCCCGAGACGTCGCCGGGAGGGCTGCCGTATTCGAAGGGGATGCGGTAGGCGAGCACACGCGATCCGTCGGCGGATTCCCAATTGAACAGGGTGTCGTCGAGGTCGCCCTCGTGCGGGCCGGGGCGCAGGAAGCAGTACGAGTCCATGCGCTGCCCCTGCAGGATCTGGGGCAGCGAGGCGGTGTGTCCGAACGGGTCGACGTTCATGCCGACCGTCGCGATCCTGCCGAAGCGGGACTGCAGGTAGCGCTGCCCGTACAGGCCCTGCCGTGCGAACGACTCGCCCATCGGCATGTTGCAGTCGGGCTCGACCCACCAGCCGCCGACGTTGACCCATCGGCCTTCGGCGACGCGCTCCTGGATGCGCGCGAACATCTCGGGATCCTGCTCCTCGACCCATGACAGCAGCACGATCTGGTCGCACGTGAACACGAAGTCGGCGTACTCGTCCATGCGGTCCAGGGCGCTGGCGAACGTGGCCCGAGCCTCTTGGTACCCCTCCTGCCACGGCCAGAGCCACACCGGGTCGAGGTGGGCGTTGCCGATCATGTGGAGTGTGCGGTCGGGTGTCGCGGTGGGTCGCGGAGCGGGAGCCATATCGCGGGGCTGCTTCCCCGACGGGGCGTTCGCGATCGGGGCGCTGTTGTTCACGCGGGCTCGGTCGGTCATGCCGGCTCCTCTCCCGCTGCCCAGGCATCCAGGATCTCCGACAGCGCGTGCAGAAGGAAGGTGTGCAGTTCCTGGATGCGGGGGGTCTCGCTCGACGGCGCGAGGAAGGCGTGATCGGCCAGTGCGAGCGACGGTCCGCCGTCGCCGCCCGCGAACAGCAGCGTCGTCGCACCGTTGGCGCGCGCGGCCGACAGCGCGTTGACGACGTTCGCCGAGCGCCCGCTGGTCGTGAATGCCGCGACCACGTCGCCCGGCTTCGCCAGCGCCTCGACCTGACGCGAGAACACCTCCTCGAAGGCGTAGTCGTTCGCGATGCATGTCGAGACCGTGGCGTCGGTCGTGAGGGTGACCGCGGGCAGCGGGCGCCGGTCGCGCTTGTAGTGGCCGATCACCTCGCCGGTGAAGTGCTGCGCGTCGGCAGCGCTGCCGCCGTTGCCGAGGGTGTACAGGGTGCCGCCGCGCGCGAAGGCGTCGATCAGGGCGGTCCCGACGGCGCGGACGTCGTCCAGGAGCGGCTTGGCCTGCTGCGCGGTGTGGATGTGCGCGTCGAGCTGATCTTCGAGCCAGTCAGACACGGGCGGCCTCCACGAGGTCGAGGGCGAGTGCGCCGGCGCCGACGACGCACACGGCGTCGCCCAGTCCGGCGAGGGTGACGAGGGCGCGAGCGGCGGCGGGCGGCATTGCGGTGTCGCGCACGGTGTCGCGCACCGGGTCGAGCAGGATCGAGCCCGAGCGCGTGACGCCGCCGCCGAGCACGACGACGTGGGGCTCGAAGAGGTTGACGAGGTCGGTGACGGCCTGGCCGAGCAGGTCGGTCGTCTCGTTCCAGACCTCGGCGGCGACGGGATCCCCCGCGGCGGCCGCGGCCGAGACGTGCTCGGCACGCACCAGCGGGACTTCGCGCAGCGCCGACGGGCGGTCGCTCGTGGCAAGCAGCTCGTGGGCGCGCACGGCGATGTTCGTGCCCGAGGCATAGGCCTCGAGGCATCCGTTCCGGCCGCATTCGCACCGTCGGCCGCCGGGTCGCACCATCAGGTGGCCGAACTCGCCGCCGTTGCCGGCCGCCCCGCGGTGCAGCCGCCCGTCGATGATCGAGCCGCCGCCCACGCCGGTCGAGAGGGTCAGGTAGAGCGCGATCTCGGCGCCACGGGCCGCGCCGAAGCGGTGTTCGCCGAGCACGGCGGCCGTCGCGTCGTTCTCGACGACGGCCGGCACGCCGAACACCTCCGAGGCCATCGAGACGATGGGTACGTTGATCCATCCCGGCAGATGCAGGGGACTGGTGAGGATGCCGGCGGTGGCGTCGAGCGGACCGCCGCAGCTGATTCCCACGGCGTGCGGTGCGCCGATTCCGGCGGCGGCGATGCTGCGGGCTCCCATGTCGAAGAGGTGGCCGATGACGGCCTCGGGGCCGCGGTGCTTGTCGGTGGGCTCGGAGAGGAACCCGTGCGTGCGCCCGTCGGGTGTGACCATCGCGACAGCGAGCTTCGTCCCGCCGATGTCGAGCGCGAGCACGGGGTGCTTCGTTGCCATGGGTTCCTCCGGCCTGCGCGGCGTCGTTCTCTCACACGTTGTGGTCACGATCACGATGTGATCAGCCAAGTGATCACATATGTGACCACACGGTGTGACCACGATGTGACATCGTTCCCACATAGTATCAACACCGACGCGTGCCACGCCACTGCCGACGACCGATCGAAGGAGCAGACCATGCCGACCCCCGCCGGATGCCCCGACGTGCTGGTGATCCAGTGCGACTCGCTTCCCCCAGATCTCGTGGGCACGTACGGCGATCCGAACGGCGCGACGCCGCACATCGACGCGCTCGCAGGCCGGGGCGTGCGGTTCGATGCGTCGTGCAACGCCCCGCTGTGCACCCCGTCGCGCGCGTCGATGATGACCGGGCGGCTGGCGAGCCGGCTGGACTGCTTCGACAATGCCGGCGAGTTCTCGGCGGAGCATCCCACCATCGCCCACGCGTTCGGCGCGCTCGGGTATCGCACCGCGATCGTCGGCAAGATGCACTTCATCGGGCACGATCAGCATCACGGCTTCGATGAGCGTCTCGCGCTCGACACCGACTACAGCAAGGGCCATGACCCTCGCCTGTACGCGCTCGCGTACGACTGGAACACGCCGAGCGGCGGCAACCCGAACAGCCCGCAGATGATGGGCGAGTCCTATCTCGCGGCCGAGTCAGCGGCGGTCTACCGCGAGCGGTTCCGGCGTGAGCTGCATGACGAGCGCGACGACCGCATCCACGACGAGGCGCTCGCGTACCTCTCACGCCAGCATGACGCACCGTTCCTCGCGGTCGTCTCGTATCACGCTCCGCACAACCCGTTCTGGGCGGCCGATGAGCTCGTCGCGCGCTTCGACGGGGCGATGCCGAGGCTCAGCCCTGAGATCGTGCCGCCGGCGGGCGTGATGGACCGCTGGCTCGACGACTTCCACTACGTGCCCGAGGTGCAGGACCGCCTGATGCAGCCCGGCAACCTGCGCTGGATGTACGCGACCGTGTACGCGATGCTCCACGAGCTCGACCGTCGCGTCGGCGCTCTGCTGGCGGCGCTTCCGCGACCCGAGAACACGGTGGTGGTGTTCGTCAGCGATCACGGCGACATGCTGGCAGACCGCGGGATGCTGCAGAAGCGCACCCTCTACGAGCGCTCGGTGCGGGTTCCGCTCATCGTGAGCGGGCCCGGGATCGCCCGCGGGACGAGTCCCGCCACCCCGGTGAGTCTCGTCGACCTCTTGCCCACGCTCGCGTCGTTCGTGGGTGCTCCGCTTCCGGTCGACCTCGACGGCGTGGATCTGGCACCGGCGCTGGCCGGAGGTGATGCGCCGCGGCATCCGGTCGTCGCGGAGTATCACGGCGAGGGCGTGCACGCCCCGTGCTTCCTGCTGCGGCACGGCTCGCTCAAGTACGTGCTCGTGCACGGACACCAGGAGCACCTCTACGACCTGGGCGCCGACCCGGGGGAGCGGCACGATCTGGCCGGCGCGCGCGAGCACGCCGAGACCCTGACCCGCCTCCGAGCGCAGCTGCTGGCGATGGTCGATCCCGCGGATGTCGAGCGGCGCGCTCGCGCATCGCAGCGCCGGCGCGCGTTCCTCCACCGCGCGTTCGTGCGTCGCACCGCCGCGCTCGCCCCTTAACGCCCCGCCCCCGCCCCCGCGGCGCACCGCCGTCCCCCTTCCGGTTCGTTCGCCACATATGTACGTGAAACGGGCGATTCGGCGTACATATGTGGCGAACGAACACCGGGCGGGGGGCTCAGCGCGCGGGAGGCGGCGCGATCGACCCGCGGTCGACGAACTGCGTCGGCATCACGATCGTGCGCACCGGCGCCTGCGGGGCGTCGATGCGCTCGAGAAGCGCGCGCATCGCGGTCGCGCCGAGGGCTCCGGCATCCTGCCTCCTCGTCGACACCCCCGGCTGCACCATGGTCATCCACGGCGCATCGTCGAAGCCGGCCAGGCTCACGTCCTCGGGAATGCGGAGGCCGAGAGCGGATGCCGCCCGCCACGTGCCCTCGGTCAGCACGTTGTTGGCGGCGAACACCGCCGTGGGCCGGTCGGGGCGGGAGAGGATGCCCTGCGCCGCGGCCATCGCCTCTTCGGCGTCCCAGCCGGCCTGCACGATGAGCGACTCGTCGACGCGGACCTTACGCGCGGCCAGCGCGTCGAGGTAGCCGCGCTGGCGCTCCTCGCCGGTCGTCCACTCGGTCTCGTCGATGAGCAGTGCGATGCGCTCGTGCCCCGCGGCGAGCAGGCGCGTCGTGGTGTCGCGCGCGGCGGCACGGTTGTCGACGACGACCGCGTCGGTGTCTTCGGCGTCGAAGCGGCGGTCCACCTCGATGAGCGGTACGCCCACGCGGGTGAGGAATGCGCTGAGCTCGCGCGACACGGGTGTCGCGATGACACCCGACACGCGCGACCCGACGAGTGTCTCGGCCGCTTCCAGCTCGTCGGACTCTTCGCCGCGCAGATCGACCATCACCAGTGTGCGTCCGTGTGCGCGCGCCTCCTCGCCGATGCCTGATGCCAGTTCGGCGTAGAACACGTTGCGCAGGTCCGACACGAGCACACCGACGGAGCGGCTCGTGCGCTGCTTGAGGCTGCGCGCGGTCACGTCCACGACGTAGCCGATCTCCTTCGCCGCCGCCCGCACGCGGTCGCGCACCTCGGGGGCGGCGTAGCCGTTGCCCGAGAGCGCACGCGACGCCGTCGACCGCGACACCCCCGCCGCGTCGGCGACCTCTCGGATCGTCGGACGGACGACGGGCTCTCGTCGCGGTGTCTCGTTCACGCGGTTCACTCCTCCACGTCGACCAGCGCCTCGGCGTGCTGGCCCAGGCGCAGGTCGCCGATGGCGACGTCGACCGCAAGTCGCTGCCTGCGCCCCGGGGACGCAGGGGTCACGGTCAACTGCACGGTGGACTCCTCGCCGGGTCCGAGCTCGAGCGTCAGCTCGGGGACGGACGAGCGCCAGCCTACCGGCAGGACCGGAGTCAGCCGCGCGAGGGCGGTGGCGGGCAGCGGATTGCTGACACGCACCGTGTAATCCAGAGACTCGCCCACGCGCGCTCGGCGGCGATAGGGCAGCAGGCGTGCGGCCTGTCCGTCTGGACCGATCGACAGGTCGTCGAGCGGCAGCAGGCGCTGATGGATGTCGTCGACGAAGCGGGCGGACCGGGTCAGGTACTCCAGATACTCCTCGTCGACCCAGCGAGGATCCCAGTGTCCGCTCGCCATGAGGCCCGGCCCGATGCGCCGGTACAGCGCCGCGCTCTGCACGTAGTCGCCGAGGCGGAAGAGGTTGCGGTACTGGTAGTTCATGATGTCTCGGCGGCCGTCGCGTCCTCCCAGCCCCTCCTGCTGGTCGCCGGTGAACACCACCGTGACGCCGTCGATCTCGAGCTCGTAGGCCACCGCGTACAGGGTGTGGCCCGGCTGCTCGTGCGCCGTGAAGGTGTACTCGTTCCAGGTGAACGGTTCGCCGAGCGGCAGCACGCGGTCGGCGACGATGGGGTCGTACCACTGGCACGGCAGGTCCTCGAGCCACGGATCAGCCATCGTCGGCGCCACGTTCTCGGGGATCCACAACTCGGTGCCCTCGACGTCGCGCAGCAGCGGCATCCCGGCGATGTGGTCGTCGTGGTAGTGCGTGGGCAGGGCCACCGAGATGCGCGTGACCCCGTACAGCTCGCGCAGCGCGGGCAGCGAAGCGAGCCACGGCCGGCGTGCGGCGCGCTCCTGGCCGAGCACGAGCCCGGTGGTCATGTCATAGCCGTAGTCGATCATGAGTGCCTCGCCCGTCTCGGACAGCACGACGTACGAGCACGACATGGCGGTGCGATTGAGCAGCAGATGGGGTGTCAGCGCGACGAAGGGGTCCTCGAGCCGCGCGCGCAGCTCCCACGGGTACGACCGCCGTGAGTCGACGTACTCCTGCATCACCCGGGCGAGCAGCTCGAGCGCCTGATCGGGGTCGTGCATGATCTCGCCGTGCGACGGCGCGATCATCGACAGCCGGTAGCGGTGCAGCAGCAGCGCGCTGAGCACCGTCATGGCGGGCCCCTCCGTCTGCGTGTAGGACCACTGGGTCGCCGCCAGCGACCACACCTTGCCGGGCGCATAGATGAGGTCGCCGGTGAACGCCAGGCGCTCGCCGTCGCGATCGAGCAGGTACGTCACCGATCCGATGGTGTGCCCCGGCGTCGGCAGTACCAGCAGCCGCACTCCGCCCACCTCAAGCTCGCGGTACTCCGGCACGGTCGCGTGCACCGGCACCGACTCGAGCAGCGAGAACCGGTCCTGGCGCACGTTGTAGTCGTTGTCGAGCTGGCGGCTCTGCCACATCTCCTCGACGCGGTCGAACAGTTCGCGCTCGACCGGCGGCACATGGATCCGGGCGCCGTGCGCGACGGCGCGCGGCAGCCCCTGCCCCTGATCGCGGTGATGGTGGGTCATCAGCACATCGGTGATGCGACGGATGCCGAGATCCTCGAGGTGATCCAGTGCCAGACCCGACCCGAAGTCGATGGCCACGGCATCCCGCTCGCCCGCCGGAGCGTCGGGGTCGACGAGCAGGTACACGTGGCACGTGTCGGAGATCCGCCACACGCCGCGGGCGATCGCCGTCGCCGTCGTCGCCGTCGTCATGCGAGGCTCTCTCGGTACTTCGCCCACGTCCGGCCGATCATCGCGAGGTGCTCGGGATCGATCGATTCGTCGTCGCTCACGCGGTCCAGGTAGTACAGCGCGGGCACCCCCAGCCCCACCTGTGCGTGCGCGTAGTCGAGCCATTCGTCCCGGCTGGGCATGGGCCACTGGTCGGTGTCGACCGGGTGACCCGGCAAGGCCGCGGCGACGATCTCGTATCGAGCTCGCAACTGCGCGGCCACCGAGACGGGCGTCCCGGTGACGTCATGCTCGAGCACGTCGTTGGTGCGGATCATGTCCGACACGTCGCCGAACGACGGGTGCACCGTGTGCGTGATGACGAGCGCGTCGGGCTTGATCCGCTTGGCTGCGGCGTGGATGCGCCCGACCAGTCGGTGCAGCGCCGCGACGCCCCACACGCCGTCGCTTCCGGGCGCAGGCCGGAGCATCGTCCCGCTGGGCGCGCGCTGGGTGAAGTCGACCTTGAACCCGTCGGCGTCCAGCCCCTCGGGCGAGAGCAGTCGCTCGACGATGGCGTCCAGGCGCGCGAGGTAGGCGGGGCTGCCCGGATCGGCCGCGATCGGCCGGCCCGCGGCATCCGTGATGCACTCCTCGAGCGGGAGGCCGGCAGGATCCCACGCCTTCCACCACAGCAGCACTCGTCTGCCGGTGTCGTGCTGGCCGTCGATCCATCCGCGCATGTCGGGCCACGCCTCGGTGTCGGTCTCGGCCGTGCCGTACTGGGCCTGCCAGCGGTCGTCGATCACGATGGTGCCGGGATCGAGGGATGCTGCGGCCAGGGTGTCGAGGAAGCCGTCGTAGATCTCCTGGCGGCAGAGGTCGGGCGCCCAGCCGTTCTTGCCGCCCTGGGCGACCTGCGCACCCCAGCCGCAGAAGATGGGCTCGAGCCACCAAGGGTGGATCTCGGGACCGGCCTGCGGGGCGTGCCCGCTAGCCACGAGGTCGTCGCGATGCGCGCGCAAGGCCTCGGCGGGCGAGTCGACGGGCCGGATGACCACGGTCGGCGAGCGCCACGTGCCGTCGACGGGCGTGTGCCCCTCGTACGCCAAGCGCAGCAGGCCGCCGCCGTCGACGGGGTCGAAGCGCATCGTGGTGAACCGCAGCTCCTCGACCGGGGCGCGCAGCCACGTCGCCAGCCACGGGCCGGCGCCAGGCGAGAACGCATCCGTCGCGGGGTCGCGGCCGAACGCGAGCGCGAGGGGCGGTGGCGAGAAGATGCCGTTCAGGCGTCCGGGGTCGGCGTCGCCGACGACGCCGAGCGACGCCGCCGACCACACCGGACGCACGAAGGCGACCGGCTCGGTCGGGCTGGGCACGTAGAGCGACTGCGCATCGAAGCCGGAGCGGAAGGTGCCGCTGGCGCCGGTGGGCACGACGCCGTCGCCGCCGAGGATGGTGACATCGGTGAGGACGCCGGTGCCGCGGGCCTCGAGCGTCACCTCCACCGAGTCGCGCGTGCAGCGCAGCTCGAGCGCGCGTTCGCGCCACACGGGCGAGGCGGTGCGGATGGTGATGACCACCGCGTCCGCTTCGGTGCGCACGTCGGGCTCGGAAAGGCTCATACTCTCGTCGCGCCCCTGACCGGTGTGCACGCTCGACAGCGCACAGAGGCGCATCCAGCGGGAGCCGTCGGCGGCGGCTAACTCGAGGTAGGGAGAACGCACGAGTCCCGAGGAGCCGGTGCGCCACGACAGCGAATAGCCGGCACCTCGGACCGTCCGTCGGTCATCGTCACTCGTCAGCGAGGGGAACGAGGTCATGCCGACAGTCTATGTGATAACGTTCCCAGGTGCTCGAAGTCGACGCGATTGCGCACCCGATTCCCGATCAGATGCCCTTCATTCCGAGGCCGCAGCGCGGCGAAACTCGTCCAGGGGCGTGGCCGCTGGCCGACCTGGTGGTGAGCGAGACCACGGTGGCGGGGCTTCCCCCCGAGGCCTATCGGCTGGAGGTGTCCGGCGGTCGGGCGGTGGTGGAGGCATCCGACGTGCGCGGTCTTCGGCACGCCAGCGCGACGCTCGAGGAGCTCGCAGATGCGAACGGCGGCCGGGTTCCGGGCATCCGCATCGAAGACGCCCCCGCGCTGCGGTGGCGCGGCATCATCGAGGGCTTCTACGGCGAGCCGTGGTCGCACGACGAGAGGCTCTCGGCCCTGCACTTCGCCGGGCGTGTGAAGCTCAACTCCTACGTCTACGCGCCCAAGGACGACCCGTGGCATCGCGAGCGGTGGCGCGACCTGTATCCGCCCGATGCGCTGGCACGGCTCGTCGAGCTCGCGCGTGAGGGTGCGGCCAACGGCGTGGACGTCGTGGTGGCGCTGCACCCCGCCGGATCGATGGTCTTCGCCGACGACGCCGAGCACGAGCTGCTCGCGGCCAAGGCGACGCAGCTGCTGGATGCCGGCATCCCGTCGATCGCCCTGCTCTTCGACGACGTGCCGATGACGCCGACCAACGACCTCGATCGCGAGCGATTCGGCGACGACGGAGCCGGGATCGGCACCGCGCACGCACTGACCGCGAGCCGGTTCCTGGCCGACGTGCTGCGTCCCCGGCGCGCGGATGCGGAACTGCTCGTCGTGGCGACCGACTACGCGGGGACCCGTGCCTCCGACTACCGCACGGCGTTCGCGGCCGGGCTTCCCGACGACACCTACGTGTGGTGGACGGGCCGCGACATCGTGGTGGGCGAGATCACGCGCGCCGACATCGATGCGGCCGGCGAGGTCTTCGGCGATCGGCTGCTGCTGTGGGACAACTTCCCGGTCAACGACTTCGACCGCGGTCGCGCGTTCCTCGGGCCTCTCCTCGGGCGCACCGGTGACCTCGACGGCTCGGCGCTGCGCGGCGCGTGGACCAACCCGATGGTGGAGTTCGCGCCCGGCTGCTTCGGCATGGCCGCCTTCGCGGACTGGGCCTGGAACCCCGCCGCGTACGACCCGCAACGTGCAGCCCGGGCCGCGCTGCGCATCGTGGCGGGAACGGATGCCGCGGCCCTGGCGCCGCTCGTGCGGACGCTGTCGTCGTGGCCGCCGTCGGCGCCGATGGATCCGGCGCTAGCGGACGCTGTGGATGCAGTTCTCGCCGGCGGGGACAGCTCGGACCTGCGCGCTCGGCTCGAAGAGCTCGTCGCCCTGGGCGAGGTCGACGGCCGGCGCGAGCCGGTGCGTTCGCTGCGGCCGTGGCTCGAGGCGGCGAGCAGCATGGGTGCGGCCGGGCTCGCCGCGCTCAACCTCGCCGAGCGGCGTGGCACTCGCGCGGACGTCGAGGCGGCGCTCACGCGCGCCGAGCAGCACGCGGCGAAGGTCGCGACCGATGTGGTGCCCGCCTTCGTTCGCACCGTGCTGGAGCGCGAGGGCTCCTGACGGTCTGGTGGCCCTGCGGCAAGCGATGGCCGCAGTATTCAGTGGATGGGGCAGCGCGAGGGCGCACCCGTCGCTCGGACGCGGCCGCCCGAGCGGGGCATCGTGGGCAGACGCCGCCGGTTCACCTCGAGACCCGAGTCGAGGATCGTCACGCGCGGGTCGCTCAGCGCCGAGATGGCCGCGGCAAGCCCGGCGATCGCGAGCTTCTCTCCGGGGCAGCGGTGCCCTGTCGCAACGCCGGCTCCGCCGTGCGGGATGAATGCCCGAAGCGCCTCGTAGTCGTCCACGCCGCGGAAGCGCTCCGGATCGAACTCGTCCGGGCGCTCCCACGACCGCCCATCGGTGTCGGTGCCCAGGATGTCGAGGAGCACTCGCCCCCCGGCATCCATCCGCTGCCCGTCCAGTTCGATATCGGCCGTCGCCCATCCGGGCAGCATCGGAACGAAGGGAGCGGTGCGCCGGATCTCTTGCGCGAACATCGTGGCAAGGGCCCCGCCCACCAGCGAATCGCGCTCGGCCGCCTCGGCGGCGATGCGCTCTCGCCACTCGGGGCGGTCGTGAAGCTCCTTCGCGGCGAAGGCCACGAAGCGGGCCACCGCGATCATCGGCCGCATGCTGTTCTGCAGTTCGACCCCGGCCACGCGTGCGGGTAGCAGGGCGCCTTCGCGGTCGCGGTGCCAGGCCCACGCCGCGAGAGCGGTGCCCGCGGGAGCGATGAGCGAGCCTGCGCGCACGGCTTCGATGAGACGTTCGGTGTGCCGGTCCGACCAGATGCGGTTCAGTTGCGCCAGGACGAAGGCCGGCGAATAGGGAGCGCCGAACCCGTCGACGATCTGGGCGAGCCGCGAGGCCCAGCGCGTCTGCGCCGCGCGGGTGCCGGGAAGCCCCGCCCACCTCATGACCGCCCGCCCGAAGGCGCCGACCGCGGCGTCGTACGCCGTCCGGGCGCCGCCCCTGACCCACTCATCGAGCTCGAGCCGCCACTCGTTCTCGAGCAGGGGCGAGAAGCGCTGGGCCTGCGCATCGTCGTAGGCGACATCGACGAACGTCGCTTTGCGATGACGGTGTTCGTCGCCGTCGAGACTGTGCACCGAGCCATGGCCGAACAGCGTCTCTTGCACGAGAGCCGGCATGGCGCCGTGGCGGGCGATGAGCTCTTCGTCGTAGAAGAGATCGACGCCCTCGACACCGCGCACCAGCATGGCGTCCTTGCCCAGCAATCGCATGGGGGCAGAGCGTGCGCCGTCGCGAGCGCGTCGCCAGATTCGCGCGCCGACGTCGTAGCCGTGGGCGAGGAGCGAGAGGGAGTCATCGACGAGGACGCGCATGACGCCAATGTCTCAGGCGGCAGCGCTGGGCTCCAGGGGGTGCGGTTCCGCGATCCTGTGTGCTAGGCCGCCGCGACCATGTCGGTTTCTCCGCGACCATGTCGGTTTCTCCGCGACCATGTCGGTTTCTCCGCGACCATGTCGACATGCTCGGCGTGAAACCAACATGCTCGGCGCAAAACGCACATGCTCGGCGTCGTGCCTCCGCCATCGGTACACGAGGGCCCTCTCTGCGAAGATCGATCTGGGCACGGTCGTAACGGTGGCGGGTTCGGCCCATCGAACGAAGGATCCAGTTCGCGGTGGTCGATCTCGGTGTGTCTGATGTGGAGGTCGCCGTGCGGGCGGCCCTGGCTGGAGCGGCGGTCGTGCGCTCGCGATTCGGCGCCGAGACGCGCCGCATCGCGAAGCAAGGCCTCGACTTCGCGACGGATGTCGACATCGAGGCGGAACGCGCCATCCGTGATGTGCTGGCAGAGTCGCGCCCCGACGACGGCGTGGTCGGTGAGGAACTCGGCGCGGTGGGCCTGTCGTCCCGGCGATGGCTGGTCGATCCCCTCTGCGGGACTCTCAACTTCGCGGCGGGCGTGCCGCTGTTCGGGGTCAATGTCGCGCTCGAGGAGGACGGGCTCGCCACGACGGCTGCAGTCGCGGACCCGGCCGCCGGAGACGTCTTCTGGACCGACGGTGCGGGAGCATGGCGCCGCAGCGTTGACAAGCCCGCCGACCGGCCGCTGGTGCCGAGTCCGTCGTCCCGCCTGGTGAGCATCGACCTCGATGCCTCCTACCCGGCTGATATCGGCATCCGACTGCTGTCGCACGAACCGTTTCGGGCAGAGTTCGGCCCCCGCTGCCTGTCGACCACGCTGGCGCTCGCGTGGGTCGCGACGGGACAGCAGGCCGGCTACATCACCGGCGGGGACCTTCGCGGGAGCGTGCACTGGACCGCCGGGATCGCGCTGTGCCGTGCCGCCGGGGTGCGCGTCACCAACCTCGCCGGCGACGAGCTGCATACCGGTGAGCACGGCTTGATCGCCGCCGCGGATGCCGAGACTCACGCGTCGCTGCTGTCCGCGATGAACTCACTCCGCTGACACGGGATGCGGGAGGATCACGATGCACGACGAAGATGGACGGATGCACCGCTTCGGAGCCATCCATCATGTCGAGCTGCAGACGGCCGACCTTGCGCGCGCGATCCCGCACTGGGACTGGCTGCTCGGCGAACTCGGGTATCTCCCTTACCAGGAGTGGGAAGGTGGCCGGAGCTGGCGCAACGGCGAGGCGTACATCGTGATCGCACGGGCCCCGCGCCCCGGCTCGCATGATCGTCGGGGCCCGGGACTGAGCCATCTCGCCTTCCACGCGGGCTCCGAGGCGGATGTCGATCGGCTCTGGGCTGCAGCGACCGGGCACGGATGGACACAGCTATACACCGACAGGCATCCGTGGGCGGGCGGCGACGAGCACTACGCCGCTTTCCTCGAGAATGCCGACCGCTTCAAGGTCGAGCTGGTCGCTTCCCCACCCCTTCCCTGACGCCTCCTTCCCGCGCCGACCATGTGGGTTTCGCCGCGACCATGTCGACATGGTCGGCGTGAAACCGGCATGGTCGGTGTGAAACCGGCATGGTCGGTGTGAAACCGGCATGCTCGGCGTGAAACCGGCATGCTCGGCGTGAAACCGACATGCTCGGCGGGGGCGGGGCAGGGCGGCGGTAGCATCCGAGGGGTGACGGACGCGACGCGAGTGGGGTACGACGTTGTGGCGGCGAGCTATGCCGAGCTGCTGCCCGACACCCGGTACGAGGCACCGGTCGATCTCGCGATGGTGCGGCACTTCGTCGATGCCATGCCGGACCGCCCCGCCTCCGTGCTCGAGGCCGGCTGCGGCACGGGCCGCATGATCACGTTCCTCACACAGCTCGACGGCGCCCTCGACATCACCGGCAGCGATCTGTCACCAGGGATGCTCGCGCAGGCGCGGTCGCGTCATCCGGATCTCGACTTGGTCGTGGCCGGCCACGCGGCTCTGCCCTTCGACGACGACCGATTCGACGGGGTGCTCGCGTGGTACTCGGTCATCCACACGCCGCCGCACGAGCTGGGCGCCGTGTTCGACGAGTTCGCCCGTGTTCTTCGTCCGGGCGGCGTGCTCCTGCTCGGGTATCAGGCGGGCACCGGCGATCGCCGGCTCGACAGGCCGTACGGCCACGACGTCGAGCTGACCGCATACCTGCACCACACGCCCTACGTGTGCGACGCGCTCCGTGCTCACGGATTCGGCATCGACACGGTGCTCGACCGTGCGGCCCGTCCGGCCGAGAAGCACGCCCAGGGCTTCGTGCTCGCCCGGTCCGTCACGCCAGCAGATCCACCGGCATCCCGTCGAGCGTGATCTCGAAGTCGGGGTCGTCGACCCGCGCTCGCAACACCGCGACGTGGCCACCGCCCTGCCAGCGCAGCACGAGCGACGCGTCGTCGGGTGCGTCCCACGAGAAGGAACCGCCGAAGACGGGATGCCGCCGCAGTCGTGCGAGCGCCAGTTGGCCTCGCGTCACGTCGGTGTCGAGCGCCCGCAGCACCTCGTCGCGTGTGCAGTGGTGCCGATTGACGTCGCGTCCCTGACCCGTGCGTGCGAATAGCTCGGTGTCGTCGGCGCCGCCGAGCAGCCCGACGTAATAGAACTGCGGTTCGCCGGGCAGGAAGGTCTGCAGGGCGCGGGCCAGCAGCATCCGTCGTGTGTCGCGTCCGAGGGTGCTGAAGAAGGTCGCGTTGATCTGGTGGGGCAGGGTCATCCATGCGGGGATCACCGACGCGACCGAAGAGTGCCCGCCGGTGGCGTCGTGCGCGGCGCGGAACACCGCCGCCATGTCGTCGTGCGACAGCAGCCCGGGTCGGTCGCCCGAAGGGCCCGCGTCGATCACGCCGATGCCGTCGTGCGTGTCGAGCACCGTCACGGCATTCGAGGGACGGATGCCGAGCCACGACGCGATGCGATCGGTTCGGCCGGTCGCCAGCCCGTGCAGGAGCAGCGGCGGGAACGCGAAGTCGTACACGAGGTCGACCAGCGGGGCGATCGCCTGCTGCTGCGAGTGGTGCGCGTGCACCTCCACGAGCACTCGCATGCCACGCGCACGGATCAGTTCCGCGACCTGCGCCACAAAATCGAGGGTCAGCGGCGTCATGAACGAGTCGGTGCCGGGCGTCTTCACCGCGTAACCGACGGCGTCGAGTCGCACCGTACCGACGCTCCCGGCGGCGAGCGTGTCGGCGAGGCGCTCGAGGTAGCCGATGCCGGCCGCGTGGGTGATGTCGATGTCGACCTGCGAGGGCATGAACGTAGTCCACACCAGGCGACGGCGTCCGTCGGAGCCGCGATAGGGCGTGAACGGCAGGCCGGGCCGGGGCCGGTAGAAGGCCGTGATGTCGGCCTCGGACGCGCCGTCCGGGAAGACGCGGTCGAACGTGAGGAACATGCCGTCGTGCGGCGAGGCGTCGCCGCGTGCGAGCCAGTCCTCGAACTCCGCCGAGCGGTTCGAGACGTGGTTGACGATGAGGTCAGCGGTCACCTCGCGCGCACCGGCGAGACGGCGGATGTCGCTCCATGAGCCGAGTCGCGGGTCGACGGCGGTGTGGTCGATCGGGTCGAAGCCGGTGTCGTCGCCATCGAACGGCGTGAAGAACGGCAGCACGTGCACGCCGTCGAATGCCGCGAGCTCGTCGTCGAGCAGCCGACCGAGCCCGGGAAGGTCGCCGGCGAGCCGGTCCGCGTACGTGAGCAGCGAGACTCCGCTCATGAGGGGCCCGGTCACGACGTGAGGCTCTCGACGAAGGCGTCGGCTCCCGACTCGGGCGACGTGAGCACGCGCGGGTCGCCGCCGGCACCGGTCGCCATCGACGCCTGTGCGAGCACGATCACATCGACGTCGCCGGCCGCCGCGATGGCGTCGGCGATCAGCCGGTCGTGGGTCGCGAGGTCGCCGGCGGCGCGCGCATCGGCCGCATCGGTCACGACCTGGGACGTCACCTCGACGGCGGTGTCTTTGACGGCGGGCTCCGCCGCCGCTGCGGACTGCACGAGCCGACTGGTCGGTCCGAGCGTCGCCGCGAGTGTCGCGAGCACCAGGATCCGACCGGAGCCCGCCTTCGCCCGCGCGACGGCCTCGCCGGCCATGGCCTGGTCGACGCGCACGAGCGGCACGCCGACGGCGGCCGCAGCATCCGTCGCCGCCTCGCCGATCGACGAGCACGTCACGAGCACCGCACGCGCTCCGGCGTCGCGCAGGGCGGTGAGATGTCCCCGGATGCCGGCCTCGACGTCGTCGGTGATGCCCGACGCGATCGCACGCGCCAGCAGCGAGCCGTCGGCGACGTGGACGATGTCGAGGTCGCCGCGGCGTTCGGTGAGCAGCCCCTGGAACACCGGCACCAGGGCTGGAACGGTGTGCAGCACGCCGACACGCATGGTCACGCCTCGTGCCACGGCCGTGCCGTCTCGTCGACGATGTCGCCGAGGGCCGTGAGCCGGTCGATCGAGCGGGCACGCAGTTCGCCGCGCACGTCGGAGGTGCCGACGACGTCGCTCCACAGGGCGCGTCCGGCGAGGAAGCCGCTGGCGCCTTCGAGGCACGCGGCGCGTACGGCGTCGGCGAACCGGTCCCGCTCGACCCCCTGCGACAGCACCACCCACGGTCCGGTCATGCATCGGTTGAGCTCGGCGCTCGCGGCCCGCTGCTGCGCCTCGTCGCCGGCTCCGGCCAGGGGCACTTGGGACTTGTACAGATCGGGATGCAGTGCCGCGAGCTCGCGCGCGGCTTCGCGGATCGCGGCGTCCGGATCGAAGTCCGCCTCGCCCGGCGCCGCGCGCACGACCGGCTCGAGCACCGAAAGCACCCCGTTCGCCCGGGCCGTCTCGATGAAGCGCGACGCCAGCTCGACGCGCGCCTCGCGGCGCTCGTCGCGGCGCCAGATGAGCAGCAGCTTGAGGCCGGTGACCTGCTCCGGGATGTCGGACAGAGCGGCCTCGTCGAGGTCGGTGTCTTCGACGGGGCCGCCGTCGGCCTGGTCGAGCGCGTCGACGGCGAGGATCAGGCCGGCGGACTCGGGCAGCGCCGCGCGCACCTGGTCGAAGCCGAACTGGTGGTCGGCGAGGAACCCGGAGGCATACGGGCCGAGCGTCTCGGCGACGGCGACCTTGAAGTCGATGAGCACGTCATCGGCGGGCCGGCCGCGACCGGCGACGTCGAACATGTGGCGCAGGCTCTCGCGCTGGTCCATCGCGACCATGGCGAATGCGCCGGACGGGCGGGCGATGGCGTCGAGGGTGGTCATCGTTCTCCTTCGGTGAGGGCGGCGTCGAGAAACCGTCGGTAGGCGTCGTCGAGCCCGGGAGCGGTCGCGGGTGCGACGTCGGTGCGCTCGAGGGTGAGATCGGGGGATGCCGCGCCCACCCGCACGGCGGCCAGCAGCGCGGCGCCGGCGGCGACGGGTTCGCCGGTCGTGGTGCGGTGGGCCGGGATACCGGCCGTCCCGGTGAGCGGAGCCCACGGCGGGATGCGATCGGCGAGCGACCCGAGCAAGGTGAGGTCGGTGGACGGAGAGCCGGCGTGCGCGTCGATCGTCTCGCGCATCCAGCGGGCGTGGAGCACGAGGCCCTGCAGCACGGCCCGGGCCCGGCCAGCGGGATCGGTCTCTTCGCCGCGGATAGCCACGCGTGCGTCGGGGTCGGGTCGGGGACACTGCCGGCCCGAGGGGTAGGGCAGGACCGTCATCCTGCTCGTCGCCCAGGATTCGGGGTCGAGTGCACCCAGCCGGCTGAGCAGGCGATCGGCGGGATGCTTCGCCTCCCACCACTCGAGCATCGCCCCGCACGCACGGCTGCCGCCCACCAGCGTCCGCGCCGAACCGTCGACCGTGCGCCCGACCGAGAAGCCGTCGGCGACCGCAGCGGGGGTGGCCGCGGCATCCGTCACTCGCACGATCGCCTCGGCCGTGCCGAGCGAATCGGCCACTGCGCCGGGCGCGCGCACACCGCTGGCCCATGCCCCGACGGCGTGGTCGTGTCCGGCGATGAAGACGGGCACGCCGGCGGGCAACCCGAACGCGAGGGCGTCGGCCGTGGTCGGTGCGACGGCTTCGCCCGGCGCCCGCACATCGGGGAGTGCGGCGAGGGCGATGCCCGTGGACGCCAGCACCGCGGCATCCCACCCATCACCGTCGGCGCCGGCCATCATCGTGCGCGCCGCGAGGGTGTGGTCGGTCGCCCGCACGCCCGTGAGCGCGTGCGCGACGAGGTCGGCCACGCCGGCCCAGTGGCGTGTCGCACCGAACAGACCGGGGTGCTCGGCGCGCAGGGCACGCAGAGCGATGGCGGCGGGCTTGGTGGTCGCCGGCACTCCGGTCAGAGAGGGGAGGCCCGGATGCTGCGCGAGCAGGTCGTCGAGATGCTGCTGGTCGACGTGCCGATCCCAGCGCAGCAGCGGTGTGAGCGGGCTTCCGTCCGCGCCGAGGACGGCGCCGCTCTCGGCCATCGAAGCGATGCCGACGGCGGCGATCGCTTGCCGCGCATCGGCCAGGCACTCGCGGGCGACGGCGGCGCAGGCGGCGATGAGCTCGGCGGCGTCGGCGGGCGTCGGTGTGCGGGCGACGCGCACGACCGAGACCTCAGCGGCCACGGCGACGAGGGCGGCCTTCGTCGTCGTGCTGCCGATGTCCAGACCCAGGACGAGCGTCACGCGTCCAGTTTGTGACATTTCAAACACATTTGGCAAATGTTGTTCGATAATCGTCAGGACGGAAGGATGGGGGCATGCGATACACGGCAGCGCCGGAACGGCGTGCAGAGCTGGAACGGCTCGTGTCGACGGACGGGTACCTCGCGTCGGCCGCCGCCGCCCAGCGTCTCGGGGTGTCGGAGATGACCGTCCGCCGTGATCTGCGCCTGCTCGAGGAACAGGGTGTACTGCGGCGCGTGGCCGGGGGTGCCACGATCGCTTCGGCGGGCATCCCGTTCGAGAGCCGCGGTGCGGTCGGCGCCGCCCAGAAGCAGGCGATCGCCGAACTGGCCGCGCGTGAGGCTGCCGGCGCCGAGGTCGTGGCGCTCGACGCGGGCACGACGGTCGCCGCCGCAGCATCCCTCCTGCGCTCCGCAACGATCGTGACGCATTCGCTTCCCGTGATCGAGGCGCTCTCGCGGGAGCCGGAGCCGAGGCTCATCGCCGCCGGCGGCCATTACCAACCCGACACGCGCAGCTTCGCGGGGCCGCTCGCGGAAGAGACGCTGCGTGCGGTGCGGTGCGACGTCGCGCTGCTGTCGGCGACCGCGGTGGGGCTCGATGGGCTGTGGGGCACGAACGTGCTGGATGCCGCGATCAAGCGCGTCTTGGCGCGGCAGTCCGAGCGGGTGCTGCTGCTCGCCGACGCGAGCAAGCTCGACCAGGGCTCGGTCGTGCGCATCGCCGGGCTCGACATCGTCGACACCCTCATCACCGACGACCGGGCAGACGCTGGGGTGATCGCGAGCTTCGAGTCCGCCGGCGTCGAGGTGCGAGTCGCCCGATGAGCATCGTGCTCGGCGTGATCGCCGATGACATCACGGGTGCGTGCGACGTCGCTGCCGGCGTGACCGCGGCGGGGCTGAGCGCGGAGGTGCGGCTCGGCGTGCCCGATCCGGGCCGGTCGCCGTCGAGCGACTGCGTCATCGTGGCGCTGAAGTCCCGCACTGCGCCGGTCGCATCGGCGGTGGCCGAGAGCGTCGCGGTGGCGCGCGTGCTGCGTGAGTGGGGCGCGGGGCGCATCTTCCAGAAGTACTGCTCCACGTTCGACTCGACCGACGACGGCAACATCGGCCCGGTCGCCGACGCTCTCGTCGACGAGCTCGGGGTGTGGGGCTCGGTGGGCACGCCGGCGACTCCGGCGGTCGGGCGCACGATGCACCGCGGGCATCTGTTCGTGGGCGATCGGCTGTTGTCGGAGTCCTCTCTCGCGCACCATCCCCTGACGCCGATGCGCGATGCCGACCTCGTGCGGGTGCTCGGGCGTCAGACTCCGCATCGCGTCGGTTTCGTGCCGATCGAGCAGGCCAGGGCGGGAGCGGATGCCGTGGCCTCCGGCATCCGGGATCTCCGCGATGAGGGCGTGCGGCATGTGCTGCTCGACGCGGTGGAGGACCGGGATCTGGATGCCGCGGCCGCAGCGGTCGCACACGCGGATGGCGTGCTGCTCGGTGGAGCCGCCGGTCTTGCCGTGGCTCTCGCGCGGCGGCTCGGTGCGGGTGCGACGCCGGTCGTGGCGGCGCCGCCTGCAGGCCGGGCGCTGGTGCTGTCGGGGAGCGGCTCGGAGCGCACGCGCGGGCAGGTGGCGGCGTTCGCGGGCCCGAGGTTCGACCTCGATACTGACGCGCTCGCGGGTGACTTCGACGCCGTCGTCGCGGAGGCTCTCGCGTTCGTTCGGTCGTGCGACACGGTGCCACTCGTATCGGCGACGGCGGAGCCTGCGACCGTCGCTCATGCTCAGGAGCGTTGGGGGCGCGAGCGGGCGGCTGCTCTTGTCGAGGACGCGCTCGCGACGATCGCCGTCGCGGCTGTCGACGAGCTGGGCGTGCGTCGCATCCTCGTCGCGGGCGGCGAGACGTCGGGCGCGGTCGCCGCGGGTCTCGGCGTGGATGTGTTGCGTGTGCGCCGCGTGGCTGCGCCGGGCGTCGCGTGGACGACGGCGACAGACGAGGCCGGTCGTGCGCTCGACCTGTGCTTCAAGTCGGGGAACTTCGGGGGCACGGACTTCTTCACGGAAGCCTTCGAGGAGACCGGAGCCTTCGAGGAGGATGCATGAGCGCGCAGCTGCTGGTGGATGCCTGCCGGGCGGTCGCGGCGGCGGGCCTGTCGCCGGGGAGCTCTGGCAATGCGAGCGTGCGTGCGGGCGACCGCATCCTGATCACGCCCACGGGGTCGTCGCTGCGGCGCGTCGAGCCCGGCGACATCGCCGAGCTGACGATCGACGGCGCGCATGTGACGGGTCCGGCGCCGACCAAGGAGTGGGCGCTTCACGTCGCCGCCTACCGAGCGAGACCCGATGCCGGTGCCGTCATTCACTTGCACTCGCGCGCCGCGACGGCGGTGTCGTGCCTCGCGTGCCCGCCCGGCGCCGACCCGCTGCCCACGTATACCCCGTACCGGATCCGCACGCTGGGCCGCGTTCGGCTGGTCGACTACGCGCCACCCGGATCGGATAACCTCGCTCGCGGAGTGGGGGAGGCGGCGGTGGACGCCCACGTCATGCTGCTCGCCAGTCACGGCAGCGTCGTGTGTGCGCCCGATCTCGTGCGCGCGGTGGACCTGTGTGAAGAGCTCGAGGCGGCGGCAGGGCTCGCGCTGACGCTGCACGGCCGCGACGCGAGACTGCTCGACCCCGAGACTGCCTGGCGCTGACTTGGCTGCCCGCGCGAGATCGCGCAGATCATCACGTGCCGTACCAGGCCATGGTGAGATGTGGGAGACGACTCATGGCGGAGGTGTGCGTATGGACTGGGATGAGGTCCGCACAGAGCGCCTGCTGCTGCGTCGGCCGACGAGTGGCGATCTGGATGCCGCCTTCGAGGTGCACTCGGCACCCGAGACCAACCGCTTCAACCCCGACGGTCCCGACGCAGACCGAGACGCGAGCGCGCGGCGCTTGGCGGAATGGATCGCGCATTGGGAGCGGCACGGATTCGGATATTGGGCGATCGAGGCGGTCGACAGCGCTGACGTGATCGGCTTCTCGGGCCTGAGGCATGGCACGTGGTCGAGCGTCGCCATTCTCAACCTGTACTACAGGTTCTCGGCGGCGAGCTGGGGGCACGGCTATGCCCGAGAGGCGGCCGGAACAGCCGTGCGGATGGCGCAAGAGCGGTTCCCGGGGCTGCCTGTGGTGGCGAGGACGACGGTGGACAACATCCCGTCTCAGCGCACCGCGGCATCCATCGGACTGAAGCGTCGCCCCGACCTGGATCGGTTCGTGGATGGGGTGCACGAAGTGATTCTTGTCAGCAGCTGGCCTGCGCCGCCGCCACCGGGCGGTCGTTCGTGACCACCTGAACGCGGACCGGCCCGCGGCACGGCGTGCCGGCTACTCGCTGTCGAGGAAGACGCCGAGCCGATCGCCGTCGAGGACGAACTGCAATGCTCGGCCCGACGGGAAGCGATCACGCAGCTCGCTCGGGGTGTTGCTGTCGAAGCCGACCTCTACAGACGCGGGGAACGCGCCGATCGCGCAGCCCGAGTACACCGGGCCGTTGAAGCTCCACGAGGACGGATCGAACTCCTCCGCGGACGGCACCTGCTCCGTCGCCATGACGGTGAGGCACGGCCCAGCCCCGACGCCGGATCCGTAACTGCCGAACCCGCCCGCACTCTCGAAAAGCGTCAGCCCGTGGAACTCGAACACCGAGGAACTCGGGCCGGCACCGGCGAAGCCGGAGGGAACCTCGGCCGTCGACGTCGTCTCCAATGTGGCGATCTGGGGAGCCCCCGCCGAAGCAGGGACAGGCGAAATCCACACGAGGCCGAACATGACGCTCGCGGCCAGCGCAGCCGATCCCACTATCGACGCTGCCCACAACAGCTTCCATCGAATCGGCAGACGCGCGGTTGACGCTTGGGCGACCGTTTCGCTCTCTGGCGTCTCGGATGGCTCCGGGGCGGGTTCGATGCGCGGCTGAGGGGGCGCGGCATCAGTCTCTGCCCCGGCGGGCGGTTCATCTGGCTCGACGATCTCCGGCACCGCCGCCGGCTCGATATCGGCGGAAGGCGCGGAGTCCGGGCCGGCATGCAGACCTTCGAGTTCGTGGAGGCGCTGGACCGCTACAGGATCCTGCTCGATGTCAGCTGCGGGGCCGTACGCGCGAGCACGGAGTCGGCCAAGTTCCTCTCGAGCGGCGCTATCCATCCCCGGCATCGTCTCACGCCGGCATGCCGCCGCGCACTCAGAAGGGTGCGTGGTGGGTGGTGTGGTCGCGGGGTGTGGTGAAGACCGGGATCTTGCGTTCGGGTTGCACGATGTACCGCCGCCCGGCGGGTGAGAGCCATTGGATGGCGCCGCCGCTGCCGGGGATTTGGGTGACGGTCCAGTCGGTGTTGTCTTTGACGATGTGGTGGCCTTTGCACAGGGGTGTCAGGTTGCGCAGGTCGGTGTCGCCCCCGTCGGTCCACCGGATGGTGTGGTCGACCTCGCACCTGCTGGCGGGGAGGGTGCAGCCGGGTCCCATGCACCGGTCGGCGCGCCATTTCACCAGTTTCCGGAGTGCGGCGGGGGGTTCGTACCGGTCGCGGCCGACGGAGAGGACCATCCCGGTCTCGGGGTGGGTGAGCACCCGCATCCATCTCCCGTCCCCACCGCACAACTCCCGCGCCCGGGGCAACGGGATGGGGCCGATGCCTTCCACCACCGGCGGATCACAACTCTCCGCCACCTCATCCTCCAGCAGGGCCAGCGCGGGGACGGTGACGACCACGGTGGCACGGATCCCGTGCGCCGCGGCGGGGATGGTGTCGGTGGTGCCGTCGATGAGCAGGTCACAGACCACATCGGCGCGCACCTGATCCAACGCGCGAGTGTCCTCAGCGTCGCGGTCGTGCTGGTCGCGGTCGTTCCGGCGGCCGGTGATGGTCTTGGCGATCGCGGTCACCCGACCGTGGATGGCCTGCACCTCCACCAGCGGCGCATACACGCACAGGGTGCCCATCCCGTCCCGCCCGGGCTCGACCCAGACCCGCCGCTCCCGCACCGCGTCCCGATGCCGCTCCTCCAAAGTGCGGGCTTGCACCGTGTCGATCAAAGTGCGCAGCGCCCGCCGGAACGATCCCACCGGCTCCGCCTCCGCCAACCCCACCGCCTTCTCAACGACCTGGCCGCGTAGCTCCGTCGGGACCTCGTCGATGAGATCGACGAACACCTCGGCATGCTTCTCCGTGATCCGCCCCGCCGACAACGACGCCAACACCCCCGGATACCGGCCCGTCAACGCCTCCGCGAGCACCAGGAGCCTGCCGGCGGTGTACTCGGTGACCCGCATCGCCGCCGCCAACTCCAACCGGATCGACCGCTCCACGATCTCCAACACCCCGACACCACGCCCCACCGCCTCAGCGAGCATTTCCCGCCGCATCGCATCGATCCGCACCAAGCGTTCCGCGGCGAACACCGACATCATCGTCGCCGTCTCCGTCACCAGATCCACCGCATCCGGCACCGGCATCCACTCCGCAGCATCCGGAACACCCTCCCAACCCCACAGGTCCGAAGGATCGATCTCGGAAGCATCCGCCATACCCCAACAGTAGTAA
>NZ_JAHZQZ020000012.1 GCF_019449275.2 Microbacterium sp. HD4P20
CCGCACCCACCGCCGGGTTCTCATGAGGCCGCGAGCGTTTCCCACTCGCGCGGATCAGCTCGCTGCGCGCACCCGAAGATGGGGCGAGACGGATGCCGCGAATCCGGCCGCAGTGCGCCGCACGGCCTCGAGCGGGTCGGTGGCCCAGATCTGCTCGTTGAAGATCTCGACCTCGATGTCGCGGTCGTAGCCGGTGGCCTCGACGGCGCGGGTCAGCGACGCGAAGTCGATCACGCCGTCGCCGGGGTAGTGGCGCGACAGCAGCACGTCGGCCGCCAGCGGCGTCTTCCAGTCGCACACCTGATAGGTCGCGATGCGGCCCTCACGGCCGGCACGCTCGATCGAGGCGAGCACGTCGGGGTCCCACCAGATGTGGAACGTGTCCACGGTCGCGCCCACGACCGCGGGGTCGAAGTCGGCCGCGATGTCGAGTGCCTGCGCGAGCGTCGAGACGACACAGCGGTCCGAGGCGTACATCGGATGCAGCGGCTCGATCGCCAGCGTGACACCGGCGGCCGCGGCATCCGGAACCAGTTCGCCGATCGCATCGCGCACGCGCTCTCGCGCACCGATCAGATCGCGCGACCCCTCGGGCAGGCCGCCCGCGACGAGCACGAGGATCGCGGTCGAGCCCGCCGCGCCGGCGGCGGCCAGCGTCGCGGCCTCTTCGATTGCGACCCGGTTGTCGTCGATCGACGCGCGACGGGCGGGGCCCTCTGGCATCGTGAAGAAGCCCGAGCGGCAGTGGGTGGTGAAGCGCAGGCCCGAGTCGGTCAGCATCGAGGCGGCCGTGGCGAGACCGACCTCTTGAACGGGTTCGCGCCACAGGCCGATCGCCTGCACGCCGGCTTCGGCCGTCACGCGCAACGCGGTCGCGAGGTCGGCGTGCTTGATGGTCGCCTGATTGATCGACAGGCGCGGATCGATGGCGGTCATCGGCTTTCCCCCTTGCTCATGTCCCGATTTCGGTCGATCGCCGCGTCGCGCATGTCCCACATTCGCGCACAAACAGCTCGATGTGAGCGCGAAATCGGGACACGAAGGCGCGAAGTCGGGACATGGATGCTGTGGTCAGCGGTCATGCGATCACCCCGGGAACGTTGATGCCGTTGTGGCGGAGCATGCCGTGCCAGCGGATCATCGCCAGCTCCGGCTGCTCGAGCGCGAGCGAGGCGTTGGCGAGCTCGACGATGCGCGACAGGTGCGGGAGGCTCCGCGCCGAGTGAAGTCCGCCGACCATCTGGAACGCAGGCTGGTGACCGTTCAGCCACGACAGGAACGCGACACCGGTCTTGTAGTAGAAGGTCGGCGCGGCGAACACCTGGCGACTGAGCTCCTCGGTGGGTCGGAGGATCTCGAGGTAGCGCGCCGGGTCGCCGGCGTCCAGCGCCTGGATCGCCGCCGACGCGACGGGGGTGATCGCCGCGAACGCGCCGAGCAGCGCGTCGGAGTGCTGCCGGGCCGACGCCGGATCGCGATCGGGCTGGGTCGCCTCGGGAACGTCGGCGCCGCCGATGAGCCCCACATAGTTGAAGTCGTCGCCGGTGAACATGCGCACGCCCTCGGGGAGGCGCTCGCGCACCGACACCTCGGAGGCGGCATCCAGCAGGCTCATCTTGACGCCCGCGACCTTGCCGGGGTTCTCGGCGATGATCTCGAGCAAGACAGCCGAGGCCTCGCGCCAATCGGTCGAGCCGAAGTAGCCCTCCAGCGACGGGTCGAACGCCGTGCCGAGCCAGTGAAGCACGACGGGCACGGTCGCCGACCCCAGCACCTCGCGGTACACCCGGCGGTAGTCGTCGGCGGATGCCGCGACCCGCGCGAGATGACGCGAGGCCATGAGCACCGGCCCGGCGCCCTGCTCCTCGGTGAAGTGCAGCTGCTCCTTGTAGGCGCCGATGACCTGTTCGAGGGAGATGTGCTCGTCCTCGACGTGGTCGGTGTTCACCCCGACGACGACCGAGCCGCCCTCCTCGCGGGCGACCTGCGCCGAACGGGCGATGAGCTCGCGTGTCGCGGCGGCGTCGAGGCCCATGTTCCGCTGCGCGGTGTCCATGGCATCGGCGACGCCCAGGCCCCACGAATACACCGAGCGGCGGAAGTCCAGCGTCGCGTCCCAGTCCACCTCGGCGGGCTGCCCCGGGGTGTTGTCGGCCCAGGTCTGCGGCACGACGTGCGCGGCGGCGTAGGCGACGCGGCTGCGCAGCGCGCCGTCGGGCTTGACATAGCCGGGCGAGTCGTTGAGCTCGGCCGTCGACGTGACGCCGTCGGTCGAGAGAAGAGTGAGATGCGGCATCCGGTGTGCTCCGATCGATCCGGCGACGGGTCAGTCGAGCGACAGCGCGGGCAGCGCCACCTTGCGGCCTTCGCGGCTGGACTGCAGGCCCGCCTCGGCGAGCAGCACGCCGCGCGCGCCGGAGAGCAGGTCGAACTCGTACGGGGTGTCGAGCACGTACGAGGCGAGGAACTCCTCCCACTGCTGGCGGAAGCCGTTCTGGAACACGTCGTTGGTGGGAACCTCGGCCCAGTCGGTGTCGTAGTCGTGGTCGTCCGCCAGGTCGGGGTTCCACACCGGCTTCGGGGTGGCGTTGCGGTGCTGGATCTTCGCGCCGAACAGGCCCACGACCGCCGAGCCGTGCGTGCCGTCGACGTGGAACTCGACGAGCTCGTCGCGGTTGACCCGGACGGTCCACGAGGAGTTGATCTGGGCGACGATGTCACCCTCGAGCTCGAAGATGCCGTACGCGGCGTCCTCGGCGGTGGCGGTGTAGTGCTCGCCCTTCTCGTCCCAGCGGTCGGCGATGTGCACGGCCGCCTGCGCGTAGACGGACTTGACCTCGCCGAAGAGGTTCTCGAGCACGTAGTTCCAGTGCGGGAACATGTCGACGATGATGCCGCCGCCGTCCTCGGCGCGGTAGTTCCAGCTGGGGCGCTGGGCGGGCTGCCAGTCGCCCTCGAAGACCCAGTAGCCGAACTCGCCGCGCACCGACAAGATGCGTCCGAAGAAGCCGGAGTCGATGAGGCGCTTGAGTTTCTGCAGGCCCGGAAGGTAGAGCTTGTCGTGCACGACTCCCGTCTTGACCCCGGCGGCCTGCGCGAGCTTCGCGAGCTCGAGGGCCTCGTCGACCGTCTCGGCGGTGGGCTTCTCGGTGTAGATCGTCTTGCCGGCGGCGATGGCCTTGCGCAGTGCCGACGCGCGCGCCTTCGTGACGAGGAAGTCGGCGTAGATCTCCCAGCGGGGGTCGGCGAGGGCGGCGTCGAGGTCGGTGGTGTAGTCCTCGATGCCGTGCTTGGCGGCGAGGTCGGCCAGCTTGGCCTCGCTGCGGCCGACCAGCAGCGGCTTGACGGTGACCTTCGTGCCGTCGGGCAGCTCGATGCCGCCCTGCTCACGGATCGCGAGGATCGAGCGCACCAGGTGCTGGCGGTAGCCCATGCGGCCCGAGACGCCGTTCATGATGATGCCGATCTCGCGCACGCCGTTTTCGTTGGTGAGCGGACGGGTGGCGGGGGCCGGAGCGAGCGTGTCGGTCACGGTGTTCCTTCTTTCTTCGGTCCGGCGACATCGCAGTCGCCCGGGGAGGAGCTGGTTGCCTTCGACGAGGCCACGGGTAAACGCTTTCCAATAGTGTGACATGCGGCAACGGAGTCCGCAACCGCTTTCCCAGCCAGCGAGGGAAGCCGGTCCGTGGCCTCATCCGCCGCTCGTTCTCTCGCGCCACAGCGACCGCTGATCGATGACGACGCCGTCGAGAGCGCACAGGGCCTCCCTCGCCCCCGCGAGGCGTGCCGCGGCATCCCGTGGGAGGTGAACGCCGGTGTCGGATCGCAGCGGGAGCAGAAGCAGCTCTACCCGTGCATCCGCAACCGCGCGGATGTCCGTGAGGCTGGCCGTGAGGTCCGAGCCGTCCCAGAACCGATCGGTGACCGTCGCGCCGTCCACACGCAGCTGCGCGACATCGCCGGCCCAGCGCACGCGCACCACGGCGTTGTCACGCGTCCACGCCGGCACCTGCAGGCGATAGACCGCCGCATGGGCGTCCATCACCGCGTCATCGGGCGCCGACTGACGGCCGTCACGCGAGCCGTAGTCGCCGGTCGGCGTGGACGCCTCGCGCACGAGCTGGACGGGGACGGATGCCGCGACGGCCGTTCCCTCGACGTGCTGACATGCGAGGGGGCGCCACCGGCCGCCGACGTATTCGCGCACGTCGGGTCGCTCGCGGCTCGTGCGCACCTCGACCCTGCCGGCGGCATCCCACGTCGCTTCGTCGTCGGACACGAGCAGGCGGCGCGAGCCCTCGTGAGCGCCGACGACCCACACCCGTGCGGCGTCCTCAGCTGGGACGGCCAGCACGTCGACGCGGGTCCCGTCGGCCGCCTCGAGCGTGAGCGGCTGGTCGCCCGCGGTCATCCGGTGCACGCGACCGTCGTGCGCAACGTCGACCGGCACGCCGCGGGTCTCGAGGAGGACGAGTGTCGTCGCGGTCCGCGTGGCGGTGCCGTCCGCGCCGGGCAGGATCGTGAGAGCGGATGCCGTGGCCCAGTCGATCCGCAGGCCCTCGATGTCGAGACCGATCGGCCAGCAGGCCAGGGTGCCGGGCGCGATGTCGACGGGTCGAGGCGGGAGCACGACCGTCCCGGCGCCCGTATCGAGCCGGAACTGCGCGCCCCGGTACGCCGGCAAGGGCTCATGGGGCTGGTGCCAGCCGATGAAGAGGAAGCCCGACCCCTCGTGGGCGCGTATCGACCAGCGCAGGGTCTCGGAGTCTTCCACCCCGCCGGGCCGCTCATCGGGAAAGCTGGCGGGAAGAGGACCGAGCCGGTCTCCGAAGGCTTCGATGAAGGCGTGCTGCGCGCGCAGCGCCGCGTGGCTGGGCGCCGCGCGGCCCGCCTCTCCGATCGGCGCGTGGAAGTCGTAGCTGCGCCGCGTCATGTCGTTCGGATACCCGGTCGCCTGGGACTCCTCCAGATCGGGGCCCGGGTTGGTGCCGCCGGCGTACATGTAGTAGCCCTGCCACGCCGAGCCGCTGCCGAGCTTGGCGTGGGCGACCGCGGCGATGTCGAGCGCGCTCGGGCGCGGGCGGCGATGATAGGCCGTGGCCATGCCGCCGCCGAGCTCGCAGGTGGCCGGGGGGAATGCCGGCGAGAGCGCCGCCGGCCGCTCTGCGTCGCCGCGACCGACGTCGGCGCGGACGTCGGCGCCGATTCCTGGGTCGTCCCACTGATCCGAGAAGAAGTAGTGCGCGCGAAAGGTCGGGTCCCAGGGTGCCCCCGGGTCGGCCCAGAACCCGTCGCCGTACCCGCCCCACAGGGGGAGCACCTCGGGGTCGGGCAGCTGCGCGCCACCCCACGCCGTCGCCGTCCACAGCGGCGCCGACATGCCAGCCTCGCGGGCAAGGCGCTTGAGGGTCAGAAGGTGCCCCGGCTGGTCGTACAGTTCGTTGTCGAGCTGGATCGCGAGAACCTGCGCGGGTGTGCAGCGCCCGTCGAGCGCGGCGGCGATCCGGCCGAACCATGTGCCCACCAGATCGAGATAGGCCGGATCGTCGGTGCGATGGCGCACGGGGGCGCGTTGCACCCAGTCCGGGAAGCCGCCGTTGCGCACCTCGCCGTGGATCCAGGGGCCGATGCGCAGTACCAACTCGAGTCGCTCCGATCGCACGGCGTCGACGAAGGCCGCCAGGTCGAGCCCCTCGTCGAACCGCGCCTGGCCCCGCACCGGCTCGTGGTGGATCCACGGCACATAGGTCGAAACGACCGAGACGCCCCCGGCGCGCATCAATCGCAGGCGGTCGACCCAGCGCTCACGCGGCACGCGGCTGTAGTGCAGCTCGCCCGACACCGGCAGCCACGGGCGTCCGTCCCGCAAGAGCGCGCGGTTGGTCACCTCGAGGCCGGGGCGCCGGTCTTCGTCGTTGCCCATGCGGGGTCGGCGCACCTCGAGTCCGCCGCCTTCGACGCGCGCGCGCAACGGCCCCCCGCCGGGAGTCACGCGAGTCGCACCGCCGCCCACGAGACCGCGGGCAGGGCGATCGACAGGACGGATGAATCGACGGATGCCTCGGCCCCGCGCACGCCGACACGGTCCGGGTTCTCGAGGGTGTTGGCCGCGTACACATCGTCCTCGTGCAGCAGGTGCGTCTCGACGACCTCCAGCTCGCGACCCAGGGTGACCAGGAGCGGTGCGAGGTCGACGCGCAGGGCCGCGGCATCCGTCGTCGACCGATTCACCACGAAGAGCGACACGCCCTCGTCATCGATCGTGGCGACGGCGTTCACGGTGGCGACCTCGCCGAGCTTCTCGCTCGTGAAGGTCGCCGCATCGACGGGAACGCGTACGGCCCGACCCTGAGCCAGGCGCGAGGTGATCGAGAACGGGAAGAAGGTCGTCTGCCGCCACGCCGGGCCGCCGGGCTCGGTCATGATCGGCGCGATCACGTTGACCAGCTGCGCGAGCGATGCCGAGCGCACGCGGTCGGCATGCTGCAGCAGGGTGATGAGCAGATCGCCGAAGACGACGGCGTCGAGCGCGTGGTACTGGTCTTCGAGCTGCCGCGGGGCGACCGGCCACGCGCCGCCCTTGAACTCGTGACCCGACTCGGTGCCGTCCTCGTTGTGGAGGTACCAGATGTTCCATTCGTCGAACGAGACCATGATTCGCTTGTCGCTCTTCTTCGCCGCAGCGACGCTGTCGGCGATGGTCACGACCTCTTCGATGAACTTCGCCATGTCGACGCCCGACGCGAGGAACTCCTGCGCGTTGCCGGCGTGCTCCTGGTAGTACGAGTGGCACGAGATGAAGTCGACGTCGTCGAACGTGTGCTCCAGCACCTGGCGCTCCCACGCCCCGAAGGTCGGCATGCCGCGGCCGGACGAGCCGCACGCCACCAGCTCGATGCCGGGATCCAGCATCCGCATGGCTTTCGCGGTGGCCGAGGCGAGCTTGCCGTAGTCGTCGGCGTTCTTGTGGCCGATCTGCCACGGTCCGTCCATCTCGTTGCCGAGGCACCACATCTTCACGCCGAAGGCGTCGGTCCGGCCGTTGGCGGCTCGCCGGTCGGTCCACGCCGTCTGCGCATCCGAATTGGCGTATTCGAGCAGGTCGAGCGCCTCCTGCGTGCCACGCGTACCGAGGTTGAGCGCCAGCATGAGCTCGCTCCCGACGCGGTCGAGCCAGGACTGGAACTCGTGGAGGCCCACCTCGTTCGTCTCGGTCGAGTGCCACGCCAGGTCGAGGCGGCGCGGGCGCTCGCTTCGAGGGCCGATGCCGTCCTCCCACCGGTAGCCCGAAACGAAGTTGCCGCCCGGATACCGGATCGTCGAGACGCCGAGCTCCTTGACGAGTTCGATCACATCGGTGCGGAACCCTGCCTCGTCGGCGGACGGATGCCCCGGCTCGAAGATCCCGTCGTAGATGTGGCGTCCGAGATGCTCGACGAAGCCGCCGAACAGCCGCCGGTCGATGTCGGCGATCTCGAAGTGCGGGTCGAGGCGGGCGGACGCGTCGTGCGAGGAGCTCATGAGTGTTCCTTGGTGGATGGGGCGAAGTCCGATCGCCGGCACGTCGTCCCGACGCGGTCAGTCTTGCGACTGCTCGTGCCGGAGGATCAGCGAGATTGCGCCGGATCGGGCGGGCAGGCGGTGCCGCGGCAGCACCCCGGGGCCGCACGTCGCGGTGCCGACGCCCGACTGCGCGAGATCGATCGACACGAACGTGCGTCCTTCGGGTGTCAGCTCCCAGTTGTGCGCGGTACCAGCCAGCGACTGCCGGCTGTAGCGCGAGACCGTGAGTGCGAACGGATGGTCCAGAGCACAGACGCGCAATGCGCCACGCTCCGTCATGATTGTGGCATCCCGGACGCCGATTCGGGAACCGCTTTCCTGCGGCCGCACGTTGTCGACGGAAACCTCGTCGCGGTCCAGCCGCCACCAGCCGAACCGCGCCGCCGAACGCAGATCGGGGTAGCTCGGCATGGGGCCGTAGCCCGCAAACTCGACACCGGTGGGCTCGCCGTCGAGGATGAAGTCGAGGCCGAGGCGGGCCCATTCCGTGGGCCAGAGGTCGTTCGGTTCGAGTTCGACGTCCAGGCGCACGGCCTCGCCGTCCAGGGGCGACCAGTCCAATCGCGCGTCGATGAAGCTGTCGAGGATGGGTGTGCCGGTTCTGGTCCGGACCACCATGGCATGTCCTGCGGGGCCCGCATCGATCAGCCTCGTCACCATCCGGTCGATGCCGGCGGCGCGCCACCGCTCGGCGTAGGGCGGCAGGTCGGGCTCGTCGTCGCCGATGGCGCGGTCGTTGTCGGTGGGGGCACGCCACACATCGACGACGGGTCCGCTCAGTGCGAGACCACCCAGGCGCCGCAGGCCGCCCGTCTCGGGGTCGAAGTGGGCGGCGCCGGCCCGGTCATCTGTCACCTCGGTCGTCGCCACGGCCGGAGACACGGGCGCGAGTTCGGTGACGTGCTGCCCGCTGCCGAGCTCGTGCCCTGCGTCGGCCCAGACCGAAGGGGCTGTCGTGCGTGCTTCCAGTGCGACGACGTCGGCGACCCGGGATGCGGCATCCGTGCGACACTCCTCCGGCAGAGCGACGACGACCGCCGTCCGCGGAGCGCACTGCGGGATGTCGAGGGTGCCCGCGGCGATGAGGTCGCCGTCGACGACCCGCGACCAGCGCAGGGAGACGTGGTCGAGGTCGAGGAAGTCGTAGCGGTTCGCGATGCGTGCGGTGCGGCGGTCCGCGGCGACGTCGATCGTGACGGGCGCGATGACGGCGGCATAGTGCAGCAGTCCGGGTCGAGGGTTGCGCTCGGCGTCCACCAGCCCGTCGATCACGAAGTTGCCGTCGTGCACCGCCTCGCCGAAGTCGCCGCCGTAGAGCATCCGCGTGCCGCCGTCGGGGCCGTCCACCGCGAGGCCGTGCTCGACCCACTCCCACACGAACCCGCCGGCGATCCTGGGGTAGGTCTCGAAGAGATCCCAGTACTCCTGCATGCCGCCGGGGCCGGTGCCCATGGCGTGGGCGAACTCGCACTGGAGGAAGGGCAGGGTCAGGCGGTGCAGCTCGGTGGGAGTCGCATCCGGCGGTGCGGCGCGGCAGGTCTCTTCGCCGATCTCGCGCACCTCCTCATGTGAGGCGTACATGCGCGAGTACACGTCGACGTACCGGCTCTCGCGGTCTCCCTCGTAGTGGATCAGCCGGCTCGGATCGGTCGACTTCGCCCAACGCGCCATCGCCTCGAGGTTCGCACCGCAGTGGGACTCGTTGCCGAGCGACCACATGATCACGCTCGCATGATTCTTGTCTCGATGAACCGTGCGCTGGATCCGGTCGAGGAAGGCATCCCGCCAGGCCGGATCGGCGCTCGGGTTGCGTCGCCAGTCGACGTGTTCGAAGCCGTGCGTCTCGAGGTCGCACTCGTCGATCACCCAGAAGCCCAGCTCGTCGAAGAGGTCGAGCGCGTCGGGGTGGGGAGGATAGTGCGACGTCCGCACCGCGTTGATGTGGTGCCGCTTCATGAGCAGCAGCTCGTCTCGTGCGAGGGCGGCATCGAAGACGCGGCCGTGTCGCGGCCGATGCTCGTGCCGGTTGACCCCGCGCAGCATGATCGGTGCCCCGTTGACCAGCAGCTGCGCGTCGCGCACCTCGACGCGGCGGAAGCCCACGCGCAGGCTGACGGTCTCGGCATCCGTGACGATCCTGCCGTCGTACAGGCGCGGGTGCTCCGCGGTCCATGGCTCGACGGCGCCGACCAGCACGATGCCCGAAGCGGCGTCGATGCCCAGCTCGGGGATCTCGAGACGCCACGGCGCGCCGGCATCGACCTCCAGATGCACCGTGCCGGTGCGCGTCGTCGCATCGAAGTCGGCGCGCACGAAGACATCGCGGATGCCCCCGTGCGGCCGGGCGAGGAGCGTGACGTCGCGGAAGATGCCGGGCAGCCACCACATGTCCTGGTTCTCGAGGTACGTCGCGTCGCTGAACTGCGCGACGCGCACCGCCAGCCGGTTGAGCCCGCGCGTCAGGATGCCGCTGACGTCGAACTCGTGGGTCAGCCGGCTCCCGCGGGTGGTGCCCAGTGCCGTGCCGTTGAGCCAGATCTCGGCGGCAGACTCGATGCCGTCGAACCGCAGCCATTGCGCGTCGTGGTCGAGGATCCGGTCGTCGGCGACGAAGTCCAGGCGGTGGTCGCCGATCTGGTTGGCGTCGGGCGGATACGGCGGATCGACCGGAAAGGGCATCTGCACGTTCGAATACGCCGGTGAGCCGTACCCCTGCAGATTCCATTGCCCCGGAACCTCGATCGTTCCCCACTCGTCGACGGGGGCCACGCGCCAGTCATCCCTGGGCGCCGAGCGCAGTGACGGCGAGAGGCGAAAGCGCCACCGGCCGTTCAAGGACTGCTGCGGGGCGTCGGTCCTCAGGCGCGCGCGAGGCGTGAGAGTCCCGGTGCCGGGGCGGGTGGTGGTGATGTCCACGCGATCCTTTCGTGTCCGATTCTTACGACGCCGCAGGCCGGCAGCGAGTCGAAACCGGGCCAATCACGGGTAAGCGCTTGCTAGGCGGAACCGACGGGGCTACCTTGTATTCACAGAATGTCATGACATGCCGACATATGCGATCCCGTACCAGCAACCCCCGGCACCAGGAGACAGCGTTCGAAGCCGAGCGCGACGAAGGAGAAACCAATGAAGAGTTCCCGCACCATTCGCGCCGTCGCCCTCGCCGGCGCCGCCATCGGAGCCCTCGCGCTCGCCGGCTGCTCCGGCGGCGGCAGCGGAACCGGGTCGGAGGGAGAGGTCGTCCTCGAGCTCGTCCAGTCAGGCGACGTCAACCAGGGCAACGGCTACGCCCAGCTCGCTGAGAAGTACTTCGACGAGACGGGCGTCCGCGTCGAAGTCGTCGAGGTGCCCAACGCAGACCTCATGACGCGACTGCGCACGGCCTCGCAGGCCAACGACCTGCCCGCCCTGGCAGCGGCCCCCTCGGTGGACCCGGCCTGGACCGAGCGCCTGCTCGACCTCACCGACATCTTCGACGAGGTCGGCATCATCGACACGCTGAGCGTGATGGATCCTTCCGACGACACGGTCAAGGCACTGCCCACCACCCTGACCTCCGTCGGCATGTTCCTGAACAAGTCGCTGTGGGACCAGGCCGGCGTCACGTACCCGACGTCGATCGACGACGCGTGGACGTGGGACGAGTTCGTCGACAAGTCGACCCAGGTCGTCAACGCGACGGATGCCGAATACGGCGCCGTGATGGACAGCTCCGCGCACCGGCTCCGGGCCCTGCTGTTCGAGTTCGGCAGCGAGGGAGTCACCGAGCAGGAAGACGGCACGTGGGCGCTGGACGAAGAGGGTGCCGAGGCGCTGGAGTACTTCAAGGGCATGCACGACTCCGGCTTCATGCCGGCATCCGTGTGGGGCGCCGGTGACGACCCGAGCGCGACCTTCAAGAGCGGCCGCGTCGCGGCATACATGTCGGGCGTCTGGCAGATCGCCGACTTCCAGGCCAACATCACCGACTTCGAGTGGGTGTCGGTGCCGCTTCCCGCCCAGCCGGTCACCGCGACCAACTACGGCGCGGCTTCGTGGATCGTCGCGTTCGACGGCACCGGCGTCGAGGAGGAGACGCTCGCGTTCATCGAGTGGCTGTACAGCGAGGAGAACTACCGCGAGTACTGCGAGATCTCGGGCTGCCTGCCCGTCCTCGAGGGCCTCGAGGTCACTTACGGCGACGACGCGTACGCGTTCGACCTGTACAACGCCGAGATCGCGGCGTCGCCCGCCATCTCGGGCGTGCAGACGACCAATGGCGTGCTCTTCGGTTACGAGGGCAAGGTCATCGACTCCGAGCCGCTGAAGGACGAGACGGTGAAGTACCTCAACGGCGAGCAGACGCTTGAGCAGACCGTCGAGAACATCAACACCACCTCGACCGAGCAGCTGGCGGACTGAGAGATCAGACGGGAATCGGCATGACTCTCGCTGCCAAACCGACCGCCCCCGCCACGCAGGCGGGGGCGGTCGCCCCGCTCCCGAAGCGCCGTCGCCGCCCGTTCGGCCGCTACCGCCTGGCCCCATTCCTCTTCACGGTGGCGGCAGCGGCGCTGTTCGCGCTGTTCTTCCTGTGGCCCGGCGTTCTCGGACTCTCGTACTCATTCACGGACTATCGCGGGTGGGGCGACGCAGAGTTCGTCGGGTTCGACAACTACGTCGCGCTCATGCAGGACCCGGGCTTCTACTCGGCTCTGGGCCGCACGCTGGTCTACACGATCTTCTCGGTCCCGATCGGCTACGCGCTCTCGCTCGCGATGGCGGTCGCCATCAACGCCCTGTGGTCGCGCGGCAAGGTCGCGGCCCGCATCATCTTCTTCCTCCCCTGGCTGATCTCACCGATCGTCACCGGCGTCATCTGGCGCTGGATGTTCGGCGAGAGCTTCGGGTTCGTCAACTTCGTCATCGAGTCGCTGGGCGGCGACGGGCTCCCGTGGTCGTCCAACGCCAACCTGTCGCTGCTGGTGGTGATCCTCGCCTCATCGTGGGGCGGCGCAGCGTTCAACATGCTGCTCTTCGTGGCGGCGCTGAACAACGTGCCGCAGTCGTACTACGAGGCCGCCGAGCTCGACGGTGCGAACGGATGGCAGCGGTTCTGGAACATCACGCTGCCCTCCATCGCGCCGACCTCCGTCCTGGTGATCCTGTTGTCGACGCTGGGACACATGAAGGAGTTCGCCATGATCCAGGCCCTCAACGAGGGCGGTCCGGGAACGCAGAACCGGCTGATCGTGCAGTACATCTACGAGACCGGCTTCAAGCAGTCCGAGATCGGGTACGCCACCGCGGCCTCGATGGTGCTCCTCGTCATCCTCATGGCGATCGCGATCATCCAGCTGGCCGTCAGCAGAAGGAGCGGCAGCGCATGGTGAACACGTACGCCGTCACCGTCCCCCCGGACGCCAAACCCACCCGGCCACGGCGCACCCTGCGCACCCGCTTCCGGCGCGCCCTCCTGCCCACGGCGCTGCTGTGGGTGCTCGCCCTCCTGATGCTCTTCCCGCTGCTGTGGTTCCTGCTGTCGTCGTTCAAGCCGGGCGGCGAGCTCTTCACGTATCCGCTGTCGTTCTTCCCGAAGGAATGGACGGTGCAGGGCTACGCGGACGCGCTGGAGCGGATCGACTTCGTCCAGTACTTCACCAACACCGCCATCGTGGCGACGGTGACGACCGTGCTGACGGTGTTCCTCTGCGCCACGACCGGCTACGCGCTCGCGAAGTACAAGAACCCGTGGCTGAGCGTGCTGGGCCTGTGCATCCTCTCGATGACGATGCTGCCGGGCGAGGTCATCCTGAACCCGATGTTCATCGTGGTGCGCGACCTGGGGCTCTACAACACGCTCGCGGGCGTCATCATCCCGTCGATCGTGACGCCGACCGGCGTGTTCATGTTCCGGCAGTTCTTCCTGTCGATCCCCGACGAGCTGCTGCAGGCGGCGCGGATCGACGGGGCGAGCGAGTACGGTATCTTCTTCCGCATCATGCTGCCGCTGGCCAAGCCCATCGCGCTGACGCTGGGGATCGTGTCGTTCCAGTGGCGCTGGAACGACTACATCTTCCCGTTGATCATCCTGGGCGACCCCGACAAGTTCACGCTGCAGATCGCCCTGCGCGCGCTCGTCGGCGCCGAGAACATCCAGTGGACGATCCTGCTGGCAGCCTCCGTGCTGTCGATCATCCCGCTGGTCGTGCTCTACCTCGTGTTCCAGCGCTACATCACCTCGTCGAACATCAACGCGGGCCTGAAGGACTGATGCCCGAAGCCGACCGACTCATCCTGGAGCGCGCCGACCGGTTCGTCCACGACTACCTGGCCAAGGCGGTCGTGGCGGATCGGCGGCGCCTCGGTGTCCGTGGGTGGGTCGTGCCCGGTGAGGCCGGGCTTCCGGGCGAACCGGTGCCGTTCGCCACGTTGCCCGACGAATCGGCGTTCGCGACGGTGGATGCCGGTGAGCCCTGGGGCCGCGCGTGGGGCACGACGTGGTTTCTCGTCGACGGTGAGATTCCCACCGCGTGGGGCGACCGCGCCGGCCGCATCGAGCTCTCGCTCGATCTGGGTTTCAGTCAGGCCAAGCCGGGATTCCAGTGCGAGGGTCTGGTTCGCACGCCCGACGGACGGGCCGTGAAGGGCCTGGAGCCCCGCAACCACCATGTGCCGCTCGAGGCGGGGCCCGGCTCCACCTTCCGCTACTACGTGGAGGCCGCCTCGAACCCCGACCTGTCGGGCGGGGACGACTTCAAGAGCGTCACGGCGTTTCGTCCCACCTCCGCGGGGGACGCCGCGACGGCCGGCGAGGAGCCCTTGTACCGCCTGGGGCGCTGCGAGGTGCGACTCGTCGACACCGGTGTGGAGGAGTTGCGGCGCGAGGTGGCGATCCTGTGCGGGCTGGCACGCGAGCTGACCGACTCCGACCCGCGCCGTGCCCGGATCCTCGACGGCGTGGAGCGCGCGCTCTACGCCATCAACCCCGACGAGCCTTCGAACGGCGTCGAGGCCGCTCGCGGCATCCTTCGTCCCCTCCTCGCTTCGCCGGCAGCTCCCTCCGCGCACCGGATCGTCGCCACGGGCCACGCGCACATCGACTCCGCGTGGCTGTGGCCGGCCCGCGAGACGGTCCGCAAGGTGGCGCGGACGTTCGCCAACGTGCTTGAGCTGATGGACCGCGACGCCGATCTGACGTTCGTGAGCTCGTCGGCGCAGCATTTCGCGTGGGTGAAGCAGAACGACCCCGAGCTCTACGAGCGCGTGAGACGTCGCGTCGCCGAGGGCCGGTTCCTGCCCGTCGGCAACATGTGGGTGGAATCCGACGTCAACATGCCCTCCGGCGAATCCCTCGCCCGGCAGCTGCTGTACGGCACGCGGTTCTTCGAGGACGAGTTCGGTGCCAGGTCGGACGTCGGGTGGCTTCCGGACTCGTTCGGGTTTCCGGCATCCCTCCCGCAGCTGCTGCGCAGTGCGGGCCTGCGCTGGTTCTTCACGCAGAAGATGTGCTGGAACGACGTCAACACCATGCCCCACCACACCTTCCGGTGGGAGGGCCTGGATGGCACGCGGATCTTCACCCACTTCCCGCCGAACAACACCTACAGCGGCGACATGCGGCCCACGGAGCTTGCTCGCAGCGTCCGCAACTTCTCGGACCACGCGCACGCCTCGTCGTCGCTGATGCCGTTCGGGTACGGCGACGGCGGTGGCGGACCGACGCGCGAGATGATGGCCGACGGGCGAGCGCAGTCCGACCTCGAGGGCTCGCCGCGACTGCGGTTCGGCGGTCCGCGCGAATTCTTCCTCGAGGCCGAGGAGGAGTACGCCGACGCCCCGATCTGGTCGGGCGAGATGTATCTCGAATTCCACCGAGGCATCTACACGTCGCAGTCGCGCACCAAGCGGGGCAACCGGCGCAACGAGTGGCTGCTCGTCGAGGCCGAGCTGTGGTGCGCCGCGGCGGCGCTGCGCACGCCCTTCGATTATCCCTACGAGCAGCTGGACGAGCTGTGGCGCGAGGTGCTGCTGCTGCAGTTCCACGACATCCTGCCCGGCAGCGCGATCGCCTGGGTGCACCGCGAGGCCGAGCGGTCGCATGCCCGCGTCACCGCGCGGCTGGAGGGCCTGATCGAGGGTGCGGTGGCCGCGCTCGCGGACCGCGGTGACGAGCCGCTGTTGCTGAACCCCGCCCCGGTGCCGGCGGGCGGCGTGCCGGCGTGGGGCGCCGCGGCGGGGCATCCGTCGTCCGCTCCGCGCGCATCCGCTGCACCTGACGGTGGCTTCCGTCTGCAGTCGGCCGCGCTCACGGTCGAGGTGGCGGCCGACGGCACGCTCGCGAGCGTGGTGGATGTGCCGACCGGGCGTGAGCTGCTGGCCCCCGGCGGCCGTGGCAATCTGCTGCAGCTGCACGTGGACGCGCCCGCCAAATGGGACGCGTGGGAGCTCGACCGCTCGTACCGGCTCTCGGTCACCGACCTCGTGGACGGCTCGGCGACTCTGGCCGAAAGCGGTGACGTGCACGTCGTGCGCCGTTTCGGGACGAGTCGCGTCGAGCAGTGGATCGGGCTCGATGACTCCGGTGAGGCCTTGCGCATCCGCACCCGGGTCGAGTGGCACGAGCGCCACCGGCTGCTCAAGCTCGCCTTCCCGCTGGACGTGCACGCGATGGATGCCGCGTACGAGACGCAGTTCGGCCACGTGCGCCGCGCCGTCCACACCAACACGTCGTGGGATGCCGCGCGGTACGAGGTCTGCGCGCACCGCTGGGTCCACGTCGGGGAACCCGGGTTCGGCGTGGCGGTGGTCAACGACGGACTCTACGGCCATGACGTCACGAGGCAGATCGTGCAGGGCCGTGTCTCGACGGTCGTTCGTCAATCGCTGCTGCGCGCACCCACCTTTCCCGACCCGGATGCCGATCGAGGCGAGCATGAGTTCGTGACCGTGCTCGCGCCCGCGGCCCGGCCCGAGGACGCCGCTCGCTGGGGTGCGCTCGTCGGGTCGCCGGTGCGTGCCGTTCGCGGAGCCCACGCACCGGAGCCCCTGGTGCAGGTTCAGGGCGATGGCGGCGTGGTGCTGTCCGCCGCGAAGCTCGCTGCCGATCGGAGCGGAGACCTCATCGTGCGCGTGTTCGAGCAGCGCGGTGCCCGATCCCGGGCCCGCCTGCGCCTCGGCGTCGACGTCACCGGGGTGCGGGTATGCGACCTGGTTGAGACGCCGGATGCCGCGGCATCCGACATCTGCGTCGAGGGCCGCGACGCGGCCGTGGAGCTGAGCGCATTCCAGGTGCTGACCCTGCGGGTGACGCCGGCGAGCGCGGGGGAGAGTCGGGCATGAGCACGCTCGACACGGACGTCGTGGACGCCGCTTTCGTGGATGCGGTCACCGCCGCCGCCGATGCCGCCGTGGACCAGCTGCTCGCGGGCGACTCTCCGGCGTCTCTCGGCGATGCGCCCCTCGGGCCGCATCGCGAGTCGATGCGTCGCGCGAAGCTGCTCGTGGTCGCGTACCTCGCGCCGAACTCGCGCCGTGCGGGGGACCGCCGGCTGACGGATGCCGCGCAGGAGTACGCCGCGGCGCTCGAGGCTATGCAGAGCCGGACGGGCCTGTTCCTCGGCGGCGACAACGTCGAGTCGCCGCCGGATTCCGGCTTCACGATCAACGACCTCGGGGACGTGCTGGAGCTGATCGCCCGTTCCGACGCACGCTCCGACCTCTCACGGCTCGACGCGCTGCTGCGCTCGATCGCCGACCGCGCCACACCGGCGATGCTCGCCGGTGGCGTGCACACGCCCAACCACCGCTGGGAGTTGGCGGCGGCGCTGACCCGCCTGCATCGCGTGCGGCCCGACGAGAGCCTCCGCGCCCGGATCGAGCAGTGGCTGGCGGAGGGCGTCGACATCGACGGCGACGGTCTGTACTCCGAGCGCAGCGCCAATTACGCGGCTCACGTATCGAACCCGTCGCTGCTGGTGATTGCGGATGCTCTGCAGCGGCCGGAGCTGCTCGACGTCGTCGAGCTCAACCTCACGGCGACGCTGGGGCTCATGCACACCGACGGATCCGTCGAGACGGTGCATTCCCGGCGACAGGATCAGCAGACCACCCGCTTTCCGCTTGCGCCGTACGCCCTGCACTTCCGTCGGCTCGCGATCGAGCGCGGGCGCGGCGACTTCGCCTGGGCCGCGCGACGCGCGCTCGCCGAAGGGATTGCCGAACCGCAGACCGCCCTGGCAGAGCTGCTCCTGCACCCGGTGCTCTCCGCGCCGCTGCCGGCTGAAGAGCCTCCGCCCGTGCCGGCCCGCTCGACGTGGGGCGAGAGTGGTCTGGTGATCGACCGCACCCCGCGGCGCACGCTGGTCGTTTACGGCGGGTCGGACTACCGCGCGTTCCGGCGCGTGCGGTCGGGCCTTGCCAACAACCCGACGTTCTTGCGGATGACCGCCGGTCCGGTTGTGCTCGAGGGGCTTCGGCTTTCGCGCGAGTTCTTCGGGCTCGGGCCCTTCCGCGCCGACGCGATGGAGCATACCGCTGACGGTCTCGTGCTGCGCGAAGAGCTCACGCCGGCGTACTACCAGCCGCTGCCGGCAGAGCTGCGCCGAGCTGACGGCCGGTACGAGCTGGTGGACGAAGGACGATTCGCCGCCGCGATGGCGTTCGATCGGCGCCCCGCCGACATCGTGTCGCTGCGTACCCGGATCGACGTGCGGCCGACCGACGACGGCGCCGAGCTGGTGATCGCCACCGAGGGACCTTCGTCGGGGTGGGCGCTCGAGCTGGCATTCCGTGAGGGCGGCTCCTTCGAAGGACTCGAGCCGGTCGGCGACGAGGCGTTCGTGCTGAGCGAGGGATGGGGCCGCTACCGCGTCGGGAATGCCGCGATGGAGTTCGGACCGGGCGCGGGCGTCGGCGGTCGGCCCCGGTACTCACCAGGCGAGGACTACGACTACGTCGGTGGCACCGACGCGCTGCCGGGCCCTCGCGCTTACATCACCGGGCGCTCGCCGGGCACCGTCCACCTGCGACTGCGCGCCGTGGACTGATCGGGCGGGGTCGCCTGCGCGCCGTGCGGTGCGCCGTGGGCTGCGCCGCACGGTCTCAGCCGAGGTCGACGTCGACGGACGCGCGCTCGACGGCGGAGCGCTGCGCGGCATCGGCGAGGACGAGCGCGGCACGGCCGTCCTCGAAGGTGGGGCTGATCGAGGGTTCGCCGCGGACGGTCTTGACGAACTCGGCTGACACGGACGGATGCCGCGGCGGGAGATCGCCGCGGCATCCGTCCACGTATCGAGGGAGAAACTCAGCCGAGGACGACGTCGGCCTCGCTGAAGAACTGCGTCACGGCGTCGTCCACCGAGATCGCGCCGAGACCGATCGACTTGCCGAGGTCCCAGAACGCCTGCTCGAGCGAGCCGTAGCCGATCACCGGAATGGGCGGCGCGTCGCCGATGCGGTCGGCGGCAGACTCGATGTAGTCGGCCACCTGCTTGTCGACGCCCTCGAGCGTGGTGCCCTCGAGCTTGGACGATGAAGCGGGGAAGCCGAGGGTCGTGCCGAAGATCTCACCGGCCTCGGGGCTGTTCACCACGAAGTCGAGGAAGATCGCCGCGGCCTCGGGGTGCTCGGTGTTCTCGGCGATCGCCATCTGCAGGCCCGCCTGGCGGTAGAGGTCCTTCGCGCCCTCCTCGGCGAGCGGCGGCGCGATGATCGAGATCGACGAGGCGCCCGAGTTGGCGAGATATCCGCCGAGGAAGTTGCTCCAGCTCATTTCGCTCGCCGTCACGGCTGAGTCGAAGCCCGAGAGGGGAGAGAGTTCCTCCAGCCGTTGCTGCGGCACCGTGACGCCATCGCGGATCTCGGCACCCGACTCCCAGTACTCCCGCAGCTGGTCCTCGGTGAAGCCGAGCTCACCCTCGTCGGTGTACAGGTTGCCGCCCTCGGCGCGCAGCTGCAGCTCGAATGTCTGGATGCGCTGGGTGTAGTCGGTTCCGCCGTACACAGCGCCGCCGGTCGCCTGGGTGACCTCGGCCATCCACTCGTCGAACTCCTCGAACGACGTGCCGCCCTCGGGTGCCTCGATCCCTGCCTGTGCGAGCAGGTCGTCGTTGACGAAGTTCGCCCACAGGCTGTAGCCGGTCGGCAGCGAGTACTGCGTGCCCTCGAGCGCTCCAGTGCCGAGAAGCGACTCGTCGAACGTCGTGAAGTCGATGTACTCCTCGACCTCGGCGAGGTCGAGGAGGTTCCCCGACTCGCCGTACTGACGCAGGTAGCTGTCGGAGAACTGGAAGACGTCGGGCAGCCCGCCACCGGCCGCCTCGGTCTGCCGCTTCTCCCAGAAGCTCGGGAAGTCGGTGAACGAGGGGTTGACCGTGATGTTCGGGTACTCCTCATTGAAAGCAGCGATCAAGTCGTTGTAGCGGGTGGCACGGTCATCGTTGCCCCAGAACGCGAAGTCGAGGGTGACCTCTTCGTCGGGGTCGTAGGCGGCGGGCTGTTCCGAGCCGCCGGCGCAGCCGGCGAGGACGAGTGCAGTCGCGGCAAGGGCCGCGGCCGGGGCGAGCAAACGGGTGCGATTCATCTGTGTCTCCTGGTGAGGGGGTGGGGTTCAAAGGGAGGATGCCGGGGCCAGCGCGCGCTGGTCGTCGGGTGAGGTGTCGGTGTCGAGCACGACGGGGGAGAGCACGAACGCGACCTGCTGGGGGCCGAGGATCCGGCGGCCGAGGGGGGCGCCGGTCTCGGCATCCGTCCCCGCCATCGTGATCAGGGCGTCCTGGTCGCCGTGATTGATCAGGGTGACCAGGTCGCCGCGGCGCGCCGCCTCGACACCGGTCGGCAGTTCCGCCACGACGGGACGGACGCCCGATGCCGCCACCACAGCCCCGACCACGGCATTCAGACCGTCACCGAGCGGCTGGGTCGCCACGTACCAGGCTTCTCCGGCGCCATGGCGCCGCCGGGTGAGGGCGGGCGAGCCGGCGGCGTGACCCGACGTGAAGCGCGCCACGACCTCGGCATCCACCGCATGCACGCTCTCGGCCACGAGACGGCCGGCATGCGCGGCTCCATCCAGCGAGAAGTCGACCGATGCCGTGGTGCTCGCGGAGCTCGATGTCTGGGCGCCCACGCCCATGCCGCCCCCCGAGGCTCCGGCCAGGGCGCCGAAGTCCTCGAAACGGACGCCGAGCAGAGGGCCGAGCTGTGTGAGGAAGCCGCCGGAGCGGAACTGATCGTGTGCGTCGACGACGTCGCTGAACGGGCCGGCGAGCAGGGTGCCGCCCGCCTCGACGAACCGGGCGAGCGAGGCGGCGCCCTCGTCGCGCAGCAGGTACAGCAGCGGTGCCACGACGAGGGCGTAGTCGTTGTCGACATCCTCCGGCGCGACCATGTCCACCTGGATGTTGCGCTCGTGGAAGGCGCCGTACCAGTCCAGCATGAGCGCGAGGTAGTCGATCTCGGTCGGGTGGTCGCGCTCCTCGACGGCCCACCAGTTCTCCCAGTCGAAGACGAGGGCCACGCGCGCGTCGCGTCCCGGTGGCGGCAACGCGGGAAGAGCCGCGAGGCGAGCACCCAGTTCGGTCACGGCATCCCACGTGTGCGTCCTCGTGCCCGCGTGAGGCAGCATCGCGGAGTGGAACTTCTCGCTGCCGGCCCGCGACTGCCGCCATTGGAAGAACATGATGCCGTCGGCGCCGCGCGCGATGGACTGCGCGGTCTCGGCCATGAGCGCACCCGGACGCTTTCCGGCGTTCGCGGGACGCCAGTTGACGGCATCCGTCGCCTGCTCCCACAGCAGCCACGGCACGCCGGGCTTGAGCGATCGCACCAGGTCCCGCTGGAACGCAGCGTCCCTCACGCGGTGCGGATTGGCCGGATCGGGATAGCAGTCATCGGCGATGACATCCATGTGCGGCGCCCACCGCCGGTAGTCCGCGGGTTTGAAGGGACCCATGAAGTTGGTGGTGATGGGCTGCGTCGCGCCCGCGGCGAGGAGGATCTCGCGCTCGGCGAGATAGCACTCCAGCAGCATGTCGGAGGTGAACCGGCGGAAGTCGAGCATCGACGACGGGTTGTGGCTGTAGGGCGCGAGACGCGGCGGGAAGACCTCGTCGAACGACCCGTACCGCTGCGACCAGAAGTTCGTGCCCCACGCCTCGTTCAGGGATTCGATGGTGGCGTAGCGGTTCGCCAGCCATGCGCGGTACGCGTCGCGGGCGGAATCGGAGAAGTCCATCCACAGGTGGCAGCCGTACTCGTTGCCCACATGCCACATGACCACTGCGGGGTGGTGGACGTAGCGGTCGGCGAGGCGGCGCACGAGCTCTCCCGCCAGCCGCCGGTACGTCGGAGAAGAGGGGGCGAAGTGCTGCCGGCTGCCCGGCCAGTAGGACGCCCCGGTCTCGTCGGCGGGAAGGGTCTCGGGGTAACGTGCGCTCACCCACGGCGGCGGTGAGGCGGTCGCCGTCGCGAGATTCACGCGGATGCCTCCGGCGTGCAGCTTGCCGATCACCGTGTCGAGCCAGCCGAAGTCCCACACGTCTTCGGCGGGCTGGATGCGAGACCACGCGAAGATGCCGAGACTGACAATGTTGACGCCGGCCTCCTGCATGAGGCGGACGTCATCGTCCCACACGTCTTCCGGCCACTGGTCGGGGTTGTAGTCGGCGCCGTAGAGCACGTCGAGCAGCTCCTGTTCTGGGGTGATCGAGGGGGCCGTATCAGCGCCGGCCGCGGCGCGCCGGGACCGCGACGACCGCGAAGGCGGCGCAGCCGAGCCCGGCGATGATCAGGGGAACCAGCATCCAGGTGACGACGCCTGCGAGCACGGCGGCCGCTGCGAGGTACACCGCACCGATCGGGTCTGCGGCGATCGCCTGAGGGATGCTGCGGAGCGCGGTGCGCCAGCCGCCCTCGGGCGTCCACGCGCCCGCGGCCGTGAGCAGGGCGACTGCGCCGGCCGCAAGGCCAGCCCAGCCCACGACGGCGATGACAGGACCGCCGGGAAGCAAGCCCGAGCCGGCGAGATCGATGTCGAGCATCAGAACGAGCGCGACGACCACCGCCACGACCCCGACCACGAGCCCACCCGGCAGCGCGCGGCGGTAGTCCTGCCAGAACGTCCTCGCGTGCGACTGCTCGGCATTCACGTAACGGCGCAGATGACGGATGCCGGCGGCCAGCGCCGCGGGCAGCGTGATGACGGCGAGGCCCGCGGCCGTGATGAGCAGGCCGGTGAGCAGCACTTCACCGAACAGCGCGAACGCGCCCTTCGCGCCGGGGAACCGGGACGGCTCGCGCTCGTCGAGCGTGGGTCCGCTGCCCGAGGCGTCGGCGTGGCGCGCGGCTCGCAGCTGCCGGCGGTCCATGGTCTGCGGCATCCGTCAGCCCTTCAATCCCTGGGTCGCGACGCCATCGACGAGGAAGCGCTGGAAGACCAGGAAGAACAGCAGCACCGGCACGAGGGCGATGAACGAGGCGGTGACGGTGGCGCCGTAGTCGGCACCGCCCGAAGAGGCGTCGTTGTAGAGACGGAGGGCGATGGGGAGGGGGTAGTTCTCGGGGCTGGTGAGGTAGAGCAGCGGCCCGAGGAAGTCGTTCCATGCCCAGATGAACGCGAAGATCGAGCAGGTGATCAGGGCGGGCTTGATGAGCGGCAGGATGATCGACCAGAAGATGCGGAGGTGGCCGGCGCCGTCGATGCGGGCTGCCTCGTCCATGTCGCGCGGCATCTGCCGGATGAACTGGACCAGCAGGAAGACGAAGAACGCCTCGGTGGCGAGGAACTTCGGCAGCAGCAGCGGCCAGAACGTGTCGATCATGTCGAGGTTGTTGAAGATGATGTACTGCGGGATGATCACGACGTGGAACGGCAGCAGCAGCGTGCCGATCATCGCGGCGAAGAAGATGCCGAGGCCCTTGAACTGGATGCGGGCGAACGCGTAGGCGGCGAGGGCCGATGAGACCACGGTGCCGATCACGGAGCCGACGGCGATGATGAGGGAGTTCAGGAAGAACTTCCACATCGGGGTGCCGGCGATGCCGTCCATCACCTTGACGTAGTTGTCGAGCGTCGGGTTCTGGGGGATCAGTCCCTGGTTCTGGCCGAACTCGGCGTTCGGCTTGAAGGTCGACAGGAGAAGCCACACCAGCGGGTAGAGCACGACGGCGGCGAGGGTGAGCAGCACGATCATCCAGATCACGGTCTGCCACGTCTTGCGCTTCACCCGGCGGCGGCCCTTGGGCGAAGTCTTCGGGTCGGGGTCGACCTGGTTGACCAGCTCGACGAGGTTCGTGGAGGAGAAGTCGGGAACGGTCATCGGTTGTCTCCCGCGTAGTGGACCCAGCTGCGCTGGGTGCGGAACAGGATCACGGCGATGATCGCCACGGCGATGAGCAGCACCCACGCGATCGCGGCGGCGTAGCCCATCTGGCCGTCCGAGAAGCCGCGCTTGTAGAGGTACAGGGTGATGAAGTTCGTCATGCCGGCGGGACCGCCGGTGCCGTTGGAGATGATGTACGCCGAGGCGAACACCTGGAACGCGCCGATCAGGCCCAGCAGCAGGTTGAAGAAGATCACCGGGCTCAGCATCGGGAGGGTGACGGCGCGGAACCGGTGCCAGGGTCCGGCGCCGTCCATCTCGGCCGCTTCGTAGAGCTCTTTGGGGATCTGCTTGAGGCCGGCGAGGAAGATGACCATGGTGGCGCCGAACTGCCAGACCGCCAACAGGATCATCATCGGCAGCACGAGTGCCGGGTTGCCGATCCAACCGCCGAGGTCGATGCCGAAGAAGCTGAGGGTGCTGTCGACGGGGCCGTCGCCGGAGAACATCGCCCGCCACACGATGGCGACGCTGACCGAGCCGCCGATCAGCGACGGGGCGTAGAACGCCGACCGGAAGAATCCGGCGCCGCGGTCACGGAAGTTCAGGAGCATCGCGACCCCGAGCGCCGCGGCGAGGGTGATCGGGGTGCCGACCAGCACGTAGATGAGGGTGATCTGCGCGGACTGCATGAACGACGGATCGGTCGTGAACATGCGGACGTAGTTCTCCAGGCCGACCCACTCGGGCGGCGAGAAGATGTTGTAGCTGGTGAATGACAGGTACAGCGAGTACACCATCGGGATCAGCGTGAGCCCGAAGAAGCCGACCAGCCACGGGATCAGGAAGCCGAACCCTGACAGCGTCTCGCGGCGCTGCCGCGACCGCTGGCCTGGCCGGTCGAGGTGCTCCGGGCGGCGCTTTCGTGACAGGGGTCGTCGCGAGGGCTTGTCGCCCGTCACGATGACTCTGGTCGCTGTGGTGCTCACGTGAAGTTTCTCCGATGCGATGGTTCGGGTGGATGCCCGGGTCCGGGCGCGAGTGCCCGGACCCGGGCCGACTCACTAGTTCAGCACGACGTCCATTTCGGCGAAGAACTGCGAGACCGCGTCCTCGACGGTGATGGTGCCGAAGCCCAGCTCGGTGCCGAGCTGACGGAACTTCTCCTCCAGCGTGCCGTAGCCGACGATCGGCACCGGCGGCGCGTCGCCGAGCCGGTCGGCGATCGACGCCTCGTAGTCGGCGACCTGCTGGCTCATCGGATCGAGCTCCGCAGCCTCGAGCGCGGTCTCGGACGCCGGCAGACCGCGGTTGGTGCCGAAGATCTCACCGGACTGCGGCGAGTTCACGAGGAAGTTCACCAGCGTCGCCGCAGCCTCCGGGTGGTCGGTGTTGGCAGAGATCGTGTGGAGCATCGAGGGCTTGAGGTACAGGTCCTTGGCCCCTTCCTCCGTGACCGGGGGAGCGATGAGTCCGAGTTCGGTGTACCCCTCGCCGAGGTTGCCCAGGTAGCCCGAGCCGAAGTTGTCCCACGTCAGCTCGCTCGCCGTCTGAGCCGTGTCGAAGGCGCTGAGCGGCAGCGTCTCCTCGAGGCGCTGCTGCGGGATGAAGGCACCGCTGTCACGCAGCGGCGCGGCGGACTCCCAGTACTCGGTGAGACGCTCCTCGTCGAAGCCGGGTTCGCCGTCTTCGCTGAACAGGTACGAGCCCTCGGCGCGCAGCTGCAGCTCGAAGTTCTGGATGCGGCCGGTGTAGTCCGTTCCGCCCCAGAAGGCTCCGCCAGCGGCCTCGGTCACTTCGGCGACCCAGTCGCCGTACTCGTCCCAGTCTCCGCCGGCGAACTCCTCGACGCCGGCCTGCTCGAGCAGGACCGGGTTCGTGAACATGCCCCATGCGTTCGTGGAGGTGGCGATGCCGTACGTGGTGTCGTTCACCACTCCGATCTCGAGGATGTTCTGGGGCAGCGGATCGGTCTCGATGATGCCGCCGAGGTAGGGGTCGAGGTCGAGCAGCAGCTCGTTCTGGGCGTACTGGCGCAGGTACGAGTAGTCGAACTGCATGACGTCTGGGAGGTTGCCGCCGGCAGCCTCGGTCTGGCGCTTCTCCCAGAACTCGGGGAAGGCGAGGAACGAGGTGTTCACCGTGATGTTCGGGTACTCCTCGTTGAACGCGGCGATGACCTCGTTGTAGAGCTCGGCGCGCACGTCGTTGCCCCAGAACGCGAGATCGAGCGTGACCTCGTCGTCGGGATTGAACGTCGGCTCGCCGTCGGGGGCGTCGCCCCCTCCGCCGGCGCAGCCGGCCAGAACAAGGGCTGCGCCGGCCGTGACGGCGGCGACTCCCAGAACCCGCTTCCTGCTGAACATCGTTGTCCTCTCTGGAACGTCTGCGTTCGAAACCCGCGAGACGCTCATCGTCCTCTGGTGCGGTGGATGACGCCTTCCGATGTCGGGAAGGAAAGCGCTTGCCCAGAAATGTACTCCACAGAAAAACGTTTCGCAAGGGGAGGTGAGAGAACGATTAGAACGATTCAGTAACGGCGTCGCCGCGGGTTGACTCGCTCGTCCGAGCCGGATACCTTTCTCGAAGTCCAACGACGGAAAACGTATTCCGGTGCACAGTCGCACCGCTACGACCCTGGAGACCGCATGTCAGCCAACGCCGCGACCCCCGGGTGGGCAGTGCGAGCCCACGCCGCTTTCGAGTGGGTGTGGTGGCTGATCGTGGTGAACGTGCTGTGGTACCTGTTCGCCCTCGCCGGCGGGGTGGTCCTCGGTGCCGTGCCGGCATCCGTCGCCGCCGCCGAGCTGACCCGACGGCGCCTGCGAGGCGAGTCGTTTCCTCCGCTGCGCGCATTCGCTGCCGCCTGGCGCCGGGAGTTCTGGCGCTCGAACGCCGCCCTCGGCCCGGCTTTCGCAGTGACCGCGCTGCTCGCGGCGAGCGTGATCGGACACTTCAACGCCGCGCAGCCGCTGACGGCCTGGGGCCTGGCCAGCGCCGGGGCGTTCGTGGGCGCCTTCGCGGTGAGCGCCATCGCGGTGCCGATGTACGTGCACTACGACCTCCCCCTCAGCCGGTATGTCATCACCGCCAGCCGATGGATGCTGCGAAACCTCGCACACGCGGTGCTGCTGGTGGCGGCATCCGTCCTCGTCGTGACGTGCAGCCTCGTCGTGCCCGGGATCATCCCGTTCCTCTCGCTCGGAGCGTGGTCCACTCTCGCCACCGTCCTGTGCCTCGGCTTCTTCGCGGCTAACGAGCGCCGTCTCGCACCCCAGACCTCCTCCCTCCCCTCCCCACAGAACGAAGGAGTTCCCCGATGAAACGCAGCACCACCCTCCCGGGCGTCGGCATCGCCGCCGTGGCCGCTCTCGCTCTCGCCGGCTGCGCCGCCGGCGGCGGTGAGAACACCTCCGGCGGCGAAGCGGCTGAGCTTGAGAGCCTGTCGATCATGGCGCCGTTCCTCTCGACGAACGCGCCCGAGGACGGAAACGAGATCGAGACCGCGATCGAGGAGGTCATCGGCGTGGACCTCGAGATGACCTGGGTGCCCAACGCGTCCTACGGCGACAAGGTCAACATCACCCTCGCCGGCGACGATCTGCCGCAGGTCATGGTGATCCAGGGCAAGGACCCCGGGTTCGTCCGCAACGCCGAGGCCGGCGCGTTCTGGGACCTGACGGACTACCTCGGCGACTATGAGAACCTCACGACGACCTTCCCCGAGGTTCAGCTGGCCTCGAGCGTCAACGGCAAGGTGTACGGGATCTTCCGGGCCCGCGACGTCATGCGCGAGGCGGTCATCGTGCGCAAGGACTGGCTGGCCAACCTCGGCCTGGAGCTTCCGAAGACGACCGAAGACCTCTACGAGATCGCCAAGGCGTTCACCGAGGACGACCCCGACGGCAACGGCGTCGACGACACGTACGGCCTGATCATCCCGAAATGGCCGGGCACCATCGGCACCAACAGCCCGTGGGACGCCATCGAGACCTGGTACGGCGCCGGCACCCGGTGGACCGAGCGCGACGGCGAGCTCGTGCCCGGCTTCACGACCGACGAGTGGCTGGAGGCCGTGCAGTTCGAGCGCCAGCTCGTCGAGGAGGGCGTCGTGAACCCCGACTTCGCCACGTTCGACTCGGCGAAGTGGAACGAGCCCTTCCTCACCGGCAAGGGCGGCATCATCATCGACGTGCACTCGCGCGTGGGCCAGCTGATCAGCCTGCTCAAGCAGTCCGACCCCGAGAACTTCGAGAACTACGTCGACGTCACGGGCAACCTCGAGGGTCCCGACGGCGAGCTCTATGCGCTGCCGACCGCAGGGTACAGCGGGTTCCTCGCGATTCCGAAGGCGCAGGTGCGCACCGAGGAGGAGCTTCGCGGTGTGCTCGAGGTGCTGAACGACCTCAACTCCGACGAAGCGGGCCCGATCCTCAACAACGGCATCGAGGGCGTGACCTACACGCTCGACGGTGACCTCGCCGTCGCCGTGGACGACGTGCCGCAGGCGCTCAAAGACACGGTCGGCGCTTTCGCGCAGCTCGGCACGAACGTCGCTGGCTTCCAGGGCTACCTTCCCAAGCAGGCCTCGGACTACGAGCAGGAGATGTACGACAAGCGCAAGGAGATCGAGGCCTCCGACCTCGAGTCGGCCCAGTTCGACCCGGCCGCGCCCTACGTCTCGCCGACGTACGTGTCCAAGGGCGCGCAGCTGGACACGATCGTCGCGGACGCCCGAATCCAGTACATCGCGGGCCAGATCGACCTCGCGGCGCTGGAGGACGCGATCGAGCTCTGGCGCTCGAGCGGCGGCGACGACATCATCGCCGAGATCAACGAGCTGGCCGAAGCCGGATCCTGACCGACCGCCGGGGCGGCGGCATGCCGCCGCCCCGGCATCGCCGAAGGTACCTCCATGACAATGCTCGACAACGCCGTCACGGCGACCGAGACGATCACCGTCGAGAAGCAGACCCGCCGCCGTCGCGGCGTACGCGTCCACTTCACGCAGTTCAAGTGGCTCTACCTGCTGCTGATACCGGGGATCATCTACTTCCTGCTGTTCCGCTATTGGCCGATGTACGGCGCGATCATCGCGTTCAAGGACTACGTGCCGTTCCTCGGCATCGCCGACAGCCCGTGGGTGGGCGTCCAGCACTTCGAGGACTTCTTCTCGAGCCCCGACTTCCCTCGCCTGCTCGGCAACACGCTGATCCTGGCGCTGCTGAGCCTGGTGATCGCCTTCCCCCTGACGATCGTCGTCGCGCTGCTGCTCAACGAGATGCGGCTGATGATCCTCAAGCGCACGGTGCAGACCCTGATCTACATCCCGCACTTCCTGTCGTGGACGGTCGTCGCCTCGCTGACGTACCTGCTGTTCGCCCTCGACATCGGGCCGCTCTACCAGCTGTTCAACGGCATCCTGGGCACCGAGGCGAACATGCTGGCCGATCCGGCGTGGTTCCGGCCGATCATCGTGCTCCAGGACATCTGGAAGAACACCGGCTGGGGCACCATCATCTTCCTCGCCGCGCTCGCCACGGTCGATCAGGAGCAGTACGAAGCGGCGATCATCGACGGCGCCGGTCGCTTCCAACGCGTGTGGCACATCACGCTGCCCTCGATCATGCCGACGATCGTCGTCATGCTCGTGCTGCAGATGGGGCAGATCCTCAACACCGGGTTCGAGCAGATCTACCTCATGACCAACTCGCTGAACCGCTCGGTCGCGGACGTGTTCGACACCTACGTGTACTTCATGGGCATCACGCAGGGGTCCTACAGCTACAGCACCGCCGTCGGGCTGTTCAAGGCGGTCGTCGGTGTCGTGCTCATCTTCGGCGCCAACTGGCTCGCCAAGCGCCTCAACCAGACGGGGATCTTCTGATGGCTCGCGAGAGGTACCGCTTCAACACGCCCGCGGGGCGCGTGTTCGACGTGTTCAACGTGGTCCTGATGATCGCGATCGGCATCGTCGCCCTCGTACCGTTCGTCTACGTGCTCGCGGGATCGTTCGCCACCGAGGCGGAACTGGCCACCCGCTCGTTCTTCCTGTGGCCCGAGACCTTCTCGCTCGACGCGTACGAGGCGATCTTCACCAGTCCGGCCTTCGTGCGGGCGATGATCACCACGATCGCCGTCACCGCGGTCGGCACGCTGGTGCAGCTCATGCTCACGGCGTCGATGGCCTACCCGCTCAGCAAGGCGAATCTGCCCGGGGGCCGGCTCATCCTCTCGCTGATCGTCTTCACGATGGTGTTCGGCGGCGGCATGATCCCGACGTTCCTGGTGGTGAAGGATCTCGGGCTGCTCAACAACTACTGGGCGCTGATCCTGCCGATGGCCATCAACCCGTTCAGCCTCATCATCATCAAGAACTTCTTCCAGCAGCTTCCCGCCGAGCTGGAGGAGTCGGCCAAGATCGACGGCGCGAACGAACTGCAGACACTGTGGCGTGTCGTTCTGCCGCTGTCTAAGCCGGTGCTGGCGACCTTCGCGCTGTTCTACGCGGTGGGCATCTGGAACGACTTCATGTCGCCGTTGCTCTACCTCAACGACAGCTCGATGTGGACGCTGCAGATGTTCTTGCGGCAGGTGACCGTCGCCACGGACCTCTCCGTGGTCGAGCAGGATCCCACGCAGCTGCCGCCCGCGCAGGGGATCAAGTTCGCGGTCATCATCGTCGCGACGCTGCCCATCGTGCTGTTCTATCCGTTCCTGCAGAAGCACTTCGCCAAGGGAATGCTGATCGGCTCGGTCAAGGGATGAGCGCGGCCTATCGCAACCCGCTGGCCGCGGCATCCGACCTCCAGGACTGGGTGGCGGAAGGGCCCGTGGCCGTGCGTGACGGCGAGGGCGGGGTCGTGCTCTCCAGCGCGGGAGGGTTCGACGATCACTGGACCCTGTGGTGCCCCGAGGTGTTCGGCGACCGCGTACGCATCTCGTGGGAGTTCTCGCCGCGTGCCGAGCCCGGCCTCGCGATGCTCTTCTTCGGTGCCGAAGCCGTCGCCGGCGGAGGCATCTTCGACGAAGGCGTCGCTCACCGCGACGGTGCGTACCCGCAGTACCACTCGAGCGACGTGCGCACGCTGCATGTCTCGTACTTCCGCCGGCGGTGGGAGGACGAGCGCGCCTTCCACACCTGCAACCTGCGCAAGTCGCCCGGCTTCCATCTGGTCGCGCAGGGCGCGGACCCGCTCCCGCCGGTCGTCGACGCGCGCGAGGCCTTCTACCGCGTCGAGGTCGTGAAGGACGGCGCACGCGTCGACTTCTCGATCGACGACCTGCCGCTGTTCTCATGGACCGACGACGAATCGACAGGCCCGCGCGTGCGCGGAGGCCGCATCGGCTTCCGCCAGATGTCGCCGCTCATCGCCTGCTACCGCAACCTGGAGGTGCACCCGCTGTGACCGGTTCCGCTGTGACCGTTCCGCTCCGCTGGCTCGACGACGTCGCGCCCGACCGCCTGCCCGAGGGCGCGACGTGGGGCGTGCCGCTGCCCCGCTCGCGCGTGGACGCCGTCGGACGACTGGCGCTCCGCGAGGTCGGCGGCGCCATCGTGCCGGCCCAGTTCTGGCCGCTCGCGACGTGGCCGGACGGCTCGGTGAAGTGGACCGGTGTGGCGATCGGCGCCCTCGAGCGCCCAGCGGCGGCGTACGAGGTGGTGTCGACGGACGACGATGTTCCGGATGCCGCGGCCGAGGCATCCGCTGCCGTCGTGGTGCGCCGCGAGGTCGGTGAGGTGGTCGTTGCCAACGGGGTGCTCGAGATCGCCTTCGCCCTGCCGGCGGCGACCGCGCAGGAGCCGCCGGTCGACACCATCGCGCGGCGGATCGTGCGCGAGGGCAGGGTGATCGCCGAAGACGTACGACTGGTGAGTCTGCTCCAGCACGAGGTGGACGACGACGGCACGGCGTCGCGCCGCCGCTTCGGTTCGCGCGTGGCGGTCGTCGAGGTGGAGCAGGACGGACCTGTCCGTGCGGTCGTACGCGTCGAAGGCGTGCACCGTGCCGATGACGGAGGACGGGAGTGGCTGCCGTTCACCGTGCGCTTCGTGGTGATGGCGGGCTCCCCGCAGGTGCGCCTGGTGCACACCGTGGTCTGGGACGGCGACGCCGGGAGCGACTTCCTCGCCGGGCTCGGTGTGCGGGCCGACGTTCCCCTCCGTGCACCGCTGCACGATCGCCATGTCCGCCTCGCCGGTGCCGACGGCGGCTTCTTCGCCGAAGCGGTGCGCGGGCTCACGGGGCTGCGTCGCGACCCGGGCGCCGACGTGCGCGCCGCGCAGATCCGCGGCGAGGCGACCCCGCCGACCGACACCTGGAACCCCGAGGTCTCGCGGCGCCTGGATCTCATTCCGGCATGGGGCGACGTGACGCTCACCCAGCTCAGCGCCGACGGCTTCGGCATCCGCAAGCGGACGGCGCCGGGGCACGCGTGGATCGACGCCGGCGCCGGCGGCCGCGCCGAGGGGTATGTCGCCGTGACCGACCCCACCGGCGGGCTCGGGGTCGGCATCCGCTCGTTCTGGCAGTCGCATCCGGGTCAGCTCGATCTGCGGGGCCTGGCACGGGACCGCGCCGAGGTGACCGCCTGGCTGCACGCTCCGCAGGCCCAGCCCATGGACCTGCGGTTCTATCACGACGGACTCGGGCAGGACGACTTCGCGAGCCAGCTCGAAGGGCTCGAGATCACGTACGAGGACTACGAGCCGGGGTTCGGCGATGCGCACGGCGTCGCCCGCACGCACGAACTGACGCTGTTCGCCTACGCCGCGACCGCGCCGATCGACGAGGTCGCGGCATCCGTCTCGCGTCTGCAGCGTCCGCCGCTGCTGCAGCCGACGCCCGCGCACCTGCACGAGGTCGGGGTCTTCGGCGACTGGGCGCCCGTCGACCGGTCGACGGCGGGGCGCGCCGAGATCGAAGACAGCCTGGACTTTCTGCTCGACTACTACCTCGGCCAGGTCGACCAGCGCCGTTGGTACGGCTTCTGGAACTACGGCGACGTGATGCACGCCTACGACCTCGACCGTCACGTGTGGCGGTACGACGTCGGCGGCTACGCATGGGACAACAGCGAGCTCTCGCCCGATCTGTGGCTGTGGTACTCGTACCTGCGCAGCGGCCGCGCGGACGTGTTCCGCATGGCCGAGGCGATGACCCGCCACACCGGCGAGGTCGACGTCTATCACCTGGGCCGCTGGCAGGGTCTGGGTTCGCGCCACAACGTGCAGCACTGGGGATGCAGCGCCAAGCAACTGCGCATCTCGAGTCCCATCTATCGCCGCATCTACCACTACCTCACCGCCGACGAGCGCGTCGGCGATCTGCTGACCGAGCTGCGCGACAGCGACGCCCGCTTCCTCGACACCGACCCCACCCGCAAGGTGCGCACGGATGCCGGGACGTACCGCCCGGACCGCGGCGCGCTCGCCGTCGGGCTCGGGACCGACTGGGGAGCGCTCGCCGCAACGTGGCTCGCGGACTGGGAGCGCACCGGTGACGAGCGCTCGCGCGACCGGCTGCTCGGCACGATGGCCGACATCGGAGCACTGCCGCACGGCTTCCTCACCGGCGAGGCGCTCTACGACATCGACGCCGGCCGCTTCGACACCACACGCGACCGCGTGGCGGTCTCGCATCTGAGCGCCGTGTTCGGCCTGGTCGAGGTGTGCAGCGAGCTCATCACGCTGGTGGACGTCCCGGGCTTCCGAGAGGCGTGGCTGGAGTACTGCCGGCTGTACCTGGCCTCACCCGAAGAGCAGGAGGCTGCCGTCGGTCAGCGGCTCGCCGGCATCCATCTCGAACAGGCGCACAGCCGGCTCACCGCCTACGCCGCCGTCACGACCGGCGACGAGAGACTCGCCGATGCCGCGTGGCAGGCGTTCGAGGGAATCGGGGAGTGGCTGGTGCATCGGCGCGACTTCGTGCTCCGCCGCGTCGAGGGGCCCCACGTGCTGAACCCCGTGGATGAAGCGCCGAGTGTGGGGACCAACGACGTCGCGCAGTACGGCCTCGCCGCCATCCAGAACCTCGCGCTCATCGGCGACCGCCTGCCGCGGTAGGCCCGGCCGCCGCATCCGGTTTCGCATTCGTTCTGTGCGCTGATGCTCCGAACAGGTCAACCGGGCTTCGACAGGAGGTTTGTGGCGGGAAGCGTCCTGTGGAAGGCCAGTTCTCCTGTGGAGCGGCGCGGGGAAGGGGGATGCCGCGGCCCGGGCACTCAGCGGCGGTCGGTCACCGGGCTCGCGAAGCCGCGGCGGTGGGTCGGATGCGCGGCCAGTTGCTCCGGTGTGACAGGGGCGCCGTCCTCGGCGGCCGACGCGTAGATCGCCGCGACGAGCTCGAACGAGCGTGCGGGCTCACCGCCGACCGGCGGCATGGGCGCACCGGTGCGCAGTGCGTCGAACACGTCGCGGATCAGCACCGTGTGACTGCTCTGCTCTTCGACGTCGGGCAGCGCCCACTCCGCAGCAAGCTCCTCGAAGCCGGGCGCGGGCGTGATGCGCCAGTTCTCGTGACCATGACCGTACAGGTGATCGACGGTGATGGTGGCGCGCTGTGCGTCGATGCGGATCGAGCTGGTCTCGCGCGGCGACACCGCGCTGGTCACGACCGAGGCGATCGCACCGTTCGCGAACGCGACCGTCGCGGTCGAGGCGTCTTCGGTCTGGGTCTCGCGGTCGAGACGCCACAGGCGTGACTGCACGCTCTCCCACGGGCCGAGCAGATACGCGAGCAGGTCGATCTGGTGGATGGCGTGACCCAGAGTCGGTCCGCCGCCCTCTGTCTCCCACTTGCCGCGCCACGGAACTTCGAAGTACGCGGCGTTGCGGTACCAGAGCGTCTGGCACTGGGCGATGAGCGGCCGGCCGAAGGCGCCGTCGTCCAGGAGTCGCTTGACGTGGGCGGCGGCGGTGCCGGTGCGCTGCTGGAACACCACGACCAGTTCGCGCCCCGCGCGAGCGGCGGCGGCGCGCATGTCGTCGAGCTCTTCCAGGCTCGGTGCGGGCGGCTTCTCGACGATGACATGGGCACCCGCCGCCGACGCCGCGACCGACTGGGCGCGGTGCGCGACCGGAGGCGTGCAGACGTGCACGACATCGGGGCTCTCGGCTGCCAGCAGGGCGTCGAGGTCGTCGTACACCGCGGGGCCGCCGAAGTTCTCGGCGAACGACGCGGCCGATTCGCGCGACAGGTCGGTGACGGCGACGAGTTCGGCGTGCGGGTATGCCGCGATCGCCGTCGCGTGGGCCTGGGCGATGGCTCCCGTGCCCACGATCGCGCAGCGCAGTGTCTCGGTCATGGGTCGGGCTCCTTCGGCATCCTGTCGCGGATGCCGTGGCCCACGGCATCCGGATTCATCCAGTTTAGGGGGAAAGCGCTATCCGCCGCGTGAAGGGATGCCGTCAGCGCGGGCTGGCGGGACCGGACTGGGTCGCGTGGAGGTGGGCGTAGCGGCCGGAGGCGGCCAGCAGCGCGTCGTGGGCGCCCGCCTCGACGATCTGGCCGTGCTCGAGCACGACGATCCGGTCGGCCTGGCGCACGGTCGAAAGCCGGTGCGCGACGACGAGCGTCGTCCGGCCGGCCATCAGGCGGTTCAAGGCCTCCTTCACGAGCTCCTCGGATTCGGGATCCAGTGCCGAGGTCGCCTCGTCGAGGAGGAGGATGCGCGGGTCGCGCACGAGAGCCCGAGCGATCGCCAAGCGCTGCCGCTGGCCGCCCGACAGGCGGGCGCCCCGCTCGCCGACGACGGTGTTCCAGCCGTCGGGAAGCGCGTCGACGAACTCGGCGGCGTTCGCGTCGCGGAGCGCCGCTCGCAATCTGTCGTCGGTCGCTTCGTCGAGGCCGTACGCGATGTTCTCGCGGATGGTGCCCTCGAACAGCACCGATTCCTGCGGCACCACGGATATGAACCGGCGCACGGTGCGCAGGTCGAGGTCCTGCATGTCGGCGCCGTCGAGCAGGATGCGTCCCGACGTCGGGCGCACGAAGCCCAGCACGAGGTTGAGCATTGTGGACTTGCCTGAGCCCGACGAGCCGACGAAGGCTACGGTCTGGCCCGCCGGGATGTCGAGCGACACGTCGTGCACGGCATCCCGATCCGCTCCGTCGTAGCGGTGCGACACGTGGTGCAGCTCGACGTGCCCGGTTACGGACGACACCGCCCGCTTGCCCGCGTTCTGCTCGAGGTCGGGTTCCTGCAGCACCTCGGCGATCGAGCGCATCGACTCCAGCCCCCGTGCGCCGACGGGGATGAGCATCAGCAGCGAGGTGAGCCCCTGGGTCAGGAGTGCGAAGTAGGTCGAGAGGAGCACCACTTCGCCGGGAGTGATGGGAAGGATGCCGGTGAGCGCGAACACCGCAGCCAGCACCAGGCACCCGAGCCCGAGCAGCTGCATGGAGACCCACGAGATCGAGGCGACGTGGCCGTTGAGCATGTCGAGGTGCAGGCCGGCGCGACGCACGCCGTCCGCCCCCGCTGACACCCGTGAGACCGCGGTCTGCTCGAGCCCGTGCGCGCGGGTGACCGGCATGAGCGACGCCATCTCGCCGACCCGCGCGGCGAAGCCCTCGACCTCGCGGCGGAACACCTCGTTGCGCGCGCGGGAGCGCCGGCTCAGCGCCCAGCGCAGCACGAGCGCGATCGGCACCGCGAGGGCATACACCGGGAGGAACTGCGGGACGGCGATCGCGGTCATCACGATGGCTCCGACGAGCACCATGGCCGACGACAGCAGCGGGTGGGTCACCTGCTGCAGCATGAGTTCGACGTTCTCGACGTCACGCACGACCTTGGTCTGCACGATCGACGCGCTCACCCGCGTGTGGTAGCCGATCGACAGGCTCTGCAGACGCTCGGCGAGCGCGTTGCGCAGATCGGCGCCGGTGTCGCGCACGACGGTCATGAAGTTGCGCGTGTACACGATGTGGTTCGGGTAGTTCTGCAGCAGCAGCACCGCCGCGATCGAGAACCACACCAGCACGGTCGAGACCTCACCGCCGGTGGCGACCAGATCGATGATCTCGGCTGTGACGACGGGCAGGAACCACAGCGGGATCTCCTTCAGCGCGAAGGCCAGGAGCGCCACGGTCATGCGTCCCGGGCGTCGCGCGAGCAGGCGCAGCACCGATCGCGTGGGGCGGGGGTGCTGCACGATCCGGATCGTGCCGGTAAACGCTTTCTGCGTCATGATGACATGGTAGCGACGGATGCCGCATCCGCTCGTCCTACCCGAGCCCAGGAGGTCCCGCTTCATGACGTATCACCTCGCCGGCGACTCCACGGTCGCTCCCGCGAAGCCGGACGAACAGCCCATGACGGGCTGGGGCGCGTACATCGAGCCGGTGGTCGGTGCGCCCGTGCGCAACCTCGCCTACGGCGGGGCGACGACCGAGTCGTTCCTCGTCGACGGCTCGTGGGACCGACTCCTCGGCGGCATCGAGCGCGGTGACACCGTGATCATCCAGTTCGGCCACAACGACCAGAAGCAGCCGGAACTGCTGGCCGCCCGCGGCGGCTATCGGGATCGCCTCGCGCGCATGGTCGCCGAGGCTCGCGAGCGGGGCGCCATCGCCGTGCTCTGCACGTCGACCGAGCGTCGCTGGTTCGACGGAGACCGCGTCACCCCGACGCACGGCGACTATCCCAACGCGGTGCGCGACCTCGCCCACGAGCTGGACGCGCCGCTGATCGATCTGACCGCGTTCACGACGTGGCTCTACGAAGACCTGGGCCCGGAGTCCTCCCGCAGCCTGCTCAGCCACTTCGCGCCGGGGGAGCACCCGGCATGGCCGGACGGGCTGGCCGACGACACCCACTTCCAGGAGCGGGGTGCAAGGCGCATCGGAGCGTTCGTGGGCTGGTCGCTGCGCGCGGTCGAGCGCCGCGACGGCGACGGCCAGGCCCGGGGGTCGCAGCTGGTCAGCTGAGCGTCAGCGGCCGGCGCGGCCGGCCGTCGACTCGCGCACGACGAGGTCGGGCTGGTAGACGATGTTGCCGAGGTCGGTGCCGGCCGTGCCGGCGATGCGGGCCAGCAGCAGTTCGGCGGCGGTGCGCCCCATCTCGCGCGCCGGCTGGCGGACTGAGGTGAGCGGCACCGCGGCGATGGCGGCGAACTCGATGTCGTCGTAACCGACCACGGCCACGTCCTCGGGCACCCGGACGCCGCGCGAGATGAGGCCGTGCACCAGGCCGATTGCGAGATGGTCGTTCGAGACGACGAGCCCATCGGGTCGATCCCGAGGCGAGCGCTCTGCAAGCTGCTCGCCGAAGGCACGACCCAGCTCTGAGGTGGTCCGTTCGGTCCAGATCAACTCGAGGCCGGCATCCGGATGCCCCGCGACGGCGAGGCGGGCGCCTTGCAGGCGTTCCCGCACCTGGCGCACGGCTTCGCGGGCGCCGACGAAGGCGAGCCGGCGCCGCCCCGTGGACAGCAGGTGCTCGGCAGCGAGCCGCCCACCCGCGACGTCGTCGAACGACACCGAGGGAACCTCGCCCTCATCGTCGACCGCATCGACGAGGACGACGGGGATGCCGCGGCCCCGCAAGCGCTGCAGCCACGGCTGCAATGGCCCGAACGGGCTCACCAGCGCGCCTTCGACCTGCACGCGCTCGAACAGCTCGAGGTGGTCGCGCTCCTTGCTGACGTCGTCGCTGGAGTTTCCGACCAGCACGCGCAGTCCGGCGGCGGACGCGGCATCCTCCGCCCCGGCCACCATGTCGGCGAAGAACGGGTTGGCGATGTTGATGACCGTCATGCCCAGCAGTCCGCTGCGACCGGCGCGCAGCTGCTGCGCCGCCTGGAGCGGAACGTAGCCGAGCTGATCGGCCGCCGAGCGCACTCGTTCGACCAGCCGTTCGCTGACCATATGCGGCCGATTGAGCGCGTTCGAGACGGTGCTGATCGACACACCGGCGCGCTGCGCGACGTCGCGGATGCCGGCTCGCTTCATGCTCGCCATGGTAGGCGCTTACCGGGTCAGCGGCGTCCCGCGTGGTGGCACTCGGGACGCAGCGTCGCCCGGTGTCGCCTAGCGCTTCTTGATGTTGGTGATGGCGTCGCTGTCGGCGGCGCGGCTGTTGGCGGCCTTCTTGTCGGCCTTCGCGAGGCGCTTCTCTTTCAGCGTCTTGGCAGGCGCGGTCTTGCCGCCTTCTTTGCGCGTGGACTTATCACCCATGAGGTCTCGCTCCTTTGAGAGCCGCGGTGACCCTGTGGTGCTGAGATTACACGCACGCCGGGCCGGCGGGGTCAGCGCAGGGGAGGGGCAGGCCACTCCCACGTCTGCAGCCGCCCGCACATGCCGAACCCGCGGGGTCCGTCGTGCCGCTCGCCCCGCCTCACCGCGGCTTCGGCCATGAGCCCCGGCATCCCGTCCGCCAGCCGTGCCAGCGCCTCGCGCGTGCGTGCCGTCTCGGCTTCGACGGTCGCCGACCACAGCCGCTGCCAGTGCTCGACCTTCGGCTGCACCAGGCGCACCGCGCGCTCGTGCAGCTCGGTGAGTGCGGCGGGGCCGCGCTCCTCGAGCGCGGCGAGCAGCTCGGTGTAGCCGCGCAGCGCGAGGTCGCGGCGCCCGCGGGCCGCGGCGGCGCGCTCGTCCTCGGTGCCTTCCGCGGGCAGCGTCGCCGCTGCGGCGTAGGCGTCAGGATCGTCGAGCACGGCGGAGGGGAAGGTCAGCACCGCGTCGCCGGCTTCGGGCAGCCCGGCGTTCTGCATCACCACGACCAGCTCGAGCCCGCCGTGGTTCACCAGCCGGTGCACCGTGCCGGGTGAGAACCAGACGACCTCACCCGGGTCCAGCGGGTGTATGGCGCGCCCCGCCGTGGTGATCGTGTGCACCTCCCCCGAGCCCGCCGTCACGACGTAGCCCTCGCTCGACACCGTGTGCAGGTGGGGCGATCCGCCGCCGTGACCGCCCTGCGTCTCTCCGTCGTAGACCTGCAATCCGCTCACGGCCACGCCGCCGGGGAAGAGCGGCGAGGTCACGGTGCGAGCTCCGCGGCGATGGCCCGTGTCTCGTCGGGCGTCCAGATGCGGTCGCCGAACACGTGGCGATGCCGCAGCGCGAGCGTCTCGCCGGGGCCGAGTGCGATGACCTCGTCGAACGATGCCGACGGCGAGAGGATCGGGAACGGCTCGCTGCGCACGAACCAGGTGATCGGCGGAGCGCCGGTGGACGAGCCCGCGAACGCGAGAACCGTGCCGCCGCCGTCGACCTCGTCGTGCTCGCCCGAGACGGCCACCCACGGTGCGCGCGAGCCCATCACGGCATCCGCTCCGGCATCATCGGGCAGCCCGCCGGCCAGCACCCGGCCGCCGGTCCAGGCACGCGGCATCCGGATCGCGAAGCCGGTGTAGCCGGCCCGGGGTCGTCCCTGCGTGGTCGGGCTGCCGAGCTCGAGCGGGCGGCCCGAGATGTTGCGCAGGACCGTCGCGAAGTCCAGCTGCCACAGTCCACGGGCGGTGTCGACGCTGTGGAACCGATGAGTGCGGGTCTCAGAGATCCACTCGTGGCCGGCACGTGTGATCCAGGTCAGCTGCTCGGTGAACGAGACCTCGTCGGCGGATGCGGCCGAGGGGGCGGTCACGTCGGTGAAGGCATCGTGCCGCATGCGCCCGACGTTGTCGAGTTGCGTGTATCCGCTGTCGCGCTGGTAGGTCGGGCCGCCCCAGAAGTTCTCGCCGGACACGTGCGTCCAGGTCATCTGCAGTCCCTTGTGCCACCGGTGGTCCCACGGGCGGAAGGCCGTGAGCGGCGCACCGTCGAGCGCGCGCAGCGGGTGCAGGTACGGCTTCGGCCCCTCAGACGGCTCGCCGCCCGGGTCGAAGGCGTAGCGGGCGATGTCGACGCCGGCAGCCGTGACGATGAGCTCGTCGGCGCCCTGCCGGAGGGTGAGGTCGGTCATGCGTCCCATTTTGGCTCACCCCACCGGAAAACGCATTCCCTCCACCCTCGGCGTGAAGTCAGTCAGCGGCCGAGCGCCTCGGCCACCACCGCCCGGGCCTCTTCCTGTACCTGAGCCAAGTGCTCGGGGCCGCGCAGCGACTCGGCGTAGAGCTTGTACACGTCCTCGGTGCCCGAGGGGCGTGCGGCGAACCAGGCATCGTCGGTCTGCACCTTGACGCCGCCGATCGCGGCGCCGTTGCCCGGCGCGTGCGAGAGCTTCGCGGTGATCGGCTCGCCGGCGAGCTCGGTCGCGGTGACCGCCTCGGGCGAGAGCTTGCCCAGTGCCGCCTTCTGCGCGGGGGTCGCGGGCGCGTCGACGCGCTGATACGCCGACGACCCGAACTCGGCCTCGAGCTCGGCGTATCGCTGCGACGGCGTCTTGCCGGTGACCGCGAGGATCTCGGCGGCCAGCAGGCAGAGCAGGATGCCGTCCTTGTCGGTCGTCCACACCGAGCCGTCGGTGCGCAGGAACGACGCGCCCGCTGACTCCTCGCCACCGAACGCCACGGTGCCGTCGAGCAGGCCGGGAACGAACCACTTGAACCCGACCGGCACTTCGAGCAGCGGCCGCCCGAGCGACGACGCGACCCGGTCGATGATCATCGAACTGACCAGCGTCTTGCCGACAGCGGCATCCGTCGGCCATCCCTCGCGGTGCGAGAACAGGTAGTCGATCGCGACGGCGAGGTAGTGGTTGGGGTTCATCAGCCCCGCGTCGGGGGTGACGATGCCGTGCCGATCGGCGTCGGCGTCGTTGCCGGTGAGGATGTCGTACTCCTGGCGGCGGCCGATGAGCCCGGCCATCGCCGAGGGGGAGGACGGGTCCATCCGGATCTTCTCGTCCCAGTCGAGCGTCATGAACTTCCACGTCGGGTCGACGTCGGGGTTCACGACGGTCAGATCCAGGCCGTGCATCTCGGAGATCAGAGCCCAGTACTCCACGGATGCCCCGCCCAGCGGATCCGCGCCGATGCGCACGCCTGAGCGGCGGATGGACTCGAGGTCGATGATGCTCGCAAGGTCGCGCACGTACGCGTCGCGGAAGTCGTACTCGCCGATCGTGTCGGCGTCGAGGTCCTTGAACGGGGTGCGGGCCACACCGTCGAGCCCCGCCGTGATGAGTGCGTTGGCGCGGTCGGCGATCCAGCCCGTCGCGTCGGTGTCGGCGGGGCCGCCGTTCGGCGGGTTGTACTTGAACCCGCCGTCGCGGGGCGGGTTGTGGCTGGGGGTGACGACGATCCCGTCGGCGCGGCCGGAGTCGGTGGCATCCCGTCCCCGGTTGTAGGTCAGGATCGCGTGGCTGAGCGCGGGCGTGGGCACCCATGAGTCGCGGGCGTCGACGCGGACGTCGATGCCGTTCGCCACCAGCACCTCGACGGCGCTGCGCTCGGCGGGCAGTGACAGGGCGTGCGTGTCGCGCCCGAGGAACAGCGGGCCCTCGATGCCCTGGGCCCGGCGGTAGTCGACGATCGCCTGGGTCGTGGCGAGGATGTGCGTCTCGTTGAAGCTCGCCGACAGGCTCGAGCCGCGGTGGCCACTGGTGCCGAACGCGACGCGCTGCTCGGGCACGTTCGGATCCGGCGCGACGTCGTAGTAAGCGGCGATCACCTCGTCGACGTCGATGAGGTCGGAAGCTTCGGCCGGCTGTCCTGCACGAGTCATGCCTTCCAGTCTGCCTCGCCTGGGCGGCACGCGCACGGCTCTGAGCCCGATCGCCGCACACAACTCAGGCAGAATCCCGCACCGCCGGTCCTCAGCCCGCCTTGACCCCCGAATTACCTGAGTTGTGAACCTCCGGGACCGGGCGGCGCGGCACGTGGCTAGGCTGGCACGCGTGACTTCCGAGGCCCTCGCCGCGCAGGCTCCCGCTCCCGTCCGCCGCACCTACAGCTATCTCGGACCCGCCGGCACCTTCACCGAAGCCGCGCTCGCGCAGGTGCCCGAGGCCCGCGGCCACGACTGGCGGCCGGTGCGCAACGTCGGCGAAGCGCTGGCCGATGTCGTGGAAGGACGCTCGGATGCCGCCATGGTCGCCATCGAGAACTCCGTGGACGGCGGCGTCTCGACCGCGCAGGATGCCCTCGCGACCGTGCCAGGGCTGCGCATCGTGGGCGAGTACCTGGTGCCCGTCGAGTTCGTACTGGTGGGACGGCCCGGCGCCCGGATCGAGGATGTGTCGCTGGTCGCCGCCCACCCGGTCGCGTATGCCCAGTGCCTGCAATGGCTGACCGGCACCCTGCCGGCGCACGCGCACGTGCCTGCCTCGAGCAACGTGGCCAGCGCGATGGGTCTGGTGGACGGGACGAGCGATGCGGATGCCGCGATCGCGCCACCCGGGATCCTCGAGCACCACGAGCTCGAGCTGCTCGCCTCGAACATCGGCGACAATCCCCACGCCGTGACGCGGTTCGTCCTCGTCAGCCGCACCGTCGCGCCGCCGCCGCCCACGGGCGCCGACAAGACCTCGCTCATCGTCGAGCTGCCCGACGACCATCCCGGTGCGCTGCTCGAGATGCTCGAGCAGTTCGCGACCCGCGGTATCAACCTGTCGCTGCTGGCCTCGCGGCCCATCGGCGATGAGCTCGGCCGGTATCGGTTCGTGATCGACGCCGATGGCCACATCGAGGACGAGCGCATGGCCGACGCGCTGCTGGGCCTGCGCCGCTTCAGCCCGAAGGTGATCTTCCTCGGCTCGTACCCGCGCGCGGACCGCGCGGTCGTGCACTACCCGGAGCGGTACTCCGACGACGTCTTCGTCGAGGCGCGCGATTGGCTGCGTGGGCTCATCTCCGGAGAGCCCGAGGTGCCCGAGTGACCGGCAGCGCACCCGATTCCCTCGAGGCCACCCAGCCGTAGGAGCCGCCGAGCGGACTCGGCCGGGCCTCGGCGGTACCCTGAAGCATGCTCGACCGAGCGGGTCTTGTCGATGCCGGGCGCAGCGCCTATGCCGCCTCGGACTGGTCGACCGCGCTCGAGCGCCTGGCCGCGGCACGCGCCGCCGGCGAGGGCGACATCGACATCGACGACATCGCGCGGATGGCTCGCGCCGCCTGGCTGCTGATCAGGATCCCGGAGTCGATCGCCCTGGCCGAAGAGGTCTTCCGCGGGTACTGCGATCTGGATCGGCACGCGGATGCCGCCATGACGGCGCTCGAACTGAGCCTGCGGTGGCTCATCAAGGGCGATATGACTGTCGGCACGGCGTGGCTCAACCGTGCACGCCGTCTCCTCGCCGATCTGCCGGAGGGGCCGGCGAACGCCTACTTGCTGTATCTCGAGGCGAGCGTCGAGATGATGAACGGACGCGACATGTGGGCGGGCGGTCACATCGCGCAGCTCTCCGATCTCGCCCGTCGCTATCCGGAGCCGGCGATCGTCTCGCTGAGCATGGTCGTGCGCGGTGTCGCCGAGTTGCGCAGCGGCGATACGGCGCACGCGTTCGCTCTCCTCGACGAAGCGATGCTTCCGGTGCTCGCCGGGGGAATCTCGGCCGAATGGGCGGGCGACATCTACTGCACGATCATCCACGTGTGCCACGAGCTGGCGGACTTCCGCCGTATGGAGGACTGGACGCGCGCGACCGAGACGTGGTGCAGCCAGTTCGGCAGCGACGCCATCTACACCGGCATCTGCCGCGTGCACCGGCTGGAGCTGCGCAGCGTGCGCGGCGACTGGTCCGATGCCGAGGCGCTCCTCGCGCATGAAAGCGGCCGACTGGTGGCCGGCAACCCCTGGGTCGCGGGTGAGGGCTTCTACCAGCTCGGCGAGATCAGACGGCTGCGGGGTGATGCCGGCGGCGCGCGCGAGGCGTTCGAGCTGGCGAGATCGTCCGGGATCGACCCGCAGCCGGGTGAGGCGCTGCTGGCTCTCAGCGAGGGGGATACGCTCGGCGCACGGACGACGATCGAGCAGTCGCTCGACTACCGCGACCCCATGGCACGGGTGCGTCTGCTGAGGGCGGGGGTCGAGATCGCGCTCGCGAGCGGTGACCGCTCGGGAGCGGGCGCGTACGCCGCCGAGCTGCGCGCCGCGGCCACGCGCTACGGCAGCCCCGGCTTCCATGCGTGGCTGGCACATGCAGAGGGTATGCTCGCCGTCGCCGATCGCGATCCGGCGGGCGCCCTCGACGCGCTGCGGCGAGCCGAGTCCGCCTTCGTCACCGACCGCCAGCCGTATGAAGTGGCCCGCGTGCTCCTGCTCACCGCCGAGGCGCACGCGCTGGCCGGCGACGAGCACGCCGCTACCGCGGCCCGCACCCGGGGCCACGGCATCCTGGACCGTCTGCGTGCCCCGGTCGGGCAGCCGGCGTCGCCCGAACCGGTCGTGACGGGACCGCTCACGGCGCGCGAGGGAGAGGTGCTCGCGCTCGTCGCGGAGGGGGCCGCGAACCGCGAGGTGGCGGCCCGGCTGTTCATCAGCGAGAAGACCGTCGGCCGCCATCTGGCCAACGTCTATCTGAAGATCGGCGTCGGGTCGCGCACCGCCGCGGCCGCGTGGTGGCACGCGCAGCGCGCCGATCGCGCCGCGCGCTGAGTGCATCGTTCGACCCATACCGCTGGATCGAATCTGCATGATCCGGCCGATCCGCTCGCCGCGCGCGGCTCGTAGCGTCGTGATCACGACCCCGGCCCGCACCGCTGCGCGCCGGACGCGCGACCGAAAGGCGGACACCCCATGACCACCACGCTTCCCGAACACGCCACAGACGGCGGTGCCACGACCGCCGGTGCCGGCCCCGCGCAGGGCGTTGACGAGTTCGCCGAGCGCGTTCTGACAGCGGCACTCGGCTGCATCGACATCATGTCGATCTACCTCGGCGACAGGCTCGGCTGGTATCGCAGTCTCGCCGCCGAGGGTCCGTGCACTCCCGAGGAGCTTGCGGGGCGCACCGGCACCTCCGCCCGGTATGCCCGCGAATGGCTCGAGCAGCAGGCGGTCACCGGCATCCTCGTCGCCGAAGGTGCCCAGGATGCCCGTCGGTATCGACTGCCCGACGCAGCGGCCGAAGTGCTCACCGATGCGACGAGCCTGGCCTATATGGGCCCGATGCCGCGGCTCTTCGCGGCGACCGCCGGCGCGCTGCCCGAGCTGCTCGAGGCGTACCGCACCGGCGGTGGCGTCAGCTGGGAGCGGCTGGGCGCGGACGCCCGCGAGGCTCAGGCAGATCTCAACCGCCCGTGGTTCGGCGAGCTGCCGCGTGCGTTCGCCGAGATCGCGGACCTCGAGTCCGTCCTGTCGCGGCCCGGCGCTCGCGTCGCCGATGTCGGCACCGGGGCGGGCTGGTCGGCGATCGAGCTCGGCAAGGCCTACCCGGGCCTGCAGGTCGATGGCTTCGACATCGACGAGCCCTCGATCGAGCTGGCCCGCCGCAACGCCGAAGAGGCGGGTGTCTCGGATCGTGTCCGTTTCCACAACGCCGACGGCGACGGGCTGGCCAATCACGGTCCGTTCGACGCGGCGTTCGCGTTCGAGTGCATTCACGACATGGCCCGCCCGATGGACGTGCTGGCCGCGATGCGGCTCGCGGTCCGCGACGGCGGCCCGGTGATCATCATGGATGAGGCCGTCGGCGAGACGCCGGCGCCGGCCGGCGACACGGTCGAGCGGCTGATGTACGGATACAGCCTGCTGTGCTGCCTGCCCGACGGTCTGTCGCATCAGCCGAGCGTCGGCACCGGAACCGTCATGCGGCCGGGCGTCCTCCGGGATTATGCGCGGGCCGCGGGGTTCGCCGACCTCGAGATCCTCCCGATCGAGGACTTCGGGTTCTTCCGGTTCTATTCGCTGATCAGCTGAGACCGAGCTCGGCCGCGAGCAGCTCGAGGGTCTGCACGCGGCCGGGCGAGGCATCCATCGGCTCGTTCTCGTACGATCCCGCGATCGGCGAGATCATCACCTCGTCGACGCCGTGCTGTGCGGCGAAGGAGCGCAGATCGGATGCCACGGCCCCGGCCGTGCCGACGAACCACTTCGCGCGCGCCGCGGTCATGAACGTCTCGCCGAGCCCGGCGAAGTCCTCGGCGCGGGCGATCGACTCCTCGACGGTCTCGAGGGGAACCAGCGGCTTGTTGGTGCGCAGGCGCGCGGTCATGCGCAGATTGGGCAGGGCGCGCGCGTCGGCCTCGTCCTGCGTCGCCGCGACCAGGACGTTCGCGGTGAGGAACGTGCGGGGCGCGGCCAGCGCCTCGCTCGGCTGGAACTGGGTGCGGTACAGCTCGAGCGCCCGCTCCAGTCCCTCACCCGAGAAGTGGTTCGCGAAGACGTAGGGCAGGCCGAGGGATGCCGCGAGCTGGGCCGAGTAGTCGCTCGAGCCGAGCAGCCACACCTCGGGTGTCGTCGTCGCCGACGGAGTGGCGCGCACGTCGTAGGTGCCGCCGCTGGTGAACCGCAGCGACGCGCCCTCGGACGACACGAGCGACGCGATATCGCGCACGTGCTCGGGGAACCGCTCGACGTCGCTCGTCGTGCCGCTCTGACGCAGCAGCTGCGTGATGACGGGGTCAGAGCCCGGCGCACGCCCGAGGCCGAGGTCGATGCGACCGGGCGCGATGGCCTCGAGCGCCGCGAACTGCTCCGCCACGACGAGGGGGGAGTGGTTCGGCAGCATCACGCCGCCCGAGCCGAGCCGGATGCGCGACGTACGGGCGGCTGCCGCCGCGGCGAGCACGGGCGGGGTCGTCGACGCGACGGCGGGCATGTTGTGGTGCTCGGCGAACCAGTACCGGCGGAAGCCGAGCTCATCGGCACGCGCGACGAGGGCGAGGGATGCCGCAACCGCCTGCGCGCTGGTCTGTCCGGTGCGCACGGGCACGAGATCGAGGATCGAGAGGGCCAGCGGGGACGGGATCGCAGTACTCATCACGTCCTGCAACCGCCACCCGTCTTCGGGCATTCCTGCGCCCGCGCGCGGGCGCGGCGCGGCATCACGCCGACGCGCGCCACACGACCGGGCATTCGAGCACCCGTCCGCCCGAATCCGGGTCCTCGCCTCGCAGCTGGCGCAGCACCGACTGGGCCGCCGCGCGGCCGAGCTCGGTGGCGGGCTGGTGCACGGTCGACAGCGGCGGGTCGCAGCGCAGCGCCCACGAGCTGTCGTCGAAGCCGACGATGCCGACGTCATCCGGGATCACGCGGCCCGCCGCCTGCAGCACGTCCATCGCCCCCGCCGCGACGGCGTCGCTCGAGGCGAAGACGCCGTCGATGTCGGGCGCCCGATCGAGCAGCGTCCGCATGCCGGCCTGTCCGTCGGAGTACGAGTACAGCGGCACCCGTTCGACGAGTTGCGGATCGAACCTGTTGCCCAGCGCGTCCACGAAGCCCGCCAGACGATCGGAGCCGGAGTCCCGGTCGAGGGCCGAGGCGATCATGCCGATGCGGGAGCGGCCGGTGGCCGCGAGACGGGTGGTGATCTCGCGGGCCGCTCCCCGGTTGTCGATCGCGACGTAGGCGGCGTCGCCGATGTCGCGCGGGTGACCGACGAACGCCGCGGGCAGGTCGAGCGCGGCGACGGCGCGAGTGATGGGGTCGCCGACGCGGGCGGAGACGATGATGACGCCGTCGATGAGCCCGCCGCTGAGGTAGCGGGCCAGACGGTCGATGTCGCGGGGCGAGTCGGCGATCAGGAACGACAACTGGTAGTCGGCTTCCGAGAGGGCGGCATTGGCACCGAGCAGGATCGAGCCGATGTTGGGGTCCTCGAAGAACAGCGAATGCGGCTCGTGCACGATGAGCCCGATCGCCTGCGTGTTCTGCATCACGAGACTGCGGGCGGCGCGGTTGGGTACGAAGCCCACCTTCGCGATGGCGGCGTCGATGGCCTTCCTGGCCTCATCCGACACGTACGGCTGACCGTTGAGAACGCGGCTGACCGTCCCGCGCGAGACCCCTGCCTCGACCGCGACGTCCTTGACGGTTGCTCGGCGCCGGCGCCCGTTGCTCTCCACGACTCCATCGTATGTGCACGAGCACATTTCTCGCTGCGCGTGTTGACAGGCATCACGGGTCTGAATACTCTGTACACGTTCACAGACCTCGATGCGGAGGTAATCGCTCGAATCTGTGCACGTTCACAGATTCGAGGAGTTCATGCCGACCGCCGCCCGTCCCTTCGCCCACCACGGCATCGCGTTCGGCTGCGACTACAACCCCGAGCAGTGGACCGCCGAGGTCTGGGACGAAGACATCCGTCTGATGGGCGAGGCAGGCGTCGATCTGGTGGCGATCAACATCTTCGGCTGGTCCCACATCGAGCCCCGCGCGGGGGAGTACGACTTCCGGGTGCTCGATGACGTCATCGGGCGCCTTCACGCGGCCGGCATCCGCGTCAACCTCGGCACGGGCACCGCCTCGCCGCCGGCATGGCTGGCCCTCTCGCATCCCGAGATCCTCCCGATGGCCGAAGACGGCACGCGGCGCTTCCCCGGTGGCCGCCAGGCCTGGTGCCCGAGCTCGGCCGTGTTCCGCGCCGCCGCGCTGCGGCTCGTCGAGGCCGTCGCCGGCCGGTACGGCGAACATCCGGCCGTCGCACTGTGGCACGTATCGAATGAGCTCGGCTGCCACAACGCGCTGTGCTACTGCGACGAGAGCGCGGCGGCCTTCCGCCGGTGGCTCGAGGCGAAATACGACAACCTCGATGCCCTCAATGCGGCGTGGGGCACCGCCTTCTGGAGCCAGACGTATCGGCAGTGGGATGAGATCCTGCCGCCGCGGGCCACCATCTCGACCCGCAACCCGGCGCAGGTCCTCGACTTCCATCGCTTCAGCTCGGACGAGCTGCTGTCGCACTACGGAGCCGAAGCCGACGTGATCCGGCCGCTCAGCGCCGCGCCCGTCACGACGAACTTCATGGTGACCGCGCACATCGAGAACCTCGACTACTGGTCGTGGGCGGGCGAGATGGACATCGTCGCGAACGACCACTATCTCGACCACCGCCTCGCCGACCCCACTGCCGAGCTGGCCTTCGCGGCCGACCTCTCGCGGGGGCTCGGCGGGGGAGCGCCATGGATCCTCATGGAGCACTCGACCGGCGCCGTCAACTGGCAGCCGCTCAACAAGCCCAAGCAGCCGGGCGAGATCCTCCGCAACTCGCTCACGCACGTCGCACGCGGGGCCGACGGTGTGTGCTTCTTCCAGTGGCGCGCGTCGGTGCAGGGAAGCGAGAAGTTCCACTCGGCGATGCTGCCGCACGCCGGCACCGACTCCGCCGTGTGGCGCGAAGTGGTCGAGCTCGGCGCGGTCGTCGAGCGCCTCGCCGAGGTCGCAGGCACGCGGGTCGAGGCACGGACCGCGCTGGTGTTCTCGTGGGAGTCGTGGTGGGCGACCCAGACCGAGTCGCGGCCGAGCCAGGCGCTCGGTTACCTGGACCAGGTGCACGCGGCCTACGGCGCCCTGCACGCCCTCGGGCTGACGGTCGACATCGTCGCGCCGGGCGCCGACCTTGCGGACTACGCACTCGTCGTCGTGCCAGGGCTGCACCTGATCCGGGCCGGCGAGGCGGCCGTGCTCACCGACTGGATCGCCGCAGGAGGCACCGCTGTCGTCACGTTCTACAGCGGCATCGTCGATCAGGACGACCGTGTGTGGACAGGCGGTTACACCGGCCCCCTGCGCGAGGCGCTCGGGGTCCGCATCGAGGAGTTCGCGCCGATCGCGCCGGGCGCCGAGCTGCAGCTGAGCGACGGCTCGACATCGACCCTGTGGTCGGAGCGCTCGCACGCCACCACGGCGGAGGTCGTGGCATCCTTCGCCGACGGGCCGTCGGCCGGAAGCCCGGCGATCACCCGCAACACGTGGGGCGACGGCACCGCCTGGTACGTCGGCACACTGCTCGAGCCCGGCGCCTTCCGCGATCTGCTCGGCCGCATCGCCGACGAAACGGGTGTGCGGCCTGCCGCGACCGTGCGCGGCGGCGACGGGGCACTCGAGATCGTGCGTCGTCGAGGAACGGATGCCTCGTACCTCTTCGTGGTCAACCACGGCCGGGCGTCGGCGTCAGCCGAGGCATCCGGATTCGAACTCATCACCGGGATGCCGGTCACCGGGGACGTGGATGTCCCCGGGGGTGCCGTGCGCATCATCAGAGAGGAGGCGGCCGCATGACCGCCACAGAAGTCGTCGTCACGCGCGGCCGACAGCGACCGCGCAGCGCGAGTGAGGGCAAGCCCGCACGGCGCCGCACGCCGCACAAGAGCGCGATCGCCATCTTCACCGGCCCGTTCGGAGTGCTCTTCCTGCTCTTCTACCTGATCCCGATCGGCTACGCCGTGTGGCAGTCGCTGCAGGTCGTTCAGCGAGAGGGGACATACGGCGAACCGCAAGAGGTCTTCGGCGGGCTGGCGCAGTACGCGCTGGTCTTCCAGAACGCGCCGTTCTGGGAGTCGGTCGGACGCGTCCTGATGTTCGGCGTCGTGCAGGTGCCGGTCATGCTCGGGCTCGCGCTGCTGTTCGCGCTGCTGCTGGACTCGCCCGTGCTCAAGGGGAAGAAGTTCTTCCGCCTGGCATTCTTCGCGCCGTACGCCGTGCCCGGAGTGATCGCGGCGATCATGTGGGGCTTCCTGTACTCGCCCAACCTCTCGCCGTTCACCGACGTGACCCGCACGATCGACTTCCTGTCTCCCGAGCTCGTCCTGTGGTCGATCGCGAACGTCGTCACGTGGGTGTTCGTCGGGTACAACATGCTGATCATCTACTCCGCGTTGCTGGCCATTCCGTCGGAGGTCTACGAGGCCGCGCGTCTGGACGGCGCCGGACAGGTGCGCATCGCGTGGTCGATCAAGATCCCCATGATCGCCCCGGCCCTCATCCTGACGGCGGTGTTCTCGATCATCGGCACGCTGCAGCTCCTCGCCGAGCCGCAGGTGTTCCGCTCGTTCAGCGCGGCGGTCTCGAGCACGTACACCCCCAACATGACCATCTACGCCACGAGCGCGGTGCCCAACACCCACCTCGCGGCGGCGTTCTCGGTCGTGCTGGCTCTGGCCACCTTCGTCCTCTCGTTCGTGTTCTTGAAGGTCACTCAGCGAAAGGCGGCCGAGGCATGAGCATGCTCACCCGCACGCGCGGCGCGACAGCCGACGACCTGAAGCCCTCGCGCGGCCCGCGCGAGAACATCCTCTCCCGCGGTGCCGCCCTGATCGTCATGGGCGTCTTCACGCTCTACTTCCTGGTGCCGATCTGGTGGCTGTTCATCGCCTCCACGAAGGACCGCGGCGACCTGCTGACCACGAACGCGCTGTGGTTCTCGGACTGGAGCTTCTTCGCCAACGTCGGCGATCTGCTGGCGTACAACGACGGCATCTACCTGCGCTGGCTCCTCAACAGCCTGGGGTACGCCGGCATCGGCGCCCTGCTGGCCACCGTCGTGGCCGGGATGTGCGGCTATGCGCTGGCGAAGTACCGCTTCCGCGGCCGCGAGGTCTTCTTCAACGTGGTGCTCGGCGGCGTACTCGTGCCGGCGACCGCCCTGGCATTGCCGCTGTTCCTGCTCTTCAGCCAGGTCAACCTCACCAACACGTTCTGGGCAGTCCTGCTGCCGAGCATCGTCAGTCCGTTCGGCGTCTATCTCAGCCGCATCTACGCCTCGGCGAGCGTGCCCGACGAACTCATCGAGGCCGGGCGGATCGACGGCGCCGGCGAAGTGCGCACCTTCTTCACGGTGTCGGTGCGGCTCATGATGCCGGCGCTCATCACGGTGTTCCTGTTCCAGTTCGTCTCCATCTGGAACAACTTCTTCCTGCCGCTGATCATGCTGCGCAGCCAGGAGCTGTTCCCCGTCACCTACGGCCTCTACTCGTGGAACACCCAGCTCAACCAGATCCCCGAGCTGCGCACCTACGTCCTCGTCGGCTCGTTCCTGTCGATCGTGCCGCTCATCGTCGCATTCCTCCTGCTTCAGCGCTTCTGGCGCAACGGACTCGGCAGCGGGTCCGTGAAGTGACTCCCCGTCGACGGCTCGCCCGCCGGCATCCCCCTGTATATCCCGCATCACCCGATCAGTAAGGAAGATCATGCAGCACTCCAAGAGGGCAGTCGTCACAGGCGTCGCACTGCTCAGCGCGCTCGCGCTCGCCGGTTGCGCCGGCGGCGGTGGCAGCACCGACGGCGGAGGCGCGGATGCCGCCGCCTGCGCTCCGACAGACGGCGACGTCACGCTCGAGTTCACGTCGTGGATCCCGGGCATCGAGGATGTCGTCGCTCTGTGGAACGCCGAGAACCCCGACGTCCAGGTCGAGGTCCAGACCGGTCCGAACGGCAACGGCGGCACCTATCAGAGCTTCTTCAGCCAGCTCGAGGCCGGCAACGCTCCGGATCTCGGCCAGATCGAGTACGACGCGCTGGCGAGCTTCCGCGTCCAGGATGGACTCGAAGACCTCTCCGCGTGCGAAGACGTCGTCGCCGCCGAGGAGCAGTTCATCCCGTGGACGTGGGGACAGGTGACGCTCGGCACCGACGGCGTCTACGGCGTGCCGCAGGACTCCGGCCCCATGGCCCTGTTCTACCGCTCCGACCTGTTCGAGCAGAACGGCATCGCGGTTCCCACCACGTGGGAGGAGTACAAGGCCGCCGCCGTCCAGGTGCGCGCAGCCGGCGGCTACATCACCAACTTCTCGACCGCCGACATCAACCAGTTCGCGGGCTTCGTGTGGCAGACGGGCGGAGACTGGTTCACCAACGACGGCGACGCGTGGACCGTCGACCTGACCGGCGAGCAGTCGACCACGGTCGCCGACTACTGGCAGGAGCTGCTCGACGAGGACCTCGTCGCGACGTACCCGGCCTGGACCGAGGAATGGAACAACGCCTACAACTCCGGCGAGGTGTGGACCTGGAACTCCGCCGTGTGGGGTGCCAACTCGATCTCGTCGGGCGCGCCTGACACCGCGGGCAACTGGTCCGTCGCACCGTCGCCCCAGTGGGAGGCCGGGGGAACCAGCTCCGGCAACTGGGGTGGCTCGTCGATCGCCGTCTTCAAGGGCACCGAGCACCTCTACGAGGCCACGCAGTTCGCGCTGTGGCTGAACACCTCGGATGAGGCGCTCACCGCGCTGAACGAAGCGGCCAACATCTACCCCGCCACCACGAGCGGGCTGAGCCTGCCTGCGCTGCAGGAAGGCGTCGAGTTCTACGGCGGCCAGCAGATCTACGACGTGTTCGCCGAGGCGGCTGAGCAGGTCGACCCCGACTTCGTGTGGGGACCGACCATGACCCAGACCTACGCCGACGTGTCGGACGGGTTCCAGCGTGCCGTCACCGGCCAGGGGACCCTGCTCGAGGCTCTCGAATCCGCGCAGGAGACGACCATCTCGACCCTCGAGGCGCAGTCGATCCCGGTCGCGGAGTAACCCTCAGGGTGATCCACCAGCTCCGTGCCGCGGGAGTCGGCCTCGTGCTCGACTCCCGCGGCGCGGGCGTTCCGGCGATCGTCCACTGGGGACGTGATCTCGGACCGCTCGCACCCGCCGATCTGGTCGGGCTGGAGCCCGAGATGACGGTCGGCTCGGCCACGCCGCTGCTCGCCCCGGCTAGCGCGCTCGTGCTGCACATCACCGCCCTCGCCGCTTGACCTGCTCGTACGCGACCAGGGCGGCGTTGCGGGTCTCGCGCAGATCGACGATCGGCTCCGGCGGCTTCTCTCCCACGTGCTCAGGTGCCCATTCGCGCACGTAGTGCCCGTCGGGGTCGAACTTCTTCGCCTGCAACTCGGGATTGAAGATGCGGAAGTACGGGGCGGCGTCGGCGCCCGAACCGGCGACCCACTGCCAGTTGAACGGGTTGTTGGCGTCGTCGGCGTCGACCAGCGTGTCCCAGAACCACTGCTCGCCGTGCCGCCAGTCGATGAGCAGGTTCTTCACGAGGAAGGATGCCGCCACCATCCGCACGCGGTTGTGCATGTAGCCGGTGCGCCACAGCTCGCGCATGCCGGCGTCGACGAGCGCAAGGCCGGTGCGGCCCTCCTGCCACGCGGCCAGGCGGCCCGGGTGCAGCCGCGGCCACGGGAAGGCATCGAACTCGGGTCGGAGGTTGCGGGTGGCCAGGTCGGGAAAGTGATACAGCGTGTGCCATGCGAACTCGCGCCAGCCGAGCTCCGAGAGGAACTTCCCGCCCCGACCGTCTTCGATCGTCTCGTGCCACACCGTGAAGGGGCTCACTTCGCCCCACCGCAGACGAGGCGACATCAGCGACGTCGCACCGGCAGCGGGCTCGTCCCGCGCCCGGCCGTACGCGCCGACGTCGTCGCGCAGGAACTCGCGCAGCCGCCGCCGTGCGGCGGGCTCTCCAGGCTGCCACCTCTCGCGCAGACCGCCCGCCCAGTCCGGGTGCTGCTCCGGCAGCAGCCGCCAGTCGTCCAGCGACTCGGATGCCGGAGGCCGCTGCGGGCCCGGAATCGCCTGCGGCTCCGGCAGGGGATCCCGCGGAGCGGGCATCGCCTGGCACGCGCGCCAGAACGGAGTGAAGACCGAGAAGTGCGTTTCTGCTCCCGTCGTGACGGTCCAGGGCTCGAAGAGCAGCGAGCCCTGGAACGACTCCACCTGGACGCCTTGGCCGCGCAGACTCGCCTTGAGAGTGGCGTCGATCGCGCGCTCGGCCCCGCCGTACCGACGATTCCAGAACACGGCTCCGGCCGCGGCATCCGCCACCGTCTGCCGCACCACCTGCTCGGCCGGGCCGCGTCGCAGGATCAGTGTCGTCCCGCGTTCGCGCAGCCGTTCGGCGAGCGAGCTGAGCGAGTGATGCAGCCACCAGCGCGCCGCTCCGCCCAGCGGGCGGATGCCTGGACTCTCGTCATCCAGGACGTACAGGGCGACGACCGGCTCTTGCCGGTCGAGCGCAGCACGAAGGGCGGGGTTGTCGGCCAGGCGCAGATCATCACGGAACCACACGACCGACGGGCTGGGCATGGCTTTCATCATCGCGGACGGGCCGTGTGCGCCCTCGCCCTTGACACGAGGTCAGAGCCCGTCGGTCGAGTGCCCGTTCGGGACGACGATCGTGAGAGCCCCCGGCTCGACGCGCGTCTTGACCGACACCGCCTCGCCGAACTCGTCGCCGTCGAGCTGCACCGGCTGCGCATCGTGGGTCGCCAGCTCGATGCCGGCGCCGCGCGAGTAGCGCACCGCGTTGTCTTTCGTCCGCAGCGCGAGCACGCGGCGACCGGCGCGGAAGCGCCGGAGGAAGCTGTTGTCCCACGCGACGCGGCGCCACACGAAGATCCACCCCAGCGGGCCCTTGGGCTGGAAGATCACGATGTCGAGGGCGCCGTCGGTGATGGATGCCTCGGGGATGAGCGCGAGCCCGGCCGGGAGCGAGCCGCAGTTGGCGAAGAGCACGCTCTGCACACGGGCCGAGTGCAGCCGGTGCCCCGGCAGCTCGTACATCACCCGGAACGGCTTGGCGTTCGCGAGCGACCGCGCCGCACCGTCGACGTAGGCCACCCAGCCCACGGTCTTCTTCAGCTGGGGGTTCGTGTTGGCGATCATGGCGGCATCCAGCCCGATGCCGCCCATCACCACGAACGCGTGCTCCACCGTCTGGCCGTCGGGGCGGCGCAGCTCGGACCACCCGATGTCCATCGAGACGCGGTCACCGTCGAAGACCGCGCGGACCATGGCCTCGGGCTCTGTGAGCGGCAGTCGCAGGTTGCGCGCGAGGAGGTTGCCCGTGCCGCTCGGCACGATCGACAGCGGCACTCCGGAACCGGCCATCGCCTCCGACACCGCGCGCACGGTGCCGTCGCCGCCCGCCACGAGCACGGCATCCGCTCCCGCTTCGAGCGCCTGACGCGTGACGTCGTCACCGAGGTCGTCGACGGTGGTCTCGTAGAACAGCGGCTCGGACCAGCCTGCCCGGGCCGACAGCCGAGACACCGTGGCGCGCAGCGCGTCGGCGTCGACCTTGGTCGGGTTGTACACCAGTGCCGCCTTGGGGCTGGGGCGCTCGCCGCCGCCCTCGAGGGGCTCGGTCTCGCCGGTGCGCGAGACGCGCCGCGCTTCGCCATGCTCGTCGTCGGCCGTGTCGGGCGCCACATCCTCGGGCTCTCGGATGACCTCGTCGGGCTTCGCCGCCGCGGCGGGGTCCGGTGCGTCCTCGCGGTGCCTCGCGGCATCCATCGCCACTTCTTCGGCGATCTGGGCCTCAGCGACCTCGAGCTCCCCGGTGGCAGGGCCGTCTGCATAGATCTTGTCCGAGGGATGCGGGGCATCGCGCTCGTCGGCGGGGTCCGGAAGATCGGTCTCGTCGGGACGCGAGGACTGATCGCCGTCGCCGGATGCCGCTGCCATGCGTCTTACTCTAAGTGGGGGTGTCAGTTCTCCAGCGAGTTGGCGGGCGACACCACGCTGGTGAACTTCCGGAAGATCTCGGTCGCGGTGGCGACAGCGGGATCGGTGCGCTGTGACGGGGTGGTGTAGACGACCATCGTCCACCCCTCTTCGGGCAGGGTCCCGCCGCCGCCGTAGTAGCCCGGGATGCCGGGATTCATGAAGACCCAGCCGTTGACCACGAGGAACCCCATCGCCCAGTACTGGTCGTCGGTGTTCGACCCGATCCCCGCCGTCGTGGGGGCGAACTGCAGTTCGTGGTACTCGTCCGACAGCAGCTCACCCGAACCGAGGGCGTCGAGGAACACGGCGACATCGGCGGCGTTGCTGCCGACCCCGCCCGCGAAGTGCGCCCATGATGGGTTCCAGTACGTCACGTCCTCCCACACGCCGCGCTCGCCGTCATAGCCGTGGAGCACCGGCTGAGGCCAGTCCCCGTTGCGGGCGACCGTGGTGTCTTCCATCCCGAGCGGGTCGAGGACGCCGGTCTGGACGAGGTCGGCCACCGGCGTTCCCGTCGCCTTCGCGAGGATGCCGACCAGGACGGCCGAGTTGGTGTCGGAGAACTGCCAGTCCGTCCCCGGCTCGAAGAGGGGGCCGCCGGCGGTTCCGATGTCGATGATCTCGTCGATCTCCCACACGCGGAACGGATCGGCGTACAGCTCTGCCAGGAAGTCGGCCTGCCCCGTGAACTGCGAGTAGCCGGCGGTGTTGTGCAGCAGCATCTCGATCGTGACGGTGTCGGACGCGGGAAGGTCGGGGTACCACGTGTCGATCGTGTCGTCCAGGTCGAGTACGCCGGCCTCCACTTGCTGCAGCAGAGCCGTCGTGAACATCGGCGTCGCGAGGTTGCCGAGCATGTGATGCATGTCGGGTGTGGCAGGCACCGTCGGCATCGATTCGCCGAGGGCGCCGAAGAGGACCGGTTGGCCGTCGTGCCAGACGCCGGCGATGACCGCCGACAGCGCGTCGGCTTCGAACTCGGCGCGCAGGATGCCGGCCAGCTCTTCCGAGATCTCGTCACCCGAAAGGCACAGTCCGCCCTCGAGGGCGGTCCCGGAGGGGCAGTCGTCGGACGGGCTTCCGGCAGCGGTGGACGAGCCTGGCGTGGGGGACGGGGGAGATGGTGTGGCGGTGCACGCCGTCAGCAGCAGGGCGAGCACCACCGCGATGGCCCCAGAGGTCCGGCTCGTCCGCATGCCTCACTGTACCGACGGAGATGGTCGCGGCGCATCGTTTCGACACGAGAGCGTGAGCGACGAGCGTCCGTCCCCCGGATGCCCCGGCACCGTCCGCTACTAAGCTTGCAGAGTGATCGATCCAGTGCTGCTTCGCGACAATCCTGAGTTGATCAAGCGCTCGCAGGAGGCGCGCGGGGAGTCGGCGGACACCGTCGACGCCGCCGTCGAGGCGGACCGCGCCCGCCGCGCCGCGATCACGTCCTTCGAAGAGCTCCGCGCCGAGCAGAACGCGCACGGCAAGCGGGTCGCGCAGGCGCCCAAGGAAGAGAAGGCGGCCCTCGTCGCCGAGGCGAAGGAACTCAGCGAGCGGGTGAAGCAGGCCCAGCACGCCGTCACCGCCGCGGAGGAGGCATCCGCCGCCGCGCTCGCCCGGATCGAGAACATCGTCATCGAGGGCGTACCGGCAGGCGGCGAAGACGACTTCGTCACGCTGCGCACGCACGGCGAACGCCCGGTGTTCGCGTTCGAGCCGCGCGATCACCTCGAGCTCGGCGAGCTTCTCGGCGCGATCGACATGGAACGCGGCACGAAGGTGTCGGGCAGCCGCTTCTACTTCCTCACCGGCATCGGAGCGCGCCTCGAGATCGCCCTCATGAATCTCGGGCTGGATCGTGCGCTGCAGGCAGGCTTCACGCCGCTGATCCCGCCGACGCTGGTGCGACCCGAGGTCATGCGCGGCACCGGCTTCCTCGGTCAGCACGCCGCCGAGGTGTACCACCTCGAAGAAGACGACCTCTACCTCGTCGGCACCAGCGAGGTGCCGCTCGCCGGCTATCACATGGACGAGATCATCGACCTGACCAAGGGCGCCAAGCGCTACGCGGGCTGGTCGACGTGCTACCGCCGTGAGGCCGGCTCGTACGGCAAAGACACTCGGGGCATCATCCGTGTGCACCAGTTCAACAAGCTCGAGATGTTCGTCTACACGACTCCCGAAGACGCCGAGACCGAGCATCTGCGCCTGGTCGCGCTGCAGGAGCAGATGCTTCAGGATCTGGGCCTGTCGTACCGGGTGATCGACGTCGCGGCCGGCGATCTCGGATCCAGCGCCGCCCGCAAGTACGACGTCGAGGCGTGGGTGCCGACGCAGAACGCCTATCGCGAGCTCACCTCGACCTCGAACTGCACGACGTTCCAGGCTCGGCGGCTCGACATCCGCCACCGCCTGCCGGCCGAGCCTGGAAGCAAGACCGGCGGCAAGACGCAGCACGTCGCGACCCTGAACGGCACGCTCGCCACGACCCGCTGGATCGTCGCCCTGCTCGAGACGCACCAGCGCGCGGACGGCTCGGTGCTGGTCCCCGAGGTGCTGCGGCCCTTCCTCGGCGGGCTCGAGGTGCTGGAGCCGACCGTATGAGCCCGGGCGACGAGCCGTCCGAAGAGGCACGCCTGCCCGAGACAGGTGAGATCGACCTCGTAGAGCCCGAGGAAGCGGCGGAGGTCGTCGAGGATCTCGCGCGCGAGACGGCGGCCGCACCATCCGTCGCCGAGCGGATGCTCATCGTGCTCGACATCGACGGCACCGTCATCCTCGAGGACGAGTCGCTGAGCCCCGGCGTCGTCGACGCCGTCGGACATGCCCAGAGCGTCGGCCACGAGGTGATGATCGCCACGGGCCGCAGCTGGGGCAGCACTCGCGGCATCCTGCAGCAACTGCAGATCGCCCCCGAGTACGTCGTGTGCTCGAACGGCGCGGTCGTGCTGCGGCGCGTGGACTCCGGCGAGCTGGACTACGAGCGCTGGCACGTCGAGACCTTCGACCCCCACGAGGTGCTGACGCTGCTTCGTGAGCACCTGCCCGACGCCCAGTACCTGGTGGAGCTGCCCGACGGCATGCGCCTGTACACCGACTACCTGCAGGACTGGAACCTCGGCCACGCCCGCCGCGTTACCTTCGAAGAGCTCGGCGCGCAGCCGGTGTGCCGCATCGTCGTCGTCTCGCCCGACCGGGGTGAGGAGGAATTCCTCGAGCTGGTCGAGCGCATCGGCCTGCACAAGGTGTCGTACGCCGTCGGGTGGACGGCCTGGCTCGACATCGCCCCACAGGGGGTCGACAAGGGCACCGGCCTGGAGCGGGTGCGCACGGCGCTCGGCATCGATCCGCCGCACGTCCTCGTGATGGGCGACGGCCGCAACGACCTCGGCATGTTCCGGTGGGCGCTCGAGAACGGCGGACGTGCGGTCGCGATGGAGCAGGGTCCGCAGGATGTGCGGGATGCCGCGGGCGAGACCACGACGTCGGTGCAGGCGGGCGGCGTCGCCGCGATCCTCCGCGCCCTGTGAGTAGTCCCACGCGCCGCGTCTCTTCAGAGGTTTGCCAGCCGCTGTTGGAAGAATAGGCCAGCAGTGCTGTCGGATAGACTCGACGCCTGTTCGACTGATGCCTTTTACGGGGTAGGAGTCGGGAGGGTTGTCCGAGCGGCCGATGGACCTGGTCTTGAAAACCAGTGGGCAGCAATGTCCCGTGGGTTCGAATCCCACACCCTCCGCAGAGATATGTCGGGGCGAACGGTGAGAGAAACTTCCCCGAGAGGAACCGAGTGAGCGAGACGAGCAAGACCGTCCGGCGCGGCCGTCGCACGGTCGCGCGGCACGGTGAGCTGTCGTCGCCTCATCCGCTCGCGCTGGTGCTCAAGATCGTCGCCGTGGTCGCCTCCGTCGTTCTCGTATCGACCGCGGGTGTCGCCGCCTACGCCCTCACCGACCTGGCGACAGGCTTGACCGACGACGCCGTCGCGCTCGAGGGCCAGGAGGATCTGCCGCCGCCGACCATGGGAGCCATCGAAGGTGTGGTCGATCTGGTCCTCGTCGGCACCGACGAGTGCGAGGAGGAGTACGCCTACCTCTTCGGCGACCGCTGCACCGGAGCCGATGCCGCCGGCCAGCTCAACGACGTGAATATGCTCGTGCACATCTCGAGCAATCCGCGCCGGGTGACCGTGGTGTCGTTCCCGCGCGACCTCATGATCGGGCTGCCCTCGTGCCAGCGTGAGGACGGGTCGCAGTCCTCGCCCACATCGAGGTCGCAGATCAACGAGGCCTGGTCGCGCGGGGGACTGTCCTGTGTCGCGAAGACGATCTCCGAGCTGAGCGGCCAGAACGTGCCCTACGCGGCCAAGGTCAGCTTCGGCAACGTCATCAACATCACCGACGCGCTGGGCGGCGTCGATGTGTGCATCGGCAACGGCGGCATGCGCGATCGCTACACCGGCATCGACTGGCCCGCCGGACCGCGTACGGTCCAGGGCGTGGAGGCGCTGCAGTTCCTGCGCACGCGGCACGGTCTCGAGAACGGCAGCGACCTGGCGCGCATCAGCAATCAGCAGCAGTACATGTCGAGCCTCGCCCGCAAACTGGTGAGCGACGAAGTGCTCTCGGATCCCGGCACCCTCTACCGACTGGCGACCACTGCGGTCGACAACATCACCGCGAGCGAGTCGCTGGCCAATCCCCTGCGGATCGCGCAGATCGCGATGGCCGTCAACGACGTGCCGTTCGAAGACATCAACTTCATCCAGTACCCGGTCAACACCGATCCCATCGACCCCGACCGCGTCGTGCCCGATTGGGAGAGAGCCGACGAGCTCTGGGCAGCACTCGAGGCGAACGAGCCGATCGACTTGACGAACGACCAGAACCTGACGGGCGGGGTCATCACGGTCGACCCGCAGCCCACCGAAGAGCCCGTCGAGCCGGCGCCCACGCCCGGCGACACCGAGACGCCGGCACCCACCGAGACCGCCGTCCCGCTGGATGACATCCCCGGTCAGTCCGCTGCCGACCAGACGTGTTCCGCGGGCAACCTCAGGGCCAGCAACTGATGGCGCGATCGACGGGCCCCTCTCGCGAGGGGCGGGCACCGCTCGCGCGCCACGGTGTGCTGCGGTCGCGGCATCCGTTCGTCACCATGCTGTCGATGCTCGCCGTCGTGCTCGGCGTGGTCGGGGTGAGCGCGACGGGCCTAGCCGCGTACACCGTGTGGGATGCCGCCCAGGCCATCGGCGCGAACGCTGTCGTCCTCGACGAGGACAAGCCCTTGCCGCCGTCTCTCGGTGCGATCGAGGGCGGCGTGAATCTGCTGCTGGTCGGCACCGACTCGTGCGAGGGTGAGAACGCCCAGCTGTCGGGGGCGTGCCAGAACGGCGACACCGAAGGCGAGCGCAACGACGTCACGATGCTCGTGCACATCTCGGATGAGCCGCGGCGCGTGACCGTCGTGTCGTTCCCGCGTGACATGATCGTGCCGATCCCCTCATGCCCGAGGGAGGACGGCAGCGGCAACTACTCCGCGATGTCGGCGCAGATGATCAACGTCTCGTACATGTACGGGGGTCTTGCCTGCACCGTGCTCACGGTCGAGGCGCTCATCGAGCAGGAGATCCACTTCGCCGGAGCGATCCGCTGGACCGGTGTCATCAACATGTCGAATGCGATCGGCGGCGTCGACGTGTGCGTCGCGGGCGACATCAGCGACCCCCACACCGGTCTGAACCTCACCGCCGGCACCCACACGCTCGAGGGTGTGCAGGCGCTGCAGTTCCTGCGCATCCGCCACGGCATCGGCGACGGCTCCGACCTCGGCCGCATCTCGAACCAGCAGCAGTTCATGTCGTCGATGGTGCGAAAGCTGCAGTCCGACGCAGTGCTCGCCGACCCCGGCCGCCTGCTGAATCTCGCGACCACGGCGATGGGTCAGGCGCAGTCCAAGCAGCTCGTGCTCAGCTCGGGGCTGGCGAACCCGACGCTCATGGTGCAGATCGCGATGGCGGCCAACGATGTGCCCTACGAAGACATCGTGTTCGTGCAGTACCCGACGCAGTACGCGTCGGGCAGCGGTGCCAGTCGAGTGTTGCCCGTGAAGTATGCCGCGGATGAGCTCTTCGCCGCGCTCGCCGCCAACCAGCCTCTGGCGTTGACCGGCGATGCCAGTCAGGGCCGCTCCATCGAGGTGACCGGCGAGGCCGTGCAGCCCGAGACCGCGCCGACCGACAGTGCCGAGGCCCCGGCCGAGGGCGAGACCCCGGCCGCGGACGCCACGCCGGGCGCGGGCGAGGCTCCCGTCGCGGAGGAGCGCGTCGAGTTGCCGTCCGACATCGCGGGGCAGACCGCAGCGCAGACGACCTGCACGCTGCCTGAGGACTGACTCCGGCGCGTCCTCAGGGCGTGACGCGGGAACGCAGCCAGCGCTCGCGCGTGAGGAAGGCGAGCTGACCCGTCTTCTCCGGCAGCTCGACGTGCGGGCCCAGCTCGAACCCCATGACGCGGGCCCGCGTCACCGCGCGCTCGTTGCCGACGTCGGGCTCGATCACGATGCGCTCCGCCTCCGGTCGCGAGAACAGGAACTCGCCGATCAGCCCGCCGAGCCTCGTTGTGAAGCCGCGGGTGGGCGCGCCACGATCGCCGAGCAGGAAGTGGATGCCGACATCCCCCGGCAGCGGGTCGTAGGCCTCGCCGAGGGGGTCGTGCTCGGGCTCGTAGGTCTGCAGCAGCACGATGGGCAGCCCTTCGCGACGCACGAGGAACGCGTGATGCGTGTCGAGGTCGTCGACGTAGGCATACAGATCGCGCAGCTCGTCGCGGGTGAGGTCGCCGAGGCCCCAGAAGCGCGCACGCGGTTCGGTGACCCAGCGGTGGATGACGTCGAGGTCGCCCTCGGGGTCGAGCACCGTGATCTCGATCGTGCCGAGCGTGGGGTCGGCGATGGTGTGGACGAGGGCTCCAGCCGGTCCGGTGACCAGCTTCTCGGTCCTGGTCGTCGTCGCGGTGATCATGCTTCTCCGGTGGGCTCGTCGGGTCGCAGCCGCGCCCAATCGATCACGACGCGCGCGGGCCGGATGCCGGCCCAGTCGTCGAGCTGGTCGCTGAAGTGCGCGGACGCCGGATCGCCGGCGGCCCCGAACGGCACGCTCCACAGGCTCTGTTCGCGGTCGGCGAGGTCCCACGCCCAGCGCGCCACCGATCCTCGCCACGCGCGATGTGTCACGCCCGGTGTCGCGCCCGTGCACCGCACGGTGTCGCCGTCGCCCGAGAGTTCGACGTCGAGCGCGGCGCCGGGATCGGCGACGCCCGGCACCTCGGCGAGCACGTGGAGGGGGAGGAGCCGGTGCGTTGCGCCCCAGACCGGTGCGTCGGCGGTGTCCTCGAGCGAGGCGATCACCATGGCGGTCACGTCGTCGCGCAGCGCGGGGTGCTCTACCAGGCGCCGAAGGGCCGCCGCGACCTGGGCGGTCGTGCCGAGCCAGGGATCGAAGATCGCGCCGAATCCATGCGGGCGGTGGAGCGAAGCGAGGGCGGGATGCGCCGCCACGCGCTGCACCAGGGCATCGCGCCACGCTGCGAACCGGCCGGCGGCGGCGGATGCGGCATCCATTCGTCCGTCCCACGACACGAGCTCGTCGCGCACGGCGGCGGCTCGGGGCGGCAGGTCGCCCGTGGGCAGAAGGCGTCGCAGCGCGGCCGCCGAGGCGCTGACCGTGTCGCCCCACACGGGTGCGAGCTCGGTGGGCGCGCCGGGGCGCAGCTCGGCGAGAACGGTGCGGATCCGGTCGGCGCGATGCGGTGCCGGGTACGCCCAGCCCAGATCGATGTCGGCTCGCTCCGGCCGTTCGTTGGCGTCCACCGTGGCGTCGGTCACCTCGACCACATCGGCCGGAGCACGATCGGCGGACGGATGCCGCGTGACCGCGTCCAGCGGCAGCCTGCGGTCTTCGCGGCGGCGGTCGGGCGTCACCCCGACGGTCGCCGACAGCACAGTTCCCGAGCGGTCCGCCGCGAGCACGCGATTGACGGGATCGACCCACGACCCGAAGGCGTCGACGACCTCGCGGGCAGTACGGGCCCGCAGCAGCCGGAGCAGTGCGCCGGCCCCGAGGTCGCCGTTCGCCCGAGCCGGCATGCGCACGCTCCAGCCGACGAGCCCGCCGCCGTCACGGTCGTCGGCCTCGCGCAGGTCGGTCACGATCGTGCCGCGCTCGGTCTCGATCGCCTCGACCTGAACCCAGCCGGCGGGGCCGCGCCCCCGCACCCGGACCGTCGACCGTTCGACGTCGACCGGTCGCCAGCCGTCGGGGCCCAGTGCCTCGTACCCGTCGCCTGCCACTCGCAGTCGCTCGCGGAACACGTCGGCGCTGTGTGCGATCGCGTTCGTCACGCCCCACGCCGCCTCGCCGGCGTGCGCGAAGTGGGGGACGCCCGGAACACCCGGAAAGGCGAGTCCGACCACGTCGAACTCATCGCAGGCCAGCCGCACCTGCTGGTAGACGCCGGGCAGCTCGAACGCGCGGTGCGGATCGCCGGCGAGCAGCGGCATCCCGCTGTCAGTCCGCGACCCGTGCAGGGCCCACCCGTTGCTACCCGCTGCGGGCAGCGTCTCGTCGCCGCCCTCGGCGTAGCCGGTGAGCACATCGACCCAGTCGTCCCCGAGGGTCATGGCCACGTGCTCACGCCACAGCAGGAGCGGGAAGGTCGAGAACAGCGCGTGGGCGACATGCAGCACGCCGAGAGGATCGTGGTCGTGCCACGGCGTCAGTTCGATGGTGTCGCCGAACGCGTCGTCGAGGGTGCGGAACTCCGCCGCCCGAGCCCCGGCCTCCGACATGCCGCGACGCACGCCGGCCGCGTAGCGACCGACGAAGGCCCGTGTCTCGTCGTCAGCCGCCGCGAACGCGCGCCGGGCGGTGTCGTCCAGGCGTGCGCGCCGCGCGAAGACGTCCCACGCGATCCCGGCTTCGCCGATGAGCTCGGCCAGTCGCCCCGATGCGCGCATCCGGTCGACCTCGATCTGCCAGCCGCGGTCTCGCGCGGTCACCTCGCCCTGGCCCTCGGCGAGATCCCCCGCATCCGTCGCACGGATGTGTGGGATGCCGAGGTCGTCACGGAACACCTGTGCCATACGTCAGGCTCCCACAGTGCTTGTTTCGACAGCGTTCGTCATGACAGCGTTCGTCATGACAGCGGCGGTCGCGGGGGCTGCCGGCGAAACCCGGCCGCGCGCGATCGGGTTGTCGAGCCGGCCCGCGTACATGAGCGAGGCTGACTGGTCGGCCAAGTCGACCATCTGCAGCGTGTTGCGCAGCTGCAGGCGGTTCAGACACGAGTGCGCGAACGAGTCGGCTCGCAGGTCGACGCGTGAGTCGAGATCAGGATGCTGCGCCGCGTGCTCGTCGACGATCTCGGCCGCGAGCTGCCAGAAGCGGTGCTCGGGCAGGGTGCCGTCGACGTGCAGGATGCCCGCCAGGTGGCGCAGCACCCCGTCGAAGACGTCCGTGAAGATCGCGAGCGCCTTCTCTTCGTCGTCGACGAGCGCCATGATCCGCCGCACGTCGACCGGGAGGGTCCGGTCGGCCAGCACCGCCACCTCCTCGCCGATGTCCTTCATGAACGCGCCCGCCGGCACGTGATCGCGCAGCGTCAGGATCAGGTTCTCGCCGTGCGGCATGAACGCGAGGTCGTGCGCCAGCAGGGCATGCACGAGCGGCCGCAGGTAAACCTCGAGGCACGCCCGCACCCACTCGTCGGCGGGGATGCCGGAGGCGCGGATCAACGCGGTCGCCACCGACGCCCCCGCCTGGTCGCGGTGCAGCAGCGAAGCGAGCGTCGCGAGGCGCTCGCCGCGCGCGATGAGCGGCACGGGGCTCTCGCGCCATAGCGCCGCGAGCATCTTGCGGTGCGACGAGGGAGCAGGCGCGCGGTGGTAAGCGTCGCCCGTGTAGCCGATCGACGCGCGCTCGCGCAGCATCCGGAATCCCGACGCGCGCAGAGTCGCGTCGCCGGCGACGAGATCGGCGACCCAGTCGTTGATGGCCGGGGTGACACGCATGTAGGCGGGGGAGAGTCCGCGCAAGAAGCCCATGTTCTGCACCGCCAGCGCCGTCTTGACGTAGTGCCGCTCGGGATGGGTGGCGTTGAACATCGTGCGCACCGACTGCTGGGCGCGGTACTCGTCTTCGCTCTCGCCGATCAGCACGAGGTCACGCCGTGCGAGGTCGGGCGCGAACGTGATCGTGACGCGGTTCTCCCACTGCCACGGGTGCACCGGCAGCAGGTGGTAGTCGGCGGGGTCTTCGCCGAGCGCCTCGAGACGCCCGCGGAAGCGATCCCACTCTGCGGTGCTCAGCTCGCCGGTGAGGAGGGATGCCTCATCCAAGCCGGCACCGAGTGCGAGGTGCGATGCCGACCGTCGGGCCGCCACCCATACCAGCCGGAACAGTCGTCCGGCCTCGGGCGAGTATGCCGCGTGGTCGGACACGCCGAAACCGATGCGGCCGTTGTTCGCGACGAAGCCCGGATGCCCCTCGGTCATGGCCGACTCGATGGCCTGGAACGAGGCATCCGTCAGTTCCTCCGCCGACGGCCCGCCCTGCTCGAGCTTGAACATGGCGGCCGCGAGGGTCGACGCGATCTCTTCGAGGTAGATCGGCAGCAGGGCGTTCGAGAGCCCGAGCAGCGGCCGCATCTCGATGATGAACGCCTGTGCGTCGAGCTCTGCCGGCTCCCCCTCGACGAAGCGGCACAGGCTCGCCTCGTCGACGATCCAGTGCTCGAGCGAGGTGCGCACCGCATCGAATCGGTACTCGGCATCGGCCTGAACGAGCCTCCAGCCGTCGCCGAACGGTTCGGGAGACAGCATCCGCTCGTGGCTGAACTCGGCGATCGCCTTCGCGACGAGGTGGCGCTCCGCGCGCTCGAGATGGTTGGGGGCGAGGTGTGCGGCGGGGGCGATCATGCGCGGGCTTTCGGGTACGGAGCGGAACGGGCCAGGGCGGAGGCGGCGAAGTCGTCGCGAGTGCAGACCGACAGCATCGCGGTCTTGAGGTGACCGCCCTCGTCGACCAGTGCCTCACGCAGCTCGGTGAACCCCGCGCGAGTGTTCTTGCGGCGGATGGGCTCGTTGCGCACATCCGGTTCGACCACGACACGCTGCGCGCCGAGTTCGTCGAAACACCAGGCCATCACGGCGGCGAAGACGGCGTCGGTCAGGCCGTGACGCGGGTGCCCGGACGGCGGGGCGATCAGCACGTGCATGCCGAGATCGCCGGGGAGGGAATCGTGGATGCCGCGCAGCAGCACGTGCGCCGGGTCGTACGTCTCGGCGAAGAACGTCGGAACGCCGTCGATCAGGCCGAGCCAGGCATCCTGGTACGGATCGGTCACGACGCTCGCCAGGTACTCGCATACGGCGTCGACGTCGAGATCGGCCATGCCCCAGAACGCGGCATGGGGGTTGCTCAACCAGCGCTGCAGGGCGGGCGCGTCGCGGCGCGGGTCGGCGGGGACGATCGCGATGACGGGGACCTCGGCATCGGGGAGGAGGGTCATCGGGCCACTTCCAGACCCGGGGTCGCGGCTGCCGCCGGCGCTGTCGAGCGGGCATCGGCGGGAACGCCGAAGTCCTGGAAGGCGATGCGGCGCTCGAGGGGATAGATCTCGCGGCCGGCGATCGAGGCGAGAATCGACGAGTTGCGCCAGGCGCCGAAGCCGAGGTCGGGCGCGGTGAGACCGTGCGTGTGCTCCTCGCCGTTCTGCACGAAGACGCGCCCGCGCCCGCCGTCGATGCTGTAGTCGCGGGCGACGGCGAGGCGTCCGAGACCGTCCCAGTCCAGCCGATCGGCGATGGGGGAGAGGAACGGCGGGGTCTCGGCGGCGTATCCGGTCGCCAGCACGAGAGAGGCGGTGTCACGCTCGTGCTCGGTGTCGAGCTGCCCGTGGCGCAGGCGCAGGCGGTAGTTCGCGCCGTCCCACTCAGCGGCGGTGACCTCGGTGTCGGTCAGCAGGGTGGTCGGCACGGGGCCGCTCGCGCTCAGCCGGTAGAGCGTGTCGTAGATGTCGTCGATGAGGTCGGCCGAGATGCCCTTGTACAGGCTTCGCTGCTCGCGACCGAGGTGCTGCCGCAGGCCCAGCGGCAGTGCATGGAAGTGGTCGGTGTATTCGGGCGAGGTCATCTCGAGCGTGAGCTTGGTGTATTCCATCGGGAAGAACCGCGGCGACCGCGTCACCCAGTCCACCCGATACCCGCCGTCGCGGGCATGGTCGAGCAGGTCGCGGTAGATCTCTGCCGCCGACTGGCCGCTCCCGACGACCGTGATCGAGCCCGACGCCTGGAGAGCGTCGCGATGGTCTGTGTACTCCGAGCTGTGGATGGCGGGCCCGCCGAGTCCGCGCAGCGGAGCGGGCACCGACGGACGGGTGCCCACTGCGACGACGACGTGCCGAGCGCGCAGCGCGATCTCTTCGCCGGTGTCGGTGCGCATCGCGCGCACGAGGTACACGTCGGCGGCGGCGTCGTGTTCGATCGCGACGACCTCGTGGTTCCAGCGCAGGTTCGGCAGGCGGTCCGCCGCCCAGCGGCAGTACGCGTCGTACTCGGCGCGCAGCGCGTAGAAGTTCTCTCGGATGTAGAACGGGTAGAGGCGGCCGGTGCGCTTCAGCCAGTTGAGGAACGAGAACTCCGACGTCGGGTCGGCCATCGTCACGAGATCCGCGAGGAACGGCACCTGGATCGTGGCGCCCTCGATCATCATGCCGTGGTGCCAGCGGAAGCCGTCTTCGCGGTCGAGGAACACCGCATCCAGGCCGGTCGGCTGGGTGAGGCAGGCAAGCCCGAGGTTGAACGGGCCGATGCCGACGCCGATGAGGTCGTGCACGTGCGCCGATGCGCCGTCCTGCCCGCTCATGCCGTCGCCTCGGTGCCGACGAGGTCGTCCATGGTCTCGTCGAGATCGGGCGAGATGCCGGCGAGGGTGGTGGCGGCATCCTTCACCATCTCGAGGATGCCCCGCACATCGTCGAGGTTCGTCTCGGGATTGAGCAGAGTGAGCTTGAGGCACGGCCGGCCGTCGATCACCGTCTTCGCGACGAACGCTCGACCCGATTCGAGCAGCACGCGCCGCACGCTCGCCACCAGGGCGTCCTGGGTCGTGGCGTCTGTGCCGGCGGGAAGCGCGCGGAACAGCACGGTGCTGAGCTGGCTGCGACCGATGAGTTCGAGTTCTGGATCGGCGTCGACGTGCGCACTGACCTCGGCGGCGAGATCGACCACGGTGTCGAAGAGCTCACCGATGCGGCCCGGCCCCATGGCCCGCAGCGTGACCCAGAGCTTGAGGGCGTCGAAACGGCGCGTGGTCTGCAGCGACTTGTCGACCTGATTCGGCTCGTCGTTCTCGAGCGGGTTGAGGTAGTCGGCGTGCCACGCGCCCGCCCCGAGATCGCGGGGCTCGCGCACCAGCACGGCACTGGACGACACCGGCTGGAAGAAGCTCTTGTGGAAGTCCACGGTCACCGATCGTGCCCGCTCGATGCCGTCGATCAGGTGCCGCCGGCGGCTGGACACGAGCAACCCGCAGCCGTATGCGGCATCCACGTGCAACCACACTCCGCGCCGGTCGCACACGTCGGCGATCGTCTCGACGGGGTCGATCACCCCGCGGTCGGTGGTGCCGGCCGTCGCGACGACCGCCATGGGAACCCGACCGGATGCCTCTGCCCGGTCGATCGCGGCTGCCAGGGCGTCGGCGCGCATGCGTCCGTGGCCGTCGTCGGCGACGGTGATCACCGCGTCGTCGCCGAGGCCGAGGAGCAGGGCCGACTTGCCCACGCTGAAGTGACTCGACGCCGTCGCGAGCACGACCAGCTTCGCGATCGCGTGCGGGCGAGGTGCGTCGATGCGCGTGAGGGCCGCCTCGCGAGCCAGGAACAGTGCGTGCAGGTTGGACTGCGTGCCACCCGACGTGAAGATGCCGTCGCCGTGGGTGAAGCCGATGCGCTGGGTGGTCCACTCGATGAGCCGACGCTCCATCAGCGTGCCGACGGTGGACTGATCGTAGGTGTCGACCGAGGTGTTGACCGCTGCGAGGATGCTCTCGGCCGCGACCGCCGGCAGCACGACGGGGCAGTTGAGGTGCGCCGCGTACGACGGGTGATGGAACCACACCGCGTGCTCGAGGAACAGCTCGTCGATCTCGGTCAGTGCACGCGGGGTGCCCACGCCATCACTGTCGAGGTCGACATTCGCGACGAGCCCTTCGAGCTCGGAGCGCGACGCGCCGGAGAACGGTTGAGACGCTGCGGCGATGCGCGCGGCCACCTTCGACGAGGTCTGAGCGATGAGCGAGCGGTAGATGTCTGCGCTGGAACGCGTGAGCACGTCGTGCACCGGTGAAACTCCTTAGTTAGGGTTGCCTCACCTAACGTGTAGGAATCGTCCGCTGTTGTCAACTCCGACGTCATCGTCCGGGGAGGCGGTGCGCTCTGGTTGGTCATTCCATGTGCGGGCGGGCGGTGGGGTCGGGTTATGATTGCTGGGCGCAAGAATGCTGCTGAGCAGCCTGCTTGCCTGGAGACGTCGCATAGTCCGGCCTAGTGCACCACCCTGCTAAGGTGGAGTTCCCTTACGGGAACCGAGGGTTCAAATCCCTCCGTCTCCGCGCTTTGACCGTGGTTCAGGGACGTTCAGTGGGGTTGAGACATACTCCGTGACATTCGTGGCCTGACCTGGGCGGCTCCGATTGCCGCCTTCTTGAGCGGTTTGCACCAGACGGTCTTCCAGACGTACGCAGAGTGCTCAGCTGCGTAAGGGAGACCGAGGGACAGTGTACCTCCGTCTCTGGCCATGCCCGCCCGAGCGGTTGTCCCCCCAGAGCCGCCTGCCGTTCCGAGGAGCTTGAGTGTCATCCTCCGGGTTCACTCTTCTACTGTCGCTTGTCGCGCATAGGTGGGCGTGAAAGCGCCACTAGCCACGGTCCGACCCCCTTGCGGCGCATTTCGTAGCGCCCGCCCGGGATCGGAAGAGCGAGTGCTCAACGACCTCGGAGTCCAGCATCATGGTGGCATCCGTGGACCTCCCTGGCCCTGTGCTCACGACGCACGTATTCATTCCGATTAGGTGGCTGACGCTCGTGGTGGCTACGAGCGAAGCGCTGATGGCGCCGGTTGACGCAGGACCGACGGAGCCACCGACGAGATTGCGGAAGTCGAATGTCTCATCATGGGAGCACCTCGTTTCAGAGGTCGGTGAGAGGGGTGAGTCGCTCTGATGGTGGCCATGCGGGCAGGGCTATGGAAGTGCGGGGGTCTTGCGAGCGTGGCCCGAGGGAGAGCAGTCGGTCGTCGAGATCTTTCAACCGTGCCGCGGTTAGGTGGCTGTCCGTGCTCATGGCCACGATGCGGATTGATCGTCGCATCGCGAGCGGGGTGTCGAACTCCATCCACGGTGGGGCGACGGAGCGGACGAGATCGCGAGCTGCGCCGTGGGCTGCGATCTCCGAAAGTGCAGTGTCGATGGTGAAGTAGCGTCCGCGCTCGTTGGTGGAGTTCCATTGTTCGGTTCCGCTGAAGCCGAGCGGCTCGTTGACCTCGAAGTAGTGCTCCAGACCATCGCGCCGCAAGTACACGTCACCTGGGAGGAATTCATCTCCCAAGGCATCGAGCCAGGACATGAGCTCGGTTTCGAGTCGTGATTGCTCATCGGCATACGCCGGGTCGCCGCAGCGATTCACCATCTGGAATGGGTCTTCGAGGTTGTCGTAAAGCAGCCACGGGCCGGAGATGGTGCGGACGTATGTAAATCGAACGTCGCGAACGCCGCGGTACTCCTCCATGCCGCTTCGTCGGAGGCTCGAGTACGCGGCGGGCGCAGACAGGAAGGCGGTCCGGGGCCCGGTTTCCGGCATCGACAGATCTGTGCCGCTGACGGATGCCGGGATGGGCAGTCCTGCGAAGCCCAGCAGCGTCGGCATCAGGTCGGGGCTGTTGAACAGCTGAGCGGAGGTTGCGGCGCTCCGGTCGGGAGTTCGGATGAGGAGCGGTACGCGGACTGACTCCTCCCAGGGGACGAGCTTGTGCTCCAGACCCTGAGACCAGAGCATGTCGCCGTGGTCTGAGCTGAACACGACGACCGTGTTGTCCAGGTCGACGTCGTCCAGAAGACGTCCGACGCATTCATCGAGCGCGGCGATGTGCGCGAAGTACCCCCGGAGATCACGGGTCGCCTCCTCCCGCGCCCAGTCCGGCACATTCTCGGGCAACCTGATCTCGGCATCCTCATAGAGAGCACGGAATCGATCTGGTGCCGTCTGCAGGGGAAAATGGGGAGGTCCGTAGGACAGCATCAAGAAGAACGGCTTGGGGGTGTCTTCGGCGATGTACTCCAGCGCGGCGTCGGTCTGTCCGAAGGCGTCGTACCCGTCCCAGTATCGTTTGGTCGGGTCGTCGTCTGCGTAGTACGCGGACCGGTTGTAGTCATGCGTGCACTCGAGTGCTTTCCAGAATTCGAAACCCAGACGTGCTGCGAGCGGGATGAACGCCTCGCGTCGTTCGAAGCGTCCTTCTGGGCTGCCGTAGAGGTGCCATTTGCCGATGTAGCCGGTTCGGTATCCGTGGTCGCGGAAGACTTGGGCGATCGTTAGCCCGTCGGGCTTGAGTTCGACGTCGTTGATGTAGACACCATGCTGCAGCGGGTACTGGCCGGTGAGGAAGCTCGCGCGGGCGGGGCAGCAGATCGGTTCGCCCGAGATCGCCTGGGTGTAGTTGATCGATTCCGCGGCGAGGCGGTCGATGTTCGGGGTTCGTACCTGATCGTCGCCGGCGTAGCCCACATTGTGAGCGCGCCATTCGTCGGCGAGGATCACCAGGACATTCGGCCGCCGCGCGTCCGGAATTGGTGCTGCATTCATGGGGATCATCCCTTCACTCCGTTGATCGGGTGGGTTGCATGCTTGTCGTGTCTTGTTAGTTCGCCGGTGGTGAGATCGATGTGGTGCTCGCCTGCCGGGTAGGTCTGCACCTGCCCGTTCCACGCGTGGACTTGGGTGGGGATCGGGCCGCTGAGTCGCAGCTGCGATCCGTTGACCTCGACGCGCAGCAGGCCTCGCGGAGTCGGGACTGCGGCCCGTATCCAGGAGATTCCTGTCTTGGCGGGCGCCACCCGATACGCTTCCGTGTCGAACCCCGCCGGCTCGACGCCTAGGACGTGGACGGTCAGGTCGCGTGTCGGCGTGGCGCTCCAGCCGTGCGCGGGGGTGCCCCATTCCCAGCACTCGCCGAACGTGTCGTACCCTTCGGTGAGGAATCGTAGCCAGCGCCGGAGCAGGGCTGGGAGGAGATCTGCGCGTCCGGCCTGCGCGATGGCGTCGTGGACGACGGAGGAGAAGAACGGTTCGGCGCGAACGATTTCGCGGTGCACGTCCCAGTCGATGCGCTGAACGCCGAGGGTTCGATCCTGGACTTTCTCCCCGATCGTGACGGTCGGGGAGGCAGTGTTCCAGCCGCGTGTGACGAGGAGGGCGTCGTCGGTAATGCGCGAGACGAGTGCGGCACGTCGATCCGGGGGCACGAGGCCCGCGACGATCGCCGCCGCATTAGCTGCCTGGGATGTGGCAGGCATGCGCATCCGCTCAACGACATGGTCGACGTACACGCCGCGATCCGCATCCCAGAAACACTCGAAGCTGAGCTCGATCAGTTCCACCCGGGAGCGCGCGCGTTGGGCGTTTCCGACATTTCCGACCGCATCGCTGAGCTCGGCGAACTCCCGGAGCCCGCGGGCCCAGAGCGCGGTGAGGATGGAACTGCGCCCGCTGGTGAAGACGCTGGACCAGTCGACGAGGGCCCACTCGGGGACGTTGGTCAGGATGCCCTCGACGTCGGCGTACTGCTCGAACCAGGTGAGCACTCGCTCGGCGGTGGGAAGGTGAGCGCGGACAAAATCCCAATCTTTGGAGGCTCGCGCGTACATCCACAGTCCGTGGAGCCAATGCAGAGACCAGTCGGGGATGGAGTGTCGCGACGCGGATTCGATGTCGCCCGCAACCGACATCGGCAGCAGCCCGTCGGATCGGGGCGAGTCGCAGATCTCGAGATGACGCGCGGCGAGGCGCCAATCCTCGTTGGCAACCAGATGCACGCCGAGGTGGATGACGGCATCTCCCACCCACGCCCGCTGCTCCCGAGTAGGGCAGTCCGTGAAGGCGTCGGAACTGTTGAGACGGACGGTGCGCACCCCGGCGTGCCACAGGCGTTCGAGGTCAGCATCGCTCGACGCGAACGCAGCACCACCGGTGAACGGGTAGAGGTGCTCGTGGACCCGCAGGGCACTGATGCCCACCAAGCCCTCGGTCGGGGGAGTGATCAGAATGGCGGCGATCCGCATGCCGTTCGTCTCGAGGGCGCGAAACCGGGAGCGTCCGCCGGAAGCGGTGACGCGTGCTCCCGCCCGGGGAAGATACCGCTCATTGCGTCCGTGCTGGAACGGTCGCTCGAGGTATGCGAGGTCCAGCACTGTGCCTGCCGGCGCGTCGAACTCGATATCGACGAATCCCGAGACGACGCGTCCGAAGTCGAACTGCCAGAGGAGCGGCTCGGCGGCGGAAGCTCTGAGATCCCCCCGCTCGAGGGGCTGCTCAGCGTGGGCGTGCCATGCGTCCTCGATGGACGCCAGTGCGGTCAGGACGGTGTCGATGGGCGGCCCGTGCGGCTGCTCGGGAGCCGAGCAGACCACACTTCGCGCTGCAGTCACCGTCTCGCCGCCGAGTGCCGCGATACGCCGCGGCAGGAGGGGGCCATACGGGTATACCGGTGGTCGAGAGCGTCGCGAGCCGGGATGGGTCGCCTCGGCGATGCGCGCCGGTGTGAAGTCCTCGAGGCTGCCGGATGACCGCAGCCAATCGTGATCGTGCGTGCGCAAGTCGACGATCTCGACCGGGAGGGCAGCGAGTGTCCCTCCGCCGGGGATCGTCGACCACTCCGTCATCGCCCGCGCGAGCCACTGGGGCCCCGTGCACAGATCAACCCATGGCTCGGGCGCGTCGATGATGAGACAGGCCGCCGACCCCAGCCCGTCGGCCACCCGCGCACGCTGCCACATCGCGTTGTCGTCACCGTAGAACGTCACGAGAACCGCGATCGTGTTGAGTCCCGGAACGAGTGCGGGTGCGATGTCGTAGTCGTCATAGGTCCAGCGGTACTGCTGTCCGCGAACGGGCCCACGTCCGAGTTCCTGCCCGTTCACCCACAGGACGTATCGCGAGTCCGCGCTGAGGCGGATCCTCAGCGCGGCGGGTGGCTCGCCGATCTGAACGTCTCGACGGAATCCGATGCGGTGCATACCCGCATCTGTCGGCATGTCTGCGCCGATCCACTGGCCGATCCAGGGCATGGCGCTCGCGTCACGCCGCGTCGTCATGGGGAGCGGCAGCTTCGGCGAGGAGTGCAGCGTGTCGCTCGGCGCGCCGTCGCGCCTGTTCGAGCGGGTCGGTGACCGGCGTGGCCAGCATCAGCGCTCGGGTGTAGGGATGCGCAGGGGTCGTCGTCACCGTGGCAGTGGCGCCGGTCTCGACGATCTCGCCGTGGCGCAGCACGGCGATCCGATCGCTGATCTGGCGTACGACGCCGAGGTCATGGCTGATAAAGAGGTAGGCGACGCCGGTGCGAACTTGCAGTTCGCGGAGAAGCGAGAGGATGCGGGCTTGGGTCGATACGTCCAGCGCGCTGGTCGGCTCGTCGCAGACCACCAGGCGTGGGCTGAGCGCGAGCGCGCGAGCGATCGCGATGCGCTGTCGCTGCCCGCCGGAGAATTCGCTCGCGAGGCGCCTGCCCGAATCGGCCGGGAGATGGACGCTGTCGAGGAGTTCCTTCACCGGAGACTGCGCATCCTTGACGCCGCGGACCCGAAGCGGCTCCGTGAGGATGTCCGCCACCGTCATCGCCGGGTTCAGCGATGAGTAGGGGTCTTGGAAGATGGCTTGGAGCCCGACCGTGTTCCGGCGCCTGCGGCGGCGCGTGAGGTGCGTGATGTCGCCGCCTGCGAACCGGACGGTGCCGTGTGCGACCGGTGCAAGTCCGAGCAGGGCTCGACCGATCGTGCTCTTGCCCGATCCGGACTCGCCGACCAGACTGAGCGTCTCGCCTGGGGCGATCGAGAAGTTCACGCCGCGGATGACCTGCTTCTTCTTCGCGGCGCGGCCGAACTCGACGTGCAGGTCGGTGACCTCGATGATGTTCTCTGTCATCCGTGTCCCTTACTCGAGCTGCGAAGCCGCGCGCAGCAGCTCGCGGGAGTATTCGGCCTGGGGGCCGGCGAAGAACGCGATCGTGGGCGCATCCTCCACAATCCGACCCTCTTTCATCACCGCGACCCGGTCGCAGATGTCGGAGACCACGCCGAGGTTGTGGGTGACCAGGATGACCGCCAGATCCCCCTCGTCCCGCAGTTCTCGGATGAGGTCGAGCACGCCGGCCTGCACAGTGACATCGAGCGCCGTCGTCGGTTCGTCGGCGATGATCAGTTCGGGATCACCGGCGACGGCTCCCGCGATCAGCACCCGCTGAGCCATCCCGCCGGAGATCTCATGAGGGTACTTGCGCATGACCTCTTCCGCATCGGCGATGCCCACGCGGCGCAGGAGCTCGGTGATCCGCTGGTCGGCGGCGGATCGTGAGGTCTTCTTGATAGACCGCAGCCAATGACGCATCTGGGTGCCGATCGTCATGGTGGGGTCGAGATTGGTCATGGGCTCCTGTGGGATGTATGCGATCTTGGTGCCGCGCACCGCGCGAAGCGCTGAGTTGCGCTGCAGTATCTCGGTGCCGTCGAAGGTCACGGATCCACCGAGGATGAGTGCGTTCTTCGGCAGCACACCGAGCACACTGAACGCGGTCTGCGATTTGCCCGAACCGGATTCACCGACCAGACCGACGATCTCGCCGCGCCGGACCTCCAGGTCGACCCCTCGCACCACCTCATGGTGATCGTCACGGCTGACCGGGTACGCGACGCGAAGACCGCGGATGCTGAGGACGGTGCCCGCCGTCGGCTCGACCGGCGCGGCCTGTGCGTCGGCGGCGCCGCGAGCGGCGATCGCGCGGCGCGGGTCGAGGACCAGCAGCTTCGACGACGGGTCGAGCGCGTCGCGGAGGGCGTTGCCGAGCAGGACGAACGCGAGGACGGTGACCGTGACGGCGATCGAAGGCCAGAGCACGCCCATCGGAGCCACGTAGATGTTGCGGAACGCGAAATCGAGCATGCCACCCCAGGACGGCTCGCTCGGGCTGCCGAGACCCAGGAATTCCAGGGCTGCCTGGATGCCGACCGCGGCGCCCAGGATGAAGGAGCTCTGGATGATGATCGGCGACCGCACGGCCCGCAGGACGTGGCGGAAGAGGATGCGGCTGTCGGTGAGACCTGACACTTTCGCAGCGTCGATGTACAGCTCGTTCCGCACGGCCGATACCACGGCGCGCGTCAGACGATAGAAGATCGGAGCGACCATGAAGCCGTAGATCGCCATGGCGAGGAGGATGTTCGGGCCGATCACCGTGTACAGGGCGATCAGCAGTACGACTCCCGGGAGGGCGAGCAGGACGTCGAAGATCCAGTTGGTCGCCGACTGCAGAGGCCCCGCGTAGTAGCCGGCCAGAAGCCCGGCGGTCGCGCCGACGGTCACGGAGACCACGAGTACCGTGGCGCTGGCGGCGAGGGTTCCTCGTGCCGCCCAGATGAGTCGGGAGAGGACGTCGCGCCCAGCAGAGTCGCCGCCCAGGAGATATTCGGTCGTGAACGGTGGCGCGTTGGTGTACTCGACGCGGGTGGCGTTTGGGTCGAACGGGGCGATCCATGGGGCGAGGATCGCCACCATGAGGATCGCCGCGAGCATGATCAGCGACGCGACTCCGAGGGGATTGCGCAGGAGCCGACGGAAGGGGTGCTGCACCACGGTGCGGGCGGGGGCGACCGGTACGGGAACGACGGCGGCTTCACTCATCGCTGTCTCACCTTCGGGTTGAGGGCGGCGTTGATCACGTCGGTGGCGAGATTCACCACGATGACGACGGCGATGATGAACACGACGCATCCCATGACGACCGGGATGTCGCCGAGGAGCGAGTTGGTGACGGTGAGCTCACCGACACCGGGGAGGGAGAATACCCGCTCGATGACGACGACGCCGCCCATCAGCACGATGACCTGCAGGCCGAGAATGATGATGCCGGGCCCGGCGGCGTTGCGGAACACGTGGCGCAGGACGACAGCCGTCGGTCGCATCCCTCTGGCTCGCAGAGTTCGGACGAAGTCCTTCTCCAGGACGTCCTTCACTGCGCCGCGGAACTGCTGTGACGCCGGCCCGACGGAGGCGATGACGACTGCCGTCACCGGGAGGAAGAGGCTCAGAGCCCAGGCTGCGGGATCTTGATCGAAGGGGACATATCCGGTGGCGGGGAAGAGGCGAGCGCCGACAGCGAGTGTCATCACCAGGACGATGGCGATGATGAAGTTGGGCACCGCCGTTCCGATGAGTGCCACGAACTGCAGAACTCGATCAATCCAGCCGCCGGCCACGGCGCTTGCTATGCCAAGCGCTGCGCTCAGGATGGCGGTAAGAAGCATGGCGACTCCGACCAGGGCGAGGGTCACGGGGATGCGGCTTGCCATGATCGATGTGACCGGTTCGCCCGTGAAGTAGCTCGTCCCGAGGTTGCCGCCCAGTGCTGCCACCAACCACTGGACGTACTGAACGACGAGCGGTTGATCAAGGCCAAGTTCTGCGGTCTTGGCCACGACCTGAGCTTCGGTGGCGTCGACGCCGAGGATTGCGCGCGCGATGGCGGCGCCGTTGCCGAAGACGAGCGCATAGGTCACGAATGTGACACCCAGCGCGAGCAGTGCAGTGAAGCCTGCGCGTCTTGCTACGAAACCGATCATCGGCGGCACTCTCCTCGGCGCGACGTCACAGCGGGCTACTTGAAGGACTTCAGCTGCGGAGTCTGGAAGTAGGGGTCGGGCGTGCCGTCGATGGACACATCCTCGGCCGTTCCGAAGTATGCGACGCGGTTGTTCCAGGGGATGAACCATGCGTTGTCCACCACGTAGCGGTTGATCTCCTGCAGCGTCTCGGTGAGTTCTTCACCGGTGGCTCGTTGTGCCGCATCCGTGAGCGCCGTGAGTTCGGGGGTAGCGTTCTTCTTCACGTTCCAGGTGGCGTCCGGAGCGATCTCCTGCCCAACTGCCCACAGGCCCGACGAAAGGGGCATGCTGATGTACGTCATCGGGAAACGGCCGCTCAGCAGTTCGGGGACCGCAGTGGCTCCCGCGAGGGGAGTCTCAGTTACCGTGATGCCGAGTTCGGCGAACTGCTGGACGATCAGCGGGTTCGCCTGATCCGTCTGCGGCGTGCGCGACGGAATCTCGATCGTGAATCCGTCCGCGTAGCCGGCCTCCGCCATGAGATCCTTGGCAGCTTCCACATCGAACTCATACTCATCGTCCAGTTCCGCGATGAATCCCTCCGTTTCGGGTCCAAACATCTGCGTCGTCGGGTCCACGAGACCCTGGAACAAGCCCTGCGCGATGCCCGCGCGGTCGAAAACCATGTTCATCGCCTGTCGAACCTTCGGTTCGGCGAGCGCCGGCACCATCGTGCCGTCCCGGTCGAAGATGACGATGCCGTTCGTCGCATCGACCCACTCCGTGATCGCCAGCTGCGACGCTTCGGCCTCGGCGAACGTCTGCGCCGACAGCGTCGCGCCGTCGACCTGACCGGTCTTCAACGCATTTAGCCGGGCGGTGACATCGGTCATCACCGTCACGACGATCTCCTCGTAGGGGTACGCGTCTGCGTTCCAGTAGTCGTCGCGTTTGACGAATGTCATCACGGAGCCGCTGGTTGAGTTCGCTGCGTCGAAGGTGTAGGGCCCTGAGCTGACGGGCACCGAGTCCACGTCCGGGGAGCTGATGGCGGCGGGGGAGGCGATGATGCCCGGGCTGAGGCACATGTATGTCGCTAGGAGGCCCCGTGGGGCGGGTGCCGTGACGACGACCGTGCGATCATCGGGTGCCTCGATCGCGAGACCTGCCACGCGTACCGCGCCCGATCCCCCACCGCTCTGCATGTGCTCGATCGACGCCTTGACGGCCGCGGAGTCGACGGGGGAGCCATCCTCGAATGTCATCCCTTCGCGCAACGTCATGGTGAGCGTCGTGTTGTCGTCGGTGAAGTCAAACTCCTCTGCCGCACCAGGGCCGACTGTGCCGTCCTGGTTGCAGGTCAGCAGCGTGTCGTACACCGCGGTCCACTGCCAAATGCCATCGAACGCGCTCGTCTGCAGAGCGGGATCCCACGATGCAGGAGCCGTCGAACTGGCCAAGCGCAGTTGCGCATAGTCCTTATCTGAGGTCGCCGTGCCACTCGGGTTCCCCCCGCCACCCGTACATGCGGTCAAAGCCACGGCGACCGAAGCCGCTGCCACTGCGAGGGCCATACCACGCCCACGGCGCGAGGTGAAGATTCTCATCGATACTCCCTTGTAGTCGAGTCAGCGCGACTCAGATCGCATGGCGCGAGCTGTCGCAGTTGCAGGCTACCCGACCTCACTTAAACGTACAAGTGCCAGCGAGCAAAGGGTTTGGTGTTTGTTCGCTTAAAGGTCAAAGTTACTGGCGTAACCCTTGATGCTGAGCGAGAATGATGAGATGGCGACGAATAAGCCCGCGGCAACTCCCACTAAGCGTCGCGTCACAGCCGCGGACGTTGGTCGCTTGAGCGGTGTCTCCGGCGCGACTGTCAGCTACGTGTTGAACGATGTGGCCGGCCAGACCATCCCCGATTCGACGCGCGAGCGGGTACGGGCGGCTGCTGCGCAGCTTGGGTACGTGCCCAGCGCCGCAGCTGCGTCCCTCCGTCGCGGCCATTCCCGTATTGTCCTGGTGGTGACAGAGCCGGCGCTGCATGGCTTCGTGACGGAACCATTTCTCACCGCAATCGGCGCGCGGCTCACCGAGGGGGAGTTCGTACCCATCACCCACCAGTTCACGACTGAAAGAGCGCTCCGCGCGCTAGTCGAGGAAATTCGTCCGTATGGCGTGCTAGCTCTCGCCGCGCTGAGTCCCGAACTCAAGGCGGACATCGCCGCGGCGGGCGTTCCACGCGTCTATTCCTCCGGCCAAGGCGACCCCACGTTCCGACGGCCGTGGGAGGAAGAAATCGGCGCGCTCCAGGCGAACTATCTCCTCGACGGAGGAGCGGATGCACTGCTGTACGCGTCGCCGACCCAGGAAAATCTTCGAACGGTCATGGCGAGATCCCGCGAGCTTGGAGTCATCGCCGTCTGCGCTTCCCGCGGCTTGCCGCCGCCCCGCCACATCGACGTCAGCATGGACCTGGACCGGTCCCTGACTGCGGTTGCTTCCGTCATTCCCCGCGAGGGCAAGGTCGGAATATGCGCATTCGACGATGAAATTGCCAGCGTGGTCTTGTCAGCAGTACAGCGACTGGCGATGCGCGTGCCTGACGACGTTCGCGTAATTGGCGTCGACGACACCCCATTCGCACCGTTCCTATCGCCGCCTCTGACGACGATTGAAGTCGACGGGAGGAAGACGGGGAGGGCGCTCGCCGAACGGTTCCTGAGCATCGAGGGAAGCGAACCAGCCGACGCGATCTCCCATGCTGTTGCGAAAGTCATTCCACGCGGAAGCGGCTGACGCACCCCATCGCGCGCTATCACTCACCGGTTCCCCGCGTAAGAATCGCGTAAACTTGAGCCCTCGCGAACACCTCTGAACGTCCATGAACCGGACCGCGAACCCCGTCGAATCAGCGCAACTCCGCCTGAACACCATGGAGCGCCATCCTGCAGGCGGGGTTCAAATCCCTCCGTCTCCGCCAAGAATCCGCGGTCAAAGGGCATATTCGTGCGCTGCAGATCGCGGTACACAGGCCCCCGAATCGCATTCCTGAGACGCCAAGTGTCCCCGAGCGTGAACGGAAGACCTCGTTCTCCTGCTCAGCGCGAAGGATCCGCGTCCCGGAGACCAAGATCGAGGAAGTTACGGCATGAATCGCCGAACGGGATCCACCGTCGTTGCAGCGTCGGCGGTCATCATCTCCCTCACCGCCTGCGCCGGCCCCTAGTTCCGATCCTCCGAGCGATCCGCGAGAGGCGCTGCCGCGCTGTATGAGGTGAGAAGGTCGAACTTGTCTGCGCTGCCCGGTCCTGGTGTGGGGTGATAGATAGCGAGAACAAGCGAGTGGGCCGTGTCGCCGATGATGAGTTTCTCCCGGTTGAGCGTGATCTCGCCGACAAGGGGATGATCGATGGTGATGGGCCAGTTCTGCCGCGCCTGAACGTCCTGCTGCGCCCACAGCGTCCTGAAGCGCTCGCTAGCGAGCGAGAGTTCTCCGACGAGGTCGATGAAGCGTGCGTCGTTCGTGTCGGTTCCAACCGATCGCCGGAAGCCGGCGACGAGACGAGCGGTGGTGTCCTCCCAGTCGGGGTAGAGCGCCTGCTCGTCAGCATCGAGGAACACGTCGCGGAGCCGGTTCTGGCCGATTGCGAGCCTCGGTGAAATGACAGTCGCGAGTGGGTTCGCGGCGAGGACGTCGAGATAGCGGCCCTCGACGAAAGCGGGCAGGTTGATCGACGACAGAAGCAAGTTGATGCTGTCAGGAACGGCCTGACGCCGCGGCCGCTTGCGTGACCTGATCGCAGGCTGGTCGGTGAGGGATAGCAAGTACGCCGTTCCCGTGGGGTCCAGATCGAACACCTGCGCGAGGGCTTCGAGGATCTGCTGTGAAGGACGGCGGTCCCGGCCTTGTTCCAGACGAAGGTAGTAGTCGGAGCTGATCCCCGCCAGGAGTGCCACCTCGGAGCGCCGGAGACCGGGTACGCGGCGGTTGCGTCCGGCAGGCAGACCGACGTGATCGGGACGCACGCGGTTGCGTTGAGCGCGCAGGTAGTCGCCGAGCATGTTCTCTTCGGGCGCCATACCCGAAGCCTAAACCGCGGGTACCGGCGTGATCGTGGTCCCCGTGGTCCCACTATCAGCGGGGTTTACCATCACCGCTTCCGCGGGGACCACCCTTGATCACAGCAAGCCCACCAGGAAGAAGGAGCCCACCATGAGCGGATTGGCTGTTGTCACCGGAGCATCCTCCGGAATCGGCCGGGAGTACGCCCGTCGCCTGGCATCCCAGGGCACGAACCTCATCGCGGTCGGCCGCCGCCAAGAGCGCCTGGACGAACTCGCCACCGAGTTCCCGCGCGTCCGCGTCCAGGCCATCGTCGCGGACCTCTCGACGCCGTCGGGCATTCGAGACGTGATCACCGCCGTCGGTGAGCAGCCCGTGACGCTGCTGGTCAACAACGCGGGCGTTGCGCATTACAAGGCATTCATCGAACTGTCCCAAACCGAGGCAACGGAACTCGTCGGCGTGAAGGTGCTCGCTCCGACCCTGCTCACCCGCGCAATCACTCCGGGCATGGTGGGCCGTGGGACCGGACAGATTGTCAACGTAGCCGGCATGATCGCGTTCAGCGGCCCCGCGACGCTCGATCAAGTCGGACTTCGACGCGCCGTCTACGCATCAACCCTCGCCTACACGCTCGCCTTCTCGCAGACCCTGAGCGCGGAACTCTCCCCGAACGGCATCGCGGTGCAGGCACTGCTGCCCGGCGTGGTGGCGACCGAATTCCACGAACGTCAGGGCATGGATCTCTCGGCCGTCCCCCGCATGAGCGCCGCAGACGTCGTCACAGCCAGCCTCCGCGGAATCGAGCTCGGTGAGACCGTCACCGCCCCTGGCGTCGAACAGGAGAAGATGCTCCAGAACGTGTTTGCCGCAGACCTCACCGCCTTCGGCGCCCAGTCGCCCGAACTTGCGACGCGCTACCGCTCCTGATCACCTCCCCTCTGAGCTGAACGCTTGTGCGGTGGGACCCCGGGTCAGGTGGCCTTGCGCCGGCGCGGGGCCGCGGAGCGCGGGGGTGCCGCGCGCAGATGGTCGCGCACTCGGCCGAGTACGTCGGCCAGGGCTTCGACATGGTCGGGCTCCAGCGGCTCGAAGAGCATCTCGGTGAGCAGCGCGATGTGGCCGGGGAACACCTGCTCCAGGACTTCCCGGCCCTGTGCAGTGATCGTGACGGTCGTGCCGCGGTCGTCGTCGACAGATGGAGAGCGCGTGACCAGACCGCGCTGCTCGAGTGTTTGCGCCTGATACGTGAGCCCGCTGCGGCTGTACACCACGCCATCGGCGAGTTCGGTCATCCGATAGCTGCCGGAGGGTGAAGCCCCCAGGCGCGCCAGGAGCTGGAACTGCACGTAGCTGAGGTCGCCGGCATCCCGCAGCTGCTGTTCGACGGCGTGGCGCAACAGGCTGCTCACCTCGATGAGCGCGAAGTACGCGCTCAGCTGAGTGGGGTCGATGCGCTGCGGGGAAGAAGCCATGACAGAAGTGTAGTGCTGCTACGAACTTGAAGCGCTTGCTACGAACTCGAAGCAGTGATACAGTCTCATCAGTTGCTTCGATTTCGAAGCATCAACCAAGGAGATCATCATGAAGGCAGTACGTTTCCACCAGTTCGGCGGCCCCGAGGTCATTCGCTATGAGGACGCCGACCAGCCCGTCGCGGCCGAGGGACAGGTGCGCATCCGCGTGGCCGGCTCGGCGTTCAACCCCGCAGACGCCGGTATTCGCGGCGGCACCCTGCCCTTCCCGGTGACGCTGCCTCACGTACCCGGCTACGACGTCTCCGGCACCGTCGACGCCGTGGGCGACGGCGTGACCAACCTCCACGTCGGGGACGCCGTCGTCGGGTTCATCCCAATGGGCGCAGACGGTTCCGCAGCCGAGTACGTTGTCGCCCCCGCTGACGTCCTGGTCAAGGCGCCGTCCCGCATCGACCTGGCCGACGCGGCGGCGCTGCCGTCGGTCGCACTCACCGCCTGGCAGGGGCTGTTCGATCTTGCTGGGCTCAGTGAGGGTCAGCGCCTGCTGATCACCGGCGCCGGGGGAGCCGTTGGTGGATACGCGGTCCAGCTCGCCAAGCGCGCCGGCGCCTACGTCATCGCGACCGCCAGCCCGCGCAGCCGTGACGCCGTGACCGCCGCCGGGGCCGACGAGGTCATCGACCACACCACCTCGTCCGTCCTGGGTTCGGTGACCGAGCCTGTCGACGTCCTGTTCAACCTCGCGCCGATCAGCCCCGAAGAGTTCGGCGCGCTCGTGGACCGGGTTCGCGACGGGGGTATCGTCGTGGCCACCACCGCATGGATGACCACGCCGGGTGACGAAACGCGAGGAGTCCGCACGGCAGGAGTCTTCGTTCGAGCCGACGTGGACGAGCTCTCCCAGATCGTGTCCCTCGTCGACAGCGGCGAATTGACCGTCAACGTCGCCCAGCGCGTGTCGCTGAGCGAACTGCCGGCGATCCACGCGAAGGCCGCCGCCGGCGAGCTCCGCGGCAAGATCGTCGCGGTCCCCGACGCGGACTGATATCCGGTCTCACCTCCCCCATAAGAGGTACACGAGATGTCGTTCACTCTTGATCCTGAAGTCGCTGCGGCCAGATCCTGCTCATGCCGACGACCGGATCAGGGCGCTGAAATCGATCTGACTCTGCTCCGACCGCGAGAACGACTCTCGCGCTCCGCGGGCTCTCTCCCGTGCACCCATCGCGCATGAGAATCGGCGCGCTCGAAAGCCAAGTCACACGAACGGATTGAAATGACCACCCCGCAAGAACTCCCTATCGCCGTCATCGGCGCGACCGGCCATCAGGGCCGCAGCGTCATCAACGCTCTGCACGAATTCGACGTGCCGATTCGCGCCCTCGTGCGCACCCCCGACGCGCCCGCGGCGCGTGCCCTTCGCGAATCGGGTGTGGACGTGGTTCACGCTGACCAGGAAGACGCGCGATCGCTGGCCGACGGTCTCGCGGACGTCGCGGCCCTCTTCTTCATGACCACCTTCGACGGCCCCGACGGCACGGACGGAGAGTTGCGCCGAGGGCTGGCGGTGGCCGACGCCGCAGCCCGCGCGAACGTCCCCCGGGTCGTCTACTCGTCGGTGGGTGGAGCGGAACGCGCAACAGGTATCCCTCATTTCGAGAGCAAGTTCCGGGTGGAGCAGCGGCTGAGGGGTCTCGTGCCTACCACCGTCCTCCGGCCCGTCTTCTTCATGGAGAACCTGGCGCCGCAACTCACGCCGAACGAGGACGGCGAGATCGTCATCCGCATGCCGATGCCGGGGGACGTTCCCGTCCAGATGATCGCCGTTCGCGACGTGGGTCGCGCGGCCGCGCGGCTCCTCCTGGATCAGACCGCACTCGACGGCGACGCGATCGAGGTGGCGGGCGACGAGCTCACGCTCGACCTCGTCGCCGAGCGGACGCACGAAGCCTTCGGCGTGCCGGCACGATTCGAGAGCATCCCCCTCGCATACCTCGGCGACGATGAAGACCTCAAGGCCATGTTCCGATGGTTCGCCGGAGGGTCCGCATACCACGCAGACCTCGCACGATCCCGCTCCCTCATCGGAGACGTCGGTGACCTCCGCTCGTGGCTGGCCGCGGAGCGCCAGCAAGGCGCATTGGCCGGAGGGCCGCGGAGATGAGCGACTAAGGGCAGCCGCTCGACCCCTTATCAGTCGGCCTTCCTCGACACGTGGACGCTGCTGAGCTGGGTGGCCTGGCAACGCGATCATCCGCATCTTCCAGCACCGGGAGGAAAGTTGCATCAAGGCGATCCCAGATGGGACCGCCTTGATGCAACCGCACGTCGGAGGGGCGCTAGCGGTTTGCCGGCGGCGAAGACGAGCCCCGCACCGCCAGCGTCGGGGGGACGCTTTGATACCACTCGGGGTCATCTGCGTTGGCTAGGCGACGCGCTGCCGCCTCCAACCCCATACGTGCCATCAGTTCAGGGTTCGGTCGAACACTCGTGAGATCGATGAACGGGAGCCGTGCGACTGTGCTGTCGTCGAAACCAACGATTGAGATGTCTTGGGGTACGGAAACTCCCTCGCGCAGCAGCGTTTCCATCACGCCGAACGCGCACCGGTCGTTGGCGCAGACCAGCGCCGACGGGCGTTCGTCTCGCTCCAACAGATGAAGCGCCGCGGCGTATCCAGCGTCCTCCGTATAGTCCGCCTCGATGGTGTCGATAAGGTCCTGCAAGCCCTGAGCCCGCATGGAAGCCGCGTACCCTGCGAGTCTTTCCGCCGCATTCGGTCCGACGGATGGCCCGATGTAGGTGATACGGCGGTGCCCGAGTTCCACGAGATGTCCGACGGCGAGCTCCATCCCTCGCTCGTTCTCCACGTGAACCTCGTCGTGCCGTCCGGCCGCTTGCGGTCCGCCGAGTAGCACGATGGGGATCCCCGACGGCAGGCGGTGGATGATCCCGTCAGGGGACTCCGTCGTCAGGACAATAAGGGCTTCGATGCGCTGACGCATGAGCTCGTCGAGAGCGGTGTCCTGGGATCGGCCCAGGCCCACAGTGCTGAGCACGAGACGGTATCCAAAGTCCGCCGCTTGCCTGTAGAGCGCGTCGACCAGGTCGACCTCGAAGGGCTGACGCATCGTGAAGAGAACACCGAGTTGCCCGCTGCGCCTTTGGCGCAGCAGCCGGGCGGACTCGTCAGGGTAGTAGCCCAGCTCCCGCGCGGCGTCCAGAACCCGCTGCCGCGACGCTTCGCTCGCACCCTCTGCGTCCCGCAGCACGATGGACACGAGTTGCCGAGACATCCCCACGTGGTCGGCGATGTCTTTCATGGTCGGACGTTCGCGCGACTTCTTGCTCGAGAGCGGTGTCCCGGTTTCTTCCATCATGTCTGCCTTGCCTTCTGGCTGATCTTCCCAGATGGAGTCGGGCCGGAACGGCACCGCCATCCCGGCCCGCGGTCACGGACGTTGTCTGTTCACATACTTGCTCAGATGGACGCCGTTGGGGCCTCTTCGTCCTCAGCCCGTAGCGCGACGGGAATCGCGTCGGCCTCGCGTTCGAACTCGCGGACGACGTCCGAGTCCGTCCCCATCGTGCGCTCGAGTTCGTGCGCAAGCGACTCCAGTTCGGCGCCGCCCGCCATCAGGCTTGTCAGTTCCGCCAGCGTCAGATCCTTCTTCTCGTAGTCGCCGAGGCTTGTTCCTCGGTTCAGCAACAAGAAGCGGTCACCGACGGGGTACGCGTGATGCGGGTTGTGCGTGATGAAGACAACCCCAAGCCCGCGGTCGCGGGAGCGAGCGATGTACTTCAGCACGACACCGGACTGCTTCACACCGAGAGCAGCGGTCGGCTCATCGAGAATCAGGACACGCGCTCCGAAGTAGACCGCGCGAGCGATAGCAACACACTGTCGCTCTCCGCCGGAGAGGGTTCCGATGGGCTGGTCCACGTCCCGGAGATCAATGCCCATGTTCGCCAACTCGACGTAGGTGATCTCCTTCATCCGCTTCACGTCCAGCCGGCGGAACGGGCCCCAACCCTTCGTCAGCTCGGAGCCGAGGAAGAAGTTGCGCCACACAGGCATCAGCGGGACAACCGCGAGATCCTGGTAGACCGTCGCGATGCCGGCGTCGAGCGCGTCGCGCGGCGAGGAGAATGTGACCGGCTCACCGTCGAGGAGGATCTCTCCTTCCGTCGGCGCGTGAGCGCCCGCGAGCATCTTGATGAAGGTCGATTTTCCCGCACCGTTGTCCCCGAGGACGCAGGTGACGCGTCCGGCGCTGACCACAGTGGAGATGCCGTGCAGCGCGTTGATGGCGCCGTATCGCTTTGCAACATTCCTGACTTCGAGCACAGCGGTGCCGGGCGTGGTCGTCGTTGTCATTTCGAGCCTCCGCTTGCTCGCAGTCGGACCCAGTGGTTGAGGAACACGGCCAGCAGCAGCATCGCGCCGAGGAAGGTACGAAGCCAGTTGGTGTCCCACTGAGCGAAGGTGATGCCCTGGAACACCATGCCGTAGATGAGGGCCCCGAGGGCCGCACCGATGGCGGAACCGAAGCCGCCCGTGAGGAGGCAGCCCCCGACCACCGCGCAGATGATGTAGATGAACTCCTGCCCGACGCCGGTGTTCGCCTGGACGGTCGAGGTCCGAAACAGGGAGATCATCCCGACGAGCCATGCGGCACCTGCGGTGGTCATGAATAGGCCGATCTTCGTCTTGAGAATCGGGACGCCGACCTGGCGCGAGGAGTTGGCGGCGCCGCCGACAGCGAAGATCCAGTTCCCGGCCCGCATGCGCAGCAGAACCCACGTGGCGATGGCGGTGACGATGAACCACCACAGGACAGAGATGTAGAACGTGCCCGTTCCGATCTGGATCGAGGATCCGAACAGAGGCTGGATGGTGTTGTAGAACGGCACCTTTGTCATGCCCTGAATGGCCACCTGTCCGGTGATCAGCTTGGTGACGGCGAGGTCGATACCGGCGATGACGAAAAATGTGCCCAGGGTGACGATGAAGCTGGGAAGTCCAGTCCGCATCACGAGGAAGCCGTTCAGCGCGCCGACCGCTAGCGCCGCCGCAAGGGCGACGATTACGGCCACCCAGATGTTGAGGCCGTAGTGGCTCGTGAGTACGCCGACGATGAGGGCCGTGAACCCGGTCATGACGCCCGCGGAAAGGTCGAACTCGCCGCCGATCATCAGAAGCGCCACGGCGACGGCCATGATGCCGAAGGTCGACGCGGATTCGAGCCAGACGCCCGCGCCGGCGAGGCTCATGAACTTGTCGGTGTAGATCGAGAAGAAGATCATCACCGCCAGCGCAGCCACCAGCGCGCCGATCTCGGGCCGGGCGAGAAGGCGACGGATCGGCTGACGCTCCAGCCGTGGCCGATTCGCGATTGTGACGATGTCAGTCGTAGTCACGGTGGGATTCCTTTCAAGCGATTCGGCCGGGCGAGCTGCCCTCGCCCGGCCGAAAGTCGACTATCGCGTGCCGTTCGCGGCGAACTCGGCGACCTGGTCGGCGTTGTCCGAGGTGACGAACGCGGGACCCGAGTAGATCGGCTGGCCGCCGCCGAGATCGTTGCCGTTGAGGCTCTTCAGGTACAGAGCGGTGACACCCATGAAGCCCTGCACATACGGCTGTTGGTCCACGGCGAACAGGATGGTGCCGTCGGACACCGCGCTCACGACGTCCTCAGACAGGTCGAACGTGGCGACTTTGGCGCTGCTGCCGGACTCTTCCACCGCGCCGACAGCGTCGATTCCGTACTGACCACCGAGGGTGAGCACGCCGTCGATGGAGGGGTCGGCCTGCAGCTTGGACTTGATCGTCGCCTTCACCTCGGCGTCGTTCGTGCCATCGACCTGAAGGTTCTCGACCGTGCCGCTGAAGGAGCCGGCCGTCGCGCTGCACCGCTCCTCGAGGGCGACGTTGCCGGCCTCCTGGATGACACAGAGCACATTGGTCAGCCCTTCGTCGCTCAGACGCTCGCCAACCGCGGCGCCCGCGATGCTCTCGTCCTGACCGACGTGGGTGAGGGCGCCGAACTCTGCGGAACGGTCCATGCCCGAGTTGATCGTGACGACGGGGATGCCGGCCTCCACGGCAGCCTCGATGCTCGTCTGAAGGCCGTCGGGGTTGGCCATCGAGACGACGATGCCGTCCACGCCCTGAGCAACAGCGTTGTCGATGAGCTGCGACTGCTTGGCGGGGTCGGGGTCGCTGTTGTAGAGCACCTCAGCGCCATAGTCGCGGCCGGCCTGCTCAGCACCCGACTTGACGCGGTCCCAGAATGCGTCGCCGGGGCCCGAGTGAGTCACGACGGCATAGGTGAATCCCTTGGACTCGCTGGCGGTGTCGTCACCGCCACCGTTGGTGGTCTCCTGCCCGGTGCCGGAGCAAGCGGTGAGGACGAGGGTTGCTGCGGCGGCAAGGGCAATACCGCTCCACAAGCGCTTCTTCATGTGATTTCCCTTTCGGTGAGGACGAATCGACGTCGAGTACTCCTCGGGTGACGTCTCTGTCGTGCGTCGAGTGTGCGGCAAAGCCAAGCTATTTGTCAATACATTCTGTCAAGATTGTTGGCACGTGCTAGTTTGAGGCGAAACCACTCCCGATCGCTCGCTCGACGACGACGTTCCTCACTCACGTGCTCGTCCAGCCAGTCGACTCGGCCAAGCCACAGCGCGGCATCGCACCAGCCGTCATCACCGAAGGGATAGCCGTGACCAGCCCATTCACGCTCGCGGCCAACGCCGAGATGCTCTACCGAGAGCGCCCTTTCCTCGAGCGCGTCGATGCCATCAGCAAGGCCGGCTTCCTCGTTGAGATCTGGGATTGGACCGCGAAGGACATCCCGGCGCTCGCTGCCAGCGGCGCAGGATTCTCGTCGATGACCGGGTATATCACCGGCGACCTGATCGACCGGGACGGGGCGGAGGCGCTTCTCCGCTCCGCCCGCCGCTCGCTGGAAGTAGCGGCTCAACTGGACTGCCCACGACTCAACGTCCACGGAACGGGTCTTGATGATCGCGGACTGCCCGTTGCCCCGCGCTGGTCGACGACGGGAACCGACTGGCTGCGTGCCGTCGACACGCTCCGTCGGCTCGCAGCGCTGGGTGAGGAGGCGGGACGCACATTCACGCTCGAAAACCTCAACACGCGAGTCGATCACCCCGGCACTCCATTCGCGCGTTCGGACGACACCGTCCAGCTGGTCCAGGCGGTCGACAGCCCCGGACTCCGAATGAACTTCGACCTGTACCACGCGCAGATCGATGAGGGGAATCTCATCGAGCGTACGCGCGCGGTGCTTCCCTGGGTTGGGGAGATCCAGGTCGCAGATAATCCGGGCCGCTTCGAGCCGGGCACGGGCGAGATCAACTACGCGAACGTGTCGGTGGCTTTGGCGGACGCCGGCTACAGCGGCGTCGTGGCGTTGGAGGCATGGCCGTCAGGTGGTTCCGACCTCGCGCTCGAGCGATTCCGTGAGGCCTTCGCCGCCCGCTAGGGAGACCGGCGCCCTTCGCCGACTGGCACGTGCTAGATCCTCGTGCTATTGTCAGGACAAAGGTGCAAGCCATTACCGCACGCGGGCTGTGTCCCGCATATGGGTGTCGATGTCGACCGTCGCCGTCGTCGGCGCCGGAGATAAGGAGACCTCATGAGCCAGTCGATCACGGAGCCGTCCAAGGCGGACGAGCGGTCGGGCACTGTGCGGCTCGGGCTGATCGGCTCGGGTTGGATCGGCACGTTCCACGCCGAAACCATCGCGCAGCGCATTCCCGGCGCCGTCTTGGAAGCAGTCGCCGACCCGCAGCCGGGCGCCGCGGAGCGTGTCGCGTCGCCGCTTGGTGTGGCGAAGACGTACCTCGACAGCGCAGACCTTCTCGCCGACCCGGAGGTCGACGGGGTTGTCATCTCGTCGCCGGCGTTCACGCACACCGACCTGGTGGTCGCGGCGGCACGCGCAGGCAAGGCGGTCTTCGTCGAGAAGCCGATGGCCCTCACCCTCGAGGACGCCGATCGAGCGATCAGCGCCGCTGCACAGGCCGGAGTGCCTCTGCAGGTCGGCTTCAATCGGCGATACTCCACCGACTTCGCCGCCGCGCACGACGTCATCGAGCGGGGTGGCGTGGGGACGCCCCAGTTGCTACGCTCACTCACCCGCGACCCGGGCCTTGCCAATCCCGGCGCTGTCAAGCCCTGGACGATTTTCCTCGAGACCCTGATCCACGACTTCGACACCCTCAACTGGTTCAACCCCGGCGCGCGGCCGGTCGAGGTGTTCGCGAAGGCTGACGCGCTCGTCGCCCCCGAGTTCAAGGAGACGGGCCTGCTCGACACCGCGCTCGTCACGATCCGCTACCACAACGGTGCGCTCGCGGCGGCGGAGGCGAACTTCTCCGCCGTCTACGGCTACGACGTCCGCGGTGAAGTGTTCGGCTCGGCCGGCATGGTGACTGCGGGCGACGTCCGCTCGACCAGCATGCGCCACTACTCGGCCGCGGGCCAGGAGGCGACCACGACGAGACTGAACATCGATCTGTTCCACCAGGCTTACACCGACGAGCTGGTCTCGTTCGTCAACGCCATCCGCACTGGCGCAGTAACCGGTGCTCGCGGCGAGGATGCTCGCGCGGCCCTCGCTATCGCACTTGCCTGCATCACGTCCGTGGAGGAGAACCGCCCGGTGGCCGTCGAGGCCTGACTCATCCGCGAGCAAGCCCGCGCGCACGCGCTCTGGCGGCGTGTGCGCGGGCTTGCCCGTATGCGCTAGCCAAGGCCGCCGAACATCGCGTCCCGACGCCGGGGGAAGCGGGCCTGACGGCCAACTCCCTACTTCGCGACGAGCGTCGTCTCGAAGCTGTACATGTCCGGCCGGTAGCAGTGGTGACCGTACTCGACTGCCCGGCCTGAGCTGTCGAAAGCGATCCGGTCCATGGTGAGGACGGCGCCGCTCTTATCGATGTCGAGCAACTCGCTCTCGTCTCCGGTGGCGCGACGAGCGCCGATCTTCTGCTTGGCGATCCGGATGGTGACGCCGCGGCCTCGGAGGATCTGGTAGAGCCCGCGCGATTCCAACTGCTCCGTCGTGATGTCGGAGAACTCCCGTGGCAGATAGTTCTCCAGCACGGCAACCGGCACACCGTCCGTGCTGCGCTGACGGCGCATAAAGACGACTTCCTCGCCTTTCGGCACGCCTAGACCCTCGGCGACTGCGTCACTGGCGGGAACCAGCTCATGCGTGAGCACCCTCGTGCTGGGCTCGTGGTGTGCCGTCTGGAGGTCCTCGTACAGACTCGTCAGTTCCACCTGACGTGTGACCTGCCCCTGCACGACCTGGGTTCCGATTCCGCGACGACGCACCAGAAGGCCCTGGTCGACCAACTCCTGAATCGCGCGACGCACAGTGGGGCGGGACAGTCCGAGACGCTGCCCGATGGCGATCTCATTCTCGAGGCGCGCACCCGGGGCGATGCGTCCGGAACGAATCGCGCTTTCTAGGCGGCTGGATACCTGGAAGTAGAGCGGAACAGGACCGGTCCGGTCGAGGTCCACGAACAGCTCGTCAGGCCACACGGTCTCGTCGTTCGCCATCGTCCGTCCCCCACCCAAGGCATATTGTCGGGACAATCTTACACTTCGATCAGTTTGTCATGCGGATTCGGGATCCTCGGTTGACCGGTCGAACTCATGTGTTATTGTTAGGACATATGGACGCTCTTTCGTTCATCGCCCGCAGCGCCCGCGAGAGAAGGTTGTACAGCGGAGTATGACTGAGTCACAGAATCCCTTCGACGTCCTGGCAATCGGCCGGCTCGGCGTCGACATCTACCCGCTGCAGTCGGGCGTCGGCTTGGAAGATGTCGAGACCTTCGGTAAGTACCTCGGCGGCAGCGCCGCGAACGTCGCGGTGGCCGCAGCGCGTTACGGACGCGCATCCGCCCTCCTGTCGCGGGTGGGCGACGACCCGTTCGGTCGCTACCTGCGGCGCGAGCTCGGAGCGCTTGGCGTGGACGACCGCTATGTCGGCGTCGACCCATCGCTCGCCACCCCGGTCACGTTCTGCGAGATCTTCCCGCCCGACGACTTCCCGCTCTACTTCTACCGTGAGCCGAAAGCTCCCGATCTGAACATCTCCCTCGACGACCTCGATCAGGAGGCTGTCCGGTCGGCAAGAGTTCTCTGGTTCACGGCCACCGGTCTCAGCCAGGAGCCCAGCCGAGGAGTGCACCAGTCTCTGCTGGCGTCGCGTGGCCGGCAGTCCTTCACCATCTTCGACCTGGACTACCGGCCCATGTTCTGGCCGGATCGCGAAACGGCCCACGCTCGGGTGTCAGCCGCCTTGGCGTCCGCGACCGTCGCAGTCGGTAATCGAGAAGAATGCGAAGTCGCCGTCGGTGAAACCGACCCGCAGCGCGCAGCCGACGCCCTCCTGGAGCGGGGCATCCAGCTCGCCATCGTCAAGCAAGGGCCGCGCGGCGTGCTCGCAAAGACAGCGGACGAGACCGTCGAGGTTGCGCCGTACCCGGTGCGCGTCGTCAACGGGCTCGGTGCGGGCGACGCGTTCGGCGGCGCCCTGTGCCACGGACTCCTTGCCGGATGGGACCTCGAGCGGGTGCTCCGCTTCGCCAACATCGCCGGCGCAATCGTCGCAGGTCGACTCGAGTGCTCGACAGCGATGCCGGACGAATCCGAAGTGACCGCCATTCTCGAGACGGGAGCTCGCACATGAGCGATGGCATACTCACGGACCAGGACTTCGCCCACCTGCGCGACATGCGAGCAAAAGATCCGGAAGGCATCAAGCGCGCCCTAGTCAAGCGCACACGTCGCGAGGTGCTGCGGGGCGACGACAGGCTCTTCATCGTCGCCGCTGACCATCCGGCGCGCGGCGCCCTCGCGGTCGGCCCCGATGCGTCCGCAATGGCCAACCGCTACGACTTGCTCGAGCGTCTCGCCGTTGCGCTCAGCCGCCCCGGCGTGGATGGTGTGCTCGGCACGCCGGACATCATCGACGACCTCGCCGCACTCGGACTCCTCAACGACAAGATCGTCGTCGGGTCCATGAACCGCGGCGGGCTGCGCGGAGCGACGTTCGAGATGGATGACCGCTACACGGCGTATGACGTCCCCCGCATGGTCGAGTCGGGCATCGACTTCGCCAAGACGCTGATTCGCATAAACCTGCACGATCCCGCAACGGCTCCGACACTTTCAGCTACCGCGGAGGCGGTCACGGCCGCCTCCGCGGCCGGCCTGCCGATCATGCTGGAACCGTTCATGAGCCACTCGGACCACGGCCGGATCGTCAACGACCTGTCCGCGGACGCCGTCATCCTCTCGGTGGCCATTGCGGCCGGGCTCGGTGCCAGCAGCGCGCACACATGGATGAAGCTCCCGGTCGTCCCCGACATGGCCCGGGTGATGGAAGCAACCACCATGCCCACACTGCTTCTCGGCGGAGACTCGGGCGCTGACCCGGACGAGACGTTCTCCGCTTGGGAGGATGCCCTCGCTCTGCCAGGCGTTCGAGGCCTCACGGTCGGTCGAACCCTCCTCTACCCGCCCGACGGCGACGTCGCGGCGGCCGTCGACACCGCCGCGGGGCTCGTCCATACCGCCGACGTCCACGCAACCGTGTGAACTCCCACACTCACTCCTCTCTCAAAGGAACACCATGACCATCACCGCAAGCTCGACCGCGGCCTCTGAAACCACCACCGTTCGCACCATCGGACACTGGATCGATGGCGCCGAGCGCTCATCGGAAAGCGGCCGCACCGCCCCCGTCTACAACCCGGCGACCGGCGCAGTCAGCGCACACGTGGCGCTGGCGGACGAGGCTGACATCAACGAGGCCATCGCCTCGGCCGTCCGTGGCTACCAGGAGTGGAGCAGCTACTCCATCGCCAAGCGCCAGGCCGTGATGTTCAACTTCCGTGAGCTGCTGAACTCGCGCAAGCGCGAGCTCGCCGAGCTCATCACCGCCGAACACGGCAAGGTCGTCTCCGACGCGATGGGTGAGATCCTGCGCGGTCAGGAAGTCGTCGAGCTCGCCACCGGATTCCCGCACTTCATCAAGGGAGCGTTCAGCGAGAACGCCTCCACCGGCATCGATGTCTACTCGCTCAAGCAGCCACTTGGTGTCGTCGGCATCATCAGCCCCTTCAACTTCCCCGCCATGGTGCCGATGTGGTTCTTCCCCATCGCCATCGCCGCCGGCAACTCGGTCGTGCTAAAGCCGAGTGAGAAAGACCCCTCGGCTTCGCTCTGGCTCGCCGAGCTGTGGAAGGAGGCTGGCCTTCCCGACGGCGTCTTCACGGTCCTGCAGGGCGACAAACTCGCCGTGGACGGACTGCTCACAAGCCCCGACGTGCAGTCCATCTCGTTTGTCGGCTCGACGCCCATCGCGCGGTACATCTACGAGACCGCTTCCCAGCACGGCAAGCGCGTCCAGGCCCTGGGCGGCGCGAAGAACCACATGCTGGTGCTCCCGGACGCCGACCTCGACCTCGTCGCCGACCAAGCCGTCAACGCCGGTTACGGCGCAGCCGGTGAGCGCTGCATGGCCATCTCGGTCGTCCTCGCTGTCGAGCCGGTCGCCGACGACCTCATCGCCAAGATCTCCGAGCGCATCGGTCGCCTCAAGATCGGCAACGGTGCCGGTGCGGACGGTGTTGAGCCCGACATGGGACCCCTCATCACCGACGTCCACCGGGACAAGGTCTCGAGCTACGTGGACATCGCAGAGGCGGATGGCGCGAAGATCGTCGTCGATGGCCGCGGGTTCTCCGTCGACGGTCACGAGGACGGCTTCTTCTTCGGCCCGACCCTCATCGACGACATCCCGACGACCAGCCGCGCGTACCAGGAGGAGATCTTCGGACCTGTTCTCTCAGTCGTCCGGGTGCAGTCGTACGACGAAGGCCTGGATCTGATCAACTCGGGTCAGTTCGGCAACGGCACGGCGATCTTCACCAACGATGGCGGCGCAGCCCGTCGGTTCCAGAACGAGGTTCAGGTCGGCATGATCGGCATCAACGTGCCGATCCCTGTCCCGGTGGCCTACCACTCCTTCGGCGGCTGGAAGCAGTCGCTCTTCGGAGATGCCAAGGCGTACGGCGTGCACGGATTCGACTTCTTCACCCGGGAGAAGGCCATCACCAGCCGCTGGCTCGACCCCGCCACGCACGGCGGCATCAACCTAGGCTTTCCGCAGAACCATTGACGGGCGATGCCGCGGCCGCACCGTGAGGGGCTTGCGGCCGCGGCATCCGTCCCACACCATCGACGCACGAGAGACGAAATGACCACATCGGCCCAGCGTTGGTTCCACCGCCGAGGCGACCTCGCCCGCGACGGATGGGAAAGCGTCGTGGACTCCAGCACGCGCGGGTGGCAGCACACCGGTATTCGAGTCGCTGACATCAGCGACTCTGACCAGCTCGATCTCCACGAGCGCGGCGTCGAGCGGATCGTGGTGCCGCTCAGCGGCTCGTTCAACGTCACGCACCACCACTTCCCTGGCGCGTGGGAGACACGCCTTCACGGCCGGAAGTCGGTGTTCGAGGGGCCGACAGACGTGCTCTATCTCCCGGCCGGTACGACCGCGGAGGTTCGGGGACACGGTCGGGTGGCCGTCGCGGAGGCGCCCACTGAGGAGTCCCGTCCCTGGCAATACATCCCGGCCGCCGATACTCCCATCGAGTTGCGGGGAGCCGGCCGGTCGAGCCGCCAGGTGCACAATTTCGGAACCCCGCAGTCGCTGGACGCCGCTCGACTCATCGTGTGCGAGGTCATCACACCCGCCGAGAACTGGTCGTCCTACCCGCCGCACAAGCACGACGAACACGTTCCCGGCCACGAATCCCGCCTCGAGGAGATCTACTACTTCGAGTCAGCGCCCGTGCGCGGGTCCCAGGCAGCACCTGACGCCTCGTTCGGCATATTCAGCACCTACTCTTCCCCTGCAGGCAGCATCGACATCAACGCCATGGTGCGCACAGGCGATATAGCGCTCGTCCCGTTCGGCTACCACGGACCGGCAGTCGCCGCCCCCGGATACGACCTCTACTACCTCAACGTCATGGCCGGCCCCGACCCCGAAAGGGAGTGGCGGATCAGCGATGACCCCGCGCATGCCTGGGTGCGCGACACCTGGAACGGACAGGACGTCGACGACCGACTGCCGTTCACCGACAACAAGGAAGGCCGGAGCTGATGGGTGCGACAAAGCGGATGACGGTCAGTCAGGCGCTCGTAGAGTTCCTGGCCCACCAGTGGACCGTCGACGGCGATATCCGCGAACGGACCATCCCCGGCATGTTCGGAATCTTCGGGCACGGCAACGTCGCAGGGATCGGGCAGGCGCTCAAGCAGTTCAACGTCGAGCAACCCGACCTGATGCCGTACTTCCAAGCGCGCAACGAGCAGGCCATGGTTCACCAGGCCGTCGGATACGCGCGGATGCACCGGCGCCGCGGCACCTATGCGTCGGCCGCTTCGGTGGGCCCGGGCGCCGCGAACATGCTGACGGCGGCGGCTCTTGCCACGACGAACCGCATGCCAGCGCTACTTCTCCCCAGCGACACATTCGCTACGCGTGTTGCCGACCCCGTTCTGCAGCAACTCGAGCAGCCGTGGGACATCGGCCTGCAGGTAACGGATGCCTTCCGTCCGCTGTCGCGCTTCTTCGACCGCGTCCAGCGGCCGGAGCAGCTGTACTCCATCGCGCTCGCTGCGATGCGGGTGCTCACCGATCCCGCAGAGACCGGCGCCGTCACCATCGCGCTTCCTGAGGACGTTCAGGCCGAGGCACTCGACGTGCCGGTTGAGTTCCTGCAGGACCGTGAGTGGCACATTCGACGCCCGCTTCCGGAGCGCGGACCGCTGGCACGGGCGGTCGCCGCGATACGCGCCGCGAAGAACCCGTTCATCGTCGCCGGCGGCGGCGTCATCTATTCGGGAGCCGAGGAGCAGCTCCGCACGCTTGTCGAGGCAACCGGCATCCCCGTTGGCACGTCGCAGGCGGGCGGCGGCGTCCTGAACTGGGACCACCCTCAGTATCTCGGCGGCGTCGGCGCGACGGGGACGATGGCCGCCAACCGGCTTGCTGTCGAAGCGGATGTCATCATCGGCATCGGCACGCGCTACAGCGACTTCACCACCGCCTCCCGCACGGCGTTCCAGAACCCCGACGTGGTGTTCGTCAACATCAACGTCGCATCGTTCGACGCCTACAAGCACGGCTCGCAGCTGCCGGTCATCGCCGACGCACGCGAGGCAATTGCAGAGCTCTCCATCGAGCTCGAAGGCTTCGAGATCTCGCGCGACTACAGCGAGCGCATAACTCGGGAGAAGGGGGAGTGGGACGCGGCGGTGGACGCCGCATTCGCACCTTCCGGCCTCGCGCGTCCCGGCCAGCCCGAGATCATCGGCGCCGTGCAGTCGACGACCGCACCGGAGGACGTCATCGTGCAGGCGGCCGGTTCCCTGCCCGGTGATCTGCACAAGCTGTGGCGGGTGCGTGACCCGCTCGGCTATCACGTCGAGTACGCGTTCTCCTGCATGGGGTACGAAATCGCCGGCGGTCTTGGTGCCAAGCGTGGCCTGCTCGCCGACGGCGACGACCGCGACGTCATCATCATGGTCGGCGACGGCTCCTACCTCATGCTGAACACCGAACTCGTCACGGCGGTCGCCGAGGGAATCAAACTCATCATCGTCCTGATTCAGAACCACGGCTACGCATCCATCGGACACCTGTCCGAAACCGTCGGCTCGGAGCGCTTCGGCACCTGGTACCGCGAATACGACAGCGAGGCGCGAAACTTCCAGACCGAGCAGATCCTCCCCGTCGACCTTGCGATGAACGCCCGAAGCTACGGCGTTGACGTCATCGAAGTCGAGCCCGGGCCGTCGGCCATCGATGACCTGAAGGCCGCGGTCGCGCAGGCGAAGGCATCGCACCGGTCCACATTCATCCACATCAACAGCGACCCACTCATCTACGCACCCGACGGCGGCGGATGGTGGGACGTGCCCGTCGCCGAAGTGTCGACTCAGGAAAGCACACAGGGCGCGCGCGAGGACTACCTGACCCAGCGGAACGCACAGCGGCCCCTGCTCGGCTGACCCATCCGGAGAAGAACGGCGAACACATGATCAACACCACCTGGGAAGGCATCGCGGCATGAAGGCCACCGTCGCGGGCGCGCCCGTCAGCTTCGGAGTGTTTGAGCTGACTCCCGCTGGCGCACCTACCATCAGCGCCGATGAGATCGGCGAGATCCTGCAGGCCACGGGATACGACGGCATCGACCTCGGTCCCGCCGGTCTCCTCGGTCGAGGCGACGAGCTACGCGCCAGGCTCGCCCGGTTCGACCTGGAGCTCGCCGGGGGATGGATTCAGATGCCGTTCAGCGCCGACGAAGCGTTTGCCGCTTCTATCCCCGGTCTGCGCGAGACACTTCGCGCCTTCTCTGAGGCCGCCGAGCGCGCTCCCGGACGGCTTCCCTTGCCGACGCTGGCCGACGATGGGTCCGCGCTGCGGGTCGCCAACCCGGGGCGCGGCGCGGAGAAGGATCCCCTCTCCGCTGATGCGCGGGACCGGCTCCATGCGAACGTCGACCGGGCCGCGCGTATCGTCCGCGAGGCGGGCTTCGAGCCGACGTTCCACCACCACGCCGGGACCTTCGTGGAGTCACCCGAGGAAGTGGACCTCTTCCTAGCGGGAACGGATGTCGGGCTGACGCTCGACACAGGCCACCTCTACATCGCCGGCGGCGACCCGGTCGAAGCGGTGCGCCGGTGGGGATCCCGCATCAACCACCTCCACCTCAAGGACGTCGACCGGAGCGCACTCACGCGAATCTTGAAAGCCGGCGGGGGGATGACCGAGGTCTGGTCCGGTGGGTCTTTCGTCGCTTTCGGCCGGGGCGACGTGGACCTCGCTGGCGTCATGAGCCTCATGGACGAGTGGGGATACGACGGCTGGATCGTCGTCGAGCAGGATGTGCTCAACGGGCCTGACATCGCACTGGACGAGTTCCGGATCGCCCGTGCCGATGACCAGCGCGTCAACCGCGAGGCTCTGCGAGCGTGGGCGTGAACGCGGCAGCGATGGAGAACGCCCAGGGAGACCTTCGGGTCGGCGTCGTCGGCGCCGGCATCATGGGCGCCGATCACATCTCACGCATCGCGCGCCGAATCTCTGGCGCGGTCGTCTCGGCTGTCGTCGAGCCCGACCAGCGTAAAGCCGACGCGGCGGCCGCGCGGGCGCCGGGTGCGGCCACATTCGCGCGTATCGAGGACGCCATCGCGGCCGACGCCGTCGATGCGGTGCTCATCGCAGTGCCAGGTCAGTTCCACGAGCCCGTCCTCGTGCCGGCGCTCGAGGCGCGGTTGCCCATCCTGTGCGAGAAGCCGCTCACGCCGGACTCCACGTCCGCCCGGCGCGTCCTCGAGCTGGAGCAGACCCTTGACCGGCCCCACATTCAGGTCGGTTTCATGCGGCGGTTCGACGCCGAGTATTCCGCGCTCCGTGAGCTGATCAGGTCCGAAGAGGCCGGAGCGTTGCTGATGGTTCGCGGAGTCCACCGCAACCCGTCGGTACCCGAGTCGTACATGGGATCCATGATGATCACCGACTCGGTGGTTCACGAGATCGACGTGGTGCCGTGGCTCGCCGGTTCCGCCATCAAGACCATCGAGGTGAAGTACCCTCGGCGGAACTCCCTCGCTCCCGAGCGCTTGCGCGAGCCCATCCTCGTCATCATGGAACTCGAGAACGGCGTACTGGTCGACGTGGAGATGAGTGCGAGCGCCCAGTTCGGATACCAAGTCGCCACGGAGGCGGTGTTCGAACGAGGCGTCGCGCGCATCGGTCAGCCGTCCGGCCTGCAGCAGTGGACCGATGGCAGGTTCTCCATCCGCGACCACGACACCTATACCACGCGATTCGCAACGGCTTACGACACCCAGGTGCAGCGCTGGGTGGACGCCGTCCGCAACGGGTCGCTCGTCGACGGGCCGAATGCCTGGGACGGCTTCGTTGTCGCGCTGGCCTGCGAGGCGGGCGTCCGTGCGCTCGAAGGCGGAGTCGTGCCGGTCGATACTGCGGTCAGGCCGCCGTTCTACGCCTGATACGCGCCACGCTTCGGAGAGGCAATGGTCCGCATTCCTGCGATCCAGGCGGTGCAGCGCATTTCAGCCGGCCGCCCGGCTCAGTCCGCGTCGAACGTTGTGACGCCTGTTACCTGAGGGACATCGACCCAGCGACCGCTCGCAGCGCTTCTCAGTGCGGCGTCGACCACCTCCGCAGTGGCCCACCCGTCGGCCGCCGACGGTGCGAGCTGCCGTCCCTCTTCTATGGAACGCAAGAAGAGGGACGCTTCGATGGTTTTGAGGTCGTCGAAGCCCATGCTGGTTCCAGCTCCGGGCTGGAACTGCGAGAACTCGCCGAAGCCGGGATGCGCCATGATGGTCCGGAAGCCGGATCGGTCATCTGCGAGAAGCAGTTCGTTCATTCGCTGAAAGTCCCATCGCAGGGACCCGGCGGTGCCGTAAACCTCGACCTTGTACTCCGCTCGGGGGCCGGTGGTGGTGCGGCTCGATTCGAAGACGCCGACGGCCCCCGAATCGAAGCGGCCGATCACGGCGGCGTAGTCCTCGTTCTCAACGGCACCCAGAGGTCCACCGACGGCGCCGCTGGTGAAGTGGCTTGCTGCGCCAGCGGCGGGAAGAGGGCGCTCCGTGATGAACGTCTCGCTCGCGGCCGTGACGCTGGAAACACGTCCGACAAGGTATTGCGCCAGGTCGATGCCATGCGACAGCAGGTCGCCTGCGACTCCTGACCCTGCTCGCGCCTGGATGAAGCGCCACGTCAGCGCACCGGCTGGGTCGGCTGAATAGTCCGCGAGGAAGCTCACGCGGACGTTGGTGACTTGCCCGAGCGCCCCGGCCCGGATACGGCGGCGCGCCTCGGCAATCGCGGGGGCGTGGCGGTAGTTGAAGCCGACTGAAGTCAGGAGGCCGGCCGCTGCCGCTCGCTCCGCGATTTCACGGGATTCCCCGGCGTTGCGGCCCATCGGCTTCTCGATCCAGAACGGTTTCCCTGCGTCGATGGCCGCCAGTGCGATGTCGTGATGGAGGAAGTTGGGGGAGCAGATGGACACGGCATCGATTTGCGGGTCTGCGAGAAGCGCCCGATAGTCCACAACCGCACGCTGATAGCCGAGAACATCAGTCGCGTAACGGCGTCCCTCAGAGTCCGGATCTGTGGCTGTGTGCAGGGAAGCGCGCACGGAAAGGGCGGGGAAGTGCTGGGCGGCGGCGAGGTAGGCCCTCGAATGCAGGCGTCCCATCCACCCGACTGAAATGAGGCCGATGTTCAGCGTGCGCCGGTTCTCCATCCAGTTCCCTCCATTGGGTTTCATGACGTCCCGTTGAACCCCGTCGATATTGTGAATATGATAGGACAAACTAGACCGACATTCAAGGAGTTCCCATGCCGCTCGTTCGCATCGACCACAGCGACGCCCGTACGAACTCGACCGAGATTGCGGCAGCCGTTTTCGCCGCAGTGTGAGGGGCGAACGATGACTATCCTCACCGATGGGCGCGCCCGCCCGTTCGCACGTGCCGCCGAGCGATTCCCCACCGTGCTGTGGAACGACTCTGCGGATCCGACCGAGCTTCGCCGTTCCATCAAACTCGGCGCCGTCGGTGCCACGTGCAACCCGGTCATCGCGCTCACCGCGATCCGCAACGACCCGGAGTACTGGACGCCCCGCCTGCAGGCCCTAGCGGCCGAGCATCCGACGTGGGGTGAGTCTCAGCTGGGGTGGGAAGCAGTCAAGGAACTGTCCATCGAAGCCGCGAAACTGCTCGAACCCGCATTCGCTGCTAGCGGCGGTCGCAACGGCCGACTGTCGATCCAGACAGACCCTCGCCTGCACCGCGATGCTGAGGCGCTCGTCGCGCAGGCCGTTGAGTTCTCGCAGCTCGCCGAGAACATCATCGTCAAGATCCCGGCGACGGCCACCGGCATCGAAGCAATGGAGGAAGCGGCGTTCCGGGGGGTCAGCATCAACGCGACGCTGAGTTTCACCGTGCCCCAGGCCGTCGCGGTGGGTGAGGCGCTCGAGCGTGCACTCGACAGGCGCCGCGCGGCCGGCCTTCCCGACCGGGAATTCGGCCACGTCGTCACGATCATGGGTGGCCGCCTCGATGACTGGCTGAAGGCTTGGACGGCGACGAACCGCATCCTCACGGTGCCCGGAACCCTGGACTGGGCTGGGGTCGCCGCCCTCAAGAAGGCCTACCTGATCTTTCGCGACCGGGGCTTCCGTAGCCGCATTCTCTCGGCCGCATTCCGCAACCACCTGCAGTGGTCTGAGCTGGTCGGTGGAGACCTCGTGGTGTCGCCGCCGTTCGACTGGCAGCACCGCATCGACGCCAACGGCATCCCCGCGCGGGACCGCATCGCCGAGCCCGTGCCCGCCGCGATCCTCGACGAACTTCACTCCCTCAGCGAGTTCCGCCGCGCCTATGACGTCGACGGTCTGCGGCCCGAGGAGTTCGTCGAGTTCGGCGCGGCACGCAACACGCTCCGCCAGTTTCTCGACGCGGACGCGCAGCTCGATGCGCTCGTGCGAGACGTCATCATCCCTGCGGCATCCTGAGCGCACGGGCTGCTCGCCCGTTTTCGCAACCGAGCCGGGCCGCCGACCCCAGCAGCTAGGCACGCCGGAGCTGCGCCTCAGCTCACCTTCAGATGTTCATCAGATCGTTCGCTGATCGAACGACGGATGGATCCTGGAACGACCTCGGGTTTGCTTCGAGAGCACCCGTGACGTGGATCACCACGTGCTCGTGCGGAAGGATCGTGACGAGTGCCTTGTCTGCGACTGCATCGGGATCGATGCGGTCGACGAGGAGGGTCACTTCGCGTGCCAGCGCGGATGCCGTGATCGTGACATCCCATCCGTCCTCTCTCTTCTCTGCTTGAGTTGAGACGGCATGGGGCTGCAAGTTCGTGTCACGGTACTCCCCAAAGAACCAATACGCTGTCTCGTCGCCGAGGTGAGCGACCACGAGTTCACGAGCGGCGTCTGCGGCGGCTGCAACCCGTGACGGGATCGTGACGTTGTGTGAGCCCCACGCGTCGACGTTCACGCGCAGGGTGTGATCCGCGAGCACGTTCCCGCCGTAGTCCCGGCGGTCCAGACGAAGCTGGCCCTGCCACGGGTCACCAGTGTCGTTGATGATCGCGACCCGGAGGTCGTCACCATCGGGCTGGATGGTGAGCAGTCTCGGGGTGTTTGCATCACGGAGCCCGTAGAGGAGGGGTTTTGGTCGCTCGTCCCCGTCGACGGCGGCCCAAGAGGTGACGGGCCAGCAGTCGTTGAGTTGCCAGACGATCGTTCCCGAACAGACCGGGGAAAGCGAGCGGAACCATTCGACTGCGGTCCGAATGGCGACGGCCTGGTTGAGTGACATCGCCCAGTGCCAGTCATCCATGGTGTCCGGCAGCGGAAGGTGTGCGGTGAGCCCGTCAGTGAGGTGGTCGTTGCCCTTGCTCGCCTTCTGGTGGACGATCATGCCAGGAGATTCCGGGGTGAGCGGATCGTCTGAAATGGCGCGGACGAGGGTGCTCCACGTCGGTGGACCTTGCCAGCCGAACTCTGACACGAACCGGGGCCGGTAGTCGCGGTAATGAGGCCAGTCCTTCTGGTTCCACAGATCCCAGATGTGCACGGTGCCCTGGGCAGGATCGTTCTGGGGCTCTTCAGGATCGGGGCTGAACGGGCTCCCCGGCGTGTAGGCGACGTGGGGGGCGAGTTCGGCCACGAGGGCGGGGAAGAGCTCGTAGTAATAGCCGGCGCCCCAGGTTCGTCCTTCGAGGCGCTTCTTCCAGCCCCAGTCCTGGAAGCCGATGACGTTCTCGTTGTTGCCGTTGAGAACTACGAGGGAGGGATGGGCGCTGAGCCGCACTATTGCCTCCCGCGCCTCGGCTTCGATCTCAGACCAGAGGGGTTCGTCTTCGGCGTAGGCGGCGCAGGCGAGCAGGAAGTCCTGCCAGGCGAGGATGCCGCGTTCGTCGCACTCGGCGTAGAAGTCCTCGGACTCGTAGATTCCACCGCCCCACACGCGGAGGAGGTTCATGTTTGCGAACTCCGCCTGGGCGAGCCGGCGCGCGTAGCGGGCTCGGTCGACGCGATGCAGGAAGGCATCGTCGGGAATCCAGTTCGCGCCTCGCACGTGGATGGTCTGACCGTTGACGACGATGGCGAAACCGATACCGGCGTCATCCGGAGTGATTCGTGCTTCCACCGAGCGGAATCCCACGCGGTGACGCCGCAAGTCGATGACGTCGCCGTCCACGAGAAGCGCGATTTCTGCGTCGTGCAGGGCAGCATCACCGTATCCGCGTGGCCACCACCAGGCGGCGTCGCGGACTGCCACATCGAGGACGGCTACCCCATCGACGACTGGGCTGTCGGTGGTGACCCCCGCGACCTGGGCCGAAACCATGAGCGGCGCATCCGTCTCGCGATCAACCCTGACGTGCACTCGCAGCCGGGCTTCTCCGTCGATGACGTCGCCGGCGACACGGACCTCGGAGAAGCGGCCGGCTGTCCAGGTCTCGAGCGTGACAGGTTTCCACAAGGCCGACGTGCTGGTGTCGATTCCCCAGTCCCACCCGAAGCTGCATGCCATCTTCCGGATCGCGTTGTATGGGTGGTGATTCGTATGGGGGCGGTAGCCCAGGGCCAGGCTCGCCGCGTCCGCCGCCTTGATGGGCGAGCAGATCGCGACTTCGAGGACGTTCCCTCCTGGCTTCAGACGGCCGGTGACGTCGAGGCGGTAGCTGCGGTGCATGTTGCGGGTCGCTGCGATCTCGGCGCCGCCGAGACGGATGCTGGCGATCGTGTCTATGCCTTCGAATACCAGCTCCTGCCGGTCGCTCCCATCCGGCTTCCACTCCAGTACGGTGCGGTAAGTCCAATCGGCGAGGCCGATCCATGTCTGGGTCTTCTCGTTCTCGTCAAGATACGGATCGGGGATCAGGCCGGCAGCCATCAGGTCCGTGTGGACTGCTCCTGGCACGGTTGCGGCGATGGGGCCCGCGGCGCGTATTGGCGCGGGGACGGAGGTACCGGTCGCTTCAACGGTCCAGTCGGTGAGGCGTGTGCGGGTGATCGTCATTTCAGTTCAGTTCCCTCGTGCTGACAACGGGTGGGCGGTGTCGGTCGGCACTTTCTGCAGCTCGAGGACCAGAGCCTGACCAGGGCCAAGCAGAGGAAGACGGATGCCGTGATGGACGAGCGCGGCGCCGGTGAGGATCAGCTGGCCCTGTTCCATCCAGGGCGGGATGGTGGGTTCGATCCGCCGTGGAGGCGGGAGTTCAGGAACCGTGCGCACGAGGTATTGCGCGCCTGGATCGAGGTGGGGTACCTGAAGCAGCCGGGGAAGTGCACGGTCGGAGCTGGCGATTCGTGCGATCCTGACGAGCGCGCGGCCAGCGTCCTGAGAGGTGACCGTGGTGATGCGCAGTCCGTCGTCGCCTCCGTCCGGGTGGGCGAGGATGCCGCTGTGAAGCAGTCCTCGGAGCCGCTTGTATGCGGCGATACCGTCTCTCAGTTGGTTCAGCTCGTCAGTCGTGCACTCGCTGATATCCCACTCGATCCCGAACGAACCGAAGAGTGCGACGGCGATGCGGAGACTGAGGCTTGTCTCGCGTCCGGTGGTGTGGGTGACCGGTGGTCCGACGTGGGCGCCGATCAGCTCGAGCGGGATCAGCAACTCCGTCCAGCGCTGGATGTCGAGCCGTTCGATGGGATCGTTGGTGTCGGAGGCCCAGACACGATCAGTGTGTTCGAGTACCCCCAGGTCCACCCGGGCACCGCCGGATGCACAGGACTCGATCTCCAGATTCGGATGGCGTCGGCGCATCTCGTTGAGCAGGGCGTAGACGGCAACTGTCTGGCGGTGAACCGAAGCACGACCGCCGTGGACTGCTTCGATGAGGTCGCGATTCTGGTCCCACTTGATGTAGTCCAGCTCGTACTCGGCCACCAGGCGGGAAAGGGATTCGAGCAGGTAGTCGAAGACGGCGGGGTTGGCGACATCGAGGACGTACTGGTGCCGCCAGGCACGTACACCGGCCTCGGGGTCTTGGAGCAGCCAGTCGGGGTGCCGACGGGCAAGGTCGGAGTCGACGTTGACCATTTCGGGTTCGAACCACAACCCGAACTGCATTCCATGGGCGCGCACCGCTTCGACGAGCGGATGGAGTCCATCGGGCCAGATGGTGGTGTCGACCACCCAGTCCCCAAGTCCGGCTCTGTCGTTGCGGCGGCCGCGGAACCAACCGTCGTCGAGCACGAATCGCTCGACTCCGATGTCGGCCGCAGTGTCGGCAAGGGCTCGGAGTCGGCCGAGGTCGTGACGGAAATAGACCGCCTCCCACGTGTTGAGGGTAACCAGCCGTGGTGTCGACGGGTGGTGCTCCCGGGCACGCAGCGAACGGTGGAACCTGTCGCTGACACCGTCGAGTCCCTCGTCGCTCCAGACGAACACCGAGGTGGGCGCACGGAAGCGGGCGCCGGGGCCGAGTACGACTTCCCCAGGCCGCAGAAGAGGTCCTGCCCCGACGATCGTGCGCGCTTCGGGCAGGGCGTCGTATCGGTAGACGGAGTCGGCGCTCCATGCGAAGTGGACGGCCCATATCTCGCCCGCCCGGCTGTCGAAGCCAGAGGTTCCGAGTGCGAGCAGCATGGGGGCGTCGTGACCCGTGCGTCCGCGACGGGACTCGCGGACGCGGCTTCCTTCCAGGATGCGGCTGCGCTGGGGGCTGCGTTCCCGTGTCCACCGGCCGCCGAAGTCGAGCGTACCGGCCGCGACGTCGCCGACGGGCATGGTCGCTTCGAGAATGGACAGCTCGAGGTTGTCGTCTCCGGTGTTGACGATCTCGGGGGTGATCCGCAGTACGCCTGCATCGTCGAGGCGCAGGTCTATGCTCAGCCGGAGCCCCTCGGCGACTGCTGCGACGGTCGCCCGGACATCATCGCCGGTCACGCGGGCGCTGTGCCACCGCGGGATTGCGACCCGTCCCGCCCGGTGCGCGGAGAAGCCTGGTCGACCCTCCCACCCGTCATGCTCGTTGGGGAGGAGGGTCAATGGCCACGGCTGGTCCAGGGCGCTGGGCGACACCTGACGGCGGGAGGCAAGGGTGAGCTGGTCGAGATCTACGGCGCCCAGCGGCGGCCCCCAATGCAGGACTTCGGGGAGACCGTCCCCAAGTGCTAGGACCACCTCGACGCCGCCGCGGCGCAGTACGTGGTGCCGCCCCGTTTCGGTTTCGACGTCGACGGCATCGGGTTGCTCATGGGTGAGGGTCATGCGCGCGCGTCTTCCTGGAGGGCGCCGACCTGGCTCATGGGTGCGCTGTCTTCGGGCCACACGGCGGGGTGCCGTTGGTCGGGGTCGTGGTTGCCGCCGAGAGTGAGCCCGTTGGTCGGGCACGCTAGTGACCGTTGACTCGTCGGGTCGCCGCCGCCTGCTACCACTCAGATCTCCTTTGACGCGTGGAGCAGGACTGCCCCGGCGTCAAAGCTTGCTGATGAATCGCGGGTTTGTCAACAAACGGAACTAACGTGCGTCAGAACCGGAGAGCGGTACGGATCCCGACGACGGCCGCTGCGCGCGCCCACTCGCTGAACTCGAACGGCTGAACATCCATGTTCAGCGGATCGGCTCCGGCACTGAGGGTCTCCGCGATTCCGGCGTTGACATGGTCTTGGGCGAGTTCCCACACTGCGAGGCCGTCGCCGGTGAGGATGACCTTCTGTGGGTCGAGGCCGTTCGCGACGGTACCGATGACCACTCCGAGTGCGGTTCCGGCGTCACGGAACGCACGTAGGGCACCCGAATGCCCAGAGCGGGCTAGGGCAACGGCGCCGGCGTAATCGGTGTCCACCCCATGGATCGCGCGCACGATCGACGCGCTGGTCAGATACACCGACGCGCACCCGCGGTGTCCTTCCGCACACACCGGACCGGCGTTGTCGATCTTCAGATGATCCAGACGCCCCGCCCGACCGTGTGCACCGGTGACCAGCTGGTCGTCGATCACGAATCCGAATCCGATGCCGGTGCCGACCGTGATCAAGGCCAGGGAAGAGCAGCCTGCCCCTGCACCGAACCAGTGCTCTGCCGCTGTCAACGCCCGCACGTCGTTCTCTGCCGCCATCGGAATTCCGAGCTTCTCGGTGAGCAGGCGGGCGAGCGGGACGTTCTCCCAACCGAGGAACGGGGATTCAACGACGATCTTGCGGTTCTGTGTCAAGTCGCCCGCGAGGCAGACGCCGCCCGCGACGATATCGTCGAACCGGCTGGCGAAGGTGTCGAAGATTCTGGCGATTCTTTCTAGGACTTCGGTGGTACCGCGCGAGGCTAGAGGCTCTTCGATCGTTGCGATCTGGTGGGCGCGAAGGTCGGTGATCGTGGCGTAGATCGCGTCTCCGGTGAGCTTCACGCCGAAGAAGTGACGCGCGCCGGGCGCAATCTCGAACAGCTCGCTGGGGCGGCCGGTCCAGGCGCGTTGCTCTATCGCTCCTTCAGAGATCAATCCGTGTTCGAGGAGCGTCCGAGTGACGCGCGTCAGACTGGCGCGGGATACCCCGAGGCGGCGCGCGATCTCCGCCCGGGGGAGGGGCCCGTGAATGAGAACCTCACGCAGTGCGCCTCGCTCGGCGTGGTTGAGGTGGGGCCAAACGCGCGGCGATTCTTCGGCCATATCCTTCGGCGACTTCATTGCCAGCTGCCTCATCCTCGGTTGTCACTCTCATTCTGCCGTATCGTCATTTTTTCCCAAGTTAGTTTCGCTTGTTGACAAACCGGGAGTGCGGCGGCAGTCTATGTGGGCCGGACGATGTCCGGGTACTCGTAGCCGGGGAGTGTCCGGCAAACGCAGCTGTCAAAGGAGATACCGATGCGCATTCGTCGACCAGTTGTCATCGCGGTGATAGGTCTGAGTATTGCCGGGCTCGCCGGCTGCTCTGCAGATGGCAGTGGGGGTGAGGACGGTCCGGTCCAGCTGGAATATTGGGCGTGGACGGCCGATTCGCAGGCTGTCGTGGATCAGTGGAATGAGGAGAATCCCGACATCCAGGTGAAGTACACCGACGCCGGGGGAGGAACGGATTCCTCCGCCAAGCTTGTCACCGCCGCGAGGGCGGGCAATGCGCCCGATATCGCGCTGGTGGAGTACACGACGCTGCCAGCCATGATCGTCGCTGACGTCCCGGCCGACATCACTGAGTACGTGAGCGACATCCAGGATGCGTTCACCGAGGGAACCTGGGCGCAGACCACCTTCGGGGGCGTCACGTATGGGATCCCACAGGACGTTGGTCCGATGGCCAACGTTTTCCGGGCCGACCGGTTCGAAGAACTCGGGGTGGCTGTGCCGACGACCTGGCAGGAGTTTCGCGCGGCTGCCGAAGCGGTCAAGGCCGCCGATCCTGCCTCGGTGATCGCCGCCCTCCCGCCGACCGAGTTCGGCTTCTGGGCGGGAGTGGCCACGCAGGCCGGCGCGGAGTGGTGGTCCAGTGAGGGCGATGAGTGGACGGTCGGCATCGCTGATGAGCCCTCGCTCGAGGTGGCGGACTTCTTCGAGCAGTTGGTGGCCGATGGGCTCATCAGCACCGATCCGCTCCTCACCCCGGAGTACAACGCAGCGCTGAACGCGGGGACCATGCTGTCCTGGCCGTCTGCTGTGTGGGCCCCCAGCGTGATCGAGAGCGTTGCGGCAGAGACCAGCGGGAGCTGGGAGATGGCGCCGCTGCCGCAGTGGACCGAAGGGGATGCGGCGGTTCCCTATCAGGGCGGGTCGGCGCTGGTGGTAACGACGAGCAGCGATCACCCGGAGGAGGCGACCAAATTCGCGAAGTGGCTCAATGCATCTGAAGAAGGCAACGACATCCTCATCAACACCCAGTCGCTGTACCCGGCCGCCACGATCGGTCAGGAAATGACCGAGGGGAACGAGCCGCCCCCGCTGATGCCGCAGCAGACGGACTTCTACAACGTGGCTGCTCAGATCGCGAGCGACACGATCCCCGTCACGTGGGGCCCGAACGTGAACCTGGCCAGCTCGGTCTTCGGCGATGAGCTGCAGAAGGCGATCACCAACGGCACGCCGTGGCGCGATGCCTTCATCGCGACCCAGGAGGCCGTGGTCGAAGACATGGTCAAGAGCGGCTTCACCGTCGCCAACCAATAGCGCACACACGGGGTGCCGGCTCGGTCCGGCACCCCGTCCGCAGTTCGAGCCATGAGGCGCTCCGTGCAACAGAAGTGAGAACGAAGTGACAACGGCAGTCCACCGCCCGACCGTCCCCGCGGCCCGACCGCAGCGATCGTCGCGGCGCTCTAAGCGATATCGGCTCGCGCCATACCTGTTCACCACACCAGCGATCGTGCTGTACATCCTCTTCACGATCATCCCGGTGATCTACGCGATCTGGCTCAGCCTGCGCGCGTATCGAGTCCAAGGCGGCGCGCTGGGCCGCAAAGAGGATGTCTTCGTCGGCCTCGAGAACTACATCGCCGTTCTCCAGGACCCCACCTTCCTCGCCGGATTCGGCCGGCTCTTCCTGTACGGCATCATCGCCATCCCGCTCACCCTCGGTCTGGCGCTTGTCTTCGCACTCCTCCTAGACGTCCCGGCAGTGCGCGCCAAGCGGTTCAGCCGTACAGCGATCTTCATCCCTTACGCGGTGCCCGGGGTCGTCGCGGCGTTGCTGTGGGGGTTCATGTACCTGCCGAGCACCAGCCCGTTCTCATTCCTGACGAAGGCCGCCGGTTGGGGCCCGATTCCGTTCCTGGAGGAGCCGGGCATCTACGGCTCGCTCGCGAACATCGCCATCTGGGGCGGCGTCGGTTTCAACATGATCATCATCTACACCTCACTCCGAGGCATCCCCGCTGACATCTACGAATCTGCCCGCCTCGACGGAGCCACCGAAACCCAGATCGCGATACGCATCAAGATCCCGCTGGTGGCGCCGGCGCTCGTGCTGACCGGATTCTTCTCGCTGATCGGAACCATCCAGCTCTACAGCGAGCCCGCCACCCTGCAGCCGATGACCAGCGCGATCTCCAACAGCTGGGTCCCACTGATGACGATCTATCGCGACGCGTTCGGCACCGACAATCTGCCGCAGGCGGCAGCAGCATCCACTCTTCTGGCCCTCGGAACGGTGCTCGTCTCCGCATTGGTCCTCCGACTGGTCAACCGCCGCCGAAACGGAGCGTCATCATGACCTCGACCGCCACAAGGTCCTCCCGCCCGGCAGCGGCGCCGCCCCGCACGGCACGGCAGGTGCGGGCAGGAACGCGCACGCGCGACGGCGGGTGGGGTCTCATCCCGACCGTTGTGCTGATCGTTGGCGCGATCTACTGCCTGATCCCCGTTGCCTGGGTGTTCACGGCGGCCAGCAAATCGCGCAGCGAGCTGTTCACCACGTTCACCTTCGCGCCCGGCACCGGGCTGTGGGAGAACGTGATATCCGTCTTCACCTACCAGAACGGCCAGTACCTCCTCTGGTGCTTCAATTCTCTGCTCTACTCGGGCGTCGCGTCGGTGCTGTCGGTCTTCGTCTCGGCGATGGCGGGCTACGCGCTGGCCAAATACACCTTCCCCGGCCGAACAGCGATCTTCTTCGGCTTCCTCGTCGGAATTCTCATACCCGGCATCGTGCTATCCGTGCCGCAGTACCTGCTTCTCTCCGGCGCGGGCCTGACCGGCACGCAGCTGTCCGTTCTCCTGCCGAGCATCGTGAGCCCGTTCGGCATCTACCTGTGCCGCGTATACGCGATGTCGGCCGTACCGCAAGAAACGCTTGAAGCAGCACGCATCGACGGGGCCGGAGAATGGCGGATCTTCCGGCTGATCGTGCTGCCGCTGATGGTGCCCGGAATGGTGACCGTCTTCCTGCTGCACTTCATCGGCACCTGGAACAACTTCCTGCTGCCGTTCATCATGCTCTCCGACCAGGATCTCTACCCGCTGACCGTCGGGCTCTTCACCCTGCTGTCCAAAGGATCCGGCACCCCAGCTCTGTACTCGGTTGCCATCACCGGCGCCGCGATCTCGATCATCCCGCTCGTCGCTCTCGTTCTGTCGCTGCAGCGGTATTGGCGGCTGGACCTGATCTCCGGCGGCATCAAGGGGTAACGCCGCCGGCTACCGCGCGTCGCCGTGGCGTGCGTCGGGAGCCCGCCGCAGAAGGGCGTGTCGACACGAAGCGCCATGCACATTCAAGCCACAACGCGAAGGACGGTCATGCCGCACACCCCTCATGCACCCGGGATGTTCCTTTTTGGGGGCGACTACAACCCTGAGCAATGGTCTCGCGAGATCTGGGCAGAAGATGTCGCACTGATGCGGCAGGCACATGTGAACACCGCCACAATCGGCGTGTTCTCCTGGGCGATGCTCGAGCCGAGCGAGGGCGAGTACGACTCCCAATGGCTTGATGACGTCATCAGCAACCTCGACGCCGCCGGGGTCGGGTTCTTCCTCGCCACCCCGACGGCATCACCGCCGCCGTGGTTCACCACCGCGCATCCCGACGCGCTGCCGATCCGGGCAGACGGAACACCCGTGCTGCATGGATCCCGCGACACGTACGCCGTGAGCGCGCCTGCCTACCGAGACGCGGCCCGCGGTATCGCCCGGTTCCTCGCCGAACGCTACGGAACGCATCCCGGGCTGCGCGGGTGGCACATCCACAACGAGTACGGCACGATCGACTATGGTCCGCATGCTGCGCGCGCCTTCCGCGACTGGCTGCGCCGCAAGTACGTCACCCTCGAGTCGCTCAACACCGCCTGGTCCACAGCGTTCTGGTCGCAACGATATGGAACGTGGGATGACATCCTCCCGCCCGTTCAGACCCAGTATCTGCACAACCCGGCTCAGTTGGTCGACTTCAAGAGGTTCAGTTCCGACGAATTGCTCGCCGCGTTCACAGAGCAGAAGGACGAGATTCGGGCGGCCGGATCCACTGCGCCGATCACCACGAACTTCATGCTGCCGACCTGGAATCATCTGGACCAATGGGCCTGGAGTGACGCGCAGGACATCGTGTCGATCGATCACTATCTCGACACGGCAGGGCCGGATGGGGAGGCGCACGTCGCGTATGGCTCGGACCTGACCCGGTCCTGGGCCGGCGGGCCGTGGCTGCTGATGGAGCAGAACGCCACCGGAATGCGCGTCGGCGACCGCCTGGCCACGAAAGAGCCCGACCGAATGGTGCGCAACTCCCTCGGCTACATCGCTCGCGGATCTCAGAGTTCCCTGTTCTTCCAGTGGCGCGCGTCGGCGGGTGGGGCAGAGCTCTGGCATGGGGCCCTCGTCCCTCACGCCGGCGCAGACACACGAGCATTCCGGGCTGTCGTGGAGCTTGGAGAGATGCTCGAAAAGATCTCGGAAGTCGCCGAGCCGCCGACGAGCGGCGTGCTCGTCGAGTCGGAGATCGGTATCGTGTGGGACGCCGAAGGGTGGTGGTCCCTGGAGACCCCGCATCTGCCCAACGACGCCATCGGTTACTCCGACGAAGTGCGCGCCGCGCATCGCGCGTTCTGGCGTGGCGGCTATGCCGTCGACTTCGTCCGGCCGGGGACTGACGCGTCCCGTTATCGATTGCTCGTCGTGCCGGCGCTGTACGCGATCACCGCCGAGACCGGGCGATGGCTCGAGGAGTATGTGCGATCAGGGGGCTGCCTCGTTGTGACATTCGCCACTGGGCTGGCCGACGAGCACCAGCGAGTCGTCGCGGGCGGCTATCCCGGGATGCTCCGCTCTCTGCTCGGCGTCCGCGCCGAGCAGATCTTCCCCCGTCCCGATGGAGACATCGTTTACCTCAGTAACGGTCTCGCAGGCGGTTCCTGGACAGAGATGCTGCATGCCGACGGCGCCGACATTCTCGCCAGGTACGACTCCGGAAACCTTTCAGGGCTCCCGGCGATCACCCGCCGGTCGCTCGGTACCGGATCGGCAATCTACCTGTCTACCAAGCTGGAACAGGCCTCTCTCGACACCTTCCTGGCGGGGCTCGCGGCGGAAGCAGGCATTCTGCCGGTCCTTGAGGGGGCGTCCGCTTTCGGGGTGGAAGCGGTTCGACGCCGCGGTGCGACCGCCGACTACCTGTTCCTGCTCCATCACGGCGACCACCCGGTCCGAGTCGATGGTGCGGGGGCTGATCTGCTCAGTGGAGCGCGCGACCGCATTCTGCTGGCGCCCGGACAGGTCGCCGTCATCCGAGAGGAGAGCCGCGCTTGGTCGATTGTGGACGCCTAGTCGGTCATGAGGGCTGCCAATGCGCCGAACTGTCGTCCTCTGCTTCCGGTGCGGCGGTGACAGAACCGTTGGTGAGCACCGACATGAGGCTGATGCGGTCGGAGGGAGATCCGAGGGTGCCGCTCGCTGCCGTGGTGACCGCCCGGACTCGAGCCTGACGGATGCCGCGGTCGGATACGCACCCGTGGCGTCCCTCGACGACGATCAACACGCCGTGGGCGTCGGTCTCCTCCCGCAGTTGGTCCGCGATCTGGTGGGTGAGACCTTCCTGCAGTTGCAATCTGGAACTCGCGCGGCGGACGAGTCGGGGTATGTCGCTGAGACCAAGCAGGACATCGCGCGGCTGATAGGCGACGTGTACCAGGCCCGAGAACGGCAGAAGATGGTGTTCGCAGACGGACACGAAGTCGATGTTCCTGATGAAGACGACTCCATCGCCGGACTGGGTGTGATCCGGGAGTGGCCGGATGGCGGCGTGGCCGCCGGAGTAGAAGTCTCCCCATGATTCGGCGATACGACGGGGAGTCTCCTGCAGACCGGGTCGATCCGGATCCTCACCGAGAGCGAGAAGTAGCTCGCGGGTGGCCAGTTCGACCCGTTTCCGGTCGATCGTGGGCCCGGGCGGCCGTGAGGGTCGGTCCGGCCGACGCCCCGTCCCGGATCTGTAATTCGCGGAGGTGTCGGAGGACGACAGTGAAGACACGATTACCTCCTCGTAAGGGGCCGGTCGGGTGGGCAGGAAATGGCTGCGTTCGAGCTGCTTGAGGGCTGGCCGACAGCTCGCCCACAACTCAGCGAGTCAAGGACTCCGCGGCGGTGACGGTGTTGGACAGCAGAGCCGCGATCGTCATCGGACCGACGCCGCCAGGAACGGGGGTGATCCATCCGGCGACATCGCTGACCTCATCGAACCGGACGTCGCCGATCAGACCGCTGTCCGTGCGGTGGATGCCCACGTCCACTACGGCCGCGCCAGGCTTGACGTGGTCTCGGCCGATCAGTGCGGGGATGCCGGCGGCTGCGACCAGGATGTCCGCGGTTGATGCCACGGCGGCCAGGTCCGAGGTGCGAGAGTGTGCGATGGTGACGGTGGCGCTGCGGCGAAGCAGGAGCTCGGCCGCGGGATGGCCGACGAGCTCGGAACGGCCGACGACGACCGCATGAGCTCCCTCGATGGCCACGCCGGCCGTGTCCAGAAGCTCGATCACCCCGGCGGGTGTGCAAGGTCGCAGCCCGCTGACCCCGCGAGCGAGGCGTCCCTGACTAACAGTCGTGAGGCCATCCACATCTTTTGCGGGGGAGATGCGGTCGATCAGCCCCGCCCTATCGAGCCCTTTCGGTAGCGGCAGCTGCAATAGGATTCCGGATACGTTCACGTCAGCATTGAGGTCATCTATCAGTTGTGCGACGGTCTCCTCAGCCACGTCTGCTGAGAGGTGATGGTGCACGTCCACGAGGCCCGCTTCCGTCGCCAAGCGACGCTTGTTCCGGACGTATACCTCGCTGGCCGGATCGTTGCCGATCAGGATCGTCGCGAGCCCAGGAGCATGCCCGTGCTGATCTTTGAAGGCCTGCGCGCGCTGCGCGGTCCGCGCACGGCTCGCGCGGGCGACTTCGCGTCCATCGATGACAACAGCGGTCATGATCATCCAATCGGTGATAGGTGACTGTGCCGACTCGGTCACCCGGTTCGGTGACACATGTATGTCGAGAAGCTACTGGCGTTCGAACAGCAGACCTTTGCGGAGCAGATCGCTCCGCAAAGCAGGGTTCAGATCCAGGCTCAGCTCGCCCGCGGCATAGCGCAGGCGCTTTTCCTCTTCTGCGGCGGCACGTTCACGTGCAACCTGGAGCACTTCAGCCGCGGAGGCCCTTGGCACGACGCACACCCCGTCGTCGTCGGCGACGATGACATCTCCGGGAGAGACGAGCTGACCGGCGCATACGATGGGCAGTTGCACGTTGGCTACTGTCTCCTTTACCGTGCCCTGTGCGCTGATCGCCTTGCTCCACACGGGAAAGCCCATGTCACGCAGTGTTCTGATGTCGCGTACGCCGGCGTCGATGATGAGACCGCGCACACCGCGTGCGGCCGCCGAAGTTGCCAGCAGATCACCGAAGTAGCCGTCGTCGCAGGGTGATGTCGGTGAGACGACGAGGATGTCTCCGGCCTGAGCCTGCTCTAGGGCGACGTGGATCATCCAGTTGTCGCCGGGTGGAACCTCGCAGGTCAGTGCCGTACCGGCGATCGCGGTCGCTTGCTGTCTGGGTGTGAGTCGATGATGAAGCAAGCCGGTGCGCCCTTGCGCCTCGTGGGTGGTGGCGACACCCACGTCGGCGAAAGCGGACACCAAATCAAGGTCGGCACGGTCGATGTGAGTGATGACGCGCGGCATAGTTGCGATCGGCTTTCGGTCGATGAGTTGAGCGCATGCAGTGCGCCCTTGCGACGAGATGTGTGCGGGTGAGACATCGTGAGCGACACAGGTTGCATTGCCCTCCGCACGCTGCCGATGGGGGCTGGCCGCCCGCGTGGGGACCTGAGCGACTCTGCCTCAGGTCGGGCTGCTAGCGCTGGACCTCTCCCATGCTGGCAAGTGAACAAATATTCGTAAAGCGAACAAAACCGGGTGCGTACTGCGAATTAATCGAAGAACTGGCCGTCGATCAACACGCTGTGTCGTCGCCGAAGGAGCGGACGGTGTTGGCGGCGATGGTCTTCCGATCTCCCTGTTGACAGCGGTCGGCGCGACGGGGATACTCAGGAAAGCCGAACCGAGATACTGATGAGTATAGAAAGTCCACCTGGTATCCAGAATGGATTTCGCCGCAGGAATGGTGTTCGCGCGAGACGAAGAAGTCAGCGAGAAGAGGCACAGATGCAAACCAGCAAAACGCGGCGGGGAGCTTTCGCCGCAGTAGCGACCATCATGGCGTTGACCATCACGGCATGCGCCGCCGACAATGCGGGGGAGACCGGGGACTCCCCGCCGGATACGCCGACCTACCGTTCGCCGGACGGGACCTGTGCGGCTGAGCCTTTGGAGGGTGTGGATTACGATCGCGCACTCGAGTTGTACGAGTACTTCGAGGAAGCGTCCACCGGCATCCCGCAGACGGAGCCGCTTCCCGAGCCCGTCGCGCCCGACACGACTGTCGTCTTCCTTGACAACGGGTCCGCGGTCGGCGCGTTGATGTGGGATGCCGCACAGCGCGCGGCGAGTACGGCGGGGGTTCAGCTGACCCGCGTCGATAGCGGCCTCGACGCGCAGAGCATCAACACCGCGGTCTCCACCGTCGCAGAGAATCCACCCGACATCATGATCTCCGCGGCGGTCGACGCGACTTTCTATCAGAGCCAGATCGAGCAGCTTGAGGCGGCCGGCACCACGATCGTTTATGGCGGCTCAGCGAACGGTGAGCAATTCGGCCTCCTCGATTCCCATTCGGGACTGGGGGCGACCAAAGTCAACGGTCAGGTGCTGGCTGCCTCCGCTGTTGTGCTGACCTGCGGCCGGAGCACGGACTTCGTCTTCTACAACATCCCGGAGTTCTCCTTCTCACAGATCGCCCTTGACGCAGCCAACGACTTCCTTGCAGAAGTCGTCCCTGGCTCCACCATGCGTGTCGTCGACATTCCGGTTGCGACCATGGACACCACCGCCGGCGACGCCGTGATCAGCGACCTCCAGGCAAACCCTGACACCGAATTCTTCATCACCGTCGCCGACCAGATCCAGATCGGTTTGAAGAACAAGATGGACCTCGCCGGCATCGACGTGCCCGGCATCGGCCAGTGGTCGCTGCCGCCGAACATCGAGCAGGTCGCCAGCAACCTGCAGGCCGCCGCCTATGCCGTCGACATCGCTCCATACACGTGGCTGCTGTTCGACGAGGGCTTCCGTCGCCATCAGGGTGAAGACGTCGTCTACGACGATTGGACCCCGTGGGTGAAAGGCATCTCCCGCGTGCTCACGGAGGAGACCGCGGCCGACTATCCGAACGGCCTGTTCGTCGCCTACCCCGGTTACGTGGACGAGTTCGCCGAGATCTGGGGCAAATGACCATGCCCGCCGCCTCATCATCCCCACCGGCGCCCGCCACGCCAGTCTTGATGTCGGCGGTGGGGATCGTGAAGGACTTCCCCGGGCTGCGAGCCCTGGATCACGTGTCGATCGACGTGCACAGTGGTGAGGTGGTGGCAGTCGTCGGCCACAACGGCTCGGGGAAGTCCACCCTCGTGAAGATCCTCGCCGGTGTGTACACGGCCGACGCCGGGTCCGTGTCGTTCGCGAACGCCGGGGATGGGGTAGCCGAGCTACACATCATCCACCAGGATCTCGGCCTCGTCGCGGAACTCGACACGATCGAGAATCTGGGTCTGGCTGCCCGGTCGGGGTTCGCCGCCCTCTCTCCCACGCGTCGGCCCAGAGAGAAGGAACATGCAGAGTCCCTCATCTCGCGGTTCGGCGACCCGTTCCCGGTCACCGTCCCGGTGGCGACTCTCAGCCCCGCGCAGCGTGCGATCATCGCCATCGCCCGCGCCCTTGACGGCTGGACCCATAGCCGCAATGTGCTGATCCTCGACGAGCCGACCGAGGCCTTGCACGCCAACGAGGTTGATGTGCTGTTCAGCGGGATCCGACGCGTCGCAGCGGACGGCGCCGGTGTGGTGTTCATCTCCCATCGCCTCGATGAAGTGCTCGCTCTGGCCGACCGGGTCATCGTGCTCCGTGACGGCCGGAAGGTGGCAGACGAGCCGACGCGAGGATTGGACCAGGACGCCCTGGTCCGGCACGTCACCGGCGCCGGTGCGGCACAGCGTCCTGACCAGACCCGCGTCCGCGACGCTGGCGAAGTAGTGCTCGAGATCGACGGTCTCCGAGGCCACGGGGTGAACAGCGTGGATCTGTGTGTGCGGGCGGGCGAGGTGGTCGGTGTCGCGGGGGTGCTCGGCTCGGGTCGTGATGTACTGCCGTCGCTCATCTTCGGCGCCCGCCCCGCGCACGCCGAGCGCTACATCGTGGACGGTGTCGCCTACCCGCGACGTACCCCGCGCGAGAGCGTGCGGCGCGGGCTCGCGTTCGTCGCCGGTGACCGCGCGAGGCTGGGCGGCATCCGTCCGATGAGCGCCCGCGAGAACATGACGCTCCCGGAGCTGAAGAGCGTCACCGGCCCGCTGGGCGTGCTGAGAACACGCAAGGAGCGCAGGCTCACCGAGGATCTCGTGCAACGCTACGACGTCCGGCCCGCGCGCACCGAGCAGCGATTCGAGCAGTTCAGTGGCGGCAACCAGCAGAAGATCGTCTTCGCGAAATGGTTGCGCAACAACCCGCGACTCCTCCTCCTGGAAGAGCCGACGCAGGGGGTGGACATAGGGGCGAAGCAGTCGATCTACGCGGAAGTGGACGACGCTGCCGCGCGCGGGGTCGGAGTGCTGGTGTGCTCGTCAGATGCGAAAGAGCTCGTCCGACTTTGCGAGCGCGTGCTTGTGATGAGAGAGGGGCGCATCGTGGTCGAGCTGGCGGGCGAACAGCTCACCGAGGCCGATCTCATCACGCACGGATACGGCTTGGGGACCGATACGCAGGTCAGTGGAAGAACCGAGGCAGTCGCATGAGCACGACACAGGTCTCCCGCGGCGCCACGGTGGCGCGAGCACTGTCGTTCAGAAACATCAGCGCCGTCTACATCTTTCTTCTGATCTTCCTCATCTTCGCGCTGGTGGTCCCCCGGACTTTCCTTCAGCCCGGTGTGTGGCTCACCCTCCTCGACGCGCAATCCGTCACCGCGATCGCTGCGATCGCGGTGATGATCCCGCTCGTGACGGGCTCGTTCAACCTGGCGATCGGGTACGAAGTCGGCTTCGCCGGCATCCTCATCGCCGTGCTTCAGGCGCAGCTGGGCATTCCGTTCAGCGTCGGGATCCCGCTCACCCTGCTCGTCGGCGCACTGATTGGGTTCATCTCCGGCCTCATCATCACAAAGGGACGGATTGACTCGTTCATCGCGACGCTCGGGCTCAGCTCGATTCTGCTCGCAGGCCTATCCTGGATGTCGGCCAACCGTCAGATCACCGGACTCCATGACGGGTTCCGCGACATCGCGACCAGCCGATGGCTGGGAATCACCGTCCCGACCTACGTGATGATCGTGATCGCGATGATCGCCTGGTACATCCTCGAGCGCACCACACTCGGGCGGAAGATGTATGCGGCCGGGTACAACGCCGAAGGCGCCCGACTGGCGGGTGTGCACGTGTCGCTCCTTCGCATCGGCGCGTTGATCGCTTGTGGGGTTCTCGCTGCCATCGCGGGGATCCTGCTCACGTCCCGGCTCAACACCGGCGAACCAACCGTCGGGCCGGGCCTGCTGCTACCCGCATTGACCGCGGTGTTCCTCGGATCGACTCAATTCCGCGGAGGCCGCTTCAACGTGTGGGGCACCTTGCTGGCCGTCTACGTACTTGCGGTGGGGATCAAGGGCCTTCAGCTGATCGGCTCGCCGCCGTACATCAGCGACCTGTTCAACGGAGTCGCACTGCTCCTCGCGGTCGGGTTGTCTCAATGGGAGAAGACGTCGGCGCGCACGGCGGCCATCCGCCGCTCGATCCCGTTCGGCAGGCGCCGTGACCCGGAGTCGACCGGTGACGTCGAGAAGGAGCGGTCACCGAGTTTCACCGTTTAGCAGCGCGCACCCAGTCCCGAGTGTTCGCTCGATGGTCGAAGAGTGCTTGTCCGAATCGCGGGAGGTCCCGCGTCAGTTCCATCGATGGAGATCAACGTGACAGATCCCACCCCGTTTCGCGCCTTCACGTCCGTCTTGCCATGGGAGTTCTCTCCCATGATGGGTCACCTGGAATACACCGGTTGGCGGGACGAGCAGTTGTCCTGGAAGACGACGTGCTACGTCGGCGACTGGACGTTCGTCCCGCAGATTCGCGTGAAAGGTCCCGACGCAGTGAGGCTGTTCTCCGACTTGTCGGTGAACAGCTTCACCAGTCATGCCGTCGGTCGCGCAAAGCATTGCGTCATGTGCAACGAGGACGGCAAGGTCATCACGGAGGGGATCCTCTTCCGCCATGCTGAGGACGACTTCGAGTTCGAGGCCGCTTCCGCATGGGTGTGGTATCACATCAAGACCGGCGGGTACGACGTCGATGTCTCGTTCCCCGTCACTCACAAGCTGCAGGTTTCCGGACCCACGGCGCTGCCCCTGCTCGAGGAGCTAAGCCGTACGACGTTGCGGGACGTGAGGTTCATGCACACCAAAGTGCTGTCGATCGTCGGTCACGAGGTGACCGCGCTGCGGCAGGGTATGGCCGGTGAGATCGGTTTCGAGTTACACGGCCCTATCGAGCAGCATGATCTCATCCTCGACGCCGTTCTGAAGGCGGGCGAGAAGCACGGGATCCGACGGCTCGGCCGGCGCACGTTCCACCTCAATCACATCGAGGCCTCGTATCCCACGACAGGGATGGAGTACTGGAACGCGCTGAACGATGAGCGCCGCGAGGACTTCCACCGTTTCATCCAGGAAAACCCACCGCCGGAGTGGACAGCGATGCCGGGATGGCAGTGGTGGGGCGTGAGTCTCGCCGCCTCCTTGTTGGGGAGCTGGGATGGAGACGACCTCACCGACCTTTATCGCAGCCCCGTAGAACTGGGCTGGGCCAACCGGATCGCCTTCGACCACGACTTCATCGGTCGCGACGCGCTCGAGCGAGAACTCGCCAACCCGGGACGTACGATCGCAACGCTCGAGTTCAATAGCGAAGATGTCATTCGCATCTACGCGAGCCTCTTCGAAGAGGGCGAGTCGCTCTTGCCGCTGGACATCCCGCATCCTCCGTACATCACCGGATGGGCCGACTGGATCTTCGACGGAGACAAGAAGATCGGCCACTCCACGTTCCCGGGGTACAGCTACTTCTTCAAGAAGGTGCTAGCGCTGGCGTTTATCGACAACGAGCACAACCGTGTCGGTCGGGAGGTCGAGATCCTCTGGGGAAACCCGCATGAGCGGCAGACGAAGATCCGGGCGACGATCAAGCCCGCACCGTACAAGGCGGACAATCGCCGAATGGATCTGCAAGCCCCGCCCGCCGGGTAATGCATCTTGTCGCACGTTCAGCCACGATGACGAGCGTGGAGAACACCGCAGGGGAACCGCCGAGCCGTTGACGCAGAGAGGCCTGAGAACAGACGCAGGCCGCCCTCCAGGGGACCGCGTTCGTGAAGGTTCGGTGCGGGTTGGGCTCGATCTTGACAGGTCTTTCGGTGGCGGCTCAAAAGACGATGGTGTGATTCCCGTGGCGTATCACGCGGTCCTCCGCATGCCAGGCGACAGCCCGGGCGAGCACGGCACGCTCGACGTCGGCGCCACGGCGTTGCAGATCGGCGGCGCTGTCGGCGTGTGTGACACGTACGACGTCTTGTTCGATGATCGGTCCCTCGTCGAGGTCCTTCGTGACGTAGTGGCTGGTCGCTCCGATGAGCTTTACGCCCCGCTCCTTGGCCTTCTTGTATGGCCCTGCGCCGATGAAGGCGGGCAAGAACGAGTGATGGATGTTGATCACTGGCACCCCGAGCTTCTCGATGAAATCCTCGGAGAGGATCTGCATGTACCGGGCAAGCACGACGAAGTCGACGTTCCCTTCGAGCAGGGAGAGTATCTTCGCCTCCGCCTCTGCTTTGTCCGGTCCCTGGGAGGGAACGTGGAAGAACGGGATGCCGAAGGAGCGGACATCCTCGACCATGTTGGTGTGATTGGAGATCACCATGGGGATATTGGCAGGCAGCTCCGCGCGCCGATGTCGCCAGAGGAGCTCGAGGAGGCAATGGTCCGAGGTTGAGGCGAGGATCGCCATGCGCTTGAGGACCGACTGGTCGGTGAGCTGCCACGTCAGGTTGAAGCCCTTGCCGAGCGTGGCGGCGAGGTCTGCTTCGATCTCGGGAATCGCCGCACGCAGATCTTTGCGGTGGAAGACGACGCGCTGGAAAAACGCGCCGCCCTCGGCGTCTTCCGAGTACTGGTCCAATTGAACGATGTTGCCGTGGTTGCGGGCGATGAGGGTGGACACTGCCGCGACGATGCCGGGGCGGTCGTCACCGTAGACGATGAGGCAGGCGGTGTCAGGCTGACCGGTGGTGGGTGTGGTGGTCACTGCGCACTTTCCTTGCTCGTTCGGGGAGCGACCTTGAATTCGCGGGCCCATTCGCTCGTCGCGAGAAGTCCTCCGAATGCGTAGAGGTGAATCTTGACGGAGCCGGTGGCCGGTTGTGCGGCCAGCTCGGCTGCCAGGTCGTTGACGAAGGTGTCGGGTCCGGCAGTGCCAAGGAGGTTGGTGATGGAGAAGCCGTACTTCTTGACAATTGCTGTGTTCGCGCCGATGCCAAATCGTCGGGCGAAACCGAGGAGGCGTTTGATGCCGGCCGGACCGGGTACGCCCAGCCGGATGGTCGCGTCGATGCCGCGGCCCCGCACGTCCTGGATCCAGGTGAGGATGGGATCGGTGTCGAACCCGAACTGAGTCAGGATCGTGGTCTCCAGGCCCTGGAGTTTGAGGCTGCTGGCCTTCATCTCGAGTTGGTCCCACAGGTCGGGAGTGGGGATGTCCGGGTGTCCTTCGGGGTAGCCGGCGATGTTCACCTCGCGCACCCCGTACTCCTGGAAGATCCCGGTGGCGATCAGGTCGTACGCGGACGCGTAAGGCCCCAGTGGTTCGGATGGGTCTCCACCCACCGCGAAAACGGAATCCAACGCGCCCACTTCACCGAGCGCATTCAGGAACTCGCGCAGCTCGGTCTCTGAGCTCAGCCGCCGCGCGGAGATGTGCGGTACCGGTAGGAACCCGTTGTCTCGGACCGCTTTGGCCGCGGCGACTCGCATCGGCAGGTCCTCGTTGCCGAGGAACGTGACGTTGATCTTGGTTCCTTGGGGTATGACTGCCCTAGCTTCGAGCAGGGCGGGAATGTCCTTCCCGGTCATCTCGAGCGAGAAGTCTTCGACGAGCGCGCGTGCTGCTGCGGTGTCGGAGGCAGGCGTCGGAGGGGTCATGAGAGGGCCTTTCAGGCGATGGGAACGGGGTGGTGAGACGCGTGCTCTCACCACCCCGTTTCGGAGGGTTTAGCTGACGCCGACGTTCGAGCGGTACTCGCCGCGCGCCTTGGCGACCAGCGGTGCCGGCTGCACGGTGGCGCGGATCTTGACCTGCACGTGGTCCTCGACCTGCACCTTGCTGGAAGGGGTCGGTTCGCCCCACACGAGGACGACCTCTGTTCCCGGCTCGGCGAACGCCTCGTCGACGACGGAGACCGACAGGAACGATCTTTCGTTGGCGGAGTACCCGGTGTGCGTGGAGCGGCCGACGTAGGCTCCGTCAGGCGACTCGATGCGGTCGTAGTGGTACGTCGCATAGTGCGCGATCGGGAGGTTGAAGAACTTCGCGCCCGGGCCAGGGTGGAACATCGACCCGAACGCCTTCTCCGTGTCGTTACCGTTCCACACGAGCGTCACCTTGCGGTTGGCGGTGGAGCGACCGCTCTCGACCTGCTTCTCCAGCGCCTCGCGACCGATGAAGTCGTGGTCGAACTTGGTGATGCGGCCGTAGCCGACGTCATAGGGGGAGAAGTAGTAGTCCTCGATGTTCTCCGAGTAGAAGCTGCCTCCGAGCGACACGTTCGCGTCGATCTCGTCAGCGGGCAGCCAACGGCGGAACGCCGCCGTGCTCTCACCCGAGTAGAACGCCGGCAGCGGACGAGGCAGCCACCCGGACTCGAGCGAGTTCGTCAGGTATGCGCGACCGCCGACCTGCACGAGACCATGCTTCTTGCCCGCCTCGATCAGCGCCCCTACGACCGCCTCGCGGTCAGCCCATGGGCCGACGAACTCGAAGCCGGGCTCGGCAGCCATGCCGTGGCGGAGCGCCCGCACCGTCTTGCCGCCGATCGTGAACCGTGCGCCATGGAAGAACTTGACCGTGGGCGGCTCCTCCCCGAGCGCGTCGCGAATCACGTCGATGGCGCCGGGTCCCTGCACCTCGTAGCGGTATTCCTTCGGATCGCCTTTCCGTGCGTACGACGGGTTGTCGCGCGAGATCTCGACGTCGTAGCCGCCGGTCTCGGCGTGAAACTGCAGCCAGTTGATGGTGGGAGGCACACCGACGGCCTGGTACTCGTCCTCCTCGTACCGGAAGAGGATGTTGTCGCCAATCAGTTGCCCTTGATCATTGGTTGCGACGTACTGCTTGGCGGAGTTGATCGGGAAGTTCTCGACGCTGTTGACCGCGGTGTCGCGGATCAGCTTCAGAGCGTCGGGGCCCTTGATGTTCAGATCCGCCATGTGATGGGACTGGTCGAACAGTACGGCGGTGCGCCGCCAAGCCAGCTGCTCATCACGCCAATTTGTGAACTCCGGGGTGACCGGGGTGCTGACGATGGGCGGTGACTGCGACTCCCACAGCAGCGTGTGGGGGCTTCCGGCTTCGGCGATGGCCTCTTCGAGGTTGTGAGCCACGGTGTTGTCTCCTTTGGTGGTGTGGTGGCGGGGTTCTTCGTTGCTCGTCATCAGGCTGCGTGGGTGGTGAAGCTGGGGTCGAACACGCCGGTGGCGCGCTCCCGGTCGTTCTCTTCGACCAGGCCGGCCTGGATCATGACGTCGATGGTGGTTGCGAGGGCTGTCGGCGACACGCGCAGGCCGTCCGGCCACATACCCAGGTCGCGGGTGTACGCCAGTCCGCGGGCGGCGAGTTCTGGATCGTCTGGCGTGGTCAGGCCCTGATAGACGCGCCGCGTGACCGTGTCGTTGGCGGCATCGTTGACGATCGCATGAGCTTCGCTGAGCGCGGCGATGAGCCGGCTCACCGCGTCACGGTTCTCGTCGAGCCACTGCTGGTTGCCGATGACTGCAGCGAAGATGATCTCGGGGATCACGTCTGGGATCTCGCCGACCAGCCCATACCCCTCGCGCTCAGCCAGGAAGTTCCACGGCGCCGGTTGCGGCGCGGCGTCGATCTCGTCGCGCTCCAGGGCTGCCCACCGAGCGGTGTGGACGCCGGCGAGGACGAACTCGTAGTCGCCGGGGTAGTGCAGTCCCACTGTCCCCAGGAGCGGGCGACTGTACAGCGCGGTCCCCTCCGTCAGCGAGGATGTTCCGATGCGCTTGCCACGCAGGCCGGCCAGATCGGGAATGCCAGGTCTGGCCACCATCGACATCGGAAGGCGCTCGGAGTTGGAGCCGACGATGCGCAGCGCGCCGCCGGTGAGGTAGTCCGCGACAGCGCCTTCGGGTGGGGTGATCGCCAGGTCTGCGGTGCCCTCCCGCACGGCGGTGGTGGCCTTGTCCACGGAGCCCAGGCGCTGGTAGTCGATGGACAGGCCGTTATCGGCGAACAGGCCCTGTTCCTCGGCGACGAAGACCGGCAGCCAGTTGAACCCCTGGGCTCCGCCGGCAAAGCGAATCGTGGTCGGTGTCTGGGGCATGATTGCTCCTTGTCCTGATCGGTCAGCGGCCCTGGGCCGTGAGTCGGGCGTCCAGCCGGGGGTACACGCGCCGGGCATTGCCCTCGAACACCGCGCGCTTCGCCGCGTCGTCGAGAGCGAGTGCGTCGATGTACTGCTTCGTGTCGTCGAATGGCTGCCCGGTCTCTGGGTCGGTTGTCTTGACGGCGCCGAGGAGTTCGGATCCGAAGAGGAGGTTGTCGGCGTCGATCACGTCGAACAGCAGGTCGATCCCGGGCTGGTGGTACACGCAGGTGTCGAAGAACACGTTGCGCATCAGGTGCTCGGACAGGGGCGGTCTGCCGAGCGCAGCGGCCAGGCCGCGGTAACGCCCCCAGTGGTACGGGACGGCCCCGCCGCCGTGCGGGATGATCAACCGCAGATTGGGGTGCCGCTCGAACAGGTCGCCCTGCAGCAGCTGCATGAACACGATCGTGTCGGCGGCGAGGTAGTGCGCTCCGGTGGTGTGCACCGCGGGTTGGTGTGACGCTGAGACGTGCAGCATCGCGGGGGAGTCGAGCTCCTCCAGGCGGTCCCACAACGGCTCCCAGTAGGGATCGTCCAGCGCAGGGCCGGACCAGGAGCCACCCGTCGGATCGGGGTTGAGGTTGCAGCCGACGAAGCCGGCCCCGATGCAACGCTCCAGTTCGGCGATCACGGGTCGAAGATCACCCCGCGGCGTCTGCGGCAGCTGGCAGACGCCTGCGAACCGGCCCGGGAACAGCTCCACGATCCGTGCGATGGTGTCGTTGCTCAGGCGAGCCCAGTCGTTCGCGATCTGTTGGTCCGTGTAGTGATGGCTCATCCCGGCGGCGCGAGGCGACAGGATGGTGAGGTCGGTGCCCCGCTCGCGTTGCAGCCTCAGCTGGTTTGCCTCGATGATCTCTCGTAGCTCGTCGTCCGGTATGCCTTCGAACGGCTCCGGGGTGGAGCCTCGGCCTTCGAGGTAGTCGACCTGCGAGCGCCGGAAGGCGTGGAACGCGGGGGGCTCGGTCGTAAAGTGACCGTGGCAGTCGATGATCATGCCCGTACCACTCCTCCCTCCGAGTCAATATCGGGTTGGCGCCGATCGCTGCGGGGGGCACCGATGCCGGGACCGCGCACCGATTGCGCTTTCGTCATTCATCGTGACAGCGCCTCAAATTGGGGTAAAGCGGATAAAATCCACTCCCGAGTTCGACTTAGCCGAATTAGTACCTGCGTCATTCTGATTGCAGGAGCGGAGGTCCAACTCATAAAACTCGGTTCGCAATCGGATGCGCAGAGCATGAATAGCCAGCGCAGGCAATGCCTTCCTGCATTTCGCCGGATCGTCACAATTCGAAGCCCTCACATCAGCGATGGAATGATGACCGTTGTACGCAGCGGCAGCGGCGTTCTCTAGGCCACACCACGGGATCGAGTCATATGCACACCTCAGCTGATGCGCGCGTCACCCACGCGGGAAGCCTTCCCCGCACGCCGGAACTACTCCAGGCGAATAGTGCTCGAAGGTTTGCAGAGGACGGGGTGACGATACTTCGCACGCCTGAATTCGATGATCTTCTTGGCCGAGCCGTGACCTCGATCGTCCACCGGCAGGTGGACGCCGGAATCACACAGGTCGGCGACGGCGAATTTGGAAAGGCGAGCGCGGAACCGGTGGACTTTGGCGCGTGGTGGTCGTATTCGTTCAGTCGGTTCTCGGGATTATCCAGGACTCAGAGCAACGCATGGAACTCCTCTCCCGCACCACGCGCGGACGGAGCGCTGCAACTCACCTCGTTCCGAGAACGCCGCGATCGTCAGAGATTCGCCGATTTCTACAGTGAGCTGAACACCGGGCGCATTGCATCCATCGCCCCCTCCGTCACCGGCAGGGTCTCGTACACGGGGCATACTCAGGTCGCCAGCGACATCGCGAACCTGCAAGCCGCGACCGATGCAGCCGGCACCGGCAGCGGCTTCCTCACCTCGGTGGCACCGGGTGTCGCCGCACGCCTCTCCAACCACTTCTACGAATCGGACGAGGCGCACGTGTGGGCGTGGGCTGAAGCGCTGCGCGAGGAATATCGAGCCATCATCGACGCTGGTTTGATCCTGCAGATCGATGACCCGTCGATGGCTGAGAACTGGGATGCGATCAACCCAGAGCCGACCGTCGAGGCCTACGTTGCATTCACCCGCGTCCGTGTCGACGCCCTCAACTGGGCTCTGCGGGGCTTGCCCGAGGACCGGATCCGTTTCCATCTGTGTTGGGGATCGTGGCACGGCCCGCACACGACTGATCTGGAGTTCCGCCATATCGCCGAGCTCATGTTGCAGGTCAACGCCGGGGCCTACAGCTTCGAAGCCGGCAACCCGCGTCACGAGCACGAGTGGCGCATCTGGGAGGATCTCACGCTGCCGGACGAGAAGCTGCTCCTGCCCGGGGTCGTTGGTCACTCCTCACCGGTTGTCGAGCATCCGGAACTCGTGGCCGAGCGGATCACTCGCTTCGCGTCCCTCGTCGGATCCGACCGCGTGATTGCGTCAACAGATTGCGGTCTCGGCGGCCGCATCCACGCTGACATCGCATGGGCAAAGCTCGAAGCGCTCGTAGAGGGCTCCAGGCTCGCCCACGTGCATCGCTAGCGAGCGGAGGCCTCGACGAGCTCAGCGCGGGCGAGGCTGAATCGCGGGCTCACGCGCCGCCACGGATCCGGAGTCCCATCTGTATGTCGCGGCGGCGTGCAGAGAAGCCAACCACGTGAGTGCTTGACAAGAGGGGCGAGAGTGCGAATGATGGGTTCCGGAGACTGATAGGTATCCAAATACCGGACAGGACTCCACTCAGGCGGGAAAACTCGCGCATGACATAGGGGTCATTGAGGGAGCACCAATGCGTTTCATGAGATCACGGGCGATCGTGTTCGCCCTCACGGCGTCCGTCGCCATCGGTTTGGCCGGATGCGCCGCGGAAAGCGAATCCGGAGATGACGGCGGCGACCAAGTTGAGGTTCTTAAACTCGTTCTGCTTCAGAGCTATGACACGGGTGCGACGATCCAGCACGGGATCGACGAAGGCTATTTTGCCGAAGTGGACCTCGAGCTCGACATCACCGAAACTGACGCGCCACCCACCGTCGTATCGGCTGTTGCATCGGGACAGTACGATATCGGCCAGTTCAACCCCGCTGTGGCGGTCAGCGTCCTTGCTGGCGGCGTCGACATTCGTGCCCTCGCTGCCGGTGGCCGCAGCCAGGAGTCGGGCGTCCAGGGTGTCGTGTCTCTCGCCGACAGCGGAATCGAAGACTGGGCTGACCTCGCCGGGCAGACCGTCGGCGTTCAGGCGCCCCGCGCCGCAGCCACCCTTGCCATGCTCGAGCAGGTGCGGCTCGCCGGCGGGGACCCATCAACGGTTGAGCTCGTTGCCGTCCCCGGCCCGCAAATGCTCTCAACGCTGGAGAGCGGCGGCGTCGACGCGGCCGTGATGCTCGGGTCGTTCCTCGCCGAGGCGACGACGACCAACCCCGACATCGTCAACCTGGGCGACGCGTTCACAGAAACCTTCGGTCAGGGGGCGCTCGTGGACATGCTCTACACGTCAGCGCAGACCGCGACGGACAAGGCGGATGCGCTCGAACGGTTCCGGACAGCCCTGGCTCGTGCCTACGACGATATGAACGGTCTGGATGGCGATGAATGGAAGGCGGCCATCGGTGCGAGTATCGGCCTCGACGAGGAGCAGTGGGAGTACCTCTCCTGGGTGAAGTACGACGCCGAGCTTTCGGCCGACGAAATCGTGCCGTACGCCGACGCGCAGGCCTCGCAGGGCTGGATCGAAGACGACGTTGATCTTGAGACCTTCGTCTCTTCCGCACCGTGATTGTCATTTCGCCGGGCGGCAGCGCGAGAATCGCCTCGCGTCGTCGCCGACTGAGGCCGGCGCTGCAGCGATCCCGGCAGGTGGGGCTGGCGGTAGCGGGTATCGCCATCCTCGCCGCCGCCTGGCAGCTCTATTCCAGCGCCGTAGCCCCTGCCGCAGGCCGTCGGGCGGCGTTCCCGTCCTTGGTCGACACGCTCGATGCACTCGGTGGGCTCGTCGTCGATCCGAGCTTCTGGCCCTACGTCGGCTACACGATGCGCGCTTGGGCAATTGCCCTCGTGATCTCGGTCGCGATCGCGGTTCCGCTGGGTCTCTGGCTCGGTCTGAGCCCGGCCGCCTATCGGTTCTTCCGGCTGCCGCTGGAACTCATCCGGCCAATCCCGGCTGTGGTCATCCTTCCCCTCGTGATCGTGCTTCTCGGGACCGGACTCAACTTTCAAGTTGTCCTCATCATGCAGGGAGTCGTGTGGCCGGTGCTCATCCAAACGGCGTACGGCGTGCACTTGACGCACCGGACACTGCTCGAAACCGCTCGCAGCTTCGGAATCGGCCGTTGGCGCGTCATCGCGTTCTTCCGCTTTCCTGCCGCTGCGCCTCTTATCGCCACATCATTGAAGATCGGCGCAACAGTGGCTTTCGCGATCGCAGTGACGACAGAGTACATCGGTGGTTCTTTCGGTATCGGGAGCATGCTTCGTGAGGCGACCGTCAACGAGAACATCCCAGCGGCCTACGCCATCACGATGTTCACGGGAATCGCGGGCGTCGTGATCGTTCTGGTATTCGCCGGGATCGAGCGCTACTTCGCTCGATGGGCGCCCGGGGGCGAGTCATGAGCGGCCGGTCGACCGCGCTTGCGGGCCTCACCCTCCGCAGGGTCACACAAGCGCTGCTCGTCCCCGCGCTCGTCGTCGTCCTGTACGCCGTCGGCACCGCCGTCGCGCCGAGTCCGTTCTTCCCACCGATCCCGGCTATTCTCGGGGCGTTCGGTCGGGAGTGGCTGGGCGAGGGATTTGCGACCAATGTGCTGCCGAGTCTCAGCAACCTTGGCATCGGGTATGGTCTCGGGGTTCTGATCGGAGTCGCTCTCGGTGGTCTCATGGGGCGACTGCGAGTCGTCAACGAGTTGTTGAGCCCCATCGTCGGCTTCCTCCTCACTGTTCCGCCGATCGCGATGCTGCCGATATTCCTCTTCATCCTCGGCATCGGCCCGCAGTTCCAGATTGCGGCAATCGTCTTCGGCACGATGACGTACATGCTGCTGAACACCGCAGCTGCCGTGCGTACCGTCGAGCCGACGTTGGAGGACGTCGCGCGAGTCTTTCGCATCGATCCGTGGCGACGCATCGCTCTGATGATCTATCCGTCAGCGCTTCCGCGAATCATCGCGGCGGCTCGCGTCGCGCTGGCAGCCGCCCTTCTCATCATGGTGGTCAGCGAGATGATCGGCGCAGCTCGAGGAATCGGTGCGACGACGCTCGCCGCGCAGCAGGCATTCGACTACCCCTTGATGTGGTCCGGCATGCTTCTCGTTGCCCTGCTCGGAGTTGCATTCAGCTACCTGTTCGTACTGATCGAGATCGGCGCAAGCCGGCTGCTCGGCACTCGAATCTCGATGGAAGGGGCATAGCCGTGGCGAAGACAGTCGTCGAGGTCACAGGTATCTCGAAGGTCTATCCGACGAAGTCTGGGCCGTTTGAGGCGATTCGGAACGTCACGTTCGACGTTCGGGAGCGCGAGATCGTGAGCATCGTGGGTCCTTCGGGTGCCGGAAAGACGTCGGTGCTTCGAACGGTGGCCGGGCTCCAAACCCACGATGCGGGCGACGTGAGCGTACTGGGTAAGACCGTCTCCGGCCCGTCGGACGCGATGGCGATGGTCTTCCAGGACTATGGTCGGTCGCTGCTGCCTTGGATGTCGGTAGAGGGCAACGTGATGCTCCCCCTCCGTAGTCGCGGGCTTTCCCGAGCGGTCGCTCTCGAACGTGCCACGCAGGCGCTCGAGTCCGTGGGACTCGCGGGCAAGGGCGCGGCACGACCGCAGCAGTTGTCAGGAGGGATGCAGCAGCGGGTGGCGATCGCGCGGGCGATCGCGTGCCGGCCGCGACTCCTGGTCATGGACGAGCCCTTCGCGTCTGTGGATGCCCAGACTCGAATGGATCTCGAGGATCTCGTCCTTCCGCTTCGTGCGGAGTACGGCATGGCGATCCTCTTCGTCACGCATGACGTCGACGAAGCGGTATACCTCTCGGACAGAGTCGTGGTGCTGACGCGGGCGCCGTCGGAGGTGGCCAAGATCGTCGACATAGAACTCGGGCCGCACCGCAACCAGATCGACACGAAGGAGTCCGCCGAGTTCGCCCGCCGGCGGCACGAGATCTTCCAGCTCGTGCGGCGTCCTGGCCAGGGCGAGGAACTCGAACCATCGGGCTCGAGGGCGACAGAGAAGCCGTAGCCGGGGCAAGCCGTGAGTCACGTAGAAGCGGGCGAGGAAGGAGATGCGACGGTAGTGCGTGGCGAGAACGTCCGAAATGTGGGGGACGCGGTTCCCCGAGGGTATGGCGGGTTCCGGGGCATTGTCGCGCCCGAGGCGTCCCAGTCCTCCCCATGGTGGCCACCGCGGCGGTCAGCTCGGAGTGGAGCGCCGAATGTCGTCGTCGTGCTCGTCGACGACATGGGCTTTAGCGACATATCGCCGTTCGGCGCCGAGATCGATACGCCCGCCATCCAGGCATTGGCGAACGACGGGTACCGTTTCTCCGACTTCCACACCACTCCCGTGTGCTCGCCCTCCCGAGCCGCGCTCCTCACAGGGGTCAACCCGCATCGGGCGGGGTTCGGTACCGTCGCGCACTCAGATCCCGGCTTCCCGGGATATCGAATGCTGTTGCCAGACACCTTGCCCACCCTGGCCGAGTCGTTCGGTCAAGCGGGGTACGCGACATTCATGGTCGGCAAGTGGCATCTGACCTTGGAGTCCCACCTCCACGATGCCGCGGACCGGTCGTCCTGGCCGATCCAGCGGGGATTCGATCGCTATTTCGGTTCGATGGACGGCTGCACCTCCCTTTACCACCCACATCGGGTCGTGCGAGACAACTCTCCTGTGACCGAGCCGTTTCCCGACGACGAATACCTCACGGATCGGCTGACGGATGAGGCGATCGACATGATCGATTCGCTCCGCGCGAACGACCACGAGATGCCGTTCTTTCTCTACTTCGCACACCACGCGGTGCACGGGCCGGTTCAGGCGAAAGCGGCTGACATCGAAAAGTATCGCGGCGCGTACGATGCCGGGTGGGGAGTTATCGGCGCCGAGCGATTCGCTCGTCAGAAGGAGTCCGGTCTGTTCGGCGATGTCGGGCCGCCCGTGCCGGACACGGACTCCGCAGGCGGCATTCCCACCTGGGAAGTTCTCGACCAGGAGTCCCGCGCCCTTTATGCGCGTCATATGGAGGTATACGCAGCTGCTGTTGACGCGGTCGATCAGTCGGTGGCGAGAATCGTCGCGCGTCTGAAGCAGTTGGGCGAGTACGAGAACACGATTTTCGTCTTCACGAGCGACAACGGAGGCACCGGCGAAGGCGGCGAGTCTGGCACCCGCAGCTACTTCAGTCGCTTCACCCTGAACGAAGGTCTTCCTGCAGACTGGGTAGCCGATGTGCCGCGAGCGCTCGACGAGATGGGGGGCCCGCGTGTCTTCGGGCACTATCCGAAAGGATGGGCACGCGTCTCTAACACGCCGTTCCGGATGTACAAGGGTTCCGTTTTCGAAGGCGGGGTGCACGCGCCGCTGATCATCAGCTGGCCCTCGGGCGTCCCCAAGCGCGAGGATGACAGCGGGGTCCGGAATGCATTCGCCTTCATCACTGACATTGCGCCGACGCTGCTCGACCTCGCCGACGTCGACCGGCCGACATCCGTCCGCGGTAACGATGTAGCCCCGGAGGATGGCGTCAGCTTGCTTCCGATCCTCGACGGTAGGGCGGTCGCCGGACGGTCGGAGGGACAGTACCTTGCCCACGGTCGCCAGCGCGCCTACTACCAGGATCGATGGAAGGCAGTGTCGACGGCTCTCGAAGACCGGGACGACCTCACGGCGTGGAGACTGTACGACATCCAAGCGGATCCGTTCGAGACCCGGGACGTCGCGGCCGAGCGACCGGACCTTGTCCGCGAGCTCGCAGAGAACTGGCGGCGATCAGCCTGGCACAACACCGTCTTCCCGCTCGACGACGACGGAAGTCTGAACCGTTCGCGCCCGTCTACCGACCTGCGGTTCGCGCGACCTGTGAACCTTCGTCCCGGTACGCCCACGCTCGAAAGGTGGCGTTCGCAGCAGCTGGTCGGATTGCGGTCCTTCAGCATCCGCGCACAGTTTGCCGGCGGCGCCGGGGAAGGCGTCATCGTTGCACACGGGGATCAGGGCGGTGGCTACGCCCTCTACGCCGAAGAGCAAACGATTCACCTCGCGTATAACGCGTACGGCGTCATGCATCGGGTCTCTGCGCCGGCGGAACCAACGATCACCAACATCGAGCTTCGGTTTCGAGCACTCGCGGAGTTCGCGTGGGAAATCGTCGTCACCTTCGACGGCGTGGAGAAGATGAGCCTGGACCGGGTGCCGATGCTGATCGGACTCAGCCCCTTCACCGGGATCAGCGCGGGCTTCGACGGTGGCAGTCCTGTCGACTGGGAGCTTCACGAACGACGCGGCCCATTCCCGCACTCGGGCGAGCTTCAGATCGTGCGCTACGAGCCCGGAGAGCCCGCGCCATATGATCCTCGCGTCGTCGTAGCGGTCGAAGACGCGAGTGCGCGCCTCCTCGACTAATCCTCGATCGAATCGTGGGGCCGCCCTCCGGAGAGGGCGGCCCCACGCGTGGCGCTGGTGAGCGCGCGACTATTGTTGGCCGGTCTTGATGACCTTCTCGTAGTACGGCGACGGAGCGACGCGGACGCGAATGTCGCGGACTTCGTGGGCGTCGACCGTTCGTCGCTGCGAATTGGGCTCCCCCCACTGGAGTGTCAGCTCGGTACCAGGTTCGGCATGGGCGAGGTCGACGACCGCCGTGGAGACGAGATGGTCGGCGTTGGCTGTGAAGGAGGACCACTGTGAGACACCCACCAGATCGCCATCCTTCATCACCGCGTCCGACTCGAATGTCGCGTACATGGGCGTGGGCAGTGCGATGTATCGAGGGCGGGGGAGGGCGCCGACGAGGGAGTCCTTGATGATTCCGGCGACATCATCGTCGTTCCACTCCAGAGTCACCTTCTTGCGGCGTTGGTTGTCGGCCTTCTCGCGGAGGGCGTCGCGACCGACGAACTCCCGGTTCCAGTCCACCAGCCCTCCATAACCGACCTCGATCGGGTCGACGTAGTAGTCCTCGATGTGCGACGACACGAGGCTGCCCCCGAGCGAGCCGATGCTCTCCAGAAAGTAGTTGTTCAGCCACTCGCGGTAGGGCTTCAGTCGTTCATCGGCGTAAATTGCGGGCAGTGGCATGGGCATCCAGCCGGATTCCTGCGCGGTGGTCGAGTATGCGAGGGCACCCACCTTACGCAGGCCGTGCTTCTCGCCAAGGCGTTCGAGCTCGGAGCGCACAGCCTGCTGGTCGTTCCACCGGCCGTAGATCTCGAATCCGGGCGTGCCGGCCATCCCATGGCGTAGTGCCTTCACGTCCTTGCCTGCGATACGGAAGCCTCCGATGCCGAAGAAGCTCACCTCCGGCAAGGTGCCGCCGGCGGCCTCGGTCACCAGATCGAGTGCCTCTGGTCCCTGGATCTGGATGCGGAAGACATCTCGGGGCGCCTGGACCACGGACCAGTTGTCGTTCTTCTCCGCGGTCAGATCGCGCGCAGAGTTCTCGGCGTTGAAGAGGAGCCAGTCACTCGCGAAGGGCGCGCCGACCACGCGGTAGAAGTCTTCCTCCTCGTGGAAGATGATCGCGTCGGCAATGAGATTGCCGTCGGGAGCAGCCAGGACGATCTGCTTACCGCGTCCGACGGGGAAAACATCCAGCTTGTTGACGGCGAGCTCCTTGAGAAACGGGATCACCTCACGCCCACGGAGGTGAAGCTCGGTCATGTGATACGACTGCTCAAGCAGCGCGACGCCGTCCTTCCACGCGCGCACTTCGTCCCGCCAATTGGTGAACTCCGGGGGAATCCCCGGAAACTGGTAGGGGCCGAGGTTCGAGCTCCGCAGCAGGGGCACGGGACCACCCGCCTCCGCGATCAAACTCTCCAGGCTCTTCACTGCTGGGGCTTCGTTGCTCATCGTTCATCCGTTCTCGGTCACGTCGTTGCGTCCGGCTCACCTCATCGTCGAGCCACACTGCATCGATCACAGCGATACTGATTAGTATTCAGAAGCCGATCGGGATGTCAAGTGATTCATTGACGTCGCCATCCGCCGCGTACTGCCCGACACCGACCACTCGATCGAATCGATGCCGCATGGAGGGCCGTCGCGTGAGAGCGTGAAGCCGGACGGGGAGATTCCCCGTCTGCAGACGCACGTCGTGCGGTCGGCGCGCGGGAGACTACGCTGAACTCGGAAACTGCACCGTTCGCCGTCAGACGTCACGGCGCGGGGTGAATGGAGAGATATGCCGCGGCTGACACGAGAGCAGAGCCAAGCGATTACCCGGGAGAAGATCCTCCAGGCAGCGGGCGATGTCGTGGCAAGAGACGGTTATGACGGAGCTTCGGTCGAGCGAATCGCCGAGGCGGCGGGATATTCGAAGGGGGCGTTCTACTCCAACTTCGCCTCGAAGGAGGACGTCCTCGACCATCTGCTCGAAGGGCACACTGGCAGTGATGTCGACGATCTGGCCGGGTTGCTGGCCGACGTTGACGACGCTGATGAAGTCATCGAGGTCATGGCGCGGTGGAGTGACTCACGTGCCGCGGAACTCAAGTGGGGCCTCATCGCAATCGAGTTCCTTCGCCGCGCCAGGCGCGACGGGGTGCTCAGCGACCACCATCGCCAGCCGTTCATCTCTCAATGGCGCGGTGTCGGGGCATTACTGGCACAAAAGCTCTTCCCCGGCTCACCGCCGCCTATCGACCCGGTCGACCTGGGTGGCATCGTCCTCGATCTCACTTACGGCGGCATCGCAACATTCTTGGGGACCAATAGCTCCGGCCAGATGCTGCGCCACATCCTCACCGCGCTCGTTCGCGCCTACGGGGACGACAGCCGCTCCTGACCGCGTCTGAGTGAGAAGCGCGCGGTCTGCGAAGAGCACTGCGGTGTTCCGGGGTCGACAATTCTCGCCGACCGGTCGAATGGGTTCGAACCGGCCGTTGACATCTCGATCGATATGTGGATACCGTTGGGAATCTAGAGTCCAGTGGGTATTCGCTGTGTTGCGATAACCACATGGCGAAGCTCACGACTGCCACGGCGGTGACGTGTCTGCAACGGAGGAGATATGTCGATGGACATGAAGACGACCGCAAAGGAGCAGCGTTGATGTCAATGCTCACGCAGGACTCGCGTCACACGCGGACGCCAATGATGCGCGCAGCCCGGTTGCACGAAGTGGGCCAGCCCATGGTGATCGAAGAGATTGAGCGACCACGCGCGGCCGGCACGGATGTCATCGTCGAGGTCAAGGCGTGCGGAATGGTCCCGAATCTGGCGAACGTCCTGGCGAACTGGGAGACGTGGTATCCCCACGAGCCGCTCCCGCCGCGCCCGGCGATCTTCGGCCTAGATCCCGTCGGAGTGATCGCAGAGGTCGGTGAGCAGGTTGTCGCGCTAGCCCCTGGAGACCGCGTTTACGTGAACCCGACACGGTCGTGCGGGGCGTGCCACGCCTGCGCCTCGGGCGTGCCACAGTCGTGCGACCATTGGACCTTCGCCGGGTACTTCGGCTTCAACCGCAACAGCCTCGCCATCTACGAGAAGTACCCGCAGGGTGGCTTCTGTGAGTTCATGAAGGCGCCGCAGAACGCCATCGTTCCGCTGCCGGACAATCTCGATTTCCGGCAGGCGACGCGGCTCGGCTACCTCGGCACTGCCTACGCCGGACTGAAGAAGCTGGGCCCGATGACAGGGAAAACTCTCATCATCGATGGCGCGACTGGGACGCTCGGGGTGGGAGTCACTCTGCTGGCGCTCGCAACCGGCGTTTCCCGGATCTTCGCGGTCGCTCGGGGCGCCGAGTTGCTCGCGCGCGTCAAGGCGCTGGCCCCGGATCGCATCGACACCTTCTCAAACCTGTCCGGCAGCACCGCAGAGTGGGTACGCGACCAGACGGGGGGACGCGGCGCCGACGCGATGATCGACACCCTGGGTGCGGTGGCCTCTCTCGACTCCTTCAAGGACGCCATGCACGGCGTCGGCCGAGGCGGACGAATCGTCAACATCGGCGGGACCGCCGGCGAGCTCGGGTTCGACGTCAAGTGGGGAATGGACAACTCCATCGGTCTGAGCGGATCAGCGTGGTTCACCACTGCCGAAGGGATGGAACTCGTTGACATGATCCGGTGCGGAGTCATCGACATGTCGGTGCTCCAGCCGAAGGCGTGGGCCTTCGAGGACATCAACGCAGCGATCAATGGCGTGACCAGCGGTGACGGTGGTTTCACGAGCTACCTCGTAGAGATGTGACGCTTGCAGAGCGCCGTGGGAGAAGTCGTGGAACTCGACCACAACGCGGGGGTGCCTCCCCTCATGCCCTTCACCCTCCGCCAGCTTGCCTATCTCGTGGCGGCCGCCGATGCCGGCACGATCGTGGTCGCTGCGGCACGGATGCACGTGTCCCCATCCACAATGTCGGACGCCATCTCCGAGCTTGAGCGCATCGTGGACACACGCCTGTGCGTGCGACGGAAGGCGCACGGCCTCACCCTTACGACAGCCGGCGACCGTGTCGTCGCGGACGCTCGGGTGCTGCTGCGCGGAGCGCAGGAGCTCTACGTCGCTCTGAACAGCAAGGCCGACCAGCTCTCCGGCCCTATCACCGTCGGCTGCTTCCCTACGCTCGCCCCTACCGTGCTGCCCCCGTTGCTGTCCGCCTTCGCCACCGAGCATCCCCAGCTCGACATCGACGTCGTCGAAGCGCCGCAGGACCGTCTTGCGCAGATGCTCGAGTCTGGCCGGGTCGACCTGGCATTCGTTTACGACGTACAGCTGCCTCGAGGAGTCCACCGCGCAAAGCTGTTCGCGCTCCCCCCGCACGTCTTGCTCCCCGCCGGTCATCGGCTGGCCGGCGCCCCGCACGTGCAGTTGGAGGAACTCGCGGCCGAAGACTTCATCATGCTGGATTCACCGCCGTCGAGCACTCACACGCTCTCGATCTTCGATGCACGCGGGGTAACGCCCCGGGTGCGCCACCGCACGGGGAACCCCGATGTCGTGCGCACCCTCGTCGGACGCGGGCTCGGCTACGGGATGCTCATCCAGCGCCACATGAATCCTGACGCCGTCACTGGGTTCCCGGTGGTGGTCAAGGAGATCTTCCCTGCCGTACCGCCCTTAGCCATCGATGTGGTGTGGAGTGCTGACCTGCGCCCGACCAGACGAATCGAAGCGGTCATTGACTTCGCCCGGCGTGTGCAATGGCCACCGATACCGTCGGTGGTCGGCGCTTGACCCGGTATGCATGGTCCCCGACGAGAGATGTACGCATCCCGGCAGTCGAGCCTCGATGTGACGCCCAGTCTGCGGCGTGGAATGGAAAGAAAGGCCAGCGATATGAGTGACGGACTGTTTGATGCACCGAAGGTCCCTCGGCGCATTGTCACGACGACACGGGACGGTCGGTCGGTCGTCGCAAGCGACGGACCAGCGCCGAACGCCGTACATCACGCCGCCACGCCCGGCATGCTGAGCAGCGTTCTCTATCGCACCGCCGGAAAGCCGATGATCTCCGACGGCAGCGACGAATCGGCGCCCGTCGGGGCGCCTCTGCTCCCGAGGGTGGGGGAGACGACGCTTCTGATCGTCCAGTTCCCGCCGGACAGTATCTTCGGCGAGCCCGACTTTGACGGCGCCAGTGCGGCGGCGGAGCATGTCGCATTCGCGGCGGACTTCGCAGCTCGGTTCGAGCCGGATGCCCCGGGCGTGCACACGACCGACAGCATCGACTACGACATCGTTCTGGACGGCGAGATCTGGCTGGAACTCGACGACGAGACGGTGCACTTGCGTGCGGGTGACGTCGCGATACAGAACGGCACCAGGCATGCGTGGCGCAACAAGGGTGATCGACCAGCGACGATGGCGTTTGTGCTCGTGGGAGCGGAGCGGTCATGAGCCCCGCGGAGGTGGCGTCGATTCTGGCTTGGCGAGCAGTCTTGTCGAGATCTGAGCAACACGAAGGAATGGCCTACTGAGACAGCAGGCGTGCGAGGACCTCACCCAGCGTGCGACGCGACGACGGGACTGCGCCATTCGACCGCCAGGCAATGTAGCCATCCGGGCGCACCAGGATGGCGCCATCCTCGGCGACCTCGCGGATGCGGCTCCAGTCGAACCAGAGATCCTGCGCGTTGGAGGAGCCGATAACGGTCGCCCGGAGATACGGCAGACCTAGCGAGAGCACAGCATCCGCCCATCCCTGCCCGCTAGGACCCGTCAGCAGCGTGAAGCGCTCGCCGTCAACGAGATCTAGTGTCGAGATCCGGTTGCCCGAGGCATCCACCAGCCACGCATGCGGGAGCTTCGCACCCGGACGGGTCGTGTGCTGCGCAAAGACGTCGCGGTCCCTTTGGAAAACTTCAGGCGCTTCGTCGAGGTCATGAACGGCGTTGGAGGCATAACGCTGATTCATCTCCACTCCGAGCGCGTTGTACTCGTTGTCCTTCAGATCGAGGACCGACGCGAGCAATTCGCGGGCGCGCGCGCCCGCCGGGGTGGGCGCAGTGAGTTTGGCCGCTCCTGCGAGGCTTCCGGGTTGGTCGGCTGCCAGCGCCACGTGGACGCCGGCGTACTCGCGCCGGGACTGATTGGCGCGGCGGACGACCTGCTCTCCTATCGGAGAGCGTTCGTCGGAGTATGAATCCAGAAGTTCAGGCCCCGCGTATCCGCGGAGGACGAAGGCGATCTTCCAGGCGAGGTTGTAGGCGTCTTGAACGCTGGTGTTGGAACCCAGCCCGTTCGAGGGCGGGTGACGATGGACCGCATCGCCACCGCAGAACACACGCCCCGAGCTGTAGACGGGCGCCCACGCCTCGTTCACATACCAGGGATTCACCGCCGTGATCTCGGGCTCGAAGTCCGGGTCGCCGACGTACGAGCGGATGCGTGCGCGCGCAACGTCATGAGAGACATCGGGCTCGCCGGCCTCCACATCGAAGCCCCACCCGGCGATCCACCGGTCCCAGGGGCGTACCGCACGCAGTAGCCCCAGCCCGATCTCGCCGACGGCAGCGGTCTCGTTCACGATCCAAGTGAGGATGCTCGAGCGGTGGTTCATCCGCGCCGACAAATCGCCGGAGAACTGGGCATAGACCGTCCCGCCGCGCCGCATCTGGCCGACGAGCGAGATGCCGGCATCGTCAGCCACCTGCGACCGTGCGCCATCAGCACCAATCAGGTAGCGCACCCGGCGGCGGCTCACATGACCCGACGTGCGGTCCTCCAGGACGACAGTGACGCCGGTGGCATCCTGCTCGTGAGATCGGTAGAGCGTGCTGAAGGCGAAAACGGCACCACGCGACGCGGCCGCGTCGACCAGCAACGGTTCCAACAGCGGCTGTGGCAGGTCGGCCATCGTGCAGGGGCTAGCGGCGCGATACTCGCCGTAGCGCCGCGGGCCGAGACCGAAGCTCGCAATGCGGGCGATCTCGGGCCCGGCCAGGCTCGTCGTGAAGGTGGTGTCGCCCATCAGCTCCCAGGGTGTTGCCAGGGCCAGCGCGCGCTCCTCCACGCCGAGCGCGCGCAACACCTCCATGGCGCGCAGATTCGTCACGTGTGCGCGGGGTGAATCAGCGAGCCAGTTCTTGCGGCTGATGCTGATGACGCTGACGCCGTACGTCGCGAGAGCGAGGGCAGCGGTCGCTCCCATGGGGCCAGTGCCGACGATGAGCACGTCGGCGTCGAAGTGCTCGGAGCGGGCGGTCATCCCGTGCTCGCGGCCGATCCCGTACGGTCGCGAGCCGGCCAGATCCCATGGCGTCCGGGGGCGAGGATGCCGGCTGGGTCGACGGCATCCTTGATCCGTTCGACGAAGCGGCGATAGGCGTGGTCGTTGAAAGATGAGTATGACGCCGCGAGGTCCATAAAGGCCAGGTGCGGGCGGCAGTCGCCGTACCCGAGGTCTCCGAGGGCTGTCACCATCCGACGACCCGTCTCGACCGCTGCGCGAGCACTTTCGGGGTCGGTTCGGTCATAGCGGATCCCGGCGATCGCCACCGCCGATCGTTCACCGGTCACCATGATCCCGACGCCGAAGTTGAGGCCCGCTGCCGCGTACTGACGGCGGATCTCCTCCACGACCTCGCGCACCGTCGCGCCGCGCATCGGGACGACAGGCGAGACGTCGAGGTGCGCGATGTGGGGCGGTGTCGATTCGATGGCTTTCAGGGTGGGGATGCCGATCGTGATGAGTTCGGCCGATCGCGTGAACTGGTCGTACTCGTGTGAGGCGTAGATGTGAACCGGGAGAACTCGTCCGCTCGCGATCTTCGTCCATGCTTCGGTAATTCGCCGCAGCCGAATCTCGACGATGTCGCGGTCCCCCCAGATCGCTGCTCGGACGGCCCACGCGCCGACATCCAGACGCGCGCCGATGGCATGCAACTCCGCGGGAGAGAACGGAGCGGGGCCGGCGGGCACCGGTGAATCGCGCAACATATGCGCGGCGCGCAGCGTCGAATACATCGCAGGCATGCCCTCGAGGTGCCCCGCGAGGCGGAGCTCACGGACGGTGTCGACGGCGGCTTCCAGGTCGGCGTCGTCGTCTATGACGAGCGTCAGAGGTGCATAGGCCGCGGGGCGCCGAGCGAGCCATACCCCCATCCGCACCACGATCCCCAGATTGGACTGGATGAACAGCTCGTCCAGCGAAGGACCGAGGCTCCGTCGGTATGTGTGCCAGGAGGAACTGCCTGTGATCGCACCCTGTCCCGTACGCATGAGTTCGCCATCCGGCAAGACCACTTCATAGCCCACGTGGAGCCGGTAGTCCGCGCCGTACCGCTGGTAAGTGTGGCCTGAATCCATCGTGTTGCCAATGATCGAGCCCCAGCTGAGGTCCGGCACAGGGGTGAGCAAGTCCAGGCCTTGCGCTTGCACCGCGTCATAAAGGTCCTGCCACGTGACCCCCGGTTCGACAACGGCGAAAGCGAGTTCCTCATTGATTTCGAGGATCCGGTTCATGCGCTGGAAGCCGAGCTGGATGGATCCACGGCGGCGCGGTGAGGCGCCGCCGTGACCGAGATTGCGCCCCTGGCTGTGTGGCGAGACGGGGATTCCCCAGACGTTCGCGATGCGCATGACCCGTTGCACTTCTTCGACGCTGCCGGGTTGCACGACAGCGGATGCCGCGAACGTCTCGTCGCCAGGAATCCAGAACGGATCCTTGAAGTCGTCGACCTCCGGCCGCTCCACGCGCACCCAGTCGCCGCCGACGACCTCGACAAGCTCGCGGACGAGCGCTGAGTCCAGAGGGGGAGGAGGAGATGAGGCGTCATCCGTCGAGATGCCGGGGTGGGGCACGTTCGCGCTCATGTGAAACCTCCGTGTTTCGCGTGCGGTACTCCCATCCTGCGGTCCTCTATTCATCGACAAAAGCGGTTTTTGCCGCGAAGCAAATGCGGGTAGCGCGAACTAGATCGGGGTTCTCCGAATGCACGCAGGGAGTTGAGGATTCGATAGCCAGCCCACGAGTTCCCTAGCTGTCGTGAAGCGACGCGCTCAAAATCGCTCAGGAGCCGCGACTCCAGCCGTGTGTGGCCGGCGCTACGTCACGCGGTACGCCACGTAGCGGACGCGGTGTGCTTCGCGGATGTAGGACGCGATGTACACGGAGCGCTCGAGCTCGGGTCGCGTGGCCGACTCGAGCGTGAGCGCCGCACGGAAGTAGTAGCTCTCGGGGTCGACGTCGTCCCCCCGGAGGAGTGCCTCGAGGACGGCAGGGTCGCCGCTTCGCACGCCTCGCGCACGGACGTACAGGAGCTCCCCGTCGTGGGAGCGGGCACTGTAGCGACCGTCGATCTCTATCGAACCGTCGGCGCGCACGGTCTGCCAATCCGCGCCACCGGCGAGGATGGTCCCCTCGAAGATCCCGGTGATGGTCCCGCCGATCACGGGGATGATCCGGCGGTGGCCCACCCGCGTCATGCCGTGATCCTCCAGCGGACCGAGCTCTGCGGTGACCTCGAAGGCACGCTCGAGTGCCGGGATCGGAGGGTGCAGCGACATGGATTACCTACTTCCTCGCCGGGCTGGTGGACGAGCGTTCGCGGTAGATCAACTCGAACGTCTCGACCGGTGTCCCCGCGCGCTCGCCGCCTTCGATGATCGAGATCAGCAGCTCGCCGGCTCGGGCTCCGGCATCCTTCGCCCTCAGATCCAGAGCCGAGATCGGCGGTTGCACGATCGGCAGTGTCGGGCTGTCGGTGTACGAGACGAGCTGGATGTCGTCCGGGACGGAGCGTCCGAGCTCGCGCAATGTGGAGAGGATGCCGACGCCGAGGCCTTCGGGAAGGCACACTATCGAGTCGACATCGGGATGCGTCGCCTGCAACTCCTGGATCGTCCGATGGAGTTCCTCCGCCGACGGCACACCCTTCAGGTCGACGAACGTGAGAGGGACGTGATTGTCGGTCGCCCAGTCAGACGCTGCGTCCGCCGCTATTCGCACCCACATCTGGGTCACGGGCGGTCTGATGACCGCGATCGACGTCGCACCGCCGGCCCGCAGTCGATCGAGCAGTCCGTTCATCGCTGTGCTGTGATCGGCGGCCACGATCGCGGTGGGCTGGGGCATTCCGGGGGGCACCAGCTCCGAGACCACGACGGGCCGTCCGCTCCCGAGGATCGCGCGCGCGAGCTCGTCACCGTCTATCACGTCGGTCATCACGAAGCCGTCGACGTGAAGACCGCCCGCCTTCGCGGCCGGAAAGTCTGCCGGGATGAGTGAGACCGTCAGCTCTCTGTCGTTCGTGCTCTCTACGACGCCGACGGCGAAATTCATGTAGTACTCCATGAAGTTCATCCCCCCGGGCAGCCACAGACCGATCGAGCCAGCCCGCGCCCGTCGCAGGTTGCGCGCACCGCTGTTCGTCGAGTAGCGGAGGCTTCGTGCCGCCTCGAGCACGCGGGATCTCGTCTCCGCGGAGACGCGTCCCGTCCCGGTAAGCGCCCGGGATGCCGTCCCGCGGGAGACGCCACAGAGGTCGGCGACGTCCTGAAGCGTCGCCACTCGCGTCGAAGCCATGGTCACCTCCCCTCCTGATCCTACGGTGATCATGAAACCAGATCGCACAATCGATTGCGCACAGGCCGTCCCATAGGGCACACTGTCCTCCAACGACCCGCTGGCGTGTCCCGTAGGTCGTCCGACCCGACCAAAGGATGCGCCATGACTCTCGACTCGTCCCTCCTCGAGGAGGAGCCGACCGGAAAGCTGAAGAAGGCAGCCTTAGGTACGTGGGGTGTCGTCTTCCTCGTCGTATCAGCGGCCGCTCCGCTCAGCGTCCTCGCCGGCATCGGTCCGCTCGCGGTGCTGATCGGTGGCGTCTCGGCGCCCGTCGTCTACGCCGTGGCCGGCCTGGTGCTGGCAGTGTTCGCCATCGGATTCCTCTACATGGCTCGAAATCTCAAGCCGATGGGCGGCTTCTATACGTACATCTCCGTCGGGCTCGGCAGAGTGGTCGGCCTCGCCGCCGGCATCCTCGCCTGGGTGTCGTACAACCTGCTGCAGATCGGGCTGTGGGGGCTGTTCGGCGTGATGGCGCAGGGGATGTTCGCCGTCGTCTTCGGCATCGACGTGCAGTGGTGGATCCTCGCCGTGATCGGCGCGGTGCTGGTCTTCGGCCTCGCAGCGGTCGGAGTGGACGTGGGTGCCAAGGTGCTCGGCGTTCTCCTGGTCCTCGAGACGGCGCTGCTCGTGGTGCTCGCGGTGGCGATCCTCAGCCAGCGGGCAGGTCAGCTGGAGTTCGGCACCTTCGCGCCGGAGAACATCTTCACTCCGAGCATGTTCGCCATCCTCGGGTTCGGGTTCGCCGCGTTCATGGGGTTCGAATCGACGGTGCTGTATCGCAGCGAGACCCGCAACCCCGAACGCTCCATCCCGCGTGCGACGTACATCGCCGTCGCGTTTCTCGCCATCTTCTACACCGGGACCCTGTGGCTGGTGATCCAGGCATTCGGAGACAGCGAGGTGCAAGGAGTGATCGCCGAAGATCCGGCCGCATTCTTCTTCGCCGCGATGGGGGCGTATGTGGGTGAGTGGGGAGTGTCGGTGATGTTCGTGCTCATCGTGTCGAGCATCTTCGCCGGACAGCTTGCGTTCCACAACGCGATCAACCGCTACAGCTTCGCGCTCTCGCGCGACGGCATCCTCCCCGCGTTCTTCAACAGGACCAACCGGATGGGCGCGCCGTGGGTCGCGGGGCTGATTCAGAGCGTCGTAGCCATCGGCGTCGTGATCGCCTTCGGCATCGCCGGTCTCGATCCGCTCACGCAGCTGGTCATTCTGGTCAACTCGCCCGGCGTGTACGGCATCATCACGCTGCAGCTTCTCGCCTCGATCTCGGTGGTGATCTTCATCATGCGCAACCGTCAGCTCGTGCGGCGCTGGTATGTGCTGCCCGCCGCGATCTTCTCCCTCGTGGCCATGGCTGGGCTGCTCGCGGTCTTGGTGATCACCATCGACTATCTGACCGCTGCCGGGCCCGCGATCAATGCGATCATCCTCGCCGTGGTTCCCGTCGTGCTGATCGCCGGCGCCGCGTACGCACTCTTCCTCCGCGCGCGCAAGCCCGAGGTGTTCGCGCGGATCGGCGGCGCGGACCCGGAGTCGGTCGTCGACGAGATGGCGGAGGTCCGGTGACCCCCGAGCGCGCGGCCGATCTCGTGCTGCTCGGCGGTGTGGTGGTGACGATGGCCCCCGACACGACCACGGATGCGGAGGCCGAGGGCCTGGCCATCCTCGCCGGTGAAGTGGTGGCGCTCGGCAGCAGGAGCGCTCTGCAGCCGTACGTCGGTGCGGGAACACGAGTGATCGAGCTGGCGGACGCGGTCATCCTGCCGGGATTCGTCGACAGTCATATCCACCCGGTGTTCGGCATCGATCTGACCCGCGGAGCTGATCTCAGCCGCTGCCGGACGCTCGCGGACGTCGAGGCTTCGCTGCGAGCAGAGGCGGCGGGGGCGGCAGCCGAGGACTGGCTCCTCGGGTGGGGGCTCGATCCGAATCTCTTCGGCGACGAACCCGTCTCGAATACCGTCCTTGACGAGGTTGCGGGCGACCGTCCGGCGTTCGTCCGCTTCTTCGACGCCCACGCTGCTCTGGCATCCTCTGCGGCGCTCGCCCTGGCTGGAGTCACGGGCGCCGAAGAGTTCACCGATGGGTCACGTGTCGTCACCGACGCGACAGGTCGGCCGACCGGCTACCTCCTGGAGCTTCAGGCCATTCACCTCGTGGAAGCGGTCCTGCCGCCGCTGAGCTTCGATCGCCGCGCCGAGGCGCTGTACGAGGTGCTCCTCCTCATGGCTCGCGCGGGCTTCACCTCCGGACAGGTGCAGGACCTCGCGCCCGACGCGATCGAGCTGCTGCAGACGATCGAGGCGATCCGCGACCTTCCGATCCGGCTTCGCATGTCTCCCTGGTATGTGCCGGGTGCGCCGCTCGAAGAGGTCTCTCGTCTTGCGGAGCTGCAGGGGGTGCAGGGGCGCCGATGGATCGTGGAGGGCGTCAAGCTCATGATCGACGGCACTGTCGACAACGGAACGGCCTGGCTGCACGAGCCCGACTGCCTCGGCGAGTCCACGTCGTCGCTGTGGCTCGATCCCGAGCAGTACCGCGTCGCGCTCACCGAACTGGACCGGCGCGGCATCCCGACCACCACACACGCGATCGGAGACGCAGGGATCGATTTCGTCGTGCGCGCGATCGACGGATTGGTCGAGCGCACGGCGACGCATCGGGTCGAGCACATCGAGACGATGACGGATGCTGCGCTCGAGGTGTTCGTGTCGTCCCAGGCCACCGCGAGCATGCAGCCCACGCACTGCACGCTCTTCACGCGAGCGGACGGGAGTGACAACTGGTCGCGAAGGCTGGGCGAAGAGCGTGCAGGCCGGGGCTTCCGCACCAGGGACATCGTCCGCGCGGGGATACCGCTCGCGCTGGGCTCGGACTGGCCCGTGGCCCCCAGCGATGCGGTCGGCATCCTGGCCGACGCTCAACTTCGCCGCCCTCACGATGAGCCGGACGCCGTGCCCATCAACTCGAACCAGGCACTCGACGCGATGGAGGCGTTGCGCGGACTCACCGTGGAGCCGTATCGCACGATCGGCCGAACGGGCGGTGTGCTCCGCGTCGGCGCGACCGCGGACATCACCGTTCTCGACCGCGATCCTCGCACGGCCACGCCCGACAGCCTCGGCGATGCCGTGGTTGTGCTGACCGTCGTCGACGGACGCGTCGTCGTGGGTGCCGGTGACCGCGCACCGGTCACGACGTCGAACTGAGCAGGTCGTCGCATCCCGCGAACGGAGTTGCGGCACAGATCAGAATCGTCATTGACGCTTTCCCCTATGCCACCCTATGGTTGGAACGCACCAAATTGGTGCGTTCCAATGGCGGGAGTTTCTATGCGTGCTGTATTCCTCGGGCGACGATTCTCCGGCCGCCCGCCACGGGGCGCATCGCACATAGACCCGGTCCGCAAGCGATCGCACTGGCGGGGTGCCTGGGTTGGTGTCGCGGTGACGACGAGCCTGATCATCGGCGGGCTCACGACGAGCCCCGTGAAGGCGACAGCAGCCGACGAGTTCGACGAACTGCGAGCCAAGTGGCACGAGATGGTGACAGGCGGTGCAGGCCTGCCGCAATCCGACCCCGATATCGCCGCACGCACCGCCGATATCGAGGCGACGGCCACCTCTCACTGGAACTCGATGGACACTTCGCCCACGCGGACGCGGTTGTGGAGCAATCTCGGCGGAAGCGGCAACGACGTCAAGCTCACCTACCGGCGACTGAAGGAGATGGCGCTGGCCTACTCGGTCGAGAGTTCAACCCTGCACGGCGATCCACAGTTGCGTGACGACATCGTGTCGGCGATGGACTGGATGTACACGAACAACTACAACGAGAACACCCCGGATGTCGGCAACTGGTGGGATTGGGATATCGGAACGCCTCTGGAGCTGAACGACATCGTGGTGATGATGCACGACGAGTTCACTGCGACGCAACGAACCAACTACATGGCCGGCATCGAGCGCTTCTCGCCGTCCGTGGAGGGGACAGGCGCGAACCGAGTCTGGAAGGCCGTGGTCGTCGCAATCCGGGGAATCATCGTCAAGGATGACGCGAAGATCACCGCGGCACGAGATGGACTCAGCGACGTTTTCGCCTACGCATCCAGCGGTGACGGCTTCTACCGTGATGGCTCTTTCATCCAGCACACGAGCTTTCCCTACACGGGCGGGTACGGAAAGAACCTGCTGTCGGATGTGGCGAATCTCATGTTCGTTCTCGACGGGTCGACGTGGGAAGTCGTCGATCCGCGCAAGGACGTCGTCTTCCGGTGGGTTCACGACAGCTTCGAGCCTCTGATGTACGAGGGCGCCATGGCCGACATGGTGCGCGGGCGGGAGATCTCTCGTTTCAGTTTTCAGGATCACGTGACCGGACACCACGCGATGCAGTCGCTGATACGCGTCTCGCAGTTCGCGCCATTGGCAGACGCACGCGCGATCCGATCGATGGTAAAGCGCTGGATCACCGAAGATACGCACCAGAACTTCTATGAGGTCGCCAGCATCAACATGATCGTTCTCGCCAAGGCGATCATGAGCGATAGCACGACCACGGCCCGCGGCGTTCTGGTTCGGAACGCGCAGTTCCCGCAGATGGATCGTGTGATGCACCTGCGGCCGGAGTTCGGCTTCGGGATCAGCATGCACTCGACCCGTATCAGCAACTACGAGTCGATCAACGCCGAGAACAAGAGCGGGTGGCATACGGCCGACGGGATGACCTACCTCTACAACGAGGATCTCGCACAGTTCAGTGATGACTTCTGGCCGACGGTGAACTCGTACCGCCTTCCCGGAACGACGGTGCTGAAGGATTCCACAGTCGCCTCGGGAAGAGGTGCAAGCGATGCCGTCGGCGGCGCAACGCTGGGCGAGTTCGGCGTGGTCGGTATGCGATTGCGGCCCCCGGGGCAGACCCTGGATGCCAGGAAGTCGTGGTTCATGTTCGACGACGAGATCGTCGCTCTTGGCGCTGGAATCTCCGCTGCTGACGGGAAGGCGGTGGAGACGATCGTCGAGAACCGGAAGCTGAACGACACGGGCACCAATGCGCTGACAGTGGATGCTGTCGCCCGTTCCACTGCGCTCGGATGGAACGAGTCCATGAGCGGAGTCGATTGGGCTCATCTGCAGGGGAACGTCCCTGGCGCCGACATCGGCTATGTGTTCCCCGGGTCCGCGGTCGTCCAAGGGCTCCGCGAGTCGCGCACCGCCAAATGGAGCGACATCAACACCTACCGCGGCTTCGGCAACACGACCCCCGTCACCCGGAACTATCTGACGATGTCCGTGGATCACGGCGTAGATCCGACGGATGGTGCGTATTCGTACGTCGTGCTTCCGGGTGCGTCGCCGACGGAGGTCGGCGCCTACGCGTCATCGCCGCCGATCACGGTCCTGTCGAACACGTCCGACGTGCAGGCAGTGTCGAAAGCGTCGTTGGGGATCACTGCCGCACAGTTCTGGCAAGCCGGGAGCGCAACCGCGGGAGGAATCACCAGCGACGCGATCGCATCAGTCGTGGTCCGCGAGACCGCTGATGAGATCGCCATCTCGGTCGCCGATCCGACACAAGTCCACGCGGGCAGCATCAACATCGCCGTCGCGCTCTCTGCGGCGTGCGTCGTCGAAAGCGACCCGACCGTCACCGTCACCGCGGTGAATCCCGGAGTGCAGCTCAGCGTCGATGTCGCCGGCTCGGCGGGGCGATCGCATGCCGTCCTGCTCCGCAAGAGCGGCTCGTGCGCAGGGGCTGGCGAGAGCGTCCATACCTTCGAGGTGGAGGACCTGCCGTTGGCGTCTTCGGGTGACTCGTTCTCGGTGTACTCGAGTGACACGCAGGCCAGTGGCGGGAAGTGGCGCCGCTTCGACGCCGACGCCGCCGGAGACTTCATCGAGCATGCTGTCGACGTGCCGCGCGCCGGCACGTACCGAGTGCTGGTGACCGCGAAGAATGCCGGCGACCGCGGCATCGCTCAGATCGCGATCCAGGGGGCCGACGCCGGGGCTCCGCTGGACTTCTATGCGGCGAGCGGCGCGTCGTTCGTGTCGACCGACGTCGGCGCCGTCTCGTTCGCCCACGCCGGGCCGATGACCATCCGATTCACCGTGACGGGCAAACACGCGGCGAGCTCGGGCTATCGCATCCCACTGGATTCCATCGTCCTCGAGCGGATCGGGGGTCTGCCCGGTGGGGAAGTTCATGAGACCGAGGTGCTGCCGGCGACATCGTCATCCGGCGACACCGTCGCGGTCGTCAATGACAGCGGGGCCAGCGGCGCGAAAGTGACGAAGCTGACGGCCAACGCTGTCGGAGACTTCGTCGAGTTCGCTATGCCGGTGGCGGCGCCGGGGACGTACGACGTCCAGGTGCGGGTCAAACGGTACTCCGACCGCGGACGTTTTCAGCTCTACGTCGACGGGCGGCCGCAAGGCCCGGAGCAGGATCAGTACTCGACATCTCAGGGGTTCAGGACGCTCGAACTCGGGACCGTGCACATCACATCCGCTGGCACGGTCACGCTGCGATTCGAAGTCACCGGGACATCGGGCACAGAGTACGATCTCGTCTTCGACAAGGTGGAGCTGACTGCACGGTAGGCGCCGAACCGGGGAGTCTGAGCCGTGATTCAGACCCCCCGGCTCGAAAGATCAAGCGTGTCGAAGCGGCGCCCGACCTGAGCTCTTGCGAACCTCCAGGTGCGGCGTGAGTGCTTCGGTGCGGGGCGTCTCTCCGGCAATCAGTTGTGTGAGCATCTCCCAGGCGATCTGACCCATCCGCAGCCGAGGCTGATTCACGCTCGTGAGCGAGATGGGCTGCAGCTGCGACAGGATCGAGTTGTCGTAGCCGACGATGGAGATGTCGGCCGGCCAAGACATGCAGCGGTCACGGACGGCCTCCATGATTCCGAGGGCCGCATAGTCATTGGATGCGATGACCGCCGTGGGAACAGCGGCGCCGTCCAGGAGCGTGAGTGCGCCGGCATGCCCTCCCGCCTCGTTGGGTTCGGCTCGGACGACCACCGCGTCGGCGGTGGCTCCCCGTCGGGCCATGCTGCTGAGATAGGCGCTCTCGCGGGCCCTGGCGCCCGGCCCGCTCCCCGCCGAGACGTGGGCGATGTGTCGGTGTCCAAGCTGCCAGAGGTGCTCGACGGCGAGATCGATCCCGACCGCGTCGTCGGTATGGACGCTACTGGTGCGAGGGGGGCGCTTGCCCGGACGGGCCACGACCACCGTGGGCAGGATCTCGGCGATGTTCGCGATCTCGTCTGTCGTCAATTTGGGGGTGATGGCGATGATGCCGTCGACCTGCAACTCGATGAAGGTGTCCGCTGCGTGCTTCTCGTTGTGACGGTCGCGCCCACCCGCCGCGATGAGAACGCGATAGCCCTGCGGCCCCGCGACCTGCTCGATACCGTCGATCACCTCTGTGTAGAACGGGTTGTGCAGATCGGAGACGAGCACCCCGATGGTGTCGGTTCGCTGCTGCGCCAGTGCACGGGCGGCTCGGTTAGGTCGATAACCGAGGGTCGCCATCGCGGCATGCACATCGGCCTTGCGCTTTGCGCTGACCTTGTCTGGATTCTGCAGGACCAGCGAAACCAGGGATCGCGAGACACCGGCCTCCCGGGCCACGTCGATGATCGTCGGACGTCGCTTCTTTTCCATCCGCTTCTCCTCGACCGCCCTGGAACGCACCAACCTGTCCATGCTATTGCTCCGCCGTCAGACCAACGGCGCGGGATGCGTGTTGGATCCACGGGTCGAGAGCCAGCTTGCCGACGGTTTCTCCGTTCTCAAGGCGTGCGAGCACACCGGGGCCGTCGGCGAGGGGATACACGGTGGGGGTGCCGGGCGGGTAGACGCCTCTCGCTATCAGGTCGTAGATCTCGGTGATGACTGCTCGGTAGATCTGTGGGGCGCCAGTGGCCAACGCGCCGATGTGCAGTCCTTTGATCTGGGCGTGATGGGTGAAGATCAGGTCGTCGGTGGACACGGTCGCCGGGCCAGACGCTTGGCCGAAGACGATCACTCTTCCCGTAAAGGGTCTGGCGACGGTCAAGCTCGTGCGCAACGTGCTTCGCCCGATGGACTCCAGCACGAGATCGACTCTTCCGACGCGGTGCAGGACCTCCTCAGCAAGGTCCGGTCGTCGCCCGTCTATGACGTCGCCGGCTCCGAGTTGCCGCACCGTGTCGTGCTTTTCGGGGGAGGCGGTGGCGATCACTCGTGCTCCGAAGTGTCGTGCGAGCCTAACGGCGGCCTGCCCGACGCCGCCGGCTGCCGCGTGGACCAGCACTGTCTCACCCTCTTGCACTTCGCCCAAGGGGCGAAGAGCGGCCAGGGCGGTCGCCCAGTTCAGGACGAGGCCGAGGGCAGCGGCATCCGTCCAGCCCTGCGGGACTCCGTGCACGGAAGACGCGGGCATCAGCATGTACTGCGCGAAAGCGCCGGCTCCGGTCCCGACGACGTGCGTTCCCGTCGGCAGAGGGTGGGCGATGCCGGATCCGATCCCGACGATCTCCCCGGCGGCTTCGAACCCGGCTGTGTACGGGGCAGCAGGTCCGCCCTGGTAGAGGCCGCGGCTCTGCGACACGTCCGCATAGTTCAATCCCGCTGCGCCGACGCGGATCAAATAGTCGTGTGGCCCCGGGGTGGGGCACGGCAGCTCGGCCAAGGTGAGATCCGCAGGTCCACGGAGTGAGTGCTGCACCAGCGCCGTCATCGACGTCGCGTGCTCAGGGCTCGTCTGGAGGCTGTTCATATGGGGACGCTACGACGTTCACGCCGGCGTCAAGGTCAACCGTGTCGCTCGACTTCCCCTCCGCCCACGAGGAGGTCGTCGAGCGCAGACAGCTGTGCGGTGAGTCGCGCGACCCGCGCCGCGACCCGCTCCCGATAGAGCTGGACCTCCGCCCGCAGAGCGTCCGGCAGGCGAGTCGCGGGCTGTGTCGAGCCGGTGGGATCGCACAGCATCCGTTGGATCAGGGCAGTGGGCAGACCGGATTCGAGCAGCGAGCGAACGACGAGGACGCGGTCGACCGTGGCAGCACAGTAGTCGCGATATCCGTTCGCACAGCGGCCGGGCTGAATCAGCCCCTCTTCCTCATAGAACCGCAACGATCTTGCGGTTGCGCCGGTGACCCGAGCCGCCTCGCCAATCTGCACACCCCGGTCAACGCCGCCCGAAGCGACCTTCTTCCCGCGTATATGCAGAATCGACGCGCGGGTGCGTGGGACGGTGGCCTCACCGGTGTTCACGGCCGAGCTCCGTGCCGAACGCGGCTGGATCCCCCTGGGTCCGAACTCCATCCACGCTGCTGCTCAGTCTCCTCATGAGTTGACAGTTGACCTTCTTCGCTTCTATGGTGTGTGCCAAGACGTTTTGCCAAGACGTTTTCGCAAACCGATTTGGCGCGCGAGCCAAGAGACAGTCTGCTGACGGGAGATGGAGTGATGGAGCTTCGCAAGAATCACAGAGGGGGACGGCGCCTGGGCGCGATCGCTGCGGCATCCGCGGCGGCGCTCGCGCTGACCGCATGCGGCGCCGGCGTCGGCGGGACGACGTCGTCGGGCGACGACACGTTGACCGTCGTCGTCGAGGGAGGGGGACTGGCCGAGCTGCAGCCGATCGCCGACCTCTACGAGGAGGAGACGGGCACCTCCGTCACACTGGTCGAACTGCCGTACGCCGGCCTGTACGACCGCATCTCATCCGAGCTTCAGGCCGGAAGTCCCTCCTTCGACGTGGCGGCGCTGGACGCCATCTGGCTCCCGGCCTTCGCGGAGGGCCTCGCACCGATCGACGACCTCTTCTCGGCCGAAGTGGAGGGCGACCTCTTCGAGGGGCTGCTCTCCGAAGCTCAGGTCGACGGGGCATACGTGGGAATGCCGGTCTGGACGAACTCGGAGATCCTCTACTACCGGACTGATCTGTTCGAGGATCCGGAGAACACGTCGAGCTTCGCCGCGGAGTACGGTTACGAACTCGCCCCGCCGACGACGTGGGACCAGTACCGCGACATCTCGGAGTTCTTCACGCGCGACACGGACGGCGACGGAGTGGTCGATCTGTATGGCACCGACGTCAAGGGCGCAGTCGAGACCGAGTGGCTCGCCACGGTGTCGCAAGCGGGCGAGGAGCACATGGTGCTCGACACCGAATCGGGAGAGGTCACGATTGATGACCAGGCACACAAAGAGGCGCTCGACTTCTACGTCAGCCTGCTGCCGTACGCGCCATCTGGGGCGGCGCAGCTTGACTGGGCCGGCGCGCAGAATCTGTTCTACCAAGGCAATCTGGCGATGATGCGATTCTGGGGGCACGCCTATCGGCAGACTCCCGACGACTCGCCGGTCAAGGACAGCATCGGCGTTGCACCGATGATCGGCGGTCCGGGGGGAGTGGCTGGGGTGCCGGGTGCGTGGTACCTGTCGGTTCCGGCGACCGGCTCGAAGCAGGATGCCGCCAAGGACTTCATCGCCTTCGCCTACGAGCACAACGAGCTGTCGGCGGACTCATCGCTCGGGCTCGTCGCGCGCAAGAGCGCCTTCGAGGCGATGGCCGGCGAGCCTGGCTTCGAGAACTACCCGGCGCTGCTCGAGACCCTCGAAGCGCCGCAGAGCCTGCCGCGGCCGGCATCTGCAAACTGGCAGGAGATCGTGGACTCGGTTCTCATCCCGCTGCTGCAGAAGGCGGTCGAGCCAGGAGCAGACACCGCGGCGCTGCTCAGCGAGGCCAAGTCTCAGATCGAAGCGATTGTCGAGTAAGAGAACGGTCGGGTGCACGGAGGACACTGACGTGACGACGACGAATCCGAGCACCTCCGGTGGGGCGGCTGCGGTCGCCCCACCGGAGGTGGCTCGCAAGCCACAGGGCCGAACGTCACGCCCGGAGCGGCGGACGATCAGCGATCGACGGTTCGCGTTCCTGCTCATGCTCCCAGCCGCGCTCTTCCTCGGGGCCTTCGTGGTGTGGCCACTCGTCCGGTTCGTGTACGACAGCTTCTTCGAGATCTCGCCGTTCGCGGGCGCACCGCGGACATTCGTCGGATTCGACAACTACTTCACGGCGTTCGCCTCCGAGGCGTTCCAGAACGCCTCGGTTCGAACGAGCGTCTACACCCTGATCGTGGTTGCAGCGGAGTTCACGCTGGGACTGGCTGTCGCGCTCCTGTTCAGCGCACTCGGTCATCGCTCCACAGTGTTCCGCACGCTTTTCATGTACCCGCTCATGATCGCTCCCGTGGTGGCCGGTCTGCTCTGGCGATTCCTGCTGATCGACAACTTCGGAATCATCAACGAGCTCTTGTTCCGCGCAGGCCTCATCTCCAGTCCCGACCAGATCCAATGGCTCAGCGACCCGAACATCGCCCTGTTCTCCGTCGCGATCCCCGACATCTGGCTGACCACGTCTTTCATCACGCTGGTGCTGTTCGCCGGGCTGCAGAACATCCCCGGCGAGGTGATCGAGGCCGCGCGGATCGACGGCGCCCGCTACCCGCGCCTGCTGTTCAGCATCATCATCCCGCTGCTGCGTCCGGTGATCGCGGTGGCCCTTATAGTCCGTGGCATTGATGCGGCACGGGCGTTCGACATCATCCTCATCCAGACCGACGGCGGCCCCCAGGGCAGCACGACCACGCTCAGCCTGCTGATCTATCGCACGATGACCCGGTTCGGTGACCCGGGCCTGGCCAGTGCGATGGGAACTGTCTACCTGATCGTGATGCTGGTCGTTGCCGTGGCGGCGATCATGCTGATCTGGCGACCCGGAAGCAGTGCACGATGAATCCTCTCGAAACACGAGGGAAGAGCCGCATTCTCCTGTGGCTTCTCCTGGCGACGACCCTCGTCCTCTACGGGTTCCCCTTCATCTATCTCCTGCTGACGTCGTTCAAAGCACCGCTGGACGCGATCGCAGTCCCGCCGACCGTGCTGCCCGAGCGGTGGACGCTCGAGAATTACGTGTCGGCGCTCTCGAGATCGGGCGTGCCGGCCGCACTGGTGAACAGTGTCGTGACCGCCGTCATCTCCACCGTCCTTTCGCTGGTGCTCGCGGTTCCGGCTGCGTACGCGATCACCCGATTCCGCACCCCGAGCGGCCGCGTGTTCATTGTGGCCGCCCTCGTCACGCGGATGGTTCCGACGATCGCGATCGGCGCGCCTCTCATCGAGATCATGCGCACCCTCGGGATCACCGACACATCGTTCGGCCTTGCGCTGGCCCACACCACCATCTCGCTGCCGTTGTCGATCTGGTTGATGGCGAGCTTCTTCGAGGCGGTGCCCGATGAACTCGATGAGGCGGCCAAGGTCGACGGATGCAGCCGGCTTCGGGCCTTGTGGAGCGTCGTCCTTCCCGTCGTCACTGGAGGTCTGGCCGTCACGGCGATTTTCGCGTTCCTCGCGTCGTGGAACGAGTTCCTCTTCGCTCTACTCCTCACGTCCGTTCGCGCGCAGACGACACCCGTCGTCATCGCCAACTTCCAGAGTCAGTTCGGCTTGGACTGGGGAGGAATGACGGCTCTCGCTGCCGTCTACTCCATTCCCGTCATCCTGCTCACCCTGTTCCTCCAGCGGCACATCGTCGCAGGCCTCACGCTCGGCGCCGTCAAGGGCTGAGCAGCCGCGTCATGAACGGAAACTCAATGCTCAGCAACAACCGCTACGACGTCACGGAGTGGCCGCACGGTGATCCTTTCGACGACATCGGCGAGGTGATCAACAGCATCATCGCTGACGTCAGAGGACGGCAGGCAACCGGCTCCGTGCGCGACGGCGGGAAGCCGGGAGCCGTGATCTACATCCCACCAGGGGATTACCGCCTGCGAACCCCGGCGGTGATCGACATCAGCTTCCTGAGGATCGAGGGCGCGGGGCACGGTTTCAGCTCATCGAGCATCCGCTTCAACGTGCCGGAGGAGGAGTGGTCGGGACTACACGAGCTGTGGCCCGGCGGCAGCCGGATCCTCGTGGATCTTCCGGCACAGGAAGGACGCGACGAGTCCGAGGGCGCAGCCTTCCTCATCGACCGAAGCGGAAACCCGCGGATCAGTTCCGTCGAGTTCTCGAACTTCTGTATCGACGGACTTCACTTCACCGGAGAGGGAACGGGCGGCAATCCGGAGAACTCCTACGTGAACGGCAAGACCGGCATCTACGTCGCGAGCGCGAATGACTCCTTCCGAGTCAACGAGATGGGCTTCGTCTACCTCGAGCACGCTCTCACGATCTACAACGCGGACGCGCTCTCGATCCACGACAACTTCATCGCCGAATGTGGAAGCGGCATCGAGCTGCGTGGATGGGGCCAGGCGTCGAAGATCACAGACAACCTGATCGGGGCCGGTTGCAACGGTCACTCGGTCTACGCCGAGAACCATGGCGGGCTCCTGATCACCGCGAACAATGTCTTCCCGCGGGGCGGGAGCAGCGTGCGCCTCAAGGGCGTGACGCGTTCGAGCGTGACGAACAACCGCCTGCACTCCTTCTACCCGGGGATGGTCGTGCTCGAAGCCAACAGCTCTGAGAATCTCGTGGCCACGAACCACTTCCTGCGCGATCACGAACCCTGGACACCGTTTTTCGGCGTCGACAACGGGCTCGACGACCTGTTCGGTCTCCTCACTGTCGCCGGCAGCAACAACTCGGTCATCGGAAACCATTTCTCCGCGCTGGTCGAACGGCAGAGCATCCGTCCACCGGGCGTTCCCCCCGTGATCATCCGACTCCTCTCGGGCAGTGGGAACTACGTATCGAGCAACCACTTCGTCGGGATGGATGTCGACGCCACGGCAAAAGATTCGTGCTTCGAAGCGCAAGTCGACGCTCTCCTGGCGATCGACGATTCGAAGACGCTTGCGGTGATGGCCGTCGTGGTCGACCCCGCCGCGACCGGAAACACCATTCTGGATTCCGGCAGATCTGACCAGGTCTCCCTCGACCCGTCGGTCAACGCGTTCAGGCCGACACCATCCTTCGCGTCGACGGGGGAGTGATCGTGCGACCGGTTGTGCATTTCACCGCGGAATCCGGCTGGATCAACGATCCGCACGGCATCACGTTCCGCGACGGTGGCTATCACGTGTTCTTCCAGTACGTGCCGGGCCAGACGGTGTGGGGTCCGGCCTGCCACTGGGGCCACGCTGTGGGCAAGGACTTGTTGTCGCTGCGGGAGGACACGATCGCCATTGCGCCCGGTGACGGCGACGGCGGCATCTGGACGGGCTCGCTGGTCACGGATGGCGCGGGCCGCGCGCGCGTGTTCTACACGTCGACCTCGGCCCCGGACTACGGCATCGGACGAATCCGGACTGCCACGCCGGGAGACGACGAGTGGCACAACTGGCACAAGGGGAACTTCGTCGCGGACGCTCCGCCCGATCTGGACCTCCTCGCCTACCGCGACCCGTTCCTGCGTCGGGAAGGCGAAACGTGGCGGATGTTCGTCGGCGCCGGCCTCACCGATGGTACGGCGATGGCGCTCTCGTACACCTCGGAAGACCTCGATCGCTGGGAGTACGCGGGGGTCGCACTGCAGCGCTCGACGTCCAAGACCGAACCGGTCTGGATGGGGGCACTTTGGGAGTGTCCGCAGATCTTCGAACTCGATGGACGTGCGGTGATGGTGTCATCGGTGTGGGACGCTGATGTCCTTCACTATGCCGGGTACGCCGTCGGCAGGTACGACGACGGCGTCTTCCAGGCTGAATCGTGGGGTCGCCTGACCTTCGGGAAGAGCTACTACGCGCCGTCCCTGTTCACAGATGCCGAGGGGCGTCCCTGCCTGCTGTTCTGGATGAGGGGCGTCGGCGATCCCGCGGCGGGATGGGAGGGCGCGCATAGCGTGCCGTATATCCTCTCCCTCGACGACGACCGGTTGGTCGCTCAGCCTCACGCGGACGTCGCGGAGCATCGGCGACCGGGCCTAGGCGGACGGACTGTGGCGGGGCTGGCAGCCGACATCGAGTGGCGTGCCGCCGACAGTGGCACGCTGACGATCGAATCCGGTGCGGATGCCGCGGTCACGATCGTCCGCGACGGAGACATGCTTCACGTCCGTAGGTCCGGTGAACAGTCGACCACTCCAGTTTCAGGTGACGTGCGAGTCATCATGGACGGACCCGTGCTGGAAGTGTCGTCCGCTGCCGGACTGTTCGGTGCCTCCATCCGGCCCGCCGGAGTCGACCTGACCGTGACAGCGACGGCCGGAGAGCTCGATGTCTTTCCCCTCGTCTGAGAACGGGCATCCGTCAGTGCGACCTGCGACGCGGGAGATACGTTCATGACTGCGCTGATCGACGCGGTCCTCAACGAGGCCCCGCGCGCGGCGGACGAGACCGCTCTGCGCCGGATGGGCGCCCACGCAGCGGCCGCAGCCGCGATCACGGTGCAACGCGCCGGCGCTGACCTGCCGTACCGGCGCGACATCGTGGCCACGGGCGCGGATCTCTCCGTGAGCGGGTCGCCGCGTGCCCACGTGGTACGAAGGGAGAAGCACCCATGAGAACGGAGAGCCGTGTGACGCGCAAACAGGTGGGGATCCGCGACGTCGCCGCGGCCGCCGGCGTGTCGGTCACGACCGTCTCGCACGTGCTCAATGACACTCCGCACACGCGGACGAGCGAAGAGACGAGAACGCGTGTGAAGGAGGCCGCCGCGAACCTCGGGTACAAGCCGAATCGGCTCGCGCGAGGCCTCCGTACCCAGGCGTCGGGCATGGTCGGGCTCATCACCGAAGAGATCGCCATCACTCCCTACGCCGGCCGGATCATCCAGGGCGCGCAAGAGGCGGCGGCCGAGCGCGGCCTCACCCTCGCGATCATCAACTCGGCATTGAACCCGGCGCCCGACATTGAACCGCAGCTGCTGCGAGCCCTGATGGACCGCCAAGCCGACGGCTTCATCTACGCGACCGTCTATCACGACGAAGTCGTGGTGCCGGAAGAGATGCACGCCTCGCCGGCTGTGCTCATCGGTGCGCGCGACCGCGACGGCGACATCCCTTCCGTGATGCCCGATGAGCGGGCCGGTGCCGCATCGGTCGTCGACATGCTTCTCGCAGCCGGCCACAAGAGGATCGCCTATGCAGCGACGTCGGTGGACGTGCCCGCGACCCGAGGGCGTATCGCCGGATACCGCGAACGTATGATCGCAGCGGGACGATTCGAAGATCGGCTGGTCGTCGAAGCCGAGGCGGAGGCATCCGGCGGCTACCGGGCCGCGATGGCGCTGCTGAACCATGGCGCTGCGCCGCCGCAGCGACCCACGGCGCTGTTCTGCTACAACGACCGGATGGCGATGGGTGCCTACCGGGCGGCGGCCGAGCTCGGCCTCTCCATCCCGCGTGATCTGTCGATCGTCGGTTTCGACGATCAGGCGCCGATCCCCTACAGCCTGTACCCAGAACTGACCACTGTCGCACTTCCTCACTACGAGATGGGCGCCTGGGCGGTGGAGACGCTGTCGGCGCTCGTTGAGGGAAAGGGCGAGTACCGGCTGCTAGGTGCCCACTCCACGCTGCTCGCGTGCCCCATCGTGCACCGCGGATCTGTCGCCCCACCGGCAGCCACGTAGGGAAATGGCCGCGTATGCGGTCTGCGCGCACATCGCGGGCGGAGATCCTTGCGCGAGCACGAGCACGGACCGAGCCGCATCACCCGTACTTGCTCATCGTCAGCTGGTTGGTCCGGCTGTATCCCGCCAGCTTGCGGGGCCGAAGCGTGCGCTCGACCGCTATGGTGACCAGCATGTCGGGATCGTAGGCGATCCGCATGCCGGCCTGTCGCAACGCCAGCGTCACGTCCAGATCCTCGCTGATCGCGTCATCGCCGGAGGTGACGCCATCGCGGATGGCGGCCCAGGCGGCGCGGCTCACGGCCATGTTGTGGCCGTACATCACTGGCCCGCTGCCGACCATGACCTCGTGGATCGCGCGGAAGAGTCCGTAGACCCCGCGCCCGCCCACACGATCGCCGGTCGAGAGCCTTGTGAATCCCGCCGGCCCGGCGAGGCCGGCCAACTCGGGATCCGACGCGAACGCGTGCCGGATCGCGCGCGCCCAGGGCGGCGTCACGAGAGTGTCGGCGTCGATCCGGGCGAGGACCTGTGACGTCGCGGCGTCCATGCCCGCGTTTCGCGCGTAGGTGATGCCATGTCGGCGTTCGGTCACGATCTTGACGCCGGCCCATGAGCGTGCCACAGCCTCGGTATCGTCCGTCGAGTCATTGTTGACGACGATGATCTCGTCGGCGGGATCGATCTGATCGGCTAGAGCGCGCAGGCATGCCCCGAGCATCCCTGCCTCGTTTCTGGCCGGGATGACGACGCTCAGGCTCGGGCGATCACCGATCACGCGACCGACGCTACGCAGCGGGGCGCGGGCGGGGAGACCGTTGACAGAGGCGGATGCGTCGAGTAAACCTCGCCGGCGAGGTTCGACGACCGTGCCCGTCATGGCGCCCGTGTGATCCGACGTCAGGAATGCCGCCGTCTCTGCGATCTCGACCGTGCCGTCGAGATTGCCGGCGAACTCGAGGAGGCGACCTTCTCAATGGTGGAGATCCGCGCGGATGCACCGACCCTCAACAACGAACGCGTCTGCCCTCGGTGTCGGATCGATGCCACTCTCTTCGTTGTAGGGGTGAGAGGCGGCCGACGGGGTCGCCGCGCTGAAGGAGGACGCACATGGCTCAGTACGCACTCATGGTGTGGGGCCCGAGCGAGTACGGCGAGCACGGCAGCTATGCCACCGCCGAGGAGAACGCCGCCCAGCTGGAGGCGACCGGCGCGTTCAACGCCCGGCTGCGGGACGAGGGGCGGTTCGTTTTCGCGAACGGCTTGGCCGAGCCATCCGCCAGCACCGTCGTGGACGGCACCGGCCCGGCCCCACTCATCACAGACGGGCCTTACGTCGAGTCGAAGGAGCACATCGCGGGATTCTGGATCATCGAGGCGGAGGATCTGGATGTGGCGCTCGCGCTTGCGGCTGAGGGGTCTCAGGCGTGCCGCCGCAAGATCGAGGTGCGGCCGGTGAACGGCTCGTGACCGGCGCCGCCGTCGTCGCGGCGGCACTGACCCGCGTTCATCGCGAGGAGTGGGCGCGGGTGGTGGCGTCGCTCGCGCACCGGTTCGCCGACCTCGACCTCGCCGAGGAGATGGCCGCCGAAGCCTTCGCCACGGCCGCGGAGCGCTGGCCGAACAACGGCGTGCCGCCGAACCCCGGCGCCTGGATCACCACGACGGCCAACCGCAAGGCGATCGACCGTCTGCGCCGCGAGGCGCAGCGCGATGCGAAGCACCGGGAGGCGCTCATGCTGCGTGACGACGGCCCCGCCGAGTCCGTCGGCGCGATCGAGGACGACCGTCTGCGCCTGCTGTTCGTCTGCTGTCACCCCGCGCTCGCGATGCAGACGCGCGTCGCGCTGACGCTGCGGCTGCTGGGCGGGCTCACCGTCGGCGAGATCGCCCGCGCCTTCCTCGTCGGCGAAGCGGCGATGAGCCGGCGCATCACCCGCGCGAAGGACAAGATCCGGATCGCCCGGATCCCGTTCCGGATGCCGCAGGCTCCGGATCTGCCCGCGCGCCTGGAGGGCGTGCTCGCGGTGCTGTACCTGATCTTCAACGAGGGGTATCTGGCGACGGGGCAGTCGTCGGAGCCGATCCGCCGCGACCTCACCGCGGAGGCCATTCGGCTCACGAGGCTGGTGAGCTCGCTGCTTCCGCGCGAGGGGGAGGTGGCGGGACTGCTCGCGCTCATGCTGCTGACCGAGGCGCGCGCGGCCGCGCGGATCTCCGAAGCGGGGGAGTTGGTGCGACTCGACGAGCAGGATCGAGGCTCGTGGGACCGGGCGATGGTGGAGGAGGGGATCGCGCTGGTGCGGGAGCGCCTGGTCGTCGTGGCGCGCGGTGAGGGGGTGCCCGGCCGCTACCAGATCCTGGCCGCGATCAACGCGGTGCACACCTCGGTGCCCGATGCCCGCGACACCGATTGGTCGCAGATCGTCGAGCTCTACGATCAGCTGTCGGCGATCGACCCGAGCCCGGTCGTCGCACTCAATCGTGCGATCGCGGTCGCGGAACTGGACGGACCCGCCGTAGGCCTCAGCGCGGTGGATCGACTGGCGGACGACCTCAACGAGTATCACGCGTTCCACGCCGCGCGCGCGGACTTGCTGCGCCGAATCGGCCGTTCCGCCGAGGCGCGAGAGGCCTACGACCGGGCGATCGAGCTGGCGGGAAACGTCGCCGAGGTCGCCTACCTCGCCCGGCGGCGCGGCCAGCTGGCGGGCTGACGACCTCCCGTACGCCGTCACGACATGACGTGCTCGAGCGCCTCGCCGAGGATTCGCGCCGCCTCGGGGAAGCGGCTGGGGTCCTCGCTCGCGTAGTTGAGGCGCGCGTAGGGTCCGGGTGGCTCGGCCGGAAACCACTCGCCGCCGGCGGCGATGATCAGTCCCCGCGTTTCGGCCTCGCGCACCAGCAGCGCGGTGTCGGTGCCGTCCGGCAGGCGAGCCCACAGGTTGAGCCCGCCGCCGGGTGTGATGTCGATGCGAGCGTCCGGCGCGTACTGGCGGATGCTGTCGAGCAGCAGATCCCGGCGGGCGCGCAACTGCTGGCGAACGCCCCGCAGGTGAGTGCGCCACGCGGGTTGCGTGACGACATCGAGCGCCGCGGCCTGCAGAACTCCGCTGACGTACATCGACTCCGCGGCGCGGTCGGTGAGGATGCGCTCTCGCGCCGGGCCACGCGCGACGAGCGCAGCGACGCGCACCGCTGGCGAGACGCTCTTGGTCAGCGAGCGCAGGTAGATGACGTGGCCGTCGTCGTCGCGCGCGGCGAGCGGCTGCGGGTCGGTGTCGATGGCGAGATCGTGCGCCCAGTCGTCCTCGACGAGGAAGACGCCGCGACGACGCACGACCTCGAGAATCGCGTGGGCCTTCTCGGCAGACCAGCTCGCCCCCGTCGGGTTGGCGAAGGCCGGCTGGGCGTAGAACACCCGGGCGCCGCTGCGCTCGAGTGCGCGGTCGACCTCGTCGGGGTCGGGCCCGTCGGCGCCGGCCGAGACCGGAACGAGCACGACACCGGTCTGCTCGGCGGCGAGCATCGCTCCCCAGTAGCTCGGCGACTCGATGAGCAGTGGCTGGCCAGGTCCCACCAGACCACGGAAGATCGACGACAGTCCGCCCTGGCTGCCCGCGGTGATCACGACGTCGCGCGGTGACGGCGCGGCCACGCCCGCGGGTGCGGTGACGGCGAGCTCGCTCGCGAACCACTCCTGCAGCTCCGGCATCCCTGCCGCGGGCGAGCGCGTGGTTGCGGCACGGGAGCGTGAAGCGCGCACCAAGGCCGTGCGCACGAGTCGTTCCGGGAGCAGATCGGATGCCGGATACCCCGAGTGCAGACCGATGGCATCCGGTGCCACGGCCCGCTGCGTGGACGACAGCACCGACACCCGCGCCGGCGGCGTGCCCAGTGCCGCGGTCTGCCATCCGTGGTCCGCAGGACGCGGCGAGCGGAGCGCCCGGACGAACGTGCCCACCCCCGGACGGCTCTCGATCAGTCCGGCCGCTGCCAGCCGGCGCATGGCCTTGTGCACGGTGACGGGACTCGCCCCGTGCTGCGCGACCAGGGCGCGGCTCGACGGCAGCCGTGCGCCCGGTGGCGCGGCCGCGATCCATGCCCGCAGCGCGGCATCGATTCTCGCAGTGCTATCGTGCTCCATGACAGATCAGAGTAGCGCTACTCACGTCAGTGCGCCTGTGCTACCGCGACTCGCCGGCCTCGGATGGGCCCTGGTGGGCGTGGTCGCCTTCTCGTTCACCCTTCCCTTCACGCGTGTCGCCGTCGAGGGGATGTCGCCGCTGTTCATCGGATCGGGCCGCGCGGTGATCGCCGCCGCGCTCGCCGCGACCGCCCTCGCGGCGACTCGGCAGCGCTTGCCGACCGCGGCGCAGTGGGCTCGTCTCGTGATCGTCGCCGCCGGAGTCGTGGTCGGTTTCCCGGTGCTGACCTCGTTCGCCCTGACGACCACTCCGGCCAGTCACGCTGCGGTCGTCATCGGGCTGCTCCCCGCGGCGACAGCGGTGGTGGCGGTGCTGCGGGCGAAGGAGCGGCCCCGCCGGTCGTTCTGGCTGTTCGCGATCCTGGGCGCGACAGCCGCGATCGTCTTCGCCGCGCTGCAGAACGGCGGCATGGGTGGACTCGGCGCGGCGGACCTGCTGCTGTTCCTCGCGGTGGTCGCGTGCGCGATCGGCTACGCCGAGGGTGGGCTTCTCGCGCGGGAGCTGGGTGCGTGGCAGACGGTGTCGTGGGCGCTGGTGCTCGCCGCGCCGCTCATGATCGGCGCCACGTTCTTCGCGATCGTTCAGCAGCCACCGCGTGCCGACCCCGTGGAGTGGGCGGCGTTCGCGTACCTCGGCGTGGTCAGCATGTTCCTCGGATTCTTCGCCTGGTATCGGGGCCTCGCGATCGGGCCGATGGCGCAGGTCAGCCAAGTGCAGCTGGTCCAGCCGGTGCTGAGCATTCTGTGGGCGGCGATTCTGCTGCACGAGGGGATCGGTTGGCCCACCGTGATCGGCGGCTTCGCCGTGATCGGCTGCGCCGCGCTCGCCGTGCGCACGCGCTCCCGACCTGGTTAGCACTCGCCTATGGCGAGTGCCAGAGGTCTTGGTATTCTGGTCGCACGACATTTCCGGCGGACGCACGCGTCGCGGCGGGACTTCGAACGAGCCTCCCGCCTCCTCGGGCATCCACGCACAGCGATGTGCGGCATCCGACGCGATGGTGTGCTTCCGCTGGATCGATATCCAGATTCGGAGGCGAACATGTCACACGAGAGCAACATCCGATTCGAGATGCGCAAGGTCACCGCGATCGAATGGGTGATCCTGGACCTCTCACTGCCCGAGAACCACCCCCAGCGCACCATGGCGTGCGTGTACGAGATCGACGACCTCGAGTACGACGTCGTCTGGCTGCGGGACTTCGGCCTCGCCGAGCACTACATGTCACCGGCTGAAGTGCTCGACGACCTCATCCGCGCGAGCCATCGGTCCACCCGATCAGCTGCGCGGCCGCCGATCCCGATCCCGCACCGGCCGCCGCGCGCCGAGCGCGTCCCGGCCTGACCGCGGGGTCGCGAACCGGAACGTCCCGGCGGGTTTCACCGCCGCATCCGGAACCGCTATGCGGCGCCGTGTTCGCGACGAGTGGGGGAGTGAGCAGCCGCGATCTGCTCGAGCACCGCGACGGCGCGTCCGGTGCCGTCCTCCGCGGCGATCCCTTCAGCCACCCGCGCCGCCGCAGCTGCGTAGGCCGGGTCGCCGACCAAGTCGCGGATCCTCTCGGCGAGGCTCGGCACCCTTGCCCGTCGCAGCGGAAGCGGCTGCGGTCCGGCTCCGAGCTCGTGCACCCGGCGCCCCCAGAACGGCTGGTCGCCCAGCACCGGGCAGATGAGGGTGGGCCTGCCGGCGCGCAGGCCCGCCGCGGTCGTGCCCGAGCCGCCGTGGTGCACGACCGCCGACACCCGCGGGAACAGCCAGTCGTGCGGCACATGGTCCACGACCATCACGTCCTCCGACGAGTCGGCTTCGAGCGCGCCCCATCCCCTCGCGACGACGGCGCGCACGCCGGCCTCGCGGAGAGCACCCAGCACGACGCGGCCGCGCTCGGTCGCCTTGGCGCCGAAGCCCATGCTTCCGAAACCCACGTAGACGGCCGGCCGCCCGCCCGCGAGGAAGGCCTCTAGTTCGGCCGGCGGATGCCACACCTCCGCACGCTCGCGGAACCAATAGCCCGTGACGTGCGCCGTGGCCGGATAGTCCGGCGGCACGGGCACGACGTGCCGGCTGAACGGGTACAGCACGGGCACCCTCGCGCCGTCCGGGCCGTGCAGGTAGTCGCTCACCCGGCTCATGCGGCCAAGGCCCAGACGTTCTCGGCGGAATCGGTTGATCATGCCGCCGTACGCCATCGCGGTGAAGCGATTGAACTCGTACGTGAGCCGGTTGAGGTCACCGGGGAGCGGCCGCGGGAGGAAGGGCACCGGGAAGTCCGCGGTCGGCGTGAGGAACGGCAGCGGCAGGGAGGCGACGAACGGCACGTTCTGCCGCTCGGCGATGTGGAACCCCGCGAGGGCTTTGGGGTGCGACACGATCACGGTCGGCTCGACCCGCTGCGCGACCGCCCACTGTTCCTCCAGCGACACCCGCATCGCCGCCGACATCCGCCGCGCCATCGTCAGTGCTTGGGCGGGTCCGCTGAGACCGGCCATGCCGGCGCGCATGACAGCATCCATCTCGGTCGCGATGGGATCGAACGAGACGCCGGGCGCGAGAGTGTCGCGATATGCCTCCGGTGCCGCGAGCACTGCCTCATGTCCCGCCAGCGCGAGTCGATCGGCCAGGGCCGCATAGGGATCGACGTCGCCTCGCGTGCCGAACGTGAAGATGAGTACTTTCATGGGATGCCTCCGCCAACGTCGAATCGACGCCGACCAGGCTTCCCGGCACTCCGCTCAGCACCCTACTCCTTCCTGGCCGGCCGCCGGGAGGATCGGCCACGAGCACCGACCGCTCACGCGTGGCGGGTCACCAGCCACTGCGGGTGGGGGTGTGGCCCTCGCGGGCGTTCTCGGGCATCGCCATCTCGGCGCGCATGCCGAGCAGGCGGATCGGGCGGGCGGGCTCGATCTTCGCAACGAGCTCCATCGCCTTCGCGATCACGGCGTCGCGATCTGAGGTCGCGGGGATCTTCTTCGTGAACGTCTTGGTGAGAAACGGCGCGTAGCGCACCTTCAGCCCGAGGCCGACGACCGGCCGATCGTCGGCGGCGACCTCGTCGAGCACCTGGTCCAGGAGGGTGCGCGCCGCTGCCTCGACCTCCTCGGGCGAGACGATGTCGACCTGGAAGGTCGTCTCCTTGCTGTGTCCGCGCGGTACCCAGGGAGTGTCATCGACGACGGACGAGCCGTCCCCCCGGCCCAGCTGGCGATACCACAGGCCCATGTTCGGCCCGAACTCGCCGACGAGCGGACCCTGCTCGGCTGCAGCGAGCTGGGCGACTGTCAGGATGCCGAGACCCGCGAGCCGCTTGGACACCTTCGATCCGACTCCCCATAACTCGATCGTCGGGCGTTCGCCCATGACATCGAGCCAGTTGTCCCTCGTCAGCCGGAAGACGCCACGCGGCTTGCCGAAGCCGGTCGCGACCTTCGCACGCACGAGCGTGTCGCCGATCCCGACACTGCAGTGCAGTCGCGTGCGGTCGAGCACCGCCTGCTGCATGCGCCGCGCGTAGCCTTCCGGATCGTCGGTCTCGACGCCGACGAACGCCTCATCCCACCCCAGCACCTGCACCACGGCTCCCGGTCGTGCTCGCAGCGTCGCCATCACCTGCTCGGACGCGGCGTTGTACTCCGCGTGGTCGACCGGAAGGATCACGGCATCGGGCACCTTGCGCGCGGCGATGCGCAGCGGCATCCCCGATCCCACTCCGTACTCGCGGGCCTCGTACGACGCGGTGGACACGACGGCGCGCTCGGTGGGGTCGCCACGACCCCCCACGATCAGGGGCTTGCCGGCGAGCTCGGGGTGGCGCAGCACCTCGACCGCCGCGATGAACTGGTCGAGGTCGACGTGCAGCACCCAGGGCTCGGCGGTGGCGGCGGTGGTGGTGCGGCCGGTCGGCGCAGGCATGCGCTCAGTCTGCCCCGGCCGGCCGACACAGTCACGCGGATTGTGCGCGGATGCCTTGCAAAGTGCCGGCCGGTCAGGAGGGCAAGGTCGCGATGAGTCGCTCGGCGGCGGTCCGCGCCGTCTCCGTGCCGGTCGCCGCCGATGCGATGTCGCTCAGGAACACGTTGTGCAGGGCGATGCCCACGACGCCGTAGGCCACGCTGTCGCAGTCCTCCGGCTCGGCGCCGGGATGTTCCGCGGCCAGCAGCCGCGCGAGCAGGACGTGGGTGCCCTGATACGCCGAGACCAGCAGGTCGGCCAGCGCCGGATCGCTGCGCGCCGCCTCGACGAAGCCGAGGACGACGACGTTGTCGTTGCCGGGCGCGGCGAACTCCTCGCTGAAGAAGAAGTCGACAGCACCGGCGACATCCGCCGTGCCCGCGGGGAGAATCGACTCGCCCTCGGTGCCTTCGTAGTAGAAGCGGCGTGCGCTCTCGCGCAGCAGCTCCTCGCGATTGCCGACGAAGTGGCGGACGTGCCCGCGCGACATGCCGGCCTCTTCGGCGATCCTCCCGAGGCTCGCTCCGGTGATCCCCTCGGCGGCGATGGTGCGGATCGTCGCCTCGACGATCTGGCCGACGCGCTCTTCGGCGACGGATGGTCGTGCCATCGGTTCCTCCTCCCCGCACCTTAGCTGGTGCGTCGTCCTAGTTTATTGTCTAGTCAGACTTGACTAAAAACAAGTTCCTCCCTACGGTTGCCTCAAACAGCTCGCAGAGGAGATGTCGTGCCACACATCGTGCATGTCGGCCCCGCCGCCGTCAGTCCCGCCGCGTACGAAGCGCGGGTGCGGATGCGGGACGGCGTCCATCTGGCTGCCGACGTCTACCTGCCGGGGTGGCCGGATGTCGCAGACGACGAGCCCGGTGACACGATCCTCATCCGCCTGCCGTACGACAAGTCGGGGGAGTACACCTTCATCCCGCTCATCGCCGAGTATTTCACCGCGCGCGGCTACCGGGTCGTCGCGCAGGATGTGCGAGGCAAGTTCCGCTCCGAGGGCGATGCTCTGCTCTTCGTCAACGAGGTCGATGACGGCTACGACACGATCGAGTGGCTCATCCATCAGCCCTGGTCGAACGGACGCGTCGCGATGTGGGGCGACAGCTACTACGGCTACACGCAGTGGGCGGCCGTGGCATCGCAGCATCCGGCACTGAAGGCGATCGCGCCCCGCGTGACCGGAACGCAGCTGGGCGAGCCGGTCGTCTTCCCGGCAGGCGAGCGGCTCGGACCCGTGGAATGGGCGATCACCCTGCTCTACCCGCTGACGTACTTCCACTCGCGCGATGCCTACTTCTGGGAGCTGGATGCCCAGCGCCGGCCCTTCAGCGCGCAGGCGGAAGAGGTGATGGTGCAGCTGGGTGCGCGGTCGCTGTCCTACGACCAGTGGTATCCCCGACCGGTGCACCTGCCGCGCTTCCCCCTTGCCAGCGCTTTCGATGCGCGACCGGTCCCCGTGCTGCACACGATCGGCTGGTGGGACAACTGCGCCCCGCTGTCGTGGGCCGACGTGGCCGAGATCGACAAGCGTCCCGCCTGGGCGCTCAACCACTTCCTGCGGATCGAATCGATGGATCACGAGGCGTTCTACCTCGACGACCGGGCATCGGAGCGAACGGAGGAGCGCAGCGCCGAAGACATTCGGGCCCAGCTGCCGCGCATGCTCGATCCGGCGCTCGACTTCTTCGAGGTCTTCATGCGCGGCAACGGATCGGCCGCCGACGTCCCCCGGGTGGCCTGGAACCTCGCCGGCAGCCCCGGCATGCGCACCAGCCCGACGTGGCCGCCGCCCGAGGTCGAGGCGTCGACGCTCTTCGCGACCGCCGAGGGCCGGCTCGCGGTTGAGCCGCCGGCGACGGCGACCTTCGTGGAATGGACGCACGATCCCGCCGATCTCGTGCCCTCGACGGTGCCGAACGCGTTCGCCTATCTGCTGTACGCCCCGGACGAAGCCGCGCTCACCGCGCGCGCGGATGTGCTCGCATTCGACACCGAGCCTTTCGTGCGCGACGTCGAGTTGACGGGACCGGTCAGGGTGGAGGCATCCGTCTCGTCCGACGGGCCTGTGATGGACGTCTTCGCACGTCTGCTCGACGTCGCCCCCGACGGCACCGCACTGCGCATCGCGCGGGGCCAGGTGCAGGTGCGCGGCGCACAGGCGCCGGCGCTGGTCGACATCGATCTCGGACAGGCGGGGTACCGGCTGCGCGCCGGGCATCGCCTGCGCCTGCACGTCCACAGCAGCGACTTCCCCGAGTTCCTGCCACAGCCGGGGACCGGTGAGGAGCCGTGGGGGGCCGTCGAGAGCGCATCCAACCGGCAGCGCGTGGTCGTCGGTGGCGACGACGCGCTGCGTGTCAGTGTGACCGTCCGCAGACCCGAGACGAGAGGCGAAGAATGAGCGCGACCACGAGACTGCCCGAGCCCGACCTGGAGTTCGCGTTCGAGATCCGCGTCGACATCGATCCGCACCTGCGCATCGGGCGCAGCGCCGATGAGGAGCTGACGTTCACGCCGATCGCGGGCGGCACCGTCGCCGGTCCGCTTATGGCCGGGGTCGTGCTGCCCGGTGGCGGCGACTGGGCCGTCGAGCGGTCCGGCACGGCGCAGCTCGAGGCGCGGTATCTGTTGCGAGCCGACGACGGCGCGGTGATCGACATCCTCAATCGCGGCTACTACCGGGCCTCGTCCGATGTCATGGCGCGGGTGGAAGCCGGTGAGAACGTGCCCGAGAACGAGTACTACTTCCGCACGGCGCCGGTGTTCCAGACGGATGCCGCGGCCCACCGCTGGCTCGCCGAGCATCAGTTCATCGGCCTCGCACGCGACGAGGACGGCCAAGTCTGCATCCGGGTCTTCGTCGTGCGATGACCACCTGCCCCGGAGCATCCCCTGAAGGCACAGCAGCACCAAGAGAGGACACGAGATGAAGATCCGAGGCACAGCGGCCGCGGTGGTGGCAGCCGGAGCAGCGATGGTGCTGCTGGCCGGATGCACCGCGCGCGACGCACAGAGCACACCGACCGGTGACGCGACGGCGGCGCCGATCGAGCTGGTGGACGCGCTTCCGGCCGGAACCACGACCGTCGACGAGGTGACGTGGGCGCTGGTCGAGGGCGAGCCGCGCTCGCTCGTTCCCGGTGCCGACTACAACTTCGTCCAGCCCAACCTCTGCGACAGCCTGCTGCGGGTGCAGCCCGACTTCACGGTCGAGCCCGGCATCGCCGAGAGCGCGGACTGGGTCGACCCGGTCACGTTCGTCATCGACATCCGTCCCGGCGTCACGTTCTGGGACGGCACCCCCGTGACGGCAGCCGACGTCGCCTACGGTCTCGAGCGGCACCGTTCCGATGTGACTTCGGCCTTCTACGGTGCGTTCGTGCTGGTCGCCCCCGAGGGCGGGATCGAGGTCACCGGCGAGAACCAGGTGACCGTCCGCTTCGTCGCGCCGGACTCGACGTTCCGCGAGGCGCTCGCCGGCGGTGCGGGGGCGGTGCTCAGCCAGGCGGTCGCCGAGGAGCAGGGTGCGGCGCTGGGCACCTCGGGCGGAGAGCTGCTGTGCTCGGGGCCGTTCACGCTCGAGAGCTGGACCCCGGGCACCGAGATCGTGACCGTCGCCAACGAGGACTACTGGGACGGCGCGCCGCTGGTGAAGAAGCTGACCTACCGCTTCATCTCCGACGGCACGACCCTCACCAACGCCCTCCTCGAGGGCGAGGTCGACGGAGCGTTCAACGTCGCTCCAGCCAGCCGCAGCGTCTTCGACGCCTCGGACGAGGGTCGGCTCGTCGTCGGGCCGTCCACCGCGTCGTTCTCGTTCGGCCCCACCCGCGACTCCGGTGCCGGTGCCGATCCGCTCATCCGTCAGGCGCTGAGTCTGGCGATCGATCGGGAGCAGTACATCGCCACGGTGCTGGGCGGACTCGGCCAGCCGCAGCGCTCGTTCGTCGCACCGTTCTCATGGGCGGGCTCGCCGGCCGAGAACGTCTACCAGACGGGGTACGAGGCCCTCGCCATGCCCGAGGTCGACCTCGATGCGGCCCGCGCGCTCGTGGAGCAGTCCGGCCAGGACACCTCGGTGCCGCTGCGCATCGCGATCCCCGCCGGCAGCAAGGAGCTCTCGCAGACGGCAGCGATCATCCAGAGCGCCGCCGGGCAGATCGGCCTCACCGTCGAGATCGACGAGCGCCAGCCCGCCGACTTCGGCGCGATCTTCCTCCCCGACCCGGGACCGCGGGAGAACATCGACTTCGTCGCGACGACCGGCTACACCGAGACGCCCGGCGTGCTGGTATACCCCCAGCTGTTCGTCATGCCGGCCGAGCTCGGAGGCATCTTCAACTGGAGCGGCTACGCCAATCCCGAGGTGACCGAGCTGCTGGAGGCCGCCCGCACCACGCCCGATCCCGTCGGCGCGGCCGAAGCGTACGTCGACGCGCAGGCGATCTTCGCCCCCGACCAGCTGCAGGTCACGCTCGCCGGCTCGTACCACACGACCTTCCTGAGCGACGCTCTCACCGGCGTCACGACGTCGGTCGCCGCCTATTCCAGCCCGTGGGCGCTGCACATGGGCGGCGAGTGACCGCCGGGCCGCCGGTCGGGATCACGATGTGCGCCAGAGAGGGAGGCCCCGTATGAACGCCAGCGTGACCCGGCAGCTGCTGGGCAGGCTCGGCGGGCTCCTTCTCACCCTGTTCCTGGCGAGCGTCGTGATCTTCTCGGCGGTGCTGCTCACCCCCGGCGACCCGGTCGTCGCCCTCGCCGGGGGGCTGCGGCCGACACCGGAGATGATCGCCGCGATCAAGGCCGAGCACCACCTCGACCAGCCGGTGTGGCTGCAGTATCTCTACTGGATCGGCGGCGTGCTGACCGGCGACCTGGGCACCTCGTTCGTATACAAGACCCCTGTCGAGGCGCTGATCGGGCCTCGGTTCGGCATCACGCTGATGCTGGTGATGTACACGCTCGTCCTCATCGCCGTCTTCGGGGTCGGCTCCGGCATCCTCGCGGCTGTCCGAGGGCCGCGCATCGACCGGGCGGTGCTCGTCGCGACCTCGTTCGGCGTCGCGCTCCCCACCTTCGTCGTCGCGATCCTGCTCATCTGGGTGTTCGGGCGTGTGCTCGGCTGGTTCCCGGTGTACGGCGCCGGCGAGGGCCTGCTCGACAACCTGTATCACCTCACGTTGCCGGCCATCTCGCTGGCCGTCCTGTACATCGCCTACCTGAGTCGCATCACCCGCGGGGCCGTCGTCGGGCAGCTTCGCTCCGAGCACGTCGACACGGCGCGGGTGCGCGGCATCCCTCGCGGTCAGATTTTCCGCCGCCACGTGTTCCTCAATGCGTCGCCTCAGATCCTCGCGATCTCGGGTGCCACGGTCGCGGGCCTGTTCGCGGCCTCGGCCATCGCCGAGCAGGCCTTCGGCATCGGCGGGCTCGGCTCGCTGCTGACCGAGGCCGCCGCGCGCAAAGACCTGCCGGTCGTGCAGGTGATCTCGCTGCTGCTGGTGCTGCTGTTCGTCATGCTCAATGCGGCGGCCGACGTGGCGATCGCCCTGATCGATCCCGACTCGGTGAAGCCGAGGAGGACCGCATGAGCGTCGCCCAGCTCGCCGGCGGCCGCGTGCCGGCTCTTGCGCGCCGGATGGCCGTGCGCGATCCGCTCCTGATCGTCGCCGGAATCGTGATACTCGGCATCGTGACCATGGCCGTCTTCGGGGGCCTTCTGGCGCCCTACGATCCCAATCAGCTGTATGCCGGACCCGTCTCGGCCGCTCCCAGCCCGGCGCACCCCATGGGCACCGACGACCTGGGCCGAGACATCCTCTCCCGCGTCCTGGCGGGGGCGGCACCCAGCGTGTTCGCGCCGATCGCGGTGGTGCTGGCCTCGTCGCTGCTGGGCTCTGCCATCGCTGTCTGCGCGGCTTGGTTCGGAGGCTGGGTCGACGGGATCAGCTCCCGCCTGATCGAGGTGATCTTCGCCATTCCCGGCCTCGTCCTGGCCATCCTCGCGGTGTCGATGTTCGGCAAGGGGCTGATCGCGCCGATCGTGGCGCTGTCGATCGCCTACATCCCGATCGTGGCGCGTCTCGTGCGCACGGCCTCCCAGCGCGAGCTGGGCACGCCCTACATGGCGGCGTTGCGCGTGCAGGGGGTGGGTTCGGCCGCCATCTGCTTCCGGCACCTCGTGCCGGCGCTGCTGCCCGCGGTGCTGGCGCAGTCCACGGTGGGGTTCGGTTACGCGATGCTCGACCTCGCCGCGATCTCGTTCCTCGGCCTCGGCGCGCAGCCGCCCTCGTCGGACTGGGGTGTGATGATCGCCGGCGGGCAGCCCTCGCTGCTGACCGGCGCGCCCGAGCAGTCGATGTTCCCGGCGCTGTTGGTCGTGCTGACGGTGCTGTCGGTGAATGTGCTCGGAGCGCGGATGACCGCGTGGGCAGAAAGGGCCGGGCGATGAGCGGCAACGTGCTGGAGCTCGAGAACGTCTCGATCGCCGCGCCCGGCGCCCAGGGCCCGCGCACCCTCGTGCACGACTGCACGCTGCACGTGCGCGCCGGCGAGGCGCTGGGGCTGGTGGGCGAGTCAGGGTCGGGCAAGACGTTGTCGGTGCGCGCCGTCGCCGGACTGCTGCCCGAGGGTTTCACGCTCGGAGGCGCGATCCGCCTCGACGGGGACGACATCGCCACCGTCCCGCCCGGCCGGCTGCGCCAGATTCGGGCGCGCCGCATCGGCATGGCCTTCCAGACCCCGCGCGCGCACCTGAACCCGCTCCGGTCGATCGGCGACTTCATGACCGAGGCGCTCGTGGCCGTGGGTGCAGAGAAGCCGGCTGCCGCGCACCGACGGGCTCTGGATCTGCTGGCCGAAGTCGGCATTCCGGACCCGGCACGGCGGATGCGGCAGCGGCCCGCCGAGCTGTCGGGTGGACTGCTGCAGCGCGTCATGATCGCGGCGACCCTGGCGATGGACCCGCCGCTGCTTCTCGCCGACGAGATCACCACGGCGCTGGATGTCACGACCCAAGAGGAGGTCATGGCAGTCATCGCCGATCTGCGGAAGCACCGAGATCTGGCGCTGCTGTTCATCACTCACAACCTCGCGCTCGCCGGCGCCGTCTGCGACCGCATCGCCGTCATGCAGCACGGCCGCACCGTCGAGACCCTGCCGGCGGCCAGCATGAGACGGGATGCCGCCGACCCGTACACACGCCGCCTGCTGTCGGCATCCCTCCCGGCCGAGCGTCCCGCGTTTCGCACCGAGGGTGAAGAACCCGTGCTCGTGGTGGAGGGGCTGCGCAAGACGTTCCAAGTCGCATCGGCGAGCGGGCGCAGGGAGGAGTTCGTCGCCGTGGACGACGTCGGGTTCCAGCTGATGCGGGGCGGTTCGCTGGGCGTGGTCGGCGAATCAGGCTCGGGCAAGTCCACCACGGCACGGATCCTGTGCGGCCTGGAATCTGCCGACGCCGGCTCGGTGACGGTCAAGGGCGAAGACTGGACGCGGCCGGCCCGACGCAGTCGCGCCCGGCGCGCCCGGGCGCGGGTGGCTCAGATGGTGTTCCAAGACCCGTACCAGTCGCTCGATCCTCGTCAGACGGTGCGCCAGTGCCTCGTCGAAGCAGTCGCCGTCCATCGCCGCGGGTTGTCGCGCGCCGAACTGAACGCGCGGGTGAACGAACTGCTGACCGCCGTCACGCTCGACCTGGCGCTGGCCGACCAGCGCCCGCGGTCGCTGTCGGGCGGGCAGCGCCAGCGCGTCGCGATCGCGCGCGCGCTCGCCGCCGAGCCCGAGATCCTGGTGCTCGACGAGGCGGTGTCGGCGCTGGATGTGACGACGCAGGTCGAGATCCTCACGCTGCTCGACGGCATCCGTCGCGATACCGGCGTCTCGCTGCTGATGATCTCGCACGACCTCACCACGGTCCGCCGGGTCTGCGATCACGTCGTGGTCATGAAGTCGGGCGCCGTCGTCGAGCAGGGACCGATCGCGCAGGTGCTGGACGCGCCGCGCGAGGAGTACACCCGGGCACTGCTGGAGTCCATCCCGCGTGAGGGATGGGTGCCCCGGCGCCGGCTGCCGGCCCGCACCTCCGCCCTGCCCACGGTCGCGACGTCGACCACCCGTATCGTGACCCCTGGAGGCAAGAGATGACCGATCGACCACTGTGGCAGCTGAGCATTCGCGAGCTCGCGGACGCCGTGCGCACACGCCGAACCACGGCGAGAGCCGTGATCGATGCCCACCTGGCACGTATCGACGAGGTCAATCCCCTCGTCAACGCGATCACCGTGGTCTTCCACGATCGGGCGCGCGAGCTCGCCGACCAGGTCGACGCGGGACTGGCCGCCGGCGAGGACCGCGGACCGCTCGCGGGCGTGCCCTTCTGCGTCAAGGAGAACATCGACCTCACCTGGTCGGCCTCGACGAGCGGCTGGACGTTCCTCGCCGATGCCGTGCCGGCCGAGGATGCCACGATGGTGAGCCGGCTGCTCGAGGCCGGTGCCATCCCCGTCGCCCGCGGGAACATGCCCGACTGGGGGCTACGGTGGGACACCGACAACGACCTTTTCGGCCGCACCTGCAACCCATGGGATCGTGAGCGGGTCGCGGGCGGGTCCAGCGGTGGGGATGCCGTCGCCGTGGCGACCGGCATGGTGCCGCTGGGCCTCGGCAACGACTACGGCGGCTCACTCCGGCTTCCGGCGTATGCCGCGGGCGTGTGCGCGCTGCGTCCCTCGGCCGGCCGGATCCCCGCGCCGACGACGTCGATCGAACCGGTGCCGCTCACGCTGCAGCTCTTCGCGGTCAACGGGCCCATCGCGCGCACCGTCGACGACCTCGACCTCGCGTTCTCGCTGATGCACGGCGCCGACGGCCGCGATCCGCTCGCCGTGACGTTGCCTCACCCCTCCTCGTACGACGGACCGCGGCAAGCGGCCGTCGTGCGGGATCCGCTCGGCTGGGGCGTGGATCCGCAGGTCGCGGGCGCCCTCGTGCGTGCAGCGGACGCACTCGCGGCGGCCGGTTGGGACGTGACGGATGCCGAGCCGCCGCTTCTGGAAGAGGCCGCAGTGCTGTGGCGCCAGCTGTCGTCGACCGAGATGGTCGGTGCGTTCCGGCCGGGCGGACTGCCGGTGCCGCTGGGCGAGGGATCCACTCGCTACTTCCTCGACAACGTCAGCGAGACGCAGCTGCTGGAGTCGAGCGACGCGTATGGGGCGGCCTGGGCGCGTCGCGTGGTCGTCGCCGCCGAGTGGGAGAGGTTCCAGGCGCAGTACCCGGTGATCCTCGCCCCGGTCTCGGCGCGACGCATGCCCGCGATCGGATACGACCTGTCAGGCCCCGCCGCCACGACCGCGCTGTGGCGAGACCACCGCATGCTCGTGGCGGTCAACTTCCTCGGTCTGCCGTCCGTCGCGGTACCGACGGGCCTCGACGAGGACGAGCTGCCGACGGGCGTGCAGCTCGTCGGCCCCCGCGGTGGAGATCACATCGCGCTCGCCGCAGCACGCGCGGTCGAAGCGGCACTCGGGAAGATCACGCCGGTCGACCCGCGGGGCGCGGCGCAGCGCGGTGCCGGCGCCGAGTCGGCCGTCGGAGCGACTTCGGCCGCCGCGCGATGAGCACGCTGCTGGAGCCTTCGCTCGAGTACGTCTTCGAGCTGCGCGTCGCCGTCGACGACGCCGTGCGGATCGGCAGCGGCGACCGTGACGACCTGCACTTCACCCCCATCACGGGCGGCACCGTCTCGGGCCCGCGGCTCGAGGGCGACGTCGTGCCGGGCGGCGGCGACTGGTGGACACTGCGTGGCAGCACGGTGCAGCTCGACGCGCATTATCTCGTGCGGGCGACCGACGGCGCGACGATCGACGTCGTCAACCGCGGATACTGGCGGGCCGAGCCCGAGGTCGAGGAGCGGTTGTTCGCGGGCGGCTCGGTGAGTGAGGAGGAGCTCTACTACCGCACGGCGTTCGTGTTCCAGACGAGCGCTGAACCGTACCGCTGGCTCGCCGAGTCGCAGTTCGTCGGGATGGCGCGACCCGAGCCGGGCCTCGTCTGCATCCGGGTTTTCCGTCTGCGCTGACGGGCGCCGGCCGCGTACAACGGCGCCCGTCAGCCCGTCAACCCCCGTGCAGCCCGGTCTGCGGCATCCGTATCGTGATCCTTCCCCGCGGGAGGAGTCGTGATGGAGGCAGGCGGACTGTTCGCCACCGAGGCGCTCGGCGATCCGATCACGACGCTCGAGGACTTGGTCGACGTGGTTCGACGCCATGATCGCGCGTACCTGCGCTACAGCGAGGGCCCGTCGAACGACCGCGAGGGGAGCGTTGACACCGAGAGCGGGCTCACGTTGCCCGGGCTGTCGGTCAACCCCCTCCACCCCGAGCAATGGTGGACCCGGCCGCTCGAGGACTGGATCGCGCGCCAGGTGTGCCAGTACCGCGACCTGCAGCAGAAGAACCCCGACCGCTTCGCGTGGGTGCTCAGCGGCGTCGAAGTGGGCCGTGGGCCCGACTGCGAACCGCTACTGCGCGAAGTGACCCCGATCGCGCGGCTGGACGACCGGCTGCTCGACGAGGCCGACCGCCGGTACAAGGTCCGCTTCCGTGCGGGCCAAGGGCCGGAAGACTGAGAGAGAGAGCGAGGACCGCGAATGTCTGACAACCGTGCCCCCGAGGGGCCGCCCGCGCCCGACGGCCAGCCAGGGCTTCAGCCCGTCCGCGACCGCGACACGTCGATCGAGCCCGACCCGACACGTGACCCGGCGCAGGTGGAATGGGATCGCACCGCCGCGGCGGACGCAGGCGTCTCGGAAGACCAACTCGACGAGGCCACGGCGACCGGTGACGACCCGGCCCACCTCCCCGCCGACGACGACGAGGTGCCGGCGACCGACCTGCCGGGCCAATCGCGGCAGCCCGAGACGCAGGGCATGGACCCCGAAGAGGCGGAGCTGGGAGATGCCGGGCAGGGCGATCTCGCCCCCGAGGATCTCTGACACGCAGCCGTGACTCACGCGCGGTGACGGATGTCACGGCCTCAGAGCGCGGCATCCGCCCCACTCACACGAAGCCGAACAGTGGCGGGAAGGCCACCACCACGATCGCCGCCCACGCGAGGTAGACCGGCACGTAGCCGGTCTGCCAGCGTTCGAGTCGATCGAACGGCGTGCGGTGCATCACGAACCGCAACTGCAGCCAGCCGGCGCCCGCGAGGTTCGCGACAAGGATGATGTTCAGGCCGAGCGATGCCAGCTTGTTCGGGCTCGCGCCGAACTCCGCGATGCGGCCCACCATCGCCACGAGCACCATGATGTCGACCACGAGCGCTGCCGCGACCATCACCAGCTGCATGCGCTCGAACCACGACGGTGGGGCGAGCGGGTCGCGGGCCGAGAACGAGTAGAGAAGCAGTGCGAGCACCACGACCAGCACGATGTCGAACAGGATGAGCAGGTCGCGCTGAGCGTTCCCGGAGTCCGCCAAAGTGCCCTGGAGGAACCCTGCGACGATGAAGGCCAGCAGCAGGAGCGTGAACAGCGGTGTGAACAGTCGCGTCAGCACGGGCGCGATGTTCTCGATGACGCTCTGCTTCGCCTCGACGAGCCAGGCTGCGATGATGATCGCGCCCGCGGCGCCACAGGGCAGCAGCCATTCGACGACGAAACCGCTGGCGTCGAGGTCGATCGCCGCGAAGACAGCGACGGTGAGTCCGACGAGCACAGCACCGCCGAGCGCGATGAGGACGAAGTACACGAACCACTCGCCGGTGAACCGGATGAAGTCCATGCGCGCTCGTCCTGATCTGACCGCGCCGTTGACGTACGCGATGCCGGTGACGAGCCACAGCAGCACGACCGCGTGGAGGGCAGCGAGGAACAGCGTCGCGCCGTCGGGAGCGAACGGATACACCGCCATCACCACCGCCGTGATGGCGAACGGTGCCCCGACCATGACGATCGTGCTCGCCGAAGCGTGCCGCCTGACGAGGAAGTACGTCGCGAGGAACGGCAGCACCAGCAGTGCCGCGAAGCGTGCGTAGAACGCCCCGTCCGCGGCCCAGTTGATGCCGAAGAGCGCGGGAGCCTTGATGGCCAGACCGGCGCCGACGGCGAGCCCGAGCGCGAGCCACAGCGAGCGGCCGCGCGGCTGGGTCGGGGCGTCGGCGAACATGAGCTGCTTCCAGAGCCGCTCGGAGTGCTCGCGAGCGAACTCGCGAGAGAGCTCATCGAGTGCGCCGAGTCGCTTGACGCCGACGAGGAACGCCTCGTCGGGAGCCAGGCCGGATGCCTCCAGCCGGCCGATCTGGCCGCGCAGGTGGTCTTCGAGTTCGTCGACGTCCCGGCCTTCGATCGCCTCGCGTCGTGAGATGTACTCCCGCCACGTCGTGAGCTGCTCCTCGACGCGCGGATCCAGGTCGCCGGTCATCTCAGGCACCCCCGAACACCGGGGCGCCGGCGAAGGCGCTGCCACCGTCGCGGTCGGTCCAGACGCGCTGCAGCGCGGTGCTCACAACGCGCCACTGCCGCCGCTGCTCGGCGAAAGCCGCGCTGCCTGACGCGCTCAGCCGGTAGTGCTTGCGCGGGCGACCGGTGGGGGAGGCTCCCCACGTGGCCTGGACGTGGCCGAGGCGCTCGAGGCGATGCAGAAGGGGATACAGCATGCCGTCACTCCATTCGAGCTCGCCGTCGGACAGTTCGCTGACGCGCTGCAGGATCGCGTAGCCGTACGACTCGCCTTCGGCGAGGATGCCCAGCACCATCGGTGTCGCGGCTGCGGCGACGAGGTCTTTGCCGATCTTCATCAGAGCACTCCCATGCCTAGAGCTGCAAGGTACATAGAGCTACAAGGTATCACGGCGCGCGCGCCGCGACACCCCGCGACGTGGGCATGCTCCACAATGGGCACACGAGCGGTCGATCCGGTCGCGTGAGCGCGAGACGAAGGAGCCGACATGGCACCACGGCGCGAGAAGGCGCCCCGTTCGGAGTTGAAGAACACCGCATACGAGATCTTCATCGGCATCCTGTCGATCCTGTCGATCGTCAACCTCGTGCTGATGTACGCGCTCGCGTCCGACCCGGCGCTGCAGCTGGTCCTGTCGGTCATGAACGCGCTGTTCAGCGCGATCTTCCTCGGCGACTTCGTCTACCGCATCAGCACCGCCCCCTCAGCGATGCACTATTTCTTCCGCGGGTTCGGCTGGGCCGATCTGCTTGCGAGCCTGCCTTTCGCACAGCTGAAGATCCTGCGCATCTTCCGGCTGATTCGCGTCTACCGGCTGATGCGCGATCTCGGGCCGCGCACCGTCTGGAAGACGCTGATCCACGACCGGGCGAACAGCGCCCTCATGACATTGCTGCTGATGGGCATCCTCGTGCTGCAGTTCGGCAGCCTGGCCATCCTCGCCGTCGAAGAGGACGCCGAAGGCGCGAACATCGCGTCGGCGTCCGACGCGCTGTGGTACACCGTGGTGACGATCTCCACGGTCGGCTATGGGGATCAGTTCCCCGTGACGAATGCCGGGCGGTTGATTGGCGTGCTCATCATCGTCGTGGGGGTCGGCATCTTCGGCACCTTCACCGGGTACCTCGCGAACCTCTTCCTCGGTCCCTCCAAGACCTCGGACGCCGTGACAGATGCGGCGGCCGATGAGCCTGATGACCGCGACGCGCGCGTGCAGCAACTGCTGGCGCAGTCCGAGGAGGCGATGGCCGAGATCCGCCGGCTGCTGGCCAAAGACGCCGGCCGCTGAAGCGGGAGAGCGGCCCGGGGTTTGCTGCTCATCGTGTCGGTGGTGTCTTCGAGCCTCCTCGTGAGGCCGGGCGTTCGGTGCGCTCGGCCGCCGGCGCCGGCGCCGGCGGCGGTCAGAGCGGTGCGGCCGTGGAGTCCCGCACGATGAGGTGTGTCGCCAGTGGGGTGTCCTCGGTGACCCCGTCGGGCTCCTCGAGCGCCACCAGCACCTTCTGCATGATGAGCTCACCGAGTGCGGCGAACTCCTGGCGGACCGTCGTCAACGGCGGATACAGATAGCCGGCCTCGGGCACGTCGTCGAAGCCGACCACGCTGACGTCCCGCGGTATAGCGAGCCCTTGCTCGCGCAGCGCCGACAGCAGCCCGATCGCCATCGCGTCGTTCGCGGCGAACACGGCCGCACCGGCGGAGACGTCGAGCCTGCGCCCCGCGTCGTAGCCACTGGCGGCCGACCAGTCGCCGGCGACAGTGGGCGTCACGTCCAGACGCTGAGCGATGAGCTCGTCGCGCCACCCCCGCGCCCGCTCGAGCGCATCGGGCGCCTGGGAAGGGCCGGCCAGGTGATGAATGCGGGTGTGGCCGAGCTCGGCGAGGTGGCGCACCGCCGCCCGGGCGCCGCGATACTGGTCGATCGACACGATGAGCGGACTGCGGCGGGCTGTCGCTGCGACGGCGACGATCGGCACACCGAGATCGAGGGCCTGCACCGCCTCGAGCACCTCCATGTCGACCACGATGAGCACGATCGCGTCGACGCGCTGACGAAGCAGCCCTTCGACGGCATCCCGCACGTGACCCGGGTCGGCATCCAGAGCGGTCACGGTCTCGACGTTGTAGCGCTCGCCGCGCGCCGCGATGGTGAAGTGGATGGCGATCGACGTGGGCCCGTAGTCGGCCACGCCGGGCGAGACCAGCCCGATAGTTCGCGTGCGGCGAGTCACCAGCGCACGTGCTGCGGGAGAGGGGCTGTAGCGCAGCTGCGCGATCGCCTGTTCGACGCGCGCCCGCGTGGCCGGTCGCACGTTGGGGAGATCGTTGAGAACCCGCGAGACCGTTTGGTGCGAGACCCCGGCAAGGCGCGCGACGTCGAAGATGTTCGCGGTGCGCGCCGGCTTGTCGTCGGTCACGCGCCCTCCTCCGTACCGTTCTCATCCGCCTGTGCGACCAGTGCCAGCAGCGAGTCGACGGTCAGACTCTCCGAAGGCACAGTATCGACCACGCGCCCCGACCGGAGAATCACCACCCGAGAGGCCACGCGCAGCACCTCCTCCAGCTCCGCCGAGATGAAGATGACGGACAGGCCATTGGCGGCCAGTTCGCCGACGAGGTTCTGGATCTCGACCTTCGCCCCCACGTCGATGCCGCGCGTCGGCTCGTCCAGGACGAGCACCCGCGGCGACAGCGCCAGCAGCCGCGCCAGCAGCACCTTCTGCTGGTTGCCTCCCGACAGGGTTCCCGCTGGACGGTCAGGGTCGGCGGGACGGATGTCGAGCGCCTCGATCCAGCTCCGCGCGAGCTCGCGCCGGCGCTGAGGCCGCATGCGCCGGAGCACGCCGCGGTCGGCCTGGAGTGCCAGCGTGATGTTGTCTTGCACGCTGAGCGCGCCGATGATGCCCTCCGTGCGCCGATTCTCTGACGAGTACACGACGCCGAGCTGGATGGCGCGACGCGGCGACCGCAGATCGGCGGTCCTGCCTTCGAGGCGGATGATGCCCGCGTCGAGGCGATCCACGCCGGTGACGGCGCGAGCCAGTTCTGTTCGGCCCGATCCGAGCAGGCCTGCGAGGCCGAGGACGTCGCCCTCGCGCAGCTCCAGGTCCGCGTCCGTGATGCCGGGGGCCGCCGTCACGCCGCGCGCGTCGAGGAGCGCCTGCGGAGCCTCGTCGGTCGCTTCGCCGGCCTGCCGCACGCCGAGCTCGGCGACACGACGGCCCAGCATCTTCTCGACGAGATCGATCCGCAGCAGCTCACCCGGCAGATACTCGCCGATGCGGCGTCCGTTGCGCAGCACCGTGATGCGATCGGCGATCTCGTACACCTGATCGAGGAAGTGCGAGATGAAGACGATCGCGACGCCACGCTCCTTGAGCTCGCGAATAACGCGGAACAGCTCTGCGACCTCGTCGACGTCCAGGCTCGAGGTCGGTTCGTCGAGGACCAGGACCTTGGCGTCGACCGAGATCGCTCGCGCGATGGCGATGAGCTGCTGGATCGCGAGCGAATGGCTGCGCAGCTGGGATTCTGGGTCGATCGACACGCCCAGTCCGTCGAGCACGTCCGCGGCGCGCTGACGCATGGCGGCCCAGTCGATGATCCCCAGCTTGCGGGGTTCGCGGCCGAGGCAGATGTTCTCGGCGACCGACAGATTCGGCAGAAGGTCGATCTCCTGGTACACCGCGCTGATCCCCGCCGCGAGGGCGTCGGCGGTGCCGGAGAAGCGCACGGCACGCCCGCTCACGAAGATGCTGCCCTTGTCGGGGTGCAGCGCGCCGGTGAGGGCCTTGATGAGGGTCGACTTGCCGGCGCCGTTCTCTCCCATGAGCGAGTGCACCTCGCCGGCGAAGATCCGGAAGTCGACGGCGTCGAGCGCGAGTTCCGCGCCGTACCTCACTGTCGCCCCGGTGATCTCCATGAGCGGACGCCGCTCGTCCATCCCGCCATTATGGCGTGATCGACGAGCGGGTCCGCTCACGGTCATGGCATCATCGGCGTCGTTCGGAGCGGGCGACGATGACGCGCTGGATCACGATGAACACCAGCAGCAGCGCTCCGACGACGATGCGGGTCCACGACGGGTCGGCACCTTCGAACGCGATGATGGTCTTGATCACGCCGTAGACGAGGACACCGATCAGCGACCCGATGACATAGCCGCTGCCGCCGGTGAGGATGGTGCCGCCGATGACCACCGCGGCGATGGCGTCGAGCTCGGTGCCCACCCCGTTGAGCGGGTAACCGGCTCCCGAGAACGCCGTCAGCACGAGGCCGGCCAGACCGCTGCAGGCGCCGCTGATCACGTAGACGAGGACTTTGGTACGCGTCACGGGCAGACCCATCAGCCGGGCCGATTGCTCGTTGCCGCCGATCGCGTACACGGTGCGTCCGAAGCGCGTCCACTGCAGTACGAAGGTCGCGACGGCGACGGTGAGCAGGGCCAGGATTCCCGTCGGGGTCAGGTACCAGTCGCCGACCGTGAAGCGCGTGCGCTGCAGCCAGAGCACGGCCGGATCCTCGACCTTGATCGAGGACAGGCTCACCACGAATGCGAGTCCGCGGGCGAGGAAGAGGCCGGCGAGGGACGCGATGAACGGCTGTACATCGAAGTACTGGACGAGTATGCCGATCAGCAAGCCGATCACCGCCCCGCCGGCGATCATCGCCGGGATCGCGATGACGGCCGGCAGGCCGTCCGAGAGCAGCTTTGCGCACAGGATGCCGGTGAAGGCCATGACCGATCCCACCGACAGGTCGATGCCGCCGGTGAGGATGACGAAGGTCATTCCGACCGCCAGCACCACGAGGTACGCGTTGTTCAGCAGCAGCGCCGACAGGTTGCGCGGCGCGATGAAGTTGCCGAACGCGATCTGTGCGCCGATCAGCAGGACCAGCAGGATCACTACCGCGGCCAGGGTGGGCATGAGCCCGGCGTGCCGGCTCATGAAGGTGCGGTATCTCGATGCGAGGCCCTCAGAGAGCCCGGTCCGCTCGTGCAGGGTCGTCATCGCGACACCACCTCCGTCTGGGTCTGCGCGGCCGCCGGGGGAGCGGCATCCGTGTCGTCGTCGTCTCGCCGCCGTGTCATGAGCCTGCGCACGAACCGGTGGAGCTGCGGCGACTGCACCAGCACCACGACGATCACGACCGCCGCGAAGAACACCGGCGCCTGAGCCGAGGGCACCCCGAGGAAGAGGATCGTCGACTCGAGCGTCTGGATGGTGAAGACCCCGACCACGGTTCCGGCGATGGTGAACTTGCCGCCCATGAGCGAGGTGCCGCCGAGAACGACGGCCAGGATCGCGTAGAGCTCGATGTAGAGGCCGGCGGCGTTGGCGTCGGCGGCCATGATGTTCGAGCTGTAGAGGATGCCGGCGAGTCCCGCCAGCAGGCCGCTGGCCACATACGCGCCGAAGACGATGCCGCGCGACCGGACGCCGGCGAGCCGGCTGGCCTCGGGGTTGATGCCCACCGCCTCGGTGAGCACGCCCAGGGCGGTGCGCCGCTCGACGAGCGCGATGACGGCGATGGCGGCCGCCGAGATGAAAAGCGCGAAGGGCAGGCCGAGCGCGTACCCGGTGGCGATGAACTTGTACGGTGCGCTGGTCACGGTCGTGATGAAGCCATCGGTGATCAGCAGCGCCATTCCGCGCCCGGCGAGCATGAGCACGAGCGTGGCGATGATGGGCTGGATGCCGACCACCGAGACGAGCAGGCCGTTCCAGGCGCCGAGCACCAGGGCCACCAGCAGGGCGGTGACGAGCGCGATCGCGACCGTGCCGATGCCGCCCGGATCGGAGGATCCGTCGATGATCGTCAGCGCGACCGCGCCCGAGACGGCCATGATCGCGCCGACCGAGAGGTCGATGCCTCGGGTCGCGATGACGATCGTCATGCCCAGCGCGACGAGCATGAGCGGCGCGCTGTTGCGGAGGATGTCGATCAGCGGACCGTAGAGCTGGCCTTCGCGGAACGTGATGCCGATGAACTGCGGCCGCGCGATCGTGTTGACCACGATCAGCGCGATCAGCGCGGCAATCGGCCAGAACAGCCGATGCTTCATGAGCTTCATCACGCTGCCCTCCCTTCGCCATCGTTGGCGATGTTGTCGATGAGTCGGTCGAGATCGGCCTCGCGGGAGTCGAGCTCGCCGACGCGCCGGCGGTCGCGCATCACGATCACGCGCTGAGCCAATCGAAGCACTTCTTCGAGCTCGGAGGAGATGAAGACCACCGAGAGGCCCTGCGCCGACAGCTCGGCGACCTTGCGCTGGATGTCGGCCTTGGCGCCGACGTCGATTCCGCGGGTGGGTTCGTCGAGGATGATCAGCTGCGGGGCCGTGGCCAGCCAGCGGGCCAGGAGCACCTTCTGCTGATTTCCGCCGGAGAGGTTGCGGATGAGCGCGTTCGGGTCGGCCGGACGGATGCCGAGGGCGCCCATGTACTCGCGAACCACCTCGTCCTGCTCGCTGCGGCGCACCTTGCGCAGCCAGCCTCGTTTCGCCTGGATCCCCAGCACGAGGTTCTCGGCCACCGTGAGGTCTCCGATGATGCCCTCGGCGCGACGATCCTCCGACGAGAAGGCGATGCGGCGGTCGATGGCGTGGCGCGGCGAGCCGATGCGGGAGGGCAGGCCGTCGATCTCGATGGTTCCGCTGTCGGCTCGGTCGGCGCCGTAGAGCAGGCGCACGAGCTCGGTGCGGCCCGATCCGAGCAGTCCAGCGATGCCGACGACCTCGCCGGGGTGGACGTCGATGTCTGAGGGGGCGAGCACGCCGCGGCGGCCGATGCCCCGGGCGCGGACGACGGGCGTTCCGGAACGGTCGATCTCGCGCATGGAAGATTCCGAGATCGCGGCCAGATCGGCCAGCTCTCGCCCGAGCATGAGGCTGACCAGCTCTTCGCGCGGCAGCTCGTCGGCGCGGTGCTCGCCGACCAGTCGGCCGTTGCGAAGCACCGTGATCCGGTCGGAGATCTCGTACACCTGGTCGAGGAAGTGGCTCACGAAGAGGATCGCGACGCCACGGTCGCGCAGATCGCGGACGACGGCGAACAGCTGTTCGACCTCGCCGCGGTCCAGGCTCGACGTCGGCTCGTCGAGCACGAGCACCTTGGCGTCGAGCACCATCGCGCGAGCGATCGCCACGAGCTGCTGGATCGCGATGGACTGGCTCGCGAGGGCCGAGCGGGTATCGATCTGCAGCCCCAGGCTGGCCAGCTGCTCGGCCGCGCGACGGTGCGCGCCCGACCAGTCGATGCCCGCACCACGCCGGGGTTCGTGCCCGAGCATGACGTTCTCGCCGACGGAGAGGTTCGCGCAGAGGTTGACCTCTTGGTACACGGTGGAGATTCCGGCGTGCTGGGCATCGGCGGCGGTGGTGAACGTGTGCGGTGCTCCATCGACGACGATCGAGCCGGCGTCCACGGCGTAGACACCGGTGAGCGCCTTGATGAGGGTGGACTTGCCAGCCCCGTTCTCTCCCATCAGCGAGTGGACCTCGCCCGGGCGGAGGGTGAAGTCGACGCCGTCGAGGGCGAGGACTCCGGGGAAGCGGACGGTGATGCCGCGCATCGCGATGATGGGCGATGGCTCGGCGGGCGTTGCTGAGGCGGCGGACATGCGCGCTGCTTTCGTTGGTCGGCGTTCAGGGATCCGGCAGCGTCCGGTGGGGTCCGCTGCCCGAGCGTCCCGCCGTGGCCCGGGGGGTGGCCACGGCGGGACGACGATCGGGATCAGTAGGGCCGCGAGTCGATGACCTCGGCGGCCTGCTCCTGCGTGAACGTCTGGTCCTCCACGAAGTGGGTCTTCTCGACGTCCTCACCCGCGAGGACGTCTCGCACCAGGCCCGCCGCGAGGTCGCCCAGCAGCGGGTTGCACTCGACGATGTAGTTGATCTTGCCGTCGACGAGCGCCTGCATGCCGTCCTTGACCGCGTCGATCGAGACGATCTGGATGTCTTCGCCGGGAACGCCGCCCGCGGCCTCGATGGCCTCGATGGCGCCCAGTGCCATGTCGTCGTTGTGCGCGTACAGCAGGTCGATCCCATCGATGCCGTACTTCTGGATGAAGCCCTCCATCACGGTCTTGCCGCCGTCGCGGGTGAAGTCGCCGGTCTGCGAGTCGATCGTCTCGATGCCGGTGCCTTCGATGGCCTGCGCGAATCCTTCGGCGCGATCGTTGGCCGGCGCCGACCCGGTGGTGCCCTCGAGCACGACCATCCTGGTGGGTGTGTCGCCGAACGTCTCGGCGGCCCACTCGCCGGCCATGACGCCCTCCTTGGTGAAGTCCAGCCCGACCCACGCTGCGTAGAGATCCTCCGAGGCAGTCACGGTGCGGTCTTCGAGGATCACCGGGATGCCGGCATCCGAGGCCTCCTGCAGCACGTCGTCCCAGCCGTCTTCCACGATGGGGGCGATGACGATCGCGTCGACGCCGCGACTGATGAAGTCGCGCACCGCCGAGATCTGCGCGGCCGGGTCGTTGTCGGCGGCGTTGAAGATCAGCTCGAAGCCGTCGTCCTCGCTGAACGCGGCCTTCATCGACTCGGTGTTGGCGCTACGCCAGCCGGATTCGGATCCCGTCTGCGCGAAGCCGACGGTGATCGTGTCGTCGCCGCCCTCTCCGCTGCCGCCTCCGGCGCCGCTGGAGCAGGCCGTGGCCGCCAGCGTCATCGCTCCCAGAAGGGCGATGCCTGCGAGTACCTTGCTCTTCATTTCCCAAACCTCCTTGTCGGGTTCCGGCATCGCTGCCGGCACTCAGTGCAGTTCGCACCGTCAAGCGGTGCGCTCCGAATGTTAGCCTTCACATTGCGGGGCAGCGCAAGTTGTGAGCGATAACATTCCGATAACAGAGCAGCGGTAGGACGTATGACGATCGTTCGGTCGCAGTGCGGTGACGAACCGAAGTGAGCGATCACAACGCAATCGCGTTGCCTTCATTACCGCCGCGCGCGGGATGCGATCACGTGTGCGACGCCGGCCGCGAGCACGACCAGCGCCGCGCCGAGCGGCGCCAGCAGCGCGGTGCCCAATCCCGCAGAATCCGCCACGAGGCCGGTCACGGCGGATGCCGCGGACTGGCCGACCACGACGGCCGAGCCGAGCATGGTCATGACGGTGGCAGACCGTCCGCGCGGACTGTGCCCCGCGGCCAAGCTGTACTGCGTCACCAGGGTCGGTCCGATGCCGATTCCGATGACGAGCAGGCACAGCGTCATCGCGCCCACCGTGCCGACGAACGGCAGCGCCACGGATCCCGCGACGAGGACCGACGCGAACGTGAGCCACCGGGCAGACAGCGTGAAGCGCGCCGGGAACAGCGCGACGCCGAGAGCGAGCGCCGCCGAGCCCACGCCCATCGCGCCGTAGACCAGGCCGGCCTGTTCCGGAACCCCGCGCTCGGCCATGAAGGCGGTGAGCGAGGTCAGCATCGCGCCGAAGAACAGGCCCATGCCGAGCGCGCCGGCCACCGGCGCCAGCACGCGCAGGCGGAACAACTCGCGGGCCGGCGCCTGATCGGGATGCTCGCCTCGCGAGGCGACGGCGGTCGCTGCTGTCGGGTGCAGCGCGAACGCGGTCACGAACACGAGCGCGAGCACAGCCGCCCCGACGACCGGCGCCGCCGGGCTCAGCGTCGTGGCGAGCAGGCCGACGATCACGGGGCCGAACACGAACACGATCTCGTCCGCCGCCGACTCGTACGCCATCGCACCCCCCACGACCGACGTACGCCGCTCCGCCGGGTAGGCGCGGCCGATGATGCCGACAAGGCGACTGCGTGAAAGCGGCGCCACCTGGGGCATCGTGGCTCCGATGAAAAATGCGACCACCAGGAGCGCGGCATCCGCCACCGGCGCGAAAGCGAGCCACGCCATCAGCGCGAGCAGCAGGCTGTTGACGGTGCCGGCGATGAGCAGCACGCGGCGCTGGCCGAACCGATCGGCCGCCGCTCCGAGGAGGGGCCCGATGAGCGCCGTTCCGAGGCCCGTCATCGCGCTGGTGAGACCACCGAGTCCGAGCGATCCACGTGCCGACACGACGAGCGTGAGGATGCCGACCACCATCATCGCGAAAGGCAGGCGTGCGATCAGCGCGATCGGGAAGTAGCCGAGTCCGGCCTCGCGGATGAGGCTCGGGCGCCGGTCCGTCTCGGGCGCGGTGAGAGTGTTGGTATGCATCTTGGGCCTTCTGCCGCCGACGGCGGGTGCTCGTGCCGCCTTGTGCCGGCGCGAACGCGCACGGACAGGTAGATGCACATCGAGGATGGGCACCGGCAGTCTACCGAAGGCGCCTGGACGAACCCCGGACGCTCCAGCGCGTCAGGACGCCGTCGGGATCCACACCCGCATCGTGGAGGGTCCGCGCTGGGCCCACTCGTGGTAGGGCACCAGCGGCACCACCGCACGCCCCACCGGAGCGCGGTCGCCGCCGGCATCGCGATACGGCCACTCCGCGTCCTCCGCCGCGAGGCGCACCACCTCGACCCACCCGCGCCCGTCGCGCTCGACGGGCTTCGTGCCCGGGACGAGCGCCACGAGCCCGACGTCGTCCACGCCGGCGGGCGCGAGATCGACGGATTCGAGGGCGAGCACCTCGGGGCCGCGCTCGACCGCGACGCACCCGCGCGCCCCGTCGATCCGCGCGTCGGGCGTGGTCAGGCGTGGCGCCATGGGCAGGTGCAGCTCGACGACATCGCCCGAGCGGAACGCGCGGCGCACGGCGGTGACTCCCGGCTCGACCTCGCGTTCTTCGACGCCGTCTGCCGTCTCGACACGCAGCCGCGCGCCCGAGGCCCACGACGGCACGCGCAGCGACAACGTCCATGGTGCTTGCGGGGCGGCATCCGTTCGATGAACCACACGGATCGCGCCGTCCGCCGGGTACCGGGTCTCGACGTCGAAGGCTACGGTGCGTCCATCGGCGAGGGCGGTGCGGATCGTCGACGGGGCGTACTGATGCAGCTGGATGCCGTCGGCATCCGCCGTCGCGATGTAGGCGTCGAGGCTCGCCAGTGTGCGGGCGACGTTGGGCGGGCAGCACGACACCTCGAACCACGGCGCCCGCATGGACGACGACGCGCGCGGCGACACCGCGCCGGGATCGGCCGGGATGCCCGGGACCCGCTGGTGGAGCGTGTTGGCGTAGTAGAACGCGCACCCGTCCGGTGCCGGTGACGTGGCGATCACGTTGTAGAGGGTGCGCTCGATGAGATCGGCGTAGCGGGCGCCGCCGTCCGCGAGAAGCAGGCGCCATGTGAACATGATCGACCCCACCCCCGCGCAGGTCTCGGAATACGCCCGGTCGGCCGGCAGCTCCCAGTCCTCGCCAAACGCCTCGTCCTGGTGGTGGGAGCCCTGGCCGCCGGTGATGTAGGTGCGGCGGGCGACAGTGCGGTCCCACTGGCGGCGCAGCGCAGCGAGCAGCGCGTCGTCGTCGGTGTCGACGGCGACGTCCGCGGCACCGGCCGACAGGTAGTTCGCCCGCACCGCGTGGCCTCGCAGCACCTCGGCGTCGCGCACCGGCACGTCGTCCTGGAAGTAGCCCCGGCCCCATTCGATGTCGCCCAGCTTTCCGTGTCCATGACGTTCCACGAACAGTCGCGCCTGGTCGAGGTAGCGACGATCGCCGGTCACCCGCGAGAGCTCGGCCAGTCCCACCTCGACCTCGGCGTGGCCGCAGATCGCGTCCCGCCCGTCGGCACCGAACTCGCGGCACACCAGGTCGGCCGCGCGCCGGGCGATGCCCAGCAGGCCGTCGTCGGCCTCAGGCCGTGTGCGTGCCCGGGCCACCGCCGCCTGGAACAGGTGACCGAGGCAGTACAGCTCGTGCCCCCACTCCAGTGCCGACCAGCGTGCCGCCTGACCCGGCCGGCCGAACCGGGTGTTCAGGTAGCCGTCGGCCTCCTGTGCCGCCGCGACGCGGGTGACGACCGCGCGGAACCGCTCCTCGAGTGCAGGGTCGCCGGTGCGGCCGATCTCCCACGCGAGCGCCTCGAGGTACTTGTACACCTCGGAGTCAGAGAACTCGCGGCCCCGGCGCCCGTCCGGCAGTGCGCCGGCGGCAGCGAGATCGAAATTGCCCAGCCAGCCCTCGGACTCCAGTTTGCCCTCGATGTGCGCGAGAGTGCGGCGTCCGTTGACGTCCTGCCGCTCGCCCCAGAAGCCGCCGGTGATGCGCACCTCCGTCTGGCCGAGCGGCCTGCGGGTGCCGCGCGCCGGAGCGACGGGCGACTGGGGCTGGGTCGTAGTGGTCTGCATGGTCATCCCTTGAACGCTCCCGACATGAATCCGCGGACATAGTGGCGCTGCAGCACCAGGAACAGCAGGATGCAGGGCAGCGCCAGCACCACGACTCCCGCCTCGGTGGCGCCGTAGTCGATCACGCCCTGCACTTGAACGCGGAGGTTCGATACAGCCAGGGGCAGCGTCATCCGATTGGTATCGGTGATCAGGATGAGCGGCGCCATGAAGTCGTTCCAGGCCGCGAGGAAGGCGAACATCCCGACGGTGATGAGCCCAGGCTTGACCGCGGGGATCAGCACGCGACGGAGCGCTCCGAACGTCGTCGCACCGTCCACCATGGCCGCTTCGTCGAGCTCGCGCGGCACCGACTCGAACGAGATCCGCATCATGAACATCGAGAACGGCAGCTGGAACATCGTCAGCACGATGGCGACCCCGACGAGCGAGTTGCTGAGGCCGACGGCGCTGAGGATGACGTAGAGCGGGATCAGCAGCGTCGCGTACGGCACCATCAGGATCGCCAGCACCGTGAGGAACAGCAGGTTCTTGCCGGGGAACGAGAAGCGCGCGAACGCGTAGCCGCCGAGGGTCGACACGACCAGCGTGAGCAGCACGGTCAGCAGCGCCACGAAGGTCGAGTTGCCCAGGTACACCCAGATGCCGGCCTGGTAGTCCGCCAGCGCGGCGTAGTTGCCCAAGCCCCAGCCCACGGGCTGGCTCGTGCCGGCGCGCGGCGCCACCGACGAGACGGCGGTCCAGATGAGCGGGTAGAGGAACATGATGGCCAGCGCGGTGGTCAGCACCGCATACGGGATGCCGAACACCAGGCGGGCTGCCGAGCGTCCACCGCGCCGCTTGGGCGAGCGCGTCCGGATCAGCCGCGTCGCGGAGGGGAGGGTCTGCACAGTCATGTCGAGGTCCCTCAGTCGTCGGCGCGACGGAACGCGCGCAGCTGGAAGATGTTGATGACGATGAGCGCGAGCAGCACGATGACCGAGAGGGCGGCGGCGATGCCGAGGTTGTTCTGCCCTTGGAAAGCGACGTTGTAGATCAGCTGCACGATGGTCATGGTGCTGTTGTCGGGGCCGCCTTTGGTGAGGATGTAGAACTGCTCGAAGGCGAGCAGGGACCCCGTCACGCACAGCACGATCGTGAGCGCGAACGTGGGACGCAGCAGCGGCACGGTGATGGTGCGGAAGGTCTGCCAGGTCGATGCGCCGTCGATGCGCGCGGCTTCGTACACCTCGTCGGGGATGGCTTGCAGTCCCACGAGCATGAGCAGCATGTAGAACCCGGCGTACCGCCACACGATCAGGAAGACAGTCGACCACAGCGCGCCGTCAGGTGTGCCGAGGAACGTGAACCCCCACGCCTGCATGAGGTCGGCGAACGGGCCGGCGTACGGGGAGTACAGCACATAGAACAGGAGGGATGCCGAGGCCAGGCCGAGCGCGCTCGGCACCAGGAACGACGTACGCAGGAGGGACTTCCACCGTGTCGACTCCTGCACCAGCAGCGCGAGCCCGAGTCCGAGGCCGATGAGCAGGACCGTCGTGATGACGGTGTACTTCAGCGTGAACCAGATCGAGTCCCAGAACAGCCGGTGATCGACGGCGTCGAGGTAGTTGGCGGGAAGGTTCCACCCCTGGTTGCCTGCCAGCAGCGGCCAGTCCGACGCTGACATCTGCAGCACCAGCACCAGAGGCACCAGGAAGACGAAGATGACGAACAGGGCGGTCGGCGAGGCGTACAGCCACCCGCGTAGGGCGTCGCGGCGCGCGCGAGGGGTGCGGCGCCTGGTCGCGGGTGCGCTGCGAGGGCTCGTCGCGCGCGACGAGGGGGTCAGGGTGTCGGCGGACATGTCGTTCTCCGGGGGAGGGTGGGGGTGGCGGCCCGGTCGCCCGGGCCGCCACCTCGGATCACTGGGCGAGGATCTCGGTGATCGCCTCGTTGTCGGCGTCGACCGTGTCGGTGCCCTGCAGAACGGCATTGCGGACCAGGGTCAGCCACGGGCTCCCAGGAGCGTTGAACGCCTGCTGGAAGTTGAGCGCGACAGGCGTGTCGCCCTCGGAGGCCACCTCGTTGATCGTCACCAGGCGCGGGTCCTCCGCGGCGTACTCGTTGTCGGCGAAGTCCGCGCGGGAGACGACGTCGTTGTTCTTCGCGAGGACCTCGACCTGAGCCTCTTCCGACATCATCCAGGTGAGGAAGTTCCACGCCTGCGCCGATTGCTCGGAGTCCTTCGAAACCCCGATGCCGTCTCCGCCGACGAACGTCGAGGCGCCGCCGTCGACGCCGGGGATGCCGGCCACACCGGTGTCGAACGGTGTGGACGACAGCAGCGTCGCGGGGTAGAACATGAGGCCGACGTTGCCCTCGGTGAAGCCCGCGGTCCACGTCGGACCGGCTTCGTCCTGTGAGCTGGGCAGCACCGCCCCCGCCTCCCACAGATCACGCCACGTGTCGTAGACCTCTTTGGCGGCGTCGTTCGCCAGCAGCGACTCGCGCCCGTCGTCGCTCAGGACCTCCTCGCCGGAAGCCCAGATGCTCGGGAACCACGTGAAGACGAGGCATCCGCCGCAGTTCAGGCCCGTCGCCGTGCCGTACACGCCCTCCTTGCCGAGCGCCTGGATCTGCTTCGCGGCGTCGGCATACTCCGCGAGCGTCGCGGGCGCTTTGTCGGGATCCAGACCCGCCTCGGCGAAGAGCTCCTTGTTCCAGAACAGCATCGAAAGGTCGAGCACGAAGGGCAGGACGTGCTCTCGGCCCTCGGCGTCGGTGCCGGCGGACAGATGGCCCTGGTTGATCTCGTCCTTGTAGTCGAGACCGTCGATCTGGGCGCTGAGGTCCTGGAACAGGCCCTGCTCCACCCAGTTCGGCACGTACACGATGTCGGCCGCGAACAGATCCGGGAGCCCGCCGGAGCCGGCGGCGGCGCCGACCTTGGCGACGTAATCGTCATTGGGTACGACCGTCAGCTCGACCTGGTTCTCGTGGGTGGCGTTGTACGCGTCCACGAGCAGGTTGGCCTGTTTCTCCAGCGGCGCACGCGTCCACAGCGTGAGCGTGCTGCCGTCGTCGATCCCGTCGGCGGGGATGTCCTCGGGGGCGGTGGTGCCTCCGCCTGCGCCCGCGCAGCCGGCGAGGCCGACCAGGGCGCCGGTGAGGAGCAGAGCGGTCGCGGCACGCCAGCCGGCGGCGCGACGTCGGGTGTGGATCATTGCAGTCTCCTTGGCTCGACATTGAGCGTGCGCGTGCGGGTGCGAGCGCCGCTGCCATGTGGGATTCCGAAAACTTCGAAACCGCTTTCGGCAAGGTATCGTGAGAAATCAGCAGCGGTCAAGAGGGCGCTTCGATAACGTTTCAGTGACGAGGGGAGACCGGGGTGCCGAGCGAAGGTGGTGTACGCAGCGCGACGCTGAGCGATGTGGCGCGGCGCGCCGGCGTGTCGATTGCGACGGCGTCGAAGGCGCTGAACGGTCGCGGCGACGTCGCACCCGCCACGCGGCAACGCGTGGTCGAGGCCGCCGATGAGCTGTCGTTCACACCCAACGCCATGGCACGCGGGCTGCTCGCAGGCCGCACCGGCACGGTGGGGCTGCTCACGAGCGACCTCGAAGGCCGCTTCATGCTGCCGATCCTGATGGGAGCGGAAGACGCGTTCGGTGCCGGCCAGGTGAACGTGTTCCTGTGCGATGCCCGCGGCGACGCGATCCGCGAGCAGCACCACCTGAAGGCCCTCCTCAGCCGTCGAGTCGACGGCATCATCGTCGTCGGCCGCCAGACCGACCCGCGACCGTCCCTGGGGCAGGAGATGCCGGTGCCCGTCGTCTACGCCTACGCCCCCTCGGACGATCCTCGTGACCTGTCGTTCACCCCCGACAACGACGGGGGCGGACGGATCGCCGTCGAGCATCTGATCGCCTGCGGTCGCACCCGCATAGCCCACATCACCGGCGATCCGGCCTATGCGGCCGCACAGGACCGACTGGCGGGCGCTCGGAGGGCGCTGGACGATGCGGGGCTCGAACTCGTGGGTGAGCCGATGTTCTCGGAATGGAGCGAGCACTGGGGAAGAGATGCCGCGGCGATGCTGCTGCAGCGGCATCCGGATGTCGACGCGATCTTCTGCGGGTCCGACCAGATCGCCCGCGGCGTCCTCGACACCGCCCGTGACCTGGGCCGGAGCGTGCCCGACGACCTCGCCGTGATCGGCTACGACAACTGGGAAGTGCTGTCGACGAACTCTCGTCCGCAACTCACCAGCATCGACGCCAATCTTCAGCAGCTGGGTCGCCACGCGGCGCAGCGCGTGTTCGACGCGATCGACGGTGTCGACATCGGCGAGGGCACTCACCAGCTGCCGGTGCGCCTCGTGATCCGGGGCTCGACGATCGCGCGCCGCTGACCGGCGAGCCTTAGAACGTGGCGCCCATCATCGCCTCGCCGAGGGGCGTGCGGCGATGCAGCACGCGTGCGCCGTCGCGCGAACTGGCCACCAGTCCGGCGTCGCGCAGCACCGTCAGGTGATGCGACGCGGTCGAGATGGCGATAGCGGTGTCGCGCGCGACCTGCGAGGTGGTGCGAGGCTCGTGAGCGTCGAGGAGGATGCGGGCGCGGGCCGGGCCCAGCAGTGCGCCCAGGGCATCAGCGACACCCGTCGGATCGCGCGCCCACTCGGCACTGACGCCCTGCGCGGGGTAGAACAGGGTCGGCTGTGCGGGCGGCTCGGTGAGCACGTTGCATCCGCTCGTGCCCATGACCGACGGCACGAGCACCAGACCGCTGCCCCGGCAGTCCACGACCTCGCTCCAGATGCGCATCGTCACCCGCACCGCCCCCTCGGCCCATTCGACCCGGTCGTTGAGCGTGGCGATCATGCCGCCGATGCCACTCTCGGCGACGCGACGCGAGCGGACGGCGATGTCGGCGCGCAGCAGCCGCTCCAGCTGGGGCCACACCGGGGCGATGCCGGCGTTCCACACCGAGAGCCACGCCTCCGCGATCATGGCGCGGGCGCGGACCGGGTGGTCGAGCATGCGCTGCACGGCGCCCTGCGCCGCGCCCCGTGACCGCACCAGCACCTTCGTCATGTCCACCTCGAAGCGTTCGTCGTCGATGTCTCGCAGGCGCTCGGCCTCGGCTTCGGGGGTGAGATCCCACGTGGGGGTGGAGGTCAGGAAGTCGGGGAAGTATCCGTCGTCGCGAATGAGCAGTGCGAGCACCTCGAAGTCGTCGCGCGGGATCGCGCCTCGGGTCGACCGCATCCACCCCCACTGCAGCGGATGGTGGTCCGGCCGGTGCAGGGCCCGCACAGCGTGGCACAGCTCATGGCCCGGCGAGATGCCGAAACGGATGGCGGTGAGGTCATCGGGCGCGAGCCGGAAGTCGACGTACTTTCGATCCACGTCGAAAGGATAGGGCGACGGATGCCGGCGCGACAGGCTGAACACACGTCACCGGATTCCGCCAAGGAGGAGCCATGGACCTCGACGTCCTCACCCGCACCGCCACCGACATCCCCGCGATCGTCCCGGCCGCCGACCTGGGCATCGGCAGCGGCCGCACTCGACGCTTCATCGGCGCCGAGCACGGCGCCGGCGTGTCGTACTTCTTCGTCGACAACGAACCGGGTCAAGGCCCGGACATCCACCGCCACCCCTATCCCGAGACGTGGGTGCTGATCGAGGGCGAGGCGCGCCTCACCATCGGCGATCGCAGCTTCCGCGCGGTGGCCGGCGACACCGCCACCGCCCCCGCCGGGGCATGGCACGGCTTCAAGAACAGCGGCACCGGGCGCCTGCGGGTGCTGTGCGTCCACGCGTCCGACCGCATCATCCAGGAGTGGCAGGATGAGCCGGGCACCCTCGACATCCCCACCAGCGACTGACCGGAGCAGATACATGTCCTTTCAGGCATACCTCGACAACATCGAGACGAAGACCGGCCTCACCCCGCGGCAGCTCGTTGCACTCGCGCACGAGAAGGGGTTCGACGCCACGACCAAGGCCACGCCCATCGTGCAGTGGCTGGCCGAGGACTACGGCCTGGGGCGTGGCCACGCGATGGCCATGGTCCACGTGATCACCAAGGGGCCGCAGATCAGTGGCAAGCACGTCGAGTCGGGCACCGCGCACTCCGACCCGTCGAACACGCTGTGGCTCGACGGCAAGGCGACGAACCCGAACCCCTGAGGCCTACCGCCGACGGCGGCGGAAGAGCGATCGGATGCCGCTGCCCCGCCGGGCAGCGGCATCCGCTGCTTCCGCGTGGAGGAGGGCCACACGGGTCGCGCGCCGCGCACGCCACGCCGACACCTCGGCCTCGACGTCGCGTGTCGGTGTCACCACCGGGGGCCCACCGAGCAGTTGACGCCGCGCCTCGATGACACGTCGGTTGAAGTCCTCGACCGCCTCGCGCACGTCGTCTTCGCGAGCGAGCTCGTCGAGTTTGCCCGACAACTCGCGCTCTTCGACGCGGAGGGTGAGCGCCGGCGGGCCGAGTCCGGTGAGCCGCTCCGTCTCGATCTTGCGGCGGATCCACCAATCGGGATCGTGCTGCCGGCCGAGATCGGGGATAGGTTTGCCCGCGCCGGGAAGGTCGTCGAACTCGCCACGGCGGATCGCCTGCTCGATGACGACCTCGACATACGCGGCGCGATCCAGCGCATTGGGCTCGCGAGCGCCCGCAGCCTGCGCCTCAGCGGTGTCACCGCTCGGAGCGTCGGGTGCGCCGCCGTCCTCCGGGGCAGGTGTTTCGTCACGCGAGAGCCTGTCGACCCGGTACCGGGCCGCCGCCAGACGCGGGTCCTCGCTCATGACCCCGCGACGTGGTCCCGCCAGGAGTGCTGCGGGTCGAAACCGAGCAGCCGGCGGGCCTTGTCGATCGACAGGAGCGTGTCGTGCTCGCCGAGGTCGCGGATCACCGGGGCGTGCGGGAACACTTCGGCGACGAGCTCGGCGTTGGATTGCGACATCACCGTGTCGGCGGCCGCGATGATGTATGTCTCGAAGCCGGGGATGGCGACCTCCAGCGCGCGCTGCACGGCCTGCGCGCCGTCACGGGCGTCGATGTAGCCCCACAGATTCCACTTCCGCCGTCTCGGGTCGGCGTCGAACGACGGGAACTCGGCGTAATCCTCGGGCACCATGACGTTCGAGAACCGCAGGCCGGTGATCGACAGGTCGGGATGCCACCGCACGAGCTCGACAGCCATCCGCTCCTCGAGCGTCTTGACCAGCGAGTACACCGACTCGGGGCGGGGCGGGTACTCCTCGTCGACCGGGATGTAAGGCGGCGGCACGTCGAACGGCAGGCCCAGCACCGTCTCGCTCGAGGCGTAGACGAGGCGACGGATGCCGAGTCTCACGGCCGCCCAGAAGACGTTGAACGTGGCCGTCATGTTGTTGTGGAACGTGGCCACGTCGCTTCTGATGCCCGGTGCCGGGATCGCGCCGAGATGCACGACTGCGTCGAAGCCGTCATGGCGGTCGTTCACCGCGGTGAGGGCGTCGACGACCTGGCCGTAATCGGTGAGGTCGACCTGCACGAAGTCCGGTCCGCGCGTGCCGACGACGTCGATGCCGATGACGTCGTGGCCGGCCGCGCGCAGTTCGCGGGCGACGACAGTGCCGAGCTTTCCGGACGAGCCGGTGAGTGCGATGCGCATGCTTAACAGCGTGCCACGTGATGACTGCTCGGGGTCGACGCAGCAGCTCAGGAAGGCGCCGGACCGGACGATCGCCGCGTGACGAGCAGCGGGGGTTGTGCGGAGCGCGCCGGGACGGGTCGGCCCTCGATGCGCGCGATGAGCGCGAGGACAGCCTCGCGCCCGGTCCGGTCGAAGTCGTTGCGCAGCGTGGTGAGCGGCGGGTCGAAGTAGGCCGCCTCAGGGATGTCGTCGAGCCCGACCACACTGACGTCCTCTGGGATCCGACGCCCACTCTCTTTCAGAGCCAGCATCGCGCCGAGAGCCATCTGATCGTTCGCGGCGATGACCGCCGTCGCCGCCATGACATCGCGGCGCGATGCGAGGGCCTGATACCCGGAGGCGGCGGTCCAATCGCCGTGGAGGAGAGCAGTCGACGTGAGCCCGAGTCGCGCGATCGCCGCTTCATAGGCGCGCTGGCGACCGCGCGCCGAGGACCAATTGGGCGGGCCGGCGATATGGAGGAACCGGCGGTGCCCGAGACCGGCGAGGTGCTCGACGAGCTCGGTGACGCCGGTCTCGGAGAAGCTCGTGGGCTCATCGACCTCGGTCTCGAGGAAGATCGGAACGCGGAAGTCGGCATCGGCGACGGCTCTGACCATCTCGTCCGTCGAGGCCAACGCGAGGATGCCTGCGAGGGAATGCTGTGTGAGCTGGTCGAGCGCGTCGTCGATCGCGTGCGAGCTTCGCATGTCGAGCGAGATCAGATCCAGGATGTAGCCGGCCTCGCGGGCTGCGGCACTCGCCGCCTCGGCGATGCGGGTCGGCCCCACCTGTGAGGATTCGTGCGTCAGTGCCCCGATGCGGTGGGATCGGCCCGATTTGAGGCTTCGCGCCGTCATGTTGGGCCGGTACCCGAGGGCATCGAGCGCCGCAGTGACCCGGGCTCTCGTCTCCGGCCGGATGCCCTCGAAGCCCCGGAGGAATCGGCTGACGGTCTGATGCGACACGCCGGCGGCCGCAGCCACGTCGTAGATCGTCGCCGGCCGGCCCTCTCGAGACGGCGCAGCTGTCACCGGCTCACCGTCCGCCCACGCGGGGGAGCGACTGCTCTGCCCGCGGGCTTCCTCGAGCTCCATGCCGGCTCCTTCTCCGGCCGTCCCCACGTCGGCCCCGCACCGGCCGTGAGCCGTTGGTGCGCGTGGCGATCCTACCCCTTGACAAGGCGATGTTATCGGCAACATAGTGGTCCGCGACGGTCGAGTTATCGAAAACATCGGCCGGAGCCCTCACCTCTCGAACGACCTGCAACGGAGTACGTCTTCATGGAATCCCGTCCGCCGCAGCCCCTGAGCGGCATCCTCTTCGGCGCCGCGTATTACGCCGAGTACCACCAGGAGGATCGGACCCTCACCGACCTCGATCTCATGAAGAAGGCCGGGTTCACCGTGATCCGGGTCGGGGAATCGGTGTGGTCCACATGGGAGCCGCGCGACGGTGAATTCGACCTCGACTGGTTGCAGCCCGTGCTCGACGCCGCACACGAGCGCGGGATCGCGGTGATCCTCGGTACCCCCACGTACGCCGTGCCGCCGTGGCTGCAGACGGCCTATCCCGAGATCGCAGCTGAGCGCCGCACCGGCGAGCCCGTTCCGTGGGGCGCCCGGCAGGAAGTCGACTACTCGCACCCCGCCTTCCGCTTCCACGCCGAGCGCGTCATTCGGGCCGTGATCGAGCGCTATGCCGGTCACCCCGCCGTGATCGGCTACCAGGTCGACAATGAGCCGGGCATGTTGCTGTTCCACAACCGGAGCACGTTCCGGCGGTTCGTTCGCCGGCTGCAGGCGAAGTACGGCGATGTGGAGACCCTCAACCGCGAGTGGGGTCTCACGTACTGGTCACACCGGCTCTCGGACTGGTCGGATCTGTGGACGCCGGACGGCAACAGCCTGCCCCAGTACGACCTCGCCTGGCGCCGCTATCAGTCGGATCTCACCACCGAGTTCATCGCGTGGCAGGCCGACATCGTGCGCGAGTACGCGCGACCGGGTCAGTTCGTGACCACCTGCATCGCCTACCCGCGGCCCGCCGTCGACGACGAGCACGTCGTGCGCGCGCTCGATGTCACCGCCGGAAACCCGTACTACGCGATGCAGGACCACCTGGACGCGTCCCTCGAGCTGCCTCCGGCCTCGCCGTGGACGACATCCGGCGTTGCGGGGCTGTTCCGGCAGGCCGACCGGCTGTACTCGTCCAAGCAGTCACGGTTCCTGGTGACCGAGACGGACGCGCAGTCCATCGGCGGCCCCGAGTTCAACCTTCCGCCCTACCCGGGCCAGTTGGCGCAATCAGCCCTCGCGCTGATCTCGCGCGGTGCCGCGATGATCGAGTACTGGCACTGGCACACCTTGCCCTACGGCACCGAGACCTACTGGGGAGGAGTGCTGCCGCACAGCCTGCGCCCCGGCCGTGTCTACGACGAAGTCGCGTCTCTCGGCGGTGTGCTGAACCGCATCGGCGACGCCCTCGACGGCTACGAGCCCGACGCCGACGTGGCCCTGCTGTGGTCGAACGACAGCCGCTACGCGCTGGAGTTCTCGCCCCCGCTCGCCACGTCCGACGGATCCCCCGACCGCGACGCTTACACGCGGATCTTCGACGCGTTCCACCGGGGCGTCATCGACGCCGGGGCGCAGGCGCGGGTCCTGCATGCCGCCCAGGCGATCGAGCTCGGCGCGGCAGCGCTGGCCGCGCGGTTCCCGGTCCTGGTCGCCCCCGCCCTCTATGCGGCATCCGATGCGCAGCTGGACCTGCTCCGCGACTACGCCGCCGCCGGCGGCCACCTCATCGTCGGCATCCGCACCGGATACGGCGATGAAGAGGCGCGTGCCCGCGTCGAGGTGGCCCCCGCGCGGCTCGCGCAGGCGGCGGGGGTGCGGTACGAGGAGTTCTCGAACCTGCGCGAGGATCTGCCGGTGGAGCCGGAGGGCGACCTCGCGCTCGCCGGGAACGGTGCGGGGGGCGAGGCGACCACGTCTCCCGTCACGGCGCGGCTGTGGGCGGACGGCCTCATCGCCGACGGCGCCGAGGTGCTCGGCCGCTACGATCACCCTCGCTTCCGGGACTTCCCGGCAGTGACGAGCAACGGGCACGGCGCCGGCCGCATCACGGTCGTCGGCACAGTGCCCTCGCCCGGCTTCGCGACGGCGATCATGCGCCATGTCGTCGCAAAACCGATCGCCGACCAGCTCGCACCCGGCCGGGCCCTGCCCGTCACGGTCTCGTCGGGCTCCCTGCCGGGCGGCACGCGGGCCTGGTTCGTCTTCAACTGGGGGTGGGAGCCGCGCACGCTGACGCTCGCTGCGCCCGTCACCGACGCCGTGACCGGGGAGAGCCTCCCGGCCGGCACCGATGTCTCATTGCCGGCCTGGTCCACGAGGACACTCTTCGGGCAGTGAGCGCCAAGGGATCATGCGATCCGACCAATCACAGGAGGACAAGATGAGAAAGTCGCGGAGAACAGCAGCGTCGCTGCTCGGCGGAACCGTTGCGCTGGGGCTGGTGATCACGGGCTGCAGTCCGGGCTCGAACGGCGGCGCTGCGACGGAAGAAGTCACACAGGACGACATCGACGCCGCGATGGAGACGCCGACAGAGCTGACGTTCTGGACGTGGGTGCCCGACATCGAGCAGGAGGTCGCGCTCTTCGAGGAGGCCTACCCGGCGATCGACGTCAAGGTCGAGAACGTCGGCCAGGGACTCGCGCACTATCAGAAGCTGCGCAGCGCGCTGGAGGCGGGGGAGGGCGCTCCCGACGTCGCACAGATCGAGTACCAGTACATCCCCTCGTTCGTGCTGAGCGAATCGCTCCTGGACTTGAGCCCCTACGGCGCGGACGAGATCTCCGGCGACTTCGTCGAGTGGGCGTGGAACCAGGTGGCGCCCGGCGAAGAGGTGTGGGCGATCCCGCAGGACGTCGGCCCGATGGGGAACCTCTATCGCGAGGACATCCTGGCCGCGGCCGGGATCAACGAGCCGCCCGCGACGTGGGACGACTACGCGACAGCCGCTCAGGCCGTCAAGGACGCCACGGGCTCCTACATCTCCAATGTCGGCGCGACGCAGGCCGGTCAGATGATCGGCTTCTTCTGGCAGGCCGGAGTCAAGCCCTTCGGCTACGACGGCGCGGAGACGGTCTCGATCGATGTCAACAGCGCAGAGGCGAAGGTCGTCGCGGACTACTGGACCGACCTCATCCAGAGGGATCTCATCTCCACCGATGTCGACTTCAACGACGAGTGGTATCAGGGCCTCGCCAACGGCAAGTACGCCGGGTGGCTGACCGCCGCATGGGGACCGATCTTCCTGCAGGGCACGGCCGAGGGCACGTCGGGTCTGTGGCGCGCGGCGCCCCTTCCGCAGTGGAACGCCGGTGAGAACGTGTCGGGCAACTGGGGCGGCTCGTCGGACGCCGTGCTCGCCACGAGCGAGAACCCGATCGCCGCGTACATGCTCGCGGAGTTCATCAATCACGACGAGGAGTCCGCGCTGAAGCTCGCGACGGAGCAGTTCCTGTTCCCGCCGCAGGTGTCGGTGCTCGAGGATCCGGCCTTCACCGACCAAGAGTCGGAGTTCTACGGCGGCCAGCAGGTCAACCAGCTGTTCGCCGAGATCTCCGAGACGGTCGACACCGACTTCGAGTGGCTGCCCTTCATGGACTACGTGTACTCCAGCTACGAGGAGACGATGGGCACCGTGATCGCCGACAAGGGCGACATCTCGGACGCCCTGGACACGTGGCAGGAGCAGCTCGTGTCGTACGCGGAGTCGCAGGGCTTCACGGTCGAGTGAGCACCGGCCCTCGGCATCCACGCGGCCCTCGTCAATCGGACGCCTCGGAGTGAGGAGGCGATGGGGTCCACCCGGCCTCGGTTGGACCCCATCGCCCGCCCGCTACTCGAGCACCAACACCAAGAAGGAGCAGCAATGTCGCACTCCCCGACGCTCGACGGTCCTGCGGCGTCGACGGCCCGCCTCACGCGGACGCCGTCCGGCCGCAAGCCGAGTTCGACGACGCGTCGCCAGCATCGCGCCGCGTATCTGTTCATCCTCCCGTTCTTCGTCGTCTTCATCGCGATGCTCGTCGTGCCACTGGTCTACGCCGGCTATTTGAGCCTCTTCGAGAGCAGGCTCATCGGCGGAGAGCAGTTCGCAGGGCTCGCCAACTACTTCCGTGCTTTCGGCGATCCCGACTTCTGGGCGGGGCTCGGGCGCGTGGCCCTCTTCCTCGTGGTGCAGGTGCCGATCATGCTCGGCCTCGCGCTGTTCTTCGCGCTCGCGCTCGACAGCGGACGCGCGCGCGGCTCCCGTGGCATCCGGCTGCTGATCTTCATGCCCTATGCCGTGCCGGCCGTCATCGCCACGTTGATGTGGGGCTACCTGTACGGGCCGGACTTCGGACCGCTCGCGCAGGTCGCGCGGGGACTCGGTTGGGGCACACCCGACTTCCTGTCGCCCGGCAACATCCTCGGCTCGATGATGAACATCGTCACGTGGGAGTTCATCGGCTACAACATGATCATCATGTACGCGGCGCTGCGTGCGATCCCCGCAGACCTCTACGAAGCGGCCGAGATCGACGGAGCCGGGCAGTTCCGGGTGGCATGGAGCATCAAGATCCCCGCGATCCGCCCCGCCATCATGCTGACGATCATCTTCTCGATCATCGGATCGTTCCAGCTGTTCAACGAGCCGAGCCTGCTCAACGCGATCGCCCCCGACGCGATCACCAACTCGTTCACGCCGAACTACTACGCCTACAACCTCGCCTTCATCAACCGAGAACTGAACTACGCCGCCGCGATCGCGTTCCTGCTGGGCCTCGTCATCGCGATCGTCTCGTACGTGGTGCAGCTGGGTGAGCAGCGACGTGAGCGTCGCGAACGGAAGGGGCTGTCATGACGAACCTCGAAACCCGCACCATCGTGACCGGCCGTCCTGCCCCGGCCAGACGCCGCGCACCGCGCCGCTACGTTCCCCAGAAGCGCCGCAGCATCCTGCTCACCGTGCTCCTGTGGATCTGCGTCGCGTACTTCGTCCTGCCGTTGTGGTGGCTGCTGGTCGCATCCACGAAAGACACCTCGGCACTGTTCTCGACGTTCGGGCTGTGGTTCGGCGGTGAGTTCTCGCTGTGGGACAACCTCGTCGAGCTCTTCACGGTGCGCGGGGGCCTCTTCGCACGATGGATGCTGAACACGATCGTCTACGCCGTCTCGGCCGCGATCGGCGCCACACTCCTGTCGGCGATGGCCGGCTACGCCTTCGCGAAATACGACTTCCCAGGGCGCAAAGGTCTGTTCAGCGTGACGCTCGGGGCGATCATGATCCCGCTGACGGCGCTCGCGCTGCCGACCTACCTGCTGTTCGCACGCGCCGGTCTCACCGACACCCCGTGGGCGATCATCATCCCCTCGCTCGTCAGCCCGTTCGGGGTCTACCTCATGCGGGTCTATGCGGCGGATGCCATTCCCGACAGCCTCATCGAGGCGGCACGCGTCGACGGTGCGGGGGAGTTCCGGATCTTCTGGCAGGTGGGCCTCCGCCTGCTCGGGCCCGGCCTGGTCACGGTGTTCCTCTTCGCCCTCGTGGGCACCTGGAACAACTACTTCCTTCCCCTCATCATGCTCAACACGTCCGAGCTCTACCCGATCACGGTTGGCCTGGCCCAGCTGCAGGCCGCGGCGTCGGCGGGCGGAGGTTCGCAGGCGGTGTTCTCGACAGTCATCACGGGGGCGTTCGTGTCGATCCTGCCGCTCGTCATCGCGTTCCTGTTCCTGCAGCGGTACTGGCAGTCAGGCCTGGGCACCGGCGGCGTGAAGGGATGACAGGCGGATGCCGGTGCCCGGTGGCCCCGAGACGGCCCCGTCACTCCGTCGGGGTTCGCCCGGGGCTAGCCTGAACGTCATGCCCGAGCCTGCCATGCCACGACCGCGCGCCGGGATGCGTGAGGTCGCGGCGCGAGCCGGCGTCTCGACGCAGACTGTGTCGCGTGTCATCAACGACCATCCCCACATCCGCCCCGAGACGCGCAACCGCGTGCTCGACGCGATGGCCGACCTCGGGTACCGGGTGAACAATGCCGCACGCACTCTCGGCACGCGCACGAGCCGCACGCTGGGCGTCATCGCCTCGGACGCCACGCTCTACGGCCCATCGGTCGGCATCGCGGCGCTCGAGACCTCCGCACGCGAGGCCGGGCGGTGGATTGCGACGGCGTACGCGGATGCCTCATCCGAGGCATCCGTCCGCGAAGCCGCCGACCGGCTGCTCGGGCAGGGGGTCGACGGCCTCATCGTGCTGGCGCCCCACGCCACCACGCTCGCTGCGCTGCTGGACGCGCGATTGGGTGTGGTGATCACGGCGCTGCACGCTGATACCGGTGCGACTCGGCAGGAGGAGGGTGCTTCGCTGGCGGTCGACCATTTGGTCTCGCTCGGTCACCGCCGGATCGCGCGTGTCGTGGGGCCGGGCGACTGGCTCGAGGCGCGTTGGCGCGACGCGGGTGGGGCACGCGCCCTGGCGGCCGCGGGTCTTGAACCGGGCGTGCGGTGGAGTGGTGACTGGACGGCCGCCTCAGGCGCTGATCTGGCCGCCGAAGTCGCCGCGGCCGTGCGATCAGTCGACGGCCCGACGGCCATCGCCGCAGCGAACGATCAGATGGCTCTGGGACTGATCGCGGGGTTGCGGGCGGCCGGTCTCGACGTGCCTGGAGACGTGAGCATCGCCGGCTTCGACGACAACCCTGATGCCGCTTTCTACCACCCGGCGCTCACGACCGTCGGTCTCGATCTGGCCGGTGAGGCGCGACGCGCCGTCGCTGCGGTGCTTGGTGGGGACAGTGTCGATCCAGCTCCGCCTGTCCTTGTAGCTCGCGCCTCGACGGCCCCGCCGCGGGGCATCTGACGTCCCGGGTTCAGGCCGCCGATCGCTCGTGGGCGGCCCGACGGCGCAACGGTGCCGAGACGATGGGCGGGGTGTTGTACTCCTGGTCCATCCGGCCCACGCCGGTCCCGGGCGGCACGATCGCGTCGATCCGATCGAGCACGTCGTCAGAAAGGCGGATCTCGGCGGCCGCGAGCAGGTCGTTCAGCTGCTCGATCGTGCGCGGGCCGATGAGTGCCGCCGTCACGCCCGGGTGGGCGATCACGAAGGCAAGCGCCATGTGAGTGAGCGACATCCCCGCCTCCTCGGCGAGGGGGATGAACTCTTCGACGGCGTCGATGCGCCGCTCGTCCCGCAGGGCCGCGAACATCCCGCTACGACGCAGGTCCGATGGCTTCCCGCGGCGCATGCGACCGGTGAGCATGCCGCTCGCGAGCGGGCTCCAGATCACCGTGCCCATGCCGTACCGCTGGGCGACGGGCAGAACCTCGCGCTCGATCGTGCGGTCGAGCAGCGAGTAGTGCGGCTGCTCGGTGCGGAAGCGTTCCAGGCCGCGACGTTCGGCGACCCATTGTGCCTCGACGATCTCGGAGGCGGGCATGTCGGACGAGCCGATCGCGCGCACCTTGCCGCTGTGCACGAGGTCTGTGAGCGCCGACAGGGTGTCTTCGATGTCGGTCTCGGGGTCGGGGCGATGCATCTGGTAGAGGTCGAGGTGGTCGGTCTGCAGCCGCCGCAGTGAGTTCTCGACCGCGGTGACGATCCAACGACGGGAGCCCCCCTGATGGTTGACATCGTCGCCGATCGGCCGCGCGAACTTCGAGGCCAGCACGATCTCGTCGCGTCGTCCCTTCAGCGCACGGCCCAGCATCTCCTCCGAATCGCCATAGGCGTCGGCGGTGTCGATGAGGTTGACGCCGGCATCCAGGGAACGTGAGACCATCCGGTTCACCTCCTGCTGGTCACCATTGCCGAACGAGCTGAACATCATCGCACCGAGCGCGAAGGGCGATACGCGGATGCCGGAGCGGCCGAGCGGGCGGTAGTGCATGATTCCTCCAGAGGTGTTGCTGTGGTCGAGTGCGTATGTTGGTCGTAAACGGAACAGCCGTCCGCAACTATACGGAACGCCGTTCCGATTGTCACGCTGGAGATGAGAATGGATGCTCAGAACGTCCCGGAGGACGTCGGCCGACGCAAACGCGCGGACGCCGTGCGCAACGCCGAGACAGTGCTCGAGGCGGCGAAGGCGGCGTTCGCAGAGTCAGGGGTCGACGCGTCGATGCGCGACATCGCGGCCCGGGCGGGGGTCGGCGTCGGAACGATCTACCGCAACTATCCCCAGCGCTCCGACTTGATCATCGCCGTCTTCCGTCGTGAGCTCGATGCGACGGCCGCGGAGGCGGACCGGCTGTCAGCGGAGCATCCGCCCGCGGAGGCGCTCCGGCTGTGGGCGCAGAGTCTGGCCCGCTTCATCGCGACCAAGCGCGGATTCGCGAGCGCCCTCCACTCCGGCGACCCCGCATACCAGCCTCTTCCGGCGCAATTCCTGGGGGCGCTCGCACCACGAGTTCAGAGGATCCTGGACGCCGGCGCGGCCCAGGGAACCATTCGCCGTGATGTCCGCGCCGAGGACCTCATCAACGCGCTCAGCCGACTCGCCGATGGTCATCCCGCGCAGCCGGGTCAGCCCGTCAACCCGATGATGGACGTGCTCCTGGACGGGTTGGTCATTCGATCGCCGGGAGCCGTGGGCCACGAAGAAAGCTGAGACGGATGGCGAGTCGGCTCTGTTACCGGTAACATTGTTACGATCGCGCGTCGAGATGCCGACCGCAAGCCCGCGAAACCGATGGAGGACCTTCGTGACCAGCCAGGAATCGGCGACCCCGACCTTCGAACCCGAGGTCGAGGCATCCATCGCCGCCACACGCGCCGAGGTCGCACAGCTGCACGGCGAGCTCGTGCGCTACGGCCTCGTGGTGTGGACCGGCGGCAACGTCTCGGGGCGAGTGCCCGGCGCCGACCTGTTCGTCATCAAGCCGAGCGGCGTCAGCTACGACGATCTGGCGCCCGAGAACATGATCCTGTGCGACCTGGACGGCAATGCGATCCCCGGTACGCCGGGCAGTGAGCGCAGCCCGTCGAGCGACACCGCCGCCCACGCGTACGTCTACCGGCACATGCCCGACATCGGCGGCGTCGTGCACACCCACTCGACGTTCGCGGTGGCGTGGGCCGCACGCGGCGAAGAGATCCCGTGCGTGATCACGGCCATGGCCGACGAGTTCGGCGGCCCGATCCCCGTCGGGCCTTTCGCGATCATCGGCGACGACTCGATCGGACGCGGCATCGTCGAGACCCTCCGCGGCCACCGGTCGCGCGCGGTGCTGATGCAGAATCACGGCCCGTTCACGATCGGGGTCTCGGCGAAGGATGCGGTGAAGGCCGCCGTCATGGTCGAGGACGTCGCGCGCACGGTGCACTACGCACGCGAGGCCGGCCCGCTGATCCCCATCCCACAGGAGGCGGTCGACCGGCTCTTCGACCGGTACCAGAACGTCTACGGACAGAGCGGAGACGAGCGGCGATGAGCGCAATGGCTCAGGATGCCGCCGCCCAGGCGATCCGAGACGGCCGCACCGCGCTCGGGATCGAGCTCGGGTCGACGCGCATCAAGGCGTGCCTGATCTCGGCCGACGACCCCACCCAGGTGCTGGCGGTGGGGTCGTACGCGTGGGAGAACGTCTTCGAGGACCGTATGTGGACGTACGCGCTCGAGGACGTGTGGTCGGGTCTCCAGGCTGCATATGCCGGACTGCTCGCCGACGCCGAGGCACGCCACGGCGTGCGGCCCGAGACGTACGGCGCGATCGGCGTCTCGGCGATGATGCACGGCTACCTCGCCTTCGACGAAGCCGATGACCTCCTCGTCCCGTTCCGCACGTGGCGCAACACCACGACCGGGCTCGCGGCCGCCGAGCTCACCGAGGCGTTCGGCGTCAACATCCCGCTGCGGTGGTCGATCGCGCACCTGCACCAGGCCGTGCTCGACCAGGAACCCCATGTGCCGGAGGTTCGCTTCTTCACCACTCTCGCCGGCTACGTGCACTTCGGGCTCACGGGTCGGCGCGTGCTCGGCGTCGGCGACGCGTCGGGCATGTTCCCGATCGATTCGGCGACCGGCGGCTACGACGCGGATCTCATCGCACGCTACGACCGGCTCGCCGCTGGGCGCCTGCACGGCTCGAGTGTCACCGGCCTGCTTCCCGAGGTGCTCGCCGCGGGTGAGCCGGCCGGCGAGCTGACGGTCGAGGGCGCTGCTCTGCTCGACCCGACCGGAGCACTGCGCCCCGGCATCCCGTTGTGTCCTCCGGAAGGGGATGCCGGGACGGGCATGGTCGCGACCAATGCCGTGGCCCCGCGAACCGGGAACGTGAGCGCCGGCACGAGCATCTTCGCGATGGTCGTGCTCGAAGGGCCTCTCAAGGAGGTGCACCACGAACTCGACCTGGTCACGACCCCCGCGGGGGATCCCGTCGCGATGGTGCACTGCAACAACGGTGCGAGCGAACTCGCGGCGTGGGCCGGCATGTTCTCGCGATTCGCCGCGGCGGCAGGCACACCCCTCGACGACGACGCCGTGTACGAGACGTTGTTCCGCGAGGCGCTGGCCGGCGACGCCGATGCCGGCGGCCTGCTGGCCTACAACCACCTCGCGGGCGAGCCCATCGCCGGGCTGACCGAGGGTCGCCCGCTGTTCGTGCGAACCCCTGACAGCCGTTTCACACTCGCCAATGCCATGCGCGCACAGCTGTACGGCGTCTTCGGCACCCTCGCGCTCGGCATGCGCGTGCTCGAAGACGAAGGGGTCGGCCTTGACCGCATGTTCGCCCACGGCGGCATGTTCCGCACCGCCGGCGTCGCTCAGCGCTTCCTCGCGGGTGCGCTCGTCGCGCCCGTGTCGGTCGGCGACACCGCCGCCGAGGGCGGGGCCTGGGGCATCGCGGTGCTCGCAGCCTTCGCCGAAGCCGCGAACCAGGCATCCGGAATCACGCTCTCGTCCTACCTCGACGACCGCGTCTTCGCGCACGCGCCGATCGACACGGTCGATCCCGATCCGGCCGACGTCGCCGGCTTCGCCTCGTACCTCGACCGCTACCGCGCCGGTCTCGCCATCGAAGCCGCCGCCGTGGCCGCCCTCTGACCGACCGTGTCCCGATTTCCCGCGCTCATGTCCCACTTTCTGCCGGTAGAGGCCTCTCTGCCGAACGAAAGTGGGACATGGATGCCGCGGACCCACTGACCTGAAGGAACTCCGATGACCCGCACGCCCCTTTCCACCTCGCTCGACTCGTATGAGGTCTGGTTCGTCACCGGCAGCCAGAACCTCTATGGGGAAGAGACCCTCCGCCAGGTCGCCGAGCAGTCTCAGCAGGTCGTCGCCGGCCTCGAGAGCCTGCCGGTCAACGTCGTATGGAAGCCGGTGCTCAAGGACTCCGACTCCATCCGCAAGCTGGCGCTCGAGGTCAACGCGCGCGACGACGTGATCGGCGTCATCGCCTGGATGCACACCTTCAGCCCGGCCAAGATGTGGATCGCGGGCCTGGACGCGCTGCAGAAGCCGCTCCTGCACCTGCACACGCAGGCCAACGTCGAGCTGCCCTGGGCCGACATCGACTTCGACTTCATGAACCTCAACCAGGCCGCGCACGGCGACCGCGAGTTCGGCTACATCCAGACGCGCCTCGGCGTCGCGCGCAAGACCGTCGTCGGCCACGTGTCGAACCCGTCGGTACGACAGCAGGTCGAGGACTGGCAGCGCGCGGCCGCCGGGTGGACGGCCGCGCGCACGCTCAAGCTCGCGCGCTTCGGTGACAACATGCGCTACGTCGCGGTGACCGAGGGTGACAAGACCGAGGCCGAACTGCGGTTCGGCGTGCAGGTGAACACGTGGGGCGTGAACGAGCTGGTGGAGGCGGTGGATGCCGCGTCCGACGCTGAGATCGACGCCCTGGTCGCGGTGTACCTCGAGTCGTACGACGTCGTGCCCGAGCTCCTGCCCGGCGGCGAGCGGCACCAGTCCCTGCGCGACGGTGCGGCGATCGAGCTCGGCCTGCGATCATTCCTCGAGGAGGGCGGCTTCGGCGCTTTCACCACCTCGTTCGAGGACCTGGGCGCGCTGAAGCAGCTGCCCGGGCTCGCGGTGCAGCGGCTCATGGCCGACGGCTACGGCTTCGGTGCGGAGGGGGACTGGAAGACCGCGATCCTCGTCCGGGTCGCCAACGTCATGGGCGCGGGCCTGCCGGGCGGCGCGAGTCTCATGGAGGATTACACGTACGACCTCGTGCCCGGCTCGGAGCGCATCCTCGGCGCCCACATGCTCGAAGTGTCGCCGTCGCTGACCACGGCGAAGCCACGGCTGGAGGTGCACGCGCTGGGCATCGGCGGCAAGGACGACCCGGTGCGCCTGGTCTTCACAGCCGACCCGGGACCTGCCCTCGTGGTGGCGATGAGCGACATGCGCGACCGGTTCCGCCTGGTCGCCAACGTCGTCGAGAACGTCGACGCGCCCGACCTGCCGAAGCTTCCGGTGGGCCGTGCCGTATGGGAGCCCGCGCCCGACTTCGCGACCAGCGCCGCGTGCTGGCTTGCTGCGGGCGCCGCCCACCACACGGTCATGACCACCGCTGTCGGCATCGACGTGTTCCGCGACTTCGCCGAGATCGCGAAGACCGAGCTCGTCGTCATCGACGAAGACACCACGGTCCGCGGCTTCCAGCGCGAGCTGCGCTGGAACCAGGCCTACTACCGCCTGGCACAGGGCCTCTAGGCCTGCCGCCTCACGGCGCGCGGGCCCTGGGCCCGAGCGCCTCACGGACGGGCCGCACCGGCACCGTGAGAGCGATCCCGGTAGCCTGGCCTGCGGCGAACTTCCCGAAACCCACTCAGAGGATCGAACATGGCTGTAACCCCCGCATCCGGCACTCAGCACGCCCTCCGGGCCGGCGACTACGAGGCCGTGATCGCGAGCGTCGGTGCGACGCTGCGCTCGCTGACGTATCGCGGACGCGACCTCGTCGTCCCCTTCGAAGCCGATGAGGTGCGCCCCGCGCACCGCGGCGCGACCCTCGCGCCCTGGCCGAACCGCGTCGTCGACGGCAAGTACTCCTTCGGAGGGCGAGAATTCCAGCTGGCACTGACCGAGCCGGCCCGCTCGCACGCCCTCCACGGGCTTGCCACCTGGCTCGACTTCGAGGCGATCGACAAGGGCTCCGACCACGTGACCCTCGCCGCGGTCATCCAGCCCCAGACGGCCTACCCGTGGCGCATCTTCGTGACCGCGCGCTTCGAGCTCGGACCGGATGGGCTCACCCAGTCGGTCACCGCGCGCAACGACAGCGCCGAACCGGCACCGTGGGGCACCGCTCCGCACCCGTACCTCGTGGCGGGCGAAGGTCGCGTCGACGAGTGGACGCTCGAGCTTCCGGCAGCCCAAGTGCTGGAGGCCACGCCCGACCGCCTCATCCCCACCGACCTCGTGCCGGTCGACGCGAACGATCCGGAGCGTTTCGATTTCCGTACGGCGCGCACCATCGGGTCGGCCGAGATCGACCACGCGTACTCGGGCCTCATCCGCGGCTCGGACGGCATCGCCACGGTACGGCTGACGGATGCCTCCGGCACCGGTGTCGAGATGTCATGGGATGCCTCGTGCCCGTGGGTGCAGGTCCACACGGCAGACAAGCCCGACCCCGCGCAGAGCCGGCTGGGGCTCGCGGTCGAGCCGATGACGTGCGCGCCCGACGCATTCAACGCCGGGTCGTACGACTACGACGCCGGTCTGATCGTGCTCGAGCCGGAGGCCGGGTCGGCGCGCTCGGAGGCTCCGCGCGACGCGCCGGCGTCGATCGGAGGGGGCGCGGGGACCGTCACCGCCTCCTGGCGTATCGGCGCGATCGTCTGACACCCGCGCCGGGTCGGCGGCGAACGCCGTAGGCTCGGCGGCATGAGCACGTCCGCGGCGGCCGTCGACCCGTTCGTCACGCACCGCGGCCTGCTCTTCACGGTCGCCTATGAGATGCTCGGGTCGGCCGTCGACGCGGAGGACGTGCTGCAGGAGTCGTGGCTGCGCTGGGCCGCGGTCGACCGCGACCAGGTGCACGACGCGAGGGCGTACCTGGTGCGGATCGTCACGCGCCAGGCGCTCAATCATCTGCGCACCGTGTCGCGGCGTCGCGAGGAGTACGTGGGGGAGTGGCTTCCCGAGCCGCTGCTGACCTCATCCGACGTCGCCGACGACGTCGAGCTGGCCGAGAACATCTCCATCGCCATGCTGACCGTGCTCGAGACCCTCGCCCCGACCGAGCGTGCGGTGTTCGTGCTGCGCGAGGTCTTCGACCTCCCCTACGACGAGATCGCCGCGGCGGTGGACAAAACGACCGCCTCGGTGCGGCAGATCGCCCATCGAGCGCGCGATCACGTCGCTGCCCGGCGGCCACGCGTGAAGGTCGCGCGGTCGGAGCACGAGAAGGTCGTCGAACGCCTCGGTGTCGCCATGACCACTGGCGACCTCCAGGCGCTCATGGACGTGCTGGCGCCCGATGTCGTCTCGGTCGCCGACGGCGGCGGCAAGGTGCGCGGCGCCGCGCGCCGGCCGATCGTGGGCTCCGACAAGCTCGCGAGATACCTCGTGGCCGGAATCGCCAAGTACGGCGTCACCCTGTCGATGACGCCCATGCTCGTCAACGGACAGCCCGGACTGCGCGCCGAGGTCGACGGCGAGCTGGTCGGCGCCATCAGCGTCACCGTCGAGAACGGCAAGGTCACGCACGTCTACACCATCGCCAACCCCGAGAAGCTGGCCCGGCTCGATGCCGAGATGCCGTTGGCCCGCTGAGCTCGGGCGTCAGTGATGCCCGGGGTCGACCACACCGTGCGTGCCGTGGTCGGGTGCCAGCTGGGCGGCTTCGGTGGTGCTCAGCGCCGGGGTGACGACGGCGGCGACCACGACCGCAGCGACGATGAGCGCCCGCAGACGCAGGGGAGCGGCATCCGTCGTGCCGGTGTTCGCTCGCAGCCGCAGGCCGCACGCGAGCGCCACCACGATGAGCAGACCGGATGCCGCAGCGACGGCGATCACGCTGGTCCGCGCCGGCTGCAGCACCAGTAGGGCGGTGAGCCCGCCGATCGCCGCCAGCACGACGGCGATCGCGACGCGCGGCAGCACCGCGCGGCCCTGCATCAGGACGGCGACGCCCCACGCGACGCCCCCGGCGCCGAGGGCGACGAGGATGAGGCCGGCCCCCCGGGCGGCCTCACTCCCTGTCGCGCCCTCGGCGCCGGTCAATCCGCCCGCCCCCAGAGCGAGCAGAATCAGCCCCGCGCCCCACGCGGCGACCGCAGCCACCGCCGGAGCGGAGGAAGCCTTGGCTGCGGTGCGCATGTGCGTCCTCAGACCGTGCGCGGCGACGTCGAGCTGCGCACGCCTCGCTCGGCTGCGAGTCCCACGCCGAGGAGCACGAGGGCGCTCACCAGGTGCAGGAAGTGGTCGAAGGTGTTCAACGCGAGGATGTTGAGGGCCGTGCCGACGAGGAAGAAGCCCACGATGCCCAGCAGCAGGTAGACGGCTCCGACGACGATGTTGACGGCCTTGGCAGCGGTGACCGACTTCAGTCCGCCGATCAGCAGAGCGGCGCCGATCAGCAGGTGCGCGACGTTGTGGAGCGGGTTCACCTCGAAGATCCCGAGCAGCAGACCGCCTTCGGTCGCGATGAATCCCACGCCGCCCGTGACGGCGAACCCGAGCGCGCCGACGACGAGGTAGACGGCTCCGAAGATCGTCGCGACGAGGCGATTAGGTGACGATCGCATGTGCGTTCCTCCTAGTTTCTGTGCGGCCGGTGCCGCGTCAGGGGTTGTTCGGACCCGGGGATGGATCGGTTTGCCGGAGGGATGCCACGAGGGCCCCGTCGAACCGGAGCCCTCGCCCATCCGCACCGGCGACTGGCCCGGCATCGCGCGACGTCAGTTGTCGCGCAGGTCCTCTTTGAGGTCGTTGCGGGTCTTGACCGAGTCCCGTTCGGCCTCGGCCTTCTTCACCTCGGATTCGGCCTTCATCTCGTCGACCTTGTCGCCGATCCGGTCGGTCGTGTCGTCCCACGTGTCCTTGACCTTCTCGCCCACGGCCTTCGCCGTCTCTTTGGCGTCGTCCATGAATCCCATGGTTCACTCCTCTCGTGGGGTCGTGACTCCGACGGTACGGATCGCCGATTCCCCGGTCAGGGGGCTTGCGCCGGGCCTGGCCGGTTGCTAGTTGCGACGCAGTCGAGGGATGCTGCGCTGGATGCCGCGGCTTCCGGGCCGCTGGCGCGAGTTCTACCGGCCGACCGGTGTCGTCGTGTCGATGGCTGCCCGCAGCGGCCGACGCATCGGCGCCCAATAGTGGTTCGGCGTGATCCGTGCGAGCACGTCGACCAGATGCGCCTCGCGGCCGATCATCGTGCGGGGCCGACGGGCGACGGTGGCTTCGACGATCCGCTGCGCGGCGGCGGCCGGCTCGGTGTGGTACATCGCCGCCTGCGCTGCGGCGGCGCGCTGAGCGATCGCTGGATCGACGGCAGCCGCGAAGCGTCCACGCAGGATGATGCCGGTCTTGACGCCGGCCGGGTAGATGGCGCCGACCGTCACGGTCGAGCGCTCGAGCTCGTGGCGCAGCGCCTCGGTGAACCCGCGCACGGCGAACTTGCTCATCGCGTAGGGAATCCGCCCGGCGGGGGCGGCAAGGCCGTAGATCGACACGAGGTGGGTGATGTGAGCGGCCGGCTCGCGTCGGAGGGCCGGCAGCAGCGCCTTGGTGATGTTCACGGTTCCCCACAGGTTCACGTCCATCAGCCAGCGCATCTCGTCCATCGTGAGCTGGTCGAGGTTGCCCAGCATCGACGATCCGGCACAGGTAATGAGCGCCTGCACGCGGGAATGGGATGCCTCGATCTCGTGCACGCTCGCGAACACCGCGCTGTCATCGGCGAGGTCGACGACATGCGTCGTGTGACCTGAGCCGTGGAGGTCGGCCATCACGGCCGCGAGCCCGTCGGGGTCGCGGTCGGCGAGGGCGACGCGTGCCCCGCGCCGAGCGAGGTCGCGCGCCACCTCGGCCCCCATCCCGGCGGCCGCCCCCGTGATGACCGTGGTCCGCCCCCGCACGTCGAGTCGTCGCGCCCGTGCCATGCTGCCCTCCCCGCTACGGACATCGCCTGTGATGACCGCCGCCCTCGATTCTCGCCCACGTGCGGTGTGCGGACGCACTAGCCTTTTCGAGGGAGGTGCGATGGGCAAGACCGCGGATGCGATCGCCGAGGGCGTCTCCATCGCGTCCGCCGCCGCCCGTCTGGCTCTGCGCAACCGGATCCTGGTCGACACCATCGCCAAGGACGAGCCTTTCGACGTCGCCGGCTTCGGGCCGTACGCGCGCGAGATTCTGATCTCGCTGGCCGACGAGCAGGAGCAGGCGGCCGAGCTCGCGCGGCGCCAGCGCAAGAAGGCGTGGGGAAAGTTCTCCGACCCCGACGGCACGCACGACTATCGCGATCGCGACACCCGAAATCTGCGCAAGCGTCACAGGCAGTACGTCGGCGTCGCGAAGGAGCTCCGCCGGATGGCGGAGGATCCCCATGTCGTCCGCACGATCGTGGAGCAGGCCCGCGATGCGGCGTGGGGAGACGTCGAGGCCAACCTGCAGCGGCGACTGACGGTCGAGGGGATGCGGCCGGACCTCGACCCGGACTATGAGCGGATGCGGGCCGCGCGCATGCAGTCGATTCGCTTGGTCGATCTGCCGCGGTTGTCGGCTCACCGTCGGCGGGCCACGAACCCGGACGTGGGCGACGCCGAGAGTTGATCGCTCACGACTGACGGGCTGACGCGAAGAGGGTCGCGGGCTACGCTCACCTCGTGGATGCCGCCACGTACTCCGCCCACCCGATGTGGTTCCCGCCCGATCACCCGCTGGTGCTCAGGGCGCGCGAACTCTGCATGTCGTACCCCGAGGCGGTCGAGGCGATCTCTCACGGACGGTGCACCTTCCGCGCCGGCAAGCGCCAGTTCGCGATCGTCGGCAACGGTCGCGAGGCAGCCGTGCTGTTCATCCCGGACGATATGGAGCGACCCGTTCTCCTCGAGCGGGCAGACGTCTTCGTACCGCCGTACGAGGGGGCCTACGGCTGGCTCGCGATCCGCGTCGACACGGATGCCGGTGACTGGGAACTGCTGGCCGAACTCATCGACACCTCGTACCGGCGTATCGCGCTGCAGAGGCAGCTGCGGGCGCTCGACGGCGGGTCGCCGTGATGCTCCGGACCACGCACGGGATCGGGCCGCGGCATCCCCGCACCGATTCGCGCCGATCCACGCCGTGAGGTATTCTTGACGACGTTGTGCGCGAGAGCGGCAACGTGCGCCTCTAGCTCAATGGATAGAGCATCTGACTACGGATCAGAAGGTTGGGGGTTCGAGTCCCTCGAGGCGCGCACTGTGTTGAGACAGTGAACGACGAAGAGCCGCGGATGTCCGCGGCTCTTCGTCTTTTCGCTTGTCGGGATCGGCAGAGCGCATGGCGTCACGGTTCCCGCTTCGCCAGAAGGGGGCTCCGAGTGCCCCACCTGACAGATCAGGCGACGCGGCTGGTTGCGATCGACTGGGCTTCATTGAGGCCGCAGATCCTCCGCAGATTTCCCTCGTAGATGAGGCGGCGATCCGATTCCGAGATGTCCAGGCTGTCGATGATACGGATCATCTCGCGGATGTACGTTGGGCCACCCTCGGGGTCGAACGGACAGTCGCTCGCGAAGAGGACGTGCTCAGCACCGAAGAACTCCAGCCCGCACTTGGTGCCGATCTCCGATCCTGATAGCGCGGTATCGGCGTAGAACGAGCGGAAGTACTCGATCGGCTCTTCGCTCAGGCGTCCGAGGATCTCGTCAGCAGACGACCCGTGCGTCCTGCTGCCGAACTGATCGGACCAACCGAGCCTGATCCGCCCCTCCAGGAACGGGATCATGGCGCCCATGTGGTGGGTGATGACTTTGAGGCCCTTGCACCGTTCCATGACGCCACTGAAGACGAGCCGGGACATTGCGACGCTGGTTTCGTACGGCCAGCCGAGCGCCCACCAGACCTCGAACTCGGATCGTTCCTCCGTCTTGTAGTCCGCGGAGGCCGCGGACCGAGTGGGGTGCATCCATACGGGAAGATCACGGCGAGCCATCTCCGCAAAGATCGGCTCGAACTGCGGGTGATCGAGTGCGACGCCGTTGACATTGGTGAAGACCTGGACACCGATGGCCCCGAGTTCGTCGATTGCGTACGCGAGCTCACGAAGAGAGGCTTCCGGAGAGTTCATCGGCAGCGATGCCACGAACGCCGGGAACCGGTGCGGATGCTGTTCGACCAGCTCCTGCATCGACTCGTTCGCCAACCGGGCGAGCTTCCACGACGTCGCTGGGCCGTCCAGCAGTTCGATCGGCGGGGACGAGAGGGTGAGTATCTGTTGGTAGTCGTCGCCGAATTCGTCCATCATGAGCAGTCGCGCCTCGTGGTCGTGGAGTGCTGGCAGATCCAGCCAACGCTTGAGAGCGCGCGGGTCGGTGACGTGCTTCTGCATGACGTCGAAGTATCGACGCGGCAGGATGTGGCTGAACGCGTCGATCTTCATCGGGCTTCCTTGTTCGTGGAGGGAATCCAGCTCGTCAGACGGTTGTCGACGAGCTGGACGAGGGCGACGGCGGCAAGGGCCACGACGATGATGACGACGAGGATCGCGAGCACCGCGGCCCCGTCGAAGCTCTTGCCGGCTTGTGTGACGATGCGACCAAGCCCGGTCACCGCGATGAACATCTCGCCGTTGATCATGCCTGTCACGGCGCGTCCCATACCCAGGCGGATGCCGGCGAACATCATCGGGAGCGCAGCGGGAAGGATGATGCGAGTGACGAGCTGCCATTCGCTCGCTCCATAGGAGCGACCCATCTCGGACAGGCTCGGGTTCACGTTCTCCACGGCGGAGGCCGTGTTGATGATCATGATGAACGCCGAGTACATGAAGATGACGGCGATGATCGCTGCCTGCCCAGCGCCGAATATCGAGAAGAAGATCGGTGCGAACACCAGCGACGGTGCGGTCAGCAGCGCGTAGACATAGATGCCCAACGCGGCGTTGACCCGGCGGTAGCGTCCGATAGCTGTGCCGACGACGATGCCGGTGACGAGGGAGATGCCGAAGCCAAGTGCCAGATTCCCCAGGCTGACCAGCAGGTTGCCGAATATCAAACCGGACGCGATCATCTCCCACAAGGTGGCGAGTACTTCCGTCAGGGGCGGGAAGAACGGGACGTTCGCAATTCGACCGATGATCTCCCAGAGAACCGCGCCGATGGCCAGCGAGATCAGGCTGACTGGAACCCGACTCCAACTGAGCCGCGGCTTGAGAATGCCGACGACCGGATGTGTGCGAGTTTGCGTTATGGTGCTCATCCGGCTGCCCGCCGCTCCGGGCCCTGCCCGAGACCGCGGTGCTCTTCATGCATCTCACGCAGCCGGTCCCAGAGGTGGGCCGTGATCTCGACGTACTCCGCCGAGCGCTCCAGGCTGCCCACGTCCGATGAGCGCGGACGAGCGAGTGGCACGTCGACGATTTCGGCGATCTGGCCGGGACGTGCGCTCATCAGCACCACTCGATCACCGAGGAGCACCGCTTCCTCCATCGAGTGGGTGATGAACACGACCGTCAGTCGATTGGCCTCCCAGATCGCCAGGAGTTCTTCCTGAAGCAGACGGCGGGTCTGCTCGTCGACGGCACCGAACGGCTCGTCCATGAGCAGAACCTTCGGCTCCACGGCCAGCGCTCGCGCGATCCCCACCCGCTGCTGCATGCCACCGGACAACTCGCCCGGGCGCTTGGTCTCGAACCCGTCGAGCCCCACTTTGGCGATCAGATCTTTTGCGCGTTCGTCGCGCTCATTCTTGGTGACGCCCTTGAGCTTCAACCCGAATGCCACATTGTCCATGACGGTCGCCCAGGGCAGCAACGCGAAGTTCTGGAAGACCATGCTTCTGTCAGGCCCCGGCGCACGTACCGGTTCCCCGTCGATGGTGATCTCGCCGCTGTCCCACGACTGCAGTCCCGCGATCATCTTCAGCATCGTGGTCTTTCCGCACCCGCTGGGGCCGAGGACCGTGAGGAATTCGTTGTCGCGAACGATGAGGTCGACGCCGCCGAGCGCCCGGACGGTAGAGCCGTCTTGGCCGACGAATGTCTTGGTGAGTCCTGAGATTTCGATCATGAGCGTGCGCTCCGCTTCTGGTTGTTGACCGCCCACGGCGCCACACGGCGCTCGAACCACTGGGCGAGCGAGATGAGGACAAGGGCCTCGATGAGGATGGCGGCAATCACCGCGTACAGCGCGGGGCCGTTGAACATGCCACGGAATTCGAGGATGAGACCGCCGAGTGCGAGCGAGACCATGAGCAGTTCGACGATGACCATGCCAGTGACAGCGCGGCCGAGACCGAGACGAACACCGGTCATGATGGCCGGCAGTGCACCGGGAATGAGTACCTCACGCCAGATCTGAGGTTCCTTCGCCCCGAACGACCGTGCCATCTGGATGAGGTTCGGGTCGACCTGTCGCACGCCGGCGCGCACGTTGACGATGACCATCACCACCGCGAAGAGCGTGACCAGGATCACGCGGGACAGCAACCCGAATCCGACCGACATCACCAGCAGCGGGATGATCGCTGCCATAGGGGTCACGAGAAGGATGTTCAGGTAGACGTCGGTGAAGCGTTCCAGAGTGCGGAACCGGCCCAGAAGAACTCCGACGGGGATACCGATGACAATCGCGGCCAAGAATCCGAGGACGAGAGCCTGGTTGCTGACCACGAAAGCGTCCCAGAACCCGGGGGTCACCATGAGCTCCCCGAATGCGACCACCGTCTCGGTGAACGTCGGTACGAGCAGTCCTCCCCAGAACGTGCCGTAGATCTGCCAGAAGAGCGCGAACAGGACGAAGGTGAGTATCTGCCAACTCCGGTTCGAGTCCAGGATCTGCAGCCACCGAGCCCTCTCCGCGGTGGCGGGCCCCGCTGTCATGGCGGTCATGGCAGGAAGGAGAGGTCGGCGACGTCTTCCGCCTTGAGGTCGCCGACGACGCCGGCTTCGGTGAAGAAGTCGATGGTGGACTGGACGTTCTCCGGAGTGAGCGCTGCGGCGTCGAACAATCCAGCGTCGACGTAGGCTTGCGCGATTTCCTGCTGCGTTGCGTCGTCCTCCGCGCCGAGGTGCTTCACCGCCAGCTCGACCAGGTATGCCGGGTCGTCATTGATGCTGGTGTGGATCTCTATCAGCGCATCGACGAAAGCTTGCGCGGCTTCGGGCGAGTCGGTGAGGAAGTCGGCGTTGGCATACACCGTCTGCGGGTGCAGGTCCGGCAGCGCCATACCGAAGTCCACCACGGTCGTGAAGTCGGCGTCCGTCGTCTCGGCCAGTGTGACCACGTCGGCGATCTCGAGGGCGGTCGCATCGATCTGGCCGGTAAGGAGCGCCTGCGCGCGGACGTCCGATCCGCCGATGACGAGATAGTCGGGCTCGCCTTCCGCGCACTCCTCGGCAACCCATTCCTTCACCATCGCGGTCGCCACAGCGCCTTCGCTGAAGATCCCGACCGGCCGGTCCACAAGGTCCTCGCAGGACTCCACTCCCTCGGCTCCATAGACCGCCCACTGGTTGCCGATGACGTCGGCGATGATGCGGATCGGAGCACCCTGTTCTATGGCGATCAGCGCCGGACTCGTCGCTTCCGCCGAGATCGCGTAGTCGCCTTTCGCGAGCCCCTCGATGGCGAGCTCGGGTTCCGCCAGCTCGACGATATCGATGTCATACCCGTCATCGTTGAGTTGGTCGACCGCTTCCATCAGCGGAACGGTCGTCAGGTCGGGCTCGATGAGCGCGACCGTGAACGAGTCCGCGCCATCCTCAGCAGCGTTGCCGCTCGCGCATCCGCCCAGCGTCAAGGCTACGACGGAGAGGCCGACCGCGACATACCACCGGGAACGATCCCGTGCTTCTCGTGCTGAACCGATGCGTTCCATCTTCTGCGGAATTGTAAGCATTCTCACCACTTCCTTCACATCCTCGTGCAAGTGATGGCAACTGTATCGGGATCGATCCCGCTACGCAACGGTATGCGCTTTCCCATCGCAGAAGTGCGACTCGAGAGTATGCAGGATTACAGCGTCGCGACCGACGAACGTTCCACCAGCACCGGTGTTACGGGGCTTACCGCCGCCGCATCCCCTTCTGGCTCGAGGAGCAGAGTAAGCGCATTCGCCGCCACGGTTTCGAAGGAGACGCGCATGCTCGTCAACGGAACGGCGAGGTGTTGCGCCAGCGGGGTGTCGTTGAATCCGATGATGGACAGGTCCTCAGGCACACGAATGGCTGCCCGCTGGGCCGCGGACATGACGCCGAGCGCCAAGCTGTCGTTGGCTGTGAACACCGCGGTCGGCACTTCGGCGAGAGCGAAGAGTCGGTCAGCGATCTCCATGCCGGCGTCAACGCTGAAGTCGGAATGATGGACCGTGCCCGGTCGTATCGGCATCTCGTAAGCTTCCATCGCCTCTCGGAAACCGGCTTCTCGCCCCTGCGAACTCGACGCGTGGGCGGGCCCGCCGATGAACGCGATTCGGCGATGACCGTGTTCGAGCAGATGCCGTGTCGCGAGCTCGCCCCCCAACCGGTCGTCGATGCGGGCAGCCGGCGAGTGACCGTCTGTGCGCAGAGCCAGTGCGTGGGGAATCCCCTTCTCCTTGAGTTCTAGCAGAAAGGGATCGGCCCCATCCGTTCGCGCGGTGGTGAGAATGAAGCCGTCGACGCGCTGTTTCACGAGCGCCCGACCGCGTTGCAACTGCTTCAGCGGATCGTCGCCCGCCGTCACCACCACCGCCTGATAGCCGCGTTCCGATGCTCCGTCGACGATTGCTTCGTAGAGCATCGCCATCACTGTGTCGGTGAGGCGGGGGACAACAACCCCAATCAATCCGGTGCGCTGCTTCCGAAGGTTGGCCGCCCACGAGTTCGGAACGTACCCATGTTCCGCCGCAATCGCACGAACACGATCGGCGCGTGGCCCTCCCACGGGAGCCACCGCATCCAAGGCCCGTCCGGCGGCCGAACGACTGACACCCGCCAGTTCGGCGATGTCGGCCAACGTCAACTTTCGCCCCGCTTCTGCGGCCACTTTGCGCCCCCTTCGTCGGGATCGATCCCGAAGCGAGTCTAGGCGGGCGGATTCGGAACACGCCAAGAGTCTCGCGTCGGCTGCGGCTTGGTATGCGGCGGCCGTTGCGCCCGTCAGTCGACCGAGAGCAGTTCGTCGTGAAGGATGTTCGACGAGGGATGACTCAGGTGCTCAAGACGTACCGGATCATGCCGTCCGCGGCGCCGAAGACGATCTCCGAGTTCGGGTAGTCAAGCACACGTGACACTCACCGCGTCGCCGCGGTGCTTCACGCGTGTGGGGCCACGGTCTCAGTGACCGGGTGGGTCGCTGTCCATCCGCTGGGCTGCCACGGGCACGGCGACCGCCGCGGCGAGGCACAGCACGCCGGCGATGAAGACGAGGCCGGGCAGGATCGGCGAGTTGAACGACTCCCCGACGAGCCACATTCCTCCGATGAGCAGGATCGAGTAGAGAACGATGAGCACCGTCCACCTCCAGAGATCGGTCACTTCCTTGCTAGCCCGACATGCTCTCGGCTGTCTCGGGGGTTGACATCCTCGGCGGTTGTGGCCCTTCTCTTCTCGAACGGGCACACTGCATGACGCGCCCACCCGTGCCGCGGCATCCTGCCCGTCCATCATCAGCCCAGGCGTGCACTCTGCCCGACCGACGGCGTAGCCTGGAGGTGTGAGCGCCTACGTCTCGGCGTTCGAGCTGTTCTCCATCGGCGTAGGACCCTCGAGCTCCCACACAGTCGGCCCCATGCGGGCCGCGCATGACTTCGTCGTCCGGTTGCGTGAGGCGGGGCTGCTGGCCCGGGTCGAGCGCGTGACGTGCACCCTGTACGGATCGCTGGGGGCCACTGGCATCGGGCACGGAACGCCCGATGCCGTTGTGGCGGGGCTGCGCGGGCTGCGACCCGAGACAGCGGATCCGGATGACGTACGTTCCTCGTGGAGCGAATGGCCCCGCGATCGCCCCCTTGACCTGGGTGGCGAGCAATCGGTGTCGTTCGACCGGGCCGACATCCTCTTCGAGCCGCGGACCCGCCTGCCCGGGCATCCCAACGCGATGACGCTCGAGGCGTGGGCGTCGACGGAGCAGGGACCGGCGCGCCAGAGCCATGACCGTGCGCTCGGGGTGCGGGCGACGGGTGCCGGTGCGGGGGAGCTAGCCGTGGCCTCCGCTGCGGCGTCGCCCGGACTTCTCGCGCGAGAGACGTACTACTCAGTGGGCGGCGGGTTCGTCCGGCGGGAAGGCGAAGCGGCGCGTACCCGCGAGCACACGTTCCCCGTCGACTTCGCCAGTGCGGAAGAGCTTCTCGCACTGTGCGACGAACGCGGACTCACGATCGCCGAGGCCGCGCGGCTGAACGAGGTGACACTGCGCAGCGACGAACAACTCGCCGACGGCCTCGACGCGATCTGGGATGCGATGGCAGGCTGCGTCGGAGCGGGGCTCCAGGCCGAAGGCGTGCTTCCGGGCATGCTGGGCGTGAAGCGGCGGGCGGCTGCGATCCGCGCGCAGCTGGAAGCCGCCGAGGCCGACGGAAGGCGCGAGCTGCCGGGGGAGTGGCTGGGCGCGTTCGCGCTCGCTGTGAACGAGGAGAATGCCGCGGGCGGGCGCGTCGTCACCGCCCCGACCAACGGCGCCGCGGGCATCGTCCCCGCTGTGGCGATGTACTGGTGGCGGTTCCTGGCGGATTCGGGACTCGGCGCCGGGAACGCGGTCACACCCTACGGCGAGCTCGTCGGCAGTGCCCTGCTCGGGTTCGGTGAGGGCGCGCACGCGCCTGCGCCCGGTGCTTTGGAGGACGAACGCCTGATCGCCGAAGCGAACCGCCGCCGCGGCATCCGCCGGTTCCTGCTCACCGCCACCGCGCTGGGCTCGTTGTTCAAGGCGAACGCGTCGATCTCGGGCGCCGAGGGAGGGTGCCAGGCCGAGGTCGGATCGGCGTGCGCCATGGCCGCCGGCGGCCTGACCGCGGTGATGGGCGGCACCAACCGGCAGATCGAGAACGCCGCCGAGATCGCGATGGAGCACCACTTGGGCCTCACGTGCGACCCGGTCGGCGGCCTCGTGCAGATCCCGTGCATCGAGCGCAACGCGATCGCCGCCTCGACCGCGGTCACGGCGGCGCGGCTCGCGCTGCGCGGCGACGGCTCGCACTACGTCTCGCTCGACACCGTCGTCGAGACCATGCGCCAGACCGGCATCGACATGTCGCACAAGTACAAGGAGACGAGCGAGGGCGGCCTCGCGGTCAACGTCATCGAGTGCTGAGATCCGCCGGTTGGGGTGGCGCGTTGTGCGGGTTGTTGGTGGGGTTGCCGCGTGAGGTCAGCGTCCGGCCCCGGTCGGCGGCAAGTTCGCTCAGAGCGAACGGAGAATCCATTAGCACTCGCATACCGAGAGTGCTAATCTGGTCGTAGTTGAGCCGAGTGGGCTCAACTTCCAGACTAGAGAGGAGAAACCATGGCCACGTACGACCCGTTCCGCGACCTCGACCGCCTCGCGTCGAGCCTCTTCGACACCCGCCGCGGCCCGCGGCGCATGCCGATGGACCTCTATCGCGACGGAGACCACTACGTGCTGACCGCCGACCTTCCCGGCATCGACCCGGGCTCGGTCGACATCGACGTCGATGGCCAGCTCCTGACCATCCGCGCCGAGCGCACCCTGACCAGCGGCGAAGACGTCAAGTGGATCACGCGCGAGCGCGAGGCCGCGAGCTTCCTGCGACAGCTCAACCTCGGCCAGGGCATCGACACCGACCGTATTTCGGCGAACTACAACAACGGCGTCCTGAGCGTCACGATCCCGGTCAGCGAGAGGGCGAAGCCGCGCAAGATCGAGGTCAGCTCCGAGGGTTCGGCCCCGGTGCTCCAGGCGCAGGAGAGCAACCAGTCGAACGCGGAAGAGCCGCAGCCGATCGAGCAGTAGGCCAAGACCCACAAGACAGGAACGGATGCCTCACCCCCGGGATGAGGCATCCGTTCCGTCGTCTTCGGGCCCCATCGAGCCGGTGAAGTGACGGCGGCAGCGCGCCTGGTACGACTCGATGCCGCCCACCTGGGCGGGTGTCGGAACGCGCGGGTCACCGGGGTCGTCGGGAGAGAGGCGCTGGTGGTATGCCGCGTCGGCGCCGCACACCGCACACACGGCCGTCAGTTTGAGTACGTCGTCGGCGATCGCCATCAGCGACGGCAGCGGTTCGAACGGGCGACCGTCGAACGTGACGCACAATCCGGCGACCATCACGGTGACGTCAGCGGCGACGAGTGTGTCGACGGCTTCGACGAGGTCTCTCCCGAAGAACTGCGCCTCGTCGATCGCGACGACATCCAGTCCGCGACCGCTCACACCGGCGACGAGCGCGTCGACGTCCGCCACCGAGCGCGAAGGCACGGCGAGGCCCGAGTGCGAACTGATCTGCCCCTCGCCGCGCCGGTCGTCCAGTGCGTGACTGACGACATCGACCGACAGGCCGGCGATGCGCGCGCGCCGGACGCGGCGCAGCAGTTCCTCTGACTTGCCGGCGAACATCGGGCCGGCCACGACCTGCAGGCGGGCGGGAGCGGGCGTGTGCATGACCGCCACCCTAATGCGCTCACAATGACCGCACTCTCGCACTTCCTGGCCCGAACCCAGATTGTGCGCGAGGCAGGCGTGATCGCATCGGTGGACGCAGACCCCGCCGTCGCGGGACGGCGAAGGGTGGGGTTCTGGTATCCCACAGCGGGAATGCGTTTGTGGGGTTGGGGCTGTCCGGCAGGGCGGCTCACTCAGCAGCTCGGCTGCTTCTTTCGCAACTTGGCTGTCAGTTCGCGCAGCTGCTGCAGTTCGTCGTCGCTGAGCAGCGACATCCGCTCGGCGATCGCCCGGCCGTGTGCGCTCGCAACACGGCGGAACAGGGCGGCTCCGGAATCCGTCGCCTTCACCAGCGAGCCACGGCCGTCATCGGGGTCGGAACACTTCGAGATCAGGCCTCGCGCGACCATGCGATCGACCAGGCGTGACACGCTGGGCTGGCTGATGAGCATGTTCGCAGTGACGTCTCGCAGCCGTGCGGTCATGTTCTCGCCGCGGGTGACCGTCAGCAGCACGTCGTACTCGGCCTGATTGAGCGTGTCGTCCTGAAAGTCCTCGCCGAGGTCTCCGAACACCTCGTGCTGCGCGCGGAACAGGCTCTCCCAGGCGTCGATGGCAAGGCGGCGATCGGTCATAGCCACAAGATTACGGCGAACCGGCACCCGTAGGCTGACCTCATGGGGACTGGATTCGCCGCGCGTGCGCGGAGCCGCCGCCGCTCTGCCGTCGGACTGCTTGTCGCGATCGTCGCAGGGCTGCTCGCCACGCTCACAGGGCTCGGGGGCGCCGCCGCGCACGCGGATGTCAACGACTTCACGTTCGAGAGCCTCGACGTCGAGTATCAGCTGGGCCGTGATGAGGACGGCGCGAGCACGCTGACGGTCGTCGAGACCTTCGTCGCGCTGTTCCCGCAGCACGATCAGAACCGGGGGATGCAGCGAGCCGTCCCCGACTCGTACCAAGGTGCGCCCCTGCATCCCGAGCTCGTCTCGATCACCGACGGGAGCGGCGCCCCGCGGCCGTCCGAGGTGGAGTCCGAAGACGGCTGGTACGTCATGACCTCACGTGCCGACGATTTCGTGCACGGACGCCAGACCTACGTCTTCACGTACACGCTGACCAACGTCGCGCGCCACTTCGCCGATACGGCGGCAGACGAGTTCTACTGGAACGTCAACGGCACCCGCTGGGAGCAGCCATTCGGCAGCGTCACCGCGCGGGTCACGATGACAGACGCGCTCGCCGAAGCGCGTACCGGCGAACAGGCGTGCTACGTCGGCGCCCAGGGCTCGACCCAGACGTGCACCATCACCGGCGACGGCACCGCGGCCGAGGCATCCGTCGGCCCCCTGGCTCCTCACGAGACCATGACCATCGCGATCGGCTTCGAGCAGGGCACCTTCACGCCGTTCGACTCGACGTACTTCGCCTCGCCGTGGGGCTGGCTGCAGGCAGGCGCCGCGGCGCTCGGCCTCGGCGGCGCGGTCGTCCTCGCCGCGCGGACGCGCCGGCGGCACCTGCGCAACGCGCCGGGCCGCCCGGTCGTCGTGGCCGAGTTCACTCCGCCGCGGGGCATCGACGCGCTCGAGAGCGCGGTGATGCTGGGCATGACCACCAAGGCGATTCCGGCCGAGGTGCTCGAGCAGGCTGTCGTGGGCAGCATCCGCATCGAAGAGGGTGCGCAGAAATGGTGGGGCGGCACCAAGCTCAAAGCGGTGCTCGTCGATCCGTCGAGGGCCGATGGTGATGGGCGGATGCTGCTGCAGGGGCTCTTTCCGGACGGCCGACCAGGCGACGAGTTCGAGTTCGGTCGCACCGACACGAGATTCTCGTCGGCCGCGCAGTCGATCCTCAAGAGCGCCGGGCAGGAGCTCGTCACGCGAGGACTGCAGCGGCAGGTGCGGGGCGGGGTGCGGGCGGTGCCCGTCCTCGTCGCGATCGGAGCCGCCGTGCTCGTGGTCGGCTTCGGGATCGCCGGGCTCATCGGGTTCGTGCAGCCGCTCGTGCCCATCGTTCTGATCGTCGCGGCTGTGCTCGCCGTGCTGCTGGTCATCGTCTTGGTCGTGCACAAGCCGCTCACGGCGGCGGGCGCCGAGACCCGCGATCATCTCCTGGGTCTCAAGCAGTTCATCGAGTGGGCCGAGGCCGACCGCATCCGGATGCTGCAGTCGCCGGAGGGCGCCGAGAGAGTGCCCGTCGACACCGGCGACCCGCGCCAGATGCTGCGGCTGTACGAGACACTGCTGCCCTACGCGGTCGTCTTCGGCCAGGAGAAGCAGTGGGCACGCGAGCTCGCTGTGCTGTACGGCGAGGGCAACTCGCCCACGTGGTACGCGGGCGGCTCCGGGTTCAACGCCGCCGCTTTCTCGGCCGGCATCTCGCATCTGTCATCGAGCTCGGCGTCGGCATCATCGACATCGGGCGGCTCGAGCGGCGGCGGCTCGGCCGGCGGTGGCGGTGGCGGTGGGGGCGGCGGTGGGGTCTAGGCCCCGATGCGCTTCTTCGTGTCCTAGCCGATCCGCGCGGCCCGCGAAAGGGGCTTCTGCGAGGCATCCGTCCCGACAAGGCTCGGGGGAATGAGAATCACCGACACGAGCGACCTGTGGTGGAAGTCCGCCGTCATCTATTGCTTGGACGTCGAGACGTTCTTCGACTCGAACGGCGACGGGGTCGGCGACATGCAGGGCCTGGCCGCCCGCATCGACTACCTCGCCCAGCTGGGTGTGACCTGCATCTGGCTCATGCCGTTCTACCCGACGCCGGACCGGGACGACGGATACGACGTCACGGACTTCTACGGCGTCGACCCGCGGCTGGGCGATCACGGCACATTCGTCGAGATGGTGCGCACGGCCAAGGACCGGGGGATGCGCGTGATCGTCGACCTCGTGATCAACCACACATCGGACCGGCATCCGTGGTTCGTCTCGGCCAAGCGCAGCGTGAACTCGCCGTACCGCGACTACTACGTGTGGCGAGACGACGCGCCTCCGAAGGGTCAGAAGAACTCGGTGTTCCCAGGCGAGGCGGACGGGATCTGGACGAAGGACGAGAAGTCGGGGCAGTGGTATCTGCACAGCTTCTACGAGCACCAGCCCGACCTCAACGTCGCGAATCCGCGGGTACGAGATGAGATCGCGCGAACGGTCGGGTTCTGGCTGCAGCTCGGCGTCGCCGGGTTCCGGGTCGACGCGGTGCCGTTCCTGCTCGAGGTGCCCGAGGGCGCCGAGATGGCCAATCCGCACGACTTCCTCCGCGACGTGCGGCGGTTCCTGCAGCGACGCTCGAGCGAAGCGGTGCTGCTGGGCGAGGTGAATCTGCCGTACGACCAGCAGGTCGCCTACTTCGGCGCGAACGATGACGGCCAGGAACTCACGATGCAGTTCGACTTCGCCGCCATGCAGCGGCTGTACCTGTCGCTCGTGCGCCAGGACCCTGCGCCCCTCGTCGAGGTGCTGAGCGAGCGGCCGAAGCTACCCATCGAAACGCAGTGGGCGAACTTCCTGCGCAACCACGACGAACTCACACTCGACCAGCTGAGCGAGGACGAGCGGCAAGAAGTGTTCGCGGCGCTCGCGCCGGACGAGAAGCAGCGCGTATACGGGCGTGGCATCGTGAGGCGACTGCCGGCGATGCTCGAGGGCGACCCGCGGCGCATCCGCATGGCGTACAGCCTGTTGTTCACCATGCCTGGCACGCCTGTGATGTTCTACGGCGAAGAGATCGGGATGGGTGAGAACGCCGACATCCCCGGCCGGCAGGCCGTGCGCACGCCGATGCAGTGGTCACGCGACAAGAACGGTGGATTCTCGGATGCCGCGGCTTCGCGCCTCGTCGCGAGACCCCCGGGCGACGGCTTCGCACCGGAGCACGTCAACGTCGCCGATCAGCTCGAGGATCGCGAATCGCTGCTGCACTTCTTCCGCGACCTGATCTCGCGTTATCGGATCTCTCCAGAGCTCGGCTGGGGCAGATTCGAGGTGCTGTCGCCGAAGGGGTCGCGGGTGCTGGTGCATTCGCTGCAGGCGGATGTCGGGCGCATGGTGGCCGTGCACAACTTCAGCGACGCGCCGGCGACCACGGCCTTCACCGTCGAGGACGAGCCGGACGGCGCATCCCTCGTCGACCTGCTCGGCGCCGACCGGATCCCGCTCGGGGATCGCGGGAGCATCGAGCTCGAGGTGCCCGCATACGGCTACCGCTGGCTGCGTGTCGCCCGTCCCGGAGACGGGCGGGTCACGTAGGACCGGTCGAGGCGTGAGGGCGTCAGCGCACAGAAAAGGGCCGGTCGGAGAGGCTACCGACCGGCCCTTGTCCCTGCACCAAGAGTGTCCTGCAATCACATTCCGGTCGCTGCCACAGCAAAACAACTACCGTTCCTGAACTCTATAACGGCCAGGTAACGAAGGCAAGGTCTTCTCGTTATCTTTCTGTGATCTGAATCCCGTCGCGCCTTGGCGGCGCGGCGGGCAAAGGTGAGGGCCGGTCGGAGAGGCTACCGACCGGCCCTTGTCCCTTTGCACCAAGAGTGTCCTGCAATCACATGCCGGTAGCTGCCACAGCAAAACAACTACCGTGCAAGCACTGTATAACGGCGAGATAACGAGGGCAAGGGTTTGCCGTTATCTTTTCGTGACCGAGGGAGGAGTGTAGATGTGTACAGTGTGAACATCCACACCTGCATACCGGAGGTTCCGCCCTACGGGCGTCGAGAAGCGTGGCAGAACTCTCCGGAGGGCTGGCCGCAGGCTGAGACCTTCGACGGCTGGCTGAGCTCGCAGCAGGTCGCGCAGTACTACGGGTCGCAGACGCCCGTTCACTGAACGCCCGTCCGTCCGTCGGCCAGGATGGACTCGCGGCATCCACTCGCGGCGCGCCGGCTTCAGCGGTGCGGAAGCGGATCCTCGACGAGCAGCCGGCGGTTCTTCGCGATCACCTCGGGGGCGAGGCCCGCGGCGATCTCACCGAGCGTGACCGCTCGAAGCGACTCCAGCCATGCGTCGTGGGCGCGATGCATGGCCGCCGCCAGTGCGCACGGCCGCGTGCAGTCTTCGGGCCGGGCACTCCCGCGGCCCTGCTGTCGCAGCTCGCGGCACACGTAGGGATCCGAGACGCCGTCGACGGCCGCGACGACGTCGAGGAGGGTGATCTGCGATGCCGGCCGCGCCAGGCGGAAGCCTCCGCGCGGTCCGGTGCTGCCGGTGAGGATGCCGCCGCGCACGAGCTTCGCGAGCTGCTTCGAGAGGTAAGGGTTGGGTACGCCGAAGTGCACGGCCAGCTGCGCTCCCGAGATCGTCGAGTCCGCGGGGAGTTGTGCGAGCACTGCGGCCGTGTGCAGCGCCCACTCCGTGGTCTCGGGAAGTTTCACTTGTCCAGGATACCTGTCACGGTTATTGTGGACACTAAATATCCATAATAGGAGGTCTCATGCGCAGTGCAGTGGCAGGCGGTACCGGTCGGATCGGAGCCCTCGTGGTGAAGCGTCTTCGCGCTCGCGGCCATGACGTCGTGTCTCTCAGCCGCGGGCAGGGCGTCGATCTCGTCACGGGTGAGGGGCTGCACGGCGCGCTCGCCGGAGTCGACGTCGTCATCGACGTCAGCAATCCGGCCGTCGCCGAGGTCGCGACTGCGGAGCGAGTGTTCGCCGCCGTCAGCGAGAACCTGCTCGCCGCCGAGGCGAAGGCCGGTGTGGGTCACCACATCGCGCTGTCGATCGCCGCCGCCGACCGGGTGCTCGGCAACCCGCACTATTACGGCAAGCGGGTTCAGGAGCAGGTCGTTGCCGCCGGTCCGGTGCCGTACACGATCGCTCCCGCGACGCAGTTCCACGACTTTCCGGCGATGATCGCCGACTGGAGCACGGTCGACGGAGTGTCGCACGTGCCGCCGCTCCTGCTGCAGCCGGCCGCACCGGAAGACGTCGCCGACGTGCTGGTCGAACTGGCCGAGGGCGAGCCGCAGGGACGCTACGCCGACATCGCGGGCCCCCTGACGGAGGACGCCGTCGACATGGCGCGTCGCACGCGTGCGGCCCACGCGGATGCCCGGCCGCTCCGGGCGAGCTGGCGGGGTGTGGCCCTCGGCGTCGAGTTCGCCGGAGAGGTCATGCTGCCGGGCGACGGCGCGCGGATCACGCCGACGACGTTCGACGACTGGCTCGCCGCGCTCTGACCTGAATCGCGACGGCGCCGGTGCGTCAGTACCAGTTGGTCGCCTGCGAGTGGCCCCACGCGGCACACGGCGAGCCGTAGGCGCGCGAGATGTAGTCCAGGCCCCACGCGATCTGCGTCGCGGCGTTGGTCTGCCAGTCGGCGCCGGCCGTGGCCATCTTGCTGCCGGGGAGGGACTGCGGGATGCCGGTGGCACCGCTGGAGGCGTTATAGGCCTGGTAGTTCCAGTTCGACTCTTTCTCCCACAGCGAGTTCAGGCACGAGAACTGGTCGGCGCCCCAGCCGTGGCGCTCGGCCGCCATCGCCTGGGCCGTCGCGCGGGCACCCTCGGGAGTGTTCGCAGCAGCGAGCGCGGCTGCGGCCGCTTCGGCCTGCCGCTGCGCTTCGGCTGCCGCCGCAGCGGCCGCGGCAGCAGCCTCCTCGGCTGCTTCCTCGGCGGCCCGCTGGGTCCGCGCGGTGTCGAGACGTTCCCGCAATTCGGCGATGCGAGCGGTGATCGTCCGCGTCTGGGTGGCGACGTCATCGGCAGCGTCGGGCAGCAGCAGCAGCGGAACGATGTCGAGGTTCGCGAGCTCGGCGATCGCGACGCGGAGGCGAGTGGTGTCGATCGTGCTGTTCTCGGCGCCCAGTTCCAGTCCTGACCCGACGATCTCGGCATCGGTGGCGGCGGCCTCTGCCAATGCGAGCCGTCCCGTCTCGAGAGTGGCATCCGCGTCGGCGGCGACGTCGCGCAGCGACTCGGTGGCCGGGAGCACACTCGCGGCGGCGGCGACGGCTGCCGACGAAGCCGTCAGGGGGGAGGCGGCTGCGGCGGCGAGGCTCGGCGGCGCGAGCGTGAGGCCGACGGATGCGACGATCCCGGCCGCGGCGACGGCGATCACCGGCAGGGCGCGGCGCCGGCGAGTCCGGCGGGCGCGGAGCGTGCGGCGGGCAGGAGAGGACGAGGGGTCTGAGAGCATGACGAACGTACGATCCTTCGGGTGTTCCGCGCGGGCTCAGCCGTGCGGGGCGCCCTCGGGTGGACGCACAAGTCCCCGAGTCTGCGCCGCCGGTCTGGACGAGTCCTCCGGTTTTGCTGGACGAACCGTGTACGCGGCCCTCGACGCGGGAAGGATGCCGGGGCCACCGGCATCCGGATTCACTCAGTCCTTACGGTGCGCGGCGTAGTATGCGAGGAGCGCCCGGGTGGAGGCATCCTGTGCCGCAACGGCCTGCTCGTCGCCCTCGATCGCGGGCGCGATCTGCAGCGCGAGCTGCTTGCCGAGCTCGACGCCCCACTGGTCGAACGAGTTCACGCCCCACACCACGCCCTGGGTGAAGGTGATGTGCTCGTACAGCGCGATGAGCTGGCCGAGCACCGACGGCGTGAGTGCCGGGGCAAAGATCGACGTCGTCGGCTTGTTGCCGGCGAATGTCCGTGCGGCCACGAGCGCGCCGGTCGTGCCCTCGGCCTCGACCTCTTCGGCGGTCTTGCCGAACGCAAGGGCCTTGGTCTGCGCGAGGAAGTTCGACAGGAACAGTCCGTGCACATCGCGTCCGTCGTCGGCGAGCGGGTACGCCGGGTTGGCGAACGCGATGAAATCCGCCGGAATCAGGCGCGTGCCCTGGTGGATGAGCTGATAGAACGCGTGCTGCCCGTTGGTGCCGGGCTCGCCCCAGAACACCTCGCCCGTGTCGGTGGTGACGGGGCTGCCGTCCCAGCGCACCGACTTGCCGTTCGACTCCATCGTGAGCTGCTGCAGGTACGCGGCGAAACGGTGCAGCTGCTGCGCGTACGGCAGCACGGCGTGCGACTGCGCGCCGAGGAAGTTCGAGTACCAGACGTTCAGCAGGCCCATCACGACCGGAACGTTCTGCTCGAGAGGAGTGGTGCGCACGTGCTCGTCGACGGCGTGGAAACCGGCGAGCAGCTCACGGAAGACGTCCGGTCCGAGCTCGATCATCAGCGAGAGCCCGATCGCCGAGTCGACGGAGTACCTCCCGCCGACCCAATCCCAGAACCCGAACGCGTTGTCGGTGTCGATGCCGAACGCGGCGACCTTGTCGAGCGCGGTCGAGACTGCCACGAAGTGATGGGCGACGGCATCCGTCTTCGCATCGTCGGAGCCGTCGATGGCACCGGCGCTCTCGAGACCCGCCCAGAGCCAGTCACGGGCCAGGCGGGCATTGGTGAGCGTCTCGAGCGTCGTGAAGGTCTTCGAGGCGACGATGAAGAGCGTGGTCTCGGGATCGAGCCCCTTCGTCTTCTGCGCGATGTCGGTGGGATCGATGTTCGAGACGAAACGCGCCTCGATGCCGGCCGTCGCATAGGGCTCGAGCGCGGCAGAGACCATGACGGGCCCGAGATCGGATCCGCCGATGCCGATGTTGACGATGTGGGTGACCTTCTTGCCGGTCACGCCGGTCCATTCGCCACTGCGCACGCGGTCGGCGAAGAGCGACATCGCGTCGAGCACAGCATGCACGTCGGCATCGACGTCCTGCCCGTCGATGACGAGGGCGGGGGATGCCCCGGCCGGGCGCCGCAGTGCGGTATGCAGCACCGCGCGGTCCTCGGTGGTGTTGATGTGCTCGCCGGCGAGCATCGCGGCATAGCGCTCGGCCACGCCCGTCTGCTCCGCGAGGCGCACCAGCGCGGCGAGGATCTCGTCGGTCAGCAGGTTCTTCGACAGGTCGACGTGCAGGTCGGCGAGGTCGAAGGTGAAGCGCTCGACACGGTGCGGATCGGAGGCGAACCAGCCCCGCAGATCGGGCGAGAACGAGTCGCGGATGCTGCTGAGCTCAGCCCAGGCGGAGGTGGCGGTGGCGTCGACGGGGGCGGTCACGTCCTTTACGGTACCCGCACCGGGGCGCGCGTTGGTTTCGCAATCCTCACAGTCCGAGCCCGCTCGCTGTGACCCCGCCGAGTACGCCCGGTCTCGCCGAGCCCGCTCGCTGTGACCTCCCGCCGAGTACGCCCGGTCTCGCCGAGCCCGCTCGCTGTGACCTCCCGCCGAGTACACATGGTCTCGCCGAAACCGCATGCTGCCGACGTCGACGGCGTGCTGTCTCGGCGAGAACGCACGTACTCGACATGAAGGGCGGGGCGGCCCGGCGCCGCCGTCCGGGCGCCGGGCGCGGGTAGCCTGCGAGCATGCCCGTGAGTCAGACCCGTCGTGCGCGCGCCGCGCGGCGCCGGGCGCGCCGCGTCGCGGCCGTCGACAACGACCTCACGCTCGACGAATGGGCGGCGATCCTCGAGGCGTGGGGAGCATGCGCGTACTGCGGGCTCGCCGAGGGGCCGTTCCAGAAGGACTGCGTCCTGCCGATCTCGCGCGGCGGCCGCTATACCTTCGAGAACGTGGTTCCCGCGTGCCGCTCGTGCAACGCCAGCAAGAGCAACGACGAAGTCACGGGGTGGCTGCGGCGCAAGCGCCTCGATGAGCGCGCCTTCCTGCTGCGGCACGTCGAGATCCTCGCGGCCTGGCGTTCGGTGGGCACGAGCGCACCCTGAACGCCGGATGCCGGGAGTCAGGGGCGCGAGAGCAGGGCGATGCCGTCCAGCACGGCGCGATGGGTCACAGGTGAGCCCAGTATCCGGAAGTGGCCCCGGGCGGTCACGGCGATGTTGGTCGCACCGTCCAGCGCGCTGCCTTCGGGGATGTGCGGATCGAACGGGCCGAACACCGAGACGATCCGTCCATTGATCGACGTCTCGCGTCCGAGCATGACGATCGTCTCGTCTTCGGGAAGGAAGGCGCGGATGCTCGGGTCCGCGAACAGCAGCCGCGCACGGCGGGCGCCGCCGAACGGGGTCGCGACGGCGACCAGTCCGAGCAGCCCGAGCGCGGCGCCCCCGGCAGGCGGGGTAGCGGTGGCCGCGGCATCCGCCGGCTCCCCGCCCGCAGCCGCTTCGGCCGCCGCGTCGATCGCTGCTCCCGAACGCACGAGCACATGCTTGCCGATGAGGCCGCCCTTGCTGTGCGCCACGAGGACACGCCCGGCCTCAGGCGGCGGCGTGGCGGCGAGCAGCCGCGTGAGGCGCTCGGCGGTGTCGGGGATGCTGCGCCGATTCACCCCGAGGCCGTGGACGACGAGAACCCGATGCCCCGCCGCCGCGAGTGCGTCGCCGAGCGGCCGCAGAAAGGTCCAGTGCTCGTACACGCCGGGCAGCAGGTACACCTCGGGTAGCGTGGCGTCGGCCCGCCGCCATGCGTCCGGAGTCGGCCGGCGACGACCGATCGCCCACGGCAGGGTCAGCACGGCGAGTTGTCGTCGTAGGGCGTAGGCATAGTCGGCCGCCCACCACAGCCCGCGGCGCACCGGTCCGGGCCGGGCTCCGGCTGCCGGCGATGCAGGGGTCATGCGCGAAGTCTAGGAGGCTGGGGTTCAGGTGGCCGAAGACCGGGCGCCGCGGGTTGCGGCATCCAGGGCGGCAGTCGTGCCACGTACGCCGGTGATCGTGGACTCCACGACGGCATGGGCGAGGGCATCGATCACGGGTGCGGGCTGCCACTGCACCGGACCGTGCACGGCGATCTCGGCGAACCCGTGCACCGACGACCAGCAGGCCCACTCGGCGAACGGACGACGCTCGGGGTCGAGGGCTCCGGCATCCACCATCTCGTCAAGGGTGTCCAGCAGCAGCTGGAAGGGCGCGACCACCTCGTCGTCGAGCGTCACGATGCCTTCGCTCGGCTGGACGTCCTGGATCGAGAACGCCATCTCGAACCATCCGCGCTCGGCGCGGGCGAAGTCGATGTAGGCGTGGCCGACACGGCGAAGTCGCTCGACGGATGCCTCGGCCTGGGGCAGTCCGGGCGGCGTGGCCGCGACGCGCTGCCCGATCGCCCGGGCGAGGGCCAGTTGTGCCTCGGTGGCGACCGCGCGGACGAGATCCTCGCGGTCCGCGAAGTGGCGGTAGGCGGCGTTGGGCGAGACGCCGACGGCGCGCGTGACCTCGCGCAGGGTGACGGCCTCGGGGCCGCCCGTCCGGGCGAGCTTCATCCCCTCGTCGATGAGGGCATGTCGGAGGTCTCCGTGATGATAGCTGCGTACCGCTGGAGTCAATTGCGCCGTCCCGCTCGAGTGTGTACGGTGTGAACATCAATGTGCACGGTGTCCACATTGAGAGTACCCCTCCTCCCGTTCTCTGCTGAATCCACACGCCAAGGAATGCCATGAGCCAGTCATCGCCGGCGATCGAAGAGCCCCTGCAGTACACGCCGGGGCCGCGCACGCTGCGCTACTTCTACCAGGTGCTGATCAACACCGCGCTGGCCAACATCACCTCGAGCTATCTCTGGTGGGCGCTGACCTTCTGGGCATACCTCGAGACCCGTTCGGTGATGGCGACGGCGATCATCGGCGGCTCGTACATGCTCCTGGTCGCCCTCCTCGGTGTGGTGTTCGGAGCGATCGTCGACCACATGAAGAAGAAGGCCGTCATGGTCATCTCCAGCGTCGTGACGCTGTCGACGTACATGCTGGCCGGAGCACTGTATCTGTCATTCCCCGAGAGCGTGCTCGTGAACTGGGGCGGGCCATGGTTCTGGGTGTTCGCCGGCGTCATCCTCATCGGCGGCGTGGTCGAGAACATGCGCAACATCGCGCTGTCGACGACGGTGACGCTGCTCGTCCCCGGCGACCGCCGTGACAAGGCGAACGGCCTCGTGGGCGCTGTGCACGGCATCGCGTTCATGGTGACGAGCGTGTTCTCTGGCCTGTCGGTCGGCCTTCTCGGCATGGGCTGGACCGTCGTGATCGCGATCGTCGCGACCGCGATCGCTCTTCTGCACATGCTCTTCGTGCCGATCCCCGAGCGCGGCATCGCACACATCGAGGGCGAGGCGCCCAAGGGATTCGGCTTCCGTGAGGTGATCCCCGCGGTGATGGTGGTGCCCGGGCTGCTCGCGCTGATCCTCTTCTCGACCTTCAACAACCTCGTCGGCGGCGTCTTCATGGCGCTGATGGACCCGTACGGGCTGACTCTCTTCTCGGTCGAGATCTGGGGCATCATCCTGGGCATCGCCAGCTTCGGCTTCATCATCGGCGGTGGACTCGTGGCGAAGTTCGGACTGGGCAAGAATCCGGTGCGCACGATGCTGATGGTCAACATCGGCATCGCCGTGCTCGGCATGACGTTCGCCATCCGGGAGCTGTGGTGGCTCTATGCCCTCGGCATCCTCGTCTTCATGTGCCTTATGCCCATCGCCGAGGCGTCCGAGCAGACGATCGTCCAGCGAGTCGTGCCGTATGAGAAGCAGGGTCGCGTGTTCGGGTTCGCCCAGAGCGTCGAGTCGGCCGCCGCGCCCGTCTCGGCCTTCCTCGTCGGGCCGTTGGCGCAATTCTGGCTCATCCCGTACATGGACTCGCAGCCTGGTCGGGACTCGCTCGGCTGGCTGCTCGGAGAGGGCGAGGCCCGCGGCATCGCGCTGGCGTTCGTCGGAGCGAGCGCGGTGCTGCTGGTCGTGGTGCTGCTCGCGTTCGCGTCCAAGCCGTATCGCGATCTCTCCGCGGCGTACGCGGCCGCTCCGCCGTCGTTGCCCACCGAGGAGACGACGGATGCCGCGGCCGAGGCGCCCGCCGAGCCGGGTGCCACCGACCAGGCGCCCGCGGATCTCGACTCCGACGCCGTAGAGGCGATCGGCGAGGCGGGCGAGGATCTGCGGTCCAGCGTCCGCTGAGTTCCGCGCCACAGCCCCCGGCGACCGATCCGGCTCAGCCGAGCTCAGGAGTTCGCGGGGGAGGTGTGCGGCGGGGGCGCAGTGCCTCGAACGCGGCAGCCCAGGCCAGCAGGCCGGGGTCGGCGTACACGGGGCCGGCGAAGGTCAGACCCACCGGCATCCCGATGTCGGTCATCGTGCCCATCGGCACGGTGACCGTCGGGATGCCGAGGTGACGGATCGCGAGGTTGCCGTTGGCGACCCATACGCCGTTGCGCCAGGCCGCGTCTGCTGAGTCCGCGTTCACATCGGCGTCGGCCGGCCCGACATCGGCGACTGCGGGAAAGAGCACCGCGTCGAGGCCGTGCTGTGACATCCAGTCCTCGAAGTCGGCGCGCCGCGTCTGCTCCAGTCCGCGCACGCCCGCCTCCAACTCCGGGATCTCGGTGAAAGAGGCGTAGGGGTGCTCGCGCACCTGCGCGGGATAGGTCGCGATGTCGTCGTCGAACCCGGTGTACCGGTCGGGGAGCGCACCTGGTGGGTGCGGGAAGATCGCGGCTCCGTCGACGGCGTCGAGCCGGTCCAGCGCCGGGTCGCCGTTGGCACGGAGGAAGTCGTCCCATGCCCAGGCCGAGAGGTCGACGATCTCTCGGCGCAGGAACTCCGGGCTCACCAGTCCGCGGGTCGCGATGGTGGGGGCACCCGGACGGTCGCCCTCGTAATTGGTCACGACGGGGAAGTCGACCTCGACCACCTCGGCGCCGGCGGACTCGAGGTCGCGGCGCGCGGCCCGCCACAGCTCCATCACCGACGGGCGGGTCTCGATGCGCGTCCCGGTGGGGCCGCCGATACCCCCGTCGGCGTTCGTGCCGGCGTCGGGGTCGGCGTTGATGTACATGCGCGGCACGCCGAAGCGCTTGCCCGCGAGTGCGGCACGGGCATCGGCGGTGCCGGCCGGCGCCAGCGCCGGATATGACGGTGGACGGCTGGCCGAGGCATCCGGGATCTCGACCCACGGCTGAGCGCGCCAGAAATCGCCGCGCGTTTCGGGATCGACGGCGACCAGCACCTCCAGCACCTCGAGCAGATCGGCCATGGTGCGGGTGTGCGGCACCACGACGTCCATCGTGGGTACGAGCGGCCAGTTGCCGCGCACCGAGATCACCCCGCGCGACGGCGTGTAGGCGCACAGCGCGTTGCTGGACGCGGGCGCGCGCCCGCTCGACCAGGTCTCTTCACCCAGGCCGAAGGCGGCGAACGACGCCGCCGTGGCGGTGCCCGAGCCGTTGGACGACCCTGATCCGAACGCGGACGTGAGGTAGGCGGCGTTGTACGGGCTCTCGGCACGGCCGTAGAGCCCTCGCTGCATGCCGCCGTTGGCCATCGGGGGCATGTTCGTGAGTCCGAGGAGGATGCAGCCGGCCGAGCGGAGCCGCTCGATCGAGAACGCGTCGCGTTGCGCGACGAGATCGGCGAACGCCGGCGAGCCGGCGGCGACCGTGAGCCCACGCACCAGGAACGAATCCTTGGCGGTGTACGGGATGCCGTCGAGCGGGCCGAGCGTGCGTCCCTCGGCGCGGCGGCCGTCGGAGGCCTCGGCCTCGGCACGCGCGTCGGGATTGCGCACCACGACGGAGTTGAGCGCGGTGGCCGTTCCCGGCTCGTCGTACGCGGCGAGGCGCGCGAGATACGCGTCGACCAGGTCGACGGCCGTCACGGCACCGGACTCGAGCGCGGCTCGCAGGTCGGCGATCGTCCTCTCCACGACGGGGAACATCATGCCTCCTCGGCTGCGACCGGCGCCGCCGGCTGCTGCTGGGTGATGCAGTGGATGCCGCCGCCGCCCGCGAAGATCTGCCGGGCGTCGACGGTGACGGCGCGGCGGCCGGGGTACGCCGCCTCGAGGATCTCGCGCGCGCGGGCGTCGGCTCGCGCCTCGCCGAACCCGCACGCGATGATGCCGCCGTTCACCAGGAGGTGGTTGACGTAGCTGTAGTCGACGAACCCCTCCTCGTCCCGGAGGGCCTCGGGCGCCGGGAGGTCGATGATCTCGAATCGGCGGCCCGCGGCATCCGTCTGCTGTCCGAGGAACTCGCGCAGCGCGCGCGACACTTCGAAATCCGGGTGGTCGGGGTTGTGCTGCCTGTGGAGCAGGAGCCGGCCGGGCGTGGCGATCGTCGCAACGATGTCGACGTGGCCGTTGGTGCCGAACTCGTCGTAGTCGCGGGTGAGGCCGCGGGGGAGCCACACCGCTTTCGTGGCGCCGATCGTGCGGGCCAGCTCGGCCTCGACGCGAGCCCGGTCGGCGAAGCGGTTGCGCCGCGGGTCGAGCTGCACGGTCTCGGTGAGGAGCACCGTTCCCTCGCCGTCGACATGGATGCCACCGCCCTCGTTGACGAGCAGCGAACTGACGAGCTCGGCGCCGACGAGTTCGGCGGTGAAGCGGGCATGATCGGCTGCCTTGTGCCACTGAGCCCACTCGGGAGCGCCCCACCCGTTGAAGACCCAGTCCACCGCGCCGAGCATGCCCGGTCGCTCGTCGTCGATCACGAAGGTCGGGCCGTGATCGCGGAACCAGAACTCGTCGACCGGCGTCGGCACGATCTCGATCTCGGGGGCGAGCAGTCGCCGCGCGTCGTTCACCCGGGAGGGATCGACGAGCATGGTGACGGGCTCGAACTCGGCGACGGCGTTCGCGACGTCGCTCCAGGCGGCGTAGAAGCGCTCATGATCGGCCATGTCTTCGCCGAGCGTCGGGCCCTCGGCGGGGAAGGCCATCCAGGTGCGCTCGTGCGGATCCCCTTCGTGCGGCATCCTCCAGGCCATCGCGTGCCCCTTCGCATCGTGTCGTCACAGCTTCATGCCGTAATTGATCTAGCGATCAATAGAGAAGATATCTACACTGGCGAGACGATGTCAAGCACTCCGCCCCGCCCGCGCACGCGCAAGGCCCCCGCCGAGCGAGCAGCCGAGATCGTCGCCGCGGCCACCGCCATCGCACGCGAGAACGGCCTGAGCGCCCTCACGCTGCGCGGAGTCGCCGAGCGCGTCGGGGTCGCGTCCGGACTTGTCGCCCACTATCAGCCGTCGATGGACGATCTGGTCGCTGCCGTCTACACCCACCTCGTCGACGAGGAGATCCGCGACGTCGAGCGGCTTCTCGCAGCGATGGATGACCCGGCTGCGCGAATCGCCGCACTGCTCGCGACCCTCATGGATGACGGCCGCGAGGATCTCACCGTGGTCTGGGTCGAGGGATGGGCGATGGCACGGCGCAACTCCGTGCTCGCCGACGCCGTGCGCACCCAGATGCAGCGCTGGCAGACGCTCGTCGAGGGCATCATCGCCGAGGGATGCCGCCAGGGGCGCTTCACCACCACCGATCCCGGCGCCGTGGCCTGGCAGCTCATCGGCATGATCGACGGCCTGAACGCGCAGTCCCTCGCCCGCGGCACCGACTCCGGCCGCTTCGCCGCGCGCACCGCGCGTGCGGCCGAGGTGCTCGTCGGAGCAGCCCCCGGCGCCTTGGCGGTCGACGACCTCGAGGTGCAGCCGTGACCGCGGGTGATCTCCGCTGGGGTTCACTGTGACTTCGCCCGAGCTCGCCACGCCGGTCGTCGTGGACTTTCCGCTCCGCGGTGAGGGGTGGATGGCGGTGACGACGCCCGCCGCGCGAGTTCCGAGCCACGGCGTGGACCTCCTCGGGCAGCGGTTCGCGTACGACTTCGTGAAGGTCGACGACCGGCCGGGCGTGCACGTGCACCCTGCCTCGACGTTCGTCGCGTCGACCGTCGGCGGCCGCACGGACCAGTGCTACGCGTGGGGTGCCGAAGTGCATGCACCGCTGGACGGGGTCGTTGTGGCCGCGGTCGGCGGCGTGCCCGAGCGCAGTTGGATCAATCCCTTCCGCGAGGCAGGGCGCCAGATCTGGAACGGGATCACCTTCCGCCCGGAGAGGATCCCGGCGATCCTCGGCAACCACGTGATCCTCAGGGCCCGTGGGTCGAGGGAGCTGTACGCCGGGTTCGCACACCTGGTGCCCGGAAGCGTCGCAGTGCGAGCGGGCGACGAGGTCACAGCCGGATCGGTCATCGGACGCGTCGGACACACCGGCAACTCGACCTCGCCGCACCTCCACTTCCAGCTCATGGACTCCGCCGACCTCATGTCGGCTCGCGGCATCGCGTGCGCCTTCGCCGTATACGACGTGCGCGCGGGCGACCGGACGTGGACGCGGGTCGAGCGCGGCATCCCTGGTCGCCGCGAGAGGATCCGCTCGATCAGCTGATACGCGGGCGCCGACCCGCCCGCGTGCCGCGAGGGGTCGGGCTACCTCGCGGGTGCCCGACGCGCAAGCCCCGTGCCCGTCGGTGGCGCCCCGGCTTATGTTCGCAACAGCCAGAGAGAGCAGAGCGAACGGAGGCCCCCATGTCCAGCCAGCCGATTCCCCCCATTGTCCCGCCCGAAGACGGCGACGACGACCTCGGCGTCGACGACGCCGCGCTCACCGATGCCGACGGGCCGCTCGATCCGGACCTCGACGAGGACCGGATCGACAGCGCCGAAGCCGATGAGCGCGCGGCGACCGAGGGCACCCTCGACACCGACGACCGTCCATGACAGCACCGCGCATCGTGCGGATGGGGCGCTGCGCAGATCGCGCGGCGCCCCGACGTGCGGCGAACCGGGCCAGGATGGAAGCATGAGCGCGATCCCCTCCGTGACACTGAACGACGGCACCTGGTTCCCCGAAGTGGGGCTGGGAACGTACAACCTGCGCGGCGAGGAGGGTATCGAGGCGATGGTCGCGGCCGTCGCCTCGGGCTACCGGCTGCTCGACACCGCGGTGAACTACGAGAACGAGCGCGAGGTGGGCGAGGCGGTGCGGCGCAGTGCGGTCGGCCGCGACGAGCTGCTCGTGACCTCGAAGATCCCCGGCCGCCACCACGGCAGGCAGGAGGCGATCGACAGCGTCAAGGGATCGCTCGGGATGCTGGGGCTCGAGCGCATCGACCTGCACCTGATCCACTGGCCGAACCCGAGCGTGGGTCGCTATGTCGAGACGTGGCAGGGGCTCCTCGAGGCGCGTGACCAGGGCCTGGTGCGCTCGATCGGCGTCTCGAACTTCACCGAGGCGATGCTCACGGAACTCATCGAAGAGACCGGCGTCGCGCCCGCGGTGAACCAGGTGGAGCTGCATCCGTACTTCCCGCAAGACGCGCTGCGCGCCTTCCACGCGAAGCACGGCATCCGCACCGAGAGCTGGAGCCCGCTCGCGCGGCGCACCGAGCTGATGACCGAGCAGATCGTGCAGGAGCTCGCCGCCGTCCACGACGTGACGCCGACGCAGGTCGTGCTGCGGTGGCACACGCAGCTCGGCAGCACGCCCATCCCCAAGTCCGCCGATCCGGACCGCCAGCGCGAGAACGCCGATGTCTTCGGCTTCGAGCTGACCGACGACCAGGTGGCCGCGGTCAGCGCGCTCGAGCGAGGTCGGCTGTGGGGCGGCGACCCGAACACCCACGAGGAGATGTAGCGGACGGTCGCCACGCCCCCGCCGACGCCGCGCTGGCGACACAGCGCTGGCACGCTGCGCCGAGCCTCAGGACTCGGTGTGCCCGAGGTCGGGCGCGGCCACGAAGCGCACGTCGGTGCGGGCTGCCTGCAGCTCGAGCACGATGATCTCGTTGCGCCCGGCACGCAGCAGGGGTGCCGGCACGTAGAGGGTGTGCTGCGGCCCGCGAGACCAGTAGCGGCCGATGTTGACACCGTTGATCCACACCGAGCCCTTGCCCCATCCCTGCGTCGAGAGAAAGAGGTCGGCCGGCTCGTCCAGCACGAAAGCGCCCACGCCGAACGCCGGGCCGGCGAGCGCTCCGGGTTCACCGGCGATCGTGGATGCGGCATCCCGCACCGCCGACAGATCGCTCAGATCCAGCGCCATCGCCTGCCAGTGCGTCAGCGGCCGGCCGTTGACGGCCGCCGGCCCGATGAGGCCCTTCGCCTCGCCGATGCGCGGACCGTAGTTGACGCGGCCCTGGTCCTCGAGGAGGATCTCGAGCTCTCCGCGAGCGTCGGCGGGAAGGGCGAGTGCGCGGTCGTGGTGGTCGCGCGCGAGCACGCCGACGGGCGCGCCGTTGAAGCTCACGACGGCCCGGTCGCGCACCTCGGCGAACTCCAGCACACCCGCACCGGCGACGTCGATCTGCGCGCGGTACAGCGCGAAGCCCTCGTAGCGGCCGAGATCCTCCATCGTCGGAAGATGGTCGAAGGCCGCCCACGTGCCGAGTGATTCGGCGACGGCGGCGAGGGGCACAGCGGAGGTCAGGCGGGCGTCCAGGACGGGGGCATCGGATGCCTCGGACGGCGCATCCTCGGGCAGAGCGGTGTACCGGCCGAGCACCTCGCGGAAGGCCCAGTACTTGGCGGTCGGGTTGCCGGCCTCGTCGAGCGGGGCGTCGTAGTCGTAGCTCGTGACGAGCGCCTGATAAACGCCCTTGTCGTTCGCGCCACTGGTGAACCCGGCATTCGTGCCGCCGTGGAACATGTAGACGTTCACGGATGCCCCGGTGCCGAGCAGGTCGTCGAGGTCGCGCGCGGACTCTTCGACCGATGTCGTGTGGTGGTGCGCGCCCCAGTGGTCGAACCACCCGTCCCAGAACTCCGAGCACATGAGGGGCCCGGTCGGCTGATGCCGCCGGAGCGTGGCCAGGCGATCGAGCGAGCGGGAGCCGAACGAGGCGGTCTTGTGCAGCCCGGGAATGCTGCCGTTCTCGAGCATCTCGGGCGTGGGCTGGTCGACCGTGGTGAAGGGGACGGTGAGGCCGATATCGCGATTGAGGTGGACGAGCTTCTCGAGGTAGACCGGGTCATCGCCGTAGGCACCGTACTCGTTCTCGATCTGCACCAGGATGATCGCGCCGCCCCGATCGATCTGGCGGGGGACGAGCGCCGGCGCCAGCTGCCTCATGTATGTGTCGACCGCAGCGAGGTAGCGCGGCTCGTCGCGGCGCACGCCCACCGATTCCGAGGTGAACAGCCACGCGGGCAGTCCGCCGTTGGTCCACTCGGCGCAGATGTAGGGGCCTGGGCGCACGATCGCGTGCATGCCCTCAGCGGCGACGTCATCGAGGAATCGCCCGAGGTCGAGCCCGCCCGAGAGGTCGAACTCGCCCTCGCGGGGAGCATGCGCGTTCCAGGCGACGTACGTCTCGATCGTGTTGAGGCCCATCTGACGCGCCTTGCGGATGCGGTCGCGCCAGAGGTCCGGATGGACGCGGAAGTAGTGCAGCGCCCCCGCCAGGATGCGGAACGGCCGCCCATCCAGCAGGAAGTCGTCGTCGCCGATGCGGAAGTCGCTCATCGCTCTATTCGTGTCCTGTCGTGCCGGTGTCGTGGTGTCGGTGTTCTTGGGTCGGTGTCGTCGTGCAGGAGGCGAGCCCGTCCGGGCGGGCCTCGCGGAGCCTAGCATCGGCCCGCGCGCCCGCGTGGAGATTCACGCGTCGGGCAGGGCGTCGAGCCACTGGGCGAAGGTCTGCCGGCCGAGAAGCGCCTCCCGGCCGGGGAGGAGTGCCCCGCTGCGCAGTGCGTGCCCGTACGCGCCCCGCGGGTCCATTGCGGCGACCAGCCCGCGGGACCCGATCGCGTGCGCGTATGCACGAACCATCGCCAGGAGGTCCTCTTCGCGCGGGCCGGCCAGGTCTGGGGTGCGTCCTGCGGGCTCTCCCTCGGAGAGGTCGAGCAGGTGCTCGGCGACCTCCGCCACCGCGATCGGCTGCACGCGTCCGTGCGGCGCGACATGCATGCCGGCGCGTCCCCGGTGGAAGAGCATCGCCGCGAACTCGTGGAACTGGGTCGTGCGCAGCAGGGTCCAGGGCGTGGGCCCATTGGCGATCAGTCGTTCCTGCACGAGCTTGCCCGCGTAGTAGCCGTCGGGCGCGGCATCCGCTCCCACGATCGTCAGGGCGAGGTGGTGCGGAACCTTCGCGAGGCGCTCGGCGGTGAGGAGGCTCTTGGTGACCCCGGCGAAGAACGACACCGACACGTCGGGCTTTGAGGTGGTGACGTTCGTCGCGTCGATGACGGCATCGACGCCGTCGAGCCGTCCGGCCAGGCCCGCTCCGCTCAGCAGCTCGACGCCGGTACTCCGCGACAGGACGACGACGTCGTGCCCGCGCGCGGCGGCACGAGCCGTCAGGTGGGCGCCGGTGAGGCCGGTGCCGCCGGCGATCGCGAGCTTCACAGCGTCCTCTCGTGTCTGCCTTGTTCGGGTCGCCATGGTGTCCGACGTTCGCGCACCACGGAAGCGGTCAGCCGGTCCGTTCCAGCCATTCGGTGAACGTCTCGGCGCCTACCTGGGCGCCCGGTCCTGGCAGTGCCAGACCGGCCCGCATGCCCTTCATCTGGGCCCCGGGCAGGCTGACCGACGGCATCCAGCCCCGGTGTCCGATCCGGCGCGCGTAGGCCCTCACCATGTCGTCCAGACGTTCCTCGCGTGGTCCTGCAAGGTCCACCGCCCGCCCGACGGGCCCGCCTGCGGCGAGACGTGCGAGATGGGTGGCGACTTCGCGCGCCGCGACCGGCTGCACGCGCGCCCGCGGCGCGAGGTGCAGCGGGCCGATGCCCGCGCGGGCGAACAGCTGGGCCGAGAACTCATGGAACTGCGTCGCCCGCTGGATCGACCAGGGAACGGGGGATGCCTCCACCACAGCCTCCTGCGCGAGCTTGCCGGCGTAGTACTGATGGGGGATGCGGTCGATGCCGACGATGGACAGCAGGACCACGTGCCGTACGCCCGCGCGCGCGGCCGCGGCTACGAGATTGCCGGTGGCCGTGCGGAAGAACCGTGTCGCCTTGTCGGCCGACAGCGTCGAGAGATTCGCGGTGTCGATGACGGCGTCGGCGCCCGCGAGGGCCGCGTCCAGGCCCTCCCCGGTGACGAGGTCGACGCCCGACCCCCGGCTCAGCGAGATCGCGTGATGGCCGGCGGCTCGCACGGCATCGACGGTGCAGCGCCCGACGACGCCCGTGCCGCCGGCGACGGCGATCGTCAGCGGGTGCGGGAGGTCTTGGGGATCGATCATCTCCACTCGACGATGGCCGAGCGCGAGGGCTTTCGTCAATCCCGCCCCGGAAGGGCGCGCTGTTCCCGCTCCATTAGCGTGGAGCCATGGCGACCCCTTCCGACTCCACTCCGTTCCACGAGCTGACCGAATACATCGCGCTTCCCCGCGTGGAGGCGCTGGCGCTGTCGCCGGATGGGCGGACCGCCGTGCTGACCGTCGCCACCCTCAAGAAGGATGCAACCGGGTACGAGCGGTCGCTGTGGGCTGTACCCGCCGGCGGGGGCGGTGCGCCACGACGACTCACCCGCTCCGCGAAGGGCGAGAGCGGCGCCGCCTTCACCGCCAGCGGCGATCTGCTGTTCGTCTCGGCCCGCCCGGACGGCGACGGCGACGACGAGTCGGGACAGCTCTGGATGCTTCCCGCGGCGGGCGGTGAGGCGCGGCCGGTCACCCGGCTCGCGGGCGGCGTCGAGGGCATCGCGGCGACGGCCGAGGCGAGCGAGCGGGTCGTGATCTCGGCCGCCCTGCTGCCAGCCTCCGACTCGCTCGAGGGCGACGCCGCGCTGCGGGCACGCCGCAAGGACAAGAAGGTGTCGGCGATCCTGCACGACACCTACCCGGTGCGCTTCTGGGACCACGACCTCGGCCCCGCTGAGCCGCACCTGTTCGCGCTCGACGTCGACCGGCTCGCCGACACGATCGCGGCGGTGGCTGAGGAAGTCGCCGGCGACACGGGCGACGCGGGCGGCGCGGACGACGCGGCTGACGGGGCGGATGCGCCTGCGGCAGCAGCATCCGACGACAAGCCCTACCCCGCGACGCTGCCACGCCCGCGCGACCTGACGCCGAAGCCGGGTCGTTCGGCCGACCACGCCGAGGCTGCCCTCACGCCGGACGGCGCCACGCTCGTGGTCTCGATAGAGCGGCGCGAGCAGCGCAGCGGACGCCGAGTGATCGTGCGGATCGACACCGACACCGGCGAGCAGGCGACCCTCTTCGACGAGGTGGGCGTCGACTACGAGATGCCGGCGATCAGCCACGACGGCACGCTGCTGGCTTACCTGCGCACCGAGAAGAGCACGCCGGCCGCGCCGACCGACTACGAGCTGTGGGTGGCCTCCCTCGACGGCTCGCAGCCGCGGCGCATCGCCGAGGGCTGGGACCGCTGGCCGACCTCGTTCCAGTTCGACGCCGATGACTCCGCCCTCATCGCGACGGCGGACTCGGATGGTCGCGGGCCGGTGTTCCGCGTGCCGCTGGACGGGTCGGCGCCCGTCCAACTTTCCCACGACGACTTCGCGTACTCGCACGTCGTGGTGGACCGCACGAGCGGTGAGCTGGTCGCCCTGCGCTCGTCGTGGGTCGTGCCGCCGCACCCGGTGCGCGTCGCACGTGACGGCGTCGTCACGCCGCTCTCTACGCCCGCCCCCGCCCCGGCCGCTCCCGGGACGATCACCGAGGTCGAGACGACCGCCGAGGACGGCGCGCGCGTACGCGGCTGGCTGCTGCTGCCCGAGGGGACGTCGACGGATGCCCCGGCCCCGCTCCTGCTGTGGATTCATGGCGGTCCCCTCAACAGCTGGAACGCCTGGAGCTGGCGGTGGGCGCCGCTGCTCGCGGTGGCGCGCGGGTACGCCGTGCTGCTTCCGGACCCGGCGCTGTCCACCGGCTACGGGCTCGATTTCATCGCCCGGGGATGGAACAGCTGGGGTGGCAAGCCATACACCGACCTGCAGTCGATCACCGATGCCGTGATCGCCCGGGACGACATCGATGAGACGCGCACCGCGGCGATGGGCGGATCCTTCGGCGGCTACATGGCCAACTGGATCGCCGGTCACACCGACCGGTTCCGCGCGATCGTCACGCACGCGAGCCTGTGGGCGCTGGACCAGTTCGCCGGCACCACCGACAGCTCGGAGTACTGGCAGCGGATCTTCACCACCGAGGCCATGGTGCAGCACTCCCCGCACCGGTTCGTGCGCGACATCCGCACGCCGCTCCTCGTGGTGCACGGCGACAAGGACTACCGCGTTCCCATCGGCGAAAGCCTGCGGCTGTGGTCGGAGCTGGCCGAGCACCACGCCGACCAGGACGGTCGCATGCCGCACCGCTTCCTGTACTTCCCCGATGAGAACCACTGGGTGCTGAAGCCGCAGCACGCGATCGTCTGGTATCAGACCGTGTTCGCATTCCTCGACGAGCACGTGCGGGGCGACGAGTTCGCTCGGCCCGAGCTTCTCGGCTGATCCGGCCGGCAGGGTTGCCGGCGGACACAGAATCGGATTCGCAGCTCGACACGCTGGGAGCGGATGCCGCAGCACGGCGTGTCGCGAAAGATCTCCGATTCTGTGTCCGGCGCCGGCGCCGGCGCGGGCTCAGCGCGGGCTCAGCGCGGGCGCCGTTCCGGCGATCGCGACCACGCAGTCGGCGGGGCCTCGTCTCAGGGCGTATGCCGGATCTCGCAGTCGCTGCCGGGGGACAGGATCGCCTCGTGGCCGTCGTCGTATCTCACGACGAGCAGCGGATTCTCTGCGCTGCCACGAACTTCGATCACCTCGCCGGCGCGTTCGGCGGCACCGACGACCCGTCCGTGGATGATCACACGGTCGCCGACGGTTGCGTGCATGCAGACCACCTCCTCGCGCTCACGATACGACGCGAGCGGCCGGTTGTGTAGGGCCCGACTGGGTTCAGAGCTGGGCGCCGTCGTCGTCGCGGTTCTCGAGTCCCACGTTGCGCCCCCGCCACGACTCGTACGCCATGAGCCAGCCGATCGAGACCGCCGCCGCCAGCACCAGTCCGAGCAGCAGGTTGCCCCAGATCATTCCGAAGACGATGCCGAGGGTGAACATGAGCGCCGTGCCGAACGCCCAACCGGAATGCCCGCGCGTCCAACCTCTGCCCTTCGATGCCATGGCCACAGCCTAGGGCCACATGTGCTGCCCGCTGCTCATCCTGCGCGGCGGTCGCCCGGCTGGATCGCTAGGTTGGGTTGCACTGACCGCGCGATACGAAACGGATGCCATGGCACTCAACGTCAGCCCGCTCACCCTCGGCACCTCCGGCCTCGGCCGCGACACCGAGCCAGGTTCACCCCAAGAGGAGGCCGCGGTCGCGATCGCGACCGATCTGCTCTCGAGCAGCCACAGCTTCGTCGACACCTCCAACAACTATGCCGCCGGACGCTCCGAAGCCGTCCTGGGGCTGGCCATCGGACGGATCGGCCCCAACGCGCAGACGCGGGTCATCTCGAAGGTCGACAGCGACCCCGACACCGGCGCCTTCGACCGCGACCGCGTGCTGCGCTCGTTCGACGAGACGACGGCACGGCTGGGCGTGGATTGGCTGCCCCTGCTGCACCTTCACGACCCCTACACCGTGACGTTCGAAGAGGCGATGGCTCGGGGTGGGGCGGTCGAGGGTCTCATCGAGCTGCGCGAGTCGGGTCGCGTCGGCGGCATCGGGGTGGCGGCGGCGCCGATCCCGCTCATGGCCCGGTATGTGCAGACCGGAGTCTTCGACGCCGTGCTCATCCACAACCGGTTCACGGTGGTCGATCAGTCGGCGGCGCCGGTATTCGCGGACGCGCAGGAGCGAGGGATGACGGTCTTCAACGCGGCTCCCTTCGGATCGGGGATTCTCGCGACCGGTTCCCGGGAAGGCGCGATCTATGACTATCGCCCCGCGACACCGGAGCTCGTCGCGTGGGTGCAGCAGCTCGAGAAGGTCTGCACGGCCCATCGCGTGTCGCTTCCCGCGGTCGCCCTGCATTACTCGCTGAGGTCGCCGTTGGTCGACTCGACGGTGGTCGGCGTCGCGTCGCCGGGCCGCCGCGAACAGCTGGATGAACTCGCCGCAGCGGAGATCCCCGACGCCGTGTGGCAGGAGCTGGACGATCTCGGGCCGGCGCCTACGCCGGTCGACGACAGCCGCTACGCCTGAGCTCGTTGATCGCGGCGAGCTCAGATCAACGAGCGCGGCACGCGGGCGCGATGGGCGGTCCGTCCGGTACGACGGGCTCACCCATCGCGCCGGACGGCCCGCGTCAGTCCTGCGCGGGGTCGATGGAGATCATCCAGTCGATGCCGAACTTGTCGGTGAGCATCCCGAACTTGCCGCCCCATGGCGGGGTGTCCAGCGGCATGACGATGGTGCCGCCATCGGCGAGCTTGTCCCAGTACCCCTGGAGCGACGGTTCGTCGTCGCCACTGACCGACACCGAGATACCGGCCGGCTTCTCGTAGGTCATGCCCGAGGGGGTGTCGGCGCCCATCAGCACGAAGCCGTCAGGGCTGGTGAGCTGCGCGTGCATGATGAGGTCGTTCTCGGCGGGATCCTGGACCATGCCCTCGTACTCGCCGAACGTGTTGACGTCGAGGTCGCCCCCGAACACGGTCTGGTAGAAGGTCATGGCCTCGCGGGCCTCGTTCTTGAAGGACAGATAGGGATTGAGGCTGGGCATATCGAACTCCTGGAGGTAGAAGATGGATGCCGCGCCCGGCCGCGTGGCGTGACCCAGTGTGGTGCGGGCCTCCGACATCCGCAAGGAACTCCGCCGGGCGGTGCGACAGCGCACGTTCAGCGGCCGCGGTGGTCTTCCGGATGCAGCCGCGGGCCGCGGCGGGCCTCGCGCACGCCGCTCGCGCCGATCAGACGGATGACCCGCTGGCGCTGACCCGCCCAAGGTGCCAGGAGGCGCAGCATCCCGTCGTCGTCCACCCGGTGACCCGTCAGCGCGTAGCCGACCTCGTGAGCGAGGTGGTAGTCGCCCACGCTCACCGCGTCGGGATCGCCCAGGGCGCGGATGCGCGTCTCGGCCGAGGTCCATGGGCCGATGCCCGGCTGACTGATCAGGACGCGGTCGACGGCTTCGCCGTCGTCGGCTGCCCGCACGGCGCGCACGAGTGATTCGCCGCGGCGTGCGGTGCGCACCACGGTCTTCGACTGCGGAGGCTCGAGCCCTGCGCGATGCCAAGCCCACGACGGCACGTGCTGCCAGCCCTCGATCGTCGGCGGGGCGAACATCGGAGTGGGCGTCGGGCCCGGTGCGCGCTCGCCGCACCAGGTGACGACGCGTCGCCAGGCCCCGAACGCCTGCATGCCGGTGACCTTCTGCTCGAGGATCGCGCTGACGAGGGCATCGAAGACGAGATCGGTGCGCGATATCCGGATGCCGGGGTTGCGGCGATGCGCATCGGCGATGAGCGGATGCCGCGACGCGTCGAAGTCGCCCTGATCGTCGTCGGCTCCGCACAGTGCCGGCAGCCGGCTCAGCGCCCACTCGCGTCCTGGGCCCCACGCGGCACCGCGGATCACTCCGGGATGCGTTTCGCGGATCGCGAGGGTCGCGATGCCCAGCGGCGTTCTGCTCGCCCACCAGATCACCGACCCGTGGACCGTCATCGTCGGGTCGCCGGCACCGTGGCGCTGATAGAGCACGGTGCGCCGCAGATCGAGAGGGTGCCGCGGCCGGTACTCGGTCTCGAGGGGACGGCCGTGATCCGGCCTCGGATCGCGGGGACCGTTGCGAGAGCGCCCGGCGTACGTCGCGGCATCCCTCGTGCGAGGAATGCGCGAAAGCGACGTCGTCATGCCCTCACCCTACGCTCGGGCCCCCGACATCCACGCGCCCCTCGCTCCCGTCTCGGCCGTCTGTGTCTCTCGCCGACCATGTGGGTTTCTCGCCGACCATGTGGGTTTCTCGCCGACCATGTCGACATGCTCGGCGTAGAACAGACATGCTCGGCGCGGGACGGACATGCTCGGCGTAGAACAGACATGCTCGGCGTAGAACGGACATGGTCGGCGCGGGACGGACATGCTCGGCGCGGGACGGACATGCTCGGCGCGGGACGGACATGCTCGGCGCGGGACGGACATGGTCGGCGCGGGACCGACATGGTCGGCGCCGGACCGACATGCTCGGCGGGGGAGAGGGGGGGTGAAAAGCTCAGAAGCGGTCGGGCGACGGGGTGCCGTGGCCGTAGCGGATCACGACGTCGGCGTGGCGGTCGAACCGGTAGCCGACGCCGCGAACGGTGCGCACGATGTCTTCGTAGCGGCCGAGCTTGGCGCGCAGGCGCCGCACGTGCACGTCGATCGTGCGCTCGCCGGGCGCCTCTTCTTCTGTGGCGCCCTGCCACAGCGACGTCACGAGTTCGGTGCGCTCGATCGTGCGGCCCTCACGAAGCACGAGGTACTGCAGCAGCTCGAACTCCTTGAAGGTGAATGCGGCCGACTCACCGTCGATGAGCACGCGCTTGCGCGAGATGTCGACGACCACGCCGCCGGCGTTGCGGTCCTCGTCCTCGGGCTCGTCCTGCTTGGTGCGAGCGATCGCGGAGGGCTCGTGCAGTGCCAGCCTGACGACATCCACGTCACGGCCGCCGGCTCCCACCGGGGCGAGAGCGACCGTGGCGTACGTCTCGGCGCCGGGGGCGAGCTCGGCGATGGTGCGGCGGAGCGCGTCGACGAGGACGCCGAGGCTCACACCGGATGCGGCGGCCTTGGCCTCGTCGAGGCCCACGTAGAGGGCGAAGCCGCGCGGCGCGGTGCCGGCGGGCAGGTTGCGAGCGGCGGGCTGCGCCGGCTCGGCCGCCGGTGCGGAGGGCGCATCGACACGGGTGGGGTGGCTTACCGTGCGAGGCTGGCGGGTCGTATCGGCGGGACGGTCGAGGAGAGCGGTGGTCGACATGATGATGGTCCTTGCGGGAGGAACCCGATGTGCGCGCGGGTTCGGATGTGCTGCGGCCAGGATCGGCCGGGGCCTGCGGAAGGCCGTGCCCGACAGTGGGCTTGTATGCGAAGCGACAGCGGGCGTGCGTGATCGACGCGCGGTCCCGGTGCTTCGGGGGACGACCTCGAGCGTGTTCAGAAACGAGCGAGGAGTCCGGCGGGGGTCACCGTGCTAGTGGCACATTCGACAACACATGACGACGCCACCGGCCATCATCATGCCGGCAGTCCCGTTCGCCTCCCAGGCGGACAGAGAGCGTGCGTTGTCAGTCATGAGGCCGATTATTACGGAAATTGTCCCAATACGTCAAATCGCACGGATGCCACGGCCAGATCGTGACCGAATATGACAAAGTGCTCAGTCCGATGTCACGGGCGGGGTCTCGGCGGCCGCGTCCCCCGTGGCGTCCCGCGCCTGCCGCAACCACTGTTCGACGCCGGCGATATGCGTCGTGGCCAGAGCTGTGGCCAAGTCAACGTCGTGCGCGGCAATGGCTGCGACGATCGCACGGTGCTCGGCCAGGGTCCGCTCAACCGCTCCGGCCTCGGTGAGACCGCGCCACAGTCGTGCTCGGACGGTCTGGCTGGTGAGGCTCTCGACGAGGCTCGCGAGATACCGGTTGCCGGCGAGTTCGACGATCGCACGGTGGAACCGCACATCGTGCTCGACGAGCGTCTCGATGTCGGTATCGGTGTCGATGGACTCCAGCTCTTGCATCAGATCGTTGACGTCGTCGCCCGTCGCAATCCGCGCGGCGATCCCCGTGGCCTGTGACTCCAGCATCCGGCGCACTCCGAAGACCTCCAGGAGCGAGCGGTCGTCCTGCAGATCGACGACGAAGCCGATGGCCTCAAGAAGCAGACGGGGCTCGAGGCTGGTGACGTACGTGCCGTCACCGCGCCGCACATCGAGCACGCGGATGACCTCGAGGGCTTTCACCGCCTCGCGCATGGAACTGCGGGACAGCCCCAGTTGGTCCGCGAGCTCCTTCTCGGGCGGCAGACGGTCTCCCGGGCGGAGCTGCCCGCCGACGATCATGGCCTTGATCCGCTGGATCGCCTCGTCCGTGACCGCCATGCCGCAATGATAGGCGAGACATCGGATGTCCGGGGCCCTGCTTGTGGGTGAGGACGGAAGAATGGCGAGCATGCGCATCCTGGACAGCCACCTTCACCTGTGGGACCCCGCCGTGTTGACGTACGGGTGGCTCGAGGGGCCGCTCCGCCGGCGGTTCGGGCCCGACGAGCTGCACGCCGCGCTCGGCGAGATGCCCGAACAGCGGGAGCGGGCATTCATCTTCGTGCAGGCCGAGTGCCTGCCCGAGCAGACGGTCGCAGAGGTCGACTGGGTCTCTTCGCTGGCTGTCCAGGCCGCGGTGCGGGGCATCGTGGCCCGCGCTCCTCTCGAGCAGGGGGCAGAGGCAGGAGATCTGCTCGAGGAGCTGCGCGCGAATCCTCTGGTGGTCGGCATCCGCCGCAACCTGCAGGACGAGCCGCGCAGCTTCGCCCGGCGAGATGGGTTCGTCGAAGGCGCCGGGTGCGTCGCCCGGTTGGGATTGGTGTTCGACGCATGCGTGCGCCCCGAGCAGCTCGTGGATGTCGCCGCCTTGGCGGATGCGCTTCCCGAACTGATCATCGTGCTGGATCACCTCGGCAAGCCGCCGGTCGGATCCGCCGAGCGTCCGGCATATCCGGACGCGACCACATGGGAGACCGACATCCGTGAGCTCGCAGCGCGCCCCAACGTCAGCTGCAAGCTCTCCGGTCTTCCCGCCGAGAGCAGCGGCGAATGGTCGGCCGACCAGCTGGTGCCCTTTCTCGACACCGCACTGGAAGCGTTCGGGCCGGACCGGGTGATGTTCGGAAGCGACTGGCCCGTGTCCGTTCGCGCGGACTACCCGCGCTGGAGCGGAGCCGTGATGTCGTGGCTTTCGACCAGGACGACCCCGGAGGAAGCCGACGCCGTGCTCTGGCGCAACGCCGAGCGCGTCTACCGCCTCGTCTGAATCCTCGTCGTCCGTATGCTTCGGTCGCTCAGGTCCCCGGCGGGCGGAGCCGTAGCCCCGACATTCCGCCGTCCACCTCGATGTACGTTCCGGTCGTGGAACCTGATTGCGGGCTCACCAGGTAGAGCACCGCGCCGGCCACCTCGTCGGCCGACACGAGCCGCCCGTGCGGTTGCCGTGACTCGAGTGCGGACCGTTCCGCGTCGGGATCGGCCGCGCTCGAGAGGAGCCGGTCGACCCACGGCGTCGCAGCAGTACCCGGATTGACGGCGTTGACGCGAATCCCCTCGCGGAGATGGTCCGCCGCCATCGCCCGCGTGAGCGAGAGCACCGCACCCTTCGAGGCGCTGTACAGAGCGCGCTGGGGAAGACCGGCGGTCGCCGCGATGGACGAGATGTTGCACACCGACGCCGCGGGAGAGCGGCGCAGCCAGGGCATGGCCGCCGCCGTCACGCGTGCGATCCCCGTGACGTTGACGGACAGCACGCGCGCCCACTCCCCGTCGTCCCCCGCCGTCACGTCTCCCTGCGCACCGATGCCCGCGTTGTTCACGACGATGTCGATGCGGCCGAAGCGCTCGGCAACGGCCGACATCGCAACCTCGATGCTCGCCCGATCGGCGACATCCGCTGCGAGCGAGAGAAATCGCGAGTCCGCTTCGGACGGGTCGAGATCGAGCACCGCGACCGAGGCTCCGGCCGCGCTGAGGCGGGCGGCGATCGCCGCGCCGATGCCCGATGCTCCGCCGGTGACGACAGCGACCAAACCTGCGAGCTCGTTCCCACTCATCGCACGTCCGTAGCGACCAGACGCTGGCGCTGAGCGCCGAGGCCCTCGATCTCGATGTCCACGATGTCTCCCGCGCGCAGGTAAGGGAAGCGGCCGGACAGGGCGACACCTTCGGGCGTACCCGTGAGGATCAGATCGCCCGGCTCGAGCGCGAGATACTGCGACAGATGCCACACGATGTGGTCGACCGGGAAGATCATGTCCGCGGTGGTGGAGTCCTGGCGAGGCTCGCCGTTGACGAAGCTGCGCAGTCGCAGGTCGCGGTGGTCGGTCTCGTCGGGAGTGACCAGCCACGGACCGGTCGGGTTGAACCCCGGCGCGCACTTGCCCTTCGACCACTGTCCCCCTGACTGCTCCAGTTGGAAGGTCCTCTCCGAGACGTCGTTCGCCGTCACGAACCCCGCGATGTGGAGGGAAGCTTCCTCGGGCGAGCGAAGGTAGCTCGCCCGCCTGCCCACGACGATCCCCAGCTCGACTTCCCAATCGGTCCTGGTGCTCCCCGGAGGGATCGGGACGTCGTCGTTCGGTCCGACGACCGTGTTCGGCGTCTTCAGGAACATGATGGGCACCTCGGGCGGGGCTGAGCCGGACTCGGCCGCGTGCGCCGCATAGTTCATGCCGATGCAGATGACCGCGCTCGGACGAGCGATCGGAGGGCCCACGCGCAGCAATGCGGCACCGGGGAGTTCGCTCAACCGCTCGTCGCGGAGCGCGTCGCGCGTCAAGCCCACCGGGTCGCTCTCGAGAAACGCACCGTCGATGTCGGGAGTGATCGGCCGGAGGTCGAGGTGGCGCCCGTCGTCGATGACGACGGGGATCTCTCGACCGGGATCGCCGAGTCGCGCGAATCTCATGCAGGGCTCCTGTCAGTGCGGACGGGGATGACGGCTCATCCTCGCATTGACAGTATAGACATCGGATGTTTAGCTCTTGTAGGGCTTCCATCTAGCGCCACAGCACCACGGAGCCACTGCATTTGCGGGAATCAGGAGTATTGCGTGAGCCGTATCGTCGCCCTCGAGACTACAGACATCCGATTTCCCACGTCGCTCACCCTCGACGGCTCGGACGCGATGAATCCAGACCCGGATTACTCGGCTGCGTACGCGAGGATCGTGACGGATGCCGCAGACGGCGTCGAAGGTCACTCCCTCGTCTTCACCATCGGACGGGGCAACGACGTCCAAGTCGCCGCGCTCGCCGCGTTGGCCGAGTATCTCGTGGGGCACAGTCTGGAGCCGATGCTCGACGATATGGGAGCGACCTGGCGCGCCCTGGTCGGCGACTCGCAACTGCGATGGCTGGGTCCGGAGAAGGGCGTCATGCACATGGCGATCGGTGCCGTCATCAACGCGCTCTGGGACATCAAGGCCAAACGGGCCGGGCTTCCGCTGTGGCGTCTGCTCGCCGGCATGTCCCCTGAGGAGATCGTCGGCCTGGTGGACTTTCGCTACCTCACGAATGCGCTCACCCCCAGCGAAGCCCTCGACCTGCTCCGCGCCGCGGAGCCGGGACGCAACGAGCGGGAGGAACGGCTTCTCGCCGAGGGATACCCCGCGTACACGACGAGCCCCGGCTGGCTGGGATACTCCGACGAGAAACTGGCGAGGCTGTGCCGTGAGGCGCTCGCGGACGGCTTCCGCCAGATCAAGCTCAAAGTCGGAGCGAGTCTGGCGGACGACATCCGGCGCCTTCGCATCGCTCGGGAGATCTGCGGGCCGGAGTTCCCCATCGCCGTGGACGCGAACCAGCGGTGGGAGGTGTCGGAGGCCATCGATTGGATGCGGGCTCTGGCACCGATGCGCCCGACGTGGATCGAGGAGCCGACCAGCCCCGACGACGTGCTCGGTCACGCCGAGATCGCGCGTGCGATCGCTCCGATTCGTGTGGCCACCGGGGAGCACGCGCACAACCGCGTCATCTTCAAGCAGCTCCTTCAGGCCTCGGCGATCGCGGTCATGCAGATCGATGCGGTGCGAGTCGGCGGCGTCAACGAGAACATCGCGAACCTTCTTCTCGCGGCGAAGTTCGGCGTGCCGGTGTGTCCCCACGCCGGAGGTGTCGGGTTGTGCGAGGCGGTTCAGCACCTCTCGATGTTCGATTACGTCGCGGTGAGCGGAAGCAGGGATGGACGAATGATCGAGTACGTCGATCACCTGCACGAGCACTTCGTCGTCCCCACCGTGATCCGCGACGGTTCGTATCTCGCACCCCTCGCCCCCGGCGCCGGCATGGAGATGCACGCCGAGAGCAGGGCCCGGTACGAATGGGCCGTCGCGCATGCGACTGTCTGAGCCGGCAGGCGTCCTGGATCGGATGGGGCGGATCGGCTACGGTGCCGCCAATCTCGGCAACCTCCATCGTGAACTCACCGACGACGAGGCGTGGGCGGTGCTGGATGCCGCCTGGGACAGCGGCGTGCGCGCCTTCGACACCGCTCCGCACTACGGGCTGGGCCTGTCCGAGCGCCGGCTCGGTGCGTTCCTGCGCGCCAAGCCGCGCGACGAGTACGTTCTGTCGACGAAGGTCGGGCGTCTTCTCCGTGTGAACCCCGATGACGACGGAAGCCTCGACCTCGACAACGACTTCCACGTGCCGGCCGCCTTGAGACGGGTCTGGGATTTCAGCGGCGAGGGAATCCGCACGAGCCTGGAGGAGTCGCTCGAGCGTCTCGGGCTCGATCGTGTCGACATTCTCTACCTCCACGATCCCGAGCGGCACGACCTCGACCTTGCCGTCGCGCAAGCACTTCCTGCCTTGGTAGAACTGCGTGAGTCGGGGGTCGTGAGCGCGGTCGGAGTCGGCACGATGACCACCGCGGCGATCGAGGCGGTCACGGCGGCGGCCGCGTTGGACCTGGTCATGATCGCGGGTCGCTACACCCTCCTCGAGCAGCCGGCCGCGAGTGTCTTGCCCGAGATGTCGCGACGAGGCACCTCGGCCGTAGCGGCTTCGGTGTTCAACTCCGGTCTGCTCGCCTCCCCTCGACCGGAGCGAGATGCCCGGTACGAGTACGGCCGGCTGCCCGACGAGCTGTGGGACAGGCTTGTTCGCATCGCCGACATCTGTGATGCGCACCAGGTGCCGCTGCCTGCCGCAGCGATCCAGTTCCCGTTGCGTGCGGCCGTCGTCCGCTCGGTCGTCGTAGGAGGAAGCCGGCCGGCGCAGGTGTCCGAGAACGCCGCCCGGATGAACGAGGAGATCCCAGAGGCCCTGTGGGCAGATCTCGCGGCCGCGGGCCTGATCCCCCAGGAAGATCGGGTCGGGCGGGAGGCCCCGGCGACGTCATAGTCGGCTGCGCAGCCACTCCACCTGGCGATGCCAATGACGGAACGCTCCGCCATCGTGTCCGTTGTACTCGTAGACCTCGATGGACTTGTCGGATGCCGGCACCGCGTTGAAGGCGGCGAACACCGTGGACGGCAGCACGACCTCGTCCATCAGCGCCGCTGAGAAGTATGCGGGGGCGTGGATGCGGCGAGCGAGGATCGCCGCATCGAAATACGAGAGAGTTCGCAGGACGCGCTCGGCGTCGTCGCGATGCACGGACAGATAGCGGGTGATCTCGGTGAACGGCGGCTCGGGAGTGCGGGTGATCGAGCGCGGGAAGTCGCACAGGAACGGCACGTCGGCCAAGACCGCCGAGACATCCGACGACAGGGCTGCCGCCGCGATCGCGATTCCGCCCCCTTGGCTGGCGCCGGACACGGCGATCCGGGCGGAGTCTACGAAGGGGAGGGCCTTCGCGTGGTCGACGAGCCGGACCGCATCGGTGTACACCCGGCGGTAGTAGTACGTGTCAGGGTGGTGGATGCCGCGCGTCATGAAGCCCGCTGTGGCCGGCCCGGAGCCGTGAGGATCGGGCGTATCGCCGCCGTGGCCCCATCCGCTGCCCTGGCCGCGCGTGTCCATGAGGATGTGCACGTAGCCGGCGGCCGCCCACGCGAGCTTCTCGCCCGGCAACCCGCGCCCGCCGCCGTACCCCACGTACTCGATCACGGCCGGGCGGCGCTCGTCGGCCCGGGTCGGTCTCGTGACCCATCCGCGGATCGGCTCGCCGCCGTACCCCGAGAACGTTGCATCCTCGACGATCAGGTCACTGAAGGCTTCGACGGGGGAGAGCTGCAACCCTCCTCCCGCCGCGCGGGAGTCCGCGATGGTCCTCGCCCAGAACTCGTCGAGGTCACGGGGCGCAGAAAGCGAGGGCTGGTAGGCGCGGAGAGCCTCCAGCGGCATGTCCGTTTGCGAGAGAGCCATGCGTCTATGGATCCAATCATCCGATGTTTAGCGATGTATTCGCTTGACTTTTTGTTTCATGCAAGCACAAAATGTAGTCGGCCCGGGGGCAGGAGGCACTCTCTCTTGGCCGAAAGCCAGCGATTCCCGCCGACGGGAACGACAATGTCGTCTCGAAAGGACATCAGATGAATGCAAGGACGCTCATCCGCCGACCCGCACTCCGGTCGGCCGCCGTCATCGCCGCGGGCGCCCTCGCGCTCGCAGGGCTGACGGCCTGTGCCGCAGGCGAAGGTTCCGACCCCGCATCCGCCGACGGCACGGAGGTCGAGTTCTGGGGCTGGGTTCCCGGCCTGGAGGACCTCGTCGCCCAATGGAACGAGGAGAACCCCGACATCCAGGTCTCCTTCCATCGGATGACCGGAGACGACGGGCAGAAGGTCGAAGCTGCCGTCGACGCCGGTTCAGGCCCCGACCTGGTGCAGCTGAGTACGCACTCTCTGCCCGACTATGTGATCGCCGAGCGCGTCGTGGACATCACCGAGTACGTGGCCGACGACGAGGCGAACTACACGCCTGCTTCGTGGGCGTCCGTGTCGTTCGACGGGCGCGTCTACGGCGTCCCGCAGGGCATCGGCCCGGCCGGCATGATGTACCGCACCGACATCTTCGAGCAGTACGGCCTCGAGGTGCCCGAAACGTGGGACGAGTACCTCGCCGCGGCGCGGGCGCTCAAGGCCGCGAACCCCGAGGTGTTCATCGCCAACCTCTCGCCCAGCGAGATCGGGCAATGGGCGCAGGAGATCCAGCAGGCCGAGAGCAGCTGGTACGGCATCGAGGGCGACGCGTGGAAGGTCGGCGTGAACGACGAGGGCAGCAGATTGGTTGCCGAGCGCTGGCAGACCCTGCTGGATGAGGGCCTGGTCACGACCGAGCAGATGTGGACGCCGGAGTACTGGGCCCTCGTCAACAACGGCTCCATCGCGACGATCTCGTATGCGGCATGGTTCCCGTCGATCCTCGCGGAGAACGCCGCCGACCTCGCAGGCAAGTGGGCGGTCGCACCGCTGCCCAAGAACGCGGGCTCCGACAACTCCGGCGATTCGGGCGGTGCTGCCGTCGTGGTCCTCGCCAATGCGGACGCACCGGAGGCAGCGGCGGAGTTCGCCAGCTGGCTCAACGGCTCGGACGACACCCAAGAGGCTCTCATCACCGTCGGCGGGCTCTTCCCGTCCACGCTCAACGGCCTCTCGTCTCCGGCGCTGCTCGAGGAGAGCGAGTTCTACGGTGGTCAGGTCGTCAACGAGGTCTTCATCGAGTCGGCGGAGCACACGCCGTCGACCTGGGTCGAAGGGCCGAACTACGGCACGATCCAGACGGCGATCCTCGACGAGTTCGCGAAGGTCGTCGCCGGTCAGCAGACATTCGTCGAGGCGCTCGACGTGGCGCAGGCCGCAGCGGTCGCCGACCTCGAGGCGCGCGGCCTCAGCGTCGTCGAGTAGCGATGTCTGTGGCCTCCACTGCCCGAGTTCCCCGGCGCCGGTTCACCGGCGCCGGGGCGCCCTGGGTTCCGTACGCGTTCGTCGCACCCTTCGTCGTGCTGTTCCTTCTCTTCCTCGTCGCGCCGATCGGCGTGGCGATCGTGAACAGCCTGTTCTCCAGGCAGTCCAGCGGGCTCGGCTTCGGGGGCTCCACGGTCGACTTCATCGGACTCGCGAACTTCGCCCGGGCGTTCGCCGACACCGACTTTCTCATGGGCTTCCCGAGGGTGCTGCTCTACGGGGTCGTGCAGGTCCCCGTCATGATGGCCGTCGCGGCCGCATTCGCGCTCCTCTTCGACAGTGCCCTCGTCAGGGGCCGGCGCTTCTTCCAGTTCGCGATCTTCCTCCCATACGCCGTTCCGAGCGTGATCGCGGCACTGCTGTGGGGCTTCCTGTATCAGCCGTCCGTGAGCCCGATCCTGCAGCTCCTCAGCGGATGGGGGATCGACGTCGACGTGCTGGCTCCCGGCACCGTCCTGTGGTCCATCGCGAACATCAATCTCTGGTCGCTCATCGGCATCAACATGATCATCCTGTTCGCTGCGCTTCAGGGCGTTCCCCGCGAGATGTACGAGGCGGCGCGCCTGGACGGAGCGGGCGAGCTGCGCACAGCGCTGCAGATCAAGCTGCCGATGATCGGGCCCGCAATCCTGCTCACCACGCTGTCATCGGTGATCGGCACGCTCCAGCTGTTCAACGAGCCGCAGGTGCTGCAGTCCGTGACCTCCAACATCCCCAGCGATTACACGCCGAACATGGCGATCTATGCCGCGTCGACTCTGGGCAAAGACCCGTACCTCGCTTCCGCCATGGCTGTCATTCTCGGCCTCGCCACGCTCTTGGTGTCGCTGGGTCTGCTGGCAGCGAACCGACGTACGACGAAGCGAGCTTCCGATGGCATCTGACACGATCCTGCGCGAGGTCGAGGCATCCGTCGCGACCGACCCTCAGCCCCGCAGACGCACCACGTTCGTGAACGGCGATCGCGTGAGCCGCGGATGGATGGTCGTGGTGACCATCGTCATGACCATCGCCGCCGCGTACTTCCTCATCCCGGTCCTCTGGCTCGTCATCGCGTCCACGAAGACAACCGGCGACCTCTTCTCGACCCCCGGATTCGCGTTTGCAGACTTCAACCTGTTCGAGAATCTGGCGGCGCTCAGCACGTACGACGACGGCATCTTCTGGCGCTGGAGCCTGAACTCGATCATCTACTCGGTGATCGGATCAGCGCTCACGACGCTCGTGTGCGCGCTCACCGGCTATGCGCTCGCGGTCTACCGCTTCCGGGGCCGGAAGGTGCTCATCTCGGTGATCCTCGCGAGCCTGCTGGTACCCGGCACGGTCATCGCGCAGCCGACCTACGTCCTGCTCGTGGGTCTGGGCCTCGACAACACATATGCCGGTCTGCTGCTGCCGGCACTCGTGTATCCGTTCGGCGTACTCCTGTGCTTCATCTACGCGCAGTCGGCCGTCCCGCTCGAGCTCGTGGAGGCGGCGCGGCTCGACGGCGCGGGCGAGCTGCGCATCTTCGGCTCACTGGGGCTGCGACTCATGGGCACGGGCCTGGTCACCGTTCTGCTGTTCGCCTTCCTCGGCAGCTGGAACAGCTACATCCTTCCGCTCCTCGTGCTCACCGACCAGGAGCTCATGCCGCTCACGGTCGGGCTGACGGGCTGGAGTCAGGCATCGATCACGATCCCGGGACTGCAGATCCTGACGGTCGTCGGTTCGCTCGTCTCGATCATCCCGATCGCGATCGTCTTCGTGTCGCTGCAGCGATTCTGGCGGTCGGGGCTCACCGCCGGCAGCGTGCGAGGCTGAGCGATCATGACGAGCGTCCTTTCCTACCCGGCTGCGGCCGGTTCATGGCTGGAGTGCCTGCCGCTGGGAAACGGCAGGCTCGGCGCGATGCTCGACGGCGGGTTCCCAGCCACCCGTATCGGACTGAACGACGAGACGGCATGGTCGGGGAGCCCGGCGAGCGAGTCTGCGAGCGGGCTGATCAGCGCCGAGGACGCCGCCGAAGCCGTCGCCGAATCCCGCGCGGCGATCGCCGCCGACGACCCGGTCGCGGCCGCACGGGCGCTTCAGCGGCTCCAGGTCCCTTACTCGCAGGCCTACCTGCCTTTCGCGAGTCTCGTGCTGACCCGCACCGGCGCGCGGACTCCGGACTACGTGCGTCTCCTGGACCTGATGTCGGGCATACACGAGACCCGGTGCGGCGGAATCCGCGAGTACACGCTCGCGTCGGCGGTCCACGGCGTTCTGGCGCACCGCATCGAGAACGCGGAATCCATCGACCTCGCGCTGGAGAGCCCGCACCGCGAACTTCGGCGAGTCGCGGGGGACGGGTCGCTCGGCTTGATCGTGAGGCTTCCGTCCGACGTCGCCCCGACGCACGATCCCGGCGCACCGCCGGTGACCTGGTCGGATGCCCGGGGCGCGGCGCTCGAAGGAGCGGTCGCCGTGACGATCCGCCGTGAAAGCGGCGCGACGCTCGTCGTCGTGGCCACCGAGACGACGTTCGCCGGAGCCGGGACGCCTCCCGAGGGAGACGGGGAGTCGGCCTTCGAGCGTGCCCGGGCGCGCGCCGAGGCGGCCGCCGCACTCGGCTGGTCGGAATTGCGCGACGCGCACGAAGCCGATTTCGTGCCGCGGATGACCCGGACCCGAGTACACCTCGGCGCGGCGCCCACCGGCGCCGACGGCGCCGCCCTGCACCTCCCCGTCAGGCTGGAGCGCGCGTTCGCGAGCCGCTCCGGCACGTTGCAGACCGACCCCGCCCTGGCCGAGTTGCTGTTCGACTTCGGCCGCTACCTCCTTCTCTCGTCGTCGCGGCCGGGTGGGCTTCCGCCCACGCTCCAGGGCATCTGGAACGATGAGCTCCGGCCACCGTGGAGCTCGAACTACACCCTCAACATCAACCTTCAGATGAATCACTGGGCCGCACACGTCACGGACTTGAGCGAGAGCGCCGAGCCGCTGCTGCAGTTCGTGCAGGACCTTGCCGAGCGCGGCAACGAGACGGCCGCCCGCCTCTATGGAACGAGAGGCTGGGTGGCGCACCACAATTCCGACGCCTGGTTGCTCACGCATCCTGTCGGCGGCGGCCACGGTGACGCGCGCTGGTCGGCGTGGCCCCTCGCTTCGCTGTGGCTCGTGATGCACATCGCGGATGCCGTCGAGTTCGGTGCGATCTCCGACGCGCGGTTGCACGACCTGTGGCCGGCGGTGCGCGGCGCCGCCCGATTCGCTGTGGACTGGGTGCACGAGGACGCCGAGGGCCGGTGGATCACATCGCCGGCGACCTCGCCCGAGAACGCCTTCGTCCTGCCGGACGGTCGCGTGGGCGCGGTCGACGAGACGACGACGATGGACCTCGCGTTGATCCGGGAGGCCCTTCGCACGGCGATGCTCGTCGCCGACCGGCTCGGCATCGATCCCAGCGAGACGCAGGAAATGCAGGCACTGCTCGTGCGGCTCCCGAGCGAGCCCCGGGTCGGAGGCGACGGGGCGATCGCCGAATGGTCGCGTGATCGCACGGCGGAGGACGCGCACCACCGGCACCTGAGCCACCTGGTCGGACTGTACCCCGGCACTGCCCGGTGGTCCGATGAGGCTCGGCGTGCGGCCACCGTCACGCTGACGACGCGCGGCGACGACTCCTCCGGTTGGTCGCTCATCTGGAAGGCGCTGCTGTGGGCTCGGCTCGGTCGCGGAGAGAGGACGGGCGCCGTGCTCGAATTGCTGTTCCGCGACGCTCAGTCCGCCACGGGGCCCTGGGCCGGTGGCCTCTATCCGAATCTGTTCGCCGCCCACCCGCCGTTCCAGATCGACGCGAACCTCGGCTTCCCGGCTGTCCTGGCCGAAGCGATTCTGCAGAGCCACGACGGCATCGAGCTGCTACCCGCCCTGCCGCCGGCATTTCGCAACGGGGCGGCACATGGCCTCGTCGCACGGCCTGGTGTGCGCGTTCACGTCGAGTGGAGAGAGGGCGACCTCGTCCGAGCCACGCTCCAGGCGCGTCCCGGCGTGGACCCCGGCTCACTACGGCTTCGCTACAGAGGGTCCGAGATCTCGCGCCCGCTCGGCGCGGGCGAGACCATCGAACTGTCGGCCGCGGACTTCCGCGTCGGGAAGTCCTAGGCTGTGGTCGTGTCCGCCGTGTCGCCGACCGTCGCTGCGTGGCCCGACCTTCCTGAGACCGAGCGTCGTGTGCTTCTGGATCTGCTGCTGCTCGGGCAGCAGCCGCGGGTGCGCATCGCGGAACGACTGGGCTTGTCTCGCACGAGCCTCACGCGCGTCACCCGTGGCCTGATCGAGGCCGGACTGGTGGTGGAGGGCGCGGTGCAGGCGTCGGGCGCCCGGGGACGGCCGGTGGAGATGCTCCACCTGCGCCCCGACGCCGCGCACTTCGTCGGAGTCAAGCTCACCGCCGACATGATGTATCTCGTGGTGACCGACCTCCGGGCGCGCGTCGTCACGGAGGCATCCCACCCTCTGCCCAACCGTGAGGTGCAGGACGTCGTGGACCTCATCGCGGGGTCCATCCCATCGATCGCCGGCGGCCCCATCGCGGCCATCGGCATCGCCGTGGCCGGTGACGTCACCGACACGCCGGACGGCGGCATCCTCCATCACTCGAACTTCCTGGGATGGGATGCCGTCGCTCTCGCTCGCCTGGTGACCGCGGCGTCGGGGCGGCCGGCCACCGTCGCGAACGATGTACACGCCCTCGCCGGCGCTCACCACTGGTTCGGTACGGATGCCCGGCATGGATCCCTCGTCGTCTACGGTGTCGGCGCGGGAATCGGCTCCGGCGTCGTGCTCGGCGGGGAACTGCATCTGGGAGCCAACGGCAGAGCCGGCAGGGTCGGCCACACGCGGGTGGGCGGACGTGGCAGGCAGTGCGCGAACGGGCACGTCGACTGCGTGCACAGCTTCGTCACGATGCCTGCGATCGAGCACAACGCCGGCGTCGCGGCGGGCAGGTACTCCGACGCCCTCGCGCGTGCCCGCGGGGGTGAGAAGACAGCCCTCGCGGCGTTCCAGGGCGCGAGCCGTGGCCTGGGTGGCGCGATCGCCGAGGCGGTGAACGCGTTCGACCCCCAGGTCGTGGTCGTGATGGGGGAGGGCACCGACATGCTGGACATCGCGCCCGCGAGCGTGCGGGAGGCACTGGCTGAGTTCCTCGAACAGGGCGATGCCGAGGCCGTCAGGATCGAGCGCCCGGACTTCCACTTCGGGCTCTACGCCCGCGGCGCCGCGGTCGCGGCGATGCGCCGGGTGCTCGCCTGAACATCGCGCGGACGACCCTCGAACGCAACGCACGCCGGGAGAGCTATCGCGGGACCGGCCGTGAGTTCCGACTGCTCCGGGTCGAGCCGCAAGCCCCGCCGACTGATGCCGCGGGTTGAGCTCGTCGCCCCGCAGCAGGACGCCTTCCCGGCGTTCCGGTGGTGGTCAGGCGCTTGCTGCGGCCGTGATGCGCCACTCCGCCGCATCCTCGCGGATCACGGCGACGCCGCCTGGCTCGAGTGCGAACACATTCGCAGCGGCGGTGACGAGGTCGACGCCGCGGCCCTCGACCCGCACCGGAGCCGAGCCGTGATGCAGCAGGAAGAGGTAGTCGGACGCCGCACCGCGGCGGCGGATCGCCTCGACTCCCAGTTCGATCGCACCCTCGACGGTCGGCCGGATGCCGAGACCTGAGGCGAGGCCGGCCAGGAGGGCGTCGCGAGCCTCCTGCGTGAGGCGCGTCGAGACGTACGTGGCGGTTCCGGCCCCGTACGCGCGGCGCGTGATTGCGGGCGAACCGGAGAGCGGACCGGCGGCGTAGATCGCTGTCGCCTCGGCACCGTCGAGGTGGACGCGCTCGCTCCACAGCTCACCACGTAGACCGTCCGACAACTCGATCTGCTCGTCATCGGCGAGAGGGCGGATCTCCTCCACCCGGACGCCGAGGAGGTCGCGAAGCATGCCCGGGTAGCCACCGGGGATCACCCGCTGCGACGGGTCGGCGACGCCGGTGAAGAAGGAGACGACCACGTGCCCGCCGCCGGCGACGTACGCCTCGAGCCACGCGGCCGTGTCGACGTTCATGGCGTACAGCGCGGGCACGACCAGCAGACGGTATCGCTGCACGTCGCCCCCGGGGCGGACGAAGTCCACCGGAAGCCCTGCGCGCCAGAAGGAGCGGTGCGTCGCCCGCACTTCGTCGGCGTAGTCGAGGGCGTCGTTGGGCAGGTGCGGTGTCTCGAGCGACCACCATCCCTCTGCGTGCCACACGATCCCGATCTCGGCTTCGAAGACGCGGCCGTCGGCTGGGGGCTCAGCGACCTCGCCGATCCGCTCGAGGATCTCGCCCAGCCGGACGATCGCCTCGAAGCCGCGAGAGTCCGCGCCGACGTGCGGCACCATCGCGCCATGCCAGACCTCGGAGCCTCCGGCGCCCGCGCGCCACTGGAAGAAGAGCGAGCTCTGCGACCCCCGCGCGATGTAGCCGATGGAGTTGCGGATCATGCGGTCGGGCTCTTTGACGAGGGTGCCATTGCCGACCCGGATGCCCGTCGCGTTCTGCTCCATGAGCACCCATGGGCCGTCTGCCCACGAGCGGGTCAAGTCGGAGCCGTACGCGACGTGCGTCTCGCCATCCGGACCCGCGGTGTCGAGGTAGTGGTCCACCGAGACGAAGTCCTGGGCGTCGCTCCAGGCCCACTGCTCGAGATGGTTCCATGTCGGAAGCATGAAGTTGGTGGTCACCGGCGCCGACGATCCGGTCGACCGGATCTCGTCTACCTGCTCGCGGTACGCCGCGAGCATCTCGTCGGAGCAGAAGCGCTTGAAGTCGACCGCGTGCGCGGGGTTGTGCAGGTACTGGGTCTGCCGCGGCGGGAGGACTTCGTCCCAGCTGCCGTAGCGCTGCGACCAGAACGCGGTGTACCACGCGCCGTTGAGGTTCTCGAGCGTGCCGTACTTGTGCTCAAGCCATTGCCGGAAGGCGCGCGCGGCATGGGGGCCGTGGTCGATCGTCCCGTACTCGTTGTGGATGTGCCAGCCGCGGAGCCCCGTGTGCGTGCCGTAGCGCTCGCCGAGGAAGCGCGCGACGCGCCTCGCGGCGTCGCGATACGCCGGCGCGCTGATCGCATACGTGTCACGGGAGCCATGAAGGACGGGGGTGCCATCCGCCCGGAGGGGCAGGGCGTCGGGATGCGCGCTCGTGAACCACGGCGGGGGCGAGGCCGTGGGCGTGGCGAGGAAGAACCCGATACCGGCATCCGTCAGCAGCGCGATGATGTCGTCGAGCCAGGCTGCGTCGAACTCGCCCTCGCGCGGTTCGAGCATCGCCCACGAGAACACGCCGATCGTGACGGTGTTGACCCGCGCTCGCTTCATCAGCTCGATGTCTTCGAGCCACACCTCGCGAGGCCACTGCTCGGGGTTGTAGTCGCCGCCGAAGAGCAATCGGCCGGGGCTGAAGGGCGGGTGCGACATGGCGCGCGGGTCTCCTGTCTCGGCTTGGGCGGCCTCACCACAGGCTGGGGTGATCGCGAGGTTGAAGCCTTGGCGTTCGTCAGGCTATCGGTCCAGGAAGGCTCCACGGACGCATCGAACGTATTTGTTGGCGAATTCGACAAACCACTTGCACTTGATCCATGACTGTGCCTAACATGCCTGTCGAAGCGCTTACGCGAAGCGCTTCGATCTCCACCCCGAACATCCTGAGACGACGAGGTCGGCATGGCGAACATCAACGAAGTGGCTGCGGCCGCCGGTGTATCGATCAGCACCGTCTCGTACGCGCTCAGCGGCAAGCGCCCCGTCGCTGCCGACACGCGCCGGCGCATCGAAGCCGCGGTGCAGGAGCTCGGGTACAGCCCGAACGCCGGCGCGCGGATGCTTGCCGGCCGGCGAACGCAGATCTTCGCGCTGACCGAGCCGCTGCGCAAAGACACCCACGCCCCGACCCACATGGCGTTCGTCCTCGCCACGGCGGTGGCGGCACGCCGTCATGACTACGACATCCTCCTGCTGACCGACGAAGAGGCGCACGCCGGGATGCGGCGGGTCGCGGCGAACGGCTTGGTGGACGCGATCTTGGTTCTCGACGTCGCTCCCGAAGATCCGCGTGTCGAACTCGCACGCCAGATCTCCACCCCGACCGTCTTTATCGGCATCCCGAACGACAACGACGGTCTCGTGTGCGTCGACCTCGACTTCGAGGCCGCGACGGCCAAGGCGGTGGATGTGCTCGCGGACGCAGGTCACACCTCGATCGGACTCATCGGTCAGGCCGAGACCGCGTACGAGATGTCCAACTTCCCGCCTCGCGTCCGGGCGTCCTTCTGGGCGCACGCGGCGGAACGCGGAGTCGCAGCGGCGTATGGCACGTCCGGCGGCAAGCGCGTCAGCCGGACCGTGGCGCGCGCCGCAGCGGTTCGCATGATCGAGGACGGTGCGACCGCCCTGGTGCTGCACTGCGCGGAGGAGGCGCAGGCCTCGATCCTGGCCGAGCTGGCCGAGCGGGGCCTCCGCGTGCCCGATGACATCTCGGTCATCTCCGTCGGCGCGTCCTTCGACACCGCGGCACTGTCGACTCCGGTCGACTCGATCCCGCTGCTGCCGGAAGCCTCGTGCGAGCTGGCCGTCGAACTCGCGGTGCAAGCCCTGGACGACGCTGCGCCCGAGCCCGGATTGCGCCTCATCCCTCCCACCTATACCCCCCATGGATCCATCGCCCCGCCCGCAGTCCGATCCGAGATGAGCGCTTCGGTTCGGTAGAACGCATTCGGTCACCGCCGCATGCTTCGAGTCGAAGCGCTTCGATAGCTTCACACCCAACGTCCCGACCACCAGCAGGTCACCAAGAAAGGAGTGCCACCGATGGCACGAATCACCCGCAAGAGCAGCCGGCGCGCACTGACCGCCGTCGGCGCCCTCACGATCGGCGCACTGGCGCTGTCGGCGTGCGCCGCCGGCGGAGGCGAAGAGGCCGACGACAACACCCTGACGCTCTGGCACTTCGAGGGCGAGAACAGCGCGATGGGCATCGCGTGGGAGGAGGCGATCAAGGTCTTCGAAGAGGAGACCGGCGCCACCGTCGAGTTCGAGGCGAAGAGCTTCGAGCAGATCCGCTCCACCTCGAGCCAGGTGCTCAACTCCGATGAGGCCCCCGACATCATGGAGTACAACAAGGGCAACGCGACCGCGGGCCTCCTGGCGAGCCAGGGTCTGCTGGCCGACATCAGCGACGCCGTCGAAGAGTACGGCTGGGCCGACCAGCTCGCCCCGGCGCTGCAGACCACCGCGCGCTACGACGACGAGGGCGTCATGGGCTCCGGCCCCTGGTACGGCATCCCGAACTACGGCGAGTTCGTCACGGTGTACTACAACAAGGATGCCTTCGCCGCGGCCGGGCTCGAGATCCCGACGACGTACGACGAGTTCACCGCTGTGCTCGACGCGTTCGTGGCCCAGGGCATCACGCCGCTCGCCGAGTCCGGTCTGGAGTACCCGCTCGGACAGCTCTGGTACCAGCTGGCGCTGAGCCAGGCCGACCGCCAGTTCGTCAACGACTACCAGCTCTACGAGAACCCCGTGGACTGGCAGGGCGACGAGATCACGTACGCCACCGAGACCCTCCTCGAGTACGTCGACAAGGGCTACATCTCGCCCGACGTGACGGGCCTGAAGGCCGAGGATGCCGGCGTCTCGTTCATCAACGGCAACTCCCCGATCTTCGTGTCGGGCAGTTGGTGGTACGGCCGCTTCGTCGACGAGATCGACGGCTTCGACTGGGGGCTGTTCCCCTTCCCCGACAGCGAGCTGAGCCTCGGCTCGTCGGGCAACCTGTGGGTCGTTCCCGAGCGCTCGGGAAGCAAGGACCTCGCGTACGAGTTCATCGACATCACGATGCGTCCCGAGATCCAGGCCCTCATCGGCAACAACGGCGGTCTCCCCGTCGCCGCGGATGAGGCCGACATCACCGATGAGAAGAGCCTCGAGCTGATCCAGGCGTTCAACGCCGTGAACGAGAACGACGGACTGTCGTTCTACCCCGACTGGCCCACGCCCACCTTCTACGACGCGCTGGTGGCCGAGCTGCAAGAGCTGGTGAACGGCACCAAGACGCCGGCCGAGGTGCAGCAGTCGCTCGGCGACGAGTACGAGTCCTACGCGGCGGACTTCCGCTGATCACCTGCCCGGGCGGCCGCGCCGCCCGGGCACCCCGCCGGCTCGTCTCGTGGACAAGTCGAGTCGGCAGCGGGATGCCGCGGCACGCGGTGCCGCGGCATCCCACCCCATTCGAACCTGGAGAAGGACATGACCGCCGTCCCCTTCGTGCGCCCCGAGAAAGCCACGCGCACCAAGCTTCCTCCCGAGGAGCCGTTGATCCCGCAGCGCGGGCGCGGCGGCTCGGGCGCCTACTGGCTCTACCTGCTGCCGGGATTCGTGCTGCTCACGGTGATCGTGCTCATCCCGCTGGGCTGGAACATCTTTCTGAGCTTCACCGAATGGCGCGGCATCAGGCCTCCGGAGTTCATCGGCCTCGAGAACTGGATCGAGCTGATGGGCGACGCCAAGTTCTGGACGTCGTTCGGCAACAGCATCTGGATGATCGTCGCGATGGTGATCTTCCCGACGGTCATCGGCCTCATTCTTGCCGCGCTGCTGTTCGATCTGGTCGGCCGCAAGTTCGGCGGCAGGCTCGCGAGCTTCCTCCGCGCCACGTACTACCTGCCGCAGATCCTGCCCGCCGCGATCGCGGGCATCGTGATCGGCTGGATCCTGCGTCCTCAAGACGGCGCGCTCAACACCATCCTGGAGAACATCGGCCTCGGCGCCCTCACCCGCAACTGGCTCGGCAGTCCCGACACCGCCCTGGCCAGCCTCATGGTGGTGCTGGTCTGGATCCAGATCGGCTACCCGATCGTCGTCTTCATGGCGGCGCTGCAGCGGGTGGATCCTGAGCTGTACGAGGCGGCCGAGCTCGACGGCGCGAACTGGTTCCAGCGGTTCCGGGCGATCACCGTCAGCATCATCCGACCCGAGATCTACGTCGTGACGCTCACCTGCACCATCGCCGCGCTCAAGGTGTTCGGCCCGGTCTACGTCCTGACGCGGGGCGGCCCGGGCGACGCCACGAACGTGCCCGCGTACTACGCGTACACCGAGTTCTTCCAGTCGCAGCAGGTCGGGTACGGCGCGACCATCGCGACGGCCCTGACGATCGTGATCGCGATCGTGTCGGTGCTCTTCATCCGCGCGCAGAACGCCGCGGAGCGCAAGGAAAGGGCGGGACTGTGATGGCCGCCACGATGACTCTCACCACCGCCGACAAAGCGGGCGCAGGGCCCGGGCGCGCGCGGCGCGGCCGCGGCGGCATGTACAAGAAGAAGGGCGTCGACTGGCTGATGCTGGCGTTCGCCGTCGCCGCCGCGATCCTGATCATCGCGCCGTTCTATCTGATCCTCGTCAACTCGTTCAAGTCGCCGGCGGACTACTCCAACAGCGGTCCGCTGTCGCTGCCCACCGAGTTCTACGTCGACGGCATCGCGGCGTTCTGGGAGCGCGTGAACTTTCCCGAGAAGGTGTGGAACTCGTTCTTCATCTCGGGCGCCGTCGCGGTGCTCGCCGTCCTCATCTCGGTGCTGAACGCATTCGCCATCGGCATCGGGCGCGTGCGCGGGCGCTCGTGGGTCGTGCTGCTGTTCCTGCTGGCCAACCTGCTGCCGCAGGAGGCGCTGCTGTACCCGCTGTACTACATGTTCAAAGCGGTCGGGCTGTACAACAACGTGTGGTCGGTGATCATCATCTTCACGGTGATCCAGGCCGCGTTCGGCACCTACCTCCTCGCGTCGGTGTACGGCACCTTCCCCAAGGAGGTCCTCGAGGCCGCGTCGATCGACGGGGCCGGCCGCTGGCAGATCCTGTGGCGCGTCATCTTCCCGATCTCGCGTCCGACGCTCTCGGTGCTGCTGATCTTCTTCTTCATCTGGACGTGGAACGAGTTCCTCATTCCGTTGACGTTCCTGGTCTCCAACGCCAACCAGACGGTCCCGGTCGCGATCAGCGTGCTGCAGGGCGACCGCCTGATGGACGTCACCACCACGAGCGCGTCGGCCCTGCTCGGCCTCATTCCCACGCTCATCTTCTTCCTCATCTTCCAGCGCACGCTGACGCGTGGCATCACGGCAGGAGCAGTCAAGTAATGAAGTTCACCGACGGGTTCTGGCAGCTTCGACCGGGCGTCACAGCCCTGTACGCCCAGGAGGCGTACGACATCTGGCAGACCGACACCGCGGCCGACGGGCAGGCGCTGGTCGTCACCGCGCCCACCGGTGTGATCGCCAAGCGCGGCGACACCCTCAACCGCGCCGTGCTCACCGTGACGCTGTCTTCGCCGCTGGAGGGCGTGGTGCGGGTGCGCATCGCCCACCACGAGGGCGGAGCCTGGCACGGCGGCTTCGAGCTGACCGGCGCCCTTCACGACGATCGCCCTGGAGCGGGCGTGGGGACCGCCACCGCCGACGGCGGGGTGCTCACCACGGGTGCCCTGACCGCACGGGTGACCCCTGGCGCGCCGTGGAATCTGTCGTTCGAGGTCGACGGGCGGCGTGTGACCGGCAGTGGTCACAAGTCGGCCGGATACATCCGGCTCGCCGCCGACGCGCAGGTCGACCCGGGCGTCGTGCGCAACGCGCGCGCGGGCGTCGAGGTGCCGCAGCCCGACACGTTCGTGCACGAGCAGCTCGATCTCGGCGTCGGGGAGCTGATCTACGGACTCGGCGAGCGGTTCGGGCCGCTCGTGAAGAACGGCCAGACGGTCGACGTGTGGAACGCCGACGGCGGCACGTCGAGCGAGCAGGCGTACAAGAACGTGCCCTTCTACGTCTCGAACCGGGGCTACGGCGTGCTCGTCAACGACCCGGGTCACGTCTCGTACGAGATCGGCTCCGAGGCTGTCGAGCGCGTGCAGTTCTCGGTGCCGGGCGAGGTGCTGGAGTACTTCGTGATCGCCGGGCCGACCCCGAAGGATGTGCTCTCGCGGTACACGGCGCTCACGGGGCGCCCTCCGGTGGTGCCGGCATGGTCGTACGGGCTGTGGCTTTCGACGAGCTTCACCACCGACTACGACGAGGCGACGGTGACGTCGTTCATCGACGAGATGGCGGCGCGCGAGCTGCCGGTGTCGGTCTTCCACTTCGACTGCTTCTGGATGCGCGAGTTCAACTGGTGCGACTTCGAGTGGGACCCGCGTACCTTCCCCGACCCCGAGGGCATGCTGGCCCGTCTGCACGAGAAGGACCTGCGGGTCTGCGTGTGGATCAATCCGTATATCGGCCAGCGCTCGCCGCTGTTCGCCGAGGCTGCTGCGCAGGGGTACCTCGTGACGCGACCCGACGGGTCGGTGTGGCAGTGGGACCTGTGGCAGGCGGGCATGGGCCTGGTCGACTTCACCAACCCGGATGCGACCGCGTGGTACCAGGGCCACCTTCGTCGCCTGATCGACCAGGGCGTCGACTGCTTCAAGACCGACTTCGGCGAGCGCATCCCGCTCGAGGTGGATTACTTCGACGGCTCCGACCCGTCGCGCATGCACAACCTCTATACGCACCTCTACAACCAGGCGGTGTACGACGTCCTCGTCGAGGCGCGCGGTGAAGGCGAGGCCGTGCTGTTCGCACGCTCGGCGACCGCCGGCGGGCAGTCGATGCCGGTCCACTGGGGTGGCGACTCGACCTCGACCTTCCCGTCGATGGCTGAGACGCTGCGCGGCGGGCTGTCGCTCGCGATGAGCGGGTTCGCGTTCTGGAGTCACGACATCGGCGGTTTCGAGGGAACTCCGGATGCCGCCGTCTTCAAGCGCTGGACCGCGTTCGGCCTGCTCGGCAGCCACTCCCGCTTCCACGGCTCGGGCTCGTACCGGGTGCCGTGGGCGTTCGACGACGAAGCCGTCGAGGTGACGCGCGTGTTCGCGCAGCTGAAGATGCGGCTGATGCCGTACCTGAATCAGGTGGGTATCGACGCGGCGCGCACGGGCGTTCCGGTGATGCGGCCGATGCAGCTCGAGTTCCCCGACGACCCCGCGACGGCATATCTCGACCGCCAGTACATGCTCGGCGGCGACATCCTCGTGGCACCGGTGTTCACCGAATCAGGTGAGGTGGAGTTCTACCTGCCCGAGGGCACGTGGACGAGCCTCCTCACGGGCGAGAGACTCGAGGGCGGTCGGTGGGTGCGTGAGACCCACGGGTTCCTGAGCCTGCCGCTGTACGTCCGGCCAGGCGCGGTGCTGCCATGGGGGGCGCGCACCGACCGGCCGGACTACGACTACCTCGATGGCCTCGCCCTGCGGGTCTTCCCGGGGGGAACGGGCACGGCCCAGGTGACGGTCACCACCCCCGACGGGCGCTCGCAGACGTTCGCGGTGGATCGTGCGGAGGTGACAGAGTGAGTGCCGTGACCTCGACGCCCGATGCCCCGGGTTCGCTCGTTCAGGGCAGCCCCGACTACCGAGACTCGGGGCTCGTCTTTCCGCCGGGGTTCACCTTCGGCTCGGCCACCGCGTCGTACCAGGTCGAGGGCGCGGCCGCCGAGGACGGCCGTCTTCCTTCCATCTGGGACACCTTCAGCAAGACTCCCGGCAAGGTCTGGAACGGCGACACGGGTGACGTCGCATGCGACCACTACCACCGGTGGGAGGGCGACCTCGACCTCATGAAGGAGCTCGGGCTCGGCGCCTATCGCTTCTCGATCGCGTGGCCACGCATCGTCCCGAATGGGACCGGAGAGGTGAACCAGGCGGGCATCGACTTCTACTCACGGCTGGTCGACGGCCTGCTCGCGCGCGGCATCCGTCCCGTCGCGACGCTCTACCACTGGGATCTGCCGCAGCCGCTGGAGGATGCCGGTGGCTGGGAGTCACGCGCCACCGCTGACGCCTTCGAGCGCTACGCCGAGATCATGGGCACGGCGCTCGGCGACCGCGTGCACACGTGGACCACGCTGAACGAGCCGTGGTGCTCGGCGTACCTCGGCTACGGCCAGGGCGGCCACGCGCCGGGGCGTCATGAGCCGGCGGCCGCGCTCGCCGCGGTGCACCACCTCAACCTCGCGCACGGCCGCGCGGTTGAGGCCCTGCGCGCGAGCTCGACCGGCGACCCGGACTACTCCATCACGCTCAACTTCCATGTGCTCCGGGGTCTCGGCGATGGAGCGGCCGAGGCGGTGCGCCGCGCGGATGCCCTCGCCAACCGCGCGTTCACCCACCCGCTGCTGAAGGGCGAGTACCCCGCGGATCTGCTCGAAGACACGGCATCCGTCACCGACTGGTCCTTCGTGCATGACGGCGACCTTGCGGTCATCAATCAGCCGATCGACGTGCTGGGGGTCAATTACTACTCGACGGCGACCGTGCAGCTGTGGGACGGCGTCTCGCCGAAGCAGATGAACGACGGGCACAAGGGCGCCCCCGGGGGGACCGCCTGGCCCGGCAGCGACCACGTGCTCGAGTTCGTCGAGCAGCCGGGGCCGTACACCGCGATGGGGTGGAACATCGCGCCCGAAGGTCTCGAGGAGCTGCTGATCTCGCTGCGAGACCAGTTCCCCGGCCAGCCCCTCATGGTCACCGAGAACGGGGCGGCGTTCGACGACGTCGTCGCCGAGGACGGCTCGGTGCCCGACCCGCAGCGCCTCGACTATCTGCGCCGGCACTTCACCGCGGCCCACCGGGCGATCCAGCGCGGAGTCGACCTGCGCGGCTACTTCGTGTGGTCGCTGCTGGACAACTTCGAGTGGGGCTACGGGTACGCGAAGCGGTTCGGCATCGTCCGCGTCGACTTCGACACCCTCGAGCGCACCGTCAAAGACAGCGGGCACTGGTATTCCGAGCTGGCGAAGACGGGCGTGCTGCCGGACTGAGCACTCGCCGCGGCGACGCCCTGGGAGTCCGCCGGGATCTCCCCGGGTGATCGCCGCGACATCCCGCCCGCTTCGTCCCGATGTGGGAGGGCAGGCGTAGCCTGTCGGCGTGGCTGAGATGCATTTCACGAAAGAAGCGGATGCCTCGCGCTACACGCTGCATCGCGGTGACGAGCTGGTGAGCGTGCTGGACTACCGCGACGACGGCCGTACGGTCGCCATGACACGGGCCTACACGATCCCGACGTTCCGCGGTCACGGGTACGCGGGTCAGGTGGTGGATCGGGCGGTGGCCGAGCTCGAGCGCAGCGGCGACCGCACGGTGATCCCGGTGTGCTGGTACGTGGCGGACTGGTTCGACGAGAATCCCGACCGGCGCGGCATCCTGGCACACCGCCCCGCTTAGCCGGGCAGCTCCTGCAGGTCCGAGAGCAGGCCGAAGACCCGCTCGTCCATCTCGACCTGCGTCATGACGATGCAGATGGTCCCGTCCGGGTCGACGAAGTAGTCGGTGCCGAAGCCGCCCGACCATCCGAAGCGCCCGCGCCGTGGGCCCTCGGTCCTCACGGCCGCGCCGAATCCCCAGCCCATGCCGTTCCAGAACCCCGGGAAGAAGCTGTCGGGCGTCTTGACGGCCGCGTCGACCTGATCCGTCCGCAGCTGCTCCGCGAGATCAGCGCCGACCAGACGGCCGTCCAACAGTGCGCGCAGGAACGCGTGGTAGTCGCGGACCGTCGAGACGAGCTCGGAATGGCTCTCGTCGAACGGGGCGGGTCCGGTGTGGAACCCGCCGCCGGCCGGTTCCACCTCGACGAGGCCGGACTCACCACGACGATAGGCGGGTAGCAGGCGGTGCGCCTGATCGGCAGGCACCCGGAATCCGGTGTCGGGCATTCCCACGGGCTCGAAGATCGATGCCCTGAGCAGGTCGGGCGTCGGCATCCCGGCGAGGCGGCCCAGGAGGATGCCGAGCAGGCCGAACGAGAGATGGTACCGCCATCCCCGGCCCGGCTGATGAGCGAGGGGCAGGGCGGCGAGGGCGTCGAGCCACTCCTGCGCGGCGCGATCCGCTGACTCATTCGTGGGCTGCAGGCCGGCCGCGGCCATCGCGCGCTGCAACGGCGTGTCGGCGGGGATCACGCCGTACCCGGACTGGTTCGTCAGCAGATCCCGCAGGGTGATCGCCTTCGCGGCGGGCACCGTGTCATCGAGGTCGGATTCGGGGTGCCGCAGCACGCGACGCGCCGCGAGCTCGGGCAGCCAGGGCTCGAGGGAGTCGTCGAGTCCGACCTCGCCCTTCTCGACGAGCTGCAGAGCCGCGACAGCAGTGATCGTCTTCGTCATGGACTGGATGCGGAAGATCGCATCGGGGCGCAGTGCCGGCTGATCAGGGCCGGCGGCGCCCACGACGATCGTGTCGAGGTCGGCGCCGACGGTCGCGACGGCACCCGGCATCGTGCCGGCGTCGACGTGGCGGGCGAGCAGGCGGCGAAGATCCTCGGTCGAGGTGGGGGTGTGAGGGGTGGACACCAGACCAGCGTGCCATCTTCGAAGACGTGTCGCTCGGACGAGGGCGGCCCTAAGCTGACGACGTGCACATGGAGGACGTCTTCACGGCGATCGCAGTCGGCTTCGAGGCGCTCGGCGCCGCCGCGATGATGGCCGGATTCGTCATCGCCCTCGTGCTCGGGGTGCGATCGATCGCGCGGGGCGAGGGCGGGCGAGCAGCTTTCCTGGTGCTGCGCACGACGCTCGGCTCGGCGATCCTGCTCGGCTTGGAGATCCTCGTCGCCGCCGATCTCATCCGCACCATCACTTCCAAGCCGTCCCTCGAGGACGCCCTCATCCTCGGTCTCATCGTGCTGATCCGCACGATCTTGTCGATATCGATCCAGATCGAGATCGAAGGGACCCTGCCGTGGCGGCGTGCGCTGCTGCGCAGCGGCGGCCAGATGATCGGCGACGCAGTCGCTCGCGACCAGGCTGCCGCGACGGCGGCGCGCACCGCCGCGACGGAGTGATCGCCACGTCGCAGGACTGATGCGCGTTGTCAAGCCCATGACGTAGGAGGGCGGGACGCGGGACGCTGGTGCAGACGAGAGGAGCGCGCCATGGAACGCGAGTTGCCCGAAGGAGTCATCAACGCCGATCCGGCCGGTGGCTGGGATGAGGTCGACGACCTGGAGAGCCAGGAACGCAGCGCCGAAGCATCCGATGCCGATCTGCTGTTGACGGATGCTGCACTGCAGCCCGACGATCCGGTCGAGGGAGAAGCAGCCAGGCGTGGCGCAGACCCGGACCTGGCCGGCGACGCCGACCGCGGCGAAGAGCCCTGAGAGGAAGAGCATGAGCACGACAGGAAACGAGTTCGAGCGCCCGGGCGTCAATTATCCCGACCGTGAAGATGCGGACGGGGCGACAGACACGCCGGAGGCCGAGGATGCCACGCGAGACGAAGCCTCCATGGGTGCGCCGAGCGCGACCGGCGGCGCGCCGGGTGTGGCGCAGACCGACGATGCCGCCGGCCAGGCCGGCGGCGATGCCGGCATGCCGGACGACGTGAGTCACGAGGCGGTCGGGATCGGCGTGGTCGACGGCACCGACCACCACGGACACGACGAAGGCCGCGACACCGTGACGGCCGACGCGGCCCAGCACACCCGGAACGGACTCGGCTCCGAGCAGGAGCAGCGGCTGCCGGCCATGGATCAGAACAATGCTCCGGACATCGACAAGGTGGCCGGCATCGTCGCACAGACGCGCGCAGACGTGGGAACCGAGCCGCACGAGCGAATCGTCGAGGTGCTGCACCAGCGACTGGACCAGTCGGGTGTCGATCTGCCCGATTCCGACGTCGACGAGCTCGCACGGCAGGTGTCGACCGGCGACGCGCAGAGCCCCTCGGGGTGACGCGGACCTGAACCCCGCGCGTCTGCGACTCGCCCCGCCCGCTTCCGGGCGGGGCGACGTCGTCTCCGGTCCGCGCGAGGGGTCACATCCGGGCGTAGCGGGCGCGGGCGAAGCAGTAGAGGCCGTACACCACGAGCCCGGCGCCCACGATCCACAGGATCGCCGCGCCGAACGGCAGTTCAGTGAGTGCCCGCAGGGCCGCGTCCAGCCCGCCGGCCGTGTCTGGGTCGTGCGTGAGGGCCGCGACCACGAACAGTACTCCGGTCACACCCACGGCGATGCCCTTCGCGACGTAGCCGGCGACGCCGAACGCAACGATGCCCTTCTCCGCGGCCCCGTCGGGCAGGTCGAGGTGCTCTTCGAACCGGCGCCCCACGCCGCGGACGATGAATGCCACTCCGATCGCTGCCACCACGACGCCGACGAGCACGAGCAGCACGACGCCACCGGGCGTCGCCAGCAGCTGCGCGCTGAACGACTGCGCCGGATCCGACGACTGCGTGCCGCCGCCGAGGGCCGCGATGAGCGCCGTTCCCGCGATGGCCAGGTAAGCCACGGCGGTGCCGACGTACTTGGCGCGACGACCCCATTTCTTCTTGGCGTCGGGGTCGCTTTCGATCACCGCCTCCGCGATCTGCCAGATGGCCAGGGCGACGAGACCCAGCACGATGACCCACAGCATCACCATGCCCGCCGGTGCTTCGCGGATCTTCGCCACTGCGCCGCTCTGGTTCGCCTCCCCTCCACCTCCGCTCACGACGATGGAGATCGCGATCGCCCCGATCAGGATGTGCAGGATACCCAGCACGACGTAGCCGGATCGGGCCAGTACGCGGAAGACGGTCGAACTCTGAGCGCGTCGAGCGGCACTCTCGGGATTGGTCACAGCGGGAGCGTAGCGACGAGATGCGATTCGTCGCAGATGCTTGCGTTCGGACCTCGGCTGTGCTTACCGAGTCCGGCGCAGCGGTCGCGAGCAGACCGGCGGCGACAGCATCGACGTCCACGTGATGCGACGCCGGTCATGACGAGCCGGACGATGCCCGGCGTGCGTCGATCGCCGTGCGAAGCGACCCGGGGGTGATGCGCAGCACCCACTCGGCGACATCGGCCACGAAGTGGCGGTAGACCGGGCGGGTGTAGTCGCCGGAACTGTTCACGTAGGACCCGCTGCCGTCGATCGCGATCAGTATCCGGATGCCGGCGGCCTCGGCATCCGTCTCTGCGAAGTCTCCCGACGCGACACCGTCGCGGATGAGCGAGACCAGCCGCGCCCGGTCGAGCGCATCCTGCTCCTCGAGCTCGTCGTTCAATGCCGGCCGGAACCGCGAGAGGTGCCGTGCGTTCAGCCACAGGCGCGCGAGCGGCTCGGACGCGCCGGTCTCGATGTGGTGGAGGAAGTGCGCCAGCCGCTCGACGGGTCCGCCGATGGAGGGGAAGAATCTCTCCCGCTCAGCCTCGGCGGCGCGCGCGAACGCCCTCACGACCAGGTCGTCGGCCGCCGGAAAGTAGTGCGTGATCAGCCCCGGCCGCACGCCGAGCCGTTCGGCGACCGCTCGCAGCGTGATGCGCTCCAGCCCCTCCTCGATCGCGATCGTGGCGGCTGCGGCGAGGATCTCGTCGCGCCGTTCCTCCGGACGCTTCCGCAGTCGCGTCGAAATCGCGCTTGACGTCATGATCGCCATGCTATTGAATGTGTGACCAATAGTCCATTGGCCACGTGACCAATAGCGGGCGGCTGACCAGCGACGATGCGTGGTCTGGAGAGGAACGAATGTCCCACTTGCAAGCCCTCGATGGCGAGTTCATCGATGCCCCCAGCCGGCCCGAGACGCGAGGGATCGAACTCATCGCGGATTCGGAGCGCCATGGCCGCGCCCGCGACCTGTTCTTCATCTGGGCGGCGCCGAACGTCAGCATCCTCAATTTCACCGTCGGCGCGACGCTGATCCTGCTCGGGCTCCAGGTAGGGCAGGCCATCGCCGTCATCCTGGCCGCATCGGTGCTCTGGATCCTGCCGGGTGTCATCGCTGCGAGCGGGCCCGCAGCCGGCACATCCGGTTCCGTCGTGACCCGCGCGATGTACGGCATCCTCGGCAACAAGCTGTTCGTCGCGTTCGTCGGATGGTTCATCGGGGCGGTGTTCCTGTCACTGACGTGGCTCGCGTCCTCGTTCATGGGCGCCGACCTCCTTCGTCGGCTGGGCCTCGAGGATCCGCTCTGGGTGCCGATCGGGGTGACACTGGTGATCTCCGCGGTCACGATCCTCGTTGCGATCTTCGGCCACGGCCTGATCCTGCGCATCTATCCCGCGATGGCTGCCGCCCTGTTCGTCATCTTCCTGGTGGTCGCCGCGTTCATCCTGCCGACGGCGGACTGGGGCTACACCGCGCCGGTGCCGCTGAGTGGCGCCGAGACGTGGTCGGCGATGTCGATCGGATTCACGATCCTCGCCTCGACTCCGCTGTCGTTCATCAACAGTCCCGACATCGCGCGCTACCTTCCGCGGTCGACGAAGCCGTCGCACATCGCCGCGGCGACCGCCCTCGGCGGAGCGGTGCCGTTCATCGTGTTCACGAGCATCGGCGCGTTGCTGGCCACCGGCATGAGTGCCGCCGCCTTCGACGCAGGCATCGACGTGGCTCTGGTCGACCTTCTCCCGACATGGCTCGGCCCCGTGCTGGTCGTGGGCGTCATCCTCAACACCATCGCCCTCAACGCCATGACGGCCTACACGTCGAGCATGGCGCTGCAGGCGATCGGCTTCCGGCTTCGTCGCATCCCGGCAGCCATCATCGTCGGCGTCGTCGGGACTGCGCTGACGATCTATCTCGTGCTGTCGTCGAGCCTCATCGAGGCGGCCAACCTCATGCTGCAGTTCCTCGTCATCGTGTCGGGGCCGGCCATGGCGATCTTCGTCGTGGACGTCGCGCTGCGCCGCTACGCCTACGACGGCGTCGACCTGTTCGATGCCCGTCCCGGCGGGCGCTACTGGTACACCGGCGGGTGGAGCATCCCGGGACTCGCGTCGCTGTTCGCGGGCGGGATCACGACGGCACTGTGCCTGGCGACCGATGTGTGGGCGGGTCCCCTCGCGCAGGCGACCGGCTTCATCGATCTCTCCGTCCCGCTCGGGATGCTCGTCGCCGGCGGGGCGTACGCGATCCTGGTGCGGACGCCCCTCGCGAAGGAAGGACGCCCATGACCACGCTCTACCGCAACGGCCGCATCTTCACGGCCGACCCCCGCCCCGAGCATGCGTGGGCCGATGCCTTCGTCGTCGACCACGACATGATCGTGTTCGCCGGAGCGGCCGTCGATGCACCCACGGCGGAGGACACCGTCGACCTGGAGGGAAGCCTCGTCGTGCCCGGGTTCACCGACGCGCACACCCACCTCCTCGGTATGGGGACCGCGCTCGGACAGCTCCACCTCACCGATGCCCGCAGTCTCGAAGACATCCAGGCGAGGCTCCGCGGGGCGCGCGCCGACGCACCGGACGCGCCGGCGCTGTGGGGCCGCGGCTGGCTGTTCGACTCCGTTCCCGGCGGCAGGCCCACCGCCGAGATGCTCGATACGGCCGTGCCCGATGTTCCTGTCTTCCTCGACGCGAACGACTACCACTCCTGCTGGGTCAACACGGCGGCGCTGGCCGAACTGGGCATCACCCGCGACACCCCCGATCCGCTGGGCGGGTCGATCGGGCGCACGGCGGACGGCGAACCCGACGGCATGCTGTACGAGACCGCGGCGACCCAGTACGCGTGGGCGCACCGAGACGCCACGATGACGGATGCCGATCGGGACGTGGCTGTGGAGCGCGTGCTCCGCGCGTACCCGGCGGCGGGGGTCACCGGGGTGGTCGACATGGCATTCGATGACCTCGGACTCCAGGCCTTCCAGCGCGCGCTGGCGCGTCGTGACGGCGAGCTGCCGATCCGCGTGGCGGCGCACTGGTTCGTCGCGAACACCGGTGACCCCGCCGAGAACCTCCGTCAGGTCGCTCGCGCCGCAGAACTGGCCACGAGTTCGTCGACACCGTGGCTGCGGATCGTCGGGATCAAGCTCGTGCTCGACGGCGTGATCGACGCGTGCACGGCCGCGATGCGGCATCCGTATGCCGACGGTTCCAACGCCGAGCCGATCTGGCCGCTCGAACAGCTGGCGCCCGTCGTGGCGGCCGCTGACGCCGCCGGCCTCCAGGTCGCGCTGCACGCCATCGGAGACTACGCCAGCGAGATCGCCCTCGATGCGATCGAGCGCGCAGCGGCGACCAACGGCGACCGCCCGCGGCGACACCGCCTCGAACACCTCGAGTACGCCGCGCCGGGCACCGCCGAGCGGATGGCACGACTGGGGGTGACGGCATCCATGCAGCCCGTCCACGCGGATCCCGCGATCTTCGCCAACTGGGCCGAGATGCTCGGCGACGAACGCGTGGACCGTGCCTTTCCGTGGCCCGAGTACGAGGACGCCGGCGCCCTGCTGGCCTTCTCGACCGATGCCCCGACGGCGCCGCACGAAGCGCTGGCCAACATGTACGTCGCGACGACGCGCGCATCCGCGCTGGATCCCGGCGTCGCCGCCATCCATCCGCACTACGCCCTTCCGCTGGACCGCGCGATCGCGCACGCGACGCGTGACGCGGCGGCCTCGGTGGGCGACGGTGATTGGCGCGGTCGGATCGCTGCGGGTTGCGCCGCCGACTTCGTGGTGCTCGATGCGGACCCGTTCGCGACCGGCGCCGAGTCTCTGCTGACGGCGCGGGTCGATCAGACGGTGGTGGCGGGGCGCCGCCGGTACGCGAGCTGATGCACCGCGCCCCGCCCGCGATGCCGGGCGAGGCGCCGTGCGTCAGGCGGTCGCGCAGACGGTGGTGCAGGCGTCGGCGGCACGGTGGGCGCCGATCGGCCGAGGCCATGCCGCGCGCTTGACGCGGGGCACGACGGCGACCGGCGGCGACACCGCGGGTGCCTGCTCCGGTTCGGCGGCGCGGTGCTCACGGATCGAGGCGAGCAGGGCGATCTCACGATCACGGGTCCACGTGTCGTGTCGGTACTGGTGTTCGGCGGCGGTGACGAGCGAGAGCATGATTCCTCCGTGGTTTCCGACAGTGGAAACCTACGCGGGGGTTCCGACATTGCCGACGCAGGAGTGGTTGGCAGGAATCGGATGCTGGACGGCAGGGCGCCGTCACCTGTCGTGGACGAATCGGAGGATCTCACGGGCCGAGGTCGCGGCATCCCGGATCATCGTCTCGTGGCCGTGCCCCGGCACCTCGACCAGCCGGCCGTCGGGCAGCGCCGCCACGACACTGCGGCACCACTCGGGTGGCGCCACGATGTCGTTCTCGCCGCGCAGCACGAGAGCCGGCGCGGTCACCCGGGGGAAGGTGCGCTCCGGCCGATGGACGAGCATCGCACGGAACTTCGCCCGCAGGTGCGGCCCCGCGCGCACATACTCGCGCGCGCCGATCGCGATCACCCGGGGACTCTCGACGGCGATGTCGCGCAGCAGGCGCCACAGCTGCTGCGGCGCCGTCCGGGCGGAAGGGTCGACCGTCGGGCCGATCAGCACGATCCGGTCGACGACTTCTGGGTGACGCGCGGCGATCTCGACGACGATCTGCGCGCCCATCGAGTGCCCGACCAGCACGGCCGGTCTGCCGACGCGAGCACGGAGGAATTGCGCCACGAGGTCGGCGTTGCGCTCCATCGTGAGCACCCGCGGCGGCTCGGGCGCTTCGCCGTAGCCGGGGAGGTCAAGGGCGAGCACCTCGCCGTCGTCGAGATGATCGGCGAGCGCTGCGAACACGCTCCTGCCCATTCCGATGCCGTGCAGGAGGACGAAGACGGGGTCGCCGGCGCCGCGCCGCTCGGCGATGAGCGTCGCGCCGGCGTGCGTGAAGGACTGGACCACCGCCACGGATCAGGCCGCGCCCGGCTGGTCGTGCAGTCCGACGCGGTCGGGGATGTCGAACTGCACGCGGGGCAGCCACGTCTGCGGATCGGGCCACGGGCGGGACGCCGGCAGCGCCCGCAGTCGCGCACGCAATGCGGAACCGGATGCCTCGACCGGAAGCACGCGCGAGGGCGCGTGGTGCGCGAGAGCGCCGAGCCACCAATGCCGCCAGGTGCCCTCGATCGCTTCGGGACCAGCAACGACGTAGTAGTCGGGCATCACGGCGTCGCCCGACGAGAACAGCGCGAGCAGCGCCTCGACCTCGACCTCGAGCGACCCGAGCGTCGCGCGCTCCTCGTACAGCTCGACCCACGCGGCCGCGACGTGCTCGAGCGGGTCGGCGTCGTGTACGACATAGGGGTGCGACACCGATGCCACCAGGTGCGCGGCCACGGCCGGATCGGCCTCGCGCAGCGACAGCGCCACGAGCGCCGGGACATCGGCGAGTCCGGTGAGCAGGTCGTCGCTGTCGGCACCGACGAGCGCCACGACGGTGGATCGCGGGGCGGTATCTGCGTTGTGCGCCATATTCCACGATACGTCGCGGATCGCTCTACGGGCGCGACACACCGCCGGGGCACGCGGCATCCGCTGCGGGCCATGGCATCGGTTCCGGCGCGTTCGCGCGCGGCGCGGCCTGCCTCGCCCGGGATGTCGCAGGGCGAACGTACGGTGTCTGCATGCGGATCCTGCACACCTCGGACTGGCACATCGGGAGGTCCTTCCACGGGCACTCCACGATCGATGCCCTCCGCGGCGTGCTCGAGACGCTGGTGTCCCAGGTGCACGAGCACGCGGTCGACGTCGTGCTCGTCGCCGGCGACGTCTTCGACTCGGCGACCCCGGCAGCCGGCGCGTACACGCTGCTGTCCGACGTCCTGCGTGGCCTGGCGGACGCCGGCGCCACCGTCGTCGTCACCAGCGGCAACCACGACTCCGCCGCCCGCTTGGGCTTCCAGTCCTCGCTCCTGCGTGCGGGCGTGCACGTCATCACCGATCCCGCCGCCGTCGGGACGCCGGTGATCGTCGAGGACGCGCACGGCCCGGTCAGCATCTACGGCATCCCGTATCTCGAGCCCGTGCTGCTGCGCGCGCAGTGGCCGGGCGTGCGATCGCAGGCAGGAGTGCTCGCCCACGCGATGGACCTCGTGCGCGCCGACCTCGCCGAGCGCGGCGGACGCGCGGTGGCGATGGCCCACTGCTTCGCCGCCGGCGTCGAGCCCACGCCGCAGCTCGAGCGCGACATCCAGCAGGGTGGTCTCGACATCGTGCCGCTGTCGGTGTTCGACGGCGTCGACTACATGGCACTCGGGCACATCCACGGTCAGCAGCAGCTGAGCCCGCGTGTGCGCTACTCGGGTGCACCGCTGCACTACAGCTTCGGCGAACGCTTCAAGCCGCGCGGTTCGTGGCTGATCGATCTGGACGCGCATGGTCTGCAGGAGGTGCGGTGGCTCGAACTCCCCGTGCCGCGGACGCTGACCACCCTGACCGGTCCGCTCGAGGAACTCCTGACCGATGAGCGCCATGCGCCGCACGAGTCGGACTGGATCAACGTCGAGTACACCGACCCGTTGCCGCAGCGCGATCCGATGCGCCGCCTGCTGGCGCGCTTCCCCTACTGCGCGGCGGTGGCGCACGCACCCGTACTGGCGCGCACCGACGATGCGCGCACGTACGTCGAACGCGTGCGGGCCACGCGCAACGAAGCGGAACTGGTCGATGCGTTCCTCGCCCACGTGCGCGAGGGCGAAGGCGCGAGCGAGCGCGAGGCGCGGCTGATCGCCGAGGTCGTCGAGCAGCGTGCGCACGCGGAGGTGACGGCGTGAAGCTCCACAAGCTGGAGCTGACGGGATTCGGGCCGTTCCGTGAACGCCAGGTCGTCGACTTCGACGCGTTCGATCGGGACGGCATCTTCCTCATCGCCGGGCGTACCGGCGCGGGCAAGTCCAGCATCCTGGACGGCGTGTGTTTCGCACTGTATGGGACGGTGCCGCGCTACGACTCCGGCGAGAAGCGGCTGCGCAGCGACCACTGCGAGCCCGAGGACCCCACCGAGGTGCGGCTGGAGTTCACCGTCGGAGAGCGGCGGTGGTGCATCACCCGCGCTCCGGAGTACCAGCGTCCGGCACGACGCGGCGGCGGGCTCACGACCGAGCCGACCCGGGCAGAGCTCGAGGAGCTCGTCGGCGACACGTGGATCGGGCGCGCCGCGAAACCGCGCGAGGTGGGGCTGCTCCTCGACGACGTGCTGGGCTTGAACGCCCAGCAGTTCCAGCAGGTCATCCTGCTGGCGCAGAACAAGTTCTCGCGGTTCCTGCTCGCGTCGGGCTCGGAGCGGCAAGGTCTGCTGCGGGCCTTGTTCGGCAGCCGGCGCTACGAGGAGTACGCCCGGGAGCTCGGGGAGCGCAGCAAGGCGGCCCAGCGCGAGCTCGACGCGCGGGCGGAACGGGCTCGCACCCTGCTGGACCAGGCCGAGCGCCTCATCGCCGGGAACGAGCTCGGCGGTGCCGATGCGGCGGGTGATCTCACGGCGCGCCGCGCCGCGGTGGTGCTCGGGGCGGAGCGCGCCGCGTACCGGCTCGACACTCTGACGCACGCACGGGAACTCGCCGACGCCGCCCGGGCATCCGCAGACGCCGATCATCGCGCCGTGGTCGCGGTGGCCAGGGCGCAATCCGAGCTGCGCCAGGCCCGAGACCGCCTGGCCGCGCTCGAAGCCGCGTCGCCAGGCATCGCCGATGACCGCGCCGACCTCGATCGCGCCCGAGCCGCCGAGGCGCTGCGCGCCACGCTCGACGCCGTCCGGCGCACCGAGGCCGACTCGTCCGCAGCCTCGGCCGCCGCCGCAATTGCCGAGCAGACATGGGATGCCGCGGCCCAGGGCGCTCAGATCGACCGTGCCGACGACCTCGACGCGGTGATCGAGCGACTCACGGGCGAACTCGCGATGTGGTCCGCCGCTGCCGCGCAGGAGGCAGAACTCGTCGCGCGTGAGGATGAGCTGCGCGCCGGTGCGGAGCGCGTGACGGCCATGGAGGCCGATCTCGCGGCGATGGACTCCCAGCGTGCGCTGGTGCCGGGCGAGCTCGAACGGCTCGACCGGGAACTTGCCGCCGCCCGACAGGACGCGGCACACGCCGACCCGGCGCGTACGCGACGCGACGAGCTGGCAGGACGGCTGGAGGCCGCTCGCGAAGCGGAGAAGCTGGCCGGCGACCTCCGCAACGCCGAGGTGGCCCACCGCGACGCGGCGACCGTCTCGGCCGCCGCGGGTGCCGCCGTGGCAAGCCTGCTGCAACGTCGGCTGGACGGGTACGCCGGCGAGCTTGCCGCGACGCTCGTGCACGGCGAACCGTGCGCGGTGTGCGGCTCGGCCACCCACCCGCATCCGGCTCCCGTCTCCGACGACCCCGTCACCGACGACGACCTCACTGCCGCCGAAGCCGAGCGTGAGGCCGCCGCCGCGCGCGAGCGCAGCGCATCCGACGCGGCGCGTGCCGCGCGGGAGCGCCACGCCGTCGCCGCGGCGCGGGCAGCGGGCGAGGCGCCAGGCGTGCTCGAAGAGCAGCTGGAAGAGGCCACCGCGCTCGTCCAGGCTGCAGAGGACGCTGCCGCGCGGTGCACCGCGCTGGAGGCCGAGCGCGCCGCACTGGTGTCACTCGATGCCGAGGCCGAGGCGGCACGGGGTGCGCTCGCGGACGAGCTGGCGCAGGCGCGCTCGCAGGTGGCCGCGCTGACGGCGCGCGTCGCCGGCGTCCGCGCCGTCGTCGCGCAGGCCCGCGGAGAGTACGCCTCCGTCGCGGAGCGCGTCGCGGCCGTCACGGGCGTCCGTGAGTCGGCGCGCGCGTACAGTCACGCGCGAGCGACCGCTCGACACGCGGAGGCCGTCCACGCGAACGCCCTCGCCGACGCCGAAGCGCTGGTCGCAGCATCCGTCTTCGCCGACGCCGACACTGCTGCCGCGGCGCTGCGCGAGCCGGGCACGGTCACGGCCCTCGCGGCCCGCATCGCGGAGCATGATGCACAGCTCACCGCGACGCGCAGCCGCGTGCTCGAGCTAGAGCTGGAGCTCGCCGGAACGCCTGACGAGCCCGTCGACGTGGCGACGTCACAGGCGGCGCTGGATGCGGCGGACGCGGCGCGCACCACTGCGCTCGCCGCCGAAAGCGAGGCACGCAGCCTGAGCAGCGCACTGCGCGATCTCGTGCTGCAGCTGGACGAGGCATACGCCGGTGTCGCCGAGCGAGCCGCTGACGCCGCCGCGATCGCCCGGCTGGCCGACACCGTTGCCGGCCGCGCGCCGAATTCGATGAAGATGGACCTCGAGACGTTCGTGCTCGCCGCCGAGCTCGAAGAGATCGTGGATTCCGCCAACCTGCGGCTCGGCGACATGTCGTCGGGACGCTACCGACTCCAGCACAGCGACGCCCGCGCCGCGCGCGGAGCAGCATCGGGGCTCGGACTCGAGATCGTCGATGCCTTCACCGGTCAGGCGCGGCCCGCGCAGTCGCTCTCGGGCGGCGAGACCTTCCTCGCCTCGCTCGCCCTCGCGCTGGGGCTTGCCGAGGTGGTGACGGCCCGCGCCGGCGGCGTGCGGCTTGACACGCTCTTCATCGACGAGGGATTCGGATCGCTCGACGAAGAGACCCTCGAGCTCGCGATGCGCACGCTCGACGAGCTGCGGCAGGGAGGACGCACCGTCGGCGTCATCAGCCACGTCGCGGCGATGAAGGAGCAGCTGCCTGCTCAGCTGATCGTCCAGGCGAGCCCCCACGGACCGAGCGCGATCCTCCAAGACGACGCGCTCGCCGGAGTGGTCTGACGCCGGGACTCGCCGTCAGACGCCGTAGTCGGCTCGGAGCCGGTCCCACAGCTGGTGGCTGCATGCCGTCACTGCGGCGTGCCAGTCGGTGATCGCGCCGTCCTGGGCACGATCCGACACCGCCTTGAGCACACGGATCGGGACGCCGAAGCGCTGCGCGACCCATACGTACGCGTATGTCTCCATGTCGATCAACCCCGCGCCGAGCGGCCGGATCACGGCCACGGCCTCGGAGTCGTCCACGAAGTGATCGCCCGTCGCGATGGTGACGCCCTCGCGGCCGAGCTCCAGCCTGGCGGGCAGCGACACGTGCTGACCGACGATCCCGTCGATGTCGGTCACGTCGTGCTGGAGTGTCGCATCGATCTCGTACACGGCTTCGTTGAGGAGCGGGTCGATCGCGCCGGCCGTGCCCACCACGACCACCTCGTCGTACGTTCCGGCATCCAGTGCTCGCGTCAGCGCGTACGCGGCCTGCAGCTTTCCCGGTCCCGTCACGAGCCGGTCGAAACCGGGAAGCTCCCGCGGGAAGGCTGCGAGCTCGGATTCCAGCGCGGCGACGAGAAGTCTCATGTCTCCATTCTCGCCGTTGCACCCGCGGCGCCGGGCACGGCAGCCTCCCGCACACCGGGATCCGGCACCGTTCGGGCGTGATGCCCGCGCTAGCCTGGGCACGATGCCGAATCCAGAGCCGTCGCAGACCACCGGTGGTGCCCGCGCGGAGCGCCCGCTCGCGGCGCAGACGCCGGGTACCGCCGGACCGCACACCGCGGCGATCCCGCTCACATCCGGCGCGCGATGGCGGGCGTTCTGGGTGTGCGTGTCGGTCGCCGCGATCACGATCCTCGACATGACGAAGGTCAACGTCGCGCTGCCCTCGATCGGCGACGTGCTGGGTGCCGGGTCCACCCAGCTGCAGCTGATCGTGTCGGGATTCGTCCTCACGTTCGGATTGGTCCTCGTGCCGATGGGCCGCTTGGGCGATCAGCGCTCCCGCCGCACCTTGTTCGTGGTGGGCCTGTCGCTGTACACCCTCACCAGCATCGCGTGCGCGCTCGCCCCGTCGGCCGAGGTGCTGCTCGTCGCGAGACTGCTGCAAGGCGTGGCCGCCGGCATCCAGATGCCGCAGGTGCTCGGCATGGCTCAAGAGCTGTTCCAGGGCAAGGAGCGCGGCCGCGCTTTCGGGCTGTTCGGCGCCACCATCGGCGTCGCGACCGCTTTCGGTCCGACTCTCGGCGGACTGCTCATCGCCCTCGGCGGCCCCACCGACGGCTGGCGGCTGATCTTCTGGATGAACGTGCCGCTGTGCCTGGCGGCGATCGGTCTCGCGCTGTGGCTCTTGCCCGACACGCGGACCCGCTCGCATCGCCCGCTGCAACTGGATCCGGTCGGCGTGCTGCTCTTCGGTGCGAGCATCATCTCGCTCATGTGGCCGTTCCTGTTCACCACAGGCGCACCGACTGACAACCCGGCACGCTGGTGGCTGCTGGTCGCCTTCGCGCTCTTCGTATCGGCGTTCGTCGCATGGGAGCGCCGCTACGCCGCGCGCGGGCGAAGTCCGCTCGTTCCGCTCAAGCTGTTCCGCGTCGTGTCGTACCGCAACGGCACGCTGCTGCAGACGGCGTACTTCACTGCGGCGCCGGCGCTCTTCCTCGTCACGACGCTGTACCTGCAGTTGGGACTCGGGCTCGAACCGGTGTACGCCGGAATGACCTCGATCGGCTTCGCGCTCGCGAGTGCGGTCACCTCGTGGATCGGCGGCAACCTCGTCGGCGACTACGGCCGGGTCATCGTGGTGTGGGGTCTGGTCGGCATGCTGGCGTGCGTGGGCGGCCTGGTGCTGACCGCCATATTCGTCGACCCGACGTGGGCGCCATACGCGTTCGCGGCGATCATGACGGTGGGCGGCGCCGGCGGCGGGCTGGTGATCGCCCCGAACCAGACGCTCGCGCTCGCCGACGTGCCGGTCAAGCAGGGCGGCCTCGCGGGCTCGGTCGGCCAGCTCGGTCAGCGCATCGGGGCCGCGGTCGGCACCGCGGTCGCGCTGTCGCTCTTCTACGCCACCATCTACCGCGAGTCGGGACTGCACGACGACCTGGTCGTCTATCACGACGCCTTCGCGTTCGGGATGATGTCGGTCGGGCTGTTCCTCGCGCTCGCGCTCGTCGTGGCGATCGTCGACCTCTCGGCGCGCCGCCGCGCGACTGTCGACCCGGCCGGCGACGCCCCGGTCCTCTGACCCGGCCGTTCCGCAGTCACTTAGTGCGGCGCCCGGGGCCGTGTGCTCGCCGAAGGTGACCGCGGACGGAGGCGGAGCGGCGGAGCGGTTCAGCGGCGCAGCGACTCAGCGGCGCAACGACAACGGCCCCATGACGGGACGCCGCCGGTCGCGCTTCCAGCGGGCCCGCGTGCTGCGGAACTCCGCGTGGGAGGTGAACCGGTAGCGGTACGACACCGCGCGCACCCATCTCGGCCGCTCACCGTCGAAGGGGTCGTGGTGAAGCAGGCGCAGGGTCGGGGCATCCGCTTCCAGGAGCCTCACGAGGAACACGGTGAACCAGTCCTCGAGCGAACGCCCCAGCGGCAGGAACCACATCAGCCAGTCCAGCCGCAGGTGATACGGCGCGTACTGACGCGGCACGCGGCGCACATCGCCGGGCTTGCCCTTGAATTCGTACTCGCGCCAAGAGGCGGCATCCGGATCTTCCTCCATCGTGCCCTCGACGACGATCTCGATCCGCTCCTTCGTCACCGTGCCGAATGCCCCGTACGCATTGGCCAGCTGCCACCGGTTGAAGCTCGCATTCATGAGCTGCCGGCGTGCGAACAGGTTGCGCAGCGGCGCCCAGCTCAGCACGACGCAGAGCAGCCCCACGGCTGCCGTGATCACGACCCAGTACAAGGGCAGCCCGTCGATGATCCAGGGCGGGTCGGTCCTTGCCGGCCATGGTTCGGCGCCGATTCCAGGCACCCCGATCGCCGAGAACGCCAGCACGATCGTCATCCAGTTCAGCCAGGCGAAGTTTCCGGTGATCACGAGCCAGGCCTGCGTCGCGATGACGATCGCCGCCGCGACCGCCCCGACGATCGCCGGCACGGGGCCGGGCACCACCAGCCCCAGCAGCGGCGCGAAGAGGAACCACGGCACCACGAGCTGGGCGAAGTGGTTGCCGAGCACCTCACCCTTGTGGATCCAGCGGGGGAGGAGGTGGGCCTGGCGACTGAGCGGCCCCGGCATGGGCTGGGTCTCGTGATGGTAGGTGAGCGCGGTGAGATCCCGCCACTCCCGCCCGCCGCGGATCTTGATCATGCCGGCGCCGAACTCGAGGCGGAAGATCAGCCACCAGAACAGCACGATCACCACCGTCGACGGCGGCTGTGAGTCCGAGCCGAGGAATGCCGCGAGGAAGCCGGCCTCGAGCAGCAGCATCTCCCATCCGAAGCCGTAGAAGGTCTGCCCGATGCTCGTGATCGACATGTAGCCCAGCCAAAGGGCCAGGAAGCACAGCATCGGCACCCAGGGCGGGCCGAGCTGCGGGATGCCGGCCACCAGCGTCGCCGCGACCACGATGCCGAAGACGCACAGTGCCACGAGCCGGCGGTCGGTGTACCGCACGCGCAGGAAGAGCGTCGGGCGGAGCATCTTCGCCGCGCGCGTGGACGAGCGCGCCCAATCGAGCAGGTCCGGCGCTGGCAGCAGCCCGTGCTCGCCCAGGAGCGGGCGGAACTGATTCAACGACGAGGCGAACGCGACCACGAACAGCGCCGCGATGCCCCGCTGGAGCACCTGCCGCGCGAACTCGAAGTCGACCGCCGCCAAGCCGTCCATCGCCTCATCCTGGCATCACTGCGCGGCTCCCGCGGAGGGGTTGACGCTGCGGGAGGCGGCGCGCATCACCCCTGCCGCCGTCGCGAGATCAGGCGATCTCACCGGCGAAGGACGAATCCGGTCGAAACGTCCTACGCTCGCGAGATCCCCTGATCTCACCACGCGCGCGCAGGAGGGAATCGGATGCCTCGAGCCGAGGCTGGGCCACACGGTCCGAGGGTCGGGTCGTCGACGCGCCAGCGGCGCGTGAGAGCCTGCGGCATCCGGCGTAGCGTACCGGCCGGTCAGTCCTCGACGAGCTCCGGCAGGGCGGCCTTGAGTTCGGCCAGCCACGCCCGGGCGTTGCCGTCCGAGGGCGCGCGCCAGTCGCCCCGCGGCGAGAGCGACCCGGCGGGCGAGACCTTCGGCCCGTTCGGGATCGCCGAGCGCTTGAACTGGGCGAACGCGAAGTAGCGCTGCAAGAAGATCTGCAGCCACTTCACGACGGTCGGCAGGTCGTAGGCGTAGCGGTCCTCGTCGGGGAAGCCCGGCGGCCAGGCTCCGGCATCCGGATCCGACCACGCGTGGGCCGCGAGGTAGGCGATCTTCGACGGCCGGAACCCGAAGCGCAGCACGTGGTACAGCGCGAAGTCGTGCAGCGCGTAGGGGCCGATGCGGTCTTCGGTGGACTGCATCCTGCCGTCTTGGCCGGCAGGCACGAGCTCGGGCGAGATCTCGGTGTCGAGCACCGACTGCAGCACCGCGGCTTCGGCCTCGTCGACGCCTTCGCCGTGCGAGATGACCCACCGGATGACGTGCTGGATCAGGGTCTTGGGCACTCCCGCGTTGACCGCGTAGTGGCTCATCTGGTCGCCGACGCCGTAGGTCGCCCAGCCGAGCGCGAGCTCGGACAGGTCGGATGTGCCGATGACCATGCCGCCCTTGTGATTGGCCAGGCGGAAGAGGAAGTCGGTGCGCACACCGGCCTGCACGTTCTCGAAGGTGACGTCATGCACCGGCTCGCCCTCGGCGAACGGGTGGCCGATGCCCTCGAGGATCTCGGTCGCCGCGGGGCGGATGTCGATGGTCTCGATCGAGGCTCCCACCGACTCGGCGAGGGCGATCGCGTTGGACTTGGTGTGCTCGCTGGTCGCGAACCCGGGCATCGTGTACGCGAGGATGTCGCTGCGCGGGCGCCCCATGCGGTCCATGGCGCGCGCGACCACGAGCAGGGCGTGGGTGGAGTCGAGCCCTCCGCTCAGGCCAATGACCGGCTTGGGGTCGCCGATCGCCCGCATCCGCTGCACGAGCCCCGACACCTGGATGTTGAACGCCTCGTAGCAGTCCAGTGCGAGACGCTCGGGGTCGTCGGGCACGAACGGGAAGCGGTCGAGGCTGCGACGCAGGCCGACGTCGGTCGACGGCGGGTCGAGCTGGAAATGCACCGTGCGGAAGGCGGCATCCGCCTCGTGCGTCCTGCGGTTGTCATCGAAGGTGCCCTGACGCAGGCGGTCCTGGCGCAGGCGGTCGAGGTCGACGTCGGCGACCGAGCGCCGCGGGCCGTCGGGGAAGCGCTCGGTCTCGGCCAGCAGGTTGCCGCCCTCGTAGATCAGGGTCTGGCCGTCCCACGACACGTCGTTGGTCGACTCGCCGGTGCCGGCGGCGGCGTACGCGTAGGCGGCGAGGCAGCGCAGCGACTGCGACTGGCAGAGGTCCTTGCGGTCTTCCGCGCGGGCGATGGTGATGGGGCTGCCGCTGAGGTTGAGCAGCACCGTCGCACCCGCGAGCGCAGCGCGCGAGGACGGCGGGATCGGCACCCAGACGTCCTCGCACACCTCCGCGTGCACGGTGAGACCGGGCACGTCGAGCGCCTCGAACAGCAGGTCGGGGCCGAACGGCGCCTCGAGCTCGCCGACGCGGATGTCCTGATCGCCCTGATCGTCGCCGGGGGCGAACCAGCGCCGCTCGTAGAACTCGCGATACGTCGGCAGGTACGACTTCGGTGCGACGCCGAGCAGCTCGCCGCGGTGGATCACGACGGCGCAGTTGTAGAGCCGGTTGCGATGCAGCAGCGGCGCACCGACGACGAGCACCGGGAAGAGATCGACGGATGCCTCGACCAGTCGTTCGATGGCGGTCGCGACCGCGTCGAGCACGGCATCCTGCATCACGAGGTCTTCGATGGCGTAACCGGTCAGGCACAGCTCGGGGAAGACGGCCACGGCGACCGCCTCGGCGTCGCACTCGCGCGCTGCGGCGAGGACGGCGTCGGCGTTCGCGGCGGGATCGGCGATCGCGACGGGGATCGTGCACGCGGCGACCCGCGCGAACCCGTGCCGGTACGCGCTCTCGAACGGCAGGCTCATGCGCCCAGTCTGGCAGGTACCAGGCCGGACGCGCCTACTGACGGCATCCCCCTCTTCCCTCCTCGCCGTCCCGCTCGACCGCGTCTCGAAACGTCGCAATCGGCCGCCCGCGGCGAACGCGCGCGGCCGTTTGCGACGGCTCGCGCTCGGGGGGACGACGCGCGGGGAGTGTCGGCGGGCGCGGTTAGGGTCGTAGCGAAGGGCAGGGCATGCGATACATCGAAGACGAAGGCCGGATCGTCTGGAGCGCCAGCGACCTCAAAGCCGCAGCCGAGTGCGAGTTCGCATGGCTGCGTGCGATCGACGCGCGGCTGGGGCGCGTCGAGGCTGTCGAAGAGCCCGAGGACCTCACGCTCGAGCGGGCCGGGCGGCTCGGCACGATGCACGAGCGGCAGGTGCTGGCCGACTACGTCGCGCGATTCGGTGCGAGCGTGGTCGAGATTCCTGAAGTGCGGTCGTCAGATGCCGTGGCTCTGGCCGACGCGGTGGCTCGCACGAACGCGGCCCTGACGTCGGACGCCGAGGTGATCTACCAGGCCGCGTTCTCGACGAGCGACTTCGTCGGGTTCGCCGACTTTCTCGTGCGAGACCCCTTGCCGGCGCCGGGGACCGGCGTCCGGCCCTGGATCGTGCAAGACACCAAGCTGGCTCGTCGCGCGCGGGTGACGGCGCTCATGCAGCTGGCGGCATACGTCGACCAGCTTGACCGGCTCGGGGTGGTCCGTTCCGACCGGGTCGAGTTGCTGCTGGGCGACGGCAGTGTCAGCGTCCACGAGGTCGACGACCTCCTTCCGGTCTTCCGCCTGCGCCGTGAGCGTCTGGCAGCGTTGATCCTCGACCGCCGCCTCGAGCTCGGCGCGGCCGGCGACCCGATCGCGTGGGGCGATGAGCGAGGCGAGCTCGGCGTGATCGCGTGCGGACGCTGTGCGACGTGCGACGCCGAGGTCGTGGCATCCCGCGATCTTCTCCTCGTCGCCGGCATGCGCCCGGTCCAGCGTGAGCGGCTGCGCGCCGCCGGGGTAACCACGATCGACGAGCTGGCGACGGTGGCTGCTGCGCCGCCCGCCATGAATCCGGATGTGTTCGCGTCGCTGCGGACGCAGGCGCGACTGCAGCTCGAGAGTCCCGCCGGTACGCCCCCGCTCTTCCCGCCGAAGCCGACTCCCGGCGCCGAGACCGCGCACGCGCACCATGACGGTGCGCGCACCGAGATCATCGCGGAAGCCGCAGCCGTCTCGGCGGGCCGCGTCGCCCATGCCGTTGCGGCACTCGTCGAGACACCGGTGGCCGTGCCGGACGAGGCGCCGCCGGTGCCGGTGTTCGAGGTCGTCGCGCCCCAGGCTCTCGGCGCGCTGCCGCGGCCGGATCACGGCGACCTGTTCTTCGACTTCGAGGGCGACCCGCTGCACTGTGAACCGAGGCAAGCCGGGAAGCCTCCGGTGCCGGGGGAGCCGACCCTGTGGGGCATCGACTACCTGTTCGGCTGGGTTGACTCGCGCGAGCAGTACACCGCTCTGTGGGCGCACAGCTTCGCCGACGAGAAACGCGCGCTCGAGAGCTTCCTCGACATCGTCGCCCTGCGGCGCCAGCAGTTCCCGGGCATGCACATCTACCACTACGCGCCCTACGAGCCGACGCACCTGCTCGCGATGGCGGCGCGGCACGGCGCGCGCGAGGCCGATGTCGACCGGCTGTTGCGCGACGGCGTCTTCGTGGACCTGTACCCGATCGTCCGCCGGGCGTTGCGGGTGGGGTCCCGGTCCTACTCCATCAAGAAGCTCGAGCCGCTCTACATGGGCGATGAGGTGCGCACCAGCGACGTGCAGAAGGGCGACGACTCCATCGTGCGCTATGTCGAGGCGCGCGCCCTGGCCGACGACGGCGACGATGTCGCGGCGCGCGACATCCTCGACGATCTCGCCGACTACAACCGGTACGACTGTGTGTCGACCCGGCGTCTGCGTGACTGGCTGGTCGATCGCGCCCGCGAGGCGCAGCTGCGGCCCTCTCCCGATCCCGAGCCGGATGAGCGGGCGTACGAGCCGTCGCCGCGTGCGACCATGCTCGAGGCGCTCGCCCAGCAGCATCCCGACGATTCCGTTCCGGCGCGCACGCTGCATCTCGGTGCCGCAGCGATCGACTACTACCCGCGCGAGTCGAAGTCCTTCTGGGCCACCCACTTCCTGCGACTGCGAGAGCCGGTGTCGCTGTGGGACGAGACGCGCGACGTGGTGACCGTCGACCCCACCCGCAGCCGTGTGCTCGAGGACTGGCACTTCGGCGAGAGCGGGCGCGGCGGCGAGCGCCGGATCATCGAGCTGCGGGGCGACCTCGCGCCCGGCACGCGCCTGAGCGAGGGCACGAGCCCGTTCGCGCTGTACGAGCTGCCCGCGCCCTACCCGTTCGAGGCGTCGCCGCGGTGGATCCACTCCTATCGCTCCGTCAAAGTGCTCGAGGTACTCGACGACGGTGCCGTCGTCGAAGAGACGGCGGTCGACGGCAACACGTGGGCACCCCTGCCCCTCGCCCTCACCCCGCCGGCTCCGCCCGGAGCCGGCAACCAGCAGGCGGCGATCGATGCGTGGGCGGATGCCGTCATCAATGCCCACCCCCGGCTTCCCGAGGACCCGGCCACCGACATCCTGTGCCGTCGGCCGCCCCGCACCCTGCGGCAGGCGCGGGACGGTGCGCTGCCCCCGGTCGACGGTGATGTCGTGGACGCGATCGCGCAGGCCGTGCGCGACCTCGACCGCAGCTACCTGGCCGTGCAGGGACCGCCCGGAACCGGCAAGACCTACGTCGGGTCACACGTGATCGCGCGGCTCGTGCGCGACCACGGCTACAAGGTCGGCGTCGTCGCCCAGGGACACGCGACGATCGAGCAACTGCTGGATCGCGTCATCGCAGCCGGCGTGCCGGCGTCGCAGGTGGGCAAGGCTCCGAAGGATCCGAGCGCGCAGCACGCGTTCACGGTGGTGCCCAAGAACGGGATCGCCGCGTTCACGGCCGAGCACGATAGCGACGGCTACGTGATCGGTGGGACGGCGTGGGACTTCAGCCACGAGGGCCGGGTACCCCGGGCCAGTCTCGACCTGCTGGTGGTCGACGAGGCCGGTCAGTTCTCGCTCGCCTCGACGATCGCCGTCTCACTCGCGGCCCCCCGCCTGCTGCTGCTCGGCGATCCGCAGCAGCTTCCGCAGGTGAGCCAGGGCACGCACCCGGCGCCCGTCGACACCTCCGCTCTCGGCTGGGTGATGGACGGCGCCGACGTCATCCCCCACGAGTACGGGTACTTCCTCGCCCAGACTCGGCGGATGCGCCCCGAGGTCGCAGCGCCGGTCTCGGCACTGTCGTACCGGGGTGAGCTCGAAGCTCACCCGTCCACGGCTCTGCGCCGGATCGAGGGGGTCGCGCCCGGTCTCGTCCCGATCCCGCTCCGCCACCACGGCAATGCGACGCAGTCGCTCGAGGAGGCGGCTGAAGTGGCGCGACTTGTCGCCGACCTCGTTGGACGGGAATGGACCGACGCGCACGTCGACGGGGCAGACACATCGACGTCGCTGCCCACGCGACCGCTGGCGGCATCCGACATCATCGTGGTCACGCCCTATAACGCCCAGCAGGTCGCGGTCGAGGCGGCGCTCGGCGCTGCCGGATTCGCCGACGTGCCCGTCGGCACCGTCGACAAGTTCCAGGGCAAGGAGGCCGCGGTGGCGATCGTGTCGTTGGCCGCCTCCAGCGGGCGCGATGCGCCGCGAGGGCTGGAGTTCCTGCTGCTGCGCAACCGTCTGAACGTCGCGATCTCGCGCGCCATGCACACGGCCTACGTCATCTATTCGCCGGGGCTCCTCGACGACCTGCCCTACACGCCCGACGGCGTCGCTCGCCTGAGCGGGTTCGCGCGGCTCGTCGGTCGCGGTTGACCCCCGCGTAGACTCGCGCTCGACCCAGACCAGCCCGCGACCGATCCGTCAGGAGGCACGCACCATGGCCGACGAAGCCCCCCGCCAGTTCGAGATCGATCTGCCCCCCGAGCTCATCGGCGGTGCGTACGCGGACTTCGCCAACGTGTGGCATACGCCCACGGTGTTCGTCATGGACTTCCTGACGCTCGCGCAGCCGCCTCGCGAGCAGGTCGATGCCGACACGGGGCAGCGGCACACGATCGTACCGGCGCGCGTGGTCAGCCGCATCCGGATTCCGCCCGAACAGGTCTTCGAGCTCGCCAAGGCCCTGACGCAGCAGCTGGAGTTCTGGGAGCAGGAGACCGGCCGGCGCACGTCGCAGGATCCACCGCTCGGCGATTGACGACCTGGGCCCGAGGCCGGCGTCGGGCCCTAGACAACTGCCCTGGTCGTGTCAACCCCGTTGGGTGCCCGATCAGGCGCACGTAACCTGACCAAGCGTCGAGGGGCGTGGGTGCGGCATCCGTTCGGCGAGGGGCGGATGTCGCGCCCGCGCTCCTCGTTCGCAGCAGGCTCGCTGCCGCCGTACCGCCCGCCCGCCGCCGGCCCGCCCGCCGCCGGCCCGCCCGCCGCCGGCCCGCCCGCCGCCGGACCGCCCGCCGCGGGCCCAGGCTGCCCGGTCAGACCGTCCCGTAGAGGCGGTCGCCGGCGTCGCCGAGCCCGGGCACGATGTAGCCCTTCTCGTTGAGGCGCTCGTCCATCGCGCCGAGGACGAGGGTGACATCGCGGCCGTCGACCTGCTTCTCGATCGCGGCGACGCCCTCGGGGGCGCCGAGCAGGCAGATCGCGGTGACGTCCTGCGCGCCGCGCGCGAAGAGGAACTCGATGGCCGCGCCCAGCGACCCGCCGGTGGCCAGCATGGGGTCGAGCACGAAGCACTGCCGGTCGCTGAGGTCGTCGGGCAGGCGCTCGGCATACGTCGACGGCTCGAGCGTCTCTTCATTGCGCACCATGCCGAGGAATCCGACCTCGGCGGTGGGGATGAGCTTGACCATGCCCTCGAGCATCCCGAGTCCCGCGCGCAGGATGGGCACCACGAGGGGCCGCGGTTCGCTGATCTTGACCCCCATGGTGGTGGTGACCGGCGTCTGGATCTCGATCGGCGAGACGCGCACGCCACGCGTCGCCTCGTACGCCAGCAGGGTCACCAGCTCTTCGGTCAGCTGCCGGAAGACCGGCGAGGAGGTGCGCTGGTCGCGGAGCACCGTGAGCTTGTGGGTGATGAGCGGGTGGTCGGCGACGTGCAAGCGCATACGCCCAGGGTAGTGCGTGCCGTCCGCCACCTCCGGCGCGAAAAGACGCGTCGAACACGGCGACACGCCGGTTCGGGATGCCTCGCCCCGGCGTGTCGGCTGACCGGCCAGTGTTTTCGCAGGGCAGCGTGGGGCGAGCAGGGTCGGGATAGCCTCGAGGGGTGCACGCCGACCCCGCCGATCTCGCCGCGATGGACCGGGCTCTCGCCCTGGCCTCGGCCGCGGGGGAGTCCGGGGATGTGCCGGTCGGCGCGGTGGTGACGGATGCCGCGGGCCGAGCCCTCGGCGAGGGCCGCAACCTGCGCGAGGCCACGCACGACCCGACGGCGCACGCCGAGGTCGTCGCCTTGCGGGCCGCCGCGGCGGTGACCGGATCGTGGAACCTCGAGGGATGCACGCTCGTGGTGACCCTCGAGCCTTGCCTCATGTGCGCGGGGGCCGTCCTGCAGTCACGCGTCTCGCGCTTGGTCTTCGGCGCGTGGGACGACAAGGCCGGCGCGGCCGGTTCGATGTACGACGTCGTCCGCGATCGGCGCCTGCCGTATCGCGCCGAAGTGGTCGCCGGCGTGCGCGAGGCCGAGGCATCCGCGCTGCTGCGCGCGTTCTTCGACGAGCGTCGTTGACGCGGCTGCCGGTCTGAGCACGCCGCGACCGCCCTGTCACCGAACTCGGGGGCCAGGTTCTGCGGCTACGCGACGGCTGTTGCCGTAGCGGGCGCCACCTCAGCGGGGGAGATGCGGCAGGACATCCGCGCCGAGGTACTCCACATGCTCGACATCCTGCAGGTCGAGCAGCTGGAAGTAGACCCGCTCGATTCCGAAGCCCTGATAGACGCCGATGCGCTCGGCGATCTCGTCGGGTCCGCCGACGATATTGGTGCCGTCGCGCACGTCGTCGAGGGTTTTGCCGATGCGAGCTGCCCGCTCCGCAACCGCCCGGTCGTCCTTGCCGGCGAACGTCGACATCGCGATCGACAGCCTGATCGTGCCCGGATCGCGACCGACGCGCTCGCACGCGGCGAGGAGATTGTCGATGCGCTCCTGGATCTGGTGGTCCTCCGGGAAGCCGACGTTGTATTCGGTGCCGAACCGCGCCACCAGCTCGGGTGTGCGCCGCGGCCCGCCGCCGCCGATGATCACGGGCACAGGACTCTGCACCGGTTTGGGCAGCGCGGGCGCCTCGACGAGCCGGTGACTGCGGCCTTCGAACGAGTAGGTCTCACCGGCCGGGGTGGACCACAGCCCGGTGACGATCTCGAGCTGCTCCTCGAGCAGATCGAACCGACGGTCGGGAAACGGGATGCCGTACGCCTCGTGCTCGCGGGCGAACCACCCCGCGCCGAGGCCGAGTTCGACGCGTCCGCCCGACATCTGGTCGACCTGTGCGACCTGGATGGCCAGGATCGCAGGGTGCCGGAAGGTCACCGGTGAGACGAGCGTGCCCAGCCGCAGCCGCGTGGTCTCACGGGCGAGCCCGGCGAGGGTCGTCCATGCGTCGGTCGGGCCGGGGAGGCCATCGCCCATTCCGCTGAGGAAGTGGTCGGAGCGGAAGAATCCGTGGAAGCCGAGCCGCTCGCCGGCCTGCGCGTAGGCGAGCTGGTCGGCGTAGGTCGCGCCCATCTGGGGTTCGGTGAACAGGCAGTACTGCACGGTGTCCTTTCGGGTGGTCTCGCGCGTCGTCGGCAGGGCGCCAGGACGGCGACCCTCGAGCGCGGCGGGGCTTAGTCGGCGGATTTGATGACGAAGTCCGAGGTCGGCGGGGTCGGGTCGTCGCCGGGACGATAGATGTCGGGCTCGAAGTAGATCACCCGCGCGGTGGGAACGGCCGCGCGCACGCGGTCTTCGATGCGGTTGATGTCGGAGGCGATGCGCGCGAGCGAGTCATCCGCAGCGAAGCCGACCTTCGCCGCGACGAGAAGCTCGTCGGGGCCGAGATAGAGGGTCTTGATGTGGATGAGCTTGTGCACCTCGGGTCCGGCGAGGATGGCATCCACGATGCGCTCGTGATCGGCATCCGTCGCTCCTTCTCCGACGAGCAGGCTCTTGGTCTCGATGCCCAGCGTGATCGCGACGAGGATCAGCAGCGTGCCGATCATGAGCGTGCCGATCGCATCGAAGACCGGGTTGTGCGTGATGGCGGTCAGGCTCACTGCGATCAGGGCGAACACGAGACCGGTGAGCGCGGCGATGTCTTCCAGCAGCACCACAGGCAGCTCGGGGGCCTTCGCGTGCCGCACGAACGACACCCACGACTGTCCCTTCGCGCGGACGCGGTTGCTCTCCTTCACGGCGGTGCGCAGCGAGAAGGACTCGAGCACGATGGCGACCAGGAGCACCCCGATCGGGATCCAGACGTTCTCGAGCTCGTGCGGATGCGTGAGCTTGTCGATGCCCTCGTAGATCGAGAAGAGGCCGCCGACCGAGAACAGGATGATCGACACGACGAACGCGTACACGTACCGTTCGCGCCCGTACCCGAAGGGGTGCGCGCGGTCCGCCGATCGTTTGGCCCGTCGACCACCCAGCAGGAGGAGCAGCTGATTGCCGGAGTCGGCCACCGAGTGGATGGCCTCGGCGAGCATCGAGGCCGAACCCGACAGAAACCACGCGATGAACTTCGCGATCGCGATGCCCATGTTGGCCAGGAATGCCGCGATGATCGCTCTGCTGCCGCCCGAAGCACTCATGCGATGAGTCTACGGACGGGGCCGAGGCTCACACGATCAGTCGGACGAGCGGATGATGATCGCCTCGGTCGGCGGCGCTGGATCGATCGGGTGACCGACGTAGCCGATCGCCTCGAGGAGTGCGTGACGGAACGCCACCGGGCGCTCGAGGTGCGGCGAGTGCCCCACGCCTTCGAGGCTCAGCTCGGTGACCTCGCCGCCCGCGGCGGCATAACGTTCGAGCACGTCGCGGGTCTGTGACACCATCTGCTGCGGCGGGGCGACATCGTCTCCCGGCCACCCCGGGATCACGCCGAGCTTGCCCAGGTTGTTCAGGTCGTAGAACGAGGCGTCCGAGACGATCGCGTCGAGGGTGCCGTGGATCCACAGGATCGGGGGCTTGTCGGCGAGCTCGACGATTCCCGACACGTCGAAGTGTCCCGGCGTCATCGTGTTGAGCACGCCCACACGGCCGGGGGCGAATCCCGGCCAGCTCTCGGACGGCACCGAGTCGCCCGGGTAGTTGCCGGTCGCGGTGGAGGTGGTGAGCATCGACTCCACCCACACGTCTTCGTACGGGCTCTCGTAGCCGGCGGCGACGTAGCCGGAGCGGAAGACGCTGCGCGGCGAGGTCGGCGCCTCGTCGGTGCGGTCATGATCGTTGAGCCGCTGCACGAAGTCCGGGTTCGCCCCACCGCCTCCGCAGCCGGCGTCGTCGTCCGTGAGACGCGAACCGTCGCGGCGCGTGCCGCCGAAGCCGTACGGCGAGACGGGCGCCTGCAGGGTCAGGCTCAGTACCGGGTGGTCGAGTGCGTACTGCAGGATGACACCGCCGCCCATCGACCATCCCACCAGGTGGGCAGTGGGGATGCCGAGGACGGCCAGTGCTGCTCGCACGTCGTCGCTGAAGTCGCGTACGCCGCGGGTCGCGTCGATGGGCGCGTGCTCGGTGCCGCCGAAACCGCGCAGGTCGATGGCGATCACGCGGAGGTCGGCGGGCAGATCCTGCATCGTCTCCTGCCAGAAGAGCGACGATGACACGTTGCCGTGGATGAAGACGACGGTGCGATCCGGGGGAGTCTCGGGGTCGTCTCCCTCGCGCTCCAGGACGTTGACCATCAGTCGAGGTGTCTCGATCACTCGTGCCGTGATGCCGTCGAAGAGCGTCATGTCGATCCTCCCCGGATCCGGGCCGAGGCGCCCGTGCTCCGCTGCTTCGAGGATAGTCCCGCGCCGTCGTCCGGCAACGGCGGATGCCGCAGCCGGACGACGGCGTGCGCGAGCGTCGTCAGGACTCCGGCATGTCGACGGGAAGTTGGCCGGTATAGAACGCGAACGTGTTGTCGGCCGCCTGAGCTGCTTCGGAAGCATCCGCGCCGCTTGCGGCGTGGGCGGCGCCCCACGCCGTCGCCGCCCCGCGGTAGAAGGCCTTGCCCTCTTCCGTTGCGGCCCACTCTTCGGCCGCACCCGGGGGGAGGGCGTCGCTGCCGCCCAGGTGCAGCGCGAGCCCGAGCAGGCCGCCATCCCAGCCGACGCCGGTCGCCCCGGGGCCGAACTGCTCCCAGAACCCCGGGGGCACATCGGCCGCGCGGGCCGTGTGCTCCAGTTCGAGTCGGGTGGTGTCCTCGCCGGTCGCGACCAGGCGCACGGCGACCCAGCTCACGCCGCCGCCGTATTCCCACGTGACGCGGTAGCCGGCCGCGCCGTCGCGGGGCGGGTCGCACGTCAGTACGTCGCCTCCGGCGTTGCCTTCGAGCTGATAGTGCCCGCCGGCCCGAAGCTCACCGGCCACCGGCAGGAACCAGCGCGGGATGCGTTCGGGGCTCGTGACGGCATCCCATACGTCCTCGATCGGGCTGGGGTACTCCTGTGTCAGCGTCTGGACGTGCGACGGCTCGCCGTCCATATCGGCGGTGCGGACGCCGCGCGTCACGGCGTCGATCTGTGCATTGACATCGACCATGTCAGTTCTCCTCTGTGGTGTGCGGATCGGGGTCGGCGGTGTCTGCGGCGGCTGAGGTGTCGTCACGGGCGGTGGCGGGCGAGCCGGATGCCGGGGCGCCCGGCTCGTCGACGGCGTCTGCCTTCGCCGCGGAATCCCGGGCGGCGACGAGACGCCGTTGCCGCCGACCGCGCGCGAGCTCGGTGCCCAGCGCATCGAGGTGCGGCTGCCAGAACCGTCGGAAGGGATCGAACCAGGCCGCCGCCGCCTCGAGCGGCTCCGGGTCGAGCGTGTAGAACCGGCGCGTGCCCTCGGGTCGCACGTTCGCGAAGCCTGAGGCTCGCAGCACCCGCAGATGCTGCGAGACGGCGGGCTGCGAGATGCCGAACTCTCGCTGCACGACTTCTCCGATGTCGCCGGCGCTGTGCTCGCCCTCCGAGAGGAGTTCGAGGATGCGCCGGCGGACCGGATCGCCGAGGACGTCGAGGGCGTGCATGGAGCAATATTTGCATCGCGACTTATATAAGTCAAGCCTCAACTAGTGGCAGCCGACCGTACGATGGCCGCATGACCAACGACGCCACAGTCCTTCCCCCCATCGCCGTCCTCGGGGCAGGCTCCATGGGAGGTGCCATCGTCCAGGGAGTCGTGCGCTCGGGGCTCGCCACGGGCGTGACAGCCACCAATCGCACCGCCGGCAAGGCCGCACAGCTCGCCGGGCTGGCCGGCGTGACGAGCATCGCGCTCGAAGAAGCGCCGAACGGCAACACGGATGCCGCATCCGGCGCCGCCGTCGTGCTGGTGGGGGTCAAGCCGGCGATGGTCCCGGATCTGCTGCGTGAGATCGCGCCGGTGCTGCGGCCGGGCGTCATCGTGATCAGTCTTGCCGCCGGTGTCACGATCGCGACGTTCGAGGAGGTTCTCGGGCCGGACGTCGCGGTGCTTCGATCGATGCCGAACACCCCCGCTCTGGTGGGCCGCGGCGTCACCGGCCTCGCCGCCGGCAGTGCCGCCCGACCCGCGGAGGTCGCTCTCGCGCGGCGGCTGTTCGAGACGGTCGGGACCGTGGTGGACGTACCGGAGCACAGCATCGACGCGCTGTCGACGATCTCGGGCTCGGGGCCCGCCTACTTCTTCCTGCTCGTGGAGGAGTTCACCAAGGCCGCCATCGCCAAGGGGTTCTCCCAGGCCGACGCGCGGCTCATGGCGGAGCAGACCTTCATCGGCGCGGCGGCGCTGCTGGAGGCATCCGGTGAGGAGCCGGCCGAGTTGCGCCGGCGTGTGACCAGCCCCAAGGGCACCACCGAGCGTGCCATCGCCGTCCTGCAGGACGCGCGCCTCGACGACGTGTTCGCCCGCGCGACGGACGCCGCGCTGGCCCGAGCCCGGGAGCTCGCGGCGGGAGCGTAGGTGCGGGCGGATCAGCGGTCGAGGGCTGCGAACCGCTCGATGTCGACGTTGGTGCCCGACACGATGATGAGGTCGTGGTTGGTGACGATCGTGTTGGCCTCGGCGTAGCGGAACGGCTTGCCCGGGCTCTTCACGCCGACCACCGTCACGTTGTACTTCGTGCGCACGCCGGACTCGTTCAGGCCGATGCCGCGCACGAACTTCGGCGGGTACATCTTGGCCAGGACGAAGTCGTCGTCGAACCGGATGAAGTCGAGCATGCGACCGCTGACGAGGTGGGCGACGCGCTCGCCGGCCTCGCGCTCGGGGTAGATCACGTGGTTGGCGCCGACGCGGGCGAGGATCTTGCCGTGTGACTGCGAGACGGCCTTCGCCCAGATCTGCGGCACCTTGAGGTCGACGAGGTTGGCGGTGATGAGGACGGATGCCTCGATCGACGAGCCGACGGCGACGACGGCCACCTGGAAGTCCTGAGCGCCGATCTGCTTGAGGGCGTCGAGGTTGCGGGCATCGGCCTGCACCGTGTGCGTGACGCGCTCCGACCACTTCTGCACCAGCTCGAGGTTGTCGTCGATCGCGAGCACCTCGCGATCGAGCCGGTCGAGCTCTCCGGCGCAGGCGGCGCCGAAGCGTCCCAGTCCGATCACGAGGACGGGCGCGTCGCTTCTGATCCGCTCAACCAACGATGGGCCTTTCCACAGGCAGCGAGTACAGCTGCGAACGGGATGTCGCGGCCACGGCCGCGGCGAGTGTCACTGTACCAATGCGGCCCATGAAGATCGTCACGGCCATGACGTACACGGCGGGGTCGCTGAGCTCGGCGGTCAGCCCGGTCGAGAGGCCGACGGTGCCGAATGCCGAGATCACGTCGAACAGGACGTCGGCGATCGGCTCCTGGCTGATCTGGGCGATGATGATCGTCGACAGGGCGACGATCGTCGCGCCCCACGCGACGACCGACAGAGCGACGCGCTGGACGTCGCTGGGAACGCGACGGCCGAAGATCTCGACCGACTGGCGGCCTTTCGCCTCGGACCAGACGGCGATGGCGAGCACGGCCAGGGTGGTGACCTTGATCCCGCCCGCGGTGGAGGCCGACCCGCCGCCGACGAACATCAGCATGCTGCCCACGATGAGCGACGACCCGTACAGCTCGCCGACGTCGACGACGGCGAAGCCGCCGGAGCGGGTCATGGCAGACAGGAAGAACGCCTGGAAGGTGGTGTCCCAGGCATCCATCGACCCGAAGGTCTTCGGGTTGTTGTACTCCAGCGCCAGGAAGGCACCGGCCCCCGCGATGAACAGCAGCACCGTGGTGATGAGGGTGAGCTTGGTGTGCAGCGGCCACCGGCGCACGTGCCAGTAGTGCCGGAACAGGGCGTAGATCACCGGGAACCCGATGCTGCCGAGGAACACGGCCACCATGAGGGTGGTCAGCAGGAAGTAGTCGTCGGCGAACGGCTCGAGCCCGCCCGGGTTCGGGGTGAATCCGGTGTTCGTGAACGCCATGGCGGCGTAGAAGGGCGCCTCCCACAGCGCCTCGATCGGACCGACCTCGGCCATCACCAGCGCGGGATACAGCGCCACGGCGACGACCGCCTCGATGAAGAGCGTGGACAGGGCGACTGTGCGCAGCAGCTGACCGACCTCGCCCAGGCGTACGGTCTGGCTCTCGTTCACCGGGCCGGCGTGGGCGCGCATCGGATTCGTGTCGCTGGCCGCGATGAGCTTGGCGCGCAGTCCGAGTCGCTTCGAGATGACCAGACCCAGGATCGAGGCGAGCGTGAGCACGCCCATCCCGCCGATGTTGACACCGAGGAAGATCACGACCTTGCCGAACGCCGAGAACGTCGTGGCGATGTCGACGGTCGTGAGACCCGTGACGCAGATCGTCGAGACGGCGGTGAACACGGCGTCGGCGAGCGCGATCGGCCGGCCCCCCGTCGCTGACGCCGGCAGCGCCAGAAGTGCCGTGAAGACGAGGATCAGCGAGACGAAGACCAGGACCGCGAAGCGAGCCGGCGACGATGTGGTGAGGTTGCGCAGCCCGTCCCACCACGCGCCGAACGCCCGAGGGATGCGCCGCATGAGCGACCCAGCCGGGTCCGTCGCCATGCGTGCCCCTTTCGCTGTGAGACCCGTGTCATGGTACTCCGATGGGCTCCCGACTAATCTGAGCACATGGCGGACATCTTCGACGTGATCGCGGACGGCACTCGTCGCGACATCCTGCGACTTCTGCTCGATCGCTCAACCGCCGGAGAGCAGGGCACCAGCGTGTCGCACATCGTGTACGAGCTGGGTGCGAGTCAGCCGACCGTATCGAAGCACCTCAAGGTGCTGCGTGATGCGCACCTCGTCTCGGTGCGAGAGGAAGGCCAGCATCGCTACTACAGCCTGTCGGCCGCTCCCCTGGACGAGGTCGACGACTGGCTGGTTCCATTCCTCGACGGCGTGAACGACGAGCCGGCAGCGCCATCGTCGCTGCCCGAGCCCGCGGCTCACGCCGCCGAGGTGGTCGGCCGTGCCGCGGCATCCGCCAAGCACGCCTTCGAGAACGCCCTCCGCAAGCTCCCCGGTCGCTGACCCCGCGCAGCGGGGACGAACTCAGCGCCGGCCTGCCTTCCGGCGGAACAGCCACGCGCCCCAGATGAACGACCCGACGAGGATCGCGAGGCACCAGGCCACCGCCCAGCCGACGTAGCCGTCGATCGGGGTGCCCATGAGCAGGCCGCGGATCGTCTCGATGATCGGAGTCACCGGCTGGTACTCGGCGACACCCTGAAGCCAGCCCGGCATCGTGTCCACCGGGACGTACGCGCTGGAGAGGTACGGCAGGAACAGGATGATGAAGCCGTACCCGTTCGCTCCTTCGGGGCTGCCCGATGCGAGGCCGATCGCGGCGAAGAGATACGTGATGGCGAGGATCCAGAGGGCGATGACGGCGACGGCGCCGATCCATCCCCACGCGTCGGCGGTGGGACGGAACCCGACGAGCAGGGCGACGCCGATGACGATGCCGGTGGCGATGAGGTTGCGCAGCAGACTCGCCACGACGTGCCCGGTGAGCACGGCGCTCGCGCGCACCGGCATCGTGCGGAACCGGTCGATGATGCCGGCCTTCATGTCGCCGGCGACGTACACGGCCGTCGACGCGGCGCCGAACCCCGCGCAGGTGAGGATGACGCCGGGCACGACGTAGTTCACGTAGTCACCGCCCGGATCGATCGCGCCGCCGAACACCCACGTGAACATCAGCATGAGCATGATCGGCAGCATGATCGCCATGAGCAGCGATTCGCCGTCGCGGAGGGAGTGCAGGAGGCTGCGTCCGACGAAGACGCTCTCTGCGGTCAGGCCCGATACGCGGGGGCGCAGGGCGGGGGGTGCGGGCGGGGCGATGGTCATGCGTGCTCCTTCACAGGATCGGTGGCGGGATGGCGGGCGTCCGAGGCGGCGCTGCCGCCGGTGAGTGCGAGGAAGACGTCGTCGAGGCTGGGGCGCCGCAGCGTGACGGTGCCCTCGGCGCCGGACTCGTCCAGGACGTCCAAGGCTCGGCGCAGGCCAGAGACCGTGCCGTCCGTCGGCACCTCTCGCAGCAGGTCGCCGTGCGGGTCGTGCAGCTCCACGGTGTCGCCGCCGATCCGCGACTTCAACTGCGACGCGGTACCGGTGGCGACGATGCGGCCGCCGTCGAGGACCGCGATGCGGTCGGCCAGCTGGTCGGCCTCCTCCAGGTATTGCGTCGTGAGGAACACCGTGGTTCCGGCGTCGGCGAGGGAGCGGATGACGTCCCACAGCTCGCGGCGGCTGCGGGTGTCGAGCCCTGTCGTGGGCTCGTCGAGGAAGAGCACCTCGGGGGTCACGACGAAGCTGAGCGCGAGGTCGAGCCGGCGGCGCATACCGCCCGAGTACGTGCCGACGCGCTTGGCTGCGGCATCCGTCAGATCGAAACGTGCGAGCAGCTCGGCGGCCTTCTTCCGCGCCGCGCGCCTCGACAGGCCCGACAGCCGCGCCAGCATGACGAGGTTCTCGGTGCCGGTGAGCACGTCGTCGACGGCGGCTGACTGCCCCGTGAGGCTGATGCGCTGCTTGATCGCCTCGGGGTGACGCACGACGTCGATGCTCGAGATCTCGGCGGTGCCGGCGTCGGGTCGGACGAGGGTCGTCAGGACGTTGATGGTGGTCGTCTTGCCGGCGCCGTTCGGTCCGAGGAGTGCGAACACCTCGCCGCGCGACACGGTGAGGTCGAGGCCGTCGAGCACCGTCTGGCGCCCGAACTTCTTGCGCAGACCGCGGACGGCGATGGCGGCCGGGGCGGTGCGGGGATCGTTCATCGGCTTCCTTCCTGTGTAGGTACGAAACTGTTTATGCCAGTAACTGTTTATGACAGTAACACACTGTTTACGACCTATACAGACCTAGACTGAGCGCATGACCGACCTGCGTGACTCCGAACCCGAACTGCCGCGTGGCATAGCACTCGCGTGGGGCGTGGCGGCCAACCCGCAACGCGGTCCCAAGCGGGAGATGAGCGTTGAGCGCATCGTCGAGGCGGCGGTCGAGATCGCGGATGCCGAGGGCCTGGCCGCGGTGTCGATGGCCGCCGTGGCAGCGCGACTGGGATTCACCCCGATGTCGCTCTACCGGTACGTCAGCGCGAAGGACGACCTCGTGCTGCTCATGCAGGAGGAGGCCACGGCGCTGCCCACCGAGGCCACGGAGGCCGGCGGATGGCGCGAGCGCCTCACCGGCCTGTACACCGAGCAGGTCCACCTGTATCTGCGTCATCCGTGGGTGCTCGATGTCCCGATCAGTGGATCGCCCATCACACCGAACAGCGCCGCGTGGATGGATGCCGGACTGGCGGCGCTCGCCGAGACCCCGCTCACCTACGAGGAGCGTCTTGCCGTCGTGCTGATGGTGACCGGCGCATCGCGATGGACGGGCACGGTGCTCGCGGGGTACGCGCGCACCGAGCGCGAGCGAGGCGTTCGCGGGCACGAGATCACCGCTCAGGAGGACGCCCTCTTCCGCACCCTGATCAGCGCCGACGCGTATCCGGCGCTGCGAGCGGCCATCGATGCCGGCGTCTTCCTCGACGACTCCGACCCGTTCCTCTTCAGCCTGGAGCGCAGCCTCGACGGCGTCGCCGCGTATATCGAGCGGGTGGCCGTCGAGGGGCGCGCGCCGCGCTCGCCGTGGATGCAGCTGGAGGACTCCGAGATCCTCGATGACAAGAAGTACCGAGAGGCCCAGAAGGCGGTGCGGACCGCCGAGAAGGCACTGCGCGACGCCCGAAAGGTCGAGCGCCAGGCGGCCCGCGACGCGCGGGAGCGGCGCGCGCGCCACCGCGGCGAGGGCTGAACACCGCGCGCCTGGCGCCCCACACGTCACAGGGGTTTACATGCGCCCCGTGTTTACAGGCACGTCGCGGGGGATCTAGAGTGTGGTCAACACTTCTGGGGAAGGAATGACCACATGGCGGAGCTGCCCGACGTGCGCTTCCTCACCGTCGCCGAGGTCGCCGAGCTGATGCGCGTCTCGAAGATGACGGTGTACCGGCTCGTCCACTCAGGTGAGCTGCCGGCGGTGCGGTTCGGTCGCAGCTATCGCGTCCCCGAGTCTGCGGTCACGGCTGCACTGCAGCGGCCGATCGCCGACGTCGGCTAGACTGTCACGAGGCATTTTTCGCATCTGCCCCGATCCTGGGCGCGCACGTGTTGCGCCTAGACCCCGACATAGTGAGGTTCTCCGTGGGTTCTGTCATCAAGAAGCGCCGCAAGCGCATGGCGAAGAAGAAGCACCGCAAGCTGCTTCGCAAGACTCGCCACCAGCGCCGCAACAAGAAGTAAGCGGCCATCACACCAAGCGCCTGTCCGTGGACGGGCGCTTCGTGTTCCGCCGCGGAAGGAACCGATGAAGTCCATCACCGTCCAGGAGCTTCGCGAGCGCGTCGACGTCCCGCTCATCGACGTGCGCGAGGTCGATGAGTTCGCCGCCGGACACGTGCCGGGCGCCGTCAACATCCCGATGTCGGCGATCGGCGGCCGGCTCGACGAGCTGCCCGAGGGCGCGTTCGACGTGATCTGCGCGATCGGCGGCCGCTCCGGCCGCGTGGTCGAGGCGCTCGAGGCACGCGGGTACGCCGCCACGAACGTCGACGGCGGCACGAACGAATGGATCGCCGCGGGCTACCCCGTCGAGCGCTGAAGTCGGCATCCCGCCGGCGTCCGGTCATCCACCGGCGCTTCTAGACTGAAGCGGTGACGACGCTCACCCTCATCGGCAAGCCCGACTGCCACCTGTGCGATGTCGCGCGCGAGGTCGTCGAGACCGTCGTCGCCGAACTGCCCGAGGATGCCGTCGAGGTGACGGAACTCTCGATCGCCGACGATCCGGCGCTGTACGCAGCCTGGTGGGAGAAGATCCCGGTGGTGCTCATCGACGACGAGCTGCACGGCCACTGGCGCATCTCGCCCGACCGCCTGCGCGCCGCCCTCGCCGGCTGACCGCGGACGCTACGGGGCCAGGCGCGTCGGGCCTCGGAAGAGGTACGTGACCTCGCGGATCGAGTCCTGCCCGAGCAGCAGCATCATCACGCGCGCGAGGCCCATGCCGAAGCCGCCGTGCGGCGGGGCGCCGTAGCGGAAGAAGTCGAGGTAGAAGTCGAGGTGCTCGGGTTCGAGCCCCTTCTCCTTCGCCTGTTCGATCAGCACGTCGACGCGGTGCTCGCGCTGAGCGCCGGTCGTGATCTCGACGCCCTTGAACAGCAGGTCGTAGCTCTTGGTGAGCCCGGTCTCTTCATCGCGCATGTGGTAGAACGCGCGGATCTCGGGGTGGTAGTCGGTGATGAAGACGAACTGGTGACCGTACGTCTCCTCGACGTATGCGGAGATCTGACGTTCGCCCTCGGGGTCGAGGTCACCGTCGGTGCGGGGCACCTCGTAGCCTCGGCTCTTCACGATCTCGAGCGCCTCGGCGAGCGGGATGCGCGGGAACGGGATCGCCGGCACCTGCACCTCCAGACCGAACAGCTCCTCGATCTCGGCGCCGTGCTTCTCCTTCACCGCGGCGATAGCGGTGGCGAGCAGTTCCTCCTGCATCTTCGCGACGTCCTCGTGCGAGTCGATCCAGCTGATCTCGGCGTCGATCGAGGTGAACTCGGTCGCATGGCGGGAGGTGAACGACGGGTCGGCGCGGAAGGCCGGCGCGATCTCGAAGATCTTGCCGAACCCGGCGACCTGGGCCATCTGCTTGAAGAACTGCGGCGACTGCGCGAGGTAGGCGGTCTGGTCGCCGAAGTACTCGAGCGAGAACAGCTCGGCATTGGATTCGGATGCCGACGCCATGAGCTTCGGCGAGTGCACCTCGATGTAGTCCCGCTCGATCCAGTACGAGCGCATCGCGTGCTCGAGCGTGGTCTGCACGCGGAAGATGAGGTTGTTGCGACGCTGGCGCAGGTCGAGGAAGCGCCAGTCCATGCGCTTGTCCATGCCGGAGTCGGCGGCGATCGGCGTCTCGGGCAGCGCCGCGGCGGCGATCTCGAGCGATCCGATCTTGATCTCGACGCCGCCGAGCTTGACCCGCTCGTCGTGCTTGAGCTCGCCCCGCACCGTCAAGAACGTGCCGGTTGCGAGGTTCGAGATCAGGTCGGTGAGGGTGAGGGCCGCGGCATCCTGTTCGGTGCCGTCCTCGGCGGGCCGGGTCGCCGGATTCACCAGCTGCACCGCGCCCGTCTCATCGCGAAGGATGACGAACTGCACCTTCTTCTGGTCGCGGACGGTCTCGACCCATCCGGACACGGAGACGGGGCCGTCGGCGAGACCCTTGAGCTGACCTACCAGAACGCGTTCACTCACGAGCGTCAAGCATACGGGGGACCTAAGATGTCGCCGTGACCACCACGACTCCCGGAGCCGCGTCGCGCCCCGTGCGTGTGTGGGACATCGTGCTCACGATCGTGTTGGTGATCGGCTCCGCCGTGCTCGCGACAGGGGCATCGCTGATGGGCATGTTCCTCGTCATGGCGTCCGACCCCTGCGGAGTTCGCACCTGCATCAGCGAGCTCATCACCCTCGGGTGGCTGATGGGCATGATCCTGCCGTGGGTCGCCTTCCTCGCGTCCACCGTCGTGGCCATCGTGCTGATGGTGAAGAGGCGTCTGTCGTTCTGGGTTCCGCTGGCCGGGGCCGCCGCGATCGTCCTGAGCCTCGTCGCAGCCTTCGCGGTGACGGCGGCGGGCGTGCCGGGCACGTCGCTCTGAACCGTCGCGAGCTCGGGGTCTCCGGAGTCCGATTCGGGGGTTAGCACCCAGGAACCGTTCACGACGTGCCCGTACGGTGGATCGGAGATCACCGACCGCCTGCGACATTCGGGGAAGCGACGACCGATGACCGACACCTCTACCTCTGGCGACACGTCCTGGCTGGGCACCCTTCTCGACTGGTCCGTCTCGCTCATGGACGTCGTGGGCCCCGCCGGAGCGGGAATCGCGATCGCTCTCGAGAACCTCTTCCCACCCCTGCCGAGCGAGGTCGTGCTGCCGATGGCGGGACTGGCGGCCAGCCGTGGGTCGTTCACGCTGTTCGAGGCGCTCGCCTGGACCACCCTCGGCTCGATCGTCGGGGCGTTCCTCCTCTACGGCATCGGCGCGTGGTTCGGAGCCGACCGGCTTCGCCGCATCGCCGGGAAGACGCCGCTGCTGCACCCCGAAGACATCGACCGCACGGTCGCTTGGTTCGAGCGACACGGCGGCAAGGCGGTCTTCTTCGGGCGGATGATCCCGATCTTCCGGAGCCTCATCTCCATCCCGGCCGGTGTCACCCGCATGCCGCTGTGGCGGTTCGGACTGCTCACAGCCCTGGGGAGCCTCATCTGGAACACGATCTTCGTGCTCGCCGGCTACATTCTCGGTGAGTCCTGGCATGTCATCGAGCAGTACGTCGACGTCGTCCAGTACGTCGTGATCGCGGTGGTCGCGCTCGCCGCGGCATGGTTCGTGTTCGTCCGCACGCGTGCCTTGATCACGGCGTCGCGCGAGCGCCGGGAGGCGCAGGCATCGGCAGAGCAGTCGTCGCACGAGAGTCGGCGCGAGCTCACCTCGACGCCGTCGGACTGACGCTCAGCGGCCCCACAGATCGAGCCGCCGTAGACTGGGGCGGTGCCCGCCGATCGCCTTCATCTCGTGCGCCATGGGGAGGTTCACAATCCTCGCCGCGTTCTCTACGGGCGACTCCCCGGATATGGCCTGAGCGCCGCCGGCCGCGGCATGGCTCGCCAGGCCGCCGAGTTCGTGCAGGCGATGCAGCGCCCGGTGTCCACGCTCGTCTGCTCGCCGCTGCAGCGCACCCAGGAATCCGCGGAGCCGTTCACCGAGCTCTTCGGCATCGAGCCGGTCATCGACGAGCGCGTCATCGAGCCGACGAACGTCTTCGAGGGCAAGCGCATGGTGCGGGCCCTCGTCAACCCGTGGAACTGGCGACACCTGCGCAAGCCGGCGCTCCCGAGCTGGGGTGAGCCGTACGCCGACGTCGTGGGGCGCATGAATGCGGCCATGACCCACGCGTGGGATGCCGCGGACGCGGGCGACGTCGTCATCGTCTCGCACCAGCTGCCGATCTGGGTGACTCACCTCGCGGTCGCGGGTCTTCCGCTGCGTCACGACCCGCGCGACCGGCGGTGCGGGCTGTCGAGTGTGACGAGCTTCGAGATGGTGGACGGGAAGTGGACCGAGACCGCCTACGCCGAGCCGGCGTCGGCGGCCGGCGCGGTGGACGTGGGGGCGGTATGACCAGGATGGGACGCAGGCTGCGGGCCGGAGCTGGGACCGCTCTGGTAATCGCGGGGCTGATGGCGGCGCTCACCGGATGCACGAGCGACCCGCTCGCCGACCAGTACCGCGAGGGCGACAACAAGGGATTCATCGCAGCCGATGGTCGGCAGATCGAGGAGATCCCGGCGGACGAGCGCACCGAGCCGATCGAGTTCGAGGGCGTGCTCGACGTCGGGGGCACCGCCACCAGCGCCGACTACGCCGGCGACGTGCTGGTCGTGAACTTCTGGTACGCCGCGTGCGCGCCGTGCCGTGTCGAGGCGGAGCAGCTCGAAGACGCGCACGAGACGTTCCAAGGGCAGGACGTGTCGTTCCTCGGGGTGAACCTGTACGACGGAGCGGAGGCGTCGAGGGCGTTCGCCGAGACGTACGGCGTCACCTATCCGAGCGCCCTGGCCACCGAGGACGGGTCGATCAAGCTCGCGTTCGCCGGGCAGACGCCGCTCAATGCCGTACCGGTCACACTCGTGCTCGACACCGAGGGCCGCGTCGCTGCGCGCATCATCGGCCAACTCGACGACGCGTCGATCCTCGAGACTCTCGTGCGCGACGCCCTGGAGGAGGCGTGAACCTCGGCGCCCTCGTCGCCGACGGGTCGCTGCTCGTCGCCATTCCGATCGCGGTGCTCGCGGGGCTGGTGTCGTTCCTGTCGCCGTGCGTCCTTCCGCTCGTGCCGGGGTATCTCGGCTTCATCGGTGGCGCGGTCGCGCCGCGTCAGACGTCTGAGCTGGTCGAAGGGCGCTCAGCGACCGGCGACCCTCGGTCGTCGAGCGAGGAGCGCGGCGACGACACGCAACGCGTCGTGATGACGGATGCCGCGACCGAGGCGCCCGCACGCGGGCGACTCGTGCTGGGCGTCCTGCTGTTCATCGCGGGATTCACGGTGGTGTTCGTGAGCATCGCGGTGCTCGGCGGCACGCTGGGCCGCTTCCTGTTCGAGTACCAGGACCTCATCACCCGCATCCTCGGGCTCGTCGTCATCGCCATGGGGCTCGTCTTCGTCGGCGCCTTCGGCTGGATGCAGCAGATCGCCCGCCCCCAGGTCCGCTCGAACCTGGGTCTCGTCGGCGCACCGCTGCTGGGCGTCGCACTCGGCATCGGGTGGGCGCCGTGCATCGGCCCCACACTCGCGGTGATCCTGTCGATGGCGTTCGACTCCGGCTCGGCCGGGCGCGCCGCACTTCTGGGCGTCGCGTACTCGCTGGGCCTCGGCATCCCGTTCCTCCTGCTCACCCTCGGCTTCGGGTGGGCGACGCGGTCGGTCTCGTTCGTGCGCCGCCACATCCGGGTCGTCAACCTGGTGGGGGGCGGGCTGCTCATCGTCGTGGGCCTGCTCATGGTGACCGGCGTCTGGACGGCGATCATGGCCCAGCTGCAGGGGGTGTTCGCCAGTGTCCCGGCCCCGCTCTGACGCGCCGATCGCGGGCGATCCACTGGGCCCCCGCACCCCGAGGCTCGCCGCGGCGCGCCAGCGCCGTGGTGAGTGGGAGCGGGGACGCCCGGCGGATCACGCCGATTCTGCCGAGCAGCCTGGCGACGTCAACCAGCCCGCGCTCGGCTTCATCGGCTGGCTGCGGTGGGGGTGGCGTCAGCTCACCTCGATGCGCACGGCGCTCGTGCTGCTGCTCCTGCTCGCGATCGCGGCCGTGCCCGGCTCGCTCGTGCCGCAGCGCAGCGCCGACCCCAACGGCGTCACGCAGTACTTCACCGACAACCCCGAGCTCGCACCGATCCTCGACAACCTGAGCCTGTTCGACGTGTACACGTCGCCGTGGTTCTCGGCGATCTACATCCTGCTGTTCGTCTCGCTCGTCGGCTGCGTCATCCCGCGCACGAAGCACCATTGGAAGGCGCTCCGGGCAAAGCCGCCACGCACGCCCGCGCGCCTGTCGCGGCTGGACGTGCACCGTTCCGAGACGCTCGAATACGCCGACGTCCAGGCGGCTGCTGCTGCGGCATCCGACTCGATCGAAGCCGCGCAGCAGCAGCTCAAGAAGGCCGGCTACCGCGTCGAGCGCTACGACTCCCGCGGTGCACTCTCGGTGTCGGCCGAGCGCGGGTATCTGCGCGAGACCGGCAACCTGGTCTTCCACGCGTCGCTGGTCGGCGTGCTGATCGCGGTCGGCATCGGCGGAGGCTTCACCCACACGGGTCAGACGGTGATCATCGAGGGCCGCACGTGGGTCAACACGATGCTCGACTACACCTCGTTCAACCCGGGGCGGTTCGTCGACGAGAACGCGCTCGCGCCGTACGCACTCACGCTCGACCGCTTCGACGTGACCTACCAGCCGCGCGGCACGCAGGGGGAGGGGCAGGCGGGCGACTTCGTCGCGAACCTCACCACCCAGAGGCCCGGCGAGGCGACCGGCACCGGCGAGGTGCGCGTCAATCACCCCCTCGAGATGGCCGGCGACCGCATCTACCTCATGGGCAACGGCTACGCTCCGACGCTCACGATCCGCGACGGCGACGGCGAAGTGGTGTTCTCGGAGTCGGTGCCGTTCCTGCCGCAGGACACCAATATGACCTCGCTCGGCGTCGTGAAGGTGCCCGACGGCCTCGACGAGCAGATGGGGCTCGTCGGGTTCTTCTATCCGACGCAGGTCCAGCGCCAGGACGGCGCGTTCACGTCGGCGTACCCCGCTCTGACGAACCCGGTCGTGACGCTCGACGTCTACACCGGCGACCTCGGCATCGACGGCGGCGTGCCGCGGTCGGTGTACACGCTCGACACCGGTGAGATGGACAAGCTCGCCGGTCGCGGCACCGACGTCGAGTCGATCGAGATCGCGCCCGGCGAGACGGCCGAGTTGCCGAACGGGCTCGGCACGATCACGTTCGAGAACGAGGCGCCCGACGGCGCGAGCGGCTACGAGGACTCGGTCAAGCGCTACGTGTCGCTGTCGGTGCACCGGGATGCCGCGGCCACCTGGGTGCTGATCTTCGCGGTGCTCGCGACCGCCGGCCTCCTCGCCGCGCTGTTCGTGCCACGCCGCCGCATGTGGGTCAAGGCCACACCCGGCGGCCACACCGTGCAGCTCGAGTACGCGGGGCTCGCGCGCGGCGAGGACCCGACACTGGATGCCGCGGTGGAGCAGTTCGCGCAGCGGCATCTCGCCTCGCTGCCCGACCGCTGACGGCGCCCCGTCCCGCTCAGACGAGAAACCCCGACGTAGACTGGAAGCCATGCCCGAGTCCTCTGCCCTGACGCTCGAATCGGTCTCTGTGCTGCTGGTCTGGACGGCCATCGCCGTCTACGCGCTGGCATTCATCGCGTACGCGGTCGATCTCGCCCGCCGGGGCGCCGTGGCTGTGGATGTCAAGAGCGCCGCGAGGACCGAGAACTCCCGGGAGCGCGAGCTCGTCGCAGCGGGAGGCGGCTCTGCCGGCAGCGCCGGGCGGCCGGGAGCGATCGCCGCGATGCGCGCCCAGGAGGACGCGTCCGAGGCAGCCCTCAACGCCCCGATCGGCCGCCGCGAGCGCCTGGTGTGGGCACGGATCGGCACGTCGCTGACCGTGCTCGCCTTCCTGTTCCATCTCGGCGGCGACCTCACGCGCGGCATCGCCGCGGGACGCGTGCCGTGGTCGAACATGTACGAGTTCGCCCTGACCGGGACGCTCCTCGTCGTCGCGGTGTACCTGGGGGTGCTCTTCCGGTACGACCTGCGGTTCCTCGGCTCATTCATCACCGGTCTCACGGTGGTGCTGCTCGGGGCATCGGCGCTGAGCTTCTACGTCGAGATCACGCCGCTCATGGATCCGCTGAAGTCGGTGTGGCTCGTCATCCACGTGTTCGTGGCATCCCTCGCGACGGCGCTCTTCGCACTGGCATTCGGCCTGTCGGTGCTGCAGCTGATGCAGGCGCGGCGTGAGCGGATCATCGCCGCCGCGGCCGCTGTCGAGGCGGGCGGGCCGGCTCCCCGCAGCGGTCCCCGCTTCCTGCGCACACTGCCCGGCGCTGACGCCCTCGAGTCGCTCGCGTACCGGTTCGCGATCCTGGGCTTCATCTTCTGGACCTTCACGCTGATCGCCGGCTCGATCTGGGCGAACGACGCGTGGGGGCGCTACTGGGGCTTCGACACGAAGGAAGTGTGGACCTTCGTCATCTGGGTGCTCTACGCCGGCTACATCCACGCGCGCGCTACCCGCGGCTGGCGGGGTGCCCGTTCGGCATGGTTGTCGATCATCGGCTTCACTGCCGTGATCTTCAACTTCACGATCGTGAACATGTTCTTCAAGGGGCTTCACGCCTACTCCGGTCTGGAGTGACGGCCTGACGGCGGCGCGCCTAGCCCGTCGTATGGCTCGGCGTCAACCCCGGGGCTAGTCCTGGGCAGTTCTGGGACGCTGAATCCCGCGCACCGCTCGGGTCGGTGACGCTCGATTCAGGAGTGCCCCATGACCGATGTCCTCGCCCCCGCCAGCGTCACCGCCGTCATCCCGGTGAGCCCCAGGGGGCCATTGAGCGGGCAGCTCGTGCAGCTCCTCGGGCAGCCGCCGCAGGACGATCCCGTGGCGGGGCTCTCCGAGGTGGTCGACGAGGCGCTGGCGTCGCCCGACGTGCTCTGCGACGACGACGTGCAGCTGTCGCTGTTCCTGCTGTACTGCGTCGTGTACGGGTCGCTGCCGCAGATCGATCCGCACTGGGAGTGGCACCCTGATCTGCTCGCAGTGCGCGGCCGGCTCGAGCGAGCATTCGAGCAGCGGCTGCGCGATCTGGTCGAGGTCGGCCCGCTTCCCGAACCGACACGGGATGCGGTCGCCCGTCGCCTCTTCGAGATGACAGCGCCCACGAGTGGGCCGAGCCTGTCTCGCTTCGTGGCGAAGAATGCGACGCGGACGCAGCTGGATGAGTTCCTCATCAACCGGAGCATCTACACCCTGCGCGAGGCCGATCCCCACTCCTGGGCGATCCCTCGTCTCACCGGCCGGCCGAAGGCCGCCCTGGTCGAGATCCAGTCCGACGAGTACGGAGCGGGCGACCCCCTCCGCATGCATTCGGCGATCTTCGCGCAGACGATGCGCGGCGCCGGACTCGACGACACCTACGGCGCGCACATCGACCTCGTCCCCGCGATCACCCTCGCGGTTCACAACATGATGTCGATGTTCGGGCTCCACCGCCGCCTGCGCGGTGCGATCGTCGGACACCTCGCGGCGTTCGAGATGACATCCTCGCTGCCCAACCGGTCCTATGGCGACGGCTTTCGCCGGCTCGGCTTCGGGCCGGACGTGACGTGGTACTTCGATGAGCACGTCGAAGCGGATGCCGTGCACGAGCAGATCGCCGCACGCGATCTGGCGGGATCGCTCGCCGAGGATGAGCCGGAGCTGCTCGAGGACATCGTCTTCGGCGCTGCCGCGTGCCTGGCGATGGACGACCTCGCCGGAGCTGAGGTGCTCGAGGCCTGGTCGAACGGCCGCAGCGTCCTTCGCAGGCCGTACGTGCCGACGGTCGGGTGACGGGATGCCCGAGCGCCTCGCCGTCGAGTACGTGCTGCCGCTGCGGTGGTCGGACGACGCCGGACTGGACGAGCTGTCGCGCTACCTGCGTGAGCTGGCCGATTGGCTGGATGTGACTGTCGTCGACGGATCCGATGCCCCGCACTTCAGCGTGCAGGGGCGCACCTGGTCGTTCGCCCGTCACATCAGGCCGGACGGCGAAGGCATCAACGGGAAGGCGCGCGGCGCGGTGACGGGTATTCGTGAGAGCAGGCACGAGCGCATCGTGATCGCCGACGACGACGTGCGCTACGACCGACCGGCGCTCGAGAGGCTCATCTCCCTGCTCGACGTCGTCGACTTCGTCCGGCCGCAGAACGTCTTCGACCCCACTCCGTGGCACGCGCGATGGGACACCGGCCGCACGCTGCTGAACCGGGCTCTCGGGGGCGACTTCTCCGGCACGGTGGCGCTGCGCCGCTCGGCGATGCAGGGGCGGGGCTACGACACGAACGTCCTGTTTGAGAATCTCGAGCTGGAGCGCACCGTTCAGGCCCGCGGCGGCAGCGTGCTCGTCGCCCGCGACCTCTACGTCATGCGCCGCCCGCCCGACGTGCGGAGGTTTCTCGAGCAGCGGGTGCGACAGGCATACGACGACTTCGCGCAGCCGATGCGACTGATGCGAGAGCTGCTGATCCTGCCGATCGTCGTCTTCGCGGCGCGGCACGGGGGCTACCGGGCCCTGCTCGCCGGCATGCTCGCCGTGATCGCGCTCGCCGAGCTGGGACGCCGTCGTGACGGTGGTGCCCGCGTGTTTCCCGCGAGCGCGGCGCTCTGGGCGCCGGCCTGGGTCGCCGAACGCGGGATCACCGTGTGGATCGCCCTGGTGCACCGGCTGCGCGGCGGCGTCATCTATCGCGACGGACGGCTGCGCCGTGCCGCGACCCCCATGCGCCGACTCCGGGAGGAGAACCGATGACCGAACAAGAGCCTCGCGTCACGATCACGCCGTACCCCGACGGGCCCTTCATCGTGCGGGGTTCCGCCCAGCTCATCGACGATCGCGGCCGGCCCATCGAACGTCATCGCCGCACGGTCGCCCTGTGCCGGTGCGGAGCCTCGGCGATCAAACCCTGGTGCGACGGCACCCACAAGCTCTCGGGCTTCCGCACCGACCGATAGACGCCGGCCATCGCCCTGCCGTCCGGGCCGCGCGCGGCCCGGACGCGTTCAGGCGGTCGCCGGCACCGCGGTCAGCAGCGCTCGCCCCGAGATGGTGCGTCGCCGCGCGACGGCGAGGACGGTGGCCGCCAGCGCGGCCAGCGACCAGAGCATCAGTCCCGCGAACGCCCCACCGATTCCGGATGCCGAGGTGAGGGCCGCCACCATGCCTTCGTAGGCAGGCGCGGTGGGCATGAGACCCGCGATGTCGCTCAGCACGCCGGGCGCCGTCGAGACGACGCCCGTCGCGACCGCGAGCACGCCGACGAGCGCGGCGATCCACCGGCCAGCGCCGCCGAAGACCGCCACCAGCGCCTGGTTGACCGCCGCGAATGCGACGCCGGCGACCACGCACACCGCGGCGAACCCCGACCAGTCGGCCCACGAGTACGACGCGGCCAGCTGCACGACACCGGCGACGAGGAGGCCCTGCGCGACACCGAGCCCGGCGGCAGGAAGGAACGAGCGCAGCGCCAGCACCGCCGACGGTGCGCGCGAGGTGAGCGCACGCCGCGACACGGCCTGCAGCGCGATGAAGGTTCCGAGCCCGCCGAACCACAGTGCGAGCATCGCCAGCAGCGGCACCGCAGAGGCGCCGAACAGCGACGTCCCCACTCCCTGGGCCGCGACCGGGTCCGCCACGACGGTCGCGAGGTCGGTCGCCTCGCTGTCGGTGTAAGACGGGATGGAATCGGATGCCGTGGCAAGCCCGTTCGCCAGCTCACCGGTGCCGCCGGCGAGCTGTGCCACGCCGTCGGCGAGGGTCGTCGCTCCGTCGGCGGCCTGGGTGGCGCCGGAGGCGAGTTGGGAGGCGCCGGACGAGAGCTGGCGAGTGCCATCGGCCGACTGGTTTGTCGCGCCCTGGAGTTGATCCAGGCCCGACGCGAGCTCGCGGGCGCCGTTGGCCGCCCCGACGAGTCCGCCGCTGGTCTCGGTCATGAGGCTGCCGATACCGCTCGCCGTCGGAGCCGCGTAGCCGGCGGCGGTGCCCGCGCTCACGGCAGCAGTCCCCGCGTCCTCCGCGGCCGTGCCGAGACCGCCGGCGAGCGCGCCGAGCTGATCGCAGAAGCTCTTGCCCGATACCGACGGGTCGCACTGGGCGTGGAGTGCGCCGAGCTTCTGCGCAAGACCGGGATTGTTCTGGTCGGGGTTTCCGAGCAGCAGGGCAAGCGCCTCGGTCTGGCGCGCCGCGTCGCCTGCGTACATCGAGGAGGCATTCGCAGCATCGAGCAGCTGCTGGTTCTGCACTCCGGCAGCGGCCGCGTCGAGACCCGCGCCCAGATCGCGGGCGCCGCTCGCTGCGTCCCCGATTCCACCGGCGATCTGGTCCAGCCCACCCGCGAGCTCGGTCGCTCCCGTCGACAGCTGGCCGGCTCCATCACCCAGCTGTGCGATCCCGCCGGGAAGCGCCGAGGCCCCGTCGGCCGCCTGCTGTGCGCCGTCGGCGAGCTGCGACGCACCGTCGGCGGCGGTGCCGAGCTCGTCGCCCAGCGTCGTGAAGCCGAGGAGCACGTTCTCGAGGTAGACCGACGACAGCTCGCTGCCCATGGTCGAGGCGGCGGCGTTCGCGACCTGCGCCGTGATGGCGTCATCGACGATCAGGCTGTCGGGCGGCGTCTGCACCTCGATGGTCGCCTGCTCCGGCACCTCTCCGGGCTGCGTCGAGGTCGCCGCGGCCGAGAAGTTCTCGGGGATCGTGATGACCGCCGCGTAGGTGCCGTCAGCGAGACCGGATGCCGCGTCGTCGGAGTTCGAAATGGTCCAGGCGAGGTTGCTGTCGAGCTCGTCCGAGCCCTCGATGAGGCCGGCCGTGAGCTGGCGGCCGAGGGGTACGGTCTGCCCGTCGATCATGACCGGCTCATCGTCGTTCACGATCGCGGCGGTGAGGCTGTCGAGCCGCTCGACGGGGTTGTAGAGCGCCGCGACGAGGATGCCGCCGATGACGACCGGCAGCAGCAGCACACCGACGATCGTGAGCCACGTGATGGGTCGTCGCGAGCGTGCGCGCTCGATGGGAAGGGTCAGGGCGTGGGGAGTCATGCGGTCACCTCTGCGGTGGTGGGGTTCTGTGTGGTTTCGGCACGCAGCGCGAGCGAGCTCACGTCGGTGCGGTGCGCATCGGCCAGGAGCGCAAGCGCGGCGCTCTCGCTTCGGGAGGTCACGACGAGCGTGAGGCGCGCGCTCTCGTCGGCGCCGACTCGGAGGGCCTCGGCGCTGTCGTGCAGGAGGGCTGCGGCCTGGTCCCGCTCGGCGGGGTCGAGCACGTCGACGCCGTCGATCACGACCAGCCGGGCTCGACTTCCCAGCGCTCGGCGCAGGGCCTGCACGCGATCCTCCGCGTCTGCCAGCAGCGCGACGCCGACGTGCGCGCGCACCCAGGCGGCCCGCTCGGGCAGCAGGTGCCCGCCGACCCGCAGCCGCCCGTCGCTCAGGGCGAGGCGCCCGGCGACGGTGAGCGCGAAGGCGCGCGCCGCGCGCGGATCGCCGGTGGCGATGAGGGTGCCGCCGGGCTCGACGCGGAACGCGGCATCCTCGAAGAGCACCACCTCGCCGAGCTCCCGCCCGGCGTCGGCGCGCACGGCGACGCTTTCGCCGACGACCGACGCTGTGGTGTCGGGCTCGGGCCAGTTCGCGAGCGAGAGCTCGCGCTCGACGGCCTCGCCCTCGATGTCGAAGTGCGGAAGGACGCGCTCCAGCCAACGCGGCATCCACCACGCCTTGTCGCCGAGCAGCGCCATCACGGCCGGCACGAGGGTCATGCGCACGAGGAACGCGTCCACGGCGATGCCGACGGCAAGGCCGAGGGCGATCGGTTTGATCGACGAGTCGCCCTCGGGCACGAAGGCCGCGAAGACGGCGAACATGATGACCGCGGCCGCCGTGACGACGCGTGCCGACGCGGTGAAACCCGATCGCACCGCACCGAGCGCGAGGTCGCGCAGGCTCCGCGTCACGTGACCCGCGGTCGCCCGGCGCGCGTGGACGTAGTCCTCGCGCATGCGGCTGACCAGGAAGACCTGGTAGTCCATCGCGAGCCCGAACAGCACGCCCATGAGGATGATCGGCATGAAGCTGATGACCGGGCCGGTCCGCGTGACGTGCAGCAGGTCGGCGAACCAGCCCCACTCGAAGACCGCGGCCACGACGCCGAACGAGGCGGCGACCGAGAGCAGGTAGCCGAGGGCTGCGGTGACCGGGACCCAGATCGAGCGGAACACGATCATCAGCAGGATCAGCGACAGTCCCACCACGAAGATCCCGAACGGCAGCAGCGCGGCGCCCAGGCGATCCGAGATGTCGATGCCGACGGCGGTGAATCCGGTGACCTTGAGGTCGACGCCGTACTCGCCCTCGAGCTGCGGGGCCAGGTCGCGCAGTGCCCGCACGAGCTCGGCGGTGGCGGGGTCGTCGGGTGCCGTCTCGGGCACGATCTGGATCAGGCCGGTGTCGGCAGTCTCGTTCGGGGTGGCGAGGGCGATCTCCTTGACGCCGGGCACCTGCTCGATCTCGTCCGCGAGGTCCTGCATGAGCCCGAGCGGGTCGGTCGACGTGACGATCGTGCCGGTCATGATGAGCGGGCCGTTGGCGCCCGGGCCGAAGTGCTCGGCCGTGAGGTCGTATGCCTGGCGGGCCTGGCTCGACTCGGGCTGCACGCCGGCGTTGGGCAGGGCGAGTGCGAGGCTCGCGGCCGGGATTGCCATCACGCCGAGGGTCAGCACGACCGCGACGGTGGTGATGAGGGGGTGGTTGGTGACGGCGTTTACCCAGCGATTGGTGCGTCGCGGATGGGGATTGGGAGTTCGTTCGCGCGTTTCTGCGGCCTGGGTGGGCGCTCCCGCGCGCCCTGAGGTCTGCTCGAGACCAGCGTCCGCCGCCCGGGCCGCCGCTGTGCCCGCGTCGTTCGCGGTTCGAGGCTCGTCCGCCCCGGTGGTTGTGGTGGGGCCGGTCGTTGAGCGAGCGAGGGACGAGCGAGGCGAAACGCGCTGCGCTTTGCGGGAGCGGCGGGGGAGGGGCATCCCGGCCGCTGTCAGGCGGTGGCCCCAGCCCGCCACGCGGCCCTTCGAGAACCCGAGGAAGGCCGGCGTCAGCGTGACCGCCACGACGACCGCGATCGCGACGGCGACTGCGGCGGCGATGCCCATCGTGGTGAGGAACGGGATGCCGGCGAAGCCGAGGCCGATCAGCGCGATGAGCACGGTGACGCCGGCGAACACGACGGCCGATCCGGCGGTTCCGGTCGCCCGGGCGGCGGACTCCTCGGGGTCCACGCCGGCGCGGACCTGATCTTGATGTCGCGCGACGATGAAGAGGGCGTAGTCGATGCCGACCGCCAGCCCCAGCATGACGGCGAGCATGGGCGTCGTCGACGAGATCGAGGCGAACGCGGTCGAGAGATAGATGAGCGCGATCGCGAGCCCGACGCCGATCAGGGCCGACACGAGCGGGAACCACGCCACCGCGAACGAGCGGAACGTGACGATCAGCACGAACAGCGCGATGAGCACGCCGACCGCCTCGATGATCGACAGCGCCGGGACGGACGTCGAGAACAGGTCGCCGCCGAGTGCGACCTGCGAGCCGTCGGGCAACGTCTGGCGCAGATCTTCGGCCACCTGCTCGAGGGCGCTCGTCGTCTCTTCGGTGACATCGGTGGCTTGTCCGTCGAACTGGAGGCGCACGATCGCGGCTGACTCGTCGTCCGCGATCAGGCCGGTGACCATCTCGTCGAACGGGTCCGTCACCGCGATCACGCCGTCGAGGTCTTCGAACTCGGCGATCGAGTCTGCGATACCCGAGGCGTAGAGGTCGGCGCCGACGGCATCCCCGTCCGCGGCCACCACCACGAGCTGCGCGCTCGTGCCGCTCGCCTGCGGGAAGCTGCGGTCGAGCAGCTCGATGCCCTCTTGCGCCTCGGTGCCGGGGATGGAAAAGGAGTTGTCGGTGCCCTTCATGAAGAGCGCTGCACCGCCGCCGGCCATCGCCAGCAGCAGCACCCACGCCACCAGCACCCGCCACGGGTGGCGGTAGGACCAGCGTCCGAGTGCGTACAGAAGAGTGGACACAGCGCCTCCGGGTTACGGATGAGAAGAACGAGAACTGTCGATACAGCGCTGTATCGGATACATGAGTGTATCGTAGGCCGCGGAATGAGCCTGAACCTGAGTCCTCGGTGTGTGTTTCGATGGACTCGACAACCCGAGCGATGAGGAGGTGCGGTTGATGGTCGATGCGCAGACGGAGGTCGGTCCCGTCACCTCCCGCCGCCGCGAGGCGACCCGTCAGCGGCTGCTGGATGCCGCAGCACTGGTCTTCGCAGAGGTCGGCCTGGACGGAGCATCCGTCGAGGCGATCTGCGAGCGTGCCGGCTTCACGCGCGGTGCGTTCTATTCGAACTTCGAGAGCAAGGACGAACTGTTCCTCGAGCTTGCCGGCACCGTCGCGCGGGAGCGCGTCGAGAGCGTGAGGATGCGCGTCGGCCAGCTCGAGCGCGATGGAGCGTTCGACGTGGCGAACGTCGACGCGCTCCAGGTGATCCGGCAGGTGCTCGATCTCTCGGCCGACGATCGGCTGGGGGTGCTGCTGATGAGCGAGATCCGCATACACGCCTTGCGCAGCCCCGAGCTGGCGACGGCCTACCTCGCCCAGGACGAGGAGATGCGCCGCAGCGTGGCGCAGATCATCGACGACATCGGTCGCGCCAACGTGCTGCGGTTCCGTCTGCCCCCCTACGACGCGGCGCGTCTGATGCTCACCGTGTGGGAAGGGTCAGCGGTGCGGGCCGCGATGGCAGGCCTCGACTACGAGGAGATGTGCCGCCGCACCAACGAGGAGCTCGCGCGGGTCGCGCAGCTGATCATCGAGACTCCCGGGCGCTGAGCGCCACGTAGCAGCGGGTCACCCGCTGCAGCCACCACGCGCGGCGATCGGGCGATGCTGCGTGCGCGTCGAGCAGCGTCGGGTCCGGCGTGACCCGACCGACCGGCAGTGCGCCGGAGCGGGGAGTGAGCGCCGGGTTTGCCACGTCCGCCGTGAACAGCGACGCCGTGCCCAGTCCGCAGTCGTAGTCGAGGTCAGGAAGTGCGGCGGCCAGAGCCACGCCCATCGCCAGACCGACCGACGTGTCAAGTGCGCTCGAGACCACCGCGGGTAGCCCCGCCTCAGCGACGATGTCGAGCGCGCACCGCACGCCTCCGAGCGGCTGTGCCTTCACGACCAGAAGGTCGGCTGCGCCGGCGCGTGCCACCGCGATCGGGTCGGCGGCCTTGCGCACGCTCTCGTCGGCGGCGATCGGGATGCCCATGTACTTCACGCGCCGGCGGAGCTCTGCGAGTTCTTCGACGCTCGCGCAGGGCTGCTCGGCGTACTCGAGGTCGAACTCGGCGAGCGCGTGCATCGCGTGCTCGGCCTCGTCGACGTTCCAGGCCCCGTTCGCGTCGATGCGGATCCGGCCCTCCGGTCCCATGGCCCGTCGCACGGCTCGCACGCGGTCGACATCGTCGGCAACACGCTGACCGGGCTCGGCGACCTTGATCTTCGCCGTGCGGCAGCCGTCGAAGCGTGCGAGCACGGCGGCGACCTCGGCCGCCGCGACGGCGGGCACGGTGGCGTTGACGGCGATGACGTCGCGTCGGGCTGCGGGCTGCGGCATCCATCCCCAGTCGATGGCTGCGGCGAGCCACGTCGCCGACTCGGCATCGTCGTACTCGACGAAGGGCGAGAACTCCGTCCATCCCTGTGGGCCCTCGAACAGCACGGCTTCGCGCACGTCCACGCCGCGGAATCGCGTGGTCAGGGGCAGTGCCACCACCCGCGCGGTGTCGAGGATCTCGTCCAGGGCCGGCCGGCCGGCGTCGTTGCTCATCCCCACATCATCCCGCCCTCGGCGGTTCGCTTGCGCTGAATGTACGAGACACGCGGGGCGGCGCGTACGTTCAGGGCAAGTGAACCAGACGACAATGTGTAGTTGACTATAGTGTGTGACACACAGTACAGTGTGAGGCATGAGCGAATCCGAGATCCTCGAGACGCACCTGCAGGAGTTGCGGCGCGGCACCATCGTGCTCGCGTGCCTGCGGCTGCTCGAGCAGCCGGGGTACGGGTACGGTCTGCTCGAAGAGCTGGGCAAGCGCGGCTTCCCCACCGACGCGAACACGCTGTATCCGCTGCTGCGCCGCCTCGAGAAGCAGGGGCATCTCACGAGCGAGTGGAACACCGACGAGGCCCGGCCCCGCAAGTTCTACCGCACCAGCGCCGCCGGGTTCCGCCTGGCGGCCTCCCTCACCGACGACTTCCGCGCGATCGCTGCCGCGATCGACGGGCTTCCGAAAGAGAACTGACATGCACGCCACCTCCCCCTCCCGCACGACCACGACCCTGACTGATCGCTATGTCGACGCCGCGATGCGCACGGTGCCCGAATCCGGGCGTGACGACCTGGCGGCAGAACTGCGCGCCTCCATCGACGACCAGATCGACGCGCGCGTCGACGATGGCGAACCCCGCGACGTCGCCGAGCGCGCCGTCCTGACAGGCTTGGGCGATCCCGAGAAGCTCGCGGCCGACTACACCGGACGGACGCTCTATCTCATCGGCCCGCGCTACTACCTCGACTGGTGGCGCCTGCTCAAGCTCCTGCTGTGGATCGTGCTGCCGACCGCTGCGCTCGGCGTGGCCCTGGCGCGGACGCTCACCGGGTCGAACGTCGGAGAAGTCATCGGCGGGACGGTGGTGACGCTGCTGACGGTGGCCTTGCACGTCGTGTTCTGGACGACGCTCATCTTCGTGATCGTCGAGCGCGGCTGGAGTCGCGGCGCGCGCGCACCGTTGACCGAATGGACCGTCGACCAGCTTCCCGAGCCCCGGCCTCGTGGCGTCGGATTCGGCGACATGGTGGCGTCACTGGTCTTCCTCGCCATTGCCGTCGGCGCCGTCATCTGGGACCGGTTCGTCGGGTTCGTGCCGACGCAGCCCGGTCTGTCGTTCCTGAACCCCGAGCTGTGGCCGTGGTGGATCGGCGGGCTGTTCGTGCTCATGGCCCTCGAGGCGGTGCTCGCGGTCGTGGTGTATCTCGTCCGCGGCTGGACGTGGACGCTGGCGATCGTCAACGCGGCCATCGCGCTCGCCGTCGCCGTTCCCGCACTGCTGCTGCTGGCGCAGGGCATGCTCGTCAATCCGGACTTCTTCCCTGCAGTCGCCCGTGGCGCTGCCGAGTCCGACTCGAACGTCGCTGCGATCCTGAGCGTCGTGTTCGGGTTCGTCATCGCGGGGATCGCCGTGTGGGACATCACCGACGTCTTCGTGAAGACCTCCCGCACGCGCTGACCACCGGGGGTCGAGGGGGCGACGTTTCGACGGACCTCCCGCGGCCCCCGGCATCCGTCCGCCTCTAGGCTGATTCGCATGCCACTTCTCGACACTCCTGTGCGCCTCGGCGTGCAGCTGCAGCCCCAGCACGCCCCGTACTCGGCCTTCCGCGACGCCGTTCGCCGGCTGGAGGACATGGGGGTGGACATCCTGTTCAATTGGGACCACTTCTTCCCGCTGTCGGGCGATCCCGACGGGCTGCACTTCGAGTCCTGGACGATGCTCGCCGCGTGGGCCGAGCAGACCGAGCGGGTCGAGTTCGGCGCCCTGGTCAACTGCAACAGCTACCGCAACCCCGACCTGCAGGCCGACATGGCCCGCACCGTCGACCACATCTCGGCGAAGGACGGCGGGGAGGGCCGTTTCATCTTCGCGACGGGGGCCGGCTGGTTCGCCCGCGACTACGAGGAGTACGGCTACGAGTTCGGCACCGCCGGCTCACGCCTCGACGACCTCGCGGCCGGCCTGGAGCGCATCGAGACGCGGTGGCAGAAGCTCAACCCGGCGCCGACGCGCAAGATTCCGGTGCTCATCGGCGGCAAGGGCGAGCAGAAGACGCTCCGACTCGTCGCGCGCCACGCCGACATCTGGCACAGCTTCGTCCGCCCGGGCGAGCTCGCCCACAAGCTCGACGTCATCGAGCGCTGGGCCGAGCGCGAGGAGCGCGACACGTCCGACCTGGTCATCTCGAACGAGCTGCACCAGCGCGGCGAGGACTTCGCCGATGAGCTCTACGACGCCGGGGTGCGCCTGTTCACCCTCGCCTTCCAGGGCCCCGACTGGGATTACGACCTCGTCCGGTCGTGGCTGCGCTGGCGCGACGCCAAGAACGCCTGACCCCGCCCGCGGCCCGGCGGCCCGTCCGGGTGGCGCAACACGCGGAGTGGCCCCGCCGATGCCGCGTGTTGTGACACTCGAAGCGCCGGCGGCGTGCGCCGTTCGGGTGGCGTGACACGCGGAGTCACGGGGACGGATGCCGCAAGGCGGCGTTTTGTGACGGGCGGTCGGGTGGCGGCATCCGTGGCTCATTAGACTCGCGCGGGTGACCGCCCCGCCCGTGCCCCGATTCGCCCTCGACATCGACGGTGTGCCGCGTCCCGAGCGCTCGCAGCGGCTGCTCGACGCCGTGCGGGAGCGCGTCGTGATCGCCGACGGCGCGATGGGTACGATGCTGCAGCAGTACGACCTGTCGATCGACGGCGACTTCCAGGGCCTCGAGGGCTGCAACGAGATCCTCAACGTCTCGCGTCCCGATGTCGTCGGCGCCATCCACGACGCCTACCTCGCCGTCGGCATCGACGCCGTCGAGACCAACACCTTCGGCGCGAACTGGTCGAATCTCGACGACTACGGCATCGACGACCGCATCGCCGAGCTCGCCGCGGCGGGGGCCCGCATCGCCCGAGACCGGGTCGAAGCCGCCGAGACCGCCGACGGCCGCACGCGCTGGGTGCTGGGCTCGATGGGGCCCGGCACCAAGCTGCCCAGCCTCGGCCACACCACGTACGACCATCTCAAGCGAACGTTCGCGCTGCAGGCCGAGGGACTCATCGACGGCGGCGCCGACGCCTTCCTCGTTGAGACCTCGCAGGACCTGCTGCAGACAAAAGCGGCCATCAACGGATGCCGGCAGGCCATCGTGAGCCGCGGCATCCGGCTGCCCATCTTCGTCGAGGTGACCGTCGAGACGACCGGCACCATGCTCATGGGCAGCGAGATCGGTGCCGCGCTGACCGCGATCGAGCCGCTCGGCGTCGACGCGATCGGGCTGAACTGCGCGACCGGGCCGACCGAGATGAGCGAGCATCTGCGACACCTCTCGCGGCACGCGAGCGTGCCCATCGCGTGCATGCCGAACGCCGGGCTGCCGGTGCTCACGGCCGACGGCGCGCACTATCCGCTCTCGCCGGCCGAGCTCGCGACGGCGCACGAGCAGTTCGTGCGCGAATTCGGGCTGGGACTGGTGGGGGGATGCTGCGGCACCACGCCTGAGCACCTGGCCGCGGTCGTCGAGCGCCTGAGTCCGCGGCGCACTCGGTCGTTGAGCGAGGAGCGCAGCGGCGAGACGGAACGCGCCCGACCCTCCGCGGACGTCGGAGGCGTTTCGTCTCGCTCGTTCCTCGCTCGCTCAACGACCGGGGAGGGCGCTCGCGCGATCACCGCGGACCCCGGGGTCGCATCGCTGTACCAGCACGTGTCGTTCCACCAGGACGCCTCCTACCTCGCGATCGGCGAGCGCACCAACGCGAACGGGTCGCGGGCCTTCCGCGAGGCGATGCTCGAGGAGCGCTGGGACGACTGCGTCGAGATCGCGCGCGACCAGATCCGCGTCGGCGCGCACCTGCTCGACGTGTGCATCGACTACGTGGGTCGCGACGGCGTCGCCGACATCCGCGAGGTCGTCTCGCGCTTCGCGAGTGCCTCGACGCTGCCGCTCGTCGTCGATTCCACCGAGCCCGCCGTCATCGGCGCCGGCCTCGAGCTGATCGGCGGACGCCCGGTCGTCAACTCGGTGAACTATGAGGACGGCGACGGCCCGGCATCCCGATTCGGTCGCATCATGCCGCTCGTGAAGGAGCACGGCACAGCGGTCATCGCCCTCACGATCGATGAGCAGGGGCAGGCGCGCACCGCCGAGGGCAAGGTGCGCATCGCCTCGCGCCTGGTCGACGAGCTCGTCGGCGACTGGGGCCTGCGGGTGAGCGACATCATCGTCGACTGCCTGACGTTCCCGATCGCCACGGGCCAGGAGGAGACCCGGCGCGACGCGATCGAGACGATCGAGGCGATCCGCGAGATCTCGCGGAAGTACCCGGGAATCCAGACGACGCTCGGAGTTTCGAACGTGTCGTTCGGGTTGAACCCGGCGGCGCGGAGCGTGCTCAACTCGGCGTTCCTGCACGAGGCGGCCGAAGCGGGACTCACGTCGGGCATCATCGATGCCGCGAAGATCGTGCCGCTCGCCTCTCTGACCGACGAGCAGCGCAAGGTCGCGCTCGATCTCGTGTGGGATCGCCGCGAGTACGACGCCGACGGCAATGTCACCTACGACCCGCTGGAGAAGATGCTGGATCTCTTCGCCGGGGTCGACACCGCCGCGCTGCGCAACCAGCGGGCGGCCGAGCTGGCCGCGCTGCCGCTGGGTGAACGGCTCGAGCGTCGCATCATCGACGGCGAGGGCAAGGGCCTCGAACCCGACCTCGACCTGGCACGGGCCGAAGGGCTGACTCCGCTGCAGATCATCAACGACCACCTGCTCGAGGGCATGAAGGTCGTCGGCGAGCGCTTCGGAGCCGGCGAGATGCAGCTGCCGTTCGTGCTGCAGTCCGCCGAGGTCATGAAGCGGGCGGTGGCTCTGCTCGAGCCGCATATGGAGAAGGCGGATGCCTCGGGCAAGGGCCGGATCGTCCTGGCGACGGTGCGCGGCGACGTGCACGACATCGGCAAGAACCTCGTCGACATCATCCTGACCAACAACGGCTATGACGTGATCAACCTCGGCATCAAGCAGCCGATCGCCGACATCATCGCGGCCGCCGAGGAGCACGACGCCGATGTCATCGGCATGTCGGGGTTGCTCGTGAAGTCCACGGTCGTGATGAAGGAGAACCTCGAGGAGCTGCAGTCGCGCGGCCTGGCCAAGAAGTGGCCCGTCATCCTCGGGGGTGCCGCGCTCACCCGCGCCTACGTCGAGGACGACCTCGCCGGACTCTTCGACGGCGAGGTGCGCTACGCCCGCGACGCGTTCGAAGGGCTCGCGCTCATGGAGCCGCTGGTCAAGATCGCGCGCGGAGCCCACCCGGCCGAGGTCGGCCTGCCGGCGCTGAAGAAGCGGCGCCACACGGCCGGCTCCAAGCTCACGCTGACCGAGCCCGATGCCATGCCGGCTCGGTCGGATGTGGCATCCGGCAATCCCGTTCCCGCGCCGCCGTTCTGGGGCACGCGCATCGTGCGAGGCATCGCGCTGCACGACTACGCCGCGTTCCTCGACGAGCGAGCGACGTTCATGGGGCAGTGGGGCCTCAAGCCGGGCCGCAGCCAGGATGGCTTGTCGTACGAGGACCTCGTGCAGACGGAGGGGCGTCCGCGGCTGCGCTACTGGCTCGATCGCATCCTTGCCGAGGGGATGCTCGACGCCTCGGTCGCGTACGGGTACTTTCCCGTCGTCTCTGACGGCGACGACGTGGTCGTGCTGCATCACGGCGACGACCCGACGGGGGTGCTCGGGGCGCCGGGGCTGCTCGCGCCGGACGGCGGGTCGGGCGGCACCGTGGGTTCCGAGCGGCTGCGCTTCCACTTCCCGCGCCAGCGCCGCGACCGTCACCTGTGCCTGGCCGACTTCGTGCGCTCGCGCGAGTCGGGAGTCGTCGACGTCATGCCGGTGCAGCTCGTGACGGCCGGCGCCCACATCGATTCGGTGACGGCGAAGCTGTTCGCCGAGGACAAGTACCGCGACTACTACGAGCTCAACGGACTCGTGATGCAGCTGACCGAGGCGCTCGCCGAGTTCTGGCACGCCCGCATCCGGGCCGAGCTCGGGTTCGCCGACGAGGATCCCGACGAGACAGCGGGTCTGTTCAAGCTCGAGTACCGCGGCGCCCGCTTCTCGCTCGGCTATCCCGCGTGCCCCGACATGGAGGACCGCCGCAAGGTCGTCGAGCTCCTTCGCCCCGAGCGCATGGGCGTCGAGCTCAGCGAGGAGCTGCAGCTGCACCCGGAGCAGTCCACCGACGCGTTCGTCTTCCACCATCCCGAGGCGAAGTACTTCTCGGTGTGACACCGCTTCCGGCGAGAGGCGGCGGTCGGGGCATCCGGTGTCTGCCCCTGCGCCCTCGGAGGAGAAGTGGGCTTCCACAGGACGTTTCACGCGCGAACGTCCTGTGGAGCGCGAGTTCTCCTGTGGAGCGCGGATGCCGCGAGCCGCGGCATCCGCTCACGCGGTGTCGCGATCGAGGTCGACGAAGTAGCCGTTCAGGCCCCGTGGCGCTGAGCTGGCCGACTCGTCGTCCCGGGGATGCCACGGCACGCCGGGCGCCGGGACCAGCGCAGCTGTGCCGGGAATCGGCTCGATCACGGTGACCCACGGGTCGCGCGGGCCGATCGTGAGCCACACACCCTCGCCCATCTCCACCGGCTCAGGCAATGGCGGGTGGTCGGGGCGCGGCTCGCGACGCTCGGCGTGTTCGAGGGTGACGGCATGGATCGCTGTCACGGTACCGGTGAGGCGATCCGGTCCGGGCTCGTCGTGATGCGACTCGATCGCGTCGAGGCTGTCGGCGAGCTCAGGCCCCAGCATCTCGGTGAACCAACCGCGGACCTCTCGCGAGACGTTCAGGTCGATCCGGTCGCCGACGGTGAACGGGTCGCCGCAGCAGTCCCACTCCCAGCCCGTCAGCCACACCCGCTCCATGCGGCCAGGCTACGCCGAGCCGCGGCATCCGTCATCGCGGGATCAGCGGCTTGGCGCGGCGAAGCGCCGCGAGCACCGGGCTGCCGATGACGATGATGCCGACGACGGAGGTGACCGCGCGGAGCGTGTCCCAGCTGAGCGTCGAGGTGACCAGCGAATACACGAGGAAACTCGCGAGATTGACGCTCAGCGGGGCGGCGGGCTCGTACGAGATGCCGGTTCCGTACCCCACCGCGAAGGGCCAGAACCACAGGTTCATCAGCAGCCCGAACACATACGAGGCGACGACCCCGTAGAGACACAGCATCACGATCTCGGTGAGTGCCCGCGCGCCCGGGGGCTTCGGGGTCGGTGGCGACGGCGTCTGGAGAGGGCGCAGGGAGCGTCGAGGGAGCAGCCCTGCCACGGCGCCCACCCACCCGCACGCGAACATCTGGAACGGGGTCCACGGTCCGAATGTGCCCGTTACCAGGGTCGACAGCGTGATCGTCGCCATGCCCAGGAGCATCCCGAACCGCGCTCCGAACGCCCGGCCCGCGAGGATCAGCAGGATGAAGACGGCCTCCACGCCGCCGACGCCGGTGCTCGCGATCCGCACGGCGGCGCCGATGGCGGCGAGCGTGCCGAGGAGCGCGAGCACGTGCGCCGACCGCACGGTGCCGTCGAGCGTCGCGATCACGACGAGCGCGGCGAGCGGTGCGAGCGCGAGCGCCGCGACCGGCACGGCGGCGTAAGCCTGTTCCGGCACGGCGCTCGCGACGAGGGGCCAGCAGAATGCGCCGAGCGCGACGAGGTTCGCCGCCGCGAGCGTCAGGAGCGGCCAGGGCCGATGGCCGCGTGTCGGCGAAGCGGCACGCGCCGGTGCGGCGGGGACGGATGCCGTGGGTCGAGGCGCTCGCGCGTGCCCTGGCTCCCCATGGCCCGACGCCGCAGCGGTCCCCGTGGCCCGTCGTGTGTCCAGGCCCGCGCGAGCGGAATCGGGCGAGGTCGCGACATGCCCAGCGGGAGCGAGGAGCGGGACAACGGTACGGGCCGAAGCGTGCGCGGCGGCGAGCGTGAGCACGCCGGCGTCCATCGACAGGATGCGATGTGCCCGGGTCGCCACGTCGGGCTCGTGGGTCGCCACGAGCACAGCGGTGCCGTCCGCGGCGAGCAAGGCCAGCGCCGCCCACACGAGCTCGCGCGCGACGGGGTCGAGGCCGCGCGTGGGCTCGTCGATGAGCAGAGCGGCCGGGTGCGCCGCGAACTGGATCGCGATCGCGAGGCACCGCCGCTGGCCGACGGAGAGATCACGCGGGTGCCGCGACCCGAGCGCCGCGAACTCCGCGCTGCCGGCATCGAGGCCGACGAACTCCGCGAATCGCTCCGCCGTCCGCCGTGCGGCACCGCCTGCAGGAGACGCAGCGCCGGCGGGACCCTCCTGCGCACCGTAGGAACCGGCCGGGCCGTGTGGACTCGCCGCCCCGTCAAGGCCAGGTGCCGCGGCATCCGGCCCCCCGCCGCGCGAAGCGCGACGAAGGACCCGGGCCGAACGCCGGTCGGCTCGGCGGAACTCTGCGGCGACGGTGTCGTATGTGAAGAGGTCGTCCGAGGCATCCGGAACCAACGCCGTCCGGCCCCGAGCCTCGACGCGTGCATCGCGGGCGGGGAGGGCGAGCGCCGCAAGCAGACTGGACTTTCCGGCACCGTTCGGTCCGACGAGCGCCACGATCTCACCCGCGTGCAGGTGCAGACTCGCCCGGTCGACGGCGACCCGGCCACCGTGCCGCACGCTGACGTCGCTCGCCCGGAGGGCGAGCTGTCGGTGTGGCCTCGGTGCCTCGTCCCGATCTGCCGTCACGGCGCGCATCTCGTGACGGGGGAGCGGCGGTGGCGTGAGCGGGGCGCCGTCCCCGGCGCCGGCCGCCGGCACCACCTCGCCGCCGGCGATCGTCAGCTCGGCGTCGGCCACGGCGCGCAGGGCCTCGGCGCGGTGCTCGGCCACCACCACACACATACCGGCGTCGTGGGCGAGCTCGCCGAGCAGCGCCGAGACCCGCGCCCGTGCCGCGGCGTCGAGATCGGCCAGGGGCTCGTCCACCAGCAGCAGGATCGGCTGCTCGACGATCGCCGCCGCGATCGCCACGAGCGTCGCCTCACCGGCCGACAGACCGCGCGTCGGCCGCTCGAGCAGGCGCGTGATGCCGACCCGCCGTGCCACCGCCTCGACGCGGGCACGGACGATCACGCCCGCCACCCCGCGCAACTCGAGCGACAACCCGACCTCATCACTGACGCGTTCGGTAGCGAACGCCTCGCGCGGATGCTGCAGCACCACGCCGACCCGCTGTGCCAGATCGCGGGGCGCCACGACTGTCCGGTCGTGCCCCACCACTCGCAGCGTGCCCGCGATCCAGCCGCCGTCGGTGTGCGTGTGGAGCCCGGCGAAGGCCCGCAGCAGCGTGGACTTGCCCGATCCGGTCGGCCCTGACACCAGCGTCAGTGTGCCGGTGTGGAGCGCCAGCTCGGCAGGAAGACGGATGCCGCTGCCGGGCACCTCCGCAGGCGCGTGCTCCGGCGCACCACCGAACCCGATCCGTACCCCGTGCGCCTCGACGGCAGCGAGGCAGTCGCCGTCCAGACCCCGCCCGGCGAAACCTCGAAGCTCGAGCGCCGCGGCCACCGTGCCCGCGCGTTCGAGGGTGCGCTGAAGCAGCGGCATCAGCATCCGCGGGCCACCGCGCTCGCCGCGAAGACGCTGGGCGAACCGCACGTCCCGCGCGGCATCGGCGAGGGAGGGGAGCGTCGCCCACGCGATCGCCAGCGCCCGCGCCGCACCGCGTAGCGGTCCGCGGCGCGCGGCGCGTGCCAGCAGCCGCGACACATCGACGACGGTGTTCAGCAGCCCGAACGCGACGATGCCGAGGGCGATGGGGAGCGCGCTGGCCGCAGCATCCGCCAGCCCGTCGATCGTGACGGGGCCCAGCAGCACCACGTGCGCGAAGGGCGCCGGAAGCCGCAGTTCGGGCAGGGGCACGAGCACCGCCCCCGTGCCGTCCGCGCCGTGGAAGAGCACGCGGTAGAGCACCCGGACCACCACGAACCCGGCAGCGAGCACCGCCGCCGCGCGCAGAGGGCCGGGCCGGAAGGTCATGTCACGACGTCGGCGCGGCGGGCTCACCGTGGAGCGTGAACAGCAGCCCGACGGCGTCGCCGGGCTCGACCTGCAGGGTCGACAGTCCCTCCTGCGCGTAGCCCCACTCGCCTCCGGCAGTCCGCACCCACACAGACCAGTAGGCGAACGCGGCGGGCATCGCCTGGCACGTCTCGAAGTAGTCCGACCCGTCCTCGGCTGCGATCGCCTCGTCCTCGGCGGGCAGCCCCTCGACGCGGCACACGACCTGGTCGCCGTACTCCTCGGTGCCCTCGGTCTCGACCCCCGCGATCGTGAACGCCTCGCCCGCGACGACAGCCTCCTCGGTCAAGAGGCACTGCTCCTGCGGCTCACCGCCCTCGAGCGCGGTCGCGTCGACGACGAGGGTCACGCCCTCGTCGCCGTCGCACGCGGTCTGGGTCGTGATCGATGCGCTCGCCTCGCCCGACGCGGTCGGCGTGGAGGTGGGCTCGTCGCCGCCGCCGGCGCAAGCGGCGAGGGTGAAGACGAGGGCGACGGATGCGGCGGCGGCGGCCATGGCGCGAAGAGTCGAGGTCACCGCTACAGGGTAGGGCGCGCGCAGTCGCCCGCCCGGCCAGATGACGCTGTGGGTCACGCCGCCGTAGGCTGGGCCGGTGAGCGTATCGGAGCTGTTCGACGAAGCCGAGTGGGCGCCCGCGCCCGGACAGCCCGAAGGCGGCTACACCGATATCACCGCGCACGTCTCGAAGGACGGCCGCATCGCCCGGATCGCGTTCGACCGTCCCGAGGTGCGCAACGCCTTCCGTCCGCACACGGTCGACGAGCTGTACCGGGCGCTCGACCTCGCCCGCCAGGATCCGCGCATCGGCGTCGTGCTGCTGACCGGCAACGGCCCGAGCACCAAAGACGGCGGCTGGGCATTCTGCTCCGGCGGCGACCAGCGCATCCGCGGTCGGGACGGCTACAAGTACTCCGACGACGCGGCGACCGTGGCGGACCCCGCGCGCGCCGGGCGTCTGCACATCCTCGAGGTGCAGCGTCTGATCCGGTTCATGCCGAAGGTCGTGATCGCCGTCGTCCCCGGCTGGGCTGCCGGCGGTGGGCACTCGCTGCACGTCGTGTGCGACCTGACCATCGCCAGCGCCGAGCACGGCAGGTTCAAGCAGACCGACGCCGACGTGGGGTCGTTCGACGCCGGCTACGGCTCGGCGTACTTCGCCCGCCAGATCGGGCAGAAGTTCGCGCGCGAGGTGTTCTTCCTCGCCGAGGAGTACTCGGCTCAGCGGGCATACGAGATGGGCGCCGTCAACCGCGTCGTGCCGCATGCCGACCTCGAACGCGAGGCCGTCGCGATGGCCCGTACGATTCTGACGAAGTCGCCCACGGCGATCCGCATGCTGAAGTTCGCCTTCAACGCCGTCGACGACGGGATGGTCGGCCAGCAGGTGTTCGCCGGCGAGGCGACGCGCCTGGCCTACGGCACCGACGAAGCCGTCGAAGGACGCGATGCATTCCTCGAGAAGCGCGATCCCGACTGGTCGCCCTATCCCTGGCACTTCTGATGCGATGAGACTCGAACCTGTCGTCGGCGACGACCCCCGCGAGATCCTGCGGGGGCTACGGGGCGCACTGCATGGCGCGGGGCCCGCGCTCGGGCTCGGCATGGTGGGCGATCTGCCCGGGGAGGTCCGGGCGGGTACTGCGGTCGTGGTGACGACGTCCGGATCCACCGGCATCCCCAAGAGCGTCGTCCTCAGCCGCGACGCCCTCACCGCCGGCGCCATGGCCACCGCCGATCGCATCGGCGATGGGGCGTGGCTGCTCGCGCTTCCGGCGAGCTACGTCGCGGGGCTGCAGGTGCTCGTGCGCTCACTCGTCGCCGACCGCGAGCCGGCGATCCTCTCCGGCGCGTTCACCCCCCAGGCGTTCGCAGCGGCCGCGCTGATGATGGCGTCGTCCGACGGCGGGCAGCGCGTGCCGACCTTCACCTCGCTGGTGCCGGCGCAGCTGGCGCGGGTGCTCGACGCCGCCGAGCACGACAGTGCCGTGCTCGCCGCGCTGCGCTCGTTCGAGACGATCCTCGTGGGCGGTCAGGCGCTGCCGCCGGCGACCCTCGAGCGCGCCGAGACCGCGGGCGCCCGCATCGTGCGCACCTATGGCTCGACAGAGACCAGCGGCGGCTGCGTCTACGACGGCGTCCCGCTGCGCGGCGTGCGCGTGCGCATCGAGCACGGCGAGGTGCAGGTGGCCGGACCGGTGCTGGCCGACGGCTACCTCGGCGACGCCGAGATGACCTCGACCACGTTCCTCCGCGACTCCGACGGCACCCGGTGGTACCGCACCGGTGACGCCGGGCTGGTCGAAGATGGCGTGCTGCGGGTGCGCGGACGCCTCGACAACGTCATCGTCTCGGGCGGCCTCAACGTCTCGCTCGACCGGGTCGAGCGCATCGTGCGGACCGTGCCAGGCCTCGACCTGGCCGTGGTGGTCGGGATTCCGGACGAGCGCTGGGGCGAGGCATCCGTCATCGTCGCCTCTCGCGGAGAGGCGCTGCGCCGCAGCGAGGCCGTGCAGCTGGAGGAGGCTCGCGACGCCGTGAAGAGCGAGATCGGCGCGCATGCTCGCCCGACCCGGCTGATCCTCGTCGACGAGCTCGCCACGCTGCCCTCGGGCAAGCCCGACCGTGAGGCGATCCGCCGCGCGGTCCTCGCGCTGCACTGACCGGCGGTCACGCCTCGCGGACGGGTCGCCGGCGGGCGCTGTCGTCGAGGCTGCCTGATGCGTTTCGTCTCGCTTCGCTCGCTCAACGACCGCGGACGTCGTTCGTCTCGCTTCGCTCGCACAACGCCCGCGAACGTAAGATGTGCTCTCGTGGCAGGCACCTCGAGCAAGAAGCGCAAACGTCCGACTCCGAAGAAGCAGCCGACGCGCGGCAACCCGCAGAAGCCCCGCGTGTCGGGCGACCCCGCACGCGTCGAGAAGGCGACCGCGCGCGACTGGATCGGCGCGGCACGGCTGCGCACGCTTCCGCTCGCGATCACCCCGATCCTCATCGGCACGGGTGCCGCGATGCTGGTCGTGGACGCCTTCCACTGGGTGATCGCGCTGTTCTGCCTCATCGTCTCGGTGGCGCTGCAGATCGGCGTGAACTACGCCAACGACTACAGCGACGGCATCCGGGGAACTGACGACCACCGCGTCGGCCCGGCCCGGCTGACCGCATCCCGAAAGGCGAAGCCGCGCACAGTGCTGCTGGTGGCCCTCCTCTTCTTCGCGGTGGCCGCTCTCGCCGGCCTTGCCATCACGATCCGCACCCAGCAGTGGTGGCTCATCGCCGTCGGCGCCGTCGCGATCCTCGCGGCGTGGTTCTACACCGGCGGAAAGCGCCCCTACGGCTACTACGGGCTGGGCGAGCTGTTCGTGTTCGTCTTCTTCGGTCTGGTCGCCACACTGGGCACGACCTGGGTGCAGGCGTTCGCGCTGCCGCAGGAGGCATGGTTCGGCGCCGTCGGCGCAGGACTGCTCGCATGCGCCGTGCTGCTGGCCAACAACCTGCGCGACATCGACCAGGATCGTGCCTCGGGCAAGCGCACGCTCACGGTGCTCATCGGACGCACGGCGACGCGGTGGCTGTTCACGCTCTTCGTGCTCGCGCCGTTCGCGATCGCCGCGTTCCTGGCGCTGTTCTATCCGATCGCCTGGCTGACGCTGCTCGCCCTGCTCGCGGGTCTTGCCGCCATCCTCATCGTGTGGACGTATCGGCAGCCGCGTGAACTCGTCGTCGCGCTCGGCCTGACCTCGCTCACCTCGGTGGCCTACGGCGCCTTCCTCCTGTGGGCGTTCATCGGCTGACCCGGTGCCGGCGCCCAGGGGAGGGCGCTGGGATGCCCCGGCTCAGGCCCGATCGGGATCGTCGGTGGTCGCGGCGTCGGCCGCGGCATCCTCCACGGTCTCGTCGCTGGCTGCGGCACGAGCCTGCGCGCGGCGCTCGGCCAGGCTCGCGGTGACCTCGTCGAGCGGCCCCCGCAGGAACAGCAGCGACAGACTCAGCCCGATGAGGGCGGCGAAGATCGCCGAGAGCCAGTAGAACTGCCGCATCAGCGGGAACAGCATGAGGATGCCGAACGGGACGAGGAACGCCAGCAGCCGCAGAACCGTGTAGACGATGGCCGAGCGCGCTTTCACCCGACAATCCTACGTTCGCGCGCCGCCGGCACGGCGACGGTTCGGTCACGAGAGGGCTCGAGGCGCCCGCGCGCCGCGCCGCCCGCCTAGGATGGGGTAATGGCGAGGGGACTGCTCATACTGGCCCTGGTGGCGGCCGTCTTCTGGGTGTTCACCATCGTCGACTGCGCCGTCCAGCCCTCCACTCGGCACCGCGGCGTCAGCAAGGGCATCTGGATCCTCATCGTCGTGCTGCTGCCGGTGCTCGGCGGCATCCTGTGGCTCGTGGTCGGACGCACCCGCAAGTCGGTGATCGCACAGCGCAAGGCGCCGGACGACGATCCCGAGTTCCTCGGACGCATCGGCAGCATCAGCGACCAGGACGAGCGAATCCGCCGCCTCGAGGAGGAGCTCGCGCAGCTCGACTCCGAGGACGACGATCCTCGGTTCCTGCCGCCGGACCGATCGGCCGTCTCGGACGACGCCGCCGCCTCGACGTCGAGCGGCTCGGCGCCCGACGGTCCGGCCGCGGATTCCGCCACGCCGCCCGCGCCCAAGCCCCCGACCCATCCCACCGACGGTGAGGACGACACACGGGGTCAGCGCGGAGCCGTCGGCTGACGTGACGGAGCCGAAAGGCGTCGACGGCGCGACCGATCCCGCCGGCGCGCCCATCACCGCTCTCGCGCCGGCCCCCGCGACGGACGCCGCAGCGGCTCTGCTCGGCCACCTCGTCGAACTCGGCGTGCGTCACGTGGTGCTGAGCCCCGGTTCGCGGTCGCAGGCGCTCGCCCTCGTCGCCGCGGAGCTCGAGCGGCGCGGCCTGATCAGCCTGCACATCCGCATCGATGAGCGCGTCGCGGGATTCACGGCGCTCGGCATCGGACGCGAGACACGGATGCCGGCGGCCGTGGTCTGCACGTCGGGCACGGCGGTCGCCAACCTGCTGCCGGCGGCCCTCGAGGCCCATCATTCGGCAGTGCCCCTGCTTCTGCTGACCGCTGACCGGCCCCCCGAACTGCGCGGCGTCGGGGCGAACCAGACCACGCGGCAGCCTGGCATGTTCGCCTCGAGCGTTCGGTTCGAGGCCGACCTTCCGGTGCCCGACCAGACGGACGATGACGGATGCGGTGAGCACAGCGCGATGCTGCGCTCGGTGGCGGACGAGGCCGTGGCCGCGTCGCTCGGCGCCGGGGTGCGTGCGGCGGGTCCGGTGCACCTGAACCTGCCCTACCGTGAGCCGCTGTCGGGCGCGCTCCCGTCGTGGCTCGGTGCTTCCTCGCTCGCACGGGGGACCGTGGTGCACGACGACCCCGATGCGGCGTCCACCGGCGCGGACTCCGTGGACGCGGGCACGCGCACCCTGACGCTCCGCGCGGCGGGTCAGCGATCCGCGGAAGGGGTGTGGGGAGCATCCGGTGCTCTCTATCAGGGCGGGGGCGGCATCGGCCAGGCCGGCGTGCCGCGCGATCCCGACGAGCCCGTCGTGCTGGAGCGTGGGCCTCGCACCGTCGTCCTCGCCGGAGCCGACGCCGGACCCGATGCCGAAGCGCTGGCGCACGCGGGCGGGTGGCCGCTGATCGCCGAGATCGTCAGCGGTGCGCGATTCGGCCGCAACCTCGTGCACGGCTACCGCGCGCTGCTGTCGGACCCCGAGCTCGGCGGGCGCATTGAGCGCGTCGTCGTGCTCGGGCATCCCACGCTCAGCCGTGAGTCGTCGGCGCTGCTGTCGGATCCCGCCGTCGAGGTCATCGCACTGCGTGGCACCGGCGAGTCCCTCAATCTCAACGGCGTCACCATCGCCGCCGAGACGGTCGCGGTCGCGCCTGGTGACCCCGACCGCGACTGGCTCGGAGCATGGCTGCACGCGTCGCGCGCGGCATCCGTCGACCTCACACCCCCCGCGCCCGACGCCGATGGTCTCGCATCAGCCGTGCCGCAGGAACGTCTGGGCGCGATCGCCGCCGAGCTCGAAGTGATCCGCGCTCCGCTCGACCGCGCCGGTCTGGTCGACGCCGTGTGGCGCGCGACGTGGCCGCACGATCGCCTGGTGTTCGGCTCGTCGCGGCTCGTGCGGGTCGCCGATGCGCTGCTTCCGGGCAAGAAGGTGCCGGTGCACGCCAACCGCGGCCTGGCCGGCATCGATGGCACCGTCGCGACCGCGATCGGCGTGGCCCTCGCCAGCCAGGACGGGGGGAGGCCTGGTGTGACGCGCGTGCTGCTGGGCGATCTCGCCCTGCTGCACGATGTCGGCGCGCTGCTGCTGGCGCCGCGGGAGGAGGAGCCGCGCATCCAGGTGCTCGTCGGCAACGACGGCGGCGGCACGATCTTCGACGCGCTCGAAGTGGCCGCGGTCGCAGACTCGGATGTCATGGACCGCGTGCTCTACACGCCCCACGCCGTGAGGCTGGAGCATCTCGCGCTCGCGTACGGCTGGGAGTACCACCGCATCACCACGCGCTCCGAGCTCGACCAGGTGCTGACCTCGCCCGTGGCCGGGCGCCAGCTCATCGAGATCCCGCTGGAGCGCTGAGCCCGGCATCCGCCACCATCTCCCCGTTGAGAGGATGCGGTCTCGCCGAGACCGCACGCGGCTGACGTTGGCACCATGCGTCTTCGGCGAGTACGTACGTTTTCGACGAGGGCTGGACCCGCGACCCCGGGCGGCGTGGGTCCCCGTCGAGAGGATGCGGTCTCGCCGAGACCGCACGCGGCTGACGTTGGCACCATGCGTCTTCGGCGAGTACGTACGTTTTCGACGAGGGGAAGCCCGGGGATCCGCCATGATGGCTCCATGATCGCCAAGAGCCAGAAGCACTGGACCGGGGATGTCGCGGAGCTGCTGCGCGTGGGCGAGGGGTTCGTGCTCGCCGACGTCGACACCAGGGCTACGCCGGGCTACGCCAAGGACAAGCTCCATGCCGCCGACGACCTCGCCGCCGGCAGCGCACAGCTCGACGAGTACCAGGAGAGGCTGTTCGCCCGCAGCCGCGTCGATGCGACGAACGCCTCGGTGCTGCTGGTGCTGCAAGCCATGGACTCGGCGGGCAAGGGCGGCATCATCCGGCACGTCGTCGGCTCGGTCGACCCGCAGGGCGTCGCGCTCGCGGCGTTCAAGAAGCCGACGCCCGAAGAGCTGGAGCACGACTTCCTGTGGCGCGTCGAGAAGCGCCTGCCCGAGCCGGGCATGATCGGGGTCTTCGACCGCTCTCACTACGAGGACGTGCTCATCGGTCGCGTGCGCGAACTCGCCCCGGCTGACGAGGTCGAGCGCCGGTACACCGCGATCAACGAGTTCGAGAAGACCGTGACGGATGCCGGAACCCGTGTGGTGAAGGTGATGCTGCACATCTCGCCCGGCGAGCAGAAGGAGCGGCTCATGGAGCGGCTCGAGCGCCCCGACAAACACTGGAAGTACAACCCCGGCGACGTCGACGAGCGGGAGCTGTGGCCGGCGTACATGGCGGCGTACCAGACGGTGTTCGAGCGGACATCCACCCCGCACGCCCCCTGGTACGTCGTGCCCGCCGACCGCAAGTGGTACGCGCGCCTGGCAGTGCAGCACCTTCTGCTGGAGGCACTGGAAGACATCGACCCGCAGTGGCCCGCGGCGACCTTCGATGTCGAGGCCGAGAAGAAGCGGCTCGCGGCGACCTGACGCCGGCCCTGCGGGTCGAGCGCGGGCGGGGGAGAGGGCTGATCGCGAGAACGCCGTGACTACGGAGCGATCCCGCGTGCGGCCCACGCCGTCGCAACGACGGTGAAGGGGCCGTCGCCCATGGCCGCGTGAGCGTGACGGCGCACGCGCTCGCGATCCTCGGGGGGCAGTGCCGCGAGCTGCGCTCCGGCGGGGGACACCCCGCGGGTGTACGGTGCCCACCACTCCGCGAAGTCGGCGAACGGCACCGACACCGTCAGCTCCGATCCGGTCACGTCGAGGCATCCGGCATCTTGCAGCAGCGTCGTGAGGTCGTGCTCGCGCGCCCCGAACCGCTCGCTCTCATCGTCGATGTCTGCCTTGACCGCTCGCAGAGCCTCGAAGAAGCGGCTCTGGGGCGCCCGCCCGCGGGCGAAGTCCCATACGCACGCCGCGACCACGCCGCCGGGCCGCGTGACCCGGACCATCTCGCGGGCACCGGCCGTGGCATCCGTCATGAAATGCACCACCAGTTCGGCGAGCGTCGCCGCGAACACGTCGTCGTCGAACGGCAGGGCCTCCGCGGTCCCGTGGCGGAGGTCCGCCCACGGGAACCGGGCCGCGGCAGCGTCGACGAAGCTCGCCGAAGGATCGACCCCCGCCACCTCGGTCTCGCCGAAGCGATGCGCGAGCACGCCGGTGAGCGCACCCGTGCCGCAGCCGACGTCGAGCGCGCGCCCCTCGTGCGGGAGCCTCGCCTCGTCGGCGAACAGCTCGGCGAGCGGAACCGAGAACCTGCCCATGAACGCGTCGTACGCCTCGGCTGCCACATCGAACGACATGGCGCGGATTCTACGCGCGGCCGGGCCGGCGCGGTATCGGTCGTCTCATCGGGTTCCGCGCATGTCCGCGGTCCGGCAGCACTTCTCGGGCGGAGCTGCAGCTCCACAGGAAGACCCTGCCTCCACAGGATGTTCGCACCGCAAGGTCTCCTGTGGAAGCGCGGTTCTCCTGTGGAAGCGCGGTTCTCGTGTGGACGACGGATCGGCGGCGGGGAGCCGGGCGCGATGCGCCTCGAGCGGGCGCGCATACGCTGGATCGGTGAGCCACCCCGACCCCGTGCATGCCGTCGCCGACGCATACGTGCGCGAACTCGCCCGCCACGAGCCGGACGCCGCCATGGCGATCGGTGTCGAGCCGCCGGGCCTACCGGACCTGAGTCCCGCGTGGCTCGTGCGCCGATACGAGTTGCAGCGCGAGACGCTGCAGGCGCTCGACGAGGCGGGGCCGGGCGACGAAGTGTTGCGGGTGGCGCTGCGCGAGCGCCTCGAGCGGGAGCGTCTGCTGTTCGACACCGGCTTCACGCCGCGCCTGGTCGCGGGGCTCGCCACGCCGGTCCACCTCGTGCGGTACGCGTTCGAGGGGATGACACTGACTCCGGATGCCGCGGGCGAGACGCTCCTGCGCCGGCTCGAGGCCGCGCCGACCGCCGTGCGCCAGTACATCGCCGCCCTGCGGTGGGCCCGCGACAACCCCGACCGGTTCACCGGCACCGGCGTCGCCCCGGTGCGGCAGCTCGACACCCTCGCCGGGCAGGTCGAGGCCTGGATCGACGGGGATTGGTTCGGGCAGGTGGCGGTGGCGGACGATGTGGATGCCGACGCTCGGCGCCGCCTCCGTGCCGCGGCGGACGAGACCGCTGCGGCTCTCGCTGAGCTCGCCACGCTGTTGCGGGATGAGTTGCGGCCCGTCGCACCCGCCGCGGACGGCGTGGGCGAGGAGGTCTACGCCGACCTTGCCGCCGGCATGCTCGGCGCCCGCATCGACCTCGACGACACGTACGCGTACGGGTGGGCGGAGCTCGAGCGTCTCGTTGCAGAGGCTCGCGCGCTCGCCGGGAGGATCGCCGGGCCGGCCACCGCCGCGAGCGGGAATCCGGTGCGGGCCGCGGCATCCGTTCTCGATGACGATCCGCGGTACCGGCTCGACGGCGTCGAGGCGATCCGGTCGTGGCTCACCGGGCGCGTGTCCGAGACGATCGACGCTGTCACCGAGGCATTCGATCTGCCCGGGTCGGTGCGGAACGTGGAGTGCCTCGTGTCGGAGGCCTCCTCGGGTGTCGTGTACTACACACCGGGCGCACCCGACGGCTCGACGCCGGGTCGCGTGGTGTGGACGATCCCCAGCGGCGTGCCGGTCGCGGCCTCGTGGCAGGAGGTCACGAGCGTCCACCACGAGGGCGTGCCCGGGCATCACCTGCAGTTCGTGCTCACCGCGTCGTACCCGCAGCTGCATCCGTGGCAGCGGCACCTGTGCCATATCCACGGGTACGCCGAGGGCTGGGCCCACTACGCCGAACAACTCGCCGACGAGTTGGGGCTCATCCGCGACGACGCCGAGCGCCTCGGATTGGTCCTCGGCCAGATCTGGCGCTCGGTGCGCATCGTGGCCGACATCGGGCTGCACACCGGCCGGCCGATCCCCGCGAACTCCCTCGTGCCGGAGCGGGAATGGACCCCCGAGCTCGCGCGTCGCATGCTCGTGGACTTCGCGCTCGTCGAGCCGACCCTCGCGCGATTCGAGGTCGACCGGTATCTCGGCTGGCCGGGCCAGGCGCTCGCGTTCAAGATCGGCGCGCGCCTGTGGCGCGAAGCGCGCGAAGCTCGGGAAGCGCAGCTGGGCGGCCAGTTCTCGCTCCCCGACTTCCATCGAGACGCGCTGGCCTTGGGCCCCATGGGCCTCGACCCGCTGCGGGAGCTGCTGACCCGGAGCCCGACGTGAGGTTGGAACGACACCTCGGTTGAAACACCCCCGCACGTGGTTCCTCGAACGACGGGGGAGGGTCAGGCGATGGCGTCCACGATGGGGCGGAACTTCACTCGCGTCTCGAGAAGCTCCGTCTCGGGATCGCTCGCCGCGACGATGCCGGCACCGGCATGGGCGACGACCGGCACCGTGTCGCTGAACTCCGCGTAGCCGCGCACCGGGCCGCTGCCGATCTGCGCGCAGCGCAGAGCGATCGCCCACTCGCCGTCGCCGTCGCCGTCGACCCAGCCGACGGGTCCGGCGTAGCGGCCGCGGTCGAAGGGCTCGAGCCGGCGGATCACCTCGATCGCAGCATCGGTCGGCGTGCCCGCCACGGCCGCGGTCGGGTGCAGCGCGGCCACCAGGTCGAGCGACGAGGCGTGGTCGGCGATGTCGCCGGCGACGTCGGTCGCCAGGTGCCACAGGTTGGGCAGTTCGAGGGTGAACGGCTCGGCGTCGGCCCGCAGGTCGCGCACGTGCGGGCCGAGGGTGTCCAGCACGCTGCGCACGGCATAGCGGTGCTCTTCGATGTCTTTCGCGCTGTGCGCGAGAGAGGCGGATGCCGCGGCATCGTCGGTCGCGTCGGTTCCCCGCGGGATCGTCCCGGCGAGCACCCGCGCGGTCACGGCGCCGTGCGAGACGGTGACCAGCGTCTCAGGGCTCGCACCGATCAGGCCATCGACCGCGTAGGTCCAGGTGTCGGGATAGTCGTGGGCGAGCGCCCGCACCAGGCGACGCAGGTCGGCGCCGGCCGGGATCGTGCCGACGAGGTCGCGCGCGAGCACGACCTTGTCGATCTGGCCCGCGACGATCGCGTCGACCGCGGCGCGGACCGCCGCCTGGTAACCCGCGGGAGCCAGCGACCCAGGGCCGAGAGTCCCCGACCAGTAGGGGCCGTAGGGGATCGGCTCGATCACGGGCTCTTCGAGTCGGGCCGCCGTCGAGCGGATGCGCGTCACCCACGAGCGACCACGATGCCGGCCGACGACGGCCTGCGGCACGACGAGCCGGCTGGTCGCGGTGGAGCGCTCGTCGAAGACGAAGGTGCCGAAGGCGACCAGTCCCGTACCCGGCAGCCCGACGGGGTCGTCCACCTCGGCCGCAGCCGCCTGCATCCGCCAGGACTCGGCGGGTGAGGGCGGCGAGTCCGGGTCGATGCCCGGCGGCAGTTCGGGGCCGCGTTCATAGCCGCCGACCTCGCCGATTCCCACGATGCCGTCACCGCGACGCAGCCATGCCAACGGCGAGCGGGAGGAGGCGAACGCGAGCAGATCGTCGACGGGCTCGATCTCGCGGGTCTCGACCACGAACCGAGGCAGGCCGTACGCGGGTGTCACCCGTCCAGCCTAGACTCGCGGCGTGACCGACCTCGTCGTCCCTTCCCGCCCCGATGTCGGCACCCGATTGCTCTTCCGGTGGCGCAAGTGGGACGGCGCCGAGCACTGGGTGCATGAATGCGTCTACCTCGGCAGCGACCGCTGGGGCGACTGGTTCGGCCAGCTCGCCGGGTGGCGCAGCTTCCGGCCGGGGCGCGACTTCCTCGCCGACGCGCCGAACGTCACCCTGATGCCGCCGGACGGTGATCACGTCGTCACGGTCAACCAGGCGCCGCCCGCCTCGTACCGCGTCTACATCGACCTCGCGTGGGACGTGCGCTGGGACTCCGGCCAGCCGACGGGGATCGACATGGATCTCGACGTCGTCCGCACGGTCGACCCGCGCAGGGTCTTCATCGACGACCAGGACGAGTGGGACGAGCACCGGGTCGCGTACGGGTACCCGCTCGACATCGTCACGCGACTCGAAGCGCTCGCGGTCGACCTCGAACAGAGGGTCACAGTCGAGAGCGCCCCGTTCGACGACGCGACGGCGGACGCGTGGCTCAGCCGCCTCGATGCCCTCGACCTGCGATGACCGTCGGCGACCGCGGACGGCCGGACCCGCGGCCTAGACTCGGAGCCGTGGCATCCGACTCCTCGGCCCCCGAGCCCAACCGCGCCGACCTGCGCAAGGATCCGTCGCGCGTGAGCGGCATGTTCGACCAGGTCGCGGCCCGCTACGACCGCACCAACACCGTGCTGAGCCTGGGCAACGACCGCTTCTGGCGCGCCGCCGCGACCCGCGCGGTCGCACCGCGGCCCGGTCAGCGGATCCTGGATCTCGCCGCCGGCACCGGCGTGTCGAGCGTGTCGCTGGCCGCCAGCGGTGCCGAGGTGGTCGCGGCCGACTTCTCGCCGGGGATGATCGCCGAGGGGCAGCGCCGGTACGGCGACAGCGCGCCGGGTGGCGGCATCCCGAATCTGTCTTTCGTGCATGCCGATGCGACCGCGCTGCCGTTCGGCGACGAGGAATTCGATGCCGTTGCGATCTCGTTCGGGCTGCGCAACGTCAACGACCCCCGAAAGGCGCTGCGCGAGATGCTGCGGGTGACCAAGCCCGGCGGGCGTTTGGTCATCGCCGAGTTCTCGCACCCGCCGTCGAAGACGTTCGGCGGGCTCTACCGCTTCTACAACGGCACAGTCCTGCCGATCGTCGCGAAGGTCCTCAGCTCGAACGCCGACGCCTACGACTACCTCAACGAGTCCATCCGCGACTGGCCCGACCAGGCCGGGCTCTCGGCCTGGATCCGCGATGCGGGCTGGACGGATGTCGCCTACCGCAACCTCTCGATGGGAATCGTGGCATTGCATCGGGCCACGAAGGCCGCGCTGCCGGCGTCGGAGTGACGTGCGGCGGGCGTCGGGCGGTCGGGCGATTCAGCTCGCTTCGCTCCGGCGACGACCGGGTCGGTAGGCTGGGGGCGTGACTCCCACAGCGCCGCGCTCGCACATCGCGGGCAAGCTGGGCCTCACCGATCGGATCTTCGCCGGCCCTCGGTCCCGCAAGCTCTATGCGACGGTGGAAGCGGGCCTGCAGCGCGTCGAGAGCGCGCTCGAGCGCGAGCTGCGTGTGACCGACGCGCTCGCCGACGCGACGAGCCGCTACCTCTACGAGGCTGGCGGCAAGCGGGTGCGCCCGATGCTCGCGCTGCTGACCGCGCAACTGGGCGACGGGACGACCGACGAGGTGATCGACGGGGCCACGGCGCTGGAGATGACCCACCTGGGCTCGCTCTATCACGACGACGTCATGGATGCCGCCGACAAACGTCGCGGCGTGCCCAGTGCTCATGCGGTGTGGGGCAACAGCGTCGCCATCCTCACCGGTGACCTGCTGTTCTCGCGTGCCAGCCAGATCATGGCGCGTCATGGCGAGCGTGCCATCCACCTGCAGGCCGACACGTTCGAGCGCCTCGTCCTCGGCCAGATGCACGAGACCGTCGGGCCCAAAGAGGGCGACGACCCGGTCGAGTTCTACCTGCGTGTGCTCTCCGACAAGACCGGGTCTCTCATCGCGGCCGCCGCGCAGGCCGGCATCATCTACTCCAACGGCCCTGCCGAATTCGAGCAGCCCATGATGACGTTCGGCGAGAAGGCGGGCGTGGCCTTCCAGCTCCTGGACGATGTCATCGACCTCTCGGCCGACCCCGACGAGACCGGCAAGGTTCCCGGCACAGACCTGCGTGCGGGCGTCCCCACCATGCCGTACCTCGTCCTCGGTCAGCGCAAGGACGCCGCCTCGATCGACCTGTACGCACGCATCGAAGACGGCGTCGCGCGCATCGCCGACGGCGCCGACCCCGCAATCCTCGACGAGCCGCTCGCCCAGTTGCGCGAACACGAGGCGACCGCCGCGACCCTCGACCTCGCGCGGACGTGGTCTCAAGAGGCGATCGACGCCATCGCCCCCGTGCCCGACGGGCCCGTCAAAGAAGCACTGACTCGGTTCGCCCAGGCCGTGGCGGACCGTTCCAGCTGACAGCATCCACCGGTCGTGAGCTCCTCTCTTCTCGGCTCGCTCGACCGGCGCACTGAAAGGACCCCCATGACCAAGCTCCGGCTGGCGATCGTCGGTGCAGGACCGGCAGGCATCTACGCCGCCGACATCCTGCTGAAGGCCGAGCGCAAGTTCGACGTGTCGATCGACCTGTTCGAGCAGCTTCCCGCGCCCTATGGGCTCGTTCGGTACGGGGTGGCGCCCGACCACCCGCGGATCAAGGGGATCGTCACGGCGCTCCGAGAGGTGCTCGACCGCGGTGACATCCGCCTGTTCGGCAACGTGCGGTTCGGCGAGGACATCACCCTCGAAGACCTCAAGCACCACTACCACGCCGTCATCTTCGCGACCGGCGCGATCCGCGACACCGATCTCGACATCCCCGGCATCGACGCGATCGGCTCGTACGGCGCCGCCGACTTCGTCAGCTGGTTCGACGGTCACCCGGATGTGCCGCGCGATTGGCCCATGGAAGCCGCGTCCGTCGCCGTCGTCGGCAACGGCAACGTCGCGCTGGACATCTCGCGCATGCTCGCCAAGCACGCGGAGGACCTGCTGCCCACCGAGATTCCCGACAACGTCTACGACGTGCTGAAGGACTCGCCCGTGACCGACGTGCACGTGTTCGGGCGCCGCGGCCCCGCGCAGGTGAAGTTCACACCGCTCGAGCTGCGCGAGCTCGGCGAGCTGCGCGACGTCGACATGGTCGTGTACGACGAGGACTTCGACTACGACGACGCGTCCAAGGCCGCCATCGCCAGCAACAAGCAGGTCATGGTCATCGACCGGGTGCTCCAGGCGTGGCGCAAGCGCCCCTCGGCGAACAACGCCGGGGGCGAGGCATCCCGCCGCCTGCACCTGCACTTCTACGCCAAGCCGCTGGAAGTGGTGAAGGATGCCGACGGGCGGGTCGCCGCCTTCCGCTATGAGCGCACGCGCCCCGACGGTGAAGGCGGGGTCATGGGCACCGGCGAGATCCGCGAGGTGCCCATCCAGGCCATCTACCGTGCCGTCGGCTACTTCGGATCGCCCCTGCCGGGCGTGCCGTTCGACAAGCGGCACGGCGTCATCCCGAACCGCGAAGGCCAGGTGCTGCGCAAGGACTCCAACGAGCGGGTGCCGGGCGTCTACGCGACGGGGTGGATCAAGCGCGGGCCGGTAGGCCTCATCGGGCACACCAAGTCCGACGCGATGGAGACGGTCCGTCACCTCATCAACGACCAGGGGTCGTGGTGGCAGCCGAGCGATCCGTCCGAGAACGCGATCCCCGACCTGTTGGCCTCGCGCGGCGTCGCGTGGACCGATCTCGAAGGCTGGCATCGCCTCGACGAGCACGAGGTCGCCCTGGGCGCGCCGCACGAGCGCGCGCGCATCAAGATCGTGCCGCGCGACGAGATGGTCTCGATCTCACGAGGCGAGTGAGGGCGCAGGCCTAGGCTGTGGCCATGTCAGCGCCGCAGTGGGTTCCCGACGTCCTCGGGAAGCCGTTCTCGCAGCTGACCCTGCCTCTCCCTGTCGACGGGGAGGGAGGGCCGCTCACGGCGACGCTGGTTCGCAGCATCCCGAATCCCGTCACGTCGCTGTTCGCGTCGTTGCGCGACGTCGACGTGCTGTACGTCCATGGGTGGTCGGACTACTTCTTCCAGACCGAGCTGGCGCACTTCTGGACCAGCCGTGGCGCGCGCTTCTTCGCTCTCGATCTGCGGCGGTACGGGCGCAGTCTGCGCCCGGGTCAGCAGCCGGGGTACATCGACACGCTCGATGACTACGACGCCGACATCGAGGCGGCGCTGGCGGCGATGGGGCACGGGACGGCACAGACGGATGCCGCGGGACGGCGTCGCCTGGTGCTTCTCGGTCACTCGACGGGGGGTCTCACGCTCACGCTGTGGGCCGCCCGGCATCGCGGGCGTGCCGCGGCGCTCGTGCTCAACAGCCCGTGGCTGGAGCTGCAGCTGGGCGCGATCGGGCGTCAGGCCCTGGCGCCGCTCGTCGACATCCGCGCGCGACTGGACCCACGTGGCGTGCAACCGGCGGTCGACGTCGGCTTCTACACGCGCGCTCAGAACGAGATCGGGAGCCTTCCCGATGCTCCCGAGCGCGCCACGTGGCGCCCGGACCGTGGGTTTCCGACGGCGCCCGGCTGGCTGGCGGCGGTTCTGGACGGTCATCGGCGGATCGCCGCCGGCGTCGAGGTCGGCTGCCCTGCCCTGGTGCTGCTCTCTGCCCGGTCGACCCCGCCGCTGACCTGGAAGGAGTCGATGACCTCGAGCGACTCGGTGCTCGTGGTCGACGACATCGCCCGCGCGGCGACGCGCATTCGGTCGCTGGTGACGGTGGCGCGCATCGACGGGGCGATCCACGACGTCTTCCTCTCGCGAGCCGAGCCTCGAGCGGCTGCCTACCAGGCGCTGGACCGCTGGATCGCCGGCTACGTGGGCCACGCGGAATGAGGAATTGTCCCCCGAAGAGGGGACAGAGATGGTTCTACCAATCAGGTTAGGCTGTACGCGAGGCGTCCCCAGCGTCTCACGGGAACGAGCTACCCCAGGCTCTTCCCATCGTCGCCGAAGAGCCGTTCGCCGGGGGGTGGACGAGCGTGAAACCGGTGACGACAGGCCCCGGGTGTCCCCAGCACCCGGGGCCTTCGCCGTCCCCGGTGGGCTGGGAACCCTGCAGATCGTCTACTCGATGCCGGGGCGCGGTGTCACTCGACGCGGCGCAAGAGCAGGACGCCGTCGTCGAGGTGAGCCGGGGCTCCGTCCGGGGTGGTGGCTTCGCGGCGCCGGATCTCGACGATCTCGGGCCGCCACCGTGCGGTGTCGAGGTTCAGGAGGGCGAGCTCCGCTTCGGGGGACCGCATAGGCGGCATGTGCTCGGGAAGCTCGTGGACCCACGACGGGGGAGCCGCGTGCGAGACCACCAGCAAGTGCCCGTTGGGCGCGACCCGCTCAGCCGCCTCGCGCAGGATCCCGATCCTCGGGAAGTCGGGCTCCCACGAATGCAGGAAGCTCGCCAGTACGAGGTCGAACTCGCCCTCGACAGACGCCGCGCCGTCCGCCACGACGAAGCGGGCATCGACGCCGCGGGTCGCGGCGAACTCCGCCGCGCGACGGACGGCTGTCGCCGATACGTCGATGCCCGTCGCGCGCCAGCCGTGCTCCGCGAGCCACACGACATCCCCGCCCTCGCCGGACCCGATGTCCAGAGCCGTGCCAGGTGCGAGATCGGCGACGATGGCGGCCACCGCGGCGTTGACGCGACCCGACCAGAAGCGGTCCTTCTCGGCGTAGCGCTCCTCCCAGCCCGCGTTGCGCAGCGCGGTGCGCTCGGCGACGGCCCGGCGGAAGTCCTCCGCGACCAGCATCGCGTTCACGCCGGCACCCGCCATGGACCCTGCGCCCATCGAGATCGGGACGTTCCCGAACGGCGACGTGACGTTCCCCGCCGCGAAGACGCGAGGGTGGCTCGTGGCTCCGAGCATGTCGACGGCGAGGGGCCCACCCGGCATGTCGGTGCGCGCCAGATTCAGGTCGGCCGCGAAGTCGAGTTCGAGGGTCGGGGTACCCCCGGTGAACAGGGCGTCCACGACGTGGCTGTCCCCGTCCCGGGTGACGACCACGAGTCCGTCCTCGGTGTGGCGCACCTCGCTCACGGGTGATGACACGAGGCGGATGCCGCGCGCGGTGAACCTCGTCACCTCGTCCTCCTCGAGGGGCTCGGCCGCGGCCGTGAAGGCGGTGACATCCTCGGAGAGCTGGCGGACGAGTTGGATCTGGTGAGCGCTCGCGGGTGACGTCGCCAGCACGCCGAGGCGCTTTCCGGCGACCTCCCAGCCGTGACAGTAGGGGCAGTGCAGCACCGTGCGTCCCCATTCGCCCTCCAGTCCGGGCACATCCGGGAGCTCGTCGCGGATGCCGGTCGCGATCACGACGGCGCGCGCCGTCTCGATCGTTCCGTCCGAGCGCCGGATGCGCATCACGTCGCCGTCCTCGGTGAGCGAGGTCACCGCGCCCGCCACGATCTCGACACCGTACGCGCGCGCTTCGGCGCGCCCGGTCTCCAGCAGCTCGCCGGGGTCTCGGCCGTCGTGACCGAGAACTCCGTGCATGTGGGCGGCGAAGCGGTTCCTCGGCTGCCCGCCGTCGATCACGAGAGTGCGCCGTCGCGAGCGTCCTAACATCTGCGCGGCACTGAGCCCCGCCACACCACCGCCGATGATCACGGCATCCCATTCATTCGTCATGACTCCAGCGTCCCCGGCGGAGAACCTTGTGGCAAGTTGGTTTGCATTAATGGCAAGATTGACGCATGGATGCCGAACTCGCCCAAATCGGGCCGCGCCTGCGGGCAGCACGCCGCGAGCACGGCTGGACTCTCGAAGACCTTGCCACCCGAGCGGGCATGTCCGTCAGCACGCTGTCGCGCCTGGAGTCCGGCAAGCGCCAGGCGTCGCTGCCTCTCCTGCTGCCGCTGACCCGGCAGCTCGGCATCCGCCTGGACGATCTCCTCCCGGTGACGCCGATCGATCCGCGGGTGCGCCGCACCGTCGAGCGCCGCGACGGAATGGTCATCGCGCCGCTGACGCTGGAGCACTCGCCCGTCCAGACCTACAAGGTGACCTATCCCGCGACCGAGGCGGCGCCGGCCCCGCGCGTGCATGACGGGTACGAGTGGCTGTACGTCCTGAGTGGTCGGCTGCGCCTGGCGCTCAATGATCACGAGCACATCATCGAGCGGGGCGAGGCGGCCGAGTTCGACACGCGGATGCCGCACAGCCTCAGTGCCACAGGGGACGGCCCGGCCGAGGTCCTGAGCATCTTCAGCGCGTCGGGCGAGCGCATGCACACGCACGGGGCGCCATAAGAGCATCGTGGACCCCCGCGATGGAGTCGTGGCGGGTGGTCGTCACCCGGGTCGGCGACACCCTCGGCTGAGAGACACGGGTGCCAGCGGCAATTGACGAGTCGCGTCGTGGCGATCTCGTGATCGGTGCGGTGACCGGGACCAGCGGAAAGCCGCCCCGCGGACCGCGTCCGTCAAGGGCTCCGATGGCGCAATGTTGACTGCACCTGACGACGGTGGTAGCGTGACGCAACGATACGTCAATCCGGTCTTTCGGATCGTCTGGCAGTGAGGCCGCAAGGAGAGTGCGCATGGGTTCGCCGAAGTCGCGGAGGGTGCTCCTGCGTTCGTCTTGGCAGGATGTGAACATCGGCGATGTCGCTCACTCACCCGGAGCGATGGCGGCATTGCTCGAGCTGGATCCGGATGCCGAGATCACGTTGTGGCCGGTTGCGCTGGGGGAGAGAGAAGAAGCGCTGGTGCGCCGCGCGTTCCCTCACGTAGGGATCGTCCGCGGAGAATGCACCAGCAGCGGCGAGCTCACCACACCTGAACTCAAGAGGGCGTGGAACTCGGCCGACGTGCTCGTTCACGGTTCGGCGGCTGATGTGGAGAATCGCCAAGCCGAGTTCGCGCACTGGTCGCGCAGCTCGGGAAGGCCGCACGGATACGCCGGCGTGACCGTCGACCCGGTCTGTCCCCCGACCTGGGGCACGCTGACAGAGCTGGAGGCGATGGCCGAGCACCTTCCCGAAGGCTTCCTCGACGAGGACGGGCGGGAACCTCTCGATTCTGCCGAGTTCATCTTCGCGAGAGATTCGATTTCGCTGGCCTACCTGCGCGGTCAGCGGGTTCAGGCCCAGACGCTGGAGTTCGGTCCCGACTGCACCTTCGCGTACGACTATGCCGATCGCAGCACAATCGACGTATTCCGCGAAGAACTGGGTCTGGGCGATGACGACTTCGCATGCTTCGTGCCGAGGCTGCGATACGCGCCGTACGCTCAGATGCGCGGCGAGCCGGCCACGCCGGAGAGCCTGCGCAGGGATGCGATCAACGGCGCGACGTCTCAGGCCGACTTGGGTGCCCTCGTTGCGGCGATCGTGACCTGGGTTCGTCGTACCGACTCGATGGCCGTCGTCGTTCCGGAGATGTCCTACGTACCCGCCTATTCGCGCAGTCATCTCCTTCCCCTGCTGCCCGCGGATGTCGCACCTCGCGTGAGAATCCTGGACCGATTCTGGTCCCTGGCGGAGGCGAGCGCCGTCTATTCCATCAGTCGCGCCGTGATCAGCATGGAATGTCATTCGCCGATCATCGCGTCGGCACATGCAGTACCGACCGTGTACCTGCGCCAGCCGACCGAAACGGTGAAAGGGCGCATGTATGACGACCTCGGCGGCTCGGACATGCTCATCGAAGTAGGTCCCGGTGCCGAGGCGGCGGCGGAAGAGACCGTCGTCAGCATCATCGACGACCCGCAGCGGTGGAGTGACACCTCCGCGAGGGTGAATGCCGTTGCTCGCAGTCGACTTCGGCAGATGGCCAAGACAATCCTGTCCGGCGAACCGGCCTCATCCTTTGAGTCGGCAATCGTCGGCGAACTAACTGGAGGAACACGATGAGAAATCCATTGAGGCCGCGCGGGACACAGCGTCTACGCCGTGGCATGACGGTTGTCGCCGCGAGTTCAGCAGTGCTGCTGACCCTCGCAGCGTGCGGCCAGGCGGACAACCAGGCCCAGGGCGAAGAGACGGCCGCGTCGGGACCCGTAGAGATCCGCGTTGCCTGGTGGGGTGCGGAAGGTCGCCATGAGCAGACTCAAGCCGCCCTGAAGGTGTGTGAAGAAGCCCTCGGCAATGTCACCACGTCGGCGGAGTTCACCAGCCAGGGCTATGACGACCGGCTTGCCACCCAGTTCGCCGCCGGTGATGCGCCCGACATCATTCAAGTGACCAGTGGACACGTCACCTCCTATGGCCAGCGCGGTGGACTGGTGGATATCGCCACCGTCGAGGAACACATCGACACCTCGGCCATCGCACCCGGCGTGCTGAACCAGGACGCGGTCGATGGTAAGAACTACGCGGTTCCGATCACGGTCAACGCCTCCGGCATCCTGCTCAATGTCACGCTCATGGAGCAGTACGGTCTCGAGCGCCCGGATGACGAGAACTGGACATGGGACGACTTGTTCGACTACGCCAGCAGTGTCTACGAAGCATCCGATGGCGCGATCTGGGGGCTGCAGCAGCCGAGCGAGGACATCCGCCTGCTGGGCATCTGGGCGCGACAGCTCGGGCACCCGGACGGCCTTTTCAGTGAAACCGGAGTGGGAGTCGACACCGAGGTCATCTCCTCGTTCCTGGAGTACGGCTACGACCTGCAGAACGCCGAGGGGTCGGCACCTGCGTCGGTATCGATCGAGCACCAGGGTGGCGGTGTCGAGCAGACGATGATCGGTACCGGCAAGGCATTGATGGCGGTGCGTCCGATCAACGAGATCACCGCTCTCGCCGCCACTGGTTCAGAATTCGAGTTGCTGCAGTTGCCGGTCCACGAAGAGGGCGACACGGGCCAGACCTTCCGTTCGATGAGCTGGGCGATCACCTCCGATTCTGAGCACCCGGTGGAGGCGGCGCGTTTGCTGAACTGCCTTCAAAGCAACCTGGATGCCGCTGACATCCTTCAGGCCGAGCGTGGCCTTCCCGCGAACCAGGAGGTCGTGGAGCACATCAGGCCCAACCTCTCTCCCGAGCAGCAGATGATGGCGGACTTCGTGGCCATCGTCGAGGAGAACGCACCTGAGGCTGCGCCGATGGCACCCCCGCCTGGCGCCGATACAGCCGAGCAGATGCTACGGCGCTACGCCGAGGACATGCTCTTCGATCGGATCTCGCCTGCCGAGGCTGCCGAGCAGTTCACGGCCGAGCTTGACCAGAGCGTCTCCGACGCACGTTGACGCATGCGATCCCGTGATTCATCCGTTGCAGCAATCCGGGGCCCACGTGCAATAGCGATGTTCGACGCCACGAGGAAGGGGGTGCGCCATGGCAGTCCTACGTGAGTTTTCCAAGCTCCGCAAGGGAGCCACGACGGCTACCAAGGCGCGCCCGGCGCGAGGAGACGGCAAGGCGGCGGCCGTGTTCCTCTTGCCATGGTTCATCGGTCTGGCGCTGATCGTCGTGGGCCCGTTGCTGGCATCGCTGTACCTGTCGTTCACGAACTACGACCTGTTCCGGGATCCGGAATTCATCGGGCTCGAGAACTACACGCGTCTGTTCCAGGATCCGCGGCTGGCACAGTCGCTTCAGGTCACCTTCACCTATGTGTTCGTCTCGGTGCCATTGCAACTCGCAGCTGCGCTCGGCCTCGCGATGGTGCTGGACAAGGGCGTGCGCGGCCTGCCGTTCTATCGTTCGGTCTTCTACCTGCCATCGCTGCTCGGCGCCTCCGTGGCGATTGCGATCCTGTGGCGGCAGCTGTTCGGCACCGACGGCGTGCTCAATCAAGCCATCGAGTGGTTCAACGGCATCCAGCCGCTGATACAGATCGGCACGCACGGCTGGGTGTCCGACCCCCAGTACGCGCTTGGCACGCTCATGGTCTTGAACGTCTGGACGTTCGGCTCGCCAATGGTGATCTTCCTCGCCGGACTTCGCCAGATTCCAGAGATGTACTACGAGGCGGCGAGCCTCGACGGTGCGTCGAAGCTCCGTCAGTTCACGAGCATCACCTTCCCGATGCTGACTCCGGTGGTGTTCTTCAACCTCGTTCTTCAGACCATCAATGCCTTCCAGTCGTTCACCCAGGCGTTCATCGTCTCTGGGGGAACCGGCGGACCGGTTGATTCGACCCTGTTCTACACGCTGTATCTCTACCTTCAGGGTTTCGCCAACTTCAATATGGGCTATGCCTCGGCGATGGCGTGGCTCTTGGTTGTCATCATCGGAGCCATGACCGCACTCAACTTCTTCGCCTCAAAGTATTGGGTCTTCCACGATGACTGAACTCATGTCACCTGCAGCCGTCACCGATTCCCCTGCAAACGTGAGCCCTTCCACCAGGCCCCCGCGCCGTCGCCGCGTTCGGCTGCCGTGGGTACGGTTGCGGACGCTGACGAAGCATGCCGTCCTCATCGCGGTTGGCCTCTTGATGATCTACCCGCTGCTTTGGATGCTGGCCTCATCGTTCAAGCCCGACGCACTCATCTTCAGCGAGCCCGGTCTGATTCCCACCGATTTCACGACGGACAACTACGCCCAGGGCTGGAACGCCCTGAGTCACCCGTTCAGCCACTACCTGCTGAATTCCTTCCTCGTGGTGGCTGGCTCGATCGTGGGCAACCTGGTGTCCTGCTCGTTGGCGGCCTATGCCTTCGCGAGGCTGAACTTCCGGCTCCGGCGGCTGTGGTTCGCGATGATGCTGATCTCGATCATGCTGCCGATCCACGTGATCATCGTCCCCCAGTACGTGCTCTTCTCTCAGATCGGGTGGCTCAACACCTTCTTGCCGCTCATCGTTCCGAAACTGCTGGCCACCGACTCCTTCTTCATCTTCCTGATGGTCCAGTTCTTCCGCGGCGTCCCCAGGGAGCTTGACGAGGCTGCCCGTATCGATGGCGCCGGCCATGCGCGGATCTTCGTCGGAATCATGCTTCCGCTGGCAGCCCCTGCGCTCGCGACAACGGCGATCTTCACGTTCATCTGGACGTGGAACGACTTCTTCTCGCAGCTGATCTTTCTCACCGACCCGGACCTCTACACCGTCCCCATCGCTCTGCGAGCCTTCCTCGACTCAACAGGCGAGTCCTCGTGGGGTGCGATGTTCGCGATGTCGATCGTCTCGCTCATCCCTCTCTTCGTGATGTTCCTTCTGGGCCAGCGCTTCCTCGTCCGCGGGATCGCCACCACCGGTCTGAAGTAGCCCGTCCTTGCTACAGGTGCCTTCCCATCGCCACTAGAGTGAGCCAGATGGCGACGCAGAAGGACATTGCCCGTCTAGCCGGGGTTTCTGTATCCACGGTCTCTGCGGTGATCAACGGAACCACTCACACCCGAATGAGTGACGACACTCGTACCCGCGTCGAAGCAGCGATTGCCGAGTTGGCATATGTACCCAACGATGCCGCCCGTGCATTGCGTCGTCGGCACGCCGGGACTATCGCCGTCGTCGTGGAGAACCTCGAGAATCCGGTGTACAAGGAATTGCTGGAGGGGATCTACGAGGCCGCCGAGGAACGTGGATGGGCCATCATGCTGGGCGACACGATGTGGATGAACTCCGGCAGCCATTTCCTCGCACGGCTGCTGGGTCAGGGCTCCGTCGATGCGATCGTGCTGCGGACAGGCGAATTGCTCGATGAGGAGGTGATGGCTGCGCTCCGTTCACACCCGACACCGGTCGTGCTCGTGGAGTACCAGTCACACCACAACGGCGCGTGGGTCTCTGCGGACGAGGCCGCGGCCGGACGAGTGGCCACTGAGCATCTCATCGAGGCGGGACACGCGAACATCGCGTTCGTCGGTGGTCACGAGATCCATCCCGTGAACCCACGGCACGACGGGTACGTCAGCGCGTTGACGCGCGCGGGGCTTGCCCCTCGTCCCCCTCTGTTCACCGGATACGGCGCCCAGGCCGGAGCGGCGGGCCTGGCGATGCTTCAATCCGGTCATGCGATGCCGACGGCCGTCGTGGTGAACAACGTCGTCTCGGCCCTGGGACTGCTGGCAGCGGCCGCCGATGCAGGAATCGAGGTTCCCCGCGAACTCTCGGTGGTTGGAATTCACGATGCTGAGATCGCTGAGCTGGTTCGGCCGCGGCTGACGACAGTGCACTTGCCGATGCGGGTGCTGGGGATCCGGGCAGTACAGCAAGTGTCGGCCCTGCTATCGGGAGAAGCCCCCAGAGGTGGAGTCATCTCCGAGCCGCCACCCTACGTGATTCCGCGCGAGAGCGTCCGGCCTCCCATCCGCTGACGATCCGCGCGCTTGCTGGGCAGTGCGCCGGGGTTCGCACCCAGCGAAGAGCGGAACCGTTCATCCCTTGACTCGGGTGGTGCCCTCTGCTTCTCTTGACGTAACGATACGTCAATCGCCGGCAGAGAACCGCCTCGCTCGTCACGATCGATCCGTTCCGAACCGCGCGGGCTGAGAGGACCTTCATGACCAACGAGATGACCTCGACCGCGTTCGAGTCGCTCGTCGCCGATGCGGTGGCGGATGCGATCGTGGTGGTGCGCCGCAATATCGATCGCTTCGGCGATGCTTACGTCGACGACACGACGCGGCAGGATCGGTATCCGCTGCGTCCCGCGTACGGGCCGTTCGCCAAGGGGCAGAACCGCGGATGGACGACGAGCTTCGTGCCCGGGATGCAGTGGCTCGCCTACGATCTGACGGGAGACGAGGGGTTTCGCGAACAGGCGCTGCGCCACGCGGCCGATTTCGAGCGTCGTCTGCGCGCCGACGAGGATCTCGACACCCACGATCTCGGATTCTTGTACACGCTGGCGGCGGTCGCGCCGTGGCGCAGGACGGCCGACGAGCGGTGGCACGCGGTCGGAATCGGGGCCGCGGAGCGACTCATGACGCGCTTCCTCGAGCCGGCCGGGATCATCCAGGCGTGGGGGGATCTCTCGGATCTGCAGCAGCGAGGCCGTACCATCATCGACAGTCTGATGAACATGCCGCTGCTGACATGGGCGGGCGATCAGACGGGGGATCCGCGCTTCGCCGACGCTGTCCGCCGGCACACGGCCCAGCTGTGCGCGCACATCCTGCGCGATGACGACTCGACCTTCCATACGTTCTATTGGGATGCCGAGACGGGCCGGCCGCTGCGCGGTGCGACCGAGCAGGGCGCATCCGACGACTCGTGCTGGGCGCGCGGCCAGGCGTGGGGCGTCCTCGGCTTCGCGCTGAACTATGGCGCGACGGGCGACGATACGCTGCTGGATGCTGCGTGGCGGTGTGCCGACTACCTCCTGCGCCACGTGCCCGCCGACCTCATCCCGTACTGGGACCTGGTGTACTCCGACGGCAGTGACGCTCCCCGAGACAGCTCGGCCGCCGCGATCGCGGCGTGCGGTCTCTATGAGCTCGCCGCATGCGATCCGGATCGCGCCCGCGCCGCGCGGGCGCGCCGCGAGGGTGACGCGCTGCTGGATGCGTTGATCGCCCGAGCGCGCCCCGCGAACCCGGAGGACGCGGAGGCGCTTCTGTTGCACGGCGTGTACAACCTGCCGACGCGCACCGGCGTCGACGAGGGCACCCTGTGGGGTGACTACTTCTACATGGAAGCCCTCGTGCGCCGCACCCGTCCCGACTGGCAGAGGTACTGGTGAGGCTTGACGTGACGATACGTCACGATCTACGCTAACTCGCAGCTGAGGTGACGGCGCGTGCGCCCGAGGCCCGCGGCAGCCGACTGACAGAGGAGTCACGGATATGCAAGAGCGCCTTTCACACCGATTGAGCGGACGCCGTCGTGCGCAGGCCGTCGTGGCTGCAGCCATCACGCTGGCCCTCGCGTTGACCGGCGTATCGCCGGTGCCGGCCGCCGCTTCGGCCGTCGCTTCGGACGTGTCGGACCTCGGCCAGCTCCTCGACCTGACGCGTCCGGAGCTCGCCGGCGTCGCAGCGGAGTTAGCAGCCGGCGACGACGTGGGCGCTGCCGAAGCGCTGAAGGAGTACTACGCGACGCGGACGGGCGTCGAGTACCCCTCACCGGCGGGCGGCGGGGGCGACGCCACCGCCGACGAGCTCGCGGCGGGCATCTTCCGGTTCGGCGACGAGACTCGCGACTTCTACAACGCTTCCGAGCAAAGGATCGACGTCGACTGGGCGGACCTGTGGGGTGGGACGGACGAGATCCCCGGGAGCGCGCAGACCCTGATGAGCGACTTGACGTTCATGCCCAAGCTGGCGAGCGCCTACTTGCAGGAGAGCGACCCCGACAAGCGTGCGGCGTACGCGGCGGCGTGGATGGACATTTCCCTCGACTTCGTCGCGGACAACCAGAGCTGGCCCAAGACCCGCAACCTGGCGGCCGCCAAGCGGCTCGGTCAGCTCGTCAGCTCGTTCTCCGTGTTCCGGGTGGAGCCGAGCATCGCCGCGTCCGATCTCGTCGCCTACCTGTCGGCGGTGCATGCGACAAGCGATTTCCTCGCGTCGGTGCTGCAGACGCACGTCGGGAACAACTGGTACGTGTCGATGGCGCGGTCGATGTACGCCGCCGGGGTGTACCTGCCCGAGTTCAAGGGCGCCCTCGGCTGGGAGACGTTCGCGGCGCGAGCGGTCGAGCGGTTCCTGCGTGTCTTCCTCCAGGGCGACGGCGTCTACCGCGAGCCGACGTTCAACTACCAGGCCTATGTGGCGGACCTCATCAACTACATGATCAGAATCGCCGACGCCAACGGGCGGGAGCTTCCCCCGACTCTCATCCAGGCTGCCGACTGGATCGCGGACGTGCTGTTCGCGACCCGGCAGCCGGACCTCAACGCCGCGCTGATCGGAGACACCCCGAATGTCGACGCCGGCGCCAGCACCATCCGCGCGGCCGGTGCGCGCAACGCCTGGTCCGACTTCACGTGGGTCGCCTCCGGCCGGACCCAGGGGACCACGCCGACTCTGGGGTCGACGCTCTACCCCATCAGCTTCGCGGTGCAACGCTCGGGGTGGGACGCCGATGCGCGCTACCTGCTGATCAACAACCACAACAGCAGTTACACGGCCTCGCACCGGCATCCGGACGACCTCAGCATCGTCATGGCGGCGTACGGGCGTCCGCTGATCGTCGACCCCGGGGCGGCCGATTACAGCGCGACCCCGACGAACGACTGGATGCGCCGCACGACCGAGGCGCACAACACCATCGAGGTGGACCGCGAGCCGCAGGCCGCGGGAGTCACCCGCGCGATGTCGCTCTGGCGGTCGAACGCGGGCCTCGACATCTACCGCGGCCAGGCGATGGGCTACCAGCCGGTCGCCCACGATCGGGTCGTCTACTTCGTCAAGCCGGGGTTCTGGGTGGTCTCCGATGATCTCACCGGCGACACCGCCGCGCACGACTACCGGCAACTCTGGCACTTCCCGGGTGATCCCGTCGTCGTCGACCCGGCCACGAAGGTCGCCACCGTTGGATTCGACAGCGTGGCCGGCGCCGCTCCGGTCTCGGGCGTGCAGATCGTCCCTGTGCCCGCATCCGATCTCGACGTCTCGCCGAGCGTGCACGACAACGGCGCCGTGCGCGTGGGCGAAGACATCCTCACGGACGTCGAGTACCTGTCGTATGACTGGTCCGACACCGGCTCTACCGGCCTGGACACCGTCCTGTTCCCGGGACCGGCCGGCGCGGCCCCGTCCGTGACGGCGACGCGCATCGCTCTGCCCGGCGTGGAGCACTCCGTGGCGACCGCGCTCGAGATCGCTCTGCCGGACGGTACCGGCCGGTTCTACCTCTCGCGCGAGCAGACGCCGTCATCCCGGGAGTTCGGGGCGGCCACGACCGACGCTGAGACCGCGTATCTCGAGCGTGCCGGGAACGGTGCGCTCACGCGGTACGCGCTCACCCGAGGGACGTCGTTGGTCGATGACGGGCAGATCGTCGTCGACGCGTCCGGGGTCGTGTCCGACGTCAGCGTGGAGCTGCACGGCACGGCCGCCAGCGTGTCGCTTGGAGACTCCTTCACCGGGACCCTCACGTTTGCGGCGCCGGCCGCAGAGCTGGTGACCGTGAACAACATGCCGACCGCGTTCACCCGCGCGGGCGATCTCGTCACCGTGACGCTCGAGCCCACGTTCGCCACCATGCCGGTGCTCGACGAGCACTTCGACGACGCGACCCTGGATCGCGCGGTCTACGGCTTCGAGAACGGGCTCGAGGGCTGGGTGCCGCTCCAGGGCACGTGGGAGCTCGGCGGTGAGCCGTCGAATGGTCACCTCGCACAGACCGCGACCGCGGACACCGAGGCGCTTGCGGTGCAGCAGGACGTCCCGAACGACGTGAGTATGTCGGCCGACATCGTGCCGTGGCCGGCCGACCAGTCCGCCGGTCGAACCGGCCTGGCGTTCCGCTACCAGTCGCCGCTCAACCACTACCGCGCTGACGTCGTGCCGACGGCGACAGGTTCGAAGCTGCGGCTCGTCAAGGTCTACAACGGGACGACCACCCTGCTCAAGGAGGCCGACCTGCCGCTCGCCGCCGGTGCGCCGTACACGCTGACGGTGTCCGCTGTTGGGCGCCACGTGTCGGCCGCCGTCGGTGACGTGTCCGTGTCGGCGAACGACACCCAGCTCCCGAACGGCGGAGCCGCCCTCTCGGCGAACGGGCGGGCCGCGATCTTCGACAACGTCTCGATCTCGGAGGCGCTCGACCAGTCGAACTGGCGGGGGATCGGAGGCGAGGTCTCCGTCGGCAACGGCCGGCTCACCCTGTCACCGGTCGACGGCCGAGCGCACGTCCTCGCCGCGTCGACGCTGCCGGAGCGGTTCTCGGAGGCATGCGACTTCGTCGTCGAGACCGAGCTCACGCTCTCTGGCATCGGCACCGCGGGCGTCTCGCTGCGCGACACCACGGACGCCTACGGGTATCGCATCCACGTCGGCCGGACGAGCCAGGGAAGCCAGTACGCGAGCATCATCCGCGAGGCGCATCGGTCGGGACCGGTCACCGTGGCGACCACCTCGCTCAGCGACCGGCTCACGGGGCCTGTCCGCCTGGGTGCGGCGGTCCACGGGGACCTCGTCACGGTGACGCTGAACGGCGAGCAGATCCTGGAGGGGCGCGATACCGTCGTGCGCAGCGGGGGCGTCGGGCTCTATGCCTCGACGGACGCGGAATTCGAGAACCTGACGGTCGCGCGGTCGTGCGGCAGCGAGCCCATCGCCGCCGTGCCGCCGCCGCCGCATTGGGACGCTGCCACCGTGTACCAGGAGGGCGACCTGGTCACCCACGGCGGATCGTCGTGGTTCGCGTCCTGGCGGACGCAGAACCAGGAACCGGGCGACCCGTACGGCCCGTGGCAGGAGATCGCGATCTCGGCGGACGGCACTGACTTGTGGCGACCCTCCAGGATCTTCGTCGCCGGTGACGTCGTGGAAAACGAGGGCCACCGCTACGAGGCGAAGTGGTGGACGAGGAACCAGGCGCCGGGCGATCCCAACGGGCCGTGGGAGCAGATCGAGTGACACCTGGACGAGCGGCCACCGCAGGGGCTCGCCGTCGCCTCGTCAGCGGTAGTTGATGAACTGGAGGTCGACGTCGAGGTCGGCGGCCTTGAGCATCCGCTGAACCTCCTGCAGATCGTCGCGCGACTTCGACTGCACGCGCAGCTCGTCGCCCTGGATCTGCGACTTCACCGACTTGGGCCCCTCGTCGCGGATGAGCTTGCTGATCTTCTTCGCGTTCTCGGACGAGATGCCGTCCTTGAGCGTCGAGGTGATGCGGTACTCCTTGCCGCTGGCCACGGGGTCGCCTGACTCGAGGCTCTTGAGCGAGATACCGCGCTTGATGAGCTTGCTCTGGAACACGTCCAGCACGGCCTTCGCGCGCTCTTCGGAGTTTGCCTTGATGAGGATCGCCTCGCCGCTCCACTCGATCGATGAGTCGGTGCCCTTGAAGTCGTAACGTTGCTCGACCTCCTTGCGGGCCTGGTTGAGCGCGTTGTCGGCCTCCTGGTGGTCGACCTTGCTGACGATGTCGAAGGAGGAATCTGCCATGCGCGGCAGTCTATCGACGTGTGGGCGCCTCGGGCAGGCGACGAGGGTGCCGTTCTCCCTCGTGCTCGCTGATCGTGGTGCAAGCGATTCCAGATCGATGCACGATGGTCACAGCCGCATATCGATCATCAAGCCGTATTGCCATTACAACACTCGATGAGTAAGAATGTAAGCGCTTGCAGTTCTGTGAGCGCCGAGCGAACTTCCCGGTTCCGGTCGAAGGTCGCGAGACACCCGCACTCAAGAGAGGCACACACCAATGAAGGTGAACAAGAGGAGCATCGTCGCCTTCGGCGCGATGGCCGCCGTTTCATCCCTGACGCTCGTCGGCTGCGCGGGAGGCGGAGGCGATGCCGACAACGGCGGCGACGCCGCCGAATCGGCCGGGTCGATCACCGTATGGGTCGACGCTGACCGTGCTGGCGTGCTGGAAGAGGCCGCGGCCGACTTCACGGCCGATAGCGGCGTCGAGGTCGAGCTCGTTCAGAAGGAGTTCGGCGACATCCGCGACCAGTTCGTGCAGCAGGTGCCGACCGGGGAAGGTCCTGACATCGCGGTCGGCGCACACGACTGGCTCGGCGTGCTCGTCACCAACGGCGTGGTGGCGCCGGTCGAGCTCGGCGACGCGGCGGGCGACTTCGAGGAAGTCGCCATCGACGCGTGGAGCTATGAGGGTCAGACCTACGGCGTTCCGTACGCGATCGAGAACATCGCGCTGCTGCGCAACACCGACCTCGTTCCCGAGGCGCCGACCAGCTACGACGACATGATCGCCAAGGGGCAGGCTGCCGGAACCGAGTACCCCTTCCTCGTGGGCCTGGACCCCGAGGCGGCAGACCCGTATCACCTCTACCCCTTCCAGACGTCCTTCGGCGCCCCGGTCTTCGGTACCAACGACGACGGCAGCTACAACGCCGACGACCTCCAGATCGGCAACGAGGGTGGCCAGGCGTTCGCCACGTGGCTCGCGTCGCAGGGCGCGACGGGAACCGGTGTCTTCAACACCAACATCACCGGTGAGCTCGCGACCGAGAACTTCACCAGCGGCGCGTCGCCGTTCTACCTGACCGGCCCGTGGAACGTCCCGGCGGCCGTGGATGCCGGCATCAACATCGCCGTCGACCCGATCCCGTCGGCCGGCGGTGGCGAGGCTCAGCCCTTCGCGGGCGTGCAGGGCTTCTTCCTGAGCTCCGAGAGCGAGAACCGCCTCGCGGCGAACGAGTTCCTCATCAACTACATCGGCAGCGAAGAGGTGCAGACCGCGCTGTACGAGGTCGGCGGCCGGGCTCCGGCGCTGACTGCGGCGTTCGATGCCGCCGTCGCGGCCGACCCGATCACGGCAGGTTTCGGTGAGGTCGGCGCCAACGCCGTCCCGATGCCGAGCATCCCCGAGATGGGCGCTGTGTGGCAGTTCTGGGGCGTCACCGAAGCCGCGATCATCAACGGCCAGGGCGGGGACCCGGTTGAGCTGTGGAACAAGATGGCGGCCGACATCCAGGCCGAGATCCAGTAACACCCAGGGGCGGTGCGGAGCGGCATCCGGTGGATGTCGCTCCGCTCGCCGCTCGCCATTCGATGCGACCCCAATGACGCAACCGGAGCGAAGCCGATGACGACGCCGACCATGGACGACCGCGAGGCCGCGCTCGACCCCAGACCGACTCCGCGCGCGGCGCGCGCCGCACGACTCGCCGATGCTGCGGGAGGCGGCTGGAAGGTCGTGCTGATCAAGATCATCGCGCTCGGCCTGATCGACGCGCTCGCGGTGTACTCCATCCTCGTTCTCGTCCAGAGCGAGCAGTGGGTGCCCGCCGCCATCGTGTTCGGCGTCACCGCCTTCGCGAACTGGATCTACTTCAGTCGCGGGCATCTTCCGGCGAAGTACCTGATCCCCGGTCTGATCTTCCTCTTCGTCTTCCAGATCTTCGCCGCCGGCTACACCGGCTACATCGCGTTCACCAATTACGGCACCGGTCACAACAGCACCAAGGAGAGCGCGATCAACGCGCTCATGCTCTCGGCGCAGGAGCGCGTCGAGGATTCGCCCGCGTACGAGCTCACTGTGGTCGAGCAGCTCGGCGAGTTCTCGTTCCTCGTCACCGATCCCGACGGCGACGTGTGGCTGGGCGGCGACGAGCGGCCGCTCGAACCGGTGGACAACGCCGAGATCGATGGCAGCAAGGCCGTCTCGGTTCCCGGCTACAACACCCTCGCGTTCGCGCAGATCGTCGCCAACCAGGGTGTCATCGCCGACATGTCGGTGCCGCTGAGCGACGACCCGAACGACGGTGCACTGCGAACCCCCGACGGATCGGTGGCGTACGTCTACGTGTCGAACCTCGTCTACGACGAGGCCGCCGACACCATGACCGACACCCGCACCGGCGTCGTCTACAGCGACATCGGCACCGGTGCCTTCACCGCCGAGGACGGCACCGAGATGCTCCCCGGCTGGCAGATCTGGGTCGGGGGCGACAACTTCGCGCGCGCTTTCACCGAGGAGTCCATTCGGGGGCCGTTCTTCACGGTGCTCATCTGGACCTTCGTGTTCGCCTTTCTCTCCGTGGCGACCACCTTCGTGCTGGGCCTTTTTCTCGCGATCGTCTTCAATGATCCGCGCATGAAGTCCCGGAAGTACTACCGGCTCATCATGATCCTGCCGTACGCGTTCCCCGGCTTCCTGTCAGCGCTGGTGTGGGCCGGCATGATGAATCAGGAGTTCGGCTTCTTGAATGTCGTCCTCCTGGGCGGTGCCGACGTGCCATGGCTCACGAACGAGTGGCTGGCCAAGTTCAGCATCATCTTGGTGAACCTGTGGTTGGGGTTCCCATACATGTTCCTGATCTGCACCGGAGCGCTGCAGGCGATTCCGGACGACCTTCAAGAAGCGGCTCGCGTCGACGGCGCCACCGCGTGGCAGGTGTTCCGCAGTATCAAACTGCCGCTGCTGTTCGTCGCCGTCGCGCCGCTTCTCATCGCGTCGTTCGCCTACAACTTCAACAACTTCAGCCTGATCTACATGCTCACCGGTGGGGGTCCGCGCGATGTCACGGCAGATGTCAACGTGGGCGCGACCGACATCCTGATCACGATGGTCTACAAGGTCGCCTTCGTCGGGTCGAGGTCGGACTACGGACTGGCAAGCGCCTTCTCGATCATCATCTTCGTGCTCGTCGGCACGATCTCGGTGATCGCCTTCCGCCGGACCAAGTCACTCGAGGAGCTGAACTGACATGAGCAATCTGCAGCCTGGCGCTCCGGCGGCCCGCGAGCTTCTCGACAGCGTCGCGAAGGACGACATTCGCCCGAGCACTTCCGTCGTGGTCACCGCTGGCACCCGCGGTACCGGCGAAGAGCCGCGCCGTTCCTTCAAGCGCTACTTCCGCGAGACCGGCTGGCGGCACCTCGTCGGCGTCGGCGTCGCGATCTTCGCGCTCTTCCCTCTGCTCTACGTGTTCTCTGCATCGCTGAACCCCGGCGGCACCCTGCTGACGGCCAACGGACTGTTCTCCAACCTGGACTTCTCGAGCTACGCCGCGCTGTTCCAGATGCCCAACCAGCCTTACGGGGCGTGGTTCGTCAACACACTGATAATCGGGCTGGTGACAGCAGCCGGCACCGTGCTGCTCGGCGCGCTCGCCGCATACGCGTTCTCTCGCATGCGCTTCACCGGTCGCCGGTTCGGGTTGACGACGCTTCTCGTGGTGCAGATGTTCCCGCAGATGCTCGCGATGGTCGCCATCTTCCTGCTCATGGTCGCTATCGGCGACATCTTCCCCGCGCTCGGGCTCAACAGCCGCGTCGGCCTCATCATGGTCTACCTCGGCGGTGCGCTCGGCGTGAACACATACCTCATGTACGGGTTCTTCAACACAGTGCCGTCGTCGATCGACGAGGCGGCGAAGATCGATGGCGCGGGTCATGCCCGCATCTTCTTCACGATCATCCTGCGCCTGGTCGCCCCGATCCTCGCTGTTGTCGGACTACTGTCCTTTATCGGCACGTCGAGCGAGTTCGTGCTCGCCAGCGTCATTCTCATCGACCCCGAGAATCAGACCCTGGCTGTCGGGCTCTACCGGTTCATTTCAGACGAGTTCTCCAAGAACTGGAGTGTCTTCGCCGCCGGTGCCGTCCTCGCGGCCATCCTGCCAGTGGCGTTGTTCCTCGCGTTGCAGCGCTACATCGTTGGCGGGCTGACGGCGGGCAGCGTGAAGTAGTAGACGGATGCCGCGGGCCGCGGCATCCTGGTTCCACCACAATTCGAGGGCTCTGTCATGGCCGTGGCCGTGCAACCACGTCGCACCCGGCGGCGCGCGCTGCCGCCTGTCCCGAAAGGCATGCCATGACCCTCCTTCCCCACCACGACGGTTCACCGCTCCACGTCTCGGACCACGCACCTTCGCTAGGCGATGTCGTCACCGTCCGACTGCGGGTTCCCGAAGGCTACGGTCCGCTATCGGCCGTTCGCACGCGCTCGAATCCCGACCACGAGCCGGAGTGGACGGATGCCGTCCCGCTCGGCACCGCCGACGGCTGGGAGTGGTGGCAGGCTCCGGTGACGGTGCGCAACCCTCGTCACGGCTATCGGTGGCTCCTCGTCCATGAGGACGGCACGGTGGAATGGTTGAACCAGACGGGCATTCATCGCCTCGAGACGCTGGACGCCGAGGACTTCGCACTTGTGGCGAACCCCGCCCCGCCGAGCTGGCTGAACGAGTCCGTCATGTACCAAGTCTTCCCCGACCGCTTCGCGCGCTCGGCGCAGGCGGACACGCACCCCACGCCGGAGTGGGCGATCGCGGCGTCGTGGGACGAGCCGGTCGACCCCGTCATGCCCGGGCGCTCGCAGCAGTTCTACGGTGGCGACCTCGACGGCATCATCGAGAAGCTCGACCACCTGGTCTCGCTGGGTGTCAACCTGCTCTACCTCACGCCGATCTTCCCGGCCGCTTCGAACCACCGCTACGACGCGTCGAGCTTCGACAGTGTCGATCCACTGCTCGGCGGGGAGGAGGCGTACATCCGCCTGATCGATGCGGCACATTCTCGCGGCATCCGTGTCATCGGAGACCTCACCAGCAACCATTCGGGCGATCGCCACGAATGGTTCCAGGGTGCACTCGGGCATCCTGGTGCACCCGAGGAGGAGTTCTACTACTTCACCGACCCCGGGAACACCCAGTACATATCGTGGCTCGGCACGCCCACCTTGCCCAAGTTCAACTGGGCATCCGATGAGCTGCGGCGGCGATTCATCGACGGTCCCGACTCGGTCGTCGCGAAGTGGCTGAAGCCGCCCTTCAACGCCGACGGCTGGCGCATCGACGTCGCCAACATGACCGGCCGGCTCGGCGATGTGGACCTCAACGCCGAGGTGCGCCAGCTGCTGCGGCGCACGATGATCGAGATCAACCCCGACACGATCCTCCTCGGCGAGTCGACCAACGATGCGGCCAGCGACCTGCAGGGCGACGGCTGGCACGGCGCGATGACCTACCCCGGGTTCACGAGGCCGCTGTGGGGATGGCTCAGCGAACCCACGGGGGCACCGTATCTGACCGCCGAGGGCGAGGAGCAGACCGAGCCGTGGTTCTTCGGGCAGCCCATCGGCGGCATTCCCCGGTACAGCGCGCGGCAGTTCGTCGACGCCGTCGTCCGCTTCACGGCCGGCATCCCGTGGCGCGTGCGACTCGCGAACATGCAGCCCCTCGATACCCACGACACCGGACGCTTCGCAACGAACGCCGCCCCGGGAACGATTCCTCTCGCCGTGGGACTCATGCTGACGATGCCCGGGCTGCCGGTCGTGTTCGCGGGCGACGAGTTCGGCCTGACCGGCGCCGACGGCGAGGCCAGTCGCACACCCATCCCGTGGGGTGCAGAGAACGAGCCGGCAACCGCCGACCGCCTCGCATTGTATCGAGAGCTCATCGCCTTGCGCCACGCCCACCCTGTCCTTTCGACCGGGGGCATGCGCTGGGTGCACGTCGACGACGAAACGGTGGCGTTCGTGCGTGAATCGGCCCACGAGACGCTTCTCGTCCTCGCAGCGACCGGCGACGTGGATGCCGAGATCCCGGCGGCGTCGCTGCCGGGAGCTGCTGCGGCCGAGACACTGTTCGGCGACGCCACCCTGGCCGTCGCGGACGACGGCTCGGTTCTGCTGTCGGCCGACGCGCCCGTCTTCGCGGTGTGGCGCCTGGCGGGTGTCGCGACTCCCGCGTGGCCGGCAGGAGTCAGCCCGAACGCGGATGCCTCGTGACCGATCCCGAGCGGTTCGCGCGACTGAGCGCCGACCTCGTCGGACGCGTGCGCGAGCACGACGGTCTCATCGGTCTCGTCTTGCTGGGCTCGGCGTCCGAAGAAGGGCGCGAGCGACGCGACGAGTGGTCGGATCACGACTTCTTCGCGCTCACCGACGTCGGGCGCGGCCCGGAGATCCGCCCCGACCTCTCGTGGCTGCCGGACCAGCACCGCCTGGTCCTCACAGCGCGTGAGGGCGAGATCGGCTTCGTCGCGATCTACGACGACGGGCACGTCTTCGAGTTCGCACTCTCGGACGCGGCAGAACTCGCAGGGGCGCTGGTACGCGACGCCACCGTGGTGGTGGACGATGCCGCCGGCACGACGGCCGCGCTCGTGGACGAGTCGCGCATCCGCGCAGAGGCGGCAGACCGATTCGATCCCGCCAACGACGTCCGTCTCGTCCTCGTGAAGCTGCTCATCGGGGTCGGGCGGGTGCGTCGGGGCGAAGGGCTCGTCGGCAGTGCCTTCATCCGGCAGTGGGCCGTGCAGCAGCTCGTGCGGGCGATCCGCGCCCGGTTCTCGACGGCATCCACCTCTCTCCGAGACACGATCGACCCGATGCGGCGGTTCGAGAAGGACTTCCCGCGGTGGGGAGCGCACATCGCGTCGGCGCTGGAGCTGCCCATCGAGGAAGCCGCGTACGAGTTGTACCGGCTGACGCGCGAGATCCTCGAACCCGGTTGGAGTGACTTCCCGTCCGAGGCCGCGGATGTGGTTGCACGGCGTCTGGATTGGAGAGCATGACCCGCCACGGTCAGTCGGTGACGGCGACCGCCCAGCGGAAGTGGTTGCGCAGCACGTAGCCGCCGTCCGCTCCGCGGAACGGCGCGGCCGCGGCCACCACCACGCCGTGCAGCTCAGTGAGCGTCGCGGCATCCTCGCCGAGCAGGATGCCGCGCACGAGCGTCGTGTCGTCGCCCGCACGCCACGGGGTCGCGACGATGCCCGACGCGACCACCTCGAGGCCGGCATCCATCATCGTGTCCTCGATGCCACCCGCCGGGCGCAGGGGACCGTCCGGATGCTGCTCCTCATCGAGCGCCTCGGCGACGGCGCGTTCGATCACGTCGATGTCGCTGCGGGCGGCCTCAGCCCAGTTCGCGATGCCGATCCGCCCGCCGGGCACCACGACGCGGGCGAACTCTCGTAGGGCGCCGACCGTGTCGTCGGCGAACTGCAGCGCGTTGACGGCGGTGACGACGTCGAAGCGCCCGGCGTCGAAAGGAAGGTGCTCGGCGTCGGCCTCGACCACGGGAGCGTGGACGGATGCCGCAGCCGCCATCGCCGGCGCTGGATCGGCGCCGACGGGCTCGGCGCCGATTGCGCGCAGCCGCGCCAAGAACTCGCCGCTCCCGCATCCGACGTCGAGCACTCGTGTGCCCGAACCGATGCCGCACCGCGCGATGAGCTTGTCCTGAGCGGGAGCCGCGAACGAACCCCACAGCGCCGACCAGCCTGCCGCGACCTCCGACCAGCCTGCGGCATCCGCTCCATCGACCATCCCGTCACCCTATCGAGGCTCGGTCGTCCACCATTTGGGTGGACGTGTCCACCGAATGGGCGACGCGTCCCCTCAATGGGTGACACGGGGTCGCGCCATGCGTCACACTGAGTCCCATGTCAGCGTTGACCAGCATCGGCCTTCCCGTGGCCCTCGGCATCATCATGTTCGGACTCGGACTGAGCCTCACCGTCGGCGATTTCGCCCGTGTCCTGAAGCAGCCGAAGGCGGTGATCGTCGCGCTGCTGTGCCAGCTCATCTTGCTGCCGGCGGTCTGCTTCGGGCTGGTGCTGGCGTTCCAGCTGCCGCCGGTGCTGGCCGTCGGCATGATGATGCTCGCCGCGTCGCCCGGCGGCACGACGGCGAATCTCTACAGTCACCTGTTCCGGGGCGACGTGGCCCTCAACATCTCGCTCACCGCCGTGAACTCCGTGATCGCTGTCGTCACGCTGCCGGTGATCACGAACCTCGCGATCCTGTACTTCAACCCGTTCGACGACCAGCTCGGGCTGCAGTGGTCGAAGGCGCTCGAGGTGTTCGCGATCGTGCTTCTCCCGGTGGCGCTCGGCATGATCGTCCGCCGCTTCTGGCCTGGCTTCGCAAAGGCGATGGACAAGCCGGTGCGCATCGCATCCGTCATCATCCTTGTCATCGTGATCGTCGGCGCCGTCGCACAGAACTGGGCTCTCCTCGTCGAGAACTTCGGGCGACTGTCGCTCATCACGATCGTGTTCTGTGTCATCAGTCTGACGGTCGGGTACGTGGTGCCGCGCCTGATCAAGGTGGGCAAACGCCAGGCGATCGCGTCGTCGTTCGAGATCGGCATCCACAACGCCACGCTGGCGATCGTGATCGCCCAGACCGTGCTCGGCTCGGTGGAGCTCAGCCTGCCCGCGGCGGTCTACGGCGTGCTGATGTTCTTCATCGCGTTCGGGTTCGGCTTCCTCATTCGCGACCGGGCCGCCGTCGGGCCCGAGAGCGAGGTGTCCGCCCCCGGATCGGCGCGACCTTCGTAGACTGGGGCGGCGAGGAGGTGCCATGCGCCCGCTGACCGAACACGAGGTGCGTTCGTCATTCGTGAACGCCTCACCTGACGAACTCCGCGTCGTCGCGCTGCCCGCCGATTTCGTCCTCACCGACTGGGACCACTTGGACTTCCTGGCGTGGCGCGATCCACGCAGCCGTGGCCGCGGGTACCTGATCGCCGAACTCGACGGCGAGCCCGCCGGCATCGTGCTGCGTGCCGCCGAGGGCAGCTCGCGGGCACGTGCGGCGATGTGCGATCTGTGCCACACAATGCAGCCCGCCGATCAGGTGGTCATGTACACGGCCCGCAAGGCGGGGGATGCCGGGGCCCACGGCGACAGCGTCGGCACCTACATGTGCGCCGACCTGTCCTGTCACGAGAACGTGCGACTCGCCGCTCCGCTCGCTCCCAACGAGGTGCGCGCGAGCGTCGATCGCAAGATCGACGGTACGAAGCGTCGCACCGAGGCGTTCGTCGGCCGCGTGGCCGAGACGGCGGCGGTCCGCCGATGAGCGTCGTGGTGGTGGGGGACGCCCTCATCGACGAACTGCGTGACGAGCACGGCGTGCGCGAGTTCGTCGGGGGAGCGGCGCTGAATGTGGCGGTCGGTCTGGCACGTCTCGGCGTGCCCGCGACCCTGGTGGCGATGCTGGGCGATGACGAGCCCGCCTCGCGCATCCGGCGGTACCTCGCCGACTTCGGCGTGGAGCTTCTCGCGACTCCGTCGCTGCTGGGCACCGCCCGCGCCGTGAGCACGCGCTCGGGCGGTGGCGAGCCGACCTACGACTTCAACGAAGCGGCACAGCAGCGGCGCATCCGGTTCGGCGATCGCGAGCGGGAGGCGATGGCGGATGCTGCGCTCGTGGTCGTGAGCTGCTTCGCCTTCGATGACGCCGAGCAGATCGACGATCTGGCCGCCGTGATCGCCGATGCCGGGGCACTTGCGCTGAGCGAGGGACGAGCCGAAGTGTCCGTCGCCGTCGACCCCAACCCGCGGACCGGAATGCTGCGCGACAAGTCCGACTTCGTGCGCGGTTTCGAGCGGCTCGCAGCGCGGGCCGCGCTCGTGAAGGTCGGCGACGACGACGCCGCCCTGCTGTACGGCGATCGCCTGGACGCGCTGCGGGCACGCCTCATCGATCTCGGCGCCCGGGCCGTGCTGGCCACGGAGGGCGCCGCGGGCGCCACCATCGAGGCCGGCGACATCGTGGTCACCCGGCCGATCTCGAACCTGCCCGGACGCGTCGTCGACACGATGGGAGCCGGCGACGCAGCGTTCGCAGCGACGGTCGCTTCGATCCTCGAGACCGTGCCCGTCACGACCGACGAGTGGGCGGAGGTGCTGCAGAACGCGATGGATGTGGCCGCCGCGACCTGTCGTTTCGAGGGTGCGCTGCTGCGCACCCCGAGCGCCCTGACGAACATGGATCTGGATCGCCTGGGCACCTGATCGCGCGGTCGGTGGCGCCGATTTCGAGCACCGCCGCCGACAGCGTAAGATGGTGGATCGCGCCTCCGGTCGACTGTACAAGCCGGGCGGGTGCGCACTTGGCGAGTTACCCAAGCGGCCAAAGGGATCTGACTGTAAATCAGCCGGCGTAGCCTTCGGGGGTTCGAATCCCTCACTCGCCACCGTGTGACCACGCGCCCCGCACTGCGGGGCGCGTCGTCGTTTCGGCTCAGGCCGGCGCGCTGTCGACGACTCTGCCCTCGTCGAGACGGATCACGCGGTCCGCTTCCGCGATGAGATCCTCGTCGTGCGTCACGCAGACCACGGCCGCACCGCGTCGGGTCTCGGAGGCGATGGCTTCGCGGATGCGGCGCCCGCTCGCCGCGTCGAGAGCGGTCGTGGGTTCGTCCAGCAGCAGCAGTTCCGCACCTCGGGCGAGTCCCTGAGCGAGCAGTGCGCGCTGACGCTGCCCACCCGAGAGCTCCGCGAAGGGCCGCCGTTGCACGTCCGTCAGTGCGAGCCTCTCGAGGGCACCGTCGACAGCACGCCGGGCGATGGCATCCATCGGCCGCCATGCGCCGAGCCGCCCCCACGCGCCGACCGTGATGACGTCGCGCACCGTGACCGGCAGCAGCTCCGCCACCGCTGCGCGCTGCGGAACGAAGCTCACCGAATCGGCGGCGAGGCGGACCGCGCCCGACGACGGATTCCGCGTTCCCGCGATCACCTCGAGCAGCGTCGACTTTCCCGCGCCGTTGGGGCCGGCGACCGCCGTCAGGGAGCCCCGCGCGATGATCGCGTCGATGTGGCACAGCACCTCGTGCCCGCCGAGTTCGACGTGGACGCTGTCGAGCTGCACGATCGGTGCGGCCATGGTGGTGGTCATCGCTCCAAGCCTACCGCGAGTTTGAGAATCGTTATCAACAAGGGTACCGTCGTCCCTCGTGACCTGGCTCGCCGATCCCTTCGCTCTCGACTTCGTGCAGCGCGCCTTCGTGGGCGGCTCGCTCGTGGCGATCCTGTGCGGCGTGGTCGGAACCTGGGTCGTCATCCGCGGCATGGCCTTCCTCGGCGAAGCGCTCGGGCACGGGATGCTCCCCGGCGTCGCCCTTGCGACCGTGCTGGGGTTCCCGGTCCTGATCGGTGCGACGCTCAGCGCCGTCGCGATGAGCCTGGGGATCGGCGCGCTGCAGCGCCGCGGACGGCTCTCGTACGACACGAGCATCGGATTGCTCTTCGTCGCGATGCTCGCGCTCGGCGTGATCGTGATCTCGCATTCGGCCAGCTTCGCGACGGATGCCACGGCCATCCTCTTCGGCGACATCCTGGCGATCTCGGGTCCTGACCTCGTGGTCCTCGGCGCGGCCACGGCCGTCGGCCTGCTGCTCGCTATCGCCGCTCACCGCCCCCTGGTCGCCCTCGCGATCGACCCGCGGACAGCCGCAGTGCTCGGGCTCGCTCCGCGGGCGGCGCACACGACCCTCGTCGCGCTCGTCACCCTCGCCGTCGTCGCCTCGTACCAGGCGGTCGGGTCACTGCTGGTGGTCGGTCTGCTGCTCGCGCCGGCGGTCGCCGCGGCCCAGTGGACCTCCCGCATCCCGTCGCGCATGCTGCTTGCCGCAGCGCTGGGCGTGGCCGCCGTCGCGGGCGGGCTGCTGCTGTCGTGGCATGCCGGAACGGCGGCCGGGGCATCCGTCGCTCTTGTCGCGATCGGCTTCGCGGGGCTGTCGTGGCTCGCGAGGGCGGCTCGCGACAGCGTGCGCACATCGCCGCTTCCCGCCACCTGAACCCTCCCCACGTTCGAACGAAAAGGATCCTGTGCGTCGCTCTGCCGTCTCTCTTCCCCTTGCCGGGCTGCTGCTCGTCACGCTCGCCGGATGCGCGGGTGCGTCCGCAGCTGCGCCTGCCACCCCGACCGGAGAGGGTGGCGACGGCGACGGCCACGGCAACATCCAGGGTGCCGCCGAGGTCAGCGAGCCCCCACTCGGCCTCACCACCATCGACCCGGACGGCGGCGTCCTCCACCTGGATCTGCTGGACGAGAGCGTCGCCGACCTGGGACGCGTCCCGTCCCCGTCGCAGGTCGCCGGTGACGGCCGCTACCTGTTCGCGACCGGCCCCGACGGCGTCACCGTCGTCGACAGCGGCCGGTGGACGTGGGACCACGTGGACCACTTCCACTACTACCGCGCCGAGCCGCGCATCGTCGGCGAGGTGCCGGGCGCGGGGCCGGCGACCGTCGCCACCACGAACTCCTCCACCACCGGAGGCACGGGAATCTACTTCGCCGAGTCCGGTGATGCCGTGCTGCTCGACACCGAAGCGCTCTCGAAGGGCGAGATCGTCGAGAAGTTCCGGGTCGAGACCACGCCGCACGACGGGCTCGTCGTACCCGTCGGGTCGTTCGCGCTCGTGACCGAGCCGCGCGGCGGCGTGGTCTCGACGGTCGCCGTCTATGACGAATCGGCGATGCCGGTGCGCGGAGCGACGGCCGAATGCCCCGACGCGCGCGGCACCATCACGACGCGCGTCGGTGCCGTGATCGGCTGCGGCGACGGCGCACTGCTGGCGACGGTCGAAGACGGCGAGGTCGCGATCGAGCACATCCCGTACCCGGCGGGGACGACTGCGGCACGCGCCACGGCGTTCGCCAACCGCGAGGGACGGCCGACCGTCGCGGCGCTCGCCGGCGACGACGGGATCTGGCTGCTCGACACCCGCGCGCGCTCGTGGACCCTGCGCCCGGCGCCCGCGCCGCTCGTGCAGGTGACGGCGGTCGACAACAAAGCGGAGCACGTGCTGGCCCTCACGACGGACGGTCGCGTGCTCGTGCTCGACGGCACCACGGGGGCCCTCCTCGCCGAGACGGCGCCACTGGTCGCCGAGTCGCTCTCGGGCGGCGTCGGCGCGCCGGCGTTGATCGCCGACGAGCAGCGCGCCTACCTCAACGGGCCCGCCGAGCAGCGTCTGTACGAGATCGACTTCGCGGATGCTGCGCGCGTGGCACGTGTCTTCGACACCGATGTGGCGCCGACGTTCCTGGTGGAGACCGGGCGATGATGCGGCGTCTGGCTCCCGTCTGCGTGATCGCCGGGATGCTCGCCGCCATGCTCGCCGCGTGCGCGCCCGCTGCCGACGACCGGCCGCTCGTGGTGGTGTCGACGAACATCCTCGGCGACGTCGTGGGCGAGCTCGTCGGCGACGAGGCCGAGGTGATGACCCTGATGCGCCCCAACGCCGATCCCCACTCGTTCGAGATCTCGGCGCAGGAGGCGGCGCGACTGCGCTCCGCCGATCTCGTCGTCTCGAACGGACTCGGGCTGGAGGAAGGCCTGCAGCAGCATCTGGATGCGGCGGCCGCCGACGGCGTGGCGACGTTCGTGGCGGGTGATGTCATCGAGGTCCTCGACTACCGCGAGGGCGACGCCGCCGGCACGCCCGACCCCCATTTCTGGACGGATCCCGCGCGTATGGCCGATGTCGTCGAGGCGCTCGTTCCCGAACTGTCCGCGCTGCCCGGCGTCGACACCGACGCGGTCGCCGCGCAGGCCGATGCGTATGGCGCCGAGCTGGCGGCGCTCGACGCCGAGATGACCGCGGCGTTCGCCGGCATCCCCGACGCGACTCGTGCACTCGTGACCAATCATCATGTCTTCGGCTATCTCGCCGAGCGCTTCGACTTCCACGTGATCGGCGCCGTCATCCCGGGCGGCACGACCCTTGCCGCGCCGAGCACGTCGGATCTGGCCGATCTCGTGTCGGCCATCGAACAGACCGGCGTGCCGGCGATCTTCGCCGAGTCGTCGTCGCCAGACAGGCTGATGCGCGCGCTCGCCGACGAGGCCGACGTACACGTGGACGTCATCGAGCTGTACACCGAGTCGCTCACCGAACCGGGCGGGGGCGCCGCCGACTACCTGACCATGATGCGCGTCAACACGGAGCGCATCGCCACCGGGCTCTCCTCCTGAGCCACCAAGAAGAAAGAGGATACTTCCATGCGCACACGCACATTGCGCCGCGCCGGACTGCTGGTCGTCGCCGCCGGCGCGATCACCACCCTTGCCGCCTGTTCGACTCCATCTGCCGACTCGGCGGGGTCAGGCGGCACCGCCACCGAGACCTCGACCGAGGTCGCGGGTGATCGCGTCGCCCTCTCGTACGAAGGCGGCATCCTGGTCCTCGACGGCGACACTCTCGAGACCGTCGCCGATCTCGAGAGCGAGGAGTTCACACGCCTGAACGCCGCGGGCGACGGCCGTCACGTGATGGTCACCATGAGCGAGGGCTTCCAGGTGCTCGACACGGCAGCGGGCACCACCGAGGACCCCGCGCTCACCGATCTGATCTTCCCGGCAGACACGCCCGGGCACGTCGTGCGCCACGACGGCAAGACGATCCTCTACGCCGACGGCACAAGCGACACCACCATCTTCGACACCGATGCGCTGGCCGATGCCGAGGGTGAGCTGCCCGAGACAGAGACGATCGAGGGCGTCGAGGCGCACCACGGCGTGTCGGTCGTGCTCGAGGACGGCACGTTCCTCACGACGGTCGGCAACGCCGACGGTCGCAACGGCATCGTCGTGACGGATGCCGAGGGCCAGACGATCGCCGAGAGCGACCAGTGCCCCGGCGTGCACGGCGAGGGGACGGCAGCCGATGAGGCCGTCGTGTTCGGCTGCGAGAACGGCGCGCTGCTCTACCACCACGGCGAGATCGTCAAGCTCGACGCTCCCGACCAGCCCTACGGCCGCATGGGCAACGCCTACGTGAGTGAGACCAGCCCGCTCGTGGTCGGCGACTACAAGAGCGACCCGGATGCCGAGGGTTACCTTCTGGGGGCCGTCACGGTGATCGACACCGAGGCGCACACGCTCGAGGTGGTCGACCTGCCGGACGGCGTCGAGTACACCTTCCGCGACGTCGCACGCGGACCGGGCGACCTCGCCTACATCCTCGCCAGCGACGGGTCGATCCACGTGTTCGATCCCGAGACCCGTGAGATCACCGAGTCCTTCCCGGTGATCGCGCCGTGGGAGGGTCCGGGCGAGTGGCAGGACGCGCACCCCGCGATCGTCATCGCGGGCGACATCGCCTACGTGACCGAACCTGCCGCGAACGCGGTGCACGCGGTCGACCTCGGAACGGGAGAGATCGTCGCCACGGCCGACCTCGAGGTGGCGCCGGTCGAGATCGCCGTCGCGGCCGGTTGACCCGGGGGAGGAGGGGCGGTCCGCCGCCCCTCCTCCACAGCGTTCAGACCATCCGCGGGCGTTTGAGATGGTGCACACCGGCACGCGGGCCTCCCGAGGCTGAGACTCCGCATGCCAGGATGGGCAGTGCGGGATCGCCCGCGACACGAGAGGACCGCCATGACCGTGCCCGATCCGTACGCGACGGCAGAGACGCGCCGCGACGACGCCCCGACCTCCTTCCTCCTGCGCGCCGCCATCTGGGTGGCCATCGGCGCCCTGATCGCCGCAGCGATCGTCTGCGTGGTGTGGGTGCTCGTCGGCGGCCAGAACGGCATCGTGGGACGGGCGTTCCTGACGATCCTGCTGCTGGTGGGCTTCGCCGCAGTCGCCATCCTCGACTCGCACCTCGCTCCCCGCCGTCCCGCCTGGTTCGCGCTGGCCAGCATGGGTACGTGGATCGTGATCCTGCTGCTCGGCGCCGTGATGATCTGGATGCCGGAGCGCTACTACTGGGGCGGCTTCTCGCGATTCATTCAGTTCCTGCTGATCGTGCTCATCCTTCAGCTGGGCCTGCTGCACCTGCGCCTGTACATGAAGGCGTTCCAGCGGTACGACACCCCCTTCACCAGGGTCGTCGCGATCGTCACCATCACGCTCGTCGTCGCCCTCGCCGCCCTCCTGGTGATCCCGCTCGCGTTCGGCGAGTACCTGAACCTCGCCGACCTCTACTGGCGCATCGTCGTCGCCGTCGCGATCCTCGCCGCGGTCGGCACGGCGCTGATTCCGCTCGTGAACGTCCTGTTCGCCCCGAAGAAACCGCGCTCGGCCGTCGCCTCCTACGGGCAGGCTCCCGTGCCCGCTGCTCCTGCCCCGCCCGCGGCCGGACCTGCGTCGCAGGATCGACAGGAACTGCTGCCGTGGCCGATGTACGTGGACGGCGTCACCCCGCTGCCGATGCTGCCCGACGGCTCGCCCGACTGGAACGCCTACTACACCGGCTACCCGTCGCCCGGAGCTCACGTGTTCGGCGCCACCGAACAAGCGGCGCCCACGCAGCCTGCCCCCGCGGACGCCGGGGCCCCGCCGCCGCCGGCGGCACCCACGGCACCCGGCTACGAGGGCTATCCGCCTCCGCCGCCGCTCCCGCCGCGCGAGTGATGCTCGGTGCACAGCAGGCCGATCCCGCCCTGCCCGGCGCCGCCGGGCGGTGACGGGTTGCGCGTGGGGGCGCCGTCGACTCAGATCGGCAGCATTTCGAGGGCGGCCATCGCGGCGTTGTGTCCGCCCAGGCCGCTGACGCCGCCGGCGCGCCGCGCTCCCGCGCCGCACAGCAGCACGGCCGGATGAGCCGTCGCGACGCCCCAGCGCTGCGCCGGAGTTGCGAGGTTCTCGTCATCGGATGCCCACGGCCACGACAGTTCACCGTGGAAGATGTCGCCGCCGATCATGCCGAGCGAGGCCTCGAGGTCGCCGGTCGTCCGGGCCTCGATGCACGGCGTGCCGTCGGGAGCCTCGTACACGCAGTCCGCGATCGGCTCGGCCAGCACTGAGTCGAGCGAACGCTGAGCCGCCGCCAGCAACGCCGCACGCGCGGCATCCGGATCCTGCCCTGCCACGAGACGGTGGGGCACCTGCAGACCGAAGAGCGTGAGCGTCTGGGTGCCAGAGGCGCGCAATTCCGCGCCGAGAATCGAGGGGTCCGTCAGTGAGTGGCAGTAGACCTCGGCTGGAAGAGGATCGGGGATGCCGCCACCCACCGCGGTGGTGTAGGCCTGATCGAGCTGCGACATCGTCTCGTTGATGTGGAACGTGCCGGCGAACGCCGCCTCCGGCGAGACGTGCGCGTCCTTCAGGCGAGGCAGCCGCCGCAGCAGCATATTGACCTTGAGCTGCGCGCCCTCGGGGACCGGTGTCGCCTCGGCCCCGCCCGATGACGTGTCCGGCAGCAGACGTTGCAGCAGCGCCGGACCGACGGCGCTGAGGACGAGCCGGCCGTGCACCGTCTCGGGCTGAGCGCCACCCACCTCGACCACGCCGTCGGGCGAGATCGAGATCACATCAGCACCGGTGCGCAACTCCGCCCCTGCCGCGCGCGCGGCCCGGGCGAGCTCGTCAGTGACCTGCCCCATGCCGCCGACGGGTACGTCCCAGTCGCCGGTGCCCCCGCCGATCACGTGATAGAGGAAGCAGCGGTTCTGCCGCAGGCCCGGGTCGTCGGAGCGGGAGAAGGTGCCGATGAGGCCGTCGGTCAGCGCGATGCCGCGGGCGATGTCGGTGTCGAGCGCGCGGCGCAGCATCGCGCCGAGGGGCTGCTCCACGACGTCGTCCCACAGCGCGTCGTCTCCGAGGCGAGCGCGCATCGCCGTGCGGGTCCCGAGCGGTTCGGTCATCGAAGGGAAGACGGCGCCGGCCATCGGCGCGACGCGGTCGCCGAGCGCCTTGAAGCGCGCCGCCTCGGCCCCGTCCCCGGCACGGGCGAACGAAGCTGTCGTGGCTGCGGCATCCCGCGTGTCGACGAGGATCCCTCGCGACGGGTCGGCGGGGTCCGGTGTGTACGACGAGTAGCGCCGCCGCAGCAGCCGGATGTCGAGGCCGAGGTCGGCGACGATGCGGGCGGGCAGCAGGCTGACCAGGTACGAGTACCGCGAGAGTCGTGCATCAACCCCCTCCCAGGGCCGCTCCGACACGGCTGCGCCGCCGACATGGTCCAACCGCTCGAGGACGACCACCGTCCGTCCGGCGCGCGCGAGGTAGGCGGCGGCCACGAGCGCATTGTGCCCGCCCCCGACGATGACGACGTCGTACACGCGAGTCCGCGGCCCGTTGCCCATACCGACACGGTATCCCCGGGCGGCCCGCCACGCCCCCGCCCGCCCTGCCCCCGCCCGCCCTGCCCCCGCCCGCCGCGTGCCGGTGTACAACCTCGGATCCGCACCTGCGGATCCGCACCTGCGGATCCGCACCTGCGGATCCCCGCACCGACACGCCGTTCCGGCACGCCGCGGCGCGGGCGCGTCGCACCCGCTGTCCGCACCTGCGGATCCGATTCTGTGCGCTGCGCGGCGCGGCCTCTCCCGCTGTCCGCACCTGCGGATCCGATTCTGTGCGCGGCGCGGCCTCTCCTGCGGGCGGACGACCCAGGGGGAGGGGCGGGATAGCGTGGTGGCATGAGCCTGCCCCGCGACCTCGAAGCCCTCGCCGTCGACATCGCCCGCGAGGCCGGCGAGCTCGCTCGGGTCCGGCGCGAAGCGGGTGTGGCGATCGCCGCCACGAAGTCCGCTCTGGCCGACATCGTCACCGAGGCCGACCGCGAGGTCGAAGCGCTGATCCGGTCCCGGTTGCGCACGGCCCGACCCGACGATGGGTTTCTCGGTGAAGAGACGGGCGCCGAACCGGGCACCAGCGGCATCACGTGGGTGGTCGACCCGATCGACGGCACAGTCAACTACGCCTACGGCATCCCGACCTACGCCGTGAGCATCGCCGCCGTCCAGGGCGACCCGAGCCCCGAAGCGTGGGATCCGCTCGCGGGAGTCGTCTTCAACCCGCCCGGTCGCGAGCTCTTCCGCGCCGCGCGCGGCGAAGGCGCGTGGCTCGGGATGACGCGGCTCGGCGTGAGCGCCGAGGTCGGGCCCGCGGGCGCCCTGCTTGCCACCGGCTTCGGCTACAACGCCGAGACACGGCCCGACGACCTCGCGCTCACCGGGCGCGTGCTGCCGCTCGCGAGAGACATCCGTCGCGCGGGCGCCGCCTCACTCGACCTTGCCTACGTCGCCTCGGCGCGACTCGACGGCTACTTCGAGCGCGGACTCAAGCCGTGGGACTTCGCGGCGGGAGCGCTGCTCGTGACGGAGGCGGGTGGCAGATTCCGCCGTGCCACACCGGATGAGTCCGGGCGTTCTCCGCTGGTGATCGCCGCATGTCCCGCGGTTTTCGACGCGCTCGCAGAGGTGACCGAACTGGTGTGAGCGTGGGAGGGCTCCCATGCTCGAGGCGTAACGTCGAAACGGAACCCGAGTCGCACATGGCATTCCCAGGACGAGCGAGGTAGTGTTTACCCGATCGTTACCTTCGTCACCCGAAATGGCGAAGTGGTCATAAGCCCGAACGACCGTTTCCTGCGTCCCCCCGCAGCACGACCGAAAGCCCCCTGCCGCTTTGCCTTTCGACGCCCCACAGGCCGAGTCTGCTCCCACGCGCAGATCGAGTCGGACCTCCGCTGCGCCCGTCCAGGCGACGACGACTGAGGTCGCCGCGGCGTCGCGTGCGGCGGCTCGACGTCAGGCAAGCGCAGGTCAGGCACGGCCGGCGGTCGTGTGGGGCCGCACCGTCACGCAGGCCGTCGCTGCCGCAGCCGCCTCGGTCACGACTTCGGCCACCGAGACTGCCATCGCGGAAACTGCGGCAGCGCAGACTGCGACCACCGAAACCTCGGCGCCGTACGCTCCGGTCGCGGAGCCCACGGTCGCGGAGCCCACGGTCGCGGAGCCCACGGCCGCGGAGCCCACGGTCGCGGAGCCCACGCTCGCCGACGCCCCGCAGGCGGGCGTCCCCGCGGCCGGCGACGCGAGCCTGGCGACACCGACGCTCGAGGTCGCGGCGGCCATTGCCGCGGCGATGCACTCGCCGGTCTCGGCCTCCGATGCGCCTCTCAGCAGGCGCGCGCGTCGCGCGACGCTGAGCGCATCGCAGCCGATTCCCGTGCCGGTGATCGCGAACGAGGTTCCGGCTGAGCCAGATCGGCCGATGGCGTCCTTCCGCCAGGAGCTTCGGACCCCCGAGGCCCCCGCGCCCCTGATGGAGTCCGTCCTCGCCCCGGCGGAGCCTTTCGAACTTCTGGAGCCGGCCGCCGACGCCCAGCCGGCCGCCGACGCCCCGCCGGCCGCCGACGCCGCGCCGGCCGACAGCGCGCCGGCCGCCGAGGCGACTGAAGCGCCCGAGACCGCGAGCGAGTCGACCGCACGGCCCACGGCATCCGGGGTCGATGAGTTCGAGGCCGCGGCGCGCCTCTTCTCTTTCACCGGCGAGACGCCGGTGCAGGGTCCTGCCGCCGCCCCGGAGGCGACGGAGCAGCCCGCAGACCCTCAGCGCGAGCGCGCACACACCGTTCCGCGGCGGGCCAAGACGCCGCGCGCGCCGTTGACGCGAGTCGCGACCACGTCGTTCTCGATCGGCGCTTTCGGCATCGTCGGCCTCCTCACGGTCGGGTTGACGACCCCGTCCCAGGCCGTGGCGGCGGCCAGTGGTGCGGATGCCTCGTTGTCGGTCGTCGCCCCCGCCGACGGATCCGTGACCGAGGTCGACGAGGACGAGATCCAGGCGTACGTCGCTCCGGCGACCGTCCAGCCCGACGCGCTCGACCGCACCGAGCAGTACGGAACGACGACGACGGCAGAACTCGCCTCGGAAGCCGGCATCCGGAACTTCTCGAACCTGTTCCACAACGACCCGAATTCCAACATCCAATGGCCCTTCGCCGTGGGTGTGACCATGTCGTACGGGTTCGGGATGCGCTCCGGTCGCATGCACGAAGGCATCGACTTCACCCCGGGCGCCGGCTCGCCGATCCAGGCGATCGCCGACGGCACCGTGCGGGTCGCCTCCGAGGCAGGTGGCGCGTACGGCGTGCACGTGATCATCGACCACATGGTCGACGGTCAGCTCGTCTCGAGCCACTACGCCCACATGCAGTACGGCTCGATGCAGGTCACCGCCGGCCAGCACGTGACGGTGGGCACCGTGCTCGGTCGCACCGGCAACACCGGACGCTCATATGGGGCCCACACCCACTTCGAGATCCTGATGAACGGCACCACGCCGATCGACCCGATGCCTTGGCTGCGTGAGCACACGGACGGCACCCACGTCGTGGGTTGATGCGATTCTGGAGGATGCTGCGGCTCTGGTATTCTCTTCTAGTTGCCTGCTCGCAGGCAGCACGCCCCGATAGCTCAGTGGCAGAGCACTTCCATGGTAAGGAAGGGGTCGTCAGTTCAATCCTGACTCGGGGCTCGCAAGCATTCGAATCTCGACCGTCCGGATGCCTCGCGGCAGGGTAGCTCAGTTGGTGAGAGCGCACGACTCATAATCGTGAGGTCGCGGGTTCAAGCCCCGCTCCTGCTACGGATAGCCCCGGAATCTCGCCGATTCTCCGGGGCTTTCTGCATCCCCGGTCTAGAACGGCAGAAGCGTCCGCTCCATCGCGCGGAAGAGCTCGCCGTACCCGGCCTGCCGTTCGAGGGTCGCGGTGAAGTCGACGACGACATCCTGCGCCGCGGCGGAGATATGCGAGTCGGCCGTGCGTCGGAACTTGCGTTCGAAGTCCGCGTCGGTCATCGGGGTCTCCACCGAGCCTGGCCCGCTGATCACCTCTTTGCTGATCCGCTCGCCCGATCGGAGCTTCACGGTGACACGGTTGGCGAGGTGGCGGGGGAAGAGCGCCGTCAGCGCCGTATCCTCTTCGACGGTCGTCGTGTCCATCAGGATTCGCACGCGCGGGTCACGGATCTTCTCGGCGGAGTACGAACCCAGGTCGATGTCGCCGTCGATGAGAGCGCGCGCCACGTTGTACGCCAGGCTGTGGTCGGCGGTCTCGCGGGTGGCGGGCTGCCACTTCGCTGCATCCGCGAGAACCCGACGGTTGAACTCCGACGTCTCGATCAGGATGCTCTCGATGTCGTCGAGATGAGGGATGCTGGGTCTCAACCCGATCGCGGCCCACACGGCGGTGTGCAACTCCCCATTCGTGGGAAATGTCTTGGTGAGCGATCTCATGATCGCGAAGTCGCCGTTTTCACACGTTCCGAATGCGTCGACGTCCAGCTCGAACCGACCGGACACTTGCGCGAAGAAGCCTGCGTCGCCCTCGAAGATCGGCGATGGGCCGGTCATGCCGTAGGAGGCGAGCTGGGCGGCGAAGACCGCGTTGCGTGCGGCGTTCGCTGCGGAGCATCCCTTCCAATCCGAAAGCGCACCGGTGCGCACCTGGCGCATCGAGACGTGCCCGCTCAGTGCGAGGTTGATGGCGTGCTCGGCTTGCGTCTGGTCGAGCATCAACAGTCGTGCCGCCGCGGCGGCCACGGCGACGTTGACGTAGTTGACGTGGTCCCAGCCGCGCTTGTTCAGGCCGGCGGCGTCTTGGAGGCGCATCTGCACCTCGTACGCCACGACGATCGCCGCGACAAGTTCGGCCCCCGGCAAGGACTGCGCCTCTGCCAGCGCCAGGCAGGCCGGAATGCTGTCGCTCGGGTGTCCGGGCTCGCGGGCCATGTAGCCGTCGTTGTAGTCCAGGAACCGCACCATCACCCCGTTGGTGAACGCCGCGAGATCGGGGGTGGTCTGCATTCGGGTGCCGAGGATCGTCGACCCGGGCACGGGAACGGCGCGGGCGACCGCGATCGCGGCGTCGACGGGAGGAGCGTCGTACGCGCCAACAGCGCAGGCCAGGCTGTCGAGGAGCCGCTGCCGCACGCAGGCGACCACCTCGGTGGGCAGGTCATCCGCCGAAGATCCGAGCGCATACCGCGCCAGGCGCGAGGCGATGGGCTCAGATGTCATCGTTCGCTCTTCGGATGTGTCCGGCGCGATTTCCCGAGCCGACGGCGATCGAATCTGTCTCGGCATCCGTCGTCACGGTCACGTCGTCTCGAAGCTCGGGATCTCGATCGCCGCGAGCAGCACATGCTGCTGCCCCGAATGCATGTCGCGGTCGGCGAAGCTGCCCTGCACGACGGGCCGGGGGAACGAGATCTTGATCGCTCGCAGCAGCGGCATCGGAAACACTTGAACCTTCGCTGGATCGGTGCGGTAGAGCGCCGCGATCAGCGCAGGGTCGACGACGTCGGATGCTCGTACCCTGTCGAAGACCTCATCGGTCGGCAGGAACACGTCGAGGGTCAGCCAGAAGGGACCGGCGTTCTTGGCGCGTACGAGGTCGGCGACGTCGTCGAGGGTCTGGCTGGCTGCGGTCTGCTCAGACACGAGGAGCCACCTCCTGGTACTCGGTGCGGAACAGCTCGCTCTCGTCGTCGACGGCGATCGTATGCTGCAGAACGAACTCGTAGGTGGCGCCCCGCTCCATCTCGGCCGGCGAGGTCGCGAACGCGAAGCTCGGCAGGTGGGTCATGCCTTCCAAAGGAAGGTGGAGCATGAGCGGGTTGGCGATCTTCGCGATAGCGGTCGCGGTCACCTGGTCGGCCGCACGGGAGCGGAACAGCACACCGACCTCGCGTGGCGGCTCGCCGCCGGGTTCGAGGTCGCCCAGTACGGCGTTGTGGCCGTAGGCGCGCAGTTCGGCATCGTACTCGCTGCGTTCGAGACCGAGGTGCTTGCGCACACGGCGGTGCAGTTCGCCCTCGAACCGCGCCAGCCAGGCATCCATCTGCTCGAGGATGTGCGGATCGCGGATGCCGACCAGCGACACCGTCTCGTATCCGCCGAGCGCGGCGCCCTCGAGTTTGATCGTCGCCTGGGCCGCCTCTTCGAAGATCGAGCCCTCCACGCGGGTGACCCGATCGTCCACCGCGGTGTAGACCGCGGCGCTCGTGTCGAGGGTGCCGCTGGGCTCGCGGAGGCGGAAGGGGTCCGCGCTCTCGTACAGCATGTGAGCGGCGACCGTCATGGGCGTGGCGGCGGACGCGTCGTCGAGCGGGTGGATGCTGAAGCCGGCGTCGTCGATCTCGACGAGCACTCCGCCGCCGAGCGGATCGGTCGTGCACTGGCTGCCGCACTCCACGGTCTTGGCCGCGTGCCACGTCGGACCTGGGGCGATGCCACGCCCGAGCGCGATGCCGGCGACGGATGCGGTGTCGGTTGCGCGCCCCGTGAGCACCAGGTCGGCCCCCGCCGCGAGCGCCGCGGCGATCGGCGCATGCCCCATGAGGCCGACGATGTGCTCGCAGCGCTCGACGGTTTCGGCCGTGAGCGGTCCTGCCGGTTCGAGCGGCGCGACGCGGTCGGCGGTGACGGCGTCGAGGACTGTGTCGTGGGCGAGCTCGCTGTAGATCCTCGCCATCGTGAAGCTCAAGGTCTCCTCGTCGGCGATCTCCTCCGCGATCCCGGCGACCCAATCGACGCCGGAATCGGTGCCCGAAGTGCCGCATGTCGTGACGACGACGGGGATCCCCGCCTGTTGTGCGGCGACGATGATCGTTCGCAGATCGCTCTTGAGCGACCCGCGGGACGTCTTGGCCACGCCTGCACCCAGGTAATGCGGCCCGGAGTCGGTGGAGCCGCCGTCCACGGCGATCGCGTCGGCGCCGAGCGAGATTCCGCGCGCCACCGGTTCCTCGCTGATGCCGCCGCCGAGCATGCCGATGGGGAAGATGATCCGGACCGAGTCGCCTACTTGCGATCGCGGTCCGTTGGTCACATCAGTGCGTGAAGTCATAGAGGCCATCCCTTCTGGAGCAATCTATTTGCTATAGCAAATTGTGTCAAGCGCGTCATTCCCCATAGTCGACGGCGACTCCGAGTACCGTGAAGAGATGCCGACCGGGATCGAGATTTCATGAGCCACGACGTCGTGTTGCCACAGGTCGCGCGCGCCGGTGTCCTGTCGGAACAGGTCTATCGGTCGCTGCGCGAGAGCATCGCCGACGGCCGGCTCGTGCCGGGCAGCCGGATCACTGAACGCCAGTTGGCGGCTGCTCTCGATGTCAGCCCCACGCCGGTACGCGAGGCGCTCGGCAAGCTCGAGCACGAGGGACTTGTCGAGCGGGTGGGCGCCCGTCGGCTGCAAGTCGTGGATCACCCGACCGAGACCCTTCACGAGCTGATGGAGGTCGAAGTCATGCTCCGCGGCGCCGAGGCCCGCTTCGCGGCACGCAAGATCACCCCCGAGGCAATCGAGCGGATGCGTGGGTACATCGATGAGCTGGTCGCCGCCGGTGACGCGCTCACATTGGAGCAGCAGTTCGAGATGGCCCAGCTCTTCGACGCCGAGATCATCCGCGCCGCGGCGAACCCCGCGTTGCGAAGCCTCATCGAGAGCTATGCGATCTACGGCACCGACCACCGCCTCAGCCGAGCGGCCGAGGATGCGAGGGACCCCGGATGGGTCGAGAGCCGGATCGCGGGCCATCGCGCAATCGTCGAGGCCCTCGCGGCGGGCGACGAAGTCGCCGCGGAGCGGGCTATGCGAGCGAACGCCCGATCGGCGATCAAGAACTTCTGAATTCCCTGCACTGCTCCGTTGTGGCACCTGCGAGCCAAGACGCTCGCGACGGCTACCCCCCGTAGCCGCGCACCCGCTTGTACCCGTCCAAGGTGAACTCCGCGCTGGCGATGAAGTCGAGATCCCGCCGCTCGGTCGATTGGATCGCCTCGACCTCGGTCCGGATCTTGGGAAGGCTCTCCCACGGGACGGTGACGATGCCGTTCGCGTCGCCATGCAGGATGTCGCCCGTGCGGACGAGTTGGCCGTCGATGGAGACCGGATCCCCGACCTTGGACAGCTCGAAGTTGGCGTGCGAGACGACCGCGTACCGCATGAAGTAGTGGAAGCCACGAGCGCGGACCTCGGCGACATCGCGGAGCGCGCCGTCGGTGATCATCCCGATCGCGCCGAGCCGGCTGGCGAGGGTGACCATGATCTCACCCGCGTACGCGACACGGCTGGGGGTTCCGCTCGCATCCTTCATCACGATGACGACGGGGCCCTCCGTCTGGTCGAGCGTCGTCCACAGATCCCAATAGCCCTCCTGTCGGGCCGGCCGTCCCACCGCGTTGTCCACCGTCACGGTGAGCGCGGTCCCCACCATCGTCCCCAGTTCGGGAAACGCGCACTGGATGGAACCGCCGACGTACCCGTCGCTGCGGTCCCGCAACGACAACCGCTCGAGCGCATTGGCGATCGTGGGGCTGTCGACCCGTCGCAGATACGACAGATCCGACTCGGAAAGCGATTGTGATGAGGCCATATCCCTGCACTTCTCTGTGACATCGGCTCAGGTGCCGAGGTTTCCTATTTGCAATAGCAAATGATAACCTGCTCGGACTTTGCTCGAGCGCATTGCCGCGCTCGGCGCTGATCGACAATGGAGTCAACGTGAACAGTGCTCGTCCCGAACGGCCCCCGCGTCGGAGCTTTCAGCTGCGTCTCGCCTTGCTCGTGGCACTGGGGGTGTTCGCGCAAGAGTCTGTATGGAACTTCCACGACGCGCAGACACCGGTGACGCTCGCCGAGTACTCCACGAGCATCGCCCTCATCGGGCTCATCATGGGGCTGGACAACATCGTCGGCATCTTCATTCAGCCGCTGATGGGGTACTTCAGCGACCGGACGCGAAGCCGGTGGGGTCGGCGGACGCCGTTCATCGTCGTCGGAGTACCGATTGCCGCGCTGTTGTTCGTGCTGATCCCGCTGGCCCCGAGCTTTCCCATCCTCATCGCGATCATCGTGCTGTTCTCGTTGACCGCGAACTCGTTCAAGCCGCTGACCGAGGCGCTCATCGCGGACAACCAGCTGCCCGAGCATCGCAGCAAGGCGAACGCGGTCGGGCGGTTCGCGTCGGGTCTGACGATCATCGTGTCGGCGCTGCTCAGCCTGTTCGTCGTCGACGAGAGCGTCGAACTCGCCTATGTCATCGCGGCGGTCGTCATGGTGGCCTGCTTCGCGATCCTGCTGCTCGCGCTGCGCGAGCAGCGCACCGCGGCCTATCGCGCCGTGGTCGACGAAGACCGGGCGCTGGGTCGGGACACGACGGGACTCCTCGCGGTGTTCAAGGACATCTTCACCGACCGTGACCGCAGTCGTCTGTTCATGGTCGCCGCCGTCATCGTGACATGGGGGGCATGGGCGAGCATCCGTGCCCTGCTGAGCCTGTACGGAGTCGAGCAGCTCGGGCTCTCTCGCGGCGAGGCGGGCGGCATGACGCTGCCGGCGAGCGTCGCGTTCCTCTTGGTGATCATTCCCGTCGCGATCCTCTCCGACCGGTACGGCCGGCGGCGGATGATGCGTATCGGCATCGTCGTCTTCGCCGTCGGCGCCCTGATCGCGTTCGTCCTCAACACCTCCACGGTCGCGACGCTCGTGGGCGTCCTCATCGCGGCCGCCGGGTTCTCGGGCTTCGCCGTCAACGCCACGGTGATGCTGTGGAATCTCGCTCCCTCGCAGCGGCTCATCGGCGTCTACACCGGCATCTTCGCCGTGGCTCAGGCCATCGGCTCCTCTGTCGGCCCGGCAACCGTCGGCGCGTTGGTCGACGCGACCGACTGGAGCTTCCTCATGCTCTTCCTCGTCGCGCTCTCACTCGTCGGACTCGCCCTCACCTTCGGCGTCCGCCGCGAATACGCCCCCTCGCAGCTTGCGGAAGAGAAGTACGTGGAAGCAGAGCGCGCCGAATGATCTCGATCGTCCTGCCGGACGACGAGCTGCGGCACCGGCTCGGCGCGCGACTCGGGGACGCGCGCGTGCAGGTCTGGGCACCGAATTCGTCGGACCCGCTCATCGGCCCGATCGACCTGCTCGTCCTGCCGTACATGATCGCCCCGCGCGAGCTGCGCCACCTACGGGGGCTGCCGATCTCTATGGTCCAGAGCCAGACTCTCGGATACGACGGCGTCAGCGAGACCCTCCCGTCCGGCATCAGGTACTGCAACGCGACCGACGTGCACGAGGGATCCACCGCCGAGCTGACGGTCGGTCTCATACTCGCCGCGCAGCGCGGCATACCCGATGCCGTACGCGACGCGGACCGCGGCGTGTGGGAACACCGGCGGCATCCTGGTCTTGCAGACAAGCGCGTCGTGCTCGTCGGCGTGGGCGGGGTCGGCGCCGAGATCCGCCGGCGCATCGCGCCGTTCGGTGCCCACCTCGATCTGGTGGCGCGCACGCCTCGTGCCGGTGTGCACGGTGTAGACCGTCTGCCCGAGTTGCTGTCCCACGCCGACATCGTGATCATCGCCGTCCCGCTCACCGACGACACCCGCCGGTTCATCGACTCGCGCTTCCTCGCGGCCATGCGCGACGGTGCCCTGCTCGTCAACGTTTCCAGGGGAGAGATCGTCGACACAGAGGCGCTCGTGGGCGAACTCCAGGAGGCCCGCCTGCGCGCTGCGCTTGACGTCACCGATCCGGAGCCGTTGCCCGCAGACCATCCGCTGTGGAGGCTTCCCGGGGTCCTCATCACCCCCCACGCCGGCGGCGACACGGATGCGATGGACGCCCGAGTGGACGGCCTGATTCTCGAGCAAGTACGCCGGCTGCGCGCCGGCGAGGCGCCGCTCAACCTTGTCTACGATGCCGCCGGCTGATCCGGGATCACGGCGGCACCTCGGCCAGGCCGTTCCGCGTGCCCTCGGGTCGCATAGCGGTCAGTCCCGATAGCGTCGGAGCCGCAGGGCGAAGACAACGGGGGAGACATGGCAGCTGAGTCCACGGCCGACGACCGCGTGGCCGGGCCGGGCACGCGCCGGCACCGCGGCCTGCTCATCGCGCTGGGCGCGCTGCTGTTCCTCGTACTGGTGGTCGTAGCCGTCACGTCGGTGACGCCGTGGCCCTCGGCGATGCTGATCCGGTCGGTGTTCGAGCGCGGTGGGGCGGCGACGGCCGCCGAGATGGAGAAGCACGTCCCCGAGAACGCGTCCCTGCGGGAGGAGACCGACATCACCTACGCCGATGACCAGACGGGACTCACGCTCGACATGTACACGACCGCCGCCGAGGGTGAAGCGCTGCCGACGGTGGTGTGGATCCACGGCGGCGCGTGGATCTCGGGATCGAGTGCTGACGTCGATCCGTACATGCGGATACTCGCCGACGCCGGTTACACCGCCATCGCGGTGAACTACACACTCGGACCGGAGGCCGCATACCCCACGGCGGTGGACGAACTGAACGACGCGTTCGCGTACATCGACGAGAATGCCGCAGAGCTCTCGGTGGATCCGAACACGATCGTCATTGCCGGGGACTCCGCGGGCGGCCAGCTCGCCAGCCAGATGGCGACGCTCTCGACGAATCCGGATTATGCCGAGCTCATGGACCTCCGCCCCGCGCTCGACGCGGACCAGATCGCCGGCGTGATCCTCAACTGCGGCGTGTACGACCTGCGGGCGATGGCCGACCTGAACGGGCTCGTGGCGTGGGGGTTCAAGATCTCGCTCTGGTCGTACACCGGCACGAAGGACTGGTCTGCCGAGTCGTCAGGGTCGACCATGGCGACCATCCAGTTCGTCACCTCGGACTTTCCGCCCACCTACATCAGCGGCGGCAACGGCGACGGCTTGACGTGGCTCCAGTCGATCCCGATGGCGCAGCGCCTCAAGAGTCTCGACGTGCCCGTGACCGACGTGTTCTGGCCGGCCGATCACGTGCCCGCTCTGCCGCACGAGTATCAGTTCCACCTCGACCTCGACGAAGCGCAGGAGGCGCTCGGTCACACGCTCGAGTTCCTCGAGTCGGTCACGAGCTGAGGGGCGGGCGTCCCTCAGTCCGTCGCCTCGCATCCCCTCACTCGAAGACCGGCGTGAGGAATCGGCGCTCGTAGCGGCGGATGCACCGAGTGTCGCGCGCGAACTGGAAGAGCTCGATGCACTCGGGGTCTGCGAACGACGCGGTGCGGTAGCGCTCGTAGTCCGCGAGCGAGGGGAAGGTGAACAGCGCGAACGCCTCGTCGCTGTCGCCTTCGCTCGGCATGAAATAGCCGTGGTGGGTGCCGCCGAACTTCGCCACGAGGCGGATCCACTGCTGCCCGTAGTGGGTGAACTCGGCCAGTTTGTCGGGGTCGATCTCGTAGCGCAGGTGGACAGTGATCACGGATGCTCCTTCAGGCGATGGCGCGGACGCGCACTGCCGATTCTGCTCGAGCTCCGATCCGCCACACACCCGATCGTGGGCGCCCTTCGCATGATGGCGGGCGCGTGCGCATCATTGGCAGTTCACGCAGGCCGCGGCATCGCTCGCCGATCGGGAATACGGCACCGGTTCGGGCGTTGTGGCCTATACCCCATAGGGGTATAACGGAAGCACACCGCGTTCGAGGAGAGTCCCGTGACCGATCCGCACGACCACCATCACGACCACGGCGCCCGCACGGCGGCGGAGCCGGACGCGCACGCTGCGCACGCCGGCCCGGAAGCGCGCGACGACGATCACGACGCGCACGCCTCCCACGACGCGCACGCGGATCACGCCGGCCACGCCGGCCACGCCGGTCACGTCGAGCGGTTCCGTCGCCTGTTCTGGATCAACCTCGCGCTCGCGGTGCCGGTCATCGCGTTCTCGAGCATGTTCGCGATGGTGCTGGGCTACTCACTGCCCGAAACACCCCTGTTCACCTGGATCGCGCCGGTCCTGGGCACCGTCATGTACTTCTGGGGCGGCTGGCCGTTCCTCTCGGGCGCCGTCGACGAGCTGCGCGCGCGCCGGCCCGGCATGATGCTGCTGATCGGCCTCGCGATCACCGTCGCGTTCGTCGCATCGTGGGGCGCGAGCCTCGGGAAGCTGCACCATCAGCTGGACTTCTGGTGGGAGCTCGCGCTGCTGATCGTGATCATGCTGCTCGGTCATTGGATCGAGATGCGCTCGCTCGCGCAGACGACATCGGCACTGGACTCTCTCGCGGCGCTGCTGCCCGATGAGGCGGAACGGGTCGAGGGCGACGCGATCGTGCAGGTCGCACCATCCGACCTGCGCGTGGGCGACGTGGTGGTCGTGCGACCTGGTGCGAGCGTGCCCGCGGACGGCCGCATCGTCGACGGTCGCGCCGACATGGACGAGTCGATGGTGACGGGCGAATCGCGCACGGTCGCCCGCACGGTGGGGGATGCGGTCACGGCCGGCACCGTCGCGACCGACTCCGGACTGCGGGTCGAGGTGACCGCGACCGGCGAAGACACCGCGCTCGCCGGCATCCGTCGGCTCGTCGCGGAGGCGCAGAGTTCGTCATCGCGCGCGCAGCGCCTGGCCGATCGCGCGGCGGGCTGGCTGTTCTGGTTCGCGCTCGGCGCCGGGCTGATCACCGCCATCGTCTGGACGGCACTCGGGCTGCCCGACGAGGCGGTCGTGCGCACGATCACCGTGCTCGTGATCGCGTGCCCGCACGCGCTCGGGCTCGCCATTCCGCTGGTCGTCTCGATCGCGACCGAGCGCGCGGCCCGGGGCGGCGTTCTCGTGAAGGATCGGCTCGCCCTCGAGACGATGCGCACGGTCGATGCGGTGTTGTTCGACAAGACCGGCACTCTCACCAAGGGCGAGCCGACGGTCGTCGAGGTCGCGACATCCGGCGAGCTGGACGCCGATGCCGTGCTCGCGCTCGCCGCGGCCGCCGAGGCCGACAGCGAGCACCCGCTCGCCCGCGCGATCGTCCGGGCGGCGCAGGAGCGCGGTCTCACCGTGCCCGCCGCCACCGGGTTCGCATCGTCACCTGCCGTGGGAGTGACCGCGACGGTCGAGGGCCACCAGGTGCGCGTCGGCGGTCCAAGGATGCTCGAAGAGGTCGGTGCGACAGACGACCCCGCTTCGTCGGACTGGCGCGAGCAGGGCTCGATCGTCCTGCACGTGGTGCGGGACGACGCGGTCGTGGGGGCGCTGGCGCTCGCGGACGAGGTCCGTGCCGAATCGCGTGAGGCCGTCGACGCCCTGCACCGGCTGGGCGTGGAGGTCGTGATGATCACGGGGGATGCCGAGCCCGTGGCCGAGACAGTGGCCGGTGCCCTCGGCATCCGTCGCGTCTTCGCCGGCGTCCGCCCCGAAGACAAGGCCGCGAAGGTGGCCGAGCTGCAGAGCGAGGGCAAGAAGGTCGCGATGGTGGGCGACGGCGTCAACGACGCACCCGCGCTGGCGCGAGCCGACGTCGGGATCGCGATCGGTGCAGGAACCGACGTCGCGATCGGCTCCGCCGGGGTGATCCTCGCCTCGAGTGATCCGCGGTCGGTGCTCTCGGTGATCGAGCTCTCGCGGGCGAGCTATCGCAAGATGACGCAGAACCTGTGGTGGGCGGCCGGATACAACCTCATCTCGGTGCCGCTCGCCGCGGGCGTCCTCGCTCCGATCGGGTTCGTTCTACCGATGTCGGTCGGCGCCATCCTGATGTCGCTGTCGACCATCGTCGTCGCGCTGAACGCCCAGCTGCTGCGTCGGCTCGATCTGAGCCCCGAGGCGAGCACGCGCGCGGTGCTGGGGCGCTGACCGGACGAGCGGCCCGACCCGGCTCGCGCGAGCTCACTCCCGGCGGGGGCGCACCAGGATCGCGGCGATGCCCCCGCCGATCGCACCGAAGAGGTGCCCCTGCCACGAGACCCCTTCGGGCGCGCCGAAGATGCCGGCCAGCATACTGGTGCCGTAGACGATCGCCACACCGATCGCGATGAGGGCGTACAGGATGCCGTGGCCCAGCGATCGAGCGACGAACGCCCGCACGAGCAGGTAGCCGAAGTACCCGAACACCAGTCCCGAGGCACCCACCGTGACGGCGCCCGGAGCGTTGAACACCCACGTTCCGAGCCCGCCGACAACGGCGATGACAGCGGTGGCGGCCCAGAACCGGCCGATCCCGTCGAGAGCGACGAGAACGCCGAGAATCAGGAACGGCACCGTGTTCGCGAGCAGGTGCGGCCAACCGGTGTGCAGGCCCGGCGAGAGCAGCACGCCGTCGAGGCCGTCGAGTGCCCACGACTCGATCCCGTAGACGTGATTCCAGCTGCCGGGAAGCACGGCATCGAGCACGCGGACCACCCACATCACGGCGAGGAGGATCAGAGGCTGGACGACACGGGCGAGCGGCCCGCCGCCCCGGCGCACCGGTGGGGTCGTGGTCATATGCCCATCGTCGCATTCGCCGCGGCCACGTCGGCAGAGGGGAGTTGTGACATCGCCTCGCGCGGGTAGGGTTTGAGGATGAAGACGACTCCTCCCGGGTGGTACGACGACGGCCACGGCGGACTGCGTTGGTGGGACGGCGCCCAATGGACGGAGCACGTCGCTCAGCCCGACCCTGAGGCCACGGACGCCCCCACAGAGGCCGAGATCGTGGCCGCATCCGAAGCGGAGACCAACGCCGAGGCTCAAGCCGAGGCACAAGCCGGCGCGCTCGCTGCCGGCGTCGACCCCGCCGCCGTCGCGTCGGCGGAGGTCCCGTCGCGCGCAGCCGGTCCCGGCGATCAGGCGCCCCCCGCGAGCGACCCCGCGACCGAACTCTTCGGCGCGCAGGGTGCGATACCCGAGCAGCCGGCGACTGTCGGGGCCGTGCCGCCGCCGGGCGGGGTGGCGCAGCCCGGCTCTCCGGCCGGGGCCGCCTACCCGGGAGCGGATGCTGGGGGCGGGGCGTTCAGCGCGGCCACCGAGTCGCGCACATCCAAGCTGTGGATCCTGTGGCTGGTGCTGGGCGTCGTCCTGCTCGGAATCGTGATCGCCGCCGCGGTGCTGATCCCGCTGCTGTTCCTCAACATGGCGACCTCCGGCGGCTCGGCGACCACCCCCGACGAGCAGGCGGCGGTCGCCGCCGTCGAGCTGTACGACGATGCCTGGCAGAACGCCGACTGCGATGCACTGGTGACATCGACCACCGAGCAGTTCCAGGCAGACAGCGGATTCGCCGACTGCGCCGCTTTCGTCGCCGAAGCCGAGCTGTTCGACCAGAACTTCGACGAGTACACGGTCGCGGTCGACGACGTCGTCGCCGGTGAGGGCGAGATCGTGATCACGACCACGGAGTCGTATGTCGTGGTCGTCGATGACCAGGGCAACCCCACTGACCCGACTCCCGGCGAGATCGTGTACCACTACACGCTGGTTCCGGACGACGGCGGCTGGGCGATCGACGGCGTCTCCGACGAGTAAACCGTGCCCGACGTCGTGCGCCGTCCGCGGGACGCGCGCTTCATCCTCACCTGCGTCGGAGTAGGTCTTCTGGCAGGCCTGCTGTCGGGTCTGTTCGGCGTGGGAGGGGGCACGATCATCGTGCCGCTGCTCGTGCTGATCCTCGGTTTCGACCAGCGGCTGGCGGCCGGGACCTCGCTCGCGGCGATCGTGCCGATCGCGACCATCGGAGTGATCTCCTACGCCCTCCATGGCTCGGTCGCCTGGATCGCCGCGCTGCTGCTGGCGGCCGGCGCCGTGGTCGGCGCCCAGATCGGCACCTGGATGCTGCCCCGGCTGTCGCTCACCGTGCTGCGCTGGGGCTTCGTCGGCTTTCTCGTCGCGGTGATCGTGAGTCTGTTCGTCGTGATTCCGTCGCGCGAGGCCGACCTTGTCCTCACGTGGCTGTCAGGGATCGCGCTCGTCGTGGTCGGCGTGGCCACCGGCATCCTCTCGGGGCTCGTCGGTGTCGGCGGCGGGATCGTGGTCGTGCCGGTGCTCATGCTGCTGTTCGGCACCAGCGATCTGGTCGCCAAGGGCACGTCGCTGCTCATGATGATCCCGACGGCCGTGTCGGGCACGATCGGCAACCTCCGGCGCCGCAACGTCGACCTCGCCGCCGCCGCGCTGATCGGCGTTGCCGCGTGCACCACCACCGCGCTGGGTGCCTGGATCGCCACGCTCGTCGACCCGTTCGTGGGCAACATGCTCTTCGCCGCGTTCCTCGTCGTGATCGCGGTGCAGATGGGCCTGCGCGCCGCGCGCGGGCGCCGTCCGTCCTGACGGCGGGCGGGAGGGGCGCCGGTAGGATGGCCGGGTGCCAGTGAACCCCGAGCTCGTCGGACGTGAGTTCCCCCCGACGGCCCCCTACCTCGTGGGTCGCGAGAAGGTGCGCGAGTTCGCGCGCGCCGTCTTCGCCGACGACCCGCAGCACACCGACCCTCAGGCCGCGCAGGCTCTCGGCTACGCCGACGTCGTCGCGCCGCCCACCTTCGCCATGGTCGTTCAGGATCAGACGCTGCAGCAGCTGCTGGCCGAACCCGATTCGGGCATCGAACTCTCGCGTGTCCTGCACGCCGAGCAGCGCTTCCGCTACACGCGGCCGATCGTCGCCGGCGACGAGCTCACCGCGACGCTGTCGGTCACGGGCATCCGCACGATGGGCGGCAACGCGATGGTCACCAGCGACGCCGAGATCACTGATGCGGCCGGGGCACACGTCGTGACCGCGACCTCCATCCTGCTCGTCGGGGAGAGTGAGAAGTGAGCGCGCTGACCGCCCTCGCCGTCGGCGACGTCGTCGCAGAACGCACGGTGCATCTGACCCGGGAGTCGCTCGTGCGCTATGCCGGGGCATCCGGCGACTTCAATCCCATCCACTACCGCGACGACGTGGCGGCCGCGGTCGGACTGCCCGGCGTCCTCGCGCACGGCATGCTGACGATGGGACTCGCGGTCGGAACGATTCAGACCTGGCTCACCGAGAGCGGTCTTCACGACACCGGCCGCATCCTGGAGTACGGCGTGCGTTTCACCAAGCCCGTCGTCGTCGACCCCGAGACCGGTGCCGACGTGACCGTCGTCGCGAAGGTCGGCGCCGTGGACGAGGACTCCGCGCGCATCGATCTGACCGTCTCGCATGACGGCACGACGGTGCTCGTCAAGGCGCAGGTGCGCGTGCGGACCGTTTGACGCATGCCCGACGTGACGCCCGTTCCGCTGGCGCAGCTGACGACACTGCGCACCGGCGGCGCCCCCGCCCGCATGATCGACGCCTCCACCGCCGATGAGCTCGTCGAGGCGCTTCGTGAGGTGTGGTCCACCGGCGACCCGTGGTTCGCGCTCGGCGGGGGATCGAACCTGTTCGTGGGCGACGAGCCGTTCGACGGCACCGTGGTGCGGGTGCTGACGCAGGGGATCGAACGGATGCCGTCGCCCGTGCCGGGCCGAGTCAGGCTGCGAGTGCAGGCGGGGCACGATTGGGATTCCCTCGTCGCGTACGCGGTCGGCGAGGGCCTCGGCGGCATCGAGGCGATGTCGGGCATCCCGGGCACGGTGGGCGCCGCGCCGGTGCAGAACATCGGGGCCTATGGCCAGGAGATCGTCCAGACCCTCGCCGAGGTCGACCTCATCGACGAGTCCACCGGTGAGGTCGCGACCGTACCGGCTGCCGATCTCGGCCTGGGATTCCGCACGTCCGTGCTCAAGCACCACTACGGGTCGGTGCCGACGCGCCGCGCGGTGATCCTCTCCGTCACTCTGGACCTCGCGGAGGTCGGGCACGGCGGACGCCGCATCGCCGGTGACCAGCTGCGCACGGCGCTGCGTCTCGCCCCCGACGACGAGGTGACCCTGGCGTGGGTGCGCGAGCGCATCCTCGAGACGCGCCGCAGCAAGGGCATGGTGCTCGATCCCGACGATCCCGACACCTACAGCGCGGGGTCGTTCTTCCAGAACGCGGTGGTGTCGGCATCCTTCGCCCGCACGCTGCCCGACGAATGCCCGCGCTGGCCTGTCGCCCCCGACCTCGACCCGGTGCTGGTTATCCCGCTGGCATCGTTCGACGGGTTCATCCCACCGCCGAGTGCCGTCGAATCCGACGTCAAGGTCAGCGCGGCATGGCTGATCGAGCAGTCCGGACTGCGTAGAGGCTTCAAGCTGCCGCGTTCGCGGGCCGCGCTGTCGAGCAAGCACGCGCTGGCTCTGACGAACCGCGGTGAAGCGACCGCGGCCGAGCTGGCCGAACTCGCGCGGTTCATCCAGGGGCGTGTGCAATCCGATTTCGGCTTGATCCTGCAGCCCGAGCCCGTGCTGGTCAACGTCGAGCTCTAGGCAGCTCGTCGCGCTCCCCGCATCCGCTCGTCCATCGATCCGCACCCCGCGCCCCTCGCAACCGGTGTGTCGCCACTCGCGTCGGGCGTCAGGGCGCGGGAGGGACGTCGTCGTCGTCGGTGCGTGTTCGCGAGCGCCGAGCAGACGGCGTCAGTTCGATCCGCAGGGCGCGGAAGTCGGCTCGGCGCAGGCAACCCCACCAGACACCGGCGCCGTATGCCACATCGTCCAGCCGCCGTGCGACGGCGAACCGCACGAAGTCGAGGTCGGCCCGCAGCCGGCGGTGCTCGACGACGGCGTCGACCACCGCCATCGTGCCGATGATCCATCGCGCCCGGCGTGAGACCGCGGCGGCCACCGCGGCCAGCGGCCACCAGTGGCGCAGCGCCAGGGCCGAGGTCTGCGTCAATGCACCCAGCACGCCGCCCCCGGCCAGCCGCAGTGGAAGGATGCGCGTGCCCTCGCCGGTGCCCAGTCTTCGCGAGAGCCGCCAGGCGGTGGCGAGCGCGACGGCCAGCGCCGCGGGCACCGACCACCACCGTGCACACAACAGCAGGACCACGACCGACGCCGACCACGGGCGCAGGATGGCCGGCGGGATCGCCTCGGGATGGCGGGCAGCCAGCGCCGCCGCGCCCGTGCCGTAGAACAGCTTGCGGGCCAGCCACGGCCGCACGTAGGCCCGATGCTCGTGCGAGACCGTGACGGTCGGGTCGTAGCGCACGCGCCAGCCCGCCTCGGCGAGGCGCCACACCAGGTCGACATCCTCACCGACCCGCATGCCGTCGGTGAAACCGCCGCCCAGTGCCTCGCGACGCGCGACGAGGCACGTGCTCGAGAGCCACGCCACCGGCGATCGGGGTCGCACGAGCGCGTGCCTGCGGCCCAGGTCCACCGACGACCGGGTGTTCTCGTACCGCTCGATCCAGGTGCCGTGTCGGGGGATCCCGGCGACGCGCGGCCCGATCAGGGCCAGTCCGGGATCGCCGAAGTGCCGCAGCATCCGCTCCACGTCGTCGGGGGTGAGAGTGACGTCGGAGTCGACGAACGCGACGAACGGGGTCGTGGCGATGGCCAGTCCTCGATTGCGTGCGCTCGCGGGGCCGACGTTCTCGTCCAGACGCAGCAGCTGCGCTCCGCCGCGGGCGACGACGTCGTGCAGGGCACGCGCGTCCCGCTCCGGCGTGCCGTCGTCGACGACCACGACCCGCATGCCCGCGAGGCCGGCGAGCAGCCGGGCCAGTTCACGGGGCCGCCCGTAGACGGGGATGACGACGGTCACCGTCTCTCGTCCGATCGGCGGCAGCGACGCCGGGTCGGGGTGGGCGATCCCCGCATCGACCAGGCGCGCCACCAGACGCATGGAGGCGGGATCGGATGCCGCGATACGGCCGTCCTGGATCAGCCCGGCGGCCATGGCGCTCAGGCGCATGACCCGCGTCGGCGCACCGCCGACCAGCATGCGGCCGCGGTCGTACCGCCAGACATCCGCTCCCACGACGGCGACGGTTCCTCGGGGCAGCTCCTTGTCGTGCGGCTGGGGCGATTCCCGCTCGGCAGGGGTCATGAGCGCCCGGTCGGCGTGCGGAGGGCGGCGGCGAGCTCGTCCGCCATGCGCTCCACGAGAGCGGCGCCTTCTGCCGCCGACGCGCCGCGAGGATCGCCGAGCACGCCGTTGGGCGCGAGCGGGCGAACGCCCTCCTGACGCAGACGGGGCAGCAGGTCGGCGACGGGATCGACGTTCCCGCGCTCGGCCCGCTCCATCGCCACGCGGTCCGGCGCGAGGTGGAGCAGCAGGCTCGTCTCGCCCCGGCCGGCGTGCGCGTCACCGTGGCGGCAGGCCTGCCACGAGGCATCCGTCCCCTCCTCGCGCAGCTCCCGCACCGCGGCGGTCAGTGCCTCGACGTTGCCGCCGTGGCCGTTCACGAACGCCAGCCGCGGTGCCCAGTTGCGTGCCGAGCGCCCCACCTCGATCAACACGCGGGTGAGCGCCTCGGTGCCGATCGACACCGTGCCCGGGAAAGCCTGGTGCTCGCCACTGGAACCGTACGAGATGGCCGGACAGACCCGCACACCGCTGCCGAGCCGGAGCGCGGCGGCGTGCGCGACCGCGACGGCGATGACGGTGTCGGTGTCGAGCGGCAGGTGGGGTCCGTGCTGTTCGGTCGAGCCGACCGGCACGAGGAGCGTCAGCCCCTCGGGGATCGCGGGCCACGGCGCATCGGCGAGCACGGGTGCCGGCGATGTGGCGGAGTGCATGGGCTACTGTCCTCCTTGAGAGTCGCCGCGCGTTTCCGGTGTGCGAGGAGTTTACTGGCATCGAGTGCCATAGAGAAGGGATGCCCGTGGTCGTTCCGGCGCCTGCCGCACCGCGCCCGCGTGGTCGTGCGAGGTCGACATCCAAGGACGAGCTCGGCCGCATCGGCCTCGATCTCTTCATAGCGCACGGCTTCGACGCCATCACGGTCGACGACATAGCCGCCGCGGCGGGCATCGGACGGCGCACCTTCTTCCGGTACTTCCCATCCAAGAACGACGTGGCGTGGGGCGACTTCGAGCGGCTGCTGGACGCCTTCCGTGCGGCGCTGACGGGCACCCCCGCCGAGGTGCCGCCGATCGAGGCGATCCGCGCCGCCGTGCGTCGGTTCAACGAGGTGCCCGAGGACGAACTCGACCGCCACCGCCATCGCATGCGGATTCTGCTCGAGACCCCCGAGCTGGTCGCCCACTCGACCGTTCGGTACGCGGAATGGCGTGCCGTGATCGCCGACTTCATCGCGCGACGACGCGGTGTGCCCGCGCACTCGGCGCTTCCGCAGGCGGTCTCGTGGGCGTGCCTGGGCATCTCGCTCGCCGCCTACGAGCAATGGCTCGCGTCGGACGATGACCTGCTCGACCTCATCGACGTGTCGTTCGCGGGCCTTCGCGACGTGTTCTCGGACGTCGCGCTGACCGGAGGCTCACCGGGCTCATGAGCACTCGCCGCATCGTCGTGGTCGGCGCAGGAGGCTCGGGCATCCCGCTCGCGGCGCGGCTCGGTGCGCTCGGCCACGCCGTGACCCTGCTCGAGGCCGGGCCGCTGCGCGCTGCGCTGGGCGACTCGGAAGCCGAGCACGGGCTCGAGCACGCCTGGACCGTGCGAGAGGGCCTGCCCGGCGGCGCGCTCACCTGGACCTATGACGCCGAGCTCTTCACGGGCCGACCATGGCGTATCGCGCGCGGTCGGCTGCTCGGCGGAAGCACATCGGTCAACGGCGCGTACTTCCAGCGACCCCACCCCGACGATTTCGCCGGATGGGCGGCCGTCGCGGGTCCGGAGTGGAGCTACGACGCCTGCCTGCCGGCGCTGCGCCGACTCGAGAGCGATCGCGACTTCGGCGGCGACGCCGTGCACGGCACGACGGGCCCGATGCCGGTGGAGCGCACCGGGGGCTCGGAGCGGGTGACGTCGGCGTTCCTGGACGCCGCACTCGCCACGGGCGCACGCCCTGAGACAGATAAGAACGCCGGCGGGCCGTCGGGGGCCGGGCTTCTGCCACGCAACGCGGTCGGCCCCGCACGCTGGGGTGTGGCCCGTGCCTACGAGAGCCTGCTGGCCGCGGCATCCGTCGAGATCCGTGCCGGCGCACTCGTGCGACGCATCGTGTTCCGGGGCGACGCTGCGGTCGGCGTCGACGTGGCGGTGGGGGCAGAGACGTCGTTCATCGGGGCGGACGAAGTGATCGTCAGTGCCGGCGCCGTCGAGACGCCCCGGCTGCTGCAGAGATCGGGGATCGGGGATGCCTCGGCACTGCCCCCTGACGTCAGGCTCGTCGCCGACTCGCGGGGTGTCGGTCGCGGACTGTCGGACCATCCTGCCCTCGACATCGCGTGGGAGCCGCGGCCCGGCGTGGTGTCCGCCGAGCTGCACGCCGCGTGGACGGCCGCCTGGAACGCGCCCGCCGGCGAGGTCGCCGACGCCGGTGTGGAGCTGCTTCTGGCCGCGAAGCCGACGGCGGCGATCCTGAGCGGCCGCGCGACGGCGGTGGGCCCCCTCGACCTGCGGATCACGCTGGCCGAGCCGCTCGCACGCGGACGGGTGACGGCCGAGCTGATCAGCTACGACTATCTCTCCCGCGGCGAGGACGTGGCCGCACTGCGGGCCGCAACGCGCGCGGCGGCGCGGATGCTGCGGTCGGAGCCGATGCGCGGGGTGGTGGCATCCGACGCCGTCCCCGAGTGGGTCGACTCGGTGGCGCACCACGACGCGGCCGAGCAGTGGATCCGCAGCGCGCTCGGGACGGCGCTGCATTCGTGCGGGACGGCACGCATGGGCGACGGCGACGATCCGGATGCCGTGACCGACGCGCACGGCCGCGTGCACGGCGCGACAGGCCTGCGGGTCGCCGACGCGTCGCTGCTGCCGGCAGTGCCCTCGCGTGGCACGGCCTTGACCGCGGTATTCGTGGGCGAGCGCGTCGCCGAGCTGATCGCCTCCGAGTGATCGAAACCGGGTTCCGCCCGGCGGAATCGAGCGACAGCCCCTCGCCTGGCGTCAATACGCTGGCCCGCGTGAACTGAGGATCACCGCCGCACGGACCGCCCGCGCGACGCGGCGATCGGGGGAGGACGAGCGTGGCGATCGACGAGCTCGGCACCGTGCCCGCCGTGTGGGGCGTCATGAACTACCTGTCGGAGGAGTCGACGGTGCTGCGGCGCTTCACCGCGCCAGGCAGGAGCGTGAACACCGGGCTCTACGACTCGTATGCGGTGCAGGTCTACGACGCGCGGGCTGTGCATCGCCCCTTCACCCTCGAGCGCAACGGGTTCGAGCTCGTGCACCGACCCACGCGCGTGGAGGACTTCACCGATCGCGACGAGATCGCTCGCGTCTATGACGCCGAGATCGAGGAGTTCGTGCGCCTGCGGCTGGGTGCCGACCGCGTCGCGCTGCTGGGTGCGACGCTGCGGCGCGCCGCCGACCCCGGCGCGCACGACTCGCAGCCTGCTGCCGGCCTGGTCCACATCGACTTCTCACCCGAAGGGGCGGCCGCGCATGCCGCGGAGACGTATGAGCGGCACTTTCCCGACGGCCCGGGGTATGCGCGAGCGGTCAGCACGAGCTGCTGGCGCGTCTTCAGCCCGCCGCCGCAGGACTGGCCGCTCGCCGTATGCGACTTCCGCAGCCTGGGCGATGACGAGGGGCTGCCCAACACGCTTTACTTCGTCGACGCCATCCCGTCCGACCCGTTCGGCCCGATCGACGGATCGCCGCGCGCGCTCAGCGGATCGGAGTTTCACTACCGCCCGTCGCACCGTTGGTACTTCTACCCCGACATGACGCGCGACGAGCTGCTGCTGTTCGTCCTTCACGACTCCGACCACTCCCGCGCGTGGCGCGTGATGCATTCGGCCTTCCTCGATGCCGAGGCGCACGCCGCGTCGCCGCGGCACAGCATCGAGTACCGCACCGTCGCGTACTTCCGGTAGCGACGATGGTGCTCAACCCGCGGCGCTGGCTCCGGCGGGCGTGCGCCGCGCCGACGGGGCGCCGAGCGCGCGGGAGATCGCGCGCGCCGTCGTGGTGAGCGCGGGCAGCGCGGCACCGGGCGTCCAGCTCTCGCGGTGCAGCGTCACGCCGACCGCCGCGATCACACGGTCGCGGGGGCCGCGGATCGCCACGGCCACGGCGATCGCGTTGTGCGTGATCGACTCGTCCGCCACGGCGACGCCGGTGCGGCGCACGTCGGCGAGCACCCGGCGCAGCTCGTACGGATCGGTGACGGTCTTCTTGGTGTACTTCTGCAGGGGGAGGGCGAGAACCTCGTCCTGGAACTGCTGCGAGGCGTGGGCCAGCAGTACCTGTCCGGTGCCGGTCGCGTGCAGCGGCCAGCGCCCGCCGAGGCGGCTGAGCACGTGCGCCCCGCCGCGTGCCCGCAGCGATTCGACGTACACGGTGTCGTGGCCGTCGCGCACCGCCAGGTGCACATTGGCGTTCATGGCGGCCTGCAGATCGCCCAGGTGCGGCAGCGCGACCTCGCGCAGGTGCATGCCCTGCGGCTCGAGGCAGCCCAGCTCGAGGACGCGCATGCCGATCGCGTAGCGGCCTTCGCTGGAGCGCTCGAGGGCGCCCCATTCGCGAAGCTCCCCGACGAGGCGATGAGCGGTGCTGAGGCTCAAGCCTGCGCGCCGGCTGATCTCGCTGAGCGTCAGCACGAGGTGGTCCTCGTCGAACGCCTCGAGGATCGCCAGCACGCGCTGCGCGGCGGTCATCTGTCCGCTGTGCGCCGAGCGGCGCGAGCGGGCTGAGGGGGCGGACTGAATGGGATTAATGGTCATCGTCGACCAACCTCCGGAACGTCGTCGTCGCTCAGGGCGGGGGAACTGTCCCTCATCATGGGGCATTTCCCTATCAAGATAGCCACGTCGTTCCGCCTGGCGGAATGCGCGAGTGTCCTGACGCTCGCGGCGCCGCGGCATCCGTCCCGATCTTCCGCGGGATGGGATGGCATTTCGGTCCACGCGTGCCCGGTGTCTACGCTCTGGGCAGAAGGCGGTTCGGTCAGGCAGCCGACCGCACCGCACGAGGAGAAGCGCATGACCATCGACCGAGGACAGCTCGACGAGTTCCGCAAGACGCTCGAGGCCGACGACTATCATCTGTCTGTCGAGTTCGTCGACGACCGGGCGCTCGCGCGCATCGAGGCAGGACCGGCGGCGTGCGCGGAGTGCCTGGTGCCCAAGGAGTTCATGCGCCAGATGCTCTCGCCCATGCTCGGAGTAGGCGCCGAACGGATCGACATCACCTACCCCGTCGAGGTTCACACCTCGGGAGCCTGATCTACGGCGCCACCCACGAAGCGGGCGCTGTCGGCGCGGGCAGCCGGTTCTCTTCGGCGTACACCGGCGACGACAGCAGGAACGGGATCGCGGCCCCGCGGGGCTCATCGAGGGGCTCATCCGGGAACGCGGCCTCGATCGTCGCGTGACGCTCGGCCACTCCCGCCCGGAACTCGGGGTGGGTGAGGATGAACATGTCGCCGCGCAGGATGCCGGCCAGCACGCGCTCGCCCGCCTCATCGGCGCTCATGTACGGCTGCTCGCGGGCGGCCTCGGTGAACGCCGGGGGCGGCGGGGCGTAGCCGGACTCGCCGTACTGCGCGGGACGGTTGGACACCGCGGCGGCAATGTTGCTGTGGGTCGGTCCGGGGCAGTACGCCGCGACGGAGATGCCCTCGCCGAGCAGTTCGATGTGCAGCGCCTCCGACAGCCCGATCACCGCCGCCTTCGTCATCGAGTACAGCCCTGCCACGATCGGCATGAGGCCCGCCATCGACGACGTGTTCACGACGGCGCCGCCTTCTCCGTGGGCGCGGATCTTGGGCACGAACGCCTGGATGCCGTTGCCCACGCCCTTGATGTTGACGTCGATGATCCAGTCCCAGTCACTCGGCGTGGCATCCATGACGGGACCGGTCAGCCCGATGCCGGCGTTGTTGACGAGCACGTCGATGCGACCGAAGCGCTGCTCGACCGTGTCGGCGGCCGCCTTCATCGCAGCCAGGTCCGTCACGTCGACCTGCATCGCGTGCACCGCGAGACCGCGTTCGGCGAAGACCGCGGCGGTCTCATCGAGATGCGGGGCCGTGCGCCCCGTCACCACGACGGTCATACCCGCGCGCGCGAGCGCCAGCGCGATGCCGCGCCCGATCCCACTCGACCCTCCCGTGACGACGGCGACCTTGCCCGAGACATCCTTCAACATGCGCGCTCCTTCGTGCTGGTGTGCGCCCAGTCAACGTGACGGCGCAGGCACTTTCCGCTTTCCTTCCGTGCGGCGAAAGCCCCCTGGTCACGTGCGCCGCGCGGGCGACACGGTAGAGGAAGACCGCAGCCGGCGTCGTCGCCGGCGGCTGACAGCGCAGTCCTCAGCGAAAGGCAGTCCATGAGCACGACGACCAGCGCGGCCGGCAGCGCCGCCCCGGCCCGGCAGTCCGCCACGACGACCCGGGCGGTCGTGTGCCGGGCGCCGGGCACACCGTGGGAGGTCACCGAACTGGACTTGGACGAGCCTCGCGCGAACGAGGTGCGGGTCAAGGTGTACGCCGCCGGGCTGTGTCATTCCGACGACCACATCCAGAAGGGTGACGCTCCGATGCGGATGCCGGTGGTCGGTGGTCACGAGGGGTGCGGCATCGTCGACGCCGTCGGTGACGGGGTCACGCGCGTCAAGGTCGGCGACCGCATCGTCTTCTCGTTCATCCCGGCGTGCGGCAAGTGCCGCTACTGCTCGACCGGCCGGCAGAACCTGTGCGACGAGGGCAAGAACGCCTCGACGGGTGAGTTCTCCGACGGCACGTTCCGCTTCCGCCAGGACGGCGTGGACTTCGGCGGGCTGTGCGTTCTGGGCACGTTCTCGCAGTACACGGTCGTCTCGGAGTACTCCGTCGTGCCGGTGGCCGCCGATCTGCCGTTCGAGGTCGGCGCCGTGATCGGATGCGGCGTGCCCACCGGGTGGGGATCGGCCGTCCATGCGGCAGGCGTGCAGGCCGGCCAGACCGTCGTCATCTTCGGCGCGGGCGGCGTGGGCAGCAATGCCGTCCAGGGTGCGGCGCTCGCCGGCGCCGAGCGCGTCGTCGTCGTCGATCCGGTGCCGTTCAAGCGCGAGATGGCCGAGGTCTTCGGGGCGACGCACACGTTCGAGACCGCCGAGGAGGCGACTGACTTCGTCGCCGGATCCACGTGGGGCGAGCTCGCCGACCACGCGATCATCACCGTGGGCGTGCTGCACGACAAGGTGATCCACGACGCGCTCAACATCGTCGGAAAGACCGGCCAGGTGACGATCACGGCCGTGGGCAACGGCTGGATCGACGAGAACCCGGGCATGCTCATCGGCTTCCAGCGCCGCATCCAGGGCGCGATCTACGGGGCGTGCAACCCGCTGGTCGACATTCCGCGACTGGTGAGCCTCTACAAGAGCGGAAAGCTCAAGGTCGACGAGCTCATCACGCGGACGTACACGCTCGATGAGGTCAACCAGGGGTACCAGGACATGCTCGACGGCAAGAACATCCGCGGCGTCGTCCTCATCGACCACGACAACTGATCCATCGCAGAGGACGAAGTCATGACGATCACCACACCGAATCCGACCCTCACCGATTCGCTCCTCGTCGACGGCGCACAGCTGATCGGCGGCGAATGGGTGCCCTCGCACACCGCACGCACCATCGAGGTCATCAACCCCGCCAATCGCGAGCACCTCGCATCCGTCCCCCGCAGCGACGCGAGTGACATCGATGCCGCGGTCGAGGCGGCCGAGCGCGCGTTCCCCGCGTGGCGCGACCTCAACGCCACCGCGCGGGCGGCGCTGCTGTTCCGGTGGGCCGCGCTCATCGAAGACAACCTGGCCGAGCTCGACCAGCTCGAATCGCAGGAGGTCGGGAGGCCGCACTGGGGACCGCCGCCGATGGCGGGCCAGCTGCGCTTCATCGCCGGGCAGGCCGACAAGGTGCAGGGCGTCTCGCTTCCCACCTACTCGCCCGACGCCCTCGGCTTCACGCTGCGGGAGCCGTACGGCGTGGTGGGTGCGATCATCCCGTGGAACGCGCCCGGCCCGATGTTCGTCACCGAGGTCGGCGCGGCGATCGCGGCCGGCAACACCATCGTGATGAAGCCCGCCGAAGACGCACCGCTGACGCCGCTCGCGCTGGCGAGACTGTCGATCCAGGCCGGCATCCCGGCAGGCGTGATCAACGTCGTCACCGGTTATGGGCACGAAGCCGGCGCTGCGCTCCCCGCGCATCCGCGCATCCGGCGCATGGGCTTCACCGGCTCGCCCTTCACCGGCTCTCTCATCATGGCGGCGTGCGCCGAGAACCTCACGCCGCTGCACCTGGAGCTCGGCGGCAAGTCGCCCCAGGTGGTGTTCCCGGATGCGGATCTCGACGTGGCCGTGCCGGCCATGGTGTCGGGCATCACGCTCAACACCGGGCAGATCTGCGCCGCCGGGTCGCGCGTCGTCGTGCTGCGCAGCGTCCACGACGAGCTCGTCGAGCGGCTGGCGACCCAGATGCAGAAGATCACCGTCGGACCATGGAATCAGCCCGTCAACATGGGGCCGCTCATCAACGAGAAGCAGCACGACCGGGTGCTCGGCTATATCGAGGCGGGAAAGGATGCCGGCGCGGAACTGGTGACCGGCGGCGGGGTTCCCCGGGGCGGCGACTACGGCGACGGGTTCTTCGTCGAGCCGACCCTGTTCGACGGGGTGTCGCCCGATATGAAGATCGCCCGGGAGGAGATCTTCGGACCCGTGCTCTCGGTCATCGCCGTCGACGACGAGCGCGAGGCGATCGAGGTCGCCAACGGCACCGACTACGGCCTCGTCGCGTCGGTGTGGACCCGCGACGTCGGCACCGCCATCCGCATGAGCCGCGCCCTGCAGGCGGGCCAGGTCGCGGTCAACAACGCCCTCGGCGCCGCGGTCATCGGCGGCCCGTTCGGCGGCTACAAGTCCAGCGGCTTCGGCCGCACCATGGGCGCCGACTCGGTGCTCGAGTGGACCCAGGTCAAGACCGTGTCGATGCGTCCCGCGACGCCGACGCTCTGAGAGGCAGGCAGTTCAGCCATGGCAACCATCACCACACGCGCAGCCGTCGCGCACAGTCCTCACCAGGGGTGGGAGCTGACCGAACTGCAGCTCGACGATCCGAAGGAGCACGAGGTCCGCATCAAGCTCGTGGCGTCGGGTCTGTGCCATTCCGACCACCACATCACCGAGGGAGACGCCCCTGTGCGCCTTCCGATCGTGGGCGGCCACGAGGGCGCGGGCATCGTCGAGTCGGTCGGCCCGAACGTGCGCCGCGTGAAGCCCGGCGATCGCGTCGTTCTGTCGTACATCCCCGCTTGCGGGGCCTGCCGCCCGTGTTCGACCGGTCACCAGAACATGTGCGTCAAGGGCCTCAACGCCGGGACCGGCATGTTCCTCGACGGCACCTACCGCTTCCACCGCGACGGCGAAGACTATGGGGGGTTCTGCTCGCTGGGCACCTTCTCGGAGTACGCCGTCGTTTCGGAGTGGGCGGTCGTGCCGCTGCCCGGCCACATCCCCTTCACCGTCGCCTCGCTGGTCGGCTGCGGCGTGCCCACCGGCTGGGGGTCGGCGGTGTACGCCGCCGGCGTGCGAGCCGGCGACACCGTCGTCATCTTCGGGGCCGGGGGAGTCGGCAGCAACGCGGTGCAGGGTGCCCGCTTCGCCGGAGCCAAGGACGTCATCGTCATCGACCCCGTCGAGTTCAAGCGCGAGAACGCGCTGACGTTCGGTGCCACGCAGACCTTCGCAACGGCGCAGGAGGCGCACGACTTCGTGGTGTCGAGCACGTGGGGGCAGCTCGCCGATCACGCCATCATGACGCCCAATGCCGTCACCGAAGAGATGGTCAACGCCGCCGTCATGATGACGGGCAAGGGCGGCAAGGTCACGATCACCGCGGTGGGCCACCTCACCGAGAAGGCGGTGCACGTGCACGCCGGGATGCTGATCGGCTATCAGCGTCAGATCCGCGGCGCCCTTTTCGGCGACTGCAACCCGCTGTACGACATCCCGCGCCTGCTGCGGCTGTACGACTCCGGAGACCTGAAGCTCGACGAGCTCGTCAGTCGCACGTACTCGCTCGACCAGGTCAACGAGGCCTACGACGACCTCGTCGCGGGCCGCAACATCCGGGGTGTCATCGTCCACGACCCCGCGCTGGCCTGAGCCGGGACGTCCGTCCGCCCACGCGCACCGCTTTCAGGAAGGAATCCCGATGCCCAACGCCATCCTCGATCCGACAGGTCGCGCGGCCGCCGCCGACGCGGCCTCGCTGGGTGGGCTCGCACCGCGGCGGGCAGACTTGCGCGGGGCGCGCGTCGGTCTGCTCGACAACACCAAGCACAACGCGATGCTGTTCCTCACCGAGGTGGGGCGGCTGCTGGTCTCGGAGCACGGCGCCGCCGACGTTTCGATCGTTGAGACCAAGGCGAGCTTCTCGGTGCCGGTGGGCGACGACATCGTGTCGCGCTACCGGGAGGCCTGCGACGTCGTGATCACAGGGGTGGGTGACTGCGGATCGTGCAGCGCCGCCGCCGTGGCGGACGGGATCAACTTCGAGCGCGCCGGCATCCCCGCCGCAGTGGTGCTGACGGACGCTTTCCTCACGACCGGCCGGACGATGGCCCGCGTGCAGGGCGCACCGGACTACGAGTGGATCACCACTGAGCACCCGATGGCGGTGCTCGATCCGGCGCAGGTGAAGGCGCGCGCGCGGATGCTGCTTCCGCAGGTCGCTGCCGCGCTCGTCGGGGGCGGGCGATGAGCGCGCCGGCGGTCGAGGCCGAGCTCGACGCGGATGCCGCGCAGCGGGCGATCGAGCACTGCTACGAGCAGGGCTGGAGCGACGGGCTTCCACTCGTTCCCGCCACCCGTCCGCTGGTGGACGCGTTCCTCGCGGCCGCCGGCCGGCCCGCGGACGAGGTCATCGGTCACATGCCGCAGGTGGATCGTACGGTGAACGTCGAGCTCGCCGCGATCAACGCCGCGATGGCGGGTTGCCGGCCCGAGTACTTCCCCGTCGTGCTGGCGGCCTGGGAGGCGCTCATGCGCGAGCGGGCCGCAAAGGGCGGGGGCTGGCAGTCGACCAGCGGTCCGGCACCCCTGATCATCGTCAACGGTCCGATCCGCGAGCGACTCGGCTTCAACAGCACGGGCGGCGTGTTCGGGCCGGGGTTCCGTCCCAATGCCACGGTCGCCCGTGCGATCGGTCTCATCGTGCGCAACGCTTTCGGCGTGATTCCGCACGAGCTCGAACAGGCCACCCAGGGCCTTCCGGGTCGATGGTCGATCTGCTTCGGCGAGAACGAAGAGGACAGCCCGTGGCCGCCGCTCGCGGCCGAGCTCGGCGTCCCCGGCGACGCAGTGACCGCAACCCTGCTGCGCACGTGCGAGTACGTCGACAACCGCCACACCAGCGACCCGGAGCAGCTGCTCGGCGATTTCGCCGACACGATCGGGCGGTCGGGCTCGTGGATCTTCCAGCATGCCGGTGCCGGCGTCGTGCTCTGTCCCGAGCACGCCGATCTGCTCGCGCGCGCCGGCTACAGTCGCGCGGACGTGCAGCGCTGGCTCGCCGAGCACTCGGGCCGCTCGACCGAGGCGCTGGCCCGGGCGGGGAAGGACTTCGCCGAGAAGGGCGTCCGACGCCCCGGCGACGGGACGCCCGGCGACCGCTTCCAGCGGACGATCCCCGAGGGCGCCGAGTCGAGCATCCTCGTCGCCGTCGCGGGGTCGCGGACCGCCGGCATCTCGATGGTCGTGCGCTTCTTCGCCGACTGGTCGGGCACCGGGGTGCCGATCGTGACCGCCGCGCCCGCGGATGCCGCATGATCGGCCCTCGCACTCCACGTACGGGCCGCATGCCGGCCGAACACCCAACGAAGGCGAGTCGCAGATGACCCAGATGGTGCGTGCCGCAGTCCAGACCGGACCGCGAGCGATCGAGATGCGTGAGTTCGCGCGCCCGAAGGTAGGCGCCGACGACGGCCTGCTCCGGGTGGAGGCGAACGGCATCTGCGGAAGCGACATCGAGATCTACCGCGGTCACATCGGCACGAACCGGGACCCGTTCATCCCAGGCCATGAGCCGATGGGGATCATCGAGGAGCTGGGCGATCGCGCCGCCGAGCGCTGGGGCGTCGAGGTCGGCGACCGCGTCGCCCTCGAGGTCATCGTGCCGTGTCGCGCGTGCCACGACTGCCTCAGCGGCCGGTACCAGGCCTGCCGGTTCCGCAAGTACGGGCACGGCGTCACCGGCATCGACGTCGAGCCGAGCCTGTGGGGAGGTTTCGCCGAGTACCTCTACCTCTCGCCCAACACGGTGCTGCACAAGATCGACAAGACGCTGCCGGTGGAGATCGCCGCGATGTACAACCCGCTCGGAGCGGGCGTGCGCTGGGCGGTCGATCTCGGCGAGGTCGGCCTGGGGGACTCGCTCCTCGTGCTGGGCGCGGGGCAGCGGGGCCTCGCGGCCGTCATCGCGGCGAAGGCCGCCGGCGCCTCCCAGGTGTTCGTGACGGGCCTGGAGAGCGACGCGCACAAACTCGCCGCGGCGCGAGAACTCGGGGCGGACCACACGTTCGTCGTCGATGGCGACGATCCCGTGGATGTCGTGGCGGCGGTACACGATCTCACCGATGGCCGCGGCGTCGACGTCGCGCTCGAGGTGACGCCGATGGCGGCCAAGCCCATCACCGATGCCATGCTCGCGACCCGCCATGGTGGCCGGGTCGTGCTCGCAGGACTAAAGGGGCACCGCGAGATCCCCATCACGACCGACCTCATCATCAATCGGGCTCTCACCATCAAGGGCGCCTTCGGCGTCGACTCGACCGCCAATAAGAAGGCCATCGCACTGCTGGAGTCGGGGCGTTTCCCGCTGGAGAAGCTGCACACGCACACCTTCGGGCTCGACCAGGTGGGTGTCGCGATCGAGACGCTCGCGGGCGAGACCGACGACAAGACCGCCATCCACGTCTCGGTGCATCCGAGCTTCGCCTGACCGGAGGACGCCCATCGTGATCGTCGACGCCCACGCGCATCTGCTTCCCAAGGACTATCCCGCCGATGCCCCGTCCTGCTTCCCCCACATGGAGCCCATCGACGGCTCGACCGACCGCCTGCTGGTCTTCGGCCAGATGCGGTTCCCCGCGAAGGAGGTGTTCTTCGAAGCCGAGCGCCGCGTCGAGGCGATGGATGCCTCCGACATCGACGCCGAGGTCGTCAGCCCCATGCCGCCCCTGCTGCGGTACGACCTCCCCGCAGTGGATGGGCTCTCGCTCGCGCGTCACGTCAACGACTTCGCGGCCGAGCTGAGCGCCCACGCGCCGGAACGCATCGTCGCGCTCGGCATGGTGCCGATGCAGGACCCTGATTCCGCAACCGCCGAGCTCGCGGCGATGAAGGAGCAGGGACTCGCCGGCGTCGAGATCGCCTCGAACATCATGGGCAGCTCGATCGGCGACGAGAAGTTCCTGCCGTTCTTCCAGGAGGCGCAGCGCCTGGACTTTCCGGTCTTCGTGCATGCCATGCCCTCGCCGATGGACCGGCTTCCGAAGTCGGCGATGGGGACGTATGTCGTCGGTATCGAGGGGATGTTCGCCGCGGCATCCCTCATCCTCGGCGGCACCGCGGCGGCGTGCCCCGACCTGCGCATCTCGTTCAGCCATGCGGCGGGGGGCCTTGCCATGATGCTGCCCCGCGCCAACTACTTCTGGGGCGGCTCATGGAACGAGGAGCCGCCCAATCCGGAGCGCGCCGTCATGCCCGACGACGGGCCCTCGCCGATGGAGTACGCGCGGCGGTTCTACTACGACGCGATGGTCTTCGACAGGCGCACCATCCGCTACCTCATCGACCTGCTGGGGGCGGACCGCCTGCTGGTGGGGTCCGACTTCCCGGCGATGCTCCGCGAAGAGCCGGGCGCGAAGACGCTGCGCGAGATGCAGCTGGACGACCAGGACTGGGCCGACATCAGCCACCGCAACGCCTTCCGCTGGCTCGGCCGGGACGATATCGGCGTCGAGCCCGTCGTCGCAGGTTCGGCGGCGGGCGCCGCGGCCGAGTGAGCCTTGGAGCGCCCCGACGCCACGCGCGCCGGGGCGCTTCGGCGTGCCCGGCGACAGGGCGCGCGCGGCCGTCTGTACCCCCGGCTCGGGGGTCCCTTTCGTCGGGTGGAAGTCGCATGGATCGCATCCACCCCGTCGGGAAGACTCCCACCAAGTCCGGTCCGCCCGAGGGCACAGCGGCCACGGCAGCCCAAGACTCCGGGCCGCATACCGGTCCACGACCAGGGAGCATCACATGAACAGAAGTGCGAAAGGCGCACGGTCAGCAGCGCGGCTGATCGGCGTGCTCGCCGTCGTCGCGAGCGTGAGCCTGTGGGCGACCGCCTGCGGCGCCGGCGGAGCCGATCCCGACAGTGGGTCGGTCGAGGGCGGCGAGCCGCAGGCCGGGGGCGACCTCACGGTTCTGGTGGACGCCGGCTTCGCCGGCGGGTGGGCCACCGGCCTCGACCCGGCCACCAGCAACACCACCGGAGCGAACCTGCCGCAGAACTCCGCCATCTTCGGCGGCCTGTTCACCCTCGAAGCCGACGAGGACGGCAGCAACGCCCGCATCGAGCCGAACCAGGCCGAGAGCTACGCGTGGAGCGAGGACGAGCTGACGCTCACCGTCACCCTGCGCGACGGCATCACGTTCTCGGACGGCACGCCGCTGGACGCCGAAGCAGTCGTGTGGAACTGGATCCGCGCCTTCAACTCGGGTAGTACCGGCGCACCCCGCATCGCCCTCGACGAGACGTTGCCGGCACCGCAGCTGAGCGAGGAGTTCATGGCGAGCCTGTGGGCGGCACTTCCCGCCGACGTCGACCGAGCGGCCGTCCAGCAGCAGCTGGGCGCGATCCGTGCGGTCGACGACCTCACGGTCGAGCTGCAGCTGGCGACGGTCGATGGATCGCTGGTGAACGGCTTCCCGACCTCGAGCCTGAATCTGATCGCGTCGCCCACCGCCTACGCCGAGCTCGGGGCCGAGGCCTTCAAGCAGACGCCGATCGCCGCCGGCCCGTTCGTCATCGAGAGCAACAAGCTGAGCGAACGACTCGAGCTGACCAAGAACCCCGAGTACTTCAAGGACGGCCTGCCGTACCTGGACGCGCTCACCTTCCAGTCCGTGGCCGGCGACCAGGTGGCATACCAGACACTTCTGGCGGGGCAGGGAGACGTGGTCGAAGGGCTGAGCGCCGTCACCCTCATCCAGCAGGCGCAGGGCAACCCCGACGTCAACGTCCTGCTCTCGCCGCCGACCTCGCCGTACGTCATCCAGCTCAACACCAGAGCGGCCCCGTTCGACGACAAGCGTGCGCGTGAGGCGATCTACTACGCGACGGACTTCGCCGCGATCAACAAGGGCCTTTTCCAGGACGAGGGCGACATGAGTCAGTCCTTCACCGCCTCGGGCGGGCTCTTCTACAACCCGGACGTCGAGGGCTACCGCGAGTACGACCCTGAGAAAGCCAAGGAGCTCGTCGACGAGATGGGCGGGCTGACGGTGCAGCTGGGCACGACGGACATCGTGACCGCCCGCTCGGTGACCACCGCCCTGCAGACCCAGTGGCAGGAGGCGGGCATCGACGTGGAGATCAGCTCCGAGCCGCTGGGCGACGTCATCACCCGCTTCATCGCCGGCGAGTGGCAGGCGCTGCTACAGACGGCCGGCGCGTGGGATCCCTCAGTCGGCATCGGGGTGGCGGTGCGGTTCGGGTCGACCTCGCCGTTCAGTGGCACGCCGCTGCCCGAAGGTGCGGCGACGGCGACGGATGCCCTCGCGCAGGGTCTCACTACCGAGCTCGACGACCTGCTGCAGGCGGCGGTGGCTACCACCGACGAGGCCGAGCGCAAGGAAGCCTACGACGCCGTCGCGAAGTACATCTCGGATGAGGCCTACGCTCCGTTCGGCATGGCCTTCTCACCCGCCCAGGTCGTGCGCAAGGGCGTGCACGGACCCGGCCTGACCACCCCGATCCCCGCGCTCGCGGTCAACAGCGGCGTGCTGTACGACCGCGTGTGGGTCGAGGGCGGCCAATGACAGCGACCGTCGAGACGACGTCCATCCGCGCCGAGAAGCCCCGCGGGCTTCTCGGCCGGATGGCCGGCTCGCCGCTGGTGCGGCTGGTGGTGCGGCGGGTGCTCATCGCGATCCCGCTCCTGCTGGCGGTCAGTGTGCTCACCTTCGCACTGATGGAGGCGATGCCCGGCGACCCCGCCCGCAACATGGCCGGGATGGATGCGACCGAGGCCGAGGTCGAAGCCGTCCGTCAGCAGCTGGGACTGGACCGGCCGCCCGTCGAGCGCTATCTGACCTGGCTGGGCGGATTCGTCACCGGCGACCTGGGCCGCTCGACGGTGAGCGGGCAGACGGTGGCCTCGATGCTCGACGAGCGGATGCCGGTGACGGTCGAGCTCGTGGCATTCGCTTTCGTCCTCTCGCTCGCGATCTCGGTGCCCGTCGCCCTCATGGCGGCACGTCGGCCCGGGGGGATCTTCGACCGCGTCGTGATGGTGATCTCGATGACGCTGCTCGCCGTGCCCAACTACGTCATGGCGCTCCTGCTCGTGCTGGTCTTCGCCGTGAGCCTGCGGGCGCTCCCGGCGATCGGCTACGTCCCCATCCAAGAGGACCTCCTGGGCAATCTGCGCTCGGTGACGCTGCCCGTGCTCGCCCTGGGGCTGCCGATCGCATGCTTCTACGCTCGCTTCCTACGCGGAGATCTCGTCGAGCAGATGAACTCGGCCGACTACGTCGAGACGGCACGGGCGAAGGGCGTCGGCCCGTGGAAAGTGCTGTGGTCGCACGCGTTCCGCAACTCGTCATTCGGGCTGCTCACGCTCGTGGGCCTCAACGTCGGCGGCCTCATCGGCGGGACTGTCATCATCGAGCAGATCTTCTCGATGCCGGGCCTGGGCGTCATGATGCTGCAGGGCGTCGGCTCGCAGGACATCGCCGTCGTGCAGGCCTGCGTGTTCATCTTCGCGGCGGTCGCCGTGTTCGCCAACCTGTTCGTCGACGTGATGTACGCCGTACTCGACCCGAGGATCCGCTATGGCAGTCGCTGACGCGGCGACCACCGCCGCCGCTCTCACTCCGATCGACGTCGTCGACCGGAACATCGTCTGGGCTCGATGGCGCCGCCGGCTGATGGTGTGGCTGCCGGCGGGATTCGTGGCGATGCTGCTGCTGACCTGCTTCCTCGGCCCGTACGTGCTGCCGCTGCCGGCCCCCGTGGGCGGCAGCGTGCTCGAGAGCAGCCTTCCGCCGGGCTCACCCGGCCATCCGCTCGGCACCGACATCAACGGCAACGACGTCCTGTCGAGGCTGATCTACGGCGGGCGGGCTTCGCTCACGGTCGCGATCGCGACGAACGTCATCGGCCTCCTGATCGGCGGGCTCGTCGGGGCGCTCTCGGGATACCTCGGCGGTCGAGCCGACACCTGGATCATGCGGGGGCTCGACGTGCTCATCGCCTTCCCCTCGCTCGTGCTGACGATCGCGATCGCGCAGGTGCTCGGGCCGAGCCTTCCCAATACGGTGCTGGCCCTGCTGGCGTTCAGCATCCCCGCTGTCGCCCGCATCGCGCGATCCGCGACGCTCCGCGTGGTGAACATGCCGTTCGTGCAGGCGGCGAGCCTCAGCGGCAGCCCATGGTGGCGCATCCTGCTGCGCCACATCGCGCCCAACATCACGCCGCAGATGCTCAACTTCGCGCTGCTGGGCATGGGCATCGTGATCGTCACCGAGGGTGCGCTGAGCTTCCTCGGGATGGGCATCCCGGCGCCCAGTCCCAGCTGGGGGAACATGATCTACGAGGGCCAGCAGTCGCTCTCGGCGACGCCGCTGCTGGTGCTGTGGCCGAGCCTCGCACTGCTGGTGACCGTGCTGGCGTTCAATCTCCTCGGAGAGAACGTCCGAGACGAGATGAGCGGGCGATGAAGCTGGCAGAGCGAACGGATGACGGCACCACGGCGACGGCCGACGAACGTGGCGTGGTCCTCGAGGTCGACGATCTACGGGTCACCTTCTCCCGCGCCGGCCGTCGCATCCACGCGGTCAACGGACTGTCGTACCGGCTGCAGGCCGGACGCATGCTCGCGATCATCGGCGAATCGGGCTCGGGCAAGTCGGTGAGCGTGCGGGCTCTCATGGGCCTGCTGCCGCCGAGCGCCTTCGTCGCCGGCTCCGCCCGGCTCGCCGGCACCGAGCTGGTGGGCATGGGCGAGAAAGAGATGCGGCGCATTCGGGGCGACGAGATCGCGATGGTGTTCCAGGACCCGGCGCGCTCGCTGAATCCGACGATGAGCGTCGGCGGGCAGATCACCGAGGCGATCCGCACGAAGAGCCCGCTCGACCGCAAGGCGGCGGCCGCCCGGGCCGTCGAGCTGCTCAAACTGGTGCGGCTGCCTGCCGCCGAGCGGCGCTACCACGAGTACCCGCACCAGCTGTCGGGCGGCATGAGGCAGCGCGTGATGATCGCCATCGCGCTGGCGTCCAACCCGAAGGTGCTGATCGCCGACGAGGCGACCACCGCCCTGGATGTCACCACGCAGGCGCAGATCATGGAGCTGCTGGTCGACCTGCAGGATCGGCTGGGCACCGCCGTCATCATGATCAGCCACGATCTCGGCCTCGCGGCGAGCTACGCCGACGAAGTGCTCGTGATGTACGGCGGGCGGGCGGTGGAGTATGCCGCGACCGACACGCTGTTCCGCAACGTGCGGATGCCGTACACCAAGGCGCTGCTGGGGGCGATCCCGCAGCTGACAACGCCTCCGCATTCGATGCTCACCGTGATCGGCGGGCACCCGCCCGACCTGTCGGCGCTGCCGCCGGGCTGCGCGTTCGCGCCCCGGTGCCCGCGCGCGACGGCGCGGTGCGCGGACCGGCCCCCGTTGGACGAGCACGAGCCGGGGCATCGGTATGCGTGCTGGCATCCCGTGATGCCCGGCGTGCAACTCGAAACGCCCGCCGACGGTGTGCCGGCCGAGGACGCCGAACTGGACGACGCCGAGCAGCTGCGCACCGAGGGCCACATCGCCCCGCCGCCGACCCTGCTCACGGCAGGGGTCATCCCCAGCGAAGACCGCGTTCCGACCGCGAGGGAGCAGGCATGAGCGCCGCACAGACCGCGACCCCCGAGACCGCGATCGCGACGCCCCAGTCAGGCGATGTGCTGCTGTCGGTGCGCCACCTCGTCCAGGAGTACATCAGCCGAGGGCCGGGCGGTGTCAAGGCGGGCGTGGTGCACGCCGTGTCCGACATCTCGTTCGAGCTCGGCGTCGGACAGACACTGGGGATCGTGGGCGAGACGGGGTCGGGCAAGTCGACACTCGCCCGCGCGATCATCCAGGTCGAGAAGCCGAAGTCGGGAGAGGTGTACTTCCGAGGCCGAGACATCGTCGGCATCGGCAAGCGCGACCTGCGCCGCGCGCACGCGCAGATCCAGATGGTCTATCAGGACCCGTTCGGATCGCTCAATCCCCGCTGGCGTGTGGAGGACGTCGTGGCCGAGCCGCTCCTCGGGCACACCTCGATGTCACGCGAGGCGCGCCGCGCCCGCGTGCGCGAGCTGCTCGACCTGGTGGGACTCGAACCCGACGTCTACCTGAGAAGGCGACCGCTCGAGCTCTCCGGCGGCCAGGCGCAGCGTGTCGCGATCGCCCGCGCCATCGCTCTCAATCCCGCCCTCATCATCTGCGACGAGGCGATCTCGTCGCTGGACGTGCTGATCCAGGCGCAGGTGCTCAATCTCTTCGAGAAGCTGCGGGCAGAGCTGGGGCTGTCGTACCTGTTCATCGCGCATGATCTTGCGACCGTCCGCCAGATCAGCGACCAGGTGGCGGTCATGCATCTCGGCCAGCTCGCCGAGATCGGCCCCGCCGATGCGGTCTACCAGGCTCCGCGGCATCCTTACACCAAGGCGCTGCTCGACTCGATACCCGGCCTCGATCCCGAGACCGGCATCGCCCGCCGGCCGGTGCCGCTCACCGGCGAGCCGCCGTCGCCGCTCGCGCCGCCGAGCGGCTGCCGCTTCCGCACGCGGTGTCCGCGGGCACAGGAGCGGTGCGCAGCCGAGGCTCCGGCTCTCATCGAGCACGATCCCGGGCACTTCGCGGCGTGCCATTTCCCGCTCGAGGCGCCCGTGGTCTCGTCCGAAGAAGCGCTGCGCTCGACGATCCGCCGCACGCCGCGCGCCGAGTCCGACGCCGTGGCGGCGCCGGTCGCCACGCGCTGAACGAGAGAGGAGAGGGGATGCCGCGGCATCCCCTCTCCTCTCTTGCGCTGTCAGTGCGGCGCGCTGCCGGCGAGCTCTCGCTCCGACACGGCGGCTGCGCTCGCGCTGTCGCCTGTCACGTCGCCCAGGCGCCGACGGAAGTCCGGCGGGATCCACAGATCCTCGCGCCGCAGCTCGTGCACGCTCGATCGCCCCAGCCCGTAGAGCGCCGAGTCCAGGCCGGAGCGGAGGATGTCCAGGACGTTCTCGACGCCCGCCTGCCCGTTGGCTGCGAGCCCCCACAGGTAGGCGCGCCCGATCAGCACCGCCTTCGCGCCCAGCGCGAGTGCTTTCGCGACGTCGCCGCCACGACGGATGCCGCCGTCCAGCAGCACCTCGACCTGCGAGCCCACGGCGTCCACGATGTCGGGAAGCAGCCGGATCGACGCCGGCGTCGAATCGAGGTTGTTGCCCCCGTGGTTCGAGACCGAGATCGCGCTCATGCCGACGTCCACCGCGCGCCGTGCGTCGTCCAGCCGGGTGATGCCCTTGAGCATCATCGGACCGGCCCACTGCGCCCGCAGCCATGCCAGGTCATCCCAGGTCGGCGGGGGAGTGCCCATCCACTCGCCGTACGCGCCGAAGAAGGTCGGCGCGGGCTCGTCGCCGACGACGAGGTTCGGCGCGGAGAGGTCGGGGATGCCCTGTCGCACGAAGCGGTACGCCCAGCCGGGCCGGGTGATCGCCGCCGGCACGTACTCCACCATCGTCTTCAGTGTGATGCGCTCGGGGATCCGCGGGCTTCCCCAGTCGCGACCGTTGGAGAACGACCAGTCGAGCGTCACGATGATCGCTCGCGCGCCGGCCGCCCGTGCCCGCTCGAGCCGCGCGGCGATGGTGTCGCGGCTGCCCTGCCAGTACACCTGGTAGTGCAGTGGCGCACCGGCCGCGGCCACCTCTTCGACGGGCTTGCTCGCGAACGAGCTGAGCGACATCGCGATGCCGCGGGCGGCGGCCGCGCGTGCCACGGCGACCTCGCCGTCGGGGTGCACCGCCTGTACGCCGGTCGGGCTGATGATCACCGGGAAAGAGAGGTCGGTCCCGAGCACCGTCGTCGACAGATCGCGCTCGGCGGGCAGATCGGCCACGTGCGGCGACATCCCGAGCTCGCTGAAGGCGGCCATGTTGTCGGCGTAGGTGACGCCCTTCTCGGATCCCGCGAGCAATGCGCCGTAGACCGACGCCGGCAGTCGCCTCTTCGCTCGCCGCTGGGCCTCTGCCACGGTCTCGAACCAGGCGTTCCTGGCCATGTCAGCCCCGCTCTCGTCTTGCGAAGCCCGCGACCGGACTCGTGTTGCACGCCGACACCGGCGGTGCGGCCGGACGGGTGCGCTCGAGGGTGAGCGGCACGGCACGCGAACCGGTCGCGCGCACGCCGGTGTTGCGCGGACGAGGTGGTGAGGTGCGGTGCGAGCGGTCCACGCTCGGCTTGGGCCGCGCGTGCTCGGCCTGCGCCAGCGCATCCTCCCCGAAGCCGCGCACGCACTCCGGGTCGGGTCCGTCCAGAGGCAGGCCCGTGAAGAACTTGGCCGCCATGCACCCGCCTTTGCACGTGTCGAAGAACTGGCAGCTCGAGCACGCTCCGCCCGACTGGGGTGCGCGCAGCCGTGCGAACAGCTCGGACTCGCGCCAGACCTCGCCGAAGCCGCCCGTGCGGATCGAGCCCGCAAGGAACTCCTCGTGAATCGCGAACGGGCAGGCGTAGACATCCCCGATCGGGTCGATGAGGCACACCACGCGTCCCGCGCCGCACAGGTTCAGGCCCGGCAGCGTTTCGCCCAGCGCCGAGAGGTGGAAGAAGGAGTCGCCGGTGAGGACGTTCTCGCCATGGCGCAGCAGCCAGTCGTACAGTTCGCGCTGCTGATCCTGGGTGGGGTGCAGTTCGTTCCACACGTCGGCCCCGCGGCCGGCCGGCCGCAGTCGCGTCAGGCGCAGCTGCGCGCCGAATCGGTCGGCGATCTGTTTGAATTCGTCGAGCTGCGGGATGTTGGTGCGCGTGCATACGACCGACAGCTTGAGGCGTGTCATCCCCGCCGACGACAGCCGCTCGAGCGCGCGCATCGCGAGATCGAACGATCCCGGTCCGCGGATCGCGTCGTTCACCTCCGCCGTCGCGCCGTCGAGCGAGATCTGGATGTCGACGTAGTCGTTCAGGGCGAGCCTGGCCGCGATCTCTTCGGTGATGCGCACGCCGTTCGTCGAGAACTTGACCCCGACGTCGTGGCTCGTGGCGTAGTCGACGATCTCCCAGAAGTCCGAGCGGACCGTCGGCTCGCCGCCACCGATGTTGACGTAGAAAACCTTCATGCGCTGGAGCTCGTCGATGACGGCTTTGCACTCGTCGGTGGTCAGTTCGCGCGGATCGCGCCTGCCCGAGGCGGAGAGGCAGTGCACGCACGACAGGTTGCACGCATAGGTCAGCTCCCAGGTGAGGCAGATCGGCGAGTTCAAGCCCGTCTCGAAATGGTCGACGAGGCGTTTGGGGCGGGCCGGCGGCGTGAGGCGCCGGGGCCCCTCGGGCGTCGGCGCCGGGGCGATGAGGGTCATGCGGCACTCTCCACGAGCATCTCGGAAGCACGCAGAGTGTCGAGTGCGCGCAGGTAGGCGGGGAACTGGGCGTCGGGGATGCCGGCGGCAGCCAGCGCCTCGCCGACCGTCGCGTCGTCGATGCCCTCGACGACTGCCAGCAGCTGAGGTGACTTCAGAAACGACAGCTGCCGTGTGCCGAAGTGGTACAGCAGGGCGCCGAACGGCTCCGGCCGGATCGACACGCGAGGGTGCACGCGCAGCGTGCTGTGAAGCGTCAGGTCGGACATCGGCGCCTCAGTAGACGCCGCACATGCCGTCGATCGAGACTTCTTCGACCAGCGACTCGGACTCGATCTCGGTGGCCTCGGGGGCGACGGATGCCGTGGATGCGGTGGTGCGGTCCATCGGGTTACTTCCTCTCTGAAGCGGCGACACCGCGTCTTCGCGGCGTGGGGAGATATTACTGGCATCCAGTGCCATTTAGAAGAGTCGCGCTCGACAAGCCTCACTCCGCCGCGTCGAAGCGCCGCAGCCCGGGTCGCGCGTCCAGAACCTGCGCGAGTTCGGGCACAGCGCCATCCGCCGCGCGCCAATTCCGGTACGCCTGCTCGTCGTCGGCGCTGCGCCACCGTTCGTACAGCGTCCACGCGCACGGGTCGTCGCGGTCGACGAGCCAGTCGATGCGCTCCGCGCCGGGGAACGCGCGCGTCTGGTCGAGCAGCGGCCCGAACAGCTCGCGAGCGCGGTCGACGCGGTGCGCGGCGATGTGGAAGTCGACGATGGCGATGAGGTGCATGGGTTCTCCGAGCGATCGGTGCGGCGCGCTGCGTGGATCGCGGCCACGCTATCGAGAGGGCATGACCGACGGCGGCCCATTCCGTGGGGCGGAAGTCTTTGTCGCTGCCGATCGGCGCGCGTTATCGTCGCTCACGTACGGTTCCGGCCGGCGCGACGGTGCGCCGGCGCGCGGGAGAGGCTCGGGGTGCATGACGGAGACGGCCACGGGTGATGCCTCCCGCGACGGGCGGCTCACCGCCGCCGGGCGGGTGCTGGCGGTCCTGGAGGTCTTCCGCACCAGGCCGTCCCCGCTGCGCATGGCCGAGATCAGCCGGCATGCCGGGCTGAGCACGACCACCACCCACCGCCTGATCCACGAGCTGCTGGACTGGGGTGCGGTCGAGGTCGCCGAGACGGGCGGGTATCAGCTGAGTACCAAGGTGCTCGAACTCGCGGCCGCGTCGGGCGACGCCCTCCGCCTGCGCGAGCGCGCGCTGCCGGCGCTCCTGCGCCTGCACCGCATGCTTCGCGTTCTCGTCGTGCACCTGTCGATCCGTGACGGCTTCGACACCGTCTACGTCGAGTCGCTGCGCAGTGCGCACGGCGGAGTGAGCACCAACCGCATCGGCGGACGGATGCCACTGCACCTGACCGCGACCGGACGCGTCCTGCTCGCCTACGCTGACGACGACGTCCAGGCGGGTTTCCTCGCGCAGCCGCTCGAGGCGCGCACGCGTTTCACCACGACTGACCCCGACGAGCTGCGACGCGGATTCGCGGGCATCCGCGAACAGCAGGCAGCCATGACCGCCCGGCAGGTGACCGAGAACACCGGCGCGGTCGCCGCCCCGGTGTTCGACCACCAGGAGCGTGTCGTCGCGGCGGTGGGCATCGTGCTGAATCTGAAGGACCATCACCTCGAGGACTATCTCGAGCTGGTGCGCGCTGCCGCGTCACAGGTCACCGGTTCGCTCGCGCCTCCGGCATCCGACTGAAAGGCGCTCGCAGTGCGGCGAAGGCGATCCGAACCACCGTTCCATGGTGCGGAAGTGGGGCCCCCGCGCGCCGCGCGTCCGCGGATAGTGGGGATGCGCGGCGCTGGCTTCGGCGTCGTGCGCCGCTCGCTCGAGGAGGTTCCCCACCGATGACGACTCCCACCGTCGCCCCCGCAGAGGTGCTGTTCGACCCCGCGGTCGACACGCTGCCGTGGGATCGGCTCCAGCAGGCGCAGCTGGACGCGTTCACCGATCTGTTGGCTCGCCTGCGGACTCACGACGTCTGGCGCGCGCGTCTGCGCGACGCGCCGGCGTCCGTCAGCGCACTGACGGACCTCTCCGACGTGCGGATGACCACGAAGGAGGACCTGCGCGCAGCCCAGGCCGAGCAGAGGCCGGGCCGGCCACTCGGCGATTTTCAGTTGGTCGAGACCGACCGGCTGATCCAGTTCACGAGCTCGTCGGGCACGACCGGCACTCCGGTGTTCTTCGGGCTCACACCGAACGACCTCGAACGCTGGACGTCGCGCATCGCGAACGCGTATCGAACCGCCGGCGTCGCGGCGGGTTCGCGTGTCGCGCACACGACGGGGATGGCGATCGTCGCGGGGGGCATGCCGTACGCCGACGGCATCCGCGGTGCCGGCGGTGCTCTGGCGTGGATCGGCGGCCAGACCAGTTCGCGCATGGCGCTGTCGCTGGAGCGGCTGCAGCTGAACGTCCTCGTCGGCACGGCGTCGTTCGTGACCCACTTCGCCCGGCGCTGCGAGGACGAGCTCGGACGCCCGGCGACCGAGCTGTCGGTCCGCACGATCATCGCGGGCGGCGAACCCGGTGCCGGGGTCCCCCACATCCGCCAGGGCATGCTGGACGCGTGGGGCGCCACGCGGGTGAGCGAGCTCATGGGCCTGGGCGACGTTCTTCCGGCCATGTGGGCCGAGTGCCATGTCGGCCAGGGGATGCACTTCACCGCGGCGCCCGACGTCCTCGTCGAGCTCGTCGATCCTGAGACGCTCGTCCACGTACCGTGGGAGCCCGGCGCGACGGGCGAGGCGGTCTACACGACACTCTCGCGCGAGGCGTCCGCCGTCGTGCGATTCCGCTCGCGCGACCAGCTGACCGTCACGGCCGTCGAGTGCGCGTGCGGACGCACATCGCCGACGGTGCGGTGCGTGGGCCGCACCGACGACATGCTCATCTACAAGGCCATGAACGTCTACCCGACGGCCATCAGAGACGTCGTGCTGGACGTCGCGTCCGAGCACCTCTCCGGCGCCATGCGCATCCGCAAGGAGCGGGCGGATCAGGTGCGCTTCGACGCGCCGATCCCGGTGCAGGTCGAGTTGCGCGAAGACGCCGACGCGGTGCGCGCGGCCGAGACCCTCGCCGCCGCCGAAGAGGCCGTCCGTCAGCTGCTGCGGGTCCGCGTCGCGATCGAGCACGTGCCGATCGGCGTGATCCCGGTGGGGGAGTACAAGAACGCCCTGACCTACGTCGACGGGGAGTGACGACCTGTGCGCGCCGGTCGTCGGATGAGGAGGATGCCATGAGCTCATCGATCGCCGCTGACGTGCGTGCGGACTCGATCTACGTCGGCGGCGAGTGGATTCCGTCCACCGCCGCGGATCGGCTAGACGTGCGGAACCCCTTCGACCTCAGTCTCGTCGGCAGCGTCCCTGACGGGTCGGCGGCCGACATCGACGCCGCGGTGCGGGCCGCACGCGCGGCGTTCGACCACGGGCCGTGGCCGCGCCTGAGCCCCGCCGAGCGAGCGACGTGGCTGGAGCTGCTCGCCGACGAGCTCGAGAGACGAGGCGCCGAGACGGCGGCGACGGTCACCGCCCAGAACGGTCAGCCGATCGGGATGTCCCGTGTGCTGAGCGGGATGGTGCCCGCGACCCACCTGCGTTACTACGCCGATCAGGTGCGCCGGTTCGAGGCGGAAGAGATTCGCGAGAACGTCTCGTTCCCCGGCAGCACGGTCGTGCGGCACGAACCGGTGGGCGTGTGCGGGCTCATCGTGCCGTGGAACTACCCGCAGTCGCTGCTCTCGGCGAAGCTCGCCCCCGCCCTGGCGGTCGGCTGCACCGTCGTTGTGAAGCCCGCCGGTGAGACCCCGCTGGATGCACGGGCCGTGGCCGATGCGGCCGACGCCATCGGCATGCCGCCGGGCGTCATCAACATCGTGACGGGCGGGCGCGACACGGGTCGTGCCCTCGTCGAGCAACCGGGCGTCGACAAGATCGCCTTCACCGGGTCGACCGCCGCCGGCAGGGCGATCGCCGCCCGCTGCGGCGAACGGCTCATCCCCGTCACGCTCGAGCTGGGCGGCAAATCGGCGGCGGTCGTGCTCGACGACGCCGATGCCGCGCACACCCTCGCACAGCTGCAGAGCCTGTCGTTCATGAACAGCGGCCAGACGTGCTTCCTCCTCTCACGCGTGCTCGTGCCCCGCGCTCGGCTGGCGGAGTTCACCGAGGGCCTCGCGGAGGTCGCGCGCGGACTCGTGCTGGGCAACCCGCTCGATGAGGCCACGCAGCAGGGACCGCTGGTCTCGGAGCGGATCCGCTCGCGCGTGCGCTCACTCGTCGACGCGGGAGCGGCCGCAGGTGCCCGGATCGTGACCGGCGGGCGCGATGCGCCCGGCCTCGAGGGCTACTTCTACGAGCCGACGGTCGTCACAGGCGTCGACCCGCGCGACCCGCTCGCGCAGGAGGAGGTCTTCGGGCCTGTCGTGACCGTCTCGGGTTACGACTCCGACCAGGAGGCGGTCGATCTGGCCAACGACACCGTCTATGGCCTGGGCGGCGCCGTGTTCAGCGGCGACGACGAGCGGGCGCTCGCGATCGCGCGGCGGATCGAGACCGGGACGATCGGCATCAATGGCTACCGGCCCGACATCGGCTCGCCTTTCGGCGGCTATCGGGCGTCCGGGCTCGGCAGGGAGCACGGCCCCGAGGCGCTCACGAACTACGTGAAGATCAAGGCCGTCTACCGCTGACGGGCCGTCAGGAGAACAGGCGCTGCAGGCGCTGGACGCCCTCGAGCAGGGCGTCGTCGCCGAGGGCGTAAGACAGGCGCAGATAACCCGACGGGCCGAAAGCCTCGCCGGGCACGACGGCCACCTCGGCCTTCTCGAGGATGAGGTCGGCGAGCTCGAGCGACGTCGTCGGCGTGACCCCCGCCCATTCCCTGCCGAGCAGGCCCCGCACGTCGGGGTAGGCGTAGAACGCGCCGAGCGGGGTCGGCACGGCGACGCCGTCGATCTTCGCCAGTTCGTCCACGATCACGCGGCGACGGCGGTCGAAGGCCTGCCGCATCTGTTGGACCTCATCCTGCGGGCCGGTGAGGGCGGCCACCGCCGCGCGCTGTGCGATGTTGTTGACGTTCGAGCACAGGTGCGACTGCAGGTTGCCGGCGATCTTGATCGCGTCCTTCGGGCCGACCATCCAGCCCAGGCGCCACCCGGTCATGGCGTAGGTCTTCGCGACGCCGTTCACGAGGATGGTCTGGGCCGCGGCATCCGGCACCGCCTCCACGATCGAGACGGCACGCGTGCCCTCGTAGACGAGGTTCTGGTAGATCTCGTCCGAAATGATCCAGATGCCGTGCGCGAGCGCCCACTCGCCGATCGCGCGCGTCTCTTCAGCGGTGTACACCGAGCCGGTGGGGTTCGACGGCGACACGAACACGAGCGCGGTCGTCTTGTCGGTGCGCGCCGCCTCGAGCTGGTCGACGGTCACCTTGTAGTCCTGGTCGGCCCCGGCGAACACCTCGACGGGGATGCCGTCGGCCAGCGCGATCGCCTCGGGATAGGTCGTCCAGTACGGCGCCGGCAGCAGCACCTCGTCGCCCGGGTTCACGACCGTCTGAAAGGCCTGGTAGACGGCCTGCTTGCCGCCGTTGGTGACGATGATCTGCGACGGGTCGACCTCGAGGCCCGAGTCGCGGAGGGTCTTGGCCGCGATCGCCTCACGCAGCACGGGCAGGCCGGCGGCGGGCGTGTAGCGGAAGTTCGCGGGATCGCGCAGAGCCGCGGCGGCCGCATCGACGATGAACGACGGCGTCGCGAAGTCGGGCTCGCCCGCCGCATACGAGATGACGGGACGGCCGGCGGCCTGCAGGCCCTTGGCCTTGGCGTCGACCTTCAGGGTCGCCGACTCCGCGATAGCGGACAATTTGCGAGAGAGCGGTGCGCGTTCGGTCACGCCTTCGAGCGTAGTCCGGGTGTGTCGTGCGGCGAGCATGCCGATCCGAAGCGGGTGGTACCAGTCCGGGAGCAAGGCCGGTCCACGCCGCCCTCCACCGAATGGGGGATGCCGCCTCCTGCGGACGACGGCTGCCCGCGGCGCTTCCCGGGCAGGACGCTGGAATCATGCAGAATTCAGCGGTGCAGGTGCGGAACCTGCGGAAGACCTACGATGGCCGGGCCGTCGTTGACGACGTGAGCTTCGACATCGCGCGCGGCGAGACGTTTGCCCTCCTCGGGCCGAACGGTGCAGGCAAATCGACGACCGTCGAGATTCTCGAGGGGTACCGCCGTCGCAGCGGCGGAGAGGTGAGCGTGCTCGGGGTGGACCCCGCTCTCGGCGGACTCGACTGGAAGGCGCGCCTCGGCATCGTGCTCCAGACGTGTGGTCAGAGCGGATTGCTCACGGTTCGCGAGAACCTTCGGCAGTTCGCGGGCTTCTATCCGAACCCGCGCGACGTCGACGAGGTGATCGCCGCCGTGGGACTGGAGGCGCAGGCCAAGACGCGCACATCGAAGCTGTCGGGCGGTCAGCAGCGTCGTGTCGATGTCGCGATGGGCATCATCGGCCGACCGGACCTGCTGTTCCTCGACGAACCCACGACCGGCTTCGATCCCGAGGCGCGTCGAGAGTTCTGGGAACTTATCCGCGGCCTCAAAGCGGAGGGCACGACCATCCTGCTCACGACTCACTACCTCGACGAAGCGGCGCAGCTCGCTGACCGCGTGGCGGTGATCGCCGCGGGCCGGCTACGGGCGGTCGGGCCGGTCGAGACGTTCGGCGGACCGGCGGCCCGGGTGCCGCTGATCCGGTGGCACGAGAACGGCGTGCTGCGCGAGCAGCGCACCGATGCGCCCCTCGCCTTCGTGGGCGAGCTCGGCGCGCGGCTCGGGCACGAGCCCGAGGGGCTCGAGATCGTCCGGCCCAGCCTCGAAGACATCTATTTGGAACTGGTAGCGACCGCATCGGGCACGGCAGCCCAGGCAAAGGAGACAGTGCGATGAGTACGACAGCGATCCGGTTGCCTGGGATGCTCTCGACCGGTCTGTGGCGGGCGCAGTTCGAGGTCAAACAGTACTTCCGGTCGGGCGACACGCTCTTCTTCACGTTCCTGTTCCCGGTATTCATGCTGGGCCTGTTCAGCGTCGCGTTCGGCGCGGAAGGCGACGTGCAGATGGCGCCCGGCGTCCCCGCCCTGTCGATGGCGCAGCTCTACCTGCCGGGGATGATGGCCGCCGGGCTCCTGCTCTCGGGCTTTCAGAATCTCGCGATGGACATCGCAATGGAGCGAGCGGACGGGACCCTCAAGCGACTGGGGGGATCGCCGCTCTCCCCGGTGAGCTACTTCCTCGGCAAGATCGGGCAGGTGCTCGTCACCGGCGTGCTTCAGGCGGCGGTGCTGCTCGCGGTCGCCGGGATCGCGCTCGGCGTGCCCCTGCCCACCGAGCCGACGCAGTGGCTGACCTTCGCGGGGGTCTTCGTGTTCGGCATCGCGACGTCGGCATTGCTCGGCATCGCTCTGTCGTCGGTGCCGCGGACGGCCAAGAGCGCGACCGCGGTGGTCATCCCGATCGGGCTGGTCCTGCAGTTCATCTCGGGCGTGTACCTCATGTTCTGGCAACTGCCGGAGTGGCTGCAGAACATCGCGTCGCTCTTCCCGCTGAAGTGGATGGCGCAGGGCATGCGCGCGGTGTTCCTCCCCGATGCGTACGCGGCGCTGGAGCAGGGCGGGGAGTGGAATCTGGCGGGTGTGGCAGCGGCCCTCGGGATCTGGCTCGTCGTGGGTCTGATCATCTCGCTCCTCACCTTCCGGTGGATCCGCCGCAGCGCGTAGCCTCACCGAAGGGACAGGAGACGAATGCTCCAGAAGCGCTGGTGGGATGTCGCGGTCGTCGCCGGGTCGGCGGCGACCGCCGCCGCGATCGCGTTCGGACTCGTCCCGGTGGACGAGGTGGAACGGATCATCGCCTATGCGGCGATCGCCGGGTTCGTCCTCGCCTACCTGTTCATCGCTCGCCCGACGATCGGCGTCGCGGCCTCTCGCGCCAGATTCTCCTGGTTCCTGGCTGTCCTCGCCGTCATCCTCGCCGTCGGCGTCGCGGCATCCGGGTTTCTCGCCATCCTGCAGGCGCTCGCCTATCCGATGGCGTGGGTCCTGGGTGATTCGCGGCGTCGCGGCATCATCGGATCCGCGGTGATCGCCGCCGCGGTCCTGATCGGCAACATGATCGGCGGCGGATTCAGCGTCGGAGCGATCCTCGCAGGGCTGGCGACGACCGGATTCTCCTTCGTCTTCGCGTCGGCGCTCGGCCTGTGGATCACAGGCATCGCGGAGTACGGCGACGAGCGGGCCCGCCTGCTCGACGAACTGACGGCCGCGCAGTCGGAGGTACGCGCTCTGGGCCACGAGCGCGGCGCCTCAGAGGAGCGCGAGCGGCTGGCGCGTGACATCCACGACACGCTCGCGCAGAGTCTTGCTGCCCTCGTGATCCTCGCGGAGCGCGCTGCGCGCCTGTCCCGGGAGGGCGCCGCGGATGCGGCGGCCGAGACGATGTCGACCGTCGAACAGGTGGCTCGGGACGCGCTCGCCGAGGCCCGCGCGCTCGTCGCCCGCACCGCAGCGGTGCCCGCCGGGGCGGCCCTCGGCGCCTCGATCGAACGGCTGGCCGAGCGCTTCCGGGCCCAGATAGGAGCAGCCATCGACGTCACCGTCGACGGCGCGGCCGAGATGCTCGACCGCGACCGGCAGGTGGTTCTTCTGCGGTGCCTGCAGGAGGCGCTGTCGAACGTCGGGCGGCACGCCCAGGCGACGGTCGTCGCTGTGACCGTGCACGGCGACGACGCGGTCGCGACGCTGGAGGTCGCAGACGACGGGCGCGGGTTCGATCCCGCCGACATGAGGACGGGGTTCGGTATCGACGGCATGGGAGATCGCGTCGCGCTTGCCGGCGGCGAACTGGAGGTCCGGTCCGCCCCCGGCTCGGGCACCACCGTCAGGGTGCGTCTGCCGCTCCACACGGCGGACACCCGGCGGCCGATCGAGGACTTCCGCACTGAGGCACCGTCGTGATCCGGTTGCTCATCGTGGACGATCATCCCGTCGTGCGCGCCGGCCTTGCCGGGCTGCTGTCGGACGAACCGGGGTTCGAGGTGGTGGCCGAGGCATCCGACGGCGAACAGGCGGTGCGATTGGCGACGGCGACGCGTCCGGACGTCGTGCTCATGGACCTGCGCATGCCGGGCGTGGACGGAGTGGCGGCCACGGCCCGGATCGCCGGCGGCGAGGCGGGGGACCCGCCGCCCCGCGTGCTGATCCTCACCACGTACGAGTCCGACGACCAGATCCTCGCCGCGATCGAGGCAGGAGCCTCGGGGTACCTCCTCAAGGCGGCTCCGCGGGCCGAGATCGTCGCGGGCATCCGCTCGGTCGCCGCCGGGCAGTCCGCGCTGTCACCGCAGGTCGCGGTGCGGCTCGTGGAGCGGATGCGGCGGCCCGAGGCATCCGTCGTGCTCACTCCCCGCGAGACCGAGGTGCTTCGCCTCGTCGCCACCGGCCACAGCAACAAGCAGATCGCGGTCGCCCTCGGGATCGGCGAGTCCACGGTCAAGACGCACCTGCTGAAGGTGTTCGACAAGCTCGGCGTCGCCGACCGCACGCGCGCCGTGACCCTCGCGATGGAACGCGGCCTGCTGAAGTGACATGACGGATGCCCCGGACCATCGGTCCGAGGCATCCGTCATCGGTGCGTCCGCTGATGGGGGCGACTCAGCCGAACTGGTTCATCGTGTTGTGCTTGCCGCCGGCCTTGAGGGCCGCGTCGCCGGCGAAGTACTCCTTGTGGTTGTCGCCGATGTCGCTGCCGGCCATGTTCTGGTGCTTGACCGTGGCGATTCCCCCGCGGATCTCGCGGCGCTGGACGCCCTTGACGTAGGCGAGCATGCCCGCGTCGCCGAAGTAGCCCTTGGCGAGATCATCGGTCGACAGAGCCGCCGTGTGGTACGTCGGCAGGGTGATGAGGTGATGGAAGATGCCCGCGCGAGCCGAACCGTCACGCTGGAACGAGCGGATCTTCTCGTCCGCCAGCCGCGCCAGTTCGGTGTCGTCGTAGTCGACGCTCATCAGGTCGCTGCGGTCGTACGCCGAGACATCCGCGCCCTGCTCCACGAGCAGGTCGTAGGCCTGCTGGCGGAAGTTGAGGGTCCAGTTGAACGAGGGGCTGTTGTTGTAGACCAGCTTCGCGTTCGGGACGACCTCGCGGATGCGGTCGACCATGCCGGCGATCTGCTCGACGTGCGGCTTCTCGGTCTCGATCCACAGCAGGTCGGCCCCGTTCTGCAGCGAGGTGATGCAGTCGAGCACGACGCGATCCTCGCCGGTGCCCGGCCGGAACTGGTACAGGTTGCTGGCCAGGCGCTTCGGGCGCAGCAGCTTGCCCTCGCGGCGGATGATCACGTCGCCGTCGTTCAGTTCGGCCTCGGAGATCTCCTCGACGTCGAGGAACGCGTTGTACTGGTCGCCCAGGTCACCCGGTTCGCTCGAGACCGCGAGCTTCTGCGTGAGTCCGGCGCCGAGCGAGTCGGTGCGGGCGACGATGATGCCGTTGTCGATGCCGAGCTCCAGGAATGCGTAGCGGACCGCGTTGATCTTGGCGAGGAAGTCCTCGTGCGGGACCGTGACCTTGCCGTCCTGGTGACCGCACTGCTTCTCGTCCGAGACCTGGTTCTCGATCTGGATCGCGCAGGCGCCCGCCTCGATCATCTTCTTGGCGAGGAGGTACGTGGCTTCGGGGTTTCCGAAACCGGCGTCGATGTCGGCGATGATCGGCACGACGTGGGTCTCGTAGTTGTCGATCTGGGACTGGATGAACTCGACCGCCGTGTCGTCCTCGGCGGCACGCGCCTGGTCGAGCTGGGTGAAGAGCAGGTCCAGCTCACGGGTGTCCGCCTGACGGAGGAAGGTGTAGAGCTCGGTGATGAGAGCGGGCACCGAGGTCTTCTCGTGCATCGACTGGTCGGGGAGGGGACCGAACTCCGAGCGGAGCGCGGCGACCATCCACCCCGACAGGTAGAGGTAGCGCTTCTCGGTGCTCTTGAAGTGCTTCTTGATCGAGATCAGCTTCTGCTGCCCGATGAAGCCGTGCCACACGCCGAGTGACTGGGTGTAGACCGATGAGTCGGCGTCGTACTCCGCCATGTCGCGGCGCATGATGTCAGCCGTGTACTGGGCGATCTCCAGTCCCGTCCGGAACCGGTTCTGCGCCCGCATGCGGGCAGCGGATTCGGGATTGATCCCAGCCCAGCTGGCGCCGTGCTCTTCTTTGAGAGTTCGGATGGCTTCGATGTCGTCTTGGTACGCAGTCATTGTTGGTGTCCTTGCGGTGAGGGGTTTCGTGTCCCGAATATTGGGCTTCGTGTCCCGATTTCCGCCGAAAGAGCGATCTCATACGGCGGAAATCGGGACACGGATGACGCGCTACTCGATCTCGACGAGGAAGCGCGAGTAGGCGGGCAGTGTCAGGAACGCAGGGAAGTCGTTGCCCAGCGCCACCTCGCGGAACACCGCGGCGGCGTCGTCGAAGCGGTCGCCGTCGCGGCGGTCCACCTCGCCCAGCACCTGCGCGATCAGTCCTTCGATGTACTCGCGGGTGATGGGGGTTCCGTCCTCCGTGGTGCGGTCCTGGTGGATCCACTGCCACACCTGCGACCGTGAGATCTCGGCCGTGGCGGCATCCTCCATGAGGTTGTCGATGGCGACGGCGCCCAAGCCGCGCAGCCACGCCTCGATGTAACGGATCCCCACCGACACGTTGCCGTGCACTCCGGCCGCCGTGATCGGCCGGCCGATGTGCACGTCGATGAGGTCGGCGGCCCCCACCTCGACCTCGGGGCGCTGCCGGTCGAGCTGGTTCGGATGCTCGCCGAGCACCGCATCGAACTCGGCGCGTGCTACCGGGATGAGGTCGGGGTGCGCCACCCACGTGCCGTCGAATCCGTCGCCGGCTTCGCGCTTCTTGTCGGCGGCGACCTTCTCGAACGCCCGCTGCGTCACCTCGGGGTCGCGGCGGTTCGGGATGAAGGCGCTCATGCCGCCGATCGCGAAAGCCCCGCGCTTGTGGCACGTCTTCACGAGCAGCTCGGTGTACGCGCGCATGAACGGCACCGTCATCGTCACTTCGCTGCGGTCGGGCAGCACGAAGCGCGCGCCGCGCCCGCGGTAGTTCTTGATGATCGAGAAGATGTAGTCCCAGCGCCCGGCGTTCAGGCCGGCGCAGTGATCCCGCAGCTCGAACAGGATCTCTTCCATCTCGAAGGCCGCCGGCAGCGTCTCGATGAGGACCGTGGCGCGGATGGTGCCGTGCGGGATCCCGATGTAGCGCTCACTGAACGTGAAGACGTCGTCCCACAGCTTCGCCTCTTCGCTCGACTCGAGCTTGGCGATGTAGAAGTACGGCCCGCGCCCGTTCGCGATCAGCTGCTGCGCGTTGTGGAAGAAGTACAGGCCGAAGTCCACGAGTGAGCCCGACGCGGCCATCGTGCGGCCGGTGCGGTCGGTGAAGCTCAGATGCTGCTCGGGCAGGTGCCACCCGCGCGGCCGCATCACGATCGTCGGCGTCTCGGTCGCCGTGACCTCGTATCGCTTGCCGTCGGCACTGGTGAACTCCAGCTCGCCGCGGATCGCGTCGCGCAGGCTCAGCTGGCCCTCGATGACGTTCTCCCAGGTGGGGCTGGTGGCGTCCTCCTGGTCGGCCAGCCACACCTTGGCGCCCGAGTTCAGCGCGTTGATCGTCATCTTGGGGTCGGTCGGCCCCGTGATCTCGACACGGCGGTCCTCGAGGCCCGGGCCGGCACCGGCGACCTTCCACTCGGCGTCGTCGCGGATGTGGCGCGTGTCGTCGCGGAACTGCGGATCGTGGCCGTTGCCGATCTCGAACCGGCGGCGCATGCGGTCGGCGAGACGGTCGTGGCGACGGGCGCCGAAGCGGTGGTGCAGCTCGGTGAGAAACGCGAGCGCCTCGGGGGTGAGGATCTCGCCGTACCGAGGGCCGAGGCGCCCCGAGACCTCGATCGACGGCTCGTGGGTCTGCGTCGGGATGGGACCGGTGCGTGTGCGCATCGGGGTGGCGGTTGCAGGTGTCATTTCTCTGTCTTCCTATGACCAGTGCTGGAGAGTCGGGGGATGCCGCGTCCCCGGCGTGTGCGCCGGATCGAGGTGTCCCGTGATCCGCGTTCTGGATCAATCGGCGGTTCGTCGTGGTTCCACTATCCGGTGAAGATTCGTCCCGATCCCGACAGATGCCGGTGTGAAGTTTCACGAAAGTTCTGCTTTCGTGACAGAATCGGGCCATGACGACGACTCTGAGCGATCGCACCGGGGCAGAACTCCCCGACGATGAGGGTGTGGACGCCCTCACGATCGGCCGACGAATCCGGCAGTTGCGCAGCGACCGCGGCATGCGGCTCGAAGAGCTCGCCGCAGCGGTCGACCGTGCGCCGAGCCAGCTGTCGATGATCGAGAACGGCCGGCGCGAGCCGAAGCTCACGCTGCTTCAGGCCATCGCACGCGCGCTGGGATCATCCATCGACGCGCTGCTGGAGTCCGAGCCGCTCGACGAGCGCGCGACGCTCGAGATCTCGCTGGAGCGGGCCATGCGCGGTCAGACTTTCCAGGCGCTCGGCATCCCGCCCTTCCGTATCGGCAAGACGGTGCCCACCGAGGCGCTGAAGGCGATGCTCGCCCTGCAGAGCGAGATCGAGCGCCTGCGCGACGAGCGGGCCGCCACGCCCGAGGAGGCCCGTCGCGCGAACGTCGCCCTTCGCCGGCTGATGCGCACGCAGAACAACTACTTCGCCGAGCTCGAGGATCAGGCCCGTGCCCTGCTCGAGGCTGTCGACCACCCCGGTGGACCGCTGACTCAGCGCACGGCATCCGATATCGCCGCTCATCTGGGATTCACCCTGCACTATGTGCCCGACCTGCCCCAGACCACCCGCTCGGTCGCCGACATCAAGAACGGCAGGCTGTATCTCTCGAGCCGCCTCGCGTCGAAGGGCGACCCGCGCACGGCGGTCCTGCAGGCGCTGTCGAGCCGCATCCTCGGCCACCGCGAGCCGACGTCGTACGCCGAGTTCCTGCGCCAGCGGGTGGAGACGAACTACCTCACCGGAGCCCTGCTGATCCCCGAATCGCACGCGGTGCCGTTCCTGCAGGAGGCCAAAAAGGATCGCGCGATCTCGATCGAGGATCTGCGCGACGCCTATTCGGTCTCGTACGAGACCGCGGCGCACCGCTTCACCAATCTGGCCACCGTGCACCTCGGCATCCCGGTGCACTTCCTCAAGGTGCACGAATCCGGGACGATCACGAAGGCGTACGAGAACGACGACGTCAACTTCCCGACCGATCGCCTCGGCTCGATCGAGGGTCAGATGTGCTGCCGGCGGTGGACGTCGCGCGTGGTCTTCGACGTCGACGACCACTTCAACCCGTACTACCAGTACACCGACACCGGCAACGGCACGTACTGGTGCACCGCCCGCGTCGAGCTGTCGAGCGAAGGGGCCCACTCGGTGTCGGTCGGGGTGCGGTTCGACGACACCAAGTGGTTCCTCGGACGCGACACCCCGAACCGTGGAGTCTCGAAGCACTCGGTCGAGGTGTGCTGCAGGCGGGCGCCGGCCGACCTCGAGGCCGCGTGGCGCGAGAACTCGTGGCCCAACGTCCGGACGCCGCGAACGCTGCTTGCGACCCTGCCCACCGGCGCCTTCCCCGGCGTCGACACCACCGACGTGTACGAGTTCCTCGAGGCCCACGCCCCGCGCTGACCCGGTCGGGGTTCCGCCTCGGCCCGCCGGCTGCCCGCCGGCTCGCCACCTCTTTGCCGAGGCAGGTGTTCTGCCGCACGCATGCGGCAAGGCGCCGGTGCGGGCCTGGGCTCGCCAGAACACCTGTTTCGGGCAAGTCCCCGCGACCGCAAGAAGCCGCGGCAGCCGTGTGAGGGGTGCGGAAGCGGGTCAGTGGCGGCCGGCGACCGCGTCGGCGAGGTGCGCAGGCCACGCGGTGCGGGAGGACGAACCGGATGCCTCGATCCGGTCGGCCATCCGATACGCGGTGTAGATCGAGTTCACGGCGATCCACCGCAGCGGCTCGGGCTCCCATCGCTTCGCACGGTGCCCCACCCAGGGGAGCCGCACGAGCTCGGTGTCGCGCTCGAGCACGAGATCGGCGAGTGTGCGCCCGGCGAGGTTCGTCGCCGTGACGCCGGTGCCGACATAGCCCCCCGCCCAGCCGAGGCCGGTGGCGGGGTCATGGCCGACGGTGGCGGACCAGTCACGCGGCACACCGAGCACGCCGGCCCAGGCGTGCGCGATCGGCACATTCGAGAGATCCGGAAAGAAGTCGTGCAGCAATCCGGCAAGCGATGCGATCGTGCGCTGCTGCGTGGTGCCATCGGTGTCGACGCGTGATCCGTAGCGATAGGGCACCCCGCGCCCGCCGAACGCGATGCGGTCGTCCGCGGTGCGCTGCGCGTACATGTAGACGTGGGCGAAGTCGCCGAGCGTCTCGCGGCCGTCCCAGCCGACGCCGTCCCAGAAGGCACGGGGGAGGGGCTCGGTCACGATCATCGATGAGTTCATCGGCAGCCACGTGCGGTGCTGGCCGGCCAGGTCGGCGGTGAAGCCTTCGGTCGCCCGCAGCACGTGCGTCGCTCGCACGGTGCCGTGGTCGGTGACGGCTCGCCCTGGTGCGATCTCGCGCACGCGGGTCTGCTCGAAGATCGGCACGCCTAGCCGCTCGACCACCGCGGCCAGCCCGCGCACGAGCTTCGCAGGATGCACCCGTGCGCAGTGCGGATGCCACACCCCGCCGAGCGCGCCCGCGATGCGGATGCGGGATGCTGTGGCCGCGGCATCCAGCAACTCCACATCCGTGTAGCGCCAGGACTGCTCCCCGGCGACGGCGGCGTGCAGGCGCGCGAGCTGAGCCGGCGTGCGCGCCACACCGAACTCGCCGCCCTTGACGATGTCGGCGTCGATGCCCTCGCGCGCCGCGACGGCGATGACCTCGTCGACGGCGTCGTTGAGCGCGCGCTGCTGCGCCTCTGCGGCGTCGCGGCCATGGGACTCGGCGTATCGCTCGCGCCCGCCGGTCACGGTGTTGGTGAGCCAGCCGCCGTTGCGACCGGATGCTCCGAACCCGGCGAACCGCTGCTCCAGCACGACGACCCGCAGGTCGGGCTGTGCCTTCTTGAGGTAGTACGCCGTCCACAGTCCGGTGTACCCGCCGCCCACGATGGCGACGTCGGCGTCGAGGTCGCCCGCGAGGGGAGCGCGCGGCGCCGGCGTTCCGCCCAGGTCGCGCCACCACCACGACACGTCCCCGTTGCGAACGCCGCTCGTCCCGGTCTCGCTCATGCGCCCATCCTCCCGCGGGCGCGGGCCGGGGCATCCGTTCGATCTGTCGCGAATGCCGGACGGATCCCGCGCGTCTGTCCCGCCCCGCCCCCGGTCGCCGAGGCCGTACGTCTATCCCGTCCCGCCCCTGCTCGCCGAGACCGTACGTCCTCGCCGAGACCGTATGTGCGCGACGGCGGCAGCATGCGTCCTCGCCGAGACAGTACGTACTCGACGAGATGGGGGACACTCGATGAAATCGTGCGTCCTCGACGTGAACAGTTCGCCTACCCGCCGAGACCGTATGTACTCGCCGAGACCGTATGTGCGCGGTGGCGGCAGCATGCGTCCTCGCCGAGACCGTACGTTCTCGACGAGATGGGGGGCGAGCGGGGAGCGGCGGGGGCGGCGGGAGAGGGGAGTCAGGCGAGAGGCGCGGCGGGCGAGGGGGTCAGGCGGGAGGGTCGAGGGCGCGCAGCGCGGCCCAGAGCTCGGCACGCGTCGCGAACGACGACAGGTCGCGCCCCAGAACGCGCTCGACCAGCGCGAGCCGGGTGCGAACGGTGTGCCGGTGCACACCGAGGGACTGTGCGGATGCCTCGTGCGAGCAGTCCTCGTCGAGCCACACCCGCAGCGTGTCGAGCAGGTGCGTGCCGTTCGCGGTGTCGTGCTCGAGGAGCGGTGCGAGGTCGGCACGTGCCAGCGTGCGGGCATGCTCTCCCAGCGCGGAGAGCACCCCGGTCCGTGACACGTCGGCGAACGCGGTGACCGGCGCAGTGCCCCGATCGCGCGCGGCCCGTGCCTGGCCGAGCGCACCCGCTATGTCGTCGTAGCCGGTCGGGTCCGAGAGCCCCAGGCGAACCGAGAACCGCTCCGCGACCTCGCGCACGACTCCGAGTCCCCCGGCGGGGACGACGAGCACCAGCCCGTCGTCGCCGCGCCCGAAGAACAGGCCGCCGCGGTTCTCCTCCACCCGCAGCTCGAGCAGCTCGGCGATGGCGTCGGCGCGGGCCGCCGAGGCATCCGTCACCGCCACCACGACCGGCGCGGCGGGCAGCGGTCCCCACAGATCGCGCGAGATGCGACGCGCCAGCCCGGGGTCGCCGCTCAGCAGCGTCTGCAGCAGCCCCGTGCGCAGCGCGGCGCGCGCGCGGCTGAGGCCCTGCTGCTGCTCGAGCGCGAGCCCCGCCATGGCGATGACGGCGGTCACCACGCCGCGACCCTCTTGGTCGAGGTCGCCGGCAGCGATGGCGATGACGCCGCGCAGGTGTCCGCCGCGGCCGAGCGTCTGCAGGGTGAACGGGGTCTTGCCCAGTCGCAGCGACGAGCCGGCGCGCGCCCCACGGTGCAGCACCCCGGTGACCTCGCGCTGCAGGCCTTCGGCGGTGTCGGGGTCGAGAGCACCGACGGGATGCTCTCGCGACAGCTCACCCGCCGCGTCGAACATGCCCACCCAGGCGTCGAGCTGCCGCGCGAGCTCGGCGACGGTCGCGCCCAGCCCGTCGGGCCGCAGTGCGGCCAGGGCGATCGCCCGCTGGGCGGCCAGCGCCCAGCTGCGCCGCGCGTACGCCTCGGCGGCGATCGCCTCGGCGTTGGCGCGGGCGACGGCGATGAAGGGCGTGCGGTAGGGCACCTCGAACAGCGGCATCCGTTCGTCACGGCATGCCGCCACGAGTGCCGGCGGCATCCCGGTGCGGGCGACCTCGGTGCCGAAGCCCAGTCCCACGACGCCGCGCGAGGCGAGCCGCCGCACGTACGCGCGGTATACCTCGGGGTCGTCGGGCTCGGCGCCGTGCGGGAACTGGGTTCCGGTGGTCAGCAGCACGAGACCTTCCGAGAGGAAGGGCGTGGGATCGGCGAGATCCGTGCTGTGCACCCAGCGGATGGGCCGGTCCAGGGCACCGGGCTCGAGGCCGTCCTGGTCGGCGAGAAGGAGGCCCAGGTCGCGGCGGGCGAGCAACGCGCGCAGCGTGGGGGCGTCGGCGGCGTCCATGATCCTCGGCGATCCTTCGGTGTACGTCTCGTATAGCTGGCTACAGAGAATGTACAGGCAGGACGGTGCGACCGTCCGCACGGTCCACATACGCTCGCCGTCATGAGCGCCATCGCTGCCGAACACCCCGACACTGTCGTCAACACGCCCCTGGGAGGGCCGGGCCTGCCGCAGGAGCGCCGCCTGGTCACCAGCATCCCGGGTCCTCGCTCACAGGAGCTCATCGACCGCAAGGCGCAGGCCGTTGCCGCCGGCGTCGGTCACACCGCCGCGGTGCACGCGGTGGCCGCGGGAGGAGGCGTCATCGTCGACGCCGACGGCAACTCGCTCATCGACCTCGGCTCGGGCATCGCGGTCACGACGATCGGCAACGCGCACCCGAAGGTCGTCGCCGCCGTGCAGGAGCAGGTCGCCCAGTTCACCCACACGTGCTTCATGATCGCGCCGTACGAGTCGTATGTCAGCGTCGCCGAGGCACTCAACCGCATCACCCCGGGCGAGCACGCCAAGAAGAGCGCGCTGTTCAACTCCGGTGCCGAGGCCGTCGAGAACGCGGTCAAGATCGCCCGCAAGTTCACCGGCAAGCAGGCCGTCGTCGCGTTCGACCACGGCTACCACGGCCGCACCAACCTCACGATGGCCCTCACCGCGAAGTCGATGCCCTACAAGAGCGGCTTCGGCCCCTTCGCGTCGGAGATCTACCGCGCGCCGCTGTCGTACCCGTTCCGCGACCGCCTCGACGGGGTGGTGGCCGCCAAGAAGGCGATCTCGGTCATCGAGAAGCAGGTCGGTGCCGACAACCTCGCGGCCGTCATCATCGAGCCCATCCAGGGCGAGGGCGGCTTCATCGTCCCCGCCGACGGCTTCCTGCCGACGATCGTGGACTGGTGCCGGGCGAACGACGTGGTGTTCATCGCCGACGAGATCCAGACCGGCTTCGCCCGCACGGGCGAGATGTTCGCGAGCGACCTGTTCGGCATCGTTCCCGACCTGATCACGACCGCCAAGGGCATCGCGGGCGGGCTGCCGCTGGCGGCGGTCACCGGCCGGGCCGAGATCATGGATGCCGCCCACACGGGCGGCCTCGGCGGCACCTACGGCGGCAACCCCATCGCGTGCGCAGCGGCGCTTGCCGCCATCGACGTGTTCGAGAACGACGGCATGATCGAGCGCGCCCGCGAGATCGGCGCGATCCTCACCGACCGCCTCGGTGCGCTCCAGGCCGCGGACCCCCGCATCGGCGACGTGCGTGGCCACGGGGCGATGATGGCCGCCGAGTTCGTCGACCCGGCGACGGGGGAGCCGGATGCCGCGCTCACCGCCGCCGTCGCCAAGACCTGCATCGCCCAGGGCGTCATCGTCCTCACGTGCGGCACCTACGGGAACGTGATCCGCTTCCTGCCACCGCTGTCCATCCCCGACGACCTGCTCCACGAGGGCCTGGGCGTCGTTGCCGCGGCGCTCGCCTCGGCCTGAGCCGGAGCCATCCCCCTCCCGTCGTGTCCCGATCCCTCGACTGCATGTCCCGATTCGCGGCGATGTGAAGCGCTTATGTGAGGGAATTCGGGACATGGATGCCGCCGCCCGGCTCGCACCGCGTTCGGTGCAGCGCGGAACCTGGCAGCGCGGAACCTGACAAAGGAGTTGAAAGTGACCGAGATCACCCGAGACGTCGTCATCGTCGGTGCCGGCGCCGCCGGCACGACGGCCGCGAACGAGCTGAGGAAGTCCGGCCTCTCGGTCGTCGTCCTCGAGGCTCGCGACCGCGTCGGCGGCCGGCTGTGGACCGACGTCGTAGACGGCGCCACGCTCGAGATCGGCGGCCAATGGGTGTCTCCCGACCAGGAGGCGCTGAAAGAGACGATCGCCGAGCTCGGCCTCGAGACCTACCGCCGATACCGCGAAGGCGACTCGGTCTACATCGGTCGCGACGGTGAGCGCCGGCGGTTCACGGGTGAGATCTTCCCGGTGGCGGCCGAGACCGAGAAGGAGATCGTGCGCCTCATCGACCTGCTCGACGACATGGTCGCCCAGGTCGATCCCGACCGGCCCTGGGAGCACCCGGACGCCGAGACCCTGGACCGCATCTCGTTCGAGGCGTGGCTCGAGGAGCAGACCGACGACCAGGAGGCGCGCGACAACATCGCCCTCTTCATCGCCGGCGCGATGCTCACCAAGCCCGCGTACGCCTTCTCGGCGCTGCAGGCGCTGCTGATGGCTGCGAGCGCGGGCAGCTTCAGTCATCTGGTCGACGCCGACTACATCCTCGACGAGCGCGTCATCGGCGGTCTGCAGCAGGTGCCGCTGCTGCTTGCCGAGCGCCTGGGCGACGACGTCCTGCTCGAGCAGCCCGTGCACACGATCAGGTGGGGCCAGGACGGAGTCACCGTGCTCACCGACGGCGGCCTGACCGTGCGCGGGCGCTTCGCGATCCTCGCCCACGCGCCGATCCTCTATCCCTGGATCGACTTCACGCCGGCGCTGCCCCGCCTGAAGCAGCAGATGCATCAGCACATCTCGATGGGCTTCGTCATCAAGGTGCACGCGGTGTACGACCGCCCGTTCTGGCGTGAGCAGGGCCTGTCGGGCACCGCATTCAGCCCGTACGAGACCGCGCACGAGGCCTACGACAACACCAACCACGGCGACGAGCGGGGCACGCTCGTCGGCTTCGTGTCGGATCGCGATGCCGACGACCTCTTCCGCGTGTCGGCCGAGGAGCGCAAGGCGCGCATCCTCGAGTCGCTGTCGCACTACTACGGACCCGAGGCTCTCGAGCCCGTCGTGTACTTCGAGAGCGACTGGGGTGCCGAGGAGTGGACGCGCGGCGCGTACGCCGCGAGCTTCGACCTCGGCGGGCTCGCCCGCTACGGCGCCGACCTGCGCACCCCCGTCGGCCCGATCCACTTCGCCTGCAGCGACATGGCCGGAGCCGGCTACCAGCACGTCGACGGTGCCATCCGCATGGGCCGGCTCGTCGCGGCCGCCATTGTCGAGCAGGCCCACCGATGACCGGCCGCATCGTGGTGGGATACACCGCCACCGACGCGGGCGCCGATGCCGTGGCCGTCGGCGCGCGCCTGGCCGCGGCATCCGGATCCGCCGTCGACCTCGTCGTGGTGCTCCCCTCGGACCAGCGCAGCGTCATCACACCGCCCGACGCGAGCTATGACCGCTACCTGCAGCAGCAGGCGGAGTCCTGGCTCACCGAGGCGGCGAAAGGGATTCCGGATGCCACGGCCCGCAGCTTTCACGTACGGTTCGCCGACTCGTTCGCCGAGGGGCTGATCGCGCTCGCCGACGAACTGGGCGCTTCTCACATCGTCGTCGGCGCGGCCAATGGGGGACTGCGTGGCCGGCACCGCCTCGGCACCGTCGCGAACGAGCTGCTGCACTCGTCCGACGTGCCCGTTGTGCTCGCCCCGGAGGGTTCGCGTCGCAGCGCCGCCGGTGCGGTGACGCGGATCACCGCGGCCGTCGGCACACGCCCCGGCGCCGACGCGCTGATGCACGAGGCCATCGCGCTCGCCGCGGCCACCGACGCCAAGCTGCGTCTGCTGTCGCTCGTGTCCGTCGACCTGCCGGCGAGCGTGGACACCGGCGTGATCCGTATCGCCGGCGCCGCCCACGCCGACGATGTGCTGACGCGGGCGCTCGAAGCGCTCCCTGCGGGCATCGAGGCCGAGGTGGTCGTCGCACGTGGCGACAGCATCGAAGACGCGGTCGCCCACCTGGACTGGCAGCCCGGCGAACTCGCCGTCGTGGGCTCCAGCCGACTGGCGCAGCCGCGCCGACTCTTTCTCGGCTCGACCGCGGCGAAGATGCTGCACGAGCTGCCCGTCCCGATGGTCGTCGTGCCCCGCACGCGTGATCACGACAGCAAGAACGGAGCGCAGCAATGAGTGCTGCCCAGGATTCGCGGATGCCGGTGGCCGAGGCATCCGCTCCGCCCACCGGCGAGCTGTCGAAGAAGGGCCTGAGCGCCGGAACCGTCGGCATGATCGGCGCCGTGGTGATCGGCATCTCGACCATCGCGCCCGCGTACACGCTCACGGCATCCCTCGGCCCGACCGTCTCCGCCGTCGGCGTACAGGTGCCGGCCATCATCCTCGTCGGGTTCATCCCGATGCTGCTCGTCGCCCTCGGCTACCGTGAACTCAACCGGGCGATGCCCGACTCGGGCACGTCGTTCACGTGGGGCGTGCGCGCGTTCGGACCCTGGATCGGCTGGATGACGGGGTGGGGCCTGGTCGCGGCCACCGTCATCGTGCTGTCCAACCTCGCCGGCATCGCGGTCGAGTTCCTCTTTCTGCTGATCGCACAGCTGACGCGGCAGCCCGCGATCGCCGACCTCGCGTTCAACCCCTTCATCAACGTCGCGGTGTGTCTGCTGTTCATGCTGGGCGCGACGCTCGTCTCGTACCGCGACATGCAGACGACGCAGAAGTTCCAGTACGTGCTCGTGGGCTTTCAGGTGGTCGTGCTCGTGCTGTTCTCGGTGACGGCGATCGTCAAGGCCGTCAACGGCGAAGCGGTCGAGCCGACGGCTTTCGACTGGGCGTGGCTGAACCCGTTCGCGGTGGACTCGTTCTCGTCGTTCGCGGCGGGTCTGTCGCTGTCGATCTTCATCTTCTGGGGCTGGGACGTCGTCCTGACGATGAACGAGGAGACGAAGAACCCCGAGAAGACCCCGGGTCGCGCCGCGACGGTGACGATCGCTCTCATCGTGTGCCTGTACCTCATGATCTCGATCGGGCTCATCATGTTCGCCGGCGTCGGCACGGGCGAGTACGGCCTGGGCAACGAGGACATCTCGGCCAACGTGTTCTTCGCCCTCTCGGACCCCGTGCTCGGGCCGCTGGCGTTCCTGGTCTCGCTCGCGGTGCTGTCGAGCTCGGCGGCGTCGCTGCAGTCCACAGCGGTGGGACCGGCCAGGACTCTGCTGGCGATGGGCCACTACGGGGCGCTGCCGCCGAAGTTCGCCTCGGTGAGCCCTCGATTCTTCACACCGGGCTATGCGACCATCGTGGCCGCCGTCGTCGCGTCGGTGTTCTACGCCGTGATGCGGCTGATCAGCGAGAGCGTGCTCACCGACACGATCATCTCGCTCGGCATGATGATCTGCTTCTACTACGGGCTCACCGCGTTCGCGTGCGTGTGGTACTTCCGCAAGCAGTGGTTCGACTCGGTGCGTTCGTTCCTGCTCACCTTCCTCAGCCCGCTGGTGGGCGGCGCGATCCTCGCCGTCCTGTTCGTGACGACGCTGTTCGACTCGATGGACCCGGACTACGGCAGCGGGTCGAGCATCGGCGGCATCGGCCTGGTGTTCGTGCTCGGCGTGACCGTCATCCTCGTGGGCGTGGTCATCATGTTCTGGCAGGCCGTCAAGCGTCCGGCGTTCTTCCGCGGCGAGACACTCGGTATGGACGCCCCCGAAAGCCTTCGACGCCGGCGCTCTTGAGGAGCAGACTGGCGGAGCGGCAACCTGTGAAACACCCACCCCGATCGGAGACAACACCATGAGCGACTACGCCGTCGTCAACCCCGCAACGGGCGAGACCCTGGCCACGTACCCCACCATCGCCGACGACGCGCTCGAGGGCGTGATCGCGCGAGCGGATGCCGCCTTCCGGACGTGGCGCGATCTGCCGGTGGCGGAGCGGGCCGCAGGCATCCGCAGGGTCGCCGAGCTGCACCGCGAGCGACGGGACGAGCTCGCGGCCATCATCGTGCGCGAGATGGGCAAGCCGCTGTCGGCGGCGCTGGCGGAGGTGGACTTCGCCGCCGACATCACCGAGTACTACGCCGACAACGCCGAGAAGATCACGGCCGACCAGCCGATCGACATCCTGGGCGAGGGCTCCGCGGTGATCCGCCGGTCGCCGCTGGGCGTGCTGCTGGGCATCATGCCGTGGAACTTCCCGTACTACCAGGTGGCCCGCTTCGCCGCCCCCAACGTCGTGGTCGGCAACACCATCCTGCTCAAGCACGCTCCGCAGTGCCCCGAGTCGGCGGCGGCCATCGAGAAGATGTACGCGGATGCCGGACTCGGTGACGGCGTGTACACCAATGTGTACGCGACCAACGAGCAGGCGGCGACGATCATCGCGGACCGCCGCGTGCAGGGCGTCTCGGTGACCGGTTCGGAGCGCGCGGGATCCGCCGTCGCGTCGCTGGCCGGCCAGCACCTCAAGAAGGTAGCCCTCGAGCTCGGTGGCTCGGATCCCTTCATCGTGCTGTCCACCGACGATCTCGATGCCACCGTGGCGGCGGCCGTCGAGGCTCGGATGGACAACAACGGCCAGTCCTGCAACGCACCCAAGCGCTTCATCGTGCAGGAGGGGCTGTACCAGGACTTCCTCGAGAAGTTCACGGCCGCCATGACCGAGAGCAAGATGGGCGACCCGTTCGCCGACGACACCATCCTGGGCCCGCTGTCGTCGGTCGCCGCCGCCGAGCGTCTGCAGGAGCAGGTCGACCGTGCCGTCGCGCAGGGTGCGCGTCTGGTCGCCGGCGGAACGCGCGACGGCGCGTTCTACGAGCCGACCGTGCTCACCGATGTCACGCCCGACATGGACGTCTACCGTGAGGAGCTGTTCGGCCCCGCCGGTGTCGTCTACAAGGTGGCGGACGAGGACGAAGCGGTCCAGCTCGCGAACGACACCGCCTTCGGTCTCGGCTCGTACGTGTACACGACCGACCCCGAGCAGGCAGAGCGCATCGCGAACAAGATCGACGCCGGCATGGTCTACGTGAACACCGTGCTCGCGGACTCGCCCGAGCTGCCCTTCGGCGGCGTCAAGCGGTCCGGCACCTCGCGCGAGATGGGCCTGCTGGCGGCCGACGAGTTCGTCAACAAGAAGCTCATCCGCACCGCGCCGTGAGGCGTTCGCTCGTCGTCGAAGCGTCGCGAATGGCCGCTCGCGCTCGTACGCGGCAGCCGTTTGCGACGGCTCGGCGCGAGCTGCGCGAGGCGGTCCGAGCGGGCGGGCCAGTTCGCGGGGTCTGCGGGCATGCCGTACACTGGATCGTGCAGTTGAAGTCTGCATTCTTTCGCCGTGCCCGTCGACCGGGTAGGCCCCTCTCGCTCAGGTGACGGGGAAGAGTGCGGGTTTCCCGAGACCTCCGGGTCTCTAGGGCGGTAGCTCAATTGGCAGAGCAGCGGTCTCCAAAACCGCAGGTTGCAGGTTCGATTCCTGTCCGCCCTGCGCGTCAGCGCGACGCCGGTGACATGCCGGCGGTTGACAAAGACAGTGTGTCGGCCCACGTCGACTCACGGAAGGTAATCAGGTGGCATCGATGGTTCAGGACGAGCCGAAGGGCGAGGTCGTCCCCGCAAACGGAACGACCGCTCCCCGCGAGAAGAAGCCGAACGTCTTCGCTCGCATCGCCCTGTTCATCCGTCAGGTCTTCGCCGAGCTTCGCAAGGTCGTCACGCCGACGCGCCAGGAGCTGCTGAAGTACACGGCGGTGGTACTCGGCTTCGTCGTGGTCATGATGGCGATCGTCTACGGCCTGGACGTGCTGTTCGTGTGGATCACGTCGTACGTCTTCGGAGTGCCGAGCGCCTGATCGCCGAGCGCTCCCTGAGTGCATCGAGGAGCGCATCGCGGACGGACCGCGGGTCCGAGCGCGGATGGAACGGAAGAGAATTCACGTGACTGAAAGACATGTCGACGACGCCGATTGGGCGACCGCCGCCGAGCAGTCCTCGGAGGACGACGAAGCCCAGGAGGGCAACGTGCTGGCCGCCGAGGAGCGGTCGGTCGAGGCCGCCGAGCACGTCGCGATCCACATCGTGGATGACAGCGACGAAGGCGAGACCGACACGGACGACATCGAGATCGACGACCCGGAGGCCGACGCGATCGTGAACGACGCACTGAACCTGGACGAGGCAGCCGAGACCGAGGCCGCCGCCGAGGTGATCAACGACTCCATCGCGGAGGAGGTCGCCGAGCGCGAGGCCGAGGCCGCTGACGAGGTCGAGCCCTACGACGGTCCCGACGTGAACGGCGACGAGGACGAGGTCTCCGAGGGCGACGACTCCGACGAGGACGGCGAAGACGAGGACGAAGACCCGTACGAGGCGTTCCGCGCCGAGCTGCGCAGCCTTCCGGGCAAGTGGTACGTCATCCACTCGTACGCCGGCTTCGAGCGCAAGGTCAAGGCCAACATCGAGCAGCGCAAGTCGACGCTCGAGGTCGAGGAAGAGATCTACCAGATCGAGGTCCCGATGGAGGACGTCGTCGAGATCAAGAACGGCCAGCGCAAGATGGTCACGCGCGTCCGCATCCCCGGCTACGTGCTGGTGCGGATGGAGCTCAACGAAGACACCTGGTCGGTCGTCCGCCACACGCCGGGCGTCACCGGGTTCGTGGGCAACGCCCACAACCCGACCCCGCTGCGCTTCGAAGAGGCCTTCAACATGCTCAAGAGCCTCGTCGAGGTCAAGGAGGTCGCCACTGCGAAGGGTGGCACGGCCAAGAAGGGCCAGGCAACCACGGCGCGCGCCATCCCCGCCGAAGTCGACTTCGAGGTCGGCGAGACCATCACGATCAAGGAGGGCTCGTTCGCGGGTCTTCCCGGCACGATCAGCGAGATCAAGCCCGAGAGCGGCAAGCTCACCGTGCTCGTGTCGCTGTTCGAGCGCGAGACCCCGGTCGAGCTGTCGTTCGACCAGGTCACCAAGCTGTAGCGCGAAAGCGCCCACCGACCACCGCTGTCCGGAAAGGCCGGAATTGCGGGAGAACAGGATGCCCCGGCATCCGGTTCGCACGAAAGGAAAACAAGAATGGCACCGAAGAAGAAGGTGACCGGCCTGATCAAGCTTCAGATCAATGCCGGTGCCGCCAACCCGGCGCCGCCGATCGGGCCCGCGCTCGGTCAGCATGGCGTCAACATCATGGAGTTCTGCAAGGCGTACAACGCCGCGACCGAGTCGCAGCGCGGCAACGTCATCCCCGTGGAGATCACTGTCTACGAGGACCGCAGCTTCACGTTCATCCTGAAGACCCCGCCCGCCGCCGAGCTCATCAAGAAGGCCGCCGGCGTGCAGAAGGGCTCGCAGACCCCGCACACGACCAAGGTGGGCAAGCTCACCAAGGAGCAGGTGCGTCAGATCGCCGAGACGAAGCAGCCCGACCTGAACGCGAATGACATCGAGGCCGCCTCGAAGATCATCGCCGGCACCGCCCGTTCCATGGGCATCACGGTCGAGGACTGAGGGGATAGGAATCATGGCAACCAAGTCCAAGGCCTTCCAGGCCGCTGCCGCCAAAATCGAGGCGGACAAGTTCTACACCCCGACCGAGGCCGTCGCGCTGGCGAAGCAGACCGGTTCCTCGAAGTTCGACTCGACCGTCGAGGTCGCGCTCAAGCTCGCTGTGGACCCTCGCAAGGCCGACCAGATGGTGCGCGGCACCGTCATCCTTCCGCACGGCACGGGCAAGACCGCCCGCGTCATCGTGTTCGCGACGGGTCCGGCCGCTGAGGCCGCCATCGCCGCGGGTGCCGACGAGGTCGGCGGCGCCGAGCTCATCGAGCGCGTCGCCGGCGGATGGACCGCGTTCGATGCGGCCGTCTCGACCCCTGAGCTCATGGGCCAGGTCGGTCGTCTGGGCAAGGTGCTGGGCCCGCGTGGCCTCATGCCCAACCCCAAGACCGGCACCGTGACCCCCAACCCGGCCAAGGCCGTGGAGGAGATCAAGGGCGGGAAGATCGAGTTCCGCGTCGACAAGCACGCCAACGTGCACTTCGTCGTCGGCAAGGCATCGTTCTCGGCCGAGCAGCTCGACGAGAACATCCAGGCCGCTCTCGAAGAGATCGTGCGGCTGAAGCCGTCGAGCTCGAAGGGCCGTTACATCCAGAAGGGTGCCGTGTCGACCACGTTCGGCCCCGGCATCCCGCTGGACGTCAACGCGATCGCCTGACACACGTTCGAGCAGAGGCCCCACCTTCGGGTGGGGCCTTTGTCGTGTTTGCCGCTTTGCCGCGCGGGCTCGCTAGGGGCGGGGTGGCTGTCCGCGCCGGATGTACGCAGAATCGGATCCGCATGTGCGGAGAGCTGGGGTGACACGCCGGTTGCGGATGCTGCGGCGCGGCGTGTTGCGGTGGCGGTCCGCGCCTGCGGATCCGATTCGCGGGGTCGGGCAGGGTCGGGCGGGGGCGGCGGGGTCGGGCGGGGTCGGGCGGGTCGGCGGGGTCGGGCGGATCGGGCGGGGTCGGCGGGGTCGGCGGGGTCGGGCGGGGTCGGCGGGGATCGGGCGGGGTCGGGCGGGTCGGGCAGGCGCGAGGGGCGCGGCCGGTGCAGCGGCGGGTACACGTCGACAGCGCCCGCGGGTTCCGGAGTAGCGTCAGACCAAGCCCGCGACACTCCAGGACCTCTTCGGAATCGATGCTCCGATCGTGCTCGGCCCCTTCGGCGGGCTGTCGTCGATCGAGTTGACGGCGGCCGTGAGCGATGCCGGCGGACTCGGGTCGTACGGACTCTACGGCTACTCGGCCGACCGCATCAGCGACACCATCGCGGCACTGCGCTCGGCGACGGCGCGACCCTTCGCCGTGAACGCGTGGCTGCCCACCGGTGATGAGGTGACGCCGCCGGAGGTCGATCTCGCCCCGGCGATCGAGGCGATCGCGCCGCTCTATACGGAGCTCGGGCTGCCGCGCCCGATTCCACCGACCGAGTTCCTGCCCGACGTCGATGCGCAGTTGACCGCCATCATGGACGCGGCACCGGCCGTCCTCAGCGTGGTCTACGGCGTTCCGGCCGAGCGCATCGTGGCCGCGGCGCACAGCCGCGGCATCCGCATCATCGGCACTGCGACGACGGTCGCCGAGGCGGTCGCGTTGGCAGAAGGAGGAGTGGATGCCGTCGTCGCGAGCGGCGCGGAAGCCGCCGGTCACCGGGTGTCGTTCTTGCGCGCGGCCGAGGATTCGCTCGTGGGCACGTTCGCGCTGGTGCCGCAGGTGGTGGACGCGGTCGACGTGCCCGTGATCGCGGCCGGCGGTATCGCGGATCGCCGCGGCGTTGCTGCCGCGTTCGCCCTGGGGGCCTCGGGAGTGCAGGTGGGCACCGCTTTCCTGCGTACCCGGCAGTCAGCGGCGACCGAGCCCCACCGCCGTGCGATCGCCGCCGCCGGTGACATCGACACGGTGCTCACGCGAGCCATGAGCGGGCGGCTGGCCCGCGGCATCCCGAATCGTGCCATGCGGACGATCGAGACGGCGGGAGTCATCGCCCCGTTCCCCGCGCAGAACTGGCTGACCGGCGGCTTCCGCGCCGAGGCGGGCCGCCGCGGCGACGGCGATCTCGTCTCACTGTGGGCGGGCCAGGCTTCCGCGCTCGCGACGTGGGAGGACGCGACCGAGGTGTTCGCCGAACTGGCGGCGGGACTGCCCGGCTGAACCGGATGCCGTTCAGGCGGTCACGGCGCGCACTGCACGCGCGTGCGTGACCTCCACCCACGGGCTCCACAGGAACCACTTCGGGAGGGCGTGCGTCAGCCGGGGCGAACCCTCGACTGAGATGGCGCCGAGGTCGACCGCTTCGGCCCAGCGCCGGTAGCCCTGGAAGACGTCCGCGAGGTCTGCTGTCGCCATGGTCACGACGAGGTCGACGTCGAAGCCGGGGTGCTGCGTGCAGACCGAGGCCGCGCCGTGCTCGAGCACGAACCAGATCGTCTCCGGCCTGGGTGCGGTGTGGCGCCACTCGATCACCACCCGCCGGGGTGGAAACCGCTCGGGCGCGACGCGGCGATGCATCCACCACATCAGGGTCGTGGGCTCCACCTGATGAGGCTCCATGTCGTCGAACAGCCACTCGATCGCCCAGCGCCCGAGGCTGTCGATGACGCGTTCGAGGTCACGGCCCGCCGGCGTGAGGTGGTATTCGCTGCCGTGCCCCGTCGGCGATGGCCACGTCTCAAGCACGCCGCTGCGCTCGAGGTGGCGCAGGCGCTGGACGAGGAGCGAGCGTGAGATGCCCGGCATCGCCCGCGCGATGTCATTGAATCTGGTGTTGCCCAGCACGAGCTCCCGGACGATGAGGGGCGTCCATCGATCAGCCATGACCTCGCTGGCCATCGCGACAGGGCAGTAACGGCCGTAGTCTGCCATGTCCCCATGGTCCCGCCGGCGATGCTCGAGCGGTAGTCCCGATTTCGTACCGACCGGGTCGCGATTGTGAACTGGAGGTCACAAGGCGTCGGGCGGATGCTGGCGACATGACCATCACCGAAAGCCCAGCAACCCGTTCATCAGCGTCCCCTGCAGAGCGAGCACAGGCGATTGGCCCGGTGCTCGCCGCGAACGCGGCCCGCCACGACCGCGACGGCACCTTCGTCACCGAGTCATACGACGCGCTCCGCGACGCCGGTCTGCTCAAGACCGCCGTGCCCGTCGAACTCGGGGGCGACGGCGCGAGCATCCGAGACCTCGTAGCACTGCAACGCGAGATCGCCCATCACTGCGGCGCGACAGCACTGGCGAGTTCCATGCATCAGCACGTCACCTGCTTCACCGCCTGGCGGTACCGGCGCGGGATGCCGGGGGCCGAGGCGACGCTTCGGCGGGTGGCTGACGAGCAGATCGTGCTGGTCTCCACGGGCGGCGGCGACTTCACCCATCCAGCCGGTGAGGCCGTGGCGGTGGAGGGTGGCTACCGCGTGAGCGGGCGCAAGCGATTCGTCAGTCAGTCCGCCGTCGGCACGGTGATGTCGACGATGTTCCCCTTCCACGATCCCGTGCGCGGGACCCGTGTCCTGAACATGGCGGTGCCGCTGAGCGCGGAGGGCGTGTCTGTCGCCGACAACTGGGATGTGCTGGGCATGCGCGGCACGGCCAGCGACGACGTCGTCCTGACCGACGTCTTCGTCCCCCAGGACCGTGTGCTCGCCGACCGGCCGTACGGCGTGATCGACCCGCCTCTGCAGGTGATCGCGAGCATCGCCTTCTCGATCATCTCCGGCGCCTATCTCGGGGTGGCGGACGCCGCATACCGCGAGGCCCTCAGCGTGAGCGCCCGGCGCGCGACGGACCCGACGGTGCAGCGCACCATCGGCCTGATGCGCCAGCGGCTGCAGGTGGCGGCCTGGGCTCTCGACGGCGCCGTGTCCACCATCGGGGACGATCCGGCCCCCTCGTACGAGGGGTTCCTCGCCGTGATGGCCGCCAAGGCCGAGATTGCCCGCGCGGGCGTCGAGGTGTGCGATCTCGCGATGCAGGTCGCCGGCGGCGGGGCGTTCTTCACCGGGTCGGTGATCGAGCGCTGCTACCGCGACATCCGTGCGGCCGCTTTTCATCCGCTGACCCCGGAGGCGACGCTTCTCGCCGCGGGGAAGGACGCGCTCGGGGTTTCTCCGGAGTGATTCGACCGCCTCGGCCGAGGCCGAGACGGACAGCCGCGCCGGCTGTACTCAGAATCGGATCCGCTGGTGCGGAGTGCTGGGGTAACACGCCGGTTCCGGATGCCGCGGCACGGCGTGTTGCGGTGGCGGTCCGCACCTGCGGATCCGATTCTGGGGTCGGATCGCGGCGCGGCGATCTCCTGTCGGCCTTCCCGGCCAAGTCGAGCCTCACACCGGCCGAGGCGCCGGCTCAGGCGGTGGGAAGAACCTCGAAGCCGCTGCCGCCGTGCGGCGCGGCATCCTGCACCGTCGCAGAGGCAACCGCAGATCCGGGCGGGCCTTCCGCCATCCAGGCGAGAACCTCGTCCACCGCGGCCGGCGTCCCCTCGAACTCCGCCTCGACGCTGCCGTCTCGCCGGTTGCGCACCCAGCCGGTGACCCCCGCCTCGCGCGCCACCATCCTCATCGTGTAGCGGTAGCCGACGCCCTGCACCTCACCGCGAACGATCACATGAACGCGTCTCATGCCTCCATCGTGCCGTGCCCGTCCTGCCCTGGGCGACCGGCACCTGCCAGGATGCCGCCATGGGAACCGTCGACGACTACCGCGAGAGCACGATCCGCTGCCGGCCCGAGTGCCCTCTTCCGACGACACCAACCGGGCGATCGTGGCCGCACGGATCGCCGAGATCGACGACCCCTCGCTGCGCAGACGCGGACGCACCGTCGCTCGGGCGTCAGTGGGGGAGCACGAGCGTGACGCCGAGCCCGATCATCACGACCGCGATGACGGCGTCGAGGATCCGCCACGCCCGTGGGGTGGAAAGCCACCGGCTCAAGAACCGTGCGCCGAAGGCGAGCCCGAAGAACCACGCGAAGCTCGCCGTGATCGCACCGGCGGCGAAGACCCAGCGCGTGTCGCCGTGGGTGCTCGCGACCGAACCGAGCAGGAACACCGTGTCGAGGTAGACGTGCGGATTGAGCCAGGTCAGTGCGAGGCACGTGAGCACGAGCGGCATCACGCGGGTGCGCGTGGCCAGCGCGGTCCCCGGCCCGGGGTTCGCCGGCGGGGCGCTGCGCGGGGCGGTCTCCGCCGACGTGAGGGTCTGGCCGCTGGGTCGCCATGCCCGTCGTGCCGCGAGCACGCCGTAGGCGACCAAGAAGATCGCGCCCGCCCAGCGGATCACATCGACGAGCCACGGCACGGCCTGCAGGACGAGGCCGATCCCCGAGACGCCGAGCGCGATGAGAACGGCATCCGAGATCGCGCAGATGGCAGCGACGAGGACGACGTGTTCGCGCCGCAACCCCTGGCGCAGGACGAAGAGGTTCTGGGCGCCGATCGCGATGATGAGCGAGAAGCCGAGGCCGAGACCGGCCAGCAGGGAGGTGAGCACGATTCGACGCTACGATCCGCGTGAACCGTAGTCCAGCTCATGATTCTTCAGTACCATTAGCTGCACTGATGAAGATCTCTTTCGAGCTGGCAGAGACGGTTGCGGCCGTCGTCGACGAGGGGACGCTGGATGCCGCAGCCCGGCGCCTGCACGTCACCCCCTCGGCGGTCAGCCAGCGCATCAAGGCTCTCGAGGAGCAGCTCGGCCGGCTCGTGCTGGTGCGATCCAAACCCGTGCGGGCCACGGACGCGGGCCGCGCGATCATCCGTCTGGCGCGTCAGGCCGCGCTTCTCGAGCACGACACGCTCGCCGAACTCGGAGCCGATCCCGCCGACCAGTCGCGCACGGGCGTGCCGCTCGCGGTGAACGCCGATTCGCTCGCGACGTGGTTCCTCGAGCCTCTCGCCAGGCTGTCTCGGCAGCATCCGGTCGTCTTCGACCTGCACCGCGACGACCAGGACTTCACCGCCGGACTGCTCGAGTCGGGCACCGTGATGGGCGCCGTCACGTCCCGGGCCGCGCCCGTCGCCGGATGCCGCGTCGCCACGCTCGGCGCGATGAGGTACGAAGCGGTCGCGACTCCGGCGTACGTCGATCGCTGGCTGCGAGGCGATCGCATCGCCGCGCTCACCGAGGCGCCGCTGGTGGACTTCGACCGCCGCGATGATCTGCAGAACGCGTGGCTGACGGCGGAGGGCGTGGAGCCGGCGCGGCCGCCGCGGCACTACGTGCCGGCATCCAGCGACTTCGCCACCGCCGTCCGGCTGGGTTTCGGGTGGGCCATGCTGCCCCGATTCCAGTCGGCCGAAGCGCTCGAGCGCGGCGAGCTCGTGCTGCTGGGCGGGGTGGCGGTGGACGTTGCGCTGTACTGGCAGCAGTGGAACCTGCGCTCGCCCCTGCTCGATGCCATCGCCGAGGAGATCGTGGCGGACGGCCGCCGGGTGCTCGCGCCGCTGTCGCCCGTTCACTTGCCCTGAATGTACGCCGGGACGGCGTCAGCGCGTACATTCAGGGCAAGTGAACGGACTGGGGCGGGTCAGTCGTCGCTCACCCGCAGCACCAGCTTCCCGCGGGTGTGTCCGTCCTCGAGGCGGCGGTGCGCGGCGGCGACGTCCGAGAGGTCGAAGACCGCGTCGATGTAGACCTGCACCGCGCCGGAGTCGAGCAGGCGCGCGATCGTCCCGAGTGCTCCGCCGTCCGGGGCGACCTTGAACGAGGTCGCGCGGACCCCGGCTGCGGCCGCCGCGTCGGCGTATCCCGTCCACGAGCCGGTGGGCACCACGACATACAGGCCGCCGGGTCGCAGCACGTTCAGCGACCGCGTGCCGGTGTCGCCGTGGACGTTGCCGACGAGGTCGATGACGACGTCGACATCGGCGACCACCTCGTCGAACCGGGTGGTGGTGTGGTCGATCACCACAGCCGCGCCGAGCTCGCGCAGCCACGCGGCGTTGCGTCCCGACGCGGTGGTCGTCACGTGGGCGCCGAAGTACGCGGCGAACTGCACGGCGAAGTGGCCGACACCGCCACTGCCCGCGTGGATCAGAACTCGCTGCCCTTCGTGCGCGCGTGCGGTCTCGACCACGAGGCCCCACGCGGTCAGTGCCGCGAGCGGGACGCCGGCGGCCTCGACGTGCGACAGCGCGTGCGGCTTGCGCGCCACCGACAGCGAGGGCACCACCGTGTACTCCGCGTACGTCCCGCCCGATCGCGGGAACGGTGCCATGCCGAAGACCGGCGTCCCCGGTGGAAGCGGGTGGGCCTCGTACGGGCTCTTGACCACCACTCCGCTGAAGTCGTAGCCGAGCAGCGCAGGCTGGTGGTCGACCGCACCCCACACACCTCGACCCGCACGTGTCTTCGCGTCGATGGGATTGACCCCCGCGGCGATGACGCGCACGAGCAGTTCGCTCATCACGGGCGACGGAACGGGTACGGATGCCGCGCGCAGCGCGTCGGCGTCACCCGGAGCATCCAGGACCATGGCGCGCATCTCGGCGGGCGGGTCGGGCACAGTGCTTCCATCGCTCACCGGTGCGGCTGCCGATCTCAGCGGTCGGAATCTCATGGGTGTGCTCCTTCCGCGTGCGCGTCGTCGGCGACAGCGCTCGTCACGGCGCCGATGTCAGTCAACCGTGTGATTGTCTCGTCCGTGTTACGCGATTGCTACCAGTGCGAACCGCTCCGGATGCCGCCGTGATGAGTTCGCCGGTACCGCCCTGCAGCACGAGCGCCGCGGAAGAGGGTGCGCTCCGCGCGCGGATCCGTCTGGTTCAGCTGCGCGTGGCCCGGGCCTCGACGCCGGCGGGGGAGAGGACGTGCTGCACGACCATGATCGCCGCACCGAGCACGCCGGACGTCTCGCCTGCTTGTGACTGCACGATACCCAGATGTTGCGTCGCGAGCGGGATAGACCGCCGGTAGACGACCTCGCGTACGCCGGCGAGGAGGTGCTCGCCCGCGCGGGCGACGCTCCCGCCGATGACGATGATCGACGGGTTCAGCATGTTCACCACGGTCGCGAGCACTTCCCCGACCTCGCGGCCGGCTTGCCGTGTCGCCGAGATCGCGGCAGGGTTGCCGGCTCGAACGAGCTGGACGACATCGCTGCTGTCGGTCGCCTCGATGCCCTGGGAGCGGAGGTCGGCGGCGATCGCCGTGCCACTCGCGATCGCCTCCAGATCGCGTTCGTCACCGGGCGGTCTCGGCGAGTCATGGCTGTATGGCACCTGCACGTGGCCCATGTCGCCGGCCGAACCCTGAGCACCTCGCTGCAACTCGCCGCCCGAGATGATGCCCGCGCCGATTCCGGTCGCGACCTTCACGAAGATCAGGTCGTCGACATGAGGCCAGCTCACTGCGCGCTCGCCGAGCGCGAGGATGTTGACGTCGTTGTCGACAAGGACGGGGAGGTCGAAGGTGCGCTGCACATAGGCAGGCACATCGAACCGGTCCCAGCCGGGCATGATCGGCGGATTCGTGGGTCGCCCCGTGGAGTGCTCCACAGGGCCAGGCACGCCGATGCCGACGCCGACGAGATGGGAACCGTCGTGCGCCCCCGCTTCGAGCAGTTGGGTCCCTTCGGCGATAACGCTGTCTAGGACCCTCTCCGGGCCGTCGGCGATGCGGAGTGAGCGCGTGCGGCTGGAGAGGATGCGACCCGACAGGTCGGCCAGCGCGACGGTCGCGTGCGTGGCGCCCAGGTCGACGGCGAGGACGAGCCCGGCGAGCGGATTGAAGGCCACGCGCGCGGGCGGGCGTCCCCCCGTCGACACGGCCTCGCCGGCTGGGTGGACGAGTCCCGACGCGACCAGTGCGTCGACGCGCGATGAGACCGTGGAGCGGGCGAGGCCTGTCAGCGCTGCCAACTCAGCCTTGGTGCGCGCGCGGCCGTCACGAAGGATCTGAAAAATCTCTCCGGCACCGGGACTGGCGGCTCCCGTGGCGCGCCCCGCGTCGACCATGGCGACAGTAAAGCACACGACTTCACGACATCCAGCATCCATCTTCAGATCACGGCATGGTTACTTTTGACGGAGGAGTAGCAAAAGTCAGGAGGGTCGTGTCACAATCGTCCACATGACAACGGATGTCACCGACGCCGGTGTCGGAACGATCCGCACCGGACGTCTCGGCTCGCGCTCGTGCAGCCTCTCGGACGGACTGCCCGCTTTCGCCGACGGCCTGCGGGCCGCGGTGTTCACTGATGCCGTGCTCGAGGCGGCGCAGTCCCGAACCCGGATCGAGGTGACCGCATGAGCGAGACCGTGCTTGCCGGCACGCCCCTGCCCGAAGACAAGATCGATGTCGTGCTGGAAGCGCGCGGGATCTCCAAGAGCTTCTTCGGAGTCACCGTGCTGTCGGGCATCGACATGGACGTTCGTCGGGGCGAGGTCCACGGCCTTGTCGGAGAGAACGGTGCAGGTAAGTCCACCTTGATGAAGGTCCTTGCCGGGGTGCATCAGGCCGACGAGGGCTCCGTGGAGTTCGAGGGCCGGCATGTCGAGTTCACTCACCCCCGGCAGGCGATGGACGCAGGCCTGGTGACGGTGTTCCAGGAGTTCAACCTGCTGCCCGAGCGCACTGTCGCCCAGAACGTCTTCCTCGGTCGTGAGCCGCGCAAGGCCGGGTTCATCGACAGCGCAGGAATGGTGCGCCGCACGCGGACGCTGCTCGAAGACCTCGGCGTCACCTTCATCGACCCGGCCGCCCGGGTGGGTTCGCTGTCTGTGGCCGAGCAGCAGATCGTCGAGATCGTCAAGGCGCTCTCGTTCGATGCGCGAGTCATCTCGATGGACGAGCCGACGGCAGCGCTCAGCGATCACGAGGTCGAGCTGCTCTACGCGATCATCCGGCGCCTCACCGCGCGCGGCGTCGCCGTCATCTACGTCTCGCACCGACTCAAAGAGATCTTCGACCTCTGCGACCGCATCACGATCCTGAAGGACGGTTCGCTGGTGTCGACGGATGCCGCCGCCGACCTCACCAGTGCGGAACTGGTGCACCGCATGGTAGGACGCCCGATCCAGTCGTACTTCCCGGGCCCCGTCGAGGGGACCGCCGTCGGAGACGCGCGCCTGGAGCTCGAGAACTGTGGGAACGAGTTCGTCGACGGCGTCACGCTCACGCTGCGCGCCGGCGAGATCGTCGGCGTCGCGGGTCTGCAGGGTTCGGGGCGCACCGAGCTCGTCGAGGGCATCTTCGGCGTCCACGGCTTCAGTCGTGGGCGGGTGATGCTCGACGGCAGATCCGCGCGGTTCACGAGTGCCCGCGCCGCCGTCCGGGCGGGAGTCGCCCTGGTCACCGAAGACCGCAAGGCTCAGGGACTCGCGCTGGGGCAGTCGGTGCTCGACAATGCGCTGCTCGTGGTGCGGAGCGTCTTCACGGGGCGCATGGGCTCGGCTCGCCGGCAGGTCCCGGGCGTTCTGACCTCGCTCGAGGTCTCGTCGAGAGGCGTCGACCAGGAGGTGCGGTTCCTCTCCGGCGGCAATCAGCAGAAGGTCGTGCTCGCGAAGTGGCTCGTCACCGACCCGCAGGTCGTGCTGTTCGACGAGCCCACCCGCGGCATCGATGTCGGCGCGAAGATCGCCGTCTATCAGCTGATGCGGCAGCTTGCCGCCGAAGGGAAGGCGGTGCTCATGGTCTCGAGCGAGCTGCCCGAGATCATCGGTATGAGCGACCGCATCCTGGTCATGCGCGACGGCGAGCTCGCCGCCGAGCTTCCCGCTGACGCCGCCGAGCACGAGGTGCTCGCGGCGGCGACCGGCTCACCCGTCGTAGAGGTTCCAGATCCCCGCCTCGACGAGGAAGGAGAGCGCTCGTGAAGCGCATCCGCGTCGATTCGACCGTCATCGTCCTCGCCATCCTGATCCTCACGATCGCCGTCGGCGCGATCCTCGTGGCCACGGTCGGTCGAAACTTCTTCAGCCCCGGCAACATCCGCGACATCCTCACCGGCATGAGCGTTCTCGGCCTCGTCGCGATCGGCCAGACGCTCGTCGTCCTGGGCGCCTCGCTCGATCTGTCGGTCACATACGTCATGAGCCTCGCGAGCCTCATCGCCGCGACCACGATGAACGGCAACGCCGCCAACATCCCGTGGGCAGTGACCCTCACGCTGATCCTGTGCGCCGCGATCGGGCTCGCGAACGGGTTGATCGTGACGGTCCTCAAGGTCAACGGATTCATCGCGACCCTGGGCGTCGGGCTCATTCTCCAGGGGGTGCTGAACACGAACTTCCAGGGAAGCGCGGGGGCCGTGCCGTGGGAGTTCCAAGTGATCGGCGCAACGGGCGTCGGGCCGGTTCCGGTGTCGACCATCATCATGCTCGTGCTCGCGGTCGTGGTCTGGTTCCTCCTCGGCCGCACGCGAACCGGCGCCCACCTCTTCGCCGTCGGCGGCGATCCCGAAGTCGCCCGCCTCTCGGGCGTGCGCACACGCCCTCCGCTGATCACCGCGCACGTCCTTTGCTCGGTGTTCGCCGGTCTCGCAGGTCTGCTGCTGGCCAGCCGCCTCGGCGTCGGCAGCCCCACCGTGGGTCAGCAGGGCGGGTACGGACTCCTCTCCATCGCGGCGGTGGTGCTGGGCGGCACGCTGCTGCTCGGTGGACGCGGCTCGATCTGGGGCACCATCGGCGGCGTCGCCATCTTCGCCGTCGTCGACAACGTGATGAGCGTCATGCAGGTCAACCCCTTCTTCAAGGATGTCGTCCGCGGGGTCGTCATCGTGGCCGCGGTCGCCGTGTACAGCCGCCGGGCCATCGTCCGCCGTCGGCCGCGTTTCGGGCCCGGCGGGACGAGAACGGGCGGGGATGCCGTGGCCGAGGCCGCCCCTCCCGCCATGGTCGCCGCATCCCACACCCGGGAAGCCGAGGCGGTCGCGAACGATCCCCGTCCGACGGCGGAGGGAGACCGGTCATGAACTTCGTGCGCACTCTGGTGAGCCCGCGCGGCGCGGTGTTCCTGCTGCTGGCGATCCTGCTCATCGCGGTGATCGTGATGAATCCGAACTTCGCCGAGCCCGGTCAGATCATGCGCTACATCCAGCGCGTCGCTCCGATCGCTATCGTGGCCATCGGTCAGTACTTCGTCATCATCGCGGGCGAGTTCGATCTGTCACAGGGGTCGCTCATCACCGCGCAGGTGATCGTCGCCGGCAACCTCGTCGGCGAAGACGACTCGCGCACGATCCCCGTGTTGTGCCTCATGGTCGTGCTCGGTCTGTTCATCGGCTTGGTGAACGGGCTGCTCACGACGCTGCTGAAGGTGCCGTCCTTCATCGTCACGCTCGGCATGATGCTGGCACTCCTCGGACTGGTCCTGTGGTGGACCGGCGGCGCGGCGACCGGCAACCCGGCGGACAGCTTCCGGCAGATCGGTCGCGGCGGCATCCGTGATCTCGCGCTCATCGACTTCCTGCCGTGGTCGGTGCTGATCCTCGCCGCGTGGCTCGCTCTCGGCATCTGGGTCACCAAACGTCCACTCGGCAAGCTGCTGATCGCCATCGGCGACAACTCCCGCGCCGTCCGCTACTCGGGTGCCCGTGACTGGTGGGTCACGACGCGCGCCTTCATGATCTCGTCGCTGTCGGCCACGGTCTCGGCTGTGCTTCTCGTCGGGTACGCCGGCGTCCACCCCTCGGTGGGTCGCGGCTACGAGTTCATCGCCATCACGGCGGTGGTGCTCGGAGGCGTCGTGCTCGGCGGCGGACGGGGATGGATCGTCGCAGCGGTGGCGGGCGCATTCGTGCTCGAGGCCCTCTTCCTGGTGCTGAACATCGCCGGAGTGCCGTCGTCGCTGCGCGACGCCGTGCAGGGTTTCATCATCATCGCCGCCGTCGCCTACTCGGGACTCGTGTTCCGCTCACGCCGCCGAGGGGCGGCCCCCACGCCTTCTCCCGATACGGGGAAGAAACCCGACGCGCCCGACGGCGCCGAGGAGTCGTCCGCATCACCCGCCCTCGCACCAGAGGGCTCCGCACAAACCAGAGGAGACTAGCAATGCGACGATCAGTGAAGATCGCCACCACATCGGTGGCGCTCGTCGGCCTCTTCGCCCTCGTAGGGTGTACGACCGACCCCAGCGTGGCCCCGCCGGACTCGTCCGCGGCGCCGAGCGAAGACGGTGGTGCCAACGAGTGGTTCGACCAGGAGCTGTTCGACACGCAGATGGCTCAGCGAGAGGTTGTTCCGCAAGGACCCGAGGACGAGCCCTACCTGCAGCACATCGATGCCGAGATGGTCGACACCGCGCAGTATGCGTCGCCGGGCCCGAAGAAGGCCTGCTTCGCGAACGCGTCGATCTCGAACCCGTGGCGTCAGACGGGCTGGATCACGATGAACCAGCAGCTGCAGGTGCTGCAGGAGGCCGGCGTCATCAGCGAGATGGAGACGCGTGACGCGCAGGACTCGGACGACACGCAGATCGCCGACATCGACTACTTCATCTCGGAGGGCAACTGCGACGTCTTCATCATCTCGCCCAACAGCACGGCGGCGATGACTCCGGCGGTCGAGCGCGCGTGCGAGACCGGCAAGCCTGTCATCGTCTTCGACCGAGGAGTCGAGACGGACTGCCCGGTCACGTTCATCCACCCCATCGGCGGGTTCGCGTGGGGCATCGACACGGCGCAGTTCCTCATCGACAACCTCGAGGAGGGCGACAAGGTCATCGGCCTTCGGATCCTCCCGGGTGTCGACGTGCTCGAGCAGCGCTGGGCGGCGGCCGAGCACCTGTTCGAAGAGGCGGGCATCGAGGCGGTCGACTACTTCACCGGTGCAGACCCCGCTGAGATCAAGAGCATCATCTCGGATGAACTGGCCACGGGTGAGGTCGACGGCATCTGGATGGATGCCGGTGACGGCGCGGTCGCAGCCATCGAGGCGTTCGAGGACGCCGGCGTGGACTACCCCGTCATGACCGGTGAAGACGAGATGAGCTTCCTGCGCAAGTGGAAGGAGACCGGTCTCACTGGCCTTGCTCCGGTGTACTCGAACTTCCAGTGGCGCACCCCGCTGCTGGCGGTGCAGAAGATCTTCGCCGGCGAGGAGATCCCGAAGGAGTGGGTGCTCCCGCAGGTGCCGATCGAGGCCGGCGAGCTCGACGAGTGGCTCGAGGCGAATGACGGCATGCCCGACGGCCACTATGCGAAGTTCGGTGGCGAGAACCTGCCCGGCTACCCGGAGGTCTGGCAAGAGCGCCAGATCCCGTAACCCGCACCACCTGACCGGGTCTCGTCCGGCCGCCGCAACAGGCGGACGGACGGGGCCCGGCTCCCCGCACGATGCCGCCCGCCCTTTCCGACGATGAATGAGAAGCCCTATGCAGCGCACGATCGGCGTGAACACGTGGGTATGGACATCGCCCCTGACCGACGAGTCGCTCGCGAGCCTCGCGCCGCGCATCGCCGAGATGGGCTTCGGTGCCATCGAGCTGCCGCTCGAGAACGCGGGGGACTGGGACGCCGCCCGCGCGCGGGATCTGCTGCAGCGGCTCGGGCTCGTCCCCGTCGTCGTCGGCGCGATGGGTCCGGGCCGCTCGCTGGTCGAGCGGACGGGCAACGTGCCGGCCACGCAGGAGTATCTGCGAACCTGCATCACGGCAGCGCAGACGGTCGGGGCATCCGTCATCGCGGGCCCGTTCTACGCGCCCACAGGGGTGACCTGGCGGATGACCCCCGAAGAGCGCGCCGAGGTCTCTGCGCAGTTGCGCCGCAATCTGCGCCCCCTCGTCGACGAGGCCGTCGCGACGGGCGTCATGCTCGCGGTCGAGCCGCTGAACCGCTATGAGACCAGCGTGATCAACACGGTCGAGCAGGGCCTCGACGCGCTCGCGCCACTCCTCGGCGAGGGGCTGGGCCTGGCGCTGGACACCTACCATCTCAACATCGAGGAGAAGAAGCCGGATGCCGCCATCCGCGCGGCAGGACGCCACATCGCCCACGTCCAGGTGTGCGGCAACGACCGCGGTGCCGTCGGCGATGATCACACAGACTGGCCGGCGACGCTGGATGCGCTCGACGCGGCCGGATACGACGGTGTCCTGGGCCTGGAGAGCTTCACCGGTGAGAATGCCACGATCGCGGTCGCCGCGTCGGTGTGGCGACCACTCGCGCCTTCGCAGGACGCCTTGGCCGAGCGCTCACTGGCCTATCTTGCCGCGCTGCAGGCGGAGCGCGGCACGGTCCACCCTTCACCCACTTCGTCTCATCAGTAAGGGATCCCGATGTCGATTCAGCACACCGTCGTCTTCCGGCTCATCCACGCTCCGGGCTCGGAGGAGGAGCGGGAGTTCCTCGAGACCGGGCGTCGCACCCTGACTCAGATCCCGGGGGTGACCGACTTCGCCGTGAGGCGCCAGGTGAGCCCGAAGAGTGACCTGAGGCACCAGTTCACGATGGTGTTCGCCGACGAGGACGCCTATGACGCCTACAACGCGCACCCCGCGCACGTCGACTTCGTAGCGCGCCGCTGGGTGCCCGAAGTCGCGGCGTTCCAGGAATACGACTTCTCGAATTGACTCCCCAGAGAGAGGACACGCGATGACCGACACGCTTCGCATCGCCATGATCGGCCACGGCTTCATGGGCGCAGCGCACTCCCAGGGGTGGCGCGTGGCCCCCCGATTCTTCGATCTTCCGCTCGAGCCCGAAATGTCGGTCATCGTCGGTCGCAACGCGGCCGGGGTCGAGGCATCCGCCCGCAAATGGGGCTGGAACGAGAGCGCCACCGACTGGCGCGACGTGATCGATCGCGACGACATCGACGTGGTCGACATCGTCACACCCGGCGACACGCACGCCGAGATCGCGATCGCCGCCCTCGAGGCCGGCAAGCACGTGCTGTGCGAGAAGCCACTGGCCAACACAGTGGCAGAGGCCGAGGAGATGAACCGGGTCGCGACCGCTGCGGCCGAGCGTGGCGTGCGCTCCATGGTCGGCTTCACGTATCGGCGCGTTCCCGCCGCGACGTTCGCCCGTGACCTCGTCGCGGCCGGGCGGATCGGCGAGGTTCGGCAGGTCCGCGCCGAATACCTGCAGGACTGGCTGACCGATGCCGAGGCCCCGCTCACGTGGCGCCTGAAGAAGGAGCATGCCGGATCCGGTGCGCTGGGCGACATCGGAGCCCATGCCATCGACCTGACCGAGTTCATCACGGGGCAGCGGCTCGCCTCCGTGGCGGGCATCGTCGAGACCCTGGTGAAGGAACGGCCCCTCCTCGGCGAAGGCGTGGGGCTCTCGGGCACCGCGTCCGCTGAGCGCGGCGAGGTCACGGTGGACGACGTCGCGCTGTTCCACGGCCGGCTCGAGTCCGGCGCACTCGCCTCGTTCGAGGCGACGCGGTTCCGCACCGGTCGCAAGAACGCGCTGCGCATCGAGATCTCAGGCTCCACCGGAGCGATCGCGTTCGACCTCGAGCGCATGAACGAGCTGGAATTCTACGACGCGACGCAGCCCGAGCTCGAGCTCGGGTTCCGCCGCATCCTGGTCACCGAGCACGACCACCCCTACCTCGCCCCGTGGTGGCCCACCGGGCATATGCTCGGCTACGAGCACGGGTTCTCACACCAAGTCCGGGACTTCGTCACCGCCATCGACGAGGGCTCGGCGCCGCGTCCGTCGTTCGCCGACGGGCTGCACGTGCAGCGTGTGCTCGACGGCGTGGAGCGCAGCTCGGCCGCGGGAAGCGTCTGGACTCCCATCGCCGGCTGAGCTCCGGCATCCCTCCGACGAAAGGTGCAACGCGATGACGCGACCAGTCACTCTGTTCACCGGCCAGTGGGCCGATCTGCCGTTCGAGGAGGTGGCGCGCCTCGCCGGCGAGTGGGGCTACGACGGACTCGAGGTCGCCTCGTGGGGCGACCACCTCGACGTGTCGCGGTGGGATGACGACGCCTACGTGCAGTCCCGGCTCGACATCCTCGATCGCAATGGCTTGAAGGTCTTCACGATCTCGAACCACCTCGCCGGGCAGGCGGTGTGCGACGATCCGATCGACCAGCGGCACCGCGACATCCTGAACGATCGGGTGTGGGGCGACGGTGAGCCGGAAGGCGTGCGGCAGCGGGCGGCCGAAGAACTCAAGCTGACCGCGAGGATGGCGGCGTCGCTCGGCGTGAAAACGGTGACCGGTTTCACCGGATCGTCGATCTGGAAGGCCGTGGCGATGTTCCCGCCGGCCTCGGACGAGTTCATCGAGGCCGGCTATCGGGACTTCGCTGACCGGTTCCACCCGATCCTGGACGTCTTCGACGAGGTGGGCGTGCGGTTCGCGCACGAGGTGCACCCGTCCGAGATCGCGTACGACTACTGGACGACCAAGCGCACGCTCGAGGCCATCGGCCACCGCGAAGCCTTCGGCCTCAACTGGGATCCGTCGCACATGGTGTGGCAGGATCTCGACCCGGTCGGGTTCCTGTGGGACTTTCAGGACCGGATCTACCACGTGCACTGCAAGGACACGAAGAAGCGGACCGGCAACGGCCGCAACGGCCGCCTGTCGTCGCATCTCGCGTGGGCCGACCCGCGCCGCGGCTGGGACTTCATCTCGACGGGGCACGGCGATGTGCCGTGGGAGGACGCGTTCCGCATGCTGAACGCGATCGGCTACGACGGCCCGCTGTCGGTCGAGTGGGAGGATGCCGGCATGGACCGCCTGGCCGGCGCCCCCGAGGCGCTCGAGTTCGTGCGTCGGCTGTCGACCTACGAGCCGTCGGCGGCGGCGTTCGACGCCGCGTTCTCCCACAAGTAGGCGCAGGGCCCGAGAGGGATTCAGACGGAGGGCGTCTCGCCGGCGGTGAGCGCGTGCAGCAGCCGGGTCAGATTGCGGATGTCGTCGAGGGCCCAATCCTCGAGGGCGTCGACGAGTGTGCTCTCGTGCGGCGCACGTGCGGCGGCGAGCCGTTCGAGGCCCTCGGGCGTAGGCGAGAGCAGGCTGGAACGGCCGTCATCGGGATCGGGCGTCCGCTGGATCAGGCCGAGTTGCTCGAGCTCGCGCACCGTGCGGCTGATCTGGCCCTTGTCGGCGGTGAGGCTCTCGGCCAGCGCCGAGAGCGTGATCGACTCCCGGCGCACGATCGTCGTGAACACCTTGTACGCGCCGGGCAGCATGCCCGGGCTCACCCGGTTGGCGTTCTCGGTGATGATGCGGCGGAAACGGTTGATCAGCTCCCCGAACTCCGCCTCGAGGGCGCGCACCGCCTCGGTGCGCGCCTCTCGGGTCGGATCGGCGGTCATCGTGATCGACATTAGCGGGGCGACCCAGCCTCCGCGGACCGGGTGGCCGCGGCATCCGGTCGTGCGACTTCGCCGGTCGCCGTCAGCGCTTCCATGCCCTCAGCGGTTGAGACCGTCGCGAGGTCGGCTTCGCTCGCCGAGACGCGCTCGCTCGTCGTCATGCGGGTGAGCGGGTTGTTGGGAAGGAAGACGATCGCGATCAGGCTGATCACCGCGAGCGGGACCGCGATGAGGAACGAGTTGGCGATCGCCTGCGCGTAGATGTCCTCGAAGATCACGCGGACGGCCTCGGGCAGCTGGGCGACGTTCGGGATGGCGCCGGACTGCAGCTGCTCGGCGACCGCCGCGCCCTTCTCTCCGAGCGATATGACGGCTGCGCTGATGACGTCCGTGCGGGCGGCGACGAGGTTCGTGGCCGAGCTCGCGAGGGCTGCACCCATCACCGATACGCCGATCGTGCCGCCGAGACTCCGGAAGAACGTCACTCCCGAGCTCGCGACACCGATCTCGGTCGGCTTGGCGGTGTTCTGCACGATGAGCACCAGGTTCTGCATCGTCATGCCGACGCCCGCGCCGAGCAGGAACATGTAGAGCGAGACGAGCACGAAGTTCGTGTCGTAGTGGATCGTCGACAGCAGATACGAACCGGCGATGAGCAGCACGCCGCCCACGACGAGGTAAGGCTTCCAGTGCCCGTGCTTGGTGACGAGCCCGCCGATCACGATCGATGCGATGAGCAGGCCCGCGATCATCGGGATGGTCATGAGCCCCGCCTCGGTCGGGGTCGCGCCGCGTGCCATCTGCATGTACTGGCTGAGGAACACCGACGTGCCGAACATCGCGATGCCGATCGAGATCGACGCGATGACCGCGAGCGTGAAGGTGCGGTTGCGGAACATCGTGAGCGGCACGAGCGGCTCTTTCGAACGCAGCTCGACGATGACGAAGAGCACGGCCGCGAGCAGGGCGCCGCCCACCATGAGCACGGTCTGCAGGCTCCACCAGTCGTAGTCCGTGCCCGCATTTGTGACCCACACGAGCAGTAGCGAGACCGCCGTGGACAGCAGCACGATGCCGAAATAGTCGATGCGCGCCTTCTGCTTCGGGCGGGCCGGCAAATGCAGCGTGCGTTGCATCATGATGAGCGCGGCGACGGCGAACGGCAGGGCGATGAAGAAGTTCCAGCGCCAGTCGATGGTGTCGGTGATGAAGCCGCCCAGGAGCGGCCCGCCGACGGTGGCGACGGCCATCACCGCGCCGAACAGACCCATGTAGCGGCCGCGCTCGCGCGGACTGATGATGTCGGCCATGATCACCTGGCTGAGCGCCGCCAGCCCGCCGGCGCCGATGCCCTGCACCGCGCGGAAGGCGATGAGCGTACCCGGGTCCTGCGAGAAGCCGGCCGCGGCGGTCGCGAGCACGAAGATCACGATCGCGATCTGGATCAGCAGCTTGCGATTGAACAGGTCGGCGAGCTTGCCCCAGATCGGCGTCGAGATGGCAGTGGTCAGCAGTGTCGCCGTGATCACCCACGTGAACGCCGCCTGGTCGCCGCCGAGGTCGTGGACGATGACGGGGAGCGAGGTCGACACGACGGTCGACGCGAGCATCGATACGAACATGCCCAGCAGCAGGCCCGTGAGTGCCTGGAGCACGCGACGGTGCTGACGTTGCTCCTCGGCGGCGGCAACCGTCGGGACGGCAGGGGAAGTGGCCATGGGGGTCCTTCGGCGATCGGCGAGACATTGGTTGACGTGAGTCAACAGTTGAGACCGGTCAACTATATGACTGATGGTTGACTTCTGTCAACTAGCGACGAGGCCTCGGGCCGCCGAACTCGGCGACGCCGTGCAAACCAGCCTCGAATGCGACCTCGAGTCGCTTGTGCGCATGCTCGACTGGCGCACGACTCAGGAGCGCTCCTGTCTGCGGTTGCAGAACGCGGCTCAGTCAGCCAGCGCCAGCGCTCGGAACGGCTGGCGCGGTGACGACGGCGGTTGCGGCATCCGCTCGTCCGTCCGTCGAGATCGCGTCGTTCGCATGTAGAGCTCGTCGATGAGCGCCGTGGCCAGGCGCACGAGCTTGTCGATCTCGGCTTCGTCGCGATCGACCCACGCGCAGCGCGGCTCGTCGCCGACGGGGACGAAGCCGTCGTGCTGCTCCCACGCGACGAGCGTCCGCTCGGCCCCCAGTACGTGCTGCTGCCACCAGACCTGTCGCAGATAGGAGCGCGGGATGCTGCGCCACGACTTGTTGGTCGTCTTGATCTCGGCGAGGATCACGCGCCCCGACGTGTCGACGGCGATGCCGTCCGGGGTGGCGAGGTGGCGCTTCTCGACGACGGCATGGAACAGGACGGACGAAGGCTGGATGCCGTGGGTCGCCGCCACCCATCCGGCGATCTCGGGCTCTCGCGCACGTCCGTGGGCGGTGTAGGCGTTGCCTGAGAACCCCGACCCCATCAGCTTGGCGTCGGCAGCACGCGCGATGGCCCGCTCCGAGGTGAGGGCCGCGACATCCGTCGCCGTGATGCCACGCGACCTCGCACGCACCCACGCGACCCGGTCGCGGGAGTCCGCGACGATGCGGGCGGCGAGTTCGGGTGTCACGGATTCGAGCGTACGCCCGACCCGCGACGTCGCGTGCCCGACATGCCCGCCTCTCGGCACCCCGCCCCCACCCCGCCCCCGCCCCCGTCAATTACGCCCGCCCCACCCCCACCTCGTCGAGTACGCATACTCTCGCCGAGACCGCATGCTTCACGCGTCAGCATCCTGCGTCCTCGACGAGACCGTACGTTCTCGACGGTGGGAGTGGGGGAGAGGGAGAGGGAGCGGAGAGGGAGAGGGAGAGGGAGAGGGAGAGGGTGAGACGGATGCTGAGAGTCGGTGCGGCTACTCCTCCACAGGCGGGCATGGGGTGGCCGAACGCGCGAATCGTTCACATCCGCGGGTACGCGGCGCGTCAGCCGAGTGGCGTCGTGCCAGCGTGCAGGAGTGCCGCATCACATCACCATCGACCAGGCGGAGCGAGTCGTGCTGACGCGGGAGTCGCTCCAGCGAAGCCGGTGGAAGGATCGGCAGATCGCGCGAGCGCTGACCGACTCCACGCTTCGACGCCTGCAGCGCAACAGATACGTTCTCGGCGCGGAGTGGAATGACCTCTGGCCCGAATCGCGTCACCTGCTCGAGGTCGTCGCCGCCTTCGGCGAGATGCGTGACGGCGACGCGGTGGCGTCGCATGACTCCGGCGCCGCAGTGTGGGCGCTCCCGCTGTACCGCCACGTGCCCTCCGAGGTCCACGTCACGATCCCTGGCGGCAGGCATGTGCCCAGCCGCCTCGGACTCCGTCGCCACACCGACTCATTGCCGAACGAGGACGTCACGACTGTCGACGGCTACCGCGTCACCACATTGGAGCGCACGGCATTCGACCTCGCACGTACCGTGAGCTTCGAGGCTGCTGTCGCGGCGGCCGATGCCGCGCTGCGGCGTTTCGCCTTCGTGAACGGGATCTACGACGTGGATGCCGCACAGCAGTGGCGTGACCGCATGCTTGCGCGCGCGGCACGGGCTGTCGGTGCCCGCGGAGTTCGACAGGCCGTCGAGGTGATCGGCATCGCCGACGGCCGAGCCGAATCTCCGGCGGAGAGCGTCGGCAGAGCCCAGCTGATCCGGCTCGGCTTCCAGCGGATCGGGTTGCAGGTGGTCGTCCGGGGGCCTGACGGCAAACGGTGGTGGATCGACATCGAGATCGAGGACGCGAAAACCTTCCTGGAGGTCGACGGGGCGAGCAAGTACAAGGACGAGGCACTGCGATCCGGGCGCAGCCTCGATGACGTCATCCTCGAAGAGAAGCGGCGCGAAGACTGGATTCGAGGCACGACCCAGCATCGATTCGTTCGCGCCGACGACAAGCACGTCGCGACGCCGGAGGCGCTCGCCGCCAGGCTCGCGGCCTTCGGGATCCGCATCCCGGGCTGAGCTCGTGCGAGCACATGCGGCCCCCGCTCTCGTCGAGGACGTGCGTGCTCGTCGAGACCGTACATCACATGCACCAATGACGTGCGGTCTCGGCGAGACAGCACTGTTTCGACGGGGAGGGGGTGGGGGTGCACCGCGATTTGGCCGAAGGTGCGGCATCCCGTACCCTGGGGGAAGCCGAAGACCGCCGGTCATCGACGTGCGCGCAAGCGTACGAAGATCGAAGCTCTGCATTGCAGGGGCCCGCGCAGGTGTACGAACTTCATTGCTCCGTGCGCTTGCGCCGGAGCTTTTTCTTTGTCGTGAACCGATCGATGACCGGATGCTGAGGCCGACGCCCCGCCATCGTGGAGCGTCTCGTACACACAAGGAGTGGCCATGGCGCAGAAGGAAGCATCGGTCGCCGAGCTCACGAAGAACTTCGAGGACTCGACCGCCGTTCTGCTGACCGAGTACCGCGGTCTGACGGTTGCCCAGCTCAAAGAGCTGCGCAACAGCATTCGTCAGGACGCGGAGTACGCCGTGGTGAAGAACACGCTGACCAAGATCGCCGCGAACAACGCGGGGATCTCGACGCTGGACGAGGACCTCAAGGGTCCCTCGGCCATCGCGTTCGTGCACGGTGACCCGGTCGCCGTCGCGAAGGGTCTGCGTGCCTTCGCCAAGGCACACCCTCTTCTCGTGATCAAGGGCGGCGTCTTCGACGGCAACCCCCTGACCGCAGACGAGGTCAACAAGCTCGCCGACCTCGAGAGCCGTGAAGTCCTGCTGGCGAAGCTCGCCGGTGCGATGAAGGCCTCGCTGTTCGGCGCCGCCTATCTGTTCAACGCTCCGCTGTCGAAGGCCGTTCGCACGGTCGACGCGCTGCGTGAGAAGCAGGAGTCCGCGGCCTGACATCGGGCCCCGGTATAGCAAACCCCAAATCAAGGAGAAACATCATGGCTAAGCTCAGCACCGCAGAGCTGCTCGACGCGTTCAAGGAGCTCACGCTCATCGAGCTGTCGGAGTTCGTCAAGGCGTTCGAGGAGACCTTCGAGGTCACCGCTGCCGCTCCCGTCGCCGTTGCCGCCGCTGGCGCACCGGCCGGTGGCGCGCCCGCCGAAGAGGTCGAGGAGAAGGACTCGTTCGACGTCGTCCTCGAGGCCGCCGGCGACAAGAAGATCCAGGTCATCAAGGTCGTCCGCGAGCTCACCTCGCTCGGCCTGGGTGAGGCGAAGGCCGTCGTCGACGGTGCTCCCAAGGCCGTCCTCGAGGGCGCCAACAAGGAGACCGCCGACAAGGCGAAGGCCGCTCTCGAAGAGGCCGGCGCGACGGTTACCCTCAAGTAATCTCGCCCTTTTCCACGAAGGCCCCGGATGCTGTGCATCCGGGGCCTTCGTCATGTCCGGGCTCCTGACACCGGGCCGAACGGCGCCCGAATGCGAAATCCCTTTCTCACGATCTCGTACCGACGCTGCGTTGATTTTCCGCCAGTACTTGCGCTTTGGCATCCCGTGTGATCATACTGAGAAAGCGCATTCCAGAATGCGCATTCTCACCCATCGATGACGATGACGAAGGGATACGGTGACGATGACGCACCGCCCGAACCCACGGATCCCACTCCGTGGCCGCCCCAGGAGCCGCGGATGAGCGCCGTCGGCGAACTCGGAAAGCTGAAGGCGGCGAAGTCCGACGGCAAGAAGCAGAACAAGGCGGCCTACCTCTTCCTCGCACCGTGGTTCGTCGGACTGGTGCTGATCACGATCGGCCCCATGGTCGCCTCGCTCGGACTGTCGTTCACGAGGTACAACCTGCTGAGTCCGCCCAGCTGGATCGGGTTCGACAACTTCGCCCGGATGTGGACCGACGAGCGCCTGCACAACGCGCTCCAGGTGACCTTCACCTACGTGTTCGTCTCGCTGCCCCTGCAGTTGGCGGCGGCGCTCTTCCTCGCCCTCGTGCTCGACCGCGGGCTGCGGGCCCTGGCCTTCTACCGCTCCGCGTTCTATCTCCCCTCGCTCCTGGGGGCGAGCGTCGCGATCGCGATCCTGTGGCGCCAGATCTTCGGGGTGGACGGCCTCGTGAACCAGGTTCTGGCGGTGTTCGGCATCGATGGCCAGGGTTGGATCTCGAGCCCCGACACCGCCCTCGGCACACTGATGATCCTCAACGTCTGGACGTTCGGGTCGCCGATGGTGATCTTCCTGGCGGGACTGCGCCAGATCCCCACGATGTACTACGAGGCCGCCGACGTCGACGGAGCGAGCCGGCGGCAGCAGCTGTTCCGGATCACCATCCCGCTGCTGACGCCGATCATCTTCTTCAACGCCGTGCTGCAGCTGATCGGCACGTTCCAGTCCTTCACGCAGGCGTACATCGTGTCGGGCGGCACGGGCGGCCCGGTCGACTCGACCCTCTTCTACACCTTGTACCTGTATCAGCAGGGCTTCACGAACTACAACATGGGCTACGCCTCGGCGATGGCGTGGCTGCTGCTGATCATCATCGGCATTCTGACCGTCCTGATGTTCTGGACCTCGAGGTTTTGGGTTTTCTACGATGACCAAGATTGACGACGCCGCCACCGCGTCTCCGCTCGCGACCGAGACCATCGTCACGGGCCGCCCGCCGCGTTCGCCGCGGCGCAACCCCTTTCGCCAGCCCGTGACGAGCGTCGTGCGCCACACGCTCCTCATCGCACTCGCGCTGCTGATGCTCTATCCGGTGATCTGGATGGTCGTCAGCTCGCTGCGACCGAACGACGAGATCTTCCGGGATCCGACGATCATCCCCGACAGCTTCGAGGTATCGAACTACGTCGACGGCTGGAACGCCCTGGCATACCCGTTCAACGTCTACATGTGGAACTCTGCGGTGATCGTGATCGGGTGCATCGTGGGGAACCTCGTGTCGTGCTCGATGGCCGCGTACGCGTTCGCCCGCCTGCACTTCAGCGGCAAGCGGTTCTGGTTCGCGGTGATGCTGCTGAGCATCATGCTCCCCATCCACGTGATCATCGTGCCGCAGTACGTGCTCTTCTCTCAGCTGGGCTGGGTGAATACGTTCCTTCCGCTCATCGTGCCGAAGCTGCTGGCAACGGATGCGTTCTTCATCTTCCTGATGGTGCAGTTCATCCGCGGCATCCCCAAGGAGCTCGACGAAGCGGCGCGCATCGACGGCGCGGGCCATCCGCGCATCTTCCTGCAGATCATCCTGCCGCTGATGATCCCGGCGCTTGCGACGACCGCGATCTTCACCTTCATCTGGACGTGGAACGACTTCTTCTCCCAGCTCATCTTCCTCACGAAGCCCGAGCTCTACACCGTTCCGCTCGCGCTCCGGTCGTTCGAAGACGCCCAGAGCAGCACCAACTACGCCCAGATGTTCGCGATGAGCGTCGTCTCGCTCATCCCGATCTTCCTCATCTTCCTGTTCGGCCAGAAGTTCCTCATCAAGGGGATCGCGACGACCGGGATCAAGTGACGCACGCGTCACGCACCGTTTCGCGGGCCGCCCGGCCCACCCTCATCACAGGCACCAACACCCACACACCGACTTCGGTCGAAAGGATGCAAGACATGCGAAGCACCACAACCGCACCGCGCTGGTTGCTGCTGACCTCCGTCGGCGCAGCGACGATGCTGACCCTGACGGCCTGCGCGGGCGTGACGGAGACGCCCGCCACCGGCCCGACGCTGTCCGACGAGCCCGTCACGCTCAGCTTCACCTGGTGGGGCAACGACGTCCGCCATGGGATCACCGAAGAACTCATCGAGGCCTTCGAGGCCGAGCACGAGAACATCACCATCGAACCGCAGTACACGGACTGGGCGGGGTACTGGGACAAGCTGGCCACCACGGTGGCCGCCGGCGATGCGCCGGACATCATCCAGATGGACGAGAAGCAGTTGTCGACGTACGCGGCCAACGGCGTCCTGCTCGACCTCGGCACGCTGGGTGAAGCTCTCCCCACTGACGACTTCCCCGAGGCGGTGCTCGGCACGGGAGCCCTGGACGGTACGCAGTACGGCATCCCCGTCGGCATCAACACCTATACCTATATGGCGAACCTCGACATTCTCGAGAGCCTCGGCATCGAGGCACCTGATGACGAGATCTGGTCGTGGGAGGACTTCGCCGCGCTCGCCGAGGAGATCACCGCCGCGAGCGGCGGCGCCGTGGTGGGATCGCAGTCGTGGGGCTTCGAAGACGGCGGCCTGAACAACTGGCTGCGTCAGCACGGAGAGTCGCTCTACGCCGAGGACGGCTCACCCGAGGTCACTGCGAGCGAGGAGGTGCTCGCCGAATGGTGGCAGTTCCTGCTCGACGTGACCGAAGCCGGTGGCACACCCGAGCCTGCCGCGACGATCGAGCGCGAGTCGGCGGGCCTTGCCGAGTCGTTCACCGCGACGAACCAGTCCGCGTTCGGGCCGTGGTGGTCCAACCAGGTGGCGGCGCTCCGCGACGCCAGCGGCCAGAACCTCGTCCCGCTGATGGTGCCGACCCCCGACGAGGGCGAAAGTGCGGCGGCGTACTACAAGCCCTCGATGTTCTGGTCGGCCTCGGCCAAGACCGAGCACCCGGCCGAGGTGGCGCTGTTCCTCGACTTCCTGTCGAACAGCGAAGAAGCCGCCGATCTGCTGCTGGCCGAGCGCGGCGTTCCGGCCAACGAAGCGATCCGCGCGTACATCACGCCCAAGCTGGACGAAGTGAACCAGGAAGTCGTGGACTTCCTCGACATGATCGCACCGCGCGTCGGCGACGCGCCGCCGGCCACCCCGCCGGGCGGCGGGGCGATCGAGACGATCATCGACCAGCACACCCAGCGCGTGCTGTTCGGCGAGGTGACTCCCGAGGACGCGGCGGCGAGCTTCATCGCCGAGCTGCAGCAAGCACTCGACGACGCCGCCATCTAGCCGACGACGGGGTCGCGCGCGCCGCTCGCCGCGCGACCCGTCGTCCTCATACCGCGCGGGGCCGGGCCGAAGTGATGAGGGGTCCGGTCCCGGGCGGTCACATCGCGGCCCTTGGGCCCGAGTGTGCTCAGTCACGCCCATGATGGAACAGGGGAGGAGGTCCCGTTGACCGAGGTCACGTCGCGCCCGATCACGATGGCGCAGGTCGCGCAGTACGCCGGTGTCTCGCAGGCTTCGGTGTCGCGCGTGCTGAACGGTGTCGCCACCGTCGACCCCGCGATCGTCGCGAAGGTCACTCGGGCCATCGCCGCGCTGAACTACTCGCCGAGCGAGGCGGCCCGCAGCCTCGTCCGCGGCAGCAGCCACACCATCGCACTCCTGGTGCCCGACCTCGAGAACCCGCTTTTCCAGGGCGTGCTCAAGGGGCTCACGGTGGCGGCGGCGCGCGATGGCTATCGCGTGCTCGTCGCCGACAGCGCCGAAGCCGTCGGCGTCGAGGCCGAGATCGCGAGCGAGGCCCGCAGCAAGTGCGATGCGCTCGTGCTGGTGTCGCCCCGCATGCCGGATGCCGAGCTGCGCGACCTCATCCAGAGGACCACCCCGGTCGTGGTCGTCAACCGCCGTGTCGACGACAGCCCCGCGGCGCAGCTCTCCGTCGACTACGTCTCGGCTGTCAAGGAGCTCGGCGCCCACCTGCGCGGCTTCGGCCACCGCCGCATCGCATACGTCGCCGGGCCGGCCCTGAGCTACGCCAACGAGCAGCGAGCCCAGGGACTGGGCGAGCTCGCCCGCGAGCATCCCGATCTGGAGTTCCTCACCATTTCGGCGGGGTCGAGCATGGAGGCAGGCTACGACGCCGCCGATGCGGTGCTGGAGACCGGCGCGACCGCGGCGATCGCCTTCAACGATCTGGTGGCCCTCGGGCTGCTGTCGCGGCTGCGCGAGGTCGGTGTTGAAGTGCCCGATCAGCTGTCGATCGTCGGGATCGACGACATCCCGCAGTCGCGATTCGCCGCCCCGCCCTTGACGACCATGTCGGTCCCGCGGATCGAGATCGGACGGCAGGCCTGGAACCGCATGCGTCAGGCCCTCGAAGGCGAGAGTGCAGACCACCCGCTGTTCTACCGTCCCGTCTTGATTCCGCGCCGCAGCTCGGGGCCGGCCTCGCACGCCAGCGGATGGGTGGGTCCTGCCCGTCCGGTGCTGCGGCTCGGGTCGACCGTCGTGGCACAGTACGAGGAGGGCGCCACCGTCGACTCGGTGCTGTCGCCGCGACCGTTCCTCGACAGCGTCGTCTCGCGCGCGGGCACGCCGTTGTCGGTGACCGAGCCGACGGACCATCCCCATCACCTCGGCGTGAGCCTGGCGATCCCCGACGTCAACGGCACGTCGTACTGGGGCGGGCGCACCTACGTGCGCGGCGAAGGCTCGATCATGGTGCCCAACCACGGTAGGCAGCGCCGGGACCGACTCCACATCGAGGGGCATTCGCTCGACGAGCGCCTCAGCTGGGTCGACGAGCACGGAACGACGCAGCTGGTGGAGGTGCGCGAGCTGCGTTCCGCCGAGCTCGCCAACGGCTGGGCGCTGCGGTGGCGCAGCCGGCTCAAGGCCACCCTGGATGCCATCAGCTTCGGTTCGCCGGCCACGAACGGTCGCGAGGGCGCCGGCTATGGCGGCATCTTCTGGCGCTTCGCGCCCGAGATCGCACGCGTCTTCAGCCCGGCAGGCGACACCGAGCGCGACGTGCACGGTGCCGCCACTCCGTGGCTGGCGTTCGCGTTCCCCGATAGAGGCACCACCACGGTGCTGGTGCAGGGGGAGGAGCAGCTGCCTTGGTTCGTGCGGTTCGCGGAGTATCTCGGCGCGGGCCCATCCATCGCGTGGGAAACGCCGCGCACGATCCCCGAGGGCGGTGAGCTCGCCCTCGAGCTGACCGCGTTCGTCCTCGACGATGAGCTCGCCGATGCCGCCGCCGTGGAGGCGGTGCTTGCAGACCTGCGCGCCGAGGCGGGACTGTGAGCGAACGCCTGCGGGTCGGCGTCGCCGGCGTGCACGGCCACGGACGCAGTCACGTCGACGCCGTTCTCGCGATGCCCGCCGACGTGGAGCTCGTCGCCGTCGCCGACCCCCGGGGCGGCGGCGACGTCCCAGCCGGCACGCGTGTGTTCGGCGATGCCGCGCAGATGATCGACGAGGCGGCGCTCGACATCGCCGTGCTGAGCACGCCCATCCCGACCCACACCGAGCTGGCGCTGCAGGCTCTCGCCGTCGGCGCCCACGTCCTCCTCGAGAAGCCGCCGGTGCCGTCGGTCGCCGACCACGTGAGACTCTCGAGGGCAGCGGATGCCGCGTCCCGCGCCGTCCAGGTGGGGTTCCAGTCGCTGGGGAGCGCCGGTGTGCCGGCGACGGCCGAGGCCGCGTCATCCGGCGCCATCGGCGAAATCATCCACTTCGGCGCGGTCGGACTGTGGTCGCGGTCGGAGCAGTACTGGCGCCGGGCGGCGTGGGCGGGCCATCGGGTGAAGGATGGCCGGCTCGTCGCGGACGGCGTGGTCACGAATCCGCTGGCGCATGCCGTGGCGACAGCGCTCGCGATCGCCGGCGCGCACGCGCCCGAAGAGGTCATCGCCATCGACGCCGACCTGCGCCGTGCGAACGACATCGAGACCGACGACACATCCTCGGTCGTGATCGAGCTGCGGGGCGGACTGCGCGTGGCCGCAGGGCTGGCGGTGACGGCCCCCCGGCGCCACGAGCCCTATGTCCTGGTGCGGGGCACCCGCGGGCACCTCGTCTACCACTACACCGCCGACACCCTGCACGTGTTCCGCGATGGTGCGCCGCTGCCGCGGACGTACGAATTCCCGCGCACCGGCCTGCTCGCCGATCTCGTCTCGCATATCCGCGCGGGGACGCCGCTCTTGGCGCCGCTGTCGCGCACCGGCGCCTTCACCCGCGTCCTCGAAACGATCGTCGCCGGGCCCGCCGCCGCGAGGATCGATCCCGGAATGGTCAGTATCGCCACGACCGGCGACGAGACCTTCCGCACCGTGAACGGCATCGAGGATGCCGCGGAGCGCGTGGCATGGGAGGGCCGGACCTTCCGCGACCTCGGCGTGCTCTGACCCTTCAGGGCCGGTGGCCCACGCCGACGATCGCCGAGGCCGCGTCGTCCACCGACGCGGTGGAGTTGCGCACCACGAGGGGCGATGCCTCGTACATGCGATGCGTCGGCGCTCCCGGATCGTCCAGCTGCCACATCAGCAGCTGCACGGCGGCGCGGCCCTGCTGATGGGGACGCTGCTGCAGCGTGGTGAGTGAGAACATCTCGGCGTAGGCGTGGTCGTCGATTCCGACGACGCTCAGGCGCTCGGGCACGCGTATGCCGAGCCGGCGAGCGGCGATGATCGTCCCCACGGCGACCTCGTCGCAGACCGCCACGATCGCGGTGGGACGGGTGCGGCGATCGCCGAGCAGATCGACGGCCGCGCCGTAGCCGCCCGGCAGCGTCACTTCGGACTGGACGTGGCGGGCGGATGCCTCGAGTCCGGCCTCGCGCATCGCCGCGAGGTAGCCGTCGCGGCGGCGCCCATCGCCGAAGCTGGTGCGCCGCCCATCGGGGTCGCCACCGAGGAACGTGATAGCGCGGTGGCCGAGCCCGATGAGGTGATCGGTCGCGATGCGTCCGGCCGCCTCGTCGTCGATGGAGACCGCGTTGGTGCCGGCGTCGTAGCCGCCGACGCTCACGACGGGCTTGCCGAAGGCGACCAGGCGCTCGAGCTCTCGCGCGTTGGGCTCTATGCCCACCGCGATCAGCCCGTCGAATCGCTTGCGGGCGAGGAAGTGCTCGAACATCTGCCGCCGCGCGGCGGACTCCGGCGGAGCCCCGTACAGGGCGAGGTCGTACTGCCGCTCCACCAGTGCGTCCTGGATGCCCTCGAGCACCTGCGCGAAGAACCACCGGTCGAGCGAGGGCATCACGACCCCGACGGTCTGCGTGCGACCCGTCACCAGGCTCACGGCGCTCGTGGTGGGGACGTAGCCCAGCGAGGCAGCGGCATCCTGAACCCGCGCACGTGTCGCCTGCGAGACGTACCCGGCGCCGGTCAGGGCGCGGGATGCCGTCGACTTGGACACGCCCGCCAGGCGCGCCACGTCGGCGATCCCCGCCATCGGGTCCTCCTCGCATACCGCGGACGCCACCGTCGCTCGGATGAATGGAACCGGTTCCAGCGCCCATTGTGCCGTGCGGTTCGGTGCGTCGCTACCCCGAATCCGCTGTTTACCGAGTTGTGATCCAAGAAGATTGTGTCGCTCTCGCCCATCCCCTACCGTGAGTATGGAATCGGTTCCCGAAGGAACGCGCGGAGGCCGGACGGACGCTCCGCGAACTCGATGAGGAGGACGCATGAAGATTCGCAGACGCGGTCGCATTCTGACGGCCGTGGCAGGGATGGGCATCGCGACCCTGGCGCTTGCCGGCTGCACCGGCGACATGGAGGAGGGCGGCGAGGACGTCGACTGCGCGGACTACGAGCAGTACGGCACCTTCGAAGACGCCTCCGTCACGATCGGCGGGACGATCCTCGATCTCGAGGCCGATCGCCTGGTGGAGTCCTGGAGCGACTTCGCCCAGTGCACCGGGATCGAGATCGACTACCAGGGCTCGAGCGAGTTCGAGGCGCAGATCGCGGTCCTCGCAGAGGGCGGCAACGCCCCCGACATCGGCATCGTGCCGCAGCCCGGTCTTCTGGCGCGGCTCGCCGATGGTGGCTGGCTCATTCCGGCGTCCGAGGCGGTCGAGGCGAACGTCGACGAGTTCTGGTCGGAAGACTGGAAGACCTACGGAACGTACGACGGAACCTTCTACGCGGCTCCGCTGATGGCGAGCATCAAGGGGTACGTCTGGTACTCGCCGACAGAGTTCGAGGAGAACGGCTGGGACATTCCCGCCACGCTCGACGAGCTGATGGCCCTCTCCGAGGAGATCGCCGCAGCCGGCGACCACAAGCCATGGTGCGTCGGCCTCGAGTCCGGTGAGGCGACCGGCTGGCCCGGCACGGACTGGATCGAGGACTACATGCTCCGCCTGCATGGTCCTGAGGTTTACGACCAATGGGTCACGCACGAGATCCCCTTCAACGACCCGAGGGTCGTCGAGGCGTTCGACGCGGTCGGTGAGTATCTCAAGAACGAAGAGATGGTCAACGGCGGAATCGGCGACGTGTCGACCCAGATCAGCGAGGCTTTCCAGACCGCTGGTCTGCCGATCCTCGACGGAGAGTGCTCGCTGCACCACCAGGCGTCGTTCTACGAAACGTTCTGGAACCCCGAGGGCGGCGACGAGGTGACGGTGGCCTCCAACGGGGACATCTTCGGCTTCCTGCTTCCGCCGGTCAACGCCGACGACCCGCTCTCGGTCACCGGCGGCGGCGAGTTCCCCGTCGCGTTCCGCGACGCCGAAGAGGTCGAGGCGGTGCGCGCCTACCTGTCGAGCGACACCTGGGCCAACAACCGGGTGAGCCTGGGCGGCGTCATCAGCGCCAACACAGGCGTGGACCCCGAGAATGCGTCGAGCGAGCTGCTCGTCCAGTCGATCGAGATCCTGCAAGATCCCGAGACGACGTTCCGTTTCGACGGATCGGACCTCATGCCCGGCGCCGTGGGTGCCGCGTCGTTCTGGCAGGGCATCGTCGAGTGGGTCAGCGGGCAGCAGACGCAGACGGTCGTCGACCAGATCGAGAGCAGCTGGCCCGCCAGCTAGCCGAGGTCTCACCTCCTGGGGCGGGCAGCGCCCGCCCCAGGACCGGTCTCCTGTGCCGCGCCGCGGCGTGAGTTCTCGAAGACGAGGAAGAAGGGGCGAGCGATGACAACCGGTGATCTCGTCGGGAAGATCCTCCAAGTGGTGATGGGCCTCGTGGTCTTCGCCGCGATCGTGGGGGTGCTGATCCTGCTGATGGGTCGCTCCCCCAAGAAGGGGCGCGACTACTGGCAGCTGACCTGGTTCCTGCTGCCCGCCCTCGTGCTGCTCGCCATCGGACTGGTGTGGCCGGCGATACGGACGACGGGCCTGGCGTTCCTCGACAACGCCGGCAACTTCAGCTGGGAGAACTTCGCGTGGATGTTCACCCAGCCCGCGGCGATCCGCACGCTGATCAACACCGTCGTGTGGGTGCTGCTGGTTCCCACCTTCTCCACCGCGCTGGGCCTGGCGTATGCCGTCTGGATCGACAAGTCCCGGGGTGAGCGCTACTACAAGGCGCTGGTGTTCATGCCGATGGCCATCTCCTTCGTGGGCGCCGGCATCATCTGGCGCTTCGTCTACGAGTACCGCTCCGGTGAGCGTGACCAGATCGGCCTGCTCAACGCGCTGGTGGTGGCCTTCGGCGGCGACCCGGTGCAGTGGATGCAGACCGATCCCATCAACACCGTCCTGCTCATCGTCGTGATGATCTGGATCCAGACCGGATTCGCGATGGTGGTGCTCAGCGCCGCCATCAAGGGGATCCCGACCGAGCAGATCGAGGCGGCCATGCTCGACGGCACGAATCCCTGGCAGCGGTTCCGAAACGTCACGGTTCCCGGCATCCGTGGGTCGCTGGTCGTCGTGCTGACCACGATCTCGATTGCGACTCTGAAGGTCTTCGACATCGTCCGCACCATGACCGGCGGAAACTTCAACACCAGCGTCGTGGCCAACGAGATGTACGTGCAGGCCTTCCGCGCCAGCGAGATCGGCAGAGGATCGGCGCTCGCGGTGATCCTGTTCATCCTCGTGCTGCCGATCGTCATCTACAACGTCAATGTGCTCCGCAAGCAGAGGGAGATCCGATGAGCAGCGTGGCTCCCGTCGACCTTCCCGTCGACAAGGATCAAGACACCTACCAGGAAGCGATCGCCGGAACCAAGGGCGGGCGGGCGAAGAAGCGCCTGACGTCTCGGACGGCCACGGTCGCCGCGCTGATCATCGCGGTGCTGTGGACGATCCCGACGTTCGGTCTGCTGATCTCGTCGTTCCGGCCGGCGGAGCTGATCCAGACCACCGGCTGGTGGACGATCTTCCAGAACCCCGGCTTCACGCTCGACAACTACCGCGACGTGCTGTTCTCGCCGTCGCAGTCGTCGCCGCAGCTGGGCGCCTACTTCGTCAATTCGCTCGCGATCGCCATCCCCGCGACGATCTTCCCGCTCGTCTTCGCGTCGATGGCCGCCTACGCCTTCGCGTGGATCCGGTTCCGCGGCTCGGGGTGGCTGTTCGTCTTCATCTTCGCGCTGCAGATCGTGCCGATTCAGATGGCTCTCGTGCCGCTGCTGCAGACGTTCGCGATCTGGCTCCGACCGGGGCAGGAATGGATTCATGAAGTCATCCCCGTCATCCCGGTGCAGAACTATCTGCCGCTGTGGATCGCGCACACCATTTTCGCGCTGCCGCTGACGATCTTCCTGCTGCACAACTTCATCTCCGAGATTCCCGGCGATGTCATCGAGGCCGCCCGCGTTGACGGGGCCAGCCATACCCAGATCTTCCTGCGGATCATCCTCCCGCTCGCGACGCCGGCGATCGCGTCGGTCGCGATCTTCCAGTTCCTGTGGGTATGGAACGATCTGCTCGTCGCGCTCATCTTCTCCGGCGGCACGCAAGACGTGGCACCACTCACCCAGCGATTGGCCGAGATGGTCGGCTCTCGTGGGCAGGACTGGCAACGCCTGACGGCGGGCGCGTTCGTGTCGCTGATCGTGCCGCTGATCGTGTTCTTCTCGCTCCAGCGCTACTTCGTGCGAGGCCTGCTCGCCGGCAGTACGAAGGGATGAGCTTCGTCATCCGACGATCCGGCGTCGCCGCAGTAGCCTGAGCGAATGGATGCCGCTTCCGCACCGGTCGTGACGGTCGCTGCCGATCCGGCGGTCGGCCTGACCGCTGCCGAGGTGGCGGAGCGGGTCGCGGCCGGCCGCACCAACGCCTTCACCGCGGACACCAGCCGCAGCGTGTGGAACATCGTTCGCGCGAACGTGTTCACGCTCTTCAACGGCATCATCTTCGCGTGCTTCTTCGTGCTCTTCGTGCTCGGACGGTGGCAGGACGCGCTGTTCGGCCTCGCCGCGTTCGCCAACTCGGTCATCGGCTGCGTGCAGGAGTTCCGCGCGAAGGCCGCTCTGGATCGCCTCGCCCTGCTGAACGCGCCGCGGGCGCGGCTGCGGCGGGAGGGCGAGGAGATCGAGCTCGCGCCCGCGGAGATCGTGCTGGACGACATCCTCGTCCTGCGCGCCGGCGATCAAGTGCCGGCCGACGCCGTCGTCGTCGACACGCGGGCGCTGCAGATCGACGAGTCGATGCTGACGGGCGAGTCCGACGCGATCGACAAGCGGCCCGGCGACGATGCGCTCTCGGGCTCGATCGTCGTATCGGGGGAGGGCTCGGCACGTGTCACCCGGGTAGGAGCGGACTCATACGCGAACAAGTTCGCCGGCGAGGCGAAGCGATTCTCGCTGGTGGCGTCCGAGGTGCGCGGCTCGGTCAATCGTGTGCTGAAGTTCATGAGCTGGATCATCGCTCCCGTCGGACTGCTCGTGCTGAATGCGCAGATGGTCGTGGCAGGCGGCTGGGTGCAGGCGTGGAACGACGGCGGCTGGGTGCAGGCCGTCGTGAACACCATCGCCTCGCTCACCGCGATGATCCCGCTCGGCCTCGTGCTGATGTCGTCGATCGCGTTCGCCGTGGGCGCCGCGAAGCTCGCGGGCAAGCAGGTGCTGGTCAACGAGCTTCCGGCGGTCGAGGGATTGGCGCGTGTCGACGTGATCTGCCTCGACAAGACCGGCACGCTGACCGCGGGCGAGATCGTCTTCGACGCGCTGCACGAGATGGGTCCGGCGGGGCCCGGTGCCGACGCCGTCCTCGCGTGGTACGGATCGGCGCCGGACGCGAACGCGACCGCGCGCTGCCTGCGCGAGCCGTTCCCGGTCGTCACCGTTCTGCGGCCAGAGGCGTACATCCCGTTCTCCTCTGCGCGCAAGTGGAGCGCCGTCTCCTTCGGCACGGCGCAGCCGGGGACGTGGGTTCTGGGCGCACCCGAGATGGTGTTCGGCGACGACGCCGTCGATCCCGCGACCGAGCTCGGTCAAGTGGTGACCGGCCTGGCGTCGAGCGGGCGCCGGACGCTGGTGGTCGCTCATTCCGACGCGGCGCTGAGCGACGCCGACGTCGAAGAGGAGCGGCTGCCGGACGGTGTGACCGCGGTCGCCGTCGTGACCTTCCGCGAGCAGGTGCGACCGGATGCCGCCAGAACCCTGGCCTACTTCGGCGAGCAAGGCGTCGGCATCCGCGTCATCTCGGGTGACAACCCCCGTACTGTCGCGGCCATCGCGCGCGAGGTCGGCCTGGATGTGACCGACGGGTATGACGCGCGAAAGCTCCCCGAGGACGACGTGGAGCTGGGCGAAGTGCTCGAGCAGCACACGGTGTTCGGCCGGGTGACCCCCGAGCAGAAGAAGCGTATGGTGGTGGCCCTGCAGGCGCGCGGTCATGTGGTCGCGATGACGGGCGACGGCGTCAACGACGCTCTGGCCATCAAGACAGCCGACATCGGCATCGCGATGAACTCGGGCGCGGCTGCCACGAAGGCCGTTGCGAGGCTGGTGTTGTTGGACGGGCAGTTCTCGCACCTTCCCGATGTCGTGGCCGAGGGGCGTCAGGTCATCGCCAACATCGAACGGGTTTCGATGCTGTTCCTCACCAAGACCGCCTACGCCACCGGGTTGGCACTGCTGTTCGGCGCGCTGCTGCTGGAGTTTCCCTTCCTGCCGCGACAGTTGTCGATCACGGACGGCCTGACGATCGGCATCCCGGCGTTCTTCCTCGCTCTTCTGCCCAACAAGCAGCGGTACGTCCCGGGCTTCCTGAAGCGGTCTCTGGCGTTCGCGATTCCCGCCGGGGTCATCATCGCCGTCGCGCTCACGCTCTATACGCTCGGCGCCAAGCAGCTCGGCGTGGACGAGCCGGGGTTGCGCACCGGCTCCACGATCATCCTCGCCATCGTCGGGATATGGGTGCTGGCCGTGCTCTCGCGCCCGATCACGCGGCTCAAGGCGCTGGTGATCGGCGCGATGTTCGTCGCACTCGTGGGTGTGTTCACCGTGCCGCTGCTGACGGAGTTCTTCCAGCTGGTCGACCCCGGGGAGGAGGCCGCGTACCTCGTCGCCCTGGTCACGGTGCTGACGATCGCGGCGATCGAGCTCGTTCGCTTCATCCACCGCCGCTATGTCGCACGCGCTCTCGCCGCGGCCGGCGTCTGATCAGGAGATCCGACGGGCGAAGTGACGCGCGCCCGGCGGCGTCCACAGTACGACGAGGGCGAACGCCGCGAGCACACTCTGCACGATCGCGCTGACGTCCCACGTGTCGGTCGAGATGATCGTGACCACACGCAGCACGATCAGAACAGTGAGGAACACTGTCGCCAGTCCGCGCGACAGGCGGCTCCCGCGCGCCACACCCGACGCGATCGCGATCAGCAGCAGGCCGAACAGGATGATGCCCGCACCCAGCAGCGACACCACGAGGACGTCCGATCCCGTGGCCTGGTATCTGCTGAGGAGGACGAAGATGCCGAGTGCGACGTCGGCGATCGCGGCGATGTAGATGAGCACGACTGCAACGGTCACGACGGCAGGGCGTCGGGTGCGCGGCGCGTCGGTCACGGCCTCACTGTATCGGGAGCGTGCCGGCCGGTTCGTCAGCCCGTGCAGCCCAGGCGGCTCTGGATGGATCGCATGGCGTCGATTTCGGCGGTCTGACCGGCCTCGATGCTCGCCGCCACTTCGAGTGCGCGAGGATCGGTGCCCAGTTCGAGAAGTGCCTCGGCCATGGGGATGGCGCCCTCGTGGTGGCGGATCATGAGCGAGAGGAACAGGCAGTCCGCCTCCCGGCCGGTCGCGTCTTCGAGCGCGTCCAGCTCGTCGTCCGACGCCATGCCCATCGCTTCGTGCGCCTCTTCATCGGTCATCGGCTCTCCGGCGGGGACGCCATGCGCGTGGCCCGCATCGGAGTCCGACATCCACGCCATCATCGAGTCGGCGCCGGACTGCGAGAGCCCCCACTGCACCAGCCAGTCGTACATCTCGCCGCGTTGACCGGACTGGCCCGTGGCGATGTCATACGCCAGGATGCGCAGTTCTTCGTCGTCGGTCTTGCGATAGATCTCCATCGCCATCTCGATGGCCTGCGCGTGGTGCACTTGCATGTCGCGCGAGAACCCGGCTTCAGCCGAGGTGGTTCCTGGGGTCGTCGTCGTCGCCTGCGTCCCGAAGGTGGAGAACCGCCCCACGGCGAAAGCGACTGCCGCGACCGCGAGAAGCACGAGCGCGATGACCCACCATGGCCGCGCGACCGTGGGACTCTCGTCGTCGGTCACCGATCTGGCGTCACTTCTTGCCGGGGGCGTTGAAGCCGCCCGTGCACGCGGCGTTGGGCTCGGGGGCGCTCGTGGATCGCCAGTAGGCGGTGAGGAACTCTTCGATGCGGGGATCGTCCGCCGAGTCGAGCTTCAGCTGCGCGTTCCATGCGCTGATGGCGATCGGCCTGTCCATGTCCTCGTACGGCGAGAGGACGGTGTACGTGTTGGGAAGCTGATCCTCGAGCGCCGTGATGTCTGCCTCGGTCACCTGCGCCGGGTCGTACGTGACCCAGACGGCCCCGTGCTCCAGCGAGTGCACGGCATTCACATTCGGAACCGGCTCGGTGTAGACGCCGCAGTTCAGCCACGCGACATTGTGGTCGCCGCCGGCGGGCGGGGTCTGCTCATACTCGACGTCACCCTCGACGTGGTTGGCGGTGTTCGAGAACGTCTCGATTCCTTCGATGGCTGCGCCGTCGCCGTTGCCGCGCTCGTATGTCGGCGCAGGTGCCGGCGCGAACACGATCGATGCGACGATGAGGCCGACGATGACGATGGCTGCCGTCGAGCCGACGATCCACCACACCAGCTTGCTGCGGCGGCGCTTGGCGAGCTGCTTCTGGTACTCGGCCAGCTTCTCCTGGCGCTTCTGCTCGCGTTGCTGCTTGACCGTCAGGTTGATCTGAGCCTGGGTCGCGGGGTTGCCGCTGTTGCGCTTGTCGGCGGGGGTCATGTGTGCGTGATCTCCACATCGGCGAAGGGCTCGAGCGCCCGGCATGGCCGTCCGCGGGCAGGCGGCGGACTGCCCTCATCCTATGCGAGCGCATGCGATGGCGACTGGGAGGCGACCGACAGTGCGATAGCATCGAACCTCGAATCGATTCGACTCCGCCGATCGATTCGACTCCGCCTCTCTCGAAACGACATACGTTGCTCGACACTGCCTCCGTTCCCGTCCAGCGCCACGACGACCGCGCACCGGTCCGCGAACCCCACCCCACCTCGACCGGCGCGATCCGCACCCTCGGCAGCAATCCGGCCACGGCGCCGATCGTGCTGCACCCCGGCGACTCCATCTCGACGCGTCGCCGCGTGCTCTACATCATCCTGCTCGGAGCGCTCACGGCTCTCGGCCCCTTCACGATCGACCTCTATCTGCCCGCGTTCCCCACGCTGGAGGAGGACTTCCAGACCACGGCCGCGGCGATCCAGCTGACCCTGACCGGGACGATGATCGGTTTCGCGCTCGGCCAGCTCATCGTGGGTCCGCTCAGCGACAAGGTCGGCCGGCGCCTGCCGCTTCTCGTGGTGACCGCGCTCCACGTCATCGCGAGCGTCGCGGCGGCCCTCGCGCCGTCTCTCGAACTGCTCTCGGTCGCCCGCGTCTTCATGGGCGCCGGGGCGGCGGCGGGCGGCGTCGTCGCTGCGGCGATCGTGCGCGACCTGTTCGGCGGGCGCCGGCTCGTCGTGATGCTCTCGCGGCTCGCCCTGGTCTCGGGCGTCGCTCCCGTGCTGGCGCCGCTGGTGGGCTCGGCGCTGCTGCTCGTGGTGTCATGGCGTGGGATCTTCGTCGTCCTCGCGATCTACGGGGCGGTGATGCTCGTCTCGGCGATCGTCTTCCTGCCCGAAACGCTGCCGAAGGCACGGCGGCACGAGAGGGGCGCGACCACCATCTGGCAGCGCTATCGCAGCGTCTTCAGCGACCGTGTCTTCATCGGCGTGCTGATCATCGGCGGGATGACCTTCTCTGGATTGTTCTCGTACCTCTCGGCCTCGCCGTTCCTGTTCCAGGTGACCTACGCCTTCGACCCGCAGCAGTACGGCATGCTGTTCGCGGTCAATTCGCTGGGTGTTGTGCTCGGCGTCCAGGCGGCGGCGCGCCTCGCGGCGCGGTTCGGGCCGCAATGGGTGCTCGCATGGTCGACCGCGGTGCTGCTGGTCGCGGCATCCGTCATCATCCTCGCCGACCAGCTGGGCCTCGGCCTGTGGGGAACGGTCGTGCCGCTGTTCGTCTTCATGACGGCGTGCGGATTCTCGTTCCCGTGCGTGCAGGTGCTCGCGCTCGACAGGCACGGAAAGGCGGCCGGCACCGCGCAATCGGTCGTCGGCGCGACGAACTTCGGCGTGGCTGGCATCATCTCGCCGCTCGTGGGCTGGATCGCGAAGGACGCCGGCATCACGGCCACCACGATGGCCACGGTGATGGTCGGTTGCGCTGTCGTCGGTGTGCTCTCGCTGTGGCTCGTGGTGCGGCCGCGCACGGTCGAGCGGCTCACTCCCTGACTCAGCGCTGCGGGTCCCGCACCGGCTGCAGCCGGAACAGGCGCACCTGCCGCCCCGACGACCGCTCGTAGTTGCGGTAGCCCGGCCACTGCAGCTCGATGCGCGCCCACACCGCGTCGCGTTCGTCGTCGGGTACAAGGCTCGCCCGCACGGCCATGCGGCGTCCGCGCACGGTGATCGCGGCATCCGGATGCGCGATGAGGTTCGACGTCCACGCGGGGTGGCGGGCGCCGGCGAAGTTCGTGCCCGCCACGATCGCGCGGCCCTTCCCGTCGGGCGTGTACATGAGCGGAGCGTCTCGCGGCTCACCCGACCGGGCGCCGACGGTGTGGAGCACGAGCGAGGGCACCAGCAGCGCGCTCACCTGCACGCGTCCCCGCGAGACCCACGTGACGAATCGCTCGAGCGGGGGGAGCAGCGCGGGTCCGAGCACGCGGCGGAACAGGCGGGTGCGCGTGAGCGGAGCGATGGTCGCGCGCACCACATCGACGACTCGGGTCATGGCACTCATCATCACAGACAGGGCCCATCCCGGTCAGCGGTGGCGCGAAAGCCAGGCCCCATCCCGGTCGGCGGTGGTGCGAAAGCACGGGGCAGTGACGCGGCGCGCCGGTGGGGCGGGCTCGGTCACGGCGTGTCGCCGTGACGGACTGGTGTTTTCGCATCCGGGTCGGGCGGGGAGCGGGACGGGACAGGCAGAATGGGGCGATGAGCGAAGGCCAGCACCGGGGTGGGGCCGGGCCCACGCGCCCCGAGCCTCCGGGCGGCGCGCCGGCACCGCGTGGAGGGGGCGTGGGGAGCGTCACGGCGTTCCTGGCGGTCGGGGGCGTGCTGACCGCGCTCGCGTGCCTGCTCGGTTGGTGGGTCTTCACGCGTGGCGATCAGCCGTTCGGCATCGACGTGTCGTGGAACGCGCAGGTGACGGCGTGGTTCAACCCGGTGCTCCTGGGCTTCTCTCGCGTCATGAACTGGGTGGGCGCCGGCTGGTTCGGTGTGCTCGTGGTGCCGATCGGTGGCGCGATCGGGCTCGTCCTGTTGCGAAGGCCGTGGGCGGCGGCCTACTTCCTCGCCGCCGAGGCGGTGTCTGCCGGCGGTGTGCAGGTTCTCAAGCAACTGTTCGGCCGGGTGCGCCCCGAAGAGATCCTGGTCGTGTCGGACTACGGGTCGTATCCCTCGGGCCACGTCGCCAACGCCGCAACGCTCGCGGCCGCGGCGGTGGTGATCTTCCCGCGGATCTGGGTCGCCGTAGTCGGAGCGGCGTGGGTGGTGCTGATGGCATTCAGTCGTACGTATCTGCACGCCCACTGGCTCAGTGACACCGTTGGGGGAGCCCTGATCGGCGCGGGCGCGGCGCTGCTGGTGGCGGCCGCCTTCGCCGTGCCGATGGCGCGGGAGAGAACGGATGCCCCGGCGAAAGGCCCGTGGCTAGGCTGAGCGCATGATCCCCACGCCCCCTCCAGCCGCCGCTGGCGCGTCGCCCGGAGCCTCCGGGCGCGTGGGCCCAGCGCCCGAGTCGCCCGCACCGTCCGATCCCGCCGCCGCGCCCGACACCGCCGTCGCCGAGGCCGAGTTGGCGCGGCTGCGGGCAGAGGCCGAAGCGGCCGAAGCTCAACTCAAGGCTGCACAGGCCAAGGCCGCCCTCGCCGCCGCCGAAGCCGAGGCCGCGAAGGCCCGTGCCGCGACCGCCCCACCCGCCCCGGCAGCAACCAACCCGGAGCCCGCTCAGCCCGCGCAGCCCGCCCCGCCAACCTCGGCCGCCACAACCCCGGAGCCCGCACATCCCGCGGATGCGCAGGCCCAGGGGCAGACCTCGGCCGCTGCAACGTCAGGGCCCGCGGGAGCGCCCGTCGGGCCCGCATCCACGCAGGAACAATCTCCCCAACCGACCATCCCGGAAACAGAAGAAGCAGGCCCACTGTCTTCCGAAGAAATCCAGAAGATCACCAACGGCTACACGTTCACCTCCGAGACCCTGGATCTCGGCGCCCTCGTCAACGGCGACCCGGTTCCGTCCGCGCAGATCCGCATTCCTCTCGGCATGATGAACCGGCACGGGCTCGTCGCCGGCGCGACGGGCACAGGCAAGACCCGTACGCTGCAGGGTCTGGCCGAGCAGCTGGCGGCCAAGGGTGTGCCGGTGTTCGCGGCCGACATCAAGGGCGACCTGTCGGGTGTAGCGACTCCCGGCGAGCCGAGCGACAAGCTGCTCGCGCGCACCCGGTCGATCGGGCAGGACTGGAAGCCTGAGGCCTCGGCCACCGAGTACTTCGCGCTCGGCGGCGTCGGCAAAGGGGTGCCGGTGCGGGCCACAGTCTCGGGGTTCGGGCCGCTGCTGCTGAGCAAGGTCCTGGGCCTCAACGACACACAGGAGTCGAGCCTGGGCCTGGTCTTCCACTACGCCGACAAGAACGGCCTTGCCCTCGTGGACCTGGCCGATCTGCGTGCGGTGCTGACGTACCTCACGGGCGACGAAGGCAAGTCCGAGCTGAAGGAGCTGGGCGGACTGTCGGCGGCGACCGCGGGCGTGATCCTGCGCGAGCTCATCACGTTCGCCGACCAGGGTGCGGACGTCTTCTTCGGTGAGCCCGAGTTCGAGGTCGCCGATTTCCTGCGCACCGCGCCGGACGGGCGCGGGATCATCAGCCTTCTCGAGGTGCCGGGCGTGATCGACAAGCCCGCGCTGTTCTCGACGTTCCTGATGTACCTGCTCGCCGAACTGTTCGAGCTGCTGCCCGAGGTGGGCGATCCCGACAAGCCGAAGCTGGTCTTCTTCTTCGACGAGGCGCACCTGCTGTTCAAGGACGCCTCGAAGGACTTCCTCGCCGCGATCGTGCAGACGGTGCGGCTCATCCGTTCGAAGGGCGTCGGCGTGTTCTTCGTGACGCAGACGCCGAAGGACGTGCCGTCCGATGTGCTGGCCCAGCTCGGCTCGCGCGTGCAGCACGCGCTGCGCGCCTTCACCCCCGACGATGCGAAGGCGCTGAAGGCCACGGTGGGCACGTACCCGACCTCGGGCTACGAGCTGGAGAGGGTGCTGCAGGAGCTGGGCACCGGTGAGGCGATCGTCACGGTGATGAGCGAGAAGGGCGCGCCGACGCCGGTCGCGTGGACGCGACTGCGCGCGCCGCTGGGCCTCATGTCGCCGACGCCCGACCCCGCGATCGACGCCGCCGTGAAGGCATCCCCGCTGCTGGCGAAGTACGGCACCGCGATCGACCGCGAGTCGGCCCGCGAGATCCTGACGGCGAAGATGAAGGCCGCCGACGACGTGGCCGCAGCCGAGAAAGCGGCGCTCGAGAAGGCCAAGGTCGACGCCGAGCTGGCCAAGCAGCAGGCCGCGATCGACAAGGCCAGCGCCGCCGCCGAGAAGAAGGCACAGCAGGAGTACGAGCGGCTGCTCAAGAAGACCTCGGGCGCCACGCGCACGTCGAGCCGCTCGCGGGCAGCGGAGAAGTCGCCGATCGAGCAGATTCTGGGGTCCAAGGCGACGCAGACCATACTGGGCGGAGTCATCCGCGGGATGTTCGGCACTGGACGGCGCTGAACACACCCGCCCCCGGGGTCGCGCCGGAGCCTGCGGCATCCGTTCACCGCCGCCGGACTTCCACCCACTGAGAATCGCGGAGCCCGCCCTCGCGATGAAGGCTTAGCCTGGGATCATGGCGACGAAGCCCCCGAAAGCCGATATCGACGAGAGCCGTGTGCGCTCCACGAGACCGAAGAAGGTCGCAGTGGGCGTGCCCGCTGTGCTGCACGCGCTGCAGATCTCACAGGAGCAGATGGGCATCGCCCGCTCGGTGCAGACGCTGATGCGGGTGAACCAGAAGGACGGCTTCGACTGCCCCGGCTGCGCGTGGCCCGAGGAAGACAAGCGGCACATCGCCGAGTTCTGCGAGAACGGCGCCAAGGCCGTTGCCGAAGAGGCGACGCTGCGCCGCGTCGGGCCCGAGTTCTTCGCCGCGCATTCCCTCGACGACCTGCGCGGGCACGACGACTGGTGGCTGGGGCAGCAGGGCCGCCTGACGCATCCGATGATCCTCGACGAGGGCGCCACGCACTACCGGCCCATCTCGTGGGACGACGCGCTGCGCACCATCGCCGACGAACTGAAGACGCTGGATGACCCGAACGAGGCGGTTTTCTACACGTCGGGCCGCACCTCGAACGAAGCCGCGTTCCTGTACCAGCTGCTCGTGCGTGGTCTCGGAACCAACAACCTGCCGGACTGCTCGAACATGTGCCACGAGTCCAGCGGATCGGCTCTCACCGAGACCATCGGCATCGGCAAGGGAACCGTCTCGATCGAGGACGTCCACGATGCCGACCTGCTCATCGTCGCCGGACAGAACCCCGGCACGAACCACCCGCGCATGCTGTCGGCGCTCGAGAAGGCCAAGCAGCGCGGCGCCACGATCATCGCCGTCAACCCGCTGCCCGAAGCGGGGCTGATGCGGTTCGAGAATCCGCAGACCATCCGCGGTGTCGCGTTCGGCGGCACCAAGCTCGCCGACGGGTTCGTGCAGATCAGGCTCGGCGGCGATCAGGCGCTGTTCCAGGCGATCGGCAAGCACCTGCTCGAGGCCGAGGCCGCCGACGGCGGTGTGCTCGATCACGACTTCATCGCAGAGCACACCAGTGGGTTCGAGGCCTACGGTCAGGCGATGGCGGATGTCTCGTGGCGGGAGCTCGTCGTGGCCACTGGTCTGCCCGAGAAGGCGTTGCGCCGCGTCGGCGAGGCGGTGCGCACATCGAAGGCGACGATCGTGTGCTGGGCGATGGGGCTGACCCAGCACAAGCACTCGGTGGCGACCCTGCGCGACGTCGTCAACGTGCTCCTGCTGCAGGGCAACATCGGCCGATCCGGCGCCGGGGTGTGCCCGGTGCGGGGTCACTCGAACGTGCAGGGCGACCGCACAGTCGGCATCTACGAGAAGCCATCGGCGGCGTTCCTCGACGCGCTCGACCAGGAGTTCGCTTTCGCGGCGCCGCGCGAGCACGGCTTCGACACCGTTGAGGCCATCCGCGCCATGCGCGACGGGCGGGTGCGGTTCTTCATGGGGATGGGCGGCAACTTCGTCTCGGCGACGCCCGACACCGCCGTCGTCGAGGCCGGCATGGCCCGCGTCGGGCTTACCGTGCAGGTCTCGACCAAGCTCAACCGATCGCACGCGGTGACCGGACGGCGGGCCCTGATCCTGCCGACACTGGGTCGCACCGATCGAGACCGCCGCGGTGGTCGCGAGCAGCGCGTCACCGTCGAGGACTCGATGGGCGCGGTGCACGCCTCGCGTGGACGCCTCGCTCCGCCCGCGGAGGACCTGCTCAGCGAGGTTGCGATCATCGCCCGGCTGTGCGGACTGCTGTTCGGCGACCGGGCCCCGTCGCGAGATCAGGTGATCTCACCTACGCAGGACGTTTCGGGTGGGAATCGTCCTCCCTCGGTGAAATCACCTGATCTGGTAGAGGTGGGCGTGACGCCCTCGGAGCCGATGAGCTCCGACCGCGGACTCCCAGAGCACGGAGCCGCAGAGACCTCCGACCCGCTGGCATCGGCGGGATCGCGGCATCCCGACAACATCCCTCACGCCGACTGGGCGCGGCTGGAAGCCGACTATGCGCTGATCCGTGCGCACATCGCGCAGGTCATCCCGGGATTCGAGGACTACGACGAGCGCATCCAGAAGGGGCGCACATTCTTCCTGCCGAACGGGCCGCGCGACGAGCGGCGGTTCGCCACCGCCGACGGCAAGGCGCGGTTCACGGTGAACCCGCTCGAGTATCCGGTCATCCCGCGCGGGCGGCTGCTGCTGCAGACGCTGCGCTCCCACGACCAGTACAACACCACCATCTACGGCAAGGACGACCGCTATAGGGGCATCCACGGCGGACGTCGGGTGGTGCTGGTGAATGCGAAGGACATCACGGCACTCGGGTTCCACGAAGACGAGATCGTCGACCTCGTCTCGGAGTGGACACGCGCCGACGGCACGATCGAGGAGCGGCGGGCCGAGGAGTTCCGCATCGTCGCGTACCGGACGCCGCGTGGCAATGCCGCCGCCTACTATCCCGAGACGAACGTGCTGGTGCCGCTGGACTCGGTCGCCGACGTCTCGGGAACTCCGACGTCGAAGTCCGTCATGGTGCGGCTCGCGCGTCGAGGCTGACACGTGCCGGGTCTGCCCGGGCGGTCCTAGGCTGGTGCCGTGACCACCCGCGCCGCCGTCATCACCGTCTCGGATCGCTCTGCCTCGGGCGAGCGCGAGGATGCCAGCGGCCCGATCGCCGTCGCGGCGCTGCGGGAGGCCGGATTCCACTGCGCGGACGCCGTGGTCGTCGCCGACGGGGCCGACAACGTCGAACGCGCGCTCACCGCCCAGATCGTCGCGGGAGTGAAGCTCCTCATCACGACCGGCGGCACCGGGGTCTCGCTGCGTGATCAGACCCCCGAGGGCACGGTCCGTGTCGTCACGCGTGAGGTTCCCGGCATCGCCGAGGAACTGCGCCGGCGCGGTGCCGCCGAGAAGCCTGCGGGCATGCTGACCCGAGGTGTGGCAGGCGTCGTCGACCCGCACGGCGCTCTGGTCGTGAATCTTCCGGGATCGCCTGCGGGAGTGGCTTCAGGGATGCCGGTGATCCTGTCGGTGGCACGTCACGTACTCGACCAGCTCGGCGGGGGCGACCACTGATGTCTGCCGTCCGCGTCGCGGCGATCAGCTCAGAGCCGCTCGATCTGGACGCGCACCTGCGCGCGGTCGACGACACGACTGCCGGCGCGGTCACGACCTTCGTGGGCCGGGTGCGCGATCACGATCCGGATGCCGCGGCCGCGGTCGTCGCGCTGGAGTACTCCGCGCATCCCGATGCGGAGGCCGCGCTGCAAGGGATCGCCGAGGCCGCGGTGGGTCGGTCCGGGGCACTCGTCGCGGTGTCGCACCGTGTGGGGCGGCTCGAGGTCGGCGACGCCGCCGTCGTGATCGCGGTGGCCGCGGCGCACCGAGCCGAGGCGTTCGACGTGTGCCGCACGATCATCGAGACGATCAAGACCGAGCTGCCGGTGTGGAAGCGGCAGGTCGAGGCCGACGGCACCGCCACCTGGCTCGGCCTCGGCGGCTGAGTCCGGCGGGTCTGCCGATCGGCGGTCGCCCGTTCGGGTCAGCCGCCCGCGAACGGGGGCAGCACGTCGACGAGGTCGTCGTCGTGAAGCGGCGTGGCGTCGTCGACGCGGGCACCGCCCACGAGCACCGCGCAGCGAGGCAGGATGCCGCCGAGCTCGGGATACGCGTCCGAGACGGCGCGCCTCAATTCACCCAGGGTCGATTCGGCGCGTCGTTCGGTGTCGCGGCCGGTGGCGTCCTGCGCGGCCGCGAAGTAGCGGACGACGGCCACTACTGATCCCACCCGGCGGCGGCCGCGGCAACAGCGTCCAAGGCGGCGCGGATCTCGGCAGGATCGGTGCCCGCACGCCCGGCGACCAGGCCGGCGACGAAGGCCCCCAGCGGCGCGGCGGGCCGCGCGACGCCGTTCGCGACGTCGCGCGTGAGATCGAGCACAGCGGCGACCGGGACGTCGGCCTCGGCCAGACCGAATCGCTCGCGAAGCGCGGCGGCCCACGCGTCGAGTGCTTCGGGCGGAAGGGTGCGGGACTGCTCGCTCATGACGGCTCCTCAGCTCTGCGGTCCAGGGGGTGTTGCGTCAGACGGCGATGCGACGGATCGCGCCTGTTCCAGATCCTCCCACGTGTCGACGTCGCGAGTCAGGTCGTCGGCGACCGTGACCACCGTGATCGCGAGGTCGTCGACGAGTGCACGCACCGCGGCATCCCGCCCGAGATCGGGGAGAGCGGATGCCGCCGCCCGCAGCGCGCGCGTGCGGTAGACGCCGGTCAGCCATTGCGGCGTGCTCGATGCGTCGCCGAGACACATCCCGTCGGTGTCAGAGGGGAGCAGCGCGATGTCGTCCACCAATCGCCGCACCGCCGCTTCGGCGCGAGGGAGGTCGCAGGCCAGCACGAGGGTCCACTCGGGCTGATCGCCGGCCGCCCAGGAGTCCAGCGCCGCGACGATTCCCGCGGCCGGGCCGCCGAACGGCGGGTGTTCGCGCACCCACGCGACGTCCAGGCTGTCGTCCAGCACCGGCGCCACCACCGTGACCGGCCGGGCCCGGGCATCCGTCGCCGCCGTCACCGCGGTGTGCAGCAGGGTGCGCCCGCCGACTTCGAAGAGGGGCTTCGTCGCGCCATCCACGCGGGTGGCTCGACCGCCCGCGAGCAGGATGGCGCCGAGGCCGCCCGGCACCGGGCCGGGTGCCTGATGCGACGGCGCGGACCCGGGCATCAGGCCTCGCCGGGACGGTGCCAGTCGCCGCTCTTGCCGCCGGTCTTCGCGACGATCCGCACGTTCTCGATCGATGTGCCTTTGTCGAGGCCTTTCACCATGTCGACGACGGCCAGAGCGGCGACCGTCACAGCCGTCAACGCCTCCATCTCGACGCCGGTGCGGTCTGCCGTGCGCACCGTGGCTTCGATCGCCACACCGTCGTCGTCGATCTCGAGGTCGACCGCGGCGCCATGGACGCCGATGACGTGGGCGAGCGGAAGCAGCTCGGGGGTTCGTTTGGCAGCCTGGATGCCCGAGATCCGGGCGACCGCCAGCACGTCGCCCTTCGGCACCGAGCCGTCGCGCAGCGCTGCGACGACCTCGGGCGTGCACCGCACGAACCCGCGGGCGGTCGCCGAGCGGACCGTCGGCTGCTTCTGTGTGACGTCGACCATTCGCGCGTGGCCGGCGTCGTCGAGATGCGTGAAGCTCATGAGATCAGCATGACATCGACGATGTCGCCCTCGGCCACCGTCTCGACCTCGGCGGGGACCACGGCGTACGCCTCCGCCCTGCCGAGTCCGCCCGCGAGGTGCGATCCTCCCGAGGTCGCGGGCACGGCGCGCCACTCTCGGGGATCCGAGCGATCGATCGTGACGGGAAGGTACTGGCGCCGTCCCGGCGGCGTACGCCACGCGACCGCCGCGGGGAGCGCGATCACCGGGCGCTGAAGATCCGGCCGGCCCAGCATCCTCAGCAGCGCCGGGCGCACGAAGACCTCGAACGACACAGCCGCGCTGACCGGGTTGCCGGGCAGGCCGAACAGCAGCGTGCCCGACGGCAGTTTGCCGAACCCCTGCGGCTTGCCGGGCTGCATCGCGACCTTCGAGAAGGTCATGGCAGCCTCGAGCGTCGTCTTTACGACTTCGTACGCCCCAGCGCTGACTCCGCCGGAGAACACCACGACATCGGCGCGATCAGGGGAGTCGGCGTCGGTGACGTCGGCGACCAGCGTCTGCAGCTCGTCGCCCTCGTCGCTCACACTCGCACGATGTATGACGAGCCCGCCGGCCTGGGCGACGAGTCCGCTCAGCAGGCGGCTGTTCGACTCGGGGATCTGCCCGCGGGTCAACGCGGCCCCCGGCTCGGCCAGCTCACTGCCGGTGGAGACCACCACGACCCTCGGCTGCCGGGACACGACGAGCTCGGCCACACCGCATGCCGCGGCGGCTGCGACCTGGAGCGGCCCGAGCAGCGTGCCGGCCGCCAGCACGTCATCGCCTCGTCGGGCGTCCTCGCCCGTACGCCGGATGTGCGCGCCGGGGCCGCGAGGCGCCGCGAGGACACGGATCTCGCCGAGCGAGTCGTCGAGCCCGCCGGAGGTGTCTTCGAAGGGCACGATCGCGTCGGCGTCACGAGGCACGGGCGATCCCGTCATGATGCGGGCGGTCTCACCGTCGTTCAGAGTGGGGTCGTCGGCGGTTCCCGCGGGCAGGTCCGCGACGACGCGCAGCCTCACGGGATCGGTGGGCGAGGCATCCCTCACGTCCGCGAAGCGCACCGCGAAGCCGTCCATGGCGGAGTTGTCGAACACCGGGATATCGACCGCGGCGCGCACCGGCTCGTGAAGCGTGCGACCGTAGCCGGCATCGAGCGGCACCGTCTCGGGTGGCAGTGGCGAACTGGCCGCGAGGATCTCGCCGAGGTGCTCCTCGACGCTCCGCAGCCCGCTCACGCGGGCACCGTCACGGATTCGCCGGCGCGCGTCCATGCCTCGATTCCGCCGGCGAGCACGGAGGCACTCACTCCTGACGCGCGTAGCGCGGTAGCGGCGCGCTGCGCGCGCATGCCCACCTGACACACCACCACGACCGGACCGGCTCCGACGCGCGCGGGATCGGCGAGCAGATCGCCCAGCGGCACGAGCAGCGATGCGGGGATGACTCCCTGCGCGGTCTCCCACGCCTCACGCACGTCGACGAACAGCGCGCCCGTGCTCTGCGCCGCACGGGCAGCGGCGGGGGAGAGCTGTGCGATCGAGTCGCCGCCCGGGGCCCCCGGTGCCGTCAGGAGCGAATCCGTGGCCCGGTCCGCAGGTGGCGCGACCGGTGACGTTCGCGCCGGTCGGAGCGGCACCTCGTCGGTGCGGCCGCGCAGGGCATCGATCACGACGACGCGGCCGAGAAGCGGCTCGCCGACCCCGGTGAGAAGCTTGATCGCCTCGGTCGCGAGCAGGGCGCCGACCTGCAGGCACAGTGCGCCCAGCACGCCCACCTGGGCGCACGAAGGCACGACGCCCACGGCATCCGGCGGGTACAGATCCCCGAGCAGGACGGGTGTCACGCCCGCCGGCGGCGCCGACCAGAACACCGTCACCTGCGCATGGAACTCCTGGACGACCCCCCACACCAGGGGAACACCGAGTTCCTCGCACGCCGTCGCGACGGCGGCGCGGGTTTCGAAGGTGTCGCTGCCGTCGATCACCACATCCGCGCCCGCGAGCAGCTCCCGGGCGGTGTCGGCGGTGATCCGCCGAGCTATCGCGTGCACTTTCGTGCCCGGCGAGAGGTCGGCGCTGACACGCACCGCGGAGTCGACCTTCCGCGCCCCGACGTCGGCGACGCGGTGCAGGACCTGCCGCTGCAGGTTGGAGGCTTCGACCACGTCGTCATCGATGACGGTCAGGGTCCCGATCCCCGCGGCCGCGAGCGCCAGGACCGCCGGCGAACCCAGTCCGCCGGCGCCGACGACCGCGACGTGGGCACCTGCCAGTCGGCGTTGCGCCTCGTCGCCGAATCCCGCGAGGACGCGGTGGCGCGCGGTGCGCGTGCGCTCGGCATCGCTCAGCGCATCGGCCGGCTCCACGAGTGGGGGAAGAGGCATGCCATCAGGCTACGACCGCTGCGCACACGCCGGGCGATCAGACGGGTATCGGGGCGCATGCGCGGAGATATTCGTGTCTCCTATCCGCATTTGCGGTGTTACGTTGAACCATGCCGAGTTTCAAGATCGCAGAGGCCGCGCGTCTGCTGGGCGTCAGCGACGACACCGTGAGGCGCTGGGTCGACGCGGGCACCCTGCCGGCCACGGGTGCTTCGCCGGCCGAGATCCCGGGAGATGCGCTCGCCGCCCGCGCGATCGAGCTCGCGGCGGGCGCTGCTGACCCCGCCGACGTCCTGAGCAGCGCACGCAACCGATTCGTCGGACTCGTCACGCGCATCCAGCGCGACGGGCTGATGGCGCAGGTCGACATCCAGTCAGGACCGCACCGCGTGGTGTCGCTCATGTCGGCCGAGGCCGCAGACGACCTGGGTCTCGAGGTCGGGTCGCTCGCGGCGGCGGTGGTCAAAGCAACGCATGTCATCGTCGAGACCCCGAAAGGCTGACGGATGCCTCGACCCCGCGCGCGTTCGCTGCCCGGCAGAACCCGGCGCTCCATAGTCCGCGGCGTGCTGCTGCTGACCGGCGTGCTGATGGTCGTCCTCGGAGGCTGCGGTGCTCTGGACCGACCGCCGGGAGCGGCTCCGTCCGGCTCCCCGTTCACCGGCCCCACCGGCGGTGAGCTCTCGGGGGATCTGACGATCTTCGCGGCGGCCTCGCTCTCGGGCGCCTTCGACGAGCTGGCCGAGATGTTCGAGCAGCGGCATCCGTCCGTCGATGTGCGGCCCATCTCGTACGACGGATCCAGCACGCTCGCGACGCAGCTCATCGAGGGGGCGCCCGCCGATGTGTTCGCCGCGGCCGACGAGCGGACCATGGCCTCGGTGGCGGGCGCTGGACTCGCCGGCGAGCCACAGCTCTTCGCAAGCAACACCCTGGTGATCGCCGTGCCGGTCGGCAACCCCGCCGGGGTGAAGGCGATCGAGGATCTCGGCCGGTCCGGGACCACCGTCGTGCTGTGCGCTCCCGAGGTGCCGTGCGGCGTGGCATCCGAGACCCTCCTCGCCGACAACGGCGTGACCGTGACCGCCGCAAGCCTCGAGCAGAACGTCACCGCGGTTCTCACGAAGGTGGCAGCAGGCGAGGCCGATGCCGGTCTGGTGTATGCCACGGATGCCGCGGCACATGACGACGTGCGGGCTGTCGCCGCCGCCGGTGCCCAGAACGTCGTCAACCGCTACCCCATCGCACCGCTGCGCGAGGCGGTCAATCCTCAGGCTGCCGCCGCGTTCGTCGCCTTCGTGCTGTCGGACGAGGGCCAGGCTGTGTTGTCGAGGCTCGGATTCGGAGCGGCATGAGCGCGGTCCTCGTCCCGCGCGGCGCGGGTGGACGCGCCGCCCGGGGCTCGCGCGCCGATCGCATCGGCTTCGTTCCCCGGGTGCTCGCCGTGCCCGCCCTGCTGGGCCTGGCGCTCTTGGTGCTGCCGCTCGGAGCGCTCGTGCTGCGCGTGGAATGGGCGACGCTGTGGACCGACGTCACGTCGCCGGCGGCGATGTCGGCGCTCGGGCTGTCGCTGCTGACGGGCCTCATCGCCACCGCCGTCTGCGTCGTGCTCGGCGTGCCGCTCGCGCTGCTGATCGCGCGCAGCGGCGCCCGCTCTGCGGCAGTGCTGCGAGCGATCGTGACCGTCCCCCTCGTGCTTCCCCCGATGGTGGGCGGCGTGGCGATGCTGTTCCTCTTCGGGCGCACGAGCTGGCTGGGCGGGATGCTCGCGGAGTGGGGCATCCGCATCCCGTTCACGACCGCCGCCGTCGTGCTCGCGCAGACCTTCGTCGCACTCCCGTTCCTCGTGCTCGCCCTCGAAGGCTCGCTGCGCTCGACCGGCGTCGGATATGAGCAGACCGCCGCGGGCCTCGGCGCGGGCCGCTGGACGATCCTCGCCCGGGTCACACTGCCTCTCGCCGCGCCGGGCCTGATCGCCGGCATCGTGTTGTGCTTCGCGCGGGCCATCGGCGAGTTCGGTGCGACCGCGCTCTTCGCCGGCAACGCCCCGGGCGTCACGCAGACCATGCCCCTTGCCATCTACACCGCGTTCAACGGCGCCGGTGTCTCGCAGGGCACCGCGGTGGCCCTGTCGCTGATGCTGCTCGTGACCGCGGTCGGCGTGCTGCTGCTCGTGCGGGCGTGGCGTGCGGAGCCGCCGCGATGAGCGCGTCCGCCGCTCCTGCAGACGTCGCCACGTCGTCGGGCGGGTTGGATGCCCGCGTGATCGTGCATCGCGACGGATTCCGGTTGGATGCTGCTGTCCAGGTCGTCCCGGGAACGGTCGTCGCCCTCATGGGGCCGAGCGGGGCGGGCAAGTCCACGCTCCTCGGCGCGCTCGCCGGTCTCGTTGCTCTCGACGACGGGTACGTGCGGCTGGCAGGACGGACTCTCGACACCGTAGCGCCGAGGCCTCTTCGCGTCGCGCCCTCCCACCGCGGCATCGTGCTGCTCGGTCAGGATCCGCGCCTGTTCCCGCACCTCACCGCCCACGCCAACATCGCGTTCGGACTGCGCATCCACGGGGCGTCGAAGGCGGATGCCGCGTCCCAGGCAGAGGAATGGCTGCGGCGCGTCGGGCTGCCGGGTCTGGGCGCCCGGCGGCCTACGCAGCTGTCGGGTGGGCAGCAGCAGCGCGTCGCCCTCGCGCGGGCTCTCGCGACGCATCCGGCCGCGCTCCTGCTCGACGAGCCGCTGACCTCGCTCGACGCCGAGACGGCTGGCGACGTGCGGGCACTGCTGCACGAGCAGCTGGTCGCCACCGGTACCACGGCGATCGTGGCGACGCACGACGCCGTCGATGCGGCGTCGCTCGCGCACTCGCTGGTCGTGCTCGAGGGCGGCCGGGTGACGCAGTCGGGGCCGGTGCGCGACGTCCTCGCCGAGCCCGCGACCCGGTTCAGCGCAGCCGTCGCAGGGCTCAATCGCGTAGAGGGTCGGATCGAGAGCGGACGGTGGCACAGCGGCGCGCTGACGCTTCCCAGCCCCGGAATCGACCCGGACGCGTCATCCGGGCGCGACACAGGCATCGCCGCGATCTTCCGGCCTTCCGCGGTGGCGATCGACACCGGCGCGGCTGCCGGCGACCAGCCGGACGGCTCGTGGCAGGCGCGGGTCGTGCGGCTCGAGCAGACACCCTCGGGCGTACGCGTGCGCACCGCCGATCCCGACATCGCCGTCGACGTGGCGGCCGGGAGCGCGACAGGGCTCACCGTGGGCACGACGGTCAGCTTGCGCGTGGATCCTGCCGACGTGCGGTTCGTCCGCGCACGGGGCGAGTACGTCTCATAGACTCGCCCGGTGACCCGCATCCGGCCGTTTCGCCCCGGCGACGAACCTTCGCTCGCCGACATCTGCTTGAGAACGGCGGATGCCGGTGGAGACGCGACCGGCGTCCTCGACGACGACGACCTGTGGGCGGAGATCTTCGTGCTCCCGTATGTCGAACGGCACCCCGACTTCGCGTTCGTCGCCGAGACCGATGATGAACGCGTCGTGGGTTACATCGTGGGGGCGCCCGACACCGACGCGTTCGAGGAATGGTTCGCCGCCAAATGGTGGCCACGACACACCGAGCGGTGGCCGCAGCCGGCGGGTCTGCCACCGACGCACGCGGCCGAGGCGGCTGCCGGTCCCGAAGTGGCGGCACCCGAGACAGTGGTGGAGTCGCGCCAGGACGGCATCCTCCGGTACGCGTACGCGCGCCTGGGCGGGACTCAGCCGTTCGGCCCCGAGTACCCGGCACACCTGCACATCGATCTGCTCCCCGAGGCGCAGGGGCAGGGCCTCGGCCGCAAGCTCATCGCGCGGCTGGAGCTGGCGCTGCGAGGCGCCGGTGTCCGGGGCCTCCATCTGGTCGCGTCGGCAGAGAACGCCGGAGCGATCGCGTTCTACCCGCGCGTCGGCTTCACACCGCTGGCTTCGCCTGACGGGACGCAGGCGTTCGGCAAAGTGCTGTAGACCACCGCTCCCTGAAGCACAGGGCGTTGGTTCGCGCCAGTCCCGGCGCCGTGCCGCCGCCCCGACGTAGTCTGCCGTCATGGACGAGCTCTCCACGCCCACCGGCCGCGAGCCGATGCTCACCGCGGTGCCGCGCGCAGACGGCTCGCCGCCACGGGCGCTCGTGCTCGGCGCCACCGGCTACATCGGTGGGCGGCTGGTGCCGCGGCTTCTCGGCGCCGGCTACGACGTGCGCGTCCTCGCGCGAGACCCCCGGCGGGTGACCGCCTTCGCCTGGGCCGACCGGGTCGAGGTCGTGGGGGCGGATGCGTCCGATGCCGCGGCGGTGAAGGATGCCGTGACCGATATCGACGTCGTCTTCTACCTCGTGCACTCGATGTCGGCGGGGAAGGGCTTCGAGTCGGCGGACCGCCGCGCGGCCGAGACGGTTGCCGCGGCCGCGGCCGCGGCATCCGTCTCGCGCATCGTGTATCTCGGAGGACTGCATCCGGGCGGCGTCGCACTGTCGCCGCACCTGCGCTCCCGCGTCGAGGTGGGAGAGGTGTTCCTGCGGTCGGGTGTTCCGACGCTGGTGCTGCAGGCCGGCGTCGTCATCGGATCGGGATCGGCCTCGTTCGAGATGGTGCGGCACCTGACCGAGGTGCTTCCGTACATGCCCGCGCCGAAGTGGGTGCGCAATCACATCCAGCCGATCGCCGTCCGTGACGTGCTGCACTACCTGCTGGGCGCGGCGCGCGTCGCACCGGAGGTCAACCGCGCGGTCGACGTCGGCGGGCCCGACGTGCTGCGCTACGGACAGATGATGAACGGGTACGCCGTCGAGGCGGGGCTGCACCAGCGCCCGATCGCGGCCCTCCCCGTGCTGACGCCGCGCCTCGCATCGCACTGGGTGAACCTCGTCACACCGATTCCACGCTCGATCGCGCGGCCACTGGTGGAGTCGCTGCAGAACGAGTGCGTCATGAAGAACCACGACATCGACGACCTCATCCCCCCGCCCGCCGAAGGACTCACTCCGTACCGGGCCGCTGTGCGGGCCGCGCTCAGTCGTGTCGAGGCCGACACCATCGAGACGAGCTGGCAGGACTCCGAGGTGCTCGGGGTGCCGAGCGATCCGCTGCCAAGCGATCCGGAGTGGGCCGGGCGCACCGCGTTCACCGATGTGCGGACTGCGCACACGACGGCATCGCCGCAAGCGCTCTGGCGGGTGATCGAAGGGATCGGCGGTGAGAACGGCTGGTACTCGTCGCCGTTGCTGTGGGCGATTCGCGGGTGGATGGACCGGCTCGTCGGCGGCATCGGGCTGGCGCGCGGTCGCCGCAGCCGCGCGCGTCTCGCGGTCGGCGATGCGCTCGACTTCTGGCGCGTCGAAGCGCTCGAGCCGGGACGGATGCTGCGATTGCGGGCCGAGATGAAGGTCCCCGGCCTCGCGTGGCTGGAGCTGCGTGCCACGCCCGACGACGAGGCCGAAGGCGCGTCGCGGTACGACCAGCGCGCGGTCTTCTTTCCCCGCGGGCTCGCCGGCCGCCTCTACTGGCTCGCCGTGCTGCCGTTCCACGGCTTCATCTTCGCCGGCATGGCCCGCCGCATCACCGCCACGGCAGAGGCATCCGCCGCCTGAGTCCGGCCGCGCGGGACGAGGGTCGCGGACGAGTGCCCGTCGCCGCGTCCGTCGTCGTCAGGCGAGGATGCGGCCGTCTTCGATCCGCACGACCCGGTCGACCAGGGCCTCAGGAACCGCGACGTGCGAGATCAGCAACACGGCCTGGTCGCCGCGCACCGCCCCGAGCAGGTCGGCGAGAAGGAGATCGGATGCCGCGGGGTCGACCCCGGCCGTCGGCTCGTCGAGCACCAGCACCGGGAATCCGCGCAGGAGCGCCCGCGCGAGTGCGATTCGCTGGGCCTGACCGCCCGACACGAGCGCGCCGCGCTCGCCGACCCGTGCGTCGAGCCCGCCGCGCTCGCGCAGCCACGAGCCGAGGCCGACTCTCGCCAGGACCGCCTCGAGCTCGGCATCCGTCGCCGTCTCGCGTGCGAACAGCAGGTTCTGACGGATGTCCTCGTCGAAGAGCATGGGCTGCTGCTCGCAGAGGCCCACCGTCAGACGCACGTCGTCGCCGGCGAGGTCGTGTACCGAGCGCCCGCCGATCGTGTAATCGCCGTCGGTCTCGAGGAAGCGCACCAGGGCGTGTGCGAGCGTCGTCTTGCCCGCGCCGCTGGACCCCATCACGAGCACGCGCTGGCCGGGACGGATGTCGAGGTCGATGTCGTGAAGGGAGGGCACGGCCGCGCTGCCAGCCGAAACCGAGGTGCCCGGCCACCGGACCGCCGCGCCGCGCAGCCGGATGCCGTCCCCGAATTCTGGGGCGACGCCGGTGGGCGCGACGTGCTCGTGGACGAGCGCGGCCGGCGACTCGGCGGGCACGGCGGAGGCGATGCGCTCGGCCGAGGCTCGCACCTGGCGCCACGATGCGGCGGCGAGCGGCACGGCGGCGAACACCTCGAACACGGCCATAGGCACGAGCACGACCACCGCGAGCCACGGGCCACCCAGGGCGCCCGACGCGATACCGGGTGCGGCGGCGGTGAGGGCGGCGATCGAGGCGGCTCCCGCCAGCAGTGAGACCAGTGCGGCGGTGCCGGCCTGGGCCCCCGCGCGGCGCACCACGGCGCGGCGCAACGCGGCGTCGGCTGCGGCGATGCGGGCACGGCTCTGCTCCTCGGCGCCGAACGCTGACAGCACGTCGAGGCTGCCGAGGTGGTCGAGCACCGCGTCGGCGAGCCGAGCGCGCAACGGGGCGATCGACCGTTCGGCGCGGGCGCCGGCTGCCCAGCCCCACAGCGTCGCGACCAGGGCGGCCATCGCGAGGCACGCGAGCAGTGTGAGTGCGGCCGGCCACCACACGAACGCGACCAGCACCACCGCACCGACCGCGACGAGCGCCGACGCGGCCAGCGGCTGCACGACGCGGAGCGGGAGATTCTGCAGATCATCGACGTCGTCGACGAGCGCGCCGAGCACGGAACCCCGGCGGGTGCGCGCCAGTCCGTCGGGAGCGAGCGGCACGAGTCGCCGCACCAGCTCCGCCCGCGTCGAGGCGAGCTGGCGCAGCGCGGCGTCGTGCCCCGTGAGGCGCTCGAGGTAGCGGAAGACGGCACGCGAGATGGCGAAGAACCGCACGCCGACGACAGCCGCCGACAGATAGAGCACCGGGGGCTGCTCGCTCGCGCGCACGATCAACCATGCGCTGACGGCGAGGAGGGCCACGGCGGATGCCTCAGAAGCGAAGCCCGCCGCGAGGGTCCACCAGAACCGCCGCGCCGGCGGCATCGCGCCGCGAAGCACCGTGCCCGCCGAGACCGTCGCCGGGCGCTCGGCTGCCACGATCGGCCGTCGAGCGCCGATCGTGACGGGCGAGGGGGAGGTCGACCCGAGGTGCGTCATGCGAAGACCTCGCTCGGCTCGAGACGCACGACCTGGTCGGCGATCTCGCGGGCCGACACCCGGTGCGAGATGAGCAGCACCGTCGCGCCGGCGTCGGCGAGCCGACGGACGGCCCGCCATAGTCGCGCCTCGGTCCCGGGGTCCAGGGCGGAGCTCGGCTCGTCCAGCGCGATGACCGGCGCTCGACCGCGCAGGTGGCGGTACAGCGCCCGCGCCACCGCGACCTGCTGAGCCTGTCCGCCCGAGAGTCCGGCGCCCTGCACGCCGAGCTTGAGGGCCGGATCCAGTCCTTCGCCGCAGGCCAGATCCAAAGCGCGGCGCACCGTCGCGGCGTCCGGAGCCGCATCGCCCAGCGCGACGTTGTCGGCGATCGTGCCGGCGAGAAGCCCGGGCCGCTGACCGGCCCACGCGAGCCAGTCCGACGGCGCGAGGTCGCGGACGTCGGTGTCGCCGAGCATGGCGTCGCCCTCGAACGCTGCGGCGCCACGAAGCGCTGCGAACAGGCTCGACTTTCCAGCCCCGCTCAGACCCTCGACGAGGGTGACGGTCCCCGGGCGCGCAGCGAAGCTCACGGCAGGCAGCTGCGCCCGCTCTCCGCGCCGGACCCTCACCGCGTGCAGCACGAGGTTCCCCTCCTCCGGTCCTGCACGCGGCTTGCCGACCGGGGTGAGCGGACCAGACCGCTCACGCGCGGCATCCAGCACCGCGAAGACGTCGTCGGTCGCCGCCACACCCTCGGCCGCGGCATGGAACTGCACGCCCACCTGACGCAGCGGCAGGTACGCCTCGGGCGCGAGCAGCAGCACGAACAGGCCCACGGCGAGCGTGAGAGCACCGTCGATCAGGCGGAAGCCGATCGACACCGCCACGATCGCGACCGAGATGCTCGCGAGGAATTCCAACGCGAAACCCGAGAGGAACGACACGCGCAGGACGCGCATGGTCTCGCGCCGGTATTCGTCGGTGACGCGTTCGATGGATGCCGCGGCCCGATGATGGCGCCCGAAGACCTTCAGAGTCGACAGGCCCTGGACGGTGTCGGCGAAGCGCGCGGCGAGCCGTTGCAGGATCAGCCATTGCCGCTGCTGCACGGTGCGCGTCGCCAAGCCGATGAGCACCATGAAGACAGGAATGAGTGGCAGCGTGAGCAGCACGGTCAAACCAGAGAGCCAGTCCTGCCCCCACATCACCGCGAGGATGAGCGGTGTCGCCACGACCGTCTGCACGAGCTGTGGCAGGTACCGGCCGAAGTAGGCCTCGAGCGCGTCGAGCCCGCGGCCCGCGGTGACAGCCAGCTGCGCCGAATTGCGGGAGCCCAGCCACTCCGGGCCGAGCGCGCCGACGGCTTCGACGAGCGCCGCGCGCAGCTGCGACTGCACGCGTGCGGCCGCGCGGATCGCGACCGCCTCGCGCGCCCACACCAGCGCGGCGCGCAGCGCGACGACGGCAGCCAGCGCCGCGAGCGTGCTCGCGAGGGCGGGCACCGGCATCCCGTCGATCGCTCCCGTGATGACGCGTGTCAGCAGCCACGCGAACGCGACGATCACCGCCGTCTGCGCGACCGCGATGGCGCCGATCGCCACGAAGAACCCGCGGGAGGCGCGAGCGTACCGCAGCAGCCGAGGGTCGACCGGTCGGGTGCCGGTGGCAGGTGGTGCGCTCACGGTCGGTGCGCCGCGGCCGACGCGGCCTCGATCCGAGCGCGCGTGATGCGCTTGCGGAAGATCCAGTATGTCCAGCCCTGGTACGCCAGCACGAGCGGCAGGAAGATCAACGCCGCCCACGACATGATCGTGAGGGTGTAATCCGTGCTGGAGGCGTTCTCGATCGTCAGCGAGTACTCCGCGGCCGTTGTCGAGGGCATGACGTACGGGAACAGCGCGAACCACAGCGCCAGCACCGCAGACACGATCGTGAACGCGCCGAACCCGAACGCCCAGCCCTCGCGGCCGCGGGCATTCGCGATCCACGATGCGACCAGCAGCAGGGCGGCCACGGCGGCCAGCACCGCGGTGATCATGGCGAGCTCCCTGCCCTGCGAGAAGGCCATGACGACGGTCCACAGGAGGAACGCAGCGCCCACGACGATCGTGAGCAGGCCTGCCCGGCGGGCGAGCCGGCGGGCGTCGGCGGCGACCTGACCGTCTGTCTTCAGCGCGACGAAGTACACCCCGTGAGTGAAGAAGAGCAGCAGCATCGTGACCCCGCCGAGGAGGCCGTACGGGTTGAAGAGTGTCAGGAACGACCCCGTGAACTCCATGCTGGCGTCGATGGGAACGCCTTGCACGATGTTGGCGACAGCCACGCCCCACAGCAGCGCGGGCACGGCCGAGCCGATCACGATCATGCGATCGAAGGCGCGCTTCCACCGCAGGCTGTCGCGCTGGTGGCGGTACTCGAACGAGACGCCACGCAGGATGAGGGCCAGCAGGATCAGCAGCAGAGCGAGGTAGAACCCGCTGAACAGCGTGGCGTACCAGTGCGGGAAGGCGGCGAACAGGCAGGCGCCGGCCACGATGATCCACGTCTCGTTGAGGTCCCAGACGGGACCGATGGTGTTGATCACCTGGCGACGACTGACGTCGTCTTTGCCCAGGAACGGCAGTGACATGCCGACGCCGAAGTCGAAGCCGTCCAGCACGAAGTAGCCGACGAACAGGAATCCGACGATCCAGAACCACAGGTAGGCAAGATCCATGGCGAGCTCCTAGTAGACCGTCGTGGGGGTGTGCTCGACCGCGAGGTCACGCGGATCGGGGTCGTCGGGGCCTGGCAGAGGGTCGGGCCCCGTCTTGGCGGTCTTCACGATGAGCCCGAACTCGACGACCGCCAGCGCCGCGTAGATCAGCGTGAACGCCACGAGCGAGATGAGCACCGTCCACCCCGGCACACTCGGTGAGACGCCGTCCTCGGTGAGCATGAGGCTGAACACGATCCAGGGCTGACGGCCCATCTCGGTGAAGACCCAGCCGACGAGGATCGCGAACAGCGATGCTGGCCATGCCCACACCGCCAGTCGCCAGGCCCACGCCGGCACGTCGCGCTTCGCGCGCTTGCGCGTGAGCCAGAGTCCCACCACAGCGGTGAGCGCCGCCACGCCGCCGAGGCCGATCATCCAGCGGAACGCCCAGTAGGTCACCCACACGATCGGGGCGAAGTTGCCGTCGACCTGGTCGGCGAACTGCGGGAACAGCTCGGTCGTGTACTGCAGGTTGAGGTCGTTGATTCCTTCGACACAGCCGTCCAGGCTGTGGGTCGACAGGAACGCCAGCAGATACGGCACGCGGATGGAGAAGAGTTCGCTCGTGCCGTCGGGCGTGCCGAGCGTGAAGATCGAGAACGACGCATCCGCTCCGCACGCACTGTCGAACATGGCCTCGGCCGCCGCCATCTTCATCGGCTGCGTGGCGACCATCACGAGGCTCAGCTGGTCGCCGGAGAGGGCGACGCCGGCGAAGGCGACGATCATGCCCCACAGCCCGTACTTCAGCGACGACCGCATCATCTCGATGTTCTGCTTGCGCAGCAGGTGCCACGCCGAGATCGAGATGATGACACCCGCGGTCATCATGAACGCCGCGAACAGCGTGTGGGGGAGCGCGGCGATCGCAACCGGATTCGACAGCACGGCGAAGAAGTCGGTCATCTCGGCCCGCGAACCGTCTTCGGCCATGCGGAAGCCGACCGGATTCTGCATGAACGCGTTGGCCGCGAGGATGAAGTAAGCCGAGAACCACGCGCCGATCGTGGCGATCCAGATGCTCGCGAGGTGCAGAGCGCGCGGGAGCTTGTCCCACCCGAAGATCCACAGACCGATGAAGGTGGCCTCGAAGAAGAAGGCCATGAGCCCCTCGAAGGCGAGCGGGGCGCCGAAGACGTCGCCCACGAAACGCGAGTACGACGACCAGTTCATGCCGAACTGGAACTCCTGCACGATGCCGGTGACGACGCCCATCGCGAAGTTGATCAGGAAGATCTTTCCGAAGAACCGGGTGAGGTGCAGCCACTTCACGGCGCCGGTGCGAAACCACGCGGTCTGGAAGATCGCCACCGTCAGCGCCATGCCGAGGGTCAGCGGCACGAACAGGAAGTGGTACAGCGTCGTGAGTCCGAACTGCCAGCGGGCGAGCAGCAGAGGGTCCAGAAGATCCACGATGCGTTCTCCGATCGCTCTGAAGGGCTGTGGTCTGACCACACTAGCATGTGGTCGGACCACATCCGACTGCGGTCGGAGATCTCCCGATCGCCACGCTTGCGGAGCCGGCCGCCCGGGGCACGACTACCCTCGAGAGCATGGCGATCGACGCAGCGGCGACGGCGGCGGGTCCGCGCACATGAGCGCGATCCCGGTGAGCATCGGGCGACGGATGCCGGAAGCCCGGGCATCCGCCACGCTCGAGGCGCACCCGGGCGCACCCCTCATCGACACGCACGGACGCGTGCACCGCGACCTGCGCATCTCGCTGACCGATCGGTGCTCGCTGCGGTGCACCTACTGCATGCCCGAGCAGGGCAACGAGTGGCTGGCCAAGACGAGCATCCTCACGCTCGACGAGATCGAGCTCATCGCCCGCACCGCGGCAGCCGACGGCATCACGACGTTCCGCCTCACCGGCGGCGAACCGCTGCTGCGCACCGACATCGTGGAGATCGTGCGCCGCCTGGCCGCCATCAAGGGGCCGGACGGGCGCCCGGTGCAGATCGCGATGACCACCAACGGCATCCGGCTGCGCGAGGTGCTTCCCGTTCTCGTCGACGCGGGCCTCGGGCGCCTGAACATCTCGATCGACACGCTGCGCCGCGATCGGTTCCACGAGCTCACCCGCCGCGACCGGCTCGACGATGTACTCGACGGGATCGCCGCGGCGGCGGCATCCGATCTTCGTCCCCTCAAGCTCAACGCGGTGGCGATGCGTGATGTCAACGACGACGAGCTGGTCGACCTCGTCGAGTTCGCGATCGAGCACGATGCGCAGATGCGCTTCATCGAGCAGATGCCCCTGGACGCCGGGCACACATGGGACCGCTCGCGCATGGTCACCCAGGACGAGATCCTGGGCACGCTCGGCCGGCGCTGGGAGCTGACACCTGTGGCCGGTCGAGGGGGCGCGCCGGCCGCGCAGTGGCTGCTCGACGGCGGCCCCCACGCCGTGGGGGTCATCGCCTCGGTCACGGCGCCGTTCTGCGGCGACTGCGACCGGCTGCGCCTGACAGCGGATGGCCAGCTGCGAAACTGCCTGTTCTCGACGACCGAGTACGACCTGCTGCCGATCATGCGCGCCACGGCCGGCGAGCGCGAGCGCGAGATCGACGGGATGCTGCGCGCCTGCGTGCGGGGCAAGCTGCCGGGGCACGCGATCAACGACCCTGCGTTCCTCCAGCCGGCACGCGGCATGAACGCCATCGGAGGCTGACATGGGACGCATCACCTCGCGCAGCCCCGTCACGCGCATCACGCTCGGCGAGCACGGCGCCGCGGTCCGGCGCCGCGCCGACACGCTCGCGGTGGAGGAGCCGCTCGAGATCCGGCTCGCGGGGGAGCCCCTCACCGTCACGATGCGCACGCCGGGTCACGACATCGAGCTCGCGGCCGGGTTCCTGGTGTCGGAGGGCGTCATCTCAGCCGGCGGGCACTTCCGCTCCGCCATCCACTGCGGCGGCCCGGGCACCGGCGCGGTCGGCATCACCTCCACCGAGAACACCTACAACGTCCTCGACGTCACGCTCGCCCCGGGCGTGGAACCGCCCTTGACCGACATCGCCCGCAACTTCTACACGACGAGCTCGTGCGGCGTGTGCGGCACCGCCTCGATCGAGGCGATCGAGAAGATCTCGCAGTACGACGTCGGCGCCGACGACGTGGTCGTCGATGCTGCGCTGGTGGCGGGGCTTCCCGACGCGCTGCGCGCGGGTCAGGCCGTGTTCGACAAGACGGGTGGGCTTCACGCCGCCGCGCTGTTCGACGCCGCCAGCGGTGAGATGCTCGTGCTGCGTGAGGACGTCGGCCGTCACAACGCCGTTGACAAGGTCGTCGGGTGGGCCGTCCTCGAAGACCGGCTGCCGCTTCGTGCAACGGTGCTGCAGGTGTCGGGGCGAGCGAGCTTCGAACTCGTCCAGAAGGCCGTGATGGCCGGCATCCCCATTCTGTCGGCGGTGTCGGCACCGTCATCGCTCGCCGTCGAGTTGGCCGAAGCATCCGGGCTCACCCTCGCCGGCTTCGTACGGGGCCCGTCGATGAACCTCTACGCGCGCGCCGACCGCGTGCGAGAGCCGAGCCTGCGCCCCTGAGGTTCGGAGGGCCATCGGCTCTCGGAAGACCACGCCCGGGCCGTTGGGCCAGACATCCCGCGGGCCCGGCATGGCGCTGCCCGCCGGTCCGGAAGGAGGGCGGGCAGCGTCAGGGCGCCTGGGATCACCGCCTGGGGGTGCGGTTCTCCGCGCTCACCATCCACGAGAGCTGCTCGACGCGTTCGAGGATCGCGTGGAGGATATCGGCACTCGTGGGGTCTTCTTCGTCGACGGCGTCGTGCACATCGCGGCACGTGCCGGCGACGGCATCCAGCCTCTCGGTCATGAGATCCACGACCTCGGTGGTCGCGATCTCGCCCTGAGGGAACTCGGGCAGCGTGGTGGTCTGAGCGACCTGATCGCTGCGGCCGTCGGGAAGGGCGTGCAGGGCGCGCATGCGCTCGGCCACGTCGTCGGCGAACCCGCGTGCGGCCTCGATGATCTCGTCCAGCTGCAGGTGGGTGTCGCGGAAGTTGCGGCCCACCACGTTCCAGTGCGCCTGTTTGCCCTGCAGCGAGAGCTCGATGAGATCGACGAGCACCTTCTGCAGGTTCTCACCGAGGGTTTCGGATGCGGTGAATCCGCGCTCCGCATTCTGCTCCCGAGTCAACTCGGCGCCCGCGCCGCCACGTGCGCTGCGGCGCGTGCCGGTGCCGGCCGATGAGCGGGCGCTGCTCTTGCTCGCCGTCGTCTTGCTCGCGGTCGTGCTCTTCTTCGCGGTGGTGGGGGCCACTGTCGCTCCGTTCGTGGGGTGTTCCAGAGGTTACTTATCCGGTTGCCGTTCGGCCCGGGGATTGCCCTCCGGCGAATGACGTGCTAGCCGGCGGTCGCCGCTGCGTGCACCGGCCCGGCGGCGCGATCGTGATGGGATGGGACCGTCATGTCTGTCGACCGAACGCCTCGTCCCGACCAGCTGCCCACTGCCGGCGAGATCGCCACGGCGGTGCGGTTTGGTGAGCGATCGGCGCGCGAGGTCGTCGAGGATCACCTCACTCGGATCGCGAGGGTCAACCCGACGGTGAACGCCCTCACGGTGATCTTCGCCGATCGCGCGCGCGAGACCGCCGAGCGCCTCGATGCCGTGATCGCGGCGGGTGGTGACCCCGGACCGCTCGCGGGCGTGCCGATCTCGGTCAAAGAGAACATCGACCTGACCTGGTCCGCGACGACGAACGGCTGGCGGGGTATGGCCGACGCCGTTCCGGACGCGGACGCCACCATCGTGCGGCGCGTGCTCGATGCCGGGGCCGTACCGATCGCCCGCGGCAACATGCCCGATTTCGGCATGCGGTGGGACACCGACAACGACTTGTTCGGGCGCACCCAGAACCCGTGGGATCCGGCGCGCAGCGCCGGGGGGTCCAGCGGCGGAGACGCCGTCGCCGTGGCGACCGGAATGAGCGCGGTCGGGCTGGGCAATGACTTCGGCGGATCGCTGCGGCTGCCCGCGTACGCGGTCGGGGCGTTCGGTCTGCGACCGTCGCGGGGCAGGGTTCCGCGTGCGGCCGTGCGTGAGCTGCCCGTCGCCCTCACGCTGCAGCAGTTCTCAGTGAACGGACCGCTTGCGCGCAGCGTCGACGACCTCGCCGTTGCCCTTGACGTGATGGCGGGTTGGGATGCCGACGATCCGGTCTCGCTCGACGCTCCGCACGTGCGGCCCGAGGATGTGCCCCGCCGCGTCGGCGTGGTGCGCGCCCCGCTCGGCCACGGGGTCGCACCCGAGGTGGCAGACGGGATTGCCCGAGCCGAGGCATCCCTCGTCGCTGCCGGGTGGGATGCGGTGGAGCTCGAACTGCCCCTGCTCGAGGAGGCAGCGGTGATCTGGCGACGGCTGTCGTGCACCGACATGCTCGTCTCGCTTGACCCGCAAGCGCTGGGCCGGCCGCTGGGGCGTTCGGCGGCCAGGTTCCTGCGCGACAGCACCGCAGCCGCCCGGCCGTACGAGTCGGCGCACGACTATGCGGCGGCGTGGGCCCGGCATGCTGTCATCGCGGCTGAGTGGCGGCGACTTCAGGTCGAGGTCCCGGTCATCCTGGGGCCCGTCTCGACGTCGCGCATGCGAGAGCCCGACTACGACCTCGGGGGGACGGATGCTGCGGACCGCGCCTGGCGCGATCTGACGCTGACCGTCGCGGTGAACTTCCTCGGCCTGCCGGCGCTGGCGCTGCCCACCGGTGTCGCTGCGGACGGCATGCCCACCGGTGTGCAGCTGGTAGGCCCGATGTACGGCGAGGATGTCGTCTTCGCCGCCGCTCGTGACGTCGAGGCACGCCAACCCCGCATGCCCTCGTCCGCTGCGGCGTGACCCTGACCCGGGTCTCGCCACCCCCTTCGGACCGCCCCACGTGTTTCTCGCCGAGCATGTCCCCTTCTCGCCGAGCATGTCCCTCCCTCGCCGAGCATGTCCCTCCCTCGCCGAGCATGTGTGTTTCTCGCCGACCATGTCCCCTTCTCGCCGAGCATGTGTGTTTCTACGCGAGCATGTGTGCCCGGCATAGTCGGCGGAGGACGACATGGTCGGCAGAGGACCGACATGGTCGGCGAGAGATCGACATGGTCGGCGAGAGACCGACATGGTCGTGAGAGGACCGACATGGTCGGCGAGAGATCGACATGGTCGGCGGGAAACCGACATGGTCGTGAGAAGACCCACATGGTCGGGAGAAGACCCACATGGTCGGGAGGGGTTGCCTCGCGTCAGCGCATCGGGGTCTCGGGCTGGGTCGGGAAGGTGGGCTCCTCGGGGTGAGGTGCGAGCGGCTCGTCGGGGTACGGGGCGGCAGGCTCGATGGGTTCGCCGGGCCGCTCCGGATTGGGCGTCGGCGTATCGGGCATACCCGGCGCACCGGGCGCGCCCGGACCAGGGGGCGTCGTGCCGGGGGCGGGCTGGGGCTGAGTGGGGTCGGTCATGAACGACAGACTGCCCTCGGCCCTGTGCCGCGGCGAGGCCCTTGACCCCGCCCGGACGCTGAGCTACCGCACGGCCGAGCCATACCGCAGGGGCCCGCGCCTAGGCTGGTGGCCGTGGCATCCGTTCTCAACGTCTCGGCGTATCTGTTCACGCGGGTCGACGACCCGCACAGCTTGCGCCCGGTGATGCGCGAGAGTGCCGTGGCCGCGGGCCTGAAGGGCACAATCCTCCTCGCGCAGGAGGGGATCAACCTCTTTCTCGCCGGCGATCCCCGCGCGGTGCGCGGCTTCGTCGACGCCCTGTGCAGCGACCGGCGATTCGCTGAGCTGACGACGAAGGAGAGCTGGTCATCACGCCAGCCGTTCGGACGGATGCTCGTGAAGGTAAAGCGCGAGATCATCCGCATGGACCATCCCATGATCCGCCCTGACGTGGGTCGGGCCCCGGCGGTGGACCCCGTGACGCTGCGGCGCTGGCTCGATCAGGGGCGCGACGACGATGGCCGCGAGGTCGTTGTGCTCGACACCCGGAACGCCTTCGAAGTCGACTACGGCTCGTTCGCCGGTGCGCTGGACTGGCGCCTCGAGCGGTTCACCCAGTTTCCGGATGCCGCTGCCGCCGCGGCCGCGGATCTTCGGGGCAAGACCGTCGTGAGCTATTGCACCGGTGGAATCCGGTGCGAGAAGGCCGCCCTATACCTGCGGGAAGAAGGCGTCGAGGCGTTCCAGCTGGAAGGCGGCATCCTCGGCTATTTCGAGCAGGTCGGCGGCGCGCACTGGACGGGCGACTGCTTCGTGTTCGACGAGCGCGAAGCCGTCGGGTCCGACCTGGCGCCGCGGTCCGCGCTCGCCTGACACCGGCTCGGGTGAGGCGGGCGACCGCACATTGTCAACACCCTGTCGAGCGGAGCCGCAGGTCGCCTAGCGTCGCGTTGTGGACGGCATCCGGGCGATGACATGGAACGTGTGGTGGCGGTTCGGCGGCAATTGGCGGGAGCGCGAGCCGGGACTGCTCGAAGTGCTGCGCGGCACTGCGCCGGACCTGCTGGGCATCCAGGAATGCTGGGGCATGGGGGACCGCACGCAGGCCGACGTGTTCGCCGAGGCCCTCGACTGCCACGCCGCTTTCATCGAGGTCGGACTGCCGCCGGCACCCGAACCCGTCGAGGAAGAGACGCAGGCGGGGGCTGTGATGGGGCTCGGGCTGGTGAGCCGCTGGCCGATCGAGTCTGCCGAGAGCGTCGACCTTCCCTCCGACGGTCGACGCAACGCGGCCCTCGTGGCGACGGTCGCCCACCCTGTCGGAACGACGCGCGTGGTCGTGGGCGCCACGAGCTGGGAGCCGGAGCGGATCGAAGAGACGGCGCTCCAGGTTCAAGAGCTTCAGCGCCTTACACGCGACGGTCACTCGCTGCGCCCCGGCCCGAGCATCCTCATCGCTGATCTGAACTACGATCCCTCGCAGCCGCCGCTTGCCGGACTTCATCTGCAGGACGCTTGGAACGCCGCCGATGACGGCGCCGACCCCCGCACGTTGAGTGCGACCAACCGATTCGCGCCGGTGGACGCCAGGGACCAGTACGACCGGCGCATCGACCACATCCTGTACCTTCCGGGTTCGCAGGGGGCGGTCGCCACCCGCGCGTGGATCGTTCGTGACGAGCCGCACGGGATGCCGCCGTCGGACCACTATCCGGTGGTCGCCGACATCGCGATTGGTGCTGGCCCTCTGCCGCACGAGGAGAGTGCCCCGAGCGCATCCTGGATGCGCTGACGCTGCCTGCGCGCCGCACTGTTCACTTTCCGTTCCATTCGCAGTCCGGCGGTCTCGTAATTCGCGGTCACCTGCCGGGATTTGAGTGTCTTCCAATAACCCCCTCATCCCGGAAGGTACCGCCATGCGCCGCGTCGCAGCCCCCGTCCTCGTTCTCGTCGGCCTCAGCGCTCTCGCCCTCACCGGGTGCCAGGCCACCGCATCCGCCTCCGACTCGTCGGCGCCCGCGGACGCCCCCATCACCATCGCCACCCTCCCGCTCGGTGACGACCCCAGCGCTGAGAACCCGATCGAGGCGTTCGCCGAGCTGCTCGAGGCCGAGACGGGACGCACGGTCGAGGTGACCGACGTGCCCGACTACCTCAGCGTCGTCGAGGCCATTCGTGCCGACCATGTCGACATCGGCATCATGAGCGGCTTCCCGTCGGCACTGGCCGTCAACACCGGCGAGGTCGACGCCCTCCTCGCGTGGAAGGGTGACGACACCCCGGTCTCGACCTGCGTGGTGCTCAACGACTCGCCGATCCGCGAGATCGAGGACCTGGAGGGCGCCACCGTCGCGTTCGCCGATCAGGCATCGAGTTCGGGGTACTTCATGCCGGTGTACATGCTGCATGAAGCGGGCCTCGAGCAGAACGAGGACTATGAGGCGGTCTTCGCCGGAGGCCACGAAGGCAGTTTCGCGGCCCTCGCGCAGGGACAGGTGGATGCCGCCTGCACCGCGATCATGCTGACCCAGCTCGGCGAGCCCTACTTCCCGTTCGCCGACGGCGAGTGGCGGGGAGTGGGCGAGAGCCCGTCGATGCCGGTGGCCGGGACCGTCCTTGCCCGTCAGTCGCTCGACGATGAGACCCGCACCCTCCTGGAAGAGTCCCTTCCGGTGGTGTTCTCGGACGAGAACGCCGCGGCGCTCGGCGCGCTGGGTGAGGGCTTCATCGGGCGCGAGACGACGATCTCTCCCGAGCCGGAGCTGTTCCAGGGCTTCGTCGACATCGCCGCGGTCGCCGGCGTGAAGCTCGAGGACCTGCGCTGATGACGCTGACGACGGATGCCGCGGCCACCGGCGGTGCCGTCGGAGCCGGTGGTCCCGTGGTCGCGGTGCGCGACCTGGTCGTCGCCTACGATCGCACACCGGTGCTGACCGGCGTCGACATGGACCTGCTTCCGGGCGAGACCGTCGCTCTGCTCGGGGCCTCGGGCTCTGGCAAGTCGACTTTGATGCGCAGCCTCACCGGCTTCGCCCCGATCACGACGGGCAGCGTGCGGATCGACGGTCGCGACGTGGCGTCGATGCGGCACGCCGAGCTGCGCCGGCTGCGCGCGCATGTCGGGCAGGTCTTCCAGCAGTTCAACCTGCTCCCTCGGCTGAGCGTGCTGACGAACGTCCTCGCTGGCGGCCTGCATCATGCCGGACCGATCAACCTCCTCGGCGGCTTCACCCGCGAACAGCGCACCCGCGCGCTCGAGCTGCTCGATCGCGTCGGCATCGCGCACAAGGCCGCCGAACCGGCGCGATCCCTCAGCGGCGGCCAGCAGCAGCGCGTGGCGATTGCGAGGGCGCTGATGCAGCAGCCCCGCGTCATCCTGGCCGACGAGCCGGTCGCGTCCCTCGACCCCAAGCTCGCCGATTCGGTGCTCACCCTGCTGCGCGGCATCGCACGGGAGGACGGCATTCCGGTGCTGGTGAGCCTGCATGTGCTGCCGCTCGCGCTCGCGCACAGCGACCGCGTGATCGGCCTGCGCCATGGCGAGGTCGTCGTCTCGGCGGCGACCTCGCAGCTCGACGCGGACGCCCTTTCGGTCGTGTATGGCGACGAGTCGGCAGAGGAGGGCAGCGACCATGAGCACCACGGCTGAGCGCCCGCAGCGCGAGAAGGGGCCCGCGCCGCAGCTCGATCCGCGTGAACGCGAACGGCTCGAGCACGCGTTCCGCATCCCACGGATGAGGTTCCTCCTCGGGATCGCGGTCGCGATCGTCGTGCTGGTCTGGTCGTTCCACGGCGCGGAGTTCAACTTCGCCAAGCTCGCAGACGGCGCGGTGAACATCACCGAGTTCCTCGGCCGACTCTTCCCACCCGACTTCTCGGACTTCGGCACGATCGTCGCGCTCCTCATCGAGACGCTGCAGATGGCGATCGTCGGGACTGTGCTGGGCGCGGTGTTCTCGCTCGTCGTCGCGTTCGGAGCGGCCTCGAACATCGCGCCGAAGTGGGTGTACTACCCGTGCCGGTGGCTCATGAACATCATCCGCTCGGTCCCCGACCTGGTGTTCGCGCTCATGTTCGTCTCGGCGGTGGGTCTGGGTCCCTTCGCGGGCATCCTGGCGATGACGCTCGGCTCGATCGGCTCGATCGGCAAGGTGTTCGCCGAGGCGATGGAGTCGGTCGATCGCGGGCCGCTCGTGGCCATGGAGGCGGTGGGCGCCTCGAAGCGGCAACTCATCCAGTACGGCGTGCTGCCACAGGCGTCGCCGCTCCTCGTGTCGTACACGCTGCTGCTCTTCGAAGGCAACGTGCGCGGCGCGACCATCCTCGGGCTGGTCGGCGCCGGCGGCATCGGTCTGGAGCTGACCACCGCCATGCGCATGTACGACTACGGACACCTGTGCGCCATCGTCATCTGCATCATCGTGCTCGTCACGGCGATCGATCAGGGCAGCGCATTCATCAGAAGGAGAATCACATGACGACCACGCTCACCGAACTCGAGCTCAGCCCACCGGTCAATCTGCGCGATCTCGGCGGCATCCCCGTCGACGGCGGCGTGCTGCGCGAAGGGCTCGCGATCCGCACCGATGACTTGGCATATGTCACCGACGAGGTGGCCGCGGGACTCGTCGACGCGGGGCTTACCGCGATCATCGACCTGCGCTCACCGCTCGAGGTGAGCGTCACCGGACGCGGGCCATTGGCGGGGCATCCCATCTCCTATCACCATCTGCCGCTCATCGCGGATGTCGGGCGATCGGTGGCGGAAGGTCGCCCCGATTTCTCGCACGAGGGAATGGGTGAGATGTACGTGCGCATGACGGAAGGCGCCGCCCCGCAGCTCGTCACCGCGCTGAACGTCATGGCCTACACGCCGGGCGCGACGGCTTTCCACTGCGCCGCGGGAAGGGATCGCACCGGCGTGCTCGCCGCGATGCTCCTCCTGGTACTCGGTGCCGACGACGAGGAGATCGTCGCCGACTATGCACGTACCGGAGAGAACATGGCGGCGATCATGCGCCGGACGCGCCCGGTGATGGCGGCGATGTGGCAGGCGCTCGGGTTCGACCTGGATGCCGTCGACGCGTCGTCCTCGCTGATGCAGGGCTCGATGGCCGTGTCGATGCGCCTGCTGCTGGCCACCCTGCGCGAGCGACACGGTGACGCGCTCGGCCCGTTGCGGGCGGCAGGCCTCGGCGACGACACCATGGCGCGGCTTCGTGAGCGAGCCCTCGCGGTATGACCATCCTGCAGGCAGCAACCGAGGCATCGGCGCGCCGCGGTCCCGGTCGTCCCCGCGACGAGGAGCTCGACGCCCAGATCATCGGGGCCGCCCTCGGTCTCATCGACGACAGCGTGCCGGTCACGGTGAGCCGACTGGTGGTGCGCAGCGGGGTCAGCCGAGCCGCGATCTATCGCCGCTGGCCGTCGATGACCGCGCTCATAGCGGCCGCGCTCGATGTCGGGCGCTCGGTCCCGCCCGACATCGACCTGTCGGGCGACCTGCGCGACGCTGTCCTCTCGTCCTTTCTCGGGGGGCAGTCCGTCACCGATTCGGGATATACGGAAGAGCGCTTCCGGCAGCGGATCCGCTTGGCCATGGCCGATCGAGAGCTGCAGAAGGCGTACTGGCGCTCCCACGTCTCTCGTCGCCGGGTGAGCCTCGAAAAGGCACTGCAAGCCGGAATCGATCGCGGCACGCTGCGTTCCGACCTCGATCCTGCGAGCTGCTTCGACCTCATGGCTGGAGTCGTGTACTACCAGATCGTCGTCCGCGGAGACGAGATCACCGACCCCGAGGTCCAGGCGCGATGCCGTCAGGCCCTCGAGATCGCATGGCGCGGTATGGAAGCCCGATGAACGGAATCGAGCGGATGCCTCCGCTGAGGCATCCGCTCGATCTCATCCTGCGTGGGTCTGATCAGCGTTCGACGTCTCCGCGCCACGCGCCGGTCTCGCGGTCGGCGCTCTCGATGAATTCCTTGAAGTTGCGCAGATCCTTCTTGACCGCGTGCGTGCCGGCGCCGACGAGCGAGCCCAGCTGCTCGAGGGCATCGGACGGGGTCCAATCGATTTGCACGGTGACTCGTGAACTGGTGTCGGAGAGCTTGTGGAAGGTCACAACTCCGGCGTGAGCGGTGTCGCCGCCGGCGCTGCGCCACGCGACACGCTCATCGGGGTGCTGCTCGGTGATCTCGGCGTCGAATTCGCGCGTGAACATGCCGACCCGGACCTTCCATCGCAGGTGGGTGTCGTCGAGCTGCGTGATGGACTCGACCTCGTCGAGGAAGTTGGGAAAGCTCTCGAACTGCGTCCACTGGTTGTAGGCCATCGTGACCGGCACGTCGACGTCGATGCTTTCGATGATCTGAGTCATGGCTGTCTCCTCTCGCCCGGACGCCGGGCGTCGGATGGGCTTTGTACGATGACACCAGCATCGTCGGCGTCGCCCGCCGACCCCACCCCCTTGACCGGGAAGGGGCGTCCGGGATAACGGATGTCGCGAGCCGGAACATCCGATGACGTTTCGGGTCACCACGCCGGTCGCGCTCCGCGCGGCGAGGTGTGGTCCGTATGGTGACCGCATGTCCGCCATCGACGAGCCCCTCGCCGCGACGATCCGTGAGCTGGCGCTGCCCGCCGTCATCGCGACGATCGCGACCGAGGGAGGCACGGCGGTGCACCCCGCTCTGCGGTTTCGTGCGCAGTCCGTGCATCCGGCAGCATGGTCGCTGGTCGAGCGGTCACCCGGTCTCGTGCCGCTGTGGTCGTGCGGCATCGACAGTGCGTTCGCAGACGCTGACGGCACCTTCGTGATGTGGTCGGTGGAAGAAGCGCGGCCGAGCCATCGGTTCCCCGACTACGCCGGGCTGGTGCGATCGCTCCTGACCGAGCTGCGCGAGGACGACGAGGACGAGGACGACCTCCGCGTCATCGCCGGACTGCTCCTGCCCGGTCGCAGGCTCGGGGGAGCTCAGACCCGGCGGTAGGTCCCGGCCATCGGGCAGTCGAACGGATCGCGGGCTGCCAGACCGACGCGGTTCAGGTAGTCGATCACGATGCCGTACGACTTCCACATCGTCGTCTCGACGTAGGGCACGTCGAGCGTCTCGCAGTGGTCGCGCACGATCTCGCGGGCGCGAGCCAGGTGCGGTCGGGGCATGTTCGGGAACAGGTGGTGCTCGATCTGGTAGTTGAGCCCGCCCATCATCCACGTGGCCCACCAACCGCCAGACACGTTGCGGGAGGTGCGGACCTGCTTGCTGAAGAAGTCGAGCTTCGCGTCCTTGGCGATGATCGGCATGCCCTTGTGATTGGGAGCGAAGGACGCGCCCATGTAGACGCCGAAGACCGCGAGCTGAACGCCGAGGAAGGCGAAGGCCATGCCGAGCGGCAGGAAGAGGAAGACGGGCGTCCAGACCACGCCGAAGCGCGCGACCAGCATCGCCAGCTCGACCCAGCGGCCCTTGACCGGCTCGCGACTGAAGAGATGCTTGAAGGCGATGACGTGGAGGTTCAGTCCCTCGAGCGTCAGGAGCGGGAAGAACAGCCATCCCTGGCGCTTCGTGATGAACCGGCGCAGTCCGCGGGCGCTCGCGGCATCCGTCTCGAGGAACGAGATGGTGTCGATCTCGATGTCGGGATCTTTGTCGACCCGGTTCGGGTTCGCGTGGTGCCGCGTGTGCTTGGTGGCCCACCACGAGTAGCTCATGCCGACGACGGCGTTGCCGAGAATGCGAGCGAGGCGGTCGTTGGCCGGTCCAGAAGTCAGGATCTGCCGGTGCGCGGCCTCGTGCGAGAGGAACGCGACCTGCGTGAACAGGATGCCGAGGGCCGCAGCGATGAACAGCTGGAACCAGCTGTCGCCGAGCAGGATGAATCCCGCGACGCAGCCGGCGAAGGCGAGAGCCAGCACCGTACCCACGATGCCGTAGAACCAGGGGGTGCGACGCAGCAGGCCTGTCTCTCGTACGATCTGCGAGACGTCGGTATAGGCCCGGGCGATGGGGGGGAACTCCGCTGTTCCGGCATAAGTCTGGCGAACGGGTCCGAGCCGGGGCTCGAGGGTGGTGGTGGAGGAGATGACGGGACCTGGTTTCGATCGGGGACCGCGTTGGCCTCGGGAAGCCAAAGGCGGTTGCCGATCGCTTATGCCAGGCTACGCGCCCTCACATGGGGCGACGGGAATACGTCGCGACTCCCAGCCACTGATCAGGCCCGCGGGTTACCCAGACACACGACAGCCCGGGATGGCAATGCCATCCCGGGCTGACGAGAGATCAGGGGATCAGAGCGGCCGGATGTTGGCTGCCTGCATGCCCTTCGGACCGCGCTCGGCGTCGAATTCGACCTTCTGGTCTTCACGGAGCTCCTTGAAGCCCTCGCCGGTGATCGCGCTGAAGTGTGCGAAGAGATCGGCCGAGCCGTCATCGGGAGCGATGAAGCCGTAGCCCTTCTCGGAGTTGAACCATTTCACGGTGCCAGTGGCCATCGTGTCTTTCCTTTTACTTTTCGGGCCGCGTAAGCGACCAGGGGTGCCGTTCCAACCTGTTCGGAACGGACATCGGGAGCACGCGTGCGGACGGATGCGACGCGGCAAGTCTTGTGACGAAGGTTATGAGATCTTTCGGGGAGATGCGCCGGCGTCGTGATGCTCGTGCGCGGAAGTCGAGGGGAAGGGAGCCGGTTGTGCTGCGGCGGTCGGGCGTCAGGCGGTCTGCTTCTCCACAGTGAGGCAGAGGCTTTTCGACGCGGTGACCCGATTGGGCAATCGCCAGCGTAGCACGCCCTGCGGTGCGGACGTCACTCGCTGTGCACGACGGTGCCCGAGCCGGGGGCTCGGGCACCGTCGCACGCGAGATCGGATCAGTCCAGGCCGTTTTCGGCCAGCCAGTCGGCCGCGATGTCGTCGGCGGAGCGCTGGTCGACCGTCGACTGCACGTTCAGCGCGACAAGCCCCTCGGGGGTGAGCGCCGCGCTCACGGCGTTGATGACATCCGAGATCTCGTCGGCGATGTCGGCGTTCACGACCGGCACCACGTTCGAGGCGAGGAACAGTCCCTCGGGGTCCTCGAGGGTGACGAGGTTCTCGGTCTCGATGCGCGGGTCGGCGCTGTAGACGTTGGCCACCTGGATGTTGCCGGCGACGAGCTCGTCGACCGTCGTGTCGGCGGTCGCTTCGAAGGCGACGGTCACGCCGTAGACGTCCTGCAGCCCGGTCGGTCCGTACGGGCGCTCCTCGAGCTCGGGCGCACCGCCCAGCACCAGACCCTCGATGCCGGCGAGGTCGCCGATGGAGGTGAGGCTGTGCTCCGCGGCGAAGTCCGCGGTGACGTTGTAGGAGTCCTGGTCGGTGGCCGACGACTGGTCGAGCACCGTGAGGCCCTCGGGGAGTGCCTCCTGCAGGGCGGCGTAGACGTCTTCCGAGGTGGTCGCGGTCGCTTCGGGATCGAAGAACTGCAGCAGGTTGCCGGTGTACTCGGGGAAGAGATCGATCGAGCCGTCCTCGAGCGACGGGATGTAGGCGTCCCGCTGGCCGATGTTGAACTGCCGGTCGACGTCGAACCCGGCGCCTTCGAGCGCCTGCGCGTAGATCTCGGCGATGATCTCGTTGGAGTAATAGGCCTGCGAGCCGATGACGATGGTCGAGGAATCGCCGGTGTCGCCGCCTTCGAGCGGGTTGCTCGATGCGCAGCCGGCGAGTGCCAGCGCGGCGACAGCGGTCGCGCTCAGCGCCAGCGACAGTCGTTTGCGTGTGGTGGGCATTTCGGATCCTCCGGGGTTGGGTGGGGGTCAGGTGGAAGGCTCTGTGACGAGCGTGGGGGCGGGAGTGCGGGTGGAGCGGCGCGGGCGCGGTCCGGTGGTGTGCGGAACGGCGAAGCGCGCCAGGAGTGCGAAGAGACCGTCGAGTACGAGTGCGAGAACGACGACGATGATCGAGGCGCCCAGCACCTGCGGGAAGTCGCGGGTGTTGATGCCTTGGATCATGAAGAACCCCAGGCCGCCCAGGCCCACGTAGGCAGCGATGGTCACCGTCGCGACCACTTGCAGCGTGGCCGAACGGAAACCGCCGATGAGAAGAGAGAGTCCAAGAGGCACCTCTATCTTGAAGAGGATCTGCCACTCGGTCATTCCCATGGCTCTTCCGGCGTCGATGACCGAACGGTCTATGGCCTCGATGCCGGCGTACGCGCCGGCGAGGATCGAGGGAATGGCGAGCAGCACGAAGGCGACGATCGCGGCCTCCGTCTTGAGCGTGACTCCGATGAGCATCACGAGCAGGGTGACCAGCCCCAGCGCGGGCAGTGCCCGCGCGGCGCCGGAGAGGAACACAGCGATCTCGCGCCCTCGACCGGTATGCCCGATGAGCCAGCCGATCGGGACGGCGATCACCGCGGCGATCAGCACCGAGAAGAAGGTGAAGGCGAGATGCTGGAGGATCGCCTCCGGCAGGGGCAGCGACCCCGTCAGCTGCTCGGGCGAGAAGATCCACGCCAACGCCTCGGCGAAGAGATTCATGCGGTCACCACGCGCGATCGCCGGCGGGGAGGCATCGCGGCGCGACGCGACCACGGCATGAGTGTTCGACCGAGCAGCACCAGCAGCAGGTCGATGACGAGGGCGATGATCACCACCGCCGCAACGCCGGCGAACACCTCGGCGAGGATGCGACGCTGATAGCCGTTCGTGAACAGGTACCCGAGGTTCTGGACGCCGACCAGGACTCCCACGGTGGCGAGTGAGATCGTGGAGACCGCCGTGACCCGCAACCCGGAGAGGATGACGGGTCCGGCGAGCGGGAAGTCGACTCTCCAGAAGCGGCGCCACGGCCCGAAGCCGACGGCGACCGCGGCGCCGCGGGTGGTCGCATCCACCGATGACAGACCGTCAGCGACCGATCTCGTCATGATGGCGACGGCGTAGATGGCCAGGACGGCGATCAGGTTGAGGTCGGAGCGGGCGGGTACGCCGAGCAGAGCCGCAACGACGAAGAACAGGGCGAACGAAGGGATCGTGTACAGCAGCCCCACCATGGTGAGCACCGGTCCCCGCAGCTTCGAATAGCGGAACGCGGCCCAGCCGATCGGGAGCGAGACGACGAACCCCAGCACGATCGCAATGCTGCTCTGGCGGAGATGATCCACCGTCAGCCCGCCGATCAGGTCGAGGTTGTCGAGAACCCAGTTCACGCGGTGTCCTCCACGAGCGCGCCGTCCTCGACGAGAACGCCCTGCGTGCGCCCCGCGCCGTCCACCAGCACGGTTCCGTGCGGGGTCTGCTTGCGATGCAGGGCCCGCGCGCCCCGCTCGGCGCCGATGAACTCCGCGACGAAGTCGCTCGCCGGGTTCTCGATGATCTCGCTCGGCGTGCCGACCTGGGCGATGTGTGCGCCCTTCTCGAGGATCACGACCTGGTCGCCCAGCAGGAACGCCTCGTCGACGTCGTGGGTGACGAAGACGACGGTCTTGTCGAGGTCCTCCTGCAGCCGCAGGGTCTCGGTCTGCAGCTCCTTGCGCACGATCGGATCCACAGCGCCGAAGGGCTCGTCCATCAGCAGGATGTTGGGGTCGACCGCCAACGCGCGCGCGACGCCTACCCGCTGCTGCTGCCCGCCGGACAGCTGGCTCGGATAGCGCGCAGCGAGCCCGCGGTCGAGGCCGACGACATCCATCAGCTCCAGGGCTCGCGCGCGCGCCTGCCGACGAGGGACACCCGAGAGGACCGGGACGGTGGCGATGTTGTCGATCACCGAGAAGTGGGGAAGCAGGCCGGCGTTCTGCAGCACGTAGCCGATGCCCCGCCGCAGAGTGACCGGGTCACGATCGGCGATGGGCTCGTCGTCGATCGTGATCTGCCCGCCGGTGGGTTCGACGAGTCTGTTGATCATGCGCAGGAGAGTCGTCTTGCCGCACCCCGAGGAGCCGACGAAGACCGTCGTCTTATGGGCGGGGATGACCAGGTTGAAGTCATCGACAGCGAGCGTTCCATCGCCGAATCGCTTCGAGACCGCCCGGAATTCGATCGCCATGCTGTCCTTTCGGCGGGATTCCAGAAAACCACAGGTCGCCGACATCAGGCCGGAATCGACGCACCGTGACGTTCCTGAGATGTTTCGTGGCAGTCCGCTGAGCGGATTGCTCAGTCGCCCCGGCGCGGCTTTCCCGCAGTACCGTGTCCCCTATGAGCACTCGCGAGTACGACCTCGTCGTCATCGGAGCAGGCCCCGTCGGCGAGAACGTCGCCGACAGGGCGGTACAAGGAGGACTGTCGGTCGCGATCGTCGAGAGTGAACTCGTCGGCGGCGAGTGCTCCTACTGGGCGTGCATGCCCTCGAAGGCGCTGCTGCGTGCCGGGTCCGCACTCCGCGCCGCACGCGATGTGGAGGGTGCGGTGCAGGCGGTGACCGGCTCGGTCGACGTCTCGGCCGCGCTCAAGAGGCGTGACGCGATCGTCCACGAGTGGAACGACGCATCGCAGGTCGATTGGCTCCAATCCACCGGGATCGACCTCGTACGCGGGCACGGCCGGATCTCGGGTGAGCGTCAGGTCACCGTGACTGACGCGGACGGCGCCGAGACGGTGCTGGTCGCGCGGCACGCCGTGGCCGTCAGCACCGGTTCGGCGGCGCTGCTTCCCGACATCCCGGGCCTGCGCGAGGCTCAGCCCTGGACCAGCCGCGAAGCGACAGGCGTGCGCCAGGTGCCGGCATCCCTCGCAATCCTCGGCGGCGGAGTCGTGGGCAGCGAGATGGCGACGCTGTTCGCATCGTTCGGCACCGCCGTGACGCTGATCGCCCGCTCCGGTCTGCTGGGCGGTGTCGAGGCGTTCGCGGGCGAGGCCGTGAAGCAGGCGTTGACGGATGCCGGAGCCGACGTCCGCACGGGCGTCGAGGTCGAGCGGGTCGCGCGCAACGCCGACGGCGAAGTCGTGCTGTCTCTCTCAGACGGGTCGGAGGTGCGAGCGGCCGAACTGCTCGTGGCGACGGGGCGCGTGCCCCGCACCCAGGACCTCGGCATCGAAGCGATCGGGCTCAAGCCGGGGGCATGGCTCGATGTCGACGACACGCTGCGCGTGCGTGGCGTCGACTGGCTCTATGCCGTCGGCGACGTCAACCATCGCGCGCTGCTGACGCACCAGGGCAAGTACCAGGCGCGGGCGGCGGGCGACGTCATCGCGGCACGGGCGCACGGCCGCGAGATCGACGAAGCTCCGTGGGGGGCGCATGTCGCCACGGCCGATCACTCCGCGGTGCCGCAGGTGGTGTTCACCGATCCCGAGGTGGCGGCGGTCGGTCACACCGAGGCGTCCGCACGCGCTGCCGGCATCGGCATCCGGGTCCTCGATTACGACCTGTCATGGGTCGCCGGAGCGAGCACGCACGCCGACCACTACCGGGGCCAGGCGCGCGCGATCGTCGACGAGGAGCGCGGCGTGCTGATCGGTGCGACGTTCGTCGGCCCCGATGTCGCCGAGCTGCTTCACGCAGCGACGATCGCGATCGTGGGCGAGGTGCCGATCGACCGCCTGTGGCATGCGGTGCCGTCGTACCCGACTCTCAGCGAGGTCTGGCTGCGCTGGCTCGAGGCCTGGGGGCGCTGAGCTCGTCACTCCGGCGGCGCCGGGTACGGTCGTTCCCTCAGCACGGTGGCCAGATGCGCCGCGTTCCGCGCGAGCGTCGCGATCGTCGATGCGACCTTCTCGGGCGTCTCGGCGAGGTCCTTGTAGTCGGTCGTATGCATCGCCTCGCCATTCCAGTACACGCCACCCTGCGACGGGATGGTGAACCCCACGTCGCCGAGAGCCTGATACAGGTCGGCGGTGATGGCGTGGGCGCCGTCCTCGTTGCCCAGCACGACGGTCACGGCGACCTTGCCGGCCAGAACGACCCGCCCCTCGTCATCCGTCTCGGACAGTTCCGCGTCGAGCCGCTCGAGCACGCGCTGTGCGACGCTGGACATGTGGCCCATCCAGGTGGGTGTGGCGAGGACGAGGATGTCGGCCGCCATGACCTCCTCCCTGATGCGCGGCCACTCATCACCATCGCCCATGTCGGCCTGGATTCCCGGCTTGACGTCGAAGTCGACGACGCGGAACTGTTCTCCGGCGACGCCGTGGCCGGCCAGGGCGTCGAGCACCTGCTGCGCCATCAGTTCCGAGCTGGAGGCGGCGGGGGACGGTTTGAGCGTGCAGTTGAGGGCGAGTGCACGAAGCATGGCATTCCTCTCGTGATCGACATTTGCATCGACACCGGCAGGCTACGCACGACTCGGCGGTGCGGGGAGGGCCTTGACAGGGTCCGCCCGCGGACCGGGCCGTCGAAGAGATTTCCATGCAACTGCATCCGAATCCCGTCCCGCACCGGAAAGCACTGTCATGGGGTGGTGATGGACCGCCCCCATCATGAGGAGGAAGACAGTGCGAAAGACAGCAGCCGCCGGTCTCGCCGTCGGCATCATCGCGGCTCTCGGGTTCGCGATGCCGGCATCGGCCGACACGAACGGATCCGCGCAGCTCTCGGTGCTCCACGGCATCCCCGACACACCCGTCGACGTCTATGTCAACGGCGAGCTCACTCTCGACGACTTCCAGCCGGGAGACCTCGCCGGTCCCCTCGAACTCCCGGCCGGCGACTACGAAGTCGCTCTGACGGCGACGGATGCCGCGGACGCGAGTTCTCCGGTGCTCGGGCCCGCCACGCTCACGCTCGCGGCGGGCTCGAACTACACGGCCGTCGCGCACCTGACCGAAGCCGGTGAACCGGGACTGAACCTTTTCACCAACGACACCGCGACCACGGCTGCCGGTGAGGGCCGGCTCACGGTCCGCCATGTCGCCGCCGCTCCCGCGGTGGACGTGCTCGCCGGCGGATCGCCGGTCGTCGAGGGGCTCACGAACCCGAACGAGGCCACGCTGAACCTGCCGGCCGGCACGGTCTCGGCCGCCGTCGCGCTCGCGGGAACCACCGAACCGGTGCTCGGCCCGACAGACGTGCAGATCCAGGACGGCGTCCTGACGATCGTGTACGCGTGGGGAAGCGCCGAGGACGGCAACCTCGCGATCGCGGCGCAGACCGTCACCGGCCTGCACTCCAGCCCTGACGGCGTGCCGTCCGGATCGGCCGGCTACCTCGCGCAGCGCGACGCGTCGACCACGTTCCTGATGATCGCGGGCGCCGGGGTGCTGGCGATCGCGGTGACCGTCGGAGCCGTCACCCTCGTGCGGGCTCGGCAGGGGGCTTCGCACTGATGGCGCGGGGCACGTCGCGAAGCCTCCGGAGGGAGCAGCCGATGGTCTGCGCTCTCGCCGGAACGGTTCTCGCGGCGTGCCTCGTCGCCTGCACACCGGTGGGGGCGGGAGACGCGACGCCCACCCCCAGTCGCATCGCGACGGCGTCTCCTTCCGCTCCCACCTCACCCGCCGCGCCGACGCCGACGATCGACGTGCCCGTTCAGTCGAGCGCACTGTCGGCGCCGGCGGCTGCGGTGCCTCCCGTGCGGTTGCGCATCGATGCGCTCGGTATCGACATGCCGGTGACCGACGTCGGGATCGAGCCCAGCGGTCAGATGGAACTGCCGGTCGACCCGGCCGTGGCGGGCTGGTACCGGTACGGGCCGGATGCGCGAAGCGAGGCGGGCAACCTCATGCTCGCCGCCCACGTCGACGCTCCCGACTACCCGATCGGGCCGCTCGCACGACTGCGTGAACTGGGCCCCGGTGCCACCTTGTCGATCGAGGCCGCCGACGGGTCATCGCGTGGCTACGTGGTGGAGTCGCTCACCTTCTACGACAAGACCGCGCTGCCGACCGCAGAGCTGTTCGCCCGGGACGGAGCGCCGACGCTCGTGATCATCACGTGCGGGGGCCCGTTCGATCCCACCACGGGCCGATACCGCGATAACGTCGTCGCGATCGCACGACAGCAATGATGCCCGGAAGCGAGGACAGCGTGGAAACGGATACCGACTCCGACGCAGAGGCGCAGCTGAACGCGCGCTTCCAGGCGGGGGACGAATCCGCGCTCGCGGAGGTGTACCGGCGGTGGGCGCCCGTGGTGTTCACGCTGGCACTCCGCTCGCTCGGTGACCGAGGGGATGCCGAGGACGTCACCCAGCGCACCTTCGTGTCTGCGTGGACGTCCCGTGCGTCGTACGACCCGGCCAAAGCGCGGTTGTCGACCTGGCTCGTCGCGATCGCACGGCATCGGATCGCCGACACCCACGAGTCCCGAGCCAAGGTGCGTGCGCTCCAGGCCGAGATGGAGCGCCTCACGCGGCCCGACGATCTCGTCCGGGACGCGCCGGACCTTTCCGAGACACTGCTCGTCGCCAACGAGCTCCAGCAGCTCGAGCCGGACGCCCGGACCGTCATGCGGCTCGCCTTCTACGACGATCTGACGCACGACGAGATATCGAGGCGACTCGGGATGCCGCTGGGTACCGTGAAGAGCCATATCCGGCGAAGTCTCATCCGCATGCGCGACCGATTGGAGGTGACCCGTGTCACACCTTGACCCCGAGCAGCTCGCGCTGGTCGCCATGGGTGAGGCCGTCGCCTCCGCCGAGGAGCGCTCGCACCTCGCGTCGTGCCCCGCCTGCACGGCGGAGGTCGCCGAGATGTCGCACGCCGCGACCGTCGCCCGGTCGACCATCGACGAGGCGGCGCTCGAATCGCCCTCGGCGCGTGTGTGGGATCGCATCCACCAAGACCTCGCCCTTGGCGCCGACGTCGCGGCAGACCCGCTCGCGCCCGTCGGCGCCGACGAGCCCGCCGGAGCGCCGGGCACGCCCGTCCAACACGTGTCGGTCGCGCATGAGGAGGCCGGGTCGACGGATCCTGTTGCCCGCGCGCGTCAACCGCGAATGCGGTCGATCTGGGTGCTCGCGGCATCCCTCGCCCTCATCGCCGTCGTCGGGGTGGGCGTGTGGGCGGGCATCTCGGCGAGCCTCGCGCCCACCGTCGTCGCCGCCGCCTCGCTCGACGCGTTCCCGTCTCACCCCCGAGCCGAGGGTACGGCAGAGGTGGACCTTAGTCGCGACGGCAGCCGCACCCTCAGCGTGACCCTCGAGGGAGCCTCCGAGGCGGATGCCTACCGCGAGGTCTGGCTGATCCGAAACGACGGGGCGGCGCTGATCAGCTTGGGTCTTCTGGAGGGGAGGTCGGGCACTTTTCCGATCCCGGACGGCGTCGACCTCGAGGAGTACGACCTGGTCGACATCTCGTTCGAGCCACTCGACGGTGATCCCGCGCATTCTGGTGACTCGATCGTTCGCGGACAGCTGCAGTCCGCATGAGGCAATAGTCTCCGGGCATGAAAATCGACTTCAAGAAGGAGATCGCCGCGTACTCGGCTCGGCGGGGCGTATTCGACATCATCGAAGTTCCACCGCTTCGCTACCTGATGATCGACGGCCACGGCGACCCGAACACCCAGGCGTACGGCGACGCCATCTCGACGATCTTCCCGGTCGCGTACAAGCTCAAATTCCTCAGCAAGAGGGAGCTCGACCGGGACTACGTCGTCATGCCGCTGGAAGCGGTCTGGTGGTCCGACGACATGAGCTCGTTCACGTCCGATCGCGACAAGTCGAAGTGGGACTGGACGGCACTGAACATGGTGCCCGACTGGATCACCGACGAGCTCTTCGCCCGCGCGGTCGCGGCGGCGGGGGAGGCGCCGGTCATCGACCGCATCCGACTGGGCACGCTCGACGAAGGGCGTTGCGTGCAGACGCTCCATGTCGGCCCGTTCGACGAGGAGGGGCCGGTGCTCGCCGACCTGCACGACCGCTTCATTCCCTCGCAGGGGCTGCGCATGACCGGCAAGCACCATGAGATCTACCTCAGCGATATCCGGCGCACCGATCCGTCCAAGCTGCGCACGATCCTGCGTCAGCCCGTAGCCGATGCCGCGTCCTGACCGTACCCGCTGCCTTCTGCCGAGCGATAGGGGGGTTGTCCTCGGTCCGGGATTCAGCGGCCCTTTTCGAGGCGCACGATCGCGACGGTGACGCCCGCTGCGACCGCGCCCAGCCCGCCGACGGCCATGTCGCCGATCGTGTCCTGATACGTGACGAAGATCTCATCGGTGACGAAGGTCTTGCCCGCCCACTCGACCATCTCCCAGACGGCGCTGATCGCGAGTCCGAGCGCCGCCACGATGACGATCGGCGTGCGCCGCCTCGAATCGGGCTCGCGCGGCGCGGGAACGACATCGAGTCGGGCGAGCAGCAGGTAGAGCATGGCCGCGAACACCCCCGTGCACACGAAGTGGACGGCGAGATCCCAGCCCGACCAGGTGCGATAGAGGCCGAGGAGGTTGCTCCAGGCGGCGACCAGGACCGTGACGCCGAAGATGACATCGAATCCCGGTCGCACGCCGACGAAGCGGGGCAGGACGAGTGCCGGGAGAGTGAGCGCGAGAATGCCGGCATCCGTCACGGTCCACCACGTGAACGCGGCGACGACGCTTGCCACACCGAGAGCCCGTACGGCATCGGCGAGCCATTCGCCGATGCCCGAGGGCGGCCGCAGGAAGGTCGCGATCACGCCGACCGCCCCTCGCCGTCAAGTCGTACGACGGCCTGGACCGGGAGATGGTCGGACGGCCAGCGGCCGTCGAAGCGACGCGCGTTGATTCCGGCCCTCTCCACGCCGACGTCCGGCGTCACGATGATCCAGTCGATGCGGTGTGCGCCGGCGCGCGCCGGTCGATAGTTCGGGAACGTGCCGACGGATGCCCCGACGCGGCGCGCGGCCGTAGCCCAGGCGTCCTTGAGCGAACCATCGGAGAGGAGTTCCCGCAGGGTCCGCGACCCTTCACGGGCGTTGAGGTCGCCCGTCAGGATCGCGGGACCGTCCCCGATGAGCGCGCGCAGCGCGTCGACCGCGCGGAGGCGCGAGCGTCGAGAGAACGGATCGAGATGCGTATTCAGTGCGAGGAACGGCGAGTTGGTCGATCGATCGCGGAAGCGGGCGGTGACGGCGACGCGAGGGATGAGGTTGCCCCACGAGCGCGACCCCGCATGGTGCGGGTGGTCCGACAGCGCGATCTGCTCCCACTCGAGCAGTTCGAGACGCCCGCTGTCGAAGTACAGCGGGCACCCTTCGCCCGTTCGTCGGGCGCCTCGTCCATGACCGACGAAACGATAACGCCGGCCGAGGGCGGCGAGCACGTCGTCGGCCTGATCGGGCATCGCCTCCTGCACCCCGAGGAGCGTCGGCTGTTCGCTTGCGAGCAGCGCGCGAACCGCGGGCAGCCGATGGCGCCAGCGGTCGGCGCGTCGCCACGCGAGACCGTCCATGCGGCGGCGGATGTTGAACGTCATCACGTGCAGGCCCGGCGGGGCGATCGGCCCGATCAGCGGCAAAGTCATGGCGCGCTCCCTGTCGAGCCGGAGGAAGAGTTCCCGGTCGCTGCGTCATGGCCGGCATCGCTGGCCGCCGCATCCGACGATCCGTTGTCGACCACGACGATCTCGTCGGGCTTCAGGGTCTGCAGCGACAGGCCGCGAAGGCATCGCCCGAGCTCGCGGTCGTCATCCTTCACCGGGATCACGACCGATACCGTCGAAATCCTCGTCAGTGATGCGGTGCGGGTCACGTCGTCTCCTCGACGGCTCGCTCTCACGCTAGTCGGGGGCGGCGAGGTGGCTCCGCCGGTTGACACCGACTGCAGAGACGGATATCGCGCTGGGCGGGGAGAGTGGCCCTGGTGAGATGAGCGTTAACGATATATCGTTGAGTATCGCCAAGGTATCGCTCATCGATACGAGGAGGTCATCATGAACGGTTTCGACTTCGGAGGAGCGTTCGGCGCCCGGCCGTCCGGTCAGGGCTCCAGCCCTGCAGGCGGAGGGATCTGGGACGCCGTGGATCAATTGCGCGAGGCATTCGAGCAGCGCTTCACCCCGCCCAGGATGGCGCGTGGAGACGTGCGCGCGGCGGTTCTATCGCTGCTCGCCGAGAAGCCCATGCACGGGTATCAGATCATCCACGAGATCGAGGAGCGCAGTGGCGGAAGCTGGAAGCCGAGCCCCGGCTCGGTGTATCCGACGCTCCAGCTGCTCGCCGACGAGGGTCTCATCAGTGCGACGGAGTCTGCCGGTAGGAAGACGTACTCGCTGACCGACGCGGGACGCGAGGCCGTCGACGCCAGCGAAGAGCGCTCCGCGCCGTGGGAGTCGCCGGGCGCACGAGAGGCCGCTCGTGCGACCGCGCTGCCCAAGGCCGGCGCGAAGCTGGCGCAGGCGGCCGCGCAGGTGGCCAGCAGCGGTTCACCCGAACAGGTGCAGCAGGCGGTCGACGTGCTCGACGAGGCCCGTCGTAAGCTCTTCTCGATCCTCGCGCAGGACTGACCGAGGGCTGAGCCAGCGCCGGCGCCGAGCGTCGGGATCAGGGAGATTCGATGGCCGACGCCGCAGCTTCGCGCGCCCGCTACCGCCGCATCCTTCGTTTCGCTGCCCGGTACATCGCGCAGGCGTGGTGGTTCGAGCTCTTCCTGCCCCGGATCGGGCTGGCGCGATTCGCGGCACGCGGCCGAGCGGCGCGCCTTCAGACGATCGCGCGAAATTTCCACGGCCTCGCCGTCTCGCTCGGCGGGCTGATGATCAAGGTGGGACAGTTCATGTCGTCCCGGCTCGATGTGCTCCCGCCCGAGATCACGAAGGAGCTCGAGGGGCTGCAGGACGAAGTGCCTCCGGTCGATTTCGCGTCGATCCGCGTGCTCGCCGAAGCCGAGCTGGGGCTGCCGCTCGAGGTCGCTTTCGCATGGGTCGACCCGGCGCCCCTGGCTGCGGCATCCCTCGGCCAGGCGCATCGCGCCCGGCTGACCGACGCCGGCGCGGCAGACACCGGCTTCGCCGACGTCGTGGTCAAGATCCAGCGACCCGGCATCGACGAGATCGTCGCGGTCGACCTGGCGGCCCTGCGTAAAGTCGCCGGATGGCTCAGTCGGGTGCGGATAGTCGCCGACCACGTCGATCTGCCGGCGCTCATCGAGGAGTTCGCGCAGACCAGTCGCGAGGAGATCGACTACCTGCACGAGGCGGCCAACGCGGCGAGGTTCGCCGACAATTTCCGCAATGACCCGCGCGTGGGCGTTCCCGAGGTCGCGTGGGAGCGCGCGACGGGGCGAGTGCTCACGCTGTCGGATGTCTCGGCGATCAAGATCAACGATGTCGCCGGTCTGCGGGAGGCGGGTATCGACCCCGCCGAGGTTGCCTCCGAGTTCGCGAACGTGATGTTCGACCAGCTCTTTCGCGACGGCTACTTCCATGCCGACCCGCATCCGGGCAACATCTTCGTCACACCGACGCCGGAGCAGGAGCGGGCCTTCCGGCTGACGTTCGTCGATTTCGGGATGATGGGGGAGGTTCCCGACCGGCTGCGCCGGGATCTGCAGCAGCTGGTGATCGCGGTCGCCTCCCGCAACGGCAAGCAGCTGGTCGACAGCATCCGCGATGTCGGTGTCCTCCTTCCCTCCGCCGACACCGTCGAGCTGGAGCGGGCGATGACCGCGCTCTTCGCGCGTTTTGGCGGCATGGGCTTCGCGGAACTCCAGCGGGTCGACCCGAGAGAGTTCCAGGACTTCGCGACGGAGTTCGGCGACGTGATCCGGTCACTGCCGTTCCAGCTGCCCGAGAACTTCCTGCTCATCGTGCGGGCGGTCTCACTCACCTCGGGGCTGTGCAGCTCGCTCGAGCCCGAGTTCAACATGTGGGACGCCGTCGAGCCGTACGCGGACCAGCTGATCCGCGGCGAACGGGGCAATGCGGTGTCGGCCGTCGCACGAGAAGCCCTCTCGATCGCCGCGATCGCGGCCCGGCTGCCTCGCCGCCTCGACGACTTCGTCACACGCGCCGAAGAGGGCCGCCTCTCCATCGATTCGCCGCGGCTGGATCAGCGCGCGAGACGTCTCGAGCGGCTCGCGCGTCGCGCCGTCTCGGCCGTTCTGTTCGCGGGTCTCTTCATCGGCGGAGCGGTGCTCCGCCCGGAGGATCCGGTCTGGGGAGTGGCGCTCATGGTGGTGTCGGCGGTGCCCTTCCTGCACGCGGTGTTCGCCGGCTTCGGGGATCGACGGGGCTTGTAGCCCCGGGTCGCGAGTCGTCGCCTCCCACGCAGCGGCGGCAACCCCTCCCGCCCGGCCGTCCCGGCTCCCTAGACTGCGACCGGGCGTGTCTGACGACGGACGCGACCCTCCGAGCGGATCGAGACGAGGAGCGACGACATGCAACTGGGAATGGTGGGACTCGGCCGGATGGGCGCCAACATCGTGCGCCGGCTTATGCGCGATGGGCACGATTGCGTCGTTTTCGATGTGAATCCGAAAGCCGTGACCACGCTCGCCGGTGAGGGTGCCGTCGGTGCGGCCAGTCTGGCCGATATGGCCTCGAAGCTCGAGGCTCCGCGCGCCATCTGGCTCATGATCCCCGCGGGACTCACCGGCAAGGTGGTGGACGAGGTGGCTGCGCTTCTGGAACCGGGCGACATCATCATCGACGGCGGCAACTCGAACTACCGCGACGACGTCCGCCGCGCGGCCAAGCTGAAGGACACCGGAATCCGGTACGTCGATATCGGAACGAGCGGCGGCGTCTTCGGGCTCGAACGCGGCTACTGCCTCATGGTCGGGGGCCCCGAGGACGCGTTCCGGCGCATCGAGCCGATCCTCAGATCCATCGCCCCCGGAGCCGGTGAGGCACCGCGCACCCCCGGTCGCTCGGGCGATCCTGCACCCGAGGAACAGGGGTATCTTCACTGCGGGTCATCGGGTGCGGGTCACTTCGTGAAGATGGTGCACAACGGTATCGAGTACGGCATCATGGCCTCACTCGCCGAGGGTTTCAACATCCTGGAGCACGCTGACGCCGGCATCGAGCAGGCCGAGCACTCGGCTGAGATCGCGCCGCTGGAGGAGCCGGAGTTCTACCAGTTCACGATAGACAGCTCGAAGGTGGCGGAGCTGTGGCGTCGCGGCTCGGTGATCTCCTCGTGGCTGCTCGATCTGACCGCGGCGGCTCTGCACGAGAATCCGACGCTGGACGGCCTCGCGGGTCGCGTCTCGGACTCGGGTGAGGGCCGGTGGACGGTCAAGGCGGCGGTCGACATCGGCGTTCCCGCGCCGGTCCTCGCGGCGTCTCTCTTCGAGCGGTTCGCGTCCCGCGGTGAGGACCAGTTCGCGAACCAGGTCCTGTCGGCGATGCGTCTGCAGTTCGGAGGACATCAGGAGCTGCCCGCCGGTGACGTGCTCGAGGCCGGTGGCGAGAAGGCGGAGTCGTCGTCGCACGGCCAATCCGAGACGACCGACGAAGCCTGATCGCGAGGGCTACCGGCTAACGTGTGGCTTCAGGGGATCGGAGGCCATGCGTGATCGCAGCGATGCTGGTGCGGGTGATCGATGGGCTGGTCCAGCTCGGACTCATCGTGCTCGGCGGAATGCTCGTCTGGTTCGATGACGATGGCACGATCATCGGCTTGCTGGCTTGGTGGTGTGTGCTCGGCAGCGCGTACTGGGTCGCGTGCGTCTTCGTCGTCGGCGTGGGTGTGCGTCGCGGTCCCGAGAGGGCGCCGCGGTGGCTGCGAACGGTCGAGCTGCATCCTGCCGTGGCGATTCTCACCACTCTCGCCACCTTCATCGCGAGCTTCGTGGGAGTCGTTGCCGTCAGCGAGATTCTGCTGCTGAGAGATGACCCGGCGTATGCCGGCTGGGTGGAGCCGGTCGCGGTGTGGGCGATGCTGCTGTCGTGGGCCCTGTTCCACTGGGGGTTCGCGCGCATCTACGACCGCCGGTACCGCCGGGAGGTGGCCGCCGAGGCGCCGCCGCCGCTGGTGTTCCCAGGAACCGACAGCCCGCGGTTGGTGGACTTCGTCTACTTCTCTTTCACGAACGCCACGGCGTTCTCGGTGTCAGACGTGCAGGTCATGACGAGCCGCATGCGGTGGACCGTCGTGTGGCACACCACGGTCAGCTTCTTCTTGAACGCCCTCATCATCGTGCTCGCCTTCAGCACGATCATCAACGGGTGACGGGTGACGGGTGACGGGTGACGGGACGAGGGGGCTCGGGTCGTGTCAGATCGGTAGGTCCTCGACATCGTCGCCCTCGATGATCGGAGGCTCGTCCTCGGGCTCGATCTCGTCGTCAGGATGGTCCGACTCGGCCGCCGTCGTCGTATCGGGTTCGGGGCCGGGCTCTTGAGGAGGCAGCGTCGCGTCTGTCATGCCAGCAGTACAGCTGCGTCCGGAGAGCGACGGTAGGGGGTTGACCCCGAGAAGCTGACTCCGTGAACCGAAACGGATGCCGCGACCCGGTGGGGTCGCGGCATCCGTTCTCGTCCGTGGCTATGCCGAGGCGGAGGCGCCCTGGCGCTTGGGCAGCACCCAGCCCGCGCGCGGGAAGTGGCACGTGTAGCCGTTGGGGTAGGTGATGAGGTAGTCCTGGTGCTCGGGCTCGGCCTCCCAGAATGGGCCGGCGGGCTCGATCGTGGTGACCGCCTTGCCCGGCCACAGTCCCGATGCGTCGACGTCGGCGATGGTGTCGCGAGCCACGCGCTCCTGCTCGGGTGAGAGCGGGAAGATCGCTGAACGGTAACTCGATCCGATGTCATTGCCCTGACGGTTCAGGGTCGACGGGTCGTGGATCTGGAAGAAGAACGCCAGGATGTCGCGGTACGACGTCTCGGTCGGGTCGAACACGATCTCGACCGCCTCGGCGTGGCCGGGGTGGTTGCGGTACGTCGCGTGGTCGTTCTCGCCGCCGGTGTAGCCCACGCGCGTGTCGAGCACGCCGGGCTGGCGTCGGATGAGGTCCTCCATGCCCCAGAAACAGCCACCGGCGAGGACGGCCGTCTCGGTGTCGGGGTTCTGGGTGATGGCTCCGGTGTCGGTGGGTCCACTCGTCATGATGCGTGCTCCTGGTCGTTCGTGGTGGGCTCGAAGAGTCCGCGGTATTCACCGTATCCCTCGGTGACGAGGTCGGTCGCGGGGATGAAGCGCAGGGCGGCGGAGTTCATGCAGTAGCGCAAGCCTCCGGCATCCCGTGGTCCGTCGTGGAAGACGTGGCCGAGGTGGCTGTCGGCTGCCGACGAGCGCACCTCGGTGCGGGGCATCAGCAGCTCCCAGTCGGTCCTCGTCGTCACGGCCTCGGAGTCGATCGGCTTGGTGAAGCTGGGCCAGCCGGTTCCGCTCTCGTACTTGTCGGTCGACGAGAACAGGGGCTGACCGGAGACGACGTCGACGTAGATTCCTGGCTCGTGGTTGTTCCAGTACGCGTTGCGGAAGGGCGGTTCGGTGCCGTCCTGCTGGGTCACGGTGTACTGCAGGTCGGTGAGGCGGCTCAGCGCCTCGGGCGTCGTGCGATAGTCGGTGCTCTTCACTGGGGTTTCCTCCTCGGGCGACGACGCTGGCTGCGGCGTCATAGGGAGAGAACGGATGCCGCTTCCCATTTGGTCCCGCGAACCTGGGAACGCGCTTTGAGTTCGGCGATCGGTGGTTCGCTAGATGTCGAGGAAGTCGCGGAGCCACATGCGCACTCCGCGCAGACAGCTCTCATCGACGCGCCCGGAGACGCCGGTGAGTCTCTCGCGAGCCAGCGTGCGCGGCTGCTCCGTCATCACCCAGGAGGGCCTGTCGAGCCCGCTCGGTCCGTCCACACGCACATGATTCGGCCAGCCCCGATCGACGCCGGTGATCGGTAAGGCGATGACGAGCGTGGTGACGGCGTCGAGGTAGCCGTCCGACGCGATGACCAGTACCGGCCTGTGGCCGCTCTGTTCGCGTCCGCGTGTCGGCTCGAGCGAGGCCCATGCGACCGCGCCCGGTCCGAGGTCCTGATCAGCCACGCGACGCGTCGGTCAACTCGGTCGCCTCCCACAGAGCGGACTCCGAGGCATGACTGATGCCCACGTTTGAAGGTGATCTGTCGATCGCCTCCTTTAGGGCGGCCAGGCGGCGTCGGCGGTCCTCGGCGTCGGCGAGTACCGCGAGGTGTGCGCCCAGTGTACGGCCGGCCCCAGACGCCTGCGCCTTCAGTCGATCACGGAGCTCATCGCTCACCTTGATCGTGGTAGTCATACCCTGAGTATACCGGCGGCCTTCCATCTCAGTAGTGGTGACTGGATGAGCGCGAGGCCGCGGTCTGTAGAGCGGAGCGAGCGAACTCCCGAAGGGTCGGCGGCACGACCCACCCGCCGTCGTCCAGACGCCCGAGCCCGAGGAGTGACAGCACCTCGATAAGCGGCTCGGCACCGTGCAGCAGCGTCGGCACGGGCGCGGGCATCACCCATCGGTCATCGTGGGGCGACATCCAGGCGTCGTCTGCGTAGGCAGGCCCCGCGCTCGCACAGACCCACTCGGACTGCACCCCGGCCTCGAGCAGGTCGTCGCGGCTCATGGCGGCGGCGACGGCCACGGCGCCCCCGCTCGCGGCAGCCTTCGCGGCATCCCGGATCGCTGCCGCGACGACGTCGTGCCATGTGGCGCCATCCAGCTGCGGGCAGTCGCACAGGCCCCCGCAGTCGGCATCGCGGTACGCACGGTCGCCGCTGTAGCCATAGCCGCCGTAGCGGTGATCGTGCCACTTCGCCTGCCGGGTGTTCTCGGTGAGGATGAGGGTCTGACCCGCGCGCTCGAGCCCTGCGCCCGCTTCGCGCAGGCTGCCGTCGGCGATCGCCATGAGGAAGAGCTGGCCTGCTCTGCGGTCGACGATCGAGAAGGAGGTGACCGAGTCGGCGAGGACTGCCCAGAGCTTGGTCGGCGACGAGGCGGCGGTCACGATGGCCCTCTTGGCAAGGAGCTTGCCCGTGCGTCGGTAGAGGAGGCGCATCTGACGTGCCGCGCGCACCAGAAGCTGCACGTGATCCTTGTGGCAGTCCAGCTCGGCGGCGCCTTCGGCGAGGAACGCAGGGCTGACTTCTCCCTTTTCGAGCAGGACGTCCCCACGGTCGGCCCGATCTATCAGCCAGTGGAAGTGCCGCGTCACGTCGGCGGCTTCGTCTGCGGTCACCACGACCGGCAGGTCGAGCGCACAGGCTTCGAGGTGTGCGCGCAGGCCGGTTTGTGCCAGGCGAGGGAGGTCGTTCACGACAGAGGCGAGGATCCCGGTCTCACGCGCCGATGCTCGCTCGGTGACGAACGACTGCTCGAGGGCGCGCTGGGCGGCTCCCAGGTCGAACACGTCGGGATCGTAGGAGCCCCACGGTCCGACGGTCTGCTGGATGCGCGTGCGCACAGCGTCGTGCCGCGGATCGCCCGGATCGTTCAGCATGGCCGTCAGGACTTCGTGTTCGTAGGGTCCTCGGGCGCAGGAGAAGGGGGATCGCCCCTCGCCGGAGACCACCCCGGCGCGCGGCTCGGACGCCATCGACATCTCATCCGCCGCGGCCACGATCTCGACCATCCAGCTGGCATCGCATGTGTGGGTGAAGAAGATCGGCGCGCTGCCGCGAAACGCGCTGCCGACGCGTGCGGTGGCCGCGTCGATGACCGTCGGGTCGCGAAAGTCGATCATCGTCCAGCGGTCGCCCCATCGTCGCCGGTCGTGCGACCAATGGGGACTTTCGAGCGTGTCCGTGAACAGGTGGTGGCGGCAGGGGAAGCCGTCGAACACCGACTGCACGACCTGCCGCAGTTCTTCGAGTGTCAGGTCGGCGTCGACGATGACTTCGCGCCAGATCCCCGGGTTGGTGCCGAGGAGGGAGAGGCGGAGCGGGATGACCTGCCGGAGGGAGGGGGAGCGCATGCGTCGACGATAGGAGTCCGTGACAGGGCGATTCCGCTGTGCGCTGCGATCTGGGGATAGCGGGGCCCGGGCAGGGCCTGGGGAGGAAGGGCGGACCGTGACAGGTCATGGCGCCGGGCGCAACCCCCTCCTCGATCTGAGATCGTGCGACGAAGGTGTCGGGGACACCCTTGGAGGAGCGAATGAAGGCGATGACGTACCGCGGACCGTACAAGCTCCGCGTCGAGAGCAAGCCCGAGCCGAAGATCGAGCACCCGAACGACGCGGTGGTGCGGGTCGAGCTCGCGGCGATCTGCGGGTCGGACCTGCACCTGTACCACGGCATGATGCCCGACACCCGGATCGGGCATACGTTCGGCCATGAGTTCATCGGCACGGTCGAGCAGGTCGGCGGCTCGGTGCAGACCCTGACCGTCGGCGACCGGGTGATGGTGCCGTTCAACATCTATTGCGGCTCGTGCTTCTTCTGCGCCCGAGGTCTCTTCTCGAACTGTCACAACGTGAACCCCAATGCGACCGCGATCGGCGGTATCTACGGGTACTCGCACTCCGCAGGCGGGTATGACGGCGGGCAGGCCGAGCTCGTGCGGGTGCCGTTCGCGGACGTGGGGCCTTCCCTCATCCCCGCCGACATCGCAGGCGAGGACGCGCTGATGCTGACCGACGCGTTCGCCACGGGATACTTCGGGGCGCAGCTCGCCGACATCGTCGAAGGTGACACGGTGGTCGTGTTCGGGGCGGGTCCGGTCGGTCTTGCGGCGGCGCGGTCGTGCTGGCTGATGGGTGCGGGGCGCGTCATCGTCGTCGATCATCTCGACTACCGCCTGCGCAAGGCCGAGGAGTTCGCGTTCGCCGAGACGGTGGCGTTCGGCCAGGTGGGCGACGTCGTGCGCGAGCTCAAGAAGATGACCGACGGACTGGGAGCGGATGCCGCGATCGACGCGGTCGGTGCAGAGGCCGACGGGCATGTGCTCCAGCACGTGAGTTCGGCGAAGTTCAAGCTGCAAGGAGGCTCGCCCGTTGCGCTGAACTGGGCGATCGACGCGGTGCGCAAGGGCGGGACCGTGTCGGTGATGGGCGCCTACGGTCCGATGTTCAGCGCCGTGAAGTTCGGTGATGCGATGAACAAGGGGCTGACCCTGCGGATGAATCAGGCGCCGGTCAAGCGGCAGTGGCCGCGCCTGCTCGAGCACATCCGTGCCGGGTACGTGAAGCCCAGCGAGTTGATCACCCACCGCTTCCCGCTCGACGAGATCGCCGAGGGCTATCACGTCTTCTCGTCGAAGCTCGACGACATCATCAAGCCGGTCATCACGCCGGCTGCCTGACGACGGCCCATGACGATTCCGAAGGAGAAGGCCATGCCGTACACCGCCGACAAGCCCGGGCGCACCCCGGCCGTCGATGAGCTTCGTGCCCGCATCCCGGGCTGGGGCGCCGACCTCAACCCCGCCGATCGACCAGCGTTCCCGCGCGAACAGCCTGGCTTGGTGACCGGTGCGCACTGGCAGATGCCTGAACAGCAGCATTGGCAGGGTCGCGCACGCGAGAAGTCCGTCGAGCATGAGCGCCTCACGCCGGTCTTCGGGACGGCGCAGCCGCTTCACGGCCTCGCGGGGCACGTGCGACGATTCGCGTACGACAGATACAGCGAGGGACAGGCGGCGCATTGGCTGCTGCTGATCGTGGGTGACCGCGTCGACTCGGTGACCGCGCACGCCAGGTCGCTCTTCTCGCGGCACCCGGACGACCCGATCACCCAGTCCGGCATGCTCGGCGAGCGCGGCCGTCGTCCGTTCGCGTCGCGCTTCCGCCGCGGGCGGGTGGATCTCAAGCACACGTGGCTCGACCCGATCGTGGTCGTCGGTCCCTGGGTGCTGACCGCCGTGGTCGTGTTCAAGGTGGGCCGCTCGATAGTGCGGCCCTCGTCTCGGCGAGGCTGACGGCGCATCGCGGCGCTGTCAGCGACGAGAATCGGGGCATGACGACGCGGCTCCTGCTGATCTCCGACACGCACATCCCCGGGCGCGCGAGGTGCCTCCCCGACGCGGTTCTGCACCAGGCGGATGCCGCGGACCTCGTCATCCACGCCGGCGACTGGGTCTCAGCATCCGTCCTCGACGAGCTCGAACAGCACGCGCCGGTGCTGGGTGTCTACGGCAACAACGACGGCGCAGACCTTCGCGCGCGGCTGCCCGAGATCGCTCGGCGCACGATCGATGGCGTGCCGTTCGCGGTGGTCCACGAGACGGGCCCTTCCGACCGTCGGGAGATGAGGATGGATGCCGCGTTCCCCGGCATCGACGTGCTCGTGTTCGGCCACAGCCACATCCCGTGGGACACGACGACGCCCCAGGGCATGCGCCTGCTCAACCCGGGCTCGCCCACCGACCGCCGCAGGCAGCCCGTGCACACGATGATGACCGCTGAGGTCGCCGACAATAGGATCCAGAACGTACGCCTGATCGCGCTCTGAGGCGGGCTTGCTCGGTGCCCCCCACGCACCCATAGCCCGGAGCTCGACGACCCGAGGAGCCCGATGCCCCGCACCATCGTGATCACCGGAGCGAGCGACGGCATCGGTGCGGCGTCCGCGCGCCAGCTGCACGAAGCGGGGGAGCGCGTGGTGGTCGTGGGGCGGAGTCCGGCGAAGACGGATGCTGTGGCCCGTGCCCTGGGCGCGGATTCGTTCACCGCCGACTTCAGCGACCTCGCCCAGGTTCGGGCCCTCGCCGCAGCCTTGCTCGACCGGTACGAGCGGATCGACGTGCTGGCGAACAACGCCGGCGGGATCTTCGCCGATCGCCAGATGACCGTCGACGGCTTCGAGACGACGTTCCAGGTGAACCATCTCGCCCCGTTCCTGCTGACCACTCTGCTGCTTGAGCGCCTGCTCGCGAGCGGCGCGTCGGTGATCCAGACATCGAGTGAGGCGGCTCGCAGGTTCGCGCGCTTCGACATCGACGATCTGCAGGGCGAGCGGCGCTACTCCGCCGGCGCGGCGTACGGCAACGGCAAGCTCGCCAACGTGCTGTTCACGAAAGAGCTGCATCGGCGATACGTGGACGGCGGACTCCATGCCGTGGCGTTTCACCCGGGCGTGATCGCGAGCGGCTTCGCCGGGGCAACCCACGGCGCGATGCGCTGGTTCTACACCAGCAGGCTCACCAAACCGTTCCTCGCCTCGAACGAGGTCGGCGGGTCGCGGCTGACGTGGCTCGCCCTCGGCAAGCCGGGCGTGGACTGGCAGCCGGGAGTCTTCTACGCGAACAATCGAGTGGCACGAACGAATCGCCTCGCCGACGACCCCGCGCTGGCGAAGATGCTGTGGGACCGCAGCGCCGAGATGGTCGGCGGATGAGACGACACCCGGGCGGGCTGACGCCCGGTCGGGCGCATTCGTAGGGTGAACGGTCCGCTGCTGGGCGCGATGACGGGCGCGCACCGCGGAGTGCTCATGGTGCCCCAGGGTCCCGCCCACTCGCCTCGGTCGCGCAGAAGTGTGTGGGCCGTGAGATCAGGGTGCGAATCGACCGGGTCTTCGGTCTGGACGACGTGCCGGCCGCGTTGTCCTGGCACGGTGGGGGCAGGGCGCTGGGCAAGGTCGTCGTCGCAGTACGCCCGGAGTGATCCCGGCTGCGCCGCGTCGCGAGGGTCGCACGTGCGGTGCGCATACGCTGACGCAACATCGCACCGCGTGGACTGAACCCAGGCCGGCTGCACCCGACGCCGGCCAGAAGGGCCCGCCATGACCGACAACATCACGACAAGCCGCCGCCGCGGCATCCGCCTCCTCGCCGCCGCGCTGGTGGCCGGCGTCATCACGATCCTCACGCTCGCACCACCGTCGATCGCAGCTCCCGCTCGCGGGGCCTTCATGCGGCTCGTCGCGGAGTTCGCCGAACCCGTCGTCCAGGGGATCTCGTGGGGCAACCCCGACCGGGTACTCAACATGATCCTGTTCGTGCCGCTCGGCGCCACCATCGCCCTGCTGCTGAGCCGCCGCGTGTGGCCGATCGCGATCCTCGCCGGTTTCGCGCTCTCTGCGACGGTCGAGTACGCGCAAGCCTCGATTCCCGGCCGCGTGCCGGACGGCGCCGACGTGCTGTGGAACACCGTCGGCGGGGGGATCGGGGTGCTCCTGGTCACCGGCCCGCGGCTGATCGCCGCGGCCGTGGCGCGCACGCGCCACCGCCGCACGGGCACACGAGCCGAGACGCGGGTCAGCGCGGGAGTGTGACGCGCGCCTGAAGCCCTCCCTCGGGAAGAGCCGTGAGGTCGAGCGATCCGCCATGGGCCCGCGTGATGGAAGCGACGATGGCAAGGCCCAAGCCCGCACCTTCGCGGCCGTCGCCGCTGCGGGTGCGCCCGGCGGCGCGGACGAAAGGCTCGGTCAGTGTCGCCAGCACGCTCCGGTCGAGCACCGCCCCGCTGTTCGCGACCACGAGCGCGGCGGGCGAGGCCGAGACCGAGACGCGCACCCACCCGCCGTCGCTGTTCTGGCCGGCGCTGTTCTGACTAACACTGTTGTGCACGACCGCGTTGTGCACGAGGTTCGCGGTCAATTGTCTGAGTAGCGCGCGGTTGCCGGTCACGACAGTGGGTGCCAGCGCCGTGTCGATACGGATGCCGCGGGCCTCGGCATCCGCTCGCTCGTCGTCGACACACCCGCCCACGACGTCGGCGAGATCCACCGAGTCGGTCTCCAGCGCCGAGCCCCTGCCGGCCCGGGCGAGCAGGAGCAGGGCCTCGGTCATCGCGATCGCGCGGTCGTTGGTCGTGCCGATGCGCTGCAGCACGACATCGACGTCGCGGCCCTCGGGGTCGGCCTGGGCGACCTCCACCAAGGTCCGGATGATCGAGTGAGGGGTTCGCAGTTCGTGCGAGGCATTGGCGGCGAAACGCCGTTCTTCGTCGATGGTGTGCTGCACTCGGTCGAGCATCGCGTCGAACGTGTCGGCGAGCTCGGTGAGCTCGTTGCGAGGCCCGGGGAGGTCGACCCGCTGCGCCAGCTGGCCGTCGCGAGCGCGGCGGGCGACATCGGTGATGCGGTCCAGGGGTCGCAGCATCACACCGGCGAGCAGCCACCCGCCAACGAGGCCGAAGACCACGAGCCCGCCGACCGCCCACCACGTGTAGCGCACGAACACCTCGAGCAGATTGGTGCGGTTGGGAGCCCACCCGCCGCCCACGACGTACACCGCGCCCTCGGGGACGAACCGGGTCAGCAGCAGGAAGCTGACGGCGAAGAGCACGATGCCGGCGGCGACGAGGAAGGCCGCGTAGCTCAGTGCCAGCTTGATCCGCACCGAGAGGCCCGGCGGCCGCCCGGACCCTTCGCCGGTCACGTGCTCATCCGATACCCGACGCCCGGGACCGTCTCGATCACCCACGGTTCGCCGAGGCGCTTGCGCAGCGTCGAGATCGTGATGCGCACGGCGTTGGTGAACGGGTCGGCGTTCTCGTCCCACGCGCGCTCCAGCAGGTCCTCGGCGCTCACGACCCCGCCGCCGGCGGTCATGAGCACATCGAGCACCGCGAACTGCTTGCGGGTCAGGGCGACGTACCGGCCGTCGCGGAACACCTCGCGGCGGAACCGGTCCAGCTGTACGCCCGCGAACTCGACCACCGGAGGCGTCCCAGCCGCGGGGCGCCTGCCCAGGGCGCGCAGGCGCAGCACGAGCTCGCGCAGCGCGAACGGCTTGGTCAGGTAGTCGTCGGCGCCGCTCTCGAATCCGCTCGCCTTGTCGTCGAGGCGGTCGGCGGCGGTCAGCATCAGCACCCGCGGGCTCTCCGCTTCCCCAGCGAGGTGGCGGGCGATCGCATCGCCGTTCGGCCCGGGAATGTCGCGATCGAGCACGACGACGTCGTAGCTGTTGATCGACAGCTGCTCGAGCGCCATGTCGCCGTCGCCTGCGATATCGGCCGCGATCGCCTCGAGTCGCAATCCGTCGCGGATCGCTTCGGCGAGGTACAGCTCGTCCTCGACGATCAGCACGCGCATGCGCCCAGCCTAGGCGGCGGGGCATATCGCGGAGGTATGTGTTTTCGCGTACGGTGCGGCAACGCGCGCACGCGTGGGATGAGAAGCATGCCGCATCCCGTCCTCGACTCGCCCGCCCCCGTCCTGCCGACCCGGCCGAAGCCGTCCGGGGCGCGCCGCCTCACCCTCGCCGCACTCGGCGTGTGCGTCGTCACGCTTCTCGCAGCCCTGGCCACCGTGCTCGCGCAGGTCAATGCCGCTTCGGCGGCTACCGCGTCGGCGCTCAGCGCGGAAGCGGGTCACATCCCGGAGGGAACGGTCGTCACGCTGGCCGACGACCACGTCGCGGCGATCGCGCGACTGGACCCGGCGCTTCTCGCCGCGATGCGACAGGCGCAGGCGGATGCCACGGCCGAGGGCGTCCCGTCGTTCCAGGTGACGAGCGGCTGGCGCAGCGAGGCATACCAGCGGTGGCTGCTCGAGGATGCCGTCGAGCGCTATGGCGACGAAGCGATCGCCGGCCAGTTCGTCGCCACACCCGACAAGTCCCAGCACGTCACCGGCGAGGCGGTCGACATCGTCCCTCTCGACGCCCAGTTGTGGCTGATGGAGCACGGCGCCCGCTACGGCATCTGCCAGACCTACGCGAACGAGCGCTGGCATTTCGCGCTCGCCACGCAGCCGGGCGGGGTGTGCCCCGCCATGAAGCCGGATGCCACGAGCTGACCGCCGCCGTGGTGGTCTGGCCGGCGCTCGTCAAGGGGTACCCGGAATTCACCTCGGGGCTCTAGTGTCGCTGGCGTGACGGAGCGAAGACAAGCGCAGCCCGTCCGCCCGGGCTTCCGGGCCGACATCCAGGGCTTGCGCGCGGTCGCGGTCGGGGCGGTGCTGCTGTACCACGCCGGTGTGCCGTTCGTGCCGGGCGGCTACGTCGGGGTCGACGTGTTCTTCGTCATCTCGGGCTTCCTGATCACGTCGCACCTGCTCGACCAGCTGCAGCGGCACGGCAAGCTGCGGTTCGGCGAGTTCTATGCGCGCCGGGCCCGTCGCATCCTTCCCGCGTCGTTCGTGGTGCTGATCCTGTCGGTGGTCGCGGCGCTCATCTGGTACCCGCCGCTGCTGATGCGCGACGTGTGGGCCGGGGCAGTGGCCACCGCGCTGTACGTGCCGAACTACTTCTTCGCAGCGGCGGACGCCGACTACCTCGCCGAGGTGTCGACGCCTTCGCTGTTCCAGCACTACTGGTCGTTGGGCATCGAGGAGCAGTTCTACCTGCTGTGGCCGGCGCTGCTCGCCCTGACCTGGGCGCTGGTCCGCACCCGGCGCGCCCTCACCGGCGTCCTGGTCGTCGTCGTCGTGACCTCGTTCGCACTGTGCGTGTGGCTGACGGTCCAGTCGCAGCCATGGGCATTCTTCTCACTGCCGACCCGCGCGTGGGAACTCGGCGTCGGCGGCATCGTGGCGGTGCTCCTGCAGCATCGGGCACGCGCCGTGCCCGCGCGCTTCGCGCCGGCGCTCGGGTGGGCGGGGATCGCTGCGGTTGCGGCATCCGTTGTCTTCTTCTCGGGTGAGACGCTCTTTCCCGGTGCCGCCGCGACACTTCCGGTGCTGGGCACGGCCGCCGTCATCGTCGCCGGCGAGACGGCCGGCGGGCCCACGCGCATGCTGTCGACGCGCGCGATGGTGTTCGTGGGGGCGATCTCGTACTCGCTGTACCTCGTGCACTGGCCGGCCCTCGTGCTGCCCGAGGCATCGATGGCGGGGCGTCTGCCCCTGTGGGCAACGCTCCTGATCGCGGCGGCGTGCGTGCCTGCGGCGTGGCTGCTGTATCGGTACGTAGAGGACCCGGTGCGCAAGGCCCCCGTGCTCACTCGGGCTCGCGCTCGGCTGACGCTCGTCGGCGCAGCGGCGGGGTCGGTGGCCTGCCTGGGGATCGCGACCGGTGCGTACGCCCTCGCGGACGCGCGCCCGCTCAACGTCGAACGGGCGGTATCCGAGACGGTCATCGTCGATTCGCCGCGCGGCACCGCCTATGTGCCCGAGAACCTCGCGCCCGAACTGCGCGAAGCGCGCGAAAGCCTTCCCGAGATCTATGACGACGGCTGCAACCGGGGGACGGGGGTGACCAACGCCGAGGGCTGCGTCTACGGCGACCCGGAGGCGCCGCGCATCGTGCTCTTCGGCGACTCGCACGCGGCACACTGGTTCCCCGCCGTCGAGGGCTTCGCGGCAGACGCCGGGTATGCGGTCGAGGTGCACACCAAGAGCTCGTGCCCGGCTGCCGACATCGAGACGCTGCGCCAGGGCAGTCCGTACCCGCAGTGTCCGCAGTGGCGCGACGCGGTGATCGATCGCATCAACGAGTCACAGCCGGTGCTGGTGCTGCTCGCGACCTTCTCGGACGCGGAGCTGGCCCCAGACGTGAAGGACGAGCCGGCCATGTGGGATGCCGCGTGGGGGCGCACGCTCGATGCGCTCGAGTCGCCGGCGGTCGTGCTCGCCGACACGCCGGACATGCTCGAGGACCCGGCGCCGTGCCTGTCGGCGAACCTCTCGTCAGCCGAAGCGTGCGGCCAGCCACGAGACCGGGCGTTGGACGGGCCCGCGCGCGAGGCTCAGATCTCGGCGACGGCGAGCCGTGGCATCCCGCTCATCGACTTGAACGAGTACCTGTGTGACGACGACTGGTGCCCGCCGATCATCGGCAGCACGCTGGTGTACCGCGACTCGCACCATATGACTGCCGAGATGAGCGCCGAGCTGGCGGACGTGCTGGGGGAGGCCGTTGCGCCCTTGCTCCCCGTGCGGGTGCGGAGTGACGGTGGATACCGCTGAGACCCCTGGCGGGCGGTCCCAGAGTGAGGCGGTGGCCGAGGCATCCGCTGCGCTCGCCGAAGCGATCGTGTCGAACGACGCGGATCGCATCGGAGCGCTGCTCGGCGAGGAATGGCGCTTGATCGACGCTGACGGCCCGACCACTCGCGCCCGCTTCCTCGAGGTCGTGCGAAGCGGTGAGCTCACGCACTCGATGATGCGACCGTCCGCCGACATCGAGGTCCGCGTGTACGGCCGGACCGCTGTCGTTCTCGCGCGCGTGGTGAACACCGCCCACTTCGGCGGGCGCACCTTCGAAGCGGACGAGTGGACGACCGACGTCTTTGCGCTTCGCGACGCGCGGTGGGTGTGCGTGCACACGCACATCACCGCCGCTCGCGCCGGTTCCTGACACGGAGACAGCGGCCCCACCGAAGTCACGGAAGGTGACGCAGGACCGTTCTGCGTAGCGCGAGTCGTGTCCACCGCACCGGCGGAAAGTCCCGCGGGAAGTGCACCAGCACCGTTCGCAGCCCCCGCGCCGTGCGACGCGCGAACGCGCGTCCGCTGCCGAAGGGACGCATCGACATCCCCATGGCCGTTCCGCGGAGGTACGCGATCCGTCCGCGCTCGCCGAGGTGGAACGACAGATCCATGTCGTCGTGCAGACTCGCGTCTCGTCTGTGCACGGACCGACTGATGCGCCGCCACACATCCCGGCGCAGCCCCATGTTGGAGCCGAACAAGGGCAGGTGGCCGAGCGTCGGCGCCATGACGGCGGCGTAGGCGCCGAGGTAGAAGGTGGCCAGCGGACCGCGCAGCGGGCGGGGTCCGTCGATGAACCGCGCGCGTCCGGTGAAGGCCACCACGTCGGGTCGCGCTCGGAATCCGTCGGTCATCGCCTCGACCCATCCCTCGTCCGGCACGCAGTCCGCGTCGAGGCGCAGGATGATCTCTCCCGTGGCGGCGTCATACCCTGCTGCGCTCGCGGCGGGGATGCCCGGGATCTCGCATCGGACCACACGCGCGCCGAACCCCCTCGCCACGGCGGCCGAGGCATCTGTCGATCCGTTGTCGACCACGATGACCTCGTCGGCTGGCCGTGACTGCCTGGCGAGTGCTCGCAGGCAGCGGGCGAGCTCGCGGTCGTCGTCTTTCACGGGGATGACGACCGACACGTCGAGGAGGTCCGGCACGCGATCAGTTCATCGCAAGCGATCGACCGCGCCCAGACCCTTGACTGCGGTGCCTGCTTCACGAAGGTGGATGCCGACTGGCGGGGACGCGGCGACGGTGATCAGGCCGATCCGCTCCACGGGGCTGGAACGATGACCCAGACGACGGTCGCAGCATTCCCGCCCTCGACATGCCACGTGTGCGGTTCTCGCCCGGGAAATGTCAGCGCGTCACCGGCACTGAGCGTGAGTGAGCGGTCGGTGAACCTCACCGTCACCACGCCGGCGAGGACGTGCAACACCTCGAGGTCGCAGTTGATCGTGTACAGATCCGAGCCGCCGTGGGCATCGGGCTCGAGCTCGGATCGCAGAAGCTGTACGCGATCTTCGCTTCGGGGCGACATCAGCCGCTCATCCGCGTGCACGCCGCCGAGGTTGATACGGGGCGCCTGAGCATACGACACGCGTTGAATGTCCGGCTCTGCGAACAGCGCTCCGACCGGCAGCGAGAGCACTTGGCACAGTTGCACGAGCGTCGCGACGCTGGGCGAGGTCTCATCACGCTCGACACGGCTGAGGAACCCCTTCGACAGCCCGGTGGTCTCGGCGAGCTGGCCGAGCGAAAGCCCTTGGCTGGTGCGCGCGGCCCGTAGCTTCGCGCCGATCGGTGTCGCGTTCGCGTCTGCTTCGGGATGGATGGCGCGCATCGCGACCTCTCGACTCGGACCTACTTGACGCGGTGGTGCTTCGGAGCGTAGCTTCTCGACAAGGTTGCTTCCAGAGTATCAAAGGTTGTCAAATATGCAACACCCCGAAGATCGTGCCGCGGCCGAGAACCCGGTTCCGCCCGAAGCCGCGGAGCTCCACGGTCCGGTCGGACCTGTCGATGCGAGCGTCGTCCCGCGGTTCGCGGGCATCGCGACCTTCGCCCGTCTCCCGAGACTCGACGAGGTTGAGCGGGCGGATGTCGCGATCGCCGGGGTGCCGTTCGACAGCGGCGTCAGTTACAGGCCCGGAGCACGCTTCGGCCCGGCGCACGTGCGCGAGGCGTCCCGTTTGCTGCGGCCCTACAACCCCGCGCAGGACGTCTTCCCCTTCGGCACCCAACAGGTCGCAGACGCCGGGGATATCGTGGCCAATCCGTTCGACATCGCCACGGCGGTCTCCGAAATCGAAGCGGGCGCACGGCAACTCCGCGACCGAGCCGACCGGCTCGTCGTGATCGGTGGTGACCACACCATCGCGCTGCCGCTGCTTCGCGCGGTACACGCGGAGCACGGACCTGTCGCGGTGCTGCACTTCGACGCCCACCTCGACACGTGGGACACCTACTTCGGCGCGCCGACCACTCACGGCACGCCTTTCCGCCGCGCGTCGGAGGAGGGACTCATCGACCTCACAGCGAGCATGCACGTCGGCATCCGCGGCCCGCTCTACGCCAAGAGCGACCTCGAAGACGACGCGCGGCTGGGCTTCGCGATCGTCACGAGCGAGTTCATCGAAGAGCACGGGATACCTGCGGCGATCGCGCGCATCCGCGCCCGCGTCGGCGACAGGCCGCTGTACGTCTCGATCGACATCGACGTGCTCGATCCCGCGCATGCCCCAGGCACCGGAACCCCCGAGGCCGGCGGTCTCACGAGTCGTGAACTGCTCCGGATGCTGCGGTCCCTGGTGGATCTGCGCATCGTCGGAGCCGACGTGGTCGAGGTGTCGCCCGCGTACGACCACGCCCAGCTCACCGCGGTGGCGGCCAGCCATGTCGTGTACGAGCTGCTGAGCGCGATGGCGCCGCGGTCGGAGGCATCCGTTCCGACGTCGAAGGAGAAACCATGACAACACCAGAGCCGGCCGCCGTCGAGGCTGCGGCATCCGCGATCGTCGACGCGTTCGCCGCTACCGACGCCGAGCGCTACTTCGCGGCGTTCGCGCCCGACGCGACGTTCGTGTTTCACCCCGAACCGCGTCGCCTCGAGGATCGCGCCGAATACGAGCGCGTGTGGGCGGAGTGGGTCGCGAGCGGCTGGCGGGTGACGTCGTGCCGGTCGAGCGATGCGCGCGTGCAGGTGTTCGACGGCGGCGCGGTCTTCACGCACACCGTCGACACGTCCGTCGAGACCGCGGACGGCGCCGAGTCGTACCGCGAGCGCGAAACCATCGTGTTCGCGACAGACCGGGACCGCCTGGTCGCCATCCACGAGCACCTCTCACCCTTCGCCGGCTGACCAACTCAGTCGCTCGTCGAATGTCCCATCCGGTGGCCGTTCGGCTACCCGAACAACCGAATCCCCGAACCTCGAAGGAGCCCGAAGATGTCGCTCTACACTCGCCTCGAACACCGGCTCGAGGCCCAATCCGATGACGCCGGCCCCGTCCGCGGCACGTACTCGACCGGCCGCCTCTTCATGATCTGGCTCGCAGCCAACCTGGTCGTCACCACGCTTCTGACCGGAACGCTGTTCATTCCCGACGTGCCGTACGGTCTGGTGCTGCTGTTGATCGTGGGGGGCACCGTCGCCGGTGCTGCCGTGCTCGTCGCCGTCGGCACGATCGGACGGCGCACGGGTCTGCCGACGATGGCGCTGACGCGAGGACCGTTCGGCACGCGCGGGAGCCTGCTGCCCGTCGCGGCGAACGTGATCATCCTCATGGGGTGGAGTTGGGTGCAGGCGATGCTCGCCGGCATCGCGCTGGACTACATCGTGATGACCTTCACGGGGTTCTCTAGCCCGGTGATCTTCGCGGTGCTGTGCCAGACGATCGTGGTGATCCTCGCGATCTTCGGTCACGCCGGCGTCGCACGGGTCGAGCCTTGGTTCGCCGTGGTGATTCTCGCGATCGCCGCGTACATCTTCGTCATGGCGTTCATGTCGTTCGGCCCCGCCGAGTTCGGAGCGATCGAAGCGCCGACCGAGCCGTTCTATTCGCCGGGGCTGGTGTTCGATGTGGTCCTCGCGACCGCCATCTCGTGGACGGTGCTCGCCGCCGACTTCAATCGCTTCGCGGGCAGCACGCGGGCGAGCATCGTCGGCTCGGGCGTCGGTTACACGCTGTCGACAGTGACGTCGATGTCGCTCGGTGCGACCGCGATGGCGTACGTGATCCTGAGCGGCGGCGAGGCCATTCCGTTCGACCCGGTGACCATCATCGCGCCGTTCGGCTGGGTGTTCGGCGTCGCGATCTTCCTGTCGGTGATGGCGACCAACACGATGGTGGTCTACGGCATGGTCACGACCGTGGTCAACGCCGTGCCCGGGGCGCGCCTGAAGTTCCTCCCGACGGCGCTCGTGCTGGGCGTCATCTCGATCATCGGGTCGACGTTCTTCGGTCTGCTTGCGCAGTTCACGACGTTCCTGGTGACGATCGGCGCGCTGTTCGCCCCGATCTTCGCGATCATGATCGTCGACTACTACGTGATCAAGCGCAGCACGTACGACCGTGACATCCTGCGGCCGACCGGTGGCCGCTACTGGTACACCGGCGGCATCAACTGGCTCGCGATCGGTGCGTGGGTGATCGGCGCGGTACTCGCGTACGTGTGGGCGTACGTGTGGCCGCTGCCGTTCGGGTCGACCGCGCCCGCGTTCATCGTGACATTCGTGGTGTACCTGCTGGTGTCGTGGCCTTCGCGTTCGAAGGGCCGGATCACCCGTGTAGGCAACTTGTCAGACGAGACTGATGCCTCGGCCACCGCGAAGGCATGATCAGAGGATGCTGCGCGATCTGAGCCACCCCGTCCGCGACGGCATGATGGTCTACCCGGGCGACCCCGGGGTGTCCATCGGCCCGGCGCTCACGCTGGCGTCCGACGGGGTCGCGGTGGCGCGGCTCGACATGGGCTCGCACACCGGCACCCACGTCGACGCGCCGGCGCACACCGTGCCGGGCGGTCGCACATTGGCCGACGTGTCACTGGACGAACTGGTGGGCGACGCGATCGTGCTGCGCGTGCCGGGCGCGGCCGAGGGTCAGCCATACGGGTGGGACGACCTCGTGGTCGAGGGTGGAATACCGGCGTCGCTGCCGCCGATCGTGATCATCGACACTCGCTGGGCCCAGTGGTTCGGCGACGGGCGTGCCCTGCGGCACCCTTCGCTGGATGCGGCGGCGGCGCGAGAGCTGATGCGGCGAGGGATGCGGGTGCTCGGCGTGGATACGCTGAGCCCTGACCCGACGGGTGCCTCGGACGGAGCGTTCCCCGTGCACGAGGTGGTGCTGGGCGGCGATGGCCTGATCGTCGAGAACGTGCGCGGATTGGAGGACCTGCCGTCGCGCGTGCGGGTGGGGTTCTTCCCGCTGCGGCTCGACGGGGATGGGGCGCCGGTGCGAGGAGTGGCGTTCCTCGACGCCCACGCCTCAGCCTGACAGCACCGACGGCGTCGCGGACCGCGACGCCGAGCGGGGAGCAGACAGACACGACTGACGCCGGTGTCAACCGGGTGACCGCGGCGTCTGATCTCCATACCCTGAGGGGATGGCGGTCAAGGAACTGTGGTTGGTGCGGCACGGAGAGAGCGTCGGCAACGTCGCCGCGACGAGAGCCGAGATCGAAGGACTCGAGGTCATTCCTCTCGACGCGCGCGATGCCGACGTTCCGCTCTCCGACACCGGCCGCGAGCAGTCGGCGGCGCTCGGCGAGTGGCTGTCAGACCGGCGGGCGACGATCGACGCGTACTGGGCGTCACCGTATCTGCGTGCGCGCGAGACGTTGACGCTCGCCCTCGATGCTTCCGGCGGCGAGACGACGGTGCTCGTGGACGAGCGTCTGCGCGACCGCGAGCTCGGCATCCTGGATCTGCTCACACGGGCGGGTGTCGCACGCCGTCATCCCGACGAGATGGCGCGACGCAAGCACCTCGGCAAGTTCTATCACCGGCCGCCCGGCGGAGAATCGTGGGCCGATGTGGCACTGCGGCTGCGGTCCTTCCTGCGTGACGCGCTCGGCGGCCCGGGCGAGAGCGTGATGATGGTCGCCCACGACGCGGTGGTGATGCTGCTGCTGTACGTGCTCCTGCCGCTTCGCGAAGAGGAGCTGCTGGCGTTCGCTGGGGACCACACCGTGCTCAACGCATCGGTCACTCACCTCGTGCGAGGGGACGCCGGCTGGGAGCTCGTCGAGTTCTCCGGCGTGGCACACCTCCAGCGCGAAGGCGCCGACGTCACCGCTCACCCGGGGAGTCCCGATGTCGAGCCGGCCTGAGCGCGTCACCGAGTCGCTGCTGCGCGGCTGGGGTCTGCCCGATCCCGGCGACTCCAAGAAGTCGCGCGGAGATCTCGTCGTGGTCGGCGGCTCGCGCGCGTCGCCCGGCGCAGTTCTGCTGGCCGGCGAAGCCGCGCTCCGCGTCGGCGCCGGACGAGTGGCGCTCGCCGTGCCGCAGTCGATCGATGCCCACGTCGGTATCGCGTTGCCCGAGGCAGGGATCGTCGCCCTCCCCGATGACGCCGACGACCCGCTCGAGGGCGAGCTGGCCGAGCGGATCGCATCGGCGGATGCCGTGCTCCTGGGCCCTGGATTCTCCGATGCCGCCGAGACTCGCGCCACGCTGCTCGCCGTGGCCGCGGTGGGTCCCCAGCTCCTCGTCCTCGATGCGTTCGCCCTCGGAATCCTCGGCGACGTCGATCGCAGCGCTCTTCCGGGGTCGCTCGTGCTGAATCCGAACAAGGAGGAGGCCGGCATCCTGCTGGGGCGCGACCTCGACGACGATGAGAGCGACGTGCGCGAGATCGCGCGCCGTTTCGATGCGGTGGTGAACTGCTACGGGATGGTCGCCGGTCCGGGCGAGCACACATGGCGCGTCGACGAGGGCGACGCCGGCCTGGCGACGTCCGGAAGCGGAGATGTGCTCGCCGGCGCGATCGCCGGGTTCGCCGCTCGCGGAGTCGAGCCGGCTCAGGCGGCGGTATGGGGTGCGTGGGCGCACGGGCGCGCGGGACGGCTGCTGGGCGCGCGCCTCGGCCTGGGATTCCTTGCGCGAGAGTTGGCGCGGGAGCTGCCACTCGCCGTGCGCGACGTCGGGGTCTGACGACGACGGATGCCGGGGCCGGTGCCGGTGTCGGTCGGCTCAGGCTTGCTCGCCGCTGGGTGCGATGGCGGTAGCGCACCGGTGCGACGTGCTCGTCTTCGATCGGAAATGCCGGCAGGGGCGGACGCGTTGGTCACTCGTATGCGATCGATCGTCTACTCACGCGCCGGCAGCTCTTCCGTTCTCTCCCTCGCGGAGCGTGAGCCCGCGCATCCCGGTCCGGGGGAGGTGCGCGTGAGGGTCGCCGTCTCCGGCGTCAACCCGACGGACTGGAAGGCACGTGCAGGAAGCGGCACCGCCCTGGCGTTCGATGAGATCGTGCCGAACCAGGACGGCGCAGGCGTCGTGGATGCCGTCGGCGAGGGCGTCAGCGACCTCGCGGTCGGCGACCGCGTATGGCTGTACCTCGCCCAGCATCAGAGGCCGACGGGAACCGCGCAGGAGTACACGGTGGTTCCTGCCGAGCGAGCCGTGAAGCTGCCCGAGGGGATCCCCTTCGACGTCGCCGCGAGTCTGGGCGTGCCGGCGATGACGGCTCACCGGGCGCTCACGGTGCACGAGTTCGGGCCCGGGCGGCTGTCACGCGGGTCGCTGGACGGACGCGTCGTGCTGGTCGCAGGGGGAGCGGGCGCCGTGGGGCACGCCGCGATCCAGCTCGCGGTCTGGGCCGGCGCGACCGTCGTCGCGACGATCTCGAGCGACGAGAAGGCAGCGCTCGCACGAGCCGCGGGCGCGCACCACATCGTGAACTACCGCGATGCCGATGCCGCAGACCAGATCGCCGCGCTCGCGCCCGGCGGCGTGGACCACATCGTCGAGGTGTCGATCGCGAAGAACGCCGCACTCGACGGGCAGGTCGTCGCCAATCACGGCTCGATCGCCTACTACGCAACCGAGGGTGGCGAGGTGGCCGCCATTCCGGTGTTGCCCACGTTCGCGAAGAACGTGCGGATCCAGGGCCTGCTGCTCTACACGGTCGGAGACGCGGCCTTGTCAGCCGCCGCCGAGGACATCACCGCTGCTCTGCGCGACGGTGCGCTTCCGGTCGGCGAGCAGGCCGGGCTCCCGCTGTCGTGGTTCCCGCTGGAGCAGACGGGGGCGGCCCACGACGCAGTCCAGAACGGGGCCGTCGGCAAGGTGCTCATCGATGTCTCGGGCGACAACCGCTGAGAAGGGTGTCGCTCGCGCTGCGAGCGCCGGCTCGCTGCGCTGATCAGCTCAGGGCGCTGACGTCCAGCGTGAACCGGTGCGCACGCAGGCGCTCCGCCAGCGATGGACCCATCGCGACCATCGGGGTCAGCACGCCGGCGCGGTCGGGGAGCTCGTCGAACGCGAGACTCAGTGCCGACTCGGCGAGCATGACGCCGGTCCCGCCGTAACCCGGGTCGAACGGAGCCGCGATCCGCGTGCGCACCGGCTGACCCTCCACGGGGTAGACGTCGACGTCGAGCACGAAGCGGCCGTGTTCGATCGCCTTGTCGCTCGGCCCGGTGCCCGGGGCCGGCAGAACGAGGTCGAGGAGCGCCCGAGTCGGCGGGAAGGCGAACCCGGCGACCAGGGCGGCGGTCCCAGCGTTGAGCGCTCCCGCCCGTGCGAACCCGGCGAACCCGCTGCCGGTCGTCACGACCTCGCGGTACCGCATCAGCTCGCCGTAGCGCCAGCCGGTCAGGTAGTTGCTGCGCTGCACGATCTGCTGGTTGTACGCGCCCATGACGAACGGCGCCTGCCACGCACCCCGCTCCTTGCCCCAGCCGCTGCCGCCGTGGCCCGGAAGGCGCACCGACGGTCCCGGCGTGAGGGCGTAGGGGTTTCGGATGACACGGCGGGCCGAGGCATCCGTCTTCGCCTCTTTCATCTGCTGGCGCAGGGAGTCGATGGTCCCACCGCTGACGCCGCCGCGCAGCGACCGCACCCGCAGTGTCGCGGCGACGATCGGCACGCCGCCCGCAGCTTGGTGAGCCAGACCCAGGCCGAGGTCGGAGGGAATCGAGTCGAAGCCGCATGAATGGACGATCCTGGCGCCGCTCTTCTCGGCGTCGTCGTGATTGCGCTCGATGCTGCGCGCGACGAAGATGCTCTCGCCTGAGAGGTCGGCGTACGACGTGCCCGCGCGAGCGCACGCGGAGGCGACGCCCATGCCGTAGCGCAGATACGGGCCGACCGTCGTCGCGACGACCGAGGTCGACGCCGCGAGGCGGGCGACCGCCGCGTCGTCGGCGGTGTCGATGTGGATGATCGGCCAATCGACGCCGAGGTCGCGCTTCACGTCCTGAAGGCGTACCGGGGAGCGACCGGCGATCGCGATCCGCGCGCCCTCGGGTGCGGACTGCGCCAGGTGCCGAGCCGTGAACCCGCCGACGAACCCGGATGCACCCAGCAGGACGATGTCGTAGTCGCGGTTGGTGCTCATGTCGCGAAAGCGTACGTGCGGCGCCAGATCAGTGGCACCCGGTTGCGCGCGAGGTCCGGATCGCCTAGCGGAGGGCGTCCGCGCTCAGCGCAACGCGTCGGCCTTCGCTTCCAGCACCCTCCGCTGCGCGGCGTTGGCCGTCAGACCGGCCGCCGTCAGCAGTTCGGAACGAGCCTCATCCACCCTGCCCAGCTGCGCGAGCAGTTCGCCGCGCACGCTCGGCACGAGGTGCGAACCCCGTAGTTCGCCGGATGCCTCGAGTGCATCGACCATCGGCAGGGCGTCGGCCGCGCCGTACGCCATCGACACCGCGACCGCGCGGTTCAGCTCGACGATTGGGCTGGGAGCGAGACGGCCGAGCACCTCGTAGTGCAGCACGATGCGCTGCCAGTCGGTCTCTTCGACGCTCGGCGCCACCGCATGGCATTGCGCGATCGCGGCCTGCAGCGCGTACGAACCGCGCCCGATGCCGCGTGCCGCGGCTGCGGCATCCGCCTTCTTGAGCACTTCCACACCCCGCAGGATCTGGCCACGGTCCCACCGCGAACGGTCCTGGTCGGCGAGCAGCACCGGCTCGCCGGTCCGGGTCTCGCGCGCGGCGAAGCGGGAGCGCTGGAACTCCATGAGCGCGACCAGCGCGAGCGGCTCGGGCTCGCGCGGCAGGAGCCCCGCGACGATGCGGCCGAGGCGCAGGGCCTCGTCGGCGAGGTCGGGGCGAACCCACCGGTCGCCGCCGGTGGCCGCATAGCCTTCGGTGAATACGAGGTACACCACGCCGAGTACGGCCGACAGCCGCGCCTTCCACTCTGCAGGGTCGGGTGTCTCGAACGGCACTCGCGCGGCCGCCAGCGACTTCTTGGCGCGGGTGATCCGTGCCTGCACGGTCGGGACCGTGGTCAGCAGCATCCGTGCGATCTCTTCCGTCGAGAGGCCCGCGACGACGCGCAGCGTCAGCGCGACCTGCGATTCGCGCGACAGCGCGGGGTGGCACGCGGTGAAGATCAGGCGCATCACGTCGTCATCGATCGGCTGCCACTCGTCGTCGGTGGCCTCGTCGAGCGTGTGCGCGATCGCCGCGTAGCGCTCGTCGAGCTTCTCGCGCCGCCGCCACGCATCGATCACACGGCGCTTTGCGACGGCGGTCAGCCACGCGCCGGGGTTCGACGGGATGCCGTCCCTCGGCCACGAGCCGAGGGCTTCGACCAACGCCTCCTGGGCGACATCCTCGGCGAGGCCGAGGTCGCCGGTCATCTTGGCGACGGATGCCACGATCCGAAGCCCTTCGATTCGCCAGACGGCCTCGACCGTGCGCCGGGTGTCGTTCATGATTCCTACGCGTCCCGGTCGAAGCTCACTCGGTGCCGAGTTCTGCTCGCCAGCCCTTCTCCTTCTCGAGGAACTCGTTGCCCTCGAAGCCCGCGAAGTCGGTCTCGTCGGTCACGCGGCGCACCTCGAGCTTGTTGCCCGCGGTGAGGGGCGCCCGCTTGGCCCATTCGAGCGCCTCTTCGGCCGTCGCGGTCTGGACGATCCAGAAGCCGTTGAACAATTCGTGAACCTCGCCGTAGGGGCCGTCGCTCACGATCGGCGTCTCGCCGGCGAAGTCGACGACGTAGCCGGCCTCCTGGGCCAGACCCTCGCCCGCGACGAGGACGCCGGCCTTGATCATCGACTCGTTGTAGGCTCCCATCGCGTTGATAATGGCCTCGAAATCCATGTTCTCGTAGTCTTCAACGGCCTGCTGCGTCGCCCGCATGATCAGCATGTGCTTCATTGCTCGCTCCTTGTTCGGTTCTCTCGGAAGGAACCGTTCGCTCCTTCTCACTATCGCGTCGAACGGGTGAGAACGAAATCGACATGGCGTCGAGAATCTTCCGCCGATCTCACGATTCCGGTGCGAAGCGGTCCACGAGACGCACGAGCGTCGGAAGGCCGCGGGATGACGCCCGGCCACCGGTCAGCTGCTCGATCACCGGGGTGGCATTGGCCTCCCCCTCGCGCTGGTTGCGTGTGAGGGTCCAGCCGGGGCCCGAGTCGACGATCTCGCAGCGCCGGTATGCGGCGGCCTCGACGACTCCCGGATCGCCGATGTCGATGATGCCGCCGCCGTGGACCGTGAACTCGAACCGGCGCGGGTCGCCGGCCGCCCCGTGAGCGTCGACGACGCGGTTGAGTTCCTCGAGCGGCAGCCAGAACCCGTCACGATCCAGCCCCGCCCGGGCGGCGGTCGCTGCCACCACGGTCTCGATCACCTCGTCGGGGTCGTCGGCCTCGAACACGACGGTGCCGTTGCTCTGGAACGGCACCGCTTCGGGGCATCCGGCATCGGCGAACCCCGCCAGGATGTCGGCGGTCGACGGGTGACCCCGTTGACCCTGGTTGACGTTTCGCAGGAACGCGACGCAGCGCATGCCCCGACGGTACCGGGCGGCCCCGGTCGCGGCACCCCCTCGCATCACACTTCAGTGCACGGGTGGGATCGTGAATCCGGCGATGCGGTCGCCGTCGAGTTCGAAGATCCCGTCCGACTCGCCGTTGAAGACGTCGCTGCGCCAGTCGAAGTGGATGCGCACGGTGCTGCCGTCGACGGATGCCGAGAGCACGGTCATGCGCGCGCCTGCGCCGATCGCATCCGAACCCGCCCAGCTGCGCACGCCGTCGTGGCCACGCAGCACGCGACCCCAGTCGTCGACGAAGCCGTCCTCGGTGAACGCCGCGACGAAGGCGTCGGTGTCGGCGGAGTTGATCGCGTCCACGAACTGCTGGACCGCGCCCGGAAGATCGGGTGTCGTCATGATCGGTCCTCTCGTCTGTGTCTCATTGTGCTCTCACGCCGCGGCGTGCGGGTCGTGGGCGTTGAGCGTTGCGACCACGTCCGCGTAGTCGCCGCGGGCTTCGCCGTAGCGCAGGAACTTCACGCGCTCCACCTGCACCTCGGTCGCGTCGGGCTCGTCGCGCAGGATCTGCATGACCTCGTCGGCGAACTCGTCGAGTGGCATGGCGAAGGCACTCTCGCGCTGCCCTGCCATCAGATCAGTGGCCACCGACGGCGGCTCGAGCTCGACGACGCGCACCGACGTTCCCGCCAGCTGCAGTCGCACCGACTCGCTGAGCATATGGATGGCGGCCTTCGTGGCGTTGTAGGTCGGCGTGACGCGCAGCGGTGCGAAGGCGAGCCCCGACGAAACGGTCATGATCGTGGCATCCGGCTGAGCGCGCAGGTGCTCGATGAAGGCGCCGATCAGCCGGATCGGGCCGAGCAGGTTGGTCGTCACGGTCGCTTCGGCGGTCTCGACGAAGCCGGCGGGAGTGGTCCAGTCCTCGAGACGCATGATGCCTGCCATTGTCACGAGCACGTTGAGCTCGGGGTGGCGCGCGATCGCTTCGGCAGCCGCCGCGGCGATGGACGCGGCATCCGTCGTGTCGATCTGGATCGTGTCGATGCCGGGTTTCCGCTGCGCGATCTCGCCGAGGAGCTCACGGCGACGCCCGCCGACGATGACGGTGTTGCCGGCCTCGTGCAGGCGCTCCGCCAGAGCAAGGCCGATGCCGCTCGTGGCTCCCGGGATGAAGATGGTGTTTCCGTTGATTCGCATGCTTCGAGTGTTCGAGGCCGGCGCGCCGCGTGGCAGAGAGCGTTTATCGGGGGAGCGGGAGTCCCTGGATGCCGCGCTCGTGCGCGCGCATGATGGACCCATGGATCGCGAAGCCCTCGCCGAGTTCCTGCGCACGCGCCGCGAACAGCTGCAGCCCGCAGACGTCGGGCTCGCCGCCGGACCGCGACGGCGCGCGCCGGGCCTGCGCCGCGAGGAGGTGGCGCAGCTGGCGCTGATGTCGACCGACTACTACACGCGGCTCGAGCAGCAGCGCGGTCCTCAGCCCAGCACGCAGATGTCGCATCGCTCGCTCGCGCATTGCGGCTCACCGCCGATGAGCGTGACTACCTCTATCGCATGGCCGGCCACGCCGTGCCCGACCGGCTCAGCACGACCGACCATGTGGCGCCGGCGTTGCGACGCGTGTTCGATCGGCTCTCCGACACACCGGCGCTCGTGATCTCGAACCTCGGTGAGACCCTCGTGCAGAACGCGCTCGCCGCTGCTCTGCTGGGTGACAACGCGGGCGCGACGGGATGGGAGCGATATGAGCCGTTCCGCTGGTTCGTATTCGCCGAGACCGAGCGGCAGCGCTACCCCGAGCAGGATCGCCCGCGTCACAGCCGCGCGCAGGTCGCCGGCCTGCGGGCGGCGCTCGGTTCGATGGGCCCGCGATCCCGCGCTGGTGAGCTCGTCGCCGAGCTGCTGCAGCGTAGCCACGAGTTCCGCCAGCTGTGGGATCGGCAGGAGGTGGCGCAGCGCTTCGCGGATCACAAGGTGTTGATCCACCCCGAGGTGGGCGCGGTGGAGGTCGACTGCCAGGTGCTCTTCACCGAGGACCGTGCGCAGGCGCTTCTCGTGCTCACGCCCGAGCCCCGCAGCGAGGGCGAGGAGAAGATCCGGCTGCTCAGTGTGCTCGGCATGCAGCAGTTCGCCGCTGGCGGGCGCTGAGCCCGCCGCCGACTGCGCCTTAGCAGCCCGCGTGGGTGGGAGTCAATGGTCGGAAGGTTCTTGTCGCCGGTCCGTACGCTTGCAGAGCAACACACGCGGAACGGTCGAGCATCGACGTTCGGGTCGTCGGCAGACTCCCGTCACCGCGCGATGGTCCCGGTGGGCGGGCTTCCCGCCGGGACCATCCACTCGATCGGAGCAGACCATATCGACTCACTCGGGGCCTTCGTCAACCCCTTGCGGCCCGGCGATCCCCTGGCCGACCCTGAAGTATGGCTATTGACATCACCGAACTGCTGCGCCTCGAGCACGCCGGCTGGACGTCATTGTGCGATGGCACCGGCGACGCCTTCTACGGCAGGATCATGACCGAAGACGGCGTCATGGTTCTCGCGGACGGCTCCATCCGCGACCGTGAGGGCGTCGTGGAATCGCTGCGAGACGCGCCCACGTGGAACAGTTTCGAGATCTCGGACGAACGCCTGGTCGAGATCGGGCCGGATGCCGCAGCCCTCGTGTACACGGGCCGCGCGTTTCGTGCGGCCGGCGGTCCCGCATTCGTCGGCGCGATGACCAGCGCGTACGTGCGCCAGGGCGACCAGTGGCGCCTCGCGCTCTACCAGCAGACTCCCGTGCCCGAGGCGGAATGACCAGCGACGCCCGCTCTCACTCGGCCTTGCGCGGAGTCATGAACCACTCCACGAACTTCTTCGCGCGCCCATCCGGGGCGAACCACACCTCCCACATGTTCGAATAGCGTTCGTGCCCGGGGTAGTCGACCGTGCCCTTGATGATGGCGAGCTCGTCGTCCTCGATGAGCACGTCGAGATCGTGAACGGGTTCGGTCGGCTCCGGGTCGCGCCACATCTGGACGATCGCGTCGATTCCGATCACCGGTGAATCGTCGTCCGGCCGGAACCAGTACTCGGCATCTTCGGTGAAGACCGCGCGGACATCGGTCTCATCCTTCGAGGTCCACGCGGTGATGTAACCGTCCAGCCATTCGCTTGCCTTCGTCATTCCTCGGTTCTACTCCGGGCGCCGGACGCCCGCCAGACCCGTCGGCTAGGATCTTCGGCATGGGAACTCTGTGCAGCGCGCCGATGATGGCGTGCGCCTGGTACATCCGCGACCGCCGCGCCTGACGGCGTCTTCGCGGTTCTTCGCGTAGCGCGCCGTCATCCGGGAGTCCTCGCACCCCGGTCGCGCGCCCCTCCGACATGATCGGGATCCACGGTCCTTCCGACGACCGTCCTTCTCGAAACACAGCCGCATGCAGCGTGCGTCGGGGTGCTCCATCCTTCTTCCCTGGAGCGCCCTCATGCGTCACCGTTCCCTTCACGGCGGCCGACACGAACTCGGCCAGAACTTCCTCAACCACCGCCCGACGATCCACCGCATCGTCGAGCTCGTCGCCGCGACCCGCGGGCCGATCCTCGAGATCGGCGCTGGTGATGGCGCGCTGACGATTCCGCTTGCCCGCCTCGGGCGCGAGATCGAGGCGATCGACATCGACGAACGCCGCGTGCAGCGGCTTCGGCAACGGCTCCCGCAGGCTCGCGTGGAGCACGGCGACGCGCTGGGGCATCCGCTCGACCGACCCGTCGTCGTCGGCAACGTGCCGTATCACCTGACCACGCCGATCATGCGGCGTCTGCTGTCACAAGGCGGGTGGCGCCACGCCATACTGCTGACGCAGTGGGAAGTGGCGCGAAAGCGGGCCGGTGTCGGCGGCGGCACGATGATGACGGCGCAAGCCGCTCCGTGGTTCGAGTTCGTCCTCCATGGACGGGTGCCCGCGCGGCACTTCACCCCGATGCCCAGCGTGGACGGCGGCATCCTGAGCATCACGCGCCGAGGCACGCCGCTGATCGATCCCCGCCAACGCGGCGCATACGACCGCTTCGTGCATGAGGTGTTCACGGGCCGGGGGAGTGGGCTGGCGTCGATCGTGCAGCATCGCAACGGCATCAGCCGGGCACGTGCGCGGGCAGCCTTGCACGGCATCGGTGTGCCCGACGACGCGCTGCCGCGTGAGTTGCGACCCGAGCAGTGGGCGGCACTGTGGGCAACGGTCGGACGAGGTTCGGGAGCGAGGAGAGGCAGGTGATCGAGTGGCGGATCGACAAATCGGTCGACGAGTCGCCGAGGGCAAGGCGATGGAGAAGGTGCTGCGCGCCGCCTGAACCCGTCCTGATACCGTCGGGAACGCGCCGGCGAGCGAGTCGGCGCGGAGCGGGGGCGGAACATGGCGGAGCGGATCAGCTGGGTACTCGTCGACGGCGAGAACATCGACGCGACGCTCGGCGGACAGATCCTCGGCCGGCGGCCGCAGCCCGAGGAACGACCGCGCTGGGACCGGCTGCTCAGCTTCGTCACCGACCGGTGGAACCAGCCGGCGCGCGGCCTGTTCTTCCTCAACGCGAGCTCGCACCTGCCGATGCCGTTCGTGCAGGCACTGCTCGCGCTCGGCTACCAGCCAGTGCCGCTGTCGGGGCCCGCCGACGAGAAGATCGTCGACATCGCCATCCAGCGCACGCTTCGCGAGCTCGCCGCGCGTGAGGGCGACGTCGTGCTCGTCAGTCACGACCGCGACTTCGTCGACGACGTGGCGCGCCTCGCCGATGGCGAGCGGCGCGTCGGACTGGTCGCCTTCCACGAGTTCCGCAGCAGCGAGTTCGCAGGGCTGCCCGGGGTCGAGTTCTTCGACATCGAGTACGACGCCGAAGCATTCGACGCTCCCCTGCCGCGCGTGCGCGTCATCCCGATCGACGAGTTCGACCCCGCCGACTTCCTGAGATGACGGATGCCGGCCCCCGGCGTCTGTCACCGCCCGCGGTGTCGGCGGGCGGGACTAGCCTGAACGGGTGTCTGCCGATCCGCGTCCTCAGAGCGTCCGGGATCAACAGAGCGCCCGAGCCCAGCTGGCGGCGGTGGCCGAAGCGGCGGCGGGCGACGGTTCGCGGGGGTTCGGGGCCTTCGCCGACCTGCCCACGCCGGCGGATTCCCGTGCCGCCGCCGTCTTGATCCTCTTCGGTGTGCTCGACTCGCTGCCGAGCGACCACGACGCTGACGCTCGTGCCGTCTCGCGCGACCTCGACGTGCTGCTCCTCGCTCGCGCGACGACGCTCCGGTCCCATGCCGGTCAGGTCGCCTTCCCCGGCGGACGCCTCGATCCCGGCGACGACGGGCCGGTGCAGGCAGCGCTGCGGGAAGCGTGGGAAGAGACCGGGCTCGATCCCGCCGGCGTCGAGGTGCTCGGGACGCTGGAGAACATCCCCCTCGAGTACTCGCTGCATCTGGTCACACCGGTGCTGGCGTGGTGGCGGCATCCGTCACCGGTCCGCGTCGTCGACGAGGCCGAGTCCGCTGACGTGTTCCGGGCGCCCGTCGCGGACCTGCTGGACCCCGCGAACCGCGGTGTCACCGTGATCAGGCGAGACGGACAGGAATGGCGTGGTCCGGGCTTCCTCGTGCCGCGCTTCGATGCGCAGAGCAATCGGATGGGCGAGCACCTTGTATGGGGATTCACCGGGATGGTGCTCGACGGACTCTTCGACCGCCTCGGATGGACCGAGCCCTGGGACGACTCCCGCGAGCTGCCCCTCGCGCTGCCTGACTGATCCCGAGCCGCCGCAGGATGGGTTCATGCCTTCCGTTGACGAGATCGTCCCCACCAACCGCCGTCATCTGCTCGACCTTCCCGTTTACGGGCACCTCGGCACGATCCGCCCGAACGACACCGTGCAGGTCAACCCGATGTGGTTCGAGTTCGACGGTGAGCACATCCGCTTCACTCACACGAACTACCGGCAGAAGTACCGCAACCTGCAGCACAATCCGTCGATGTCGCTGTCGATCCTCGACCCCGATAACCCGTTCCGCTACCTCGAGGTCGCCGGAAAGCTCGTCGACGTGATCCCCGATCCCGAGGGCGCGTTCTACGTGCGGCTGCAGAACCTCTACGGGAATCCGAGCACCACGCCACCGCGCGACAAGGCCGACCGCGTGATCCTGGTGATGTCGATCGAACGGGCGACCACGCAGTAGCTGCCCGATAGCGAAAGGGCGGATGCCGCACTCGCGGCATCCGCCCTTTTACTCGCCTTCGACGTCAGTACCAGCCGACGGACTGCGAGTGCGACCACGCGCCGCACGGGGTGCCGTAGCGACCCGAGATGTAGCCGAGGCCCCATGAGATCTGCGTGGCGGCGTTGGTCTGCCAGTCGGCACCGGCCGTGGCCATCTTGCTTCCCGGCAGAGCCTGCGGGATGCCGTAGGCACCGCTCGAGCGGTTGTGTGCGAGCGTGTTCCAGTCCGACTCCTTCTGCCACAGCGACACCAGGCACGCGAACTGGTCGTCCCCCCAGCCGTAGCCGGCGATCATGTTGCGGGCGATGGCCTGCGCCTCGGCGGCGCTCGTTCCAGCCGCCGCGTAGACCGGCGAGGGTGCGGACGAACCCGACGATCCCGAGGATCCCGACGAGGGGGACTGCTTCGCCGCGGCGGCCTCAGCTGCGGCTGCCGCCTCGGCCTCCAGGCGCGCCTTCTCGGCAGCCTCCTGCTCGGCCTTCAGCGCGACGGCGGCGTCGAGGCTGCCGCGAAGTCCCGCGACATGCTCGTCGACCGAGGCGATGAGCGCCGTCACGTCGTCGGTCAGGGCGGGCACGAGCGGCGCGGGCAGCAGATCGCCCGCTTCGAGGCGCTCGGCGGCAGCCTGCAGCGCCGCGGTGTCGACGGCGGTGTCGGCTCGTCCGACGTCCAGGCCCGACGCCGCGATGTCGGCGGTGACGGTGGTGGCGGCGGCGATGGAGGTGTCGGCAGCGGCCAGCGCCTCGCGAGCCGCGGTGGAGATCTCGTCGGCGCCGATGGCCCCGGCCGGCGCGTCTGACAGGATCGGGGTCGTGTATGACGCGAGCGCGAAGTTCGCGAGCGACCCGGACGCCTCAGCCTGCGATGTCGGCGCGGTCGCGGTCACTCCCGCGGTCACGAGGACGGCGAAGGCGACTCCGGTCGCGACGATCGCGGGGCGGCGGCGGGAGCGGCGGGCAGCCTCTCGGCGTACGCGGCGGATGGGGGCGGAGGACGTGATCGAGCGCATGAAAACCTGAGTTCCGTATAGATCCACGCCGTCGGGTACGGCGCCGTGCACCGCTCCGGCGGCGCACAAGTCTGCGAGTCTGCCCGGGTTTTCTGGACGGTTCCGGTGTGTTTCCTGGACGTCGCGTGCTGCGCCGCCTCCACGAGGGCGTCGATCGAGGCTCCGTCTGCGCCGGATGTGCACCCGTTTCAGCGGTAGCGGTAGTGCTCCGCGCTCGTGTTCACCCAGCCGGCGAAGCGCCGCGCCGCGGCATCCTGTCCCTGCGGAACGGCGGTCACCCAGACCTGTTGGGTGCCCGCGACGACGAGGTACACGAGCGGCCGCTGGATGAGGCGGTTCAGCGCGCGCGGCGTGATCGGCCCGAGCGGGCCGATTAAGCGACGCTCGACGGCACTCCGCGTGAATGTGGGCCGCCGCAGCAGCGCATCGCCGGTTTCGACGGATGCCTCCGCCCCGGCCACCGGCTGGCTCGACTCGCCGAAATGCACCCAGCGACCGTCGATCACGACACCCGCCAACTCCTGTTCCTCGCCGCTGTAGCGCACTGCCGTCGTCCACTGGCGGCCGTCCCACCAGCGCAGGCGGCCGCGCTGATCGTCGTACCAGCCGGCTGCGGCCGCGCCGGCGGTCGGCGCCGCATCGCGGTGCAGTTCGACGTCGGGCTCGCGAAGGTCGATGTACTCCTCGGTCCAGCGCGTCCCGTCCCACCAGCGCTGCTTGCCGGTGCCGTCGTCGTACCAGCCGGGGTCGGCGTGCGCGGTCATGGTGAGAGCGTAGTTCGATACGCCTACCCGCACACGGCGCGCGGGCCGGATAGCATCGTCCGGTGCCGACAGGAACGAAACCCGAGCCGTTCCACCCCGACCTGCGCCTCGCGCGCTGGCTGCCGCTCGTCAGCGCCGGGCCGCGTACCCTGTGGATGTTCCGGCTGTCGCCGCCCGGCATCCGTCCCGTCGCCGACATGAGCGTCGACACCGTGCCCTTCGCCGGACCGGCGGGCGACATGCTCTATCGCGTGTTCCGCCCGGTCGAGTCGACGCGGCCGACGCCCGCCCTGCTGTGGATCCACGGTGGCGGGCTCATCCTCGGCACGCCCGAGCAGGACGACGCCTCGAACCTCGCCCTCGCGCGCAACCTCGGCATCACGGTCCTCTCGGCGGCGTACCGGCTCGCGCCCGATCATCCCGCACCCGCCGCCCTCGACGATCTTGCCGCCGGATTCCGTCAACTGGTCGCCCGTGCCGACGAGCTCGGCATCGACCCGACACGGATCGCAATCGGCGGCGCGAGCGCGGGAGGGGGGTTGGCCGCCGGTCTCGCCCAGCGCCTGCGCGACGAAGGCGGCACCCAGCCGGTCTTCCAGCTGCTGGTCTACCCGATGCTCGACGACCGCACCGTCCTCCGCGACGACATCGATCAGCGTCATCTGCGCATGTGGTCTGCCGAGAGCAACCGGTATGCCTGGTCGGCGTATCTCGGCACGGATGCCGGAGCCCCCGGCATCCCCTCTTCCTTCGTTCCCGCGCGCCGGGAAGACCTGAGCGGTCTGCCGCCGGCATGGATCGGCGTGGGCACGCTCGATCTCTTCCACGACGAGGACGTCGCGTATGCGCGGCGGCTGGAGGAGGCCGGTGTGCTGTGCGAGTTGAATGTGGTGCCCGGAGCGTTCCACGGGTTCGATGCGGTCTTCCGCAATGCCGGCGTCACGCGCGCGTTCCACGCGGATTGGGAGCGCGTGCTGCGCGCGGCTTTCCGGCAGGCGGGCCCTGCCTAGGCTGGGAGCGGAGCGCGCGGAAGGAGCACGACTCGATGCCAGCGGCAGAGCCCAGGGGCGGAGCATCCTTCACCCGTTACTGGGTCGCAGCCACGATCAGCTCCTTCGGCACCGCCATCACGGCCGTCGCGATGCCGGTGCTCGTGGTGCAGGTTCTCGGCGCGTCGCCCATCGAAGTCGGGATCGCGAACGCCGCACAATTCGTGCCGTACGCGGTGCTCGGGCTGCTGGCCGGTGTCTACGTCGACCGCTGGCGTCGCGTGCGCGTGCTGGTGTGGTCAAGCGTCGGGCGGGGCCTCGCGCTCGGGCTCATTCCGGTGCTGTGGTTCGCCGGGGTGCTTGAGATCTGGTCACTCGTGCTGCTGCTGCTGCTCTTCGGGTCGTTCGCGGTGTTCGGCTTCGCGGCATCCCAGTCCCTCCTCCCGCAGGTCGTGCCGCGATCGCGCTTGCTGGGAGCCAACTCGCGGTTGGACCAGTCGGATGCCGCGGCCCAGACCGCCGGTCCCGCCCTGGGCGGCGGTCTGGTCGGGCTGCTCGGCGCTCCCCTCACGATCGCGATCGACGCGGTGAGCTACCTCGTCGAGGCAGTTCTCGTCGCGCGTCTGCGACTGACGAAGCCCCTGCGCACCGCCGGAACCGGGGAACCGTCGCCGCAGCGGCGGAGCGTGCGCCGCGAGGTCGCCGAGGGGCTCAGGTGGACCTACCGGCATGTCTCGCTCGCGCCGCTCGCGATCTCGACGCACGTGTGGTTCTTCGCGAACGCGGGGGCCCTCACGGTGCTGGCCCTCTTCGTGCTCCGCGACCTCGACCTGTCGCCGGCGACGTTCGGCCTGCTCTTCGCCGTCGCCGGCATCACGACGCTCGTCGGGGCCGCCGTCGCGCCGTGGGCCGGTCGGGTCATCGGCGCGGGGCGCTCGATCGTGATCACCCGCGCGGTCTATCCCGTGGCGTGGCTTGTGATCGCGCTTGCGGCGATCACGGATGCCGGAGGCTCTGGCGCACTCGTCGCGCTCTTCGTCGCGATGGCGTTGCAGGGCTTCGTCGCGGGACTCGAGAACCCGAACGAGATGGCGTACCGCCAGGCGGTGACGCCCGACGCGCTGCTGGGTCGCACCAGTGCGACCATCAGGTCGGCCAACCGCAGCATGGCGGCTCTCGGCGCCCTGGCGGCCGGCCTGGCTGTCGGCGTCGCCGGGATCGCGCCGGCGCTCGTCGGCGTCGTGGTCGTCTTCGTCGCCGCGGCCGCGGTGGCTGCGGCATCCCCTTTGCGGCATGCCCGCCACGAGGACGGAGAGGGATCGTGAGGATCCCGCGCACGCCGGCGCGGTCGGGGCGGCTTCCCGGTCACTGACCGGCGTCACGGTGCGCGGGGGTCTTTGCGCTGGTGCGATCAGTGGGCGCCAGCAGATCGGCAAGCTCGGACCGCGAGCCGATCCCGAGTTTCGTGTACACCTTGCGCAGGTGATACTCGATCGTCTTCGGGCTCAGGAACAGTGCTGCGGCGGCCTCGCGCGTCGTCCTGCCTTCGGCGAGCTGCAGGCCCACCTGCAGTTCCTGCGGCGTCAGGGCTTCGAACACGCTCGCGCCCGCCGCGCGGACGTGCTCGCCGGTCGCCCTGAGCTCGGTGGCCGCGTGGTCGCGCCATAGCGCAGCCCCGAGTTCATCGAAGGTGTCGAGCGCCTCGCGCAGCTGTGTCCGCGCGTCGACGCGCCGCCCGGCACGTCGCAGCCGAGAGCCGAAAGCGAGGCGCGTGCGCGCGGTCTCGAATCTGTCCAGCGTCGCCTCGTGCGACGCCAGCGCCGAGTGGAAGAGCGAATCGAAGTCGACCTCTGCAACCAGCCCGCGCGCGCGGTCGGCACGGGCGAGCGCCCAGGGCTGCCCCTTGCGCGCGGCGCGCTCGTGATAGTCCGACGCGGCAGCCGCGGCATCCGATCTTCGGTTCACGCGAAGCAGGCCGTCGACCAGTTCGGGTGCCGGCGAGAGGTCGACGTCGTCGAGGCTCAGTCGCGCGAGGAGCGCGACGAGCTCCGACAAGTGGTCGACGGCTGCCTTGGTGCGTCCGAGCGACAGCTCGAGGTCACCAACGGCGTGAGAGACCCAGGCCTCCCCGACGTAGATGTCCCGCGCCGCGCAGAGTGCGCGAGCCTCGGCTGCGTGCGCGCGGCAGGCAGCGGGGCGTCCCGCGCGCGAGTCGAGCCAGGCAGCCCCGGCGAGCGACATCGCGAGCTCGGTCTCCTGACCGGTCTCGGTCGCCAGCCGGATCGCCTCTGCGTAGTTCGCCTCGGCCCGCGCCCACGATGCGCCCGTGGTCGACTGATCACGGGCAACATGGAAGAGCACGGCCGGCAGCGCCCCGACCCCGGCCGCGCCGCGCACCTCTTCGACGAGTCCACGCAGGTGCCCACCTCCGGTCGCATCGCGCAGGAACAGGGGTGCAAGAAGCAGCCACGACAGGCGACGCGGGTCGTGTCGCAGTTCGGGGTCGGCTTCGAGCAGCGGAACAGCGGCGCGGATCTCCGCCGCGCCGCCTGAACCAGCCAGCGTGCGGGCCATGCCGATCGCCATCAGCCCGAGTGCCCGAGGGCGGGTGCCGGCGATCCGCGGCTGGAGCGCGTCGATCCGGTCCGCGAGGGCGGCCGCGGTGCGTGCGTCGCCGAGGTAGTACGTCGCGTGCACCGCGTCGGCCAGCGCGAGTGCCTCGGCGTCCGCCGACGGAGCGCGGTCCGCGGCGGCGACGAGCAGCTCGAGCGCCTCGCGCAGCGAGCCGCTGCGCGCGGCGATCGACGCCCGCAGCTCGATCTCACGCACATCACCGTCCTCCACGGGCGACGATCCGACCGCGCTGCGCTGATCCAGCAGTGTCAGTGCACGCGACCCGTCTCCGGCGGTCCACGCCGCGTCCGCGGCGCGCAGCAACCGGGTGCGGCGCTCGTGCGCCTCAGGAGTCAAGCTTGCCGATCGCTCGAACGCGCCGGCGGCGACCGAGTACGCTGCACGGGCTACGGCGTGATCGCCCGCCTGGGCAAGCAGGGCGGCGACGTGTTCGTCGGCGTACCACACCGCCTCCGACAGGTGCCACGCGCGTCGGTCCACGTCCGCCGCCGGCAGCGCATCGGCCGCCGCACGATGCGCGGCCCGCCGCGCCTGCACCGAGGCGCCAGAGTAGACGGCGGACCGCACGAGCGGATGCCGGAACTCGACCCGCCCCTGCGTCAGAGCGACCAGTCCACCGTCCTCGGCTTCGCCGAGACGGCTCACATCGATCCCGAGGACCTCGCACGCGTCGGTGATCAGCCGGATGCCTCCGCCGCACACTGCCGCGACCAGCAGCGCTGCGCGGCACTCGGCGTCCACTCGCTCCAGCCGGCGGCCGAACGCTGCCACGAGCGCCGGCGGAACCCGCAGCGGAAGCTCGGTCTCGAGGCTCTCGACGACATCGCGGTCGCTGCCGAGCTCGAGGAGGGCGAGCGGGTTGCCCGCGGTCGCGCGGTGGAGCAGGCGAACGCGGTCGTCGGACTCCGCGCGCCCGGTCTCCTGCTCGATGAGCAGCCGGGCGGCCTCGAGGTCGAGGCCGCTCACCCGCAGCACCTGGACACCCGCGACCAGTTCATCGCCCTCGGGGCTGCGGACGCCGACGAGCACGACGACCGGGTCGGCAGCCAGCCGGCGGGCGGCGAACAGGAGCGCGTCGACGGACGGCGTGTCGGCCAGATGAAGGTCGTCCACGACGACTGCCACCGGCCCGTCCTCCGCAAAGCGGCAGATCAGGCTCAACGCCGCCGCTCCGATCGTGAACCGGTCACGTCCTCCCGGGATCGCGGCGGCGTCGGGCACCGGAAGCGCGAGTGCGGTGGCCAGAGCGTCGGCCTGGGCGGTGGGGATGCCTTCGAGCGCGCCGAGTGCGGGGCGCAGCAACTGCAGCAGCATCGCGAACGGGATCTCGCGCTCGGACTCGATGCCAGTCGCTCGCAGCACCCGCATCTCGGTCGCGCCGCCCATGGCGGCGTCGAGGAGCGCGGTCTTGCCGACACCCGCCTCACCGGTGATCGCGAGCACGCCGCTCGTACCCAGGCGCGCGGCCGCCAGGACCTGATCGATCGCCTGCTGCTCGGCCTGCCGACCCACCAGCATGCCCTGAGTCTAGGCACCTGGCCGAAAACGACTAGGGGGGCTCCCGGATGCGGTGCGCAACGCGCGATTCCTACGGTCGAGGCATCCGGACATTCCACGAAGGAGACGATGATGTCCACCACCGAAACCGCCGCCAGCACATCGGCGGATGCTCCCGCGATCGACACCGACAAGCTCATGGGCTTCGTCTTCAGGGCCGTCGATGAGGTGGGGGCCACACTCAACGCTGCGCTCGTCGTCATGGGCGACAAGCTGGGTTACTACCGCGACCTCGCCGCACACGGCCCCACGACGCCTGCTCAGCTCGCAGAGCGCACGCAGACCGCCGAGCCGTACGCCCGCGAGTGGCTGAACGCGCAGGCCGCGGGCGCCTACGTCACGTACGACCCATCCACCAAGCGATACATGCTGCCGCCCGAGCACGCGCTTGCGATGACGGATGCCGACAGCCCGGCATTCCTGCCCGGCTTCTTCCAGATCGCGCTCGGCACGGTACACGACACGCAGCACATCGTCGATGCCGCCCGCAGCGGTGCCGGCTACGGCTGGCACCAGCACGACTCCGACGTGCACGTCGGCTGCGAGCGGTTCTTCCGTCCCAGCTACCATGCGAACCTCGTCGGTTCGTGGATCCCGGCGCTCGAGGGGGTACAGCCCAAGCTCGAGGCGGGGGCGCTCGTGGCCGACGTCGGCTGCGGGCACGGGGCGTCCACGATCCTGCTCGCGAAGGCGTTCCCCAATTCGACGTTCATCGGCTCGGACTACCACGCCGAGTCCATCCGCACGGCTCGGGCACGCGCCGCCGAGGCCGGTGTCGACAACGTGCGCTTCGAGGTCGCCTCCGCGCAGGACTTCGGAGCCGCACCGGGAGGACAGCGGTTCGACCTGGTGGCCATGTTCGACTGCCTGCACGACATGGGTGACCCCGTCGGCGCCGCACAACGCGTGCGGGAGGTCATCGCGCAGAACGGTACGTGGATGATCGTCGAGCCGATGGCCGGTGACCACGTCGAAGACAACCTCAACCCGGTCGGACGCGCCTACTACGGGTTCTCGACGCTGCTGTGCACGCCCTCGTCGCTGTCCCAGGAGGTCGGACTCGCGCTCGGCACGCAAGCCGGTCCGGCGCGCATCCGCGATGTGACCGCCGCCGGAGGGTTCACCCGGTTCCGCAGTGTCGCCGAGACGCCTTTCAACCGCGTCATCGAGGCAAGGCCCTGACGCCGGGGGGACGAGAGGGGCACACTGGACCCGTCAGAGGAGTGTGGGATGGCGACCATGGGGAAGAGCCATACCTGGGTGCGGGCGCAGCGCCGCCCGAAGAAGGCCCTGTTCCTCTCGTCCCCGATCGGGCTCGGTCACGCGCGGCGCGATGTCGCGGTCGCCCACGAGCTGCGCAGAATCCACCCCGACCTGCAGATCGAGTGGCTGGCGCAGCATCCGGTCACGCGCGTGCTGGCGGATGCCGGAGAACCTGTGCATCCGGCATCCGCCTTCCTCGCCAATGAGTCGGCGCACATCGAAGACGAGTCCGCCGACCACGACCTGCATGCGTTCCAGGCGATCCGGCGGATGGACGAGATCCTGGTGAACAACTTCATGGTCTTCAACGACGTCGTCGACGAGACGTATTACGACCTGGTGATCGGCGACGAGGCGTGGGACGTCGACTACTTCCTGCACGAGAACCCGGAGCTGAAGCGGTTCGCGTTCGCGTGGATGACCGACTTCGTCGGATGGCTGCCGATGCCGGCAGGAGGGGATGCCGAAGCCGAGCTCACCGCCGACTACAACGCCGAGATGATCGAGCAGCGAGCCCGCTACCGGCGTCTTCGCGATCGGTCGGTCTTCGTCGGCAATCCCGACGACATCGTCGAAGCCTCGTTCGGCCCCGGATTGCCGCGGATCCGCGAGTGGACGGAGGAGAACTACGACTTCGCCGGCTACGTCACCGGGTTCACACCGCCGTCCGAGGAGGAGCGTGCCGCGGTCCGTGCAGGGCTCGGCATCCGACCCGGCGAACTGCTGTGCGTCGTGACCGTCGGCGGATCGGGTGTCGGCGGTGCACTCCTGCGTCGTGTGATGGATGCCGTGCCGGTGGCGCGACGGATGCTGCCGGGACTGCGCTTCTTGGTCGTCACAGGCCCGCGGATCGATCCGGCGTCGATGCCGCGCCGGCGGGCCGCATCCGTCCGCGGATTCGTCCCCGATCTCTACCGCACGCTCGCGGCCTGCGACGTCGCTCTCGTCCAGGGGGGATTGACGACGTGTATGGAGCTAGCGGCGGCGCGGCGACCCTTCGTGTACGTGCCGCTCGAGAACCACTTCGAGCAGAACCTCCACGTGCGCCACCGCCTGGAGCGGTACGGCGCGGGTACCTGCATGCGCTACGCCGAGGCGGTCGATCCTGATGCGCTGGCCGCAGCGCTCGTCGCCGAGGCGTCGCGCGAGGTGCATTACCGCCCCGTCGAGACGAACGGCGCCGCTCACGCCGCCGAGTTGCTCGGGGAGTTGATCTGATGCGTGCCCTGGAGCCTCGCGAAACCGGCTACGTCGACCGGGGCGATGTCTCGATCCACTACGAGGTCTACGGCGACGGCTCGCCGACGGTGTACCTGCTCATGCCCGACACGATCGTGGAGAGTCGAGGCTGGAAGGCACAGATCCCCTTCCTGGCGCGTCACTTCCGCGTCGTCGTTAGCGATCCGCGCGGAAACGGGGGGAGCGGCACCCCCTCGACCCGCGACGGGTTCGACGACCGGCTCATGATCGGCGACGCGTGGGCCGTGCTGGATGCAGTCGGCGCCGCGGAGGCGGTGCTGGTCGGGCTCTGCACCGGTGCCGGGTACGCGGTGCTCATGGCAGCAGAGAGGCCGGAACGCGTGCTCGGCGTCTGCGCGATCAACCCCGGATTGCAGCTCGGAGCGCCGCTGCCCCACAAGGTCGCGTTCGACTTCGACGCGCCGCGCGAGCGTTACGAGGGCTGGCAGAAGATGAATCGCCACTACTGGCGTAGGGACTGGCCGGACTTCGCGCGGTTCTTCTTCACCGAGATGTTCCCGGAGCCGCATTCGACCAAGCAGCGAGAGGACTGCGTCGGGTGGGCGCTGCAGACGACCCCGGAGGCCATGATCCTGGCCGGCTACTCGCCGCCCTATCCGGGCGACGAGGCGGAGACGGTCGCGATCGCCGAAGCGGTGCGATGTGCGGTGCTCGTGATCACCGGTTCGCTCGACCGCTGCCAGAATCCGGAGCGCGGCAGGCGGCTGGCGCAGATCACGCGCGGCGAGCACGTCGTCATCGACGGCGGCGGGCATCTTCCGCAGGCGCGTGATCCGGTGCGGGTCAACCTCCTCCTTCGGGACTTCGTGCGTCGCGTGGCATAGCCTCGTCGGGATGACTGCGCACCGGCTCACCCGCGACGACGCGCGCCGGCTCATCGTGCGCGCGCAGCTGCTCGACGCCGATCGGCCGGGCGACGTCGTCGAGGTGGCTGAGCAGCTGGGCTACGTCAAGATCGACCCGACTGCGACGATCGCGCCGTGCGAGCACACCGTGCTGTGGTCGCGGATCGGCTGGTCCTACGAACCGGGGCAGCTCACCAAGGCCGTGGAGCGGGACCGGCTGCTGTTCGAGTTCGAAGGCGCCTTCCGGCCGGTCACACTGCTCCCACTCATGCTCCCCGGTATGCGGCGGTGGCCGCAGCGCGAGAGCAGCAAGCAGTGGCTCGAGGCCAACGCGCGATTCCGTGCCGACGTTCTGGCGCACCTGCGCGCCGACGGCCCGCTGCCGGCCAGTGCGATCCCCGACACGGCGCAGGTGAGCCGCGCGCCGGACGGCTGGTACGGCACGAATCAGGTGCCGCACATGCTCGAGTTCCTGATGCGGCAGGGTGAGGTGGCGGTCGCCGGCCGTGAGGGACGCAACCGCATCTGGGATCTCGCAGAGCGCGTCTACCCGACGGATCTGCCCGACTACGACGAGGACGACGCGGCACGGATGCTCGCTGAGCGACGGCTTCAGGCGGCCGGCCTGGTGAAGCAGAAGTCGCCGTGGACGCCGGTCGGCGAAGCCGGCGAGCCGGCGATCGTCGAGGGCAGCAAGTGGAAGTTCCGTGTCGACCCGGCCGCGCTTGCCGCTCTCGGTGACGACGACGGCGGACGTGTGGCCCTCCTCAACCCATACGACGGCCTGCTCTTCGATCGACCGCGCCTGTCGGAGGTCTTCGAGTTCGACTACGTGCTCGAGCAGTTCAAGCCCAAGCCGCAGCGCAAGTACGGCTTCTTCGCGCATCCGATCCTCATGGGGGATCGATTCGTGGGGATGCTGGATGCCGGGGTCGACCGCAAGCGCGACGTGCTGCAGATCAACGCGATCCACGAGTTCCTCCCGTTCGAGGAGGAGGAGTCCGAGATGGTGCGCGCCGAGGTCACGGACCTCGCGGAATGGCTCGGCGTCACCGTGACCGGGTTGCCCTGACGCTGGCCCCGCCGAGTGACCGTGCTTGACAGCTGGCGCTGACGTTCATACTCTTTGTTCACGACTTAACAAAGGGGTGAAGTAATGGCGCCGACGCGACCGCAGGCCGACGTGCACCGCACCGCGATCCTCGCCCATCTCGGCGCCCACGGATCGGCCTCGCGCGCCGACCTCGCCCGGGCGCTCGATGTCTCGCCGGCACTCGTCACGCAACTGACCCGCGACCTCCTCGCCGATGGACTTCTCGAAGAGCTCGAGCAATCCAGCAGCAACGGGGGGCGACCCGCCCGCATGCTGGGGCTCGTCTCACAGGACCTCACGGCGGTCGGCGTCAAGGTCGCGCCCGATCACGTCGCCCTGGTCGAGGTCGGCATCGACGGCGCCGTCCGCCGATCCGAGATCAGCCCGTTCGACGCGGTGTCTCCGCTGGCGACCTCCGCCCTGGTAGAGCTCGTGCGCACCTTCGTCCATGCTGAGGGGGCCGGCAGCATCCTGGGCGTGGGCGTAGGGCTGCCAGGGACCGTCGCCGAACGCGGCATCGGCATCGTGGACTCGACCCAGCTGAGCTGGAACCAGGTGCCGCTCGGCGAGTTGCTGCGTCGCGCGCTCGACCTTCCCGTCGTCGTCGAGAACAACGTCAACGCGCTCAGTGTGGCTGAGCAGCTCTTCGGTCAGGGACGCTCGTTCCGCAATGTGCTGGTCGTCACGATCGGTAACGGCGTGGGTGCGGGCCTCGTGTCGGACGGCGCGATGGTGCGCGGGCGGGCCGGCGGGGCGGGGGATCTCGGCCATGTTCCGGTGCGCGAGGACGGCCCACTGTGCCAATGCGGCAATCGCGGATGTCTCGAGGCGATCATCGGGCAGGCAGCCCTGGTCAACGACGCCCGGTCGATCCGTCTCGTGGGTGCCGACGAGGGCATCGACGAGCTGCGCGCCCTCGCGGATGCAGGCAACGCCGACGCGCGCGAGATCTTCGCCCACGCCGGACACCAGCTAGGCCGCGCCCTCGCCGGAGCGGTGAACCTGCTCGATCCAGAGATCGTCGTGCTGCTCGGTGAAGGCGTCGAAGCGTGGAACCACTGGGCGGCATCGTTCGACCGTGCTCTGCGCAGCGCCCTCGTCCCCGGCAAGCGCGGCACGCCCGTCGTGGTCGAGCGCTGGCAGGACGACCGCTGGGCCCAGGGTGCTGCGGCTCTCGTGCTCGCGACGCCGTTCGACGCGCAGGGCCTCGCCGGCGATCAAGGCCGCCTGGTGCGGGAACGGCTCGTGGCTTCGATAGAGGCGAAGCCATGACGACGATCGCCGTCGCGGTTGAGGCATCCGAATCCGTCACAGACGAGCTGGCCGCCGCGCCCCGCCCGCGGTCGCGACGGCGCCGAATCACCTACGCGCTCACCATCGCGGTCTTCCTGCTGCCGAGCCTCATCCCGCTGCTCGCGTTCGTCATCGGCCCCATGATCTCGGCGGCGTGGACCAGCCTGCACTCGTGGAACCTGATCGGTCCGATGCAGTGGGTGGGGCTCGACAACTACGCCCGCCTGCTGAGCGACCCGGCAACCCACCAGGCGTTCCTTCATACCGTTTACTACATCGTCGGGTACCTGCCACTGGTCTACGTCGGCGGGCTCGCGCTCGCGCTCGCGCTCAACACCCGGCTGCGGGGGCGTGCCTTCCTGCGCGGCGTGTATTTCCTCCCCGTCATCACGAGCTGGGTCGTGGTCGCCCTGGTCTGGCGCTGGCTGCTCAACCCGAGCACGGGCGTGGTCAACGCGGTGCTCGCGTGGTTCGGGATCGAGGGTCCCGGCTGGTGGGCCGACCCGGCGTGGGCGATGCCGTCGATCATCCTGGCATCGGCGTGGAAGGACCTCGGCTTCGTCATGGTGATCCTGCTCGCCGGGCTGCAGTCGATCAACGCGGACCTGTACGAGGCGGCCGAGATCGACGGTGCGGGGTGGTGGCGGCGCCTCTTCGGCATCACGCTCCCGATGCTGTCGCCGTCCACGTTCTTCGTGATCGTGCTGTCGCTCATCAACGGCTTCCAGGTCTTCGACCAGGTGTACGTGATGACCGGAGGCGGCCCCAACAACTCCACCCAGGTCGTCGTGCAGCAGGTGTACGACCTCACCTTCCGCTACGGGCAGGCGGGCATGGCTTCGGCGCTGTCGTGGCTGCTGTTCTTCGTGATCCTCGTCGTCACGCTCATCCAGTTCTACGGCCAGCGCAGGTGGGTGAACTATGACTGACACCCGCGCGCGAACACGTGCCCGCACCCGTGTGGCCGCCCCGAGCCTCCGCCGCACTCTTCTGTACGCGGTGCTCATCGTCTGCGCCCTCATCATGGTGTTTCCGTTCGTGTGGACGATCGTCACCTCGATCACGCCTGGTGCAACGCTCACCACGACCCCGAAGCTCATTCCCGACAACCCGTCGCTGGCGCCCTACCTCGAGCTGTTCGATCGCGTGCCGTTCGGACAGGTGATCGTCAACTCAGTGCTCATCGCGGTCGTGAGCACGGTGCTGCAGCTGGTGACGAGTGCCATGGCGGCGTACGTCTTCTCGCGGATGCCGTTCCCCGGCCGCGGCGCGATCTTCGTCCTCTACCTGGCGACCATGATGATCCCGTTCCAGGTGCTCATCGTGCCGCTGTTCGCCGAGATGAAGGCGCTCGGCCTCATCAACACGTACCTCGGCGCCATCCTCCCCACCATCGCCTCGGCGTTCGGTGTCTTCCTTCTGAGGCAGGCGATGAACACCGTGCCGCGCGACCTGGATCAGGCCGCGACGCTGGATGGCGCCGGACACTTCCGCGTGTTCTTCCAGATCGTGCTGCCGCTGGTTCGTCCCGCGCTCGCCACGCTCGCGGTGTTCGCCTTCCTCAACACGTGGAACAGCTTCCTGTGGCCGCTCATCATCCTGCGCGACCCGCTCATGCAGACCCTGCCTGTCGCCCTGTCGAGTCTGCAGGGCCAGTACTCCACCGAGTGGGACGTGCTCATGGCCGGCTCGGTCATCAGCATCATTCCGATGTTCGCCCTCTATGTCTTCGCGCAGAAGTACATCGTGCAGGGCGTCGCCGGAACCGGACTCAAGTAGAGCCGGCATCCGTTCCCGATTCCTCACCCGACCCGCACCACACCGATCGAAGGAGATTGCACTCACATGAAGAAGACACTCATCGCGACGACGACCGTCGCGACACTCGCGGTGGTCGGCCTCACCGGCTGCACGACGTCGGGAGGCGATGCCGGCGACGGCGACGGCGACGGCGTCACGATCACCTACTCCAACTTCATCGCCAACGGGGGCAATGAAGAGAACCTGCAGACGATCGTCGACGCGTTCGAGGAGGAGAACCCCGACATCACGGTCGACGTGACCACCTCGGCCTATGCCGACTACTTCACGAAGCTGCAGACCGATCTGGCAGCCGGCACGGCGGCGGACGTCTTCGACGTCGACGCCGGAAGCTTCGCCAACATCCAGGCCAGCGGCGTCCTCGCCGAGCTGGAAGGCGTGGATGCCGCGGCATACCGCACGTCGGTGCTCGACGCTTACAACGTCGACGGTGCCCAGTACGGATTGCCGACGTCGTTCTCGAACGTCGTGCTGTTCTACAACCAGGAGCTCTTCGACGCGGCCGGGGTCGAGTACCCGACGGCCGATTGGACGTGGGCCGACGAGCAGGCTGCCGCCGAGCAGCTGACCGATGCCGCGGCCGGCGTCTGGGGCGACTACCAGCCGATCTCGTACCACGAGTACTACAAGAGCGTGCAACAGGCCGGTGGCCAGTTCGTCGAGGACGGCACCGTCGCCTTCGACTCCGAAGCGGGCATCGCCGCCGCGGACTGGCTCGCGGGCAAGTCGGGCACGGTCATGCCGACCGCCGCCGAGGGTGCCGGAACACCCGACTTCGACCTCAACCTGTTCAAGGAGGGGAAGCTCGCGATGTGGCACACCGGCATCTGGATGATCGGTCTGGTCGGTGATCTGCCGTTCGAGTGGGACATCGCGGTCGAGCCGGGCGACGCGCAGAAGGCCAGCGCCACCTTCTCGAACGCCGTCGTGGTCTCGGGCGATTCCGAGCACAAGGAGGCCGCGCAGAAGTGGGCGGAGTACCTCAGCAGCTCCAAGGAGATGGTCGACGTGCGGCTCGAGGCCGGCTGGGAGCTGCCCGCGATCAGTGACGAGGCACTGCTCGCCCCCTACCTCGAGAAGACGCCGCCGGCCAACCGGCAGGCCGTGTTCGACTCGCTCGAAGCGGTGGCGGTGGCTCCGGAGCTGGGCGCGAATGCGCAGCAGATTCAGGATGCCGTCAACAACGCGCTCGGCGAGATCGCGGCGGGACGCGCGACGACTGACGAGGCGATCGCCGCGCTCGCCGAAGAGGTCGGCGCACTTCTCCCGTAGCAGGCCCGGTCGCGTCCGCGGCGGC
>NZ_JAHZQZ020000013.1 GCF_019449275.2 Microbacterium sp. HD4P20
GGCAGCCCCCGCCGCGGACGCGACCCGTTTCGAAGGACCCCCGTGACTGACACACTTCCCGCCGCGCCCTCCCCGGCGTCGCCCGCGACCCCGGACGTCGAGCACCTCGCCGCCCGCAGCATCCGTCTCATCACCGAACTGCAGACACCTGAGGGTGCGTACCCAGCCAGCCCGACGTTCTCGGCGTACGTCGGATACAGCTGGCTGCGTGACGGCGCCTTCATCGCGGACGCCGCGTCGGCTGCCGGCGAGGCGGATTCGGCGAGCCGGTTCTACGACTGGTGCGCCGAGGTGCTGGTGCGCCGCGCGGATCACATCCGCTGGATCGTCGCTGAGACACGCGAAGGTCGGCCCCCCGCGGCCGAGCACATGCTGCCGGCACGGTTCACGTTCGCGGGGGAGGATGGCGCGGACGAGTGGTGGGACTTCCAGCTCGACGGCTATGGCACGTGGCTGTGGGCACTCGTGGAGCATCTCGAGCGGCACGGTCTGGATGGCGCGCGCTACCGCGATGCCGTGCAGCTGACGGCCGAGTACCTGCTCGTCTCCTGGCAGCGCCCCTGCTACGACTGGTGGGAGGAGCACGCCCAGCACGTTCACGTCTCGACGCTCGCCTGCATCGCTGCGGGTCTCGGCGCGGTCGCACGTGCACGGCTGGTCGACGACGCGCAGTCGGCGGCCATCGCGGCGACCACCGATGAGATCCGCGATCTCGTCGCCACGCGGGGCACGGCGGACGGGCACCTCATCAAGTGGCTCGGCAGCACCGCAGTCGACGGGAGCCTGGCCGCAGCGATCGCGCCGCTCGGGTTCGTGGGCGCCGGATCGGACGTCGGCCGGGCCACGATCGACGTGCTCGAGTCGCACCTCGCCGTCGAGGGCGGCGTGCACCGCTACCTGGGCGACACGTTCTTCGGCGGCGGCCAGTGGCCGCTGCTGACGTGCTTCCTGGCGCTCGCGCACCTCGCCGCCGGTGATCGCGAGCGCGCGGAGGAGTACTTCGACTGGGTGGCGGGGACGGCGACGACCGACCTGCATCTGCCGGAGCAGGTCACCCATCACCTCATCGCCCCGCGCATGCAGCAGCCGTGGATCGACCGATGGGGCACGGTGGCGACACCTCTCCTGTGGAGTCATGCCATGTTCTTGCGGCTCGGGCTGGAGCTCGGACGCCTGCGCGCCGAAGACTTCCCATCACACACCGCCCTCCCGCAGGAAGGCTTCAGCCGATGATCCGCCACCGACCCGCCGGCTCGGGCCACCCGTACTCGGTCGACACCGAGCAGCGATGGCCCGTCGTCCCGCTCGAGGGCGAGACCGCGACGCTCGGCCTTCGGGCCGACGCCGACGTCGTCGCGGCGAACTGCACCATCGAGTGGAGACCGGATGACGCCACCGCCGACGTCGAAACGGTCGAGCTGCCTCTCGACCGCGTGGCGACCACCTCGCGCGGTCGTGTGACCGACGGAGGACACCTCGCGTCGGCGGCGAGCAGACTCGCGCGCACCGCCGGCGGATGGCAGGCCACGACGCCGTCACTGCGGTTCGGCGGCACGTACCGCTATCGATTCACCGCCACGCGCAGCTCCGGCAGCGTCGAGCGCACGCGGTGGTTCGAGTTCCGCGCTGCCAGGTGGGCTGCCGCTCCCGAAGCGCTCGCCGAGCACGGCCGCGGCCGCGTCATCCCGGGCTCAGTCGACCAGCTGCACGATGGACGGCGCGCGTGGCGCGTGCGGTTCGCGCTGCCGTTGGGCGCGAACGAGCACGTGACCGGATTCGGCGAGCGCTACGACGCCGTCGACCAGACCGGCGCCGAGCTGGACTCTGTCGTGTTCGAGCAGTACAAGAGCCAGGGCGCCGAGCGCAAGACGTACCTGCCGATGCCGTTCGCCCACGTCATCGGCGGCGAGGGGTGGGGCTTCCACGTCGACACATCCCGGCGCGTCTGGTTCGACGTCGGCCGGTCCGACGCTTCCCGGCTCGCCGTCGAAGCGGAGGTCGGAGAGATCGGGCCGCTCGCGCTGCGGATCTTCGACGGCACGCCGGTCGAGGTGCTCGGGGCGTTCCTCGACCGCGTCGGCCGCGCGACCGAGCTGCCGGCGTGGGTGTTCCGGCTGTGGGCGAGCGGCAACGAGTGGAACACGCAGCAGGAGGTGCTGCGACAGGCCGAGCTGCACCGTCGCCACGACATCCCGGTCGGTTCGATCGTGATCGAGGCGTGGAGCGACGAGTCGACGTTCACGGTCTTCCGCGACGCGGAGTATCGAGTGAACGAAGACGGTGGACCGCACCGCCTGTCGGACTTCACCTTCCCGCCCGACGGCGCCTGGCCCGATCCCAAAGGCATGACCGACGACCTGCACGCCCGCGGCATCCGTCTGCATCTGTGGCAGATCCCGCTGATCAAGATGCGGCCGCACCCGCAGGGTCAGGTCGCCGCCGACGCGCACGCTGCAATCCGGGAGGACGTCCTGATCCGAGAGCCCGATCCCAAGGGCGGCACCCGCCCGTATCGCAATCGTGGCTGGTGGTTTCCGTTGGGTCTCATGCCCGATCTCACCGACGAGCGTGCGGCGTCCTGGTGGACCGAGAAGCGGCGCTACCTCGTGGAAGAGATCGGCATCGACGGCTTCAAGACCGACGGCGGCGAGCACGCGTGGGGTTCCGAGCTGGTCTACCTCGACGGTCGCCGCGGCGATGAGAAGAACAACACCTTCCCGGTCTCCTACGCGAAGGCGTACGGCCGGCTGCTGGAGTCCGCCGGCAAGGCGCCCGTGACCTTCAGTCGTGCCGGTTTCACGGGCTCTCAGGCGCACGGCGCGTTCTGGGCGGGCGATGAGAACTCGACGTGGGAGGCGTTCCGCTGGTCGATGAACGCCGGCCTCACCGCAGCCGCGTCCGGCATCGTCTACTGGGGCTGGGACATCGCGGGGTTCTCGGGAGAGATCCCGACGGCCGAGCTCTTCATCCGGGCGGCGCAGGCGTCGGCGTTCGTCCCGATCATGCAGTACCACTCCGAGTTCAACCACCACCGGTCGCCCTCACGAGACCGCACGCCCTGGAACATCGCCGAGCGCACCGGCGACGAGCGCGTGATTCCGCTGTTCCGCCGGTACACCAAGCTCCGTGAGCGCCTGGTGCCGTACCTCGAGCGCTCGGCAGCGAACGCGATCGCGACGGATGCCCCTCTCATGCGTCCGCTGTTCTTCGAGTGGCCCGAAGACCCGCAGGTCTGGATCGGAGAGGCGCAGTGGTTGCTGGGCGACGACCTGCTGATCGCACCTGTGCTCGAACCGGACGCTGCGGAGCGGACGGTGTACCTGCCGGCGGGCGAGTGGACCGATGTGTGGACCGGTGAGTCCATCGCCGGGGGCCGGACGATCACGGTGCCGACGCCCATCGACCGGATCCCGGTGTACGCCCGGGGCAGCGAGGCGCCGACGTACGTGGAACTGTTCCGGGTCGTGGACTGACGCGCCGCCGGTTCAGTCGGTGGTGGGCTCCCACCCGAGGCTCGGAGCCACGAGCTTCGCGAACGACTCCACCACACGCAGGTTGAACTCGACGCCCAGCTGGCTGGGGATCGTGAGCATGAGAGTGTCGGCGCTCGCGATCGCGGCGTCCTGCTTCAGCTGCTCGATCAGCACATCCGGCTCTGCCGCGTAGGTCTTGCCGAAGGTCGACCGCATGCCATCGATCACGCCGATCTGATCGCCGTCCTGGCGACCACCGAAGTACATCTCGTCTTCGGCGGTGGTGATCGGAAAGATCGAGCGGCTCACCGATACTCGGGCTTCGCCGTCGTGACCAGCCTCGCGCCGCGCGGCGCGGAACGCGTCGATCTGCTGCGCCTGCAGCTGGTCGAAGGGCGTACCGTCGGCCTCGGTGAGGAGCGTCGACGACATGAGGTTCACGCCGCGACGGCCGGCCCATTCGGCCGAGTCGCGGTTGCCCGCACCCCACCAGATGCGCGAACGCAAGCCGGGGGAGTGCGGCTCGACGCGCTGCATCCCGGTGCCGCCGCCGAACGGTGACGAAGCGTCCCGCTCGGCGAGACCCTCGCCCTCGACGGCGCGCAGGAACAGCTCGAAGTGCTCCCTGGCGAGATCGGCGCCGCGCGGATCGCGAGACCCGGTGTAGCCGAACGCCTCGTAGCCGCGCACGACCGACTCGGGTGAGCCGCGGCTGACGCCGAGGGCGAGTCTTCCGCCAGAGATGAGATCGACGGATGCCGCTTCCTCCGCCAGATACAGCGGGTTCTCGTAGCGCATGTCGATGACCCCGGTTCCGACTTCGATCTGGTTCGTGCGCGCGGCGATCGCCGCGAGCAGCGGCATCGGCGAGGACTGCTGACGCGCGAAGTGGTGCACACGGAGGTAGGCCCCGTTGACGCCGAGCTCGTCCATTCCCTGAGCCAGGTCGATCGCCTGGAGCATCGAGTCGGCCGCGGTGAGCTGGCGGCCGCCGCCGAGAGGGCCGTAGTGTCCGAATGAGAGGGTTCCGAAGCGCTGCATAGTGCGTGCAACGGTATGCCCTCGGCATCCATTCCGGTGAATGCGTCCTGTCTGCGGACCGGCGGCCGCTGTAATCTGACGCGGTGACGACCATCCGGCCGGCTACGCCCGACGACGCGCCGCGCATCGCCGAGGTGTGGGAGATCGCGTGGCTCGAGGCGCATCTCGGACACGTTCCCGACGAACTCGTCGCACTTCGCGACTCGGATTCGTTCCGCACGCGTGCGGCCGGCATGATCGACCGGACCCTCGTTGCCGAGGTCGATGGCGTCGTCGTGGGGTTCGTCACGCTCAAGGGCGACGAGCTGGAGCAGCTCTTCGTCGACGCGTCGGCGCGGGGCACCGGGGTCGCCCGTGACCTCCTCGCCGAGGGAGCGCGTTGGCTGCTCGAGGCGGGACACCCGCAGCCCTGGCTCGCGGTGGCGACGGGCAACGCGCGGGCGCGGCGCTTCTACGAGCGCGAAGGCTGGCGCGATGCCGGGCACATCTCGTACGCGTCGCCGGTCGACGGCGGTGTCATACCGGTGTCGGGTCACCGGTATGAGCTCATCCTCCCGCAGTAGGCGCAACCCCTGTCCCGTCCCCGTGAGCCGTGCTTACGATGGCAGAGGAACAGTCGTCGCAGTGGTGTCGAGAGGGGGCACGATGGTCCAGGTTCGCGTGGCCGGTGTCGCACTCGATGCGACAGGACAGCACGTGCTGCTGCTCAAGCCCGTGGATGAGATCCCCGGCGACGGCATGGTCCTGCCCATCTGGGTCGGCCAGCTCGAGGCGACGTCGATCCTGGTCGCCGTGGAGAAGGCGCCGGTGCCGCGGCCGCTCGCGCACGACCTGATGCGGTCGCTGCTGGAGACCCTCGGAGCCGAGGTGACGCGCGTCGAGGTGACCCGCATCGATCAGGGCACCTTCTTCGCCGAGATCACGCTCACGACCGCGCTCGGCGACCGCATCGTCGACGCGAGACCGTCGGATGCCGTCGCCCTGGCTTCGCGCGTGGGCGCGAGCATGTGGGTGGCAGAGCCCGTGATGGCCGAGGCGGGCGTGCCGGACGTGCTGACAGAGACCGATGCCGCCGAGAAGCTCGACGAGTTCAAGCGCTTCCTCGACGACGTCGAGCCCGAGGATTTCGAAGGCTGAGCTCGGTCGTCCGATCGGCCGGCGTCAGTCGAACTCGACGTTGGTGTGCCGCGGGTAGGCGCCGCCGGCAAGCTTCACCAGTTGCGCGTGCGCGTACTCGCACACCAGCGCGTGGCGGTAGACCATGCGCGGCACATCGACGTTCGAGTCCATCCACAGGCTCATGCCGGCGAGCTTCCAATGGCGGAACGTGTCGTCGTCGCACACGAGCGCGAGGATCTCGAGGAACGAGTCGTCGAACCGGATGGAGTGCACCGCGCGCCGGTATTCCTCGACCGTGAGCGCCATCGAGAACGGGATGTTCATGAAGCACAGCGCGGTCTGGATGTCGAGACGCAGCAGTCTGCGCCGTCCGCGTTCGGCGTCGAGGCGAGGGATGTCGAGCTGGGCGAAATCCAGCGTCTCGGGTGGGGTCAACGGCACGCCGTCCAACGCGATCAGCACGTCGTAGACGTTGACGTCATGCTCGACGACCGCTTGATCGCCGAGCCCCGCGAGCGTCTCGGGGCGCAGCGTCACCGGCCCCATCTCGACGCCCGTGTTGCGGATGATGAAGTTCACCAGATTGGTCTCGACGACGAAGTGCCGGATCAGCAGCTCGACGGCGTCGGGTGAGACGAATCGCCGCAGGAACCACACGCAGAGCCGGTCCATGACCGGAAGCGGCATCCACCGGAACGGCAGCACGCGCTTGACGATCGAGATGAGCGCCACGAGCACGCGCGAGAAGACGCGGGCGATCGGATACAGCCAGCGTCGTGACATCCGTCGCTGGTCGTCGATGATCTGCCGCACCAGCGCGCGGTCCAACGGCACCGATGGATCGGCGTAGATCGCCTCCCACATGCTCGGATCGGACCCGACGAACTCCGGGACTGACGGTCGCGGCGCCGGCATGTCAGCGATCCAGCTCTTCCAGTTGCAGTGCGTAGAGCCGCGCCACCACCTGGGCGCAACGGACGATCTCGTCGGCTGCGTCGTCGTCGATGAGGCCGGAGGTCAGGATGGCTTCGAGATCGCCGGTGTGCGCACTGTCGGCCGTCTGGTGGTACGTCATGAAGTGGACCTGGTTGTCGGCGAGCCCGAGCACTTCTTGGAACCGGGCGGCCCATCCGGCCGCGCGCTGGGCGCCCAGTCCCTCGATGATGAACATCGCGCCGAGCAGCCCGACCGGGTTGGGCTGGTCGGCGTAGTGGAACATGTAGCCCGAGAGCGCTTCAGAGCCCACGTTCTTACGACCGGCCCGCAGTTCATCCAGCGAGCCGCCGATCGCGACGTAGTCCCGTTCGATCATGAGGTAGTCACGGTGCTCCTCTTCGGCATGGCGAATCGCTGCCGCGCGAAGCTCGAAGTGGTCGATGTCGAAGTTCGACGCGGCCCGCGAGATCCACGGCGACCCGTCGACGACCTGCTGCCTGAGGTTGAACAGCAGCCGCTGGTAGTCCTGGAGGGTCACCGTGCCCTCGGCGAGCCGACTCAGCACCGGTACGCGCTCGAGGCGCTCCTCCAGCTCGCGCCACACCTCGGCGAGCCTCTCGAAGAGGCTGTTCGCACCGGCGGCCGGGGCCTCGTGGGCCGTGGTGGTCGAACTGATCGTCACGTCGGTGCTCCTTGCGGTGAGGGTGGGGCGACCACTGTCAGGTGGGCGAAGGCGAACGAGAACCTGCCTGATTCGGGCACCGCCAGCAGGACGGTGTCGCCTGGCGCGAAGCGGCCGGTGCTCCATGCCTCCTCGAGGGCGATGAAGATGCTCGCCGATCCGGTGTTGCCGCGGGTCTCGAGGTTGGAGAACCAGCGGTCGGTGTCGAGGGTGGGCACGCGGCGCCGGAGTGCATCGAAGGCGACGTCGCGGAACGCGTTCGTGCTGTAGTGGCAGATGACGTGGTCGAGGTGACGCACATCGACGAGTCCGATGTCGACCAGCTCCTCGAATTGCCGGATGCCGGCATCGGCCAGATCGTCCAGGACGCTGACGTCCTGCCGCAGCAGGAACATGCCCGCCGCTTCGGCCTCAGCGATGTCGACGTCCTGCCACGTGCGGCCGACGACCGGATCGACGCCACTCATCCCGGCGCGCATGCAGACGTCGTATTCGTGTGCCAGCGAGACCTGTCTCACCCAGTCGACTCGCAGCGAGGGCCGGGTCGGGTGGGGCTGGAACTCGACCACGACGGCGCCCGCGCCGTCCGACAGCATCCAGCGCAGGAAATGGGAGTCCATGCCCGCCCGGATGCCGTCGTACCGGCGCTGCCGCAGGCTGCGGCTGGCCAGTTCCGAGCCGACGACCGCGGCGCGCGGGTGATCCCCGAGGCGGATCTTGCTGACCGCGGCATCCAGCGCCGCGAGACTCGACGCGCACACTCCGGATGCCGACAGCAGCTGCATGGGCCCACCGCCGAGGCGGCCGTGCACCATCGAGGCGAACCCCGGCACGAGCACGTCGCCCATCGTGGTGGCGCACGCGAGCATGCGCAGATCCGCAGCGTCGATCCCTCGATCGTCGAGCGCCGCACGCAGCGCTTTGACGGCCAGCTCCTCGTTGAGTTCGGTCGGTTCGCCCTCCTCGTCCAGGGCGTAGTGGCGCTGCCGGATGCCGTTGGCATCGAGCACGCGGCGACGGATCCGCTGCGTCACCGCGTCGTCACCACCGAGACGCGCCGCGATGCCGTCGTTGTCGACGGGATCGCCGGGGAGATATCGACCGAAGCCGGTGAGGTACGCCGTCGCGGTCGTGGCCATGACAAGACACTAGGCCACGCACGCAAGGGTGCCCCGTCCGATAGGGCCGGCGGCGATTGATTTGACAGCAGGCATCGCGCACCACAGGATACCAATGAGAATGATTCTCAGTATCACTCGCTGATTCGTTGCGGAACTCCTCACCCTCGCGGTGCCGGTGAGCCCGAACCACCCGACCAGAGATCGTGAAATGCCCCTCCCGTCCCGCCCTGGCCGACGCCGGTTCGCCGTCAACGCCACGCTGATCGTCGGCGCCCTCACATTCGGCGCGCTCAGCCTCGGCCTGCCCGCCGGGGCCTCGTCGTGGAGTGGTGGCATCGAAGAGTCGCCGCGAGCGACGCCCGAGTCGACCTCCACGCCGGAACCGACTTCCACTCCCGACCCGACGTCGACGCCCGACCCGACGTCGACGCCCGAGCCGACGTCTACGCCGACGCCAACCCCGACCTCGACGCCGACTCCCACTCCGACTCCCGGTCACTGGGACGTCGACAACGGCACGATCAACGACCACGGTGCCGTCGTGCTCAACGATGGACATGTCGACGTGGCAGCGACACTGGAGGAAGGCCGGCTCGTGTCCAAGATCAAGGACACGACGCAGACATCGGAGGCCGTCTGGCGCGATCCGGCCGACACGGTGCTGCAGATCCTCCCGCACGCGACGGCGACGGTCCCCACCGGCGACGCCTGGGAGTTCCTCGGTGCCGCCGGTGCGCGCTTCCACCAGGTCTCGCAGACCCAGCAGGAGGGGTTGCTGTGGCCGGGCTGGTCGACAGAGTCCGTGCCCGCGCCGGCGACCTCTGGTGGAGTGTCCTGGTCCCTTGCCGACATCGACGGACCGGGCGAATTCGCGCTGTATGAGACCGACTCTTTCGGTCAGCCTCGGGTGCTCTTCAGTACGCGCGACGGAGTATCCGGCGCCGACGCCTTCACCATCCCCAGGAACACGCACGCGCACGGCTCGTGGGCCTTCTCGGCTGAAGGGGTGTACTGCCTCGCCATGCAGCGAGCGGCGCAGCTGACAGGAGGAAGCACCGCCTCGGAGTCGTTCGTCCTGACGATCGCCGTCGGCACGGCCGATGTGATGGATCTCGATCCGGCCGAGTGCACCGACTCCGTCGAACCCGCCCCCGGAACCGAACCGCCGCCGCCTCCCCCCGTCGACCCGGGTGCCGGCGTCGTGACGCCACCGGCACACGAGGTCGCGGCCACGCAGTGCACGGCGGCAGCGATGATCCTGTCCGCCGGACACATCGACTACGCGACCCGCCTGGTCGAAGGGCGACTGCAATCGCTGATCGGTGACGACACGTCCGGCAGCAAGGTGTATCGCGAACCCGCGGGCACCGTGCTGTGGCTGAAGCCGTCCGCGCGCGTGACGCTCCCTGCCGGATTCGGGCAGGTCGGCGCACCCGGTCAGACCGTATGGCAGGTTCCGCAGACGCAGAACCCCGAGCTGATCTGGTTGGGGTGGAACACGGAGTCGCTCAACGCCGGCAACACGCGCGGCGCCGTGCGCTGGACGATCGACGCCGTCAGTGGTCCGGGCAGCGTCAAGATCTACCTGTCTGGATCGTTCGGCGGTGTCCAGCAGATGGTGTTCGACGGGCGCGGGGCGTACAGCATCCCGTTGGGTGTTCACGCTCATGGCAACTGGGCGTTCTCTGCCGAAGGCGTGTATCGCATCACGTCGACGCAGACAGCGACCCTCGCCGACGGGACTGTCAGCTCCGATACCGAGACCCTTGTGATCGTCGTCGGTGATGTCGATCCCCGCTCCGCCACCGGCGGTGTCTGCGGTGCCCCGGCGGCGCTGACCTTCACCGACGACGAGAGCGAAGAGCTCCAGGCGGCGGTGCAGTCGCCCGTCGACGTGGCGGCGATTGTCCGGGACCGATCGGCGGCCGACGCAGGACCCGAGACGGCTGCCGAGAACCCCGCGGCCATCGCCACCGCGGCACGAGGCTCGACGGTGCCGCTCTTGCTCGGCATCCTGGGAGCGCTCCTGCTCGTTGCCGCCGCCGGAAGCGGAGTGCTGTGGCGCCGAGCTGCCACGTCGCGCCCCGGCGGTGCCCCATGACGCCGCGCCTGCCGGCCGCCGTCGCAGCGTTTGCCGCCGCGGCGTTGATCCTCACCGGGTGCATGGCAAAGCCCGTCCTGGCCGCCGAGGACGACAGTCTGCAGGTGCTCACGACGACCGGCCTCCTGCGCGACATGGTCGAGCAGGTCGGCGGCACCCATGTCGATGTCGCTTCGCTCGTGCCGGACGGTGCCGATCCGCACACCTACGAGCCGACTCTGCGAGATGCCCGCAACGCGGTGTATGCGGATGTCGCCTTCAGCAACTACGCCCTGCTCGAAGAGCACAACATCATCAAGACGCTCGACGCCAACCTCGGGCCCGATGCGGTGTCGGTGTCGCTCGCAGAGGAAGCGGTGAAGTACGCCGCGGAGATCATCCCGCTCGTCGAGAACGTGAACCTCGACACCCTGTGGCTGGGAATGCGCGCCCACGGAGCGGGGGAGCGCTTCGGGGCGACGCGCTCGTCGAACGTGCTGGTGTCGATGACGGATGCCGAAGGCCCGGGTGACGTCTTCGCGTATCTCACGGGCACATTCGGCGACACCGATGTGTACTTCGACTCCACCGACGGCTTCGATTCCAGCGATGGCTATCGTCACGACACCATGTCGCTCCCGGCGGACGCTCACACGCACATGTCGTGGGCGTTCTCTGAGCCGGGCATCTATCGGCTCACCTTCTCGTCACGCATCCAGGTCGACGACGTGTCGCGCCCCCATGACCTCGCGACGTCGACGTTCACGTTCGCGGTCGGTGTCGATCCTGCCGAGGCGGGCCGCTCCGACGCCGTCGTGCTGGACGACGGCCACGCCGACATCACCGTCGACCTCGATCGTGAGGCTCTCGTCATCCGCCACGACCCCGCCGGGGGAGACGACCACACCCAGCGCACGCTGGGCGCCGACGACGTCGTGATCGATGTGCCGCCGCGTGCACTCTCGGAGGTGCCCGCGGGCGCCGCCTTCGGATTCCTCGGACGGCCGGGCCGGCAAATCTATCAGCTCCCTCAGGCGGTGCTCGGCAAGCACGTCCACGGCGAGATCGATCCCCACCTGTGGCAGAACGCGCGCAACGGAATGGCGTACGTGCAGCTCATCCGCGACACGCTCATCGGCGTCGATCCGGCCAACGCGCGCGTGTACCGCGACAACGCAGCCGCCTATCTCACCGAGCTGGCAGAGGTCGACACATACGTGCGCACAACGATCGCTGACATCCCGCCCTCGCGGCGGTACCTCGTGACCTCTCACGATGCGTTCGGGTATCTCGCCGAGGCCTATGACATCGAGATCGCCGGCTTCGTCTCACCGAATCCCGCGACCGAGCCCTCGCTCGCCGACCGGAGGAAGCTGACCGAGACGCTGCGGACGCTGGGGATTCCCGCCGTCTTCCTCGAGCCGAACCACGCAGCACGCGCGTCTGCGCTGACCGAGCTTGCCGCCGAGCAGGACGTCGAGGTCTGTCTCATCTACGGCGACGCATTCGACGACACCGTCACCAGCTACACCCAACTTCTGCGGTTCAACGCCGACTCCCTGCACCGATGCCTCGCCGGATGACCTCCGCCACGGCATCCCTCTCACCGAAAGATCGACCCCACACACATGAATGCACGATTCCTGTCGCGGCTGAGGTCGCCGCTCGCGCGGGCGGCGGCCGCGATCGCCCTCGCCGCCGCAATCATCGCTCCTGCCGGAGCGACCGATGACGAAGGCCTCGATCAGACACTCGACGCCGACATGGCCGTGGTCGAAGGCGAGCGCGTTCTCGATGCCGGCCACGTCGACATGGGCCCGAAGTTCGTCGACGGCCGATGGACGTTTCTCATCCACGACGATGTCGCGAAGGCCGACGCGAACGCGGCGAGTGTGTGGCGCTTTCCCGACCAGACGGTCTTCCACGTGCTCGATGCCGGTCAGCTCACGGTTCCCGACGACCCCGCCTACGAGTTCGTGGGCGCCGCGCCCGGCGAGACGGTGTGGGTCGTGCCGCAGACGCAGCACCCGGAGGTGGTCTGGCTCGGATGGAACACCCAGGACCCCGAGGTGATGCAGGCCATCGACCGCGGGGTGACGCTCTCGCTGACCGGCGTGCAGGGCCCGGGAATCGCGACCACGTACCTGCAGTCGGGATCGTTCGGCGAGCCCCAAGTGCTCTTCGACTCGCGCGTGCCCGATGCGCAGGAGGCGTGGGTCGACGTGAACACCCACACCCATGCGAACTGGGTGTTCACCGAGCCCGGCGTCTACCTCATGCGCTTCCAGGCCGAGGCCGACCTCATCGACGGGACGACGGTCAGCGATAGTCAAGTGCTTCGCTTCGCGGTGGGATCCGCCACCGATCCCGCTGAAGCCCTCGCGGCGCAGTGGCAGGGGGATGAAGACACCGGCGGCGCGGCCGATCCCAGCCCGGGCGCGCCCGAGTCCGATGACGCTGCCGTGGCGCAAGGCGCCGTCGAGGTGGAGGACCCGCTCGTGCCCATCCTCCTCGGCGCCATCGGCGTCGTGACCGCCGGCCTGATCGCAGCAGTCGTCGTCGTCGTGGTCCGGGGCCGCAGAGCACGCCGGCAAGCTCTCGCGTCGGCATCCGCGACCGGCGCTCGAGGCGAAAGGACGCAGTCGTGACCGGCGCGCCGCTCGAGGTGCAGGGCGTGGCGGTGGAGCTGGCCGGCAGGCCCGTCTTGCACGACGTCGATCTCACCGTGAACCGTGGCGAGCTCGTGGGGCTGATCGGTCCGAACGGCGCGGGCAAGACCACGCTCTTGCGCACGATTCTCGGACTCGTCGCCCCCGTCAGCGGACGCGTGCTCGTCGAAGGGCGGACGGCCAAGCCCGGCAGGTCTTCTCTGGGCTACGTGCCGCAGCGACACGAGTTCGCGTGGGAGTTTCCGATCAACGTGGCTGAGGTCGTGGCCACAGGCCTGACCGGCCGGCTGGGGCTGCTGCGGCGGCCTGGCGCAACCGAGTGGGGCGCCGTCGCTGACGCACTGCACCGCGTGCGGATGACCGATCTGGCCGAAAGACCCGTCGGTCAGCTCTCGGGCGGGCAGCGGCAGCGGGTGCTCGTGGCGCGTGCGCTCGTGCTGCAGCCGGCGGTGCTGCTGCTGGACGAGCCGTTCACCGGCCTGGACATGCCGACGCAAGACCTGCTGTCGCAGCTCTTCGGCGAGCTCGCACGCGAAGGGCACGCCGTGCTCATGACCACGCACGACATTCCTTCTGCGCTGTACACCTGCGACCGGATCGCCCTGCTCAACCGGACGATCATCGCCACTGGACAGCCGCAGCCCCTCGCGGCGGATCCCGAACTGTGGATGGCGGCCTTCGGTGTGGCAGCCGACTCGGCGCTCCTGCGCATGCTGAAGGCGGCGTGACGATGAATCCACTCGACTTCCTCGCCGACCTCTTCAACCCCGAGCTCGCCTTCCTCCCCAAGGCCCTCGCCGTCGCCGTCATGTCGTCGATCGTGTGCGGCGTGGTCGGCACCTACGTCGTGCTGCGCGGAATGGCCTTTATCGGCGACGCGGTGGCACACGCCGTCTTCCCCGGTCTGGCGGTGGCGTTCGTCGTCTCGGGCAACCTCATCCTCGGCGGCACACTCGCCGGGATACTGACCGCCGTCCTCATCGCCGTGTTCTCGCAGAACAGGCGCCTGAAGGAGGACTCCGTCATCGGAGTCTTCTTCGTCGCCGCGTTCGCCCTGGGCATCGTCATCATCTCGCAGGCGCCCGGCTACGCCGGCTCGCTGCAGCAGTTCCTCTTCGGTGCCATCACCGGCATCCCCGACTCGGACCTCTACGTCGTCGCCGGCACCGGGGTGCTCGTGCTCGCGGTGGTCTTCGCGCTTCACAAAGAGCTCGTGACCATCAGCCTCGACCGCGAATCGGCCCTCGCGATGGGGGTGCGGGTCTTTTGGCTCGACCTCGTGCTCTATGTGCTCGTGACCCTCGCCGTCGTGATCAGCGTGCAGGCCATCGGGAACATCCTCGTGCTCGCGCTGCTCATCACCCCGGCAGCGACGGCGAGGCTCCTGACGGATCGCCTCGGCATGATGATGTTCCTCTCACCGCTCATCGGGGGGACCGCGGCACTCGTGGGCCTGTATGTGTCGTGGTCGTGGGACCTTCCCACGGGCGGAACGATCGTTCTGGTTCTAACAGCCGCCTTCCTCCTCTCGTGGTTCTTCGCTCCGCGGCAGGGACTGATGTCCAAGATGCGAGTGAGGCGCGTGGCGCCGGACACGCCGCCGACCGCCCACACCCAGGGAGCGCTCGATGATGATCGGCCGGTCGACCGGGCTCTGACGGGGGTCTCACGATGACAGGCCGGATCGACAAGTTCGACGATCTCGTCGACGCCGGCGACGGCGAACGGCCGGCTGAGCCCACGTCTCCGCGCCGCTTCCCCTGGGCGTGGGCGATGACGACGATCGTCCTCGCCGTCGTGGGCGCGGGAACGATCGGCGCGGCGATCTGGTCGGCAGACACCGCTGACTCCGCGACGGCTGCATCGACGCCGACGACGACACCGTCATCGACGATCCGAGCGGTGGATCCGCCCTCACCCTCGCCGCGGTCGACGGATGCCGCAACCGCACGTCCCGACGAACGCTGGGTCGAGCGGGTCGCCCGCGACGCCGGCATTCCCGAGCGCGCGCTGCTGGCGTATGCCGGTGCGGTGTTGGCGGTGGCCGAGACGCACCCGGGGTGCGGACTCGGCTGGAACACGCTGGCGGGCATCGGTCTCGTGGAGTCGGAGCACGGCACCATCAACGGCTCTTCGATCAGCCCCGACGGTGTGGCTCAGCCGTGGATCATCGGCATCCCACTCGACGGGAACGGTACGGAGGCGATCCGCGACACGGACGGCGGTCGTCTCGACACCGACAGCACGTGGGATCGCGCCGTCGGACCGATGCAGTTCATCCCCGAGACGTGGGCCGCCTACAGGCAGGACGGCAACGGGGACGGCGAGACCGACATCCATCAGATCGACGATGCGGCCCTTGGCGCCGCCGTGTACCTGTGCGAGGTCGGAGGCGACATGACAGCCCCTGATCGATGGATCGCGGCGATCTCGGCCTACAACCCGAGCGTCGAGTACAACAACCGCGTCGCGGCGGCGGCGGAACAGTACGCCACCGTTCCGTGAACTCATCCGCCACTCCAGCCACCTGACAGGCATCGACACACCCACAAGAAAGGACGATCCCAGTGATCACCCATTCCCCACCCCGACGCAGGTCGGCGGCCGTCCTGACGGCGCTGGCCGTCGCTGCGAGCACAGTCGCACTGCCCGCCGGTGCGGCCGCTGCGGCAGAGGGCCCGGCGCCATCGCCCAACGAGTACCGCGTCATCGCCGGCATCCATACCGACGCCGTTTCGACGTTCCTGGACGAGGGCGAATTCGTGCTCGGCTCCAAGGCCGACGTGGCTGAAGGCAACGGAACGCGCTTCGATCCCGACGCCATCTGGTTCCACCTCGAGAACGAGGCGCAGATGCAGTTGCCCCCGTCGGGCTTCGACTTCATCGCGCCCGGCGGATCGACGGTCTGGATCGCGCCCGAGTCGAACCCGAACGCGGCCGGACGACTGTGGCCCGGATTCTCCACCGAGTCGATCGCGCCGGGCGGGGTCGACGCGGACAAGACGTCCTTCACGCTCGTGGACGTCGAGGGCCCCGGCGATCTGGAGCTCTTCACGATCGGTGGGTTCGGCACGCCGAGTCGGCTCTGGTCGTCCGACGAAGACCTCAAGACGTTCGACGTCGGACGCACTCACATGCACGCCAACTGGGCTTTCACCGCCGCCGGCACGTACGAGGTCACGGTCGAAGGCGCGGTCACGATCGGTGGTCAGCCCCGGACCGACCAGGCGACCTACACCTTCGTGGTGGGCGATGCGCCGGAGGCGGTCACAACGCAGACGAGCCTGTCCGCGACTCCCGGCGCCGTCCTGCTCGGCGAGCCGGTCACTCTCGAAGCCGCCGTCTCGCCGGCGGGCGTCGCAGGGTACGTGGAGTTCCTCGACGGTGAGACCGTGCTGGGACACGAGACGGTCGTGGACGGCATGGCGTCCTTCCACACGAGCTCGCTCGGCCTGGGATCCAGGCAGCTGACAGCGCGCTTCGTTCCCGACGTCGCCAACCTCGCTTCCGCATCGGCGTCGACCGGGGTGACGGTCACCGTCACGGAGGAGGGAACCGAAGAAGAGTTCGGCGTCTACGGCCTCGCGGAGAGCTACCGCGCAGGCGAGAGCATCGAGCTCCGGGTCGGCGGCGCGACGCTCACCGAGGGACAGCAATGGCGTTGGCTGGTTCGAGCCGGCGAGGGGCAGACGGAGTACACCAGTGCCGCCCTCACCGGCACGGAGCGCATCTCGAGGGACGCGACCGTGGCCTTCGACGGGGCGCAAGTCTCGGTGAAGATCATCGACGCCGACCGCAAGACCGTCCAGCAGACCGCCTGGTACACGGTGGATGTCGAGGGGCCGAACGTCGGTCAGGGAGAAACCGTCGACGTCAGTCCTCTCGCTGAGTCGTACTACCGCGGCGACGATGTGGAAGTGACCGTCGACCATCGTCCGCTTGCGGACGGCGAGACCGGCCGCTGGGTCGCCCGCCCCACTCCGTACGTCATGACCTGGAGTGCGACGTCGGAGTGGAACACTCCGCTCGGGACGAACCCCTACCTCATCGATCCCGCGGCGCTCGGCTACAGCGAGTTCGCCTACGAGATCCTCGGCGCAGACGGGGCCGTGGTCGGCCGTTCGGCGGCGATCTCGACGCAGATCGAGAACCGGGAGCTGCAGGTGTCGGGCATCCAGTCCGTCTATCGTGTCGGCGACACGCTTCAGGCCGATGCCGACCTGCACCCCGCGCGCGACGGGGCGGACTACCAGTGGTACCTCCAGAGCGACGGCGGATGGGAGGCGATCGAGGGCGCCACGGCCCCGTCGGTCTCGCTGCCCATCGTCGCAGGCATGGACAACTCGTACCTCATCCTCGAAGTGACCGATGCGAGCACCGGCTATGCGGTCGGTTCCGTCTCGAAGCAGGTGCGCGTGACGGATGCCGCACCGGGCGAGCAGCTCGTGCTGCTGGACTCGCTGTCGGGTCACTACCACCAGGGCGGGACGATCCGCCTCAACGCGAAGGCCGACCCCGTCGCCAGCGACACCGATACATGGCGCTGGTTGTGGCAGCGGCCCGACCAGGACGAGTTCGTCGCGATCGAAGGCGTCACCGCACCGAGCCATGAGGTGCGGGCTCAGCAGGCGCTGGACGGCACGCTCGTGAAGGCCGAACTTCGTACCGCCGCGGGTGAGCTCCTCGCGACGAGCGAGACGGCCACGATCCATGTCGACGACCACGGTGCCGCCCCTCAAGAGAAGGCGACGATCAGCGGCTTGGCCGAGCAGTACGAAGAGGGCGACGAGGTCACGCTGACGGCATCCGTCTCGCCGGATTCCGTTCTCAGCCGATGGGAGTGGTACGTCCAGAAGCCGGGCGAAGACGCGGCGATGCTGGTCGAGGACGAGCACGGCGCGGAACTGTTGTTCGCCGCGACGACCGAGTTCGACGGGGCGGCGGTCTTCGCGCGGCTCACGTTCGACGACGGACGGTCGTATGTCGAGGCGCCGCCTGTGCTGCTGAATGTCGTCGCGGGCGAGGACCCGGTCGAGACGACACTCACGGTCGATGGTCTCGCCGAGGTCTACGACGCAGGCGACACGATGACGCTCACCGCGTCGCAGGATCCTGACACCGGTGAGGACCACTGGCACTGGTTCATCAAGCCGGCCGGGGCCGAGGACTATTCGGTCATCCCGGGTCAGCTGGCAGCCACCCTGACGCGAGAGGTCGCCGCTGCAGACGACGGCGCGGCGATCATCGCGCGGCTGTACAACCACGACCACGAGGCAATCGCAGAGTCGGCCCCCGTGATCGTGCAGGTGAACGACGGTGATCCGGGCGGCGGACCGCAGGAGCCGCAGAAGCCGAGCGAGGCGCCTCAGCCGCGCACGGGAGACGAGCTCGACGGTGGCGCGCAGAACCGGTTCGGCCTGAGCAGCACGACCCTCACCCAGGGGCAGATCGTCACGCTGCAACTGGGCGAAGACCACGCCGGCAAGTGGACGGCCGCGTGGCTGTTCTCGACGCCGACGCTGCTCGGGGGCGACTGGGCTCAGGCGAACACCGCGGGCGCGATCGCCGTGCGCGTGCCGCTCGATGCCGCGCCCGGCGAGCATAGGCTCGCGGTGTTCGCCGCGGACGGCACCGTGATCGGATGGACGCCCGTCACGATCGTCGCGGCCAGCGGTGAGATCCCGACTGGCGCGCTGCCGGCCACGGGCGGCTCGATGAGTCCGCTCTGGATCGGCGGTGGCATCCTGTTCGTCGTCGCCGGTGCTGCGGCGGTCGTGATCGGGCGTCGCCGAGCGTCCGCGACGGCCCGCTGACACGCGCGAAGGGGGCCCGGACGCGTCCGCGTCGGGGCCCCCTTTCTCGCGTCCGGCCCTTTCAGCCGCCTGCGACGACCGGCTCGGGAGCCGCGACGGGAAAGAAGAGACGGACCGCCGCCCAGCCGAGCGCGGCCCCCACCAGCTGGGCGCCGATGAACGGCAGGACGGATGCCGGGGCGATGCCGGCGAACGTGTCGCTGAACATGCGCCCGATCGTGATCGCCGGATTCGCGAAGCTCGTCGACGACGTGAAGAAGTAGGCGGCGCCGATGTACGCTCCGACGGCCGGCGCGGCCAGGTGGGACCGGCCGGTGCGCACCAAGGCGAAGATGACCACGACGAGACCCGCGGTCGCGACCACCTCCGACAGCAGCAGCGGCCATGAGAAGCGATCTGTCGTGCTCCATGCGACCGCGGGCTCGGCGAACATGGCGTTCGCCAGCACCGCCCCCGCGATGCATCCGGCAACCTGGGCGGGCAGGTAGATCGCCGCCGTCGACCACCGGCGGCGATGCAGCGCGATGTCGGCGAGGGTGACGACGGGATTGAAGTGCGCGCCCGAGACGGTGGCGAAGACCAGGATCAGCACAGCCAGTCCGAGCGCTGTCGCGAATGCGTTCTCGAGGAGTTGCAGTCCGGTATCGGCAGGCGAGAGGCGTTGCGCGGCGATGCCGGAGCCGACGACGACCGCGGCGAGGCCTGCGCTGCCGAGGAACTCGCCCGCGGCAGCGCGCACGGTGTGGCTCACGAGCCGACGAAGAGCTGCGAGACGCGGTCCAGCGCGCCGGGGACGAGCTGGAAGTACGCCCACGTGCCGCGTTTGCTTCGCGTGAGAAAGCCCGCGTTCGTCAGGATCTTCAGGTGATGCGACACGGTCGGCTGGCTCAGCCCGACCGGCTCGATCAGATCGCACACGCACGCTTCGGAGCCCTCCGAGGCCGCCACGATCGACAGCAGACGCAACCGCGCGGGGTCGGCGAGTGCTTTCATTGTGGTTGCGAGCTGTTCCGCCTCTGCGGGGCTCAGCGGCTCGCGAACGAGCGGTGCGCAGCATGTGCCGGCAGAGACGTCGGTCACGTCGAGCATCGTGGTCATATATCGATGCTAATAGATATTGACAGACGTCGATAGGCGGATGCAGAATCAGGCATCGAAGTTCATCGATATCTCTCGGAGGCTGCTGTGACCCTGCTCGATCTGACGCCCCGCGTCGTGACCGCCGACCGTCTGTCGACCCTGCCCGTCGCGATCATCGGCGCAGGTCCCATCGGGCTGGCTGCCGCCGCGAACCTGGTCGAGCGCGGCATCGACTTCGTCGTGTTCGAAGCGGGCGATGAGGTGGCCGCCAGCGTTCGGGCCTGGGGTCACACGCGACTGTTCTCGCCGTGGAAGCACCTGGTCGATCCGGCATCCCGTCGGCTCCTCGAAGAGCGCGGCTGGACGCTCCCCGAGCCCGAGCGTGCACCGACGGGCACCGAGCTCGTAGAGCGCTACGTCGCCCCGCTGGCCGAGGTGGAGGAGATCGCGTCGCGGATCCGGCTCGGGGTCGAGGTCGTGGGTGTGACGCGAGAGGGCATGGACCGTACCCGCACGCGGGCACGCGCCACCACACCGTTCGCGCTGCGGATCCGTAGCGGAAACGGCGAGATCGAGGACGTCGCCGCCCGCGCCGTGATCGACGCGTCGGGGACGTATCGCTCGCCGAACTCGCTGTCCTCGAGTGGGTTGGAGCTCTTGGGTATGAGCGAGATCGCGGATGCCGTCGCGCCGGCGCTCCCGGATGTGCTGGGTCGCGACCGCGCACGGTTCGCCGGGCGCCACACGACCGTCGTCGGTGCTGGTCACTCGGCGGCCAACACTCTGCTGGGGCTCGTGGAGCTTGCTCGTCAGGAGCCGGGCACCACCGTCACGTGGCTGATCCGGAACGCCCAGGCCGTGCGCGTCTCGTCGTCCGCCGACGACGAACTGGCCGATCGTGCTCGCCTGGGCAGCCGCGTCGATCGGGCTGTCGCCGAAGGGCGGATCGCGGTCCTCGACGGATTCGAGATCATTCGCGGGCGTCGCGTTGCAGATGGCGTCGAACTGGTCGGTCACCGCGGCGGCGACGTTGTCGCCCACGCGACGGATGTCGTAGTCAACGCCACCGGGTTCCGTCCGAACCTCGACATGCTGCGAGAGATCCGGCTCGAACTGGATGAGATCGTCGAGGCGCCCAAGCGTCTGGCGCCCCTCATCGACCCGAACGTGCACTCGTGCGGGACGGTCGAACCCCACGGCTTCCGCGAGCTGCAGCACCCCGAGCAGGGCTTCTTCCTCGTCGGCATGAAGTCGTACGGCCGTGCGCCGACGTTCCTCCTTGCCACCGGCTACGAACAGGTCCGGTCCGTGACGGCCTGGCTCGCGGGAGACACGACGTCGGCATCCAATGTCGAGCTGGTGCTTCCGGCGACGGGCGTCTGCTCGACGGACCTCGGCCAGGCGGGTGGCTGCTGCTCGTGATCAACCTTCGCCCTATGACCGTCGCGGACTGGCCGTCGGTCGAGAGGATCTACGCGCAGGGCATCGAGGACGGCGAGGCGACGTTCGAGGTCGCGACGCCGTCGTGGGAGGCGTTCGATGCCGGAAGACTGCCGGTGGGCAGGATCGTCGCCGTGGACGAATCGGATGCTGTGCGTGGGTGGGTCGCGGCATCCCCGGTGTCGTCCCGGCCTGCGTACCGCGGTGTGGTCGAACATTCGGTGTACATCGACCGAGAAGCGCGAGGCCGCGGCCTCGGCCGGCTGCTCCTGGACGCGTTCATCGCCGCGGCTGACGCGGACGGCGTCTGGACGATCCAGTCCAGCATCTTCCCCGAGAACGCCGCCAGCCTGAGACTGCACGAGGCGGCCGGCTTCCGGGTCGTGGGTCGACGCGAGCGCATCGCCCAGACTCGAATCGGTCCGCACGCCGGCCAATGGCGAGACACGATCCTGATCGAGCGCCGCACCCCGTGAGGCGAGGCATAGACTTTCGTCTATGGATCGGACGGCTCGTGGGGGAGATCTCACGACCCTCGCCGATCCGACGCGCGCCCGCATCCTGCGCCTGATCCGCGAGTCCGATGGCGGGCGGATGCTCGTCGGCAGACTTGCCCAGACCCTCGACTTGCGGCAGCCCACTGTCAGTCATCACATGAAGGCGCTGCACGACGAGGGAATCGTCGTGCGGGAGCCGGATGGCCGAAGGGTCTGGTACTCGATAGCTCCCGACCAGGTGGAGCGGATCGATGCTCTCTTGGGAGAGACGCCGGGCTCGGCTGCGCAGCCCGACCTGGATCGGATCACCGAGGATCTCGCCGTCCGCTTTCGTGGGACGTTCGGCCCCGAGTCGATCCGGGCGAAGGTGGTCGAGAGCTATGAGCTCCTGGCGCGCGGCTCTCGGTCGCCCATGCTGGCGAGCCGGACTGCGGCGTTCGCGGCCACGCGACTCGCGGCGATGAGCCGCGCCGAGGCCGCGTCCGACGGCATCCCGACCGTGCTGTTCGTGTGCGTGCAGAATGCCGGACGGTCACAGCTCGCCGCGGGGATCCTCCGTCAGCTCGCCGGCGATCGGGTCCGAGTGCTGACTGCCGGCTCGCAGCCGGCGAGCGATGTGCGTCAGACCGTCATGTCTGCGCTCGATGAGATCGGCGTGCCGCTGGGCGGTGAGTTCCCCAAGCCGCTCACCGACGAAGCCGTGCGGGCGGCGGATGTCGTCGTGACGATGGGGTGCGGAGACGCATGCCCGATCTATCCCGGGCGACGATATCTCGACTGGGATCTGGAAGATCCGGTCGGCAAGCCGATCGAGCAGGTGCGTGCCATTCGCGACGACATCGAAGTGCGCGTCCGCCATCTGCTGACCGAACTCGTAACCGAAGGTTCAGCCAGCGTTCCCGCCGATTGATAGATCATGGTCTATGCTTTCACCAGAGAGAAAGCGAGTCCGTCATGGCCGACAACCCCACTGCTGTGAAGCCCACTGTCCTTTTCGTCTGCGTCCACAACGCGGGACGCTCGCAGATGGCCGCCGGATACCTCCGTGCCCTCGGCGGCGACGCCGTCGAGGTCCTCTCCGCAGGGTCCGCTCCGAAAGACACGATCAATCCGGTCGCCGTCGAGGCGATGGCCGAAGAGGGCATCGACATCAGCGACAACACTCCCAAGGTTCTGACGGTCGACGCGGTGCGCGAGTCCGACGTCGTCATCACGATGGGATGCGGCGACGCGTGCCCGATCTTCCCGGGCAAGCGCTACGAGGACTGGGAGCTGGATGACCCGGCCGGGCAGGGCATCGAGGCGGTCCGTCCCATCCGCGACGATATTCGGAGCCGCATCGAGGCGCTGCTGGCAGACCTGGTGCCCACGCGCGGTGCGGCATGACCGCCGGGGCGGGTCAGGGCGCGCTGCTCTCACCCGACTCGGTCCTCCATCGCGCCGCCGAGCGACTCGCTCACCAATTCTCCGGAATGGTCAATGAGGAGACCGTCGAGCGCGTCGTGTTCGAGTCGTATACGGCTCTCTCTCGCACGGCCGCCGTCCAAACGCATGTCACGAGCCTCGCGGAGAAGTTCGCTCGCGATCGACTGACCGCGCTTGCACAGTCCAAGGGGCTGATCGTGAAGCAGGTGCCGGAGGTTCTCTTCGTGTGCGTGCAGAACTCCGGTCGCTCGCAGATGGCGGCGGCGCTCACCCGGCAGATCGCGGGGGAGCGTGTCCACGTTCGCTCGGCCGGATCGCAGCCGGGGGAACGCATCCTGCCCGAGGTCGCCCTCGCGCTCGCCGAGATTGGTCTGGACGTCACGGACGAGTTTCCCAAGCCGCTGACCGACGACGTGGTGCGGGCCGCGGACGCCGTCGTGACGATGGGATGCGGGGACGCATGCCCGCTGTACCCCGGCAAGCGCTACCTGGACTGGCAGCTCGATGACCCGGCCGATCTGGACCTCGACGGCGTGCGGCGCGTCCGCGACGACATCCGGATACGCGTCGAACAGCTCCTCGCTGAACTGACCGTCGCCTGACAGTCGACGGATGCCGCCGCATCCAGACGCTGGAGATCCCAGGAGTGGCGTCGGGGTTCGTCACGCCCTCACAGTTCGTCGAGCTGAGCAAGAAACTCGTCTGCCATGCTCACCTGTTCCAGAAGCCGCGTCTTGCGGTCGAGGGCAGCATCCCGAATCGCGTCCATCTCGCGACGGTGCACTTCCGACGCCGGATCGGCGGCAAGAGCGTCGAAGGAAGCGAGAACGTCGCGCATCTGCTCGAGGCTGTAGCCGAGCGGCTTCATCCGTCGGATCAACATGAGACGTGCGATGTCGTCCTCGGTATAGAGCCGGAACCCGCCTTCTGTCCGGCCTGAAGGGACCACGAGTCCGATTTCGTCGTAGTGCCTCAGCGTCCTCAACGAAAGCGTCGTCCGCTCGGCGACCTCGCCGATGTGCATGGTGTTCTCGTGCCCCACGGGTTCCCCTCGGCCGTCGATTCGCAACTCAACCTAACGTTACGGTAGAGTCGGCTCCGCTCGCGTTCTGCGAACCGCAATCACCCATTCTCTCTCGCCGACTTCGTCGGCCCGCGCAACGGTGCGCTCCCACATCTCATCAGTCGAATCCCAGGAGCGTTCATGACCGACGTCATCCCTCTCCAGGACCCCAAGTCGCGCTATCGCATCGAGCCCACCGTCCTGCAGGCGCTACGCAGCCCCCGCGTCCTCACCCGTGAGGTCCTCGCCGGCCTCGTCGTGGCCATCGCGCTGATCCCAGAGGCCATCGCCTTCTCACTCATCGCCGGCGTCGACCCGCGCTTGGGATTGTTCTCCTCCTTCGTGATGGCAGTCGCCATCGCGTTCCTGGGCGGCCGCCCTGCAATGATCACCGCGGCGACCGGCGCGATCGCGCTGGTCATCGCCCCGGTCGCCCGTGAGTACGGAATGGACTACTTCATCGCGACCGTTCTGCTCGGCGGTCTCATCCAGGTCGTCTTCGCTGCACTGGGTGTCGCGAAGCTGATGCGGTTCATCCCTCGCAGCGTGATGGTCGGCTTCGTGAACGCCCTTGCGATCCTGATCTTCATCTCGCAGTTCCCGCAGCTGGTCGACGTGCCGTGGCTGGTCTATCCGCTCGTGGTCGTCGGCCTGCTGATCATGTACCTCATGCCCTTGCTGACGCGCGTCGTCCCGGCGCCGCTCATCGCGATCATCCTGCTCACCGCCGCCGCCGTGGTCTTCGGGCTCAACGTCCCCACCGTGGGCGACCAGGGCGACCTCCCGCAGAGCCTCCCAGAGCTCTTCATTCCCAACGTGCCGTTGACCTGGGAGACGCTCACCATCATCGCGCCGTACGCGGCGGCGATGGCGGTCGTAGGCATCCTGGAGTCGCTGATGACCGCCAAGCTCGTCGACGACATCACCGACACCCACTCGCGCAAGACACGCGAGGCCTTCGGACAGGGCGCGGCGAACCTGCTCTCCGGGCTGTTCGGCGGGATGGGCGGCTGCGCGATGATCGGGCAGACCATGATCAATGTGAAGGCGTCCGGCGCGCGCACACGGATCTCGACTTTCCTCGCCGGCGTGTTCCTGCTGATCCTCGTGCTCGCACTGGGCGATATCGTCGCGGTCATCCCGATGGCGGCGCTTGTGGCGGTGATGATCGTGGTCTCGGTGGCGACATTCGATTGGCACAGCATCCACCCCGCCACCCTCAAGCGGATGCCCAAGAGCGAGACGCTCGTGATGCTCGTCACCGTCGTCGTCACGGTGTGGACCCACAACCTCGCGGTCGGCGTCGGTGTCGGCGTCCTCGCGGCGATGATCGCTTTCGCCCGTCGCGTCGCCCACTTCGTCAGCGTCACCCGCAGGATCGACAAAGAGGCCTCGGTCCCGACCGTCCGCTACACCGTCGACGGCGAGCTCTTCTTCGCCTCCAGCAACGACCTCACCACCCAGTTCGAGTACTCTCACGACCCCGAGCGAGTCATCATCGACATGTCGCGCTCGCACATCTGGGACGCTTCGACCGTGGCGGCGCTGGATGCGATCGTCACCAAATACGAGCACCACGGTAAGCGCGTCATCCTCGAAGGAATGAATGACGCCACCTCCCAGATGCACGGCCGGCTCAGCGGCGGGCTCGGCAACGGTCACTGAGTGACTTCCCGCTTTTCGACACCGCCGGCGTGACCGGCCACACAAAGGACAACATGCACCAACTCGACCTGCCACAGCCGCCGCCTCTCGTGGACGGCGGGGTGCGGATCTTCGCCCTCGGCGGCCTCGGCGAGGTCGGTCGGAACATGACCGTCTTCGAACACCGAGGGCGTCTGCTCATCGTGGACTGCGGAGTCCTGTTCCCCGAAGACATGCACCCCGGGATCGACGTGATCCTCCCCGATTTCACGGCGATCAGGGGTCGCCTCGACGACATCACCGCGGTTGTTCTCACCCACGGGCATGAGGACCACATCGGCGCACTGCCCTACCTGCTGCGTGAACGGGAAGATATCCCGATCGTCGGCTCGCGGCTGACCCTGGCGTTCGTCGCCGCGAAGCTCAAAGAGCACCGCCTCTCGCCGCCCATGATCGAAGTGGCCGAAGGCGACCGTCACGCGGCCGGTCCGTTCGACCTCGAGTTCCTGGCAGTGAACCACTCGATCCCTGACGGGCTGGCGATCGCCATCCGCACCGACGCCGGTCTGATCCTGCATACCGGCGACTTCAAGATGGACCAGTTCCCGCTCGACGACCGGATCACGGACCTCGCCGGCTTCGCGCATCTCGGCAAAGAAGGGGTCGATCTGTTCATGGTCGACTCGACCAACGCCGAGGTCCCCGGGTTCACGATCGGGGAACGGGACTTGATGCCCGCTATCGACGAGGTCTTCCGCACCGCCCCGCGGCGCATCATCGTCTCCAGCTTCGCCAGCCATGTGCACCGCATCCAACAGGTTCTCGATGCGGCGGAGCTCCATGGCCGGAAAGTCGCTTTCGTCGGCCGATCTATGGTCCGCAACATGGGCATCGCGGCCCAGTTGGGCTACCTGCGTGTGCCCGATGGGATCCTCGTCGACATGAAGGACCTTGAGAAGCTCCCGGCGGATCAGGTCGTCATGATCTGCACCGGATCGCAGGGAGAGCCGCTGGCGGCCTTGTCGCGGATGGCCAATCGCGAGCACGTCATCGAGATCGGCGATGGCGACACCGTGCTGCTGGCGAGCTCCCTCATCCCAGGGAACGAGAACGCCATCTACCGGGTCATCAACGCGCTCACCCGGTGGGGCGCCAACGTCGTGCACAAGGGAAACGCGAAGGTCCACGTTTCGGGTCATGCCTCGGCGGGCGAGCTCGTCTACTGCTACAACATCATCCGACCGGCCAACGTCCTGCCGGTCCACGGGGAATGGCGGCACTTGACCGCGAATGCCGAGCTCGCCCGGCGCACCGGCATCCCGCAGGAGAACGTCCTGGTCGCAGAGAACGGCGTCACCGTCGACCTGGTGAAGGGGCAAGCGAGGATCACGGGGAAGGTTGCGGCCGGCATGGTCTTCGTCGACGGCGTCACCGTCGGCGAGGGTTCTGAGGCCGCGATGCACGAACGGCGGCGGCTGGCGGAGGACGGCGGCGTCACCGTGCTCGCCATCCTCGACACCTCGACCGGAAAGCTCGCCGAGCCTGTCGAGTTCTTCGCGCACGGTCTGGTCCACGCGACGGAGTGGACAACCGCGGCCGTGCAGTCCATCGAGCAGGCGATGGCACGGGCCGGCAAGGACAAGAACCTCGATGCGGCGGAGCTGGAGCGACTTCTGGCTCGAACCCTTGCTCGCTTCATGGATCGGCGATACCGGACCAAGCCCGTCATCACGGCGATCGTCGTCACCGAGTAGTCGGGGGAGTGGCCCCTGGGTTCGGTTCTGCCTCGGCGTCACGCCTCGTCGACTGAGTGGAAGCGAAGCACGTGACGATCCTTCAGGATGTCGCGACTGAGGACAAAGAGCGGAGGATAGGGGATTCGAACCCCTGAGGGCTTGCACCCAACACGCTTTCCAAGCGTGCGCCATAGGCCACTAGGCGAATCCTCCAGCAGCCCCGGAGGGCCGTCGACCATCCTACCCGACGCGACTACTGCGCCTTCACGGGCGCGTTGCCCGCGTATACGCTGCCCGGCCGGATCACGAGCGAGCGCGGCGCGAGCAGTGCCAGGATCCTGCGTGCGGGCGGAACCGACGCCAGCAGCGCGACCCTGACGGATGCCGCGGCCTCGGCAGCGGTATCTCCGATCCAGTACGACCGGGTGCCGGCACGCGAGTAGCTGACGCGCTCGATCGCGATGAGGACCACGTTCATCTCTGCCGCAGGCACGCCGTGCTCGGTGATGAGTCGCTGCGCGAACGCGCGAGGCGACTCGCTGGAGGGAACGGGGATGCCGACATCGATCGCGGCATCCTGAACCGACTGCCACGCCGCGGCGGCATCGCCCCGGCGTGCGGCCGTGTCGAGCTGCCGACGGCGAAGCTCCCGGACAAGCAGCGGCAGCGACAGCACCACCAGGATCAGCACGGCCACACCGAACAGCGGCAGCGGATCGGCTTCGGTGCCGCCCCGCCCGCTCGCGGTGCCGCCGCCCTGCGCATCGGGGGTCTCTTCGTCGAGGCCCGTCGGCGCAGACGGTGTCGGCGTCGACAGCGGGGACGTCGTGGCCGGATCATCGATCTGACCGGGGAGTGTCGCGGCGGGCGAGAACGAGGTGGGAACGCCGAGCCCGGATGTCGGCTCGAACGCGACCCATCCGATTCCGTCGAAGTGCACCTCCGGCCATGCGTGCAACTGCGAGCTGCCGACCGAGTACACCGGCTGTGAGTCGATCGCATCGGTCGTGGGCTCGCCCGGAAGGTAGCCGACGACGATGCGCGAGGGCATGTTGAGCGTGCGGGCCATGAGCGCGAAGGCCGATGCGAAGTGGATGCAGTACCCCTCGCGCTGCTCGAGGAACTGGGCGACCGCTTCGGCGCCGCTGCCGTCGAAGCCTTCCTCGACCGGTGCTTCGAGCGAGTAGCCGAAGTCGCTGCCTCGGAACCAGCGCTGCAGTGCGGTGAGACGGTCGTAGTCGTTCGTGGCCTCGGCGGTCACCTGCGCTGCGAGCTCGGCGATGATGGGCGGCGTGTCGGGCGGCAGCTCGGTCGTCTCGTCGCGCACCTGATCCCCGTCACCCGCGGCGCGCGCGCGGATCTGCTCGAGTGTCGGGCGGGGAACGGTCGAGACCACGTCATAGGACTGGCCCTGCGTGGAGCTGGCCCGTGCGACGATCGTGCGGTTGTAGGGCACGGCGGCCCACGCGCCGTCGAGTCCGTCGACGCTCACCGCCGGGAACGGCACGGGAGCCCAGGGAGACTCGAGGTTGACCACGTCGACCGAGGTGAGGTACTCGGTGACGCGGATATCGGGGTCGACGGTGACGCCGCCGAGGGCACGCTCGCCCTCGAGGGCCACGCTCTGCCCGCCGTCGGGTTCCCACGTGCCTCCGTCGAATTGCGAGAGGGTCGTCGCCCGCAGGTATGGCACGGTCGCTGAGTCGGTGCGCACCCGCAGCACCTCGACTTCCTGCGGGCGGCGCAGATCGTCGCCCAGTTGCAGCGTCGCGTCGATACCCGGCCCCGGGCCCATGCCCGAGCCGGCTCGGGCCACCGGTTGCGGCAGCATCGGCGTCGCCACCACAGCGACGACGATGGCGATCGCGGCGATGCCGAGCGCGGTCGCCGGCACGCCGGCGCTGCGCTCGGCCTCCTGCTCGACCGGCTTCTCGCGCGAGCGCGTCTCGGCTCGTATGAGGAAGAGGATCGTGACGGCGAGGAAGACGAACCCGATCAGGTCCACCTCGCTGGGCACGGCGATCGCGGGGATGAGGGAGACCGCGACGATGCCGACGGCGGCCAGCAGCGGCATCCGTGCTGTCACGACCACATGGTCGATGACGATGGTGAGAAGCCCCATGGCGCCCACCACGACGAACGCCAGCGCCGTCGACGGCTCGAGGGGCGCGGCCCCCAGCGTGATCTCTTGCATCGCGCCTTCGACGAGCGGCGGGACGGCGCGGAAGGTGTCGAGGCTCGGGATGACCCACAGAAGAGCGGTGTCACGCAGGAACACAAGCGTCATGAAGACGATCCAGATCGCTGCCTCGATGAGGGTCACCGCGACCGCGGGCAGGCGGAACCGGCGTGCCTGGTATCCGGCCGCGAGAACGAGCACCGACAGCACCAGGGAGCCGATCAGCCACGCGCCCGACTCCACGACACGGGTCACCGGCAGCAGTGCGGCCATCAGCGCCGTGAGCACGGCCGAGGCGAGGAGGCGCTCGCCTCCTCGCCTCGGCCTGCCGGTCGCACCGCTGCCGGCGCGGTCGCCGCGCGCCGACGCGCTAAGCGAGGACATGCCGCGTTCCCCGGCCGACGGCGTTCCCCCACGCGACGCCGAGGTCGGCGTCGGGGTCGATCGCGGCGATGTTCCAACCGTGATCGGCCGCGCGATCGAGCGCATCGCCGACCGGCGCCGCAGCGAGCACCAGCGGCAGCGTGCTGTGATGGGCGACAGGACCGATGGCGTCCGCATCGGCGGGGTCGAACCTGCCCACCACGAGCACGACCGGACCCGTGGACACCCCGGCGAACAGGCGCGACAGCCGCGGCAGACTGTCGTCGCGCCGCGCTGTCACGGTCGCGAACTGCACGAGCATCGCCTCGACCTCGGCCATGTCGCCGCCGTCGATCCGCTCCGCGAATCCTGCAACGCCGTGAAGCGGTGTGCCGTCGCTGTCGAGCACCTCGACCGCATAGCCGTCGCGCACGAGCCGCGAGACGGCGGACACGCATGCCGACACGCCCGTCTCGAACCCCGGATCGGCACCCGGAGTCTGGAGGGCGTCGATCGACCAGCGCAGCGCCGCGCGGTCGAGAATGACCGTCGCCTCCGGCGTGGACTCCTGCTCTTCCTGTCGCACCATGAGCGTGTCGCGGTGCGCGGTCGCCCGCCAGTGGATGCGGCGCATCGAATCGCCCGGCGCATACGGCCGCGCCACGAGATTGTCGGCACCCTGTCCCAGATGGTTCGTCGTGGCGTGCAGCGTACCGCCGGTGGCTCCGGCGTAGTCGACGAGCGGTGACAGCTCGGTCACGGCCGGCGCCACGGTGACCAGCGTCCGTCGCCCGAACACCATCGTGCGCCGGGCGAGGCCGAACGGATCGGTCGAGCGCACGGTGAGCGGTCCGAGCGGATGCACCCCGCGCCGGGCGCCGGTGACCGAGTACGCCAGATCCACGACCCGCTCGCCGCCGCGCAGACCTGAGCCCAGCGCCGGGAAGGCGCCCTCGGCACGCCCGCGGAGCCCTTCGGGCAGGGTGTCCTGCCAGAGGCCGGGGGGAGTGGGCACCGCCGTGCGCACCGCGACCCGCACCGACACGGTCGTCTCGCGACCGACCGCCACGACGTCGGGTACCAGCGAGCGGGTCACGACGTCCGAGCGGCGCCCGACGTAGAGCGAGCCGACGCTGGCGGCGACGACGGCCAGCAGGAGGATGCCGAAGTACATCAGTTCGCTGATCCCGACTTCGTTCGCCACGATGAAGCACAGCACCCCGAGCAGGACCGCCCCCGTTCCTCGGACGGTCAGTGGCCACAGGCGTCTCATCAGGCCCTCACTGACGTGCGGCGATGGGTACGCGGACGCCGGCCGCGATGCGTTCGAGGATCGTCGTGATCGCGTCCGCAGCGGTGCGCGCCCGCGCGCCGCCGGCCGACCGCGTCGGGATCAGGCGGTGAGCGAAGACTGGCACGAGAAGGGCTGTCACGTCGTCGGGGATGACGAACGCGCGGCCGTCGAGGGCGGCCCACACCTTGGCGGCCCGGATCAGCTGCAGAGTCGCGCGAGGGCTGGCACCCAGGCGCAGGTCGGTGTGAACCCGGGTGGCCTGCGACAGCGCCACTGCGTAGTCCTCGATCGCCGGGGCGACGTGCACGGCACGCGCCCACGCGATGAGGTCCGACACCTGATCGGCCGAGACGACGGCGGCGAGCTGATCGAGCGGGTTCACGGTGTCGCGCTGGCGCAGCATGAGCGCCTCGGATCGGGCATCCGGGTACCCCATCGAGATCCGCATCATGAACCGGTCGCGCTGGGCTTCGGGCAGCGCGTAGGTGCCTTCCATCTCGAGCGGGTTCTGCGTCGCGACGACCAGGAACGGCTCCGGCACGAAGTGGGTGCGTCCGTCGACCGTGACCTGGCGTTCCTCCATGGCCTCCAGCAGTGCGGACTGCGTCTTGGGCGAGGACCGGTTGATCTCGTCGGCGATCACGATGTTCGCGAAGATCGCCCCGGGCTTGAACTCGAACTCCCGATCGACGGGGTTGAACACGCTCACTCCGGTGACGTCGCCGGGCAACAGGTCCGGCGTGAACTGGATGCGGCGCACCGTCGCGTCGACGGAGGTGGCAAGGGCCCTCGCAAGCATCGTCTTGCCGACACCGGGCACGTCCTCGATCAGCAGATGTCCCTCGGCGAGCAGGCACACCAGAGCGCTCCGCACGGCTTCGGGCTTGCCGTCGATGACCTTGCCGACGGAGCCGAGGATCGCATCGGTGACGCGGGCGAAGGCCTCGGTCGTGAGTGCCCTCGACGTTGCGGGCACGTCGGGCTCGGCATCCGTCATCGCGGTATCGACCATCGAGGCCTCCTGTTCCGCCCGCTGGCGCGGATCGGTCGGCGGGTGGCGCGGGCTTCGTCGCCCACGGCTCGATCCTAACCGCGGCAGTGGCGGGCCGGCACTGGGAGAACCCTGGGGACGACCGGCACTGTGGGAGTGGTTAGAATGGACGCAGCTCTCCGCGAGACGGCATCCAGGCCAAATCCCCCAGGACGGAAACGTAGCAAGGGTAACCGGGCTCTGCCGGGTTCGCGGAGAGTCTTACTTTTGGTCGGGCGACACGGCGAAGGGGCCGTCCAGCACCGCCCACTGCAGCAGCATGATCGTCTTGGCATCCTGGATCCGGCCGTCCCGCACCATCGCCAGCGCCTCGTCGATCCCCAGTTCGAGCAGCTCGATGTGCTCGCCCTCGTCGGCCAGGCCGCCGTGGTCGGCGCGGCGGCGGGCGCCGTCGAACGAGGCGGCGAAGAAATGGATCCGCTCGGTCACCGATCCCGGACTCATGTACACGTCCCAGACGTGCTCGAGCTCGCCGATCTCGACGCCGGTCTCTTCGGCTGCTTCGCGACGGATCGCGGTGGCAGGATCGTCGTCATCGAGCAGGCCGGCGGCCGTCTCGATGAGCATGCCGTCGGCGTGGCCGTTGACATAGACCGGATAACGGAACTGCCTGGTCAGCAGTACCGTCCGCCGGCGCGGGTCGTAGAGCAGCACCGTTGCGCCGTTGCCGCGATCGTAGGTCTCGCGCTGTTGCCTCTCCCACGTACCGGAGGGTCCGCGATACTCCAGGGTGGTGCGGCGCAGCACGTGCCAGCCGGCCGCGAGCAGTTCGACGTCGGTCACGCGCACGTCCGGATTGCCGGTCAGATCGCGACCGGCCAGGTTCAGGCCGGTGCGGCCGCGGTGGTCCGGAGTATCGATCCCGGGGCGGGGAGCAGTCATGGACGGGAGTGTATCCGGGCCCTTCCTATGCGGTTGCTGTGCAGGAGCGGTCGCTCGGTGACCGCGTCGGGCGCGCCCGTAGGCTGGGGTGGTGGCGCGGAGCATCTACATCACGTCGGCAGAAGGTCACTCGGGCAAGTCCACGGTCGCGTTGGGCGTGCTGGACGCACTGAGCCACGCGGCGGCGCGCGTCGGCGTGTTCCGCGCGATCGCACGATCGACCGTCGAGCCCGACTACGTCCTCGAGATGCTGCTCGACCACGACGGCGTCGATCTGCCGTACGCCGAGTGCATCGGCGTCACCTACGACGATGTGCGCCGGGATCCGGATGCCGCTCTGGCGACGATCGTCGAGCGCTACAAGTCCGTCGAGGCCCGGTGCGACGCCGTCGTGATCGTCGGCAGCGACTACACGGATGTCGGCAGCCCGGCCGAACTGGCATACAACGCCCGCATCGCCGCCAACCTCGGTGCGCCGGTGCTGCTGGTGCTCGGTGGGCGGTCCGCTGAGGGACAGACCCAGCCCGAGCAGCTCGGATCGTCCCGGGCGCGCACGCCCGCCCAGATGGGCCAGATCGCCGATCTCGCGCTCGCCGAGCTCGAGCACGGCCGTGCGCAGCTGTTCGCGGTGGTCGCCAACCGTGCCGACCCGGATCGAGCCGACGAGACGATCGCGGCGGTGCGGGCCTCGGTGCACTCCGCGCTCGCCCGTGCCGCGGTCGTGGCCGCCGCCGGATCCGAGGCGACCGTACCGGTGTGGGCCATCCCCGAGGACCGCTATCTTGTGGCGCCCTCGATGCGCGGGATCATGCGCTCCGTCGATGGGCGGCTGTTGTCGGGCGACCCCGATCGGCTCACTCGCGAGGCACTCGCCGTCGTGGTCGCCGGAATGTCGATGGTCAACGTGCTGCCGCGACTGCTCGAAGGAGCGGTGGTCGTCATCCCCGCCGATCGGTCGGAGGTGCTGCTGGCGACGCTGCTCGCCAACGCCTCGGGCACGTTCCCCTCGATCTCGGGCATCGTCCTCAACGGCGGGTTCGAGCTGCCCGAGCCGGTGACCCGGCTCCTGGACGGACTGGGCTCCAACGTGCCGATCATCACGACCGACCTCGGCACGTACGAGACCGCGGTGCGCATCATGAGCGCGCGCGGACGACTCGCTGCCGACTCGCAGCGACGCTACGACACCGCGCTCGCACTGTTCGAGCAGAGCGTCGACACGGACGAGCTGCTCCAGGCCTTCGGCGTCGCGCGGGCGACGGTCGTCACACCGCTGATGTTCGAGTTCCAGCTCATCGAACGTGCGCGTGCCGAACGCAAGAAGATCGTGCTGCCCGAAGGTGACGACGACCGTGTGCTGCGCGCGGCCGCCACGGTGCTCAAACGCGGCATCGCCGACCTGGTCATCCTCGGCGAGCCGTTCGAGGTGCGGGCACGCGCGATCGAGCTCGGCCTCGACATCCAGGCCGCAGAGGTGCTCTCGTCGCACGACGCGGTGCATGTGCACAGGTTCGCCGACGAGTACGCACGACTACGCGCACACAAGGGGATCACGCTCGCGCAGGCCGCCGACACCGTGACGGATGTCTCCTACTTCGGCACGCTGATGGTGCACCTGGGCCTCGCCGACGGCATGGTGTCGGGCGCGGCGCACACGACGGCGCACACGATCCGCCCGGCCTTCGAGATCATCAAGACCAAGCCCGGCGTCTCGGTGGTCTCGAGCGTGTTCCTCATGGCGCTCGCGGACCGTGTTCTCGTCTACGGCGACTGCGCCGTCATCCCCGACCCCACGAGCGAGCAGCTCGCCGACATCGCCGTCTCGTCGGCGGCGACGGCGGCGCAGTTCGGCATCGAGCCGCGCATCGCCATGCTGTCGTATTCGACCGGTGAATCGGGCTCGGGCGCCGATGTCGAGAAGGTGCGGGATGCCACGACCCTCGTCCGATCCCGTGCCCCCGAGCTGCTCGTCGAGGGGCCGATCCAGTACGACGCGGCGGCCGATGTCGCCGTGGCCGCGGCGAAGATGCCAGGGTCGGCGGTCGCGGGTCGGGCGACGGTGTTCGTGTTCCCGGATCTCAACACCGGCAACAACACCTACAAGGCGGTGCAGCGCTCGGCCGGCGCGGTCGCTATAGGACCGGTGCTGCAAGGTCTCAACAAGCCCATCAACGATCTGTCGCGCGGCGCGCTCGTCGACGACATCGTGAACACGATCGCGATCACCGCGATCCAGGCGCAGGAGCAGTGAGTCGCTTATGACACCGGTGCTCGTCATCAACAGCGGGTCGTCCTCGCTCAAGTACCAGCTGATCGACATGCACAGCACGTCGACCCTGGCGTCGGGGCTCGTCGAGCGCATCGGCACCGCCGTAGGCGTGGCGAGCCACACCGTCTACGCCTCCCCGGCCGACGGTCCGGCGCCGACGTTCCTCGACGCGACGCGTTCCCGGGAACTGCCGATCGCCGACCACACCGCCGGTTTCCAGGTCATGCTCGACGCATTCGCCTCCGACGGCCCGTCGCTCGCCGACCACGCTCCGATCGCCGTCGGGCACCGGGTGGTGCACGGCGGTGCACGGTTCTTCGAACCGACGCTGATCACCCCGCCCGTCGAGACCGACATCGACGAGCTGTCGGTGCTCGCACCGCTGCACAACCCGGCGAACCTCGCTGGTGTCGTGGCCGCCAAGAAGGCGTTCCCCGACGTCCCGCACGTGGCGGTCTTCGACACGGCGTACCACCAGACCCTGCCCCCTGCGGCCTATACCTATGCCATCGACCGCGAGGTCGCGGCATCCCATCGGATCCGCCGGTATGGATTCCACGGAACGTCGCACAAGTTCGTCGCGGAAGCGGCGGCGGCGTTCCTCGGCCGTCCGCTCGCCGAGCTGAAGCAGATCGTCTTCCACCTCGGCAACGGCGCGTCCGTGACCGCGGTCGACGGCGGCCGGTCGGTCGAGACGTCGATGGGCTTCACGCCGCTCGAGGGCCTCGTGATGGGCACGCGATCCGGCGACGTCGATCCGGCCATGCTGTTGCATCTCGCGCGCCGCGGCGGCATGTCGATCGACGAGCTCGACGATCTGCTCAACAAGAGGAGCGGACTGCTGGGCCTTGCCGGATCGAACGACCTGCGCGACATCCAGGCCGGCATCGAGCGCGGCGATGAGAGCGCGCGACTCGCGTTCGATGTCTACGTCCATCGGCTGCGGGCATATGCGGGCGCCTACCTCGCACAGCTGGGCGGCGCCGACGTCATCTCGTTCACCGCCGGCGTCGGCGAGAACGCGCCGCTGGTCCGCGCTGCGGCGCTGCAGACCCTCGGGTTCGCCGGCGTGCACCTCGACCCGGGGCGCAATGAGTCGCGCGAGCGCGGCATCCGGGTCATCTCGACGGATGCCTCGACGGTCACCGTCCTCGTCGTGCCCACCGACGAGGAGCTCGAGATCGCACGCCAGACCCTGGCCGTCGCCCGGACATAACCTTGCCGCGGGGTGTCGGCTCGGTGCTCGGTGACATTACGCTTGCTTGGCGGCACGAAGGCGAGCCGACCCCCGACCCGTTCCTGCTCCCCGGAGGTTCTGTGGCACCCGACGCCCTGCCCGATCTCAGTTCATACGATGCCGTGCTTTTCGATCTCGACGGCGTCCTGACGCCGACTGCCGAGGTGCACATGCACGCGTGGCAGTCGATGTTCGAAGAGCTCTTCGCGACGTGGGAGATCACCCCGCCCTACACCGAGCGCGACTACTTCGACTACCTCGACGGCAAGAAGCGGTACGACGGGGTGGCGAGCCTGCTGCGTTCGCGCGACATCGAGGTGCCGTGGGGCGACCCGTCCGATCCGGTCACCGCCGACACCGTATGCGGAATCGGCAACCGCAAGAACGTCGTCTTCGAGCGCGTGCTGCGCGCCGAGGGCATCGCGCCCTACCCGGGGTCGCTGCGCCTCCTCGACGCGCTGGCCGAAACCGGGACCGCTGTGGCGGTGGTGTCCAGCTCCAAGAACGCCGAAGAGGTGCTCGCGGCAGCCGGCATCCGGGACCGCTTCACGGTCGTGATGGACGGCGTGATCGCCGAGCGCGACCATCTGGCCTCCAAGCCGGCCCCCGACGTCTTCGTCGAGGCGGCGCGGATGCTGCAGGTAGATCCGGCGCGCAGCGCCGCGGTCGAGGACGCCATCAGCGGCGTGCAGTCGGCGGCCGTCGGAGGGTTCGGCCTCGTGGTCGGCGTCGACCGGGGCGTTGGCGAACAGCATCTCGTGGACGCCGGAGCCCACGTCGTGGTGAAGGATCTGGAGGAGTTCGTACGATGATCGACCGCGACCGGTTCCCCGTCGACCCCTGGCGCCTGGTCGAGACATCGTTCGGCCTGGACGACGCCGGCGTCACCGAGACGCTGTTCTCGATCGGCAACGGCTACCTCGGCATGCGCGGCAACCACGCCGAAGGGCGGTTCGCGCACGAGCACGGCACGTTCATCAACGGGTTCCACGAGACCTTCCCGATCCGTCATGCCGAGCAGGCCTACGGGTTCGCCGAGGTGGGCCAGACGATCATCAACGCGCCCGACGCGAAGGTGATGCGCGTCTACGTCGATGATGAGCCGCTCTCGCTCGATGTCGCGGATGTGCGCGAGTACGAGCGGGTGCTCGACATGCGCGAGGGCGTGTTGCGCCGCCACATCGTGTGGGTGACGCCGTCGGGCAAGCGCGTGCGGATCGACACCGACCGACTCGTGTCGTTCGAAGAGAAGCACCTCGCGCTGATGTCCGTCGAGGTCACGGTTCTCAATGCCGACGCACCTGTCACGATCAACTGTCAGATGATCAACCGGCAGGACGGCGAGGACGTCTACGGCGGTACGCCGAGCGTGCCGCGCCGGGCCGGATTCGACCCGCGCAAGGCGGAGCGCATCTCGGAGCGGGTGCTGCAGCCTCAGGAATATTGGCAGGACAAGATGCGCTCGGCGCTGTCGTATCGGGTCACGGAGTCGGGGATGACTTTGGCCGTGGTCGCCGACCACATCGTCGAGACCGACAACAGCTACACGGCGCGGACTCTCGTCGAGCCCGACATCGCGAAGAACGTCTTCCGCGTGCAGGCCAAAGCCGGTGTCCCGGTCCGCGTCACGAAGCTCGTGAGCTACCACACCTCGCGCGGCGTGCCCGCTCGCGAACTCGTCGACCGCGGTCGACGTACGCTCGACCGCGCGATCGGTGAGGGAGTGGAGCGCCTGTACGAGCGGCAGCGGAAATGGCTGGCGGCCTTCTGGAAGCGCTCCGACGTGCGCATCGGCGGACACGATGACCTGCAGCAGGCGACTCGATGGTGCCTGCTGCAGCTGGCGCAAGCCGCGGCCCGTGCCGACGGCCTGGGCGTCCCCGCCAAGGGCATGACGGGATCGGGGTACTCGGGCCACTACTTCTGGGACACCGAGATCTACGTCCTTCCGTTCCTCGCCTATACGACACCGCTGTGGGCGCGTAACGCACTGCGGATGCGGTATCTCATGCTTCCCGCCGCCCGCCGCCGTGCATTCCAGCTGAACGAGGCCGGTGCCCTCTTCCCGTGGCGCACCATCAACGGGGAAGAGGCATCCGCCTACTACGCCGCCGGCACCGCGCAGTACCACATCAACGCCGACGTCAGCTATGCGCTCGCGAAGTACGTCCGCGCGACCGGCGACGACGAGTTCCTCTTCCGGGAGGGAGTCGACATCGCCGTCGAGACGGCCAGGTTGTGGGCGACCCTGGGCTTCTGGCGTTCGAGCGACGGAATCACGGACGGGGAGGGCGAGTCGTTCCACATCCACGGCGTCACCGGTCCGGACGAGTACACGACCGTGGTGAACGACAACCTGTTCACCAACGTGATGGCGCGCTTCAACCTGCGGTTCGCAGCGAAGACGGTCCGCGACATGGCGGAGGTCGACGGCGAGGTCTACCGCGAGATGGTGGATCGCCTGGGCCTCGAGCCCGGTGAGCCCGAGGGGTGGGAGCGGGCCGCCGAGGCGATGCACATCCCGTTCAGCACGGCACTCGGCATCCATCCGCAGGATCACGTGTTCCTCGAGCGCGAGATCTGGGACCTCGAGAACACCCCGCCCGACAAGCGGCCGCTGCTGCTGCACTTCCACCCGCTCGTGATCTACCGATACCAGGTGCTCAAGCAGGCCGACGTCGTGCTGGCGCTGTTCCTGCAGGGCAACCACTTCTCCGACGAGGACAAGCTCGCCGACTTCGAGTACTACGACCTGCTGACGACCGGGGACTCCACTCTCTCGGCTGTCGTACAGTCGATCCTCGCTGCCGAGGTCGGGTATCAGAACCTCGCGCTGGAGTACTTCCGGCAGTCGATCTTTGTGGACCTCGCCGACCTGCACCACAATGCCGCCGACGGCGTCCATGTCGCGTCGGCAGGTGGCGTCTGGACGGCGCTGGTATCGGGTTTCGGTGGCATGCGCGACCACTTCGGCGAGCTGTCGTTCGACCCGCGCCTGCCGGTGTCGTGGCCGTCGCTCGAGTACGTGCTGCACTGGCACGGCACGCGCCTGGAGGTCACGATCACGCGGGACCAGCTGCAAGTGCGAGCCGAAGCCGACGGCGACCCCGTCGGCTTCAGCGTGCGCGGCACCGGCTACGTCGTCGGACCGGGCGAGGAGGTCGTGGTCGCCCTCGACGGGCAGGGCCCCGTCATCTCGGGGCGACCCAGTCTGCGCGAGCTCGGAGAGGCCCGCCGGGAGGACGGCTCGCTGCTGTCCGCGTCGGTCCCGACGGTCACCTCTGCCATCCCGATCGTCGCCGCGACGGCGGATGCCGAGCACGGGGTGGATGGGTAGTGACCGCCCCCATCGCGTGGTCACGGCGGCTGAGTCGGATGTCCTTGCCACGCCGTAGGCTGTGGGGGTGACCACCGCCCTCTATCGCCGCTATCGGCCCGAGTCGTTCGGCGAGATGATCGGCCAGTCGCAGGTCACCGAGCCGCTCATGACCGCGCTGCGAGGCGACCGGGTGGGGCATGCCTACCTGTTCTCGGGGCCGCGCGGTTGCGGAAAGACCACGTCAGCCCGCATTCTGGCGCGTTGCCTCAATTGCGCCGAGGGGCCGACCGATACCCCCTGCGGGAAGTGCGACAGCTGCATCGAGCTCGGGCGCGGCGGCGGGGGATCCCTCGACGTCGTCGAGATCGACGCCGCCAGCCACAACGGCGTCGACGACGCGCGCGACCTGCGTGAGCGCGCCGTGTTCGCCCCGGCGCGCGACCGCTTCAAGATCTTCATCCTCGACGAAGCGCACATGGTGACGCCGCAGGGCTTCAACGCCCTGCTCAAGCTCGTCGAAGAGCCGCCCGAGCACGTCAAGTTCATCTTCGCCACGACCGAGCCCGAGAAGGTCATCGGCACGATCCGCTCGCGGACCCACCATTATCCGTTCCGGCTGGTGCCGCCTGCCGCCATGCTGGAGTACGTCGAGCAGCTGTGCACGCAGGAGAGCGTCCAGGTCGAGCCCGGTGTGCTTCCGCTGGTCGTCCGTGCCGGCGGCGGTTCCCCCCGAGACACTTTGTCGCTGCTGGACCAGCTTATCGCCGGATCCGACTCGGCCGCCGTGCCCGGCGACGGGTCGACCGGTGGGGTGATTGTGCGGTACGCCCGCGCCGTCGCACTCCTCGGCTATACCCACGCCGAGCTCCTGGACGAGGTGGTCGACGCCTTCGCGGCGAGCGATGCTGCGGCCGCGTTCGCCGCCGTCGACCGGGTGGTGCAGACCGGTCAGGATCCGCGTCGCTTCGTCGATGACCTGCTCGAGCGCCTGCGCGACCTGATCGTCGTGTCGGCGACCGGTCAGGGGGCGGCGGCCGTGCTGCGCGGCGTTTCGGACGAAGACCTCGCGCGCATGAAGGGGCAGGCGGATCTGTTCGGCACGGCATGGCTGTCGCGGATCGCGGATCTCGTGATCGCCACGCTCGACGACATGACCGGGGCGACCTCGCCCCGACTGCAGCTCGAACTCATGGTCGCTCGCGTGCTGGCGCGGGGGACGGCCCCCACGCCCGCTCCCGCCGCCAGCGCGTCGCCTGGAACCTCCGGGCGCGTGGGCCCAGCCCCGACCGCGTCCGTCCCGTCCCCGGCGGCCGCCCAGACCCCGGCAACGCGAAGCGCGGCCGCACCGCCTGCCGAGTCTGCGCCCGGGCGTTCGACACCGGGCGATGCCCCCGATGCGCAGCGGCAGGAGGCCGCACCCGCTGCGACGGCACCCGCTTCCGCCCCAGCTGCGGCTGAGCCGGGACCCGCCGCGGCGCCGGCGCCGGTTTCCTCCGGTCCTGTCACGGTCGAGCGCATGCACGAGGGATGGCCCCAGATCCTGGGGCAGCTCGAGAACATCAGCCGGTCGTCGTGGATGCTCGCCTCGGGCGCACGAATCGTGTCGCTCGAGGGCGACGTCCTCACGCTGGCGTTCGCGAGTCAGAGCGATGTGGCCAAGTTCAAGCACCTCGCGGCGGGCAAGGGGCCGAGCGAGGACCTGCGCCAGGCGATCCTGGCCGTGCTCGGCATCCGCGTGAAGTACATCGCACGGCACGACGCCGGGGGCGGTCACGGCGGGGGTGAGCCCCGTGGCGAGGGACCTGGTTCCGGTGACGGAGCCGCAGCGTCACTGTCGCCGTCGGCTGCGTCCGCCTCGCCGGTGGATGCGCCGGCGGGCTCTGGTGTCGCGCCCGGTGCCACGTCCGCGACGGCAGCCGTTCCGGCCGCCCGGCCCGGCGGCAGCGCCGCGGCAGCGCCGCCCCGTGCGGCGACCTCGGCGCCACGGCCTCCCGCATCGACAGCGCCGGCCTCCGCGGCACCGGTGACCGAGTGGGCGGTCGCGCGCATTCCTACCGACGCCGATGCGCCGCCGCCCGATCCGGGGCCTGCTGCGGTGCCCGCCGATCCGAGTGGTCCCGGGGCCCCGCCCGCCCCCAGCCAGTTCGCTGTCGATGATGAACCGGAGGACGCGGCCTCGTCCGCATCGGTGCGGGTCGCCACGCTCGCGCCGGCCCGCGAGGGCGAAGTGCTGCACGATGCAGAGATCGCTCGCCCGACCGCCGAGGATCGCGACGACGACGATCTCGACGTTGCCGCCGATATCGCGCCCGACGGTCCGGTACCTCCGACCGTCGCCCCTCCACTGACCCCCGCGGCGACGATTCGCACCGGCGGGGTGCAGCGCTACGGCGAGGCCGTGGTGCGTCAGATGCTCGGCGCGACCTTCGTGCGTGAAGAGCCGTACGAGCCTCCGACGAGGTTCAGCTGAGCATGTACGACGGCATCGTCCAAGACCTCATCGACGAGTTCGGCCGCCTCCCCGGCATCGGACCGAAGTCGGCGCAGCGCATCGCGTTCCACATCCTGCAGACCCCCAGCTTCGACGTGTCTCATCTCGCCGAGCTGCTGAGCGTGGTGCGTGAGAGGGTGCGCTTCTGCGAGGTCTGCGGCAACGTCTCGGAGCAGGACCGCTGCTCGATCTGCCGTGACCCCCGGCGCAACCAGACCCTCATCTGTGTCGTCGAAGACGCCAAGGATGTCGCGGCCATCGAACGGACGAGGGAGTTCCGAGGGCTCTACCACGTCCTCGGCGGCGCGATCAGTCCGATCGCCGGCGTCGGGCCCGACGACCTGCGCATCACCCAGCTCATGCAGCGACTTGCCGACGGCACGGTGCAAGAAGTGATCCTCGCCACGAACCCCAACCTCGAAGGGGAGGCCACTGCGACCTACCTCAGCCGACTGATGCAGGTGCTCGAGATCTCGGTCACCCGCCTCGCCTCCGGTCTGCCGGTCGGCGGCGACCTCGAGTACGCCGATGAGGTGACCCTCGGCCGCGCCTTCGAGGGCCGGCGGTCGGTGTGAGTTCCCGAGCATGAAGCCCGTGCAGCGTTTCGATGCTCGCGCCTGGCTGCTCTTCGCGGCGATGGCGTTGCTGTGGGGCATCCCGTACCTGTTCATCAAGCAGGCCGTCGACTCGTACTCGCCCGCCGCCGTCGTGGCAGGACGCACGCTGCTCGGCGCCGTGATCCTGCTGCCGTTCGCTTTGCGCAGCAATGCCCTGCGGCCGGCGCTCGGCAAGATCGGCTGGGTTCTCGCGTTCGGTGCGATCGAGATGGCCGGCCCGTTCCTTCTGCTCAGCCACGCGGAGCAGACCCTGACGTCCGGCCTGACCGGTCTGCTGGTGGCAACCGTGCCGTTGTTCGCCGCGCTGATCGCGTTCGGCGGCGGTGATCGTTCCGTCCTCAAACCCGCTCGGGCGATCGGCCTGTTCGTCGGGTTCGCCGGCGTCGCCATCATCGTCGCCGGTCCTGGTCTGGCCATCGGGGGCGGCGCGGGGCTCATCGCCGCCGCGGAGGTTCTCCTCGTCGCGCTCCTCTACGCGATCGCGCCGTTCGTCATCGCGACCAAGCTGCGCGACGTGCCGGCGCTGGGCACGATCACGCTCGCGCTGTTCGCCGTCGGCATCTTCTACACCCCCATCGCCTTCTTGACGCAGCACGAGATCCCGACGGTGTCGAGCACGGTCGCACTGGTCGCCCTCGCCGTGCTGTGCACCGCGCTGGCCTTCATCGTGTTCTTCGCCCTCATCGCGCGCGTCGGGCCGGTGCGGGCGCCGCTGTTCACCTACGTCAATCCGGTCGTTGCGATCGTGCTGGGCCTGATCGTGCTGGGCGAGCCGCTCACCCCGGGTCTGCTGCTCGGCTTCCCGCTCGTGATCGCCGGGTGCTGGCTCGCCGCGACGGGCGGCACCCTGCGCGTGCGCAAGCCGACCGGCGAGCTGCCCCCGGTCGCTCCCGGCTGAATCTCGCCACCCGCCAGCCGCTACCCGGTCTCCAGCCTCCCCGACACAGAATCGGATCCGCAGGTGCGGAGCCGCCAGGCAACACGCCGTCGGCGGCGTCGCGGCGGCGGCGTGTCGGGCTCCACGTCCGCGGCTGCGGATCCGAGGTTGTGTACGGGGGTAGCGCGACTCAGCGAAGAACCTCGACCAGCACGATCCACGACACCAGCAGTGCCGCGACGATCGCGATGACGCAGCCGGCCGCGAACCACATCAACCCTGCGGTGCTGCCGGCCGTGAGCAACGCGCCTCCGATGACGTAGGCGAGTGGCGCGATGAACCCGACGGCCGACTTGCCGAGCCGGGACCCGTGGGCGGTGTCGGCGTGCTGAAAGATCCGCCGCGTCGCCTGCACCTGGAACGCCGCCGCGCACAGCGCGAGCACGATGAGAATGGCCCCATACGGCACCGGCGCGATGCCGGGCACAAGGCCGATCGCCGAGCCCGCCAGGGCGAGCACGAGGCTTGCGATACCGGCGGCGAGCCGGGCTGTGAGCGACTCGGCCTTGATGATGTCGCCGATGTTCACGCTCGCCGCGACGATCACGAGTCCCGCGAGCGCCGCGGTGGCGCCGACCATTGCGACATTGAACTCCGACCACGCCGCGATCTGCTCCACCCTCGGATGTTAGCGGTGCGCGCGGCGGCGCACACGTCACATGGCCAGGGCCGCATGGGGGCATCCGTAAGATGGAGCGTCGGGCGCGGCATCCGTCCTCGCCCGCCCTCACAGACACGTGTGCCGCAAGCGCGGCATCTCCGGGAGTTTGATCGTGGCGCTGATCGTGCAGAAATACGGCGGGTCGTCGGTCGCGGATGCCGAGAGCATCAAGCGGGTCGCCAAGCGCATCGTCGACACGCGCCGGGCCGGCCACGACGTCGTCGTCGCCGTGAGCGCGATGGGCGACACGACCGATGAGCTGCTCGACCTTGCCGGGCAGGTCGCGCCGATCCCCGCCCCGCGCGAGCTCGACATGCTGCTCTCGAGCGGCGAGCGCATCTCGATGGCGCTCCTCGCGATGGCGATCCACTCGATGGGCTTCGAGGCGCGGTCGTTCACCGGCAGCCAAGCAGGCATGATCACCACCGCCGACCACGGCTCCGCGCGCATCGTCGATGTCACCCCGGTGCGCTTGCGTGAGGCGCTCGACGAGGGCGCCATCGTGATCGTCGCCGGGTTCCAGGGCTTCAACCGCGACACCCGTGACATCACGACTCTCGGACGCGGCGGCACAGACACCACGGCGGTCGCGCTCGCTGCGGCGCTCCGGGCGGATGCGTGCGAGATCTACAGCGACGTCGACGGCGTCTTCACCGCCGACCCGCGAGTGGTGCCGAAGGCCCGCAAGCTGAAGGTCGTCACCAGCGAGGAGATGCTGGAGCTCTCGGCGAACGGCGCCAAGGTGCTGTACATCCGTGCCGTCGAGTACGCCCGGCGTCACGGCGTGCTGATCCACGCGCGCTCCACGTTCAGCTCGAGCGTGGGGACCTATGTGCTCGGCCCCGGGATGAGCATTCCCGACGGCCAAGAGGGAGAAGAGATGGAAGAGCCGATCGTCGCCGGGGTCGCCACAGACCTCGGCCAGGCCAAGATCACCGTCACCGGCGTGCCGGACGTGCCGGGCAAGGCGGCTGAGATCTTCAAGGTCGTCGCCAAGTCCGGCGCGAATGTCGACATGATCGTGCAGAACGTCTCTGCCGCGACCACCGGTCGCACCGACATCTCGTTCACGCTCCCCAAGACCGACGCGGCGATCGCCCTCAAGGCGCTGGCCGGCGACCAGTCCGAGATCGGCTTCGAGAATCTGGTCCACGACGACCAGATCGGCAAACTGTCGGTGGTCGGCGCCGGAATGCGCACCCACTCAGGCGTCTCAGCGACCTTGTTCGAGGCGCTCAGCGTCGCCGGCATCAACATCGAGATGATCTCGACGTCCGAGATCCGCATCTCGGTCGTCTTGCGGGGCGACGACCTCGCGGACGCCGCGCGGGTTGTCCACCGCGCCTACGGCCTGGACGGCGACGGCGACGCCACGGTCTACGCCGGCACCGGCCGCTGACTGCCGCACCGGTGCGGCGCCGCATGCCGTGGCCGCCGGCATCCCGTCACGGGATCGCGTAATGCGTGACGGATGCCGCGGCCCGCGCCGGCATCCCGTCACGAGATCAGGTGATGTCACCGGGGTAGGCCGATTGCGGCGGAATCGTCCTGTGTTCGTGAGATCACCTGATGCGGTGACGGATGCCGCGACCGCAGCATCCGTCATCGTCCGTCAGGCACCAGATCAGGGTGTGGCAGAAAGCGCAGCATGGCTGGCACTGTAACGCGAGCCGGACCCCGATGGCGCAGCGGTAGAATCGGGCAATCCCGCGCGTCCGACGGCGCCCGCGCGACCGCTTCACGCTGAGGACTCACCCATGACCCGCATCTCCGATTCAGGACTCTCCGTCGCCGTTGTCGGCGCCACCGGCCAGGTCGGCACGGTCATGCGCGAGATTCTCGCCGAGCGCAACTTCCCGATCCGCGAGCTGCGGCTCTTCGCGACCGCCCGCTCGGCGGGCACCTCAGTGGAGTTCGCTGGCGAGACGGTGATCATCGAGGATGTCGCGACCGCCGACCCCGCCGGCATCGACGTCGCCCTGTTCTCGGCCGGCGCGACCGCAAGCCGCGCGCAGGCGCCGCGTTTCGCCGAGGCGGGCGTCGTCGTCATCGACAATTCGAGCGCGTGGCGCATGGACCCCGAGGTGCCGCTCGTGGTGAGCGAGGTCAACCCCCACGCCATCGCCGAGGCGAAGAAGGGCATCATCGCCAACCCGAACTGCACCACGATGGCCGCGATGCCCGTGCTGAAGGTGCTGGATGCCGAAGCCGGCCTTGAACGACTGATCGTCTCGACCTACCAGGCCGTGTCGGGGTCGGGGATCGCCGGCGCCCAGGAGCTCCTCGGCCAGGTCGAGGGAGTACTCGCCCAGGGCCGCACGCTGGATCTCGTCCGCGACGGCGCCGCGGTGGACTTCCCGCAGCCCGAGAAGTACATCGCCCCGATCGCGTTCGACGTGATCCCCTTCGCGGGCAACCTCGTCGACGACGGCTGGAACGAGACCGACGAAGAGAAGAAGCTCCGCAACGAGAGCCGCAAGATCCTCGAGCTGCCCGACCTGCGCGTCGCCGGCACGTGCGTGCGCGTACCCGTCTTCACAGGGCACTCCCTGTCGATCAACGCCGAGTTCGCGCGCGACATCACTCCCGAGCGCGCCCGCGACCTTCTCGCGTCGGCGCCCGGCGTCTCGCTCGAAGAGGTCCCCACCCCTCTGCAGGCAGCCGGCAACGACCCGAGCTACGTCGGCCGCATCCGCGCTGACCAGTCCGCCGCCGAAGGCAAGGGCCTGGTGCTGTTCGTCTCGAACGACAACCTCCGCAAGGGTGCCGCTCTCAACGCCGTGCAGATCGCGGAGGTCGTCGCGGCGAACCTCGGCGTCAGCGCCTGACAGACCAGTGGCTGACACGGACGAGCGTCTGACGCAGACCCACGCCTGACGCAGCCCGCACGAGCACAGAATCGAGCGGATGCCCCGGCCCGGGGTATCCGCCTCGATTCATTCCGCAGGGGGAGTCCGGGTGAGGCTCTCGATCGCGGCCTGAGCGGCCGGCCCGAGGTATCCCGACCGGCGGGTCACGAGATGCACCGCTGTGCCGACCGGCTCGCCGACCCACGCGATGGTGCGCAGGTGCCCGGCCTCGACGGCGTCGGCAGCGGCCTCGGGCGGGAGGAACGCGAGGCCGTACCCGGCTGCCGCGAGCGCCCGTTGCGCGCTGAGGCTGTCGATCGGCCGGATGCGGTCCTCCGGCACCGCATGCCTCCGCAGTAAGCGGCGGGCCGCCGCGTCCGAGCTCTCCGACTGGTCGGCGCGCTCGGGGAACAGCAGCCACAGTTCGCCGCCGAGCTGCTCGAGTCCGGTCACCCGCTCTCCCGCCAGCCGATGCGACGGGTGGCACACCAGAACGAGGCGCTCGTCGAAGAGAGGGCGACTGCGAAGGTCGTCGTCGACGGGCCGCGCGTACGAGACTCCCGCCACGGCATCGCCGCGGGCGACCTGGGCGTTCACCTGACGAGAAGTCCCCGTCGAGACGATGAGCTCGACGGCCGGATGCGCCGTCCGTACGTTCGCGAGCGCCGCGCTGAACCATCTTCCGGCCAGCGATCCCACGATGCTGAGGCGGACCGCTCCCCCCGGTTCGCCGAGGTGGTCGGCGAGCGCCCGCGCTGCGTCGCGGTGTGCGGCGCGGATGCGCTCGGCGTGCGGCAGCAGCACCTCGCCCGCCGAGGTGAGGCGCAGGCCGTGCCGCGTGCGTTCGAAGAGCGGAGCGCCTACCTCTGCCTCGAGGGTCTGCAGGCGCCGCGAGACAGCCGGCTGTGACACATGGAGCGCAGCCGCGGCCCCGCCGATCGTGCCCGCCTCGTGGATGCTGAGGAACGTCGAGAATGCGTCGCTGATCATAGGCATGCGTCCCATGCATGGGAGGGGTCAGGAACTTGCGCTTTTCATTATGCGACCGAGTCGCGTTGGCTGGTAGCCATGACAGGTTCTGACATAGCCCGCCGCGCGCGGACATTCCGGCTGCTGCATGACGGCCCGCGCGCGTTCGTCATGCCCAACCCGTGGGATGCGGGCACCGCACGGCTCGTCGAGCGCGCCGGCTTCGCCGCCATCGCCACGACCTCCGCGGGCCACGCGTTCTCGCACGGCATTCCCGACGGCCGCGCGTCGCTGGATGCCCTGCTCGTACACGTCGCCGAGTTGGCAGCGGCCACCTCTCTGCCGCTCAGCGTCGATCTCGAGGACGGCTTCGCCGCGACCGTCGACACGCTCGGCTCGGTCGTGGAGGCGGTCGCCGGAGCGGGCGCGGTCGGTGCATCGATCGAAGACAGGGATCGATCCGGCGAGCTGTACCCGATCGGCGTGGCCGTCGAGCGGGTCGAGGCCTTCGTCGCTGCGGCGCGGGCACTCTCGTTCCCGTTCACGGTGACCGCGCGTTGCGAGTGCTTCCTCGCCGGTCAGCCCGATCTCGACGAGACGATCCGACGGCTCCGGGCGTACGAGTCGGCGGGAGCCGACGTCGTCTACGCGCCCGGGCTTGCGAGCCGCGACCAGATCCGTGCCGTGGTCGATGCGGTCGAGAGCCCGGTCAACGTGGTCGCTGGCCTCGGCGGCGCAACTCCTTCGGTCTCCGAGCTGGAGCGTCTGGGCGTGCGGCGCATCTCGCTCGGCAGCGCCCTCGCCCGGGCTGGGTTCGGCGCGGTGCAGCGGGCTCTCGATGAAGTTCAGACGCACGGCACCTTCGGGTTCGGGGCCGACGCGACACCGTACGCCGCGCTCAACGCGGCGATGGCGCGATGAGCGTCGTGATCCGGGATGCCGCGGCGATCGTCGCCGCGCTCGAAGACCCCGCGCTCGTCCCGCCGCCGCGGTCGGGTGGCGGGGCCGCGTTGCAGTTGCGCGCGTCGATGGCGCGATTCAGTCCTCCGGCGGAGCACCCCGCGCGTCGGGCTGCGGTGGTCGCCGCCATCGGAAGGATCGAACCGGATGCCGTCGCTCACGCTGCGACGGTGTTCACGCTCGCGCGGCTCGACCCCGGCGGGGTCGATGCCGTCTCCGACATCGCCGCGGTCGTCCCGACCACGGCGCTGTCGTCGTTCCTCCCGGTCCTGGACGGCCAGCCGCCGGCCAGTGAGTTCGACATCGTGGCGGCCGTCGCGGCGATGGTCGGGGTCATCGGCCATGGCGCACCCGTGACGGCACGCGCCGACGCAGCTGTGTCCGCACTCGTCGCGCGCTTCGGGGTCGAGGGCGCGTCCCTGCTGTACCAGAACTACGACGCGACCGCGGCACTCATCACGACGCGGCTCGTGGCTCGTGCGAGCGGCCGGGCCGCAGTACCCGCCGTTCCCCGCACGAAGCGGGTCGCGGCGCACCCGCACGGCGCGACAGGGAGCGGCGAGGTCACCCTCGAGATCGGGGCGGCGGGCCTGCCCTTCGGAGCGGGCTCGCACCGCTGCCCGGGGGAGCAACTGGCGCAAGCTCTAGCGAAATCAGTTGTCGAGACGATCTCGTCGGCGGGGTATGCCCCTCACCTCGCCCGCACCGAGTACGACTCCGACGGACGGCCGACCCGGCTGCCGCTGCACCGCATCGCCGATGGGAGGGATGACTCACTTGCGTCAGACGCAAGAACTCCGGGTCTTTCCGCCGGGGGTCTCGCTCCCGGTCAGGGGCCGTTTCGGCCGCGAATAGAATCGACGGGTGACCGACACGCCCTCTGACTCCCTGCCCCACCCCGACGACAGCGATCTTCCGACCGGCACGGTCGACGTGCTGCTGATCGGCGGCGGCATCATGAGCGCCACCCTCGGAACCCTGCTGCAGCAGCTGCAGCCCGACCTCAAGATCGCGGTCTTCGAGCGGCTGAGCGACGTCGCACTGGAGAGCTCCAACGCGTGGAACAACGCCGGCACCGGCCACGCGGCACTGTGCGAGCTGAACTACACGCCCGAGAGCAAGGACGGCACGATCGACCCGGCGAAGGCCATCTCGATCAACGAGCAGTTCCAGCAGAGCCGCCAGCTGTGGTCGTCGCTCGTGGAGGAGGGCGTCCTGGACGCCCCGTCCACGTTCATCAACTCCACGCCGCACATGACGTTCGTGCGGGGCGAGAAGGATGTCGCGTTCCTCAAGAAGCGCTACGAGGCCCTGAAGGAGCAGCCGCTGTTCGCCGGCATGGAGTACAGCGAGGACTCGCGGGTCATCAACCAGTGGGCGCCGCTGCTGATGCGGAAGCGCCGCAAAGGCGAGCCGTTCGCGGCGACCCGCATGCCGGCCGGCACCGACGTCGACTTCGGCGCCCTGACGCGTCAGCTCTTCGCCCACCTCGCCGACAACGGTGCGGACGTCCGCACGAACACGGAGGTGCGGCGTCTGAAGCGTCTGCCCGACGGCACATGGCGAGTGAAGTACCGCCGGACGGTCGGTCGCACGCCGGGCGAGATCCGCGCGAAGTTCGTGTTCGTGGGCGCCGGTGGCTGGGCTCTCAAGCTCCTGCAGCGCTCGGGCATCCCCGAGATCTCGGGTTACGGCGTGTTCCCGATCGGCGGGCAGTTCCTCAAGACCACCAACCCCGCGCTCGTCGCGCAGCACAAGGCGAAGGTGTACTCGCAGGCCTCGGTCGGCGCGCCGCCGATGTCGGTGCCGCACCTCGACACCCGCGTCGTGGATGGCGAGGCTTCGCTGCTGTTCGGCCCGTTCGCGACGTTCAGCCCCAAATTCCTCAAGACCGGCTCGATGCTCGACATCGTGACGCAGGTGCGGGCACACAACATCGGCCCCATGCTCAAGGTCGCCGTCGACAACCCGAGCCTCATCACCTACCTCGTCGGCGAGCTGCTCAAGAACCACAAGAAGAAGGTCGACAGCCTGCGCACCTTCGTGCCGACCGCGAAGGATGAGGACTGGGAGCTGATCCAGGCCGGCCAGCGGGCGCAGGTGATGAAGAAGGATCCCGAGAAGGGCGGCATCCTGCAGTTCGGCACCGAAGTGGTCACGGGTGCCGACGGCACGATCGCGGGCCTGCTCGGCGCATCGCCCGGCGCCTCGACTGCCGCGTCGATCATGCTGGGCCTGTTGAAGACGTGCTATCCCGACCGCATCAGCGCATGGGAGCCGCGTCTGCGCGAGCTGATCCCGAGCTACGGTGAGACCCTCAACCCACGCCCGGAGGCAGCGCAGGACGTTCTGACCGAGACGGCAGAGGCACTCGCCCTCACGGCGTAGGGCGAGCGAGGCTCCCGTTCGTGAGGCTGTGGTCGCTGCATCCGTCGATCCTCGATCGCATGGCTCTGGTCGCATGCTGGCGCGAGGGTCTGCTCGCGCAGCGGGTGCTCACCGGCAACACCCGCGGCTACACACGCCACCCGCAGCTCGAGCGTTTCCGCGCCGTCGATGCGCCGCTCGATGCGATCGGGCACTTCCTCATGAGCATGCGCGCCGAGGCGACCGCACGCGGGTACCGGTTCGACGGCTCGCGCGTGCTGAGACCGGATGCCGCGGCCCCCGGCATCCCGGTCACCACCGGTCAGCTCGCCTTCGAGCTGGAGCACCTGCGCGTCAAGGTCGGGGCGCGTGATCCCGGCTGGCTGCCGCGCTTGCCAGCCCGTGCGGCGGCCTCACCGAGCCTGGTCGAGGTGCCCGGCGGTGTCGAGTCATGGGAGCGCGCTGCCCCGGCCCCCTAGGGTGGGGGCATGCGGGCACGACTCTCCTGGCGCACGTGGGCGGTCGTGGTCGCCCTGATCGTCACCGTCGTGGCGGGCGGCGCCGTGGCCCTGTCGCGCGGCGGCGGTCCGGCGGGCGGCTCCGCATCACCCGGGATCGCGGTACGCGACGACGAATCGGGTGCGGCGGCGGCCCTGCGCGCGGCGGGCTCGGTCGACGACTTCTCGTACGACTCCTTCGAGGCCGAGTATTGGCTCGGCCGCGGAGCAGGAGGTCGGAGCGAGCTCTTCACGACCGAGACGCTCGTCGCCCGATTTCCCGAGTTCGATCAGAACAAGGGAATCGTGCGGTGGCTGCCGAAGGCGGACTCGGGCATCGCGCACGACACGCGCGTCGTCAGCGTCACTGGGGCCGGGGGCGATGCCATCCCGTGGTGGACGGAGGAGGACGACGAGTTCGTCTACGTGCTGACCGGAGATGACAGCTACGTTCGCGGCCCTCAGACGTATGTCATCTCTTACACGATGAGCGACGTCGTGCTGCGCTACGACGACACCGCCGCCGACGAGTTCTACTGGGACACCGTCGGCACCGACCACGCGCAGCCGTTCGGCGAGGTGCGGGCGAACGTCCGAGTGCTCGGGAACGCCGCAGACGGCATCCTCGCCGATCAGGTCTTCTGCTACACCGGCCCCGCGGGATCGACCGACCGCTGCGACATCCAGGAGACCGCCGGGGAACCCCCACCCGACGACGTCGAGGCGTGGGCGCTCAGTCGTGGCATCACCGGGGCCACGGAGGCCCAACTCGCCTACGCGGCCACCGACTCCGACGTCGGTGCCGACGAGAACGTCACGGTCGCGGTCGGCTTCGTCCAGGGCACCTTCGCCGCGCTGACGCCTCCGCCACCTCCGCCGTACCCGTGGTGGGAGTGGATTCTGCCGGTGCTCGGGCTCCTGGCCGGTATCGGCGGATTCGTGTTCCTGCTGGTCGTGAGGATGCTGCTGCGCCGCAATCCCGACCGCTCGCCAGTCATCGTGCAGTACACACCGGCCGTGGACGAATCGCCGACGCTGTCTGCCGGTGTCTTGGGCGTGCCGGCCAAGGCACTCGCCGCGCATGTCGTCGACCTGGCGGTGAGAGACAAGGTCGAGATCACGGCGACGGGGGACCGCGCCGACACCGACGACTTCGCCGTCGTGCTTCGTGACGAGTCCGGGCTCGAGCACGACGACCGGCGGATCGTCACGACGCTGTTCGGGAAGGACGCCGCACCCGGTGACCGCGTGGACCTCGGGGTGTTCGCGAAGAAGCCGCCGGTCCGTGCCGTCACGTATGTGCGCCGCATCGAGGACTCCGCGGTGGACCGGGGGTACCGGAGCAAGACACCGAGCTGGGTGGCGAGCATCCGCGGCCTGCTGCAGTTCGGGGGTTTCGTCGTCGCGATGCTGCTGATCTTCTTCGTCGACGCGATGCCTTCCGTCTTGGCCGACCTGGGAGAACTCGGCGGGTGGATCAACGCCCTCGCGATCGTGAGCGCCTTCGGGGCCTTCATCGTGCTGCCGTTCTTGGGAATGCCACGCACGACGCTGACGCTCGCCGGCGGGAAGCACCTCACGTACCTCCACGGCATCCGGGAGTATCTGTCACTCGCCGAGGAGGATCGTCTGCGCGCCGCGCAGGGGCCGCGCACCGCCGACCTCGTCTCGGCCGGGCGGCGGCCCTTCGGCGATCAGCCGAACAGCCCGGGAGCCGAGGTCGTCAATCTGTACGAAAGGCTCCTGCCCTACGCCGTGCTGTTCGGCATGCAGCGGACGTGGGTCGAGGTCATCCGCGCCGTGCAGCCGGCGGTCGAGACGGGGGTGCCGGCCGCGAGGCTCGCATTGTTCGACTCGGTGACGTCGAATTCGCTGTCCGACGCGTCGTCGTCGATCGGTCGGCTGGCGGTGACACCGGTGTCGCGCGGAAGCTCCTCGAGCTCGTCCGGCTCGTCGTTCTCGAGCAGCTGGTCGTCGTCGGGTGGCTCGTCCGGCGGCGGGTTCTCCGGCGGCGGGGGCGGTGGGGGCGGATTCGGAGGGCGCTGATGGAGCGGAGCCCGCCAGCGCAGGCGGATGACCGCCACCCACTACGCTCGATCCGTGGCCAAGCTCTACTTCCGCTACGGGGCGATGAACTCCGGAAAGTCGACATCGCTCCTGCAGGCCGCCTACAACTATGAGGAGCGTGGCCAGCACGTGCTGCTGGCCAAGCCCGCGATCGACACCAAGGGCGCCGAGCAGATCGACAGCCGGCTCGGCATGAAGCGCTCCGTCGACTTCCTCGTCGGCCCGGAGGATGATCTCCGCATTCTGTTCGCGGAGCATCGCGCGCGCGTGAAGCGGGATGCCGCGGCCGCGCTCGTGCCCGAGTCCGACGAGCACGAGGTCGATGTGGCGTGCCTCCTCATCGATGAGGCGCAGTTCCTCACGCCCGAGCAGGTGGACGACCTCCTGCGGATCGTCGTGCTCGATGGCGTGCCGGTTCTGGCCTACGGCATCCGCACCGATTTCCAGACGCAGGCGTTCCCGGGGTCTGCCCGCCTCATGGAGCTCGCGCACAGTCTTGAGGAGCTCAAGACGATCTGCCGGTGCGGGCGCAAGGCGCTCTTCAACGCCCGGCTGGTCGGCGGACGCTTCGTGTTCGAAGGCGACCAGGTCGCGATCGACGAACTGAGCACCGAGCGGGTCACCTACGAGGCGTTGTGCGCCGAGGACTATCTGCGCGAGTCGGGCGGCCGTCTGCGGTGACACCGCGCGGGAGTGCGGCGCGCTCGGTTCGATCGGAGCCGCGCTCTAGGCTAGAGGCATGCGTGTTCTCCTCGCCGGCGGCGCCGGCTACATCGGTGCTCACACGGCCGTCGCCCTGGTCGAAGCCGGTCATGACGTCCTGGTCGTCGACGACCTGTCCAACTCGTCCGCCCAGGCCGTCGCGCGCGTCGAGCAGATCACCGGTGCCACCATTCCCCTGCTGAATGCCGACGCGCGCGACACCGATGCGCTCACCGCCTTCGTGCGCGAACACGCGCCGGTCGATGCGGTGATCCACCTTGCCGGGCTCAAGGCAGTGGGCGAATCGGTGGCCGAGCCGGTGCGCTACTACGACGTGAATCTCGGTTCGTCCCTCGCGATCCTCAAGATGATGGCGGCCGAGGGGATTCCGACGATCGTCTTCTCCAGCTCGGCCACCGTCTACGGCGAGCCGGAGTCGCTGCCGCTCTCGGAGGAATCGCCCACCGGTATCGACCTGGCCAATCCCTACGGCAAGACCAAGCGCATCATCGAGGAGATCCTCACCGACGCCGCTGCCGCCGACCCCGGGCTGCGCGCGGTGAGCTTGCGGTACTTCAACCCGGTGGGTGCGCACGCCAGCGGGCTGATCGGCGAGGACCCCACCGGCATCCCGAACAACCTGATGCCGTACGTCGCACGCGTGGCGGTCGGCGCACTCGATCGGGTGGGCGTGTTCGGCGACGACTACGACACGCCCGACGGCACCGGACAGCGCGACTACATCCACGTCGTCGACCTCGCCGCCGGCCACGTCGCCGCGCTCGAGAACGCGCACGAGGGCTATCAGGTCTACAACCTCGGCACCGGCACTCCGGTGAGCGTGCTCGAGCTCATCGCGGCGTTCGAGCGGGCGGCGGGCAAAGAGATCCCGCGCGAGATCCTGCCACGGCGGGCCGGTGACGTCGCGTCGTCGTACTGCGACCCGTCCAAGGCGCAGCGCGAACTCGGCTGGACGGCGACTCGCAGCATCGACGACGCGTGCCGTGACTCGTGGAACTGGCAGTCGAAGAACCCGAACGGCTACGCGACCGCCTGACCCGGCGCGGGCTCAGACCGTTTCGCGCGTCTTCGTGCGTCTGCGGGGGAGTGGCAGCAGCATCGAGGTGGTGCGCTGGTACTCGGCGTACGCGGGGTACTTGGACGCCGTGATCGACTCGGTGAAGATCGTCGAGCCGATGAAGAGGACCGTCAGCAGTGCTGCCCCGACGATCGTCCAGTTGAGCCAGCTGCCTCCGTCGGCGACCAGGGCGACCGCGCCGATCGCGTAGAAGACCCACCACTGCGCCTGCTCGAAGAAGAAGTTGGGGTGCCGGCTGTATGCGAACAGCCCTGACGTGAGGAACCCGGGTTCGAGCGTGCCGCCGGCGGCCGACTTCTCCTTGTGGAATCTCCACTGCTGCTGGTCAGCCACCGTCTCGCCGACCAGCAACGCGGCGAACAGGGTTGCGAACGCGGCATCCCAACCGGTGAAGGCAGTGGGATGCTGCCACGCGATGTACGCGGGCAGGCTGATGAGCACGAGAAGGGCGTTCTGGTAGAGCACGATGAACAGCAGGTTGAAGATCTGGAACTGCCACTTCGTCATGCGTCCACGCAGGATGGCCCAGCGGTAGTCCTCCATGCCCGTGTAGCCGCCCTTGCGAGCGAAGTTGTAAGTGAGCCGAGCGCCCCACGCGGTCACCAGCACCGCCATGACGATCAGGCGGGTCGCGTCCTCGCCGGCGCTGATGGCCGCGATCGCGAAGATCCAGACGTACACGACCGGCACGATCGACCAGAGTCGATCGACCCAGGACGTCTCTTTCGTGAGGAGTGAGGTGATCCAGCAGAAGGCGCTCGCAGCGCCCGCCACGATGAGGACGAGAACGAGGGGATCCATGTCGCCAGAGTAGCGTTTGATTGTGGTCAGACCACAC
>NZ_JAHZQZ020000015.1 GCF_019449275.2 Microbacterium sp. HD4P20
CCGCGACGCCGGAATCAGCGGGCAGCGCCGGCGAGAGTGCCCGTCAGCTTGGCACCGGACGGGTCCCACGCGATGCACAGCACCTCGCGGTCACCGTTCGCCCACGATCCCTCGGTGGGGTACAGCGGCCAGTAGTCGAGTACCGATTCCTCGTACGCGAGGCCGATGAAGTTGGCGAACTCGGGGATGCAGGTGGCGTCCGCGTCGGCCTTGACGGCATCTTCGCCCGGGTACTCTCCTTCGGGGAGGTCGTAGGCGTAATACACCTCGTCGTCATGCGGGTCGGAGCACGGGACGACAGGGATGCTGGTCACCTCGTCGACCGAGCCCATGTCAGCGGTGGCGAGACAGTCCCCGACCTTGATCGCGAAGACGTCGGCGTTCTCGTTCGGCTCGGTCACCTCATCGGTCTCGGAGTCGCGGACCGGCTCGGAGGCCGGAACGAGCTGGTCGATGATGGAACAGCCGCTCAGGGCAGCCGCCGCCGCGAGGACCAGGCCCGCCAGCGCCAGACGCGCGCGCGTGTGTGTCATGGAATCGATCCCCCCGGATCTGTCGATGTCCCACCCCCACGGCGGGCTCCAGGCGCCAAGTCTGTCGGAGATGCGCCCCGCGTGCCAACTCGACTCCGGCGTCGGATCAGCGAGCCCGTGGGTGCGAGGTCGCATACACATCGCGCAGGGCGTCCACCGACACATAGGTGTAGATCTGCGTCGTGGCGACCGAGGCGTGGCCGAGCAATTCCTGCACGACCCGCACGTCGGCTCCGCCCTGCAGCAGATGCGTCGCGAACGAATGACGGAGCGTGTGCGGCGAGACATGCGTGCTGAGCTGTGCGCGCTCCGCGGCCGAGTGGATCACGAGCCAGGCGCTCTGCCGCGACAGCGGTGCTCCCCTTGCTCCGAGGAACAGTCTGGGCGTTGCCCGTCCCCGCCGCGACAACTCGGGTCGCGCCCGCGTGAGGTACGCCTCCACCGCCGCCCGCGCGTAGGAACCCACCGGCACGATCCGCTCCTTCGCGCCTTTCCCACGCACCCGCAGCACGTCGCCGTGGGCGACATCGTCGACATCGAGCTGGACGATCTCCGACACCCGGGCGCCGGTAGCGTAGAGCATCTCGAGCAGTGCACGGTCGCGCAATCCCGTCAGCTCCCCCGGCGCGGCATCCTGCGGAAGCGGACCCGACGCGTCGAGAAGCCTCTCGACCTGATCGATCGTGAGCGCCTTGGGCAGCCGGCGCGGCTGCTTGGGCGGACGCAGCTTCGTCGAAGGGTCCACGTTCTCGATGCCCTCGCGCGCGAGGAAGCGGTGAAGCCCCCGCACCGATGACTGCAGCCGGGCCAGAGATGAGGCGGCCATCGGCGGCTGTGCGGCGGCACGGTCCGCGATGAAGCTGCCCACCAACGCCGGCGTCACGTCGGAGCTCTCGACGATGCTCTGCTCACCCAGCCATGCCACATACCCGGACAGATCGCGCCGGTATGCCGCGACGGTGTTTTCCGAGAGTCCGCGCTCGATCGAGATGTGCCGAAGGTACGAGTCCACCGCACGCTCAAGCCGCATGCCCGGCCCCTCCCGCGCCACCCATGTCAGGTGCCCGCCGCCTCCGCTTGCGCGACGCGAACGCGTTCCGCGGCGGCGAGTGCCCCGACAGTCATGATCCCGTTGCGCAGCCGCCCCGCGAGAATTCCGGCGACCACGTCGTCCAACGCAACCCATGCGAGGGCGATGTCGGCTTCTTCGTCCTCGCGCGCGTGCACCGCGCCGGCCGGTGAGAGGTCGCGGGCGAGGAACAGGTGCACGATCTCGTCGTTGCCGCCCGGCGTCGTGAAGATTCTCACGAGCGGCTCCCATGTCGCCGCCTCGAGATCGACCTCCTCCGCCAACTCGCGCTGCGCGGTCTCCAGCGGCGACTCGCCATCGACGTCGAGCAGTCCCGCGGGAATCTCCCAGTCACGATGCCGGATCGGATGCCGGTACTGCTGGATCAGCAGCATCCGGTCGTCTTCATCCAGCACCACTACCGCCGCCGCGCCTGGATGGTCGACGTACTGACGCACGATCGTGCCGTCGCCGTACGTGACCGTGTCACTGCGGACGTCCCACACGCGCCCCTGGTAGACAAGCTCGCTCGCGATCACCGTCGGGTCCAGCGGCTCGTCGGCCAGGGCCGCGCCGGTCGGGGTCTCGGGCATCGTCACGCGACGGGTTCCCGGGCAGCCTCGAACGGCTCGTCGTCGAACAGCTCGCTGGCCCGGTGCCGTTCGAGGGCGGCGCCCACAAGACCCCGGAACAACGGGTTCGCGTCGGTCGGACGAGACCGCAGTTCGGGGTGGGCCTGGGTGGCGATGTAGTACGGGTGCACGTCGCGCGGCAGCTCGACGTACTCGACGAGATTGAGATCCGGGTTGACGCCCGAGAAGACCAGCCCGGCGGCGGCGATCTGGTCGCGGTAGCGGTTGTTCACCTCGTAGCGGTGACGGTGACGCTCCGATGCGGTGGTCGAACCGTACACTTCTGCGGCGATCGATCCCTCGGCGAGGTCGGCGGGGTACAGGCCGAGCCGCATCGTGCCGCCGAGGTCGCCGTGATCGAGGATGTCGATCTGCTCCTCCATCGTGGCGATCACGGGATGCTGGGTGTCGGGGTCGAACTCGCTCGACGACGCGTCGTCGATGCCGGCGACGTGGCGCGCGTACTCGATCACGATGCACTGCAGACCGAGGCAGATGCCGAGCGTCGGGATTCCCTGCTCGCGCGCGAACTTCAGCGCGCCGATCTTGCCCTCGATCCCACGGATGCCGAAGCCACCCGGAATGACGATGCCGTCCAGCGGCGCAAGAGCCCTCTCTGCTCCTTCGGGCGTCTCGCACTCGTCGGACGGGATCCACCGGATGTTGACGTGGGTCTCCTGCGCGAACCCGCCGGCCTTCAGCGCCTCGGTGACCGACAGGTAGGCATCCGGCAGGTCGATGTACTTGCCGACCAGTCCGATCGTGACCTCGTGCTTGGGGTTGTGCACGGCCTGCAGCACCCGCTCCCACCGCGACCAGTCCACCTGGTTCGCCTTGGCAAGGCCGAGGGCACGGACGATGTACTCGTCGAGGCCCTGCTCGTTGAGCATCGAGGGGATGTCGTAGATGCTCGGCACGTCGACGGCATTGACCACGGCGCCTTCGTCGACGTCGCACATGAGCGCGATCTTGCGCTTGTTCGCCTCGGTGACGGGGCGGTCGCTGCGAAGCACCAGCGCGTCGGGCTGGATGCCGATCGAGCGCAGCGTCGCGACGGAGTGCTGCGTCGGCTTGGTCTTCTGCTCACCCGAGGCGCCCATGAACGGCACCAGCGAGACATGGACGAAGAACACGTTCTGCCGGCCGAGCTCGTGACGGATCTGACGCGCCGACTCGATGAACGGCTGGGATTCGATGTCGCCGACGGTTCCGCCGATCTCGGTGATGATCACGTCCGGCCGTGGGTCTTCGGTGGCCTGCAGCCGCATGCGTCGCTTGATCTCGTCGGTGATGTGCGGGATCACCTGGACCGTGTCACCCAGGTACTCGCCGCGGCGCTCCCTCGCGATCACCTGCGAGTAGATCTGACCCGTGGTGACGTTGGCCGCCTGGTTCAGCTCGATGTCGAGGAAGCGCTCGTAGTGGCCGATGTCGAGGTCGGTCTCGGCACCGTCGTCGGTGACGAAGACCTCACCGTGCTGGAACGGGTTCATCGTGCCCGGGTCGACGTTGAGATACGGGTCGAGCTTCTGCATCACGACGTGCAGGCCGCGGGCCGTCAGGAGATTGCCCAGGCTGGCGGCGGTCAGGCCCTTGCCCAAAGAGGAAACGACACCACCGGTCACGAAGATGTGTTTGGTGGTGTCGTTCGAAGTGTCACCGCGGGAAGAACCAGAAGTCTGCATCACGGGCTTTTATCCTATCAGTCGACTTCGGTCCGGAGGCTGAGCAACTCACGCGCGTGAGTCAGCGCGGCGTCGGAGTCGGGCATGCCCGAGAGCAGACGCGCCATCTCGGCCTCGCGCTGCACCCCGTCGAGCCGGCGCACATCGGACGCCGTCACCGAGCCGTCGTTCGCCTTCACGACGCTCAGGTGGTTCGTCGCGAACGCGGCCACCTGGGCAAGGTGGGTCACGGCGATCACCTGCGAGGACTGCGCCAGCCGCGCCAGCCGCCGCCCGACCTCGATCGCCGCGGCCCCGCCGATACCGGCGTCCACCTCATCGAACACGAACGTCGGAACCGGGTCGACGGCAGCGATCACGACCTCGATCGCCAGCATCACACGACTGAGCTCGCCGCCACTTGCGCCCTTCGACACGGCACGGGGCTGCGCTCCCGGGTGCGGCGCGAGCAGGATCGAGACCTCATCACGCCCGTTCGCGGACTCCGCGCCGGGACTGACCGACACTTCGAGCCGGGCATCAGGCATCGCCAAGGCGCGCAGCTCGGCCGTCACAGCAGCCCCCAGACGCCCAGCGGCCTCGGCGCGCGCGGCGGTCAGCACGGCAGCGGCGTCGTCGAGCGCGGATGCCGCGCCATCCCTTTCCTCCGTGAGGCGCTCGATCCGCCCCGAATCGTCGTCCAGTTCGGCGAGCCGCGAGGATCCGACGTCGAGCAGCGCGATGGCGGCGTCCAGAGTGCCATGCGTACGAATCAACGTCGCTAGCACGGCACGGCGCCCTTCGACAGCGGCCAGCTCGTGCGGGCCGGACTCGTCGAGGTCCGCCAGGTATCCTGCCAGCGCGGCAGCGATGTCGGCGGTGCGGTATCCGAGATCGGCCACCTGCCCCGACAGCTCCTCCAGGACGGGATCGTGCACGCGCTCGAGCACTCGGCGCGCCTCGGCGAGCAGGGATGCGGCATCCGGTCCGTCCCCCTCCCCCGACAGCGTCTCGTGGGCGGAGGCTGCCGCGATGCGCAGCTCTTCGGCGTTTGCGAGGCGCTCTGCCCGCGTGGCGAGCTCGGCGTCCTCGCCCGGCTGCGGCGCCGCCTGCTCGATCTCGGCGAGCTGGGCGCGCAGCTCGTCGGCCTCCATGGCGCGGACGTCGCGGTCCGACGTCAGCTGCGACAGCTCACGATCGAGGCTGCGCCACCGCTCATACGCCCGCCGGTAGTCGTCGCGAGCTCCACGCACCGTGTCGCCGCCGAAACGGTCCAGCGCTTCTCGCTGCGCGGCCGCGGAACGCAGCCGAAGCTGGTCGGACTGACCGTGGACGACCACGAGCTCGTCCGCGAGATCAGCGAGCACGCCGGCCGGCGCGGCGCGGCCACCCACCGACGCCCGCCCGCGTCCCTCGCTCGAGATCGATCGCCCGACGAACAGCTCGGCACGCCCGTCTCCGAGCGGCTCCACGTCACCGCCGGCCTCGCGCACCCGCTCGGCCACCGCGCCGTCTTCGGGCACGATCCACACTCCGTCGACGGTCGCCTGCGTCGCCCCAGCGCGCACCGCACCGGAGTCCGCGCGCTGGCCGAGGAGCAGCCCCAGGCCCGTCACGACCATGGTCTTTCCCGCGCCCGTCTCGCCCGTGATGGCGGTGAAGCCCGGCCCGATGGGCAGGGTCGCCTCAGCGATCACGCCCAGATCGCGCAGGCGCATCTCTTCGATCACGGGGTGGGCTCCGCATTCGCCTGGGTCGGCAGCACACCGGTGATGGCGGCCGGTCCACGCCAACCTTCGACGGGCAGGCGGAACTTGCGCACGAGCCGGTCCGTGAACTGCGCCGGATGCAGGCGGGCAAGGCGCACCGGCCGGTCCGAGCGCCGCACGACGACACGGGCGCCAGGCGGAAGGTCGTGCGAGCGGCGGCCGTCGCACCACAGGATGCCAGTGCCGTTGGTGCGCTCGAGCACCTCGATCGCAACGGCGTGGTCGGGGCCCACCACGAGGGGCTTCGCGAACAATGCGTGCGCCGACAGCGGCACGACCGAGATCGCCTGCACGGTCGGCCAGATGACCGGACCGCCGGCGGAGAAGTTGTACGCGGTCGACCCCGTGGGAGTCGAGACGACCACCCCATCGCAGCCGAACGTCGACAGCGGCCTGCCGTCGACCTCGATCACGACCTCGAGCATCCGCTCGCGGCTCGCCTTCTCGACCGTTGCCTCGTTCAGCGCCCAGGTCTCGTAGATGACCGAGTCGACGGTGTCCTTGACGCGCACCTGCAGCACGAGGCGCTCCTCGACGTCGTAGTCCTTGTCGATGACGCGACGGACGGCGTCGTCCATGTCGTCGCGCTCGATCTCGGCGAGGAAGCCGACGTGACCCATGTTGATGCCGAGCACAGGCGCCGTGCCGTCTCGTACGAGCTCGGCGGCGCGCAGGATCGTGCCGTCACCGCCGAGAACGATCGCAAGTTCGATATCCGCCACCTCGATGTCGCTCCCCAGCACCGCGATGTCGGAGAAGGACGGGCGGACCGCGACGAGTTCGTCGCGGTCATCGGGCGCGATCACCGGACGCGCGCCGGACGCGCGCAGCGCTGAGACGACCCTCTCCGCTGCGATAACCGTGTCATCCCGGTGGGCATGCGCGACCACAAGGATGCTGCGCTCTGCGTCGGCGTTGTTCATCGGCTCCCCGCCAGTCGGTTCTCCCCATTCTGTCGGATCGCTCCGACGGTCGGGCGACCGACACCGCGATGGACAGGACCGCCGACGACATGGACCCGAGCGGCTGCCGCAATGAGGCACGGGACGCGCCCCACGTCAGTCGGTCAGTCGGTCGACCTCGTCGCGCCATTGCTCGGGGATGCTGCCGCTCCCGAGCGACAGGTGCACGAGGTACTCGCGGTTGCCGTGCGTGCCGGCCAGCGGGGAGGCGATCAGCCCGCGCGTGCCGAGCCCGTGATCCCAGGCCGTCCAGAGCACCCGTGACACGGCGTCCGCCCGCAGCGTCGGATTCGTCACGAGCCCGCCTTTGACCGCGGTGCGCCCCACCTCGAACTGCGGCTTGATCAGCAGGACGAGATCGGCGTCCGGGGCCGCGATCGCCCGGGTGGCGGGAAGAACGTGAGTGAGAGAGATGAACGACAGATCGCCGGTGATGAGCGAGGGCGACGTTCCGACCCCGCTCGCCTCGGCGAGCGAGGCGGATGTCATGTAGCGCACGTTGAATCCCTCGATCGCCACGACGCCGGGATCGGCAGAGACGGATACCGCGAGCTGGCCGTGACCGACGTCGACCGCGATCACCGGCTCGGCGCCGCGTTCGCGCAGCACCTGAGTGAAGCCGCCGGTGGACGCGCCCATGTCCAGGGCCACGCGTCCGCGCACGTCGATGCCGAAAGCGTCCAGCCCGGCGATGAGCTTGTGCGCCGCACGGCTGACGTAATGATCGGTCCCGCTCACTTCGATCGCGCTGTCCTCGGCGACGGGTGCTGATGCCTTCACGACCGGCTTGCCGTCGACGGTCACGAGTCCGTCGGCGATGAGGGTGGCCGCGTGTGTCCGCGACCGGGCGAGGCCCCGAGCGGCGAGAGCCGCGTCGAGACGGCTCGTCATGACGTGGTGCCGGGGTTCGACTCCAGACGGTGAGCGAGGGTGTCGTGGAGGCTCTCGTATGCCTCGGCACGCGTCGCAAGCGGCTGGGCCTCGATCACCTCGAGCGTCGAGAGCAGGTCACCGGTATCGTCGTCGGCGTCTCGCGTCGCATCCATTCCCCCAGGATACGGCGGTGTCCTCTCCGAGGAGGGTTGATCAGGGCCGATGGAACGGATCGGCGTAGAGCCGCTCCGGTACCCGGAATCCGAAGATCGCGCGCCCCGTCGACCAGATGGCGGCCGCCCCGGCACGCACCAGGTCGATGGGCCGGTCGCCTTCGCTGAGGATGCGGACGTCGGCTCCGTCGATCGCCACCCTCGCGCCACGCACCGTCGCGATGCCATCCTCGACGCGCACGTGCGGGTAGGGCTCGTGCAGTTCACGCAGATCCCCGAGGATGTAGGTCGGACGCGAGCCGTCGGGTGCGGCAAGCACGTGCTTGGGCCGGTCGATCCCGGTCAGCACGAGAGCCGACGCGATGCCGGCACGGTTCGCGCCGAGGATGTCGGTGTCCAGGCGGTCGCCGAGGAAGAGCGGATGCCGGGCGCCGAACCGGGCGACAGCCTCCTCGAAGATCGGTACCTCGGGCTTACCGGCGACGGTCGCGAGTCGACCTATCGCTGTGTGCACCGCAGAGACCAGAGTGCCGTTGCCGGGGGCGATGCCGCGGGACTGCGGGATCGTCCAGTCCGTATTGGTGGCGATCCAGGGAATGCCGCCGTCCTCTTCCGGCACCTTCAGCGCGAACGCGGCTTCTGCCAGTTGCATCCAGCCCACCTCAGGCGCGAAGCCCTGGACGACCGCAGCGGGCGCATCGTCGGCGCTGCGGGTCACCGCGAAGCCAGCCTTCTCGACCTCGACGACCAGCCCGTCACCGCCGACCACGAGAACCGTAGAGCCGGGCGGAATGCGGGTGGCCAGCAGCCGCATAGCAGCTTGTGGACTCGTGACGACGTCGTCGGCCGCGGTGCGCAGCCCGAGATCGGTCAGATGCGCAGCGACCGAGGCGTCGGTGCGTGAGGCGTTGTTGGTGATGTACGCGAGTACGCGCCCATCGCGTGCCTGATTGAGGCTCTCGACGGCGTGCGGCAGAGCACCGGCGCCAGCGTAGACGACGCCGTCAAGGTCTGCCAGCACGACGTCTACGCCGTCCAGCGGCGCGGCCACAGCCTGCCGGCGCCCGAAAAGCGCCATCAGGGGTGTGCCTCGTCCGGCGACTCCCCCGGCTCCTCGGACGACTCGATCGGCCCCTCAGGCGACTCGTCGGCGGGCGCACCGTCCACGTGGGACTCGGATCCCGCATCGTCGACGGGTTCCTCCTCGACCTCCTCGACGAAGACCGTCTCGAGATCGTCTGCGCCCGAGGCAGCGTCGAGCGCCTCGGCGGCCACGAGCGCGCGACTGTGCCACCGCTCCGCCTCATCGGCTCGTCCGAGTTCCTCCAGCACGGTGGCCCGCGCGGCGAACAGCGCGGGGCTCCACTCGAATGCCCGGTCGGGGTCGAGTTCGGGGATGTCGAGCTCGCTCAGCGCGCGGTCAGGCTCACCCATGTCCAGGCGGGCACCGGACATCGCGATGGCGAGCTCTACCCGGACAGAGGTAGGGAGCTCGGCCCGATCGACGGCGCGGCCGGCTTCGAGAGCACGGTCGGGACGCCCCACGCCGCGTTCGCTGTCGACGAGCAACGCGATCTGATCGTCTTTGCCCGAGATCCGGCGGTAGGTGCGCAGCTCGCGCAGGGCGAGGCCATAGTCGCCGGTCGCGTAGGCCGTGATGGCCAGCGTCTCGCGAACAACGGCGATGCGGCCGGCACGACGGGATGCAGACAACGCGTGCTGGTGTGCAAGCTCGGGGTCTTCGTCGATGAGCTGTGCCGCCATCGCCAGGTGGCGGGCCACCTGGTCGGCGTTCTCCTTGCTCAGGGTCTTCAGCTCGTTGCGCGCGCCCGGATTGAGGTCGCGCGCGGTCACCTCGTCGGGGATGTGGGGGTCGTCATGGCGCGGACGAACGGAGCGGGTCTCACCGTCGCGCATCGCGCGGTCGGGGCGATCGGCGCCACCTCGGGTCGGCCGGGGTGGCTTCGAGCCGTAGGGCTTGTCACCGCCGCGCCTGACGTAGGGCTTCCGTTCGCCGTCGCGCTTCGCATACGGCTTGTCACCATCGCGCTTCACGTAGGGCTTCCGTTCGCCGTCGCGCTTCACGTAGGGCTTGTCACCATCGCGCTTCACGTACGGCTTCCGTTCGCCGTCGCGCTTCACATACGGCTTGTCACCATCGCGCTTCACATACGGCTTGTCACCATCGCGCTTCACGTACGGCTTCCGTTCGCCGTCGCGCTTCGCATACGGCTTGTCACCATCGCGCTTCACGTAGGGCTTCCGTTCGCCGTCGCGCTTCGCATACGGCTTGTCACCATCGCGCTTCACGTACGGCTTCCGTTCGCCGTCGCTGGACGAGGCAGAGCGGCCTCCGCGGTTCGACGACGCGTCGCGTCCCCGCTCTCGCGGTGCACGCTCTGCTGCGCCGTCTCGCGGCTCCTGCTCTGACATTCCTCGATCCTCTCCGATGGCGCCATACCGGGCAATCGGTGTGTTAACGCGAAATGGCCACCCTGCGTTGGGTGGCCATTTCGGTGATGGGTGTCCGGCGGTGTCCTACTCTCCCACAGGGTCTCCCCTGCAGTACCATCGGCGCTGGGAGGCTTAGCTTCCGGGTTCGGAATGGGACCGGGCGTTTCCCTCTCGCTATGGCCGCCGAAACTCTCTTGATGTTTCAGTCGTACACACAAACAAAAGTCATGTTGTTGTGTGTGGTGTCCCGACCGTACATCGGGAACCACTCAGTGGACGCAAGCACCAGGAAAAGTTGGTGGTGTTATCAAGTCATCGGCTTATTAGTACCAGTCAGCTGCACACGTTGCCGTGCTTCCACATCTGGCCTATCAACCCAGTAGTCTGGCTGGGAGCCTCTCACCCCGTAGGGTATGGAAGTCTCATCTTGAGGCCGGCTTCCCGCTTAGATGCTTTCAGCGGTTATCCATCCCGAACGTAGCTAATCAGCGGTGCTCCTGGCGGAACAACTGACACACCAGAGGTTCGTCCAACCCGGTCCTCTCGTACTAGGGTCAGATCCTCTCAAACTTCCTACGCGCGCAGCGGATAGGGACCGAACTGTCTCACGACGTTCTAAACCCAGCTCGCGTACCGCTTTAATGGGCGAACAGCCCAACCCTTGGGACCTACTCCAGCCCCAGGATGCGACGAGCCGACATCGAGGTGCCAAACCATGCCGTCGATATGGACTCTTGGGCAAGATCAGCCTGTTATCCCCGAGGTACCTTTTATCCGTTGAGCGACAGCGCTTCCACAAGCCACTGCCGGATCACTAGTCCCGACTTTCGTCCCTGCTCGACCTGTCAGTCTCACAGTCAAGCTCCCTTGTGCACTTACACTCGCCACCTGATTGCCAACCAGGTTGAGGGAACCTTTGGGCGCCTCCGTTACTTTTTGGGAGGCAACCGCCCCAGTTAAACTACCCACCAGGCACTGTCCCTGAACCGGATTACGGTTCGAAGTTAGACATCCAGAGTGACCAGAGTGGTATTTCAACAACGACTCCACGAATACTGGCGTATCCGCTTCACAGTCTCCCACCTATCCTACACAAGCCACACCGAACACCAATACCAAGCTGTAGTAAAGGTCACGGGGTCTTTCCGTCCTGCTGCGCGTAACGAGCATCTTTACTCGTAATGCAATTTCGCCGAGTTCGCGGTTGAGACAGTTGGGAAGTCGTTACGCCATTCGTGCAGGTCGGAACTTACCCGACAAGGAATTTCGCTACCTTAGGATGGTTATAGTTACCACCGCCGTTTACTGGGGCTTAAATTCTCAGCTTCGCCTTGCGGCTAACCGGTCCTCTTAACCTTCCAGCACCGGGCAGGCGTCAGTCCGTATACATCGTCTTGCGACTTGGCACGGACCTGTGTTTTTAGTAAACAGTCGCTACCCACTAGTCTCTGCGGCCACCACACCCTTTTTGAGGCAAGCTCATATAAGTGGATGGCCCCCCTTCTCCCGAAGTTACGGGGGCATTTTGCCGAGTTCCTTAACCACGATTCTCTCGATCTCCTTGGTATTCTCTACCTGACCACCTGAGTCGGTTTGGGGTACGGGCGGCTAGAACCTCGCGTCGATGCTTTTCTTGGCAGCATAGGATCACCCACTTTTCATCCGCATCGTGTCTCAGCCTTCATGAGTCGCGGATTTGCCTACGACTCGGCCTACGCACTTGCCCCGGGACAACCATCGCCCGGGATGGGCTACCTTCCTGCGTCACACCTGTTAATACGCTAACCGCACCAGCATAGGGTCGTGCGCTAGGCCCAGCCCGTCACCCCGAAGGGATCAGTCACTGGGATTCAGACACTTAGCATTACTGGATTGATTGGGGCGGTTCTTCGCCGGTACGGGAATATCAACCCGTTGTCCATCGACTACGCCTGTCGGCCTCGCCTTAGGTCCCGACTTACCCAGGGAAGATTAGCTTGACCCTGGAACCCTTGGTCTTTCGGAGGACGTGTTTCTCACACGTCTTTCGCTACTCATGCCTGCATTCTCACTCGTGTGGCGTCCACGGCTGGGTCACCCCGCCGCTTCACTCGCCACACGACGCTCTCCTACCCATCAACACGGCTGGACCACGAAGGCCTACCAATAATGTCAATGCCACAACTTCGGTGGCGTGCTTGAGCCCCGTTACATTGTCGGCGCGGAATCACTTGACCAGTGAGCTATTACGCACTCTTTCAAGGGTGGCTGCTTCTAAGCCAACCTCCTGGTTGTCTAAGCAACTCCACATCCTTTCCCACTTAGCACGCGCTTAGGGACCTTAGTTGGTGGTCTGGGTTGTTTCCCTCTCGACTATGAAGCTTATCCCCCACAGTCTCACTGCTGCGCTCTCACTTACCGGCATTCGGAGTTTGGCTGACGTCAGTAACCTTGTAGGGCCCATCGGCCATCCAGTAGCTCTACCTCCGGCAAGAAACACGCAACGCTGCACCTAAATGCATTTCGGAGAGAACCAGCTATCACGAAGTTTGATTGGCCTTTCACCCCTATCCACAGCTCATCCCCTCAGTTTTCAACCTAAGTGGGTTCGGCCCTCCACGACGTCTTACCGTCGCTTCAGCCTGGCCATGGATAGATCACTTCGCTTCGGGTCTAGGACATGCGACTGAATCGCCCTATTCAGACTCGCTTTCGCTACGGCTACCCCACACGGGTTAACCTCGCCACATATCGCTAACTCGCAGGCTCATTCTTCAAAAGGCACGCTGTCACCCCTACTAAGGAGGCTCCAACGGTTTGTAAGCAAACGGTTTCAGGTACTATTTCACTCCCCTCCCGGGGTACTTTTCACCTTTCCCTCACGGTACTTGTCCGCTATCGGTCATCTGGGAGTATTTAGGCTTATCAGGTGGTCCTGACAGATTCACACGGGATTTCTCGGGCCCCGTGCTACTTGGGATACTCTCCACGCTGCGACCCGACATTTCGGTTACGGGGCTGGCACCCACTATGGCCGGCCTTTCAAGACCGTTCACCTATATCGACGCATCACGTTCACCACTCGGCAGAGCGGCATGGAAAGTCCCACAACCCCGAATACGCAACTCCTGCCGGATATCACACGTACTCGGTTTAGCCTGATCCGATTTCGCTCGCCACTACTCACGGAATCGCTGTTGCTTTCTCTTCCTGCGGGTACTGAGATGTTTCACTTCCCCGCGTTCCCTCTACCCGCCCTATATATTCAGGCGGGAGTCACCAGGTCAGCACGCCGCCTGGCGGGGTTTCCCCATTCGGACACCCTCGGATCAAAACTTGCTTATCAGTTCCCCGAGGCTTATCGCAGATTGCTACGTCCTTCTTCGGCTCCAGATGCCAAGGCATCCACCGTTTGCTCTTAAAGACTTGATACATGAGTCCAAAATCAAAAAATCGAAAACACGAACCCGAAGGCTCGCGTCGAAATTGACTAATGATCTTTAAGATCATCTTTTCCGAACCAACCCGAAGGCCGGTTCAAAAGATGCTCGCGTCCACTGTGTAGTTCTCAAAGTACGGGCGGTACCCACCCCCACCACCAGCAAAAGCCAGCACCAGGAATGAGCCCAAGAGGAAGCCGAACGAACCACAAAGATCCGCCCGCCTGAGTCCCTCAGGACCCAACAACGTGCACGCCCCCACCAGACACACCCAGACCCTTCCAACCACGCAAGCGCGGCGTACTAAACCCAGACATCCCCAATGAGAGCCTCGTCAAATGTTCCACCCATGAGCAACCGGCCGAGACATTCGCTCGACACGGCGCCTGGACACCCCCGAAGAGATGCCAGATGCTCCTTAGAAAGGAGGTGATCCAGCCGCACCTTCCGGTACGGCTACCTTGTTACGACTTAGTCCTAATTACCGATCCCACCTTCGACGGCTCCCTCCACAAGGGTTGGGCCACCGGCTTCAGGTGTTACCGACTTTCATGACTTGACGGGCGGTGTGTACAAGACCCGGGAACGTATTCACCGCAGCGTTGCTGATCTGCGATTACTAGCGACTCCGACTTCATGAGGTCGAGTTGCAGACCTCAATCCGAACTGGGACCGGCTTTTTGGGATTCGCTCCACCTCACGGTATTGCAGCCCTTTGTACCGGCCATTGTAGCATGCGTGAAGCCCAAGACATAAGGGGCATGATGATTTGACGTCATCCCCACCTTCCTCCGAGTTGACCCCGGCAGTATCCCATGAGTTCCCACCATTACGTGCTGGCAACATAGAACGAGGGTTGCGCTCGTTGCGGGACTTAACCCAACATCTCACGACACGAGCTGACGACAACCATGCACCACCTGTTCACGAGTGTCCAAAGAGTCCCCTATTTCTAGGGTGTTCTCGCGTATGTCAAGCCTTGGTAAGGTTCTTCGCGTTGCATCGAATTAATCCGCATGCTCCGCCGCTTGTGCGGGTCCCCGTCAATTCCTTTGAGTTTTAGCCTTGCGGCCGTACTCCCCAGGCGGGGAACTTAATGCGTTAGCTGCGTCACGGAATCCGTGGAAAGGACCCCACAACTAGTTCCCAACGTTTACGGGGTGGACTACCAGGGTATCTAAGCCTGTTTGCTCCCCACCCTTTCGCTCCTCAGCGTCAGTTACGGCCCAGAGATCTGCCTTCGCCATCGGTGTTCCTCCTGATATCTGCGCATTCCACCGCTACACCAGGAATTCCAATCTCCCCTACCGCACTCTAGTCTGCCCGTACCCACTGCAGACCCGAAGTTGAGCCTCGGGATTTCACAGCAGACGCGACAAACCGCCTACGAGCTCTTTACGCCCAATAATTCCGGATAACGCTTGCGCCCTACGTATTACCGCGGCTGCTGGCACGTAGTTAGCCGGCGCTTTTTCTGCAAGTACCGTCACTTTCGCTTCTTCCTTGCTAAAAGAGGTTTACAACCCGAAGGCCGTCATCCCTCACGCGGCGTTGCTGCATCAGGCTTCCGCCCATTGTGCAATATTCCCCACTGCTGCCTCCCGTAGGAGTCTGGGCCGTGTCTCAGTCCCAGTGTGGCCGGTCACCCTCTCAGGCCGGCTAC
>NZ_JAHZQZ020000017.1 GCF_019449275.2 Microbacterium sp. HD4P20
AGCTGCCCCGGCACCGCCGCTTAACCCTGTGCAACAAAGGGGGCGGATGCGACGGCATCCGCCTACTCTCACCTCATGAGCGACCTCAACCTGCCGATCCTGGATCTGTCGCAGCTCGATCAGGGCCCTGACGCCGCCTCGCGCTTTCGCGACGAACTGCGCGCGGCCACCCACGACGTCGGATTCTTCTACCTCACCGGCACGGGCGTCACTCCCGAGCTCGAGTCCCGCCTTCTCACGGCTGCCCGGGATTTCTTCGCGCTGCCCGAGGCGGACAAGCTCGCCATCGAGAACGTCAAGAGCCCGCATTTTCGCGGCTACACCCGCATCGGCGGCGAGCGCACGCAGGGCAGGGTCGACTGGCGCGAGCAGATCGACATCGGGCCGGAGCGTGAAGCCGTCCATGAGCCCGCAGCACCGGACTTCGCCCGACTGATCGGCCCCAACCTGTGGCCCGCGGCACAACCCGGACTGCGCGACGTCGTATCGGAGTGGCACGACCATCTGTCCCGCGTCGCCCGCAGGCTGCTGCGCGCGTGGGCGCTCTCGCTGGGCGCACCCGAGACGTACTTCGACGAGCACTTCGGCGAGCCGTCGACCCTGATCAAGATCGTCCGCTATCCCGGCAAAGAGGATCCCACGCCCCAGCAAGGCGTCGGCGCTCACAAGGACTCCGGCGTTCTCACGCTGCTGTGGGTCGAGCCCGGCAAGGGCGGCCTGCAGGTGGAGCGCGGCGGCGAGTGGGTCGACGCACCGCCGGTTCCCGGCGCGTTCGTCGTGAACATCGGCGAGCTGCTCGAGTACGCCACGCAGGGTTATCTCATCGCGACGAAGCACCGTGTGATCTCACCCCGCTTTCCCGACGACCGCATCTCGGTGCCGTTCTTCTTCAATCCCGCACTCGACAAGCGACTGCCGCTCATCGAGCTGCCCGCCGACCTGGCTGCCCAGGCACGAGGGGTGACGCAGGACCCGACGAACCCGATCCACGCCCTGTACGGCGAGAACGCGCTCAAGTCGCGCCTGCGCGCGCACCCCGATGTGGCGGCGATCCACCACAGCGATCTCGTCGCCTCGCGAACCTCGGCATCCTGATCCCGATCCCCCCTTTGCACGCTGCTCACGACCGATGCAAGGGGGTGCGCGACCCGCGGCCAGCCCAATACCGTGGCGGGTATGAGCGACGTGACGATCTTCGCGCCGTCCCCGACGCTCACGGTGACGGTCGAGGAGCATGGCGGCGAGCCCGACATCCACGTGCACGCCGGCGGCCAGGGCGTCTGGCAGGCACGTATGCTGCTGCGACTAGGCGCGTCCGTGACGATGTGCTGCACCCTCACCGGCGAAGTGGGAGGGATGCTGCGCCACCTGCTGGAGGACGAGGGCATCGGGGTCGCCGGGCTGGAGCGCCCGGGAAGGGGCTCTGCCTATGTCCACGACCGTCGCGGCGGCCACCGCAGTGTCATCGCCGAGACGGAGGGCGAGCCGCTGGCCCGACACGACCTCGATGAGCTGTACGGCCTGACATTGCGCGAAGGGCTGGAGTCGAAACTCACCATCCTGAGCGGTCCGGCGGGCGACGAGGCCCTGCCCTCCGACACGTACCGGCGTCTGGCGGCGGATCTGCGCGAAGGGGGCGCCAAGGTCGTCGTCGACCTCGCCGGCGAGCGGCTCGCCGCCGCCGTGGACGGAGGGGTGGACGTGCTCAAGGTGAGTGACGAGGAGCTCATCCGCGGCGGACTCGTCGAGAACGAGTCTGTCGCCGAGATCATGAAGGCCATGCGGACACTGCACCAGCGAGGGGCGGATGCGGTGATCGTGTCGCGCGCCACTGATCCGTTCCTGCTGCTGGACGCGCAGGGCTTCGCCGAAGTGACGCAGCCTCGCATGGCCGTCGCCGACACGCGTGGTGCCGGAGACTCGCTCACGGCAGGGGTCGTCTCCGCGATGGCGCGCGGCGAGCGGCCGCGGGACGCCGTCATCACCGGCGCGGCCGCGGGGGCCCTGAATGTCACACGTCACGGACTGGGCACGGGCGACGCCGAGGCCATCTCGAAGCTGCGTGAGTCGGTGACGGTCCGGGAGATCATCGACGATTCCGCGGCGCACATCTCGCAGCCTGTCACCGGCCACGTGAGTCCCGACGGGCTCGCGGCCCTCGCCCGGCCGGAGGACGAACGGTGACCCGCACGCTCATCACGAACGACGACGGCATCGACGCACCGGGCCTGCATTCGCTGGCGCGCACCGCGCGGGACGCAGGGCTCGACGTGACCATTGCCGCGCCCGCGCGTCAGTCCAGCGGATCGAGCGCGTCGATCATCGCGGCGGAGGAGGACGGGCGCATCGCGATCGAGCGACGCGAGCTTCCCGAGCTCGACGGCGTACCCGCTTTCGCGGTACGCGGCGGGCCGGGCTTGATCGCGCTGATCGCCGCGCATGGCGCGTTCGGCGAGCCTGCCGAGTTGGTGCTGTCCGGTGTGAACCACGGCGCCAACGTGGGACGCGCCATCCTGCACTCCGGCACCGTCGGCGCCGCACTGACGGGCGGGCTCAACGGGGCGTGGGGCGCGGCGGTGTCGCTGGATGTCGGCATGAACCCGACGGACTTCCACTGGGATGCCGCGGCCTCCGCCGTCATGGACCTGCTGCCGTTCCTGCTCGAGCGCCCCCGCGGGACGGTCATCAACGTCAACGTCCCGAACGCGGCCGCCAACCAGGGCGTGGTCGAGGCGGCACTGGCCCCCTTCGGAATCGTGCAGACGACGCTCTCGGAGCGCGGCGTCGGCCACATCCGGCTCGCGGTCGAGGACCTGCCGAGCACGCCCGAGCCGGGAAGCGACGCGGCGCTGCTCGCCGAGGGCTGGGTGACGCTGACGGGCATCGATCCGGTGTCGCACGTGCCGCTGGGCTTCGCCACGCACTGACCCGATGAGCGCCGTGCTCGGCGACGGCAACGTGCCAAAACACTGGTCGGTCACGCGACACGCCGGGGACACGGCATCCGTATCGGCGCGTCGTCGTCACTGACTGGTGTTTTGGCACCGAGATGAGGATGCCGACAACGATGAGAGCCGCCCCACACCGTGGGGCGGCTCTCCAAGAAAGTTTTGCGCGATTGAACGCTGGTCGCGATGTGCCTTAGCGGCGCAGTCCGAGACGTTCGATCAACGACCGGTAACGGCTGATGTCGATGTCCTGGAGGTAGCCGAGCAGACGACGGCGCTGACCGACGAGCAGGAACAGCCCACGACGCGAGTGGTGGTCGTGCTTGTGCTCCTTGAGGTGCTCGGTCAGGTCCTTGATGCGCTGCGTCAGCATCGCGACCTGCACCTCGGGGGATCCGGTGTCACCGGGGTGCGTCGCGTACTCTTCGATGATCGCCTTCTTGACTTCTGCTTCCAGTGCCATAAAGTGATCCCCTTTCTCGTCGTTGCGCGGTGCCCGACGCCTGATGCGTGAGCTCTCTTTATCCGCGGCCGATCTAACGGCAACCTCAAGAGTCTACCAGTCCGGAAGCGGCGAGCGTGAACCGTCGTCCGACGGCCAGGCACCGGCGGATTTCGGACGCGGCATCCCCTCCCGGTCAACTCAGCCGAGGGCCGGGCGTAGAGTCACGGCGTGCCCACCACCGCCCTCACCACCAGCACGCCGGATGCTGTTCCGTCGCAGCTGTCCGTCGCGGTGCAGTTCATCCTCACCGGACTGATCTGGGGGTCGAGCTTCCTCTTCATGAAGGTGGCGCTCGAGGGCATCTCGCCTGCGCAGGTCGCCTGGTCCCGACTGATCCTCGGGGGCCTCGCGCTGGGACTTTTCGTGACGTTGCGACGGGAGCGGCTCCCCCGCAGCGCGCGAATCTGGGGCCACATGACGGTGCTCGCGATCACGTTCTGCGTGGTGCCGTTCCTGCTGTTCTCGTGGGCCCAGCAGCACGTGACCTCGGGCCTTGCGAGCATCTACAACGCCACGACCCCGATCATGACCGCGATCATGGCCGCGCTGGTGCTGCGCGTCGAGAAGCTCAAGCGCCTGCAGGTCGCCGGCATCGGCCTGGGCATCCTGGGTGTCGTCGTGATCATCGGGCCCTGGCAGGGCCTGGATCTCTCGCAGGGCCTCATCGCACAGCTGGCGATCCTCGGAGCGACCGCGTGCTACGGCTTCAGCCTCGCCTACATGCGACGATTCGTGTCGAACACCGGCATGAGCGCCCTGATGTTCTCGTTCCTGAACATCGGTCTGGGAGCGGCGATCATGGTCGTGCTGACCCCGGTGCTGGTCCTGCAGCCGGTGCGTCTGAACCCGTGGATCGTCGTGAGCGTCGTGCTGCTCGGCTGCCTCGGCACCGGCGTCGCGTACATCTGGAACCAGAACACGGTGCGCGCCTGGGGTCCGACGCGCGCTTCGACCGTGACCTACATCACCCCGCTCGTCGGCGTCGTGCTCGGCGTCATGATCCTCGGCGAACAGCTCAGCTGGAACGAGCCGGCCGGCGCGCTCGTGGTCTTCCTCGGCATCCTGCTCGCACAGAACCGGCTGCGTCCCCGTCGCCGCCCGCGCAACGTCGAAGGGACGGATGAACCCGGAGCGGTGGCTCCGCATTCGTCCGTCCCTTCTGCCCGCTGATCAGTCCTGCTGCAGCGCGCCCTGCAGGTCGAGCGTGATCGTGATGTCCTTGCCCACGAGCACGCCGCCGGTCTCGAGCGCCGCGTTCCACGTGAGGCCGAAGTCCTCTCGGTTGACCACGGCCTTCGCCGTCGCGCCGGCCTTGTAGTTGCCCCACGGGTCGACGCCGAAGCCGCCGAACTCGAAGTCGAACGTCACGGGCTTGGTGACGCCGCGGATGGTGAGGTCGCCGTCGACGAGGAAGTCGCCGTCCTGCACGCGCACGCCGGTCGAGCGGAACTCCATGGTCGGGTTGTTCTCGACGTCGAAGAAGTCGGCCGAGCGCAGGTGGTTGTCGCGCCCCTCGTCCTTCGTGTCGACCGAGGCGACGTCGACGCTCGCCTCGACCTTCGCCTCGAGCGGGTTCTCCGGCGCGATCAGGGTCGCGCTCTTGAGACCGAAGGTTCCGCGCACCTTCGAGATCATCATGTGGCGCACGCTGAACGAGACCTCGCTGTGGGCGGGGTCGAGCACCCAGGTGCCCGTCTTGTAGCCGGGAACGTCGATCGTGGTGGCGGTGTCAGTCATGCTCATCCTTCGTCTCGGGGCACGCGTCGCGGTGCGCGGCGCGCATGCCGGGTGCAACGCGAGCGTCTCCGGCATCTATTCCCATGAATGCAAATCCGAGAAATGGATGCCCGTATCAGGCTGCTGCGGCGCGACGGACCCGCCCCGGGGTCTCGCCCGTGGTGCGCGAGAATGCACGGCTGAACGCCGCCTCCGAGCCGTACCCGTGCGCGGCAGCGACCGTCGCGACGCTCTCGCCGGCGGCGAGCATCGTGCGTGCCGCGCGCATTCGCGCCGCCACGACATAGGCCATCGGCGGCGTCCCCACCATCGCCGTGAAACGGGCCGCGAAGGCAGAGCGCGACATCGCGGCGCGCCGGGCGAGCCCGGCGAGCGTCCACGCGCGCCCCGGTTCGCGCTGGATGGCAGCCAGGGGCGCACCGAGGAGCGGGTCTCGCAGGGCGGCGAGCCAGCCTGTCGCGGCGTCCGGCTCATCCGCGAGCCACGCCCGCACCGTCTCGACGACGAGCACGTCGGCGAGGCGAGTCGCGACAGCTTCGCCGCCCGGGCGCGGATCGCGCAGCTCGCCGGCGAGCAGCGGGACGAGCGCTGCCATCACCGGATGGCGCGCCGAATCCACCCGGACGACCGCCGGCAGCACGGCGAGCATGTCGTTGACCGCCGGCGAATCGAAGGCGACGACGCCGCACAGCATGGCCAGCGGCGCCTCCTCGTCGGGGGAACCGAGCCGAAGCACCGAGAACGCGTCGCCCAGCAGCGTCTGCGGCAGCAGATCGGCGCGACCCAGCACCCGCGCGCCCGGTCGCGTAGCGACGCGATGACCGATCCCCCGCGGCACGAGGGCCAGCATGCCGGCGTCGAGCCGCTGGGGCTCTTCGCCGTCCACCTCGAGGAAGGCGGTGCCCCGCGCGACGATGTGGAAGCTCAGCGTGTCGGCGAACTCCGGCATCGACACGGCTGCCTCGCCCGCTGCCTCCGTCCACGAGTAGAAGGCTCCGCGCATCCGAAGCTGGTACAGCGCCTCGGTGAGCGGATCCTCTCGATCCCACGGCATGGGCGTCGCCATCTTGCTCCTTGGACGATCGATCAAGAAATGCGTAACCCTGACGATAGAACATCCAAGTCCGCGATGCCAGAGTCGGAGGCATCCCCTCCCCGACGAATGGAGAAACCATGAACATCCTCGTGATCGGAGCGACCGGCGGCTCCGGCCGCGCCGTGTGCGACGCGCTGCTCGAACGCGGGCACCGCGTCACCGCGCTGGCGCGGCGAGCCTCGCGGCTCACGCCCCACGATCGTCTGGACCGCGTCGACGGCGATGCCACCGACCGCGCCGTCCTCGACCGCCTTCTCCCGGGCCACGACGCAGTGGTGGTGACGCTGGGCATCTCCGAGCCGGTGCTCCGCGTCCGGCTGCGCGGGGCACAGCGCACCCCCGACGATGTCCGTTCCCGGGGCACCGCCGAACTCATCCGCGCCGCCCGCACCGCCGGAATACGGCGCATCATCGTGCAGTCCTCCTACGGCGTCGGTCCGACGAGAGACCTGCTCGGCCTCTTCGACCGCGCCCTGTTCGCGCTCATGATCAAGCCGCAGATCTTCGACTCCGAGCTGCAGGAGAGCCTGCTGCGCGGATCAGAGCTCGACTGGACCATCGTCCAGCCGGTCCACCTCACCGACCACGATGCCGCCGAGCGCTTCACCTCGACCGATGGGCGCACCCGCAACCGCAAGGTCACGCGGCGCGCCGTCGCCGAGGTCCACGCCGACCTGGTCGAGCAGCACAGCCTGGTCGGCGAGACGGTGTCGGTGTCGGGCTGATCCCGCGGATGCCACAAGACGGAAGGGACGGATGCCGTGACTCACGGCATCCGTCCCTTCGAGGTTTCGGTCGGGTCAGCCGACCGCGATGAGGTCGATGATGAAGATCAGCGTCTTGCCGCCGAGGAAGTGGCCGCCGGCGGGACCGTACGCCAGGTGCGGCGGGATCACGAGCTCGCGGCGTCCGCCCTCCTTCATGCCGGGGATGCCGTCCTGCCAGCCCTGGATGAGACCGCGGAGCGGGAACTGGATGCTCTCGCCGCGATTCCACGACGAGTCGAATTCCTCGCCGGACTCGTACTCGACGCCCACGTAGTGGACGGTCACGGTGTCGCCGGGCTTCGCCTCGGCACCCTCGCCCACGATGATGTCGCGGACGACGAGGTCGGCGGGCGCCGGGCCCGCGGGTGCGTCGATCTCGGGCTTGGTGCGGTCGTCAGTCATGGGACCATCCAAGCACGCCTCGCGCCGCGTCGCTCGTACGAGCGGGATGCGACCACAAAACTCAGCGCTCGGTGCCGCGGCGATGCCTGCGTGTCAACCGAGCGCTGAGTTGGTCTGCAATCAGGATGCCGAGGCTCCACAGCGGTGTCAAGGCCTAGGGAGCGAACATCGCCGCCCGCGTCGCGGCGGTCCTGGCGAGCAGTTCGCGCTCTTCCGATGCAGCGTGCGCGTCACGGCCGGTGATCGCACGCTGCCGCGTCGCCGCGAGCGAGGTGGCGTCGGCGATGAACCCCTTCATGAGGGCGGTGCGGTCGCCGCGCAGCGTGCGCGCCCACGCCAGGGCCGTCCGGCGTCCGGCCGCTGTCGCGAGCATGTCGACCTCCTGCGGCGTGAACCAGCCGGCCACTGCGTACTCTCCCAGACGGCGACGCGTCAGGCGCGACTCCTCGCGGCGCAGCGCGATCACGCCGAGCAGGAAGCCCGCGAACAACGGAAGCTGCAGGGTCAGGTAGAGCGCGAAGAAGTCGCCGAACAGTGCAGACCCGTTCCACAGCGCGTGCAGCGCAATGGCACCGGCCAAGCCCAGCAGCCAGGGCCCCACTGCCTGCCCTGCCGACACACCGCGACGGGCCGCCAGCCCGAGCGCGAAGCCCGTCACAGCGGTGAACATCACGTGCGCGAAGGGAGACAGGATGCCGCGCACGAAGAACGTCGCAGAGGTCTCGGCCGCGCCCCCCTCGATGAACGCCAGCGCGAAGTACTGGATGTTCTCGGTGAAGGCGAAGCCCGCGCCGATGAGCGCACCGTAGACGATGCCGTCCACCGGGCCGTCGAACGCCCGGCGGGATGTCGCGAAGATCAGGAAGACGCCGATCCCTTTCGCCACCTCCTCGACGATCGGAGCCTGGACGACGGCCGAGAACGCCTGTCGCAGCGGCGAGCCGTCCACGCCGATCGCGATCGTGACGAGCAGGTCGACGCCGAGCGCGATGCCCACCGCGGCGACGGCGCCCCACGCGACGGCGAGGACGAGGAGGCCGCGAGGTTCCGGCTCCCATCGATCCACCAGCCGCACGGCGAACAACACGCCCGCCAGCGGCAGAAGCGCCAGCAGCATGCCCACGAGGGATGCACCAGGGCCGATGGCGTTGAGGAAGTACCCCACGAGCGCGACGAGCACGAGCACCAGCAGCCCGACGATCCACACCGTCGCCGTGCGTCCGCGCTGCGGCGCGGCCACCGCGACGGGGACGGGAGCGGGCGACGTCGCCGGCGGCGCGATCGCGGCAGGAGCGGCGTGACGCGGCTGCGACAGCGCCGACGCGAACTCGGGAGGGGTGAGCGAGGGCCGGGACGGCGCGGCGCCCTGATCGTGCATCATGCGCCCAGCCTAGAACCGACGCGCCTCGGCGCCGGAAGCGGCCAGGTAGGTTGGAGGGATGCGCTTCGCCCACGTCGTCCCGCCCGGCTCGGACGCACCGCGGCTCGTCTTGGTCGATGGCGACGAGACGGTGTTCGTCGATGAATTGTTCGACGGCGCCCCCCGCGCGCTGGAGCAGCTCATCGACGGCGGCGACGAGCTGCTGGAGCGGGTGCGCGCGAGTGCGGCATCCGGGGTTCGGCATCCACTCGAGGGTCAGCGCTACGCGTCGGCGGTGCTCTCGCCTCCCGTGATCCTGGCCATCGGACTCAACTACGCTGCCCACTCCAGCGAGCTGGGCCTGAAGACGGACTCGACACCGACGGTCTTCGTCCTGTGGCCGAACTCGCTGGCCGGGCACGACGACACCACCATCTGGCCCCGCTCCTTGAGCGAATCCGTCGACTATGAAGCCGAGCTCGGAGTGATCATCGGCACCCCGGCGAAGGATGTGGCGCCCGAAGCGGCGCTGGACCATGTGTGGGGCTACACCGTCGTCAACGACATCACGGCCCGCGACATCCAGTACTCGGAGGCACAGTGGTCGCGGTGCAAGTCGTTCGACGGCTTCACCCCGACAGGCCCGTTCGTGGTCACGGCCGACGAGGTGCCCGACCCGCAGGCCCTCCACATCTGGACGGTGCTGGACGGACGGACGATGCAGGATGCCACGACCGCCCAGATGGTGCGTCCGGTATCGACTCTGATCTCACACCTGTCGAAGTCGGCCACGCTGCTGCCGGGCACGCTCATCTCGACGGGAAGCCCCGGTGGCGCGGGATACTCCCGCGACCCGCAGGTGTTCCTGCGCGATCGGTCGACGGTCACCGTAGGCATCGACGGCATCGGGTCGCTCACGACCCACTGCCGGATCCTCGACTGAGCGCGAAGAGGGCGGACCCGCGTAGCGGATCCGCCCTCTTCAGACGATGCGAGCCTCAGCTCACGGGCAGGTGATCTCGAGCCCCGACGTCGTCGTGTGCGTGCCCGAGCCGACCTGGGCGCAGAATTCGGCGATCTGCGCGGCCCCCGCTGCGGCGATGCCGACCAGGACCACCACGATGATGATCGTGATCACCAGGAAGACCGAGCCCAGGATGATCGCGGCGACGGCCCAGCCGTTCTTGTGCCCGGCCTTCCTGCTCTGGACGAGCGCGACGATGCCGAGGATGAGGCCGATGAGCGAGGCGAAGAACGACACGACGAAGGCGATGATGCCGAGCGTCTTTCCCGGGACGGGCTCGTTGGCCGGCGCGCCGTAGGCGGGCGGCGGTGCGGTGGGGTACGCGGTGCCGGCGTCGGGAGCCGATGCCGTCTCTGCTGCCGGCGGCGCCGGCGGTGCGGCGTCGTAGGCGGGCGGTGCCGGCGGCACGCTGCCCGATGCGGGAGGTGCAGGGTCTGCGGGGTTCTGCGGATCGGTCATGACGTTCCTCTCGATGGTGGGGTCTGAGCATGACGGTATCGGCAGCGGCGCCCTCGGGCAATCGCCCGCGCCGCGCTGCGGCACTCGCGCCCGACGTCGCACGTGACCGGACGCTGTGGCCAGGCGAAGAGAATCGCCTACGAAGCGTCCGGATCGTCGCCAGGCTCGGTGAGAGGCGGGATCACCGGGATGGCTGCGGTGATCGCCTCGAGCCCTGACAGACGCGCGGGCGAGAGCTGCTTGACGACGTCTTCACGCGACATCAGACCGGCCTCGACCACCAGATCGGCAACGCTTCGCTTGGTCAGCAGCGCGGTCTTGGCCAGCGCAGCAGCGGCGGCGTATCCGATGAACGGCGTGAGCGCTGTGATCACGCCGACACTGGTACCGACCATGGCACCGAGCCGCTCCCGGTTGGCCGTGATGCCCTCGACGCAGTTGACCCGCAGCGTGTGCATGCCGCGGCGCATCCAGGTGATCGACTGGAAGATGGAGTGCGCGATCACCGGCTCGAACGCGTTCAGCTGCAGCTGGCCGCCCTCGACCGCCATGGTCACCGTCAGATCAGCGCCCGCGACCGCGAACGCCACCTGATTGACGACCTCGGGGATCACCGGGTTCACCTTGCCGGGCATGATGCTGGATCCGGCCTGCCGCGCCGGCAGGTTGATCTCGCCGAACCCGGCCTGCGGACCACTGGAGAGCAGCCGGAGGTCGTTGCAGATCTTCGACAGCTTGATCGCGTTGCGCTTGAGCGAGGAGGAGAACGACATGAAAGCACCGGTGTCGCTCGTGGATTCCACCAGGTCGGTGGCCAGGTCGAGGTCCAGTCCGCTGATCTCGCGAAGGTGCCGCAGCACCGACTGACCGTAGGCCGGGTGCGTCGTGATGCCGGTGCCGATGGCTGTGGCGCCCATGTTGATCTCGTAGAGGAGATAGGCATTCTCCTTGAGCCTGCTGTGGTCCTCGCCCAGCGTCGTGGCGAACCCGTGGAACTCCTGGCCGAGCGTCATCGGCACGGCATCCTGCAGCTGCGTGCGCCCCACCTTCAGCACGTCGTGGAACTCCACCGCCTTGGCCAGGAACGCCTTGCGCAACTGATCGAGCTCGTCCAGCAGGGTCAGCAGGTCCAGCCCCAGCCCCACCTTGATCGCCGTCGGGTAGACGTCGTTGGTCGACTGGCTGCGGTTGGTGTCGTCGATCGGCGACAGGAACGCGTAGTCGCCCTTCTCTCGACCGGCCAGTTCGAGCGCGATGTTGGTGATCACCTCGTTCGCGTTCATGTTCGTCGAGGTGCCGGCCCCGCCCTGGATCACTCCGACCACGAACTGGTCGTGGTACTGACCCTCGATCACCAGCTGCGCGGCACGATCGATGAGATCGGCCTTCTCGGCGTCGAGGACGCCGATCTCCTTGTTGGCACGCGCGGACGCCTGCTTGACCATCGCGAGGGCTTTGACCAGGTCCTTGTAGACCGAGATCGGCCGCTTCGAGATCGGGAAGTTCTCCAGCGCACGGGCGGTATGGATGCCCCAGTACGCCTCGGCGGGGATCTCGAGGGATCCCAAGGAGTCGGTCTCGGTGCGGGTTCGCATCATTGCGTCCAAAGCCATGTGTGCAGTCCTCGTGGGTCGATCACAGCGGTGTGCGGGGTGTCTCGAGCCTACTCGCGGCAGGAACGCGTGCCGCTGTCCACCTCGTACAACTCCCCCGCACAGCCGTACAGCGCGGCGAGCGCCACCGGACGTCAGGAACGCTTGCGCGAGAACTCCTCGAGCCGCTGCTCCGGCGTCAGGCGCGACATCCGCTCGTACCATTCCGCCGAGAAGAAGTCGCCGGTGGGCGCGTCCACCACGGGTACGACGGCGTGCGTGATCGTGTCGTCGTACACGTGCACCAGATGAAACGACTGCCCGGCGTCCATGCCGTTCACCTCGACCGACGGGCGGGCGAGGTTCATGGTGTAGCAGCTGGCGGCGGCGACGCTCACCGGCACCCCGGCGAACGTGCCACTCGTCGAGTAGTGCAGGTGGCCGGCGAGGATCGCGCGGACGTCGGTTCCGGCGATCGCCTCGGCGAAGCGGCCCTGATGCCGAAGCTCCAGGATGTCGAACAGTGGCACGTGCGACGGCAGCGGCGGATGGTGCAGCGCCAGGATCGTGCCCAGCGGGGCCGGCACCGCGAGGATCTCGCTCAGCCACGCCAGCTGCCGGGCATCGAGGTCGCCGTGATGCCAGCCGGGGACGGTGGAGTCGAGTGCGACCAGGCGCAGCCCGCCGAGATCCCATACTCCGGTCACCGGGTCCTGCGTCGGCTCGAGGTCGAGCAGACCGCGTCGCAGGGCGGGCCGTTCGTCATGGTTTCCCGCGATCCACACGACCGGCGCGCCGAGCCGCTCGGCGAACGGCTCCACGGCCGCCCGCAGCGCCGCATATGCCTCGGGCTCACCGAGGTCGGTCAGGTCGCCCGTGAAGACGACGGCGGCGGGTCGGATGCCGGTGGCCTCAGCAGCCACGAGGGTGCGCGCGAGATTGGCGGCGGTGTCGAAGCGCCCGCCCAGCGGTCGGTTGGCAGCGAGCAGATGCGTGTCACTGAGGTGCAGGAGCGTCCGCCTCGCCGGCGAGTACTGACCGAGTTGCACGGGTGCCGCGGGGGTCATGCGCTCAGCCTAGGCGGTGGTGGCGACGCGGCGCCGGCGACGGCGGCCGGGTTGCGGCATCCGCCGCCCTCAGTGGTTCAGGACGATGAGGAGGATGCCGGCGAGCACTGCGGCGGCGCACACGCTGAACGAGCCGTACGCCCCGACGAGGGCCAGACGCTTCTGCCCCTCGGTGAGCGGATTGCGCTTGGCCGACTTCGCCGCGGCCTTCTCCGCCCGGCGCGCCTCTTTCTCGGAGATGACCGTGATGGCGTCGGTGAACTCCGCCGGGGCGACCACGGGAGGGCGCCCCGCACGCACCAGCAGCCGAAGACCCAGCGCGTAGAAGCCGACCACGAGCACCGCCGCGATCAGCGCGGCAGCGAAGACCTCGACGAAAGCGATCCAGTCGATGGCGATCATCGCGCGCCTCCATCCTTCGACGACGACTTCTCGGCGGCCTTCGCGGCCTTGGCCGCCTTCTTCGCGGCTGATTGCTCCGCGGCACGGGTGCGGGCCTCCGCGCGGGCGACGGCTCGCTGCCGGGGCGTGGGCGGCGGGTTCCGCTTGACCTTGACCGCGCGTCCGGATTCGGCGACCTCGCTCATCGCGTTGCCGGCGGTGACCTGGTCGCGGCGGGAGCGCAGGTACAGGAAGAGGATGATCGCGACGGCGAGCACCGCGTCGATCATGATGCCCCAGAAACCGAGCCACACGACCACGAGCGCGGCGAGCGCTCCCACACCGCCCGCGGCGGGAAGCGTAAGCACCCAGCCGATCATGATGCGGCCCGCGGTGCGCCAGCGCACGTGGGACCCGCGACGGCCGAGCCCCGAGCCGATCACCGAGCCGGAGGCGACCTGCGTGGTCGACAGCGCGAAGCCCAATGCACTCGAGGCCAGGATCGTCGCCGCAGTCGAACTCTCGGCGGCGAAGCCCTGCGCCGGCTTGACGTCGGTCAGCCCCTTGCCGAGCGTGCGGATGATGCGCCAGCCGCCCATGTAGGTGCCGAGTGCGATCGTGATGGCGCACGCGAAGATGACCCACGTCTGCGGGTCGGCCTGCTCCGGCGACTGCCACCCCACCGTGATGAGGGCGAGGGTGATGACGCCCATCGTCTTCTGGGCGTCGTTGGTGCCATGCGCCAGCGCCACCAGCGACGAGGTGAAGATCTGCCCCACCCGGAAGCCGTCGCGCCCGTCGGGCTTGTTGTCGTAGCGCCGGGTGAGCACGTACGCGAGCTTGGTGACCGCGAAGGCGATGATTCCGGCGGTGACGGGAGCGATGAGGGCGGGGAGGATCACCTTGGACATGACGACGCCGAAGTCGATCGCCATGAAGCCGACCCCCACCAGGGTCGCACCGATGAGGCCGCCGAACAGCGCGTGCGACGACGACGAGGGAAGGCCGAGCAGCCAGGTGAGCATGTTCCACGTGATGGCGCCGATGAGGCCCGCGAAGATGATCGCGGGGAAGACGGCTGCCGAGATCTGATCCTCCCGGATCATGCCGCCGGAGATCGTCTTGGCCACCTCGGTCGACAGGAACGCGCCGACGAGGTTCAGCACGGCTGCCAGCAGCACGGCGGTCTTCGGCTTGAGCGCCCCTGTCGCGATGGGCGTCGCCATCGCGTTCGCGGTGTCGTGGAAGCCGTTCGTGAAGTCGAAGAACAACGCCAGCACGATCACCAGCACGATGATGAGGGTTGCGGTTTCCACCGGTCGCTTTCCGTGAGGGGATGTGGATGCCGACGAGATCGGCGCGACGAACGAAGAGTTCACCAAGTGTTCAGGAACCGGCAACCGGCCAGACAGAATCTTACATCGGCGGCCGCGCGATACCACCTGACCGATGTGGCGGCGCGGATCGCCCTCGACTGCTCAATCCGCTGCCGCCGCCGCCCCGAACAAGCAGGGGACGCACGCGCGTCTGCGACGGAAGAGGGCGGCACATGCGAATGGGGATCCGAAGGGCGCGCTTCTGGTTGCTCGCTGCCGGAGCGGGCGTCGTGTCGGCGGCGGTGCTGCTGGCCACCGCCGAACTCATGGCCCTTCTGGTTGCCCGCGACGCGAGTCCGCTGCTGGCGGTCGGCTCCTTCGTGATCGACATCGTGCCGCAGCCGCTGAAGGAGCTGGCGATCAGCACCTTCGGAGAGTACGACAAGATCGCCCTGCTGGCAGGCCTCGGCCTGGCCGTCGTCGTCGCGTCGGCCATCGCGGGCGTCGTGGAGTTCGCGCGGCCGTTCTGGGGGGTCGCGCTCCTCACCGTCGGTGCTGGCTTGGCGGCCGCCGCGATCCTGACGCGTGCGGGCGCGACGACCTTCGCCTTCCTGCCCCCGCTTGCCGGCGGTGCGGCCGGCGGCGTGATGCTCTGGCTGCTGGCGAGGCGGCTGCGCGCGTGGCGCGAGGCGGCCTCCGCCTTCGCGCGTGCGGACGACGACGCTGAGGCGGATCGCTCCGCCGCTGGCGAGGCGGCCACGGGGCCGAGTCGTCGAGCCTTCCTCACTCTCGCCCTCATATCGGCAGCGACGGCGGTCGTGGTCGGTGTCGGAGCGCGCGCGATCGCTGCCGTGACGAGCTCGATCGCCGGCATCCGCGATGCTCTTCGCCTGCCCGCGCCCCGATCGAAGGTCTCCGTCCCGGACGGTGCGGAGTTCGACGTGCCGGGTCTCTCACCGCTCATCACGCCGAACGCGGACTTCTACCGCGTCGACACCGCCCTGACCGTGCCCTCCATCGACCCGCAGGCGTGGCGACTTCGCATCGACGGCATGGTCGAGCAACCTCTCGAGCTCACGTTCCAGGAACTGCTGGACCTCGGGCTCGACGAATACGCGATCACCCTGACCTGCGTCTCGAACGAAGTCGGCGGAGGACTCGTGGGCAATGCGATCTGGTCGGGCGTACCGGTGCGTGATCTGCTGCGGCGTGCCCGGCCCGTCGGCGGTGCCGACATGGTGCTCTCACGCAGCACCGACGGCTTCACGGCGAGCACACCGTTGGAGACGCTCACCGACGACGGGCGCGACGCGATCCTCGCCGTGACGATGAACGGGGAGCCGCTGCCCTTCGAGCACGGATTCCCGGTGCGTATGGTCGTTCCCGGTCTGTACGGCTACGTCTCGGCCACCAAGTGGCTCACGCAGCTCACCGTGACGACGTTCGAGAAGGACGAGGCGTACTGGACGCCTCGGGGGTACAGCGCGAAGGCGCCCATCAAGATGTCGTCGCGGATCGACACCCCGCGCGCGGGCACGCCGATCGAAGCCGGTGCCACGATGGTCGCCGGCATGGCCTGGGCACAGACCATAGGGATCGAGCGCGTCGAGGTGTCGATCGACGACGGTGACTGGCAGCAGGCTGAACTGTCTGCTCCCCTCAACGCCGACACCTGGGTGCAGTGGCGGCTGCCGTGGGAGGCGCCCACGGGAACCCACTACGTCAGGGCGCGCGCGGTCGACAAGAACGGCACCGTGCAGATCCAGGAGCGTGCCCCGATCGCTCCCGACGGCTCGACGGGCTGGCAGAGCCTGCTCATCACCGTGCGCTGAGCCGGTGCCCGAGGCCTCGACTAGCGTGGGGGTGTGACCGTCGACGACTCGCTTGCCACAGCATCCACCCTCCCTCCCGCACCGATCGCCGAGACCCGCCCGGCCGTCCGCTCCCACCACGGCGACGACGTGGAGGACCGCTACGAATGGCTGCGGGCCAAGGAGGACGCCGTCGTCATCGCCCACCTCGAGGCCGAGAACGCCTACACCGAGGAGCGCACGGCGCACCTCGCGGGGCTCCGCGAGCGCATCTTCGAAGAGATCAAGGGCCGCACCCTCGAGACCGACCTCTCGGTGCCGACCCGGCGCGGGCAATGGTGGTACTACGGACGCACGGTGGAAGGCAAGCAGTACGGCATTCAGTGCCGTGCACCGCTTGCGTCGCCCGACGACTGGACGCCCCCCGAACTCGCTCCCGGAGCCGAGGTGCCCGGCGAGCAGATCCTCCTCGACGGCAACGTCGAGGCCGAAGGACACGAATTCTTCTCACTGGGCAGCTTCGAGGTGTCCAATGACGGCACCCTGATGCTCTACGGCGTCGACGTGGCCGGCGACGAGCGCTACACGGTGCGCGTGCGCAACCTCGTCACCGGCGAGCAGCTGCCCGACGAGATCCCCGAGACGTTCGCGGGCGCGACGTTCTCACCCGACGGCCGGTTCATCGTCTACACGACCGTCGACGACGCGTGGCGCCCTGACACCGTGTGGCTGCACGAGCTGGGCACGCCGGTCGGCGAGGACGTGAAGCTCTTCCACGAGCCCGACGAGCGCTTCTGGGTCGGCGCGGGTTTCACGCGCAGCGATCGCTATCTCATGATCGGGCTGGGCTCGTCGATCACGTCGGAGGAATGGCTGGTGGATGCCTCCGACCTCCGCTCCGAGCCGCGCGTGGTGTGGCCTCGCACCGAGGGCGTCGAGTACGAGAGCTCCCACGCCGTCATCGACGGCGAGGACGTGCTGTTCGTGCTGCACAACGACGGCGCCCTGGACTTCGAGCTCGTGCGGGTGGCGGCATCCGCCCCCGCCGGCGAACGCACCGTCGTGATCCCCCACCGTGCCGGCGAACGGCTGCTCGGCGTCTCGACCTTCCGCGACTGGGGCGTGCTCGGCTACCGTCGCGGCGGGCTGGCCCGCCTCGGTCTGCTCGACTACGCCACCGGTGAGGTGAGCGAGATCGAGTTCGACGAGCCGCTGTACTCGGTGGGATCGGGCGGCAACCCCGAGTGGGCGCCCCCGCTGCTGCGCCTGGGCTACGGCTCGTTCGTCACTCCCGGCACCGTGTACGACCTCGATGTCGCCACGCGCGAGCTGCATCTGCGCAAGCGCCAGCCCGTGCTCGGCGGCTACGAGCCCGGCGACTACGCGCAGTCCCGGGTGTGGGCCACCGCACACGACGGCACGCAGATCCCGATCTCGCTGGTCTACAAGCCGTCGTTCGGCGAGATCGGCAGCGCGCCGCGTCCCCTGCACCTGTACGGGTACGGGTCGTACGAGCATTCGATCGAGCCAGGCTTCTCGGTGGCCCGCTTGTCCGAGCTCGACCGCGGGGTCGTCTTCGCGGTCGCCCACGTGCGCGGCGGGGGCGAAATGGGGCGCCAGTGGTACGAGGAGGGCAAGCTCCTCCGCAAGCGCAACACCTTCACGGACTTCGTCGACAGCGCCCGGCACCTCGTCGACGCCGGCTACACCACGCCTTCGCAGCTGGTGGCAGAAGGCGGCTCGGCGGGCGGGCTCCTGATGGGAGCCGTTGCGAACCTCGCTCCCGAGCTGTTCGCGGGGGTGCTGGCCGACGTGCCGTTCGTCGACGCCCTCACCACCATCCTCGACCCGTCGCTGCCGCTCACTGTCATCGAGTGGGACGAGTGGGGCGACCCGCTGCACAACGCCGACGTGTACGCGTACATGAAGTCGTACTCGCCGTATGAGAACGTGCGGACGGATGCCACCTACCCCAAGATCCTCGCCGTGACCTCGCTCAACGACACCCGGGTGCTCTACGTCGAACCGGCGAAGTGGGTGGCACGGCTGCGCGAGGTCGGGGCCGACGCACTGCTCAAGTGCGAGATGGTGGCCGGCCACGGCGGCGTCAGCGGGCGCTACAACGCGTGGCGCGAGCGCGCGTTCGAGCTGGCGTGGCTGCTCGATACGCTCGGCGTCGCCGACGCCTGATCCCCACCCACGGCCGAGCGGCGGCTATCCAAGCGAAAGTGGGACACGCTTCGCGGAGCTGCGACTTCGGACCTCGGAGGGCTGCGTTTGAGCCTGACCTCGAGGATCGGGGCTTCCTCAGGCTTCGGGAAGCCGGGAATGTCGATCTCGCCAGCGGGTCAGGCCTGACCGGGGCGCCAGCCCGCGCGGATCAGAGCGTCGCGAACTTTTGCAACGGCCGGGCACCCACCGTCGCGCATGTGGTGATTCAGGATGCGAACGTGATCCCACCCCAGCGCGCGGATCAATTCCCAGCGGTCAGCATCTCGCGCGAACTGTTGCGGGTCCTCTGCGTGCACTCGCCCGTCATACTCGGGCGCGACGCGCCAACGCAGGTAGGCGAGGTCGGCCTCGGCCACAGCAGTCCCGCGATGGTCACGAAGAGTCCAGTTGATCTCGGGCTCGGGAAGACCTGCCCGCACCAGGAGCAGTCGAAGTCGAGTCTCTCGCGGCGAGCGCACCCGTCCCCGCACATGTGCGAGCGCTCTGCGCAGGAGCCCGCCTCGGAGGTCGCCCATCGCCTCGACCTCCCCGACAAGGTCTTCGACGGACGCCATCGGTGAGCGTCCTCGATCGGAGATCAGGAACTCGGCCGTCGCGATGAGATCGTCGAGCGCCCACAACGCGCCCGCTTGCCGCCAGGCTCGCACGGGATGCTCGATCGGGAGCCCGTTCGCGAGGATCAGCGTGGCGGGCTCACGCTGCTGCAGCCGATGCCCGACGACGCCAGATGTTCGCGGTTCGTGAGCTGGGCGGTGGGCCGAAACGTGGACGGCCGGGCGATACGGCCACTCGGGCGTCGGCGCCCCGATGAGGCCGAACACGGTCTCGTGACTGAAGAACTGCCACGGCGCCAGGCGGGGCGCATAGCCGAGGCAGGCTTCGACAAGCGTCGAGTCGGGGACCCCGACCAGTGCACGAACACCATGAAAGGGTGGGCGGATGTCGCGGCGGGTGAGCCGAGACGGCGAAACCCCGAGGGCGACCGCCTGGGAGACACTGAACAGGGTCGAAAGTTCTGACGGTAGAGGCGAGTGGCGCGGCATATGCCCACTGTCGCTCGTTCGGCAGAGGCCTCAGGTCGTACGGCGGGGATCTGTGAACGCCCCATCCCAGCGGGCCATCTGGGGAGGAAGAGGGCACACCAACCGCCTGCGGGAGCGGCGGTTCCCGGGGCTCAGCCGAAGAGCGCGGCGGCCTCTTCGTAGCGGTAGAGGGGCACGGTGTTGAGCTCGCCGAGCGCCTCGGCGAAGGGCACCCGCACGATGTCGGTGCCGCGCATCGCGACCATCTGCCCCCACGCGCCGTCGACGACCGCGTCGGCCGCGTGCAGCCCCAGGCGGGTCGCGAGGACCCGGTCGAAGCCCGAGGGCGACCCCCCGCGCTGGATGTGGCCCAGTACCGTGGAGCGCGTCTCGATGCCGGTGATGCGCTCGATCTCGGGCGCGAGGACCTCGCTGATGCCACCGAGACGCGGGCGGTTGAAGGCGTCGAGGCCCTTGTCGCTGAAGGCCTCGTCCATGCCGGTCAGCGTGAAGCCCTCCGACACGACGACGAGCGGCGCGCGCCCCCGGTCGTGCGCCTTGGTGACCTGCGCGCAGATCTCGTCGATCGACATCGGCACCTCAGGGATGCAGATCGCGTGTGCGCCGGCGGCCATGCCCGCGTGCAGCGCGATCCAGCCGACGTGGCGGCCCATGACCTCGGCGACCATGCAGCGCTGGTGCGAGTCCCCGGTCGTGCGCAGGCGGTCCATCGCGTCGGTGGCGATGTTCACCGCGGTGTCGAAGCCGAACGAGTAGTCGGTGGCGCGCAGGTCGTTGTCGATCGTCTTGGGCACGCCGAGCACGTTGATGCCGTCGTTCGCGAGCCGATTCGCTGCCGCGAGAGTGCCCTCGCCGCCGATGGCGATGATCCCGTCGAGGCGGTGGCCGTACATCGTCTTGGCGATGTTCTCGGCACCGCCGCGAGGACCGTCGTACGGGTTCGTGCGACTGGTGCCGAGGATCGTCCCGCCGACCTTCGACAGGCCCTTGACCTCGTGGCGCGTCAGCGGAAAGAAATCGCCGTCCACGACGCCCCGCCAGCCGTCGCGGATGCCGACGAACTCGAGGTCGTACGACGTCGTCCCCTTGAGCACGACGCCACGGATGACCGCGTTCAGCCCGGGGCAATCGCCGCCACTCGTCAGGATGCCGATCTTCATAGCTCAAGTTCCTCGCTGTCGGGTGAAGAGAGTCGGCGACGCTGCCTCACCCGACATTAGTGCCGGATGCCGTGGCCTGCCACACGGCGGAAACGCCAGGAGGACGCGCGCCCGGACCGGCGCACGTCCTCCTCGTGGTCTCGCAGTGGCTATGCCGTCCCGAGCGCCTGACGTGTCAGGTGCATCAGCGCCGACAGCTGCACGGAGTCGCTCGACTGCGGGTCAACGGCCTCGCCGTCGAGTGCCCGCTGCGCGAGCCCCTGCTTGGAGTCGATCAGCTCGGCGATCTTCGTGTCGATCGTGTGCGCGGCGATGATGCGCCACGCGGTGACCGGCTCGTCCTGACCGATGCGGTGCACCCGGTCGATCGCCTGCGTCTGCTCGGCCGCCGTCCACGACAATTCGGCGAGCACGACGTTGGAGGATGCCTGCATGTTGACGCCGACACCGGCGGCGGTCAGCGAGCACACGGCGATCCCGACGTCGGGGTCGTTGTTGAACGCGTCGATCGCCTCCTGGCGAGCTGTGGTGGTCTGGTCGCCGCGCAGCGACACCGTCTTCAGACCCGCCCCCGCGAAGTGCGCCTCCGCGGCGTCCATGACGTCGATGTGCTTGGCGAAGAAGACCACCTTGCCGACCGAGCGCTGCAGCTGCGCTGCGTAGTCCGCAGCGAGCAGGGCCTTGGCCTGGCCGATCTTCCGCACCATCGTGAACACGTTCTCGGAACCGGTTCCCGCGGCCTTGGACTCTTCGAGCTCGTTCTGCGCGACGAGGCGCACGATGTCGGCATCCACTTCTCCCGGCGCCAGCCCACGATCGCCGCGAGCCTCGATGATGCGCCGGTAGCGAGCAGCGAGGCGCTCGCCGAGCTCGCGCTCGGCCTGCCGGATCGAGCGACCGAACTCGTCGTCGAGCTCGACGGGCAAGTCGGCGATCAGCTTGTCGGGCAGGTCGGCTGCGACATCCTTCTTCTTGCGGCGCACGATGCCCATCGAGATGACGGCGTTGCGCGCTTCGGGATAGAACGCCTTGTCGGCTGGGGTGAGCCCCGTCTCGTCGAGCTTCTCCATGAGGGCGGGGCCGGGCTTCTCGCCCGTGGTCCAGCCCAGGAACCGCCAGATGGCGTCGAAGTCCTCGACGTCGTTGATGAGCGGGGTGCCGGTGAGGGCGAGCAGCAGCGGGTTGCTGACCTGTTCCCGGATGCGGGTGGCCAGGGCCAGCACGTTCTGCGAGCGCTGCGACGTGAGGTTCTTGATGAAGTGGGCCTCGTCGACGACCATGCCCTTCAACCCGAGCGAGCTGAGCCAGGAAAGGTGTCGATCGAGGATCTCGTAGTTGACGATGAACACGTCGGCGAAGGCGTCGATGTTCTCGCCGTCCCCGTGGATCACGGTCGCCCGTCGCTGCGGTGTCCAGCGCTCGACCTCGCGAGCCCAGTTCATCTTGACGACGTTCGGTACGACGGCCAGCAGCGGGTAGGCGCCTGCGACGGATGCCGCCAGCACGGACTCCGCGGTCTTGCCCAGGCCCGGCTCGTCGGCGAGGAGGAACGATCGGTGACCGGTGCGCACCGCTTCGAGGAAGCGCGACTGGTGCGGCATGACTTCCAAGCCCTTGGGCGACACATGGTCGAACTCGGGCACTTCCGGCAGGTCCATCGACGCCGCCCCGCCGCCGGCTCCGGTCTCGAAAGCCTTGTACAGCGGGCCCATGAGCTCCCAGCTGTCCAGACGCCGGCGTGGAGTCTCTTTGGGGGCGCGGAGAGCCAGGTCCGGAGCGAGGAAGGGATTGGCGAGCTGGCGGGCCTCGACCTGCGGCGGCACGACCTGACGCTCGGCGAGGGCTGCGGGAACGACGGGCACGGAGACGGGCGCGAGGTCGGTGATGATGAGCTCGTCCGGCGGCAGTTCCGCACCGGACTCGAGCAGCCAATCACGGCGCATGCGCCGGGCGACCGGCGAGGCGGCCTGATCGACCTCGAGCAGCTGGATGAGCGAGGTGTCGCGCGCGGCGGTCTTCGCGAGGATCGTCGCCACGCCGTCGAGGCGCTTGAGCAGTTCGGCGCGCACGGCGTCGGTCAGCTCGGTGTCGGCCTTGACCCGGGCGCGCTCCTCGCGCACCAGGAAGGCGATGACCTGGAACTTGACACGGTTGGTCGGTCCGAGCTTGCCGCGCTGGGCCTTCGCCTCGACCTCGCGCACCTTGCGCGCGAGGATCGGGATGATCGGAGCCTCGTCGTCGCGACGTGCGGACGAGGTCTTGCGGCGACGCTGCGCCGTCTGGGGTGCCGTGGTCGGCATGCTCCTCCTGAGCGTGAGTGCCGGATCGGGGCCGGCGATGATCGGATGATGACACCGATGGTTGTGCGTGCTCCCGCGGGCGGCGCGCACGCCGTCACGAACGCGGGATCGGGGTTGATCGTCGACGGCCGCGGGCACTCGCTTCTGCGAGCTGCGACGTCGTCAGCGGTCTTCCTTCGCCCATTCTAAGGGGAAACGGCCCGTATCCGGGGAAGGTGCAGCGAAGACAGCGCCTCTCAGCCCCAGAGGGTCGCGACGACATCCTCGGTGTAGCCCTCGGGCGAGAAGTTGATCCACGCCGTGGTGACGACCGCTCCCTCACCCAGGTAGTGCGTCTCGCCGCGCGTGTACTCCTGGTCGTCGAGAGTGATGCCGCGCTGTTCGATGCGGCAGATCGTGCCATCGCCGAGCGCCTCGCAGCCGAACCCGGCCGCCGGCAGAGCTGCCGCGATCGCGTCGGCCTGACCCGCGTCGACCACGGTGACGTTCGTCGCCAGTCCGAACTCACTCGGCTGGCCCCACGAGCAGCGGATCGTCGGCGCACCGCTGTGGATGATCTCAAGCAGATCGGCGCTCTCGGTCGAGAGCATCGTCACGCCCGGGTCGTTCAGCGGCGGGTTCGCGGCCTGCAGCTGCGCGAGCATGTCGGCGGAGTAGATCTCCTCGCACGACTCCGGCAGTGCGAAATCCGCGTCGGGAAGCTCGGTCTCGATCGGACTGAACGACGGGTCGGGCGTGGGAGCCTCGAGGGACGTCGTCGACGCCGGCGAAGGCGTCTGCCCCGGTTCCGGCTGACATCCGGTCGCCATCACCGACAGGGTCGCCACGGCTGCGAACATCAGTACGACCCGCCCCGCCGAACTCCGAGCATGGAACTGCATGTGACCTCCGGTCTCGCGTGATCCGAGCCTACGTCGCCCAGGCACGCCGCGCGACGAGACAAGCCGCCGCGCGACGAGACACGCCGCGGCAGCCACGCGGGGGGCACCTGACGCCTCAATCCGAGCCGGCGTACGCCCTCTGCCACTCGAAAAGAGTATGAGGGTCGTCGGTGACGATGCCGTCCACGCCGAGCGCGGTCACCGCGTCCCAATGCGCGTCATCGTTGAGTGTGTAGACGACGACGCGAGCATCGACCGCGTGCAGCTCATCGACGATCCCGGGGCGGGCGAGCACGGCTTTTCGACTGACCACCACGCCGCGCGCATCCGCTTCGGCCACCGCGCTGACGACGTCGGACGGCAGGTGCTTGAGGATCAGCAGGCGCGACACGACGTCGGACGCCGCGGCGGCCAGGGCGAGAGAGCGCGCGTCGAAGCTCGCGAGGGCCACCCGGTGCTCGAGATCCCTCGCAGCCACACCGGCCAGGGCGGCGTCGATGGATGCGGCATCCCACTCACCCTTCAGCTCGACGATCGCCCGCCCGCCGGACGGCGCGAGCGCGTCGAGGAATTCCTCGAGGGTGGGCACCCGCGTTCCCGCATAGTCCGCGGAGAACCACGACCCGGCATCCAGCTCACGCACCTCCGCGAGGGTCAGCTCGGCGACGCGGCCGTGGCCGTCCGTGGTGCGGTCCACCGTGGCGTCGTGCATGAGCACCGGATGCCCGTCGAGCGTGAGAGCCACATCGACCTCGACGTAGTCGAACCCGCTCGACAGCGCGGCCGCGATCGCGGGCAGCGTGTTCTCGGGAGCGTTCGCCGCGCCACCGCGGTGGCTGGCGATGAAGGCGGCGTCGCCGGGAGTGCGCGTGTCGCCCAGCAGTTCGCGCGCGCTGACGCGCGACGGCGCGGCCGCGAGCACGGCGATCACGAGACTCGCCGCCGCGAGCACGCAGACGACGAACAGGGCGTGGGTCCGGTCGCCGGGGCGTTCGGAAAGAGCGGAGTCGGGCATCGGGCATGTCCTCCGGGTGGTGCACCACGTCCTCGTCGACGTGGTGCCGACCACTCTACATGCGCCGTTACCGTTTCGTTACTCTTTCTGTCGGAGTCCGACGATGGCGTCCCACAGGGCGTCCGCGACCTGCCGCTTGGTGCCCGTCGGCGCCGCCACGACCTCGCCCGCGCCGTCGAGGATCGTCAGCGCATTGTCGTCGGACTCGAACCCCTTCGACCAGCCGACCTCGTTGACCGCGAGAAGGTCCGCCCCCTTGCGCGCCGCCTTGCGGCGTCCGCGCTCGAGCAGCGTCTCGCCGTCGCCGGGGGTCTCGGCCGCGAACCCGACGATCGTCTGCCCCTCGCGCCGCCGGCCGACCAGGCCCGCGAGCAGGTCGTCGTTCTCGACGAGATCGAGTGTGATCCCGCCGTCCGGCGCCGTCTCCTTCGTACGCTTGCGCGGCGACACCTCAGCCACGCGATAGTCCGCCACGGCGGCCGCCATCACGACGACCTCCGCGGCCTCGGCGGCCCCGGCCAGCCGCTCCCCGAGTTCGACCGCAGTTCCTGCGCGCTCGACGGTGATGCCCGGACGAGTGGATGCGGCGGCGAGCACGCCATCGTCGACATGAGCGGCGATCAGCCGCACATCTGCACCCCGGTCGGCGGCGGCGAGCGCCACCGCGACGCCCTGCCTTCCGCTGGAACGGTTGCCGATGAAGCGCACCGGGTCGATCGGCTCGCGCGTGCCGCCCGCCGTCACGACCACCCGCAGACCTTCGAGGTCCCGCCGCGCGGCGCCGGCTGCGGACAGCGCAGCGTCGAAGATCGCCTCGGGCTCCGACATCCGTCCCGGTCCGCTGTCCCCGCCGGTCAGTTCGCCGTCGTCGGGACCGACCATGATCACGCCGCGCTCGCGAAGTGTCGCGATGTTGTGCACCGTCGCGGGGTGTCGCCACATCTCGGTGTGCATGGCCGGGGCGACGACGACCGGTGCCGTAGTGGCGAGTAGGGTCGTTCCGAGAAGGTCGTCCGCGAGTCCCGCGGTCATCCTCGCCAGGGTGTTCGCCGTCGCGGGCGCCACGATCACGAGATCGGCCGCCTGGCCGAGCGCGACGTGGCGTACGCGTGCGACGTCATCGTGGACGGAGGTGGTCACCGCGTGGCGACTGATCGCCTCCCACGTCGGGAGGCCGACGAACCGCAGGGCGTCGTCGGTCGGCACGACATGGACCTCGTGGCCCTCCTTCACCAGGAGACGCACGAGCTGCACGGTCTTGTAGGCGGCGATCCCGCCCGTGACTCCGACAACGACGAACATCCTCCGATCTTGGCACGACCCCGGATCGCGACAGGCAGGAGCTCTCATATGTGCACGGTCGTCATCCGCGTCCCGGCGGCGGCAGACGAGCCCGTCCGCCTGCTGGCCATCCGCGACGAGGACCCCGCTCGGCCCTGGAACCCCTTCGGGCGCTGGTGGCCCGAGCCGCACGCGGGGATCATCGGCGTGCGGGACGCGCGTGCCGGCGGCGCGTGGCTCGCGGCGGATCCCGAGACGGGGCGACTCGCCGTACTGCTCAACCGCGCGGATGCCTCGACCCGCCCGGCGTCCGAGCTCGGATCCCGCGGCGGCATCGTGCTCGAGTCGGTCGCCGGCCGCTCCCCCCACGGCGAGCCCGCGACGCACGGGTTCAACCTCGTGGAGGTGGAGGGGCCGAGAGCGCGCGTTCTGACCTGGGACGGCGCCACCCTGCGCTCGGTCGATCTCACGCCGGGCACCCACATGATCGCGCACGACGACGTCGATGACCCTGCGACACCGCGGATCGCCGAGTGGCTGGACGACTTCCGCGCCGCCGAGCCCGCCGATGGCGAACGATGGTGGATGCCGTGGGTCGACGTGCTCGAGAGGTCGGCCGCATTGGGCAGCACCGATGACCGCGCGATCATCCGCGACAACCGCCCGCACGGCTACCCGACCCTGTCACTCCTCGCGTGCGTGGCGACGGTGTCGCCACACGACATCGACGTGCACTACGGCGAGCTGACCGAGCCCGGCCACTGGGGCGGTGGCCTCGAGCTCGCCTGACCCGCCTCGCCACCGGCATCCCCATCCCCATTCCCGTCTTAATCCCCGGCTCCGGTCCTGGGTCGCCGGACACAGAATCGGATCCGTAGGAGCGGATGGTCGCCTCGACGCGCCGTCGCCGGATGCCGCAGCGCGGCGTGTCGCGTGCCCCGTCCGCACCAGCGGATCCGATTCTGTGTGCGGCGGGCGGAATCTCTGGCGTGGGCGAACCCGCACCCGGTACATTCGCGATGATGAAACTCTCGGCCAAGGCCACCGTGGCGGGGTCAGCGCTCGTTGTCGGCGGCCTCGTCGCCCTCGCCGTTCCGGCCGTCGCGTCGGTCCACAGCGAACTGTCCTCCTGGGCGGTGTTCAGCCCCGAGCCAGAGCCGACCGCTTACGTGGGCCTCACTCCCGCGTCGGACCGCGAACCCACCGCGGAACCCATCAAGGACCGCACCCACGGCGACTGCGAGCTGCTGTACTACCCGGACGGCGGGATCAGCCCGGCACTCGAGGCTCCTATCGACACCGGAGTGCGCGAGTTCGCCGCGGGCACCGTCGAGCTAGTCGACGGCATCCCGACGCTCTACACGGTCGCTGCTGGTGACGCGATGGCCGGGATTGGAACCCGGTTCTGCACCTTCTCGCCCGGCATCTTCTACTTCAACGACGTTCACCTGCAGGGCACGATCCAGCCCGGTGACGTGCTGCGTCTGCGCTAGCCCCACCAAGCGTTGAAGGCCCCGCTTCCCACCTGGGAGGCGGGGCCTTCGCTGTCCCCGCCTAGTCAGTCATCCCCGACCGGACCCAGTTCTGCACGCGCCAGACCACGTCGTAAAGGTTGAGCGGGGCGAACTTGCAGGCGTCTCACCGCTGGCCGAACCGGGCGGTCCAGGCGGGGATGCGACTGCAGCAGCGGTCAAGATCAGACCAGACTCTTGGTGTGCCAGATGGTCTTCGTCTCGGTGAAGGCGGCGATGCGCTGCAGGCTCGGAGCCGCGGCATCCGTCCCGTTCTCGGGAGGGAGCACCCGCGTCAGCGTCTCGGCGGCAGCGATCTGCAGATCGACCCAGTCGAGGTCGCCGGCGCCGACGAGATCGAGCGCGTGCACGTCGGGATGTGAGGCCAGCCACGGCGCGAGCTCCGCGGGCGAACCGGTCAGCATGTTGACGACACCGCCGGGCACGTCGGATGTCGCCAGCACCTCGGCGAGCGAGATCGCTGACAGCGGGTAGCGCTGCGCGGCCACGACGACGACCGAGTTGCCCGTGACGAGCGCCGGCGCGATGGCCGAGACCAGGCCGAGGAGCGCGGTGTCCTGCGGCGCGATGACCCCCACCACACCGGTGGGCTCGGGCACCGAGATGTTGAAGTAGGGCCCCGCGACGGGGTTGCCGTTGCCGGCCACCTGCCCGAACTTGTCGCACCAGCCGGCGTACCAGACCCACCGATCGATCGCCTCGTCCACCTCGGCAGTCGCAGCGGACGTCGACACCCCGGTCTGCTGCACGATCTCGTCGACGAACTGCGCGCGGCGACCCTCGAGCAGTTCGGCCACGCGGTACAGCACCTGACCGCGGTTGTACGCGGTGGCCCCCGACCAGCCCTTGACGGCGCCGCGAGCGGCCACGACGGCATCCCGCGCGTCCTTGCGGGAGGCCAGCGCCGCGTTCGCCAGGAACGCGCCCTTGTTGGAGACGACCTCGTACGTGCGGCCCGACTCGCTACGCGGGAAGGCGCCGCCGATGAAGAGCTTGTAGGTCTTCGGGACGCTGAGTCGCTTGCTCATGCGCGCGCTCCCTTCAGGTAGGCGGCGAGTCCGTGGCGGCCGCCCTCGCGGCCGTACCCGGATTCCTTGTAGCCGCCGAACGGCGACGACGGATCGAAGCGGTTGAAGGTGTTCGCCCACACCACGCCGGCGCGGAGCCGGTCGGCGACGGCGAGGATGCGTGATCCCTTGTCTGTCCAGATGCCCGCGGAGAGGCCATAAGGCGTGTTGTTCGCCTTCTCGATGGCCTCGGCTGGCGTACGGAAGGTGAGCACCGACAGCACCGGTCCGAAGATCTCGTCGCGCGCGATGCGGTGGCTCGCCTGCACGTTCGTGAAGATGGTCGGAGCGAACCAGAACCCGTTGTCGGGAATGACGCAGTCTGCGCTCCAGCGCTCTGCGCCCTCCTCCTCGCCGATGCGGCTGAGCTCGCGGATGCGCTCGAGCTGCTCGCGAGAGTTGATCGCACCGATGTCGGTGTTCTTATCGAGCGGATCCCCCAGGCGCAGCGTGGAGAGCCGCGTCTTCAGCCGGTCGACGACCTCGTCGTGGACCGACTCCTGCACGAGCAGGCGGCTGCCGGCGCAGCACACGTGGCCCTGGTTGAAGAAGATGCCGTTGACGATGCCCTCGATCGCCTGGTCGATCGGGGCGTCTTCGAACACGATGTTCGCGGCTTTGCCGCCGAGTTCGAGCGTGAGCTTCTTGTCGGTGCCGGCGACGGACTTCGCGATCTCGCGTCCGACGCCCGTGGAGCCCGTGAAGGCAACCTTGTCGACATCGGGATGCCGCACGATGGCCGCACCGGTCGGCCCGGCGCCGGTGACGATGTTGACGACGCCCGGCGGCAGGTCGGCCTGCTGCAGGATCTCGGCGAAGATGAGAGCCGACAGCGGAGTGGTCTCGGCGGGCTTGATGACGACGGTGTTTCCTGCGGCGAGCGCCGGCGCGATCTTCCACGCGAGCATGAGCAGCGGGAAGTTCCACGGGATCACCTGGCCGGCCACGCCCAGCGGCTTCGGGTCGGCCCCGAGGCCGGCGTAGTCGAGCTTGTCGGCCCAGCCTGCGTAATAGAAGAACCAGGCGGCGACCAGCGGCACGTCGACGTCGCGACTCTCCTTGATGGGCTTGCCGTTGTCGAGGCTCTCTGCCACGGCCAGTTCGCGGGCGCGCTCCTGCACGAGCCGGGCGATCCGGAACAGGTACTTGCCGCGGTCGCGACCGCTCATCTTCGACCAGGTCTTGTCGAACGCCCGGCGGGCGGCGCCGACGGCGGCATCGACATCCGCGTCGCTCGCCGAGGCGATCGTGGCGATGTGCTTCTCGTCGGCGGGCGAGATGGTGGCGAACGATTCGCCCGACCCCGACCGGAAGTCGCCGTCGATGAAGAGCCCGTACTCGGGCTTGAGTGAGAGGACGGCCCGGGACTCGGGCGCCGGTGCGTATTCGAGGAAACTCATGTGTGTCTTCCGAGATCGGGAATCAGTCGCCTGGCTGCGACTCAGTCAATCGTCACGTAGTCGGCCCCGGAGTAGTGTCCGGTCTTCAGCTTCTGGCGCTGCAGCAGCACGTCGTTGAGAAGGCTGGATGCTCCGTACCGGAAGAGGTGGGGCTGCAGCCATTCCTCCCCCACGGTCTCAGCCACGGTCACGAGGTACTTGATCGCGTCCTTGGAGGTGCGGATGCCGCCCGCGGGCTTGACGCCCACCTTCTCGCCCGTCGCACGATGCCAGTCGCGCACGACCTCGAGCATCAGCAGCGTCACCGGCAGCGTGGCCGCCGGCGACACTTTGCCGGTCGAAGTCTTGATGAAGTCCCCGCCGGCGAGGATCGCCAGCCACGACGCGCGCTTGACGTTGTCGTAGGTGTTCAGCTCGCCGGTTTCGAGGATCACCTTGAGCGACGCGTAGGTGCCGTCTTCGCGGCGGCACGCATGCTTGACGCGCGCGATCTGATCGAACACCAGGCCGTAGCGGCCCGAGAGGAACGCGCCGCGGTCGATCACCATGTCGATCTCATCAGCGCCGTGCGCGACCGCCTCCGCCGTGTCGGCGAGCTTGATGTCCAGTGACGCACGTCCGCTCGGGAACGCCGTGGCGACCGCGGCTACCGAGACGCCGCCCTCGTCCGGGTCGCCGTGGGCGCTGCCGAGGGCTGCCACGGCATGCGGCACCATGTCGCCGTAGACGCAGACGGCGGCGACCCGCGGACAGGTCGGGTCCGACGCATCCGGGTTCAGTGCCTTCGCGACGAGCGACCGGACTTTTCCGGGTGTGTCGGCCCCCTCGAGGGTCGTGAGGTCGATGAGCTCGATGATCTTGTCGAGCGCCCACGCCTTGGAGGTCGTCTTGATGGAGCGGGTGCCCAGGCCGGCTGCGCGCTGGTCGAGACCGACGGCATCGACGCCTGCCAATCCGTGCAGATAGCGCCGCAGCGTGGTGTCGTCGGGCTCGCCGCCGAGCAGCTCGACGGCCCGCTCGGGCAGCGTCTGCAGATCGGTCCGGCTCATTGTTCTCCCTCAGTCGTGTGGCTCGGGTGAGGGCGAGGACGCCTCACCCGGTCTTGTTCGCCGGTGCGTGCTGCACGGCGGTCGCCTTCGAATGCCGTAGCAGTACGATCACGCCGATCCCGACGACCACCGCGAACGCGATGCTCAAGGTGGTGAAGGCGAACCAGTTCTCGTCGAGCGCCAGCACGATGGCCGCCGCAAGGACTGCGATCGCCGCCGCCGCAAGCTTGGAGGCGGACTTCAAGCCTACCCCGGGGGTCAGCCGCCCGGCGGGCGCATCGCCCCTCGCGAGGATCAGGTCGGCGAACGCGTCGAGCGTCGCCAGCAGCGAGGCGGAATATGCGACAGCGCAGCCGAGCGCGCCCCACAGATTGACGGGGTTCGCGGCCGCCGTGTCGGCGGCGAACAGCTCCAGCGGATTCACGCCTCGATCGTAGGCGCGACAGGGGCCGCCGGTCTATGGCACGGCGGTTCAGGACAGCTCGCGCCGCACTCGCGCGACGTCGTCGGTGATCTGCGCGATGAGAGGCTCCACGCCCTCGAACGCGACCATGCCGCGGATGCGCTCGACGAACTCGACGTCGACGGTGTGGCCGTACAGGTCGAGGTCGGTTTCGTCCAGCACATAGGCCTCGACCTGCAGCACGTCGATGTCGTCGAACGTCGGGTTGGTGCCCACGCTGATCGCGGCGGGGTAGCGCACGCTGCTGCGCGGCTGCGCCGACCCGTCACCGCGCGCGCCCGCGTCGATCAGCCAGCCCGCGTACACGCCCTCTGCCGGGACGAAGCCCTCCAGGTCGGCAGCGAGATTCGCGGTGGGGAAGCCGAGGTCGCGCCCGCGCTTGAGGCCGTGGACGACTTCCCCCCGCACCGCGTGCGGGCGGCCGAGGAGCCTGGCGGCACCGGCCACGTCGCCCTCGGCCAGCAGGTCGCGCACCCATGTCGACGACACGCGGCGCCCCGCGTCGATCGCCCGGACATCGTCGATCACGTCGACCTCGAACCCGAACTGGGTGCCGAGCTCGCGCAGCAGCGCCGGGTCGCCCGCTCCCCCGCGCCCGAAGCGGAAATCGGCTCCGACGAGCACGATCCGCACACCGAGGGCTCCGACGAGCACATGCTCGACGAACTCGCGCGCGCCGAGGTCGGCCAGCGCGCGGTCGAACGTGAGCATGAGAGTCGCGTCGACGCCCGCATCAGCGAGCAGCTGAAGCTTCTGGTTCGCACCTACCAGACTGTCCGGGCAGATCTCGGGCCGCAGGAGGGCGAGCGGATTGCGGTCGAACGTCACGGCCACCACGCGAGCGCCCGCGGCCTCGGCATCCACCCGGGCGCGGTCGATCACGGCGCGATGTCCCGAGTGCACACCGTCGAACTTGCCGATCACGACCACCGAGGGGCCGAATCCGGCGGGGACGTCGCCCGGGGCGCGGAAGACGATCACGATCGGACCGCTGCAGGCTCGGTGGCGTGGACGGATGCCGCGGGCCGGTGCGTCACCAGCCACCACAGGCCGAGGAACGGCAGCACCAGCGGCACGAACACGTACCCGCGCCCGAACCAGGACCACACCGAGTCGTGCGCGAAGAGCTCCGGAACGGCGAGACTGAGGGCGCCGACCACCAGCACACCGATGAGTTCGAAGACGATCGCCACCCACGCGACGAGGTACCACCCGCGGCGGCCTGCGAACACGAGGGCCAGCGTCGCGACGATGTAGACGACCGCCGACACCGCCGAGAGCGTGTAGGCGAGCGGGGCCTCATCGAATCGCTGGACGATCTGGACGAAGGACCGGCCGGTGGCGGCGAGCGCCATGATCGCGTACACGATCACGAGCACACGGCCGATTCCGGTCATGCGAGGGCGGGGCGGCGTCGACATATCCCCTCGATTTTAGTTCGGATGCCGCAGCGCCGGCGCCCGTCGACGGCAGCCAGACCGGCGCCGGTGCTCACGCGATCTGCACGGTCCAGATCACCTGCATGCGCCACACCATGACGGCGATCGACAGCGCCGCGATGCCCATGATGACAGTGCTCCAGCGGCTCCGCTCCAGCAGGGCCCAGGCGACGGCCCCGAGCGGCAGCAGCGCGGCCGATACGAGGTACACCCAGAACTCCAGAAGGCTCCCGGTGGGCGAATTGCCCACCAGCGGCGCGATGATCGCGACCACGACCTGGCCGATGAGGAGCAGCTCGACGAGCGCGAGCGCGCCGACGGTCCAGTCGCTCGGTCGGCGCCCCGCGAGCCCGGCGATGACGCAGAACAGTCCGGCTGCGACGGCGACGAACAGCTGCGCGATCGTGAACCACAGGATCATGCGGATGCCTCCTCTGGCATGTTCATCGCGCTCTTGATGTCGTCGCCCCGGCGCTCGACGATCCCGACGAGAGCGCCGTCGGGACCCACCGCCGCCACCGGGCTCGTCGAGAGCCGCACGCCCGCGCCGGTGAGCCGCTTGCCGTGCCGCAGATCCCGCGCCTCGTCCGCCGTGACGTCGAAGCGGCCGAGGACGACCGCGGCCGCGGCCGCCGGCGTCAGCATCGCCGTGTCGGGGAAGGCGTCCAGCGCGCCCGCGTCGTCGACGGCGAAGGGTCCGATCCGGGTGCGGCGCAGCGCGGTGAGGTGCCCGCCGACGCCGAGGCCTGCCCCGAGGTCGCGCGCGAGCGAGCGGATATAGGTACCACTGGAGCAGTCCACCACGACGTCGAGGTCGACGAACCCATGCCCCGCCTCGAGCCCTGTACGCGAGGCGACGATGTCGAAGCGCGAGACCGTCACCTCGCGTGCCTTCAGCTGCACGTCCTCGCCGGCGCGGGCGAGGTCGTAGGCGCGGCGCCCGTCGACCTTGATCGCGGAGAAGGTGCTCGGCACCTGCGAGATGCGGCCTGTGAGCGCCGTGATCCCCTCCGCGATGGCCACCGGCGTCAAGAGCGAGGCATCCGTCATCGACACCACTTCGCCGTCGGCGTCGTCGGTGTCGGTCGCGACGCCGAGCCGGATGGTGGCCTCATACGTCTTGTCGAGGCCGACGACGAAGGTCAGCAGCCGGGTGGCGCCCTCGACACCGAGCACGAGGAGGCCGGTCGCCATCGGATCGAGTGTGCCCGCATGCCCGATCTTGCGGGTGCCCAGCGCGCGTCGGGCGCGCGCGACGACGTCATGCGAGGTCATGCCGCCGGGTTTGTCGACGAGCAGGATGCCGGGCGCGACCATCAGCCCGCTCCCGTGAAGATACGGCGGGGCTGTGCGAGATCGGCGTTGTCGACGATCGCAGATGCCGCTTCGGTGGGGCGCGCCTCGCGCAGGTAAATCTCCTGCCCTTGGCGATAGCGAGCGTTCGAGGCGGCGTCGGGGTCGGGGTCGCTGCCGTCGCGCAGCGCCATGCGGGCGTAGGCGACTCGCCACGGAACATCGAGCCACACCGACCAGTCCCACACCGTTCGCAGCTCGGGACGGTGAAGGAAGATGCCGTCGACCACGAGCACAGCATCGCGGGGCGCGGTGACCCACTGCGACTCGACCGGCGCGTCGCGCACCAGGTCGAACCCCGTCAGCTGAAACCCCGTGCCGGCCCCAGCCTGCGCGCCGTCGCGGAACGGATCAACGAGCACGCGGCGGAAGGTCGGGTAGTCGTACGAGTCGCGATAGAAACCCTCAGGGCTCATGCGTCCGCGCGCATATCTCTCGGCCCGGGGCCGGTGGAAGTCATCGATCGACGCGCGGAACACCGCCGCACCGGTCTCGGCGAAGGTTTCGGCGAAACCGTCGGCGAACGTCGTCTTGCCCGATCCGTCGACCCCGTCGACAGCGACGATCACGCGCCCTGCCGGGTAGTGCCGGAGCACGTCGTCCCGGAGGTCACGCCACAGGGTGGTCGCAGGCGTCACGGGAAGGCGCATGACTCCAGCCTACGGCGGCGGCATAGGCTCGATGGCATGCCCGACCTCGCGACCCCGCTCGCCGCGTGGTACCGCGAGAACGCACGAGATCTGCCGTGGCGTCGCCCCGGCTACGGGGCCTGGGGAATCCTCGTGAGCGAGTTCATGCTGCAGCAGACCCCCGTGAACCGCGTTGTCCCTCACCTGGAGAGCTGGCTCGAGCGCTGGCCCACGCCGGCGGCGCTGGCCGCGGATGCGCCGGCCGAGGCCGTGCGCCAGTGGGCGAACCTCGGCTATCCCCGACGGGCGCTCTGGCTGCACCGCGCGGCAGTCGAGATCCGCGATCGCCACGACGGCATTGTTCCTCGCGACGTGGGTGATCTGCTCGCACTCACGGGCATCGGGGACTACACCGCGAGAGCGGTGGCGGTCTTCGCCTATGGCGACCGGCATCCCGTCGTCGACACCAACACCAGGCGCGTGCTGGCCCGCGCGCTCGGCGGCCGCTCCCAGCCCGGTCCACCCTCTCGCCGAGACCTCGCCGAGATGGAGGCGCAACTGCCCCGCGGCATCGAGAAGGCCGCGGTCGTGAACGCGGCGACGATGGAGCTCGGCGCCACCGTCTGCGTCGCACGCGTGCCGCGCTGCGATGCGTGCCCGATCGCCGACCGCTGCGCGTGGCGCGCCGCCGGCTACCCCGAGACCGGCGACCAGCGCCGCAGGCAGGCGCGCTACGAGGGCAGCGATCGGCAGGCGCGCGGCGCAGTCCTCAGAACCCTGAGGGATGCGGCGGCCCACGCGGTGCCGCTGACCGAGGTCGTGCCGGACTGGCCCGACTCTCACCAGCGCGACCGGGCGATCGACTCGCTGATCGCCGATGGACTGGCCGAGGCATCCGGCGGGATGCTCCGCCTGCCCTCATGACCGCACCGAAAGGGTCAGTCCTCTTCGGTGGTCTCTTCCGTGGTCTCTTCGCCGGTCTCGTCGTCGATGTCGCGCGGCTTGAGGTACGGGTCGGCCTCGCCGGCATACGACGCGGCGGCCGCAATGCCCGCCACCGCGGCATCCCGCTCACGCGCCTCGCGCAGCAGATCCGCGATGTGCCCGGCGGTGTCGGGCAGCGCGTCGGGGATGAACTCCAGCGACGGGGTCAGCCGGACATTGAGGTGCTTGCCCAGCTCCGAGCGCAGCATCCCGGTCGCCGACTTCAACGCCTGCGCCGACGCTTCGCGCTCCTCGTCCGAGCCGAGCACTGTGTAGAACACCGATGCGTGCTGGAGGTCGCCGGTCACCCGCACGTCCGTGATCGTCACGAATCCGAGGCGCGGATCCCGCAACCCCTTCTCGAGGCGCTCGGCGAGGACCACGCGGATCCGGTCGCTGAGACGGGCCTGACGTTCGCCTGCCATGATTGCTCCTTGTTCCCGGCCGTCGAGCGAGGAACGAGACGAAACGCGCGGTGTGCACGCGTTTCGTCTCGCTTCGCTCGCTCAACGACCGACTGGGTCAGCCTCGCGGCTTCTCGACCATCTCGGTGGTCTCGATCTCGTCGCCGACCTGGATGTCGTTGAACTTGCCGAGCCCGATACCGGCCTCGAAGTCGGTGCGCACCTCGGTGACGTCGTCCTTGAAGCGACGCAGCGACTCGATCGCCAGGCCGTCGGCCAGGACCACGCCGTCGCGGATGACGCGCGCCTTGGCGTTGCGCGTGATCGTGCCCGAACGGACGATGACACCGGCGATGTTCCCGAACTTCGAGGAGCGGAACACCTCGCGGATCTCTGCCACACCCGACTGGATCTCTTCGTACTCCGGCTTGAGCAGACCCTTGAGCGACTGTTCCACGTCGTCGATCGCGTTGTAGATGACCGAGTAGAACCGGACGTCCACTCCCTCGCGCGAGGCGCGCTCGCGCGCCTTCGTGTCGGGACGGACGTTGAACCCGATGACGATCGCGTTGTCGATCGTCGCGAGGTTGATGTCGGACTCGGTGATGGCACCGACGCCGCGGTGGATGATCCGCAACTGCACCGAGTCGTCGACCTCGATCTTGAGCAGCGACTCCTCCAGCGCCTCGACGGCACCCGAGACGTCGCCCTTGATGATGAGGTTGAGCGACTCGACCTTGCCCTCTTCGAGAGCGCGCGTGAAGTCCTCGAGCGAGATGCGCTTGCGGGCCTTGGCCAGCTGGGCGTTGCGCTCGGCCGCTTCTCGCTTCTCGGCGATCTGGCGAGCGGTGCGGTCCTCTTCGGTCACGATGAACGTGTCGCCGGCGCGCGGCACCGAGTTCAGACCCTGCACCTGCACCGGGCGAGACGGGTAGGCCTCGTCGACCGGGTCGCCGTTCTCGTCGATCATGGCGCGCACGCGGCCGTAGGCCGTGCCCGCGACGATCGCGTCGCCGACACGCAGGGTTCCCGACTGGATCAGGACGGTGGCAACCGAGCCGCGACCCTTGTCGAGCTTCGCCTCGATGGCGACACCGCGAGCGGCCTTGTTCGGGTTGGCCGTGAGGTCCAGTCCCGCGTCGGCGGTCAGCAGGACGGCGTCGAGAAGCTCCTGGATGCCGAGACCACGCAGTGCCGACACATCCACGAACATGACGTCGCCGCCGTATTCCTCGGCGACCAGACCGTACTCGGTGAGCTGCTGTCGCACCTTCGCCGGGTTCGAGTCCGGCTTGTCGACCTTGTTCACCGCGACCACGATCGGCACGTTCGCCGCCTGGGCGTGGTTGAGCGCCTCGACCGTCTGCGGCATGATGCCGTCGTCGGCGGCGACCACGAGGATCGCGAGGTCGGTGACCTGCGCACCGCGGGCACGCATGGCGGTGAACGCCTCATGCCCGGGGGTGTCGATGAAGGTGATCGCGCGCTCGATCTCTTCATGCTCGGTCCACACCTGGTAGGCACCGATGTGCTGCGTGATGCCGCCGGCCTCGCCGGCGACCACGTTGGTCTGGCGGATCGCGTCCAGCAGGCGGGTCTTACCGTGGTCCACGTGACCCATGACGGTCACCACAGGAGGACGGATCTCGAGGTCTTCCTCGCTCTCCGCCTCCAGCTCGGCCTCGAGGTCGAGACCGAAGCCCTCGAGGAGCTCCTTGTCCTCGTCCTCGGGCGAGACCATCTGGATCTTGTAGCCGAGTTCTTCGCCGAGCACCTCGAAGGTGGCTTCGTCGAGCGACTCGGTCGCGGTCGCCATCTCACCCAGGTTGAACAGGATGGTCACGAGCGTGCCGGGCTGCACGTTGTAGCCGCGCAGCGCCTCGAGCTTGTCGGCGAAGTCGGAGATCGACGCGCCGCGGCGCAGGCGGATGATCTCGCCGTTGCCCTTGGAGACGTTGACGCCGCCGACGACCGGCGCCGACCGCATCTCGAATTCCTGCCGCTTCGCGCGACGCGACTTGCGCTGCTTCGACTTGCCGCCGCCCTTGCCGAAGGCACCCGCGGTGCCACCGCCGGGACCACGGCCACGGCCACCGCCGCCACCGGGACGACCGGCGAAGCCGCCTGCGGGCGGACCACCGCCACCGGGACGCTGGAAGCCGCCGCCACCGCCACCGGCGCCGCCGGGACGGCCGGGACCGCCGGGACGCTGCTGGAACGGGGCACCGGGACGACCGCCGCCACCGGGGCGGCCTGCGCCGCCCTGACGCGGGGCGCCGGGACGAGGGGCGCCCGGGCGCGGAGCCTGCGGACGCGGGATGTTGCCGGGGGTGGGACGCTGGCCCATGCCCTGCGCCGACGCGAACGGGTTGTTGCCCGGCCGCGGGCCGGCGGGGCGCTGGCCCATGCCCTGCGAGGAGGCGAAGGGGTTGTTGCCCGGTCGCGGCGTGCCGCCGGGGCGGGGGGCCGCCGGGCCGGGAGCAGCGCCGCCGGGCTTCGGCTCGGCGGGAGCCGCCGGTGCCGCTGCGTCGGCGGGAGCCTGCGCGGCGGGCGCCTGCGCGGCAGGAGCCTGCGCGGCGGGGGCCGCCGGCGCTGCTTCGGGAGCAGGCGCGGGAGCAGCCGGAGCGGCAGGGGTCGGGGCCGCAGGCTTGGCGGCGGGTGCCGCAGGTCGGGACGGGCCCGGACGTGCGGCCGGCTTGGCCGCGGCAGCCGCGGGCTTGGCATCGGCGGCGGGCTTCGCTGCGCCATCCGCCTCGAGCGCGGCGCGCAGCTTGCGCGCCACGGGGGGTTCGATGGTGGACGAGGGGCTCTTGACGTATTCGCCCAGGGCCTTCAGCTTCTCGAGCGCGACCTTGCTGTCGACGCCGAGTTCGGAAGCGATCTCGTGCACGCGTGGTTTGGCAGCCACAATTCTCCTGTCTGAGGTCTACCCAGACAGGGCAGACCATTAGTCGCGGACGGGTCTCATTTCGAGCCGTTCACTTTGTTTCCATAGCCGTTCAGCCTTTTGTTCGCTGTAGGTATTTCTCGATGGTCTGCGTGTCGAGCGGACCCGACGCACGCAATGCCCGAACGAAGGCGCGGCGCCGGATGGCGGACTCCACGCACTCCTTCGTCTCGTGCACCCACGCGCCTCGTCCGGGCATCGACGCACGAGTGTCAGGAACGACAGCCGAATCGACGGCGACCACCCTCAGAAGGGCGGACCGGGGAGCACGCGTGCGGCATCCGACGCACGTTCGTACAGCTTCCATTCTACACGCCGGGGCTTACACCCCGGACCCCTCTCTCACACCTCGCGGGCCGGGCGCCGATCTCGAGCGGTCCTCAGGACTCGAGGATGCTGTCGGGCTGGATGTCGATCTTGGCGCCGGTGAGCTTGGCGGCCAGCCGGGCGTTCTGCCCCTCCTTGCCGATGGCCAGCGACAGCTGGTAATCGGGGACGAGCGCCCGCACCGCCTTGCTCGTGGCATCCAGGATGAAGCTCGAGGTCACTTTGGCCGGCGACAGCGCATTGGCGACGAACTTCGCCAGTTCGGGGTCGTAGTCGACGATGTCGATCTTCTCGCCGCCGAGCTCCTCGGTGACCGCGCGCACACGACGCCCGAGTTCGCCGATGCAGGCGCCCTTGGCGTTGATCGAAGGATCGTTCGCCTTCACCGCGATCTTGGTGCGGTGACCGGCCTCGCGGGCCAACGAGACGATCTCGACGAGCCCGGCGGGGATCTCGGGGACCTCGAGCGCGAAGAGCTTGCGGACCAGGCCAGGGTGGGTCCGCGACACGGTGATGGCCGGCCCCTTTGCACCCTTGGAGACGCTCGTGACGTAGACGCGCAGCCGCGAGCCGTGCGCATAGTTCTCGCTCGGCACTTGCTCCTCCGGAGGCAGGATCGCCTCCACCGTGCCCAGGTCCACGTGAACCATTCGGGGGTTGGGGCCCTGCTGCACGATTCCGGCGACGATATCGCCCTCCTTGCCGCGGAACTCCCCCAGCACGGCGTCGTCGGCGATGTCTCGCAGCCGCTGGCTGATGACCTGCTTCGCGGCGAAGGCGGCGATACGCCCGAAGTCCTCGGGAGTGCTCTCCTCCTCGCCGATGACAGCCCCCTCTTCGTCGAGCACGGGGATGAAGACGGCGACATGGCCGGTCTTGCGGTCGAGCTCCGAGCGCGCACCCTCGGGGAGTTCGCCGGTCGGCGACGTGTGCTTGGCATACGCGGTCAGGATCGCCTGCTCGATGATGCGCACGAGCTCATCGAAGGGGATCTCCTTCTCGCGCTCGACGGTCCGAAGCAGTCCGAGATCGATGTCCACAGTGGCCTCCGTATTCAGCTCTCACCGGCACGTCGACGCGCGCCGGAACCCTACAACGTTACCCGATGCCACGCTGCGCGAATCCGGTACGCGCGCGTCGCCGGGCGCTCGTCGCTCACCGACCGCAGTCGTCGACGTGCGTGTCGGTGCGGGTCAGCCTCGCCTCGGTCCAGTTCACGAGGACCGGCAGGAAGCGCGATCCCGGCAGCAGCGTCCCGAGATGGTCGTATCCGCGGTATGCGAGCCGGCGGACCTGCTCACCCTGGGCGCACAGGCGGTCGACGAATTCCTCCTGCAGTCGCGGAGGGATCACTTCGTCCTCCGTCCCCCACACGACCAGGAGCGGGTGCTCCCACGGCCCGGTGGGCACGTTGTCGGCGAGCCGCCGGCCGAGCGCCCCGGCGGTGAGATCCCCCACGTAGAGCGGACGGTCCTCTGCCACCCCCAGCGCCGTGGCGACCGAGACCATCACTCCGGGCTCGGACGGGCAGCGCTGGGTCATCTCGCGCACGATCGCTTCGGCGCCGGGAGCGATGTATCTCGCGAGGTCGACGTCGTCATACGTGTCGGCGTAGGGCACCAGGACCCACGAGATCAGGATCGACAGAAGCACACTGGCGTCGCCGTCGGTGAGCTCGTCCGCCAGCGCGAGCGGATCGGCCGCGGGTGCCAGCACCGCGGTGCCGAGCATGTCGACCTGCGGCGCATAGTCCTCGGCGATCTGCGACATCCACAGCGCGGCGTGCCCGCCTTGCGAGTGGCCCCACGCCACCGTGCGCGCCGACAGCGTCACGTCATCCAACTCCCCCGCCGCCAGCACCGCATCCAACGAGGACCGCGCCTCCCCTCGGCCGATGAGGTACGGGAAGACACCTGGAGCACCCTGACCGGAGTAGTCCGACGCCACCACGATCCATCCGCGTCGGATCGCCTCGTCGAGCGCCGGGATGGCCCACTTCGTCGCGGAGGCGTCACGCAGACTCGGTGCGCAGCCCCTGGCCACTCCCGTCGTGCCGTGGTTCCACGCGATGACCGGGCGTGCGCCGGGTGGCCGCTCGTCCGGCACGATCACGAGCGCGCTGGCGACCGCCGGCTGGCCGACCGCGTCGCGCGTGGTGTAGAGGATGCGGTTGACGTGGGCGCCCGCCGGCTCCTGACCGGCGAACTCGCCCACCCGGATGAGCCGACCATGCTCGTACGGCACCACCGGGGGCGGATCGTAGAAGGCGTCCACGACGGGGGCGCCGTCAGACAGCCACGAACTGGCCCACCAGCCGACCGCCGCGAGCGCCACCAGCAGCGCCGCGACCCCGTAGCGGCCCGCCGCCACCCACGCGCTGCGTGCGCGGGCACGAGGTGTCGGCTGGGCCGAGGCATCCATCGCGCCGTTCTTGTCCTCTTCACGTGACCCGACGTCCGCTGGGGCGGTCCCCCGGCCCGCGACGTAGGCACGCACCGCCCGCACCACCAGGGTCGCGCCGAAGACGATGGTGCGCACCCCGAACACGATGGCGACGACCAGGACGGTGACATCGGGCCACGAGAAGGCGAGGATGCCGAAGACGACCTGAGCGCTTCCCCACGCAGTGGCGAGCACGCGCTGGCTGACGCGGCCCCGTGAGATCGCGTCGTACAGCGAGGCGAGGCCGCCGACGAGCAGCAGAACGGCGATCAGCTGTGGCAGCAGTTCGAGCGTGCGGCCAAGACCGACCAGGATGGCGAGGCCGAGCCCGATCCACAGCGCCCCGAACGTCACACGCGACCACAGGGCCGACTCGGGGGTCCCCAGCATTCTCGCGACGCCTGTGAACACGGCGCTGAGTCCGACGTAGATCGTCAGCAGGAACAGCGAGGTCAGGGGCCGCGTGACGATCAGCAGACCCACCAGCAGAGACAACGCACCGACGACTGCCAGAGCCGCCGGGGGTGCGCCACGAAGGAGCCGTGGCGCGATGCTCCAGCCGGCCACGCGGAGATGACGGGCTCCGCGGATCACCCGCACCATCATAGATCGCCGGAGGTCGCCCCCGTCGGCTCAGCTGCTCCGGATCACGCTCCGGTTGGTCGGCTGTCCACCTGCCGATGCGCTGCGCGCAACCAATCCGTTACTCGACGCCGTCAGCCTCGCAAGAGAGCGTCTGCGCGATCCGACATCTCGCTGCGCTCTTCCTTCCCCGATGAATGGAGCATTCGTGGTCTCGCCCACAACCCATCCGATGCGGCGCGTCGTGCGCCGCTGTCTCGCCCTCTGCGCGACCGCCGGTCTCGCCGCGGGAGTGTTCGCTGTCGCCCCGGCAACCGCTGCGGTCGCGGCCGAAGAGTCCGCGCCCGCCGAGGAACTCGCGTCGCGGTTCACTTTCGCGGTGCTGCCCGACACGCAGTTCTATTCGCGATACTCGTCCGACCAGTTCGTACCCCGCTACGGCACCGACCCCTTCTCGGTCCAGACCGACTGGCTCGCCGAACACGCCGAGGCCCTTCGCATCCCCTTCACGGCGCATCTGGGCGATGTCGTCGACCGTGCCGGCACCCAGCACGAATGGGAGGCGGCCGACCGCGCGATGAAGACGCTCGACGACGCCGGCCTGCCCTACTCGATCCTCCCGGGGAACCACGACGTGCTCGACAGCAGGAAGTGGGACACCGAGCTCGACGCCGCCGCTGAGCCGTTCAACCGCTGGTTCGGCAAAGCACGTGCCGCGATGCAGTCGACCTACGGTGGCAGCGACCCGACCGGCCTGAGCCAGTACCACATCTTCGAGGCGGAGGGACAGCAGTTCATGTCGCTCGCACTGTCGTGGCGACCGTCCGACGCGACGCTCGCCTGGGCGCAGAGCGTGCTCGACGCGCATCCGACCGTGCCGGTGATCCTGAGCAACCACGCCCTCATCAGCGTCGGCGCCGACCAGACGACGCCGGTCGAGACAGGTGACAGCACCCGGATGTGGGATGAGCTCATCAAGGGCAACGACCAGATCTTCATGACGCTGAATGGCCATTTCCATGGCGCGACCCGGCAGGTGAAGATCAACGACTTCGGTCACCCGGTGCACCAGATCCTCATGGACTATCAGATGGCGTACGAGGGCGGCAACGGTTACCTGGGCCTGTTCGAGTTCGATCTCACGAACGACACCATCTCGCTCGAGACCGGTTCGCCCTGGGTGACTTTCAAGCCCCAAGACACACTCACGAGCTACGATCAGCCGCTCCTGGACGGTCAGCACCAGCGTTTCACACTCGACTTCGACTTCAGCGAGCGCTTCCAGGGCTTCCACCCCGGATTCACGGCGGGCACCCCCGATGAGCCGTCGCTGAGCGCGGCCGCGCGCTCGATCCTCCTCGACGGCTTCGAAGGCCCCGACCCGATCGCGACCGAGCCGCCCGGGAACGAGCTTGACTTCGTCCCGGCCGAAGGAACCCTGGCCCATTGGCGATTCAACGGCCACGACGGCGTCATCGACGGCGACACCGTGATCGAGGACATCGTCGGCGACAACGATCTGACCCGCGTCGACCCGGCGGAGACGAATGCCATCGGCGCCACGTGGGAAGACGTCACCATCGAGAGCGACAGCGTGCACGGGTTCTCCGCCGACGGGGCCGCGGCATGCTTCGACAACTCGTCGAGCACGCGCTTCAGTTACCTCACGACCGCCGCTGACGCGGCGATCAACGATGCCGACCTCACGCACGGCTACACCATCGAGACCTTCGTCAAGATGGATGCCGACTGGGATGCCGCGACCAACGGATGGTCGAAAGCCATCACCCGTACCGGCAACCGTTCGTTGATGGGGGCGCCTCGTACCCAGTGGGATTGGACGGCTTCGCCGACCGCTCTGGGCATCTCGAATCTGCGCGAGTTCCAGTTCACGAGCCTGCCCGCCGACGCCACGCAAGGCGACCGGGTGAACTGGTCGGGCGAGATCATGGTCGACGCGTGGTCACACGTGGCAGTGGTCAACGACGCCGCCGCGGGGACGACGACGATGTACGTCGACGGGGCTCCGGTTCTGCGGAATGCGACCAACGTCGTCGGCCAGGCAGGCATGGCGGACATGCCCTGGATCATCGGCGCGGATTGGGTCGATGACGCAGCCCGCAACGGCTGGCACGGCTGCGTGGGTGAAACGCGCATCGTCGATCGGCCGACCACGCCGGACGAATGGCTGACGCAGCGCGCGGACCTCAGCGGCTTGACGGTCGCACAGGCGCCTGAGGGCGCCGTCGGCGTGGGCGAACCGGTGACCTTCGCCGGCACCGGCTTCCCCGGTGCCGAGGTCCGCTCGACCGCCGCGGATGCCCGCACGATGGTGACCGCCGACGGTACGTGGGAGCTCCAGATCGCCGAGGGCCTGGTTCGCGGTGAGAACTCGATCGAGCTCGTGCAAGCACTCGGAACGCGAGCCGGGACGCCGGTGACGGTCGAGTTCGAGGTGGAGCCGATGGCCGTGGCGGTCACAGCGTCCACCCGCATCCTGGCCGGCAAGCAGTACGTGTCGGTCGTCGCGACGAACCACGAGCCTTCCCCGGTCGACATCGTCATCGAGACCCCCTACGGCTCGAAGACCTTCCTCGCTGTGGGCCCGGGAAGGTCCGCGAACGTCTCGATGAACTCTCGTATGAGCTCGGTTCCCGCCGGCACGGCGAGCGTTGAGGTCACCGGTACCATCGCCGGCGAGACGGTCACCATGACGAAGCTGGCGGCCTATCCGGCCAGCTGATCAAGGGCCGGGGCCGCCTCATCATCTCGGTGGTTCGTGGAGCGCGACGGCTGGCCCCAAGCTCCAGGTCGACGCCGGGGTCGAGCCCGGCTCGTACGGCTGGGTCTTGACCCCCGTTGTTCGAGTAGCCATCCCCGTCGGGGACGGGAGCCTCCCGTCCCCGACGTCCGCCCAGTGGCGCATGGCGTCCTGCGGAGGTCTTCTCGATGAAACTCCCCGTGCCCAGGTCGACATCTCGCCCTCCCACACCCGACGCCCAGCCAGCATCGACCGGGATGCCCGGCACGGGTCCGCACCCTCCCACCGTGCGGCGCAGAACCGACGGTCGTCACGACTGACGCCGCCTTGACTCGACAGCGTGGCGCGACGCGGAGAGCGACACGAACTACCGCGCCCACCGCTGCGCCGACATACTGGGCCGATGGATGCTGTGAACGACTGGCTCTTGACGTGGGGCGACAGACTCTGGACGTGGATGGTCCTGCCGGTCGTGGTGGGCCTCGGGATCTACTTCACCGTCAGGTCGGGAGTGGTGCAGTTCCGGCTCATCCCCGAGATGTTCCGCACCCTGACCGACAAGACTCCGCGCGGCGACGACGGTCGCCCGCAGTCGGTTTCGGCGTTCCAGGCGTTCACGATCTCGGCGGCCTCGCGCGTCGGCGTCGGCAACATCGCGGGCGTCGGAACCGCGATCGCGCTCGGCGGCCCGGGGGCGGTCTTCTGGATGTGGCTCATGGCGTTCGTGGGCGGCGCCTCGAGCTTCATCGAGTCGTCGCTGGCGCAGTTGTTCAAAGTGCGTGACAGCGACGGTTTCCGCGGTGGACCGGCCTATTACATGGAGCGGGGTCTGAAGGCTCGCTGGATGGGCATCGTCTTCGCCGTGATCCTCATCGTGTGCTTTCCGTTCGCGTTCAGCTCACTGCAGGCCAACACGATCACAGCGACCGTCACCGCGAGCATGGGCGCCGAGTCCGCGGCGTGGCTGCCTTGGGTGATCGGCGTCGCGGTGGCGCTACTGACGGCGCTGGTCGTCTTCGGCGGTGTGCGCCGCATCGCCTCGGTGACGCAGATGCTCGTACCGCTGATGGCTCTGGCCTACCTCCTGTTGGGCCTCGTCGTGGTCGGTCTGCACATCGACCGGCTGCCGGCCGTGTTCGCCGAGATCTTCACGCAGGCGTGGGGCTTCAACGAAGTCGTCGGTGCGGCCTTCGGCTACATCGTCCTGACCGGCGTGCGGCGCGGCATGTTCTCCAACGAGGCCGGCCTCGGTTCCGCCCCGAACGCGGGAGCCAGCGCTGCCGTCACGCACCCGGTCAAGCAGGGGCTCGTACAGACGCTCGGGGTGTACTTCGACACGTTCCTGGTGTGCTCCATCACCGCGTTCATCATCCTGGTGTCCGTCCCGGACCTGAGCACCGCGACGCGGGGCATCGGGCTGACGCAAGGGGCTCTGGTCGGAACGCTCGGCGAGTGGTCGAACATCGCGCTCAGCGTCATCATCTTCCTTCTCGCGTTCTCGTCCATCCTCGGCAACTACTACTACGGCGAATCGAACATCGAGTTCATCACTCCGCACCGCGGCGTGCTCGCCGGCTACCGGACGCTGGTGGTGATCGCAGTCCTCGCGGGCTCCGTCGTCGGCGCCGACCTGGTGTGGAGCTTCGCGGACGGCGTCATGGGACTCATGGCGCTCACGAACCTGATCGCGATCGGGCTGCTTTCGGGCATCGCGTTCCGCCTGCTCAAGGACTACACGTGGCAGCGGCGTGAGGGACGCGATCCGGTCTTCACACGGGATCGGATGCCCGATATCGACGGCATCGCCGTGTGGGAGGACGAGCTCTCGGTCACCGGGCCGATCGATGTGGTCACCAGGCGGCGGCAGAGCCAGAAGCACCGGGACCACCTGCAGAGCGAACGCTGAGAAGCAAGCCCTCCCTCCACCCCTGGGCACGGTCTCTATGCTGACCCCATGGCACGCGCTGAGGTGAGGTCGGCAGCGCGCCGCGCCGAGGCCAACCCGATCTTCGAGGCTCTCGCTCGCGGCGGCTACGTCGCGGACGGACTCGTCCACATCCTGATCGGCGTCTTCACGGTCGTGGTCGCCTTCGGAGGGGACGGCGAGACCGACCAGCCCGGCGCATTCCGCGCCATCGCCGGCGCGCCCCTGGGCTTCGTCGTCCTGTGGGTCGCCGCGATCGCGCTGACGGCCCTCGGCCTGTGGGAGATCCTCGAGGGCGTCCTGGTGCCCCGCGGCAGCCGTCCGCGCAAGTGGGGTGCGCGCATCACCGAGTGGGGCAAGGCGGCAGTCTTCCTCGCTCTCGCCGCCATCGCCGCGGCTGTCGCGATCGGCGCGCGTCCCGATCCGGACGAGAGCGTTCAGGACGCCAGTCGCGGGCTTCTCGATGTGCCGGGCGGCCCGTGGGTACTCGGGCTGATCGGCGCCGGCATCGGCGTGAGCGGCATCGTGTTCGGGATAGTCGGCATCCGTCGCAAGTTCCTCGAGGGCTTCGCGCTACCCGAGGGGCGCTCGGGCATCGTGGTGAACGGGCTCGCCGTCGTGGGGTACGTCGCGAAAGGCGTCGCCCTCGTCACCGTCGGAGTGCTCTTGGTCGTCGCATCGGTGAAGATCGATGCCGACGACACGGGCGCGCTCGACGCCGCACTCGACGGACTGACCGCGCTCTCGTATGGACCGGCGGTGTGCGCGGCGATCGGCCTCGGTCTGATGGCGTACGGAGTGTTCCTCGTGCTGTCGGCTCGATTCCGGCGCCTCTGAGAATCACGGCGGCGCCTGCAACCCCGGAAGGTCGCAGGCGCCGCGGACGTGCCGGGTCGATCAGGCGCGATACACCTGCACGACCGAAGGGCGCGGAGCGTTGGGCACGGCGCCGGGCGCGGTCGAGCCGTAGTCGGGGAAGATCGAGGTCGGCGCGTCGAAGGTACCGTCTTCGCCGGGATGCTGCACCGCAACGAACACCAGACCTTCACGGTCGTGGATGACGGGCCCGCATGTCTCGGCGTCACGCGGGACGGCGAGGAACTGCTGCACATGACCGCGCTCGGGTCCCTCGAGCGGCACCTTGTAGAGCGCGTCGTTGTAGCCGATGGTGCTCGGCGCGCCGTCGGTCGAGATCCAGAGGTTGCCCTCCGAGTCGAACGCGACGTTGTCCGGGCACGAGATCGGCGAGACGAGCTCCGACGGGAACCCGGCGAAGTACGTGTTCGCGTTCGTGGCCGGGTCGCCGCAGAGGAGCAGGATGCTCCAGCCGAAGGTCGTGCCCGACTGTCCAGCGGTTTCGGTGAGCTCGATGACGTGACCGTAGCGGTTGCCGGTCACGGGGTTCGCCTCGTCCAGCGGCGACGCGCTGCCGCGCTGCGAGTTGTTGGTCAGAGCGAGGTATACCTTGCCGGTCTTCGGGTTGGGTTCGACGTCCTCGGGGCGGTCCATCTTCGTCGCGCCGACGGCATCCGCCGCCAGACGGGTGTAGACGAGTACCTCTTCCGTGCTGAATCCCGGGACGACCGACGCGCCGTTCTGGGTCAGCGGGATCCACTGGCCGCTGCCGTCGAACTGGCCGTCGGCAGGCAGGGCGCCGGTGCCGGTGATCTCGGAAGCCGGGGAGTCGCCGGTGAACTTGGCCACGTAGAGGTCGCCCTCGGCGAGGAGGCGCATGTTCTTCTTGCGCGAGCCCGAGATCCTGTGCTTCGAGACGAACTTGTACAGGTAGTCGTTGCGCTCGTCGTCGCCCATGTACGCCACCACGCGCTTGTCCTGGCCCACGATGACGTTCGCGCCCTCGTGCTTCATGCGGCCCATCGCGGTGTGCTTGCGCGGCGTCGACGTCGGGTCATCCGGGTCGATCTCGACGATGTAGCCGAACCGGTTCGGCTCGTTGACGAAGCCCGGGTCGTGAGCGTTGAACCGGGGGTCGTAGGTCTCCCAGCCCGTCGAGGTCGAGGTGGACGCGGACGACTGGTAGCGCTTCTGCCCAGGGGTGTCGGCGGCCCACGCGAAGTATCCGTTGAAGTTCTCTTCGCCCGAGAGGATGGTCCCCCACGGCGTGGTGCCGCCGGCGCAGTTGCCGAGCGTACCGCGCACCCAGCGCCCCTCCGGGTCGTCGGCGGTCTTCATCAGGTCGGTGCCTGCAGCGGGGCCGGTCAGCTCGAAGACCGTCTCGACGGTGATGCGCCGGTTGCGGCGACCGTCGACGACGTAGCGCCAGGGCTCGCCGGTCCGCCGCCGCTCCAACTCGACCACCGACAGGCCCTGTGCAGCCTTGTAGATCTCGCTGCGGCGGCGCAGCTCGGCGGGGTCGCTGGACGGCGGGAACATGATGCCCGGATTGACGTATTCGTGATTGGTGACGAGGACGCCCCGCTTGCCGTTCGGGTCGGCGAGGATGTCGAGGTAGTCGCAGTTGTATCCGAACTGCAGACCCTGCGCCTGTGGTGACTGCGCCAGGATGTCGAACGTCGGCGCGCTCGAGAAGAGCGGGTCGCCCCAGCGGATGATGGGGCTCCAGGTGTAGCCGGCGGGCACGGTGAAGGCGTCCACCGTCCGTGCGACGGGGGCGATGGGCTCGAACGCCAGGCCCGCGGTGCCCGGTCGTGCGAACGCAGCGCCGGGGCCGCTCACGCCGGCCGCGGCGGGAGCCGACGTCGGCGCCGAGGTGCGGAACGCGCCGACCGCGATGGCGACAGCGCCCGCGGCACCGAGGCCCAGCAGCGCGCGGCGCGACAGCGCCGCCGACGCGACGTCGCGAAAGTGCGCGTTGGACGACGTGTTGCACTCGGGGCCGAGGCAGGCGTTGGCGCACTTGTACTGGCAGGTGACCGCTGACCGCTTGCCGCGGACGTGATCGGCCATCGGCAGCGAGGTGCGCGGGCTCGGCTGCGAGGTGCGGGGGTTTTCGACGATGCTCACGGTGGACGCCCTCCCTGACGTTCGGATGGCCGTCAGGATCCTCGCGTCCGCGAACACGCTCCGAAACGCCGGGTGAACGGAACGCGACGAGCCGATGAGAGCGCGCTCATGCGGCATCCACCCGCTCTCGCCATCGGCGAAGCGCGGTGCGGATGACGCGTCAGGCGGCGCGGGCCGGCCCCTTCGGGGCGGAGTCGAGGCTGTTGACGGCACGGATCAGGCGATGCAGCTCGCCGACGTGCACCTGGTTGAGACGCAGCACCAGGCGCGGCAGATCGACGCGGTCATCGTCATCCCGCTCGCGACGCAGGGCGCCGCGGCGCTGGATGCGTCCGGAGAGGATGAGGGGGCCGAACCGCTCGTTGAGGCTCTCGACCTCGGCGTCGGTGGGCTCGGCCCGTACGCGCAGCACCAGACGATCACCGACCCAGCGCAGCGAATCGTAGTTGCGCCAGAAGTCGGTGATCTCGCGCGCCGCCGCCTCCACCGAGTCGGTGACCAGGACGCGGTCGAAGTCGCCGGGCGAGATCACGCGGCCGGCCACGAGCTGCTCGTCGACGAAGCGCTGCAGGCCGCGCCAGAACATGCCGCCGGGCTCGTCCAGCAGCACGATCGGGGTGGGCTCGGCCTTGCCGGTCTGCTGCAGGGTGAGCAGTTCGAACAGCTCGTCCAGCGTGCCGAATCCGCCGGGCACGCACACGAAGCCGTGGGACTCCTTGACCAGCATCAGCTTGCGGGTGAAGAAGTACTTCATCGCCACGTTGCGCGCATTGGCGGCGATGACGGCGTTGGGCTTCTCCTCGAACGGCAGCCGGATCGACACACCGAGCGAGCGGTCAGGTCCTGCCCCTTCCGCCGCGGCCTGCATGATGCCCGGGCCGGCCCCCGTGACCACCATCCACCCGCTCTCGGCGAGCGCTCGGGCGACTTCGGCGGCGGCACGGTAGACGTGCTGCTCCGGGAGTGTGCGGGCGGAGCCGAAGATCGTGACCTTGGGCACGTCCTCGTACGGCGCGAAGAGGCGGAACGCCGCGCGCATCTCGGTGAGCGCGGCTGTCGTGATCTTCAGGTCGAGGCGGTTCGCCTCATCGAGCCCGAGGCCGACACCGGTCACCAGAATCCGGGCGACGAGGTCGATGTTCTCGGTGATGCCGGCGTCCGCGATCACGCGGCGCAGATCGTCGGTCACCTCGGAAGTCACTGCGGCATCGTCGTGCATGCCTCCAGCGTTGCACGTCGACGCGCGGTGCGGGCTCGATCCCGGGCTGTGGGCGGCGTCAGCGCGCCGCGAGCCGCACAGCCACTTCCGCCACCGGAACGACCTCGCGGTCGCCGGTGCGGCGGTCCCACAGCTCCACCTGCCCGTCAGCCGCGCCGCGGCCGACGATCACGATCTGGGGCACGCCCACCAGCTCGGCATCGCCGAATTTCACGCCGGGCGAGACCTTCGGGCGGTCGTCATAGAGAACATCGAGACCGGATGCCTCGAGCTCGGCCGTCAGCTGCTCCGACACCTCGAACACGACGGGCTCGCGACCGGTGGCCACCACGTGCACGTCGAACGGCGCCACCGACGCCGGCCAGATCAGGCCCTTCTCGTCGTTGTTCAGCTCGGCGATGATCGCGAGGATGCGGGTGACGCCGATCCCGTAGGAGCCCATCGTCACGGTGACGAGCTTGCCGTTCTCGTCGAGGACCTTCAGGCCCAGAGTCTCGGCGAAGAACCGCCCCAGCTGGAAGACGTGACCGATCTCCATGCCGCGCGCCAGCTCGACCGGGCCGGAGCCATCCGGCGCGGGGTCACCGGCTCGAACACTGGCCACCTCCACGAATCCGTCTGCGGTGAAGTCGCGCCCGGCCACCAGGGTGTGGACGTGCTTCTCGTCGATGTTGGCGCCGGTGACCCACGCGGTGCCGTCCACGACGCGCGGATCCAGCAGGTAGCGGATGCCGGTGGCCGACTCCTCACCGAGGATCGGCCCCGTCTCGGACCACGGCCCGATGTATCCCTTGACCAGCAGCGGGTGGCGTTCGAAGTCTGCCTCGGTGGCCTGCTCGACGACCGCCGGCGCGAAGGCGACCTCGACGCGCTTGTCGTCGATGTCGCGGTCGCCGGGGAGCCCGACGATGACAAGCTCCCGCGAACCGTCGAGGTGCGTCAGTGCGAGCACGACGTTCTTGAGGGTGTGGGCGGCCGTCCACTCGGCCACTCCGTCGGTCGAGGGGCCGGCGATGCCCGGCGCCGGGGCGTCCAGGTGGGCGTTCGCGTGGTCCACGAGCGTCTGAATCGTCGGGGTGTTCGGCGAGTCGAAGATGACCGGCGCACCGATCCCGTCGAACGGGATCGAAGCGGGCGCAGTGGTCGTGTACGCCTCGACGTTGGCGGCATACCCGCCGGCTGAGCGAACGAAGGTGTCCTCCCCGACCGGAGTCGGGTGCAGGAACTCCTCGGAACGAGCGCCGCCCATCAGTCCGTTGTCGGCCTGCACGATCACATACTCCAGGCCCAGCTTCTGGAAGATGCGCTCGTAGGCGTCGCGCTGGCGCTGGTAGGAGGCATCCAGCCCTTCGTCCGTGTAGTCGAACGAGTACGCGTCCTTCATCGTGAACTCGCGACCACGCAGCAGCCCGGCGCGAGGACGTGCCTCATCGCGGTACTTGTCCTGGATCTGGTAGATCGCCAGCGGCAGGTCCTTGTACGACGAGTACAGGTCCTTCACGAGGAGGGTGAACATCTCCTCGTGCGTCGGCGCGAGCAGATAGTCGGCGCCCTTCCGGTCCTGCAGCCGGAAGATGCCGTCGCCGTAGGATTCCCACCGGCCCGACGCCTCGTACGGCTCCCGCGGCAGCAGAGCGGGGAAGTGCACTTCGTAGGCGCCCGCGGCCGCCATCTCGTCGCGGATGACCTTCTCGATCCTCGCTTTGACTTTCAGCCCCAGCGGCAGCCACGCGAAGATGCCGGGCGCGTTGCGCCGGATGTAGCCGGCGCGCACGAGCAGCCGATGGCTCGTGACCTCCGCATCGGCGGGGTCTTCGCGAAGCGTGCGGAGGAAGAAGTGCGACAGACGGGTGACCACGAGGGTCAAGTCTAGGGCGGCCGGATGCCGCGGCCCGCCTCGGTCGGGTGATGCGGCTCGCATCGGGGCCGGCGTTCGCGGTCGGCCTAGGCTTGCGGGGTGACCACAGTGCTCCTCACCGGGTTCGAGCCGTTCGGCGGAGACCCGACCAATCCCTCGGGCGACGCCGTTCGCGAGATGTCGGCACGCTGGAGCGGTCCGGAGGACCTCGTGACCACCGTGCTGCCGGTCACGTTCGCGGGAGCCGCTGAGCGCCTGCGTGAGCTCGTCGCCGAACACCGCCCGGACGTCGTCATCGCGACCGGTCTCGCCGAGGGCCGCGCCGCCATCGGCGTCGAGCGGATCGCGGTGAACCTCATCGACGCGCGCATTCCCGACAACGACGGTGTGCAGCCGGTCGACGTGCCCAGCATCGAGGGCGCCCCGACCGCGCGCTTCGCGACCCTGCCGGTGAAAGAGATCGCGCGTCGCCTCTCGGACGCGGGAATCCTTGCCGAGGTCTCGCACACCGCCGGCACCTTCGTCTGCAACCACGTGTTCTTCACGGCCCTCGAGGTGGCGGCATCCGATTCCCGCGCGGGATTCATCCATGTCCCCTGGTCTGCCGAGCACGCGCCGACGTCCGAGGTGGCGACGCTTCCGCTCGCCGACATCGTCCGTGCCCTCGAGATCGCGGTGCGCACGAGCCTCGACCTGACCGAGGATGCCTCTATCCCGACAGGCGCCCTCCACTGACGTCCGGCGGGGCCGGGTCAGCGCGACCGACGGCCCACGTGCAGCACCTCGCGCACCACGAGGCCCGCGACCAGAGCCCAGAACGCGGCACTCACGCCGGCGATCGCGATGCCCGACGCTGCCACGAGGAAGGTGACCACCGCGGGCAGGCGCTCCCCCGGGTCGTCGATGGCCTGCTGGACAGCACCCCCGAAGGCGCCGAACAGTGCGATGCCGGCGACGGCGGGGATGACAGCGTCCGGCGCCACCACGACGAGAGCCACGAGCGCGGCCGACAGGCCGCCGAGCACGATCCCGCTGGCGCCGGTAGACACGCCCGCGACCCACCGACGCTTCGAGTCGGGGTCGGCGTCGGGCGCCGCGGCGAGCGCCGCACTGATCGCGGCGAGGTTGATGGCGTGGCCGCCTGCGGAAGCACCCAGCGCGGTGCCGAGGCCGGTGACCAGCATCGCCGGACGCCATGGCACCTCGTAGCCGAAGCTGCGCATGATCGCGACGCCCGGCACGTTCTGCGAGGCCATCGTGACCAGGAACAGCGGCAGCGCGAGCCCGACGACGGCGCCGAAGGTGAGCGTCGGCGCGGTGAAATCGAGTCGGGGCACGAAGACCGCGGGATCGATCACCGCTCCGGTGGTCACGACGTGCACGCCGACGACGGCGGATGCCGCGACGAACGCCAGCGGCACGGCCCAGCGCGGCGCGAGCCGGACGAAGACCAGCCACGTGAGAATCACCGGCACCACGCCCCACGGGTTTGCCACGATGCCCGTCACCGGAGCCAGGCACAGCGGCAGCAGAACCCCGGCCAGCATCGCCTGCGCGATCGACGGAGGGATGCGCGCGATGAGGCGTCCGAGCTGCGGCCACAGCGCGGTCAGGAGGATCAGTCCCGACGTCACGAAGAAGGCGCCGACGGCCGCAGGCCAGCCGCCCTCGACAGCGCCCGTCGTCGCGAGCACGGCCGCCCCGGGGGTCGACCACGCCACCGTGATCGGCATCCGGTACCGCCACGCGAGCACGATGCCGGCCGTCCCCATCGTGAGGCAGAGCACCAGCAGCCCGCTCGCGGCCTGTGCGCTCGATGCGCCGACGGCGTCGAGGCCGGTGAGGACGACCGCGAACGAGCTCGTGACGCCGACCAGTGCGGTGACGATCCCGGCGACGATCGGGCGGGACAATGGTGCGCGGGTGTGCGTGTCGCTCATGAGATTCCCGACGGTAGCGGATCGCGGCGTCGGCGCGCCTCGGTAGGGTCGGGGGCATGACGCGTCGCACGGCACGACTGTCCCCCTCGGCGGCGCAGAGCGAGCTGGCAGCGGCCCTCGCGAACCTGCGTGCGGAGCTCGATGTCACAGAGGCGTTTCCCGCCGACGTCGAGGCCGAGGCACGCGAAGCTGCGGCCGAACCGCTCGGCGAACTGCCCGATCTGACGGACGTCGAGTTCTTCACCATCGATCCGGCCGGCTCGACCGATCTCGACCAGGCAATGCACTTGACGGCTACTGCGGCCGGGTTCACCGTGCGCTATGCGATCGCCGATGTGCCGTTCTTCGTCGCTCCCGGCGGTGCTCTTGATATCGAAGCCCGTCGGCGGGGGCAGACGCTGTACGCCGCCGACGGCCGCGTGCCCCTGCATCCGCCGGTCATATCGGAGGATGCCGGATCGCTGCTTCCCCACCGCACGAGGCGCGCCTTCGTGTGGCGGTTCGCGCTCGACGCCGACGGGGCGCTGCGCGAGACGACACTCACCCGCGCGCTGATCCGGTCGCGGCAGCAGTGGACGTACGACGAAGCGCAGCGCGCGCTGGAGAATGGCGGCGCCCCCGAGGGACTGGCGCCGCTCCCCGACATCGGCCGGGCGCTCGTCGCTCAGGAGGCCGCGCGGGGAGGGGCGTCGCTGAACGCGCCCGACCAGGAGGTCGTGCTCACCGACGGCGGATACGACCTGGAACGACGGATGCCCCTGCCGGTCGAGGACTGGAACGCCCAGCTCTCACTGCTGACCGGCATGGCCGCCGCCCGCATCATGCTCGACGCGGGCATCGGGATCCTCCGCACGATGCCACCGGCGCCGCCGGAGGCGGTGGCCGCCTTCCGCAGGCAGACCGAGCTCCTCGGCCTCCCGTGGGCCAAGAGCCTCGAGTATGGGGAATACCTCCGCAGCCTCGACCGCGGAGACCCCAGGGCGCTCGCCGTCCTGCAGGATGCGGCATCCCTCTTTCGCGGCGCGGGGTATGAAGCGTTCGACGGCGCCGCCCCGGAGCAGCGGATGCAGGCGGCGCTGGCCGCGCCGTATGCGCACGTGACCGCGCCGTTGAGGCGGCTGGTCGACCGCTGGGGGCTGGTGATCTGCGAGGCGATCTCGCGCGGAGCGGACGTGCCGGCGTGGGCGCGCGCCTCGCTCGGCTCGCTGCCACGCGCGATGGCGTCCAGCTCCGGGCTCGCCGGCCGCCTCGAGTCGGGCACGATCGACCGGATCGAGGCGGCACTGCTCGCCGGGCGGATCGGCGACGAGTTCGACGCGGTCGTCCTCGCGCAGAGCACCGCGCACACCCGCATCCAGCTGACCGACCCGGCGGTGGAGGCATCCGTCGACGGCGTCTTCGGCGCGCCGGGCGAATCTGTCCGCGTGCGGCTGCTCGCCAGCGCCATCGCGACCGGCACGGTCTCGTTCGAGCCGGTGTAGTGAGGGGGCCGAAGGTCAGGCTTCGATGGACGCCACGGTCTCAGCTCGTGACGACCTGAGCCGTGCCGACGGGCGCCGCAGGACCCATCTCTTCGGCGATGCGGTTCGCCTCTTCGATGAGGGTCGCGACGATCTCGGCCTCGGGCACGGTCTTGATGACCTGGCCCTTCACGAAGATCTGGCCTTTGCCGTTGCCCGAGGCGACACCGAGATCGGCCTCTCGCGCTTCGCCCGGGCCGTTCACGACGCAGCCCATGACGGCCACCCGCAGCGGCACGGTCATGTCTTTCAGACCCTCGGTGACGTTGTCGGCCAGTGAGTACACGTCGACTTGCGCGCGACCGCACGACGGGCACGACACGATCTCGAGCTTGCGCTCGCGCAGGTTGAGCGACTGCAGGATCTGATGGCCGACCTTGACCTCTTCGGCGGGCGGCGCCGACAGCGAGACGCGGATGGTGTCGCCGATCCCTTCGCCGAGAAGGATGCCGAAGGCCGTGGCGCTCTTGATGGTTCCCTGGAACGCGGGTCCGGCCTCGGTCACTCCCAGGTGGAGCGGCCAGTCCCCCATCCCAGCCAGCAGGCGGTAGGCCTGCACCATGATGACGGGGTCGTTGTGCTTGACGGAGATCTTGAAGTCGTGGAAGTCGTGCTCTTCGAAGAGGCTCGCCTCCCACCGCGCGCTCTCGGCGAGCGCTTCGGGAGTCGCCTTGCCGTACTTCTGCAGCAGGCGCGGGTCGAGCGATCCCGCGTTCACACCGATGCGCAGCGATACGCCGGCCGCCTTGGCAGCCGCCGCGATCTCGCCCACCTGATCGTCGAACTTGCGGATGTTACCCGGGTTCACCCGCACCGCGGCGCAGCCGGCGTCGATCGCCTGGAAGACGTACTTCGGCTGGAAGTGGATGTCGGCGATCACGGGGATCTGACTCTTCTTGGCGATGATGTGCAGCACATCGGCGTCGTCCTGCGACGGCACCGCGACGCGCACGATCTCACAACCCGACGCGGTGAGCTCGGCGATCTGCTGCAGCGTCGCGTTGATGTTCGTGGTCGGCGTGGTCGTCATCGACTGGACGCTGACGGGAGCATCTCCCCCGACGAGCACCTTGCCGACCTTGATCTGTCGGCTCTTGCGGCGGGGGGCGAGAGTTTCGGGGACCTTGGGCATCCCGAGATTCACGGCTGGCACGTCCTCCAGCCTACGCGCGGTGCATGTGCACCGGCTGGCGGTGAGCTGATCGCATGCCGCGTCGCAGTCAGGCCGCGTGCGCGGTGTATCTTCCCGGCATGAGCCTGAGCCACCACCTGACACGCATGACGGGACGCGATCCGCATCAGGCGCATCGCGCGGCGACCCCTCTCGAGCTGCTGTTCGACCTCGTTTTCGTGGTGGCGTTCAGCCAGATCGGAACTCAGACGGCGCACCTGCTGGAACTCGGGCATGTCGCCAACGCGGTGATCGGCTTGGCGTTCACGACCTTCGCCGTCGCGTGGGCGTGGATCAACTACTCGTGGCTGGCATCGGGCTACGACACCGACGACATCTTCTTCCGACTCGCGACGATGGTGGTGATGATCGGCGTCCTCGTGGTGGCCCTCGGCGTGCCGGACGTCTTCCACTCGATCGAGGCGGGCGCACACCTCGACAACACCGTGATGGTCGCCGGCTACGTGGTCATGCGTGTCGCGACGGTCGCGCTGTGGCTGCGGGCGGCCCGTCACGACCCGAAGCGGCGCAGCACCTGCATCGCCTACGCGGTGAACATATCGATCGCGCAGGTGGGGTGGATCGTCCTCATCTTCCTGAGCCTGCCGGTCGGCACGACACTCCTCTTCGCGGCGCTGCTGGCGCTGTTCGAGATGGCGGGCCCCATGTTCGCCGAGCTGCGCTTCGGGCGCACGCCGTGGCATGCCCACCACATCGCCGAGCGATACGGACTGCTCGTCATCATCACGCTGGGAGAGGTCATCCTCGGCACGATCCTCACGATCTCCGCACTGGTCTCGGAGCAGGGGTGGACGCTCGAGACCGCGGTCATCGCCTTCAGCGGAGTGGCTCTGACGTTCGGGATGTGGTGGATGTACTTCGCGATTCCGTGGGGCGCGATCCTCGAGCACCACCGCGGCCGTGCGTGGTTGTGGGGATACCTCCAGATGGCCCTGTTCGGCTCCCTCGTCGCCGTCGGGGCCGGACTGCACGTGGCAGCGAACGTGATCGCTCACGAGGCGCATGTCGACGCCGTCTTCGCGGCAACCTCGATCGCCATCCCGGTGCTCGCGTTCGAGACCCTGCTGTTCGGGCTCTACGCGTTCATGGTGCAACAGCTCGATCCGTTCCATCTGTGGCTGTATCTCGGCGTCGTGCTGATGCTGGCCGCCGGGGTCGCGGCCGTCGCCCTCGGCGCATCGCTGGGACTCGGAATGATCCTCATCGCCTGCTCGCCGGCCGTCGTGGTGGTCGGGTACGAGACGGTCGGGTGGCGCCACGGCGCCGCGATGCTGGAACGCGTCACGCGCTGATCGCGGCTGAGCCGCGGCGTGGGCCTGTGGTAGGTTCGGCGCATGTCCGCACACCTCACCTGGTGGCTCACCGCGTAGGCGGTGGGTTTCGCGCGACTCCGACCGCCCCCGAGGGCGGTCTTCTTTTTCGTACGGGACACCGCCCCACGACGAAAGAACCACCGCCATGACCGGGCTCACCCACCCTTCGCTCCGCGAGATCGCCGACAGCGGCATCCCGTTCGCCCTCATCGCCCGCGACGGCGTCACCGTCGAGGTTCTCACCGGTGAGGTCGTCGACCTGGAGCTCCTCGCCGACATCCCCCTGACCGGCGCCGACGGGGCTCCGCGCGAAGTCCTCGCGCTCGTGCCGTTCCGCCAGGTGCGCGAGCGCGGGTTCGAGTGCCACGACGACGGCGCCCCGCTGCGCTGTCTCATCGTCGGCGAGCGCTTCGCGATCGATCGCGACGATGCGCTTGCCCAGCTGCCCACCACGCCCGTCCCGCTCCACGAGCCCGGCTTCGACATCCCCGACGACGAATACGCCGACATCGTGCGACGGGTGATCTCGGACGAGATCGGCCGCGGCGAAGGCGCCAACTTCGTGATCCGCCGCGACTTCACCGCGGGAGTGACGACGGATGCCGCGACCGCCGCCCTGACGTGGTTCCGCGCTCTGCTCGAGCACGAGCGCGGCGCGTACTGGACGTTCGCCGTCGTCACGCCCGGCCACGTCGCGGTCGGCGCCAGCCCCGAGGCGCACGTGAGCGCGCGGGGCGGCTCGCCCGCGGCCCCCGGCTATAGCACCGTGACCATGAACCCGATCTCGGGAACATTCCGTCATCCCGCGGGCGGTGCGACCGCCGAGACGCTCTCGGAGTTCCTCGAGTCCACCAAGGAGACCGAGGAGCTCTTCATGGTGGTCGACGAAGAGCTCAAGATGATGAGCGCGGTGTGCTCGGACGGCGGCCGGATCACCGGTCCGCATCTGAAGGAGATGTCGCGGCTCACCCACACCGAGTACGTGCTGCGCGGACGCAGTCGCCTGGACCCGCGCGAGATCCTGCGCGAGACGATGTTCGCCCCGACGGTGACGGGCTCGCCGATGCAGAACGCGTGCACGGTCATCACGCGGCACGAGAAGTCGCCGCGCGGGTACTACTCGGGCGTGGCCGCGCTGTTCACGCCGCGGCATCCGGATTCGCCTGCCGAGGGCGGCGAGCCCGACGGACCGACGCACGACCTCGACGCGCCCATCCTCATCCGCACGGCGTATCTCGAGAACGGTCGCCTGCGGGTGCCGGTCGGCGCCACCCTCGTGCGTCACTCAGACCCCTACGGCGAGGTGGGCGAGACCCACGGCAAGGCGGCGGGCGTGCTGGGCGCGATCGGCGCCGTTCCCCGCGATGCCGCCGCCGAGCGGGCTGCCCAGGCCGCCGCCGTCGCGTCCGTCGTCGACACCGCTGCCGTCGACGAAGACGCGCCCGCCCCGCAACCGCGCCGCCTCGCCGACGACCCGGCGATCGCGGCGCTGCTCGCCTCTCGCAATGCGCGGCTCGCAGAGTTCTGGCTCAACCCGCAGGGATCGGGTGAGCCCGGGCCGTTCGCCGGCCGATCGGCGCTCGTCGTCGACGCCGAGGATCGTTTCACCACGATGCTCGCCCATCAGCTGCGGCATCTCGGTCTGGACGCCCGGATCGTGCCGTGGAGTCAGGTCACCGACGAGCAGGTCGACGCCGCCGAGCTCCTCGTATGCGGCCCTGGTCCTGGCGACCCGCGCGACCCTGCGAGCGACCGCATGAAGCGCATGCGCGAACTCGTGCGGCGCCGGCGGGCCGCCGGCCGGCCACTGCTCGCGGTGTGCCTCAGCCACCAGATCCTCGCCCGCTCGTTGGGTCTGGGCCTGGCACCGCTCGCTGCGCCGCACCAGGGCCTGCAGAAGACGGTGGACGTGTTCGGCACGCCGGCATCCATCGGCTTCTACAACACCTTCACCGCGCGCGTCCCGGCCGAACAGGGGCGAGCCGGTGAGACCGAGATCGCCGCCGACCCCGAGACAGGCGACGTGTATGCGCTGCGGGGGCCGGGCTACGCCTCGGTGCAGGGCCACCTCGAGTCGATTCTGTCGCGCGACGGCATGACGACCCTCGAGCGCGTGGTCGCTCACGCCCTTGCCCCCGTTCGGACCTGAGCGAGGCATCCCGCTCAGAACAGCGAGATCGGGTTGAAGATATCGGCCAGGATCAGCACCGCTCCCATGCCGATGAGGGCGATCACCACGATGAACGTGAGCGGAACCAGCCTGGTGGCGTCGACGGGCTTCGGCGGGGGGCGGTGGAAGATCTTCGCCCATACCCGTTTGATGCCCTCCCACAATGCCACCGCGATGTGACCGCCGTCCAAGGGCAGCAGCGGGATCAGGTTGAAGACGAACAGCGCGATGTTCAACGACGCGAGGAGGGCGAGGAAGCCGGCGACCCGGTTGAGCACCGGCGAGTCCGCGGCGGCGACTTCGCCCGACAGGCGGCCGGCCCCGACCACGCTGAGCGGACCGTTGGGATCGCGCTCCTGTCCGGTCACCAGATCGACGCCGGTCTCCCAGACCTTGACCGGAAGCTGCCACAGGATGCCGGCGACGGCGCCGACCTGGTCGACGGCCGCCTGCGCGCCGCCCCAGATCGGCTGACGCACGTACTCGACGGTCGGGCTGATGCCGACGAACCCGACTTCATCGGTGGTGGTCGTGCCATCCGGGGCCGTCACGGACGCTTCGGTGGTCGCCGGCTGCACCGTGAGTGTCCGCTCGGAGCCATCACGTTCGACCACGAGGGTGAGCGGATCCCCGGCGCCCTCCTGGATGACCGCGGACGCCTCGGCGAAGTCGTCCACCGGCTGCCCGTCGACCGAGAGGATCGTGTCGCCCGGCTCGATGCCCGCCGCAGCGGCAGGAGCGGCCGGATCCGACGCGGCGCACTCGGATGTCAAGGTCGCGGGCACGCACTCCGAGAGTGAGGCGACCGTGGTGGTGGCCGTCTGCACCCCGATTCCGGTGACCAGGATCGAGAACAGCACGATCGCGAAGAGGAAGTTCATGACCGGGCCGCCGAGCATCACGATCACGCGCTTGAACACGGGCAGCCGGTAGAACACCCGCCGGTCGTCGTCACCGTGGAGCGTCTCGTCGTTGGCCGCGCGTGCATCCTGCACCATCGTCGCGAAGAAGCCGCCGCCGGCTCGGCCCGGCCGCGCAGCGGTATCGGATCCGGATGCCGCAGCCTCTCGGGCCCGTTCCTCGGGCGACGGCGGGTACATGCCCGCCATCGAGATGTAGCCGCCGAGCGGAATGGCCTTCGCGCCGTACTCGGTCTCGCCGATGCGCCGCGACCAGAGGGTCGGGCCGAACCCGATCATGTACTGGCCGACACGCACCCCGAACTTCTTGGCCGGCCACAGGTGGCCCAGTTCGTGCAGTGCGATCGACACGGCGAGGCCCACGACCATGAGCACGACGCCGATGACGAACGCAAGAGCTTCCACACGCACACGGTACCCGCGTGCGGCTTTGAGTTGGGTGTGACCGCGGCCGCCGGCGAGCGGTTTGACGGAATCGAGCCCGTCAGCGCCTCACGTAAGCTCGAGCCAGGAGGAACCGTGAGCCCACGCCATGTGCGCGCCCTGCGCGGCACCGCCACGGCCGCCGTCGCAGCCGTCGTGGCCGCGACCGCGCACACACTGGCCGGTGGGGGCGCTCCTGCGCCGCTGCTGGTGGGCGCCGTCGCCATCCTCGGCGCACCGTTCGCCACCGCCCTGATCGGTCGCGCCCTGTCGATGTGGCGTGTCGCGAGCGCCGTGCTCGTGAGCCAGGTCCTGTTCCACGTGGCCTTCGCGTTCACTGCCGGCGCCGATCCCGCCGCGACCCCGGCCGCGCACGCGCATCACCACGCCCTGACAGGCACCGCGACTGCCGTCCTCCCCGACGGCCCGATGACCACGGGTCACCTGCTCGCCGCGATCGCCACGATGCTCGCCCTCTACGTCGGCGAACGGATGCTGCGTGCCCTGGGTCGTGGCATCCGTTCCCTCTTCTCGCGCGCCCGCGCGATCGCGCCCCGCCCCCCGGTCCCACGCCTCGTCTCGAGAGTCGCGCAACCCCTGCGTCGGCTGCGGATCGCCCTGTCGGGGCTGTCGCGACGAGGCCCGCCGTCGCTCGTCTTCGCGGTGCGCTGAGCCCCGCACGCCCCCGCCGGCCCGCCCTGTTCCCCGAACTCTTCGGACGCGGGCCGGAGTTTCCGCATCGCCGCGCAGTGAATCGTCCCTGCGCGCCAAGACGAAAGATGACCCATGAACACCACTTCCGCTCCTGCTCCCCGCCCCCGCGCGCGTACCGCCCGCCTCGTGATCGGCGCCGCGGCCGGCATCGCCCTCGCCGTGGGCGTGCCGCTCGCCGCCTCGGCCCACGTCCATGTCGATCCGGGTACGGCGTCCGCCGGTGGCACCGAGACCCTGACGTTCTCGTTCTCGCACGGCTGTGATGGCTCCCCCACCACAGCACTGGTGATCGACATCCCCGAGGGAGTCGGCAACGTCACCCCGATCGTGCAGGGCGGCTGGACGATCACCCGCGAGGACGCCGGCAACGGCGTGCCGACCCGGGTCGTGTACACGGCCGACACTCCCATCGCCGATCACCTCAAGGCGACGGTCTCGATGGACGTGCTCTTCGACGAGGCCGCCGCCGGCACGACGATCGCTTTCCCGGTGACCCAGACCTGCGCCACGGGTGAGACGGCATGGACCCAGGTCGCCGACGAAGGCGAGGATCCGCACGACCTGGACGCTCCTGCGCCGCTGGTCGAGGTCGGCCCGGTCGCCCACGAGACCGCCACCCACGACCACGACGCCGAGGTCTCGGCTGGTGACGAAACTGAGACCTCGGGAGATACCACTGCAGCCGAGGCATCCGGAACCGCGTCCTCGGGCGCGAGCGACGCCGACCCGGTCGCGCGCTGGCTCGCCGCCGGCGGTCTCGTCGCCGGCCTCGCCGCCCTCGTCGTGGTGCTCGTGCGGGGCCGCGCCCGCCGGAGCTGACCGGCCAACAACAGCGACGTGCGCGGGCGCACGTGAATGAGAAGATGGATGCGCCATGCCGACCGACGCGCCCTCGAACCTTCCCCCCGTGCTCCGCCCGGACGCGCCGCCGACTCACTCCCTCGCGGATCTCGCGGCGCGTTTCGCCACGGCAACGCGCGGCGAGCTGTCAGGCGTCACACTCACGGGAATCACCCTCGCCACCGCCGACCTGCGGCCCGGCGACGTCTTCGTCGCCGTCAAGGGCCTGAACCGCCACGGCGCCGAGTTCGCCCCCTTGGCGGCCGCCAAGGGGGCGATCGCGATCGTGACGGACTCCACCGGCGCCGACCTCGCCGCCGCGAGCGGGCTGCCGGTGCTGCTGGTCGACGATCCGCGGGCCGCGCTCGGCGACCTGTCGGCGTGGGTGTACAACACCGGCCGCGACGACCACCTTCCGATCCTCTTCGGCACCACCGGCACCAACGGCAAGACCAGCGTGTCGCACCTGCTGGAGGGCATCCTCGAGCAGCTCGGCGCCACCACGGGGCTCTCGTCGACCGCCGAGCGCCACATCGCCGGTCAGGTGGTGGTGTCGCGGCTCACCACGCCGGAGGCGTACGAGATGCACGCCCTCCTCGCCCTCATGCGCGAGCGCGGCGTCGAGGCCGTCGCGGTCGAGGTGAGCGCGCAGGCGCTCAGCCGCCGGCGCGTGGACGGCATCGTGTTCGACGTCGCCGGCTTCACCAATCTGACGCACGACCACCTCGACGACTACGCCGACATGCGCGAGTACTTCGAGGCGAAGCTCCCGCTGTTCCGCCCCGACCGTGCCCGCCACGCGGTCGTGTGCGTCGACTCCGCTCCCGGCTGGGAGGTGGTTTCGCGCAGCGCGGTGCCGACCGTCACTGTCGGAACGCCCGCGCTCGCGTCGGATCCGGATGCTGCGGCCGGCGCGGACTGGGTGGTGGACATCCTCGACGAGCGACAGGCCGGCACCGAATTCCGCCTCACCGCCCGTGACGGCCGGACGATCACGACGCTCGTCCCCGTCATCGGGCGGCACATGGCCGCGAATGCCGGGCTCGCGATCGTGATGATCCTCGAGGGCGGGTACACCTGGGAGCGCATCGCCGGGGCACTCGACGGGCAGCGTATCGAGGCCTACCTGCCCGGGCGCACCGAGCTCGTCTCGGGCGAGTCCGGGCCCGCGGTCTACGTCGACTTCGGCCACTCCCCCGACGCCTTCGAGAAGACGCTCTCGGCGGTCCGGCGGGTCACCCCGGGCAAGGTCGTGATGCTGTTCGGCGCCGACGGCGACCGCGACGCGACCAAGCGCCACGACATGGGCCGCACCGCCGTCGAGGGCAGCGACATCCTCGTGGTCACCGACCACCACCCGCGCTTCGAGGATCCTGATTCGATCCGCGCGACCCTGATCGAGGGGGCACGGCGCGCGCAGCCCGATGCCGAGATCCTCGAGTTCTCGCCGCCGGAACGGGCGATCATCGAGGCGGTCGCGCTCGTGGGTGACGGTGACGCGATCCTGTGGGCAGGGCCGGGGCACCAGGACTACCGCGACATCCGCGGTGTCCGCACGCCGTACTCGGCGCGCGAGTTGTCACGTCGCGCTCTGCGCGAGGCGGGCTGGCCCGTGCCCGAGCCGCACTGGCCGGTGCCGTATCCGCAGCACGAGACCCCGGCATCCGATCCCCTGCGTCCGGTGTATCCCCCCGCTTGACCGCTGGGCCGCGCTGGAGCGCGGGATCAGTCGTGCGCGGCGATCGCCTTGTCGGCGGTGCGGCGGGCCCAGGTCTCAGCCTCGGCGAGCGCCTCGCGAGTGAGGACATCGGGCGCCTCGTGCGCGTCGACCACCCGCTCGACCGTGTCGACGATGCCGAGGAAACTCAGGCGCCCGTCGTGGAAGGCCTCGACGGCCTGCTCGTTCGCGGCGTTGAAGACGGCGGGGAACGTCCCGCCGGCACGCCCGACGCGCTTGGCCAGCCGCACCGACGGGAAGGCGTCGTCGTCCAGCGGCTCGAACGTCCAGGACGACGCCGTCGTCCAATCGAGAGGGCGGCCGACACCGGCCACACGGTGGGGCCAGTCCAGCCCGAGCGAGATCGGCAGACGCATGTCGGGCGGCGAGGCCTGTGCGATCGTGGAGCCGTCGACGAACTCCACCATCGAGTGCACGATCGACTGCGGATGCACGACGACCTCGATCTCGGAGTACGGCACGCCGAACAGCAGGTGCGCCTCGATGACCTCGAGCCCCTTGTTCACGAGCGTCGCGGAGTTGGTCGTCACCATCAGGCCCATGTCCCACGTCGGGTGCGCGAGCGCCTCGGACGGCGTGACGTCGGCGAGCGACGCGCGACTGCGACCGCGGAAAGGACCGCCGGATGCCGTCAGCACGAGCCTGCGGACCTCTTCGGCTTCCCCCGAGCGCAGCGCCTGCGCGAGCGCGGAATGCTCGGAGTCCACGGGCACGATCTGGCCCGGGCGCGCGATCGCCGTGACCAGGTCGCCGCCGACGATGAGCGATTCCTTGTTCGCCAGAGCGAGTGTGCGCCCGGTCTCGAGCGCCGCGAGCGTGGGCCCCAGGCCGACCGATCCGGTGATGCCGTTGAGCACGACGTCGGCCTCGACGTCACGGACCAGTTGCTCGGCTTCGGCCGCGCCGACCGCGGTGTGCTCGACGCCGAACTGCTCGGCCTGGGCGGCCAGGGTCGTCCGGTCCGAGCCCGCGGCGAGCCCGACCACCTCGAAGCGGCGGGGGTGGGCCCGCACCACGTCGAGCGCTTGCGTGCCGATGGAACCGGTCGAACCGAGGATCAGGACGCGCCGCATCGGCTCAGCCTAGCGGGGGGTTACTGAGCGACGGCGTGCTGCGTTGCCAGGATGTCGATCACGAAGACGAGCGTCTTGCCGGCGAGTTCGTGTTCGCTGGAGCCTGCCTCGCCATAGCCGAGGGCCGGCGGGATGACGACGAGCACCTGCGAACCGACGGTCTGGCCGACAAGGGCGTCCACGAATCCCGGGACGTACTGGTTGCCGGGGTTGGAGTACGGTGCACCGTTGGTCCACGAGGCGTCGAAGCTCTCGCCGGTCTCCCAGTCCACCCCGTAGTACTGCAGCAGCGTCGTGTCGCCTTCGGCGACGGCGATGCCGTCTCCCTTCTTCAGAACCGAGATCTCCAGCTCCGCGGGCGCGTCCTCGGCAGGGATTTCGACGCTCGGCGCGCCATCCTCGGCGAGCTCGACGGTCGGCATGCCTTCCACGGGCTCCTGCGGTTCCCCCCACGCGGCGGTGGGCGTGACGCTGAGCACGTCGAACACATAGATCTCGCCCGGACCGGACTCGCTGGCGGGGAAGGCGGCGACGAAGCGGGACCCGGGAGCGGCGCAGCCTGCGATCTGACCGACCGGAGTCGCGGCACTGATCGGCTGTGGAAGGACTTCGCCGGGTTCATATCCCAACGCGCCCAGCTCCTCACCGGTCTCGGCGCTGAAGGCCGTGATCCCGAAGTTGACGTAGTCGCCGTTCTCCAGCGGGTCCCCCTCGCCTTCGGCCACCGCGGTGCTCTGCAGTTCGTCGACCTCGAGGGGTGTGGTGAACGTCGCGGTGGACTTCGTCCCGACCTCCCCCTCGACGGTGACGGCGTCGGAGGCGGCGCCCGGAGCAACCTGCGCATCGCACAGATCGACCGCTCCACTCGCCGATGGCGTCGGGTCGGCCTCCGGGTTCGCCGGTGCCGAGCAGCCCACGAGCAGAACAGCCGACAACGCGGCGACGGACAGGGTGGCAAGCGAGCGAGTGCGCACGGAAGAACCTCGAGTCGTGGAAAGCGGAGTCTCCATCCTGTCCCATCTTTCCTTTGCCCGCGCTGAGAACCGGTCATGCCGATCAGGGAATGGAATCGGGAGTACCCTCGACGGGTGACTTCCGACCTCGTGCCCGACGCCGCCGACGACGCGGCCACCGCCGAAGTCGAGACCGGCCCGGTCCGGCGCATGGGTGCCACCTACGGGCTCGGCCGCTTCGTCCTCACCCCGCTCGCACGCCTGGTCTACCGGCCACACGTCCAGGGCCGCGGCAACGTCCCCAGGTCGGGACCTGTGATCTTCGCAAGCAACCACCAGTCGTTCATCGACTCCATCGCGATCCCCGTCGCCGCACCGCGGCCCGTGCACTTCCTCGCGAAGTCCAGCTACTTCGACAGCCCGGGGCTCGGCGGCTGGGTCTCGAAGCAGTTCTTCAGCGCCATCGGCGCAGTGCCGGTGCAGCGAGGCGCGGGGCAGGCCGCCCTGGATGCCCTGGAACAGCAGCGTGCGCTTCTGGAGCAGGGCAGCGCCGTCGCGCTGTATCCCGAGGGGACGCGGTCGCTCGACGGGCGCCTCTACAAGGGACGCACCGGCGTGGCGTTCCTCGCGCTGCAGACCGGCGCCCCCGTCGTGCCGGTGGGCCTCATCGGCACCGACAAGGTCATGCCGGTCGGCGCCAAGATGCCGTCGCTCACACACCGCATCACGGTCAAGTTCGGCGAGCCGCTCGACCTCGGCCACCACGGCCCGGCCACGTCAGGACGCGCCCGCCGCGCGGCGACCGACGAGATCATGGCGGCCATCCACGCGCTGTCGGGGCAGGAGCTGGCCCACGCCTACAACGAGGTGCCCGCGCAGAACCCCATCGAGCGCATCAAGCAGGTGCTGCCGCACGAGCGTCGCTGACCTCCGCCCGTCGGAGGGCGGGCTCAGGGGGCGACGAGGATCGTGGGCTCGTGGCGGACGGGGAAGTTCACGGAGTTCGCGATGAAGCACCAGGCGTTGGCCTGCGTGTGGGCGGAACGCGCAGCATCCGTCATCGAGGCTTCCGCCACGGTCACGCGGGGCCGCAGCACGACCTCGCGGAAGGCGCCGCCGCCGCGGCCGTCCTCGACCATGAGACCGGATGCCTCGTCCTCGTAGCCGACGACCACCACGCCCGTCTGCACGCACGCATGCAGGTACGACAGCAGGTGACACTCGCTGAGCGCCGCCAGCAGCAGGTCCTCGGGGTTCCAGCGCGCCGGGTCGCCGCGGAACGGCTTGTCGGACGACGCCAGCAGCGCCGGCTTGCCGTCGACCTCGATGGTCACGTCGCGGGCGTAGTCGCGGTAGCCGGAGGTGCCGGTCCCGCGGTCGCCGGTCCACGTGGTCCGGACGGAGTATCGATGCTCTCCCCACATGCTGCACAGTCTGTCATGCGGGATGCCGTCGCCCCCGGCGGTAGGCTTGCCGGGTGCCGCACACCTTCGCCGCAGCCGACGCTGTCGAGCTCGCCGTCGTCGAACGCAGCGGGTTCATCGAGTCCCGCCACGCCGGGATCGCTATCGTGCTGGCCCCCGACGGAACGATCGCCGAGAAGCGCGGCGACCCGTCGGCGCTGATCCTGCCCCGCTCCAGCCTCAAGCCGCTGCAGGCCCTCGCGTGCGTGTCGGCCGGTGCCCAGCTCGAAGGCGAGCGCCTCGCGCTGTCGACGGCCAGCCACTCCGGGACGGATCGCCATGTCGCGGTCGTGCGCGAGATCCTCGAGGCCGCCCGTGTCAGCGAAGACGCCCTGGGCTGCCCGCCGGCATGGCCGGGCGACACCGCCACCCGCGACGAGCTCGTCCGAGAGCTGCGCCAGCCTGAGCGCGTGCGCATGAACTGCTCGGGCAAGCACGCAGCGATGCTGCTGACCTGTGTCGTCAACGGGTGGGACACGTCCGGATACCTCGACCCCGAGCATCCGCTGCAGGCGCATATCCGCGACGTGATCGAACGCCTGATCGGCGAGAAGGCGTCGGCGACCGCTATCGACGGCTGCGGCGCACCCGTCTACGCCATGACCCTGTTCGGTCTCGCGCGGGCGATCCACCGCATCGGCAACTCCTCGAAGACCTCGCCGTTCGCACTGCACCGCGCGGCCGGCGTGCTCGTCGAGGCGGTCCGAGCCAACCCGTGGACGATCGACGGTCCCGGCCGGCCCGACACCATCGCGATCGAGCGGCTCGGAGTCTTCGCCAAGGGCGGCGCCGAGGGCGTCATGGTGATGGTCGCTCCCGACGGCACGACCGTCGCGCTGAAGATGCTCGACGGGAGCGGCCGTGCCGCGACCGCGGTCGCATTGCGTCTGCTCGAACGGCACGGCGCGCTCGCGTCGGCCGATGTCGCCGAGACGATGTCGAAGCTTCCGCTCGCCGTGACCGGCGGCGGGAAGGATGTCGGGGCCATCCGCCCCGCCTTCTGAGGCGCTCCCACGAGGAGCCGAAACGCTCCAACGGCGGAGCGGAAAGGACCACGCGATGAGGATCAGTGTCCCCACCGAGGTGAAGAACAACGAGTACCGGGTCGCCTTGACGCCGGCAGGCGTCCACGATCTGGTCGCGGCAGGGCACGAAGTCATCGTGCAGCGCGGCGCCGGCGAGGGGTCGTCGATGCCGGATGCCGAGTACGAGGCGGCCGGCGCAGTGTTGGTCGGCGACGCCGCAGAGGTGTGGGCACGCGCCGAGTTGCTGCTGAAGGTCAAGGAGCCGATCGCGAGCGAGTACGGCCACTTCCGCGACGATCTCGTGCTGTTCACATATCTGCACCTGGCCGCGGATCGCGCGCTCACCGACCGGCTCGTGGCCGACGGCGTCACCGCCATCGCGTACGAGACCGTGCAAGTGGCCGGCGGCGGGCTTCCCCTGCTCGCGCCGATGAGCGAGGTGGCGGGCAGGCTCGCCCCGATGGTGGGCGCCTCCACCCTGATGCGTTCGGCCGGCGGGCTCGGTCTGCTGATGTCGGGCGTCCCCGGAACGCGGCCGGCGACCGTCACGGTCATCGGCGGGGGTGTGGCGGGCGCGAACTCGGCGTACATCGCCGCGGGCATGGGCGCCGATGTGACCATCTTCGACACGAACATCCAGCGCCTCCGCTTTCTCGACGACCATTTCCAGGGCCGTGTGAAGACGGCGGCATCGAACCCGCTCGACCTCGATCGCGCGGTGGTCTCGTCCGATCTCGTGATCGGGTCCGTGCTCATCCCCGGCGCCAAGGCGCCCAAGCTCGTCACGAACGAGATGGTCAGCCGCATGCGGCCGGGATCTGTGCTGGTCGACATCGCCGTCGACCAGGGCGGATGCTTCGAGGACACCCATCCGACCACGCATGCCGAGCCGACCTTCCCCGTGCACGGCACCATCTTCTACTGCGTCGCGAACATGCCCGGTGCGGTGCCGAACACGTCGACATCGGCGCTGACCAATGCCACGCTCCCCTACATCCGTCAGATCGCACGCCGGGGTTGGAAGTCGGCGCTCGCGGCCGATCCCGCTCTCGCCGCCGGCCTGAACGTCGTCGACGGCTCAGTGGTGAATCCGGGCGTGGCGACGGCGCACGAGCTGGCCCTGGCCTCCCTCGCTGACGCCCTGGTTTGACCCGCCGTCCGACACCCCGGCCCGACTCGCCGCGCTTCACGCATCGATCCGGGGCAGGACGATGCGTGCCGGCGGAGCGCCTGCTGACACCAGCCAGGCTCGACCGGCCCCCGGTTCGCAGTACGGGGGCGCGTCGCGCACACTGATGAGGAGGCGCAGCTCTGCCGCACACGAGGTGTCGACGACGAGATCGTGATCGCCGCGCAGGTCGGCCAGCAGGCGCCAGTGGCGCTGCCACTCATCGGGCTCGCCGACGACGACGACCCGCCCCTCGGCGTCCCCGGGATCGGACGCGTATCGGTCGACCTCGATCAGACGCGCTCCCCGTCGCTCCCAGGCCTCGAGCGCCGCGCGCGGGGCCGGAGACCGGCGGGCCACGAACCCGGTAAGCGGGGCGGACGGGTGCCACGGCGACGGCTGGGCGGCCGATGGTACCGGCCGCTCGGGTGCCAGGGCGACCTGCACGGTCAGGCCCGCCCACCTGCCCCGGCCGGGCCCGGCATCCGGATCGAAGTGCCCAGGATCTCCGCCCGCGGCTGCGTGGTCGGTGCGGTTCGCGTACGGCAGCAGGAGGCGGCGGGGTATGAGGTCCGCGATCCGTGACACGGCGCCGGTCAGGCGATGGGCGCCGACCAAAACGAGCACTCCGGCGTCGCCGGCGCGTCGCATCATCGTCTCCAGGCGTTCTATGACGGTCTGGGCATACTCGGACGGCAGTCGCGTCGCCAACGCGTCCAGGTCGTCGATGAGGATCAGCGTGCCAGGCGCAGGCATCCTCTCGGCGAGCGCGGCAACGGTGTCCCACAGGCCCTCGGAGTCCGACGGCACGCGGGTCACCTCGCCCGCCGACTGCACCGCGATCAGTTCGAGGGCGTTCGTGACACCCGACCCGGCTCCCCCGAGCATCAGGACGCCGCGGTCCGACGGGCTCAGCGCGACGATGCGCTGGCGCTGCAGCGCTGGCTCGTCCGCCAGCGCCAACAGCAGCCGCTGCCCGCGTACGCCTGGAGCGGCGGGGTCGTGCGGGCGGTCAGGGTCGGCGTGGTCGGCGAGGTCGGCGAGGCGCACTCGGGTGGGGAGCGCCGGAAGCCACGGGCGGCGCGGCGCGCGCTCTCCGGCATGCGCAATCGCCGCAGCGACGTCATCTGGACCGGACAGCGCGATCGTGACACGCTGCGGGACGGCGTCGCCGGCGCGGCGGACGAGCGCGATGCCGCGGCCGTGCACGCCACCCGGAAGCCGTGCCGCCTCGTCGGTGCCGAGCAGTGCTCGGCTGTCGGCGGCGTCGGTCACCCGCAGGCTCACGCGGAGCGGGCAGTTCGCAAGCAGGTTTTCACGGATGACCCCGGCCGCGCGCTGCGTTCCGATGATCAGATGAATCCCGAGCGCTCGTCCGCGCGCCGCGACGTCGGCGAAGATGGCGGTCATCTCGGGATGATCCCCCAGCAGCGCGGCGAACTCGTCCACCACAACCACCAGTCGGGGTAGCTCGACCCGCGGGTCGAGGATGTCGCGCGCCCCGGCGCCGGCGATCGCGCCCTCGCGACGCCGCAGCTCGGCCCGCAAGCTTTCGATCGCGCGTCGCGCTCCGGCGCCGTCGAGGTCGGTGATCACTCCGGTCACATGCGGCACTCCGATGAGCGTGTCGAACGCGGTGCCGCCCTTGAAGTCCGCCAGCAGGAAGGTGACCTCGTCGGTGGTGTGCGTCGCGCACAGCGCGAGAATCCACGTGATGAGCAGTTCGCTCTTGCCCGAGCCGGTGACGCCGATCACGACGGCATGCGGTCCGTCGGCGACGAGATCGACCATCATCGGCTCGCCGCCGGCGACTCCCACCACCGCGGGAAGCCGGTCCCGTCCCGCCACGGGTGCGGCCGCGACCAGGGACGACAGCTGCACCGGCTCCCGCGCTCCGCGGGCGAGGCCGAGACTGTGCTCGGCACGCGACGCGAGCTTCGCGGCGATCTCGCCGGCCTGGCTCTCACCGACCGCCTCAACACGCAGCGGCACACGCTCACCGGCGCGCTCAAGCACGGCGGCGTCCGGTGAGCGGACGGTGAGCACCGCGCCGCAACGCGGCGGAAGAGGCTCGCCCGGCGCGCACCGCGCGATCGTGATCCGCGCCTCAGGTGGCGCCTGCTCACCCGGGCCGGGGAGCGCGAGGGCCACGCCCGCTGAAGCCGCGCGATGCGGCAACGCGTCAGTCCAGCTCGCCCAACCGCGCGCGGCTCCCACGATGCGCACCTCGCCGGGCGGTGCGATCAGACACAGCTGCAGCACGAGCGCTCGATGCACCGCCACAGCCGCCGCGCCGGCACCGACCACGACGATGCCTTCGTCGGCACGGACCACGATCGGACCGTCGCCCAGGCGGGCGGAGCGGCGGCGCAGGTCAGCGGCATCCGGATCGCCCTCTCCTCCCACCACACGCACACGGCTCGCGACCTCGCCGGCGCCCACGACCAGGCCGATCGCATCCAAGCCCGCGCGCCAGATCGCCTCGTCGTGCGTCACAAGGCGCGCCACGTCGGGATGCCGCGCCCATAAGCGACGACGCTCGATCTCATGGCGTCGAACCACCGCAGCGGCCACCCGTTCGCGTGCCGCGGCGGCGTCGGCCGTCGCACGACGGCGATCGCGGCGGGCCGCTCGGCGGGCATCAGCCATCGTCGCGACCGCGATCAAAGGGCCCAGCAGCGCCAGCCACAGTGACAGTACCGAACCGGTGACCAGCCACAGGGCCACAGCGCCCACGAGCGGGACGACCGCCGCGACGACGGGCAGGGGCGGCCGGGGCGGTGGCGTCCAGGGCGGTGGGAGCGTCAGCGGCTCATCGTCGAGGTGGGCCGGTTCGGCCAGCCCGGCATGCCCGCCTCCCGCACCCAGCGGGTCAAGGGCTGCCCGAGGCGACGGCTGCGGGGCAAGGGAGGAGCGCACACCTCAGTTCACCGCGGAACGTGGTGGCCGGCCCGGCCGGCCGAGGGATCTGTGGAAAGTGGCGCTCAGCCCTCGACTGGGGAGGAGCCGGCGGCGGGCGCCGAAGCCTCGGCGCCTTCCGCGCTCTGCGGGTAGCCGACGTCGAGCACGATCACGGTGATGTTGTCGCGGCCACCGTTCTCGAGTGCGGCGTCGAGCATCGCGGCCACCGCATCCGCGGGGTCCGGGTTCTCATCGAGGAAGTGGCGGATGCCGTAGTCCGTGAGCTCCTTTGTCAACCCGTCGGAGCAGATCACGAAGCGGTCGCCGTCTGTCACGTCGAGCCGCACGTAGTCGGGCGTCACACCCTCGCTGGGTCCGACGGCCCGGGTGATGACGTTGCCGTACGGGTGGTTCTCGGCCTCTTCTGGGCTGAGCCGCCCCGCTGCGACGAGCTCCTGCACCACGGAGTGGTCGGTCGTGATCTGCACGATCGCCCCGTCTCGGACGAGGTACACGCGCGAGTCGCCGATGTTGAGAGTGACCCAGTGCGGCGCCTCGCCGCTGGTGTCGAGGAAGACACCGGTGATCGTCGTCCCCGTTCCGTCGTCTGTCGCCTCGGGGTGAGCCGCGATGTCTTTCACCGCGCGTGCGAGCGCCTTCTCGATCGTCTTGGGCGTCACCGCGCCGGCGTCGGCGAGGGCGCTCAGGCGTTCGATCGTGCGGGCGCTGGCGATCTCGCCGCCCACGTGCCCGCCCATTCCGTCGGCGACGACGAACAGCGGGAACGCTGCGAAGACGGCATCCTGGTTGACCTCACGCCGACGTCCGGTGTCGGTCGCCGCGGCCCATGAAAGCTCGAGTTCTCCGCCGGGGACCGGTACCGTCCGGGACTGGGTGGAGACCTCGACCACGCGTTGTCCTCCCCATCGGCCGGCTCCAGGACCGGTCGGCCCCGCGTCCTCACATACTAGTCGCTTCACCCGCCGCGGCTTCGGCGCAAAGGGTGGCTGGCGCGCCGTCAGACGCGCGCGCCGGGGTCGTCCGGGAGCGGGAAGAGGGCATCGATCGCCGCGAGCTCGTCGCCCGTCGGCGACCACGCCGTCGCCGCGGCGGCGTTGGCCCTCACCTGCTCGGGGCTCGTGGCGCCCGCGATGACGCTGGACAGGCTCTCGTGCGACAGCAGCCACCCGAACGTCGCTTCGACCATCGTGACGCCACGCTCGCCGCAGAAGGCCCGGAACTGCTCCAGGGCGTCCCACGGCGCCTCGTGCCATACATGCTGGCGCTGACGCATGATCCGGGAGTCGGCCGGCGCGTGGTCGCGACTGAACTTGCCGGTGAGCAGGCCGTTGTGCAGCGGGAAGTACGGCAGGAATCCGAGTCCGAACCGCTCGACGGCCGGCAGCACCTCACGCTCGGCCGCGCGGGCCAGCAGACTGTAATGATTCTGCGCCGACACGAAGGGGATGCCGGCACGCTGGGCCGCGACGAAGTGCGCTTCGGCGATCTGCCACCCGGAGAAGTTCGAGTGCCCAATGTAGCGGACCTTCCCCTCGCGCACGAGATCGCTTAGCACGTCGAGGGTCTCCTCGATGGGCGTGTGCGGATCGGGCGTGTGCAGCTGGTAGAGGTCGATCCAGTCGGTCTGCAGACGGGTGAGGGATGCCTCGACCGCGCGTCGCGCGTACGTGCGGGATGCCTTCGCCCCGGTGACGGGATACCCCATGTCTCGACCGGAGTGCCCGAACTTCGTCGCGAGGGTGACGCCGTCCCTGCGGCCCTTGAGCGCTTCACCCATCAGCGTCTCGGACAGGCCCGGGTCCCTGCCGTATATGTCGGCGGTGTCGAGGAACGTCACGCCGGCGTCGATCGCGGCATCCAGGACGTCCCGCGTGCCCTCGATCGTCTCGGTGCGCGTGCCGGGACGGCCGAAGTTGTTGCAGCCCAGGCCGACCGCAGAGACGAGCAGGCCGGAGGAACCGACTCGGCGGGCGGGGACGGCGTCGACAGCGTCAGCGGAGGTCATGCCTCTCACGTTAGCCGCCGCCGGGACCCACACGTCGCGACTGCACCGGGCCCGGGCATGGGTCGGCCCCTCACCGGATTCGGTGAGGGGCCGACTCGTGCCCTTACGGACGCGGTGCGTCGGGCGCGTCGGGCGCGTCAGGTGCATCCGGCGACGGCGGGGTCGTCGGCGGCTCCGGACTGGCCGGAGCGTCGGCGGCCGGCGGCGCCGCGGGTGGCTCGGTCGATGCCGGCGGACGCGTCACCGGGTGCTCGGCCGCCGCGGGCGGCGTCGAGGCAGGCGGCTGCGGCGCCGCGGGCGGCGCAGCATAACCCGACGGCGGCGCGGCCGGCGGCTGGTAGCCGGCCGGGGGCTGGTACCCCGCGGGCGGCTGGTAGCCAGGAGAGGTAGCCGGGTTGGCGGGGTGGCCGCCACTGGGAGCCTGGCTCGGAAAGCCCGACCACACCGTGTTGTCAGCGAGGAAGTTGCCTGCCCACGGTGCGGCGGGGATCGCCGTGTTCCAGCGCGAGCGGTCGAAGGCGTTGATGCCGAGCCACACGATCGCGAGGAAGAAGTACAGGATGAGCCAGACGGCTTCCTTCTGCAGCTTCAGGCCCACGCGCCACGCGGCCAGGAGCGTGTAGATGAACGCCGCGAGGCCGATGAGCCACCCCAGCACGGGCACCCAGCCGAGCACGATCGTGCCGCCCCACAGGACCAGCAGCCACCAGGGGTTCAGGTCACCCAGCTTGACGAAGATCAGGGTGTTGTACACAGGAACCCACGCACGCCACTTGCCCTGCACTCCTGCCTTCTCGAAGATCTTCATCAGGAACCAGGAGCCGATGATGTATCCGGCGATCGCGAACAGGAAGATGATTGGGGCGATGACGAGCCAGGCGATCAGACCGCCGACCCCGTCGTAGTCGTTGTACATGGCGCGACCTCCAAGAAAGTCGATTCGAACGCATCACAGGCGTCCACGGGACCCCTGCCCCGCGGCTCACATGCTATCGACGCTCACAGCTTCCTGTCAGCATTCGTTACGTGTCGCGGGGATGGCCACCGCATCGCCGCGCTGGATAGCCTGAGCACATCGGCCAGACGAAGGAGCCTCCATGTCCGATCAGAACCCGCCCGCCGCCTCTCCCCCGCCACTGCCGGAGCAGTCCGCGGCCGAGGCCGCCCGCACGACCGGAACCCCGACGTCGCGTCCGTCCCACCAGCCTGCCGCCGACCCCGACGACACCGGGGTCCCGACCGTCAACGGCGATGCCGGTGATGTCGGGCGAGGCTTCTTCGCCGCGCTGTTCGACCTTTCGTTCCGCACCTTCATCACGCGGCGGCTGGCGAGCGTCTTCTACTTCGTGGGGCTCATTGCGATCGCGACCGGGTTCATCGTCTACTTCGTGGGCGGCATCCTCAACGGTATCTCGCTGCTCTGGTTCAACGTCGGGGCGGGCATCACCGCGATCGTCGCGACGCTCGTGATCGTTCCGGTCCTGACGTTCCTGGCGATCATCCTGCTGAGGTTCGTGATCGAAGCCGTCGTGGCCCTCATCGCGATCGCCGAGAACACCGAGCGCACCGCGCAGCACACCAAGCGCTGACGCGTCAGGCGAAGAGCTCGAGCTCGTCGCGCGCACCGTCGCGGACACGCAGGCCCGCAGCATCCGCCCACCGCACGAATCCACTCGCAGACCCGATGCGCGGGCGGTCCTCGGCGAGACGACGAACGAGGGCGCCCTTGGCGTGCTTGTTGAAATGATTGAGCGCGCGCACGGCACCGTCGGTGCTCTCGGTCACGACGCGCACGTACCGCGCTCCGACGGACGGCGGCACCGCGCCCAGGGCGACGTACGCCTCCGAACGCAGATCGAGGATGAAGCCGGGAGCGAGGTCGTGGAGCGCACTCGTCACGGCCTCATTCCACACGCGTCGAAGTGGAGGCAGCCCGGGAAGCGAAGCGGTGGCGCCCAGCCGGTAGCCCGGGATCGCGTCGAGGGCACCCACCGGGCCGAAGGGCGCGGAGTGAACCATGACGTGCGTCGCGAGCCAGCGGCGGGCGGAGGCGTCGAGGGATGCCGCATCCAGCGCGTCGTACAGGACGCCGGTGTAGCGGTCGACGGCCGCCATTGTGGGTGACTCACGCAACGCCGCATTGACGGCGACCTCGCCACGCTGGGTGGCACCGAGCCTGAGTACCCGCGCGGCCTCGTCCTCGTCGGCCGACAGCGTCACGAGCGCACCGACGACCGCTTCACGCTGCGGCGCAAGCGACGGCAGTGCGAGGGTCGCCGTCTGCAACGGCTTTGCGCGCCCGCCTGACCGCTTCGTCTCGGACGGGGGAAGCAGGATCAGCATGTATGCCTCATGGCGGTTGAGTGAAGAGCGCCGACGACGAGACGAAACGCCCCGGGCCCCCGCGGGGGTCGAGGCGTTTCGTCTCGCTTCGCTCGCTCAACGAGCGTCACGTGTCAGGAGATCAGCGCTGCGTTGCCCGCGACGATCGTGAGGTCGTCGCCGGCCATCGACAGGAAGCCGTCCTGCGCGTTCGCGATGATCTTCGAGCCTGAGGTCTCGGTGATGCGCACCTGTCCCTCGGCGAGGATCGCCAGCACGGGCTCGTGGCCCGACATGAAGCCGATCTCGCCCTCGACGGTCTTGGCGACGACCAGCGACGCCTCTCCCGACCAGACCTCCGCGTCAGCGGAGACGAGGCTCACCTTGAGCGGCATGTCAGCCGTTCTCCTTCTGGATCTGCGCCCAGCGCTCTTCGACATCGGCGATGCCGCCGACGTTGAAGAAGGCCTGCTCGGCGACGTGGTCGAAGTCGCCCTTGACGATCGCGTCGAACGACTCGATGGTCTCCTTGATCGGGACCGTGGAGCCCTCCACGCCAGTGAACTTCTTGGCCATGTAGGTGTTCTGCGACAGGAACTGCTGGATGCGGCGGGCACGCGAGACGACGATCTTGTCCTCCTCCGACAGCTCGTCGACACCGAGGATCGCGATGATCTCCTGCAGTTCCTTGTTCTTCTGGAGAATCTGCTTCACGGCGGTCGCCACGCGGTAGTGGTCCTCACCGATGTAACGCGGGTCAAGGATCCGACTGGTCGAGGTGAGCGGGTCGACGGCGGGGTACAGACCCTTCGACGCGATCTCGCGCGAGAGCTCGGTGGTGGCATCGAGGTGCGCGAACGTGGTCGCCGGCGCCGGGTCGGTGTAGTCGTCGGCGGGCACGTAGATCGCCTGGAGGGACGTGATCGAATGGCCGCGCGTCGAGGTGATGCGCTCCTGGAGGATGCCCATCTCGTCGGCGAGGTTCGGCTGGTAGCCCACCGCGGAGGGCATGCGGCCCAGCAGCGTGGAGACCTCGGAGCCGGCCTGCGTGAAGCGGAAGATGTTGTCGATGAAGAGCAGCACGTCCTGCTTCTGCACGTCGCGGAAGTACTCCGCCATCGTCAGCGCCGAGAGGGCGACGCGAAGACGCGTCCCCGGCGGCTCGTCCATCTGGCCGAAGACGAGGGCCGTCTTGTCGAAGACGCCCGCCTCCTCCATCTCGTGGATGAGGTCGTTGCCCTCACGCGTGCGCTCGCCGACACCGGCGAACACCGACACACCGCCGTGGTCCTGCGCGACGCGCTGGATCATCTCCTGGATGAGGACGGTCTTGCCGACGCCGGCGCCGCCGAAGAGGCCGATCTTGCCGCCGAGCACGTACGGCGTGAGCAGATCGATGACCTTGATGCCGGTCTCGAACATCTGAGTCTTCGACTCGAGCTGGTCGAAGCTGGGCGCCTGGCGGTGGATGCCCCAGCGCTCGGTGACCTCGATGGTCTCGCCCGGCTCGGCGTTGAGGACGTCGCCGGTGACGTTGAACACGCGGCCCTTGGTGACGTCGCCGACGGGGACCGTGATGGGTCCGCCGGTGTCGCGCACCTCCTGGCCGCGCACGACGCCGTCCGTCGGCTTGAGCGCGATCGCGCGGACGAGGTCGTCGCCGAGGTGCTGTGCGACCTCGAGGGTGATCTCGTTCGACTCGCCCTCGATGACGATGGTCGTCTTCAGCGCGTTGTAGATCTCGGGCAGCGAGTCGTGCGGGAACTCGATGTCGATGACCGGACCGGTCACGCGCGCGACGCGGCCGACGACCGCGGTCTCGGTCTTCTCTGCGGTGAGGCTCATGGCTTCTTCTCTTTCGTGTGGTCTGTTGACGCAGCGATTACTTGCCCGATGCGAGCGCGTCGGCGCCGCCGACGATCTCGGCGATCTGCTGCGTGATCTCGGCCTGACGCGCGTTGTTGCGCAGGCGGGTGTAGTCGGTGATGAGCTTGTCGGCGTTGTCGCTGGCCGACTTCATCGCCTTCTGCGTCGCCGCGTGCTTGGCCGCCGACGACTGCAGGAGAGCGTTGAAGACCCTGCTCTGGATGTAAACCGGCAGGAGCGCATCCAGTACGGTCTCGGCATCCGGCTCGAATTCGTACAGCGGATAGACCTGCGCCGTCGCCGCCTCTTCGGCCTCGACGACCTCGAGCGGGAGCAGGCGCACCGTCTCGGGCGACTGCGTCATCATACTGACGAAGCGGTTGTAGACGAGGTTGATCTCGTCGACGCCGCCGTCCTCACCGCCGCGGTTGTATGCGTCGAGCAGCGTCGCCGCGATCTCTTCGGCCGTGTGGAAATGCGGGGTGTCGGTGTCGCCCGTCCACTCCGCAGCGGCCGCCATGCGACGGAACTGGAAGTACCCGACCGCCCTGCGACCGATGAGATAGAACACCGGCTCCTTGCCCTGCTGGCGGAGGAGCTGTGCGAGCTCGAGGCCCTCGCGGAGGATCTGCGAGTTGAACGCACCCGCGAGGCCACGGTCGGACGCGAAGATCACGACCGCCGAACGGCGGATGACCTCGCGCTCCTTCGTGAGCGGATGCTCGACGTTCGAGTAGGTCGACACGGCGGAGACGGCTCGCGTCACGGCCCGCGCGAAGGGCGACGACGCGCGCACACGCGCCATCGCCTTCTGGATGCGCGAAGCCGCGATGAGCTCCATCGCCTTCGTGATCTTCTTGGTCGTTTGAGCAGTGCTGATCTTCTGCTTGTAGACCCGGAGTTGTGCGCCCATTGTCCCTGTCCGAGGTCGCCTTAGCGGCGGCCCTTGACGATCTTCTCCTGGTTGACGTCCTCGACTCCGGCTGCCGCGACCTCTTCGTGGCCCGGCTTGCCGATGGCCTGGCCCTTGCCGGCCTGGAACTCGAGGATGAACTCGTCGGTCTTCTTCGCCAGCTCGGCCGCCGTGTCGTCGTCCAGGACGTTGGTGTCGCGGAGCGTGTCGAGGATGGTGGTGTTGCGGCGCAGGTAGTCCAGCAGCTCGCGCTCGAACGCGAGCACGTCCTCGACCTCGATCGAGTCGAGCTTGCCGTTGGTGCCGGCCCAGATCGACACGACCTGCTCCTCCACCGGGTACGGCGAGTACTGCGGCTGCTTCAGCAGCTCGGTCAGACGCGCACCACGGGCCAGCTGACGACGCGACGCCGGGTCGAGGTCGCTGGCGAACATCGCGAACGCCTCGAGTGAGCGGTACTGGGCCAGCTCGAGCTTGAGCGTGCCGGAGACCTTCTTGATCGACTTGACCTGTGCGTCACCGCCGACTCGCGACACCGAGATTCCGACGTCCACGGCGGGACGCTGGTTGGCGTTGAAGAGGTCGGACTGCAGGAAGATCTGGCCGTCGGTGATCGAGATCACGTTGGTCGGGATATAGGCCGACACGTCGTTGGCCTTGGTCTCGATGATCGGGAGGCCCGTCATCGAGCCGGCACCCAGCTCGTCGGAGAGCTTCGCGCAGCGCTCGAGCAGACGCGAGTGCAGGTAGAAGACGTCACCGGGGTAAGCCTCGCGGCCCGGCGGGCGGCGCAGCAGCAGCGACACCGCGCGGTAGGCCTCGGCCTGCTTGGTCAGGTCGTCGAAGATGATGAGCACGTGCTTGCCGCCGTACATCCAGTGCTGGCCGATGGCCGAGCCGGTGTAGGGGGCGAGGTACTTGAAGCCGGCGGGGTCGGATGCCGGAGCCGCGACGATCGTCGTGTACTCCATCGCTCCGGCGTCCTCGAGCGCGCCCTTGACGGCGGCGATCGTGGAACCCTTCTGGCCGATGGCGACGTAGATGCAGCGGACCTGCTTGTTGGTGTCGCCCGACTCCCAGTTGGCCTTCTGGTTGATGATCGTGTCGATCGCGATCGCCGTCTTGCCGGTCTGGCGGTCGCCGATGATGAGCTGGCGCTGACCGCGGCCCACGGGGATCATGGCGTCGATCGCCTTGATGCCCGTCTGCAGCGGCTCGTGCACGCTCTTGCGCTGCATGACGCCCGGCGCCTGCAGCTCGAGTGCTCGACGGCCCTCGCTCGCGACCGGGCCGAGGCCGTCGATCGGGTTGCCGAGGGGGTCGACCACGCGGCCGAGGTAGCCGTCGCCGACCGGCACCGAGAGGACCTCGCCGGTGCGGGTGACGGGCTGGCCGGCCTCGATGCCGGAGAACTCGCCCAGCACCACGACGCCGATCTCGTGCTCGTCGAGGTTCTGCGCGAGGCCCAGCGTGCCGTCCTCGAACGTTACGAGCTCGTTCGCCATGACGCCGGGCAGCCCCTCGACGTGGGCGATGCCGTCGGCGGCGTCGATGACGGTGCCGACCTCGGTCGCCGCTGCCCCGGTGGGCTCGTACGCGGCGACGAAGTCCTTCAGCGCGTCACGGATGACGTCGGGGCTGATAGAGAGATCTGCCATTGTTTTCCTTCGTTCATGGGGCCTCGGCCCCGAAATCTCCGCCCGTGGAGCGGGAAGTCTGTACTAGCCGGCCAGTCGCTGGCGGACATCCGCCAGTCGGGAGGACACGCTTGCGTCGATGACATCGTCGGCGATCTGCACGCGCAGCCCGCCGATCACTGTGGGGTCGACGACGGTGTTGAGCGACACCGAGGCGCCGTAGCGCTGCGACAACGCCGCGGCGAGCCGCGTGCTCTGCGCGTCGCTGATCGGCGCGGCCGAGTAGACCGTCGCAACCTTGCGGCCGCGCTGGTCGGCGACGATCCGCGTCGCGCGGGAGAGCAGCTGACGGATGCGGCGCTCGCGCGGCTGCTGGACGAGCGACGACGCGATCAGCGTGGTGGCGTCGTTCGCGCGGCCTGACAAGAGCGTCTCGACGAGCGCGCGCTTGGCCGCGGCATCCCCCACCCGACTGCCCAGTGCCAGTTCGAGCTCGGGGTTGCCGGCGATCGTGCGCGAGAAGCGGAACAGCTCCTCGTCGAGGTCGGCCGTCGGCGTCGCGACGGCAGCGGCCCGGATCGCGAGCTCCTCGATCGCGTCGACGAGGTCGCCGGCCGACGACCAGCGCTGCTCGACGGCGGTCGTCAGCAGCGACACCGTCGTGGGCTTCACGGCCGGGCCGAACACGTCGGCCACGACCTTGCGCCGTGCCGTGACCGGCGCGGCGGAGTCGGCGAGCGCGCCGCTCAGCTGCGACGAGTCGCCCACGGCGCGTGCCGCCGCGAAGAGCTCGCGGGCCACGTCGAGGTCGACGCCCGACGCGGCGTCGAGCGCCGCCGTCGTCGCCGCGAGGGCCTGAGTGGTCGCGCTGCCCATTACGCCTTGGCTCCCTCGGATGCCTCGAGCTCGGCGAGGAAGCGGTCGACCACGGCCTGAGCCTTCTGGTCGTCCGCCAGGGTCTCGCCGATCACACCGCCGGCGAGATCGAGGGCGAGTGTGCCCACCTCGCTGCGCAGCGACACGAGCGCGGTCTGGCGCTCGGCCTCGATCTGGGCGTGCGCGGTCGCGGTCAGGCGTGCGGCCTCGGACGACGCGGTCTCCTTGGCCTCGGCGACGATCTTCTTGCCGTCCTCGCGGGCGGCATCGCGGATCTCACCGGCCTCCTTGCGGGCCTCGGCCAGCTGGGAGGTGTACTCCTCGAGCGCGGCCTCGGCCTTGCGCTGCGCCTCGTCTGCCTTGGCGATGTTGCCTTCGATCGCGGCTGAGCGCTCGTCGAGGAGCGTCTTCATCCGCGGAAGGGCGACCTTCCAGAAGATGAAGAGGATGACGACGAAGCAGACCGCCGACCAGATGATGTCGTACCAGGCGGGGATGAGCGGGTTGTAGGCCGCCCCGTCCTCCGCCGCGTACGCGACAAGAGCGTTCAGCATCCTGTCTCCTTAGAACTGGTAGCGGCGCTTACTGGAAGATGAAGTAGGTCGCGATGCCGATGAAGGCGAGCGCCTCGGTGAAGGCGATACCGATCCACATGAGCACCTGCAGGCGACCGGCGAGCTCGGGCTGGCGTGCCACGCCCTCGATGGTCTTGCCGACGACGATGCCCACGCCGATGGCCGGGCCGATCGCAGCGAGGCCGTAGCCCATCGTCGCGACGTTTCCGGTGACCTGGGCGAGAACCGTAGTTGCGTCCACGGGGGTGTTTCCTTTCGGTTATGGGCGGCGCTGCATCGTTGAGACAGCGCCGACCCGCTTAGTGCTCTTCCGCGACTGCGAGCTGGATGTAGACCGCGGTCAGGAGAGCGAAGACGTACGCCTGGAGGACGGCCACCAGGATCTCGAACAGCGTGAAGACGAAGCCGAACGCGAGCGACCCTGCTGCCAGCGCCGACCACCATCCGCCCATGTCGAGGAGGAAGAACTGCGTCGCCGCGAAGAACAGGACGAGCAGGAGGTGCCCGACCATCATGTTCATCAGCAGTCGGAGCGTCAGAGTGACCGGCCGGATGATGAACGTCGAGATGAGCTCGATCGGCGTGACGATGATGTAGATCGGCCACGGCACGCCGGACGGGAACAGCGAGTTCTTGAAGAAGTTCTTGGGGCTCTTCTTGATGCCGGCGTAGATGAACGTGACGTAGCTCACGACGGCGAGAGTCAGCGGCACCGCGATGATCGCGGTTCCGGCGATGTTCAGGAACGGGATGATTCCCGTGATGTTCATGAACAGCACCATGAAGAAGATCGTGGTGAGGATCGGCAGGAAGCGCTGGGCGTCCTTCTTGCCGAGCAGGTCTTCGCCGATGTTGACGCGGACGAAGTCCAGGCCCATCTCGACCAGGCTCTGGAAGCGGCCAGGAACGATCTTCATGCGGCGCGTGCCGAGCCAGAAGATGAGGACCACGGCGAGCGTCGCGAGCAGCTGGATCATATGGATCCGGTTGAACTCGAAACCACCGATCTGGAAGATCGCTTCGGGGAAGAACTCCTCGATCGACGGCCCGTGGAACTCCGGGGGCGCGTCGGCGGCAAAGGGGGCGATCAGGGTCGCAGCTTGAGTAGTCAGCGCTGGCTCCAGCTTCGGGGCACCGGTCAAGAACCGTTGCGACGATGGTCGGTGAGCGTCACTCCGCAAGCACTCGCAAAGCGAGCGGGCGGGCGCGAGATCAGCCTATCAAACTTGAGAGGTCCCTGAATCCGCCGGGGGGCCGGGCCGCTCCCCGCCGTCCGCGCCGTCTGTGCGGTCTCCGGCATCCGGATCGGTGGGAAGCACGACGTCGCTCACATGCGGCACCCGCATGCGCAGGAGCACGACGACATCCACGAGGAGGGAGGCCAGCACGCTGACCACGACGGCGACGAAGAAGACGGTCGGCTCGACCCACGGCTGATCGCGCAGGACCAGCAGCGCGATGATGAAGACGACGAACTTGAGGATCCAGCCGCCTAGAACGATCCCGAAGAACAGCGGGACGTACAGCGCGTCGCCGTACCACCGGTTGGCGATCAGGATGCTGGCGCCGGTGATGCCGAGGAACACCGCCGCCACGAGCACTCCGACCAGGGCGCTCCACAACCCGGTCGATCCGGCGACGAGGTAGCCGACGACGGCGCCGACGACGGCGAGCACCGCGGTGACGGTGCCCGACCACACCAGGACGGTGCGCAGGATCGGTGTGCTGGAGACGGTGTTGGGGGTCATCGGGCGTTCTCCGTCGAGGTTTCGGGTGAGGGCGGAGCCGTGACCGCAGGAGGCTGCGCCGGGCGCCGCGAGGGCAGGAAGGTCACGACGAGGCATGCGGCCACGCCCACGACGCCGTAGGCGACGCCGATCAGATAGTCGCCGGGCCACTCCAGCGTCGTGCCGATGTACATCAGCAGCACCGAGAGGCTGACCAGCGCGGTCCAGGCGTAGAAGATCAGCACCGCATCGCGGTCGGAATGCCCCATGTCGAGCATGCGGTGGTGCAGGTGCTTGCGGTCGGGCGAGAAGGGCGACTTTCCCCTGCTCATCCGTCGCACGACCGCCAGGCCGAAGTCGATCAGCGGCAACAGCACCACCACGACCGGCAGCAGGATCGGGATGAAGGCACCGAGCAGCTGGGACCGGCCGAACTCGTCGTTGTCGCCCATCATGGCCGGGTCGAAGTTGCCGGTGATGGAGATGGCCGAGCAGGCCATGAGCAGGCCCAGCATGAGGGCGCCGGCGTCGCCCATGAACAGCCTCGCCGGACTCCAGTTCAGCGGCAGGAAGCCGATGCAGGCGCCGATGAGCACCGCGGCGATGAACGACGCGAGATTGAAGTAGCTGCTGGCACCGGTGTCGCGGAACACCATGTAGGAGTACGCGAAGAAGACGGCGTTCGCGATCAGGCAGACGCCGGCCACGAGGCCGTCGAGGCCGTCGATGAAGTTGACGGCGTTCATGACCACGACGATCGAGAACACCGTCAGCGCGAAGCTCGCCCAGCTGGAGAAGATCGTCATGCCGCCCAGCGGCAGCGTGTAGATCTGCAGCTTGCCGAACCACGCGATCACGCCCGCGGCGAGGAACTGCGCGCCGAGCTTGATGGTCCAGTCCAGGTCCCACAGGTCGTCGAAGACGCCGACGAGCACGATGAGGCCGGTGGCGCCCAGGAGCGCGTAGATCTCGTGGGGTTGCGACCAGACGATGGCGAAGAACGGATGCTGCGACGAGACGGCGAACGCCGCGACCACCCCGAGGAACATGGCGATGCCGCCGAGACGCGGGGTGGGCGTCTTGTGCACGTCGCGTTCGCGGATGCCGGGGTACAGCTTGTACTTCAGGCTCAGGCGCCACACCGCCCACGACAGGACGAAGGTGACCGCGGCGGTCAGCAGGATCGTGAAGACGTACTGCTTCACGCGCCGTCGGGTTCCCGGTGTGGAGGCTCCTGCACCTCGGCGGCGGCAGCGAACTCGTCCACGGGGTCGGGCTCGAGCAGGTCGCCGAGCACCTCGCGCAGGCGCGCGCGGCCCACGGCTCCCTCTCTCAGCACGCGGACGAGGGGCTCGGCCCCGCCCACCAGGCTCGTCGCGTCGACGATCGTCGACGCGACGCCGGTCTTGGAGGGACCGTCGCTGAGGTACACCGCGACGCTGTCCTTCAGCATCCCTTCCGCGTCCTCGGCGGTGATGCCCGCGGCCATACCGGTCCGGTTCGCGCTGGAGACGGCCAGGGGCCCGGTCTCTTCGAGCAGCTCGAGGGCGATGCGGTGCTCCGGCATCCGCACGGCCACCGTGCCGTGGGTGTCGCCGAGATCCCACGACAACGAGGGCTGGGCGGGAAGGACGATCGTGAGCCCTCCCGGCCAGAACGCCTCGACGAGCCGCTCGACCGGCTCGGGGACGTCGGCCACGAGCGCCCGCAGCGTCGTGACACCGGCGACGAGAACCGGCGGCGGCGACTGCCGGCCGCGACCCTTCGCGGCGAGCAGCCGTCCGACCGCCTTCGCGTCGAAGGCGTCGGCGGCGACGCCGTAAACGGTGTCGGTGGGGATCACGACGAGCTCGCCGCGGCCGATGGCCTGGCGCGCCTGGCGCATGCCTGTGAGCAGCTGCGCTTCATCACGGCAGTCGAAGATGGGGGACATATCGCCGCCAGTTTAGTCCGGAGCAGGCGCGAAGCCTCGCCCGGCCGGTGCAGGCGCCGGGCCATGCCGATCGCCCGGTTACGGCCGCAGTGCGGTGGTGGCGCGGTCGCGCATCGTCAGGTCGGGGTGCGTCGCCGCGGCGCGCCAGCCGTCGGCGGAGAGGATCCGGCGGATCTCCTCGCCTTGCCATTCGCCGTGCTCGATCACGATCGCGCCGCCGGGGTGCGCCAGGCGCAGCCCGACTTCGCTCAGCACGCGCACCACGTCCAGCCCGTCCACGCCGCCGTAGAGCGCCGCGGGCGGATCGAACAGCCGGACCTCCGGGTCGCGCGGAATCGCGGCATCCGGAACGTAAGGGGGGTTGGAGGCCACGACCGAGACCGTGCCGTCCAGCTCTGGGAACGCATGAGCGAGATCGATGAAGGCGAGTTGCGCGTTGTCGGCGCCGACCCGCTCGAAGTTCTCCCTGGTCCACACGAACGCGTCGACGGAGTTCTCGGCGGCGAACACCCGCGCGTGCGGCACCTCGGTCGCCATCGCCAGAGCGATCGCCCCGCTGCCGGTGCCGAGATCCACGGCGACCGGCGCCGCGGATGCCGCAGCCCGCAGCGCATCGATCGCGAGCTGGGCGACGATCTCGGTCTCGGGCCGAGGTACGAACACCCCGGGACCGACGCGCAGCTCGAGATGGCGGAACGGGGCCAGGCCGGTGATGTGCTGCAGCGGCTCGCGCGTGGACCGCCGCGCGACGAGCTCGTCCAGGCGCCGCGCCTCGTCGGCTGTGAAGTCGGCGCCGCGCATCGCCGCAGCCTGCACTCCCCCACGGCCGGTGCCCAGCACGAAGCCCGCGAGCAGCTCGACGTCGACGACGGGATCGGGGATGCCCGCGGCTGCCAGCCGCTCGGCGGCGCGCTGGAGCGCTTCGGCGACGGATGGTGCGGGATTCATGACCGGTCCACTCTATTTCGGGATGCCGCGTCCCCGACGCGCCTTCGAACTCTCACTTCGTCACACTTGGACTCACACGAAAGCGCGGGTTCTAGGCTGGTGCTCGACTCTGCCGTGAACCCGCGAAAGGCCCCGACATGACCGGCATCCATCCCGACATCACCTCTGCTTTCGGCAACACCCCGCTCGTGCGCCTGAACCGCGTGGCGGAAGGCGTCGGCGGCAACGTGCTGGCCAAGCTGGAGTTCTACAACCCCGCCTCGAGCGTCAAGGATCGCCTCGGCATCGCGATCGTCGACGCGGCAGAAGCCTCGGGCCAGTTGCAGCCCGGCGGCACCATCGTCGAGGCGACCAGTGGCAACACCGGCATCGCGCTGGCAATGGTCGGCGCCGCGCGCGGCTATCGCGTCGTCCTGGCGATGCCCTCATCCATGTCGATCGAGCGCCGCCTGCTGCTGAAGGCCTACGGCGCAGAGCTCGTCCTCACCGACCCGGCCGGTGGCATGAAGGGCGCCGTCGCCAAGGCCGAGGAGCTCGTGGCCGACATCCCCGGCGCGGTCCTCGCGCGGCAGTTCGAGAACGAGGCGAACCCCGAGATCCACCGCAAGACGACAGCCGAAGAGATCCTCCGCGACACCGACGGAGCGGTCGACTACTTCGTCGCCGGCATCGGTACCGGCGGCACGATCACGGGCGTCGGTCAGGTGCTCAAGGAGCGCGCACCCGGCGCGAAGGTCGTCGCCGTCGAGCCGGCCGATTCGCCGCTGCTGACCAAGGGCACGCCGGGCCCCCACAAGATCCAGGGCATCGGGCCGAACTTCATCCCGGCGATTCTCGACCAGGGCGTCATCGACGAGGTCATCGACGTGGAGTTCCCCGACGCGATCTCGACGGCCCGCGCGGTCGGCACGAAGGACGGCATCCTCGTCGGCATCTCTTCGGGTGCCGCCATCTGGGCTGCGCTGCAGATCGCCGCGCGCCCCGAGGCGGAGGGCAAGAACATCGTCGTGATCGTTCCGTCGTTCGGTGAGCGCTACCTCTCGACCGCCCTCTACGAGGATCTGCGCGAGGATTGATCTGCAACGACGGCGCGACGGACCCGCTCGGGCGCCGTCGCGCCGTCGTCGTCTCATCCGCCCGATCCGAGGAGCGCTCCGTGCCCGGCATCCATTCCGACATCACCACCGCGTTCGGCGAGACCCCGCTGGTGCGCGTGAACGCGCTCACCGAGGGCCTCGACGCGGAGGTGCTGGCCAAACTGGAGTTCTACAACCCGGGCTCGTCGGTCAAAGACCGCCTGGGCTACGCACTGGTGGCGGCGGCCGAGGAGTCGGGAGAGCTCGGGCCGGGTGGCACCATCGTCGAGTCGACCAGTGGCAACACCGGCATCGCGCTGGCGCTGATCGGCGCGGCCCGCGGCTACAAGGTCATCCTCACGATGCCGGCGTCGATGTCGAAGGAGCGCCGGACGCTGCTCAAGGCGTACGGCGCCGAACTCGTGCTCACCGACCCGTACAAGGGGATGACCGAGGCCGTCGAGACCGCCCGCCGCATCGCCGCCGACACGCCTGGTGCCATCCTGGCCCGTCAGTTCGAGCACGAGGCCAACGCCGAGATCCACCGTCGCACGACCGCCGAGGAGATCTGGCGCGACACCGATGGCCGCATCGACTGGTTCGTCGCGGGTTCGGGCACGGGCGGCACGGTGACCGGCGTCGGCCAGGTGCTGAAGCAGCGCAACCCGCAGGCAAAGGTCGTGCTGGTCGAGCCCAAGGACTCCCCCGTCCTCACCGAGGGCCGCGCCGGGGGGCATCGCATCCAGGGCATCGGCCCGAACTTCGTGCCCGACGTACTGGACCGTTCCGTCGTCGACGAGATCATCGACGTGGAGTTCGACGACGCGATCCGCGTCGCCCGGGAACTTGCGACCCGCGAGGGCATCCTCGCCGGCATGTCGGCCGGCGCCGCCGTGTGGGCGGCATTGGAGATCGCGGCCCGACCCGAGACAGCGGGGCAGCGGATCGTCGTGATCGTGCCCGACTCGGGCGAACGCTACCTGTCCACTGCTCTGTACGAACACCTGCGCGAACCGGAGGCGGAGAAGAAATGACCGAGCACATCGGATTCGTGGCGCGCGTGCGCGAAGACCTCTCAGCCGCCAAACTGCGCGACCCCGCTGCCCGCGGTGGCCTCGAGATCGCGCTTCTCTATCCGGGCCTGCATGCCATCTGGGCGCACCGGGTGTGGCACGCGCTGTGGACACGCCGGGCGCGCTTCATCGCGCGGGCGGGCTCGCAGGTCACCCGCTGGCTCACCGGCATCGAGATCCACCCCGGCGCCACGATCGGCCGACGGTTCTTCATCGACCACGGCATGGGGGTCGTCATCGGCGAGACCGCCGAGGTCGGCGACGACGTGATGCTCTACCACGGCGTGACGCTCGGGGGGCGTCAGCGCGAGGGCGGCAAGCGGCATCCCACCCTCGAAGACGGCGTCGCGGTCGGCGCAGGTGCGAAGATCCTCGGTCCGATCACGATCGGTGCGGGCTCGGTCGTCGGCGCCAACGCTGTCGTCACCAAGGATGCGCCGGCCGACAGCGTTCTCGTCGGCGTGCCCGCCAAGCCCCGTGCACGTCGCACCGGAGAAGAGACGCGGGCCTTGCTCACCACACCCGACTACAGCATCTGATCCGGCAACGCCGTCGCGTCGGGCCCCCGTAGGAGGGATGCCGGTTCAGGCCGGGATGCCGGTTCAGACCGGGATGCAGGTTCAGGCCACCGTGCGGCGGTAGATGGCTGCGGCTGCCGTGCGCGTGGGCACGTCGAGCTTTCGCAGGATCGCGGACACGTGCACCGAGACGGTCTTGACGCTGATGTACAGTCGCTCGGCGATCTGGCCGTTGCTGAGCCCCTCGGCGAGCAGTTCGAGAACCTGCTCCTCGCGAGCAGTGAGGATCGATCGCGGCGCAACCTCCGCGAGTCCGGCGTCCGCCGACAGCTCCCGCGCCCGCGCGTCCAGACCATCCGCTCCGATCCCCTCCGCATACGACGCAGCGAGGGACAGCGCGTCTCTCGCGCCCGGACGGTCGCCCTGCGCCAGGAGCGCTTCAGCGTGACGCACACGGGCGTACGCGAGGATGTACGCCGGCCCCTCGGCCTCGATCACCGCCGACCAGGGCCCCTCACCGAGTTCCGCGGCGAACACCGCCGCCCAGAGCGGAGTCACCGGCCACCCCTTGAATCTCTCCAGCACCGCGCGGTACGGCTCGGGGTCGGCATCCTCTCCGTTCTGACGGAGCATGGCGATCGCCCGCGCCGCGACCGCCGTCAGCGGAAGGGCCAGGACGGCGCCGACCGCGTCCTTCCATGCGGTGTCGGCATACGCCAGCGCTTGGCGTGCGTCGCCACGGGCGAGAGCCAGCTCCCCTCGGTCGTACGTCATGCCGAACCGCGTCTGGAACTCGTAGGCGCCGAACGTGTCCAGTTCGCGGCCCGCCGCCTCGAGTGCCCGTTCGGCATCCGCGATGCGCCCTCGCCAGATGGCGAGGCAGACCAGGCGCTCGCGGAGAAAAGCCGAATACAGGCCCGGCTCGATCATCGGCAGCAAGCGCGCCCCGAGTTCCTCCGCCTCCGGCATCCGGCCGGAATACAGCAGCGCCTCGATCACGTTGGCCTCGAGCATGACGAGCGGACCGCGGTCGGCGACATGCGCTCTGCCGTACTCGTGCCCTTCCCGGGCGAGCGCGATCGCGTCTTCGTATCGCCCCACGAGCATCAGGGCGTTCGAGTAGTTGATGTAGTAGCGCATCATCGCCCGCATGAAATCCGACGCCCGCGGGCGCGCTTCGTCGAACAGCGCGATGCCGGCGGCGTCGCCACTGGTGGTCAGGCACGTCGCGACGATGAGCATCGCCTGCGCGACGGCCTCAGCCGCGACGGGGTCGCCCGCCGACGCCGCAGCCTCGGCCGTCTCACGCGCCTGCGCCGCGACCTCACGTCCGAGGCCCAGGCGGCCGTTGAGCATGTGCACGCGCGCCGAAGACAGCAGCAATCCGGCGCGCTGCACGTCGTGTCGTGGATCTTCGCCCAGGATCGCGAGCGCCTGCTCGATGCTCGCCACCCCGTCCGACACTCCCGCCTGGAACTCGCTCGTCGCCAGATCCGCGAGGATCGCAGCGCGTCCGACCGTGTCGTCCTCGGGCCACAATGCGACCGCCTCCTGAGCGAACGCCAATGCGCGCTCTTGGCGGTTCGCCGACACGAGCGCGCCGGAGGTTCGCCGCAGCAGATCGACCCGTCGCATGCCGGTCCTCTGCTCCGGATCGGGCACGGCATCCCACAGCTCGAGCGCTCGCTCGCCGGTGTCGGCGGCGGTCGTCCACGCCGACGCGCGGCTCGCCGCCCGCTGTGCCGTCACCGCCGCGGTCAGCGCACGATCCAGCACGTGCGCGGCCCGCCAATGGTGCGCGATATCGGCCAGCACGCGCGGCGTGGGTTCGGCCGCCTCCAGCGCGACGGCGTACGCCGTGTGCAGCCGCGTCCGCTCTGTGGGCAGCAGCTCGGCATAGACCGCCTCCTGCATGAGGGCGTGACGGAACGCATACGCTTGGCCGCGGATCACGACGACCTGCGCGTCCACGGCATCGCGGACCGCATCCTCGAGCGCGGATTCGTCGCCCTCGAAGACGGCACGCAGCACCGGATGCGTCACCTCGACGCCGCCCGTGGCCAGCACCCGGGCGAACCGGCGCGCATCGGGCACAAGCCGCTCGTACCGCAAGAGGAGCACCTCGCGCAGAGAAGTCGGAAGCCGCTCGCTGGTGAAGCTCGCGAGCTCCTCGACATAGAACGGGATGCCGTCGCTGCGTGCCGCGATGTCGTGCAGCACCTCGGCCGGCAGCGAGCCACCGTGCACGGCCGTGGCCAGAGCCGCGACGTCGGCGGAACTCAGACGCGAGAGCGGTCGATGCGTGATCAGCCTCGCACGATCCAGCTCTGCCAGGACCGGCCGAAGCGGATGCCCGCGGCCGAGGTCATCGGTGCGATACGACAGCAGCACGAACAGGGGCACGGCGGCCGCGCGGCGAACGAGGCGCGACGCGATCTCGCTCGTGGTGCCATCCGCCCAGTGGAGGTCTTCGATGGTCACCACGAGCCGATGTGCGCGCGCGAGCTCGGAGAACAGTTCAACGACGACGTCGGCGAGGCGCTCCGCTTCGCCGGGTGCCTCGCTGAGGGCGGGCACCAGCACGCCGAGCGCGTCCGCGCCGGGCCCTGCCGCCTCGCGCACCGCCGCCACACCCAGCGCGTCGACAAGATCGCGAAGCAGATCAGTGACCGCGGTGAGCGGCGCGGGACCCGATCCGGAGTCGACGCACGCGCCGCGCAGCACCACGACGTCGCCGAGACCGTCGGTGAAGTCGCGCAGCAGCCGGGTCTTGCCCATCCCGGCGTCGCCCGAGACGACGACGGCCCGTCCGGCGGGCCCGACGGCGGCGACCTCGGCGCGCAACGCCGCGAGGTCTGCCTGACGACCGACGAGGGGAACCCGGCCGATCTGCATACCGCCCATCATCCCATCGGCGCGGCCCGCCGTGGCCGTGATGTCGCGCATCGTGCGGGGCGTCCCACCGGGTCACGCCGCGCCTGCACGGGCCTCGGGCATCAACCGGGTCGACCCGGCCCGAGCCGCGCCAGCCACGTGTCGACGTCGCGCTGGCCCGTGAGTCTCACGATGGGCCACTCCCCCGTGCGTGCGCTCAATCGCTCGCGCACCGCGGCGTGCTGCACCCACGCCCAGCGCATGATGTTCTTGTGCGCGTCGCGTGAGAACCACCCCGAGGGCCGCTCGCGGTTGCCATGCCAGAGTTCTTCACGAAGGATGCCGCGCCGCAGCGTACGCGCCACGAGCCTGGCCATCACCACCGATCGGGGATGATCCAGCCACACCACCAGATCCGCCCCGCCCTCCGACCCGGGATCGAGTCGGCCGTCCAGGCGCGACGTCCAGTTGCCGTCGATCACCCAGCCGTCCGGGTGGTCCGCCGTGAACTCCTCGATGATCCGGTGCGCCTCCTCGAGCTCACGAAACTGCCAGCCCGCGTCCCAGAAGACCGCATCCAATTCGAGGCGCGGAAGCCCGGTACGCCGGGCGATCTCGGCCGCGAGCGTCGTCTTGCCCGAGCCGGAGGTGCCGAGCACCCGGATGCGGCGGGGATGCGGCGGCATCCGTTCGCGCTACGCCCGGCGCCGGTCGCGCCGGTCGTCCTTGATGAACAGGGGCGGCACCAGCCAGGTGGCCACCGCCGTGACGATCCACACGATGAGCGGTGCGACGATCCATGCCAGCGGCTGCGAGATGCCGATGCCGGCGCCCGGGATGAGCACGACGATCACGATCGACACGAAGGTCGAGAGAATGCCGATGCCACCGAGCAGGGCCGGCGCGTGGCGTCGGGTGAGTCGCGAGACCAGCGGCGCGAGGACGCTCTGGATGAGCGCGAAGATGAGCACCGCGAGCACGAAGCCCCACCAGTCACTCCAGTCGATGTGAAAGCCTTCGAGCAGCAGGTCGGCGAGGATGAGCCCGAGCGCTGCCGAGACGATGAACGTCAGCGCATGGATGAGAAAGGCGAACACGTGCCGACCCTACCGCCATGGCCCTCCCCCCTCCCCCGGTTCACTTGCCCTGAACGTACGCGGAGAGGCCGGTCTGATGTACGAACAGGGCAAGTGAACCCGGGTGGCGACGGGGACCGGCCCGTCGCGTGGGCGGCGGCGGGGCGGGATCAGGAGCGGGCGCGCAGCGCGGTGCGAACGCGGCGCACGAGATCGCCGGGATCGTTGAACACGCTCGACTTCGTGACACGGATCACGCGCCAACCGAGCTCGACCAGCCGATCGTGCTTGATGATGTCGCGATTCCACTGACCTTGCTCGACTCGATGATGGTCGCCTTCGTATTCGATGGCGATCTTGAGCTCCGAGTACGCGAGGTCCACACAGCCGACGAACACGCCGTCCTCGTCGTACACGTCGTGATCCACCGTCGGTTCCGGAAGACCCGCGTCGACGACGGTCAGGCGCACCCACGTCTCAGGCCTTGACACCGCCCCCGGACGAGTCCGGCGCAACGCTTCCTCAAGAGAGTCGATTCCCACTCGCCGACCGCGCGTGAGCTCGGCGGCGAGCGACTCGATCGTGTCGAGCGACGGGCGGATGACGCGGCCGAACGGCCCCACCACCCTGGGTGTGAGGATGACCGCGTCTGCGATGGCGGTGAGATCGTACGGATGCCGGACGATCCGTCCGAGCTGAGCCCACGTGGACGCCGGAGAGGCGACCGTGAACCCGTCCTCGTGGATCATCGTCGACACCAGCTTTGATGCCAGCTGATGACCGCGGACTCCGCGGCCGCGCGGAGCGCGGTGAGGTGCGACGACGGACACGTCGAGGCAGCTCATGTCCACAGCCGGAAGTGGCAGTCCCCACAGCACGGCGGCGGTCACGTGTGAGAAGAACTCGTGCTCGTGCATGTGAACGGCGAAGTGGTGAACGTTCCGCCGAATCCGCTCGCGTTGGACTTCGATCGGATGGCGGTGTGCAGCATCCGTCCCGCCCTCGTCCGGCAAGGCGCGCACACCCCTGAACGGCCGCTCGAAATGTCGAGCGGAGAGTCGGGGTCAGGCGTCGGAGCCGAGGGCGGCGAGGCGCGCCTCTTCGTCGGCCTGGATGGCGGCCTCGACGACGGGGGAGAGTGCGCCGTCCATCACCTGGTCGAGGTTGTAGGCCTTGTAGCCGGTGCGGTGGTCGGCGATGCGGTTCTCGGGGAAGTTGTACGTGCGGATCCGCTCGGAGCGGTCCATGCCGCGGATCTGCGACTTGCGCGCATCGGAGGCCGCGGCATCCCGCTCCTCCTGCTGACGTGCGAGCAGCCGTGCCCGCAGCACGCGCATTCCCGCCTCTCGGTTCTGCAGCTGCGACTTCTCGTTCTGCATCGACACGACGATGCCGGTCGGCAGGTGCGTGATACGCACCGCGGAGTCGGTCGTGTTGACCGACTGCCCGCCCGGACCGGATGAACGGAAGACGTCGATCTTGAGGTCGCTCGGGTTGACCTCCACCTCGTCCGGCTCGTCGACCTCGGGAAAGACGAGCACGCCCGTCGTCGAGGTGTGGATGCGGCCCTGCGACTCGGTCGCGGGCACCCGCTGCACGCGGTGCACGCCGCCCTCGTACTTCAGGTGCGCCCAGACGCCCTGCGCAGGGTCGGACGACGAGCCCTTGATCGCCACCTGGACTTCCTTGTACCCGCCCAGGTCGGACTCGCTGCGCGCGAGCAGCTCGGTCTTCCATCCCATCGAGGCGGCGTACTGCAGGTACATCCGCAGCAGGTCGGCGGCGAACAGCGCCGACTCGGCGCCGCCCTCGCCCTGCTTGATCTCCATGATGACGTCGCGAGCATCGTCGGGGTCGCGTGGGATCAGCAGCCGTCGCAGCCGCTCCTGCGCGTCGGCGAGCTTCGCCTCGAGCGCCGGGACCTCTTCGGCGAACGCCTCGTCCTCGCGGGCGAACTCGCGCGCGGCTTCGAGATCAGCGGATGCCGCGACCCAGTCCTCGTGCGCCTTCACGACCCGCGACAGCTCGGCGTAGCGCCGATTGACGCGCTTGGCGCGCGCAGCATCGGCATGCACCGCCGGGTCGGAGAGCTCCGTCTGGATGGCGGCGTGCTCTTCGATCAGTCCTCGGACCGACTCGAACATCGCCGGTCAGCGGATGCTGTTGTCGTGCGTGTGGCTGTGCCCGCCGCCGTGACCGTCGCGTGCCGGAGCCGGGATCGACTTCTGCATCTGCACCAGGAACTCGACGTTGGACTGCGTCTCTTTGAGCTTGCCGAGCACGACCTCGAGGGCCTGCTGGGGGTCGAGGCCGGCCAGCGCACGACGCAGCTTCCACGTGATCTTGACCTCGTCGGCCGAGAGCAGCATCTCTTCGCGGCGCGTGGACGACGCGTTGACGTCGACCGCCGGGAAGATCCGCTTGTCGGCGAGCTGGCGGTTCAGGCGCAGCTCGCTGTTGCCGGTGCCCTTGAACTCCTCGAAGATGACGTCGTCCATCTTGGAGCCGGTCTCGACCAGCGCCGTGGCGAGGATCGTGAGCGATCCGCCGTTTTCGATGTTGCGCGCTGCGCCGAAGAAGCGCTTGGGCGGGTACAGCGCCGAGGCGTCGACACCGCCCGTCAGCACGCGGCCCGACGTCGGCGCCGAGATGTTGTACGCACGGCCGAGGCGGGTGATCGAGTCGAGCAGCACCACGACGTCGCGGCCGAGTTCGACCAGGCGCTTGGCGCGCTCGATCGCCAGTTCGGCGACGGTGGTGTGGTCCTCGGCGGGACGGTCGAACGTCGAGGCGATGACCTCGCCCTTGACCGTACGCTGCATGTCGGTGACTTCTTCGGGACGCTCGTCGACCAGCACCACCATGAGGTGGACCTCGGGGTTGTTGGTCGCGATGGCGTTGGCGATCTGCTGCAGCACGATCGTCTTGCCGGCCTTGGGCGGCGCGACGATGAGCCCTCGCTGACCCTTGCCCACAGGTGCGACGAGGTCGATGATGCGCTGCGTCAGCTTCTCGGGGCCGGTCTCCATGCGCAGGCGCTCCTGCGGGTAGAGCGGCGTCAGCTTGCCGAACTCCACGCGCGTGGCGGCGTCGTCGACCGAAAGGCCGTTGACGGCATCGACCTTGACGAGCGCGTTGTACTTCTGGCGGCTGGACTGCTCCCCCTCGCGCGGCTGCTTGATCGCACCGACGACAGCGTCGCCCTTGCGCAGGTTGTACTTCTTGACCTGGCCGAGTGAGACGTAGACGTCGCTGGGGCCGGGAAGGTAGCCGGTGGTGCGGACGAACGCGTAGTTGTCGAGCACGTCCAGGATGCCGGCGATCGGGATGAGGACGTCGTCCTCGCCGATCTCGGTGTCGAACTCGTCGCCCGTCTGGGTGGCGCGACGCTTGTTGCGCTGACGGTTGCGGCCACCGGACTGGGACTGATCATCGTCGGCGGCGTCGGCCTTCGCCGCATCGCCCGACGGCGCCTGGGCCTGCTGACCCTGAGCGCCCTGGCCGGCCTGGCCACCACCCTGCCCGCTGCCGTTCTGCCCGCGGTTGCGGCTGCGGCTGCGGTTGCGACCACGGCCACGGCCCGTCGTCTCGCCACTGTCGCCCTCGGCGGACTGCGTGCCGGAGTCGGTCGGCGCCTCGGCGGTCTCGGACTCCTTCGCCGTCTCGGCGGGTCCCGCGGCTGACGAGTCGACGGATGCCTCGGCCTCGGCCGGTGCCGCGTCCGCGGCGGCCGGCTCGGGCGCGGTCTCGGCGGTGGTCTCGGGGGCTACGGCCGTCGCGGCCGCGTCGGTGCTCTTGGCACGCCGCGGTGCCCGCTTGCGCGGCGCCTTCGCGGGCTCCTCGACGGATGCCGGAGCCTCGGGCGCAGCATCGGCGGGCGCAGCCTGCTCGGCCGCAGCCTCGGTCCGGGCGGAAGCCGCCTTGGTGGCCTTCGCCTTCCGGGCCGGTGCCTGGCGCCGGGCCGGAGCCTCAGGCTCGCTCGGAGCCTGTTCGGCGGACGCCGCGTCCCCGGTCGGAGCCTTGGGCTCAGCGGCTGCCTCGTCGGCGGGCGACGGTGCAGCGATCTCGGCGGCGGGCGCAGACTGCGCGGCGCTGGTGCTGCCGGCGTCGCCCGAAGCGGCGGTGGTGGTCTTGACGTTCTCGGCATCTGGCGCGTCTGCGCGCTCGTCGGCCTGGGCGTCGGTATGGATCTCGGAGATGGACTCCACGAGTTCTCCCTTGTGAAACGAACGGTGGTGCACGATCGCACGGCGCATGCTGCTCGGCAGCTTCTCCCCGGGATCGGAGGGCTTTCAGCCCGTCGAAATACTCGTCGATGGCATGAGCGACCGAGATGGCGCTCAGAGACCTTCGGCAGGTTCGGGGGTCGTGCGGTGGATTCGCAGATTTGCGACGGAGGCCAGATTCACGTGTTACGTGGAACCCTCCGCGTACTCCTTCACTGTACCACCCTTGAAGTCGACAGCGAGCATGAGCCCCTCCCACGGGGTGTCGGTCACGGTCTTGGCGAGCGCCGCCGCCTCGAGTCGCCGGCCGGGTCCGTCAGCGAGCACGAGCACGCTCGGCCCGGCACCCGAGACGACGGCCGCGAACCCGTTCGCACGCAACGCGCGCACCAGCAGATCCGTCTCGGGCATGGCACTCGCGCGGTAGCTCTGGTGGAGCTTGTCTTCGGTCGCCGCCTGGAGAAGTTCGGGGCTCTGCGTGAGCGCCGCGATCAGCAGAGCCGAACGTGAGACGTTGAAGACGGCGTCCTCGCGGGGCACATGGAGGGGCTGAAGGCTCCGCGCGAGCTTCGTCGACATCGTGAACTCGGGCACGAATACCAGCGGCGAAACACCGCGGTGCACGAGCAGCTTCTTGTGCTGCGGCACGCCTTCGTCGACCCACGCGATCGTCAGTCCTCCGAACAGGGCCGGCGCGACGTTGTCGGGATGACCCTCGAGCTCGGTCGCCAGGCGCAGCAGGGCATCGGGGCCGAACTCGACATCGCCCTCCAGCAGTCCCTTGGCTGCCAGCAGGCCCGACACCACCGCGGCTCCGGACGATCCGAGGCCGCGCCCGTGCGGAATGACGTTCCTGGCGACGAGCCGGAGGCCCGGCATCCGTCGTCCCACCGACTCGTAGGCGTACGCGATCGAACGCACCACGAGATGCGACGCGTCGCGAGGCACATCCGCGGTGCCCTCCCCCTCGACCGTGATGTCGAGCTCGCCCTCGGGCAGCGCCGTGACGTCCAGCTCGTCGTAGACGCTCAGCGCGAGACCGAGGGTGTCGAACCCTGGGCCGAGGTTCGCGCTCGTCGCCGGAACCCGGACGACGATCCGTCGCCCCGGCTCCGGAGAGACGGCTGCGTTCACGCGGTCGCCACCGGGGCGAGTTCGAGGACGGATGCCACTTCCGACGTCGTCGCGTCGACGACGGTCGGCGCGACCTGGCTGCCGTCGGCGTTGCGCAGGGCCCACTGCGGGTCCTTCAGGCCGTGACCGGTCACCGTGAGCACCACTCGGGCTCCGGCCGGCACCACGCCCTGCTCGACTCGGTCCAGAAGGCCCGCGACGCTGATGGCGGAGGCGGGTTCGACGAAGATGCCGACCTCGCCGGCGAGCAGCTTCTGAGCCGCCAGGATGCGGTCGTCATCGATGGCGCCGAACCAGCCGTCGGTCGCCTCGCGCGCCTCGAGGGCGAGTTCCCACGACGCGGGGTTGCCGATACGGATCGCGCTGGCCACCGTCTCGGGGTTCTTCACGACCTCGCCGCGCACGAGCGGTGCCGAGCCCTCCGCCTGGAAGCCGAACATGCGCGGCACACGGGTGGAGACGCCCGATGCGGCCTCTTCGCGGTAGCCGCGCGTGTAGGCGGTGTAGTTGCCGGCATTGCCTACGGGGATGAAGTGGAAGTCCGGGGCGTCGCCGAGCTGCTCGACGACCTCGTACGCCGCCGTCTTCTGCCCGTCGATGCGGTCGGGGTTGACCGAGTTGACCAGGTGCACGGGGTAGTTGTCGGCGAGCTCGCGCGCGATCTCGAGGCAGTCGTCGAAGTTGCCGCGGATCTGGATGAGCCGGCCGTTGTGCGCGACGGCCTGGCTGAGCTTGCCCATCGCGATCTTGCCCTCGGGCACGAGCACGGCAGCAGTGATCCCCGCATGGGCGGCGTAGGCCGCGGCGGAGGCGGACGTGTTGCCCGTCGATGCGCAGATGACGGCCTTCGCGCCGTGGTCGATCGCGCGCGAGACCGCGACGGTCATGCCGCGGTCCTTGAACGAGCCCGTCGGGTTCATGCCCTCGAACTTGACCCAGACGTCGGCGCCGGTGCGCCGCGACAGGGCCGGGGCGGGAAGCAGCGGCGTGCCGCCCTCGCCGAGGGTGACCACCGTCGAGGTGTCGGTGACCCCCAGCCGGTCTGCGTATTCGCGCAGGACTCCGCGCCAGACGTGTGCTGCCATATCGGTCAGTCTCCTTCCACGCGCAGGACCGAGACGACGCGCTCGACGACGCCGCTCGCGGCGAGACGGTCGACCGTCTCGCTGAGGTCCTGCTCCAAAGCCTTGTGTGTTCCGATGACGAGGCGTGCGACTCCGCTGCCGGCCTCGCCGTCGCCGATGACGGTCTGCTCGACGGTGGCGATCGACACGCGTCCTTCGCTGAGGATGCCCGCGACGGTCGCGAGCACGCCGGGCCGATCATCGACCTCGAGAGTGATGTGATACCGCGTCGTGACGCGGCCGACGGGCACCACGGGAAGGTTCGCCAGCGTGGACTCGCCGACGCCGACGCCGCCCGCGATGTGACGGCGCGCCGCCGAGACGACGTCGCCGAGCACGGCCGACGCGGTCTGCACGCCGCCGGCCCCGGCACCGTAGAACATGAGGTTGCCTGCCGCCTCGGCCTGCACGAACACCGCGTTGTTGGCGCCGTGGACGCTCGCCAGCGGGTGCGCGCGATCGATGAGCGCCGGGTAGACCCGCACCGAGATCGACTCGCCCTCCGGGCCGGTGAGTCGCTCGCACACGGCCAGGAGCTTGATGACGTAGCCGGCGTGGCGCGCGGCGTCCATCGTCGACTTGTCGATCGAGGTGATCCCCTCGCGGTGGACCGCGTCCAGCGGCACCGCGGTGTGGAAGGCGAGGCTTGCGAGGATCGCCGCCTTCTGCGCCGCGTCGTAGCCTTCGACGTCGGCGGTCGGATCGGCCTCGGCGTAGCCGAGACGCTGCGCGTCGGCCAGGACGTCGGAGAACTCAGCGCCCTCGGTGTCCATGTGGTCCAGGATGTAGTTGGTCGTGCCGTTGACGATGCCCATGATCCGCTGAACGCGGTCGCCCGCGAGCGAGTCGCGCAGCGGGCGGATGATGGGAATGGCGCCCGCCGCGGCGGCCTCGTAGTAGACCTCGGCACCGACCTGGTCGGCCGCATCGAAGATCTCGGGACCGTGACTGGCCAGGAGCGCCTTGTTCGCCGTGACGATGTCGGCGCCCGAGTTGATCGCGTGCAGCAGGTGGGTGCGGGCCGGCTCAATGCCGCCCATCAGTTCGATGACGATGTCGGCGCCGACGATCAAGGTCTCGGCATCCGTCGTGAGCAGCTCGCGCGGCAACTCCACGTCGCGCGGGGCATCCACGTCGCGCACGGCAATGCCGACGAGTTCGAGACGGGCGCCGGCACGATCGGCGAGTTCATCGGCATGCTGGCGCAGCAGCCCGGCGACCTGCGAGCCGACCGAGCCGGCTCCCAGCAGTGCGACGCGAAGACGTCGGTAGTCGGTCACTTCGGCTCGCTCCGCTCGCTCGTTACAGGCATGTCCATCCGTTCCATGGGGGTCGAGGTGAGTCCGGCGTCGCGTGCGAGCAGGTCGTCGACCGTCTCGCCACGCACGATGACGCGCGCCTCTCCCCCACGCAGCGCCACGACCGGCGGGCGGGGGACGAAGTTGTAGTTGCTCGCAAGCGAGAAGCAGTACGCACCAGTCGCCGGCACCGCCAGCAGATCGCCCGGCGAGACGTCGGCAGGCAGGTACTCGGCATCCACCACGATGTCACCGGATTCGCAGTGCTTGCCCACGACGCGTGCCAGCACCGGCTCTGCCTCGCTGGTGCGTGAGGCGATCCGGGCCGAGAACTGCGCGCCGTACAGAGCGGGCCGCGCATTGTCGCTCATGCCGCCGTCGACGCTCATATACAGACGCGTACGCCCGCCGTCGAGCGCGACCGGTTTGGTGGTGCCCACCTCGTAGAGGGTTACGCCTGCGCGCCCGACGATGGCCCGGCCCGGCTCGAACGCCAGGTTCGGCATCGGGATGCCGCGCACCTCGCATTGGCGCGCGACCGCGTCGGCGATGCCGACCGCGAGCTGCTCGATGGGCGTCGGGTCGTCGACCGAGGTGTATGCGATGCCGAACCCGCCGCCGAGGTTGAGGACGGGCAGCTCGCCGTCCTCGGCCAGCTCGGCGTGCAGCTCCACGATGCGCGCGGCGGACTCCTCGAACCCGGCGGTGCCGAAGATCTGCGACCCGATGTGGCAGTGCAGGCCCACGAGCTCGAGTCCCGCCAGCTCCCGGATGCGGGCGGCAGCGGCCGGGGCATCCGTCAGGGTGAACCCGAACTTCTGGTCTTCGTGCGCCGTCGCGAGGAAGTCGTGCGTCTCAGCGTGGACGCCGCTGTTGACGCGGATCAGGACCGACTGCCGTGCGCCCCGCCGCTCGATGATCGCGGCCAGCCGCTCGATCTCGATGAAGCTGTCGATCACGATCGAGCCGATGCCCACCTCGACCGCGCGCTCGAGTTCGGCGACGGACTTGTTGTTGCCGTGGAAGCCCAGGCGGGCCGGATCAGCTCCCGCGGCGAGCGCCACCGCAAGTTCACCGCCCGTGCACACGTCGACGGCCAGACCCTCCTCGGTCACCCACCGCACCACCTCGGCGGTCAGGAAAGCCTTGCCGGCGTAGTACACGCGGGCCTGTGCGCCGTGGAGGGCGGCAGCGGCGCGGAACGCGTCGAGCGTGCGACGGGCCGTGGCGCGCACCTCGTCCTCGTCCACGACGTACAGCGGCGTGCCGAACCGTTCTTTCAACGCGGTCGCGGCGATGCCGCCCAGCAGGAGGACGCCGTCATCGTCGCGGACAGCGGCGGCCGGCCACACGGCAGGAGCGAGCGCATTCGCGTTGTCCGGGCGCTTCAGCCACGCGGGAGCGACGGAGCGGGTGTGCGGGTCAGCGGACACGGGGGACCAATCGATGGGAGCTTCGACGCTGTCGCCGTCCGGACACCGGGGGCGGCGCGATGCCGCGGCCGGAAGGGTCACGCGCCGGGCAGTGCTTGAAGTCTAGGGCACACCGCATCCGTGCCCCTTTCCGTATGACGCCCGGAGACCGCGCGCCCCGCACCGCGTGACCGGCCGGCTCAGTCGCAGACGCCTTGGGCGCGCAGCGCCGGATCGGACATGATGTCGCCGTCGATGTCGAAGTCGGCCACGAGCGTGTCGTCGTCCACGGCGACGTCGGTGAGCGTCGCGCCTGCCGGTATGTACTGGGCGATGCAGAGGGTCCAATCCCGCAACACGGTATCGGCGACGCCTCCGAACTGGTTGCGCAGGGCATCTGCGTCGACCTCGGCGCCGCCGACGCTGAGCGCGGTCGGGGTGAGGATGATGTCGCCTTCGACAGCGGCTGGGGTGAGGGACGCACCGACGGGGATGGTGAGACCGAACAGCTGCAGATCCATGGTCATCGAGACGCCCGGCTCGTCGATCTCGACGGTGCCGGAGGGGAACTGGTCGATCGTCGCCAGAAGCGTCCGCAGCTGCTCTTCGGCGAGCGTGACGGTGGCAGTGCCGTCGCTCATACTCCCGCCGCGGATCGGCACGCCGTATGCGGTGACGGAAACATCGCCGGCGAACTGCGCGACCACGACGTCGTCGGATGCGATGGTGATCTCGTGCAGCGTGCCGCCGATCAGCTGCGGAATGATGGCGCCGGGAATCTCGACGTCGATCTGCTGGTCGGCCGGTAGCCCCAGCTGGCTCTGGACCTGATCGCGGACGACGCCCACGACCAGCTGCCGGGCAAGGGCTTCGGCGGCGAACCACGCGGCCACCAGCAGCACGATCACGACACCGAGGGCGACCAGCCAGGGCCATCGGCGCCTCCTGGGCGCTTCGGCCGGCTCCCAGTCCGGGAGCGGCAGGGTCGGCTGCGTGTCGCCCGCGCTCACGGGATCACATCCGCTCGGGAGCGCCGACGCCCAGGAGCGTCAGTCCGTTGCGCAGCACCTGCCCGGTGGCGTCGTTGAGCCACAGACGCGTGCGGTGCACGGCCTCGACCGGCTCGTCGCCGAGCGGGATCACGCGGCAGTTGTCGTACCACCGGTGGTAGAGGCCCGCGAGCTCTTCGAGGTAGCGCGCCACCCGATGCGGCTCCAGCACCTCGGCGGCGAACGCGACGATGCGCGGGAATTCCTGAAGCGCGCCCAGCAGCGCCGACTCGGTCCCATGCGTGAGCAGCTCGGGCGCGAAGCCAGAGCGGTCGACACCGGATGCCTCGGCATTGCGTGCGACATTGTGCGTACGTGCGTGCGCGTATTGCACGTAGAAGACCGGGTTGTCGTTGGTGCGCTTGCGGAGGATCTCGGGATCCAGCGTCAGCGGCGAGTCGGCGGGATACCGCGCCAGCGAGTACCGCAGCGCGTCGGCGCCGAGCCACTCGCGCAGGTCGTCGAGTTCGATGATGTTGCCGGCGCGCTTGCTCAGTCGAGCGCCGTTGATCGAGACAAGTTGGCCGATCAGCACCTCGATGTCTTTGTCGGGATCGTCGCCGGCGGCACCCGCGAGCGCCTTCAGCCGGTGGATGTAGCCGTGATGGTCGGCTCCCAGCAGGTAGATCTTGTGCGCGAAGCCGCGGTCGGTCTTGCTGAGGTAGTACGCGGCATCGGCCGCGAAGTACGTGTACTCGCCGTTGGAGCGGCGGATGACGCGGTCTCGGTCGTCGCCGAAATCGGTGGTGCGCACCCACACAGCGCCGTCTTCATCGAACACGTGGCCCTGGGCGCGCAACCGCTCGACGGCCTCGTCGACGAGACTGGGGCCGCCGTCTTCGGGCTTGGCGTGCAGCGTGCGCTCCGAGAACCATACGTCGAAGTGGACGTTGAACTTCTCGAGCGAGTGCTGGAGCTCCCCCAGCTGGAACTCGTACGCGAGGTCGCGCGCGACCGTGAGCTGATCGGCCTCGGGCAGCTCGAGCAGGTCGGGACGCGCCGCGAGGACGCGACGGGCGAGCTCCTCGATGTACGCGCCGGCGTAGCCGTCGTCAGGTGCGGGCTGCCCGTTCGCAGCCGCCAGGACCGAGCGGCCGAAGCGCTCCATCTGGGATCCGGCGTCGTTGATGTAGAACTCGCGCACGATGGTCGCGCCGCTGGCCTGCAGCAGGCGCGCCATCGAATCACCCAGCGCCGCCCACCGCGTGTGTCCGATGTGCATCGGACCGGTCGGGTTCGCGCTGACGAACTCGAGGTTGATCGTGTTGCCACGCTGAGAATCGTTCGTGCCGAACGCGGCGCCCGCCTCGACGATGGTCTTCGCCAGCGATCCTGCGGCTGCTGCATCCAGCCGGATGTTGATGAAGCCCGGTCCGGCGACCTCGACGTCGGCGACACCGTCGACCTTGGCCAGTCCCTCGGCGATCTCGGCTGCGAATTCGCGTGGATTCGCGCCGACCGCCTTGGCGAGCTTGAGCGCGGCGTTGGACGCCCAGTCGCCGTGGTCCCGGTTCTTCGGGCGCTCCAGCGGCAGATCGGCAGCCGTCAGCCCATCCGACGAGCCGGCTCGTCGCGCCTCGGCGAGCGGGGCGACGACGGCGAGCAGAGCGGCGGAGAGGGCATCGGGAGTCATAGCCTCCCCAGTCTAGTTCTCGCCGCCGCCCGCGCCCTCGCCGCCGAACCACGAAGCGGCTTCGGGCGGGAAGTTCAATCGGACGCGGTCGAACGGGGTCGCCGACCGCTGGGGATCAGGCCATCTGCACCAGCGTGGCCAGGTCGTCGCGCGTGGGATCGGTGTGCTCGGGCAGAACGGGCGCGAAGGTCTCGGATCCATCCGGGGACGCGGCATCCGGAACCGCCCACGCATCGACCCGCAAGTGCTCGAGACCGACGTAGCCACCGTGGAAGCTGAGGAACGCACAGTCGGCGGCATCGCGCCCCGTCGAGATGCGCACGAGCGACCGTCGATTCGCCAGGCGCGTCGCGTCGATGACGTACCAGGCGCCGTCGAGGTACGCCTCGGCGACGGCGTGGAAGTCCATCGGCTGAAGGCCCGGTGCGTAGCAGGCGGCATAGCGGGCCGGCATGTCCATGGCACGCAGCAGTGCGATGACGAGGTGGGCGTAGTCACGGCACACCCCCTGACCCGTCATCAGGGTCGTCACCGCACTGTCCGTGCCCTGGCTGAGGCCCGGCATGTAAGCGGTGCGGGTGGAGACGAACTCCGAGACGGCCACGATGAGCTCGTGACCCGACAGTCCGTTGAACTGACGACGCGCCTGCGAGAACACCTCGTCGGACTGGCAGTAGCGGCTCGGGCGCAGGTAGGTGATCGCCTCGAGCTCGCTCGCGCGACCCGCGGGCGCCTGACCCTCGATGGTCGCCTCGTAGCGGATCTCGAGCCGCCCCGGCTCGCCGGTCAGGCGGTGCAGGCGCGTCCCGGATTGGTCGACGATCTCGGTCGGGGTGAACACGCGGTCACCCTGCGTGAACGTGAGCCGCTCCGCCGAGACGGGCACTGACCGGGCGGCCGCGAGCTGCACGATGAGGTCGACGGATGCCCCCAATTCGAGGTCCATCTCAGCGGTCACGACGCGTTGCACCGAAGTATCCTCGCACGCGCAACCCTCAGGATCGTCCGGCGGTTTTCCCCACCCTTCTCCCCCGTGTCCAAAGCCGTCCCACGGCGTGACTTACCCTCGATGCATGCACGCGCCCGGTCGCCTCCGCGGACGGCGATTGTGGCTTCCCTTCCTGGGCGCCGCGCTCGCTGTCGCTGCCGTGTGCGCGGTGGCCGTGCTGCGTCCCGGAGCGGCCGCCGATCCGGTCGCTGCGGGCGGCGGCGACGCGCCCATGACCGTCGCGGCGCCGGCTGCTCTGACCCTGCCCGACGAGGCGCGCGTGCTGGTGTTCGGCGACTCGTGGGTCTACGGCTCGGCCGCCCTCACCCCCACCCTCGGATTCGCCTATCGCCTCGCCCACGAGCTGGGCGTCGAGACGCTCGTCGACGGCGTGCGCGGCAGCGGCTACCTCAAGCCCGGCGTGGACGGCCCGGCGTACGGAGAGCGCATCGCACAGCTCGATCCGGCTCTCGACCCCGACCTCATCGTCATCGAGGGCTCGATCAATGACCGCCGCTTGTACCCGAGCGGGTATCGGGATGCCGTGACCGCGGCCTGGGATCAGCTCGAAGCCCACTTCCCCGACGCCGCCATCGTCGTGCTGGGACCGGCGCCGCAAGTGCTGCCGGTGGAGGCGGCCACCCGCAAGATCGACACCGACCTGCGGGATCTGGCAGCCGCACGCGGCTGGTGGTACATCTCCCCCATCCAAGAGGAATGGATCACGACGGCGAACTACGCTGACGTGATCGACAGCGGCCCGGTCGGCCGTGACCACCCCTCCACGACCGGCCACGCCTACCTTGCGAGCCGAGTGGCGGACGCCGTGCGAGCGATGACCCGAACGACGAATGTCGTGGCCGAGGCACCGCTCGATGACGGGGCCGTCGCGCCCTGAGCTGGCGGTCGGCGCCGGGTCGGGATGGTAATCTCGATCGGCACGCCTCCGTAGCTCAGGGGATAGAGCGTTGGTTTCCGGTACCAAAGGTCGCAGGTTCGATTCCTGTCGGGGGCACCAGTCTGGAGTAGGGGTCGCGGGACACTCAGTCCTCGCGGCCCCTTTCTCGTCGCTCGGTGGTCATAAGATATGCACCGCTCCGAAAATCGTGGGGACGGGGGACCAGTGACGGCAACCGGCACGTCGCGAACTCGGCTCCTGCGTGGCCGGGCGCGGGTCATCGCGGTGGTTGCCAGTGCGATTCTGGTTTCCCTGATCGTCGTCGGGATCCTTTTGATGACGGTGCTACCGGGCCTCGTGTTGAATCTCAGCGCCCGCGTCGCCGAAGCCGAGACGACGGTGACGATCGGCGATCAGGGTGCGCCGGTCACAGTTGCGGTGCCTCCCGGATGGGTGACGCGGTGGTCGCCGTTGCAGGGCAACACCGTTGTCGTAACCTCGCCCGATGCTGTGCTGACGATCAGCATCACCGCGACGGGCGCCGACGGTGCGCGGGCCTTCGCCGATGCCTCGCGAGACGCCGGCGCCATCGATGACCCAGTCACCGAAGAGCTGGGGTCCGGCCTGTCGGTGGTGCACGCGCGCTCGGGGGATGATGCGTTGATTGCGGCCGTCGGGGTGCCCGACGGCGCACGCAGCGCCACCGTGGTCGCGCATGCGGCCGCTGAGGACCTCGAGCAGTACCTTCCAGCGGTGGGGCATATCCTCGACGGGCTGCATGTGTCCTCATGAATCGACACGCGAAGATCGCCGCCCTCGCTGCGGTCGGCCTAGCACTATCGGCATGTTCAGCGCCCGCGCCGGACACGTCATGGGCTCCGCCCGAATGGCCCACGCCGACCCTGACCGTAACGACCATCCCTGCACACTTGGACGCGGACGCCTTCTCAGCGCTTCCAGCCTTCCGCATCCGGAACGACGACGTCGGCGTCCAGGCGCGGTGGATCGAACTGCCCGGTCGTGCAGCTTTCGACTCGAAGGTCACTGAGATCGTTCGCGCCAGCATCGACGCGCGGGTGAGCGCGGGCGGCGTGGCCTACGCGCCGGCGGTGTCTCCGCCGGGGTCAGGGCTGGCCGACCGTGGGTGCATCAGCGGTTCCACGAACCGGACCGCCAGCGACATCCTGGCGGATCCATTGCTCGGTCCCAAGGACGGGGCAGGGGTCGCGGTCGTCTGCGACATCGTTGTAGCGACCGGCCCGTATCTGGGTCAGCGGATACGCGCCGTCAGTTCCGACTCGACCGACACCACCGTCGTGGTCTACGCGAACACCTCGACCGGCGAGGCGGCGACCGCCGACGAACTTTGGGCACACCATGCACTCGTCACCCTGCACGGCGAGATTGTCAACCTGCTCCGTCGCGACACGGACTCGCTGGGCGTGAGCGTACAGTCCCCGGATGATGCCGGGCGCGCACTGATGTCGGCCGCCCTTGCTCAGACCATCGTCACTCCCGATGGCACCCTTGTCGTGCCGGTGGCGGCGGGGTTCACATCACCAGAGCTGCGATCGCTAGGCATCACCCCCACGACCGAGCGTCTGATCATCGGGGTCCCCGCCGGCCTCGCCGCGAACTTGCTCACACCATTGGGTGCAGACCTCCTCTCCGTGGCCACGCGGGCTGGCCAGTTCACGCCACCCGCGACGACACCCGCCGGACGGGATCCGGTCGACTGCACCCTCGTCCCGTGCGTCGCGCTCACCTATGACGACGGCCCCTCCGAGTTCACGCCCGGCATCCTCGATGAACTCGCGAAGCGGCACGGCTCCGCGACGTTCTTCATCACCGGGGAACGGGCACGCTTCAACGTGGAGCTGCTGAAGCGCACCCTGGACGAAGGACATCTCGTTGAGAACCACACGTTCAGCCATCCGGACCTTGCCCAGCTCAGCTCAGCTCGCGTTGCAGCCGAAATCGAAGAGACGAATGCGGCCATCCTCGCCGCAACCGGGGTACCGGCGCGGGTGTTCCGGCCTCCGTACGGGGAATACAACGACATGGTGCTGCAGACCGCGGGAATGGCTGCGATCCTGTGGGACGTCGACTCGCTCGATTACGCAAAAGTCTCCGACCACGCCGTTCTCTCTCGGGCGGTCGATCTGCCCCGCCCCGGATCGATCGTGCTCCAGCACGACATCCACCCGAACACCGCTCGAACCGCCGGCGCTGTGTACGACGGCCTCCTCGACCGAGGATTCGTCCTCGTGAACCTCGAGCAACTCTTCAACGGCGAGCTGCCCACGTCAGGGGTTATCCGGCGATTGCCCTGACGCCAATCGGAGCGCGCGCCGATGCTACCCGGTCCCGTGAGCACGGCAACCGCATCAGTGACGGCGGTCGCGGGAAGCTCCGGATAACGATCAGCAAGTCGCTCAATGATGTCTTGACCTGGTGCGCGCTCCAGATAGAAGCATCGAACCATGACCACGAATCCTCTCCATGCCCTAGTCGTCCTGGGAACGATGTACTTCGGGACGCGACTTGATGACCGGCGGAGCTTCGAAGTGCTCGACCGATATATCGAGCTCGGGGGCCAGTGGATCGACACCTCGAACAACTACTCGTTCTGGGAACACGAGTCGGGGTTCGGAGGCCAGAGCGAGGCGGTCATCGGCCGATGGCTCAGAGCGAACCAGGGCGTTGCCGTCAGGATCAGTACGAAAGTCGGGGCTCAGCCGACCCATCGGGGCGGGTTCCCGGATCATCTGGAAGGCCTGCAGTCGGACGTCGTCCACCGGTCGCTCGACGCCAGCCTGGAGCGACTCGGAGTGGACCGAGTAGACCTCTATTGGGCGCACGTCGAAGACGCCTCAGTTCCCATGCGAACGCTTGTGGAGACATTCGGTGGGCTGCAGGCTGACGGGCGAGTCGGCGCCTATGGCTTGTCGAATCATCCTTCCTGGCTCTTCGCCTCAGCCCGCGAAATAGCCAAGCGCAGCGGCGTGGCAGGACCGGTTGCGTATCAGCAGAGATATTCCTACCTGCAGCCCGCGCCGGGTGCGCCTGTCACGGGGCAACCTCTTCCACTGGGCATGTTGTCCTCCGACGGACTCGAACTGCTGCGCCGAGAGGTTGACATCACCGGCTGGGTGTACACCTCGCTGCTGCTCGGCGCATATGACCGTGATGACCGGCCGCTACCGGATGAATACCGGCACCCTGGAAACGTCCGGCGGATGAAGGTTCTCAGCGAAATTGCGAGCGAACGAGGCGTCCAGCGTGGGCAGATCGTGCTGGCGTGGCTCAGCGGTGCGCAGCCCGGGCTGGTTCCCCTGGTCGGGTGCAGCGACGTCGACCAAGTCGAACGAGCAGTCACCGGCGTTCAACTTCACCTCACAGGTGAGGAACGCGCTCGACTCGACGCGGCGCACTGAACCATCGACGCGTGAACCGTCCACCGTCAGGGTCGTCGGGACGAACGAGTTGCAGCAGATCTGGAGTGCACACCAGGTCGAGCGAAACGTTCGGCTAGCATTCGGGGATGACGAACCCGGCACCGATCGATGACGTCTCGATCGGCGGCGAGGGCATACGCCTCGGGCAGTTCCTGAAATTCGCCGGTCTCCTCGACACCGGGGGCAACGTGAAAGAGGCCGTCATCGACGGCTACGTCAGCGTGAACGGCGACGTCGACCGCCGCCGCGGACGGCAGCTGCAGCTCGGTGACATCGTCAGTTTCGAAGGGCGTCAGGTCCGCGTCTGCCGTTGACGGCGGAATCCGATACAGCCGAGCGACGCCCGATTGCCAGCCACGCGATTGGGCCGTAGGAGAAGTGCCGTCGTATCAGAAGCTCGCCGTGTGGCCTCTTCCATTGCGGCTGGCGACAGCTGGTCGAACGCGACAAGGGAGTGCCACCGGCGCCCGTCACACCTGGCGCGACGGCGCGGATTTGGAGTTGTCATGGCGAACTACGTGGAAATCACGCTTCTGCGGGTGATCTGCAATGAGATGGAGTCGTCGTCAGCGGAGCATGACGTCTTCGCATTGGCCGGAGCGGTGGTGGTCGACGGCGAAACTCATCCGTTTGCCCACCCGGCCATCCCGCTCAAGACGGGGTGGACGTTCACCTACCAGATGCCGTTGTTCGCGGGCTGGGTCGATCAGCCGACGGTCGGGATCGGCGCGCTCGGACTCGATCTCGACAACAGCGACTGGTGGGTGAAGAACGAAGACGACATCCGCAAAGTCACGAGCGGGATTGCGAAGGCTGCGTCGTACCTGCCGATTCCCTACATCGATTCGGTCATCAACGGGATCCCCGAAGTCGTCGACTTCTTCACCGGCCTCGACGACGACGACGAAGTGTTCCGCTGGGCGCAGGACATACCGCTCGAACCGTTGGCCCCCGGGCAGAAGCACACCAAGGTGCTCGCGCCGCGGGTGTCTGGTGAAAGGTCCGCCATCATCACCATCTCCGACTGGGACTACTCGGTCGAGTTCGCCATCACGTGGCAGGCGCCCTACCCGTCGTTCGGTCCCACCAGGCCCGTCTCGTGGACCAGTCAGCCCGACACCGACACGATGCCGGCCGCGTGGCTCGGCGCGTGGGAGTCGGACTCCGCCGGCATCGAGTGCTGGATCACGCGCAGTGAGGATTCGATGTGGAAGCTCGACATCCACACCCGTGAGCGGCTCCCCAACGGCGAGGTGCGCGAGTTCGACACCCTGGGCGCATCGATCTCGGGGCTCAATGCCGAGATCCTGATGACATCGGCGGTGGCCGGGCACGATCTGTCGTTGATGACCGCCACTCCAGCAGCGCTGGGCGTGAGTACTCGAACGGATGCCGGTTACCTGGTGGAGCGCCTCGAACCGGCGGTGCACGCCCTGCAGCCGGACGAGGTCATCGGCGAGATGTGGCGCGGACCGATCAGCGTGCTGTTGCCCATCGCGGGCGATCGAGTCCAACTGGCGAACGGATGCGTACTCGAGATGCGACGGACCTTTGCCGACGGTGTGGAGACCGGCGGCAGACTCGTCCGATACGCAGGCCCCGCCAGCGTGGCCGACATTCTGTACAACCCGCCGATCGACGTGGATCTCGAACGCCCCCTCCACATCGGATGAGCCGGAGACAGCAACGTCTTCATCGGTCGCGTGAACCGACGTCTGGCGGGTCCTCACCCGTGAATCGGTCCCAAGCGGCGGGTGCCGCACCGGCGTCCGGGCGGTCAGCATGGTGAGCAACTGCCATGAGACAGTGGCATCGGACGATGGAGTTCACCATGACACAGACCCTTGTACGCCCGCCGTTCGACCCGGAACTGGAGGCGGCGCTGACGGTTCTGCACGAGCAGTTGCCGGCGACATTCACGCCTGACCTGATCCCGGTACTCCGGGAGACCTCGTTCACCGACCCGGAGGCGGTTCGGGCGCGGATGACGGCGCTGGGCCTCTCACGGCGAGACGTGACCATCGCCGGTTATCGCGGCGACGACATCACGGTCACGGTGATCGCGAAGGAAGGCCACACGGGACACGGTCCGGGCATTTACCACACGCACGGCGGAGGCATGGTCATCGGAGGACGGATGGACGGCGTCGAAGGCTTCTTCAGTGCGATCGATCGTCACGACGCGGTGCTGGTGAGCGTCGAGTACCGTCTGGCTCCGGAGTTCCCCGACCCGTATCCCGTCGAGGACTGCTACGCGGGGCTTGTCTGGACCGCGGCGCACGCGCACGAGCTCGGCATCGATGCGAGCCGGATCCTGATCGGCGGGGGAAGCGCCGGCGGTGGCCTGTCGGCCGGCACCGCTCTGCTCGCCCGCGACCGGCAAGGGCCCGGCCTGATCGGCCAGCTTCTGATGTGCCCGATGCTGGACGATCGCGACGCGACCGTCTCGACGCGGCAGATCGACGGCATCGGCGTCTGGGACCGCACCTCAAACGTCACGGGATGGACGGCGTTGCTGGGAGACCGCAAGGGCACCGACGACGTTTCGATCTACGCCGCCCCCGCACGTGCGGCGGATCTGTCCGGACTTCCGTCGGCGTACATCGACTGCGGGAGTGCTGAAGTCTTCCGTGATGAGGATGTCTTATACGCGACGAAGCTGTGGGAGGCGGGCGTCCAGGCCGAACTGCATGTATGGGCCGGCGGATTTCACGGCTTCGAGATGGTTCCGCACGCGGCCGTGTCGCGTGCTGCAGTGGCGGCACGAGAAACCTGGATCGACCGCATCCTCGGTTCTTGAGGTGTCGCGGGGTCGCGGCGCCGAGTGCCCGCGACCCCGGGGCATTCTCTGGCCGACGCGGCTATCGTTGACCGCACACGTGCGACGGAGCCGGGACCATGCAGGAGCTTCTGGGGCGCCTGACGGCGCTCGACCCCCAGGCAAGCGAGACACTCAAAGTCGTCTCGTACTTCGATGCGCTTGTGGCTTCGGGGGTCGGTGCGGAGAGCCTCGTGCGCAGCGCCGCCGCACTCACAGGCGTTCCTGTCGGCCTACGGATGCGGGGACGTATGGTGCGCGTCGGCTCGGACGGCCGTTCCCTTGCACCGCAACCTGCTGCATCGCACGGTTGGCTCTCGCGTGACGCCGGCGACGATGCGATCGTGTGGATCGAGCGCGACGGCGCCCCGCACGCGAACGATGCAATGGTCCTTGAACGGCTCGCGCTCGCGCTGGCCATCACCACCGCCCGCCGTGCCTCCGACGGCGCCGGGGCGATGGAGATCGCGCTCAGCACTCACGCGACCGACGAGGAGCGCGGAACGGCTTTGGCCCGTCTGCATCTCGACACCGAACCTCTCATGCGCGCGGTCGCTCTTCCTCCCGACGCGGATGTGCATGATCGCGGTCCCTCCGCAATCGTCGTGACGCCGCGCGGTCTCGCGCGAGCGCTCCTCTGCCGTGCCGGGCAGAGCCTGCAGTTCGACAGGCGGGCGGGTCTCGGCATCCCGCTCCCACCCGACCGGCTGGCTGAGTCGTGGGCATCCGCGCTCTTCGCGTTGCGCCTGACCACCGACGCGAACCCCATCGTGGACGCGTCGGAGCTGGGCGCGGTGCTCCTGTTGGCCGAAGTCGCCGACGGGCATTCCGGACTCCACCCAGACGCGGCCGCCCTGGCGACGCTCGACCAGCGGGCGATCGACGTGCTCGACGCGTTCGCCGACACGGGCAGCGTCCGCGCCGCCGCGACCAAGCTCGGCAAACACCACTCCAGCGTTCAAGAGAAGATCACGGCCCTCGCCCAGGATCTGGGCTACGACCCTCGCACGACCGCTGGGCGCACCCGCTATTCCCTGGCCCGCACCCTGTTGCAGCTCTCACACCCCGGCCTGACCGCGTAGAAGCCCTCGACTCGTTGAGCGGACCGGACCTCGGGCGGGATGCGACGACCTAGAGTGCTGGCATGGAACACTCGGATGCCGCCGTGCCGGATCCGTTCCCGGAGCCGACCGACGACGACGCCGCTGCACGTGAGCAACGGCGGCCCGGCAGAGCGAGGATCATCGGATGGCTCGTCGGCGTCGGGCTGGCGGCCCTCCTCGCCGTCGCGGTCGGCTTCGTGCACACCACGGCGCATCGGGAGTTCGACGCGGCTGCACGACAGCTGGCGGAGGCATCCGTCGTCGAGCGGCAGGCGCAGCGGTCGCTGAACGGCGCGGCGAGCACCGCCGATGCCGCCCTCACCGCGTCCGAGCAGATCGTGGCGTCAGCGGCCGACGATCTGGCAGACCCGGCAGCACGCACCGCGCTGGCCGAGAGCGCCGGCTCAGCAGCCGCAGCACGCGACGAGGCGTCCGCGGCGCTCGAGAATGATGTCGACGACGCGATCGCACGCAAGCCGTTCTGGACGTGGGAACTCTTCGCCGGGGCATCGGCTCTCGCCGACCGCGCAGCCGACGCCACCACCGATGCCGCGGATCTGAGCGGAATCGAGGCGACCCTTGAGGGAGCCCTCGATGCGGTCTCGGAAGCGGCGGGCGCCCTCTTCACGTCGACGAGCCCAGCCTCGGCGGCGTTGGAAGCTGCCAACGTGTCGGCTCAGACCGGCGCTGTGCAGGACTTCCGCGATGCCGCGGCCCGTGTCGCGGAGCAGACACGAGCAGGCGCCGACGCCGCGGCGGCATTCTCGGTCTACGCCGCACGAGCGACCACCCTGAAGGAGTCTGCACAGCAGGAGCTGGCCGAGAAGGCGGGCCCGCTGCTGAGCACCCGGCTCGAGATCGAGGCGTACGCACGATCCATCTCCGGCGGTGTGCTCCTGGACTTCGACTGGGCGGGGATCGTCGCCGGCACCGGCGGCAACGCCGGCATCGGAGGTACCGCGACATGGGACTCATCGAGAGGCGGCTCCTCGACCATCACGCTCTCTCACTCGGTCGCGCAGTGGTGGCCATCGGCGGACGCACGCGCACTGGTCACGCACGAGGTCGGACACTCGATCACCGCGAAATGCCACGAGTTGTTCGACTCGCAGGACCCGGCCGCGAACGAGGAGTGGGCCACGGCGTGGGCGATCAGCATGGGTCACACGGCCGAAGGAAATGGAGTTCAGGCCTACGGCCACCCGTCCCAGGCGATGATCGACCTCGCCGCGACCTGCCGCTGAACCTCCTCCCGCCTCCGGTCCGGCGGCTTCGCCCGGAGGCCGCCTACCTGCCAAGCCACCCGGTGTCAAGGGAATGAGAAGGCCTGGCGACCCGGGACGCACGGGAGGATGATGAAGAAGGAGACCCACCCGGGCGTTCCCAAATTACCGGCTTCTCGCGTCCGGCGGCCTCGGAGAGGCGTGCGATGGGCAAGCTGATCTACGACACGACCGTGAAGGTCGATTTCGACGACCGAACACTCGCGCACCTGCAGCTCGTCATCGGGACGAAGCTGCGCCGCGGCGAGCCGTTCCACTTCACGTGGCGCGACGATGCCAGCATCGGCGACGGGCGCACCACGGTGTGGGTGCACCCGCGCTGTTCGCTCGTCTACAAGTACTACGGGAGCAGGATGCCACGGCTCAATCCGGCATGGATCGACGCGCTGGCCCACACGGCGAACTCGCCGGCGGGTCTGTACGTCGTGCCGGAGCCGGCCCCGCCCGCGAACCTCGAGGAGCGTATTCCGGAGCGCGACCTTCTGGCCTGAGGGAGACCGGGGCGCATGCCCTAGCCCCCCGGCGCGACGCGCGAAGGTTGACACCCGTGCGGCCGCGGATCGATCGCCCCGGTGCCGTGGCACCGGGGCGATCGGCGTGTGGTCACCGTTCCGGTCGCATCACTCCGCGAACCGGTTCTTCATCGCGTTGGCGTTAGCATTCCCGTGTGACTTGCCCGGTGCCGACACCCCGTTGACGGTGGAGGTGTCGAACGCGAACGTCAGCACCGCAGCGGCGACGGCATCCGCGTTCACATCCAGCGCATGCGTGTTGACGTTGCCGACGAGGTCGTAGTCCTCGGCCAGCTGCGCGTACAGTGCCTCGTCTTGGCCTTCGCCGGTCAGGTTGTCGCACGGCGAGTGGTAGCACGGGTCGTACGAGGCGCCGGCGACGCCGCCGTACAGCGCGGCCTCGGCGACGGTCTTCTGGACCTCCGCGCCGGTGAACAGGCCGCCGGCGGGGACACCCACGGCGATGAAGGGGCCGTAGTCGCTCCGGCCCGAGAACTCGCTGTCCTGGAACGGCTCGCCACGGTCGGTGTAGAACTGCTCGAAGACGTCCTCGATCTGGGCCGACCCTTCGGGGATGAAGCCCTCTTCCGCGGTTCCGCCGGAGTTGTCGCCGTCGTAGACCCCGAAGATGTAGTTCGGCGACCCGATCATGTCGAAGTTGAGGTACAGCGCGAGGTCGGCGATCTGCTCTTCCGACAGGTTGGCCACATAGTGCTCCGAACCGAGCAGCCCGCTCTCTTCCGCACCCCACCAGGCGAATCGCACGGTGTTGTTCGGCTTGACCTTCTTCATCTGGATCGCGGTCTCGAGCAGTCCGGCGCTGCCGGTGCCGTTGTCGTTGATCCCCGCGCCGTCCTGAACGCTGTCGAGGTGCGCACCGGCCATCACGGTGTTCGAGTCGTCGCCTGCCGTCGTCTCGGCGAATACGTTGTAGGTCGTGCGGATGTCGGCGTCGTAGTCGACCGTGACGGTGACCGTGGCTCCCGGCGTGCTGGCGAGGTCGGCGCCCGCGGAATACGTCGCGAAGACGGCGGGGATGGTGAGGCCCGTCGCGTCGCCGATCATGCCCACGAGGCTGTCGTCGCCGGTGCTGTTCATGATGATGACGCCCGCCGCGCCTGCCGCCTGGGCATTCACGGCCTTGACGGCGAAGCCGCAGCCGCCGCGCTGGATCAGCGCGATCGAGCCCGCCGGGAATCCGGCGAAGTCAGCGGCCGTGCAGCCGCCCGTGTTGTCGGGCGAGGGCAGGTCGACAGGTACCAGGGGCGCTGTGGCCGTCCCCTCGGGGCTGCCGGTGTCGAACTCGTTTCGTACGAAGTCGTCACCGTCGACGAAGGTCCTCGGGTTCGGCGAGACGCGGATGAGCGCGTTGTTCTCGTCGAAGTACTCGAACTCGAACTCCTGCACCTCCGGCGTGTACCCCGCGGCCTCGAGCTGCTCGACGACGTAATCGACGGATGCCGCATACCCGGGTCGCCCCGAGGCACGGTCTCCGTGCTCGTCAGAGATGGCCTGGAACGCCTCGAGATGCTGCATCACCCCGTCGAGCGTCACCGCCTTCGTGATCTTGTCGACCGAGTTGTTGTTCGGCCCGGCGTAGGCGGGTGTCGCGAGTACGACGCTCGCACCGAGTGCCGCCGCGGTGGCGATGGCCAGGGTGCGCCTGTTCCTGATCGGCATGGTTATGCCCTCTCCGCCGACGACCCCGATGGCGTCGGCTCTGCGCGGGATGCTTCCACAGCCCGCGCGTCAGCGCCAGACCCGCCGCGCGACCTTCATGCAGGCCTCATCTTGCGTCGGCATGGACGAAGCGCAGCGCAGAGTCCGGCATCCGCCCCCTGAGTCAGTCGTGACTGACGAGCTTGAGCCCCACGATGCAGCCGACGAGACCGAGGATGAGCAGCGTCTTGACGATCGAGAAGTCCTCGTCACCGGTGATCATCGCGTAGACGACCGTGAGCGACGCGCCGATGCCGACCCAGACCGCGTATGCGGTGCCCGTCGAGATGTCACGCATGGCCCACGCGAGCCCGCCCATGCTCGTGACCAGCGCGATGCCGAACAAGACGCTCGGCCAGAGCTTGGTGAAGCCCTCGGACTTTCCGAGCGCAGTCGCCCAGACGGCCTCGAGGACGCCCGAGACGATGAGGATGATCCACGACATGACTGTGCCTCCTGGCCAGTCTTGTCGCTCACCGGGTACTGAACCCTCGTCCGGGGATCCTGTCGGAATCCGGTGTTCACGCTACCCGAGGGCCCTGGGCGGGGCCTGGGCAGCGGGTCACACCAGGAACAGTCCGTCCAGCAGCCCGGGGTTGTGCGCGTGGACGAGCACAAGGAACACGACAGCGTCGAAGAGCAGGTGCACCGTGACGACATAGGCGAGCGAGCGGGTCTTGAAGAAGATGAATCCCTGCAGCAGCGCGAACGGGATCGTCAGCAACGGCCCCCATTCGCGATACCCCAGCTCCCACAGGAACGACACGAACACGATCGCCTGCAGCACGTTGGCCTGCCAGTCCGGGAAGTGCCGCCGCAGCAGCGCGAAGCACGTGCAGATAAAGAACAGCTCATCCCAGATGCCGACAGCGCCGACGCCTACGAACAGCCGTGCGATGAGGTCGGGAGTGTCGACCACCGGCCAGTTCTGGTAAACGCCTGACGTGATGAAATAGAACGGCAGGATCAGCCACCCGAGCACGAGCACCGCAACCAGCCACGTCCACTGGAACGTCGTCCAGCGCCCGCCCCCACGCCAGGGGAACCGGATCGCACGGTCGCGATACACCCACCGCGAGATGACGTAGGGCACGGCGACCGCTCCCCCGAGCGCGACGGCGAACCGCAGGATCGCGAGGTTGTCGAGCTGGGCCTCGAGCGGGATCGCGCTCACGATGAGCAGTCCGACGCCGATGAGCGACAGATCTCGCACGAGCGAGGGGGGACGGATGCCGGTGACTGCGGCATCCGCGATCCGCACGCGCGCCGCATCAGTGCCGGGACGGTCGCCGCGCGCCAGCAGCCCCGCGGCCAGCAGCCCCGCTGCCAGCAGCGCCCAGCCCAGCCATGGGATCCGCGCGACGAAGAACGCGGGGGCGGCCAGACACACCAGCAGCGCCGGCGCGAGACCCCACGACCAGGCGGGGCGGTCGAGGACCGGGGCGGCGGCGGCATGAGCCGGCATCAGCTGCGCCCCCGCCGACGGTACGACAGGTCTCGGATCTCGCGACCCACGCGCTCGCCCTTGCGCTCGAAGGCGGTGAGCACGCGTCCATCGAAGCGAGGTGCCCATTCGCCCTCGAAGGTTGGCTCGAAGTCGGGCGACTCGCCGAGGACGGCGCGCATCTGCAGCGCGTAGTCCTCCCAGTCGGTGGCCAGACGCAGCATCCCGCCGTCCTTCACGGCCCTCGCGGCGATCGCCGCGAACTCCGCCGTCACGAGGCGGCGCTTGGTGTGCTTGTTCTTATGCCATGGGTCGGGGAAGAACACCCAGATCTCGTCAGCGGATGCCTCGGGCAGCAGGTGCTGCAGCACCTCAGGCGCGTTCGCCTCGACGAGGCGCAGATTGCGCGCGCCGGCCCGCTCGGCGTCGAGCATCGTGCGCGCCAGCCCGGCCTTGAACACTTCGATCGCGAGGAAGTCCGTCTCAGGAGCCGACGACGCGGCATGGACGATGGCGTGGCCCTGCCCGGAGCCGATCTCGACCACCAGTGGTGCCTGGCGTCCCCATACCGCGGCGGGGTCGATGGCACTACCGGGCAGGATGCTCGTGGCCCCGGAGCCGCGTGCCACATCGATGACGTAACGGGGCGCGAGTTCGACCCACGCGCGCTCCTGCGCCTCGGTCATCCGGCCGCTCCTGCGCACGAACGACACCGGCTTGTCGCGGAAGGTGCCGGGCGAGGGCGGGGCGGGGTCTGTCACATCACCAGGCTACCGAGGCCATCCGCCGACGCCCGCCACGGCGACGACGACGGCGGCGGGTGCGTCAGGCCGGTGCGGTCACGAAATCGATGAGCTCTTCGACGCGACCGAGGAAGGCGGGCTCGAGGTCGCGGTACGACTTCACCGAGGCGAGGATGCGCTGCCACGCGCGGGCGAGATCGGCCTGATCGCGCGCCGGCCAGCCGAGCGCACGGCACACGCCGACCTTGAATTCGATCCCGCGGGGCACCTCGGGCCAGCGCTCGATGCCGACCGCGCGCGGGGTGACGCACTGCCAGACGTCGATCCACGGGTGACCGACGATGAGGACGTGGGCGCGGTGCGGCCCGCGCGAGACCGCGTCGGCGATGCGGGACTCCTTCGAGTTGGGCACCAGGTGGTCGACGAGCACGCCGTACCGGCGCTCTCGAGAGGGCGGCTCTTCCGCGAGCGCGGCATCCAGCAGATCGATGCCCTGCAGGTACTCCACGACGACGCCCTCGGCACGCAGATCGTCGCCCCACACGCGCTCGACGAGCTCGGCATCGTGACGCCCCTCCACGAGGATCCGGCTCGCACGCGCCGTGCGGGCACGGGCGTCGGCCGTGGCGAACGATCCGGATGCCGTGCGCCGCGGTCCGCTCTGAACCGGTGCGGCCGACGGCGCCACCAGCACGACATCGCTGCCCTCGACCAGGAACCCGGGACCCAGCGGGAACATGCGCCGCCGGCCGTGGCGATCTTCGAGCTCGACCAGACCAGACGACACGCCCACGACGGCGCCGCAGAATCCGTCGTCGGCGACCTCGACGACGAGTTCGCCGGATGCTGCGACCCGTGGGAGCTCCCGCCGGCCGTGGCCCTGCCATCCGGTCGCCAGTACATCGACACCGTAGCGGTCTTTCATCGTCATCCTCCGGATCGGAAACCTTACCCGCCATGGTGCGGGGCAGCGGGAGCGACCCGCTCGGACCAGCGAAACCCGCCGACCAGGTACGTTCTCGGCGAACACACACCCCGGGAGGGAGGGGCAGGCTACCGTCGTATGACCGCGTCTGAATAGACTCGCGGGAGGGGAACGGGCTTCCCAGAGGGGGATCGATGCGACGGCGACGAGCTGCAGCGCTGATGGTCGCTGCGGTGGTCACCGCGATGATCTTCGGCAGTTCGGCTGCGTTGGCCACTCCCCCCGTGGCGCTCGGCTCCGGCTACGTGCTGGACGACGCCGCAGTGCTCTCGTCCGGCGAGGAATCCGCGGCTCAGGGACGCCTGGAACGCCTGAAGGCCGATACCGGCCTCGACCTGTGGGTCGTGTACGTGGATCAGTTCACCGACCCGGCCAACTCGGCCGACTGGGCCAACAAGACGGCCGAAGACAACGGGCTCGGCGTCACCCAGTACCTGCTCGCGGTGTCGACCGATGGCCGCCAGTACTACCTCTCCGGGGACTCCGCCGGGCCCCTCACCGAGGAGCAACTGGGCGCGATCGAGCAGGAGCGGGTCCAGCCCGCCCTGCAGCAGGACGACTGGCTGGGTGCGGCGACCGCCGCAGCCGACGGCATCACCGCCGCCGCGGGCGGCGCGTCGGGAGGCGACGAATCCGACGCCACAGGGGGCGGTTCGTGGCTGACGTGGCTACTCGTGATCGTCGTCGTGATCGTGGGCATCGTGCTGCTCGTGATGTTCCTGCGACGGCGGCGCAAGGCCGTCCCCGCCGGTCCCGGCGGCGCGCCGCAGCCGAGCATCGAAGACCTGGAGCGCCGCGCCGCGTCCCTTCTGGTCGAGACCGACGATGCGCTCAAGACCAGCGCCCAGGAGCTGGGCTTCGCCAAGGCGCAGTTCGGCGATGCCGCCACCGCCGAGTTCGAGGCGGCTCTCGCCACCGCACGACAGAGCCTGGATGAGGCCTTCTCGATCAAGCAGCAGCTCGATGACGCGACACCCGACGCCGAGGCCGACACGCGCGCCTGGAACGGGCAGATCATCGCACTCTGCGAGGCAGCCAACGCCCTCCTCGACGAGAGGGCTGCTGCCTTCGACGAACTGCGCAAGCTGGAGCAGAACGCCCCCGAAGCCCTCGCGCACGTCAACGCGGAGCGCCAGAAGGCGGCCGAAGCGCTCGACGAGGCCGCCGCACGCCTGCAGTCCCTGCAGTCTTCGTACGCACCCGAGGCGTTGGCCACGGTCGCCGACAACCCCGAGCAGGCGCGCCAGCGGCTCGCTTTCGCCGATGAGCAGCTCGCCGCCGCGCAAGCCGCGATCGGCACGGGTGACGGCGGGCAGGCAGCCGTCGGCATCCGCGCCGCCGAAGAGGCGGTCGGTCAGGCCGAACTGCTCGAGAATGCGATCAGCAAGCTCGCGAGCGACCTGGCAGAGGGTGAACGCAGCGCTGCGGCGCTGGTCGCCGAACTCGAGAGCGACATCGCAGCGGCATCCGCTCTCCCCGATTCCGATGGCCGCGTCGCCGGCGTCCTCGCGGCGACTCGCCAGCAGCTCGACGCAGCGCGGGCGCAACTGACGGGCACGGCGAAGCGCCCCCTCGTGGCACTGCAGAGCCTCGAAGCGGCGAACACGCAGATCGACGCACTCACGCAAGGCGTGCGCGATGCCGAGGCCAAATCGCACCGCGCGCGCCAGATGGTCGGGCAGGTCATCCTGCAGGCGCAGGCGCAGGTGTCGACCGCCGAGGACTACATCACGGCCCGGCGCGGTGCGGTAGGCGCCGAGGCCCGCACGCGGCTCGCCGAGGCCGGCGCCTCGCTCGCCCGCGCGCAGGCACTGCAGTCGGGCGACCCCGAGCAGGCGATGCAGCACGCGCAGCGGGCCGACCAGCTCGCCGGGCTCGCGATCCAGCTCGCACAGGGCGATGTCGGCGCGTTCGGCGGCGCGGGGGGCGGCGGCATGTTCGGCGGCGGTCAGTCATCGGGTGGGGGTGGCATGCTGGGTGCCGTGCTCGGCGGAATCGTCTTGAACTCCATGCTCGGCGGCGGACGCTCGTCCGGCGGCTCGGGCAGCCTCGGCGGCATGTTCGGCGGCGGCTCGTCCGGCGGCGGCGGCTTCCGTCCCGGCAGCTTCGGCGGCGGCGGCACACGCGCCCGTCGTGGGGGTGGTCGCTTCTGAACCTGCGTGCACGACGAGGCGCACACGCCCCTGACCATCCCGCCGCGCAGGCCGCGGCATCCTGAACCTCAACACCACGACTCTGTCCGACAAGGAAGGAAATACGATGGCGAAGCAGTCCATCTTCGGTCGCATCTCGACCCTCATGAAGGCGAACATCAACGCGCTCCTCGACTCTGCCGAGGACCCGCAGAAGATGCTCGATCAGCTGGTCCGCGACTACACCAACTCGATCGCCGACGCCGAGTCGGCGATCGCCGAGACGATCGGCAACCTGCGCCTGCTCGAGCGCGACCACCAGGAAGACCTCCAGGCGGCGAGCGAGTGGGGCAGCAAGGCTCTCGCCGCGAGCCGCAAGGCCGACGAGCTGCGGACGGCCGGCAACACGACCGACGCCGACAAGTTCGACAACCTCGCGAAGATCGCGCTGCAGCGTCAGATCAGCGAAGAGAACGAGGCGAAGGCGATCGCTCCGACGATCGCCGCGCAGAACGAGGTCGTCGCCAAGCTCAAAGACGGCCTCAACGGCATGAAGCAGAAGCTCGAGCAGCTCAAGTCCAAGCGGACCGAGCTGCTCGCGCGCTCCAAGGTCGCTGAGGCGCAGACCAAGGTGCACGACGCCGTCCGGTCGATCGACGTGCTCGACCCGACGAGCGAGCTCGGGCGCTTCGAAGACAAGGTGCGTCGCCAGGAGGCACTGGCGACCGGCAAGCAGGAGCTGGCGGCGTCGTCGCTGGACGCGCAGTTCAACCAGCTTGAGGACGTGGGCGAGCTCACCGAGGTCGAGGCGCGGCTGGCCGCGCTGAAGACCGGCGGCACGCCGCAGGCGGCCATCGGCAACTGAGCCGTGCGTACCCCATCGGGGCGTCGCGTCTTCGGACGCGGCGCCCCGATGCGTTCCGCGGCGGTTCGGCGTACGGGAGGATGAGGAGATGACGCGATACCTCGTGGTGCCGCAGTGGCAGGGCAGTCCCTCGTCGCGTGCGATGCAGCTGATCGACGGTGCACAGGCGATCGCCGGTGACCTGCCACGCTCGGCCACGACCATCCTCGACGTGCCGATGGAGGCCGGTGAAGGACTGGGCAGCGGCATCCATCGCCTCAGCGCTCTGCAGCGCGTGCGCTCGCTCGTCGCCGAGGCGCTGGACGGACACGAGGAGCCGGTGCTCACGATCGGCGGCGACTGCGGCATCGCGCTCGCGCCTATCGCGCATGCCGCGCGGCGCACCCCGGGCCTGGCCGTGGTGTGGATCGACGCCCACCCCGACCTCAACTCCCCCGAGTCCTCGCCGTCCGGCGCGTTCGCGGGCATGGTGCTGCGCGCCGTGCTCGGCGAAGGCGACCCCGGGCTGCTGCTCGAGCCGGGCACCGTGGCATCCGACCGCGTCATCATCGGCGCGGCGCGGTCGTATGACGAGGCCGAGCTCGAGGCGGTCGCGAGCCTGGGCATCGCGGCGCTCACCGTCGACGCTCTGCGCGATCCCGATGCGCTTGCCACCGCGGTGGCCGCGACCGGCGCGGATGCGGTGTACATCCACATCGACGTCGACGCGCTCGATCCTGCCGAGCTCGCGGGCAACGCGCATCCCGAGCCGTTCGGCATCACGGTGTCGGAGCTCACTGCCGCGATCGCGGCACTGAGGGCGCTTGTGCCCCTCGTGGGAGCTTCGCTGGCCGGCTACTCGCCGGCGTCACCGGCATCGGCGACGGACGACCTGGGGGCGATCCTGCGCGTCGTCGGAGCACTGGCGTGAGTCCGCTGCCCGTTCCACCCCCGGGTTGGCGTGCCGTCGCGGAGCGAGCTCTCGAGCGCGGCCGCCGTATCGACCGGCTCATCCCGCCGTTACTGCTGGACTCCCCGATCAGCCGCGTGGGGTACTGGTACGGGTGCACCGTCGGCTGGGTGTGGGGGTCGATGTGGAGCACCGGCCGCGTCGAGAAGCGCGAGGGCCTATGGGTCTTCCGCGGGATGCCGCGCTGGACGTACCCGCGAGGCGGGGTCTGCGTGGGCGGATGCTTCCTCACCGGCGATGGCCGGATCTCGCGAGGCCTGCTGCGGCACGAGGCCGTCCACAAGCGGCAATGGCAGCGCTACGGCATCCTCATGCCGCTGCTGTACACGCTCGCCGGGCGCAACCCGCTGCGCAACCGGTTCGAGATCGAGGCGGGCCTGGAGGACGGCAACTACGTGCCGCGCGGCACGGCCTGATTCTGCATCACGCGCCCGACCCGCAACACCTGCCGTCCGAGAGTTATCACGACAGCGAGCGGGAAGGCGATCCAGAGCAGGTTCGGCAGCACCGCGACCAAGAGGAACCCGAGGATGTCGCCGCGTTCGAGTGACTGGCGCGTCATCTCGAGCCCGCTGGAGGCCTCGACGAGGAAGTAGATGACCGTCTTCCAGAAGGTCGCGACCGTCACGATCAGCCCGACCACGACACCCGACCAGCGCTTGGCGTGAAACAGCGCCCACACGATCACGACGACCTCGACGAGGTTCGCCCAGCTCTGGGCACTGCCGAAAGCGTCGAACTGCCCGTAGCGGTGGTCGAACGTGCCGTAGAACACGTGACCGGGCCAGAGCGGCTCGAGAGGGCCTCCCGCGTGCGAGAGCGGACCCAGCAGCACATAGCAGGCGTCGTAGGTCTGAATGACGGCCGAGATCGCGAGCCACACGATGACCCACGTCGGCATGCGCAGATCCCGGGGATCGGCGACGGACGGTGGCGAGAGGGCAGCGGACTGCGTCATGGGCATGACTGTATCGACTCGCCAGCCCACACTGCGGATCGACGCGGATTCCCTGCGGACCGCCGCGGATCAGTGAGCGATCGTGAGGCCGTACTGCTCGGGAGAGTTGATCGCGTCGCGGCGAATCCCCATGCCGACGAGGTGATCGAAGATGTCGGCGGTGCCGAGGAAGCCGCCCAGCAGGTGGATGCGGGTCTCGTCGTCTTCGGCACACAGCATCTCGTCCGCCCACGCTGTCACCGCGCGAGAAAGCGCCTCGCCCGACGCGCAGCCACGACCTGTGCCCGGCGCACCACTGCGCTGCGAGCGGTCGAGCCACGTCACCACCATGCGACTGGGAGCGGTGATCTCGCCCTGCCACGAGGCATCCGGGATCTCGACGAACACGCGTCCCGTCGAGCAGATCGGCAGCGTCGCGAGCATCGCCTCGAGCTCGGCGAGCGAGGACTCGTCGGCGGTGATCAGGTGCTGCACGCGCGTGTGCCGCGACGAGCGGCACGCCGATGCGCTGTGCTCGACCTTCTGAAGCTCGGTGATGTGGGCCATGACGATTCCACTATACCCGCGATGAAGGGTTGCCTTACCTCATCGTCAAAAGAGGTAACGTTCCGCGGCAGGCTCACGCATCGCGCAGCAGCACACGGCGCAGCTCGGCGAGCTCGTCGTCGGTGAGACCGTGCGCGCGCAGGTAGTCGGCCGCCGAGCCATAGCTGGTGACCACGCCGTCCAGGAGTGCGCGCATCACCGGGGCCGGAGAGCGCGTGGCGAGATCCTCGAGGTGCACGGCTTCCGGATGCATCGATCGGAGCAGTTCGACGATGCGGCGGTTGCGAGCCTGGGGCAGGAGCGCCTCGGTTCGCGCGTAGTCCCCCACGACCGCCTCGGCATCGACCCCCGCCGCGGCGAGAGCGAGGGCGACGGTCACACCGGTGCGATCCTTGCCCACCGTGCAGTGGACCAGCACGGGCTGGTCGGCCAGGATGCCGCGCACGACCTCGACCACGCCGGCCGATGAGTCCTCGATGAGCCGGCGGTACATCTCATCGAGGCTGATGTCATCGCGGAAGAAGGACTCCACCGACCCCAGGAAGAGCGGGACGCGCTGGGTCACCACCTCGATGCCGTCGATGCGGCTCGGCTCGTAGCGCACCTCGTCGTCGGCACGCAGATCGATGATGCGTCGCAATCCCAGTTCGCCCAGCGCACGGGTGCCGTGAGGATCGAGTCGTGCCAGGTTGCCGGAGCGATACAGAACCCCGTGACGGGTCATGGCCGCGCCGGCGGGGAGTCCGCCGACGTCGCGCAGATTCACCGCTCCTGGCACCACCGGGTCCACCGGCGGGCCGGCCGCAGCGGAGAGGTCGGTCACCAGGCGGCACCCGATGCGGCGTCGCGGTCCTCGCCGGCGAGGTCGTCGCGCGGCGGGACGCTGTACCGGCCGGCGATCGCGATGCGGTTGAACGCATTGATCGCGACGAGGATCCAGCTGAGCGCCACGTACTCCTGCTCGCTCAGGACTCCTCCGACGCGGTCGTACACGTCGTCGGGGATGCCGTCCTCGTGGATGTACACGTACGCCTCGGCGAGCTCGAGGCCCGCGCGCTCACGTTCGGAGAAGACACCGGAGTCGCGCCACACCGCGATCTGCGCGATCACGTCCGCCGAGACGCCGGCCGCCGTCGCCCGCTCGACGTGCACGCGCACACAGTACGCGCAGCCGTTGAGCTGCGAAGTGTGGATCTGCACGAGCTCTTTGAGCCGATCGTCCACTCCGCTGCCCGCGGCGAGCTCACCCACGGTCTTCGACACGGCCGCGAGCGCCTTATAGGCCGGTGGCGCCGAACGCGACAGATGGACGCGGTGTTCTTCCGTCATGGCGCCAGACTACCCACGCAACGGTGGCCTGGGGCGTGGGCGAGTGAGCGACAATGAGCGGGTGAGCGAACCCACCGATGAGTTCTCGTTTCTTGCGGATCAGGCAGCGGAGGCCGGCATCGACCGCCCGGTCCCCCGTGGGGAGCGCCTGTCGCTGCCGCTGTCCGACGGCAGAACGCTGAGCGCCCTGCGCTATTCACCTCCCTCCGGGCCCGACGAGCCGGTCGTGACGTTTCTGCACGGCGCTGGGCTGAACGCCCACACGTGGGACACCACGATCCTCGCCCTGGGACTGCCGGCGCTGGCGATCGACCTTCCAGGCCACGGCGACTCGTCGTGGCGGGAGGACGCCGCCTACGTCGGCCGCGTGATGGCCCCCGATGTGGCAGCGGGAATGGATGCCTGGACCCGGGCGCCGCAGGTGCTCGTCGGGCAGTCCCTCGGCGGCCTGACGGCGGCGGCGGTGGCTGCCGCGCGACCCGATCTCGTGCGCGAGCTCGTCGTCATCGACATCACGCCCGGACTCGACTCGAACGCGGGGCCGACGCAGATCCGCGAGTTCTTCGCCGGGCCGGTGGATTGGGCATCCCGTGACGAGCTCGTAGATCGGGCCCTGGCGTTCGGTCTCGGCGGCGGCACCCGGCGCAAGGTCGAGCGCGGCGTGTACTTCAACTCCCGGGTCCGCCCCGACGGGCGGGTCGAGTGGAAGCACCACTTCGCCCACCTGGCCAACGCGGCGGCCGGTGCGGCCGCCGGCGGGCCGACGGAGCAGCCGACTCAGGACGACGCCGTCTCGGCTGTCCTAGGAGAGGCGGGCTGGCAGGACCTCGCCGCGGTGACCGCGCCGACGACTCTGATCCGCGGCGAGCGCGGCTATGTCACCGACGACGACGCCGAGGAGTTCACGCGACGCATTCCCGGGGCATCCATCGTCGCCGTCCCGGCCGGGCACAACGTGCAGGAAGAGATCCCTGTCGAGCTCGGGGAACGCCTGCGCACGGTCGCCAGCGCACCCGGCAGGCAATGACGCGCAGTGCCTGCGACCACGCGGCGCGCCCGTGAACGCGCAAGGGCCCACTAACGCTTCGGTTGCGTTCCACGTCGCACGCACCCGAACCCGGCCGCGATATCCCTAGGCTGGACTATCGCACCGGCCGCCGCGACGTCCCATCGCGTGCACCCGTTCCCGCTCAGCCCGCGGGATCCGTTCGAAAGGACCCCCATGCTCCGCCGCACCGGCCTCTCCGCGACCGCCCTCCTCGCCGCCGGCGTTCTCGCCCTGACCGCCTGCAGCGGCGGGACGGAGCCGAGCACGTCCATTCCGACCGGCGAACCCGACCCCGACGCATCCGTCGCGATCCGGCTCGTCCTCGAGCCGAGCAACCTCGACATCCGTCAGACCGCGGGCGCGGCGCTTGATCAGATCCTCGTCGACAACATCTACCAGGGCCTGGTCGCGCGCACGCCCGAGCAGGACATCGTGCCGGCCCTCGCGAGCGACTGGAACGTGTCGCCCGATGGACTGACCTACACCTTCACCCTGCGCGAGGGCGTGACCTTCCACGACGGCCAGGCGCTGACGCCGCAGGATGTGGTCTGGTCGCTGACGACCCGCAAGAACACGCCGGAGTGGCGCGACTCGGCGCGCCTCGCGAACGTCACGACGATCGCCGCCGAAGGCCAGGACATCACCCTGACTCTTGCCGAACCCGACTCGAGCCTGCTGTGGAATCTCACCGGTCGCGCCGGGATCATCTTGAAAGAGGGCGACACCGTCGACTACCAGACCGGCGCCAACGGCACCGGGCCCTTCGTGCTCGATGACTGGCGAGAGGGCGACAGCATCGTCTTCGCGCGCAACGACGCGTACTGGGGCGAGCCGGCCGGCGTGGCGGAGGTGGTCTTCGACTACATCCCTGACAATCAGGCAGCCCTCAACGCGGCTCTCGCGGGCGAGATCGACGTGGTGACAGGCTTCGACGCGACCCTGAAGGAGCAGATCGAAGAGACGGGCGACTTCGCGCTCGTGCTCGGTCAGTCCACCGACAAGGGCACGCTGGCCTTCAACCAGACCTCCGGCCCACTCGCCGACCAACGCGTGCGGCAGGCCATCCGCCAGTCCATCGACCACGACTCGTTCGTCGAGGCGCTCGGCGCCGGGCAGACCCTGTACGGCCCCATCCCCGAACTCGATCCGGGCCATGAGAATCTCGAGGACGTGGCCCCGTACGACCCCGAGGCGGCGCGCGCTCTTCTCGAGGAGGCCGGCGAAGAGGATCTGGAGCTGACCCTCACGATCCCCAACTTCTACCCGACCACGATCCCGCAGGTTCTCGTGTCGGACCTCAACGAGGTGGGGATCACGCTCGAAGTCGAGTCGGTCGACTTCCCGACCTGGCTCAACGACGTCTATATGAACCAGGACTACGAGCTGAGCTTCGTCCTGCACACCGAGGCGCGCGACTTCGAGAACTGGGCGAACCCGGACTACTACTTCACCTACGACAACCCCGAGGTTCAGGAGCTGTACGCCGACTCCCTCGCCGCGACGGACGAGTCCGAGGCGGCGGACCTCCTCGCCGAGGCCGCGCGACTGGTCTCGGAGGACGCCGCGGCGGACTGGCTCTACAACGGCGCCTCGGTCGTGGCTGTCGGGACTAACATCTCGGGTATGCCCGCGATCAACGTGAACGAGCGCCTCAACCTCGCCGAGATCGCCAAGAGCGACGGGTGATCCGGTACGCGCTGACTCGATTCGCCCTGCTTCTGCTCGGGCTGTTCGTCGCCAGCGTGGTGATCTTCCTCACCCTCCGTGTGCTGCCCGGCGACATCGCGCAGCTGATCGCGGGCGTGAACAGCACGCCCGAACAGCTCGCCGCCGTGAGGGAACGGCTCGGATTGGATCGGCCACTCCCCACGCAATACCTCGATTGGATCGGCGGTGTGCTGCGCGGCGACCTCGGCACCTCTCTCCTGACCGGATCACGCGTGGTCGACCAGCTGGCAGAGAAGGCCCAGGTGACCGTGCCGCTCGGCATCCTGTCCCTCCTCATCGCCGTGCTCATCAGCGTGCCCCTCGGCGTGCTGTCGGCCCTGCGCCGCGGCCGCGGCGACGGCACCGCGCTGAGCGTGGGGGCGCAGACCCTCGCCGCGGTGCCGGTCGTGTGGGCGGGCATGATGCTCGTCGTCGTGTTCGCGGTGTGGCTCGGGTGGCTGCCCGCCCAGGGCTTTCCCCGTGCCGGCTGGCAGGAGCCGTGGGCGGCCCTGCGGGCACTGCTGCTGCCGGCGCTCACGATCGGGATCGTGGAGGGAGCGATGCTGCTGCGCTTCGTGCGCAGTGCCACCCTGCAGGCCGTGGGCCAGGATTTCGTCCGCACCGCGGCGGCGAAGGGCCTGACCCGCAACACCGCGCTCATCCGGCACGGTCTGCCGGTCGTCGGCCTCTCGATCATCACGGTGCTCGGTCTGCAGGTGGCGGGCATCATCGTGGGCGCGGTGGTCATCGAGCAGCTCTTCTCCCTTCCCGGCATCGGCCGCATGCTGGTCGCCGATGTGAGTGCCCGCGACCTGCCGAAGGTACAGGGCGAGCTGCTCGCCCTCACGGCTTTCGTGCTGATCGTCGGCTTCGTGGTCGACCTCGTGCACCGCGTCATCGACCCCCGGCAGCGGGAGGCCGCATGACCCGGGCGCACACGACCTCCGGTGCCGTCGACGCGCAAACGACGGGGACGGATGCCTCCGCTCCGCGCCGACCCGCCCGTCGACGCACCCGCGCGGCGTGGCTGCGCCGGCTGTGGGGCATGTCCACCGGGCGGTTCGGGCTGATCGTCGTGGCCGTCGTGCTGGTGACGGCCGCCATCGCCGTGGTGTGGACGCCGTTCGATCCGCAGCAGGTCGAGATCTCCAACCGCTGGGCTCCGCCGGGCTCGCCGCACCTGCTCGGCACCGACGCGTCGGGCCGCGACATCCTGAGCCTGCTCATAGCGGGCGCCCGCACGACGGTGCTGGTCGCCGTCGGTTCGGGCATCGTCGCGACGATCATCGGCGTCGCCCTGGCAGCCCTCGGCGCACTCACCGTGCGGTGGGTCCGCGAATCGGTCGCGGTGCTCGTGGACATCCTCATCGCGTTCCCGGTGCTGATCATCGCGATGATGATCTCGGCGGTGTGGGGCGGCTCGCTCGGCGTCGTCATCTGGTCGGTCGGCATCGGCTTCGGCGTCAACATCGCCCGCGTGACGCGCCCCGAGCTGCGCCGCGTGCTGCACAGCGACTTCGTGCTGGCCGGGCGGGCGTCGGGCCTGACGCCGGCGCAGAACCTCGTGCGTCATCTGCTCCCCAACGTCGCGCCGGTGTTCATCGTGCAGCTGTCGTGGAGCATGGCCGTGGCCGTGCTCGCCGAGGCGGGACTGTCCTACCTCGGCTTCGGAGCCCCCGTGACACAGCCCTCGTGGGGACTGCTCCTGGCAGAGCTGCAGCAGTTCATCACGGTGCATCCGCTCTCTGTCGTGTGGCCGGGTCTTGCGATCACGCTCACCGTGCTGGGGCTCAACCTTCTTGGCGACGGCCTCCGCGAGGCCACCGACCCCACGCTCTCGCGCAGCCCGTTCGCGACGCGCCGCGCGCGCCTGCACATCCCGGAGGTCGTGTCGTGAGCCTCGAGGTGCAGGATCTCACCATCGAGATCGGCGGCCGCCGTGTCGTGGACGGCGTGTCGTTCGCGGTGCCCGATGGCGCGCGCGTGGGCCTCATCGGGGAGTCGGGCTCGGGCAAGTCGGTGACGGCTCTGGCCATCCTGGGGCTCCTTCCGGACGGCGCCCACGCCACCGGCAGCGTCCGCTGGAACGGCCGCGAGATCCTCGGCCTGCCCGACCGAGAGCTCGCCGAGCTGCGCGGCGACGAGGTCGGCATCGTGTTCCAGGAGCCGCGCACGGCGCTCAACCCGATCCGCACGGTGGGCCGGCAGATCGCCGAGTCCGTCCGCATTCACGAGGGCCTGTCGAAACGGGATGCCGCGGCTCGCGCCGTCGCCGAGGCCGCGCGCGTCGCGCTGCCCGAACCCGAGCGGGTCGTCGCGCGCTACCCCCATCAGCTCTCCGGCGGACAGCGCCAGCGGGTCGCGATCGCCATGGCACTGGCGTGCCGGCCGCGGCTTCTCATCGCCGACGAGCCCACCACGGCGCTGGACGTCACGATCCAGGCCGAGATTCTCGACCTCCTGCTCTCGCTGGTCGAGGACGACGGCATGTCGCTCGTCTTCATCACCCACGACCTGGCTGTGCTGTCGCAGATCGCGACGCACGGCATCGTGCTCGAGAACGGCCGTGTCGTCGAGGACGCCGCTGTGTCGCAGCTGCTCACGGCTCCGGCATCCGTCGTCACGCAAGGTCTGCTCCGCGATGCCACGGCCACGCTCTGGCGCCCGGGAGGCACGGTATGAGTGCCTTCGATCCCGGTGCACGACCGCCGCTGATGCGGGCGCGCGGGCTGACACGGCGGTACCCCGCGCCGAAGGCTCGACTGCTCGGACCCCGCATCCACACGACCGCGCTCGAAGACGCCGACATCGACGTGCGGGAGGGCACGGCGGTGGGCGTCATCGGCGAGTCCGGGTCGGGCAAGTCGACCCTCGTGCGGCTGCTGCTCGGACTGGATGCCCCGACCGCGGGAACCGTCGAGTTCGACGGGCGGGTGGTCGAGGCCTCTGCCCCAGCCCGCTCGCTGCACTGGCTGCGGCGGCAGACGGGCATCGTGTTCCAGGACCCCTACGCGTCGCTGGACCCGCGCATGAGCGTGGGCCGCATCGTCGGCGAGCCGCTGTGGGCGCTCGGGCTGGGCGGCGACGGCGAGGAGGGCGGCGACGGCCGGCGCGAACGGGTGCGCGAAGTGCTCGAGGACGTCGGCCTGGAGGCCGGCATGACCGAGCGGTTCCCTCACCAGTTCTCGGGCGGTCAGCGGCAGCGGATCGCCCTCGCGCGGGCCATCGTGCACCGGCCGCGACTGCTCGTGGGAGACGAGCCGCTGTCCGCCCTCGACGTGACGGTGCGCGCGCAGATCCTCGAGCTGCTGGGTGAGCTGCGCGCACGCGACCGCTTGACGCTGCTCATGGTCTCGCACGACATCGGCGTGGTGCAGAACCTGTGCGACGAGGTCGTCGTGATGAAGGACGGCCGCATCCTCGAGGAGGGCCCGACTGAGAAGGTGCTGCTTCAGCCGCAGGTCTCGTACACACGGCGGCTGCTCGCCTCGATCCCCGTGATCGACCCCGGCGCATCCGCCTGAACCGCCCCTTCCGCCTCCTCTTGCCGAGAGGATGCCGGGCGTCGGCGGCCGGCGCTAGGTTCGGAGCATGGCCCCCGCGATCGTCCCTCCCTACCTCCTCGCCCGCATCGCCGCCGTGCAGGAGCCAGGATGGCAACGCGCCGCCGCAGCCGCACGCTCGACCCTCGCAACCCCTCGCGACTACCGACCCACCAGGTCGCGGCTGCGGCTGTCGATCGAAGACCCCGGCACGCTCGTGGCCGAGACGACGCCGGCACCCGACCGGGAGATCTCGGACGCGCAGCGGCTCGAAGTCCTGCCCGGGGTCCGCGTTCGCGGCGAAGACGGTCCGCCGACGGGCGACACCGCCGCCGACCAGGCGTTCGACGGCCTGGGGGCCACGTTCGATCTCCTCTGGGATGCGTTCGGACGCAACAGTCTCGACGGCGTCGGCGGCACCCTGCTGGCGACGGTCCACTACGGCCGCGACTACGACAACGCGTTCTGGAACGGCGAGCGCATGGTGTTCGGCGACGGCGACGGGGAGGTGTTCTCGGGGTTCACCGGCTCGCTGACAGTGATCGCGCACGAACTCGCGCACGGGGTGATCGAAGATGAGGGCGGCCTGCTCTACCGGGGCCAGTCCGGCGCGCTCAACGAGTCGGTCGCCGATGTCTTCGGTGCGCTGGCCGAGCAGCATCACCTCGGCCAGACGACGTCGGAGGCGTCGTGGCTCATCGGCGAGGGCATCTTCACCGATGCGGTCCAGGGCGCCGCACTGCGTTCGCTCGCCGCGCCCGGCACCGCGTACGACGACGACGTGCTCGGCAAGGATCCGCAACCGGCCCACATGGACGCGTACGTCGACACGCGCGACGACAACGGCGGCGTGCACATCAACTCCGGCATCCCGAACCACGCGTTCTATCTGACCGCCACCGCGCTGGGCGGCCGCGCGTGGGAGCGGGCAGGACTGATCTGGTACCGCACGATCACGTCGGGCACCCTTTCGTCGACCGCCGACTTCGCCGCGTTCGCACGGGCCACCGTGGCGGCGGCGGTCGCGGAGTACGGTGAGGAGTCGGAGGAGGTCGACGCCGTCCGCGCCGGGTGGACAGGCGTCGGCGTGATGCACGATGAGGAGCGACCAGACACCCCGAGCTGAGGGCGAGCCGCCAGAGGGCGACGCGCCGAACGGCGACGCGACACCCTCTCAGGCACCGGACTCGAACGCCACGAAGGCCGCGGCGCCGATCGAGGTCGACGTCGCGCGCACCGGCGGATTCGCCGGCATGACGCGGCACTGGACGGCCCAGCCGCCGCCGGAGAAGGCATCCGAGTGGATCTCTCTCCTCGATCGCTGCCCGTGGGATGAAGCGCCGGCGCCATCCACCGGCGAGCCCGTCACGCCCTCACCCATCGCCGCCGACCGCGATCCGGTGCCGGACGGCTTCGTGTGGTGGATCCGCGCCAGCTGGTCGGGCGCGTTCACGAAGGAGGCCGAACTGCCCGACGACGCCATCACCGGCGCGTGGCGCGAGCTGGTCGACGCGGTGCGCGAATGGGGCCGACGCGACGAGGGCCCCGAGTCGCGCGAGCGCTGATCAGCGACCCGATCGGCCCGACTTCTTCTTCGCGGGCTTGAGCGACTTCTGCAGGTAGATGGTGCCCAGCCACCGGCCGAACTTGAAACCGACGCGTCCCATCCGGCCGACCTCGACGAAGCCGAGCTTCTCGTGCAGCGCGACCGAGCCCTCGGCGCCCTTGTCGCTGATGACAGCGACGATCTGACGGATTCCGGCCTCTTCGCACGCCCGGATCAGCGCCTCGAGCAGCGCCCGGCCCAAGCCCTTGCCGGTGGCCGCGTGGCCCAGGTAGATCGAGTTCTCGACCGAGTACCGGTACGCCGACTTGCTCGACATCGGCTGGACGAGGGCGTAGGCGAGGACCTGACCGGCCGGCGAGTGCGCCACGAGGAACGGCAGACCGAGACGCTGCAGCTGGTCGCGCTTGTCCCGCCACTGCGCGATAGACCAGATGTCCTCGTCGAACGTGACGACCGAGTTGGTGACGTAGTGGTTGTAGATCTCGCGGATGTCGGGGATGTCGGCGTCCTCGACGGGACGGATCGCGAATGCGAACGGCCGCTCGGGTTCGGGCTGCCGGCGCAGGTGGCGAGGCAGCGACCGCCGGTCCCTGTCGTATTCCTCCTCGAGCATGCCGTCAGCCTACGCGGGCGGCACGCCGACGACGGGTGTGGCCGCGGGCGCTTCCCGCGGGTCGGGCAGGGCGGGCAGCGTCCACTCGACGGGGTCGCCGCCGTGCTCGAGGAGCAGCGCGTTCGCACGGGAGAAGGGCCGCGACCCGAAGAACCCTCGACTGGCCGACAGTGGCGACGGATGCGGCGACTCGATGATCGGCGTCGACCCCAGAAGCGGGCGCAGGCCGGCGGCATCCCTCCCCCACAGGATCGCGACGAGCGGCCTGTCGCGCGCCACCAGCGTGCGGATCGCGTGCTCGGTGACCTTCTCCCAGCCCCAGCCCCGGTGGGATGCCGGGGCCCCCGGCGCGACCGTCAGCACGCGGTTGAGCAGCATGACACCCTGATCGCTCCAGGCCGAGAGGTCGCCGTGCGGCGCTCGCGGGATGCCGAGGTCGGCCTCGAGCTCCTGGTAGATGTTGGCGAGGCTGCGCGGCAGCGGGCGCACGTGAGCGTCCACGGCGAACGAGAGTCCGATCGGATGCCCCGGCGTCGGGTACGGGTCCTGCCCGACGATCAGCACCTTGACGTCGTCCAGCGGCCGCTGGAACGCACGCAGCACCCGGTCACCGGCCGGTAGGTAGCGCCTGCCGGCGGCGACCTCGGCGCGCAGTCGCTCGCCGATCGCTGCGATGTCGGCGGCGACGGGCGCGAGCGCATCGGCCCAGCCCTCATCGATCAGGCCCGCCTCGGCCAGTTCCGCAAGCGTCATCGCCACGGCCGCGCTCCCGCAGTTCGCCGGCGACCCCCTGCCGCGTGCGTCATGCCCGCGTCACCATGGTCGTCATGACGAGCTCCACTGCCCCGTCGACCGCGGTCGAGGTGAACGCCACCGTCACCGCATCGAGATCGCCCAACGAGGCCACATGAGTTCCGCCGCACGGGATGCGTGCAGCGGTGCCGGGCAGCTCGCACACCCACGTGCGGCGGTCCGCGAGCGTATCGCCGTCCGGTTCGATGCGCACCGGCGCGCCCGTGGCGATCCATTCCGCCAGTCGGCCGTTCACGCCGGCGGCGAGGCCGTCGAGGTCGTCGAGCGCCGCGGGGTCGAATCCCTTGCGGCGCAGCGACTTGCCGATGCGGTACACATCTCGCGAACCGAGCGGCAGGATGCGCGACTCCTGGATCGCGAGCGCGTCGAAGCCCGGGGCACCGAGCGCATCGACCGGAACGTCCTTGCGCCACGCGCCGGCCAGCGCCGCATCGAGGGCGAGAGCGGCGAGATGGCATCCGGTGTGTCCGGCCGAGAGCTCCCCACGGAAGGCAGCGTCCGCCCGCACCTCGAGCTCGTCGCCCGCAGCGACGGGGTTCCCGTCCACCACGTGCGCGACGACGAACGTCCATCCCGGCGTGCCGGTACGCACGGGAACGTCACGTCCGATCAGCAGCTCCCCGTCGCGAACCGCGCCCACGACCGCATCGACGACCGGGATCTCGACACTCCCCGCCACCAGCGCGCCGCGATCGGCGGGCTGGTCGGGCCACGCGGTGTCGACGGGGTGGAAGGCGGTCGTGTCCAGCACCACCGCCGTGCGGCCGTCGCCGGCATCCGCGACGTGCAGCACGGTGCCCCGCGAGGTGGTCGCGCCGCCCGGGTAGGTCACGACCGTCGCCGGGATCACGAAGCCTCCACGCCGCGAGGGCGCAGCGGTCCGCGTGCCAGCAGATGCTGCGCCGACTGCGCCACCGGGCGCATGGTGATGAGGTCGAGGTTCACGTGTCCGGGCGCGTTGAGGGCGTAAGCGATGACATCCGCCACGTCCTCCGCCGTCAGCGGCGACTCGACGCCTTCGTACACGCGCTCGGCCGCGACGGCGTCGCCGCCGAGCCGGTTGACGGTGAACTCGGGCGTGTGCACCATGCCCGGAGCGACCTCCACGACCCGGATGGGTTCCCCATTGAGCTCGAGGCGCAACGCGTGCGCCAGCATCGACTCCCCTGCCTTGGCCGCGTTGTAGCCGGCACCGCCGGCGTATGCGGTCTGCGCGGCGGTCGAGGTGACGAAGACGGTGTCGGCGTGACCGTCGGATGCCGCGGCTTGGCGCAGCTGCGGCAGCAGCGCCGCCACGAGGCGCTGAGCCGACAGCACGTTCACGTCGAACATCCACTGCCAGTCCTCGACCCGGCCGTCCTCCACGCGGTCGGCGCCGCGCGCGCCCCCGGCGACGTGGACGAGGGCGTGCACCGGCCCGCCCGCCAGGAACGCCGTGAGCGCCTGGACATCGGCGTCGGAGGTCAGGTCGGCTGCGTAGGCGACGGCGCCGACCTCGGCCTCGAGTGCCGCGAGCCGATCGGCGCGCCGCGCGACCGCGACGACGTCCCATCCCGAGCCGCGCAACGCCCGCGCCGCGGCTTCGCCGATTCCTGAGCTCGCTCCGGTCACCACTGCACGTCTGGTCGCCATGCTTCCACGGTAGCCCGTCCGATGTGACGTTACGCCGCATGTCCACGGCCTTGGCATGGCCTGGCACGCTCCGTAACCTCGGACACGGCTGGGGGCAGGTGCCTCCGGCATCCGATCACGCAGGAGAAGGCCATGTCCGCACCCGAGAACTGGCGTTTCGAGACCAAGCAGATCCACTCGGGGGCCCAGCCCGACCCGGTGACGAAGGCTCGCGCGACGCCGATCTACCAGACCACGTCGTACGTCTTCGACAACGCCGATCACGCGGCCAACCTCTTCGCGCTGGCCGAGTTCGGAAACATCTACACCCGCATCCAGAACCCGACACAGGCGGTCGTCGAAGAACGCCTCGCGGCCCTGGAGGGGGGCACCGGTGCCCTGCTGCTGGCCAGCGGCCAGGCGGCGGCGACGTTCGCGGTCCTCAACATCGCTCAGGCCGGCGACCACTTCGTCTCGTCGAGCTCGATCTACGGCGGCACGTACAACCTCTTCAAGTACACCCTGGCCAAGCTGGGCATCGAGGTCACCTTCGTCGAGAACCAGGACGACCTCGAGGAGTGGCGCCACGCGGTGCGCCCGAACACCAAGCTCTTCTTCGCCGAGACGATCGGCAACCCGAAGATCAACGTGCTCGACATCCGCGGTGTCGCCGATGTCGCGCACGAGAGCGGCGTGCCGCTCATCGTGGACAACACGATCGCGACGCCGTATCTGATTCGCCCGTTCGAGTACGGCGCCGACATCGTCGTGCACTCGGCCACCAAGTTCCTCGGCGGCCACGGCACCACGATCGGCGGCATCATCGTCGACGGCGGCACCTTCGAATGGTCGAAGAACGTCGAGAAGTTCCCCGGCCTCACCGAGCCCGACCCGTCCTACCACGGTGCGTCGTACACCGCCGCCGTGGGCGACGGCCTCGCCTACATCATCAAGGCGCGCGTGCAGCTGCTTCGCGACCTCGGTGCGGCCATCTCGCCCAACAGCGCGTGGCTGCTCATCCAGGGCATCGAGACGCTGTCGCTGCGCGTGGAGCGTCACGTGCAGAATGCCCAGGAAATCGCGGAGTGGCTCGAGAACCAGCCCGACGTCGCCTCGGTGAACTACTCGGGCCTGCCGACGTCGCCGTGGTACGCGGCCGCGAACAACTACGCCCCCAAGGGCGTCGGTGCGGTCCTGTCGTTCGAGTTGAAGGGCGGCGTCCAGGCCGGCCGTGAGTTCGTCAACTCGCTCGAGCTGTTCAGCCACCTCGCCAACATCGGCGACGTGCGCTCGCTCGTCATCCACCCCGCCTCGACGACGCACTCGCAGCTGACGCCCGAGCAGCAGCTGACCACGGGCGTGACACCGGGTCTCGTGCGCCTGTCCGTCGGTCTGGAGAACATCGACGACCTCAAGGCCGACCTCGAGCAGGCGCTCGAGGTGGCCCGTCGCGTGTCGGAGGCCGCGCGCGCCTGATTCGTGCGATCGACGACGGATGCCGCAGCCCGCACGGGCTGCGGCATCCGTCGTTCTGCGTGTCGGAATAAGGTGAAGACGTGGCCGCACACGACGACGACGCTGCGCGCATCGCGCGAATCTACGACGATTTCGGCCGCAGCTGGGCGCACGGGACCTCACCGTTGTACGAGGAGTGGTCCATCGGTATCGGCGCCGACCCCTCGTTGCCGGGCCGCCTTGCAACCCTCCCGCGGCGTCAGCAGCAGCCGAACCTCCTGTTCGCCGCCGCACGGTGGGCCGGTGCTCCCCTGGCGCCCTTCACGCAGTGGCGCGAGTGGCTCGACGCGCACTGGGACGAGGTGATCCAGATCGGCTCCTCGCGCGCGACCCAGACCAACGAGGCCAACCGCTGTGCGACGTTCCTGCCACAGCTCTCGCGTATCGACGGGCCGGTCGCCCTCCTCGAGGTCGGCACGGCTGCAGGCCTGTGCCTGTACCCCGACCGCTACGGCTACGCCTATGACGCTCCTGGTGGCGTCCGTCGCATCGAGCCCGAGGACGGCCCCTCACCCGTCCGCCTGGAGTGTCGCGTCGACGACGATTCGTCGGTGCCCGAGCGGCTGCCGCACGTGGTGTGGCGTCGCGGCATCGACCTCTCGCCCATCGATGTGCGGGACCCCGAGGCGATCGACTGGCTCGCGACGCTGATCTGGCCGGGCCCCGACCACGACGCGCGGGTCGCCCGCCTGCGCGCGGCCGCCGCGGTGGCGGCATCCGACCCTCCCGAGATCATCCGCGGCGACCTGATCGAGACGGTGACGGATGCCGCCGCCACCGCACCCGCCGGTGCCACGCTGGTCGTGTTCCACAGCGCGGTGCTGCTCTACCTCGACGCCGACGGTCGCGAGGCGTTCGCCACGATCATGCGAGGGCTCGGGGATGCGATCGGGCGGAAGGTCGTCTGGCTGTCGAACGAATCGACAGGCGTCTTCCCCCGTATCGACGCGCTGCTGCCACCGGGATCGGACGTGGGTCCGCGGTTCGTGCAGTCCCGCGACGGCGCTCCGGTCGCGCTGGTGGGCCCCCACGGAGCGGTCTACGACACCACGCCGTTCCGAACGTGACTCGCCGCCCCGCGTAACAGACCCCTTTCTCCAGAGGGAAGACGAGAGAATGGGCGGATGGACTGGCAGACCTCCGAAGACACGGTGCCCAGCGCGCCGGTGACGGAGGCCGACGCCCGCCAGCTGCTGGGCCGCCCGCCGGCCACGGGCGCGTGGCGAGACGGCGACCCGCCGGGTGACCGAAAGTTCGCCGCATTCGGATCGTTCCGGACGGAGGGCGGCAGCGAGCTTCCCGCCTACCGCCTCGCGTACGAGACGTGGGGCGAGCTCAACTCCGCGCGCGACAACGCGGTGCTGGTGCTGCACGCTCTGACCGGCGACAGCCACGTGCGCGGCCCTGCCGGCGCGGGGCACGCGACGTCCGGATGGTGGGACGACATCGTCGGACCCGGCGCTCCTATCGACACCGACCGGTGGTTCGTGATCGCGCCGAACATGCTCGGCGGATGCCAGGGGTCGACGGGTCCGGCATCCATCGCTCCCGACGGCTACGAGTGGGCCGCGCGCTTCCCGTACCTCACGATCCGCGACCAGGTCGCCGCGCAGGTACGGCTGGCCGACGCGCTCGGCATCGACGTGTGGGCGGCCGTCGTGGGCGGCTCGATGGGCGGCATGCATGCGCTGGAGTGGGCTGCCGGGCTGCCCGAGCGCGTGGCGCGGGTGGGCATCCTCTCGACACCTCCCGTCAACACAGCCGACCAGATCGCGCTGAACTCCGTGCAGATCGAGGCGATCCGCATCGATCCGCGGTTCCTGTCCGGCGGGTACTACGACTCCCCCGACGGCGACGGCCCGACTCGCGGCCTCGCTCTCGCGCGCCGTATGGCGCTGCTGAACTATCGCTCACCGACCGAGCTGAACCAGCGGTTCCAGCGCACGTGGCAGTCCGGCGTAAGCCCGCTCGGCGACGGCGGCCGGTTCGCCGTCGAGTCGTACCTGGACTTCCACGGCAACAAGTTCACGCGCCGTTTCGACGCGAACTCGTACGTCACGCTCGTCGAAGCGATGAACTCGCACGACGTCGGCCGCGATCGCGGCGGCATCGAGGATGCCCTGGCGAAGGTGACCGCGACGACCCTCGTCCTGGGCATCGACAGCGACCGCCTGTTCCCGATCGACGGCCAGCATCGCATCGCGCGCGGCATCCGCGACACGCTCGACGGGGACCGCTCGGTCGTGCTGACGAGCGACTTCGGCCACGACGGGTTCCTCATCGAGACGCACGCCGTCGGCGGGCACATCCGGCGCCTGCTCGAGAGCTGAGCCTCGTCGCCGTCGAGCCATGCACCGCCTCGACGACGCCGCGACGCCGGACGCGCGTTCTTCCTCTTCGCAGGCACTATTGACAAAATTCTTCCTTACATAAAAACTGTGTTGTATGGAAGAAGTCGCGTACCTTGACCGGATCGAGCAAGCCGAAACGTTGCTCAAACCGCATCGCCTCACTGTGCTGAAGGAGCTGGCGACACCGAGCACATGTGGCGAGTTGGCCGCCCGCTTGGACCAGTCCCCCCAGCGCATCTACTACCACGTCAAACGGCTCCAAGCCGCGGGGCTGGTACACATGGTCGCCGAACGCAAAGTCAGGGGCCTGACCGAAGGGGTTTATCAAGCTGCAGCCAGAAAGTACTGGCTGTCGCCCGCGATCGTCGGCACGCTCGAAGATTCCTCCCGACATGGCGACGACCAGAACCTCGCCCGGCTGCTCGACCTTTCCGAGCAGGTTCAGCGCGACATCGCCACCCTCGACAGCGAGGCCGCACGTCTGCCCTCCGTCGGCATATCGGGCGACATCCGTGTGCTTCCCGCTCAGCGGGAAGAGTTCCTGTCAGCACTCCAAGGGGCGCTCACGGAGCTGTTCACAAGATACGGCGGCGCCGAGGGTGACGCATTCAAGGTGGCGATCGCCTGCTACCCGGTGAGCGAGGGTCGGTCGTGAGCGATTCGATCACGATGAGCGTGCGCGCCGAAGGCCCTCCCGGCGTCGTCCACGCCGCATTGACACAGCCCGCGGCGATGGTCGAATGGCTCTCGGAGTTCGCCGATGTGGAACTTCCTCACCACTATCGGTTCTGGGGCCGGTACGTTCCCGACGGCGAAGAGCCCCGCCAGACCCTCGTCGCCGCTACCGACACCTCGCTGCGCTTCCAGTGGCTCATCGCCGATCGGCCCACCACCGCCACGATCGAGCTGAAGCCGCTTGACGATCTCGCGACGGCCATCACGGTGACCCAGGAGGGCTTCGATGCCGCCGATCTCGGCCCGCTCGGCCAGCTGCAGACATTCTGGGCGCTGGCGCTGGCCAATCTCGTCGATCTCGTGGAGGAGCGGGACACCACCCCGCGCGCCGACCTGACCAGCACGGAGCTGCGGGCGGCGGTCGACATCGCCGCCCCCACCGACGCCGTGTTCGACTCGCTCATCTCTTCGGAAAAGGTCAGCGCGTGGTTCGGCTTCCCGATCGAGATCGAGCCGCGAGAGGGCGGCCGATTCGGCTCCGGCCGCATCGTCGAGCTGGATCCCGACCGCGGCATGTCGGTCGACTTCCCCGGCACCGGGATCGCCACCTGGACCCTGGAAGGGTCAGGAGGACACACGCGCCTCACCATCGCCCAGAGCGGGTTCGACTCGAACGAGCCTCCGTACACGTCGTGGATGGGCGTCCTCAGCGGAATCGCAGAACTTCGCCGCTTCCACGAACTGACCGACTGGCGACCGATCTGGCTCGCCGAAGAAGGGAATCCGGCATGAACACCGCACCTTCCGTCGCTCGATCAGCTATGACCGCCGGGCTGCTCGCCTGCGCCATTGCGGGATCCGCGCTGTTCGTCGTCACCGTCCTCGTGCAATCGGTGACGAGAGTCGGGTTCGACCCGCGCGTGCACGCCCTGAGCATGCTCGCACTGGGAGACCTCGGCTGGGTCCAGACGACCAATTTCATCCTGAGCGGAGCTTTGATCCTCGTTTCCGTCGCCGGATTCCACCGCGCACTCTCGCCGGGACGCGGCCGGACCTGGGGGCCGATCCTCATCGGACTCTTCGGAATCGGGCTGATCTGGGGCGGGCTCTTCCCGACCGATGCCGGACTCGGATTCCCCGACGGCGCGCCATCCGGCATGACCGAGCCCACTCTCGTCGGAACGCTGCACAATCTGTCCCCCACCCTGATCGCCGTGAGTCTCGTGGCCGCGTGCATCGTGCTCGCCCGACGCTTCGCGGGTGAGAAGCGATGGGGATGGACGGCGTACTGCATCGCCACGCCCGTCGCGTACCTCGTGCTCGGCTTCGCCGCCTTCCCGCTCGGAGATTTCCGATGGGTGCTGGCCGGCGGTGCGATCATCTGGACCTGGCCGGCTGTCGTGGCAGCGGGTCTTCTTCGAGAGGTCCGCTCCGGCTCGCGCGCCGAGCCGGAGCCATCCCACCGGGGGGCGGCAGCATGAGCACCGAGAAGGCTTCGACGCCGGACGAGTTCTTCGCGGCTTTGCCTGAGGAGGCGAAGTCAGAGCTCGAACGGCTCCGCACCGTCATCCGCGCTGCTGCCCCCGACGCGGCAGAAGGGCTCGGATACGGCATCCCGACATATCGCGTGAACGGGAAACCTCTCGTGTCGCTCGGCGTCGCGGCGAAGCATCTGAGTCTGTATGTCATGGACACCGACTTCGCACGCACCCACGCGGATCGTCTCAGCGCTTACGACACGGCCGGCGGAGCGATCCGATTCACGCCCGCTCATTCCCTCCCGACCGAACTGGTCGAGTGGGTCGTGGCTCAACGGCTGAACGACCTTCGCGCGACCTAGCGATCAGGACCGGCGCGGCCACCGATCCCGTCGCTGCGCTCGTAGCGCCAGGGCAGCGCGCCGATCTCGAGCCGATGGCGGGTGCCGGATGCCGTGGCCGTTGCCGTGGCCGTGGCCGTGGCCGTGGCATCCGGATCATACTCGGCGTCGTCCTGCCACAGCAGGATCGGCCCCTCGCCACCCCGGCGCGCGATCGTCTCGAAGCGCTGGACGCCGGCCAACCGCACCGCGTCTGCGAGCGAAGCCGCGTCGGAGTGCACGCTCAGCTCGTGCAACGTGACCCACGTCGGCGGGTAGAGGGTGAGCTCACCGCGGCCGTGCCGCGCGATGGCGTCGGCCGGCCGGATCCACTCCGCCGCGACGGCTTCGTCAGCCGCCAGGGCGAGCGGCGCGCTCGGGGCATGAGCGACGAAGAACCACGTGCGGATCCGCAGTGGCAGCCCGGGAGGCGGATCCCAGCACGACAGCGTCACGAGTGCGGCCGGGTCGACCACGAGCCCGGTCTCTTCGAACGTCTCGCGCGCGCCCGCGCGACGTGCAGCGTCCGCTTCGGCCTCTTCGGCGCTGCGCCGGTCACCCTCCTCGAGCTTGCCGCCCGGGAACACCCACGCGCCCGCGAACGAGCCGCGATCGGGGCGCTCGATCAGCAGCACCTCGACGCCGTCCGCGCCATCGCGCACCAGCACGACGGTGGCCGCGACCGGAATCGCGGCATCCGACGCTTCCGAAGCGACACCGGGCCGCGACTGGTCCACCACGTCGGCGAGCGCCCGCACCGCACGGTCGGCGGGCGTCGGCTGCGGCATCCGCCCACTCTAGTCACCGCCCGATCACCGGAGCCCCGCGCCCGCGCCGTCGAAAGGGCCCGTACACAACGTCGGATCCGCAGATGCGGACGTGAGGCACGACACGCCGCGACCGGGGCGGCCGCGACGGCGTGTCGCCCGTCGGCTCCGCACCTGCGGATCCGATTCTGTGTCAGGGGCGGGGGCGTGGGCAGGCAGACGCAGCTGACCGGGGGGCCGACGCAGCCGACGGCGGCCGACGCAGCCGACGGGGGCCGACGGGGCCGACGGATGCCGCGACACAAGCGCGCGGCGTCAGTCGGGCATTCTCCGGACCCGGTCAGGCGCCGAGGCGCGGCATCCGTCCAATCGGTTCGGAGCCGTCCCCCTTGACCGGATGCGAGGGGTCAGTCGGTGTCGTCCTGGCGCTCGATCGCGGACTCGAGCCGGTCGATCTTGCCGTCCAGTTCGCCGGAGTAGCCCGGGCGGATATCGGCCTTGAGTACCAGCCCCACACGAGACCCGTACGGCTGCACGGCCTCGGTCGCGCGCCGGACGACGTCGAAGACCTCGTCCCACTCCCCCTCGATCTCGGTGAACATCGACGTGGTGCGGTGCGGCAGACCGCTGTCTCGGACCACGCGCACGGCCGCGGCGACGGCGTCGTGCACCGATCCGTCGGCGTTTCCGGTGCCGCTGGGAGCGACGGAGAAGGCGACGAGCATGAGAACCTCCGGTTGGTGGATGGGTCAGGAAACGGTGGACGGATGCCGCGCACTGCGCGGCACGCGAGCCAGACGCGCGACCGCCCACGCGAAGAGCGCGAGCATCACGAGGTTGCGCAGCGCCAGGACGGTCGCGCCGAAGGCGTCGGCGACGATGATCCGGTCGTAGAACACGGGGTAGACGAGTTGGGTGAGGAGGGCGGCGACGAGCGCCACCACCGCCGGGAGCAGCCAGCGGCGCCGGTCGAGCACGAGCCCGATCGCGACCGGAGCGATCAACCACGTGAGGAACTGGGGCGATCCGACCTTGTTGAACACGATGAACGCCAGCACGAGACTCAGCGCAAGCGGCGGGAACAGCGTCACGAACCGTGCGCCCCGCCAGGCCAGGAACGCTCCCAGAGCCGCGATCGAGAACACTGCCACGACGAGCACCGGCGTCATCGCCGCGATGACGCCGTCTACCCCCGGGCCCGTCACCTGGAAGGTCAGGATGTCGCGGTCGTAGTAGACGAGCGCGCCCGGCACACCGGCGACCGCCTGCCACAGGTAGATCGCCGAGATCGGCGCCTCCAGCTGCAGCCCGCGCCCGGTCTGCCCGGCGACGAAGCCCAGCAGATGGGCCCCGCCGCCCGCGGCCACGACCGCGACGGCGGTCAGCCCGGTCACGATGAGCGCCCCGCCCACGACCACGAGGCGGCGACGCAGCGCGACGACGGCGGCGGCGAGCAGCGCCGCCGGCCACACCTTCATCCACGTCGCGACCGAGAGCAGGATCGAGGCCACGAGCGGGCGCCCCGCCAGCCACAGGCACCCCGCGAGTGCGAGAGGCACGGTGATCCCGTCGAGCCGGTACATCCCCACGGGACCGAGGAGCAGCGCGAACCCGAGCCAGAACGCCGCGGCGAGCATCCGCCCGTTCGAACGGCCGCGACCGACGAGCATCGCGAAGGCGAGCGCGTCGGCGAGTGTGACGAGCAGCGCCCACGCCACCTCGTAACCGGCGATCCACTCCAGCCCCAGTGCCAGCACCATCGGCAGGATCGCCAATTGGGGATAGATCCACGCGTGCGAGATGCCGGCGACCCCACGACCCTCGACCGCATCGCGCGCCCAGGGCTCGTAGACGAGATACACATCGCCCATGGGGATGTTCGGCAGCACGTACCCCAGGACCGCGACGAGGACGTGAACCACCACGAAGGCGATCCACAACCAGCCTCGCCTCGACACGGTACCGATCTTAGGCCGCGCCGCCCTCACCGCTTGGCAGCGCGAGCATCTCGCCGACGGCGTAGGGCAGCGCCTCGGCGACATCCAGCGCCGTGATCGGACCACCGCGCGGCCCGAACTTCTCCGATGCGAGAGCAGCCGCGCGCGCGTGAAGGAACGCCCCCGATGCGGCGAGCCGGGCGAGCGACGCGGCATCGCCGGCGCGGCCGTCGGCGACCGCACCCGCAACGAGCGCGCCGATGACGCCGGCCAGGACGTCGCCGGTTCCCGCGGACGCCAGCCACGGCGTCCCAACCTCGACGACCGTCGCCCATCCGTCCGGCGCGGCCACCACGGTCGTCGCACCCTTGAGCAGCACGACAGCTCCTGTCGCGGCGGCGGTGTCGCGTGCCGCCGCGACCCGGTCGTGTCCGGCAGGTGCGAGACCGATCGTCGCGCGAAGTCGCGCGTGCTCACGCTCATGCGGCGTCAGGATGCGGGGTGCGGTCGACCCCGCTGCGAGGTCGAGCGCACCGGCGTCGACCACGACGGGATCCGTGTCAGAGAGCAAGGCACGCAGCGCGTCGGACTCGTCGGCGTCACGGGCGGCGGCTGGTCTCACGCGTCCAGAGGCTCCGCCCGGCGCGCCAGCGCCGGCCGGAGGGGACGTGGGGATCGTTCCGGATCCGATCGTCCACGCTTGAACCCGACCGTCCGTCGTCACCGTCTCGGGCCGCCGGGCGAGCACGAGCGCGCTGGGTCGCGGCGGACCGAGATAGCGCACCATGCCCACGCCGGTGCGCCATGCCGCCTCCACGCCGAGCACGGCAGCGCCAGGATACGCCTCCGAGCCGGTGCGCACCCCCAGCACTCCTCGGGAATACTTGTCGTCGGCGGCCGTTGGCCTCCGCAAGGCACGTGCCGCGTCGTGGATCGTCCAGGACCCCGTCATGCCCTCACAGTACTGGTGGCACACGCCGCCGCATCCCGACCCGACCCGCGGAGGCCGCACGCGTGAGCCGACTCTTCACCCCGATGACCCTGCGCGACATCACCGTGCGCAACCGCCTCTGGGTTTCACCGATGTGCCAGTACTCCGCCGTCGACGGAGTGCCGCAGGAATGGCATCACACGCACCTGACGCAGTTCGCATCGGGCGGCGCGGGGCTCGTGATCGCCGAGGCGACGGCCGTCTCGCCCGAGGGGCGGATCTCGCTGGAGGACACCGGGCTGTGGAACGACGCCCAGCGGGATGCCTGGGCGCCCATCGTCGCCGGCATCCGGCGGCGCGGGGCCGTGCCTGCGGTCCAGCTCGCGCACGCGGGCCGCAAGGCCTCGACATGGTCACCGTTGTCGGGACGACGCGGATCGGTGCCCGCCGAGGAGGGCGGCTGGACGACGGTTGCGCCTTCGGCGGTCGCGTTCGACGGCTACGCCGAGCCGCTCGCGCTCGATCTCGCCGGCATCGATCGGGTGGTCGCCGGCTTCGCCGCGGCCGCGCGACGCGCCGTCCACGCCGGTTTCGAGGTGCTCGAGATCCACGCCGCCCACGGCTATCTGCTCCATCAGTTCCTCTCGCCGCTGTCGAACCTGCGCGACGACGAGTACGGCGGCTCGCTCCCCAACCGCGCGCGGCTGCTGCTTCGGGTCATCGACGCCGTGACGGATGCCGCGCCGGACGTGCCGCTTCTGGTGCGGTTCTCGGCGACCGACTGGGCCGACGGCGGCTGGGACGCCACCCAGACCGCGACGGTCGCGCGCTGGGCAGCCGATCGCGGCGTCGACTTCTTCGACATCTCCAGCGGCGGCCTGGTCGCACACCAGCAGCTCACGACAGGGCCCGGCTACCAGGTCGACCTCGCCGCCCGCATCCGTACCGAGGCCGGCGTCCCCGTCAGCGCGGTCGGCATGATCGACGACGCCGCCCACGCCGAGCGGGTTCTCCGCGCCGGCCACGCCGACGCGGTCATGGCCGGCCGGGAATGGCTGCGCCAGCCGCACTACGGTCTGCACGCCGCCGGCGAGCTCGGCGTCGAGATCGACTACTGGCCGCCGCAGTACGTCCGCGCTCGGCGACGCTGAGCGCAGCCGCCGGCGTCAGTACCCGCGGCGGCGCGTCGCGTCCTGCACCTCCCCGATCAGCTCCTCGATGATGTCCTCGAGGAACAGCACCGCCGTGATCTCGCCGGCGTCATCGCGAACCTGCGCGAGATGGCGCCCTGTCCGGCGCATGAGCGCGAGCGCGTCCTCCAGGTCGGTGGACTCGAGAACCGGCACCATGTGGTGGATGCGCTTGGGCGGGATCTGACGCGCGACGTCGGTCGCGGCATCCGGTCCCTCGGCTGCCCGCAGGATGTCCTTGAGGTGCACGTACCCCACCGGGGCGCCGGCGTCGTCGACGATCACGTACCGCGAGAACCCGTGCTTGGCCACCGCGCGCTCGATCTCATCGGGTGTGGTCGTGGCCGGTAGCGTCACCAGGTCGGCCAGCGGCACGGCGATATCGGTGGCCTTCTTGTCGGTGAACTCGACAGCCGCGGCCACCGTGCCGGACGTGTCGTCCAGGACGCCCTCGATGCGCGACTGGTTCACGATGGTCGCGACCTCCTCGAGCGTGAAGGTCGAGGCGGCCTCGTCCTTCGGCTCTACGCCGAACAGGCGCACCACGTGATTGGCGATCCAGTTGAGCGTCACGATCACGGGATGGAACAGCTTCGACACCCACACCAGCGGCGTCGCGAGCATGAGCACGGCACGGTCGGGAATCGAGAACGCCAGGTTCTTCGGCACCATCTCACCGAAGACGACATGCAGGTACGACACCAGCAGCAGCGCGATGAGGAACGCGATGGTGTCGACGGCACCGTCGCTCAGACCGGTGAGATGAAGCGGCTCGGCGAGCAGGTGATGGATCGCCGGCTCCGACACGTTCAGGATCAGCAGCGAGCAGATCGTGATGCCCAGCTGGCTGGTGGCCAACATCAGCGTGGCGTGCTCCATGGCGTACAAGGCGGTCTTCGCCGAGCGCGATCCGCGCTCGGCGAGAGGTTCGATCTGCGAGCGTCGTGCCGAGATGACGGCGAATTCGGCGCCGACGAAGAAGGCGTTGGCGATGAGCAGCACCACCAGCCAGGCGATTCCGGCCCAGTCGTTCATCGACGCTCACCTCCTTGCGTCGCGGCTTCGTCGTGCGGCATCGGCCTGGGGATGAAGCGAACCCGCTCCACACGCCGTCCGCCCATGCGCTGCACTTCGATCGAGCCGTCTTCGAGTTCGATCGCGTCGCCGACGACAGGGATGCGCTCGAGCACACTCATGATGAAGCCGCCCACGGTGTCGTACACGTCTCCTTCGGGGATGTGGATGCCGGTGCGGTCGAGCAGCTCGTCCGGTCGCAATTCGCCGGGGAAGATCACGGTGTCCTCGACACGCACGATGCCCGCGCGACGTCGGTCGTGCTCGTCGAGCACCTCGCCCACGATCTCCTCGACGAGATCCTCGAGGGTGACCACGCCCGCCGTGCCGCCGTACTCGTCGACGACGATGGCCATCTGGTAACCCCGCGCCCGCAGCTCCGACACGAGAACGTCCAGGTGCACGGCCTCGGGGAAACGCACCGGCTCGTTGGCGAGCGCCGCGGCGGGAACGTCGCGGCGGCGTTCGCGCGGCACGCCGACCGCGGCCTTCAGATGAACGATTCCGGTGATGTCGTCCATGGACTCGTCGTACACCGGAAAACGGCTGTGCCCGGTGCGCCGGGCGAGCTGGATGACGTCCTCGGCCGAGTCGTCGGCGGCGACGGCGTGCACGCTGGGGCGAGGCGTCATGACGTCGGCCGCGGTCAGACGAGCGAAGGTCAGAGTGCGATCGAGCAGCGACGCGGTGTCCTTCTCGAGCAGGCCGGCGCTCGCCGAGCGCCGCACCAGGCTCGAGAGCTCCTCGGCCGTTCGGGCGCCCGACAGCTCCTCCTTGGGCTCGATGCCCATGGCGCGCAGCACGCCGTTGGCGCTGCCGTTGAGCACGACGATCGCGGGACGGAAGACGGTGGTGAACCCGACCTGGAACGGGATCACGAGCTTTGCCGTCTGCCGCGGGACGGCGAGGGCGAAGTTCTTGGGCACGAGCTCGCCGATGATCATGGAGAAGATGGTCGCGATCGACACACCGATGACCGCAGCGAGTGGCCGCGAGACGCCGGCCGGGATGCCCCACGCGTCGAACACGGGCGCCAGCAGGTTCGAGATCGCCGGCTCCATCGTGTACCCGGTGAGCAGCGTCGTCAGCGTGATGCCCAGCTGCGCGCTGGACAGATGCGTCGACGTGATCCGCAGCGCGCTGATCGTCATCGCGAGACGGCTCTCGCCCGCCGCTTGGCGGGCCTCGAGGTCGGCGCGGTCGAGGTTGACGAGCGCGAACTCGCTGGCGACGAACAGACCGGTGCCGATAGTCAGAAGCAGCCCCACGCCCAACATGACGTAATCCATCACGCGTCACCCCCGTTCAAGCGGGATGCGGGTCGGTGGGGCGAGCGTCTGCAACTGGGAGGGTCGTCCATCGTGCGGACCAGTCTATGACAGCGTCTCCCGGTGAGACGGACCGGATGTCGGGGCACGGTCCTCGGACGAAGCGCGGTCTCGACGCACACCGCGTCCGGCCGATTCAAGCCCCCGGCGCGCGACACGCGCAAGAGCGACAACGCGGAGGACCGTGAGCGCGACGACATCGAAGAGGGGCGCCGCATTCGCAAAGCCCACGAGGACGACGACCGCGACCCCGGCACGGTGTGAGCATCCGGATGCGGCCGGCCGCGGCATCCGGACGGGCTACCAGCTGACCCGCAGGGCCTTGCCCTCTTCGTAGCCGGCGGCGGACTGCAGGCCCACGCGAGCGCGATCGTGGAACTCGGCCACGGTGGCGGCCCCGGCGTACGTGAACGACGAGCGCACGCCCGAGGTGATCATGTCGATCAGATCCTCGAGGCCGGGACGAAGCGGGTCGAGGTAGATGCGAGAGGACGAGATGCCCTCGGCGAAGAGCTCCTTTCGGGCCAGCTCGTAGGGGTCGAGCCGCCCGAACCGCTCGTGGACGGCCTTGGTCGAGGCCATGCCCCACGACTCCTTGTACACGCGGCCGGCTTCGTCGGTCTGCAGCTGACCCGGCGCCTCGATGGTGCCGGCGAACCAAGAGCCGATCATGACCGATGCGGCGCCCGCCGCCAGCGCGAGCGCGACGTCGCGCGGGTAGCGCACGCCCCCGTCGGCCCACACGTGGGCGCCCATGATGCGGGCCGCCTCGGACGTCTCGAGCACCGCCGAGAACTGCGGGCGGCCCACCGCGGTCATCATGCGGGTCGTGCACATCGCGCCGGGCCCGACACCGACCTTGATGATCGAGGCACCCGACGTCACCAGATCGTGCACGCCCTCCGCCGTCACGACGTTTCCCGCGGCGATCGGGATGCCGAGGTCCAGGTCGGCCACTTCGCGCAGCGCGCGCAGCATGCCCTCCTGGTGCCCGTGGGCGGTGTCGACGACCAGCACGTCCACTCCCGCGGCGGCGAGCGCCCTGGCTTTGGCCGCGACGTCACCGTTGATCCCGACGGCCGCCGCGACGATCAGGCGTCCGGAGGCGTCCACGGCCGGGGCATAGAGGGTCGACCGCAGCGCGCTGCGACGCGACAGCGTGCCGACGAGGTGCCCGTGCTGCAGGACGCACACGGTCTCGGCGCCGGCGGCGACGATCACGTCGAACGCGTGCCGGGCGCTCTCGATGTCGTCGGCGTCGACCGAGGCCGAGCGGCCGCGAGCGAGGTCGCCGAGCCTGGCATCGGGCAGGGCCGTGGCCAGACGGGTCGCCGGGATGACGCCGAGGATGCCGTCGGCATCGACTCCGACCGCCGACGCCGGGCCCACGCGCCCGGAGGCGCCGTGCGACCCGCCGGCGGCGCGTGGAGAGCGCGAGGGGACGGCCACCACGATGCCGTGCCCGTCGGATGCCGGAAGCAGGCGGGCAGCGTCGGCCACGGTCGCATCGGGCGAGAGCACGAGCGGCGTGTCCCACGTCACGGGTTGGTCCTTGACCCAGCGGATCGCGGCATCGAGTTCTTGCAGCGGCATATCCTGCGGCAGCACGCCGAGGCCGCCGCGACGGGCGAGCGTCGCTGCCAGCCGCGGGCCGGTGACGGAGTTCATGTTGGCCGACACGAGCGGGATGGTGGCGGGTGTGCCGTCGCCCGGCGAGAGGTCGACATCCAGGCGGCTGGTGATCTCCGACCGCCGCGGAACCAGGAAGACGTCCGAGTACGTCAGGTCGACATCGGGCGCTGCGCCGTAGAACTCCATGACTGCCAAGGGTAGTGACAGTTCCTGTACGGATAACGATGAGCGTTCTTTCAGCCCGGAGGCCGCCATCTGCCGGAACCGTGCGCGCAGACTGGGCTACGCTTAACAAGCGCGTGCGCGGGCTTCAGCAGCCCGACGCGTGACCACAACTTCACCGATGAAAGCAGGCGATTCAGCGTGTCGAGCCAGGTGACGGGCGTCGGGGTTTCGAACGAGGGCGAGTTCGGAGCCAACGAATGGCTCGTCGACGAGCTGTACGAGCAGTTCAAGATCGACCGGAATTCCGTCGACAAGGCGTGGTGGCCGGTGCTCGAGGCCTACCACCCGGTCGACGGCGAGGCAGCGACGGCGCCCGCGGCGCCAAGCGCTCCGGGTCCCGCGGCGCCAAGCGCTCCGGCCCCCGCGACAGCCGATCCGCCGCCGTCTCAGCCGGCAGCGGCCGAGCCCCGTCCGGTGACGGCACCCATTCCCGTGATCGGCACGCAGCCGGTCGCGCGCACGACGGCTCGTCCCGCGTCGCCGCAGCCGATCCCGGCCCAGGCACCGAAGGCCCAGCCCTCGTCCGCCGAGACCACCGCCGCCGACAAGGTCACGGTGCTCAAGGGCATGCCCAAGACCCTCGCGGCGAACATGGACGAGTCGCTGACCGTGCCGACCGCCACCAGCGTGCGCACCGTGCCGGCGAAGCTCATGATCGACAACCGGATCGTGATCAACAACCACATGTCCCGCACGCGCGGCGGCAAGGTGAGCTTCACCCACCTCATCGGCTGGGCGATCATCCAGGCGCTCAAGGAGTTCCCGAGCCAGAACGTCTTCTACGCCGAGGTCGACGGCAAGCCCTCGGTGGTGGCCCCCGCGCATGTGAACCTGGGCATCGCGATCGACCTCCCGCGGCCGGACGGCACGCGTGCGCTCCTCGTGCCGAGCATCAAGCGCGCCGACCAGCTCACGTTCGGCGAGTACCTCACGACCTATGAGGACCTCATCAGCCGGGCGCGCAACAACAAGCTCACAGCCGCCGATTTCCAAGGCACCACGATCTCGCTGACCAACCCCGGCGGGATCGGCACGGTGCACTCGGTACCCCGTCTCATGAAGGGCCAGGGCTGCATCGTCGGCGCCGGCGCGCTCGAGTACCCGGCCGAGTTCCAGGGGGCGAGCGACAAGACGCTCAACGAGCTGGCGATCGGCAAGACGATCACCCTGACCAGCACCTACGACCACCGGGTCATCCAGGGCGCCGGTTCGGGCGAGTTCCTCAAGAAGGTGCATGAGCTGCTCATCGGGCAGCGCGGCTTCTACGACGACATCTTCGCCGCCCTGCGCATCCCGTACGCGTCCATCCACTGGGCCTCCGACATCAACGTCGACACCGCGGAGCGCGTCGACAAGACCGCGCGCGTGCAGGAGCTCATCAATTCCTTCCGCGTCCGCGGCCATCTGATGGCCGACACCGACCCGCTCGAGTACATGCAGCGCACGCACCCCGACCTCGAGATCGAGAGCCACGGGCTGACATTCTGGGACCTCGACCGCGAGTTCGTCACGAACGGGTTCGGCGGCAAGCGCCAGATGAAGCTGCGCGACATCCTGGGCGTTCTGCGCGACTCGTACTGCCGCACCATCGGCATCGAGTACATGCACATCCAGGACCCGGGCCAGCGCACCTGGTTCCAGCAGAATGTCGAGGTCAAGTACCAGAAGCCCGGCCACGACGAGCAGCTGCGCATTCTCGACAAGCTGAACCAGGCCGAGGCGTTCGAGACCTTCCTGCAGACCAAGTACGTCGGTCAGAAGCGCTTCAGCCTCGAGGGCGGCGAGTCGCTCATCCCGCTGCTGGACGAGATCCTCCAGGGCGCGGCCGAGGCCGGCCTCGACGGCGCCGCCATCGGCATGGCGCACCGCGGACGGCTGAACGTGCTCACGAACATCGCGGGCAAGACGTACGGCCAGGTGTTCCGCGAGTTCGAGGGCTCGGTCGCGATCGGCTCGAAGAGCGGGTCGGGCGACGTCAAGTACCACCTCGGCACCGAGGGCACCTTCGTCGCCGACGGCGACGGCGGCCAGGAGCTGCCGGTGTACCTCGCCGCGAACCCGTCGCACCTCGAGACGGTCGACGGCGTACTCGAGGGCATCGTCCGCGCCAAGCAGGACCGAAAGCCGATCGGCACCTTCTCATGGCTGCCGATCCTCGTGCACGGCGACGCCGCGTTCGCGGGGCAAGGCGTCGTGGTCGAGACGCTGCAGATGTCGCAGCTGCGCGGCTACCGCACCGGCGGAACGATCCACGTCGTCGTCAACAATCAGGTCGGCTTCACGACCACGCCCGTGGACGCCCGCAGCTCGGTGTACGCGACCGATGTCGCCAAGACCATCCAGGCGCCCATCTTCCACGTGAACGGTGACGACCCCGAGGCCGTCACCCGCGTCGCGCAGCTGGCCTTCGCCTACCGCGAGCGTTTCCACCGCGATGTCGTGATCGATCTGGTGTGCTACCGCCGGCGCGGTCACAACGAGGGCGACGACCCCTCGATGACGCAGCCGCTCATGACGAACCTGATCGAGGCGAAGCGCTCCGTCCGTCGCCTCTACACCGAAGCGCTGGTCGGACGCGGCGACATCACCGAGGAAGAGTACGAGAAGGCCAAGCAGGACTTCCAGTACCGGCTCGAGATCGCCTTCGCCGAGACGCACGCGGCCGAGACCGGCTCCTCGCCGGTGGTGGTGCCGGATGCCCCGACCGAGCCGGCCGCGGGAGAGCCCGAGAGCACCGCGGTCTCGCGTGAGGTCGTGCACCTGATCGGCGACACGTTCGTCAACAAGCCGGACGGCTTCACGGTGCACAACAAGCTGCAGCAGCTGCTCGACAAGCGCCTCGACATGAGCCGCAACGGATCCATCGACTGGGCCTTCGGCGAGCTGCTCGCGTTCGGCTCGCTGCTGCTGGAGAAGACCAACGTCCGTCTGGCCGGGCAGGATTCGAGGCGCGGCACGTTCGTGCAGCGTCACTCGGTGCTGCACGACCGCGCGAACGGCCAGGAGTGGATCCCGCTGGCGAACTTGAGCGACGATCAGGGCCGCTTCTGGGTGTACGACTCGCTCCTGAGCGAGTACGCGGCCATGGCGTTCGAATACGGCTACTCGGTGGAGCGCGCGGACGCCCTCGTGCTGTGGGAGGCGCAGTTCGGCGACTTCGCGAACGGTGCGCAGTCGGTCATCGACGAGTTCATCTCGTCGGCCGACCAGAAGTGGGGCCAGCAGTCGAGCGTCGTGCTGCTGCTCCCGCACGGCTACGAGGGCCAGGGACCCGACCACTCGTCGGGACGCATCGAGCGGTACCTGCAGATGTGCGCGCAAGACAACATGACGGTTGCTCGCCCCTCGACGCCGGCCTCGTACTTCCACCTGCTGCGCCGCCAGGCCTATGCCCGTCCCCGTCGCCCGCTCGTGGTCTTCACGCCCAAGGCGATGCTGCGCCTGCGCGGCGCGACCAGCCCCGTCGACGATTTCCTGTCGGGGCGGTTCCAGCCCGTGCTCGACGACAACCGTGGTCTCGACAAGTCGGCCGTCAAGCGGGTGCTGCTGCACTCGGGCAAGATCCACTGGGATCTTCGGGCCGAGCTCGACAAGAACCCGAACCCCGAGATCGCCCTCGTTCGGCTGGAGCAGCTCTACCCGACGCCCGTCGCCGAGCTCAACGCCGTCATCGACGGCTACCCCGACGCCGAGCTGGTGTGGGTGCAGGATGAGCCCGAGAACCAGGGGGCGTGGCCGTTCATCGCGCTCGAGCTCATGCAGCACCTGAACGGACGCACCATCCGGCGCGTCTCGCGTCCGTCTGCCGCATCGACGGCCACCGGATCGCCCAAGGTTCACGCGGTCGAGCAGTCCGCAATCATGCAGAAGGCGCTCACGCTCTAAGAGCGCCGACGCCGACCGTCACATCGTCCCTGAGCGCGTCGCGCCCAGGGACGATGTGCTGTCGTCCGCTGTCTTCACCTCAGCGGAGAGCGAGCCGGCCGTCTGCGCGCGCCGGCGGCGACGGCGGAGCGTGACCGCCACGGCGACGGCGGCCAGGGCCGCTGCCGGCAGGAGCGACCCGATGGCCAGGCCCAGCATGCCGGCGCAGAGCACCGTGGCGGCCAGGGCCATCCACCACCCGGCGGTGCGCCGCTGCAGCAGTCGCAGGGCGGCCACCATGCCGACGGCGTAGATGGCGACCATGCTGCTGGTGTGCACCAGGATGAACGGCGTCAGATCCAGACCTGCCCACAGCATCAGGCCGAAGTACGCCATCACGACGGCGCCGGTGAGGGCAAGGGCCCGGCGCGGCACTCCCCCGGACTCCGCTCCGGCGGCGAACCACCGCGGCAGATCCCCGTTCGCGGCGAGGGATGCCCCGAGTTTGGCGAACGCCGCAAGGTAGGCGTTCATCACGCCGAGCGCGACGATGGCGGCGATCGCGCCGACCGCGGCGGCTCCGAAACCCGGAGAGCCCAGGCGAGCCAGCTCGAGCAGCGGCACGGCGCCCTCGCCTGCCGTCTCGCCGAGTGCGCCCACCGTCACGATCTGCAGCACGAGGTAGCACGCCCCTGTCACGACGAGCGCGATGGCGGTGCCGATCGGGATGGCACGGCGCGGATCGCGGAACTCTCCCGAGATGTGGGTGCCGACCTCCCAGCCGGCGAATGCCCAGACGAACAGACTGATCGCGGTTCCCACGCCCATCCACCCGTTGGGCAGGAACGGTGTGAAGTTCTGCGTCTCCACCGCGGGTGCCGCCAGGGCGACGACGCCGACGACGACGGCGAGAAGGAGCGCCGTGAGCACGAACTGGACCCAGCCCGCGACGCGCACGCCGAACGCATTGACCAGGAAGGGCGGTGCGAGGATGACGAGCGCGATCACCGGCACCATGGCCCGATCCACACCGAGCACCGCGACGACGTATTCGCCGCCGAGCACGGCGACCACGGGCGCACCGGCGCACACGCCGAACAGGAACCAGTAGCCCGTCATCCGCGCCGCCGTCCCGCCGAGGGCGCGGCGCACGTAGCTGGCCACACCGCCCGGATCGGGGTAGCGCGCGGCGAGGACGGCGAACGTTCCAGCCAGCGGGATCGACAGACCGATCACGGCCAGCACCGCCACGATCGACGCCGGACCGGCGACCTCGGCCGCGAGCCCCGGCAGCACGAGCAGGCCGGTGCCCAGCACCGACGCGATGTACAGCGCCGTGCCCTGGACGACGCCCAGGCTGCCACGGGGCGCATCGGTCTGCGAGGTCATGCTCTCAGTGTCGCCGCCGGCGACCGCGCTCCGTCGTGCGTGCGGCGTCGTCCTCGCGCGGATTCCTGCCATTCCCGCGCGACGCGGGTGGGTGCTCAGCCGGTCTCGAGCGGCACCACGGCGGCGCGGGCGAAGGCGGCGGCTGCGGCATCCGTCGACGCCCACCGGTCAGCGTCGACCAGGCCCAGCCGTGTTCGCCGGTCCAGGAGGTCGTCGATGCTCAGCGCGCCCTCGACGACGACACCCCACTGGAGCTCCTGCGCGGTGACGCCCCGGGCGGCGGGCGGCCCGTCCGGAAGGCCGGCAGCGAATGGCGCCTCCGCGCCGAAGCGCCGCACGAACCGGGCCGGCGCGGCGATCTCGGCGAGCCGGTGCCGGGGCCACGCGCCGACGAGCGGCACAGCGCGCGTGCGGGACGACCGTGCGGGCAGCCCGGGATCGCGGCGGATGACCTCGTCGACGGCGTCCTCGGCCATGCGCCGGTAGGTCGTGAGCTTGCCGCCCACCACGTTCAACACGCCGGACGCAGACTCGATCACGGCATGCCGACGCGAGAGGTCGCTGGAGTCGTCGTCACCGATTCCCGCCAGGAGCGGCCGCAACCCCGCGAACGCGGCGACACGTCTTCCCTGCCCAGTGGATCGGCGAGCACCGTGTTCACGGTGTCGAGCAGGGTATCGATCTCAGCCTCGGTCGGCTGAGCGACGTCGGGCACCGGCTCGTGTGCGGGGACGTCGGTCAGCCCGATGTACGTCCGCCCGTGCACGGCCGGCAGGGTGAACACGAAGCGGCTCGACGATCCGGCGACCGGCACAGCCAGAGACGCGTCCGAGCCGCCCATGCGGCAGGTCTCGACCACGACGTGCGTGCCGCGGCTCGGTCGCAGCCGCACGTCGGGCGCAAGCTCCCCGGCCCACACCCCTGTCGCGCTCACCACCGCACGGGCGCGCACGGTGAGGCTGCGGCCGCTCACCGTGTCGCGCAGGTGGGCGCTGTCACCGGTCGCCGATACGGCCTCGACACGGGTGAGAACGGATGCCCCATACCCGGCCGCCGTCCGCGCCACGGCGACCACGAGCCGCGCGTCGTCGATGAGCTGGCCGTCCCAGCCGCGCACGGCGCCACGCAGTGCGTCGGCGCGCACCGCGGGCACCAGGCGCATCATCTCGGCGGGTCCGATGACCGACGGCGCGTGCAGGACCGTGCCGGACGTTCCGACGACCCTGCGCAGGCCATCGCCCAGCCCGTAGCCGAGGCCGACGTACGCGCCGCGGCCGACGCCGCCGGGCTCATACAGCGGCACCACTTGCGCGACGGCACGGGTGAGGTGCGGAGCCGTCCTCGTCATGAGGACGTGGCGTTCGCTCGCGCTCTCGTGGGCGATGCCGAACTGTCCCGTGGCGAGGTAGCGCAGCCCACCGTGCACGAGTTTCGAGCTGAAACGGCTCGTGCCGTGAGCGAGATCATGCCGCTCCACCAGCACCGTGCGCAGGCCACGGCTCGCGGCATCCAGCGCGATCCCCGCTCCGGTGATGCCGCCGCCGATCACGAGCACATCGATCTCGGTGTCCCCGACGATCGCCTCGAGCTCGCGGGTGCGCCGTGCTGCCGTGAGGGCGGAGGGGAACGGCGTGCGGCCGATGATGTGGGTCTGCACCCTCACATGATGGCGCAGCGAGTCGGACTCGGGCCACGCCTGCCGTGCCCACGGTGCGATACTGGCCCGATGCCGACGACGCCGCCCGATGCGACGCCGCCGCGACCGCTCGCGGTGCCCGCTCCGCGACCGCGGCCGGCGTGGGACGCATGGGACACCGAACCTGCCCGCCTGCCCACGGGGGCGAAGGCGCTGATCGCTACGCTCGTCCCCGGCAGGGCGCGCCCGCTCGCGCGCCGTGAGCGGCCCCGCCTCACGCGCTCTCGCCTCACCGACGACGACCTGGCCGCCATCGCCGGCGTCGTCGGCGCCGGGAATGCGACACGAGACGACGACACTCGCGCTCTTCACCTCGGCGGCAAGAGCACCCCGGATCTGCTGCGGCGACGCCTCGACGACCCGCAGCCGGCCCCGGACGCGGTGATTCTGCCGGCCGGCCACGACGAAGTCGCCGCCGTCGTCTCGATCTGCGACGCGCGTGGCATCGCGGTCGTCCCCTTCGGCGGTGGCACGTCGGTCGTGGGCGGAGTGGAGCCCGAGCGCGGCGCGCATCGCGCGGTCGTCGCGCTGGATCTGGTGCGCACCGCCGCCCTTCTCGACCTCGACGAGACCTCGCTGCTGGCGACCTTCGGCGCGGGCACCACGGGACCGCAGGCTGAGCAGATGCTCGCCGCGCACGGCTACACGATCGGCCACTTCCCGCAGAGCTTCGAGTACGCCTCGCTCGGCGGCTATGCCGCGACCCGCTCGAGCGGCCAGGCGTCGCGAGGCTACGGCCGCTTCGAAGACCTCGTGCACGCGCTGCGCATCGCCGCGCCGGCGGGTGAGCTCGCCCTCGGCCGCTCCCCCGCGAGCGCCGCCGGTCCCGATCTGCGCCAGGTCTTCCTCGGCTCGGAGGGCGCGCTGGGAGTCCTCACCGAGATCACCGTCCGCATCCGGCCGGCCGGCGCCCACCGCGACCGCGTATCGCGCCTGGACGTTCCCCGACTTCGGCGCGGCTGCCTCTGCGCTGCGCGAGGCGACGCAGCGCGGCATCCGTCCCACCGTCCTGCGGCTGAGCGATGAGACCGAGACGCGCGTCCACGCGATCATGGGCGGACATCTGACCCGGATGAGCGGATGCCTCGCCGTGGCCACCGTCGAAGGCGCCGGCTCCGCCGAGGCCGAGGTCGTGTGCGCGGCGCTCGACGGGGTCTTCGGCGCACACGGCGCGAAGCCACGAGGCGAGGATCCCGCCCGGTCCTGGGAGCGCGGCCGCTTCTCGTCGCCTGCGCTGCGCGACACCCTCCTCGACATCGGCGTCCTCGCCGAGACGCTCGAGACAGCGACCACGTGGACCAGCCTGCTCGCCCTCAAGAGCGCCGTGACCGCCGCGCTCACGGCCAGTCTGACCGCCTCGGGCGCCAAACCGATCGTGCTGTGCCACATCTCGCACGTCTACCCGGCCGGCGCGTCGCTCTACTTCACCGTGGTCGCCGCCCTGGGCGAGGATCCGGTAGCCCAGTGGACGAGGGCGAAGGATGCCGCGTCCCGCGCCATCGACGCCGGCGGCGGCACGATCACCCACCACCACGCCGTCGGCCGGGACCACCGCCCGTACCTGACCGCGGAGATCGGAGATCTCGGGGTCGAGATCCTGCGCGCGGTGAAGACCGCCGTCGATCCACGCGGGATCATGAATCCCGGCGTCCTGGTGCCACCGATCGGCGCGACGCCGACCCCTGGCGGGCCGGCAGCACCCGGCGCATGAAGCTCGCTCTGATAGCCAACCCCGCGGCGCGGGCCGGGTCCCACGCCGCGGCAGCCACCCGGGCAGCGGAGCGCCTGCGCGCGGGAGGCGTGCAAACGGCGATCGTCAGCGGCGGGAGCGCGGCCGAGTCGGCCTCGCTCCTGCGCACCGCCATCGACGCGGGCGTCGACGCCGTCGCCGTCGTGGGCGGCGACGGCACCGTCAACCTCGCGCTGCAGCAGCTGGCCGGTACCGGCATCCCGCTCGGAATCATCCCGGTGGGCACGGGAAACGACTTCGCAGCGACCCTGGGCCTGCGCGAACTCGATGTCATCGCCGCGGCAGACGCCATCGCGAGCGGAGCGACAAGGCAGGTCGACCTCGGGCGCGTCACCCGCCCCGACGGGTCGGTGGCGTTCTTCGGGTCGGTGCTTGCGAGTGGATTCGACTCGAAGGTCAACGATCGTGCGAACGCCATGCGGTGGCCGCGTGGCGGCTCGCGCTACAACATCGCGATCTTGCGCGAGTTCGTGACGCTTCGCGGCATCCCCTACGACCTCGAGTTCGAAGACCCGGACGGCACGACAGAGCGATACCGGGGCGATATGGTGATGGCGACCGTCGGCAACGGACGCACCTACGGAGGCGGCATCCCGATCTGCCCGGACGCCGATCCGGCCGACGGTCTGCTCGACGTCGTGACGGTGCGGCCGGCCGGCCGGCTGCGTCTGCTGCGCCTTCTGCCGATGGTGTATCGCGGCACGCACGCGAGCGTGCCCGAGGTCGCCATGCGGCGAGCCCGCTCGGTCCGCCTGTCGGCTCCCGGTGTGACCGCGTACGCCGACGGCGATCCGATCGGCGTGCTGCCGCTGGTCGTCGATGTCGCGCCGGGCGCGCTCACCGTCTTCGCTCCTGCGGAGTGAGGCCGCCTCAGTGGGTGGCCTGAACCGCGCGCAGTCTGGCGAGCACCTGGTCGCGAAGCTCTTCCGGTGCCGACTCCTTGCAGGCCCGTGCGACCACCTCGGTGAGGGTGCGCGCCACCAGGGCCTCGTCGCGGCATCCCGGGCAGTTCTCGAGGTGCTCCGCGATATCGGAATGCTGGGTCTTGCAGACCTCGTGGCGCAGGTACTCCTCCAGGTCGCGCCGCGCTTTCTCGCAGCCGCAATCGCTCATTTCGTGCTCCTCGTGGCGGCGGGGGTGATGCCGCGCTCTCTCGCGTAGTCGGCCAGCAGTTCACGAAGCATGCGCCTGCCACGATGCAGACGGCTCATGACCGTGCCGATGGGGGTTTTCATGATGTCGGCGATCTCCTGATAGGCGAAGCCTTCGACGTCGGCCAGGTACACCGCCAGCCGGAAATCCTCGGGGATGGCCTGCAGGGCGTCTTTGACGACCGAAGCCGGCATATGGTCGATGGCTTCGGCCTCCGCCGAGCGCGTGGTCGTGGCGGTCGTGGACTCGGCGCCGCCGAGCTGCCAGTCCTCGAGCTCGTCGATCGTGCCCTGGTAAGGCTCGCGCTGCTTCTTGCGGTAGGTGTTGATGTAGGTGTTCGTGAGGATGCGGTACAGCCACGCCTTGAGGTTGGTCCCTTGCGTGAACGTCTTCCACGACGCGAACGCCTTGACGAACGTCTCCTGCACGAGGTCCGCCGCATCGGCGGGGTTGCGCGTCATGCGCATGGCCGCGGCATACAGCTGATCCATGAAGGGCAGTGCCTGCTCTTCGAACTGGGTGCGCGGATCCAGGGCCTTGCCGCTCTCGTGGGCCTGGTCGATCGAGTCGCTCATCACGCGCCAGTCTACGGCGGCCTCTGCCAGGCCTCCTGCGGCGTGACGGAGGGGTGCCTCGAGGTCGAGGCGATCGAGAGTGGCGAACATCCGGCTCCGCTTCGTGTGATGGGTCCGTGTGGTTTCGAGGTGCTGCGTTCCGGTCGCTGTGGGCCGGGTTCAGTAGGGTAGAACCCGATGACAGCCGACGGGTATTCCCACACTCCCGCGCCGACAGGGCGCGAAGCCTGGCATGCCCCCGTCGCGGACGGTCCGATCCATGCCACCGTCACCGTGCCGGGGTCGAAGTCCCTGACCAATCGCGAACTCGTGCTGGCGTCCCTCGCCGACGGGCCCAGCCGGCTGATCGCCCCGCTGCACTCGGATGATTCGGGGCGCATGATCGAGGCGCTGCGCGCCCTGGGCATCGGCATCGAGCTGGTACCGGGGTCGGGCGGCTACGGCGACGACATCGAGGTGACCCCGGTGTGGCCGCTGCGGGGCGACACCGAAGTGGACTGCGGGCAGGCCGGCACCGTGATGCGGTTCATCGCCGGACTGGGCGGCTTCTCGCACGGCGACGTCACCCTCACGGCCCACGAGAGCGCCCTGCACCGCCCGATGGGCGCCATGATCACCGCGCTGCGCGACGTCGGGGTCGACATCGACGACGGCGGCCGATGGGCGCTGCCGTTCATCGTGCGCGGACACGGACACGTCCGCGGCGGCGAGGTGACGATCGACGCCAGCGCGTCGAGCCAATTCGTCTCGGGACTGCTGCTGGCGGCGCCCCGCTTCGATGTGGGGCTGCATCTCGTCCACGAGGGCGCGCGACTGCCCAGCATCCCGCACATCGACATGACGGTCGAGACGCTCGCCCACCGCGGCGTCCACGTCGAGCGGCCCGCCGCCGGCGAATGGATCGTGCCCGCAGGACCGGTGCGCGGCAAGGACGTCGCGATCGAGCCCGACCTGTCGAACGCGGCACCGTTCCTGGCGGCGGCCATGATCGCCGGAGGCTCGGTGTCGGTTCCGGGCTGGCCCGCCCACTCGACCCAGCCCGGTGCCATGCTCACCGAGATCCTCACGCTGATGGGCGCGCGCGCCGTGCGCCGCGGCGGAGCGCTCACGATCACGGCGGGTGCCGGCATCCAGGGGATCGACCTCGACCTCTCGGCGGCGGGGGAGCTCGCTCCGACGATCTTCGCGTTGGCGGCCTTCGCCGACGCTCCCTCGACGCTGCACGGCATCGGACACATCCGCGGCCACGAGACCGACCGGATCGCGGCCCTCGTGGCCGAGCTGCGCGGACTCGGCGGCGAGGCGCACGAGCTCCCCGACGGCATCCGTATCGTCCCCCGCCCGCTCCACGGCGGCACCTGGCACGCCTATCACGACCACCGCATGGCCACGACCGGTGCGCTGTTCGGCCTGGGCGTGCCGGGAGTCGAGGTCGACGACATCGGCACCACTGCCAAGACGATGCCCGAGTTCCCGCAGATGTGGCAGCGGATGCTGGCCGGCCAGGGGGCGCCGGGCTCGATGACCGAGGAGACGATGCAGGCCTCGTGACGAGGCTTGCCCGGGTGCTGTCTTGAGGATGCTGTGAGCTGGCTCGACGACCTCGAAGACGACGACGAGCCCGAGTTCGACGAGGCCGATGTGCGGGTGCGGCCCAACCCGAAGGCGAACCGACCGCGCACCAAGCGCCGCCCGGCACACGCGGACGCCCAGACCGCCCGAGTGCTCGGCGTGGACCGCGGGCGGTACACGGTGCTCGTAGACGAGGACCTCCCCGCCGAGCGCAGCGTGCTCGCCACGCGCGCCCGCGAGCTACGCAAGATGCCTATCGTGACCGGCGATCGCGCACGTGTCGTCGGCGACACCTCGGCCTCGGATGGCACGCTGGCCCGCATCGTCGGCATCGAGGAGCGCACGTCGCTGCTCCGGCGCAGTGCGGACGACACCGACCAGGTGGAGCGGATCGTCGTGGCCAACGCGGATCAGATGCTCGTGGTCGTCGCCGCCGCCGATCCCGAGCCGCGCCCGAGGCTCGTCGACCGCTATCTGGTCGCGGCACTGGATGCCGGCATCCGTCCGCTCCTCGTGGTGACGAAGACCGATCTGGCCGACCCGTCCGAGTTCCTTGCGCATTTCGATGGGCTGGATCTCGAGGTGTTCACGAGCGGCCGCGAAGAGATGCCCCTCGATCGCATCGGCGTGGCCCTTGCCGGGCACTCGACCGTGTTCGTCGGCCATTCCGGCGTCGGCAAGTCGACACTCGTCAACGCACTCGTTCCCGAGGCGCACCGCGCGACCGGACACGTCAATGTCGTCACAGGTCGCGGACGTCACACGTCGAGCTCCACCGTCTCGCTGCGCTACGTCGGCGAACACGGCAAGGGGTGGGTGATCGACACCCCCGGTGTGCGCTCGTTCGGGCTCGGGCATGTCGATGTCGCCAACATCCTGCGCGCGTTCACCGATCTCGCCGAGGTCGCCGAGGACTGCCCTCGCGGATGCACCCACCGCGCCGACGCGCCGGACTGCGCCATCACCGAAGCGGTCGAAGCGGGCCGTCTCGGCCCGGGCGGTCCTGCGAGGCTGGAGTCGCTGCAGCGCCTGCTCGAGACCTTCACCGAGCGTCACTGACCCGCAGGCCTCACGGGGCGCAGCCGCGGCCTAGGCTGGAGCGGTGACTACGACGCACCTCGAACCCGGTTCCCCCGCCCCCGACTTCTCCCTTGTCGACCAGGACGAGCGTCCCGTGACGCTGAAGGATCTGCGCGGTCGCCGCGTGATCCTGTTCTTCTACCCGGAGGCGATGACGCCCGGCTGCACCACCGAGGCCTGTGACTTCCGCGACAGCCTCGCGCCGCTGCAGGCCGCAGGCTACACCGTGCTCGGGGTCTCGCGCGACGAGCCCGAGAAGCTCCGTCGCTTCCGAGAGCGTGACGGGCTGACGTACGACCTTCTGAGCGACCCCGACCACGCGGTGCACGAGGCCTACGGCGTGTGGGGCGAGAAGATGAACTACGGCAAGACCGTGATGGGCGTCATCCGCTCGACGTTCGTGATCGACGAGGACGGGACGATCGACCAGGCGCTCTACAACGTGAAGGCGACCGGGCACGTCGCCCGCGTCCGCACGCTCGTAGGCGTGTAGCCGGCCCCCTCAGCCGCGCGCGCCGGAGGATGCTTCGCGGACCGCGAGCACCAGCAGGACGAGCGCCACGACCGCGGGCACCGCGAGCACGAGGGCGATCGCCGGGTCGGCGTAGGCCCCGGTCGCTGCGCCCAGCGCGACCGCGAGGATCAGCAGCTGCGTGACGATTGCGCCGGAGCGGCCCCACGACAGCTTCCGCCACACCGCGACGGCGAACGCGAGCACCGCCGCGGCGCCCACCACGGTGAGGACGACCAGCGCGATCGCGCTTTCGATGGAGCCGGTGTCGCCCGAGACCAGGGCGACGATCTGCCAGACGGCGAGCGCGACGATGCCCAGTCCTTCGAGGGCTACCAGGACCGCGGCGACCCGTCCGGACACGTTTGTCCGCATTCTCCGTCGACTCCTTCCCACCCGGCGGGGCGGTTTGTGTGAATCCTCCATGCCGCTGGGAGAACACTCAGCAATTACCACAGGAACCCGCCGGCCAACCCTTGATTCAGGTAAACCGCTATGGGACGATTGGTGAAGCCGTGTGCTCCCACAGCGACGTGGGGCGAGCAAGTCTCGCACTTCCCACAGGGTATCGGACCCGAACCGGCCCTCATCTCCACCACCGCATCAAGGAGCATCACCATGGACTGGCGCGACAAAGCCGCCTGCCTTACCGTCGACCCCGAACTGTTCTTCCCCGTAGGGAACACCGGTCCGGCGGTCGACCAGATCGAGAAGGCGAAATCGGTGTGCGCGCGTTGCACGGTGACCGAGATCTGCCTCCAGTACGCCCTCGAGTCCGGTCAGGACTCCGGCGTGTGGGGCGGGCTGTCCGAAGACGAGCGTCGCGCGCTCAAGCGCCGCGCCGCGCGGGCCCGACGGGCCAGCTGACAACCTACGAACGAAGCGGATGCCGGGACTCCCGGCATCCGCTTCTTTCATTGCTTGGCCCGCTCGATGTAGCGCAACGGGATGTCGATCGTGACCTCGGTGCCGCTGCCCATGATCGTGTGCCAGTCGATGGTGCCGCCCAGCTCGCCCTGGATGAGGGTACGAACGATCTGCGTGCCGAGCCCGCGGCCCACCTGCCCCTCGGGCAGCCCCGAGCCGGTGTCGCGGACGCGCACCTCCAGCCGATCGTCGGAGCGGTCCGCGACGATCTCGACGTCGCCCTCCTGACCAGCCAGTCCGTGCTCGACCGCGTTGGTGACGAGCTCGGTCAGCGCGAGCGCGAGAGGGGTTGCGTATTCGCTCGGCAGCGTCCCGAACGTGCCGCTCGAGTGGGTGCGGGCTCGCGTGTTGGGCGCGGCTGCCACCTCGGCGACGAGCTTCAGCACGCGCGCGAAGACCTCGTCGAAGTCCACGTTCTGCGCCAGGCCCTCCGAGAGCGTGTCATGGACGACGGCGATCGCCGACACGCGTCGCATCGCCTGGGTGAGCGCGTCGCGCGCCTCCTCGGAGTGGGAGCGGCGCGCCTGGATGCGCAGCAGCGACGCCACCGTCTGGAGGTTGTTCTTGACGCGGTGGTGGATCTCGCGGATCGTCGCGTCCTTGGTGATGAGCTCCTGCTCCTGGTGGCGGATCTCGGTGACATCGCGGCACAGCACGATCGCACCGATGCGGGTGCCGTGGTCGCGCAGCGGAATGGTGCGAAGCGACACGGTCACGCCACGCGACTCGAGGTCGGTGCGCCACGGCGCCCGCCCCGTCACGACGACCGGGAGCGACTCGTCGAACTGGCGCGTTGCGGGCAGGATCCGCGTGACGACCTCGACCAGCGACTCGCCCTCGAGCTCGTCCTCGAAGCCGAGCCGGTTGAACGCTGAGAGCGCGTTCGGACTGGCGAAGGTCGTGACTCCGTCGACGTCGAGGCGGATGAGGCCGTCCGAGGCCCGCGGCGCGCCGCGACGCGGCGAGGTGGGAGCGGTCAAGTCGGGGAACTCACCCGAGGCGACCATCCCGAAGATGTCGTCGGCGCAGTCGTTGAATGTGATCTGCTGACGCGACGGCGTGCGCGCCTCACCGAGGTTCGTGTGGCGGGTCAGCACGCCGATGGTCTGGGTCTGAGCGCTCCGCCCGCGGACGACGGGAACGGCGCGGACGCGCGTCGGTGTCTCTTCGAACCAGTCGGGTGAGGCCGAGTCGACGATCTTCGCGGCCTGGAACGCGTCGCGTACCTGCGTGCGCCACTGCGGGCGCACGCGGTCGCCCACGATGTCGCGATAGAACAGCGTGGCCGCGCCGCTCGGACGCGTGTGTGCGACCGCGACGAAGGAGTCGTCGGATGTCGGGACCCAGAGCACGATGTCGGCGAACGCCAGATCGGCGAGGAGCTGACCGTCGCCGGCGAGTCGGTGGAGCCATTCGACGTCTTCTTCGCTCGAACGGCCCTGGGCGTAGACGAGATCGCTGAGGGTCGACACTCCCCTAGCCTAGGGCGCGCGCATCGTGGGATCGCCCGGCGTCCGACGGCGCCGGCGCGTCCCGGGGGCGCCGGGGGCGCCGTGCTCCGGGTCGCTTCGCCGGTGACGCGTCCGAGGCATCGCGTCGTCGGGCGGACCGCCCCGCCTCCGGCGGCGCGACGACCGCTTCACCGGCGAATCGGCGGACGGCGAGCGTGAGCGGCGACTTCGGCGCCACTTCCGCGATCGGTCGCGCCGAGAGCAGGGCCGCGTCGGCGGACCGGGGATCCTGCGGCAGGAACCAGACGTCGCCCACGCCGCCGAAGCGGTCCAGCGTGCGCCGCACCTGGCCACGCGCGTCGATGCCGAGCGCACCCGGGCGCAGACAGTTGGCGACGACCGCGACCGGTGTCGCACCCACGATGGCCCGAAGGTCGGCGTGCGCACGCAGGAACCGTGCGACCCCCAGCGGATCGGCTCCCGCGACGGCGACCACGAGGTCTGCGGCGCGCAGGGCCGCGAGGGTCGCGGCGTTGCGGCGGGGGCCCTCGAGATCGCTCATGATCTCTTCGTCGCGTTCGAGGGGGGCGGCGACGTCCACGACCGTGTAGTCGGCCCAGGCCCGACAGGCGGCGAGGGCGGCCGTCACCCGCCGCTCGCTGAGCTCGGGCCACCTCGACGGACGGTTGAGCCCGGTCAGCACATCGACCCCGCTGCGGCCGAGGGGCAGGGCGATCCGCGTCAGCTCGCGTCCGTCGAGGCCGCCGAGCTCCGCCTGACGGCATGCGGCCGCGAATCCCGGTCCCTCGTCGGCGAGACCGAGTGTCAGCGCGAGCGACGGGGCGTGCGTGTCGGCGTCGACGAGCGCCACGTGCCGGCCGCCGCGGGCGAGCTCGACGGCGAGCTCGGTCGCCACGGTCGAGCGCCCGGGCGCGCCGGCCGGTCCCCACACCACGATCACTCGCGGCTGCGGGCGGTCGGCGGGTGTTGCCACACCGTGCTGCGGGGCGGCGGCGAGCGCGTCGGCGATGCGCCACGGCTCGGCGTCGCGCGAGAGCGGCGTCTCGAGACCGCAGGCCGCCGCGACGCGCCGACCGGCCTCATCGGCGCACAACGGCACGATGCGCGTTCCGGCACGATCGCACAGCGCTACGACCATGGACGACATGGTGGCACGCGAGACCTCGACGATGACCGCGTCGGCCTCGGCCACCGCCTGCAGCACGGTCTCGGCCTCACCGCCCAGCATCCGGTCGTCCACCGCCGTGGCGAGAGCGGATGCCGCCAGCTCCGCGATGACGTCGATCCCCTCGCGCTGCAGCCCCTCGACGAGGCCGCCGGCACGGTCGACGGCGATGACGACCTTCACGAGCCCGCGCCCGCCGTGGGCACCACCGACAGCGCGGAATCGTCCGCCATGGCGGCCAGGGTGCTCGCGACGTCGGCCCGCGGGATCACCAGTTCGAGCGCGGCCGAGCCACCGCCGATCATCGACTCGTCGCGTGTGACCGAGACGACCGTGGCATCGGCGACCAAGATCCGCGGGGCGTCGTATCGGCCCTGCTCGAGCAGCGGCGCCGACCACACCTCCACGACCGTTCCCGCCGATACCGACGCCGGCACGTCGACGGCACTGCGCACGACCACGCTGGTGGTGCGCGCGGAGTCGGCCGTGCCGATGGCGGCCGTGGGCACGAGTTCGCCCTCGTCGATGGTGCGCGTCGCGACGGATCCGTCGGCGAGGGCGTCGGGCGTCAGGTAGCGATCGGCGAGAGTCCCCAGCGCGACATCCACAACGCGCACGTCGTCGGCCGAGATCGCCTCGCCGGGCACGATCGTGCGTGTCGCGGCGTACACCGGGACGGTGTTGCGCGCTGCCGCGACGACCAGCCAGACCCCGGCGACCGAGGCGACGATCAGCAGGATGCCGAGAAAGAAGCGGGCGTCGCCCCAGAAGGCGCGGCGAGGAGTGCGGACGGGATCGCTCACGGTCATGCCTCCCATCGTCGCCCACCTTCCGAGACGGCGTCCGGCGTTATCCACAGCACCCTCCGCGCACGGCCTTGCCGGTGAGGTCGGGGTCATAATGGGGGCATGCCCGAAGACCCGACATCCGACGTGCGTCTCCTCGCGCCCGCGCAGGTGGGCGAGGTGCTCGGTGTGTCGGTCGACGAGGTCATGGCGCTGGTTCAGGAGGGCCGGCTGCGCGGAATGCGCGTCGGGGCACCGGCACGTTGGCGGATCGACGGAGCGAGCGTGTCGGAGTATCTCGACGAGCAGGCCGAGGAGGCGCGTCGCATGGCCCTGTGGCGACAGTCGCAGAACGCGAGCTTTCCCGAGCTGTGGGGCACCGGACGGGTCCGCAACCCCGACTGAGCTCCACGGGCGGCATCGCCCACCGGCTCTGCCGCGCCGCTTCCTCGATGAAGCGCGCCGCTTTCGTCAGGAGAGCGTGGGTGATTCGTCGGCCCGGATCCATGCGACCGCCGAGAACGGCACGATCCGGTAGCCCGACACGGCTTCTGCCCGGCGCGCGGCACCGGGGTCGTGGAGAGCGAGATCGAAGTGGTCGACGCCGGCGCGATCGATCGTGCCGGTCAGTGCTCGCCCCGATGACAGGTGCACCGCGACGCCGGCACGCCGGCGAACCAGGTCGCGCAGCACGAAGCCGAACGTGAGGCGCTCGGCGAGAGCCGTCCGTGACGGCGCCGGTCGGGCCGTTCGCAGCAGGTCGGCATGCGGCATCCCGATCGCAACGATGGCCCACAGGGGAGCGATGACGGCGCCGGTACGTCCCTGCTCGGGCACGAGGGCTGCCCAGTCCGCACCCACGCCGGTCACGACCGCGCGCAGCGTCGTGCCGTCGGCGAACTCGAACAGGGCGCCGGCCCTGCTCGCATCGCCCACCGCGAGCAACGTGAGTCGTTCGACGAGCGCGACCCGCGACAAGCGCAACCGCTCGGCTTCGGTGTCCAGGGCAGCCCGCTCGGCCTCCCATTCGGAGGCGAGCTGATCCTCGAGGTCGTCGAAGAACCGGTCCCAGCGCACTCAGCGAGGCTAGGGCAAATCTCCGCGCGGGGCCACGGAGTTATCCACAGGAAGCCGGTTGGGGATTTTCCTGAGAGTTCGCCGTATGTTGTACTGTCTCGGAGACATCCCCCACTGTCGAGATAGGCACTCATGGCAACGTCGCCCGCAGGCTCCGTCCGAGTCCCCCATACGACGCGCGGCGCGGAACTCTCCGAGTTCTTCGCCCCGCAACGCACAGCGTCCACCGCTCTCCCCGATCCCGAGCCGTTCGTGCGGAACCTGACGCGGGGCGTCCTCGAGGTTCTTGCGGGAGTGCGCGAAGTCGATCAGCTCGCGCGCTGGCTCACGGAGGACCCGTACCGCAAGCTCGTCACGCGCGCCAATCTCGCCACCCGTGCACGCAGCGCACGCGGCATGCCGGCGAAGCGCCCGTCTCACGCGATCCTCTCGGTGCGCGAGTCCTCCCCCGCCGATGGCGTCATCGAAGCAGTGGTCATCGTGCAGGGGCCCGCGCGCACCCGCGCGGTGGCCATGCGCCTCGAGGGCATGGACGGGCGCTGGCGCGCGACGTCCCTGGCATTGCTCTAGCGATCGCTGCGGCCTCCGACCGACGAGCGGGCCGACCCCAGCGTCGTGGCCGGCCCGATCGTCACTTGTCCTCGTCGTCGATCAGCCGCAGAAGCGCCTTGAGCGCATCGCGGATCTCGTAGTGGTCGTACTGTCCCGCGCGGCTCTCCGCTGAGATGACCCCCGCGCGATGCACCCGGCGGAAGTCCCCGACGGGGAACGAGTACGCCTGCTTGGTCTCGGGGTTCTCACGACGATCGACGCCGAGATGCCAGTGCGAGAACTCCGTCCAGCCTTCACGTTCGATGAAGTCGTTCTCCTCATCGGCCGTGGGCGCGGCTTCCGACCAGTCGTCCCGCTCGTCGCGGACGACCTTTCCTTGGCGGATGAGCGCGCGTGCGTGACGCAGAGCGGGCTGATTCAGTTGAATGGCCATGACGGGAGGCTATGAATTGGTGCGCATCCACGGAAGGGGTTGACACGGACATCGGCCACCCTCACATGACGTCATTGTTTATATGACGCCAGGAAGTTGCCCAGTCGTTCGACCGCCTCGGAGAGCACGCGCGCCTCGGGAAGCGTCACGATCCGAAGGTGGTCGGGGGTCGGCCAGTTGAAGCCTGTCCCCTGCACCAGCAGCACGTGCTCGGCGACGAGGAAGTCGTAGACCAGCTTGGCGTCGTCCCGGATCTCATAGACCTCAGGGTCCAGTCGCGGGAAGGCGTAGAGCGCCCCCTGCGGCTTGGTGCAGGTGACGCCGGGAATGCGCTCGAGCCCTTCCCATGCGGCATCCCGCTGCTCGTGAAGGCGCCCCGCCGGAGCCACGAGCGCCTCGATCGACTGCACCCCCGAGAGCGCGGCCTGCACGGCATACTGCGCCGGCACGTTCGGGCACAGTCGCGTGGAGGCCAGCAGCTGGATGCCCTCGAGAAAGCCGGCGGCGTGCCTCTTGGGCCCCGTGATGACGAGCCAGCCCGAGCGGAACCCGGCCACCCGGTAGGTCTTGGACAGACCGTTGAACGTCAGGCACAGCAGGTCTGGCGCGAGCGTGGCAAGGGGCACGTGCTGCGCCTCGTCATAGAGGATCCGATCGTAGATCTCGTCCGCGAGCAGCAGCAGCGAGTGCTCGCGCGCGATCTCGACGATCCCCTGCAGCACTTCCCGCGTGTAGACCGCACCGGTCGGGTTGTTCGGATTGATCACGACAATCGCCTTGGTGCGCGGAGTGATCTTGGAACGGATGTCTTCGAGGTCGGGCTGCCAGCCATTTTCGTTGTCGCAGCGGTAGTGCACCGGCGTGCCGTCGGCGAGGCTCGTCATCGCCGTCCACAGCGGGTAGTCCGGCGCCGGAATGAGCACCTCGTCGCCCTCGTCGAGGAGCGCCTGCATCGTCATCGTGATGAGTTCCGACACGCCGTTGCCGAGGTACACGTCGTCGGGGTCGAACTGCGGGAACCCCGGCACCTGCTCATACCGCGACACCACCGCTCGCCGAGCCGGCATGATGCCCTTGCTGTCGCTGTAGCCGTGCGCATGCGGGACCGCCTCGATCATGTCGCGCACGATCTGGAACGGCGCCTCGAACCCGAACACCGCCGGGTTGCCCGTGTTCAGCTTGAGGATCGAGTGCCCCTCGTTCTCGAGCCGGTCAGCCTCGGCCAGTGCCTGCCCACGGATCTCGTAGAGAACGTTCTTGAGCTTGCTGGACTGGTCGAGAGAACGGAGAGGACTCATCGCCTCAGGATATCCGCGCGGGGCAGGGTCCAATCGACCGCCCGTGGCCCGGGCACCCTGTCACGGCATCAGGTGATCTCACCAGCGCAGGACGTTTCGCGTCAGATCGTCCTACCTCGGTGAGATCACCTGATCTCGATGCGACCGGCGGACCGCCCGCCTACTTCTTGCGCTGCTCGGCCGCGCGCCGCTGGGCCCGGTTCTGCGGGGCCTGCTGCGGCGCCTGGGCGGCAGCATCCGTCCGCTGTCCGAACGCACCGCGCTGCGCCTCGGCCGCGGGCGCGGCCTGGACAGCAGCCTGCGCGGGCGCTTGTGCCGCAGCGGCCGCAGCCTGGCGCAGACGCGTGGTCGCGGCCTGCTGGACCTGGCCGCGGTCGTTGCGCACCTCGACCTCTCCGGCGTCGTTGGATGCCGAGTACTGCAGGCGCTGACCTTCGACCTGCTCGGCTCCGAGACCCTTCGCCTCGACCTGGGCCGCCTCGCCTTCGCCGGCGCGACGCACCTCGACCTCGAGGTTGTAGAGGTAGCCGACCGACTCCTCCTTGATCTGGCCCATCATCGCCTGGAACATCTGGTAGCCCTCGCGCTGGTACTCGATCAGCGGGTCGCGCTGGGCCATGGCCCGCAGGCCGATGCCGTCCTTGAGGTAGTCCATCTCGTAGAGGTGGTCGCGCCAGCGGCGGTCGAGCACCTGCAGCACCACGCGGCGTTCGAGCTCGCGGGTGGCCGCGGTGCCGAGCGTCTCTTCGCGGTTGTCGTATGCGATGCGGGCGTCCGAAAGGATCTCGCGCTTGAGGCCCTCGGACGTGATGCCGCCGCGGCGGCCGGCTGCCTCGGCCACGACCTCGTCGATGGTCACGCCCACCGGGTACAGGGTCTTCAGCTCGGTCCACAGCGCGTCGAAGTCCCAGTTCTCGCTGTGACCCGACCCGGTGTGGTCGTCGATGACGGCGTTGATGGCATCTTCGATGAAGTGCTGCACGCGACCGGCGATGTCATCGCCCTGCAGGATGTGGCGACGGTCGGAGTAGATCGCCTCGCGCTGGCGGTTGAGGACGTCGTCGTACTTCAGCACGTTCTTGCGGATCTCGGCGTTGCGCGCCTCGACCTGGCTCTGCGCCGACTTGATCGCCCGCGAGACCATGCCGGATTCGATCGCGACGTCGTCGGGGAAGTTCGTGCGCGCCAGGATCGCCTCGGCGGCCCCCGACTGGAACAGGCGCATCAGGTCGTCGGTCAGCGACAGGTAGAAGCGGCTCTCGCCGGGATCGCCCTGACGACCCGACCGCCCGCGCAGCTGGTTGTCGATGCGGCGCGATTCGTGGCGCTCGGTGCCGAGCACATACAGGCCGCCGGCCTCGACCACCTTTGTGGCCTCCTCGGCGACACGGTCGCGGACCGCCTCGTAGACGCCATCCCACGCGGCCTCGTAGTCTTCGGGCGTCTCGACGGGGTCGAGCCCCTTCGCCTTCATCTCCTGTACAGCGAGGAACTCGGCGTTTCCGCCGAGCATGATGTCGGTGCCTCGACCGGCCATGTTGGTCGCGACGGTCACGGCGCCCAGGCGCCCAGCACGGGCGACGATCTCGGCCTCGCGTGCGTGGTTCTTGGCGTTGAGGACCTCGTGCTTGATGCCCTTCTTCGCCAGCAGCCGCGAGAGGTACTCGCTCTTCTCGACGCTGACGGTGCCGACCAGCACCGGCTGACCCGCCTGGTGGCGCGTCGCGATGTCTTCGACGACCTGCGCGAACTTGGCCTCTTCGTTCTTGTAGACGAGGTCGGGCATGTCCTTGCGGATCATCGGCTTGTTCGTCGGGATGGACACGACGCCGAGCTTGTAGGTCGACATGAACTCGGCCGCCTCGGTCTCGGCGGTTCCTGTCATGCCGGCGAGCTTCTCGTAGAGGCGGAAGTAGTTCTGCAGCGTGACAGTGGCCAGCGTCTGGTTCTCGGCCTTGACCGGCACGGCCTCCTTGGCCTCGATCGCCTGGTGGATGCCCTCGTTGTAGCGGCGCCCGACCAGGATGCGGCCGGTGTGCTCGTCGACGATCATCACCTCGTCGTTCATGACGACGTAGTCGCTGTCGCGCTTGAAGAGCGCGAGCGCCTTGATGGAGTTGTTGAGGAATGAGATGAGGGGCGTGTTCGCCGACTCATACAGGTTCTCGATGCCGAGGTAGTCCTCGACCTTCTCGATGCCGGGCTCGAGGACGCCGATGGTGCGCTTCTTCTCATCGACCTCGTAGTCGATGCCCACCTCGAGGGTCTTGGCGATCTTGGCGAACTCGACGAACCAGCGGTTCGCCTCCCCCGACGACGGCCCCGAGATGATGAGCGGCGTGCGGGCCTCGTCGATGAGGATCGAGTCGACCTCGTCGACGATCGCGAAGAAGTGCCCGCGCTGCACGAGGTCTTCCTTGCGCCACGCCATGTTGTCGCGCAGGTAGTCGAAGCCGAACTCGTTGTTCGTGCCGTACGTGATGTCGGCGTTGTACTGCTGGCGGCGAACCTCGGGGGTCTGACCGGCGACGATGTTGCCGGTGGTCATGCCGAGCGCCCGGTAGATGCGCCCCATCAGCTCCGACTGGTACGACGCGAGGTAGTCGTTGACGGTGATGACGTGCACGCCCTTACCGGCGATGGCGTTCAGGTAGACCGGGAACGCGCCCGTGAGCGTCTTTCCTTCACCGGTCTTCATCTCGGCGATGTTGCCGAGGTGCAGGGCTGCGCCACCCATGAGCTGCACGTCGTACGCGCGCTGGCCGAGTGTGCGCTTGGCGGCCTCGCGGACGGCGGCGAACGCCTCGGGCATGAGCTGGTCGAGCGTCTCGCCGGCTTCGAAGCGGGCGCGCAGTTCGGCGGTCTCGCCCCGGAGCTCTTCGTCGGACAGGTGCTCGTAGTCCTCTTCGAGGGCGTTCACGGCCTTCACGACCTGCTGGAGCCGCCGGAGGATGCGACCCTCGCCGGCGCGAAGCAGTTTCTCGAGGGGGTTGGCCACGGAGTGTCTCCATCTGTCGGGTGGCGCGGTGGGCGCCGGTGCCGCCGGGGCGCTGGGCCCAGGCATACCTGCCTATGTTATCCACCCGTGACCTTGGCGTGGGCTGGGTGAGGACAGCATGGAGGGATGGGGGGTGCACGTCAGCGAGGGATGCTGGTGGCCTGGCGCATCGCGCTGATCGCTGCGTTCGCGCTCGGCGTGACGGCTTGCGCCTCCCACCCTGAGGCCGTGCCGGTGCCGCCGCCGTCGCAGGCAGTCGCTGCGGTGGACTGCTCCGCCGAGTGGGATGTCGGCTGGGGCTCCGTGCCCGGGGACTTCGAGCCTGTCGCGGTCTATGTGTGCGACCCCGTGCTCGAGCTCGCACCCAGGCCCGACCCGCCGCTGGAGCTGATCACCCCGGAGCAGCTCGCTCAGACTCCGCCGCCCGCGGCAGATCCGGCTCCTGCGCCCGAGCAGGCCGAACCGCGCCTGCTCGAGGGCGATCTCTCGCCGCTCCTGGCGGCGTTCGCCGTGCCGAACGACCCGAAATGGCCCGGGCCGTGCACGGCGATCGGCGTGATCGTGCCCGATGTCTGGCTCGTCGACGCCGACGGCCGGGCGATCCGACCCGCGTATCCGGTCGATGGATGCAACGTCCCGAAGCCCGGCGTGACCGAGGCGCTCGACGAGCTGACCCCGATCGACTGAGCCGGACTGCGGCATCGCCGCGGGTCGCAGCATCCAACAATTTCCCGGTATGTATATACTCGGCAACTATATACCCGGTATGCACCGAAGGAGATCCGGATGTCGGTACGTCAGAGCCTGCTCGCGATCCTCGACCAGGCCCCCTGCTACGGCTATCAGCTGCGGACGGAGTTCGACCGTCGCACCGGCTCCACGTGGCCGCTGAACGTCGGCCAGATCTACAACACCCTCGACCGCCTCGAGCGCGATGGGCTCGTCGAGAAGGGCGACGTCGATGAGCACGGGCACGTGTACTGGCAGATCACGGATGCCGGAACCGCCGAGGTCCGCGTGTGGCTGGACTCCCCCGTCCAGCGGGGACACGGAACCCGCGATGAGCTCGCGATCAAGCTCGCCGTCGCTGCCACCCTGCCGGGTGTGGACGTCGCGGGGATCATCCAGACGCAGCGGCGGGCCTCGCTCGCACAGCTGCAGGAGCTCAATCGCGCGAAGTACGCCGGGGCGAATCCCGACGGGCCGGAAGAGCTTGCGTGGTCGCTCGTCGTCGACTCGATGATCTTCGCGGCTGAGGCCGAGGTGCGCTGGCTCGACCACACCGAGCAGCGCCTCGCGCTGCACCCCGAGCACGCGATGACCCTCCAACTGTCGACCGACAAACCCAAGCGCGGCCGCCCCGCGAAGGCCGAGGCATCCGCGTAACCGATACGGTGCTGCGGCTCATCGGTGTGACGCAGCAGTACGGCCACGGCGAGACCGCCGTCTCGGCGCTGTCGGGGGTCGACTTCGAGGTGCGGCAGGGCGAGCTGGTCGCTGTCATGGGGCCGTCCGGCTCGGGCAAGTCGACGCTGCTTACAATCGCGGGCGGTCTGGCGACGCCGACCACGGGCGAGGTCGTTATCGAGGGATCGTTCCTCAGCGAGCAGTCGCCGCGCGAACTGGCCCGGCTGCGGCGCCGCTCGCTCGGTTTCGTCTTCCAGGACTTCAATCTCATCCCCACGCTGACCGCCCTCGAGAACGTGATCCTCCCACTCGAGCTCGACGGCTTCTCCGCCCGGGTGGCGCGTCGGGCCGGCCGCGACGCCTTGGCATCCGTCGGGCTCGCCGACAAGGCCGACGCCTATCCTGACGACATCTCCGGTGGCCAGCAGCAGCGCGTCGCGATCGCGCGCGCCGTGGTCGGCGGTCGGCGTCTGATCCTCGCCGACGAGCCGACTGGTGCGCTGGACTCGGTGACCGGCGAGATGGTGCTCAAAATGCTGCGCGCGCGGGTGGATGCCGGGGCCGCCGGCATCCTCGTCACTCACGAGGCCCGCCACGCGGCCTTCGCCGACCGCATCGTGTTCCTGCGCGACGGTCGCATCGTCGACGAGTCGCGTCGCGACGGCGCCGACACGCTGCTGGCCGCGCGATGACCGAGCTTCTCGAGGCACCTGCCGAGACGACGCGAAGGGGCAAGAAGAAGGGGGCGGATGCCGGGTCCCGGCGCGGCGGCGGATGGTCACGGTGGCGCGTCGCAGCGCGGCTGGCGCGCCGCCAGGTGCGCCGCGCACGGGCATCGAGCGCTCTCGTCGCGACGCTCGTCGGATTGCCGATCGCGGGGATGGCGGGGTTCGTCGTGTACTCGGCCAGTCTCATGCCGACTCCCGAGGAGGAGGTCGCGGCCGAGCTCGGGCAGATGGAGGCATGGATTGAGCCGGCAGGGGTGCCCAACGCCGGGTTCTGGCAAGTGCCGATCGAGCCGGCGTGGACCGGGTATGCCACCACGGATGACGGAGTGATGTCGATTCCCGAGGGGGAACCGCTGGAGGATCCGACGGCAATACTGCCCGCCGGCACCGAAGTGCTCACGCTGACCTCGGGAAGTGCGGTCGTCGAAACCCCTGACGGATCAACATCTGTGCCCGCGTGGGCAGGCCCGGCGTGGGATCCCCGATTCGCCGGCGCCTACGACCTCGTTGACGGCGCCCGTCCCACGACATCTCGCCAAGCGATGGTGACGCCCGCGGCCCTGGATCGTCTCGGTATCGAGATCGGCGACGAACTTCAGATGACGGGCGGAACGTCGACCTTCACCGTGAGCGGCACGCTGGACGCGGCTGCTCTCGCCGATTCCGACTCGGCGCTGTTCCTCCCCGAGTCGGCGCGTGACCTCGTCGGAGGCGCGACCCGCTGGTACCTGCCTGAGCGCGAATTGACTTGGGGGGATGTCCAGACACTCAACGAAGAAGGCGGGGTCGTCGCACTCTCGCGCTCCGTCCTCCTGGATCCGCCGGCTTTCGAGAACGAGTACTTCGCCTCCTCGGCGCCGATGGACTGGTGGTCGACGATGTGGCCGCTCGTGCTCATGCTGACGGTGGCAGGGCTCTTCTCCGGCTATGTCGTCGTCATGCTCGCGGGTGCCGCGTTCGCCGTCACCGCCCGCCGCCAGCAGCGTGCCCTCGCTATCGCCGCAAGCGTGGGCGCAGACCGGCGCGATCTCTCGCGCACGATCCTCCTTCAGGGCACGTCTCTCGGTGTTGTCGGTGGCGCCGTCGGCGTGCTGTCCGGCGTCGGCATCGCGGCGCTCGTCCTGGCTCTGACCTCCGATGGCAGCGCGACGCAGTTCTGGGGCTTCCACGTGCCGTGGGAACTGCTTGTCGCAATCCTCGTGTTCGCGGTCGTGGTGGGTACCGTCTCGGCGTGGATGCCTGCGCGTCGCATCGCGCGGACCGATGTGCTCCATGCGCTGCGCGGCGCGCGACGCCCGCAGCAACCGGTCGCCTCGCGTCCGGTGTGGGGCTCCATCCTGCTCCTCCTCGGTGTGGTGATCACGATGGTGAGTGCCTTCACGGTCGCGACCATCAACGCGACCGACGCGTTCGGATACGACTCGCCGATGCGGTACATCCCCCCGTACGGCATTGTCGTCGGGCCGATCCTCGCGCAGTTCGGCATCCTGATATCGGGCAGGTGGCTGCTGTGGGTCTGTTCGCACGGCCTGTCGCGCGTGGGCACCGTGGCCAAGCTCGCGTCCCGGGATGCCGCGGCCAATGCGTCACGCACTGTCCCCGCGTTCGCAGCGATCGCGGCGGCCGTGTTCATCGGAGTCTTCGCACTGGGACAGTCCTCGATGCAGACCGCTCAGACCGCACGCAATTGGTTCTATCAGGCTCCGGTCGGCAGCATCGCGGTGGCTTTCTGGCCTGGCCCCGGGACGACGACCGGCGTGCTCGCTACCGATGACGCCGAGGAAGCGGCGGCCGCCGCAGCGCAGCTCGCGCGCGACGCAGGGGCAGGAGAGGTCGCCGTCGTGTCGCGTCAGCCGCGCGCATGGTCGTATGCGAGCGTCGACGAGGTCCCAGATGATCTCACGTTCACCCTCGGGATCCTGCCCGGGTCGTACCTGCTCGACCCGGAGAGCGGTTCCTTCCAGTCGATGGGCGAGGACCCCGGCAACCCCATCTCGGTCATCGCACCCGACGACATCGATACCGCGATCGGCGCCGAGCTGTCGGCATCCGACCTCGCCGCATACCGGGCGGGCGCGGCGATCGTGCCGGACGCGCGCTTCGTGTACGGCGCGGCGATCACGGTCGAGACGTACTGGGGCGTCGATCAGTACGAAGGACGGATGCCCGACAATGTCTTTCACCCCCACCCAGACTCGCCTCCTTACGCCGACCCGCTGAACCGGGAGCGGCTCGACGCCATCGTGGTCGATGCGCCGCTTCAGCCCATCAGCATCGCGATCGCACCAGCAACCGCGGAGCGCCTCGGCATGACCCTCGTGCCGGATCGAGTGATGGCCTCGACCACGGAGCCGCTGAGCCAGCGCCAGCGCGACCGGATGCAGTCGCATGCGGAAGCCCTCAGCACGAACGCCTACATCCTCTCGCCGCACGTTGAGCAGGGGCCGCCGAGTGATGCCGTGTGGATGGTTCCGTTGCTCACCGCCGTCTCGGTACTCGTGCTGGGCGCGAGTGCCGTCGCGCTCGGGCTCGCACGGTTCGAGCGCCGCCCCGACGACGCGACGCTCGCCGCTATCGGAGCAACTAGGTCCATGCGCCGGCGTATCGGATTCTGGCAGGGCCTCATCATCGCCGGGTTCGGCACGCTGGCCGGCGCGCTCGCCGGAGTTCTGCCCCCGATCGGGTTCGCCATTCAATCGGGCGGTTCTCTGCACCTAGGTGACGTTCCGTGGTGGCTCATCACTGCCCTGGCCATCGGCCTCCCGCTCGCGATCGCGGCGGTTTCGTGGCTCGTGCCGCCGCGGCATCCGGATCTCACCCGTCGCACGGCGATCACGTGAGACGAATCGGCCCTTGCCGGACATGTACCCAGTGAACCCATCGAAAGGACGCGCCATGAGCCCCGACATCCCCGCCATCGATCCCGCCGCCATCCATCTGCCCCCGACGCAGCCCATCGACATCACCGAACTCGCCGCCCAGAGCGTCATCCCCCGCTGACCGCGCCGGCCGGCCGGCCGGGCACTTCCCAGCTCTCTTGCCCGAAGCAGGCAGACACGTGAACCGACGGGATGCCGGACGGCGAGGCGTCCTGTCGCCTCACAGGCGGTACGCACTACCCTTAAGCGTGACTTCCACGGATACTTCCATCGAGGCAGAGGCTCCTGTCGAGCCCGCAGCGATGACATTCTCAGATCTGGCCCTCGGCGAACCGGTTCTCAAGGCGCTGCGCGAGATCGGCTACGAAACCCCCTCCGCCATTCAGGCGGCGACGATTCCGCCGCTGCTCGCAGGCCGCGACGTCGTCGGCCTCGCTCAGACGGGCACGGGCAAGACCGCCGCTTTCGCGCTGCCGATCATCGATCGTCTCGACCTGTCGCAGAAGACGCCGCAGGCTCTCATCCTCGCCCCTACGCGCGAGCTCGCACTGCAGGTGTGCGAGGCGTTCGAGAAGTACGCCGGGCACCTCAAGGGCGTGCACGTCCTTCCTGTCTACGGAGGGCAGGGCTACGGCGTGCAGCTTTCGGCGCTGCGCCGCGGTGTGCACATCGTCGTGGGCACGCCCGGCCGCATCATCGATCACCTCGAGAAGGGCACGCTCGATCTCTCCGAGCTGAAGTACCTCGTGCTCGATGAGGCCGACGAGATGCTCAAGATGGGCTTCGCCGAAGACGTCGAGACCATCCTCGCCGACACCCCCAGCACCAAGCAGGTCGCGCTGTTCTCCGCGACCATGCCCGCGACGATCCGACGCATGTCGCAGCAGTACCTCAACGACCCCGAAGAGATCACGGTCAAGACCAAGACGACGACGTCGGCGACGACCACGCAGCGGTACCTCATCGTGCAGTGGCAGCAGAAGATGGACGCCCTCACGCGCATCCTCGAAGTCGAGAACTTCGACGGCATGATCGTCTTCGGCCGCACCAAGATCGTCACCGAAGAGATCGCCGAGAAGCTCCGTGCACGCGGCTACTCGGCCGCCGCGATCAACGGCGACATCGCCCAGCCGCAGCGCGAGAAGACCGTCAACCAGCTGAAGTCGGGCAAGCTCGACATCCTGGTGGCGACGGATGTCGCCGCTCGAGGCCTCGACGTCGAGCGCATCTCGCACGTGGTGAACTTCGACATCCCGACCGACACCGAGTCGTACGTGCACCGCATCGGCCGCACCGGCCGCGCCGGCCGTTCGGGCGAAGCCATCAGCTTCGTCACACCGCGCGAGCGGGGGCTCGTGAACGCGATCGAACGGGCAACGCGCCAGCAGCTGACCCAGATGCAGCTGCCGAGCGTCGACGAGGTCAACGAGACCCGCCTCGCGCGCTTCGACGACCGGATCTCGGCTGCCCTCGGCGAATCGGGTCAGATCGAGGTCTTCCGCGACATCGTCGCGCACTACGTCCGCAACCACGACGTGCCCGAGGTCGACGTCGCGGCGGCTCTGGCGATCGTCGCACAGGGCGAGACGCCGCTCCTTCTCGAGCCCGACCCCGAGCCGCAGCGCCGCGAGCGTCCGGTGCGCGACCGCGACGATCGCTCCGGCCGGGACGACCGCGGACCCGGTGCGGCCCGAGGCGACCGCCGCGACCGCCAGGCGCGCGAAGGCTTCGCGATGTACCGCATCGCCGTCGGCCGCCGCCACCGTGTCGAGCCGCGTCAGATCGTCGGCGCACTCGCCAACGAAGGCGGCCTGCGCCGCGACGACTTCGGCGCCATCGACATCAAGCCGGAATTCTCGCTGGTCGAGCTGCCCGCGAACCTCTCGAGCGACACCCTGGCGCGCCTGTCCGACACGCGCATCTCGGGACGCCTGATCGACATCCGCCCCGACACCGGACGCCCGCAGCGGCGAACGGATGCCGGTGGCCGGGCGCCGCGCGAGGACCGGAGCTTCGGCAACAACGACACCCGCAAGCCCCGGCACAAGCGCACCGACGGCTGAGGCATCCGTCCCTCCTTTGCATCTCGCGGCCCGCGCGTACACAGAATCGGATCCGCACGTGCGGATCGCTGGGCCGACACGCCGGTCGCGACCGCGGGTTGGCGGCGTGTCGCCGGCGGCTTCCGCTCCTGCGGATCCGATTCTGCGGCCGGGTGCCGGCCCACGCCGGCCCGGGCTCCGGCAGCAGCTCCGCAGCAAACCGACACGCGGCTCGCACCACGCGACCTCTGATACGACTCGACGGCGACCGGCAGGACGCTCTGCGCGAACGCCGGCCGTCAGCGTCCACAGCCGACAGCTTGCTCCCAGCCGCGCCCGTAGGATCGATCCATGGCCGGATTCTGGGGCAAGCGCAAACGTGAGCAGGAAGAACTGACCGCACAGGACGCGGACCTCGCGCGCCAAGCGCAGAACTCGCTCGTCGCGGCGGACGAGCGCATCCGGGTAACCACCGACGAGCTGGTCTTCGCCGAGGCAGAACTCGGCCCGAACGCCACGAAGGAGCTGCGCGAGGCGCTCGACGCGGTGCGGACCCATCTGCAGGAGGCCTTCCACCTGCACCAGCTGAACCACGACGAGATCCCCGACACCCCGGAAGAGTTGCGCACCCGCAACGCGCGCATCGCCCAGCTCTGCGAGTGGGCCGAGCAACTGCTCGATGATCGAACGACGGCGCTGGCGGAGCGGATCGAGCGCGCTCGCCGGGCTCCCGAGATCATCGCCAGAGTGCGGGCGGATGCCGCGCGCCTGCGCCTGCGGGTGCCCGACGCACGCTCCACCGTCGAGCGCCTGGGGGCGCGCTACTCCTCGCACGCGCTGTCACAGGTCGTCCAGAATCCCGCCGAGGCCGAGCAGCTGCTGGGCTTCGCCGAGCACAGCGCGGGCGTCGCCGAGCGTCGGCGGGACGCCGGCCAGCGCGAGCAGGCCAACATGGCGCTCGAGGCGGCGACCGAGTCGGTGCGGCGGGCCGAGACCCTGCTCGACGCCGTCGAGACGTTCGAAGTCGAGGCGCTGCGGGCGGAGTCGACGCTCGCCGCAATCGTCGAGGACTCCCGCGACGACCTCGTGGTCGCGCTGCGCGAACCGCAGACGCCGGCGGTCAGCAAGGCGATCGGCGAGCTGCAGGCCGCTCTGGCAGCCCTTCCGGCGGCCGGAGTCAACACCGATCCGTTCGAGCAGCTCACGCGGCTGCGCGAGGCCAACTCGGCGCTGGATGCCGCGATCGCCACTGCGCGCGAGCGCGCGGCCCGCCCGCTCCCGCCGCTGGAGCACGTGCGCCACGCGATCGACGACGCCGACCGCCAGCTCGCCGTCGCCCGTGACGTGATCGCGGGGCACCGGGGCTGGATCGGGGCCGACGCGCGGACGCGGCTCGCCGAAGCGGAGCGGGTGCGCGCTGATCTGGACCGGTACCTCGGCACCTCGGCGGCGGCAGTCACCACCATCGACGAGGATCATCGGGAGCAGGCGTTCGCGATGGCGCGACGCTCGGCGTTCCTGGCCAGCGAGGGTCTGCAGCTGGCACAGCGAGACATCGATGCCGCTCGTCCGCAGCCCGACCAGTGGGGCGGCCCCGGTTACGGGCAGCAAGCAGGCTGGGGCGGCGGCCGTCGCGGCGGCGGCGGCGACCTCATGGGCGGCATCCTCGGCGGCCTCGTGATCGGAAGCCTCCTCGACGGATTCATGGACTGACCCGCGGACTGGCGGACGCCGCCGGCAGGCGCGGTCTCCGGTGGCATCTGACGCCAGACGCACCTCGGGCGCGGCCGCAACCGGCCGCGCCCGAGGTGTGTCAGTGCGCCGTCAGGAGGCGAGCTCCTGCGGCTGGGCCTGCGTCGTCAGCGAGATGACACCGTAGTCCCACCCCTTGCGCCGATAGACCACGCTGGGGTGGTCGGTGGCGGCGTCGATGAACAGGAAGAAGTCGTGGCCGACGAGCTCCATGCGGTCGACGGCCTCTTCGACCGACATCCACTCCGGCTCGAACTGCTTCGTACGGATGACGACAGGGGTGTAGCCCTCTTCGGCTTCGCTGCCCCCGACGACCGGGATCTCTCCCGTCGCGACGGCGCGGAGCACTTCGACGGAGGCCGGCTGCAGATCGATGCCCTCGATCGTGCCGCGCTCCTTCTCGTACTTGGCCCCGCGGGGGTGGTTGCGGGCGTCGACACGCTTGTCTTTGGCGCGACGCAGCTGTTCGCACAGCTTGTCGACGGCGAGATCGAGGGCTGTGAATTTGTCTCCGTCCGTCGCTTCCGCGCGAATGACCGGCCCTCGGCCGTTGACGGTGAGCTCGACGGTGTCATCCTCGATGCGCCCGTTGTGATAGGCCCGGTGAGTGACCTTGATGTCCACGCGTTGCGCTCGCGGCGCGAGGTGCTCGATGCGGGTGGCCTTCTCTTCGACAACGGTTCGGAAGCGATCCGTGATCCCCACTCCCACGCCGACGATGCTGGTTTCCATCCCTGACCTCCTAGTTCCGGTCCACCGGCCCAATCGGGAGAAAGCGGACGGCAGACCATCAGTCGCCTTGTGTGTGCCCCACCGTAGCCGCGCGTTCGGACTCTGTCACCTGTGAGTTTGGAATGCGGCCGGATGTGGTTCACCCTCCCGTGCTTTGTGGCGCGGGGTTGCGGCGACGGTCACCGCGGCGACCACTTCCGCTCCGGCATCCCGCAGCGCGCGCACGGCCTCGGCGAGGCTCGCCCCGGTCGTCACGACGTCGTCGAGCACGATGACACGCCGACCGGCGGCATCCCTCGCGCGCAAGCTCCCCTCGACGTTGCGCTGCCTTGCGTCGCGGCCCAGCCGTCGCTGATCGCTGACTCGGCGCGTGTGCTGCAGCAGCGGCTGAACGCGCAGTCCGGCCCGCCGGGCGATCAGATCCGGCACGCGGTAGCCGCGGCGCCGGAAGGACGCGCGTGAAGTCGGCATCGCGACCAGCGTCGCCTCCGCGTCCGCACCCGCGGCGCGCAGCGCCGTCAGCAATGCCGGCGCCAGAGCCTTCGCGAGGCCGGTGCGTCCGTCCTCTTTGAGTGCGCGCAGTACCCGGGCCGGCACCGCCTCGAACCGCAGGCCGCTCCAAACCGCGAACGACCCGCCACCGGCGTGTATAAGACGGTGGTGTGGTTCGGACGTAAGGGCGAGGAGGCACCGCTCGCACAGCGGGACATCGGGCTCGTCACAGCCGGCGCACCAGACAGGCAACAGCAGGGCGAGCGCCTCGGCACACGCGGAGCGGACGGTGTCAGAGACGTGAGTGGGCATGGCCCCACCCTCGCGGCGGTGCCCAAGCCGCATACGGATGATCGCGCGATCGGTGGAGAGCCGACGCCGCCGCCCGTGTTGGGGAGGAGGCGGTGCGATCGGAGCCCTACTGGGGCGCGCCCTGCTGCGTCGCCAGCACCCGCACTCCCGTGGCCGTGGGCTGCCAGGTGACCCCGCGCTTGACGAAGAGCGTGCCGTCGTCCGCGCGCAGGCGGAGGCTCGATACGCCGGTACCGCCCGCGATCGACGAGATCGCCTCGGGTGCGGTGCTCGACGACGTCGGCCCGCCCACGACCTGCTCGAGCACGATCGATCCGTCATCGGCGGTGGCCAGCACTCCGACGCTGATGTTGTCGATCCAGGTCACCCCGAGCGCGGGGCCGCCGACCGTGGCCAGCGGCACCGGCACCCCGAGCCGGACCGGCACGCCGTCATCACGCACGACCCCGGCCACCCACAGCATGGTCCGCCCGCCCGCAGTGACGGCGGCGGCAATCCGCGTACCGTCTCGCGAGATCGACATCGCGGCGATCGCGCTGGCCTCAGGCCAGGCGTCGGCGACCTCCACCGGCTCACCGGACGGCAGCGTGGCGCGCAGCGCTGATGGCTGGTCCCGCGGCACGCTCCAGACGATGCCGAACGGGTCGATGGTGGGATCGATCAGTCCCGCGCGAGTGTCGACCAGTTCGGGATCGCCACGTTCGGCGCTCAATCGAGCGACGGCTCCGGACGCCAGTCGCGCCGCTGCCAGGTCGCGGTCGGGACCGACCTGCACGGCCAGCGGAGCTGCGGACACGACCGCCTGTGAGAGCCCGGGTATCGGGTCGATCTCACCGCCGGTGAGGAAGCCGAAGCCTTCGTCGTTGAGCACGAGCGGCGCACCGGGCACACGCGTCGAGCGTGTCTCGGCCGGCTCGGCGGCCACGGGAGTCGCGTCGACGTTCATCACGACATCCATCACACCGGCCGTGGCGAGGCTCGCCTCGAGCTGGGCGAGCATGCGATCGAGGACGTTCTGCGGGGCGGCGAGCGCCTCGACCGACAGTTCGACCTGAGCCACTCGGTCGTCCATGAGCACCGCCGGCACCGCGGTGACGTTCTCGGGGAAGGCCGTCACGACGGATGCCTCGAGCCACTCGCTCGGCGGCTGGTTCACGAGCGCGTGCGTGATGCTGGCCTCTGCGTTCGTGGTGGGGAACCACCGCACGTCCGGCACGAGGTACTCGAACGTCGGGTCGAAGTACATCACCGAGAACCGGTGGAACACGCTCGGGAACCGGTCGCGGTCCAGCACGACGCCGTCAGGTGCGTCGGTGATGCGCCATTCACCGTCGGCCTGCCTCGCGAGAGTGAACGGAAGCGTGCGCGCGCTCAGCTCGGCGCGCTCGTACGCGCCCCGGTCGTCGACCGAGGCGACGGCATCGAGCGTGAAGTCGACCGCACCCTCCTCGGTCTCGGTGTAGCCGCGGGTGGCGAAGACGTCGACGGTGACCCCGGCCTCGGGAGCCCAATCGTCCTGGAAGCTCGGCGCGAGGAACTCCCGCGCCCGCGCCCAGTCGCCGTCGACACCGGGGCCGGTCCCCGCGTTGATGAACCCCTCGACGATCTGCGCGGGCGAGGCCCCGGGCTGGGGCCGGTCCGGAAGGAACGCCACGTTCTGGGCCTCGTCGTCGACCTCGTCGTTCCCGAGGCCGTAGTTGATCGGCCCGCCCGTCGCGAAGCCCGCGCAGGCGCTCAGCACCACGGCGCAGCACGCGAGAAGGATCGCGAGGATGCCGTGGCTCATCCGCCGTCCATGCCTTGTCATGACACACCTCCGCGGGTCGGAGCATCCGTCGCCCCGGTCGCGGCGCTGGACGGCGGTTGCCCGTTGCCCGGCCGCGGCAGATCGATCGGCTGGGTGAGCCCGAGATCCTCCACTCCGGCGATGGAGTCGTCGCCCGGGTCGATCGCGATGGGCGACGCTCCCTGCAGCGGTATGCCGCGACGCGGCAGGGTGAGGACGAAGTGCGTGCCGCGTCCGAGACCGGACCACACGGCCAGCTCCCCGCCGTGCAGTTTCGCGTCGCCGAGGGCGATCGACAGCCCGAGGCCGGTGCCGCCGATCGTGCGGGTCCGCGAGGGATCGGCGCGCCAGAACCGGTCGAAGACGCGCTCGACGTCCTCGGGCTTCATGCCCAGGCCGAAGTCACGTACTCCGATGGCCACGGCATGCTGGTTACTGTCGACCGTCACCACGATGGGACGGCCCTCCCCGTGCTCGATGGCATTGCCCAGCAGATTGCGCACGACCCGCCGCACACGGCGAGGGTCCATCTCGACCGGTGAGTACCCGCCCGGCGCCACCAGCCTCACGTCGCTGCCGTGCTGCTCCGCCAGCTGCTCCATCGATGCGATGACGTCCTCGGCGAGGTGCGCCAGGCTCGTCGGCTCGAGGTCGAGCTGCACGGAGCCGGCGTCGTAGCGACTGATCTCGAGGAGGTCCGTCAGCAGCAGCTCGAACCGCTGCACCTGCGCGTTGAGCAGCTCGGCGGCACGTGCGGTGGCGGGATCGAAATCGTCGCGCTGGTCGTTGATCATGTCGGCGGCCAGTCGGATCGTGGTCAGTGGCGTGCGCAGCTCATGCGACACGTCGGAGACGAAGCGCTGCTGCACGAGCGACAGCTCGGCGAGTTCCTTGATCTGCGACTCGATGCTGTCGGCCATCGCGTTGAAAGATCGGCCGAGCGTCGCCAGTTCGTCCTCGCCGCGCACCGGCAGCCGCACGCCCAGCTCGCCGGCGGCCAGCTGCGCGCTGGTATCGGCGGCTTCGCTGATCGGCGTGGTCACCGACCTCAGGACGAACCAGGCGATGGCGCCGATGAGCAGGACCAGGCCGATGCCCACCACCCACAGCGTGCCCTGGACGAACCCGAGTGTCTGCGGCGCGTTGGCGAGGTCGTAGCCGAGATACAGCTCGTACGACGCAACGCCCGGCACGGTCAGCTGCTGGCCGACCATGATTCCCGGGGTGGTGTCGCCGTCGCCGGTGGGCAGCGCCACGGACTGCCAGATCTGCCGCTCCGGGTTGGCGCGAACGCTCGTGCGCATCGCTTCGGTCAGGACCTCGTCGCCGGGCTCGAAGCTGCCGATGCTGAAGTCCTGCGGGGCGTTGGGCACCGGCGGTCCGATGCGGAAGACGGCCAGCAGGTCGCTGGAGGACTGGTCGGTGAGGGTCCGTGTCGCCAGCGCCATGACATTCTGCAACTGCACGCCGTCGCTCTGCACGGCGGCGTCCAGTGTCACCTGCGCGGCGCTTCTGGCCTGCGCGGCGTCCGAGAGCACCTGATCCTTGCGGGAGTCGAACAGGTCGTTCTGAATCGCCAGCGCCATCCACACGCACGCGATGATCACCGCCACGGCCGTCAGGCCCAGCGTCGCCACCAGGGTCCGGAAGCGCAGCGACCGGCGCCACAGCGTGGCGATGTTGCCCGGCCACGCACGCCAGAGCCGCCAGCCCTTCAGCGGCGTCCGGGTCGCCGTGACCCCGGTGGTCGGGGCTGCCATGAGCGCCTCAGACCACGGCGCCGGCGCGGTAGCCCACACCGCGCACGGTCGTGACGATTCTGGGGTTGTCGGGGTCCTGCTCGACCTTGGCGCGCAGGCGCTGCACGTGCACGTTCACCAGTCGGGTGTCGGCCTTGTAGTGATAGCCCCAGACCTGTTCGAGCAGCATTTCGCGGGAGAACACCTGCTGCGGCTTCGAGGCAAGCGCCACCAGCAGCTCGAACTCCAGCGGCGTGAGCGCGATCGGCTCATCGTCACGACGCACCTCGTGCGCGGCCACGTCCACGGTCAGGTCGCCGATGCGCAGGGTGTCGTTGCCCTGGGGTGTCGCCGGGCGCAGACGCGTGCGGATGCGCGCCACTAGCTCCTTCGGGTTGAAGGGCTTGACGATGTAGTCGTCGGCTCCGGACTCCAGCCCCTTCACGACGTCGGCGGTGTCGGTGCGGGCGGTGAGCATGATGATGGGGATGCCGGACTCGGCCCGGATGCTGGTGCAGATCTCGATGCCGTCCATGCCCGGAAGCATCAGATCCAGAAGGATCAGGTCGGGCTTCTCGGTGCGCCAGGCGTCCACGGCCTGCGTGCCGTCGGCGCAGAACACGGGCTCGAATCCCTCGGTGCGCAGCACGATGCCGATCATCTCGGCCAGAGCGGTGTCGTCGTCGACCACCAGGATGCGTGAAGTCATCGCGCGCGTTCGTTCCTTTACGTCCCGCCACGGGGTCACGGCAGCGCCGTCCCCATGCGCTCCACACAGAGTAGTCGACGCGGCCTGAGCACAGGCCGAGCACAGGCCGAGACGGCGCCGAACGGCCGGGGCGGGGCATGCGGCTGATATGAAACGATAGGGGTCCGGCCCGCCCCCCGGGCACCGCTCCGCGGATCGAGGCGGGCGCGACGGAGAGGGGAACACCGTGACCGCGTACCCGGCCTGGACGCCGGCATCCCGCCCGGGGATCATCCCGCTCCACCCACTGACGTTCGGCACGATCCTCGGCCGCTCGTTCGCCGCCCTGCGCCAGAATCCCCGCGTGCTGCTCGGCTTCGCGCTGATCGTGCAGACCCTGGCGTACCTCGTCGTGCTGGCGGCCGTGCTCGGCGTCTCGTTCGCGTCGTTCTCCCGCCTCGACACCCTGCAGCCCGGCACCGACGAGTACGAGACGGTGCTCGCCGGATCGATCGCCCTCACTGCCGTGACAGGCATCGTGCTCGGCCTCGCCGCCGGGGCCCTGAGCGTCATCGTGCAGGGCATCGTCGTGGTCGAGGTGACCCACGCCGCCCTCGCCGAGAAGCTCACACTCGGCCAGCTGTGGCGCCAGATCAAGCCCATCGTGTGGCGGCTCATCGGCTACTCGGTGCTCGTCATCCTGGCGATCATCGCGGTCATCGTGCTCGTGGTGCTCGGAATGATCGGCATCGCCGTCGTCGCCCCGCCGGCTGCGATCGTCCTCTCGATCCTGCTGATCCTCGCTGCGATTCCGCTGACGTGGTGGCTCATGATCAAGCTGCTGCTCGTACCGGCGACGATCATCATCGAGCACGCGACGATCGTTCAGGCGCTCAAGCGCTCGTGGACGCTCACGCGCGGGAGGTTCTGGCCTGCCCTGGGCATCATCCTCGTGATCTCGGTGATCTTCGGCGCCGTCGCGCAGGTGGTGAGCATTCCCCTTGGGTTCCTGTCGATGGGGCTGACGACCGTCATCGCGCCGACCGGGGACCCCGAGCCCAGTGCCATCATCGCGATCCTCGCCACCGGCCTGCTGACACAGGTGCTGACGCTGCTGCTGCAGTCTGTGGCGATCGTGGTGCAGGCCACGGCGACGGCCATCATCTACATCGACTGCCGCATGCGCCGCGAGGGACTCGACCTCGACCTGCTCACGTACATGGAGAAGCGGGATGCCGGAGCCGGGGACCTGGGCGACCCGTACCGCGAGCACATCGGCCGTGTCGTCGCGCCGCGCGGCTGGCCCACGGGTGCGTACGCGGCTCCCGGCGCCTACCCGGCACAGCCCCCGTACCCGGGGCAGCCTGCGTACCCGGGGCAGCCTGCGTACGCGGGGCAGGGCGCGTATCCGAGCCAGCCCGGCCATGCCGGGTCGCCCCCTCCCGGGCAGCCGCCGTACGCCACCCAGCCGCCGTACGCCACCCAGCCGCCGTACGCCACCCAGCCGCAGTATGCAGCACCGGCACCGGCTCCCGCTCCGGCACCGGCAACGGCTCCCGCTCCGGCACCGGCACAGCCTCCCGCTCCGGCGACAGCGGCACCGCAGGCTCCGGCCGCGCCAGCGGGTGACGCCGCGGCACCCGAAGCCGAGGACCAGGCTCCCGCGCCGACGGCATGGACCGCTCCGGGCGCCCCCTCCGACGGCACCGACCGACAGTCGCCGTGGGGCTGACCACCGCCGTGCCGGAGTTCGTGCGCGAGATCGTCCACCGCGCCGACGGCGTGCCGCCCCTCACACCGGATGGCGAGGAAGGGCGCGATTGGGCCGAGCGAGAGCTGTCCGACCCGGTCTACGACATCGCGGAGCCGACCCCGTTCGACCGCATCGCGCGCGCGATCGGCGACTTCATCGCATCGCTGCTCTCGCCCGAGGTCTCGGGCGGCTGGGCCTCGGCGTTCGCGGTCGTGGCGGCCGTCGTCGTGGTCGGGGTCATCGTCGCGGCGTTCCTGGTGTGGGGCCTGCCGCGCGCGACGCGGCGGGCACCCCGGTCGGCCCCCCTGCTGTTCGGAGAGAGCGAGCACCGCTCGGCGAGCGAGCTGCGCGCTGCCGCGGCGGCCCACGCGCGCGCCGGAGAGTGGGAGCCGGCCGTCGTCCTGCGGTTCCGGGCCCTCGCACGCGGATGCCTCGAGCGGGGGGTCGTCGACCCACCACCTGGTGCCACCGTCCACGGGTTCGCGCGCGCAGCGGCCGGCGCCTTCCCGCAGCACGCGGCCCGTCTCGAGGAGGCCGCGGCCGCTTTCGACGACGTTAGGTACTTGCGTCGTCCGGGCACGCCCGAGCTCTACCGGCTGGTCGCCGAGGTCGACGATGTGGTCGCGAGCTCGCGTCCGGCGGCGCGTGAGCGGCAGGAGGTGGCCTCGTGAGCGCCGCCGCGCCCGTCGAGGTCGAAACCGCCTCGCCGAGGCGCGGTCGCCGGGTCGCAGCGTGGATCGCGATCGGCGTCGCGCTCGTGGTGATCGGCGGCGTCGGCGCGGCGATCACGGCGGCGAACGAATGGGCCGCGCGCGGAGCGCTCGATCCCGCATCCGCGGGCCCGACAGGCACCCGTGCGATCGCCGAGATCCTCCGAGACCGCGGTGTCGAGGTCGAGATCGTGCGGGATCGGGATGCCGCGGCACGAGCGCTGTCCGACGGCACCGCGACGCTGATCCTGCCCGACACCCCCGCTCTGTCGGACGACGCGGTCGAGATGCTCGCCGCCGACGCCACCGACATCGTGCTCATCGACCCCCGGGCGCGGACGCTCGATCTCTTCCTGCCCGGTGCGAGCCCCGCCGGCGTCGCTCCTGTCGGAACGGTCGCTCCCGCGTGCGATCTCCCGGATGCCGAGCGCTCCGGCCCGGTCGAACCGGGCTCGATCTTCGATGTCGAAGACGCCGACGGCGTGACGGCGTGCTATCCCGTGGACGGGGGGCATGGTCTCCTCGTCGGCGCATACGGTGGCGATGGTCGAGTCACCGCCGTCGACGGCCGCGCGCTGTTCTCCAACGAGTATCTCGCCGACAACGGCAACGCCGCACTGGCGGCCAGCCTCATGGGACGCCATCCGCTCGTCGTCTGGTATGTGCCGGGCCTCGGCGACACCGACCTCGAGAACACCGACCCTTCGCTCGGCGAGCTCACGCCGCCGTGGGTGAGCCCGGTGATCGTCCTGCTGCTGATCGCGGGCCTCGCGGCGGGCATCTGGCGCGGCAGGCGCTTCGGCCCGCTCGTGGCCGAAAGGCTGCCGGTGATGGTGCGGGTATCGGAGACCACGGAGGGTCGGGCACGCCTGTACGCCCGTTCGCGCGACGCCGTCCACGCCGCGGATCAGCTGCGCCTCGGCGCCCTCGAGCGCCTCGCGCGACTGCTCGGGCTCGGCCCAGGGGCGTCCGCTCCCGAGATCGCCGACGCGGCAGCAGGACGCACCGGACTGGATCGCGGCGCCGTGCGCGGCATCCTGATAGAAGACATCCCACGCAGCGACGCCGACCTCGTCGAGCTGAGCGCCCGCCTCCGACACCTCGAGGACGCCGTGCATGCGGCCGTCCGCCCGGAAAGGAATCCGAGATGACCGACCCCTCCCCCGCGACGACGGTCGCACCCGATGATGCCGAGCTGCGCGAGGCGATGAATCGCGTCCGTGCCGAGGTGGGCAAGGCCGTCATCGGCCAGGACGGCACGGTGACGGGACTGCTCATCGCACTCCTTGCTCGGGGGCATGTGCTGCTGGAGGGTGTGCCGGGCGTCGCCAAGACGCTGCTCGTGCGCGCGTTCAGCACCGCGCTCGGGCTCGACACCAAGCGCGTGCAGTTCACGCCCGACCTGATGCCGGGCGACGTGTCGGGATCGCTCGTCTACGACGCGAAGACCGGCGAGTTCGAGTTCCGCGAGGGGCCCGTGTTCACGAACATCGTGCTGGCCGACGAGATCAACCGCACACCACCCAAGACGCAGGCGGCGCTCCTGGAGGCCATGGAGGAGCGGCAGGTGTCCTCTGACGGTGTCACGCGAGCCCTCCCCGACCCGTTCCTCGTCGCGGCGACCCAGAACCCGATCGAGCACGAGGGCACGTACACGCTGCCCGAGGCGCAACTGGATCGATTCCTGCTCAAGCTGGTCGTCGAGGTTCCGGCGCGCGAGGCCGAGCTCGCGGTGCTCCGCCGCCACGCGAGCGGGTTCGACCCCCGCGACCTCGCCGCCGCGGGCCTTGTGCGGGCGGCGACGGCCGATGAGATCCGCGCCGCGCAGCGGGCAGCGGCATCCGTCGCCGTCTCGGACGACGTGCTGGGCTACGTCGTCGATCTCGCGCAGGCCACGCGGCGCAGCCCGTCGGTGCAGCTCGGGGTCAGCCCGCGCGCGGCCACGGCGCTGCTCGCGGCCTCGAAGGCATGGGCATGGCTCGGCGGATATCCCGCGATCACGCCGGACCACGTGCAGACCATGCTGGTGCCGACGTGGCGCCACCGCATCCGTCTGCGGCCGGACGCCGAGCTCGAAGGTGTCTCGGTGGACGCGGTCCTCGGGTCCGTGCTGCAGCAGACTCGCGTCCCCATCTGACCTCGATGTACGTCACCGGTCGCGTCCCGCTCCTCGTCGCCCTCGGCGCGGTGCCCGTCGCGCTGCTCTCGATCGCCGGCGTGAACCCGTGGCTGAGCGCCGCGGCGTGGGCGTTGCTGTGCGCGGCGGCGACCCTCGCCGACGCTGCGGCAGCACCGGATCCGCGCCGCATCAGCATCGAGAGGAAGCTGCCCCGGCGGGTTCTGCTCGGGCAGCCCGTCCTGGCAGACATCGTGATCCGCAACGACGGCGCACGCACGCTGCGGGGTCGGTTCCGCGACGCGTGGCAGCCCACCGCCGGCGCCCCGACCGACCGGCCGGCGATCGTCATCCCACCCGGTGAGAGCCGGCGTTTCGGCATCCCGCTCCTCCCCCGCCGCCGCGGCGAGCTGGCCAGCCGCTTCGTCGTGGTGCGCTCCGACGGACCCCTGCGGCTCGCCGGACGACAGGCGCGCATCGACGCCCCCGGCACGATCCGCGTGCTGCCGCCGTTCACGGCGCGGCGCCACCTGCCCTCGCGCCTCGCGCGGCTGCGCGAACTCGACGGCAACACCAGCGTCCAGGTTCGCGGGCAGGGGACCGAGTTCGACAGCCTGCGCGAGTATGTCCGCGGCGATGACGTGCGCTCGATCGACTGGCGTGCGACGGCACGCGCGGGCACCACGATGCTGCGCACGTGGCGCCCCGAGCGCGACCGTCACGTCGTGATCGTGATCGACACCGGACGGACCGCGGCCGCTCGCGTCGCCGACGGCGTGCGGATGGATGCCGCGATGGAAGCGGCGCTGCTGCTCGCCGCGCTGGCGGCGCGGGCCGGCGACCACGTGCACCTGCTGATGTTCGACCGCGTCGTCCGCGCGCGGGTGACGCGCGTGGACGGACCCGGTCTGCTGCCCGCCCTGGTGGATGCGATGGCTCCGGTCGAGCCGCAACTGATCGACACGGACTGGGACGCCGCGTTCGCGCAGCTCGGCGCCCTCGCGTCGCGGCCATCGCTCGTGGTGCTGATGACGGCGCAGGATGCCGCCGAGGCGGCGCGCGGATTCCTCGGCTCGCTCAGCGCGCTCACGCAACGGGCGCACGTGCTGGTCGGGACCGTGACCGACGAGAAGCCCGTGCTCCCCGAGAGACCCGACGCTGCTGAGGTGTACCACGCCGCGGCCGTCGAGCGCTCGTCACGCGACGCCGCCATCGTCGCTGCGGCGATCGGCCGGGCAGGCGCCGAGGCGATCGCCGACACCCCGGAGGCCCTGCCCCCGAGGATCGCCGACCGTTACCTCGCGCTCAAGGCGGCCGGCCGCCTGTGACGTCGATCTCGGCGACGAATGCCTGAACAGCGAGTGAAACCTGGGAGCGATGGCGGGTAATCCGCGGACACTCCGCACGCGTTTCCTGGGAATCGTCTGAACATGCCGATACCCTCGCGACGAGGAAAGGAGTCCGCCATGTCGGATACCAACACCCTGCCGAGTACGGCGACCAAGCTCGTGGCTGAGGCACTGGGTACGTTTCTGCTCGTGCTCGGGGGCGTGGGCACTGCCCTGTTCGCTGCCTCGTTCCCCGCCGGGTCGGAGGGAAATCCGCTCGGCGTCGGCTTCGTGGGCGTCGCGCTGGCCTTCGGCCTGACGGTCCTGGTCGGCGCCTACGCGTGGGGTCCGGTCTCAGGCGGTCACTTCAACCCGGCCGTCACGCTGGGGCTCGCAGCATCCGGTCGCTTCGCGTGGAAGGACAGTGTCGGATACATCATCGCGCAGCTGATCGGCGGGGCGCTGGCCACCACCGTCATCGTGCTCATCGGCGTGTTCGGGCCCGACGGCTGGCTGGCCACCGCCCAGGACGGCGGGTTCGCCTCGAACGGGTTCGGCGAGCTGTCGCCCGGCGGGTTCGGGTTCTGGGCGGTCGTCGTCGCCGAGATCCTGCTGACGGCCATCTTCGTGCTGATCATCCTCGGTGTGACGCACCCCTCGCGCGGCACCGCCGCGCTGGCGCCGCTCGCGATCGGCCTGACGCTGACCCTCATCCACCTCATCTCGATCCCGATCGACAACACGTCGGTCAACCCCGCGCGATCGATCGCCGCGGCGATCTATGGCGGGGAGGGTCCGCTGTCGCAGGTATGGGTGTTCATCGTGTTCCCGATCATCGGCGGAATCCTCGGCGGCGTCCTGCACCGCGCGCTGTTCGAGGCGAAGGGCTCGGTGCCGCCGGCCCGCGCCGAGGCACGGGTTCCCGACGCCCGCTGACCCCACCACGACGCAGAGCGGCCCGCCCCGGAATCGGGGCGGGCCGCTCTCGTCGTTGCCGTCGGGACTCGCTCAGACCAGGTCGAAGCGGTCCAGTTCGGTGACCTTGCCCCATGCCTCGACGAAGTCGCGCACGAACTTCTCGTTCGCGTCGTCGCTGGCGTACACCTCGGCCACGGCGCGCAGCTCCGAGTTCGAGCCGAACAGCAGGTCGACACGCGTGCCCCGGCCGAAGACCTCGCCCGTGCCGTCTTCGGTCGCCTCGAACGCCTGCGAGCCCGGGTCCAGCGGCTTCCATGTCTTGCCGAGATCGAGCAGGTTCACGAAGAAGTCGTTCGTGAGCACGCCCGGCCGGTCGGTGAAGACGCCGTACTGCGCGCCGTCCCAGTTCGCACCGAGCACGCGCAGACCGCCGACGAGCACCGTCATCTCGGGCGCGCTGAGGGTCAGCAGGTTCGCCTTGTCGATGAGGTGGTGCTCCTGCGGCAGGAACGCCTTCGGACCGTAGTAGTTGCGGAATCCGTCGGCGACCGGCTCGAGGAAGTGGAACGACAGGGTGTCGGTCTGCTCCTGAGTGGCGTCGGTGCGGCCCGGATGGAAGACCACCTCGGCGTCGACACCGGCGGCCTTCGCCGCCTGCTCGACCGCCGCGTTGCCGGCGAGCACGATGAGGTCGGCCAGCGACACCTTCTTGCCGTCGGTGCGGCCCTCGTTGAACGACGCCTGGATGCCCTCCAGCGCCGACAGCACGGTGGCCAGCTCGGTCGGACGGTTGACCTGCCAGTCCTTCTGCGGCTCGAGGCGGATGCGGGCGCCGTTCACGCCGCCACGCTTGTCGCTGCCGCGGAAGGTGGATGCCGCCGCCCACGTGGTCGAGACGAGCTGAGCGGTCGTGAGCCCGGCGCCGAGGATCTGCGCCTTGAGGGCGGCTGCGTCGTCGGCGTCGATGAGCTCGTGGTCGACCGCGGGGACGCGGTCTTGCCAGATGAGCTCTTCCTGCGGAACCTCGGGGCCCAGGTAGCGCTCGATCGGACCCATGTCGCGGTGGGTCAGCTTGAACCATGCGCGGGCGAACGCGTCGGCGAACTCATCCGGGTGCTCGAGGAAGCGGCGCGTGATCTTCGCGTACTCGGGGTCGGTGCGCAGGGCGATGTCGCTCGTGAGCATGCGGGGCTCACGACGCTGCGCGGGGTCGTGCGCGAGCGGCACCATGTCGGCACCGGCGCCGTGCTTCGGGCGCCACTGATGACCGCCGGCGGGGCTCTCCATGAGCTCCCAGTCGTACGCGTACAGGATGTGCAGGAACTCGTTGTCCCAGCGCGTGGGGTGGTAGGTCCACGTCACCTCGAGGCCCGACGTGATGGTGTCGTCGCCCTTGCCCGAGGCGTGGTTGTTCTTCCAGCCCAGGCCCTGCTGCTCCAGACCGGCGGCCTCCGGGTTGTCTTCGACGTTCGTGTCGGGGGCGGCGCCGTGCGTCTTGCCGAAGGTGTGGCCACCGGCGATCAGCGCGACCGTCTCCTCATCGTTCATCGCCATCCGCCCGAAGGTCTCGCGGATGTCGCGCGCCGAGGCGAGCGGGTCGGGGTTGCCGTTGGGGCCCTCCGGATTGACGTAGATGAGACCCATCTGCACCGCTGCGAGCGGCTTCTCCAGCTCGCGATCCCCCGAGTAGCGGTCGTCGCCGAGCCATTCGGTCTCGGGACCCCAGTACACGTCGTCGTCCGGCTCCCACACGTCGGCGCGGCCGCCGCCGAAGCCCAGGGTCTTGAAGCCCATCGACTCGAGCGCGACGTTGCCGGCGAGGATCATGAGATCGGCCCACGACAGGCTCTGGCCGTACTTCTTCTTGACCGGCCACAGGACGCGGCGCGCCTTGTCGAGGTTGACGTTGTCGGGCCAGCTGTTCAGCGGCGCGAAGCGCTGCTGGCCGGCGCCGCCGCCGCCACGGCCGTCCGTGATGCGGTACGTGCCCGCGCTGTGCCACGCCATGCGGATCATGAGGGGACCGTAGTGACCGAAGTCGGCGGGCCACCACGGCTGCGAGGTGGTGAGGGTGGACTCGATGTCCTTCTTCACCTCGGCCAGGTCGAGCTTCTCGAAGGCCGCCTTGTAGTCGAAGTCCTCGCCGAGCGGATTCGCGACGGCGGGGTTCTTCGCGAGGATCTTGAGGTTCAGCTGGTTCGGCCACCACACGCGGTTGGCGCTGCCGGTGGTGGGGTGCGGCTGGCCGCCGTGGATCACGGGGCACGCGTCGGCGTCGTTCGGGCGGGGCCGGGTCTCGCCGTCGGCGCGCTCGTCGACGGGCGTGTCGATCGGCGTGACCGCCTGGTCGGCACCGCTCGCCTCTTCGCCGATCTCGGGGATCGTTTCGTTGCTGTCAGTCATGTCGTCCTTCCTTGACAGGTGGTCCGTGGGTCGTCAGAGATCAAGAGGCGGGGCGGGATGCCGCGGCCGTGGCGCACGAGGGGCACACACCCCAGAACGTCACCTCGGCGGAGTGCACGACGAAGCCGCGCGCGTCGGACGGCGTCAGGCACGGGGCATCCCCCGTCACGCAGTCCACGTCCTCGACGGCGCCGCACTCGGAGCACACCAGGTGATGGTGGTTGTCGTCGACGCGCAGCTCGAACAGTCCGGGCCTGCCAGCCGGCTCGATGCGCCGCACCAGCCCGGCGTCGACGAAGTCACCGAGCGCGTTGTACACCGATTGCAGGCTCGTGCCGGGGACCGTGCGCGCGACGACCTCGTACAGCTCGTCGGCGCTGGCGTGCGGCCGGCTGCCGAGTGCATCCACGACGGCTCGCCGGGGCTCGGTGACCCGCAGCCCCGCCCCGCGCAACCTCTCGACCGCGTCCGCGCTGTGCGCGTCGATCGCGGGGCTGCTCGTCATACCCCCAGCCTACCCGTTGTTTTGAGTCATTCAAAACAACTGCCGGTTCACTTGCCCTGAATGTACGTCGACGCGCCGGTATCGCGTACAAACAGGGCAAGTGAACGGGAGAGGGGCGCGACACGCGAGGGCGACGGATGCCGCGAGCTCAGCGGCGACGCGGGCTCACGCTAGCCCGCCACGAGAGTCGGCGTGCCGGCCTCGTACTCGGTGAGGTCGCCGGTCTCGCCCAGGCGGTGCGCCCGGCGACCCACGATCAGCATGTATGCCAGGAAGAGCCCGAGCGCCGTCGCCCCGATGCCGATCTTGAGCGGCCACGGCCAGGGCTGGGCGGTCACGAAGCCTTCGATGAGACCCGAGACGCCGAGCGCGATCACCAGGCCGATCGCGATCGTCGCCAGCGACCGGCCGGCCGCGGCGAGCGCTTCGCCGCGCGTGCGGGGACCGGGAGCCACCCACGCCCAGAAGATCTGCAGTCCCGCGGCGCCTGCGACGAAGATGCTCGTGAGCTCGAGCAGCCCGTGGGGCAGGATGTACAGCACGAAGACGTCGCCACGCTCGAACGCCACCATGACGGCCGCGGCGGTACCCACGCCCACCGCGTTCTGCACCAGGACCATGACCGGCCAGATCCCCGTCACGCCGAACAACACGCACTGTGCGGCGATCCAGGCGTTGTTGGTCCACACCGTGCCGGCGAAGACCGCGGCGGGGTTCTCGCTGTAGTAGTCGGTGAACTCGTTCTCGGCGTACTGCTCGAGCTGCGCGCGGCTGCCCAGGCTCGCCACGAGCGCGGGATCACCCGCCACCCACAGCGCCACCACCGTCGCGACGGCGACGAATCCGAGGGCGATCGCGAGAGTCAGCCAGCGCACGCGGTAGAGCGCGGCCGGCAGCTGCAGTACGAAGAATCGCGGAATCTGACGCAGGACGTTCTCCGGCGCCCCGGTCAGGCGCAACCGCGCCCGCGCGAGCATCGTCGAGATGTGGTCGCCCTGAACGCTGCGGCCGATCGAGGTCTTGGCATCGGCGAGGTCGGCCGATGCCGCCCGGTACCGGGCCACCAGCTCGTCGACCTCGGCGCCGGACAGCTGCCGCGAACGGCTCAGTTCGTCCAGGCGCGCCCACTCCGCTCGGCGAGCGGCGGTCAGCGCGTCGAGGTCCATGCGATTAACTGTAGCCATGGCCTCCGATCGCCCCGCCATCGTCGACATCCACCAGGACGAGGTACTCACCGGCGAAGCCGTCGCCCTCGACGTGCAGCCGCTCGGGTTCTTCATGCGCGCCCTCGGGGTGTTCATCGACATGCTGCTCGGCGTCGGGCTGATCCTGCTGTTCGTGTTCGTGACCTCGTGGCTGATCGGCCTCGGCGTGGTGAGCGAGGCGGTGTTCCCCATCCTCACGATCGTGGTCATCGTGCTCGTGACCGTCGTGGTCCCGACCGTCGTCGAGGCCACGACCCACGGCCGCAGCCTCGGCAAGCTCGCCGTCGGCGGCCGCATCGTCCGCACGGACGGCGGCGCCGCGGGGTTCCGTCACGCGTTCATCCGCGCGCTGGTCGGCGTCTTCGAGCTGTGGTTCACCATCGGCGCAGTCGCCGCTCTGGTGGGCGCCTTCACGCCCCGCTCGCAGCGTCTCGGCGACCTGCTGGCCGGCACCTACTCCGAACGCACCCGCACTCCGAAGCTGCCCGACCCGGCGCTCGGGGTCCCGCCGATGCTCGTCGAGTGGGCGGCGGTGGCCGACGTCGCCCGCCTGCCGGAGCGGCTGTCGCGGCGACTCGCGCAGTTCGCCCGGTCGGCCGCGAACATGGAGCCTTCGGCGCGCGCCCGAGTCGCGGCATCCCTCGCCGGCGAAGCCGCCGAGCACGTCTCACCGGTACCCGCGGTCGACCCCGAGACATTCCTCATCGCCGTCGTCGCGGTGCGCCGCGAGCGCGAGCTGCGCGCACTGCAGCTCGAGGCCGCCCGCACCGAGGCCCTCGCCGCCCCGGTGTCAGCCCCGCCGCGCGGCTTCCCCACCCGCTGACCCGAAGGGGCGCCCGCCGGCGAAACCTCAGTAGCGGTAGTGGTCGAGCTTGTAGGGACCCTCGACAGGGACGCCGATGTAGGCGGCCTGCTCGTCGGTGAGGGTCGTGAGCTCCACGCCGAGCGCCGCGAGGTGAAGGCGCGCGACCTTCTCGTCCAGCGTCTTCGGCAGGGTGTACACGCCGATGGGGTAGGCCTCGCGCTTGGTGAACAGCTCGATCTGGGCGAGCACCTGGTTCGTGAACGACGCGCTCATGACGAACGACGGATGCCCCGTGGCGTTGCCGAGGTTCATCAGGCGTCCCTCGCTGAGAACCAGCACGCTGCGGCCCGTGGGCAAGCGCCACTCGTGCACCTGGGGCTTGATCTCGACCCGTTCCGCTCCCGGAATCGCGGCGAGCCCGGCCATGTCGATCTCGTCGTCGAAGTGGCCGACGTTGGCGACGATCGCGAGGTGCTTGAGGGCGAGCAGGTGCTCGGCCGTGACGACACGCGTGTTGCCCGTGCCCGTCACGACGATGTCGACCTGGCCGGCCAGGTCATCGAGGCGCGCGACCTGGAACCCGTCCATCGCCGCCTGCAGGGCGCAGATGGGGTCGACCTCGCCGACGATCACGCGTGCGCCCTGTCCGCGCAGCGCCTCGGCGGCACCCTTGCCCACGTCTCCGTAGCCGGCGACGAACACGACCTTGCCGCCGATCAGCACGTCGGTGGCGCGGTTGAGGCCGTCGGGTAGGGAGTGGCGGATGCCGTAGGTGTTGTCGAACTTGGACTTGGTGACCGAGTCGTTGACGTTGATGGCGGGGAAGAGAAGATCCCCGGATGCCGCGAGCTCGTACAGGCGGTGGACGCCCGTGGTGGTCTCTTCCGTGACCCCGAGCAGCCCCGCCGCCATGCGGGTGAAGCGCTGCGGATCGCGGGCGAACGAAGCCCGCAGCGTGTCGAGGACGATGCGGTACTCGGCGGAGTCGTCGGCCGCGGCATCCGGAATCGACCCGGCCTTCTCGAACTCGACGCCCTTGTGCACCAGCAGGGTCGCGTCACCACCGTCGTCGAGGATCATGTTCGGACCGTCGAAGCCCTCGGCCGACCAGTCGAAGATGCGGTCGGCGAGGCGCCAGTACTCCTCGAGGGTCTCGCCCTTCCACGCGAACACCGGCACGCCCGCGGGCGCGTCCACGGTGCCTGCAGGACCCACCACGACCGCCGCGGCAGCCTCGTCCTGCGTCGAGAAGATGTTGCAGCTGGCCCAGCGCACCTGCGCACCCAGGGCCACGAGCGTCTCGATGAGCACCGCCGTCTGCACCGTCATGTGCAGCGACCCGGCGATGCGGGCGCCCTTCAGCGGCTGCGACGGGCCGAACTCCTCGCGCAGGGCCATGAGTCCCGGCATCTCGTTCTCGGCCAGCCGCAGCTGGTGCCGGCCCGCTTCGGCGAGCGAGAGGTCTGCGACCTCGTACTCGAAGGCTGAGACGGATGCCGCGGCGGGCGCGTTGGTCGGGTGAGCGCCGGTCATGGCAGCGGCAGTGGGGGTCGGCATCCGCCCATTCTCCCACGCGGAACCGGGTGGAGTCAGGCGCGCATCGTCTCGTGACGCACGACCACCCAGCCCTTGGGCACGGACAGTCGGTCGGTGTGGATGGCGCACAGGTCGTGGGCATGCGGATCGCCCACCGCACCGAGGGGGCCGAGGGCCGCCATCTGGTCGCCGTAGTCGTAGGTGAGGGTCGACACGGCCTCACGGGCACAGCCGACCTTGGAGCAGACTCTCTCGCGCATCGGGTCGACGCTACCGCCCGGCGCACCGCCGCGACGGATGCCGCGCCGCACGCTCCCCGTCCCGCCCGAGCCACGCGCCCCAGCCGCCGTCCCCTCGCCCATGCCGGCCGCCGAGACGTCGCGAACGGCCGGTGTGTCTCGCTGAGGACGGCCATTTGCGACGTCTCGGTACCGAGGAGTCCGACAGACCTAGGATGGGGGCATGGCTTGGCGTCGCACCCGGATGAGCGAGCGGGCCGTCCGGCGCGTCCCGCGCCACGGCCGCCACGGCCGCGAAGGCCGCAGCCCGGTGGTGCGCCCACCGCTCCCCCCGCTCGACACGCGGGTCGATCGCTTCGACATCGCGGTCGGCGCGGCGGCGGAGTTCCTGCGCTCGGCGTGGGACGACCTGCGCGACGTTCGGTTCGAAGTGGCCGACATGCCGGCCGCGACCGACGGTGACGGCATCCCGCGGTGGACGGTGCTGCGCGATGCCAAGCGCATCATCCTCTACCGGCTGCCTATCGAGCGGCTGAGCCATCTGCACCGCAACGACGAACTGCACCGCCGCATGATGATCGAGAGCGCGGTGTTCCGCGCGGCGGCCGAGTACCTCGACCGCGACCCGTGGGATCTCGGCCCGGAGCGCTTCCGCTTCTTCTGACGCAGCCGCCCGCCCTATGTGGACGCTACGGGTACACCACGATCTCAGGCGTCGCGGCATCCGCGGGCCACAGCGGGATGCCGGCCAGGGCGCCGTCACCGGTCAGCGACAGCGCTGCCCGGACCGGGGCGTCCGGCTCGAGAAGGTAGACCGTCCGCGGCGAAAGGCGCGCCGTCATCGTTCCGCGCGCCGGCACGGTCAGCTCGAGCCGGTAGGCGCCGTCTTCGGAGGTGATGGTGACCGTCGCCGCCTCGTCCGCCGGATTCACGACGGTCAACGTCGGCGGGGGTCCCGCCGGGGCGGCGAACAGGCTCGGCACCGCCACCTCGGGCGATGGCGTGTACCAGGCGAAGTCGTCGCCCTCGTCGAACCCCGTCGCCTGCCACACGCCGGACACGATCGGCACGTCAGCGGCGACGTCGACGGTGTACGAGCCGACGGGCAGTCCCGGCAACGAGATCTCGACCGGCTGTCCGGCGCTGAGTGCAACCTCCTCCGGCTGCAGCGCGGGCTCGGCGCGGCCCGTGGCGGTGACAGTCACGCGCACAGTGGTGTCGGCGGACGGCGCAAGGACCCGCAGCACGGTGGCGGCGTCGGACGCGCCCTCGACGCCGGGCGCGCCCGTGACGGTGACACCCGCGATCGTCTGCTGCAGCTCGGGCTGTGGCACAGCCCCCACCTGGTCGACGCCGCCGGGTGTGAGGGTACGTGTGATGCTGGTCTGCAGCGAGGCGTGCACCGGCGCTCCCGTCGCGGTGGCGCGGATGACGGGACTGGCCTCATCGAGTGCGATACCGGCCAGCGGCACCACCCGCTGGGTGCCCGGGGGCACGATCACCGAGCCGCCAGGCGGCGCTTGCTCACCGGCTGCCCCGAACAGGGTGAGCTCCACCGTGGCCGCCACGGTGCCGGGGTTCGCCAGCAGCACCAGGTCGGAGGCACCGGTCGTTCCCGACCCCCCGACCAGCCACGACTCGAGCAACGGCGGACGACATGCCGAGGCTGCGAACCCCGCGAGGTCGTCGGCCGACACCGTGGAGGCTCCGGCGGCGGCGACATCGACGCGCTTGCGCTCGAGCGGCAGCGCCGTGAAGGCGACGGGTCCGTCCCTGCCCGAGCCGACGGCCGCCTCGAGCACCTGCTCCTGCGGCTCAGGTGCGTCCGAGGTCACACCGGTTGTCATGCTCTGGGGTGCGGCGGCGGTCAGGGATGCCGCATCCAGCGGATCGCGTCCGAGCGACAGCAGCGGACCGTCGCACGCGACGGTCGACGCGGCGGGCGCCGGCATCGCCGACACGCTCACCGGTTCTCGCGACACCGTCGGCCAGGGCAGCGAGATCGCCGTCACGACCGTGATGACCGCCGCAATCGACACGATGGTCCCCACGAGCAGACGCGCGCTCGTCGTCGCCCACCGGAACACTCTCCGATCGCTCATTGCCCCTCCTGCCAGTGCGGCCCCACCACGCGGGGCGTGCGGCGCGCCTCGCGGCGCGACGCTGCGGTCGGAACGGCGAGCAGCAGCGCGATGCCGAGCACGATCAACTGGCCGATGGCGATCAGCCGGGCGGTGGTGACGACGGATGCAGCTTCCCGCGGCCTCGGCGCCACCTCGCCGATGACACGCCACAGCTCGCCCTTAGTCGTGTCGCCCACGCTGTCGAGCGTGTCGCGCTGGTTCAGCGCGGTCGAGGCCGACAGCCGCATGGTGCGCGCGGCATCCGTCTCGGTCGGCATCGCGGGCGCCAGGAGGATGAAGCTGACGCCCACCTCGGCGAGGCCGGCGACGACATCGTCGGCCGATGAGCTGACCAGGTCTGCAGCCAGCTCCGCCACCGCGGCGTCCTGCGCCGTCGGTCGCGTGCGCGTCGAGAGCATCGTGGTCTGCCCGCCCAGTGTTTCGCTGGCTCCCCACACCACGATGGCAGAGACGCCACCCTCGCCCTGCGGGGTGAGCACGATGGTGCCGACGTCGGGATCGTCGCGGCCCTGCGCCGCGACGAAAGCCGGGAGCGTGCTCTCGGGGCCGTTCGCGATGGTCGCGGTGCGGCGCGTCATCGCCGTCAGCGACGGCACGGCGAGCGCCGCGACGGCGGCGAGCACCACCACGGTGGCGATCCCCCGTATGAACGCGACCCGCGGCGCCAATCCTGCGTCGAGCGTCACCAGGGCACCGCCGACCGCGCCGAGCCACGCCAGGCTGAGTCCGGCACCCGGCCAGATGGCGACCGGGATGGACTGCGAGAAAGCGACTGAGATGCCGACGGCGGCGAATGCCGTGCCCATCCCGAGCGCCGTGACGACCAGCAGGGCGGTACCGACCGCCCACCGCTGGGTGAGCGGTGCGGCCAGCGCGAGCAGGGCGATGGGGGCCGTCAGCAGCGGAACCCACCACGTCGGTCCCTCGGGAATCAGTGTCGTCCAGCCCGCGAGATCCGGGGTGGGGATGCCGGCCGCGAGCAGCGCGCGGCCCGCGGAGTCGGTGCCGACCTGCGGGCCGGCCCACGGCACCCCGGGATCGGCCAGCAGGCCCCAGGGGCGACCGTTCGCCACGGCATTCCAGATCAGCGGCAGCGAAAGGGCGATCGAGGGGATGACTGTCCAGATCAGGCGCGCCACTCCCCGCCCGGCGCGGAGAACGACGGCCAGGAGGATGGCCAGCAGCCAGATCACCGCGAGCGCGGGGGCGAGCGACGGAGCGGTGGCGACGACGGCGGCCAGCAGGATCGATGCGGCCCCTGCGCCCGACCACGAGCGATGCGCGACCGACCCCGCGAAGAACAGCCAGGGCAGCAGCAGGTGGAGGATGACCGCCGTCGGCCGGCCCTGCGACAGCGCCACCACGAAGGTGGGCGCCAGCGCCCACGTGGCGCCGCCGAGCAGCCGCAGCAGGGGGCGCTCGGTGACGCGCGTCGCAGCGAGCCAACCCCCGAGGGCCGCGAGCGGAAGCGCGAGGAGCCACAGCACGACCAGCGCCCTCGACGGGTCCCACGGTGCGAGGGTGCCGATCACGGCGATGACCGACGCGAACGGGTCGGCGGGCCCTACCGTGTCCAGCCCCAGCGACCGCTGCCCGAAGGCCGCCTCATCCCAGAGCCATCCGACCGTGTTCGCCAGTGGCTGGAGCGCGCCCCCACCGAGCACCGGCCACGCCAGCAGGGCGGGGAACGAGGCAACCGACACCACGAGCGCGCCGAGCACGAGCCACGCGCCACCGCCGGAGAAGAAATGCAGGTCGCCGCGGCGGTGTCCGCCGAGTGCGATCTCGGGCTCGTCGTCGAGCCGCTCCCGCAGCTCGCTCTGCGAGATCCGCAGGGGCGCCAGTTGTGCCCACGGCACGCGCTTGGTGACCGCGATGCGGCGCCGGGCCCGGCCGATGGCGATGAGCCGCACGAACACGACGACCGCCGCAGCCCACTCAGGGCCGATGCGAACGGGCTGCTTGCGCACCAGATCGACGACCGTCCGCCACAGTGCAAGCGGGAGCAGTGAGAGCCAATGCAGCGGCAACGCGCCGAGTGGCGCGTACGCCAGCCGCCGGTGCAGCTGGGCGACGCGCTCGGCGTAGACGATCCGGCGCCTGCGCTGCGGGGTGTTCGGTGCGGGCAGTCCGGCGGCGCCGTCGCCGGCGACCGCCACGAGCGCCGCGGGCACAAGCGATACCCGTGCACCCGCAAGCCGCGCGCGCACCCCCAGGTCGAGACCTTCATCGGCTCCCGCGAGGCCGCGGTCGAGCCCCGCGAGCTCGCTCCAGGCGTCGCCGCGAACCAGGATGCCGCGCACATCCGTGCCGAGGACGTCCTCGCGAGCATCGTGCTGGCCCTGATCGAGTTCGCCGTCGGCGAGCCCCACGGTGCGCCCGTAGCGCGTCATCCCGATGCCGAGCGAGACGATCTCAGAGCGATCGTCCCACCGCACCAGCTTCGGAGCCACGAACGCGACCGAGGGCGAAAGCTCGAGCGCACCCGCCAAGCGTGCGAGGGCGTCGGGCTCGGGAGCGGTGTCCTGCGCGAGCAGCCACACCGCTTCGTGCCGGCTGGCCTCGGGCGATGCCAGGGCGGTCGCCGCCGCGAATCCCGTCGAGGCGGCGGCGTTCACCACGAAGTCTGCCCCCGCCCCGGCGACGATGTCGGCCAGGCGCTCGTCGCCGCCGCACAGCACGATCGTGAGGGCGTCCGGCCGGCGTGTCTGCTCCTGGAGCGACGCGAGCGTCCGCTTGAGATGAAAGGCCGCCGGGGCGCGCCCGTCCGGCCGCACGACCACGACGGCGTGCACGCGGTGCGAAGGGGATGCCGTCGCCACGACTGTGGGCGAAGGCGCCAGGTCGAGCCTCGCACGGAACCCCTCAGCGCCCGGCACCGAAGCCGACACCGCGACTCCCGACACGGCGGGGTCGGGTGCGGCGAGATCGGACGCGGCGGCGTGAGGCGTGGCTGCGTCGGACGTGCCAGCGTCGGACGTGATTGGGGGCATGACGTCGTCAGCCTAGGTGCGCGCGCCCCGCGGTTCGGTGCGCACGCGCCGGGTCCGCCGGATCGGGCGGACGATCGTCGCGCGAGCGGTCAACCGGCGCGGCGCTTCAGCTTGCGACGCTCGCGTTCGCTGAGCCCGCCCCAGATCCCGAAGCGCTCGTCGTTTTGCAGCGCGTATTCGAGACACTGGTCGCGGACGTCGCACGACGTGCAGATGCGCTTGGCATCGCGCGTGGAGCCGCCCTTCTCGGGGAAGAACGCCTCCGGATCGGTCTGCGCGCACAAGGCGTCTGTCTGCCATGAGAGCGGATTGTCGTCATCCGCTCCGGTGTTGCGACGAACCCCCGGAACCCCCAGTTGAACCGGATCGACGAACCAGTCGTCGGGAACGCCGGAACGGAATTGCGTCACCGTCATGTCGTTCTCACCCCCCGTGAACCCTGCTCCACGCTGGTGCGTGTACGGGTAATTACACTCGTGTAGTTCGCGAAGGTCAAGTCGCAGATACTAAAGCCTCAACCGGTTCTTGAACCTTCGCGACGCGCCGACGGCGTGTCGTGCGCGATAACGGTCCGATGAGAAACGACGCTCAGGCTCCCGGCAACGCGACGAAGAGCTCGCCGGCGCCGGTCACGCGGAGCTCCCCTTCGTCGGGGGTCACCAGCACCGCACGGCCCGGCGCGAGCTCGGCCGTCGTTCCGGACGCCGCACCGGTGACGGTCACGAGACCGGCCGTGGCAAGCGCGATCGCCGGTCCGGCAACGGCCACCGTGGCCGTGGCATCCGTCCGGGCATCCACCCGAAGCAGCGCGAAGTCCGAGACCGGCACGTCGTAGCGTGCCACGCCGGGGCCGACCTCGGCCGCCGTCAGCAGCGGCGGAAGGCCCGGGGTGTCGTCGAGCAGACCCACGAGCTCGGCGGCGTCGACGTGCTTCGGCGTCAGGCCGCCCCGGAGCACGTTGTCGCTCGCCGCCATCAGCTCGACCCCGAGTCCTTCGAGGTAGGCGTGCAGCACACCCGCCGGTACGAACAGGCCTTCACCACGGCGCAGCGTCACGAGGTTCATGAGCAGAGCGACGACGATGCCGGGATCGCCCGGGAAGGCGGCATCCAGCGTGCGCGTCAGCTCCAGCTCGGCGGCGAACTCGTCCGACTCCGCCGCGACCGCCGCTGCGATCACCTCGCGGGCCGTGTCGGTCCCGTCCGACAGGAGCCATTCGATCACGGCGCCGAGCGAGGCTGGGCCTGCCAACCGGTCCGCGAGCGGCTGTGCCCGCGAACCCAGCTCGGCGACGAGGCGCCGCGTGGCGGCGAGGTCGCGCAGTCCCGCGAGCGCGCGGAAGGTGTCGCTCAGCGCGACGATGAGCTCGGGCTTGTGGTTCGCGTCCCGGTACGTGCGGTCAGCGGCATCGCGCGGGATGCCGGCCGCCTCTTCACGGGCGAATCCCGCCTCAGCCTGCGCCTTGGAGGGATGAGCCTGGATCGACAGAGCGGATGCCGCGGCGAGCAGTTTCAGCAGGTACGGCAGCGGTTCCGCGACTCCCGCCTCGGCGCCATCGTCGGCGATCCACCGGTCGAGTGTGCGGCCGTCCGGTGTCTCGGCCGGATCGCCGGGGTGGTCTCCGAACCAGACCTCGGCCTCGGCGCGCCCGGACGGCTCCCTGCCCTCCAGCTCCGCGATCAACGACGTCGAGCCCCACGCGTAGTCGCGAGGGTCGTTGGCAAGGGGGATCAGCATCCGCCCAGCCTAATGACGCGGCCCGTGGATCATCGGCCTCTTCACCCCGGTTTGCCGGGGCTTGCCGGGGTAACCTGATGGCGATGGCCGTCCACTCTAAGCACCCGGCGTCGGCACCGCCCACGCCCCCGGTCCGTGAGAAGACCGGCCATCTGCTGTTGCGCGGCTGGTGCATCTTCGTGCTGTTCATGTCGCTATCGGGCGTCGCGTGGGTGCACGCGTTCGGCACGCCCGTCGCGGCCGCCATCACCATCGGCGCCGGCGTGCTCTCGGTCGTGCTGTGGATCATCCTGCGCCCGCCCGTGCAGTGGCGCCGTCTGCCATGGTTCGCCGTGACCTACGTCGTGTGGGCGACGCTGTCGATTCTGTGGTCGGCGTGGCCCAGCACGACGGCGATCACTCTGCTGCTGCTGTACCTCACCACGATCCAGGCGCTCTTCATCGGGACCGTCCTGACGTGGCGCGAACTCGTCCGGGCTGTGGCATCCGCCCTCAAGTGGGTCATGGCGCTGTCGCTGCTCTTCGAGCTGGCGGTGTCGGTTTTCGTGCGAGGGCCGCTACTCCCCGGCTTCGTCCTGCCCGCGGAGGGCGCCGATCACGACCCGATCGAGTACTGGTCGCGCGACAACCTGTTCGACTGGCCCGAGCGCATCCAGGGCGTCATGGGCAACGCGAACCTGCTCGGACCCGTCGCATTGCTGGCGATCGTCGTGTTCGGTATCCGCATCGCCGCCCGTGCGCCCCGGCCGGGGCTGCTGTACGCCTGGATCGCGCTGTCGGCCTTCCTCTTCGTGAGGGCGTCGTCCGCGACGGCAATCCTCGCCGCTGCCGCCGTGGTGGTCGTGCTCGCCACGGTGCTGCTGATGCGGCGCGCACGCCGGCCCGGCGAGCGCACCAAGTACTACATCGCGTACGCCGCGGTCGGGGCCGGCGGACTGCTCAGCCTCTGGCTGTTGCGCGACACGATCTTCGCCGCGCTCGGGCGCAGCTCCGACCTCACCGGACGCGAAGCGATCTGGCAGGCCGTGCTCGGGCGCACCGCCGAGCACCCGTGGGTGGGATGGGGCTTCGCGACGCCCTGGGCGCCCTGGGACCCGGCCTTCGACCGCTGGGTCGTCGATCACGGGCAGACGGTGCTCCAGGCGCACAACATGTGGATCGACGTGTCGATGCAGCTGGGGATCATCGGCGTCGTACTGATCGCCACCGTGTACCTCGCCTTCGTGTGGCGGTCGTGGTTCTTCGCCGTCGACCGCCCTCGCTGGGATCTGCGGGCGGACCGGCCCTACTCTCCGCTGACCCTGCTGCCGACGCTCGTCGGGGCGATCCTGCTCGTGCAGGGCCTTGCCGAATCCACCCCCCTGCTGTTGTGGGGGTGGCTGTTCGTCGTCATGCTCGGCGCCAAGATCAAGCAGTCTCCTCATGTCGGCGTCGGGCCGGCCGAGCAGAGCGCCGCGATCGAGCTCGGAGAGCAGTCGTCTGCCGTCGACGAACCGCACCTCGTCGGCGATCGCGCCGGGAGAGACGAAACACCGTCGAAGCAGGCGCCATGAGCTCGCAGGCCCAGACCCCACCCCACGGCTGGCTGGTCACGCTGCTGGCCTCGGCATCGTTCGCCCGTGCCTACACGCTCGCCGTCCTGGGGGCGGTGTTCTCGTCGTACGCCATCGAGCAGCTCGCCGGTCGCGTGACCTACATCACCGTCGTCGCGGGTCTTGCCGTGCTCGGCCTCGCGGTACTGGCGGCGCGCTGGCAGGAGATCTCGCTGCTGCGACTCGTGCCGACCACGGTCCTCGCCTTCCTTGCCTGGGCACTGGCGAGCGTCTTCTGGAGCGAGGACCCGGCGACGTCGTGGTGGAGCTGGGTCTCCGCGGCCACGCTCGCCTTCCTCGCCGTCGTGATCGGGCACATCCGCGACACGCTGCAGACCGTGCGCGCCCTCGGCGACGTGCTCCGGGTGCTGCTGGCGGTCTCGCTCGGCGTGGAGGTCCTGTCAGGCATCCTGCTGGACTTGCCCTTCGGCTTTCTTGGTGTGCAGGGCAACCTGGCGCAGCTCGGTCCGATCCAGGGCATCTTCGGCACCCGCAACATGCTCGGGTTCGTCGCGGTGCTGGCCCTGATCACGTTCCTCATCGAGTACCGGACGCAGTCCGTGCGCCCGGGGCTGTCGGTGGCCTCGGTCGTGCTCGCGGGCGGGCTCGCGGCCTTCAGCGACTCCCCCACGGTCTTCGTCCTCGCGGTCGGCGTGGGCCTCGCCGTCGCGGCGCTGGCGTGGGTACGGCACACCCGCCCAGAGCGCAGGGCGGGACTGCAGCTGGCGCTCGGCGGGGTCGTGGTCGTCGGGGTGTTCGTCGGCTATGCGGCGCGGCATCCGATCATCGCCCTGCTCGGGGCCGGCAGCGACCTGTCGATGCGCGTCGACCTGTGGAACATGATGGTCGATCTCGGACGACCGCGCCCCTTGCAGGGTTGGGGATGGTACGGCCCGTGGTCGACGCGCGACTACCCCTTCATCGCGCTCAACTATTGGCTCGACGCGTCGCACGCCACCGGACTGAACGCGTTCTTCGATGTGCTGCTGCAGCTCGGGTGGGTCGGCCTCGTGCTGTTCGTTGGGCTGGCGGGCCTCGCGCTGGTGCGCTCGTGGCTTGCCGCGAGCGAGCGTCGCTCAGTCGTGTACGCGTGGACGCCGCTCATGCTTGTCGCACTGCTCGCCGACTCGATGTTCGAGAGCTTCACCCTGGCAGGCCTCGGCTGGATGATGCTCGTGCTGTGCGCCGTCCGCGCCGGACAGTCCCGGTCGTGGCGCGAGAGCATCGGAGGGCGAACGGATGCCGGTGGCCCCGGCTTGCCGCATGTGCCGGGCTTCGTGCGCCCCGGCGACGTGCCGCCTCGCGCTCAGGGACCCGACGGCGGCACGGATTAGCTCAGGCGAGGACGCGCGATCGCGGGTCTTGCCCCGAAACTGGCTCCGGGTTGAATGGAAGCGACGCCTCAAAGGCCGTCATACTTGGCCTCTGGCGGCGTAGAGCGCTTCGGTGGCGTCCTTCGCAGGCGCCCACCACCACTCGTTGTCGCGATACCAATCGATCGTCGCGCGGAGGCCGGCTTCGAAGTCCCGATACCTCGGCGCCCAGTCGAACTCCTCGCGCAGCTTCGTCGAGTCGACCGCGTACCGGAGGTCGTGCCCGGCGCGATCGCTCACAAGGTCGTAGGCGTCCAGGGGCTGACCCATCACTTCCAAGATCATCTCTACGACCTCCCTGTTACTGCGTTCACCGTCCGCGCCGATCAGGTAGGTCTCGCCAATCTCGCCATTCTCAAGGATCCTTAGTACCGCGGACGAGTGGTCGTCCACATGGATCCAATCCCGCACATTCTCACCCCGGCCATACAGCTTGGGTCGGAGTCCGCGGAGGACATTGGTGATCTGACGCGGGATGAACTTCTCAACGTGTTGGTAGGGCCCGTAGTTGTTCGAGCAGTTCGAGATCGTTGCTCGGACGCCGAACGACCGTCTCCACGCGCGCACCAGAAGGTCTGAACTGGCTTTGGTCGCGGAGTACGGGCTTGAGGGGTTGTACGGGCTGGACTCGGTGAACTTCGCCGCATCGTTCAGTTCAAGATCGCCGAAGACCTCATCCGTGGAGACATGATGCAGTCGCGTCCCGTGCCTTCGCGCTGCCTCGAGAAGTGTGTATGTGCCGACGACGTTCGTATCGAGGAAGGAGCGTGGATCGTTGAGGGAGTTGTCGTTGTGGGACTCCGCGGCGAAGTGGACGACGGCATCGGAACCAGCGAACAACTCATCGACGGCCGCGGCATCCCCGACATCACCCTGAACGAAGATCAACCTTTCGTCGGGCACGCCGTCGAGTGAGCCACGGTTCGCCGCGTACGTGAGCCGGTCGAGAACCGTGACGTGGTCGTCGGTGTGATCGATCAAATAGCGTACGAAGTTCGAGCCCATGAAGCCGGCGCCCCCTGTGACAAGCACTCTGCGCACAGCGGCCTCCTCTGGGGCACGGTTTCACTGCCACGGTCTCCCGATCCCGCTACGACAGAGTGGAAACCGGACCGGTGACGGCTCGTGCTACAAGATATCGGCTCGATCTGAAAAGTGCCCCGCGCTCCGTTGCGCGCCCAAAGCGCATCCCAGTGACCGGACGGTGAGGCAGGGTAGGCTACTCTCCGGCCCGACGCCTCGGCGCCCGTTGCCCCGTTCCCGGAGATCACCCCGTGACACACGTTCCATCCGACGCCGAGTTCGACCCGGCGACCGCCACCATCGCGATCGTCACGTACAACCGCTCGGGGCTGCTGACGCGCCTGCTCGGCAGCATCGTCGTGATGGATCCGAAGCCCGGCCACGTCGTGGTGATCGACAACGCATCGACCGACGACACCACCGATGTCGTCGAGTCGTATCGCGAGCGCCTCGGCAGCACCGAACTCGTCTACCGCCGTATGGAGACGAACACCGGCGGCTCGGGCGGATTCAGCGAGGGCATGCGGGTCGCATATGAACTCGGCTCCGAATGGATCTGGCTCATGGACGACGACGTCGAGGTCATCGACGACGGCCTGGCGAAAATGGGCAAGTGGGCGCCGCGGTTCAAGAGCATCCAAGGCCGCCGCTACGACTACGACGGCAGCGAGTTCTACTGGCAGTACCGCATCGCCGAGCGCATGGGCATTCCGATCCCCTTCGCCCCGGCATCCTTCGATTCCTCCGGCTACAAGCCGATGAACTCGGGATGCTTCGAGGGCATGTTCATCCACCGCGACATCGTGAAGCAGATCGGCCTGCCCGATCCCCGCTTCTTCATCTACTGGGACGACCAGACCTACGGCTGGCTCGCCTCGCGCAAGACCCAGTCGGTGATCGTCGACGAGTTCGTGCTGCGCCGCACGCGCGAGATCAAGCAGTGGGACATGGGCATCCGCCACATGAACGCGTCGAGCAACGCGTACCGCTACTACATCATGCGCAACCGCGCGATCATCAAGCGCTACTACCAGTCCCTCGGGGTGTACCGGCGCGTGCCTTTCGCCCTCGGCACGGCACTCACTTTCGGCAAGGAGCTGATCCGCCTGCTCTTCGTCGAGCGGACGGTGCGCGGCACGTCGAACCTGTTCCGCGGTCTGCGTGACGGACGGAAGATCGCGAAGGATGCTGCGTGGCAGCCGATGCCGCCGCTCGAAGTTGCGACGACCGGTCGTTGAGCGCCCGGTTCCCCGGTCGTTGAGCGAGCGAAGCGAGACGAAACGCTCTCATACCCCCGCAGGGTGATCGGAATTGTACTGATCGAGCACCTCGCCGATTGGCGCGTCCATGGCGAGTCGGTGCTTGTCGAGGTAAAGGCCGCGGGTGCAGAACCTGCGCAGGTCACGCTCGCTGTGCGACACGAAGAACAGGGTCCGCCCGTCGGCCAGCAGTTCGTCGATGCGGCGATAGCACTTCTCTCGGAACGCCTTGTCGCCGACCGCTAGGACCTCGTCTACGAGGAGGATCGGCTCCTCGAGCTGCGATACCACTGAGAAGGCGAGTCGCACCTTCATGCCGTTGCTGAGATGCTTGTACGGGGTATCGACGAAGTCAGCGAGTTCGGCGAAGTCGATGATGCCGTCGAACCGGCGTGACACTTCGGCTTTCGACATCCCATGCAGTCCCGACGTGAGACGCACATTCTCGCGCACGGTGAGATCGCCGACGAATCCGCCGGTGATCTCGATCAGGGGAGCAACCCCGCCGTGGACGGTGACCTTGCCCTCATCGGGGAGCAGCACCCCGGCGACGAGTTTGAGCAGCGTCGATTTGCCCTGACCATTCCGGCCGACGACCCCGATCGATTCTCCGGGCTTCACATCGAAGCTGACGTTGCGAAGCGCCCAGAACTCGTCGGGCTTGGATCGACGGGAGGAATCGGAGAAGAGGTCCTTCACGCTGCGTCGCCCTCGCCGGTTGCGGCGGAAGCGCACCCCGAGGTCGCGGACCTCGATCGCAAGTTCGGCGCCCATCACAGCTCCTTCAGCATCGGACGCTCGAGGCGACGGAACACGAGGATGCCTGCCGCGAGGAACCCGAAGGTCATGACGGCGCCGATCGCTATCACCCAGAGGTCGAACTCCTCCGGAAAGAAGCCCACTCGGTAGAGGGCGAAGATGCCGGCGAGCGGATTGAACGCGGCGAGCGTCTCGGCCGCACCCGGGAGGTCTGACACGCCGTAGATCACGGGTGAGGCGTAGAACAGCGCCCGCAGGATCAGCTTGGTGGTCCGCTCGAGGTCGGTCCAGATGACACAGAGCGGGGCGACAAGCAGACCCAGGCCGATGAGAAGGACTGTCTGGAGCAGCATCGCGACGGGGAACAGCAGCAGACCCCAGTTGAGTTGCACCGGCGTACCGCCGAAGGCCGCGACGGTGACGAACAGAGCGAGGATGGGAAGGGAGCAAAGGAACTCGATCCCCTTCGATAGCACGATGCGATTCACCCAGATCGATCGCGGGATGGCCGTCGAACGCACGAGGCGAGCGTCCTTGTTGAACGCCCGCGTGAAGTCGGAGACGGCGGAGTTGAACCACACCCAGGGGAGCAGCGCCGTGATCAAGAAGACGATGTACGGCTCGTGGCCCACCGAGCGCTCGAAGATCTGGGTGAACACGAACCAGTAGATCGCGCTCATGACGAGCGGATCGAGGACCGACCAGAGGTAGCCGAGCGCACTCGTCGAGTACCGGACCTTCAGGTCGCGCGCCGACAGCAACCACAGCGAGTGCAGGTAGCGCCGGGGCGATCCGGGGGCGCCGACGGCGGCTGTGGTCACGGGAACGATTCTACTTGGGGGACGGAGAGCGATCGTTATGCCGCATCCTCGTCAGTCCTCCGCACGGGACCGGCCGCTGTGAGCCTCCAGGATCAGCCCGCAGCCCGGACAGCCTCGAGGTGGCCCGCGATTGCTCGCCCGGCGGCCGCGTAGCCCTCGTCGGACGTGTGAACGCCGTCGGTCAGGAACGGAGCAGACCAGGTTCCGTCCGTCTCGCGAAGCTCGACCCAGGGGTCGACGTACCCCCAATCGTGCTCTGCTGCCATGGTGGACAACGACTGATTGAACTGCATCGCCTCGGCCGGAAGGAAGTTCAACGGGGGGATCGCGACCAGAAGCACGTCGCGCGCGCTGACCCGATTGGAGATCTCGAGCACGTTGCGCTTGATCTCTTCGATCGGCACGCCCACAGCCAAGTCATTCGTCCCCGCCATGATGACAAGTTGATCTGCGCCAGCGGCGTGCGACACGCCCTCCGCCATCGACGCGGTTGTTGCACCGTCGACCGCCCAGCCTCCGACCACAGTGAACCGGTCACTCGGCAACTGGGCGCCCCACGCTGCGCCTTCTGCCATGCCTGCTCCCAGCGTCCCGCGGAATCCGGTGGAGTTCGAATCGCCGACGATGACCACACGAGTCCGCTCTTGTGTTGATGCAGAAGGCGTGGATGTCTCGGCTTCGGGTGACCGCGAAGCCAGGTGCCCGATCCCTTCCTGGCCGGGAGCGGCACACCCCGCAATCGTCCCGATGAGGAACCCAGTACACACGACCGCGACGACGATGGATCTGTTCACGTCAGCTGTCTGCTTCATCCGCAGCCCGGAGGCTCGCTTCTACTCTCGCAAGGTTCCGACGTGTTGGCGGTACCAGGCGACGGTGCGTTCGAGCCCCTCTTGAAGGGTGATCTTGGAGGTCCAGCCGGCTTCGGCGAGTTTGGAGACGTCGAGGAGTTTCTGCGGGGTTCCGTCGGGCTTGGAGGTGTCCCATTCGGTCTGGCCCTGGTATCCGACGACGGTGGCGATGGTGGCGGCGATTTCGGCGATGGTGACGTCGGATCCGGTGCCGACGTTGACTTGGTCGGGTCCGTCGTAGTGTTCGAGCAGGTGCAGGCATGCGTCGGCCATGTCGTCGGCGTGGAGGAACTCGCGCCGTGGGGTGCCGGTGCCCCAGTTGGTGACGGTGGGTGCGCCGGACGCGGCGGCTTCGTCGTAGCGGCGGATCAATGCTGGGAGGACGTGGGAGCCCTTCGGGGAGAAGTTGTCGTTCGGGCCGTAGAGGTTGGTCGGCATGGCCGAGATCCACGGCAATCCGTACTGCCGTCGCACCGCTTGGGTGTGCAGGATACCGGCGATCTTCGCGATCGCGTAGGCGTCGTTGGTCTCCTCCAGGTGCCCCGTCAACAGCGAGTCCTCACGGATGGGCTGGGCAGCGAACTTCGGGTAGATGCACGACGAGCCCAGGAACAGCACCCGTTCGACGTCGTTGGCGAGGGCCGCGTCGAGGACGTTGACCTGGATGCGCATGTTGTCGCTGAGGAAATCGACCGGGTAGGTGCTGTTCGCCAGGATTCCGCCGACCTTCGCCGCGGCGAGCACCACATACTTCGGTTTGATCTCCGCCATGTAGCCGAAGACCGCGTCGCGGTCCTTCAGATCCAGCTCCGCGGACGGTTTCCCGACGATGTTCTCAAACCCCGAGGCTTCGAGTTTGCGGACGATCGCGGAGCCGACAAGCCCACGATGCCCGGCGACATAGAACGTCGCGTCCCGGTCGAGTTCCCCCGGGGTGTACTGCACCCCGTCCACAGCGGTGGTCACTTCAGTACCAGGGCGGGTTCGGAGTTCCAGGAGCCGAGGGTGACGGTATCGATCCACTCGGGACCCTTTTCCAGCGCTTCCACGTCGGCGTCAACCATCAGCTTCGCCAATTCGTTCCCATCGATCGTCGCCGTCCACCCGAGCTTCTCGGCCGCCTTGGACGGGTCGCCGATCAACGCGTCGACCTCGGTGGGGCGCAGGTACCGCTCGTCGAACTTCACGAACTCCTGCCAGTCCAACCCGACATGACCGAAAGAGGTCTCCAAGAAATCGCGGATGGTCAAACCCACCCCGGTAGCGAGGACGAAGTCCTCCGGCTCGTCGACCTGCAGCATTCGCCACATCCCCTCGACGTACTCCGCCGCGTACCCCCAGTCACGGACCGCGTCAAGGTTGCCGAGGTAGATGTCTTTCTGCACCCCGGCCTTGATCCGTGCGACCGCGCGGGAGATCTTGCGTGTCACGAACGTCTCGCCACGCCGGGGGGACTCGTGGTTGAACAGGATCCCGTTCACCGCGAACATGCCGTACGCCTCGCGATAGTTCTTCGTGATCCAGTAGCTATACAGCTTCGCCGCCGCATAAGGCGACCGCGGATAAAACGGTGTGGACTCCGACTGCGGCGGCTGCGTAGCGCCGTAGAGTTCGGAGGAGGATGCCTGATAGAACCGGGTACGGATACCCGAGAGGCGGACCGCCTCCAACAGGCGAATCGTACCGGTGCCGGTGGTGTCGGCGGTGTGCTCCGGCTCATCGAACGACACCCGCACGTGAGACTGAGCGGCCAGGTTATAAACCTCATCAGGGTTGATCTCGGCCATCAGCGTCACCAGACGCACACCGTCACTCAGGTCGCCGTAATGCAGGAACAGCTTCGCGTTCGGGTCATGCGGGTCCACGTAAAGGTGATCGATGCGCGACGTGTTGAAGGTCGATGCCCGGCGGATCAGGCCGTGGACCTCGTAGCCCTTCGCCAGCAACAGCTCAGCGAGGTACGAGCCATCCTGACCGGTGATACCGGTGATAAGTGCCCGCTTGGTCATGGTTACTTCCAAACTCCGAGCGAAAAGACACGATCGCTCAGGTCATTCAGCTTAGTAAACGGCCGTCTCAACCCGAACCAGCTGCGCTCCCCGCAAGAGAATCCTCAGTGGCCGGGATATATCCGCCGCGCCAGCGATGCCTTGCGACGGGCCAGCTGTTGCTTCCTCTTCGGAAAGTTCTCGTTCAGGCCTGGCTCAAGGGATCCGGACGTCGAGATATCGCTCGTGGAGGACCAGCCCGTTCCTAGATCCCTGAGCGAGCCATGCTTGATTCCGTAGTAGTCCGCCTCAAGCTCGATCACCGCACCGCGGGCGCCCGCAGCCGCAGCGAGAAGATGAAAATGGAACCGTGTAGTCAGCCACACCTGCCCAGCTCTCGCAGGGAGGCCTTCGAGCCAAAGCCGCGTGAACGGGTAGAAGTTCACCTCGAGCCCGCGCTCTCGAAGACGCGGCAGGATCCACGAATCATCGGGAGGGATGGATTCCACCAGCCCGATCGGTCCGCGTGCGTGCGCGCGCACGAACTGTTCGGCAGCATCGACCAGTCCCTCCGTCGCATCTTCGTCGACGAAGTCGCCCTGGATGAGCAGCATGACGTCCGGCGTCTCCGTCTTCGAGTACAGGTCACGCGCATTGGTGAACGCGAGGAAGGCATCGTCGACACCTGGAGTTCCGCCAGAAGCCTCTGCGCTAGGCACGTCCCTTGTTTCGAAGACGTCGAAATCCGCCACCCACCCATGCACGGCGGACTGAGCCTCGGCGCTCAGCGGCAACACACCCTGACCTGTTGCATAAATCGGCACTTGAAAGTGCTGCTTGAGCGCGACAAGAGCGGGCAGAAGCAGCAGGTGATTTTCCCATACCGAGTTCATGTAGCCACCTCCGAGCAGATGCACGGATCGCATCTCACGGAGCTGGAGAAGTCCCAGATCCAGCCTCGGTGAGCCTAAGTCCACCACGACCTGCGCCACGTACTCAGCGCTGTCGGCCAGAGGCATGCCGTGACGGCCGAAAGCGAGGTGCCACAGAGTGTTTGTCGTTGTCAATCTCGGATGTACGCCCGCGAAGAGGTGATTGGCTCGCCCGGGCTCTGGGCAGTCGAGCCAGACGGGGACATCGGGGTGGTTCTTGGCCAACCAGTCCAGCCATACGCGAGTGAGTATCTCATCGCCGTAGTTCGGCAGTCCGGCGGCTGAAATCAGGTAGATCGGCCGACTGTCAACGGTTCGGCGACGTCGTTCGAACATGTGCCCCTTTTCGCATCTCTGGCTCCATCGGGAGCGTTGAAGGTACGTGATACCAGTCGAGCATCGGCGTCAGGGCCTTGAAGGAGGCTCGCACGCCCTGCCAGGGGGCGCATCAGCGATCTCAGACCGCACCTTCGGGGGCGACCGGCCTTGCTGGCTACTCGCGACCTCAGACTCGCCGCAGGGTCCGTGGGTTGCACGCATGTGCCCCAAGAACACCATCGAAGACTCGCGACCACAGTACAGCAGGGTTAGCTCAGATGCCGGCGACCACTAGCGCGCGAGCGCTTCGCCGAAGGCGGTCGCGAGCATCCGCACGTACACCAGGTTGAGGTGGTCCGCGTCGTAATAGACGGGTACCCCTCCCACAACGCTGTAGCACGTGTCCGCGTCGCAGAAGTAGTCCGTCAGATCGATCAGTTGGATTCCTGGCCTATCGGCCCGACTCGCCGCGACGACTATAGGATCACTCGGCTGGGCAGCAACCCTCGGGCGAGCGCACTCCAAGGGGTTCGCCTGGTTCAAGACAACGCAGTCCGGATCGCGAACCTCGCCGTTGTATGGAGGGTCGGCAATGGGCGCGACCCGAACTCCGGCGTCCGCCCATTTGTTCCAGTCCGCGAGCAATCCGTCTTGGAATTGCTCTGAGGCAGAACGGCCGGAACCGTCGTCCACTAAGTGCTGCCGGCTGGCCATGGCAGTGAGTACTATATCCGGGCGCGCATGAACGACGGCCGCCGACACTCCGCGGCTCCATCTCCGGCAGGCGTCGACCTCTTCCTGTGTGGCTGGCGAGCGGAAACCGATGTACGCCACGTCTGCAGCAGGGCAGTGCCCTCGATACGCGAGCGTGACGCGCCAGCCGTGCTGCTTCGCGAGTTCGAACGTCGCCCCCTGCCACTGTTGAACGTGGGAGTCGCCGACCATCCATACCTCGCTGGCGTCAGCATCTCCCTCGGAATAGTCGCAGATGATGACGGGGACCAACTCTCCTTGGGAGGTGTCGGGCCGTGTCTCACCGCATTCCTCGGGGTAGTGAAAGTACTCGTTCCGCTCCGTCATATAGGTCGTCGATGCGGGACCGAACGGATCGACGCAGACGGATGTGGCAGAGAGCGCGGCTGGACCGTCGCACGCTCCTGACGGGATGGGAGCATCCGGCGAGTCCGCCGCGCTCTTCAGCTGATACGCGCCGAACAACCCTCCCGCCAAGGCGATGACGATGCCCATACCGGCGAGCATCAGTATGACCGAGTGCCTCGTTGAAGTGCGCCAGAACCTCCACTCCCGCCCTGGATCCTCAACGAGCAATTTCGTCAACCACGCCAGCAGCACAGCCGACGAGAGAAGAGCTATGCGGGTGAGAGCGTTGAGTTCCGCCCGCAGCAAGAAAGGCGCCACTACGATGAGCGGCCAGTGCCAAAGATAGAGCGAGTAGGAGATCCCACCTATCCACTGCACCGGACGCCAATCCGTGATCGATGAGTGCCACAGACGATGACCCCCGCTGCCAGCTGCGATGATCGCGGCGGTTCCAGCTACGGGGAGAAGCGCGGCGACTCCGGGAAATGGGGTCTCCGGGCCGTACACCACGGCGGAGACAGTCACAGCCGCGAACCCGGCTAGGGCGAGCAGATTCGCGACGAGCCGAGGCATCCGGATCCTGGAACCAGCAACCGCGACGACACCACCGAGCGCGAACTCCCAGCCGCGGGTAAACGTGACGAAATATGCCTGCGCTGGCTCTGCGGCGGTGTACGCGACGCTCGCGCCGAATGAGACGACAACGACGCCCAGGAGCAGGGCAAGGACCACCCGGTGCGGCCCGACCTGCCCGAAGAAGCGCCCGCAGGCGAGGACGCCGAAGCCGATCAGCAGCGGCCATACGAGGTAGAACTGCTCCTCGACCGAGAGGGACCAGTAGTGCTGGGCAACGCTCGCCGAATCATTCAACGCGGAGTAGTTGATCGAGAGACCGGCCAGCAGCCAGTTCTCGACATATCCGGCGCTGGCCGCAATCTCGGCGGCGTTCCGCTCCCAACGTGGATACGGCAGAAATGCCCAGACGAGGATCGCGGAGATCGCCAGCACGAGCAACGCGGCTGGCAGCAGCCGGCGAATGCGGCGTGCATAGAACGCTCCCAGCCGGATCCGCCCTGATGCAGCGACCTCCCTGAGGAGGTGACCGGTGATGAGGAATCCCGAGATGACAAAGAAAACGTCGACGCCGACGTATCCGCCGGTGAGCCGGGTCGGCCACAGGTGATTGATAACGACGGCTGCGATAGCAACGGCTCGCAACGCCTGGACATCGAGGCGAAACCCGCTCCTCGACGGCTGCGCGTCCGACAGATCTGAGTTCGGCGTCGCTGACCCTCTTCGGGAGTCGAGGCGAGTGCTCACGCGAGTTGGTTGTTCCACATCGAGAGAGCAGAGCCGATTGCCATGTGCATGTCGAGATACTGATAGGTACCGAGCCGACCGCCGAAATGGACGTTCACCTCGCTCTTGGCCAACTCACGATAGGCGAGGAGGCGGGTGCGGTCCTCCGGAGTGTTCACGGGGTAGTAGGGCTCGTCCTCACGGGACGCGAACCGAGAGAATTCTCGCATGATGACCGTCCCGTCGGACGGGTAGCGCTCCTCCCGCTCCGGGTGGAAATGCCTGAACTCGTGGATCCGGGTGAAAGGGACTCCCGCGTCGGCGTAATTCATGACGGGCGTGCCTTGGAAATCACCGATCGGGAGCACCTCCTCTTCGAAGTCGAGGGTGCGCCACGACAGAGCGCCCTCGGCGTACTCGAAGTACCGATCGACGGGACCGGTGTAGACGATCGGCACGCTGCCCACGGTGGCGGCCTTATTGAGCGGCTGCGACCCATCGAAAAAGTCCGTCGACAGCTTTACGTCGATGTTCGGGTGGTCCGCCATCCGCTCGATCCAGGCGGTGTAGCCGTCGGTCGGCAGGCCCTCCCACGTGTCATTGAAGTAGCGGTTGTCGTAGGTGTAGCGCACCGGCAATCGACTGATGATCTCCGCTGGGAGTTCGGCGGGATCGGTCTGCCACTGCTTCGCTGTGTAGTCCCGGATGAACGCTTCGTAAAGCGGACGTCCGATGAGCGCGATGGCCTTTTGTTCGAGGTTCGCAGCGGTCTTCACGTCGAACTCACCGGCCTGCGCCTGAACGAGCGCCCGGGCTTCGTCGGGCGTATATGCGGCCTGAAAGAATTGGTTGATCGTGCCGAGGTTGATCGGCAGCGGAAACACCACACCCTTGTGGTTCGTGTACACGCGGTGGACGTAGTTGGTGAAGGTTGTGAACCGGTTGACGTAATGCCACACGGTTGGATTCGAGGTATGGAAAAGATGCGCACCGTAGCGGTGCACCTCGATACCGGTTGTGGCCTCGTCCTCGCTGTACGCATTGCCACCAATATGGTGACGACGATCGATGACAGTTACCTGACGCCCTGAAGCAGCCGCGCGCTCTGCGATGGTGAGACCGAAGAATCCGGAGCCGACGATGAGGAGGTCAGTCATTGTTCGTCTCCGGGTAGTGGACGGTGTCAAGGGCGAGTTGCCGCGCAAGCTGGGTGATCTGCTTGTCCTGCTCGCGTCGTTTTCGGGCTGTGGTGACCGCATTGGCGACGAAGACCACGATCAGCCCGTATAGCAGCAGATCAGCGCCGCGCCCCACACCCACGGCGACGGCGACGTTGTTGATGATCTCGGGAAACACGATCGCGAAAATCGCCACGACGAGCAGCATCACGAGCGCGATGGTGCGCAGCGCCTGTCCGCGTGCGGACCCGGTCGGGCGCAAGAGGACGATGGCGAGGATGAGAAACGCCGCGATAAGCAGCACTTTGATGATCAACTGATCCATGTCGCACCCCCTACTTGATGAACAGTTCGCTCAGGATGTTGACCGAGTTCCACATCGACTGACCCTTGGCGCGGGAGTAATCGGTATAGAGAATCTGTACCGGCTGCTCCGCATAGCGAAGCTTCTTCGCACCGATCTGGCCGACGATCTCGCTGGCATGTGCCATCCGATTCTGGGTGATCCGGATCCCGGAGGCCGCCGCGCGGTTGAGGGCACGCAAGCCATTGTGCGCGTCAGTGAGTTTGACGCCTGTTGACACACGTTCGAAGAGCACAGCGGCGCGAAGGATCAGCTTCTTTAGCGCGCCGGCGTTGGTCCGGTCGTCCAGGAACCTGGAGCCAATGACTATGTCAAGCGGTTCGGTGCGCAGTCGCTCTACCATCGCCAACGCGTCCTCGACTCGATGCTGACCGTCGGAGTCGAATGTCACGAAGTACTCCGCGCCGGGCTGCGCCAGGGCGAAGTCGAGTCCGGTCTGCAGTGCGGCTCCCTGTCCTAGATTGATGGGGTGCCTCACGACGATCGCCCCGCCGGCGAGCGCCTCCTCCGCCGAGCGGTCCCGACTGCCATCGTCTATGCAAACGACGTTCGGAAACGTCTTACGGGTCTCTCGAACGACTTCTTGCACAACGGTCGCTTCGTTGTATAGCGGAACGACGAGCCAGGTGTCGGCGTTGGCTGAGGGCATGACGGCTTTCTCGATCGACAGGAGGGTCCAGCAGATTCTACTGGTGAGAGGGCCGGGATCTTCCTGTATGGGCGGCCGGTCATAGCCTCGGCTCCTCCGCCGCCTGGCCCACGGCGCCTGACGATAATCGGGATAGAGTGCGGTGCACCTTTCTCACAGACTGATCAACGCCCCACGGAGAGCACATCATGGCCCCGGTTAGAGACATCAGCGACGGCATCTGCGCGTACCTGCAGGGGGGCTTCGGAAACCAGCTCTTCATCCTCGCGGCCGGATGGGCACAGGCCGACCGACTCGGCTGCCCGTTGTACGTCGACGCGTCCCGCTTCCTGGCCGACGACTGGCTGGAAAGGGCAAAAGAGACCCCGCGCGAGTACGAACTCGCGTCCATCGACTTCCCCGGCATCCTGCTCCGAGAAGACTCTCCGTGGTTCCGAAACTCACCACGGCGCCCTGCAGTGATCCGCCGGCCGGGTCGCCGATCTACGACGTTGCGGGTCTATCGGCAGCCCACGATCAACTACCACCATGACATCAATAGGGTCACGCCGGGAACAACCCTGCTGGGATACTTCCAATCGTGGCGATACTTCGATCCTGTAGCGGACCGACTCGCTGACGCACTCCTCTCAGCACCGCTCAGCGACGCTGAGTCGGGGACGCTACGTTCGTTCGAACGAACCCCCGCGATCACAGCACACCTTCGGCGGGGCGACTACCTGACTCCCGAGGCCGCCCGTCATCATGGAATAGCGAGCGCCGACTACTTCGTCCGTGCCCTCGCGCTACTTCGGACGCTCGCCACTCCCACCGTATCCGTGCGGGCCTTCTCCGATAGCCCCGACCTCGTTCGACGAGAGCTAGCCGACGTCGAGAACTTGGAACTGGTGGACGACGTGACGTCGCTCGGGAGCATAGCGACGGTGCGTGCCATGAGCGCTGGAGTCGGTCTCGCGATGAGCAATTCGTCCTTCAGCTGGTGGGCCGCGTGGCTGATGTCACGGCGCGACCCGGTCGCCCCCGTCATCGCGCCACGTCCATGGCAGGCTGACGGCCAAAGCGGGCATGATCAGCTTCTGCCTCATTGGCTCACGCTCGACGCTCGATGACGCCGACCGCGCGGAATTCTCGCGTGGAGGCCGGTGATAAAATCGAAGCACGCGCTGCGGTCCGTCCGTGTGCATCGACGAGCAGAAGGTGCAAAGAATGACCATGCCTTCCTCGCCGCGGCGGCGCATTGCGCTGCGGGGCCCCATGGATGCACGCACAGCGAAGAGCACCGGATACCTCCTGGGCGCTCAGTTCCTGCGGAACCTGGGGCCGCTTGTTATTCTGCTCCTGTTGGCTCGACTAACGGATCCCGAAACCGTCGGGGTGTACTCGCTCGCCCTGGCAATCGTGACCCCATACTTCGTTCTCGCCCAGCTGGGCATGCGGACGGTGACACTGACGCTTCAACCCGAGGCGTCCTTTCGCAACTACGCAATCGTGCAGACCGGATCGATTGCATTGGCGCTGATTGCGGCGGTCGTCGTTGGCGTCATCAGCACCCCGCAGCTAGCCGTGATCCTCGGCCTCGCCTCGTGCCTGAAGATTGCGGACGCCTTTTCGGATTTCCTCTCCGGCCCTCTGCAACGGCACGGGCGATCAGTCACCGTTTTCACTTCGAGCCTGATCTCGGCGACAGTCGTATCGATCATCGCCGGGATCGTCTTGTTCGCCACACGCGACCTCGTGCCCACCCTGGCCGCTCTCGCTGGCGCGTCTCTCCTTGCGGCCTATGTGCTCCTGTTCCGCCCCGCCAAGAGGCTGTCGCGGAGCGTCGAGGCCGCAAGACCACCGAAAGCCGCAGGATTCCGTGCAGAGGCACGGCGCATCTTTTCAGCCGGGCTTCCGCTCGGCATGTCGATGGCGCTGATGTCGCTCATCTCAACCGTTCCGCTGTATGTCGTGACTGCGAGCTTCGGTGAGGCGGAAACCGCCCGCCTTGCTGTGCTCCTCTACGTCTATGCGCTGGCCGACATCGTCACCGGCGTCGTATCTCAGGCCTGGATCCCGCATGCTCAGGAGCAATTGCGCGCCATATCGTTGCGTCCCTCGATTCTGGCGATCTCCCGTCGCGGCGCAGCTGTATGGACCGTTGTCTACATTCCGGTGACCGTGATCGGACTGGTACTCGCTTCCTGGCTCATCCCCATCCTTTTTGGAGCCGCGTACAGGCTCACGCTCGCCGAGGCCATACCCCTTGGAATCGCAGTCGTACTGCTTCCGAGCGCGCATTTCATGGCCACTGCGGTCGCGATCCAGAACCAATACGTCCACGCTCTGACGCTCTCGGTCGGATCAACTGTCTTGTCGCTCGCTGCCTGTGTGCTTCTGATTCCGCCTCTCGGGATCGCCGGCGCGTTCTGGGCTCTCGCGATCGCTGTCGGAGCACGGGCCGCCATCGCGGCGATCATCGTCGCAACACGCACGGGCGGAAGGCGAGCGCCGTGACCGAGATTGGCGTTGTCATCCCTGCGCACCGCTTTGACGATTGGCTGGACGAGGCCGTCGAGTCTGTGCTCGCGAGCCAGGATGTAGACCTGGAGCTGGTCGTTGTGGCAAACGGCATCCTCGAACTCCCCCACCGTCATTGGCGGGATGATCCACGGGTCGCTGTGGTGCACGACCCTTCACCGCTCGGGCCGACCAAAGCCATGATCCTCGGCATCGAGTCGACACAGGCGCCGTTCATCGCGCGTCTCGACGCGGATGACCGCATGTCGCCGAGTCGGCTCAGTGCGCAAGTCTCGCGCCTCCGCGCCCAGCCAGCAGCCCCAATGGTGGGGACAGCCACACGGCGGATCACAGCCGAGGGCGAGCCCGCAGGCTCGATCCGGATGCCGGTCGGCGACGATGTCCGTCGCCACCTCGTTCTGTCTAATACGGTTCCCCATTCGTCGGTCATGTTGCGAAGGGTGACGCTGGAGGCTGTTGGTGGCTATAACCCCGCCCTCCCGCAGATGGAAGATTACGAGCTCATCCTCCGCCTGGCACAACAGGGGCCGATCCCTGTGCTGGACGATGAGCTGACCGAGTATCGAGTGCATCCGGGTCAGATCAGCCGTGGCGCCGAGCCGCGGGGACTCCACATCGAACGTGTCAGCCATGAGCGCCGTCGACTGGGTGACGTGATCGGCATGAACCCAATGGCGGTCCGTCTCCTGGACCTCGTGTGGAAAGCGGCTCAGTTTGCCCGCTACTACCGCATCACGAAGCCCGGGCATGAGTACTGAGGAAACCGGGCCTGCTTGTGAGAATCGCGTTCATTGTGAACAACTTTCCGCCTCGTACGGGTGGCGTCGAGCTACACGTTCAGGCACTTGCGCATCAGCTCGCCGAGCTCGGCCACACACCGATAGTGATCACCCTGGATAGAGAGCGACAGCAAGGGTACGACGGTGATGTGAGGGTACTCAGCCTTAGGGAGCATCTTCGGGTCGCGGACACGCTCGGGTTTCCTGCAATCGGATCTCGGCGGGTACTCACCCGCTTTCTTCGAGCCGAACGGATCGACGTTGTCTCCGTCCACACCCGGTTCTTTCCCATGAGCTTCGTCGGACTGCGCGCAGCGCGCGCCGCCGGCGTACCCGTCGTTCACACCGAACACGGCAGCGACCACGTCGCGAGCGACTCCGCGGTCATTCGCATCGCAAGTCGGCTCGTCGACGAAACGGTCGGTCGCTGGGTGCTCCGCCACGCGGATCGCGTGCTCGGCGTGTCCGAGGCCGTCACAGCTTTCGTTCAACGTCTTGCGCGCGTCGACGCCCAGGTCTTTTACAACGCCATCGATGCGCCGGCATCAGCTCCTTCGACGCATACACAGGACACGCGCCGCATCGTCTTCGTCGGGCGACTCGTGCCAGGTAAGGGATGGGACGCGTTCCTGGATGTGGTTGCGCAGCTGCGTACAGAGGGAGTCAGCATCAGCGGCGACGTCATCGGCGACGGTCCGGAGATGGCAGCTGTGCTCGCGCGGGTGCAGACGCTCGGGTTAGAAGCTATCGTGCGTGTTCACGGACGGCTCTCGCAAAACGAGGTGCGACGGCTACTCCGCGGCGCAACCCTTGTCAACCCGACGACTCTATCGGAGGGGTTCCAGACGACATTGCTGGAAGCGGCCGCCGAAGGAGCACGCGTCGTCACGTATGCCGTTCCCGGGGCCGATGTGCTCCGCGGACAGGGCGCTCCCATCGTCATTACGGAACGGAAGACGCTGTCGGCACTCTCGACCGCCCTCAAGGGCTGTACGGGCACGGGCTGGTCACCTATCCCCGCTGAGACGATCGTTGAATGGACGTGGCCCGCGCGAGCGCGGGAGTTCGCTGCCATCTGCGAGTCGGTGCGCCATCGGGCAACGCCGGCCCAGGATTGAATTGGCTGGTTGCCGCAACGAGCGACTACGCGGTGATAGAGCATTCGAGCCGCTCTGCCGGATCCTTGTCGCTCTTCGACTGGTTCGATGCCGTCGAGGCAGCGGTCAGCACGTACGCCACGTCGATGTCGTTGCGAAAGCGCGTCGATGGTTGTCGGACCATCCAGATGCAGCCGACCGTCACACCTCAGCGAGAGCGACGACATGAGCGCGCGGGTATCGACACGAAGCCGTTGCCTTTCGTCGGGAATCGTCCCCCGTGGACCGCATCGTCATCCTAGGCCCGCATCCACGCGCCTACTGGTCTGCGCCCGCCATAGGCGGATTCCGGGGGCAGGGGCTTTGCCCGGCGATGGCAGCTGGCTCCACTGGCCGTCTCGGAACTCGCGCAGGCGCGTGAACCGATCGCTGCTCAGCAGCCGACGATCCGGTAGAGCCTGGCCTCGCCCTGCTGGTCGACGAGTTCGAGCGCATCCGATTCATCGAGGTCGGTCAATCCCGGGAAGACATTCGCCGCGCCGTGGATCTCCTGGGTTCCGAAGTCCAGAACGTACTCAACGTTCGTCTCCTCAACTGCATCGCACGCTGGGCTGCCAGGGCTCGCCTGATTGAGACCATTGAGAACTTCGTTCTCGGCGTCGGTTGTGGTGGTGAACATGTGTGGGAGGACTACCGATCGGTCCGCAAGCGCATACGCAAGGGCGGTTCCCGTCCACGGGCTCCCGACGATCACGGCGTCGGCCGGGACCACTTCCTCGAGCCGCGTCAGAAGCTCGAGCTCATCGCTGGTAATCAATCGCGCCGAGGGCGACGTTCGGTAGGCTTCACCGGCACGGGCCACGGCGACCGGAACCGGGCTGATCGCCGGTAGTTGGGTCGCCAGGCAAGCAGCGACGACGATGACCGAACCCACTGCCCAGCGCACGGGGCGGGCAGGAGCGACACGCATCTTTCGGATCCAGGGCCGGCTTCGGAGCCATGCCCACGTCGCGCCAGCGCCGTAGGCTCCGACAGGTACCGCCATGATCGGGAGCAGAGCCGCCAGCCGAGGCCGATTGTTGTACCAGCTTCCTGTGAGCGCGTCCCGCAGGTCTGGATAGGGCAGCGACGTCACAACGACGTAGAGAATCGCAGCGACGGCGAGCATCCCGGCGGCCGCGAGACCCACGGCGCGATGACGGAGGATCGCCCAGACGATTCCGACCAGGGCGAGAGAAGTCCCAAGCACAGCGGGAACTCCGTACCACGCCGAACCGGTGAAGACCTCGAGGACCGCGTAACGGACGCGCAGCTCGATCGGCCAGTCGCGGCCGCTACTTGGTCGCAGCACCATCAGCAGTACGAAACCCACCACCAAGTAGGCGATCAATGCGACCGCGACTAGGAGACGCCGGTCCCAGTTCGACGCCCTCGCGAATCCGCGTGCTGTCAGAACCGCGGCGATAGGCACAGTGAAAGCCATCCACGCCACAAACGCCCCCGGATGCGCGAGGAACACCCCCGGCAGCATTCCGCCCAGAAGAACCCAGCTCTGCCATGGACGGGTGCGCGGGGACGCCTTGCCGATCCGGGTGGCGCGCAGCGTGGCTGCAATCGTCGCTGGAAGCAGCGCGACACCGAGCTGGTACGGGTAGAGCACGCCGTAATCCATCATCAACAGCGGGAAGAGCGGAAACGCCGCCGCGAGGATTCCGGCAGTGAGGAGAACAACGCGGTTCTCGCCGAACAGTTGGCGCGTCAACAGAACCACACCAGCAGGCCAGATCAGTGCGCTAATCACGAGGGTCGTTGCATTGACGGCAACCAAGGAACTTACACCGCCGAGCTGGGCCACGAGAGAGACCAGGTCGTGCCAGGCGGCCGGATAGAAGGCAGCCGAACCCGAGTGATCCGTGAGGTGTCCCACCCAAAGCGACGACGCGTTCTGGGTGTCAAGGATGAAGGTGACAACATTGAGATGAAACACATTGTCGAATGTGTTCGAGAAGTTGTCGGCGGCTCCGATGACGGCGACTACTTGGACAGTGATGATGAGAGCGGCGATTCCGATGGCGAGCGACGTCCAGAAGCGGAGACGACGCCTGCGCATCGGCTCGCCAAACCTGCGGCAGAGCAGCCAGACCCCGACAGCCGCCAAGGCCGCGAGCGCAATGACAGGAAGAATCGACCAGGGCACCCCGACAAGAGGAGCGATGATGGCGGCACCACCCACGACCGGAATCGCGATCACCGGCGCCGTGGCGAACAACCAGAGCCGCCGAAGACCGAGAGCCGCACCTACCGTTCCCCCGATGAAGAGCAATACCCCGGTCAGCACGAGCACCGCCCAAGCGAGTTCCCACCACACGAAGTCCGGCCCTTCTGTCGGCGCGTATCTCGCAGCGACCGCGGCCTAGATTATCCGACTCTCACTGGGAGACCGGGCGGGAAGGTGATGCTCAGGTTCACCCGACTCCAAACGGATAGAGTAGGCAATCGCGTCTGTGCCCGTCAGCGCAACCTGTTCCCTGATCCCGTGAGGTCTTGACCGAGTGTCCGAGCACATCGAACGCGTGAGCATCGTCATCCGCACCAAGAATCGAGCGCAACTCTTGCGGCGGGCCCTGGATGACATCCTCGCCCAGACGTTCCACGAGTGGCACCTCACGGTCGTCAATGACGGCGGCGAGAGCGCCCCCGTCGACAAGCTGGTCGCCGAGAGGAAATCGACGTTCGCAGGGCGCGTCGACGTCATTCACGTCGAGGGCGGAACCGGATCGATGGAGGCCGCCGCGAATCTCGGTGCGCAGCGTGCTCGAGGCGACTTCGTCATCATCCACGACGATGACGACACCTGGGCAAGCGACTTCCTCGCGGTCATGGTCGATGCGCTCGACGCCGACCAGGATGCTATCGCGGCCACCGCCCGCACAGAGATCGTATTCGAGCGAATCGACGGGGGGCGCGTGGTCGAGATGGGGCGCTCACCGTTCGTTCCGCCGGGCGAGATGGTCACGATCTACGACCTGCTCCAGACGAATCGGGTCGTTCCGATATCGCTTCTCGTGAGGCGCGCTGTCTACGACGAGATCGGATGGTATGACCCGATCCTGCGCGCCGTCGGAGACTGGGAATTCAACCTCCGTCTGGTCCGCCACGGTCGAGTGATCTTCGTTGGCGACGAGCCGTTGGCCTTTTGGCATCAAAGGCCGCACGCCACCGGACCAGCGTCGAACAGCGTCTTTGGCGAGAGTCTTGAGCACCTCCAATTCGATCGCATGGTTCGCGACCGTGAACTTAGGGACTACATCGATCGCAATGGCATTGGTGGACTCCTCTACCTGTCGAAGTACATCGAAGAGACAGCGCGCTACTACTCCCTGCAGCAAACCATTCGCCGCGCGGCCGCGCGCGTTGTCGACAAAGTGCGCATCCGCCGCCGTAGCTGACGCCACTACGTTCTACCTCTGAAGCCCTATAGAGAGGCTCCTCATCGTGTCCAAACGCACCGCTGCCGTCGTCGTAACGTTCAACCGCCTAGAGAAGCTCAAGACGGTTCTCGCAAAGCTGCACGCTCAGACAACACCGCCCGAGTGGATCGTAGTGGTCGACAACGCCTCCTCGGACGGCACGGGGGCTTTCCTTGCCGCGTACCAGGGCCGCCCTGTGGAAGTCATCCGCCTCGAGGAGAACACGGGCGGCGCTGGCGGATTCGCAACGGGAATGAAGTACGCGTACGAGCTCGGCGCTGACCTATTCTGGCTGATGGATGACGACTGCTATCCGGAACCCGACTCATTGGAAAAGCTGGTCATCGGTCATGCCGACGCGATGTCAGCGATGCCGGGCGGCGTCCCCTTCGCTTGCTCCCTCGTGCACTTCTCCCACGACGAGATCGCCGAGATGAACATTGCAGCACCCGATTGGAAGTGGGCGCGCCTATGGGCCAAGGGTCAGCGCGCGGTTCTCGTACAGACCTGCTCGTTCGTCTCCGCGCTCTACACACGTGAGACGGTCGAGAGAATCGGTCTGCCGCTGCGGGAGTACTTCATCTGGTTCGATGACGCGGCGTATGCGCGAACGGCGAGCGTCGGAATCGGCCCCGGCGTGTGCATTCTGGACAGCAAAGTCATACACGACACTCCGGAGAACGTCGCGGGCGACTTCTCCCGCGTCGACAGCCGCAACATCTGGAAGTTCGAATACGGCGCCCGGAACGAAGCATCCTACTTCCTACACCACGAATCGCTCATCTCGTACCTGCGCTTCTTCGCACGCGTCGAGATCCTCATGCACCGCGGGCGCGTTCCGTGGCGACTCCGCCGACGCATCACCGGTCGGCTGCTGGCCGCGATCCGCTTCAACCCGCAGCCGGAGCACGTCGTCCCGGCGCTCGCGCAGGTCTGAGCCGGAGACGCTGAATGCGCAATCCCAGCGAGGGTGCTCTCCTACAGGAGCCAGGTAAGGGCCGTGGCCTACCCGATGTCTTCAACCATCGACACCTGCTGGCGCTGATCGTTCGCAAGGAGATCCAGATCCGCTACCGCGGATCGATATTCGGGTGGCTCTGGTCCTACGTCAAGCCCGTCGTGCAATTCGCGGTCTTCTATGTGGCTTTGGGCGTGTTCCTCGCGTTGAACAAGAGCATCGACTACTACGCGATCTACATCCTCGCGGGCATCACGATCGTCACGTTCTTCAACGAAGCGTTCTCTAACGGAACGCGCTCGCTCGTTGACAACGCTGCGCTCATCAAGAAGATCTACCTTCCGCGAGAGTTGTTTCCGGTGGCCAGCGTCCTCGTCGCGCTGGTGAACACGATCCCGCAGATCATCGTGGTCATCGGAATCGCGCTCATTATCGGGTGGGCGCCTACCGCAATTCAGGTGGCAGCGATACTTCTAGGTCTTGTCATCGTCTTCATTCTGGCAACCGGCCTCGGTCTGCTGTTCGGTGCCTTCAATGTCACCTACCGCGATGCGCAGAGCTTTGTAGAGATCATTGTGATGTGCGCAGTCTGGGCATCGCCGGTGATGTATCGCTGGGAGATGGTTGCACAGAGCGTCCCCGAGTGGCTCTTCGTTCTCTACAGATTGAACCCGCTCACACCGGCGGTCGAATTGTTCCACTACGGGATATGGAACCCGCTCGACCCACGCAATGCACCACCCCTTCCAGGTCTTTGGCTCTTCTCTGGATTTACTCTTCTGATCTCGATCGCGCTGTTGATCGTTGGTCAGTTCGTGTTCCGCCGCCTGGAGGGTCGTTTTGCCCAAGACCTGTAGCACCGAATCGCCGCGCATCGTCGTCGATGAGGTTCATAAGAGCTTCAAACTGCGCCACACGCATTCGATGAAGGAGACCTTCGTCGCTGCGCTCAAGCGCAAGCCGCTGACGACCGATTTCCATGCACTCGACGGAGCCGACTTCGAGATCGGGCAGGGAGAGTCGGTTGCGTTACTGGGCTTCAACGGCTCGGGCAAGTCAACGATGTTGAAGCTCATCTCAGGAGTCCTCACACCCGACAAAGGCAGGGTTCTGACCCGCGGTCGTGTCGCCGGTCTCATCGAGGTCGGTGCCGGCTTCCACCCCGACCTTTCCGGTCGAGAGAACATCTACTTGAACGCCGCTATTCTCGGGATGACCCGAACGGAAACCGACGAACGATTCGACGACATCGTGGCCTTCAGTGAGATCGAGCAGTTCATCGATACGGAGGTGAAGCACTACTCGTCGGGGATGTTCCTGAGGCTCGCCTTCGCCGTCGCCATCCACACCGAAGTCGACATACTCCTGATCGATGAGATCCTTGCAGTCGGCGACGAGCCGTTCCAGCGCAAGTGCCTCGCACGCATTCGCGAACTGCACGCGAGCGGCAAGACGCTCGTCGTCGTCTCACATGATCTCGGCATGGTCTCGCGCCTGTGTGCCCGCGGAATCGTGCTCCAAGACGGGAAGGTCGTGTTCGATGGGCCATCGACCGACGCGGTCCACGCTCTTCGATCCCTCAGCCGCTCACCGTTCACGGATGTCGACAGATCACATCCCTACTACGAGGACATCCTCGAGCTGTCCGAGGCGCTCGTGCTGCAGCCCTACCCGAGTGAGTCGGGAAGGGAAGAAATGCGGCTACAGGAGTCCGTCACGTTCGGCACGGTGGCGCTCGCGTTCCGAACATTCCTCGGCGACAGTGGTCGTGCGGCGGGTCGGCAAGGCGCTGGCGCCACGGACGGGCAGGACCTCCTTCCCACTCGAGAAGCAAGCGCCGTGAGCTGGCTGCAGGACGTGATCGGCGATCATCCGGGCCTTCAGACCTCGGCGTTCGAGGAAGACCGGGCGGTGATGCGTGGAGAGTTCGCCCAACTGCTGTACCTGTTTGCTGGTGAGCCTGACGCTCCCGGCAGGATCCCCTTCGCCGACGTGTCGACGGGAGACCCGTTCATCGCTGCGATCTCCTGGCTGTACGACGCCGATATCTCACGCGGGTGGGGAAATGCCCGCGGTCTGCCCGACTTCCGACCCGCGGTACCCGTCACAAGAGAGACCCTTGCCATCATGCTCTCGCGCTACAGGGGCAACCACCGCCCGACGCTCGCAGAGTGACAACAGCTCTCCTCCTGCTGAGGCAAGCTTCGTGATCACGCGTTGAGGTAGGCGTGGAGTCGGTGCAGGAATGCCGACATCACGTCACGTGTGACCACGCCCCCTGGCCGATACTCCACCACACCGTCGACGGTCCAGCCAGCGCTGATCCCCGTAGAGGCCATCCATGCGATTTCCTCGTAGAAGACGTTGTCCACCGCGACGTCCGTGAACGGCGAGACTGTCGGCGCGACGAAAGACGGCTCACCGGCCATCCGATAGAGGAACGCGGCCATGACGTCACGGGTGACCGACGCGCCCGGACGATACTCCAGCGAGTCACCCACCTCCCAGCCACCACTGATCCCCGTGGAGGCCAGCCATGCGATCTCTTTGTAGAACGTGTAGGTCGCGGGCACATCAGCGAACGGCGACACAGCCGGCGGCGTGTACTGCGGCTGTCCTGCGAGCCGATACAAGAACGCCGCCATCACATCACGCGTCACCGCCGCGCCCGGACGAAATTCCTTCGCCCCATCAGGAAGCGCCCAACCAGTCGAGATCCCCGACGACGACAACCAGACGATGTCCCTCGCGAACACGTTGAACACCGGCGACGACGACACCGACGACACATCCACAAA
>NZ_JAHZQZ020000020.1 GCF_019449275.2 Microbacterium sp. HD4P20
CTCCGCCCCGCCCCGACCATGTCCCTTTCCCGCCGAGCATGTGGGTTTTGCGCCGACCATGTGCACATGGTCGCCGAGAGACCGACATGGTCGGTGAGGAACCCACATGCTCGGCGCAGGGGAGAAGGGGAAATTGACGGTTCTGCGCTGGGATGGGCGCGGGGAGGGAGCAGATCGCTCGGGCGACGGCATCCGGTCATGTCGAAACACAATTGAGATACAGGTGTAATCGTGTGCGCGGGCATGGCCGGGTAGCGTCAAGGAATCACACCCCGCTGAGGGCTGCGCGCATCTCCGCTCCACGACGACGTGCAAGCGATGCCCCCACGACATGGAAGGTGCACAGCACATGCTCCACACATCCAGAAGGCGCTGGCTCACCGGCGCCGTGGCCGTCGCTGTCGGGGCGATGGTCCTCACCGCCTGCGCGAGCGAACGCGGTGGCGGCGACGACTCGGGCAACGATGCCGACGTCGACGGCACCTTCGTCTTCGGCGCGTCATCCGACCCCGCGAACCTCGACCCCGCCTTCGCGCAGGACGGCGAGACCTTCCGTGTCTCGCGCCAGATCTTCGAGGGACTCGTCGGCACAGAGCCGGGCACCGCAGACCCCGCCCCGCTGCTCGCAGAGTCGTGGGAGTCATCCGACGACGGCATGTCGCACACGTTCGAGCTGAAGGAGGGCGTCACCTTCCACGACGGCACTCCCTTCGACGCCGAGGCGGTGTGCGCCAACTTCGACCGCTGGTACAACTGGACGGGACTGGCGGCCACCGAAGCCCTGTCGTACTACTACGGCAAGCTGTTCCGCGGCTACGTCGAGACGCCCGAAGGTGCCGTGTACAAGTCGTGCACCCCCGACGGCGAGCACTCGGTCACGATCGAGCTGAACCAGCCCTTCGCCGGATTCATCCCCGCGCTGTCGCTGCCCGCCTTCGCGATGCAGAGCCCGACCGCCCTCGAAGAGTACGGTGCCGACGACATCGGCGGCAGCGAAGAGGCGCCGACCCTCTCGGAGTACGGCCAGGGCCACCCGACGGGCACCGGTCCCTACATGTTCGAGGAGTGGGCTCCGGGCGAGCAGGTGACCCTCACGGCCTACGAGGACTACTGGGGCGACCCCGGTCAGATCGACGAGATCATCTTCCGCGTGATCGATGACCCGACCGCCCGCCGTCAGGCGCTGGAGTCGGGCTCGATCGACGGCTATGACCTCGTCGGACCGGCTGACACGGCGGCCCTCGAGGAGGACGGCTTCACCATGGTGTCGCGTCCGCCGTTCACGATCCTGTACCTCGCGTTCAACCAGGCCGTCCCGGCGCTGCAGGACCCGAGGGTGCGCGAAGCACTCTCGCACGCCATCGACAAGGACGCCCTGATCGAACAGGTGCTGCCCGAGGGGACGGAGAAGGCGACCCAGTTCATCCCGGATGTCGTCAACGGATGGAACCCCGACGTCACGACGTACGAGTACGACCCCGAGACGGCCAGGTCGCTGCTCGCGGAGGCCGGCTACAACGAGGCGAACCCGCTCACGCTCGACTTCAACTACCCGGTCAACGTGTCTCGCCCGTACATGCCAGACCCCGAGCAGATCTTCACGGTGCTGTCGTCGCAGCTCGAGGAAGTCGGCGTCGTCACCAACCCCGTCACCGACGCGTGGAGCCCGGACTACCTCGACAAGATCACGGGCACGCCGGATCACGGCATCCATCTGCTCGGCTGGACCGGTGACTACAACGACACCGACAACTTCGTCGGCGTCTTCTTCGGTGCGCCGTCGTCGGAGTGGGGCTTCGACAACCCGGAGCTGTTCGCAGCGTTGGAGGAGGCGCGCGGCGTTCCGAGCCTGGAGGATCAGACCGCACTGTACGAGGGCATCAACCAGATGGTGGCGGAGTTCATCCCCGGCGTGCCGCTGGCGCACCCCGCTCCCACCCTGGCGTTCTCGCCCCGTGTGGAGAGCTACCCCGCCAGCCCGGTCAACGACGAGGTCTTCACCGACATCGTGCTGACCGAGTAGTCGCTCCGCGCACCGCTCGGGTGCGGTGCGGAGGGTCGTCCGATCCTCCGCACCGCATCACACCGCCTCGAACCCCGGAGACTCCTCAGTGCTGCGCACCATCGGCCATCGGCTCCTGCTGCTCATCCCGACGCTCATCGGATTGAGCATCCTGCTCTTCCTATGGGTACGCGCACTTCCCGGCGGGCCGGCGGTGGCCCTGCTCGGCGAGAGGGCGACGCCCGAAGCCGTCGAGCGCATCAATGAGCTCTACGGATTCAACCGCCCGATCTTCGAGCAGTACTTCGTGTGGCTCGGACGACTCGTCACGGGCGATTTCGGCGCCTCGATCGAGACCGGCCGCGGGGTGCTGGACGAGTTCCTCCGGCGCTTCCCCGCCACGATCGAGCTGTCTGTCGCCGCGCTCATCATCGCCGTCGGCATCGGCATCCCGATGGGATACTGGGCGGCCCGGCACCACGGCCGGTGGAGCGACCACGCCGCCATCGTCGTGAGTCTCGTCGGCATCACGATCCCTGTCTTCTTCCTCGCGTTCCTGCTCAAGTATGTCTTCGCGGTGCAGCTGGGCTGGCTGCCCAGCGACGGGCGGCAGGACCCTCGCATCGATGCGACGCATCCGACCGGCTTCTACGTGCTCGACGGTCTTCTCACGGGCGAGTTCGACGCCGCATGGGATGCCATCCTTCACCTGATCCTCCCCGCGATCGCGCTGGGTACGATCCCTCTCGCGATCATCGTGCGGATCACCCGCGCCTCGGTGCTCGAGGTGCAGAACTCCGACTACGTGCGCACCGGTCGCGCGAAGGGCATCAGCACCGGCACGCTGCGTCAGAAGTTCATCCTGCGCAACGCGATGCTGCCCGTGATCACCACGGTGGGCCTGCAGGTGGGTCTGCTGCTGGCCGGCGCGATTCTGACCGAGACCGTGTTCGCCTTTCCCGGGATCGGCTCGTTCATGGCGAACGCGATCGGGGCGCGGGACTTCCCCGTGCTGCAAGGTTTCATCATCTTCATCGCGATCATCTACGCCTTCATCAACCTGGCGGTAGACATCTCGTACAGCTTCATCGATCCGAGGGTGAGGGTCTCATGACCGTCCGATCGCTGCACCGAGGAGGCCTCGCATGAGCTCGGTCATCCTTCCTCCCGCGCCGAGCGGCGGCCCCGTCGACGACACGTCGGTCGACGACGCGGAGCTGCTCGGAGCCAAGACGCGAGGCGGATTCTGGCACGACGTCTTCCGCCGGCTGCGCCGCAACCCGACGGCCTGGGTCGGCGCCGCTATCGTCCTCGTCTTCGTGGTGGTCGCCATCCTCGCCCCGTGGCTGGCGCCGTATGCCGAGCGCGCGCTGCCCGGTGCCCGCTTCATCACGCCGACCGACATCCCCGGTCCCGGCGAGATGGCCGATTTCCCTCTCGGCCTCGACCGCTTCGGCGGCGACGTGCTCTCCAAGCTCATCTGGGGCGCTCGGGCATCCCTCGTGATCGGCGTGGTGTCCACGGCGTTCGGCCTGGCCGGCGGCATGCTCCTGGGTCTTTTCGCCGGCGCGTTCGGCGGCTGGGTCGACACCGTCATCATGCGATTCGTCGACATCCTGCTGTCGGTGCCGAACCTGCTTCTCGCCGTTTCGATCGCGGCCATCCTGGGCCAGACCCAGCTGTCGATCATGATTGCGATCGGCGTCTCGCAGGTGCCGATCTTCGCGCGCCTGCTGCGTGCGTCGATGCTGCAGCAGCGCAGCGCCGACTACATCCTCTCGGCGCAGACGCTCGGTCTCGGCCGCGGCACCATCACCATGAGCCATGTGCTGCCCAACAGCATCGGGCCCGTCATCGTGCAGGGCACGCTCACCCTCGCGACCGCGGTCATCGACGCGGCGGCGCTGTCGTTCCTCGGCCTTGGCGGGGGACGCCCCGAGACGGCGGAGTGGGGCCGCATGCTCACCTACGCGCAGGCCGAGCTGGCGATCGCACCGTGGCTCGCCTTCCTGCCGGGCCTGTGCATCATGATCACCGCGCTGGGCTTCACGCTCTTCGGCGAGGCCCTGCGCGAGGCCATGGACCCCCGCACGCGCGCCCGCTGAGGCCGGCCCACGGGCCCGCGGGCCGACGGGCCGCCGGTGACGCGCCGGATGGCGCGGGGCGTCAGACGGCGATGTCGAGCTCGTTGCCGGGGATCGAGGCCAGCAGTCGCCGCGTGTAGGGGTCGCGGGGGTTGGTGAAGATCTCTTCGGAGGATGCCGCCTCCACGAGCGCGCCGTCCTTCATGACGCACACGTAGTCGCTGATGAGGCGCACCACCGCGAGGTCGTGCGAGATGAAGAGATAGCTCAGGCCGTACTCGCGTTGCAGGTCGCGCAGCAGCGTCAGCACCTGGTCCTGCACGAGCACATCCAGCGCCGACACGGGCTCGTCGCACACGATGAGGTCGGGCGAGAGCGCCAGGGCGCGGGCGATCGCGACGCGCTGACGCTGGCCGCCCGAGAGCTCCGACGGGTACCGGCGCAGCATCGCCTCGGGCAGCGCCACGTCGTCGAGCAGCTGGCGCACGCGCGCCGCGCGCTCTTTGGGCGACCCGCGCTTGTAGAAGTCCAGCGGCTCGGAGATGATCCGCTCGATCGAGAACATCGGGTTCAGCGAGGAGTACGGGTCTTGGAAGATCGGCTGCACGCGCTGGCGGAACTCGCGCAGCTCGCGTCCCTTGAAGGTCGCCACGTCCTGCCCGTCGAAGCGGATCGCGCCGCTCGTGGGCTCGATGACCTTCAGCATCATGCGGGCGGTGGTCGTCTTTCCCGAGCCCGACTCACCCACGATCGCCACGGTCTCGCCCCGGGGGATCGAGAACGACACGTCCTGGACGGCGGCGAAGTCCTCCTTCTGCCCGCGGATCCGGTAGACCTTCGTGAGTCCCTCCACCTCGACGATGTTGTCGACCGTCCCCGCGGTTCCCGCGGTCCCCGCGGTTCCGGCGGTTCCCGCGGTCCCCGCGGTTCCGGCGGTTCCCGCGGTCCCCGCGGTTCCCGCGGCCCCGCCACCCGCCACCGGCGCGCCGGGTGCTGCGGCTCGGGGCTGCGTAGTCGCGCCGGCCGTGGCATCCGGTGCCGTCTCGGTCGGGGTGATGTCGGGCTGCCGCGCCGGCTTGCGGAACGCCTCGGGACGCAGCCGCACCGCCGCGACCGACGGTGCCGCCTTGACGAGAGCCTGCGTGTAGGGATGCTGCGGATCCTCGAGGATCTGCCGGGCCGGACCCTGCTCGAGGATGCGCCCGCGGTTCATCACGACCACGCGCGACGCGCGCTCGGCAGCGAGCCCCAGGTCGTGGGTGATGAGCATCAGCGCCGTGCCGCGTTCGCTGGTCATGCGCTCGAGCTGGTCGAGGATCGTCTTCTGCACCGTGACGTCGAGGGCGCTGGTGGGCTCGTCGGCGATCAGCAGCTTCGGGTCGCACGCCAGGCCGATCGCGATGAGCGCGCGCTGGCGCATGCCGCCCGAGAACTCGTGCGGATACTGCTTGGCGCGGTCCTCGGCGTCCGGGAGGCCGGCGGCGGCGAGGGTCTCGACGACCTTGCGGTCGACGTCCCTGCGGGTAGCGAGGCCGTGCGCGAGAAGGGTCTCGGCGATCTGCGTGCCGATCTTCGCGACCGGATTGAGGTTCGACATCGGATCCTGCGGCACGAGCCCGATCGAGCCGCCGCGGATGCCGCGCAGGACGCTCTCCGGCGCCCCGACCAGGTTCTCGCCCTCGAACATGATGCTGCCCCGGGTGACCTTGCCGTTGCCCGGCAGCAGCCCGATGACGGCCATCGCGGTCGTGGACTTGCCCGAGCCCGATTCGCCGACGATGGCGAGCGTCTCGCCGGCGGCGAGGTCGAGGTCGATGCCCTCGACGGCGTGCACGGGGCCGTCGATGGTCTGGAACTGGACGGCGACGTCGCGCACCTGGAGCAGCGGCGCTCCGGCCGCGACACGTTCGGAGGTTCGGGCCATGTCGTCCATCCTGCCTGCCGCGGCCCTGCGGCGCACCGCTTCGTGCTCAGCCTTTACGCATCCGTAACGAGTGTCTGCCCCCGCACGTGGATATCTCGCCGAGCTTGTGGGTTTCTCGCCGAGCTTGTGGGTTTGGCATCGAGCATGTGGGTTCCTCGCCGAGCTTGTGGGTTCCTCGCCGAGCATGTGGGTTTGGCATCGAGCATGTGCCTGACATGGTCGGCGCAGAAGGGACATGGTCGGCGCAAGAGGGACATGGTCGGCGCGGAAGGGACATGGTCGGCGCAACACCGACATGGTCGGCGCAAGAGGGACATGGTCGGCGCGGAAGGGATATGGTCGGCGCAACACCCACATGGTCGGCGCGGAAGGGACATGCTCGGCGCGGAAGGGACATGGTCGGGTGGGAGCAGCGCGGGTGCGGGGATACCGTGGAGGGATGGTGGCCATCGACCTCAACGCGGACCTCGGCGAGACGGTCGACGGCGTGCCGACGGCCGACGACGAGGCGATGTTCGCGGTGATCTCGAGCGCGAGCATCGCGTGCGGCGGACACGCGGGGGATGCCGCATCCATGCACGAAGCGGTCGCCCGGGCTGCCCGGTTCGGGGTCGCCGTCGGAGCCCATCCGTCGTACCCTGATCGCGCGAACTTCGGCCGGGTTCCGGTGGCGATCGACCCGCCCGCGCTCGAGGCGGCGATCGCCGGGCAGCTGCGGGCATTGCACCGGGCCGGTGCCGGCCTGCGCTACGTCAAGCCGCACGGCGCGCTCTATCACGCGGTCACCCACGACGCGGATCAGGCGGATGCCGTCGCCCGGGCGATCGCCGAAATCTCCGCCGCCACGGGCCGGCCCCTGCCGGTGCTGGGTCTGGGCGGAGAGATGGCGCGGGCCGTGGCATCCGTCGGTCTTCCCTTCGTGCGCGAGGCGTTCCTGGACCGCGCATATCTGCCCGATGGCGGCCTGGTCCCGCGGAGCGAGCGGGGTGCCCTGCTCGACGATCCCGAGCGGGTCGCGGCGCGCGCCGTGCGGCTGGCGCTCGAGGGCGAGGTCGAGGCCGTCGACGGCACGGTCGTGGCGACGGATGCCGCATCCCTGTGCCTGCACGGAGACTCGCCCGCCGCCGTGGCGATGGCCCGCGCGGTGCGCAAGGAGCTCGAGGCGGCCGGCGTCGAGGTGCGGGCGCCGTGGTGACCGGGATCGAGGGCTGCCTGCCATGGTGACGACCCGCACGCTGCCGATGGGCGAGCGCGCCTTCCTGCTCGAGTTCGCGTCGCTCGATGAGGTGCTGACCGTGCACGCCGCGCTCGCGGCATCACGCCCCGCGGGCGTGGTCGACCTCGTGCCCGCTGCCCGCACGGTGCTGGTATCTGTCGATCCGCATGAGCTCCCTGTGCCGGCGGCGCATGCGTGGGCGACCGCCGCCGCCGCCGGCGCCGAGCGTGCGGCGTCCAGCGACCGCGCGCTGGTCGAGCTCGACATCGTCTACGACGGCGCCGATCTCGCCGAGACGGCAGCGCTTGTGGGTGTGACGGTGGACGAGCTCATCCGACGTCACTCGGCGGCCGAATGGACCGTCGCCTTCACCGGCTTCGCGCCGGGCTTCGGATATCTGGTGAGCCCAGACTGGCCGTTCGAGGTGCCGCGGCTGGACTCGCCGCGCACGCGAGTTCCGGCCGGTGCGGTGGGCCTGGCCGGCGGGTTCACCGGCGCCTACCCGCGCGAGACCCCGGGCGGGTGGCGTCTGATCGGCACGACTCGCACGCGGCTGTTCGACGCGGATGCCGCTGGGCCCACGGGCCTGGCGGGTCCCGCGCTCCTCGCCCCCGGTATGCGGGTCCGGTTCCGGCCGGCCACTGCGCGCCGCACGGCCTCGACGTTGCCGGGAACAGGTGATCCGGCGGACGCGGGACCTTCGGCGGCGGATCGTCCTGCCTACGCCAGAACATGTGATTCGGGCGAGGCCGAGAAGTCGCTGAGGGAGACCGCCGTGAGCGAGCCCGCCAAATGGGGGACGGATGCGGCGGGCCCGCCGCCCGCCGAGAGCCCGGGCATCCGGATCGTCGAACCAGGCCTGCTGGCGACCCTGCAGGATCTGGGGCGGCGGGGCGCGGCCGCCGTCGGTGTGGCGGTGTCGGGAGCGCTCGACCGCGGAGCGCTCCGCACCGCGAACCGGCTGCTGGGCAACCCGGAGGGTGCCGCCGCGATCGAGGTGACGATGGGCGGGTTCCGGGCCGTGGCGACGACGGATCTGTGGCTCGCGGTGACGGGGGCGTGGGGGCCGGTGCTCCTGGACGGACGCGAGATCGACCCGTACCAGGCGCACGAATGGCGCGCCGGCTCGGAGGTGCAGCTGGAGTGGTTCGCGCACGGCGCACGGGCGTACGTCGCAGTGCGCGGCGGCTTCGACGGACGCCGGGCGCTGGGCTCGCGCGCGGCCGACCTGCTCGCCGGCCTGGGCTCGGGCGCCTTGCGGGCCGGCGATGCCCTGAGGGTTCGTCGCGACGCGGCGGCCGCGATCCCGGTCGCCGACCTCGTGCCGTGGAGCGCGCCGCACGACGACGAGCTCGTGATCGAGCTCGCGCCCGGTCCCCGCGCGGACTGGTTCGCCCCCGCCGCGCTCGAGGCCCTGTTCGAGGCGGTGTGGACGGTGTCCAACGACGCCGACCGGGTCGGTGTGCGCCTGGACGGTCCCGAGCTCGCGCGCACGCGCCTCGACGAGCTGCCGAGCGAGGGCATGGTCCCCGGCGCGCTGCAGGTGCCGCCGAGCGGCCGGCCGACGATTCTCCTGGCCGACGGCCCGGTCACGGGCGGGTACCCGGTCATCGCGGTGGTGACGGATGCCGCGCTCGACCTGCTCGCGCAGGCCCGGCCGGGCACCCGCATCCGGTTCCGTCACGTCCGTCCATCCGGCTGACCCCGGCGCTACCGCCCGCACACCCGATCGGTCACCAGGCGCGCAGCGCCTCGGCGACCCCGTCGTGGTCGGACTCGGGAAGCGCCAGGTGAACCGCCTCGGCCAGGGTCAGCTCGGCGCCGGCGGCCTCGCCCGCCGCCACGCTCTGCGGGTCGCGACCCCGGAGGATCTCGAGGTAGGGCGTGTGCACGGTGAACGCCTCGACGTCGAAGATGCCGATGCGCCGGCGAATCTCTCCGGCGGCCACTGCCAGCGCCGCCGCCCGCCACGCCTCACCGTGCGCGGCGGCTACCGCGCAGACGCCCTCCAGCCCGTACGCGACTCCCTCGTCGTAGTGCAGTCGAACCGATACGAGGAGCGTCTGGAGGAACTCCTCCTCTGCGAGATCGATATGCCCGAGCTGGAAGTTGAGCCGCGACCGGAGGTTGCCGGCGACCGAGGTCGTGTGGAGGTCGCCGCCCGCCTCGGCGACGGCCGTCGCGCGATCGAAGTGCGCGAGCGCGTCATCGGTCGCCCCGCGCACCCACGCGAGCCGCCCGAGGGAGACCTCGGTGATCGCCTCCGCCCACCCGTTGCCGAGCTCTCGCAGCCGCACCACCGCGTCGCGCAGCTCGGCCTCCGCCCTGTCGGCGTCGGGGTCCGACAGCTGGACGCGTGCCGTCGCCCGCGCCGCGAGGGCCATTGCGGCGGCATCTTGATCACCGCTCTCGGTGAACAGCCGCACGCACTCGCCGAGCCCAGCGACGACCTGCTCGCTCGGGCGCTGCCACATCTCGCCCCACAGGGCGAAGAACCACGCCACCGCGCGGGTGTGCGGGGTGATGGGCTGCTCGTGCTGCTTCTCGAGCAGCTCGAGCATCCACAGCCGCACCTCGGCGAAGAAGCCCGAGATCCACCAGTAGATGAGCAGGGACCACGCGAAGTCTCCGGCTTCGTCCAGCCGGTCGGTGTAGACGAGGTGCCGCACAGCGGCGCGCAGGTTCGGCAGGTCGAGGCCGAGGCGCACGACCGCGTCGGCCTGACCGGGGCCGCCGAGGTCGGGCGCGATCCGTGCGACCAGCGCGCGGTAGTAGTCGGCGTGGGCGAGCCGCACCCGGTCGGCATCGCCGCGGGCCTTGAGGCGGCCGATCGCGTACTCGCGGACGATCGCCAGCAGAGAGAAGACGCGGCGCCCGCCCATCTCGTGCTGCTTCACGAGCGAGCCGTCCACGAGGGCCGTCAGCGCGTCGATCGCCTGTCCGTCCCATGAGCGCCCGGCGCCCAGCGCCTCGACCGCGTCGAGGGTGAAGCGCGTCGCGAAGACGCCGAGGTCTTCCAGCAGATCGCGCTGATGCTCGGGCAGCAGGCTCACGCTCCAGTCGATGGTCGCCCGCATCGTGCGATGCCGCTCGGGCAGATCGCGCACGGCGGCCGTCAGCAGCGGCAGGCTCTGCTCCAGTCGCTGTGCGATCCCCGCGGCGTCCAGGATGCGCACCTTCGCGGCGGCGAGCTCGATCGCCAGCGGGAGTCCCTCGAGCGCCCGGCAGATGTCGGCCAGGTCGCGGGCGTTGCCGGCGGTGACTGCGAACCCGGGATCGATCGCCTGCGCACGGTCGACGAAGAGGGCCACCGCAGCCGTGCGCGTGTTCGGGTCGAGGCTGGCCGATGCCAGACCGACCGGTGTCGTGAGCGCGGGCACCTCGTACACGCGCTCGCCGCGAATACGCAGCACGATGCGGCTCGTGACGAGGAAGGTCGTCGTGGGCGCGACGTTGTACAGCCGCACGAGCGCGGGCGCGGCGTCGACGATCTGCTCGAAGTTGTCGAGCACCACGAGCGTGCGGCGACCGGCCAGCGCATGAGAGATGCGCTCCTCGAGCGCGGCTTCGCCGTTGTCGCGGATGCCGAGGTGGTACGCGATCGTCGGAAGCAGCAGCCCGGGCTCGAGCACGCCCTCGAGCAGCACGAAGAACACGCCGTCGGGGTAGAGGTCCTCGCACGCGAGCGCCGTTTCGATCGCGAGGCGGCTCTTGCCGATCCCGCCGGGACCGATGAGACTCACGACCCGGTCGGTGCCGCGGGCGAGGAGAGTGCGCACCGCGTCGACGTCCGCGTCGCGCCCGATCGTGGTGGTGTAGGGGACCGGGACTTTTCCGACGAGGGATGCCGAGGCATCCGTCATCGCGGAATCGTCGACCTGGCGCGACTCGTCGAAGCGCTCGGCCAACAGCATCGCGAGATCCCCGGCGACCTGGTCCTCCAGATCGGCCGACGTCTCGAAGGGCAGGTAGGCCGCGGTGTCGTCCGCCTGGATGCGCGCGATGAGCCCGACCAGACGCTCGTCCCGCTGATCGGCGGCTTTGATGTAGATGAGCTTCGGCATGGTCCGGGGCGCGAGGTTGTACTCGTCTTCGAGTCCCGACACCTCCTCGTCGGGCGCGACCCAGCCATAGCTGGATGCGTAGATGCCGACGAAGACGTCGCTCTGCGACAGATACGAGCGATACAGCTCTCGAGGCGGGTGCGGCCGGGCTCCGAGCTCGAACATCACCGGCGCGAGGCGCAGCCGTTCTATCGCGGCCCTGACCGCCTCTCGCTCTTCCGCGAGCTCGCGGAGGGTCGAGCTCACGAACACCCGGATGCGCTGGTCAGGCGTGCGGATCACGGGGTGCCGTACCCCAGTCATGAGCACATCATGGACCTTGTGAGACCGTTGCCGCCATCACCTGGCCGCCAGAGAAGGGGTGGTCGGCGGTCTTATACCGCAGCATCCGAGACTTTTCAAGAATCAGGTGGACACGGCGCGTCATCGGGCGTATAGTGGGTCCTTGCGCTCTTGGATTCCCCCTGCCCTCATATGGTGGTCGGCTGTGCCTGCGCCCCCTTGCTCCCCGCAAGGTGTGCCGCGCGGGTTTCGGGGACCGGAGCACTCCACCTGACGACAAGGAAACGAGCCCCACCGGGCCCACGGAGGTATTCCCCTTGGCTGCTGCGCGCAACGCATCCAACCCCACCACCACCCTCAAGAGCGGACGCGGAGCATCCCGCCTCTCGTTCGCCAAGATCTCCGACACGCTGACGGTCCCCGACCTTCTGGCGCTGCAGACCGAGTCGTTCGACTGGCTGGTCGGCAACGAGGCCTGGAAGGCGCGCGTCGCGGACGCGAAGGCCGCCGGTCGCACCGACGTGCCCGAGGTCAGCGGTCTCGAGGAGATCTTCGAGGAGATCTCTCCGATCGAGGACCTGAGCGAGACGATGCAGCTCTCGTTCACGAACCCGTACCTCGAGCCCGAGAAGTACTCCATCGAGGAGTGCAAGGAGCGCGGCAAGACGTACGCGGCCCCGCTCTACGTCGAGGCCGAGTTCATGAACCACCAGACCGGTGAGATCAAGACCCAGACGGTCTTCATGGGCGACTTCCCGCTCCAGACCGGCAAGGGCACGTTCATCATCAACGGCACCGAGCGTGTCGTGGTGTCGCAGCTCGTCCGTTCGCCCGGCGTCTACTTCGACAAGACGCCCGACAAGACCTCCGACAAGGACATCGTGTCGGCGCGCGTCATTCCCAGCCGCGGCGCCTGGCTCGAGTTCGAGATCGACAAGCGCGACCAGGTCGGCGTGCGCATCGACCGCAAGCGCAAGCAGTCCGTCACCGTGTTCCTCAAGGCACTCGGCCTGACCTCGGAGGAGATCCTCTCCGAGTTCGCCGGCTTCGAGTCGATCGAGGAGACGCTGTCGAAGGACACCATCCTCACCAAGGAAGACGCGCTGCGCGACATCTACCGCAAGCTGCGTCCGGGCGAGCAGGTGGCCGCCGAGGCCGCCCGCGCGCTGCTGGACAACTTCTACTTCAACCCGAAGCGCTACGACCTGGCCAAGGTCGGTCGCTACAAGATCAACCACAAGCTCGGCCTCGACAAGCCGCTGTCGGACTCGGTGCTCACCGTCGACGACATCGTCGCGACGATCAAGTACCTGGTGCGCCTGCACCGCGGCGACGTCACCTTCGACGGCGTGCGCGGCGGCAAGACCGTCGAGATCCGTCTCGACATCGACGACATCGACAACTTCGGCAACCGTCGCATCCGCGCCGTCGGCGAGCTCATCCAGAACCAGGTCCGCACCGGTCTGTCGCGCATGGAGCGCGTCGTCCGCGAGCGCATGACCACGCAGGACATCGAGGCGATCACGCCGCAGACCCTGATCAACGTCCGCCCCGTCGTGGCCGCGATCAAGGAGTTCTTCGGAACCTCGCAGCTCTCGCAGTTCATGGACCAGAACAACCCGCTCGCGGGCCTGACCCACAAGCGCCGCCTGTCGGCTCTGGGCCCCGGCGGTCTGTCGCGTGAGCGCGCGGGCGTCGAGGTCCGTGACGTCCACCCCTCGCACTACGGCCGCATGTGCCCGATCGAGACGCCGGAAGGCCCGAACATCGGCCTCATCGGCTCGCTCGCCTCGTTCGCCCGGATCAACGCGTTCGGCTTCATCGAGACGCCGTACCGTCGCGTCATCAACGGCAAGGTCAGCGATCAGATCGACTATCTGACCGCTTCGGAAGAGAGCGACTACATCGTCGCCCAGGCCGGTGTCGAGCTCAAGGCCGATGGCAGCTTCGCCCAGGACCGCGTCCTGGCTCGTCGCGGCCAGGGTGGCGAGGTCGACCTGTTCCACGCCGAGGAGATCGGCTACATGGACGTCTCACCGCGCCAGATGGTGTCGGTGGCGACCTCGCTCATCCCCTTCCTCGAGCACGACGACGCCAACCGCGCCCTCATGGGCGCGAACATGCAGCGCCAGGCCGTGCCGCTGCTGCGCTCGGAGTCGCCCGTGGTCGGCACCGGCATGGAGGGCTACGCCGCGATCGACGCCGGTGACGTCGTCACCGCCGAGAAGGCCGGTGTCGTCATCGAGGTCTCGGCCGACGTCGTGACCGTGCAGCTGGACGAGGGTGGCACGCAGGAGTACTTCCTGCGCAAGTTCGACCGCTCCAACCAGGGCACGAGCTACAACCAGCGCGTCATCGTCTCGGCGGGCGACCGCATCGAGAAGGGCGAGGTCATCGCCGACGGACCGGCCACGGAGAACGGCGAGCTCGCGCTCGGCAAGAACCTCCTCGTCGCGTTCATGACGTGGGAGGGCCACAACTTCGAGGACGCGATCATCCTCAGCCAGGACCTCGTGAAGGACGACACCCTCTCCTCGATCCACATCGAGGAGTACGAGGTGGATGCCCGTGACACGAAGCTCGGCAAGGAGGAGATCACGCGCGACCTCCCCAACGTGAGCCCCGACCTGCTGAAGGATCTCGACGAGCGCGGCATCATCCGCATCGGCGCCGAGGTGCGTCCCGGCGACATCCTCGTCGGCAAGGTCACGCCCAAGGGCGAGACCGAGCTGTCGGCCGAGGAGCGCCTGCTGCGCGCGATCTTCAACGAGAAGAGCCGCGAGGTCCGTGACACGTCGTTGAAGGTCCCTCACGGTGAGCAGGGCACGATCATCGCGGTCAAGGAGTTCAACGCCGAGGACGGCGACGACGAGCTGGGCTCGGGCGTCAACCGCCGCGTCGTGGTCTACATCGCCCAGAAGCGCAAGATCACCGAGGGCGACAAGCTCGCCGGCCGCCACGGCAACAAGGGCGTCATCGCGAAGATCCTCCCGATCGAGGACATGCCGTTCCTCGCGGACGGCACCCCCGTCGATGTGATCCTCAACCCGCTCGGCATCCCCGGCCGCATGAACTTCGGCCAGGTCCTCGAGACCCACCTCGGGTGGATCGCGAAGCAGGGCTGGAAGGTCGAGGGCACCCCCGAGTGGGCCGCGCGCCTGCCCGAGGAGGCCCGTGAGGCCGCTCCCGGCACCAAGGTCGCCACGCCCGTGTTCGACGGCGCCTTCGAGGAGGAGATCGCGGGTCTGCTCGACTCGACGAACCCCACCCGCGACGGCGACCGGCTCATCGACTCGACGGGCAAGACGCTCCTGTACGACGGTCGCTCCGGCGAGCCGTTCCCGGCTCCGATCTCGGTCGGCTACATGTACATCCTGAAGCTGCACCACCTCGTGGACGACAAGATCCACGCGCGCTCGACGGGCCCGTACTCGATGATCACCCAGCAGCCGCTCGGTGGTAAGGCGCAGTTCGGCGGTCAGCGTTTCGGTGAGATGGAGGTGTGGGCCCTCGAGGCCTACGGCGCCGCGTACGCGCTCCAGGAACTCCTCACGATCAAGTCCGACGACATCCTCGGCCGCGTCAAGGTGTACGAGGCGATCGTCAAGGGCGAGAACATCCAGGAGCCCGGCATCCCCGAGTCCTTCAAGGTGCTCATGAAGGAGATGCAGTCGCTCTGCCTGAACGTCGAGGTCCTCTCGGCCGACGGCACGGAAGTCAACCTCCGCGACACCGACGACGAGGCCTTCCGCGCCGCCGAAGAGCTCGGCATCAACATCTCCAGCCGCTTCGAGTCCTCGTCGATCGACGAGATCTGATCCGGCCAGGCAACGACAGAATTCCGACACAGGAGAACTGAGAACTAGTGCTCGAATCAACAACTTTCGATCAGCTTCGCATCGGCCTGGCTACCGCTGACGACATCCGTCGCTGGTCGTACGGTGAGGTCAAGAAGCCTGAGACCATCAACTACCGCACCCTCAAGCCCGAGAAGGACGGCCTCTTCGGAGAGCAGATCTTCGGGCCCTCCCGCGACTGGGAGTGCGCGTGCGGCAAGTACAAGCGCGTCCGCTTCAAGGGCATCGTGTGCGAGCGCTGCGGCGTGGAGGTCACCAAGTCCTCCGTCCGCCGTGAGCGCATGGGCCACATCGAGCTCGCCGCGCCGGTCACCCACATCTGGTACTTCAAGGGCGTGCCCTCGCGCCTCGGGTACCTGCTCGACATGGCGCCGAAGGACCTCGAGAAGGTCATCTACTTCGCGGCGTACATGGTGATCTCGGTCGACGAGGACGCGCGCCACCGCGACCTCGCGACGCAGGAGAACAACATCCGCCTCGAGCTGAAGACGCTCGCGGACCGCCGCGACGCGCGTGTCGCCGCTCGCCTCCAGAAGCTGGAGGAGGAGCTCGCCGCGCTCGAGGAGGAGGGTGCCAAGGCCGACCAGAAGAAGAAGGTCAAGGACGCCGCCGAGAAGGAGATGGCCCAGATCCGCAAGAACGCGGACGACCAGATCATTCGCCTGGAGAAGGTGTGGGAGGACTTCCGCACGCTCGAGGTCGGTCAGCTCAAGGGTGAAGACGAGATCTTCCACGAGCTGCAGGACCGCTTCGGTCAGTACTTCGAGGCCCACATGGGCGCCGAGTCGATCAAGCGCCGCCTGGAGGCCTTCGACCTGGCCGCCGAGTCGGAGAGCCTGCACCTGCAGATCTCCGAGGGCAAGGGTCAGCGCAAGATCCGTGCGATCAAGCGCCTGAAGGTCGTCAACTCGTTCCTGCAGACCGGCATGAGCCCGGCCTCGATGGTGCTCGACGTCGTCCCGGTGATCCCGCCGGAGCTGCGCCCGATGGTGCAGCTGGACGGTGGCCGCTTCGCGACCTCCGACCTGAACGACCTCTACCGTCGCGTGATCAACCGCAACAACCGCCTCCGTCGCCTGATCGACCTCGGTGCTCCCGAGATCATCGTCAACAACGAGAAGCGGATGCTGCAGGAGGCCGTCGACGCGCTGTTCGACAACGGCCGCCGTGGCCGTCCCGTCACGGGCACCGGCAACCGCGCGCTGAAGTCGCTGAGCGACATGCTCAAGGGCAAGCAGGGCCGGTTCCGCCAGAACCTGCTCGGCAAGCGTGTGGACTACTCGGGCCGTTCGGTCATCATCGTCGGTCCGCAGCTGAAGCTGCACCAGTGCGGTCTGCCCAAGCAGATGGCGCTGGAGCTGTTCAAGCCGTTCGTGATCAAGCGCCTGATCGACCTCGGTCACTCGCAGAACATCAAGGCCGCCAAGCGCGCCGTCGAGCGCACGCGTCCCGAGGTGTGGGACGTGCTCGAGGAGATCATCCGCGAGCGCCCCGTGCTGCTCAACCGTGCGCCCACGCTGCACCGTCTGGGCATCCAGGCGTTCGAGCCGCAGCTCGTGGAGGGCAAGGCCATCCAGCTGCACCCGCTCGTCTGCGCCGCCTTCAACGCGGACTTCGACGGCGACCAGATGGCCGTGCACCTGCCGCTGTCGGTCGAGGCTCAGGCCGAGGCCCGCATCCTGATGCTCGCCTCGAACAACATCCTGAAGCCGTCCGACGGCCGCCCGGTGACCCTGCCCTCGCAGGACATGATCATCGGCCTGCACCACCTGACCACGGTCAAGGCGGGCGCAGCCGGTGAGGGTCGTGTGTTCGGCTCGGTCGGCGAGGCGATCCTGGCCAAGGACGAGGGCACCCTCGACCTGCAGGCCAAGGTCCGCATCCGCGTCCCCGGCCTGACGTTCCTCGAGGGCGAAGCCCCCGATGGCTACGAGCGCCACGGTCTCGTGGACGCCTCGCTCGGCCAGGCGATCTTCAACGACACGCTGCCCAAGGGCTACCCGTTCGTGCGTGAGCAGGCAGACAAGGGCAAGCTGTCGCAGATCGTGAACAAGCTGGCCGAGGAGTACCCGAAGGTGGAGGTCGCGGCGTCGCTGGACCGCATCAAGGACGCCGGCTTCTACTGGGCCACCCGTTCGGGTGTCACGGTGGCGCTGAGCGACATTCTCACGCCCCCCAACAAGGGCGAGATCGTCGCGGGCTACGAGAAGAAGGCCGCGAAGGCGCAGGACCAGTTCGAGAAGGGTCTCACCACCGACGCCGAGCGTCGTCAGGAGCTCATCAAGATCTGGACCGAGGCGACCGACGAGGTCCAGAAGGCCATGCGCGACAACTTCCCGGAAGACAACACCATCAACCGGATGGTGTCGTCGGGTGCTCGTGGTAACTGGCTGCAGATCCGCAACATCGCGGGTATGCGAGGCCTGGTGAACAACCCCAAGGGTGAGATCATCCCGCGTCCGATCATCTCCTCGTACCGCGAGGGACTGTCGGTGGCGGAGTACTTCATCGCGACGCACGGTGCGCGTAAGGGTCTGGCAGACACGGCTCTGCGTACGGCCGACTCGGGCTACCTGACCCGTCGTCTCGTGGACGTCTCGCAGGATGTCATCATCCGCGAGGAGGACTGCGGCACGACCAAGGGCCTGGAGTTCACCATCGCCGCCCCGGGCGCCGACGGTGAGCTCGTGCGCGACGCGAACGTCGAGAACTCGGTGTTCGCCCGCACGCTGGCTGCCGACGTGACGGCGCCGAGCGGCGACGTGCTCGCGGCCGCCGGAGACGACGTGGGCGACGTGCTCATCGACAAGCTCGTCGGCGCGGGTGTCGAGTCGATCAAGGTGCGCTCGGTGCTCACGTGCGAGTCGGCCGTCGGCGTGTGCGCGAAGTGCTACGGCCGTTCGCTGGCCACCGGCAAGATCGTCGACATCGGCGAGGCCGTGGGCATCATCGCGGCGCAGTCGATCGGTGAGCCCGGCACGCAGCTGACGATGCGTACCTTCCACACCGGTGGTTCGGCGTCGGCGGATGACATCACGCAGGGTCTTCCCCGCGTGCAGGAGCTGTTCGAGGCCCGCACCCCCAAGGGTGCCTCGCCGATCGCTGAGGCCGATGGCCGCATCACGATCGACGAGACCGAGAAGAGCAAGAAGGTCATCCTCACGCCCGACAACGGCGACGAGCCGCACGTCTACCCGGTGCTCAAGCGCGCGACGCTGCTGGTCGAGGACGGCCAGCGTGTCACGGTCGGCCAGCCGCTTCAGGTCGGAACGCTCGACCCCAAGGAGGTCATGCGCGTGCAGGGTGCCCGCGAGGTGCAGAAGTACCTCGTGAACGGCGTCCAGGGCGTTTACCGCTCGCAGGGCGTGCCGATCCACGACAAGCACATCGAGGTCATCGTCCGTCAGATGCTGCGCAAGGTCACCGTGGTCGACCATGGCGAGACCACGCTGCTGCCGGGTGAGCTGGTGGACTTCAAGCGCTACCAGAACATGAACCGCGCGGCCGTGGCCGAGGGCAAGCGCCCCGCGTCGGGTCGTCCGGAGCTGATGGGTATCACGAAGGCGTCGCTCGCGACGGAGTCGTGGCTGTCGGCCGCGTCGTTCCAGGAGACGACGCGCGTCCTCACCCAGGCGGCGATGGAGGGCAAGAGCGACCCGCTCGTCGGCCTGAAGGAGAACGTCATCATCGGAAAGCTCATCCCCGCCGGAACCGGACTTGCGAAGTACCGCAACGTCACGGTCGAGGCGACGGAGGAGGCAAAGAGCGAGCGGTACCCCAACCGCATCTTCGCCTCGGACGGCGCCTACTCGGACGCCGACCTGAGCTACGTCGACTTCGACAGCTTCTCCACCGACGGTTTCACAACCGACTACAACTGAGTCGCGAGCGCTGCGAGCGTAGCGAGATCTCAGGTTAAAGCGAACGGCCCCGGCATCACGCCGGGGCCGTTCGTCGTTGCCGGATGAGGCCGAGTCGTCAGGGCCGGTCGTCGGCCGAACCGGACGAGCCGCCCCCGACGTTCTCTTTCACGTGGCCGGCGGCGGCCTGCGCCTCTTCTTTCACCTCGGTCGCGGCGTCCTCGGCGCTCGCCTTCACCTGCTCCACGGCATCCCGTGCGGGCTGCTCGAGCTGGGACGCCAGTTCCTTGGCGCCTTCGGCGGCGCTGTCGACCAGCGGCTGTGCGGCATCGCGCAGCGATCGGGCGATGCGCCGCTCGGCATCGGTGGGCGGGGCCATCGAGGCGGCGAGCCAGCCGAGGCCGAGCGCGACCAGGCCGACGGCCAACGGCGCTCCCTGCACCTTTCGGGCCGCTGTCTGGGGAAGCTCGCCGATGCCGTGCGCCGCCGAGTCCGTGGCCGACGTCACCGAATCGCCGACATCCTCGGCCATTCCCATGACGCGCGTCTTGACGCCGTCGATCGCTCGCCGCAGGCGGGTCTTCTGCCGCTCCATCACCTTGCCGGGCGTGACCTTGTCGGCCAGCGCGTCGACGTCGCGGCCGAGCTCGTCGCGCGTCACCTCGATCTCGGCGCGGAGTTGTTCGGTGTTGCTCATGATCGGTTCTCCTCGTTCCTCTTCAGTGCTTCTGGGATCTCTTTGACGGTCTCGACGGTGCGGGGTGCCCCTCGCACGGCCTTCAGGCGGCTCATGCCGACGCTGTAGAGGACGCCCGCGACGACTCCCCACACCAGCGCGACGATGATCCCCGACCCCCCGCCGCCGACCAGCGTCGCCAAGGCCCACCACAGCGCGATCGACAGGAAGAGCAGCGTCATGGATGCCGCATAGCCCGCGCCGCCGAGCAGGCCCGCGCCCGCGCCCGCCTTCTTCGCGGAATCCTCCAGCTCGGCCTTCGCGAGCTCCAGCTCCTTGCGCATCAGCTCCGACAGGTCGCGCGATACCTCGCCGACGAGCTCGCCGACGGACGTGGTCGCCGCCTTCTGCTGCGACGGTGTCGGCATATCGCTCATCGCTGTGCTCCGTCTCTCGGCGCCCACTCGTCCTGGGCGCTCGCGTCGGCCGGAAGCACGTCCGGACGGCTCATCCCACGCCGCAGCGTCCCAGCGTCGTTGGCCTCGCCTTCGGGGGAGGCGCCGCCCAGTGCGCCCTCGCCGCGCTGCCCGCCGATGCCCGCGCCGGCCGCGCCGGTCCCGCCGGACGCGCTGACTCCGCCGGACGCGCCGGTCCCGCCGGACGCGCCGACTCCGCCGACCGCCCCGGCTCCGCCGGCGGTCACGGGTGTGGCGCGAGGTTCTCTCGATGCGCCGCTCTGCCCACCCGCGCTCGAGTCGGCCGCGCCGCCGGAACCGTCACCGTTCGAGACCAGGGCGCGCGTCAGCCGTCCCGCGACCAGCCCGACGCCCAGAGCCGCTACGAGGAACACACCCGTGTGGCGTCGCGCGAATCCGCGCACCTCTCGCACCAGATCGCCCGGTTCGCGCTGCTCCAGCCAGGACGCGGCCCGCTTCGTGTGGTCGCCGAGTCCGCGCACCACGCCGGTCGCCATGCCGCTCGCGCCAGACGACTGCGCCATCTCGGAGAACTCATCGCCCGTCGCACGCAACGCTTCCGCCGCCCGCTGCTGCTGGCTCGAGGCCTGCTCCGACAGCTGCGTGCGCGTCTCCTCGAAGAACCCGCGGGCGGCGTCCTTGGCATCCCGCGCGACCTTCCCCGCTTCATCTCCCGCGACATCCGCGACATGCATCGCGGCGGCATCCGCCTCGGCGACCGCCTCGACCGTGCGCTCGCGGGCGCCGCCCTGCTCGCCTGCGGGGCCGGATCCCATCTCATGAGTCGTCATCTCACACTCCTTCTGCTCGGGACGACGCCGGGGCCGATCACGGGGTGCCTGATCGAGTGCGTCGTCCCGATACCGTCGCCGCTGCCCCCTCCCTGACCGAGGGGCTTCACTCCCGCGACCCGGGGGAGTAATATCCGCGTCCCCTGCCGACACCGGGCTCTCACTGCGCGCCGTGCCGGGCCATCCGTCGTCGCGCCTTACCGTTTAACCGGAGGTGGGAGCCCATGGCACGCATCGGCGGGCGCAACTCGTGGATCGCCGTGCCCGCGGGCGTGATCTGCGCGGTGGTCGTCGGCGCACTGGTGTGGCTGTCGCTGCCCATGGTGCCCGTGACGATGGCGTGGATCGGCGAGACGCTGCGGCGAGCCACGACGCCCGAGCCCGCGCCGACAGGGGAGCCGTCGCCCGCGATGCAGGCGGCCGAGGGCGGCCCGATCGACTGCCGCACGCTGTACCCCGACGACCTGTGGAACGAGCTGACGTGGCAGGGCGGCTCGCTGCTCGGTCAGACCGCGGCGCCGCCGGCGACCCAGGCGGCATCGCTCGTGGAGGCGGTGGCACCGGAGGTGCTGGTCACGTGCGATTGGAGCTTCGCGTCGGGCGGCGTGGTCACGACGCTGTCGCGCGTGCCGGCGGATGCGCGGCCGATCGCCGAGGCGGCGTTCGCCGGTCAGGGGTTCTCGTGCACGACCTCCGATGCCGCCCTGGTGTGCGTGCGGACCAGCGGCGGGGTGCTCGAAGAGCACACGCTGCGCGATGACCTGTGGCTGGCGAGCATCGAGTCGCCGTGGCATCCCGAGGAGTACGGCGCCCGCCTGGAGCGCCACGTCTTCGGCTGAACCGCGAAGCCCGCTACTCGAACAGGCTCGTCACGATGGATGCGGTGTATCCGCTCGGCGCGAGGTTCGAGAAGCTCGTGTCGATGAGAATGTCGTCGCGCCAGAACAGCGTGCGCCCGTCGGTGACCGGATACGTCTCGTTCTGCCACGTCTTCTCGCACCGCGTGCCGCCGTCGGGCGTGTAGCACGTGAACCCCTCGTCGTCGGCGAGCTGGTTGAGCAGGTCCAGTGCCGGCCCGCGCGAGAGGTACGTGATGGTCGTGATGAGGCCGGTGGTGTCGGTGGCGGGATCGCGCCAGACGCACACCAGGCTGCCGTCGGGCTGCGGACCCGTCGGCGCGAACGCCGGGTCGTTCAGCGGGGTGCCTTCCAGCTGGGCCAGCACGTCGTCGTCGACGAGCGCGAGGCAGTCCTCAGGGATGTCGGCCGATGCCGTGGCTGAAGGGGTCGGCGTCCCCCGGGGCGAGGATGTGGACGACGACGAGGAGGAGGGCGATGTGCTCGGCCGACCGGCGCCGCCGGACCCGCTGCCGCCCGCCTCGGGGGCGCACGCCGAGAGCAGAGCGGCGACGAAGACGGATGCCGCCGCCGCTGCGAGCCGTGATGCTCGGTGTGCCATGGCGCCAGCGTAGAGGCATCCCGTCGGCCCACCTCGTGCACCGCGCCGCAATCTCACGGCACGCCTGCGCCGTGAGCGGGGAAGCGGGGACTACTCTCGCACTGCGGGAAGCGTCCCCGCGGTGAGGAGTGCCTGCGATGAGTGACCCCAAGTCGTCCTACGGCGAGCCCGTCGAGGAGCCCGGCAACGTCGATGATGTCGTCGGTCGCGCCAACGAGGGCCTGGCCGAGGCAGAAGCCGCCCGTCGTGACGCGGCCGCGCGCGCCGCCGCATCCGAGGAGGCGGACGCTCCAGAGTCCGCCGATGCCACTGCCGCGCGGGCCGACGCCGCGGACACGTCCGAGGACGCGGGGCCGAGCGCCGCCGCATCCGCCCCCGCCGCTCCCGCTGAGGCCGAGCCCGACCCGTGGGAATCGGAGGAGGCGGCAGCCCTGGACTACCGCAGCACGCCGTCCGACACCGCGGTGTACTCGTCGGCCGACGACGATGCGCCGACCGTGGTCCACGCTCCGGTGGTGACTCCCAGCGAGCCGGTCGCCGAGACCGCCGTCGCGGGTCCCGCATACGCTCCGCAGCCCATCTTCGTCCAGGCGCCCGAGGCGCCGCGCCCCCGCGGCAACCGCGGCGCTGCCGGCGCGATCGGACTGCTCGCCGCGCTGGCCTTCGCCGTCCTCTACTTCGCCGCGTGGATGGGTTTCGGTGCCCTCGCGGGCGACGTCACCGGCGACAACGTCGGCACGACGGCCCTCGAGGCGCTCGGCACGTGGTCGCTGTGGGTTCCGGTGATCGTGTTCTTCCTCGCCTTCTGGCTGCTGGGCGCCATCATCAACCGCGGCCGCTGGGGCGCGTGGGTGGTGCTCGGGCTGCTGGTCGGCATCGCCGCGTACGGCGGCCACATCCTCGGTGCGCTGTTCCAGGCCCCGTTCTGGATGCTCACGGCCAGCGAGGGCGCGCAGCTGGTCGGGGCCGAACTGCTGGCCCCGCTGGCGATCGCGGCGTTCGTGATCGGGCGCGAGCTCACGATCTGGTTCGGTGCGTGGGTCGCCGCCCGCGGCAAGCGTGTCACCGAGCTCAACCTCGAGGCGCAGCGCGAGTACGAGCGCACGCTCGAGGCGGGCCCGCAGCTCGTTCGGCAGTAGATGTCCGAGGCGCCGCAGGCGGAGGGCGGTCCGGTCCGCCCGCTGACGGCGCTCGCCTTCGCCACGATCGGCTTCGTGGCGCTCGCGATCTTCGGCCTGGGCATGACGAGCCTCGCGACCGGCGAGGCCGTCATCGATACGCCGGGCCTCGGGCAGATCCCGGGTGCGACCGGATTCGTGCTGGCGACCCTCGCCTTCGCCGGTGGCCTCTGGGCCGCGATCGGACGGGCAGGACCGACGGATGCCACGGCCCCGCCCGGCGCGGCCCCGCGCCGGGCGGCACCGCCCCGCGCGGCACCGCCCGGCGCGGCACCGCCCGGGCCCACGGGCCCGGGCCGGTCCGGCCCTGACGGTGCACGGGGCGCCGTGCCGGGGCATCCGTCGTTCTGGGGCGCGGTGTGGACGGCGGCGGCGTGCTTCGTCGCGTACGTCGGGGGCGTGTGGATCGCCGCACTCGCGACCGGCACGGATCTCGCGGTGGCCACTGCCGTCTCGGGCCGCCTCGCGACGTCGTGGTTCGGCCTCGCCGTCGCGGCCGCGGCCTTCGTCTGTGCGTGGTCGGGCATCGCGCTCGTGCGCACCCGTGCCCGTCGCCCCCGCTGGCCCTGGGAAGACGCCTGACCCCGCCCCTCTGTCCCCGCCCCCTGTCCCCGCCCCCGCCCCGCCCCGCCCCGCCCGCCGAGCATGTGGGTTCTGCGCCGAGCATGTGGGTTCTGCGCCGAGCATGTGGGCATGCTCGGCGAGAAACCGACATGCTCGGTGAGAAACCGACATGCTCGGCGGAAGAGGAGCGAGGGAGGGAGGAGGGAGGGGAGAGGGGAGAGGGGAGGGGGAGTACCGTGGAGCCGTGGAGCGGTCGCTCGAGACACAAGTCAGCCAGGCGGTGGACGCCTGGCTCGCATGGCTGCCCCGCTGGGAGCCGGCGACGCACCGCGGGCGCGTGGCTCCGTGCCGCCGCTGCTTCGGGTCGCCCGTGCTGTCGGCGGCCGGCCTCGGCGCCGACGTGCCGCACGGTGTGCAGCACGGCCTGTCGACCCGTGTCAAGACGATCGTCGACCGCGCGGTGGCCGAATACACGGCACTGAACCTGCCGATGCTGCAGGCCGAGCTCGACCAGCAGGCGGCGCGCAATCGCGCCCGCAGCTACCGGCCGGCCGAGGGCCTGGACCCCGAGTTCGAGGGCTTGCCGCTGGACCCTGATCCGCTGCCCGGTGCGCCGTTCCTGTTCACGATCGCAGGGATGGCGGAAGAAGCGGCTGTCGGCATCCCTGACCTTCCGCCGCTGACCGAAGAGGCCAAAGCCGCGCTGCGTCAGGAGGTGGGCCTGGCCGACGACTACGCCAACATGGTCGGGCGCGAAGTGTGCACGATCCTGCTGCACCACCGGCTGCGCATCCAGGCTGCCGTCACCGAGTTCGTCGAACCGCAGATCGAGGCGATGCTCGCCGAGCTCACGCGGTCGCTCGACGCGCCGTTCGACCCGAACGATCCGCACCAGCCCTGAGCCGCGGCATCCGTCGCCCTTCGTTGTCTTCCCGCCGGCGAGTTCACCGCGGTCGGCTGCTCAGCTCCTGCCACCGTGCGAAAACACCGGCGGGTGACGACGACACGCCGGTGACGGATGCCAGAGCCAGGCGTGTCGAGTGACGGACTGGTGTTTTCGCATCAGGAGCGGAGGGGCAGGATACTCCACAGACCGGGGTGCGCGGGGCGCTCTCGCAGGTGGCTTTGTTAGCATTGCCGGGTTTGCTGCCGCTTCTCGGCAGGAGTCGTCCTTGGCATAGGCCCACGGGCCCATCGTCGGCAGCTGGAGGTGAGGTGGCCACACGGCTTCCTTCGGCGCCTCCGATCCTGCCCGGACTCGCCTACATCCGCCCGCTGGGGTCAGGCGGCTTCGCCGATGTCTTCTTGTACGAGCAGGACATGCCGCGTCGCAACGTCGCGGTCAAGGTCATGCCCAGCGATGTGCGCGACCCTGAGCTGCGGCGCATGTTCAACGCCGAGGCCGACGTCCTCGCGCACCTGTCGGCGCATCCCTCGATCGTGACGGTCTACCAGGCGAGCATCTCGGCGGACGGCCGCCCGTACATCGTGATGGAGTACTGCCCCGGTTCGCTCGCGCAGCGCTATCGCGTCGAGCGCATCCCGGTCCACGAGGTGCTCGCGATCGGCGTCCGCATGGCGAGTGCGCTGGAGTCCGCGCACCGCGCCGGCCTTGTGCATCGCGACGTCAAGCCGAGCAACATCCTCATCACCACCTTCGGCACGCCCGTGCTCGCCGACTTCGGCATCTCTTCTTCGCTGCTGCGCCGCACCGCGGACGAGGTGCTGGCGATGTCGATCCCGTGGAGCGCGCCCGAGGTCGTCGCCGAGCAGACGGCGGGCACCGTGAGCAGCGAGGTGTGGAGCCTCGGGGCAACCGTGTACTCGCTCCTGGCCGGGCACAGTCCCTTCGAGCGGCGCGAGCGCGGCCAGAACACCAAGGAGCTGCTGCGGCGGCGCATCGCGCGCGCGGGCTACGTCGAGATTCCCCGAGCCGATGTGCCGGCGTCGCTGCAGCGGGTGCTGGCCACGGCCATGAGCCGCGATGGGGCGAACCGGCAGCCGTCCGCCCGTGCCTTCGGTGAGGCGCTGCGCGAGGTGCAGGCCGAGCTCGGCCAGCACCCGACGCCGCTCGAGGTTCCCGATGCGGACTGGTCCGCGGCATCCGCCCCCGTCGATTTCGGGGACTCGGCCCTGCGCGGACCGGCGCGCTCGCGTGTGGAGCGCGACACCACCCGCAAGACACGTTCGGGCACCGGCGTCGCGGCCCTGGCCCGTGATGAGGACACCGACATCTCGGCTCCCGCGCCGCGACGCCACAGTGCGCTGCCCTGGGTCGCGGGCATCGGCGCGGGCCTCGTGCTCGGCGCCGTCGCCGTGGTGGCGACGCTGTACGCCGTGGGCGTGCTGTGATGCGGCGCCGGAGCGTCGCGGGGCTGGTCGCGGCGGGCGCTGCCGCCGCCGTCGTGATCGGGGCGAGCGTGGTGTGGCCCGGGCTCGACGCGCAAGAGACGCCTGAGGTCGACACGTCGGTGTGGGCGCTGCAGACCGGAGAGGGGCGCCGCTATGCGCGCGTGAACACCTCGATCGGCGAGCTCGACACCGTGCGCAGCATCAGCAATCCCGACCAGGTGGTGCAGACGGGCGAGGCGGCGTACCTGTTCAGCGACAGCTACAGCAAGGTGACGCGCATCGACGAGGCGCAGCCGACCGACCTCGACGAAGAGGCGCTGCAGGCCTCGACCTCGACTCCGGCCGGCACCACCGACGTGGTCACGGCGGGGGACTACGTCGCGTATCTGACCGACTCGGGTGCCGTCTTCGCCGGGCTCCTCTCGGCGGGCGCGACGGCCCAGCTCGACCCCTTCCCGTCCGACGACGAAGACGCGCCCCAGTACGCCGCCGACGCCGTCGCGGTCGATGAACGGGGCGTGCTGTTCAGCTATTCACGCGCCGACGGCTCGGTGCTGCGCTGGGACATCGCCGAGTCGACCGTGCGCGGCCGCGATCCGCTGGATGCCGACGGGATCACCGAGCCCGCGATCACCGCCGCCGGTGACACGTGGGCGGTCGTCGACACCGAGGACGGCGACGTCTGGCTGCGCGGGACGGATGCCGCAGCCTCCGCTCCGACCACCGGCACGGTCGTCGTCGGGGCACCGGACGCGACCGGGTCGGACATGTACCTCGCGGACGAGACCTCGCTCGTGCGCGTGCCCGCCGACGGCTCGGACATGGATGTCGAGGTGGGCACCGGCACCGGGGCCGTGCTCGGCACGCCGGCCCAGCCGATGCCTCACGACGGCGAGGTCTACGCCGCCTGGCTGCCGCAGGGCGAGACGGGCGGGACGCTGTGGCGCACCGGCGGCGAGACGATCGCGCTCGACTACGGGGCGGAGTCGATGCCCGACGAACGGCGGCCGATCTTCGTCGCCACCGGCTCGGCGATGATCCTCAACGAGACGCGCTCGGGGTGGGCGTGGTCGGTGCCGGGCGGCGAGCTCATCGCGTCGAGCCAGGACTGGTCGCTCGATGACCGCACCGACCCTGCCGCCGTTCCCAGCCAGGAGCAGCTGCAGGTCGTGCTCGACCCCAAGCCTCCGATCGCCGAGCCCGACGCGTTCGGCGTGCGGGCGGGAAGCCTGGCATCGCTGCCGGTGCTGATGAACGACCACGATCCCAACGAGGACGTCCTCGCGATCGACCCGCGCTCGGTCACGGGGCTGGATCCCGGATTCGGCACCGTGACGGTCACCGATGACGGTCAGCGGTTCGCGGTGCGCGTGCAGCCCGGGGCCACCGGGTCGGCGACGTTCTCGTATGCGGTCACCGACGGCACGACCCAGGACGGGCTGACCTCCGAGCCCGCCACCGTGACGCTCTCGGTCGCGGCTTCTTCGGTCGACAGTGCGCCGGAGTGGTGCGGCGTCGACCGGTGCCTCGTGGAATGGCCCGAGCCCGAGGTGGCGCGCGGCGGCACTGTCACCGTTCCGGTCCTGCCGGGATGGGTCGACCCCGAGGGTGATCCGCTGCTGCTGTTGGGCGTGCAGAACGTGACCGGCGTGGGCAGCGTCGCGGGCACTCCGGGCGGCGACGTCGTCTATCAGCACAGTGACGCCGGGGACGGCGGCGAGCAGCAGATCGAGCTGGCCGTCACGGTCGCCGACACGCACGGCCAGACCGCGGTGAAGTCGCTCGTCGTGCGGGTGTCGCCGCAGCCGCAGCTGGTGGCGCAGTCGTTCGCGGTGCTCGACACGGTGGCCTCGAGCATGACCGTCGACGTGGCCGACCATGTGACCGGCACGGCCGGCACGCTGTCACTGGAGTCGGTGCGCGTGCTCGACGACGCCGCGGCGACGGCGACGGTGGTGGGCGGGTCGACCTCGTTCGATTTCACCGCGCAGGATGCCGGCACCTTCCGCGTCGACTTCACCGTGACGGATGGCGTGAGCAGCGCCACCGGCACCGCGCGCATCACGCTCCTGCCCGCCGACGCTCCGGCCCAGCTGGCGACCTCGCCCGTGGTGGCTTTCGTGCATCCCCAGCAGGATGCGACCCTCGACGTGTTCGAGGCGGTGTCGAACCCCACTCGTCGCGTGCTGCTGCTCAGCGACGTGGTGGCCACGGCCGCGGACGGCGCCACCCTGTCGGTCGACGCCGTCGGTCAGAATCACCTCCGCGTGTCGGGGACGACGCCCGACGGCGGCCCGGGACGTCTCGGCACGGTCTCGTACACCGTGAGCGATGGCACCGCCGACGAGGGCGCCCAGGTGCAGGGCGAGGCCACGGTGTATCTGCTGCCGCCCGCGCCGGAGCTGGCGCCCATCGCCGTCGACGACAGCGTCGTGGTGCGCGCCGGCGCCCAGATCGACATCCCCGTGCTCGACAACGACATCTCGCCCGCCGGTGGCCGGCCGACCCTCAATGCGGCGTCGGTGGTGTCGTCGACGGATGCCGCGCTCGCGTTCGCCGCCGGGGATGTGCTGCGCTACCTCGCCCCCAGTGAGCCGGGCGAGTACGGCATCGACTACTCGGTGTTCACGACGGGTGCGCCGACGCTCGCCGACACCGCGACGGTGCGCGTGCGCGTCATCGACGACGACGCGAACCGCGCCCCCACGGCCGATACCCTCCAGGGCCGCGCGCTGAGCGGGCAGTCTGCGCTGATCGATTTCGACGGCTTCGGGATGGATCCCGACGGTGACGTCGTGACGCTCGATCGCATCGTGCAGCAGCCCGAGCGCGGCGCCGCGACGATCTCGGCGGACGGCGCGTCGATCCTCTATTCGAGTGTGCCGGGCGACAAGGGCCAGGTCGCTTTCCGTTACCGCGTCGTGGACGCCTTCGGCGAGACGGCCGAGGGCACCGTCCGGGTGGGGGTGCTGGACGGCGAGGCCAACCCGAGCCCCGTCACCTTCACGGACTATGTGCAGGTGCAGGCCGGCGAGGGCAACTCGATCCGCGTCAGTCCGCTGTCGAACGATCTCGATCCGACACTGGGCGCACTGCAGGTGACCGACATCCGCCCCGACGTGCCGACGAACCTCGTCGACGGCAGCGAGAACCCCGAGTACGCGCGCCTGGACGAGCACATCCGCACGATCGACGACGCGACCGTCGTCATCGAGGCCGGCGCCGAGCCGGCGACGATGTCGTTCCTGTACGACGTCGAGTCCACCTCGGGCAACACCGGCCGCGGCCTCATCGTGGTGGAGGTGGTGCGCGAGAACGTGCCCGACTACCCCGTCGTGGCCGACACGATCCTGACGGTCGAGTCGCGTGACGAGTTCCCGCGCGGCGTCGATGTGCTCGATGACAAGGTCATGTGGTCCGGCGGCGAGGTCGCCGACCTCGAGGTGTCGCTGTGGGGCGAGCCGGAGGGGGTCTCGGTCGACGGCACCCGGCTGCGCGGCGAGCTTCCGGCCAAGACGCGCCTCATCCCGTTCGCGGTGACGGGCGAGACCGCGCAGGCCGGCGACGAGACGGAGACGGTGACCACGTACGGGTTCCTCAAGGTGCCCGGCGACGAGGACCTCGCATTGAGCCTTCGCGCCGGTGCGGCGCCGCCCGAGGTGGAGGAGACCGAGTCCACGACGTTCGACATGACCGATCTCGTCGCGCGGCCGCGCGGGAGCCGCATCGAGGTCGGGGCCGACGTGCGCGCGTCGGGCGCGCGCGCCGAGGCGGTGTGCGCGGTCGAGTCCGGAACGGTCGTGCGCTACGACGCCGGCGCCGGTGCGCCGTGGGTGGATGCCTGCCAGGTGCCGGTGCGCATCGCCGGCAAGGAGGACTGGACGCTGCTGTCGGTGCCGGTCACGGTGGAGCCCCGCGATCCGCAGCCCGAGCTGCGCCCGGGATCGATCACCGTCGGGCCCGGCGAGACGGCCACCTTCGATCTGCGCAACATGACGACGTGGCAGCTGCGCGAGGACTGGGAGGGCATCCGCTACGCCGTCGAACACGGCGGCGGATCGTTCGAGGTCACCCAGGAAGGCTCCGTCCTCACCGTCACCGGCGCCGATCGTGCCCTGCCCGGCTCGGAGGAGGCGGCACTCATCTCGGTCACGAGTCACCCGGCCGTCGCCCCGGCGCGCCTCATCCTGCGGGTGGGGGCCGCGCCGTCGACCCTCCCGCAGGGCGGCTCGGTCGTGAAGCAGTGCTCCCAGGCATCCGGCTCGTCGTGCAGCGTCTCGGTGATCGGCGCCGGCGGAGAGGTCAATCCGCTCCCGCGCACGCCGCTCGAAGTCGTCGACGTCCGCACGACCGGCGCGTGCGTCGGCGTCAGCTTCGCCGTCACGTCCGCCACGAACGTGACGGCATCGTGGACGGCGGATGCCCCGGGTGCGACCTGCACCGCGGCGTTCTCGGTGCGCGACGCGCAGGGCCGCATCACCAACTCCGAGCGCGACGGACGCGTACTGCTGGATCTGCAGGGCTTCCCGAAGGCGCCCTCGAGCCTCGCGCAGACCGGATACGCGGACGGCACCGTCTCGCTGCGGGTCGATCCCGGCGAGGCGCGCCTGGCGTATCCCGGTCTGAGCGGGTTCGTCGTCCGCACCGGCGGCCAGGAGGTCGCGCGCTGCTCGGCCGACGGCGTGTGCCCGGCCATCCCGGCGCCCAACGGCGAGCAGCGCGCGTACGAGGCGTGGGCGGTCAACGGCGTCGGCGAGTCGCGGGGCAGCGTGCGCACCGTCGCGTGGGCGTACGACACCCCGGGCACCCCGTCGCGCGTGGCGTGGTCGCCCGTCGTGACCGACGGCGACGGCGGGATCATCTCGCTCGCCATCGAGGGCGTCGACGCGTCCGAGACCGGCACGCTCGAGATCTCGAGCCCCGCGGGCGAGACGGTGCGCGTCTCGGTGGGGCGCAACGACGACAGCGTCGAGGTGCCACGCTTCCGCGTGGGATCGAACTCGAGAACGCCCGTGACGATCACGCCCTACTCGCGCTACTCCCTGCCGCCCGGACTCGGCGGGCGGCCATCGGGCGAGGCCGTCACCGTGGACGCCCACGGCGTGGGTGCGCCGCAGAACGTGACGCTGTCGCTGAGCTCGCAGTCCACCGGCGACGGGCTGGCGACGGTGAGCGCTGTGGCCACTGCGCAGCCCAACGGCACGGACTCGGAGCTGCGCTACCACATCGTCCGTCATGAAGACCGGCACCGCTGCGATCCTGTGAGCGGCGGGGCGACCGCGTCCTTTCCGGGGCTCGAGGACGGCGAGGAGTACGACTTCTTCGTGTGCGTCGAGTCCTGGTACGGCGATGACGTGTTCGGCGATGCCAGCGCCGAGGCGAGCGTCCGGGCGACACAGAGCGACGCGGCTCCCCGTGGCTACACCTTCGTCGTCGACCGCAGGCCCGTCATCGAGGGCCAGCAGGCGCGGTGGCGCATCGTCGCCGACCCAGCCTCGGACGAAGACCCGCCGCGCAGCAACGAGGTGCACTTCGAGGGCTGGAACCAGGGCACCAGCGTCTACGACCAGGATCCCGGCATCGACGTGTTCTACCGGCACCGGCTCTGGGGCAACGAGTCAGCCCGTGCGCGCGTGGTTCCCGCGGCCGGAAGTGCCCCGTACCAGGTGCAGGCGAGCTGGTCGATCCAGTCCTGCACGGCCGGCACGACGCTGCAGCGGGGCGAGGACTCGAGCAACGGCGACGGGATCTTCACGTGGTCGGACGCCGGCATCGTCTTCCGCGACGAGGGCGGCGCGGCGCTGACCTACACCGCCGGCTCGTGGCAGGTGCCGGCGAACGCGGTGAGCGTCGAAGGCGTCACCGTCAGCGTCGGCTGGAACGCCGCGTGGAACCTCGACGCCGCCTCGCAGACCCTGCGGACGGTGGAGTGCAACCCCGGCACCCCGCCCGACGAGGGCACCCCGCCCGGCCCCTGACCTTCGGTCGGCACCGCCGCACCGCATCCGACTGCCCCGCCCGCCAGAACAGCAAGGACGATCACGACATGACCATCACCCAGGATCAGGCCGACTGGTTCGCGCAGACGTTCGGGCAGATCGCTGACAACGTCGAGCGCGCCGTGCTGGGCAAGCGCCACGTCGTCGAGCTGGTCCTCACCGCGATGCTCAGCGACGGCCACGTCCTGCTCGAGGATGTGCCCGGCACCGGCAAGACCTCGCTCGCGCGGGCCATGGGGCAGTCCGTGCAGGGCTCGAACACCCGCATCCAGTTCACTCCCGACCTGCTCCCCAGCGACATCACCGGTCTGAGCGTGTACGACCAGAAGGAGGGCGTCTTCGAGTTCCACGCGGGCCCCATCTTCGCCAACATCGTGCTGGCCGACGAGATCAACCGCGCGAGCCCGAAGACCCAGTCGGCGTTGCTCGAGGTCATGGAGGAGGGACGCGTCACGATCGACGGCGTCTCGCGCCAGGTCGGCGTTCCCTTCCTCGTGCTGGCGACGCAGAACCCCGTGGAGCAGGCGGGCACGTACCGCCTTCCCGAGGCGCAGCTCGACCGCTTCATGATGCGCGCATCGCTCGGCTACCCCGACCACGCCGCGACCGTCCGCATCCTGGACGGCGCGGCGGTCGCGACGGCCGACCTCTCACCCATCATCACGCCGCAGGCGCTCGTGGGAATGGCCGACCTCGCCAGTCAGGTCTACGTCGACGCGCTGGTGCTGGACTACATCGCCCGGCTCGTGGACGCCACCCGCTCGGCCGACGAGGTGCGGCTGGGCGTCAGCATCCGCGGCGCCCTCGCACTGGCTCGAGCGACCCGCACCCGTGCGGCGGCGCAGGGTCGCACCTACGCGACTCCCGACGACGTCAAGGCCCTGACCGTGCCGGTGCTGTCGCACCGGCTGATCCTGCACCCCGAGGCGGAGTTCGACGGCGTCACGCAAGAGACCGTCGTCGGCCAGGTGCTGCTCGACGTCGCACCGCCCGCCCGCCGAGAAGCCGTCTGAACCGAAGCCGTCGCCGCATGAGCCTCACCGAGTCGCGCCTGACCCGCACGGTCCAGTCCAGTGGGACGACCGGGCGCACGCACGCGACCGCGACGAGCGTGGCCTCGCCGCGCGCACGCGCCCTGGTGCGTGCTGCGGTGTGGTGGACGAGCGCGTGGCGGGCGACCGGTGCGGCGATCGCGGCCGCCGCGACCTGGGCCTCGCGCACGGTGCGCCCGGCGGGCACGCTCGTCGTGGTCGCGGCCACGGCGGGCCTCGTGCTGGGCCTCGTCTTCGGCTGGGTGGAGTGGATGGTCGCGGGCGCGGCATCCGTCATCCTCCTGGTCACCGCGGTGCCGTTCCTGTTCGGCGCGCGCGCATACGACGTCGATCTCACGCTCACGCACCAGCGGGTCGTGGCCGGCGACGGCGTGACCGGAGAGATCGTCGTCCGCAACGACGGCCACCGGATCGCACTGCCCGGCCGGATCGACATCCCGGTCGGTGCGGGGCTGGTCGAGTTCGGCGTTCCGCTGCTGAGGCCGGGGCACACCGTCGCGCAGCCGCTCGAGATTCCGGGCCTGCGGCGCGGCATCGTGCCGGTCGGCCCGGCGACGACCGTCCGCAGCGACCCGATCGGGCTGCTGCGGCGCGAGCACGCGTTCGAGGACGTGCACGAGGTCTATGTGCATCCCCGCACGACGATGCTCCCCTCGACCAGCGCAGGTCTGATCCGCGACCTGGAGGGAAGCCCGACGAAGCGCCTGGTCGACGCCGACATGTCTTTCCACGCGATCCGCGAGTACGCACCGGGTGACTCGCGGCGGCAGATCCACTGGCGGTCGACGGCCAAGACCGGCAAGCTCATGGTGCGTCAGTACGAGGAGTCGCGCCGCTCACACATGGCGGTCGTGCTCGCCGCCGCCGAGGCCGAGTACTCCGACGCGGACGAGTTCGAGCTCGCGGTGTCGTGCGCCGCGTCGCTCGGCCTGCGCGCCGTGCACGACGCCCGCGACGTGACGATCGTGACCGGATCCGAGATCCCCCGCGTCGTGCGCGGACGGCTGCGCGCGATCCGCCGGGTGCCCGCCGTGGCGCCACGGCCGATGCTCGACGGCTTCAGCTCGGTCGAGCTGCTCGAGAACACCATGCCCGTGGGCGAGGTGTGCCGGCTCACCACCGAGTCGGGCGAGCGGCTGTCGATCGCCTTCGTCGTGGTGGGGTCGCGTGTCACCCTCACACGCCTCCAGCAGGCGGCGCTGGCCTTTCCCGCCGACACCGCCGTGGTCGGCGTGATCTGCGACGAGAGCGCGCACCCCCGCATGCAGCCGCTGTCGGGTCTGACCGTGCTGACGGTGGGCACGCTGGACGACCTGGCCGGACTGCTGCTGAGGGGAGCGACGTCATGAATGCCAGACCGGATGCCGCGGCCCGGCGTCCGCGATCGCTCCGGTTCGTGCCGCGCATCGCGGCGGGCGCCGTGTTCGCCGCGGTCATCGTGGCGGTGGCCGCTGTCGCCGCGTGGCCGATCTACCGCTCCGCGAGCCTGCTCCTGCTCGTCGCCGTCGGCACCGGCGTCGGTGTGCTGATCGCCTCGGCGGCGTGGCGGTGGCGATGGAACGGCTGGATCGTGGCCGGCGCGCTCGCCGTCGCGGTGCTGCTGCTGGGGGTCCCTCTCGCGGTGCCCTCGCGGCTGGGCGCGCCCGACGCGCTGCTGCGGGGCCTCGGCGAGCTCGCGAGCGGTCTTGTGCTGGGCTGGAAGGACCTCGTGACGGTCGAGCTGCCGGTCGGCTCGTACCGCAACCTGCTCGTCCCGGCGCTGGTGGTGTTCCTGGTCGGCACGTGCGCCGTGTTGCTCCTCGCGTGGCGCGAGGACCGTGCCGCGTACGCCGCTGTGCCGGTGGCGCTGGGAATGGTGTCGTTCGGGCTCTTCTTCGGGCGCACCACGGTGAGCGCGCCGCTCCGGCTCGGACCCGTCGCGCTGTACGCCCCGGTCGAGACCGCGATCGGGGTGGCGGCTCTGCTGGCGTGCCTGCTGTGGCTGGCTTGGCGCACGCATGACCAGCGGGTGCGCGCCCTGCAGCGGGCTGCGGCATCCAGCGGAGTGCGCGTCTCGCGCCGCACGTCGCCGGCCGATCGTCGCCGCACCCTTCTCGGGGCAGGACTGACGGCGGCGGCGCTGGCGATCGCCGTCGTGGTCGTGCCCTTCGCGGCGCGCGGGGCGGAGCGCGACGTGCTGCGCTCGGCGGTCGGGCCCGACATCGACCTGTCGGCCGAAGTGAGTCCGCTCGCGCAGTACCGCGCGCTGTTCGCCGACGAGCGCGTCGGCGAGGTGCTGTTCCGCGTCGACCCGGTCGAAGGGGCGACCCTTCCTGACCGCGTGCGCGTCGCCACGCTCGACGCCTACGACGGCGAGGTGTACCGCAGCGGCGGTGGTGACGGCACGGCGGATGCCGGCCGGTTCGTGCGGGTCCCGTCCGCGCTGGACGCCGGCGAGGGCGAGCCGGTCGCCGCCGAGATCTCGATCGAGGCGTGGGACGGCATCTGGATGCCGACGGCCGGGCGGCTGCGGTCCGTCGAGTTCGCGGGCGCCCGCGCCGCGACCCTGTCCGACCGGTTCTACTACAACGCCGCCGCCGCTGCCGGCGTGCAGACCGCCGGCGGTGGGCTGCGGGCCGGCGATCGCTTCGTCCTCAGCGGCGTGGAGCCGGCCGCTGCCGACCTGTCGCAGCTCGAAGCGCCCGGCGGCTCGCCCGACGGTGCGTCCGCGCCCGAGAGCCTGCGCACGTGGATGGACCGGCACGGTACCGGCTCAGGCGGTGCGAGGCTCGACGGCCTGGTCTCGCTCCTGCGCGAGCGCGGCTATCTCAGCCACGGCCTGTCGACGGGCGAAGAACCTCCGGCGTGGGCGACCCAGCTGTCGGACTACGCCTTCCAGCCGAGCGCGTCGGGGCATTCGCTGGCACGCGTCGAGACGATGTTCTCGCGGCTGCTCGAGCGCGAGTCCGATCCGCGCGCCGAGGCATCCGGCAACTTCGTCGCGGCAGTCGGCGACGACGAGCAGTTCGCCGTCGCGACGGCGCTCATGGCCCGCGAGCTCGGCTTCCCCGCGCGCGTCGTGCTCGGGGCACGGCTGGACGCCGCCGAACCACAGCTCGCCACGTGCGACGAGGGCGCGTGCCAGGCCGGCGACCTCGCCGCCTGGACCGAGGTGCAGTCGGCCGACGGGCAGTGGGTCGCCATCGACGTGACGCCCCAGCATGTGCAATCGCCCAGCCTCGAGGTCACCGAGCAGCGCGACCCCGAGAACGTGACCGAGGTGCGCCCCGACACCGTCGAGGAGGTCGTCCCGCCCGATCCCACGCAGGAGGATTCCGCGTCGGACCGCGCAGCCGACGAAGAGTCCGGCCTCGATCTCGCGTGGCTCTGGCCGGTGCTGCGCGTCGTGGGCATCGTCGCGCTGGTGCTGGCGCTGGCGTTGGGGCCGTTCCTCATCGTGATGGGCGCCAAGGCGTCCAGGCGCCGGTCCCGGCGGCGCGCCGCGGTTCCGGCATCCCGCATCGCCGGAGGCTGGGACGAGTACGTCGACGCCGCCGTCGACGCGGGGCGCGACGCCCCCCGCGCGCTCACGCGCAGCGAGCTCGCCGAGAGCTTCGCGTCGCCGTCGGGGGCCTCGCTCGCCTCGGAGGCAGACCGCGCGGTCTTCTCGTCCGCGACGCTGGACGCCGCCGACGCCGAGGTGTACTGGCGCACCGTCGATGCCGAGCGCCGCGCGCTGCGCCGTGAGCGCGGCTTCTGGCGCGGAGCGCTCGCGACCGTATCGTTGAGATCGTTGCTCCGTCCGCTGGCATCCGAATCCGGTGCCGGTCTGCGAATCGCCGAGAGGGGGAGACGACGGGCAGAGCCCGCGCGTCCCATGCCATGAACGCCACCGATGCCTCTGGAGTCATCTTCGGGACGCTCCTCAGCCTCCTGCTGGTCGCCGCCCTCTACGTGTGGGTCGCTCTCGCGCTCTCCGCCGTCTTCCGCAAGTCCGGGGTCGAGTCGTGGAAGGCGTGGGTGCCGATCCTCAACACCGTCGTGCTGCTGCAGCTCGCGGGACTGTCGCCCTGGCTGGTCGTGCTCGCGTTCGTGCCTGTCATCCAGATCGCGTTCATCGTCGTGTTCGCGATGGCGATCTATCGCCTCAGCATCGCGTTCGGCTTCGCCATCGGGATGACGGTGCTCGGCGTGCTGCTGCTCCCCGTGTGGGCGACGATCATCGGCTTCGGCAGTGCGCGCTGGGTGGGCAGGGAGCCGGATGCCTCGGCCGCCCACGCCGCCCGTGGGGGGTCGGGCCCGCGCCGCTCGGGCGACACGCCGCCCGCTCTTCCGCCCCTGCCCTCGTTCGCCCCTTCCGCGAGCATCGCGCCGCCGACGGCGCCGGGCACCACCGGTTTCCCGCCCGCGTCGCCTGTGAGCTTCTCTCCTGCCCCGTCGGCGTTCTCGCCGGCGCCGGCCCACTCCGCGGCGACTCCGGATCCTGCACCGGGCGCGACTCCGGCTCCGACCGGCGAATTCACCCCGCCGGCAGGCGGCTGGGCGCCGCCCCCGCTCCCGAGCGCCGGACGCACTCCCGACGAGGGCGCGGACGAGGACCCGGAAGCTCCCGCGACCCGCCGCTCCGGTGCCTCCGACGCGGGCTGGCAGGGGTTCGCCGCGGACTCCACCGACCTCAGCAGCGAGGTCACGGGGGCCGTGCCCGGCGCGCCCGCTCCGGTCTCGGCGGTGCCGGCGGTGCCGCCGGTGCCGCCCATCCCCGCGATGCTGGCGTCGGACGAAGTGGGATCGTCGGCGCAGCCGGCATCGACGACCGGCGACCCCGTGGAGGGCCTGACGCGCCCGCCCGTCGTGCGCGTGCCGCGAGGCGGCGCAACGGGTGACGAACGCGAGCCATGGGCTCCGACGCGATCGCCCACGAGCGATCCCGGGGGGTTCGCCGAGACCTCGGGACCCGTCTCGGCCGTGGCGGGGGCTCCCGATGCGGGAGGACCGCGCTCGGCGCGCACGTCGGTGTCGGCGCAGCATGTCCGCCCCGAGATCCCCGACGACGACGACGTGATGGACGAGACCATCATCGCGCGCCGGCGCCGCACCCACTGGTCGCTCGTGCCGCCGACGGGAGACCCCGTCGAGATCGGCTCGGAGGTCGTCATCCTCGGCCGCCGTCCGGCCGCCGATCCGGCTCACCCCGGTGCGCAGCTCATCGCCATCCAGGACGGCACCGTCTCGAAGACCCACGCGCGCCTGCAGCTGCGCGACGACCGCTGGTACGTGACCGACCTCGGCTCCACCAACGGCGTGCTCTTCGCGACGCTCATGGGGACCGAGATCGAAGCACCGTCCGGCGTCGAGGTCGAGGCGGGCGACCGGTTCCTGCTGGGCGACGCCGAGGTGCGCCTCGTGCGGAGCGACGCGTGACGGACGCACCCGACGAGCGCACCCAGCCCGCGCGGCGGGCGCGCCGGGAGCAGTCGATCGACGACGAGACGCGCCTCGCGACGCGTCGCCGGCCCGATCCCGTCGATGAGGCGACGCTGCTGTCGGACCGGCGGCTCGCGCTCTCCGACATGGAGCCGGTGGATGATGCGACCGTGTTGTCGCCGCGTCGTGTGGTCGAGTCGGAGCCGGTGGATGGTGCGACCGTGTTGTCGCCGCGTCGTGTGGTCGAGTCGGAGCCGGTGGATGGTGCGACCGTGTTGTCGCCGCGTCGTGCGGTCGAGTCGGAGCCGGTGGATGATGCGACCGTGTTGTCGCCGCGTCGTGCGGTCGAGTCCGACCCGGTCGACGACGCCACCGTGCTCACCGCGAAGCGGCTCGGAGAGCCGGCGCATGCCCCGGCGCGGTCGTCCGACCACGGATCGGGCCCCGGTCCCCGGCGGTCCGGCGAGGCGCCGGCCGCCGTCGATCCTGACGACGGCTCGACGATCGTGGTGCGCCGCGAGTCGCGCCGTCGCGCCGCCCAGCAGTCGGACGAAGCCGCCGCCGCATCGGCCGTCCCCGAGGCCACCGCCCGCGCCGTCATCGCGCCGGCGGCCGGCCCCCGTGTCGCCAAGGCGCCCGTTCCGACCGACGCGGTGTACACGCCGCGCGCGGTGCCGCCCACGCACACCCAGCGCGCCGCGACGCCGCCGCGCACCCCGAGCGCGGCGATCGGCGGCCTCGGCGATCCCGCGGCCGCGCGCCGCCGCGACCGACGACTCGCGGTGATGGTGGTGGCCGCGGCATCCGTCGTCGCCCTCGTGGCGGTGGTCTCGCTCGTCGCCGTCCTCGTCTTCGGCTGAGTGTCGCCCGGGGATCTCGCCGCTCGTTTGCCCGGCCCGCCAATCGCACGTATCATGGATCGGGTGTGCGCTCACGCGCTCCGTCCGCCGTGCCTGGGCGCTAGCCCAGGAAAGCGGGCGGGTCGCCGCTCGCTCACATCTCAGGGACCGGTCTGCGAACAGGCCACCCCCACGGCATATCCACCCACGTAACGCTCGGCACCATCCTGCCGCGCCGGTGGATGAATGTGAGCCCGCCGCGTCATGAATCGAAAGATCCGGATGCTGCGGGGGAGACACGAACGCTGTCACCGTGCAGCACAACATAGGAGAGAACGTGCCAACCATTCAGCAGTTGGTTCGCAAGGGTCGCTCGCCCAAGGTCTCGAAGACCAAGGCGCCGGCGCTCAAGGCGAACCCGCAGCAGGCGGGTGTCTGCACCCGTGTGTACACGACCACGCCCAAGAAGCCGAACTCCGCGATGCGCAAGGTCGCCCGTGTCAAGCTCCGCAACGGCACCGAGGTCACCGCGTACATCCCCGGCGAGGGCCACAACCTGCAGGAGCACTCGCTGGTGCTCGTGCGTGGCGGTCGTGTGAAGGACCTCCCGGGTGTCCGCTACAAGATCGTTCGCGGCGCCCTGGACACCCAGGCCGTCAAGAACCGCAAGCAGGCCCGTAGCCGCTACGGCGCGAAGAAGGGTTGAGTTAGATGCCTCGTAAGGGACCGGCCCCCAAGCGCCCCGTCGTCAACGATCCGGTGTACGGCGCCCCCGTCGTCACCCAGCTCGTCAACAAGATCCTCGTCGACGGCAAGAAGTCCATCGCCGAGTCGATCGTCTACACGGCCCTGCGCGGTGTCGAGGCGAAGAACGGCCAGGACGCCGTCGCCACGCTCAAGAAGGCGCTCGACAACGTGCGCCCGACGCTCGAGGTCAAGAGCCGCCGTGTCGGTGGCTCGACCTACCAGGTGCCGGTCGAGGTCAAGCCTCACCGCGCCAACACGCTCGCCCTGCGCTGGCTCGTCAGCTACGCCAAGGGCCGTCGTGAGAAGACGATGACCGAGCGCCTCCAGAACGAGATCCTGGATGCCTCGAACGGCCTGGGTGCCGCGGTCAAGCGCCGCGAAGACACCCACAAGATGGCCGAGTCGAACCGCGCCTTCGCTCACTACCGCTGGTAAACAGCATCCCGCCGCTCCCCTGTCATGCACGGGAGCGGCGGGACCGCGACATCCGTCACCACACGTAAGGAAAAACCCGTGGCACAAGACGTGCTCACCGACCTCACCAAGGTCCGCAACATCGGCATCATGGCTCACATCGATGCCGGCAAGACGACGACGACCGAGCGCATCCTGTACTACACGGGAACCAACCACAAGATCGGCGAAACGCACGACGGTGCATCGACGACCGACTGGATGGAGCAGGAGCAGGAGCGTGGCATCACGATCACCTCTGCTGCTGTGACGTGCTTCTGGGACAAGAACCAGATCAACATCATCGACACCCCCGGCCACGTCGACTTCACGGTCGAGGTCGAGCGTTCGCTGCGCGTGCTCGACGGCGCCGTTGCGGTCTTCGACGGCAAGGAGGGCGTCGAGCCCCAGTCCGAGACCGTGTGGCGCCAGGCCGACAAGTACGACGTCCCCCGCATCTGCTTCGTCAACAAGATGGACAAGCTGGGCGCCGACTTCTACTTCACGGTCGACACGATCGTCAACAAGCTCAAGGCGAAGCCCCTGGTCATCCAGCTGCCCATCGGCGTCGAGAACGACTTCATCGGCGTCGTCGACCTCGTCGAGATGCGCGCACTGGTCTGGGCGGGCGACGCCAAGGGTGATGTCACCATGGGCGCCAAATACGACATCCAGGAGATCCCGGCCGACATGGCCGAGATCGTCGAGAAGTACCGCGAGATCCTCCTCGAGACGGTCGCCGAGTCCGACGAGGAGCTCCTCGAGAAGCACTTCAGCGGTGAGCCGCTCACGGTCGCCGAGATCAAGGGCGCCATCCGCAAGCTGACCGTCAACTCGGAGCTCTACCCCGTGCTCTGCGGATCCGCGTTCAAGAACCGCGGCGTGCAGCCGATGCTCGACGCGGTCGTGGACTACCTCCCGTCGCCGCTGGACGTGCCCGCCATCGAGGCCCACGACCCGAAGAACGAAGAGAACATCATCGAGCGTCACGCCGACCGCGATGAGCCCTTCACGGCGCTCGCGTTCAAGATCGTGACCCACCCGTTCTTCGGCCGCCTCACCTACATCCGCGTGTACTCCGGTCACCTGGACTCGGGCGCGCAGATCGTCAACTCGACGAAGTCCAAGAAGGAGCGCATCGGGAAGATCTTCCAGATGTACGCCAACAAGGAGAACCCGGTTCCCTCGGTCACGGCGGGTCACATCTACGCGGTCATCGGCCTCAAGGACACGACCACGGGCGACACGCTGTGCGACAGCGCCAACCAGGTCGTCCTCGAGTCGATGACGTTCCCCGAGCCGGTCATCGAGGTGGCGATCGAGCCCAAGACCAAGGCCGACCAGGAGAAGCTGGGTCTGGCGATCCAGAAGCTCGCGGAGGAAGACCCGACGTTCCGCGTCGAGCAGAACTCCGACACCGGTCAGACCGTCATCAAGGGCATGGGCGAGCTGCACCTCGACATCCTCGTGGACCGCATGAAGCGCGAGTTCAAGGTCGAGGCGAACGTCGGCAAGCCGCAGGTCGCGTACCGCGAGACGATCAAGAAGTCGGTCGAGAAGCACGACTACACCCACAAGAAGCAGACGGGTGGATCGGGTCAGTTCGCGAAGATCCAGTTCACGATCGAGCCTCTCGAGGTCACGGCCGACAAGACGTACGAGTTCGAGAACAAGGTCACCGGTGGCCGCATCCCGCGCGAGTACATCAGCCCGACCGACCAGGGCTTCCAGGACGCCATGAACGTCGGCGTGCTCGCCGGCTATCCCATGGTGGGCGTCAAGGCGATCCTGCTCGACGGCGCGTCGCACGACGTCGACTCGTCCGAGATGGCGTTCAAGATCGCCGGCTCGATGGGCTTCAAGGAGGCCGTCCGCCGCGCGAACCCGGTCATCCTCGAGCCGCTCATGTCCGTCGAGGTGCGTACGCCCGAGGAGTACATGGGCGACGTCATCGGCGACCTGAACTCGCGTCGTGGGCAGATCCAGTCCATGGAGGATGCTCAGGGCGTCAAGGTCGTGCGCGCGCTGGTTCCGCTGTCCGAGATGTTCGGCTACATCGGCGACCTGCGTTCGAAGACCTCGGGCCGTGCCGTCTACTCCATGGAGTTCGACAGCTACGCCGAGGTTCCGCGCAACGTCATGGACGAGATCGTCCAGAAGACCAAGGGCGAGTAGCCCTGAACTCCGGGATGCCTCCGCGACGAGGCATCCCGGAGCACAACTTCACACAGATCCAACAGAAACCTCTCTACTAAGCTAGAGAAATCCCCGTAGAGAACCGGCGCACACCAGCGTCCGGAAATCTCTACACGAACGTCCTGAGGAGGACCCAGTGGCTAAGGCCAAGTTCGAGCGCACCAAGCCGCACGTGAACATCGGAACGATCGGTCACGTCGACCACGGCAAGACCACGCTCACCGCCGCGATCTCGAAGGTGCTCGCCGACAAGTATCCGTCGGCCACCAACGTGCAGCGCGACTTCGCGTCGATCGACTCCGCTCCCGAGGAGCGCCAGCGCGGTATCACGATCAACATCTCGCACGTCGAGTACGAGACCCCGAAGCGTCACTACGCCCACGTCGACGCCCCGGGCCACGCCGACTACATCAAGAACATGATCACCGGTGCCGCCCAGATGGACGGCGCGATCCTCGTGGTCGCCGCGACCGACGGCCCGATGGCGCAGACGCGTGAGCACGTTCTGCTCGCCAAGCAGGTCGGCGTGCCGTACCTGCTCGTCGCGCTGAACAAGTCGGACATGGTCGACGACGAAGAGATCCTGGAGCTCGTCGAGCTCGAGGTCCGCGAGCTGCTGTCCAGCCAGGACTTCGACGGCGACAACGCTCCCGTCATCCAGGTCTCGGGCCTCAAGGCGCTCGAGGGCGACGAGAAGTGGGTCGAGAAGATCGTCGAGCTCATGGACGCCGTCGACGAGTCGATCCCCGACCCGGTGCGTGACAAGGACAAGCCCTTCCTCATGCCCATCGAGGACGTCTTCACGATCACCGGTCGTGGCACGGTCGTCACCGGCCGCGCCGAGCGTGGCACGCTGGCCATCAACTCCGAGGTCGAGATCGTGGGTCTGCGCCCGACGCAGAAGACGATCGTCACCGGTATCGAGATGTTCCACAAGCAGCTCGACGAGGCCTGGGCCGGCGAGAACTGTGGTCTGCTCCTGCGCGGCACCAAGCGTGACGACGTCGAGCGCGGCCAGGTCGTCGTGAAGCCCGGTTCGGTCACCCCGCACACCAACTTCGAGGGCACGGCGTACATCCTGTCCAAGGAGGAGGGCGGCCGTCACAACCCGTTCTTCACGAACTACCGCCCGCAGTTCTACTTCCGCACCACCGACGTCACCGGCGTCATCACGCTGCCCGAGGGCACCGAGATGGTCATGCCCGGCGACACCACCGACATGACGGTCGAGCTGATCCAGCCCATCGCCATGGAAGAGGGCCTCGGCTACGCGATCCGTGAGGGTGGCCGCACCGTCGGCGCCGGCACGGTCACGAAGATCCTGAAGTAACTTCGGATTCACCGTCGACGGATGCCGCGGCATCCGTCACCGACAGGGGTCGGGCCTTCGGGTCCGGCCCCTTCGTCGTCCCCTCGCCCCCTCGTTCCCCCTCATTCCCCTCGCTCTCCCTCGCTCTCCCTCGCTCTCCCTCGCTCTCCCTCGCTCTCGCGACCATGTCCCTTTCCTCGCGACCATGTCGGTTTCTCACCGACCATGTCCCTTTCCTCGCGACCATGTCGGTTTCTCACCGACCATGTCCCTTTCCTCGCGACCATGTCGGTTTCTCACCGACCATGTCCCACATGCTCGGTGAGAAACCCACATGCTCGGTGCGGAAGGGACATGGTCGGCGGGGAGGAGGGAGGAGGAAGGAGGGAGGGGAGGATGCGGCTCCTCCACAGGGGCCCCGGTGCGACGGTTCTCCACAGAACGCCGCCGCTTCCAGGAACGGAGTACCGAGTCCCGGCACAGTGACGTGATGACCAATCGCTCTCGTCGCGCCCGGATCGTTCGCCGCGAGCCCATGCGGCCGGATGGATCGGCGATCGGCGGGGCCGTGCCGTTCGGCGGTCTTCCCGCCGGCCACCACACCCGGCTGCGGGCGGGAGCCTACGTCCTCACCTCGGAGTGGGAGCATCTGTTCAGTGAGGGCAAGCTCCGCACCCGTGCGGTTGCGGTCGCCGAGCGGTGCGGGTTCGAGCATGCCGCGTTCTGCCGGACCGCCGCTGCGGCGTGCCACGGTCTTCCGGTGTACCGCATGCGCAGCGACCGCGTCGACATGATCGTGGCCTCGAGGACCACCCGTCACGACGGCAGCGACGTCGTTCGGCACCAGGAGCCCCTTCCCGCGCAGGATGTCGTGGTCATCGACGGCCTGCGGGTGACGTCGCTGGACCGCACCGTCTACGACGTGATCCGCACCGCGACGCCGGAAGCGGCCATCGCGGTTTACGACGCGGCCCTGCGTGCCGTCGCGTGGGACGACGACACGCGCACATACGACGTCGCCAAGGCCGAAGCGTTCCGTGACCTCGTGGATGCCCGGATCTCACGCGGCGCCGGTGCTCGCGGCATCCGTCAAGCCCGCTTCATCTCCGAGATCGCGGACGGTCGCGCGCAACTGCCGGGCGAGAGCGTCACCCGACTCTGGATGCTGCAGCTCGGGGTGCCCGCGCCCGAACTGCAGTACCGCATCGACTTCTCCGACGGCGGCTTCGTGCTCCTCGACTTCGCGTGGCCGAAGCTCGGCCGTTGGATGGAGTTCGATGGAGAGGCGAAGCTCACCGAGCCGGAGTTCATGGGTGGCCGTACCGTGGCTGAGGTGCTCGCCGACCAGGCCTTGCGCGAAGAGCGGGTGCGGCAGGTCACTGGCTGGCGTTGCGATCGCCATGGGTTCGAGCGGATGCCGTCATTCGAAGAGTTCGCGGTCTACCTCCGTACGATCCGCCTGCGCTGAGTCGTCCCGGCCCTGCTCGGCGCGTCCCCGCTGCGCCCCGCGCGGCGCGGCTCGGTCCTGCGCCGATGCCGACCATGCTGGTTTGCCGCCGAGCATGTCGGTTTCGCACCCACTATGTCAGCATGCTCGGTGCAGGACCGGCATGGTCGGTGCAGGACCGGCATGGTCGGTGCAGAACCAGCATGCTCGGCGCAGAACCCACATGGTCGGCGCAGAACCGGCATGGTCGGTGCAGAACCAGCATGGTCGGTGCAGCGGAGGGGTGGTGCGGAAGGAGAGCGAGACGTCAGAATGACGGGGGATGCCCCGCCGGGGCCGAGAAGGAGCAGACATGGGTATCGACGACCTCGTGAACCAGGGCAAGGACTTCCTCGAGCAGAACAAGGACAAGATCGACGACGTCATCAAGTCCGAGCAGGCCGAGGGCGTGAGCGACAACGTCCTCGACGCAGCTGCCGACTTCGTCAAGAAGGTCGCCCCGGACAGCATCGACCAGCACGTCGACGGCGTGCGCGACAACATCGACAAGGCCGTCGGCAACGAGTAGACGCGGCACCGTCGGGAAGCGGCTCGGGAAGACCCGGGCCGCTTCTGCGTGCACGGCGCGGCATCCGTTCCTCCTGCGCGGAGGAGGGCCTTGACGCAACCGGACACTCGGCCTACCTTTAGCCCTGGGAACACGTTTCGGTTCGTGTTGGGGAAATAGCCGGGCTTCGGAGGATGTGGGATCCACCCGAGTTCTGTGGATACATCTATTCGCGAGTCGGAGCGTGCTGGGAGGGGCTCCAACTGGGGCACCCTGCGTCGTTTCGACCAAGGGTGAATAAGATGTTCAGTCGCATTTTCGTGCGCGCCTCTAATACTGGGGACATGCGCCGCCGCCTGCGCGGATCGCGGGCAACCGAGCGGAGGATCGCTCTCCGCAAGCGCTGGGGAGTCGGGGGTTTCGCGACGTTGCTCGCGGGCGCGCTGGTCTTCTCGGGCGTCTCGCCGGCGATGGCTGACGAGGGGAGTCCGCCCGATGGCACCGCCACCGCGGCGACGTCGCTCGTACAGGACAACCCAGCACCGGATGCCGCGGCCGATGCGGCCGGGACGACACCGGTCGACACGCCCGTGGATGCACCGGCGGTAGTCGCGCCGGTGCAACCACCGGTGATCGAGGCTCCGGTCGTGGATATGCCCGTCGGGGAAGCTCCCGTCGAGGCGCCTGTCGTCCAGGGACCCGGCACCGAAGGACCGCCGGCTGACGTGCCGGTGACACCTGAGACTCCCGCGGCCGACGAGGCGGGGCCGCCCGAGGACACGCCGGCCGAACCGGACACGGCCGTTGCGGTGCAGGCTCTCGAGGTGCAGGCCGAGACGACGGCCGAGGCCGAGGTGACGGCCGAGGCCGAGGTGATGGCCGCCCAAGCGGCGCTGGTCGGCGTCGTCGGGGTGCTCGAGCCTGCGACGAACGTGGAGAACAACGTGACGTACTGGGAGGACCGGTACAGCGAATACGGTGCGGTGTGCTTCAAGTACGCGGGGAACAGCATCTACGGCAGTGTGACCGATGGCGGCCTCACCGTGACGCTCAACCCGTTCGATGAGATGTGGGAGGGTGACGGCTTCGTCGCCCTGATCGTCAAGGGGAGCACCCTCAACAACGTCATCGTGAACCCGGAGTCGGGTGTCGCCTATGCGTCGCCGCCCACTCCGAGCGGCAACCAGTCGACGGTTTCGCACTGGATCGTGTGCATCGGCGAGGTTCCGGATGAGCCCGGCTCGCTGACCATCGTGAAGGAGTCGCCGGAGGGAGCCGGCCTCGCGGGGGCGATCTTCACTGTCACGCCGAACCCGGCCACGGGCGACGGAAGCGTCGAGGTCGTGACCGGTCCCGACGGGACCTTTGCCTTCGCCGGCACCGTCCTGCACGGGATCTACACCGTGACCGAGACAGAAGCGCCGCCCGGCTACCTGCTGCCGGCGTTCGCCTCGCAGCAGGTGGCGGTCGGGTCCGGGCAGAGCGTCAGCGTGACCTTCGTCGATCCGCTGGGCAGTGTGACATGGCTCAAGCACGATGATGAGGGAGCGCTGCTCGGTGGTGCGACGTTCCAGGTCACCGCGACCGGCGGCGACGCCGTCGCGGCGCCGTGGGATCTCGACGCCAACCCGATCGCGGTGCTCGACAACACCGGACAGCTCGGCTACACCGGCCGTGACACGGATGCCGATGCCGGCGAGTTCCATGTGGCAGGGCTGCCGACCGGCACGTACTCGGTCGTCGAGACCGTCGCCCCCGCGGGCTACGAACTCGACGCTGACGCGCAGGGATTCACCATCTCTGACGCGACGCCGAATCCGTCGCTGGGGATGCCGTTCGTGAACGTCAAGAAGTCGCCGCCGCCGCCGCCCGCACCGCCCGCACCGCCTGCGCCGCCGGCACCACCGGCGCCGCCCGCACTCGCTGTGACGGGTGGCAGTGAGCCGGCTCCGTGGGTGCTGCTCCTGGGCATCATGGCGACGCTGACCGGGGCGCTGACGCTCCTCGTGGTGCGGCGCCGTGGCGGAGAAGGGGCACCCTCCGAGTGACGGCGGGAGGGGGCGGAGCCGCCAAGCTCTGTCCCCTCTTTGTCGGCCGCGGGAGAGGGCGGGAGGCCCCCCGAGGTCCGCCCTCTCCCGTTCCCGGGTTCTCCCGGGCGCACGTGCCCCTCGCCCCCGACGGCGAGGGGCACGGGTGTGTTCGGCGATCGTGCGCGATGACGGATGCCGCGGCTCGAGGATCCGTCACGATTCGGCGATTTGGCGGATCGGGGTAGCGCTGCGCGCGCGCCAACCGATAGTGTGCACAAGCGACGGTTCGCCGTCGTCCGTGTGCTCACCCGAAGGGCGCTCGGGCTGGCCGTGTGTCACCCGCACATCAAGACGGCCGGAACTGCCCCCTGGGGCAAGGGACGACGCGCCCCCGCGCGTCGGTATGGGAAATACGGTGCGCCCCCGCGCACTGCTGGGAAGAACGGCGTGCTCTGCACGTCTCTGGGAAGAACGGCGTGCTCTGCACGTCTCTGGGAAGAACAGTGCGCCCCCGCGCACTGCTGGGAATACAGTGCGCCCCCGCGCACTGCTGGGAGAACGGTGCGCCTCGGCGCGCCGCTGGGAGTACGGCGCGCCTCGGCGCGCCGCTGGGATGACGGCACACCCCGTGTGCCGCTGGGAAGACGGCACCTCGTGTGCCGCTGGGATGACGACGCGCTTGGCGCGTCGGTGAGAGACGGCGTGCTGATGCGCGCCGACTGGGGAAGGAACGCTGTGCCTTACGTGCGCAAAAGAAAACCGTTCAATGTTCTGGCTGGTGTGGCTCTGGCCGCATCGCTGATCGTGGCTCCGCTGGTGGCCACGAGCGCATCTGCCACCGAAGACGCCGATCTGGTGGGCGTCGTCGGTGAGTGGGAGAACTCGACCAGCGAGACCAACAAGGAGTCGTACTGGGAAGAGCGGTACAAAGAGTTCAACGCCGTCTGCTACAGCCACGCGAGTGATGGCGGTGCCCACGGTGGACTTTCCGACGGCAAGAAGACGGTGACTCTCAAGCCGTTCCAGCAGGGCTGGCCCGGTGACGAGTGGGTGGTGCTCGTCGTCAAGGGCGGCAACGAGAAGATCAACGTCATCGAGCGCCCGACCGCCGGCGTCGCGTACGCGTCGCCGCTGAACGGTGGAGGCCAGCAGGCGGATGTCTCGCACTGGATCGTCTGCAAGGGCGATGCGCCCGAGGAGGATCCGACCGAGCCCACGATCGTGACGCCGACTCTGGAGTTCACCGAGCCGAGCTGCGATGCGGCCGGAGAGATCACCAAGAGCGACAACGTCCTGTGGACCTCGGCGCCCGGTGCCGACGGCTCCACCGTCTGGACCGCCACGCCGAAGGACGGCACCAAGTTCGCCCCGAATGCGAAGACGGAGTGGACGGTGCCCGCCCTCGACCAGCTCCCGGCCAGCCACGAGGATTGTCGTCCCGACCAGCCGCCGGCTGTGGTGACCACGAGCCACGCCACGGACTTCGACTGCGAGAGCGTCACGGCCACCGTCACGACGACGACCACCACCACGCCGTATGTGTGGAACGGTGAGGCGTGGGTGCCCGGCACGGCGACCGAAGAGGTCACCACCGCCGAGCGCGAGATGACGGCGGACGAGAAGATGGACTGCCCGCTGCCCGACACGAAGGTGGAGTACACCGCGTGGGAGGACGGCGAGTGGGAGTGCGGCGACACCCAGGTGACGCAGACACGCGAGGTCACGACCACCGTCTACGAGTACGACCAGCAGGGCAACCCCACGCCGTCATCGTCGACCGTCGTCGAGACGCAGGACCGCGACCTGACGCAGGAAGAGATCGCGGAGTGCCCGCTGCTGCCCGGTGAGATCGGGTCGGTCTGCATCGGCGACGTGCCGTACCTCGGCTACGAGGTGCTGCTGCCGGAGGGCTACGAGGTCGACAGCGAGACGCCCGTCCGCATCACCTTCGTGAACCCGGACGGCGAGGACTACGTCGTCGAGAACCAGCCGCTCGCCGGCACCCTCCTGTGGCCGGGCGCCTCGGCGACCGCGCCGAAGATGTGGCCGGGCTGGGCACTCGTGGACGGCGAATACGTCCAGACCGAGGGCAACTACGCGTGGACGCGCGAAGGCGTCGCGGTCGAGTTCCACGTGAACCCGGACTACGAGACCGCGATCACCTACCCCGAGGCGACGGCGCTGTGCGCCAACCCGCCGATCGGGGGAGGGGACCCCACTCCGACGCCGTCCGCGCCTCCCGCGCTCGCCGTCACCGGCGCCGACGTGAGCCCGGTCGTTCCGATCGCCGGCGGCGCTGCGCTGCTGCTGGGCCTCGCGGCTCTGGCGATCGCGGCGTACCGTCGCAAGGTCACCTCTTAATGGGGCACACCTCTTAATAGAGGAACGCAATTCAAGAGGGAACGCAATCACACGAAGAGGCGGTCGCGCGCAGGCGCGGCCGCCTCTGGCGTTTCACCCCGCGGGTCCAGGCTGGGAAGCCGCCGAGCATACTCGCCGCACGACACGCCCGAGTTTGCGACACGCCCGGGGTGCACGTAGACTAATGAGGTTCCACATTCCGGCGCCCCTTTTGGCGTGCGCAGGATCACTGCCAGGGCAGTGCATAGGCGGCGAGCTCCTCGAGTTCGCAGGGTCCTAGGCCGCGGGCAGCAGAACCACCACATCTCGAATCCTTCCCCAGCGCAGAACCCTGTTCCGCGTGCGGTTGGAGAACGGATGCCGGGAGCGGCGCTTCGGCGCGGCATCCGGATTGACAGCAGAACAGCGGTGCAGCATTCCTCGCACACCTGTGAGGAGAAAGTGCCCGGCGCGCAAGCGCCCCGTGCGTCCAATGCCCGAGAGGTATGACGCGGAAAGAGAGTGAGCAGACAATGGCGGGACAGAAGATCCGCATTCGCCTGAAGTCGTACGATCACGAGATCATCGACTCGTCGGCGCGCAAGATCGTCGACACAGTGACCCGTGCCGGTGCGACGGTCGTGGGCCCCGTGCCCCTCCCGACGGAGAAGAACGTGATCCCCGTGATCCGTTCCCCCCACAAGTACAAGGACAGCCGCGAGCACTTCGAGATGCGCACCCACAAGCGTCTGATCGACATCGTCGACCCGACGCCCAAGGCGGTCGACTCGCTCATGCGCCTCGACCTCCCGGCCGATGTGAACATCGAGATCAAGCTCTGAGGTTCGACATGGCTGACATCAATTCCAAGGTTTCCAAGGGCCTGCTCGGCACCAAGCTCGGCATGACCCAGGTCTGGGACGAGAACGGCAAGCTCGTTCCCGTCACCGTCATCGAGATCGCCCCGAACGTGGTCACCCAGGTTCGCACGCCCGAGAAGGACGGCTACAAGGCCGTGCAGATCGCGTACGGCCAGATCGACCCCCGCAAGGTGAACAAGCCCGCGACCGCCCACTTCGAGGCAGCCGGCGTCACCCCCCGCCGTCACCTCACCGAGATCCGCACCGCGGACGCCACTGACTACTCACTCGGTCAGGAGCTCACGGTGGACGGCACGTTCGAGGCCGGCCAGCTGGTCGACGTCGTCGGCACCAGCAAGGGCAAGGGCACCGCCGGTGTCATGAAGCGCCACAACTTCAAGGGCGTCTCGGCTTCGCACGGTGCGCACCGCAACCACCGCAAGCCCGGCTCGATCGGCGCGTCGTCGACCCCGAGCCGCGTCTTCAAGGGCATGCGCATGGCCGGCCGTATGGGCGGCGAGCGCGTGACCGTTCTCAACCTCACGGTGCACGCCGTCGACGCCGAGAAGGGTCTGCTGCTCGTCAAGGGCGCCGTTCCCGGTGCTCGTGGCCGCATCGTCTACGTCCGCAACGCAGTGAAGGGTGCCTGAACTCATGGCTGACTCGACTCTCGCGCTCGACGTCGTGAAGGCAGACGGCAAGAAGGCCGGCTCCGTGGAGCTGCCCGCCGCCCTGTTCGACGTCAAGACGAACATCCCGCTCATCCACCAGGTCGTCGTCGCGCAGCTCGCGGCGGCTCGCCAGGGAACTCACTCGACCAAGCGTCGCGGTGAGGTCTCGGGCGCCGGCCGCAAGCCCTTCAAGCAGAAGGGCACCGGTAACGCCCGTCAGGGCTCGATCCGCGCGCCGCACATGACCGGCGGTGGCATCGTGCACGGCCCGAAGCCGCGCGACTACTCGCAGCGCACGCCCAAGAAGATGATCGCTGCCGCCCTGCTGGGCGCGCTCAGCGACCGTGCTCGTGGCGAGCGTCTGCACGTCGTGGAGTCCTTCGGCATCGAGGGTGCTCCCTCGACCAAGGCTGCGACGACCGTGCTGACCGCGCTCGGCGCGACCAAGAACGTCCTGGTTGTCATCGACCGCGACGACGAGCTCACCACGCTGAGCGTGCGCAACCTCGCGTACGTGCACGTGCTGTACTCCGACCAGCTGAACGCCTACGACGTGATCGTCTCGGACGACATCGTCTTCACCAAGGCCGCCTACGACGCGTTCGTCGCGTCGAAGTCCGGCGCCACCGAGGAGGTCTCGGCATGAGCAGCATCGCCGCCAACAAGGACCCGCGCGAGATCATCCTGAAGCCGGTCGTCTCGGAGAAGAGCTACGGGCTCATCGACGAGGGCAAGTACACGTTCCTCGTGGACCCCCGCGCCACGAAGACCGAGATCAAGCTCGCGATCGAGAAGATCTTCGGCGTCAAGGTCGCCGCGGTCAACACGATCAACCGCGTCGGCAAGGCCCGCCGCACCCGCTTCGGCACCGGCAAGCGCAAGGACACCAAGCGCGCCATCGTGACCCTGAAGTCGGGCACCATCGACATCTTCACGGCAGTCGGCTGACGGTCGGGATAGAGGACTAGAGATATGGCTATTCGCAAGTACAAGCCCACGACCCCGGGTCGCCGCGGCTCGTCGGTGGCCGACTTCGCCGAGATCACCCGATCGACGCCCGAGAAGTCGCTCCTCCGCCCGCTGAGCAAGACCGGTGGCCGCAACAACCAGGGCCGCATCACCACGCGTCACATCGGTGGTGGCCACAAGCGCCAGTACCGCGTGATCGACTTCCGTCGCAACGACAAGGACGGCGTCAACGCGAAGGTCGCTCACATCGAGTACGACCCCAACCGCACCGCGCGCATCGCGCTGCTGCACTACTTCGACGGCGAGAAGCGTTACATCCTCGCGCCGAACAAGCTGGCGCAGGGCGACATCGTCGAGTCGGGTGCCTCGGCCGACATCAAGCCGGGCAACAACCTGCCGCTGAAGAACATCCCCACCGGTACTGTGATCCACGCGATCGAGCTCCGCCCCGGCGGCGGTGCCAAGCTGGCGCGTTCGGCCGGCGTCTCGGTGCGTCTCGTCGCCAAGGACGGTCCCTACGCCCAGCTGCGTCTGCCCTCGGGCGAGATCCGCAACGTCGACGCGCGCTGCCGCGCGACCGTCGGCGAGGTCGGCAACGCCGAGCAGTCGAACATCAACTGGGGCAAGGCCGGCCGCAACCGCTGGAAGGGCATCCGCCCGACCGTTCGCGGTGTCGCGATGAACCCCGTCGACCACCCCCACGGTGGTGGCGAGGGCAAGACCTCCGGTGGTCGTCACCCTGTTTCGCCGTGGGGCCAGGCCGAAGGCCGCACCCGTCACGCGAACAAGGAAAGTGACAAGTACATCGTCCGTCGTCGCAACGCCGGCAAGAAGCGCAAGTAGGAGTAGAGGAAGATGCCTCGTAGCCTTAAGAAGGGCCCCTTCGTCGACGAGCACCTGCTTCGCAAGGTCGTCGTCCAGAACGAAGCCGGTTCCAAGAACGTCATCAAGACCTGGTCGCGTCGCTCGATGATCGTGCCGGCCATGCTCGGCCACACGATCGCCGTGCACGACGGTCGCAAGCACATCCCTGTGTTCGTGACCGAGACCATGGTCGGCCACAAGCTGGGCGAATTCGCGCCCACCCGCACCTTCCGCGGCCACGTGAAGGACGACAAGAAGGGCCGTCGCCGCTAAGGCGACGCAAGAGGAGAGAGAAATGGTGGAGTCCATCGCACGCGTGCGACACATCCGCGTGACCCCTCAGAAGGCTCGTCGTGTCGTCGCGCTCATCAAGGGCAAGCAGGCCGAGGAGGCCCTGGCCATCCTCAAGTTCGCACCGCAGGGTGCGAGCGAGCCGATCTACAAGCTCGTCGCCTCGGCGATCGCGAACGCTCGCGTGAAGGCCGACAAGGACAGCGAGTTCCTGGACGAGCAGGACCTGTACGTGCAGAACGCGTACGTGGACGAGGGCACGACGCTCAAGCGTTTCCGCCCCCGTGCCCAGGGTCGCGCGTTCCAGATCAAGAAGCGCACGAGCCACATCACGGTCGTGCTCTCGACGCCGGCGACCGCTGATTCGGCCCCGGCTGCCAAGACCAAGAAGGCGAGCAAGTAATGGGACAGAAGGTAAACCCGTACGGCTTCCGCCTCGGCATCACCACGGACCACGTGTCGCGGTGGTTCTCGGACTCGACGAAGCCGGGCCAGCGCTACGCCGACTACGTGGCCGAGGACATCAAGATCCGTCGCCTGCTGACGACGTCGCTCGACCGAGCCGGCGTCAGCAACATCGAGATCGAGCGCACGCGTGACCGCGTCCGCGTCGACATCCACACCGCCCGCCCGGGCATCGTGATCGGTCGCCGCGGCGCCGAGGCCGAGCGCATCCGCTCCGACCTCGAGAAGCTCACCGGCAAGCAGATCCAGCTGAACATCCTCGAGGTCAAGAACCCCGAGGCCGACGCTCAGCTCGTCGCGCAGGGCATCGCCGAGCAGCTCACCGCACGCGTGGCTTTCCGCCGCGCGATGCGCAAGGGTCTGCAGGGCGCCCAGCGTGCCGGCGCCAAGGGCGTCCGCATCCAGGTCTCCGGCCGCCTCGGCGGCGCCGAGATGAGCCGCTCGGAGTTCTACCGCGAGGGTCGTGTGCCGCTGCACACACTCCGCGCGAACATCGACTACGGCTTCTACGAGGCCAAGACCACCTTCGGCCGCATCGGCGTGAAGGTCTGGATCTACAAGGGCGACCTCACCAACAAGGAACTCGCGCGCGAGCAGGCCAACGCCCCGAAGTCCCGCGGTCGCGACGACCGTGGTGGCGACCGTCGTCGTGGCCCCCGCAACGAGGCCCCCGTCGCAGAAGGAGCGTCTGCCTGATGCTTATTCCCCGTAAGGTCAAGTACCGCAAGCAGCACCACCCGGGTCGCTCGGGCCAGGCCACCGGCGGCACCAAGGTGTCGTTCGGCGAGTTCGGCATCCAGGCGCTCACGCCGGCGTACGTGACGAACCGTCAGATCGAGTCCGCTCGTATCGCGATGACCCGTCACATCAAGCGTGGCGGCAAGGTGTGGATCAACATCTACCCCGACCGTCCGCTCACCAAGAAGCCGGCCGAGACCCGCATGGGTTCCGGTAAGGGTTCGCCGGAGTGGTGGGTCGCCAACGTCAAGCCGGGTCGCGTCCTCTTCGAGGTCGCGGGCGTCAACGAGGAACTCGCTCGTGAGGCCCTGACCCGTGCCATCCACAAGCTGCCTCTCAAGGCACGCATCATCAAGCGCGAGGAGGGCGACGCGTAATGGCGATCGGCACCAAGACGCTCGCCCCGAGCGAGCTCGATACGTTCGAAGACCAGCGCCTGGTCGAGGAGCTGCGCAAGGCCAAGGAAGAGCTGTTCAACCTGCGCTTCCAGTCGGCCACCGGCCAGCTCGAGAGCCACGGCCGCATCCGTGCGGTCAAGCGCGACATCGCGCGGCTCTACACCGTCATCCGTGAGCGCGAGCTCGGCATCCGTGCCACTCCCGCCCCCGTAGAGACGGCGACCAAGGCGAAGAAGACGAAGGCCAAGAAAGCGGATGCCGCTGACGAGGCCACGAAGGAAGAGGCCGAGTGATGGCTGAGACCAAGAAGAAGGCTGCCGAGCCGGCAGTCGTCGAGCAGACGGCCGGCCACGAGTCGTCCGCGCACGACGTGCGCGACGCCGACGCTCGCGGGTACCGCAAGGCCCGCCGCGGCTACGTCGTCAGCGACAAGATGGACAAGACGATCGTCGTCGAGGTCGAGGACCGCGTGAAGCACCCGCTTTACGGCAAGGTCATCCGCCGCACCTCGAAGGTCAAGGCGCACGATGAGGGCAACACTGCCGGCATCGGCGACCTCGTCGTCATCAACGAGACCCGCCCGCTGAGCGCCACCAAGCGCTGGCGTCTGGTGGAGATCCTCGAGAAGGCGAAGTAAGCCATGCTTCAGAACGAATCCCGTCTCAAGGTCGCCGACAACACCGGCGCCAAGGAGCTGCTGACCATCCGTGTGCTCGGTGGGTCGAACCGGCGCTACGCCGGCATCGGCGACATCATCGTCGCCACGGTCAAGGACGCGATCCCCGGCGGCAACGTGAAGAAGGGCGATGTGGTCAAGGCCGTCATCGTCCGTACCGTCAAGTCCACCCGTCGTCCCGACGGGTCCTACATCAAGTTCGACGAGAACGCCGCCGTGATCCTGAAGAACGACGGGGAGCCCCGCGGCACCCGCATCTTCGGGCCGGTCGGTCGTGAGCTTCGCGACAAGAAGTTCATGAAGATCGTCTCGCTCGCCCCGGAGGTCATTTGATCATGGCGAAGATCAAGAAGGGCGACCTGGTTCAGGTCATCTCGGGCGCCAAGCCCGAGCGCGGCGGAGACCGCGGTAAGCAGGGCAAGGTCCTCGAGGTCCTGGCCGAGCAGAACCGCGTCATCGTCGAGGGCGTGAACTTCGTCACCAAGCACAACCGCGTGGGCCAGTCCCAGCGCGGCACCAAGACGGGCGGCATCGAGACGATGGAAGCCCCGATCCACATCTCCAACGTCGCCGTCGTCGACCCCTCGACCAAGAAGCCGACCCGCGTCGGCCACCGCGTCGAGGAGCAGACGAAGGATGGCGTGAAGCGCACGGTCCGCGTGCGCTACGCGAAGAAGTCAGGCAAGGACCTCTGAATATGAGCACCACTGCCGCGCCCGCTGGCAAAATCCAGCCGCGCCTGAAGCAGAAGTACAACGCCGAGATCAAGAAGGCCCTGCAGGAGGAGTTCGGCTACCCGAACGTCATGCAGATCCCCGGTCTGGTCAAGGTCGTCGTGAACACCGGTGTCGGTGAGGCCGCTCGCGACAGCAAGGTGATCGATGGTGCGGTCGACGACCTCACCAAGATCACCGGTCAGAAGCCCGTCGTCACGAAGGCCCGCAAGTCGATCGCGCAGTTCAAGCTGCGTGAGGGACAGGCCATCGGCGCGCACGTCACCCTTCGTGGCGACCGCGCGTGGGAGTTCGTGGACCGTCTGGTCAACCTCGCGCTGCCCCGCATCCGTGACTTCCGTGGCCTGTCGGGCAAGCAGTTCGACGGCAACGGCAACTACACCTTCGGTCTCCAGGAGCAAGCCGTGTTCCACGAGATCAACCAGGACAAGATCGACCGCGTCCGCGGCTTCGACATCACGGTCGTGACGTCGGCGAAGACGGATGCCGAAGGCCGTGCGCTGCTGCGCCACCTCGGCTTCCCCTTCCGCAACGAAGACCAGCAGGCCTGATCGACGGATGCCCCTGCCGGCGCGCCGCGCAGGCGGGGCATCCGGTCTCCACAACTGAAGATCGTCATCATGGAAGGTCGTCTGTCGTGTAACGGCAGCCGAAACCTCCTGAACAAAGGAATCAACTCATGACAATGACAGACCCGGTCGCAGACATGCTGACCCGTCTGCGCAACGCGAACTCGGCGCACCACGACTCCGTGTCGCTGCCGAGCTCCAAGCTCAAGACCCACATCGCCGACATCCTCAAGCAGGAGGGCTACATCGCCTCGTGGGACGTCAGTGACGCCCGCGTCGGCCAGACCCTCACCCTGACGCTCAAGTACGGCCCGAACCGCGAGCGGTCGATCGCCGGCATCAAGCGCGTGTCCAAGCCGGGCCTGCGCGTCTACGCGAAGTCGACCGAGATCCCCCGCGTGCTCGGTGGCCTCGGCGTCGCCATCCTGTCCACTTCCTCCGGTCTTCTCACCGACCGTCAGGCCGAGCAGAAGGGCGTGGGTGGGGAAGTCCTCGCCTACGTGTGGTGATCTGACATGTCGCGTATCGGTCGTCTCCCGATCGACATCCCCGCCGGTGTGACCGTCACGGTCGAGGGCCAGGGTGTCGCCGTCAAGGGTCCCAAGGGTGAGCTCGCGCTGACCGTGGCCCGTCCCATCGAGGTCAAGGTCGAAGACGGACAGGTCGTCGTGACCCGTCCCGATGACGAGCGCGAGTCGCGTTCGCTCCACGGCCTGACCCGCACGCTCATCAGCAACAACATCATCGGTGTCACCCAGGGCTACACCAAGGGCCTCGAGGTCGTCGGCACGGGCTACCGTGTCGCGCAGAAGGGCAGCGCGATCGAGTTCGCGCTCGGCTTCTCGCACCCCGTGCTCGTGGAGCCGCCCGCCGGCATCACCTTCGCGGTGGAGGGCAACAACAAGGTCACCGTGAGCGGCATCGACAAGCAGGCCGTCGGCGAGGCGGCTGCCAACATCCGCAAGATCCGCAAGCCCGAGCCGTACAAGGGCAAGGGTGTGCGCTACGCCGGCGAGGTCGTCCGGCGCAAGGCCGGAAAGAGTGGTAAGTAACCATGGCTGTTAAGACGAAGACCGACGCCCGCGCGCGTCGTCACGCCCGCCTTCGCAAGAAGGTCGTCGGCACCCCTGAGCGTCCGCGCCTGGTCGTCACCCGTTCGGCACGTCACGTGTTCGTCCAGATCGTGGACGACAGCAAGGGCCACACGCTGGCCTCGGCGTCGACCCTCGAGACCGACCTGCGCGTGTCCGATGACGACAAGACCGCCAAGGCCCGCAAGGTCGGCGAGCTGCTCGCCGAGCGTGCGAAGGCCGCCGGCGTGTCCGCCGTCGTGTTCGACCGTGGTGGCAACCGCTACGCGGGTCGTGTCGCCGCGATCGCCGAAGGCGCCCGCGAAGGAGGTCTGAACCTGTGACCGAGAACAAGGAGAACAACGTGACCGAGCAGGCTGCTGCCGAGGCTCCGGCCGAGGCCGCTACGGCGCCCGCCGAGCGCGAGCGCGAGCCGCGTCGCGGCGGTCGCGAGCGCAACCAGACGCGTGGTGACCGTGGTGGTCGCGACCGCAACGAGAGCCAGTTCCTCGAGCGCGTCGTCACCATCAACCGCGTGTCGAAGGTCGTCAAGGGCGGTCGCCGGTTCAGCTTCACCGCGCTCGTCGTCGTCGGCGACGGCAACGGTGTGGTCGGAGTCGGCTACGGCAAGGCCCGTGAGGTCCCGCTGGCGATCTCGAAGGGCGTCGAGGAGGCCAAGCGCAACTTCTTCCGCGTGCCCCGCGTCGGTGCGACCATCCCGCACCCGGTGCAGGGTGAGGCCGCTGCCGGTGTGGTGCTGCTGCGCCCCGCCTCGGCCGGTACCGGTGTCATCGCCGGTGGTCCGGTGCGTGCCGTGCTCGAGTGCGCCGGGATCCACGACGTGCTGTCGAAGTCGCTCGGCTCGTCGAACACGATCAACATCGTCCACGCGACGGTGGAGGCCCTGAAGCAGCTCGAGGAGCCCCGTGCGGTCGCCGCGCGTCGCGGACTCGAGTTCGACCAGGTCGCCCCCGCCCGTCTCGTCCGTGCCGAGGCTGAGGCCGCGGCCGCCGCGAAGGCAGGTGTCTGATGGCTGCGCGTCTGAAGGTCACGCAGGTCAAGTCCAAGGTGAGTGAGAAGCAGAACCAGCGTGACACGCTGCGTTCGCTCGGTCTGAAGCGGATCGGCGACTCGGTCGTCCGTCCTGACGACGCGCAGACGCGCGGTTACGTCCGGACCGTCGCTCACCTCGTGAAGGTTGAGGAGATCGACTGATGGCTGAGAAGGCCGAGAAGAACGAGGCCGTCGAGGCGGAGAAGACTGCTCCCGCCAAGAAGGCTCCCGCGAACAAGGCTGCCGCCAAGCCGGCTGCCGACAAGGCTGCCGCCAAGCCGGCCGCCGACAAGGCTGAGAAGGCTGCCGCAAAGCCGGCCGCCGCCAAGGCTGAGAAGGCGCCTGCTGCCAAGAAGGCTCCGGCCAAGAAGGCGGCTCCGAAGGCCGATGCTCCGGCATCGCGCCCCGGCGTGCTGAAGGTGCACCACCTGCGTCCGGTTCCCGGATCGAACACCCCCAAGACCCGTGTGGGTCGCGGTGAGGCGTCGAAGGGCAAGACCGCCGGTCGTGGCACCAAGGGCACGAAGGCCCGCTACCAGGTCAAGGTGGGCTTCGAGGGTGGGCAGATGCCTCTGCACATGCGCACCCCGAAGCTGCGCGGATTCAAGAACCCGTTCCGCGTCGAGTACCAGGTCGTGAACCTGGAGAAGCTCGCGGAGTTGTACCCGGCCGGTGGCGACGTCACCGTCGGCGACCTGGTCGCCAAGGGTGCGGTGCGCAAGAACGAGAAGGTCAAGGTGCTCGGCACCGGCGACATCTCGGTGAAGCTCAACGTCGCGGTCGACAAGGTCTCGGGTTCCGCCGAGCAGAAGATCGTCGCCGCGGGCGGCACCGTCAAGTAAGCGGTCACAGTGGGGGTCGGAGCTTGCTCCGGCCCCCACTGGGTTACCCTGGACGTCGGTACGTCGCCGTGCGTACCGGCATCCCCTCTGGAGGAGTCCTCTTGTTCAGCGCCATCGCGCGGGTCTTCCGCACTCCCGACCTTCGGCGGAAGATCGCTTTCACCCTGGCGATCATCGCCCTGTACCGCTTCGGCGCGCACGTGCCGGCGCCGTTCGTCGACTTCCCGAACGTGCAGTCCTGTCTGGACCAGTCGCAGAGCACAGAGGGCCTGCTGTCGCTGGTCAACCTGTTCTCGGGCGGCGCGCTGCTGCAGCTGTCGATCTTCGCCCTCGGCGTCATGCCGTACATCACGGCGACGATCATCACGCAGCTCCTGCGCGTGGTCATCCCGCACTTCGAGACGCTCTACAAAGAGGGCCAGGCGGGTCAGTCGAGGCTGACGCAGTACACCCGGTACCTGACGATCGCGCTCGCGCTCCTCCAGTCCACGACGCTGGTCACCGTCGCTCGCAGCGGACAGCTGTTCGGCACCACGGGCATCCCCGAGTGCGAGCAGCTGCTCACCAACGACGTGTGGTGGGCGCAGTTGCTCATGATCATCACGATGACCGCCGGCACCGGCCTCATCATGTGGTTCGCCGAGCTCGTGACCGAGCGCGGCATCGGCAACGGCATGTCGCTGCTGATCTTCACCTCGATCGCAGCCACCTTCCCGGCGGCCATGGGCGCCATCTGGGCCTCGCGCGGCTTCGAGGTGTTCCTTCTGGTCCTGGCGGTCGGCATCGTCGTCGTCGCCCTCGTCGTCTTCGTCGAGCAGTCACAGCGCCGCATCCCGGTGCAGTACGCCAAGCGCATGGTCGGCAGGCGTACATACGGCGGCACGAACACGTACATCCCGATCAAGGTCAACATGGCGGGCGTCGTGCCGGTCATCTTCGCCTCGTCGCTGCTGTACATCCCCGCGCTCATCGCGCAGTTCAACATGCAGCCCGACGCCGACAACACGATCCCCGGCTGGGTGCAGTGGATCCAGACGTACTTCACCAACGGCGACAGCCCCATCTACATGGCGGTGTACTTCCTCCTCATCGTCGGTTTCACCTACTTCTACGTCGCGATCACGTTCAACCCGGTCGAGGTCGCCGACAACATGAAGAAGTACGGCGGGTTCATCCCCGGCATCCGTGCCGGCCGTCCGACCGCCGAGTACCTCGACTACGTCCTCACGCGCATCACGCTGCCCGGCTCGCTGTACCTCGGTCTCATCGCGCTCATCCCGCTCATCGCGCTGGCCACGGTCGGTGCGAACCAGAACTTCCCGTTCGGCGGCGCGTCGATCCTGATCATCGTCGGTGTCGGCCTCGAGACGGTCAAGCAGATCGACGCGCAGCTGCAGCAGCGCCATTACGAAGGGCTCCTCCGATGACAGCTCGCCTCCTCATCGTCGGCCCGCAGGGCTCGGGCAAGGGCACGCAGGGCGTCCGCATCGCCGAGACCTTCGGCGTCCTCCCCGTCTCGACCGGCGACGTCTTCCGCGCCGCCGTGTCGGCCGGCACACCGCTCGGCGAGCAGGTCAAGGCGATCATCGAGGCGGGCGATCTGGTGCCCGACGAGCTCACGAGCGCCGTCGTGCGCGACCGGCTCGCGCAGCCCGATGCCGCAGACGGCTTCCTGCTCGACGGCTACCCGCGCAACATCGCGCAGGTCGCCCACCTCGAGGAGTTCCTCGAGGGTCGTGGCGAGTCCCTCGACGCCGTGATCGAGCTCGATGTGCCGCGCGATGAGAGCATCGCCCGGCTGTCACGCCGCGCCGCCGAGCAGGGTCGCAGCGATGACACCGAAGAGGGCATCGCGAACCGCCTCGCGATCTACGAGCGCGAGACGGCGCCCATCCTCGACGTGTACCGCACGCGCGGGATCGTCGACCGGATCGACGGCGTCGGCTCGCTCGACGAGATCACCCAGCGCATCATCGCGGCGCTCGAGGCGCGCGGGCTCGACCGCCCCGCCGCCGCCTAGTCGTGTCGCTGCGCCGCTCGATCTACAAGACGCCCGCCCAGCTGCGGGCGATGGTGGAGCCCGGCCTGATCACCGCTGCGGCACTCGAGGCCGTGCGCGAGCTGATCGCACCGGGGGTCACCACGGCGGAGCTGGATGCCGCGGCATCCGATGTCATCACCGCCCGGGGCGCGAAGTCGAACTTCCAGATGGTGCGCGGGTACCGCCACACCATCTGCGCCTCGGTGAACGAGCAGGTCGTCCACGGCATCCCGGGCGACCGTGCGCTCGAGCCGGGCGACATCCTGTCGATCGACGCCGGTGCTGAGTACAAGGGCTGGAACGGCGATTCGGCGTTCACCTTGGTCGTTCCGGATGCTGCCCGCCCGGAGCTCGTCGCCGAACGGCAGCGACTGTCGGACGTCACCGAGGGGTCGCTGTGGGCCGGCATCGCCGCGCTGGCGACGGCCAAGCACCTCGACGAGGTCGGCGCCGCGATCCAGGAGTACATCGAGGCCAACTCGCCGGGTTCCTCGGACGGCGCGGGGGGCTCGTACGGGATCCTGCGCGAGTACGTGGGGCACGGCATCGGCCGCAAGATGCACGAGTCGCCGTCGGTGTTCAACTATCGCGTGGCCGACCCCGGCCCCGAGGTGCGACCGGGCCTGGCCCTCGCGATCGAGCCGATGGTCGTCATCGGAGACCAGGCGACATTCGTCGAGGACGACGGCTGGACGGTGTCGACGATCGACGGCACGGCAGGCTCCCACTGGGAACATAGCGTCGCCGTGCATGATGACGGTATCTGGGTGCTGACCGCACCTGACGGCGGTGCCGCCGGCCTTGCGCCTTTCGGCGTGACGCCGCGCGAGCTCGCATAGTTTTCGGCGCCGGATGGTCGGCGCAGGGTTTCGTAAGGAGTCGACATGGCACAGGGTGCGCGCAAGGTCAATTGGTTCGCGATCTGGGTGAGCGCCGCGGTCGTCGCCGCGCTGGTGATCGTCGCCGTGCTCGTCGTGACACTCAACAACGCGGCGGCCCCCCGGCCGGTGCCCACCGACGTGAATCCGCCCAGCGCCGCGGGCATCGAGGTCGAGACCGGAGCGATCCTCATCGGCGACGGCGAGAACCGCCTCGACACCTACATCGACTTCATGTGCCCGGTCTGCAACCAGTTCGAGCAGATCTACGGCGCTGAGATCGAGGGCATGGTCGAGGACGGCAGCATCACGCTCGGCATCCACCCGATCGCGATCCTCGACGACCGGTCCCGGGGCACGCAGTACTCCACGCGCGCGGCGAACGCGGCATACTGCGTCGCCGAGGCCGACCCCACGGCGTCACTGTCGTTCCTGCAGGCGATGTTCGCGAATCAGCCCGCCGAGGGTTCGAGCGGCCTGACGAACAACGAGATGCTTCAGATCGCGTCGGGCGTCGGCGTCACCGGCATCGACGCGTGCGTGAACGACGGCACCTACGCCGGCTACGTCACCGAGATGACCCCGCAGACCCCGATCCAGCCCGGGTCGGAGGGCATCGGCACGCCCACCGTCGCGGTCAACGGCCAGGTCATCTCCAACAGCCAGCTCCCCGAGCCGGGCCAGCTCGCCACGCTCTTCGAGTAGGCCGCCGGCACCGGCGCAGGCAGGCCGGCGCGGCGGCGATCCACCATCGCGACGCTGGTTTGCCGAGGCATCCGATATCACGTATGATTGATCTTTGGTGCGTTGCGCCTATATTGGCGTGTCGCCGCACCGAATCCCATCCACCGCAGACCGGCCGGTCTGCAGAAGCGTAAGCGAGTATATGGCGAAGAAAGACGGTGTCATCGAGATCGAGGGCGTGATCTCCGAGGCGTTGCCCAACGCGATGTTCCGCGTCGAGCTCACCAACGGACACAAGGTGCTCGCCACGATCTCAGGCAAGATGCGGCAGAACTACATCCGCATCATCCCCGAGGACCGCGTGGTCGTGGAGCTCAGCCCCTACGACCTGACCCGCGGCCGCATCGTCTACCGCTACCGCTAGACCGGTCGAGAAGTAACGCCCCAGGCGTGCCCGAGAGGGTCGTGCCTGCCCGGCGAAGACAGCGAAACAGGAAAATCATGAAGGTCAATCCCTCCGTCAAGCCCATCTGCGACCACTGCAAGGTCATCCGCCGCCACGGCCGCGTCATGGTGATCTGCAAGAGCAACCCGCGTCACAAGCAGCGCCAGGGCTGACGGATGCCGCGGCTCGCGGCATCCCGAATCTCATAACTCAATACACACACGGCAGCATCAGAACCCGTCCTCGACAGAGGCCGGCGGACACCTCGGGCGGAGGCCCGGGCACCGATGCTGCTCCACACCTCCACTCACTCCTTAGGAGAACCGCATGGCACGTCTTGCTGGCGTGGACATCCCGCGCGACAAGCGCGTGGTGATCGCACTCACCTACATCTACGGCGTCGGCCGTACCCGCTCGAACGAGATCCTCAAGGCGACGGAGATCGACGAGAACGTCCGCGTCAAGGACCTCAGCGACGAGCAGCTCGTTGCGCTCCGCGACTACATCGAAGGCAACTACAAGGTCGAAGGTGACCTTCGCCGCGAAGTGACCGCCGACATCCGCCGCAAGGTCGAGATCGGCTCCTACGAGGGCATCCGCCACCGCCGCGGCCTCCCGGTGCGCGGTCAGCGCACGAAGACGAACGCTCGCACCCGCAAGGGCCCGAAGCGCACCGTCGCCGGCAAGAAGAAGGCGCGCTAAGGCGCGGCCCCCAGGGTTTAGGAGAGCAGAGCAATGGCACAGGCCAAGACCGCCGCGCGCAAGCCGCGCCGCAAGGAGAAGAAGAACATCGCGTTGGGCCAGGCCCACATCAAGTCGACGTTCAACAACACGATCGTTTCGATCACCGACCCGTCGGGCGCCGTCATCAGCTGGGCGTCGTCGGGTGGCGTGGGCTTCAAGGGCTCGCGCAAGTCGACGCCGTACGCCGCCGGCATGGCCGCGGAGTCCGCTGCCCGCCAGGCGCAGGAGCACGGCGTCAAGAAGGTCGACGTCTTCGTGAAGGGCCCCGGCTCGGGTCGCGAGACCGCGATCCGCTCGCTGCAGGCCGCCGGCCTCGAGGTCGGTTCGATCCAGGACGTCACGCCCCAGGCTCACAACGGCTGCCGTCCGCCGAAGCGCCGCCGCGTCTGAACTTTCGCAGCCGGGGCACCGTCATGGTGCCCCGGCAACCGTTCGTTTGCGGATGCCTCTGCCCGGGGCATCCCTCGAGTAAAACTCAACACCTCACCAACCGCACGTGTCATATAGCGGGCACGTGATCGAAAGGAACACATAGTGCTCATCGCACAGCGTCCCACTCTGACCGAGGAGAAGGTCGGGGAGTTCCGCAGCCGTTTCGTCATCGAGCCGCTGGAGCCCGGCTTCGGCTACACGATCGGCAACGCGCTGCGTCGCAGCCTCCTGTCGTCCATCCCCGGCGCGGCCGTGACGTCGATCCGCATCGACGGCGTCCTCCACGAGTTCAGCACCATCCCGGGTGTCAAGGAGGATGTCACCGAGATCATCCTCAACATCAAGCAGCTGGTCGTCTCCAGCGAGCGCGATGAGCCCATCACCGCGTACCTGCGCAAGACCGGTGCCGGTCAGGTCACCGCCGCCGACATCTCCGCTCCCGCGGGCGTCGAGGTGCACAACCCCGAGCTGGTCATCGCGACGCTCAACGACACCGCGAAGTTCGAGCTCGAGCTGACGATCGAGCGTGGCCGCGGCTACGTCTCGGCGACGCAGAACCGCAACGAGTACGCTGAGGCCGGTCAGGTCCCGATCGACTCGATCTACTCGCCCGTCCTCAAGGTGTCGTACCGCGTCGAGGCGACGCGTGCCGGTGAGCGCACCGACTTCGACAAGCTCATCCTGGACGTCGAGACCAAGTCGTCGATGGCCCCGCGTGACGCCGTCGCGTCGGCCGGCCGCACCCTGACCGAGCTGTTCGGTCTGGCGCGCGAGCTGAACGTCGAGGCCGAGGGCATCGAGATCGGCCCCGCGCCGGTCGAGACCGTCCTGTCGAACGAGCTGTCGATGCCGATCGAAGACCTCGATCTGTCGGTCCGTTCGTACAACTGCCTCAAGCGCGAGGGCATCAACACCGTGTCGGAGCTCGTGGCCCTGTCCGAGACGCAGCTCATGAACATCCGCAACTTCGGTCAGAAGTCGGTCGACGAGGTGCGCGACAAGCTCGTCTCACTCGGCCTGTCGCTGAAGGACTCGGTCCCCGGGTTCGACGGTGCGCACTTCTACGGCGGCTACGACGACGAGACCGTCTGACCGGATGCCTCAGCCCGAGGCATCCGTCATATCGACCGACTTTTCCCACTGGAGTAATTGAGAATGCCCAAGCCCACGAAGGGTCCCCGCCTCGGAGGCGGTCCCGCACACGAGCGCCTGCTGCTTGCGAACCTCGCCGCGGCCCTCTTCACGCACAAGTCGATCAAGACGACCGAGACCAAGGCCAAGCGTCTGCGTCCGCTCGCCGAGCGCCTCATCACGTTCGCGAAGCGCGGCGACCTGCACGCGCGCCGTCGCGTGCTGTCGATCATCGGCGACAAGTCGGTCGTGCACGAGCTCTTCACCGAGATCGCGCCGCTGGTCGCCGACCGTGAGGGTGGCTACACCCGCATCACGAAGGTCGGCAACCGCAAGGGCGACAACGCCCCCATGGCCGTCATCGAGCTCGTGCTCGAGCCCGTCACCAAGAAGCCGTCCGCCAAGAAGGCGGCCAAGGCGGATGCCGCTGCCCCGGCTGCTGCTGCCCCTGCCGCTGACGCTGCCGAGGAGTCGAACGTGAGCGACGAGCCCATCGAAGACACCACTGCCGAGGAGTCGGCGACCGCGGCCGGCGCCGAGTCCCCCGAGGAGGGCGCTGCCGCCGAGGCTGCTGCCGAGGACGCCGTCGAGGCCCCCGCCGAGGAGAAGTCCGAGTAATCGGACCGCCGGGCGTCGCCGTCCGGCCGAGCCGGGACATCCTGTTCCGGCGTCCCTTGCACCCGCGAGACCCGCGGCCCTTCGGGCCGCGGGTCTCGCTGCGTTCCCGCTCGGTTCCGCCGCCCGTCCTCCGGGTGTTTCCACCCCCTGTGTCGCCGCCGAGCATGTGGGTTTCCCGCCGAGCATGTGCCTCTCGCGCCGAGCATGTGGGTTTCTCGCCGAGCATGTGGGTTTCTCGCCGAGCATGTGGGTTTCTCGCCGAGCATGTGGGTTTCTCGCCGAGCATGTGCCTCTCGCGCCGAGCATGTGGGGCATGGTCGCTGAGAAACCGACATGGTCGCTGAGAAACCGACATGGTCGCGGGGTCGCGGGGTCGCGGGGCGGAGCGGTCGCTCGGACCCACGCAACCGCGGGGCGAGGGGTTACGGGGTGAGGTCGATGCCCAGGTTGCTCTCGATGCGGCGGATGGCGTTCGCGCGGCGCTCGAGGTGATCGCGCTCGGCGGCGTCGACGGCGTCTGCGATCGTCTCGGCGAAGAGCCGCCCTCCTTCGCCGCCCGGATGCACATGGTCGCCGGCGAGCAGGTCGACCCGGGCAGAGATCGCGCCCGACCAGTCGGCGATGCTCACGTTGTGCCGCGCGTCGGCGAAAGCCTGCAGATCGGCGTTGACACCGGGAATCCAATCGCGCGGAGCGTACGCGTTCACGAGCACGAGGTGCCGCTCCGGGCCGATCGCGGCCGCCATCCGCTCGAGCGACTCGATGTTGACCGGGCCGTTCGTTCCGAGGGCGACGACGACGTAGGGTCTCAGCACGCCGCCGGCGGCAAGGGAGTCCAGGATGCCGGGACCCGCCCAGATCGACCGCGACACCTCCGCGTCCACCGCGATGCCGGGCAGGCGTTCGAGCAGCCCTCTGGCCGACGCCAGCATGACCGAGTCGCCGACGGCGGTGATGCGGTCACCGGAAACGTGGACGGCGGCCGGGTCTGCAGCATCCGTCGCCCCCGGCTCGCCCGAAGCGCCCGGAGCCTCCGTCGCGCCGGGAGTCGCGGTCGCGTCCGCGGTTTCCGTCGCGTCAGGAGTCGCGGTCGCGCCAGGGTCGCCGCCGATCTCGGCCTCCCGCTGCGCCTGCTCGAGCGCGTGGCGGCCGGCGGCGACGACGGCTTCGCTGGTCGACGCGGCGGGGGCGGCGGCGATCGCGGCGCCTGTTCCGGCGACGAAGACCACGCCCGCGAGCGCGACCCCGATCGCGCGGATGCGGGCGCGCGGGCCGCTGCGCAAGCGCGCGGCGAGCACGCGGGCCGAGCCGCGCAGTCCGCGGCGGCGCACCGGCATTTCGACGAAGCGATATGACAGAGCGGATGCCACGGCCGTCGCCGCGAGCACTCCGAGGCCGATCCACACCGGTACGCCGGCGGAGGTTCCTGTGCCGGCGAAGGCGGCGACGGCGAGCACGAGCAGCGGCCAGTGCCACAGGTAGATGCCGTAGGAGCGGTCGCCGATCCAGCGCAGCGGAGCGACATCGATCGCCGGTCCGAACCAGGAACCGGGCCAGACGCCCGCCGTGATCGCGACTGCGGTGAGCACGCTCGCGACGAGCAGGGCACCCGGGAAGGTGGCGGCGGAGTCGACCGGCGGGAGCATCGAGACCGCGACAACGCCGAGGATCGCGAGGATGCCGGCGATCCCGGTGACCAGACGGGCGCGGGGCGCATCGACCCACGCGGGTCGGGTCACGCGTGCGACGGACGGCGGCGCCTCCGTGGCGACGGGGCCGGTGCCCCCGCCGAACCTGGGGATCACGACCATCCACCCAGGGGCGAGTGCGGCGGTGGACGGTGACGCGGGAGCGGGCGGAGCAGGCGGCCGCGCGAGCATCGGTGCCAGGAGGAAGGCGAGTCCCACCCCGAGGAGGAGCCCGAAGGCGTGCGTGTCGGTGCCGAAGTACGCGCGGGTGAGGTCGTCGCCGCGATCGACCGCGGTGCCCATCCACACCGCTGATGCGGTGGCGAGGGCCAACGCGACGCCGACCCGTGCCCACGCGCGCGGCAGGAGCAGGAAGATCGGGAACAGCAGCGGCCACAGCACGTAGAACTGCTCCTCGACCGCGAGCGACCAGAAGTTGCGGAAGAGTTCGGGAGTGGCGGCGGCGAAGTATCCGCTGCCGGCCGCGATCGAGACCCAGTTGTAGCTGAACGTCGCCGCGCCGAGGACCTGTGCGCCCAGATGCACGAGCACGTCGCCGCCGATCAGCCACGCCAGCGTCGAGCAGACCACCACGACGAGGGCGAGCGCGGGGAGTAGGCGCCGGGCACGGCGTTGCCAGAACGCGCGCAACCCGACTCGTCCGGTCGCGTCGTGCTCGCGCAGGAGCAGGCTCGTGATGAGGAATCCGCTGATGACGAAGAAGACGTCGACCCCGACGAAGCCGCCGGGCAGCAGCGCCGGCGGAAACAGGTGATAGACCACGACGAGTGTCACCGCGATCGCGCGCAGCCCATCGAGACCCCGGTAGCGAGCGGGGCGTTCGGCGGGCGCGTTCGACGTCATGAAGTTCTCTCGAGGGGGGAACCGCAATTCTACGACGGGGCCTCTGGACTCTCCCCGTGAACCTTTTGTCCAGCATCCCGTGCCGTGTCGCCCTGCCCCCCCGTCAGTGCCGCGACCATGTCGGTTCTCCCGCGACCATGTCGGTTTCGCAGCGACCATGTCGGTTCTCGCGCCGAGCATGTCGGTTCTCCCGCGACCATGTCGGTTCTCCCGCGACCATGTCGGTTCTCCCGCGACCATGTCGGTTTCGCAGCGAGCATGCCCCACATGCTCGGCGAGAAACCCACATGCTCGGCGCGAGAGGCACATGGTCGGCGCGAGAGGCACATGCTCGGCGAGAAACCCACATGCTCGGCGAGGACGGCACATGCTCGGCGAGAAACCCACATGCTCGGCGAGAGACCCACATGGTGGGCGAGGCGTGGGAGCCGCGCCGAGCCAGCGAGGCGGCGGGGGATAGCGGGGGATAGGCTCCAGGGGTGCGGATTCGGCTCGACATCGCGTATGACGGCACGCACTTCCGTGGGTGGGCCCGCCAGCCCGGTCTGCGCACGGTGCAAGAGACGCTCGAGTCCGCGCTCGGGCGGGTGCTCGGGGGCGACCCACGGCTGGTCGTCGCGGGACGGACGGATGCCGGAGTCCACGCCAGCGGCCAGGTCGCACACGTCGACCTCGACGAAGCCCAGGACGCGCGGCTGCTCGCGCGCCGTCCGCGCGCCGGACACACCTCGGCGCCCGAGGACCGCGTCACGGCTCTCGCAGCCCGCATGACCGGCGTGGTCGGCTCCTACTCCGACGTCGCGGTCACGCGCTCCGCGCCGGCCGCGCCCGGCTTCGACGCCCGCTTCTCGGCCGTGTGGCGGCGTTACGAGTACCGCATCGCCGACACGGTGACCGGGTACGACCCGCTCGAGCGGCATCGCACGACCTCGGTGCGGGCATCCCTGGATCACGAGGCGATGGATGCCGCGGCCCGCAGCCTCATCGGTCTGCATGACTTCGCCGCCTACTGCAAGCCCCGCGAAGAGGCGACGACGATCCGCACGCTGCTCGAGTTCGACTGGCGCAGGGACGCCGCGGGCGTGCTCGTGGCGAACGTGAAGGCCGATGCCTTCTGCCACAGCATGGTGCGTGCCCTCGTGGGAGCGTGCGTCGCCGTCGGGGAGGGCCGGCTCGATGCCGAGGACGTCGTCGACATCCGCGACGCCCGCGACCGCGTGCCCGACGTGAAGGTGCTGGCGGCGCGCGGGCTGACGCTCACCGCGGTGGGCTATCCCGCCGACGAACTCCTCGCCCAGCGCGCCGAGCAGACCCGGGCACGCCGCGACCGCGAGTGACGGGGCCACGCCGCTAGACTGTCCCGGCCGTTGCTGAGCGGCGCATGCCCTGTGGGGCCGACGTGCCAGGGGGCGAAATGAGCAGGATTCGACGATTCGCCGGGATCGCGGCGCTGAGTGCGCTGGCTGCGAGCGTACTGGCGGGCTGCGGCCCGGCGCCGTGGCAGATGGATGCCGCGCCCACGAGTTCGTCCACGGGCACCGCGGTGCCGACTCCGGTGCCCAACGACCTCTCGGGTGGGGCGACGCAGCGCGAGCTGGTGGCCGGCGCGGTGAGCGCTGCGGTGGACTACTGGTCGACGCTGTCGATGGACCGGTGGACGGCCGAGGCGATCAAGCCGGTCAGCCTGTCGATGCTCACCACGGTGCAGCCAGACGACGGGCAGAAGGTCTACCTCCAGCGCGCGTCGATGACCGCCGTGCCGTCAGCCGGATCCCAGACGCTCGCAGCGCTAGAGCCGCAGACCGACGCCGCGACGGTGAGCCCGGGCTACCTCGTGCTCTCGCCCTACAGCTACTCGCAGACCTTCAACGTCGGGCCGGTGCCCGATGACGCCACGCTCGTCACGCTGCACTTCACGTACGACTTCCTGGTGCAGACCACGCCGACCTCGAGCGAGTACGCCAAGCAGACGGCGACCGACACGCTCACCGTGGCTCTGACCGGCTGATCAGACGGTCGACGACCGTCGCCCCGACGCGCTCCCACCGGTCGCCGCCCTTCTCGCTGGCGATCACCGCAGCCTCGCGAGCTGTGTAGACGAGGGCGTCCAGGTCGTAGCCGAGGACGGATGCCGGAGCCCAGCCCGCGCTCGCGGTGGGACGGATGGGCAGGCTGCCCGAAGCATCGAGAGAGGGCACGCGCTCGAGGGTGGTGCGCAGGCTGTCGCGCACCGAGGCGTCCGGGCGGGGCATCAGCGCGACGACGGAGCCGGGTGAGGGCGCCACGATGTCGGATTCGGCTGGGAGCGTCGCTCGCACCTCCTCCTCGAAACGGGCGGCGAGGGCCGCGGAGGCGCTCGCACCCGCGGTCTGGCGGATGTCGATGGCGTCGTCGAGCCGCAGGTAGACCACTGACCACGCCTCGCCGGTCTGCTGCGCGCGCAGCAGGCGATCGGAAGCGGTCCGTTCGAAGCGCTGCCATTCCGTCGAGGGGCCGCCGGTGCGCGTCAGCGCGGCGTCGCGCGTCGGAAGCCCGACGACGGCGACCAGCGCGCAGCCGACGTACGCGAGCATTCCGATCGACGAGAGCAGTCGCTGCAGCGCGAAGTCGTCGCCGCTCGAGGGAGGGAAGACGAAGCCGGCGGCGAACGATGCGAGACCGGCGACGACGAAGACGGCCGAGATGACCGCGAGCGGCAGCAGCAGGCGGTCGTTCCTGCGCGCGGGCGCCCGCATCCAATCCAGGACGAACAGCCCTGCGAAGACGGATGCCGCGAGGAAGCCGGTTCGGTATGCCCATGTGTACCAGGCCGGCCCCGGGGCGAGGGCGAGCGCGAGAGCGCAAGTCACCGCCAGGACGATGCCGGTCCACGCGTGCGGGCGCAGCCCCCACTGGGCGCGGAAACCCGACCACAGCAGGGCGGGTGCGCCCAGCAGGGCTCCGAGCGCGGCGCGGCGCAGCGATTCGTTGTCGCTCAGGTCTCCCATGACGACGCCGTACGTCGCCACCATGGCCAGGACGAACGCGAACCCCCAGTACAGCGTGGCCGTACTCGGCTTGATGAGGAATGCTATCCCGATGGTCAGCACCGTGGCCAGGGTGGTGATCGCCGCATGGGCGATGCCGAGCTCGAAGCCGGATCCGGCGAAGACGTCGCTCATGGCCGGCTCCCTGGGTGCGTGGCGGGGCGGTGCGCACCGCGGGGGAGGCGCACGGTGACGGTGGTGCCGATTCCCTCGGTGCTGTCGATGGTCAGTGTGCCATCGTGTGCCGCGACGATCTCACGGGTGATCCCGAGACCGAGGCCGGTGCCGGTAGCGGTCTCGCGCGCGTGGGCGCTGCGGAAGTACGGCGTCATCACGCGGGCGAGGTCGACGGCCGGGATACCGATGCCGGTGTCGGTGACCATGAGCGTCATCGCCTCGCCGGCGGCCTCGCCGACGATGCGCACGCGTCCGTCCGGGGGCGTGTACTTGATCGCGTTGCTGACGATGTTGTCGACGACCTGGCGAAGGCGGAAGCCGTCGGCGGTGACGGGCAGCGGCTCGGAGGCCTGAACCTCGAGTGCGACATCGTTCGCGTGCGCGGTCGGGCGGAACGAGGCGACGGAGTCCAGCACGATGGATCGCAGGTCGATGTCGTCGAAGTCGTCACGTCCGCTGAAGTCCTTGCGTGAGGCCGAGAGCATGCTGTTGGTCATCTCGAGCATGCGTTCGCTCGCGTGCAGGATCGCCTCGAAGCGCCCGCGGGTGCGGGGCGCGAGGTCGTCGGCTTCGAGCGCGAGCTCGGCGTTGCCGATCATCACGGTGAGGGGGTGCTTCAGCTCGTGCGAGGCCATCGCAGTCAGTCGTTCGCGCTCGCGCTGCGCGTAGGTCATGGCCGTCACATCGTGCACCACGAGCAGGATGCCCGATCCTTCGTCTCCGACGGCGCCCAGGCGCTTGGCTGTCACCGAGAGAACCCGCCATTCGCCCTCGGGGGTGAACAGCCACACGGAGGCATCGGTGAACGTCTCGCCGCGCAGCGCGCGGGAAAAGGGCCGTTCCGACAGAGGGACCGGCATTCCGCGCAAGCCGGTGTACTCGACGGATCGCGCCGGGAGCAACGGATCGCGTGTGTCGAGCCCGTACAGCCGCGAGTACGCGTCGTTGACGGCGAGCACACGCCCGTCATCGGCGATGCGCGCGATGCCGGTGTCGATGCCGTTGAGCACCTCGGCCGTACGACGTTCCTGGTCGGATCGGCGTTGCGCCGTCGTGGTCAGGCGCTCGGCCTGGCGACCCAGCAGACGCCGCAGCGACCGGGTGCGGCGCAGCGCGAGGTGAGAGGTGATGCCGATGAAGGTGAGCGAGAGCAGCACGATGAACACGCGCAGCGCGGATTCGGCCCCTGGCTCCATTGCGGTCTCGACGAGCAGGCTGATGCCGATCGTGCCGAGCATCGCGGCGAGGGCGATCACGCCGAAGTGCATGCCCACCCACATGACAGGGAAGACCCAGAGGAATCCGAACCGCAGATCGGTCGTGGCCCCGATGAGGCCGATCGCGATCGCGTCGGCGAACGGCACCGTGAGCACCCACGCGGGAGGCAGCCGTCCCCAAGGGATGGCGAGGGTGGCAAGCGTGATGGCGATCACCGCGACGGCACCCACTCCGTAGGTCCAGCGGACGAAGACCGTCGGCTGCAACGCGAGCACCAGCAGGTTGATGATCACGAAGCTCGCGGCCAGCACCAGCTGTGTCAGCCACACCGAACGGGTGCGCGGATCGGGCGCGCGCAGCGTGAACGCCGCCTTCGCCAACCCCCCGGTAGCCATGTGGCGATTCTATGGGCGGTCGGCGCGGGCGCCTTGCGGAGGCCTTGCGGTTGTCTTGCGCAGACCTTGCGCCGGCGTGACGGATGCCGCGGCGGACCGTTGCGGATGCTCCATGACACTTGATCGCGGGCCGACAACGGCTCCCTCATCCCGAAGGAACGATCGTGACCGACCTGATGCTCCGCACGGCCGCGGCGAGCGATGCGGATCTCGCGCTGCCCGACGACTTCGAGGCGGTGCTCGACGACACCTCGGTGCATCGTTCGACGATCGGCTGCGTCATCCCCGCCTACAACGAGGAGCAGTCGATCGCACAGGTGATCGAGTCACTGCTCGGTCAGACGCGGGTGCCCGACGTCATCCACGTCGTCGTCAACAACACCTCGGACGCCACCGTGAAGATCGCGTCGCAGTACGCCGGTCCGCACGAGATCACCACCGACCTCGGCGAGCAGTTCACCGAGGTGTTCGTGCACGACATCGGAAAGAACCCCGACAAGAAGGTCGGCGCACTCAACTACGGCTACACCCTGGTCGAGGGCTACGACTATCTGCTCGGTGTGGACGGCGACACCGTCGCCGGCGCCCGCGCGGTCGAGTACCTCGAATCGGAGGCGACCTCCGACAGCCGCATCGGCGGCATCTCGGCGATCTACTCGATCGACGACAAGCCCATCACGGGTCTCGTCCCGAAGTTCCTCATCACCGGTCAGCGCTCGCAGTTCGCGGCGTTCAACATGCACAACCTGCTGCGCGGGCGGAACATGGCGGTTCTGGGCGGACAATTCTCGATCTTCTCGACGCAGGCGCTGCGCGAGGTCATGGCGCAGAACCACCAGTCGACGCCGTGGGTCAAAGACAGCGAGGTCGAGGACTCGCTGCTGTCGCTGCAGATCAAGAGCGCCGGCTTCCTCACCAAGATCAGCCCGTTCGCCCGCGCCGACGTGGGCGGTATGACGACCATGCGGGCCTTGGACGCCCAGCAGGTGAAGTGGACGTACGGAGCGATCGAGCTGATGTGGCCCGGCCAGCGCGGCGACACCAAGGGGCAGCCGTTCCACCCGAACCTGCGGGTGCGGTGGCTCGAGAACTTCGGGATGCTCACGAACATGTTTGTGCGCCTCGCGTTCCTGATGCTGCTGGCCGGCTCGCTCTCGATCGGTGCCTTCGTCTTCTCGCCGTGGTGGCTGTTGCCGGTGGGCGTCGCGATTCTGCTGAACCTGCGCATGGCGCTCTCGATGCGAGACCGCAACGCGCGCGACATCCTTTTCGCGGTGATGTTCCTGCCGGCCGAGATCTACATGTGGCTGCGACTGAGCTACTTCCTGCGTTCATGGACGCGATTCCTGTCGCGCAAGAAGGTCGACAACTGGGCCATGCAGGCCAAGGCCGAACGGGGCTCGGGCAGCGGTCATTGGACGCCGTTCGTCATGATCGTCGCCGTGGTGATCGCGCTCGCCGTGGTGTGGTCGATGCTCGACCCGGTCGTGCAGTCCACGATCCTCTGGATCGGCTGGCCGATCGTCGGCGTCGTGACAGTGGTGCAGACCCTGTCGATGTTCTTCAAACTCATCCGTCGTCAGCACGGATACAAGGTCTGATGCGAACCCGAATCGCATCAGAAACTGGGGAGCGCCGTTAGCTGGGGAGCGCGGCGCAGGGGAGAAAGAGGAGGCATCCGGCTTCTGGGGAGACGGATGCCTCCGCTTTCGCCCTCCCCGGTCAGGCCGTCTCGGACGTGAGGCGGTAGCCGACGCCTCGGACGGTCTCGATGTAGGTGGGGTGGGCGGCGCTCTCGCCGAGCTTGCGGCGCAGGTTGGTCATGTGCGCCTCGACGGCCCGCTTGTCGGCATCCCCCACGAAGTAGCTGGTGACATACGACTCGCCGCGCAGCACCAGCGTCAGGTCTGCCTTGCTGCGCACGCGTCGCTTCGACTCGAGCAGCGTGGCGAGCAGATCGAACTCGGTGCGGGTGAGGTCGAGCTCGGCACCATCGATCGTCACGATGCGGTTCTCGGGGTGCAGCCGAAGGCCGCGGTGCACGAGCCATTCGTTCGCCGCGCCGTCGATCGGGGCCGGCTGGTGGGCGGATGCCGCAGCATCCGGCGTCGTGCCCGTGGTGGCCTCAGGCGTCACTGCCGTCGAGCGGTCGGCGGTGGGGCCGGATGTCTCCGCCACGACGTGTGTACCGGCTGCGGGTGCGCCTGGCGAAACGGTGGGGACAGCCGACGTCGCCGGTCGGGCCCCCGGGAAGGAGGGGCCGACGCTGCCCTGGGTCGGGATCGTCGTGGCGGGTCCCGCGATGCCGGGCCGTGCCCGACGCATCGCGGCGTCGATGCGTGCGCGCAGCTCGCGGGGGCGGAAGGGCTTCAGCAGGTAGTCGTCGGCACCGGCGCCCAGGCCCGCGATCACGTCGGCTTCGTCGCTCAAACCGGTGAGCATGATGATGTACGTGTCGGACTGCGCGCGGATGCGCTTGGCCGCCTCGAAGCCGTCGATGCCCGGCATGTTGACGTCGAGGGTCGTGAGCAGCGGCTTGTAGGTGAGAACGGCGCGCACCCCGTCGATGCCGTTGCCGACCGAGACGGTCGAGAAACCGGCGGATTCGAGCACCTCGGCCAGGATGTGCCGGATCTCGGGGTCGTCCTCGATGATGACGGCGGTCTGCAGGTCGCCGGTGACGGACGTCATGCGCGGTGGGGTCCTCTCGTGAGATCGACGTGCCCCGGACCCCAACCCCCCAGCAGCGGCCCCCGACGCATGCGGCAAGTACCCCGATGCTACACAACCCCGCCGGGTCGACCGGGTCTCACTCGGTGATCGCTTCGCGGGTCAGCTCGACGGCGCGCTCCGGCCACCAGTCTCCTGCCGGGGGCCCGCCGCCGCAGGGGCCGTCGCTCTCGCCCGGGGGCTTGATCCACAGGTTGGTGTCGACGGCATCGTCGCCGAGGGTTCCGCCCGATTCGCCGACCAGGCGGCGCGGCGGATTGCACCACTCCCCGGTCGCTCCCGCGCCGTTGCGCGAGGTGTCGATGAGGGCGTGGAGCCCGTCCAGCTGCTCCGACAGCTCATGGGCGTATGCGACCTCGTCGGAGGTGGCGTTGTAGTTCGACACGTTGGTCGCGAAGCCGCGGATGCTCTTGAGGTCGAGTCGCGCGATGAGGTCGGCCATCTCGGCCACCGGCAGCCACTCCGAGTGGCCGCCGTCGACGTAGATCCACGTCGCTTCGGCGGCGAGGTCGTCGATCGCGTCGTCGAGCTGACGGATCCGGGCGGCGATATTGCCGTCAGGGTCGGCGCAGTCCGGCGCGAGGGCGAGGCTGTCGGGCTCGAGAACAACGATCGGAGACACGTCTGCCGCAGCGGCGAGCGCCTCGCCGATGGTCGCCGTCCACTCGCCGTACGCCTCTTCATCGAGCCCGCCGGCCGAATGATTGCCGCAGTCGCGCCCGGGCAGCCCGTACACGACGACCGCGAGCCGCGCGGACTGCGCCCGGGCTTCGTCCGCGAGGGCGGCGATCCGTTCGGCCACGACATCGGTCGGATCGGCTTCGGGGGTGAGCCAGAACGCGGTGGGCTGCTCGGCCAGGTACTGGGCCGCGGCGTGCTCGGCGGTGCCTGGGGAGGCGGTGGCTGCGGCATCTGTCGCCTTGGAAAGCTCGGAGGCGACAACGACTGTTCCCGGCCCTGGAGGTTCGGCCGTCGAAGCCTGCGCGGTGAGGATGCCGATGACGACGGCGGCGGCCGCGAGCACCACGACGCCGATAACCGTGATCAGGGCGATCGCGCGGCCGCGGGTGTGTGCCATGGAGTATGAGGTTACTGTGAGAGCCCGTCGGATCCACCCGTCGGATACCCGCTCGCCATACTCGCGCCCTAGGCTGGTGGCCGACATGAAGGTGATCTCGTACAACTTGCGCAAGCATCGCGCCGTCGGCGAGCTCGTCCAGCTGGTCGAGCGTCACGGAGCCGACGTGCTCTGCCTGCAGGAGGCCGACACGTCAGATCTGCCACCGGTGATCTCGGGCCTGCGGCTGGCCGAGTCCACGCAGCGCAACCGGCTGGGCCTGGCGGTGTACTACCGCGAGAACACGTATCACGCGGTCGACGTGCGCGCTTTGGCGTTGAAGAAGTCGCTGCACGATCGGGTGCTGAAGCCGGCGGAGGAACGGATGCTGGGCGTCCGGCTGCATGACATCGACGAGAACCTCGACCTGATCGTGGCGTCGTTCCACGCGGCGCCGCTGACCGCGTTGAACTCGTTGCGGCGCCACCAGATCCGCACGGCGCTGGCTGAGCTGCAGCAGCTCGGCGAGGGGCTGCCCTCGTTGATGGTCGGCGACTACAACTACCCGGTGTTCAAGGAGCATCTGAGCCAGCACGTGCGCGATCAGGGGTATGAGCTGAATCTCAGCGACTCCCGCACCTATACGCGGTATCGGTTCTTCCGCGGCCATTACGACTTCGCGACGTCGATCGGCTTCGAGATCGACCGGGTGCGCACGCTTCCTCAGGGTCTCAGCGATCATCTGCCGATCCTCGTGACGGCGCGGCCGACTGCTGGGGTTCACCGCGCGGTCGCGGCGCAGAGCGGCGTCGCCTGACCCTTCTGGTTGCCGCGGGGGTATCGTGGCGTCACGCGCGGCATCGGGGCGGCGCCCGATGAGAGGGATGGCCCGATGGATGCTGAGGCGCGGGTGTGGCGCGATGCGCGGCTGTGGCTCGTCGTCTATGTCGTGGCGCTCGCGCTCGTCGCGTTCTGGCCGGTTCCCGTCGATCGCGGGGCGCAGGGGCTGCTGGCCGCGATCACGCGGGCGGTGCCCTTCCTGACGTATGACGTGATCGAGACCGCGGCGAACGTGGTGTTGTTCGTGCCGCTGGGTGCGTTGCTGGCGCTGGTGCTGCCGCGGCGTGCGCCGGTCGTGCTCGGCATTGCGCTGGCCGCGACGGTCGTGATCGAGGTCGCCCAGGCCGTGCTGCTGCCTGAGCGGACGCCGAGTCTGCGGGACATCCTGGCGAACCTGTGCGGCGCGGCGGTGGGTCTGGGCGTCGTGCTGCTGCTTCGACGGCGTCAGCGCCCCGTGAGCCCCGTTCGTTGAGCGAGGAGCTGTAGCGACGAGACGAGACGCCTTTGGGCTTCGTGGGAGGTTCGGGGTGTTTCGTCTCGCTTCGCTCGCTCAACGACCGAGGGCGCGAGTAGAGGACGCGAGGGGCGCGGTCAGGCGGCGTAGTCGAAGCGGGCACGACCGCCGAGGCGCGGAGTGCGGGCGGAGTCGACGTGGGCAGGCGGAATGAACCACACGCGTGCCCTGGTGCCGGCGCCGTCGATGCGGATGTCCCAGCCGTTGTCGTGGATCCGGTGATGGCAGGACTCGCAGAGCAGCACCCCGTTGGAGAGGTCTGTCGGTCCGGCATCCCTGGCCCACCATCGGATGTGGTGGGCCTTGGTATGGGACGGTGGTGCGCCGCACATGGCGCAGCCGCCGTCACGTTCGACGAGCGCCAGCCTCTGAGGCTCGGTGTAGAGGCGCTTCCGGCGGCCCCAGTCGAGGATTTCGCTCTCGGAGCCGAACACGCACGAGATGATGCCGCCGCCGCCGGCCATGCGCCGCGCGGTGGCGACCGAGATCGGCTGGGTGAGCCCGTCGATGGTGGCGTATCCGGTCTCGTTCACGAGGTCGGTGTGGTCGATGCGCACCACCACGGTCGCCCCCTGGGAGGGGAGGTCCTTGCCGGCGCAGCCGAGGGCATGCGCGGCCAGGTGGGCGAGCGCGTCGGCCTGAAGTTGCGGGATCGTGGGGCGTGCAGCATCCGGTGCGTTCTCATCCCGCTGCGCGGCGAGCTGGGCGCTCACGTACGTCTCGATGTAGGCCTTGACGGGGGCACCGTGCTCGGGGTCGAACTTGCTGTTGACGACGAGCATGCCGTTGCGGTCTTCGTACATGTGCGTGGACCGCTCGGCGCGCAGCTCGTCTTCGCGGCGAGCCACGCCCGCCGGGTCGAGAAAGGCCTCGGCGCGTGCGACGAGCTTCGAGAATTGGTCGGCGGCAAGTCCCGGCGCCTTCTCGACGAGGGTTCGTTCGGCCTCGGTGAGCGCGTCGGGTTCGGCGCGCAGCGCGACACGGTCGAGCATCGTGATGATCGCGCTCGCGGCGGGGGAGCCGATGAGGCCAGCCTCGAGTGCCGCGGCGACGAACGGATGCCGTGCCGGCTTGGTCTCGCCGGTCAGAGTCATGCGCGGCGCGGTCGCTTCACCGACCTTGACCAGGCGTGCTGCCTCGCCCGAACCGGAACCGGTCACCGACGCGATCAGCGCGGTGGGGTTGCGGAAGCCCTGCGTCTTCGCCAGCCCGGCCGGGCCCAGCTCCGGACGGGACTGTCGCGCGATCTCTGCCGCCACCCGCGCCCGGCCCGCGTCGAGCAATCGCTGCGCCTCTGCCAGGCCCTCCATCAGCTTCATCAGTGCGCCCGGCGCTAGAGACTCGATCGCCTGCTCGCCCCACACCGCGCGCGCGGAATCCACCGCTGCGACGAGGGGAGCGAGGTGATCGGTCACAGAACTAATGTACGAGAGTCCTCCGACATTCGGCGCGCCCAATGTCGTACCTGTGGATAACCCAGAAGGGCCCTGACGCCTACCGCAGCGTGGGGTCGGGGTCGTTCCACTTCTCGACACCCTGCACCACCCAGAACGCGAAGAACAGCACGAGCGCGGCTGTCTCGATGATGAGCACGACCGGGATGCCGTGGGGGTCGGCCAGCGCGAGCAGAAGGATGTACGCCACCAGCACGAGCGCCAGCCCCACGGCGATCGCGGTGTACAGCACCCGGTACACCCGCTCCGGCGGAACGGTGCGTCGCGGGAAGGCGCTGCGCACAGCCACCGCGGCGAACAGCGCGAAGAACGCCACGGTCGCGACGAAGTGCCCGTACTCGAGGAACGTGCTGCGCGCGAACGCCCAGGTCAGCCCCACGGAGACCAGCACGACCACCGCGACCACGAGCGAGAACCGGATCGCGGCGAGCGAGACCTGCCGAAGCGCAGCGAGCAGCACGGCTACCAGCACCGTGATCGTGCCGACCACGAGGTAGGTGCCGACGCCGTTGGCGGCATCCGGTTCGTACTCCGCAGGAAAGCAGCGCTGCGTGCACGAGGCGACGACTCCGGGGACCGACCCGGCGGCCACCGGGGTGGGGACCACGGCGATCAGCGGCGCGAACAGGGCCGCGGCATCCAGCAGCCCCCGTTCGGCACCACGGCCCGAGAGCGCGAAGAGGGCGAGGGCTGCGGCGATGAGGGCTCCGACGAACGCGTTGCGCGCGGGAGTGTAGAAGTAGTCGCTCACCGAGGAGAGCCAGCCGACGCCCCCCGCGGCCCCTCCACTCGCCGCTGGCGCGTCGAGCGGAGCCTCCGGCAGCGTGGGCCCAGCCGCGGCCAGGCCCACCGCGACGAAGATGACCACGACCGTGCCGGCGAGCCCGATGCGCAGGTAGCGGTAGGTGCGCTCGAGCGACGTCGACAGGGGGACCGTCATGGCCCCGACCATACCGGTGCCCGCGGACGCCCCCGGGTCGCCACCGCCCCCCGTTCGTTGAGCGAGGAGCGAAGCGACGAGACGAAACGCCTCGAGCTAACGAGCGGGTCGGGGCGTTTCGGCTCGCTTCGCTCGCTCAACGAGCGGGTGGGGACGCGCTCAACGAGCGGAGCCGGATCGGACGGACCCGCACTCAACGAGCGGAACCCCGTGAAACCGCGAGTCAGTCCGAGTCGCGTCGGCGGCGCACGATGGCGGCGATGCCGAGTGCCGCACCCGCGGCGATGAGGGCGCCGCCACCGATCCACAGGCCGAGCATCGACGAGCTGTCGAGTCCGGTCACGGGCAGGCCGTCGGCGCCAGTGATCGAGACGGCGGCGGTGCCGCCGGCCGAGGTCGACGAGATGGCGGCGATGTTGTAGGTGCCGGTCGCGTTGGCCGGCATCGTGATGCCCACGCGGGGGAGCGACCCGTCCGCCCCGGACGAGACGACCTCGCTCGCCGTGGTGATCGCGAAGCGCACCATGCCGATCGTGGCGGCCGCGCCGTTCTCACCGGTGATCGTGACGGTGACGCTCTCGTTGCCCGAGAAGGTTCCGGCCGCGCATTCGAAGGCGATGGTCGAGCCGGGCTCGGCGGTCGCGGGGCTGGTGGTGCAGGCGCCGGACGGCGGGTAGATCGTTGAGGCCTGCGCGGCAGCCGGAGCGCCGAAGACCGCGAGGGTCGCCACTGCGGCTACGAGGGCGGCGCGGCGCGCGGTACGCAGACGTGTGGCTATCATCATGCTGATCCTACGGAGTGGCGCAGGTCGAAGCAACTTGCTCGGGCACGGTGATCGTGGGCGTGCTCACGACCTCGATCGTCGGGGCGCCGGCGGTCGAGGTGTGGGCGGTGATCGCTGCGGTCATGGACTGCCCGGGGGCGAGGTCGACCGAGAGGCTCACGACCCGCCGCCCCGCGTGCATGCCGCCGCCGAATCCCGACCCGTCAGAGGTGGTCGCATCCGCCAGCTCCCAGCCCTCGGGCAGATACACGTACGCCACCGTCCGGGTGACGCCTGCGGGCACACCGAAGTTTCCGCCGCCAGTGATGTAGTCCGGGAGCGAAGCGGCATCCGCGGGCGCATTGTTGGCGATGGTGACCGACATGGTCGCATCGCCGACGGCCAGCCCCGAGGTATCCACGCTGCACTCGTTCCACGTGACGGTGCTCGTGGCGGTCTGGTAGAAGTCCATCTTCGAGCCGGTGCCGTCGTTGAGGTACACGCCGAAACGCGCGGTGGCGGCATCCGTCACCGGCAATCCCCCGGCGAGCGTCGTGTCGGCCAGAAGCGCCTGCTCGTCTTCGTGAGCGCTCCACAGCAGCAGGCGGCGCTCGTCGCCGGCCCTCCCCAGCGCCTGCACCAGCGCGGCCGGGTCGACGCCGCCGTTGGAGAGCCGGTCGAACACCATCGCGGCCGCGCCGGCGAAGAAGAGATCCTGATCGGCGGGGCGCTCGTAGCGGTGATACACCTCGTTGAGCAGCAGGGGCACCGCGGATTCGGTCGTCAGCACGTCGCCGGTGGGCAGCTCGATCGGTCCGGTGGCGGCGAGAAGATACGACAGAGCCACCGGGTCGAGCGCGATGACGCCGTCGACCTGCTGGCCGCCGTGCTCGCGGGCCCACATCTCGCGCGCCAGCGCTGCCGAGACGGCGAAGTCGGGCACCTGGGTGACGTTCTGGATCCAGCGGCCCGGTCGCTCGCCGTAGATCGGCGTGATCTCATCGCCGAGGGGCAGCACCGAGGTGTCGTAGCGGCTGTAGTCGCTCGAGGACTCCTGCGCCGCAAGGCTCAGCGCGCCGCCGTCGGTGTGCAAGAGCGCCATGGCACCGGGGATGCCGCCGAGCGAGCGCCACTCGGCGTTGTTCTGGAACAGCACCAGGTAATTGCGGGGGCCTTCGGCGCCGAGCATGGCGGGCAGCAGCGTGGTCGCTCGCGAAAGGGCGTCGGTCGCAACGCCGGTCTCGGCGAGCAGGGCGTCGACCTGGTCGACGGCATCGCGCACGGGAGACAGCAGCGGGGCGCGATCGATGGCCGAGACGGATGCCGCGGCACCCGTGATTCCGTCGGCGGCCGTGTGCGCGGCATCCTGAATCTGCGTGATCGCGGTCAGGTCGATGCGACCGCCCTGCGGGGTGAGGGCCTCGACCGAGAATCCCGAGGCCGCGTCTGCCAGTGGGGCGAGGGCCGTCGAGGCGATGTCGTCGAGGGATGCCGCCACGGTCGACACGGCCGAGAGCTGCGGGCCGATCCACGGGACTCCCTCGGCCAGTCGCCACACCGGGTCGGAGGTGAGGTCGTGCGCGGCGGCCGTGTGGGGTGCGATGTCGGCGACGACGTCGGCGGCAGCTGCCGGGTCGGACAGTTGAGAGCCGACACCGGATGCCGCGGCCTGCGCATCGCGCAGGTGACCGTAGGCGAGGGCACCGCGCACGCCGATCCAGGCGATCACGAGAACGGCGGCGATGAGCACGCCGGCGAGGATCCAGGCGAAGACGCGACCCGCTGTGCGCGCAGAGGAGGGCAGCGGGGAAGTCACCGCACTACCCTACGATGCCCGCCCGAGCGTTGCCCGCCCTCGTCGCTGCACCTAGGTGACGGCGGCGCGCGGCTTCGGCCGGGTACGGATGCCGGGAGCCGGCGGTTCACCGGTCGTGCCCGAGTACACCTCGAACAGCGGTTCGAGGGCGTCGATGGTGGGGTGAAGCGGCGCCGGCGTGGAGTCTAGGAGCGGGTTGGGGCCGAGCGCGCTGGCGGCGGGTTCGACCAGTGGCACGGCGAAGCCGCGCGAGGGCGTAGGCGGCAGAGCCGCGTTCGACCGGGCGAGGATCTGCCACTTCGAGAGGTACTCGACGGGTTTCCAGGGTGCGATATTTCCCGGTGCGAGGTTGAGCTGGTGCGCCCAGAGTTCCAGCCGCAGCTTTCGGATCTGGCGGGGGTGACTCCAGGCGATGTTCACCTCGGTGTCGACCGCGAACCCGCGGCTGTTGAGGTTGGCGGTTCCGATCGTCGCGAAGACGTCATCGACGAGCATGATCTTGCTGTGCACGTAGATGGGTGGTGTGTCGGGTAGTGAGGGAATGGTCGGGGTCTTCGTGCGCATCGTGAAGAAGCCGGCTCTCTTGGTCGCCGTGAGGTCGGCGATCAGCTCGGCGCGGATCACGCGGCCGCGATGCGTGAAGGGGTCACTGAGGTCTTCCTCCGGCCGTTCCGGCAGCACCACGATGACCCGCAGGGCCGGCGATGCCGCGAGGGCCTTCTTCAGCCAGTCGCCCACCTTCGCCGAGCGAAAGTACTGGTTCTCGATGTAGATGTAGCGCTTGGCGCTGAGAATGGCGGCTTCATAGGATTCTTCGATGTCGCCGCGCAGGACGTCGGGCAGCGGTGGCAGACCCGACCCGGCTGGTGGATCGTCGAGGAGGCCGGCGAAGGTGCGGACGAGCTGGACGACCGAGGTGTGAGGTCTGGACTTCGGCATTGGTGCGACCACGACCTGGTTCGCAGGGCCGAGGGGGAGCTCGCCGAACGGGGGAGCGAGCGGGTTGCGGCCGGCGATGTACGAGACGGAGACTCCGTAGTACAGGTTCCAGATCCCCTGGAAGAACCGCGAGAAGTCGCCGACGATGTCGCCTTCGAGCATGCAGTTGACGTCATGGGTCAACCCCCTCGGGTCGGGCACCTCATGCTCTTCGCCGTCGAGGATGCGGCCGTTGAGATTGCTGCCGCCGACGACCGCTTTCAGGCCGTCGATGATCGCGAGTTTCACGTGGTGGCTGGCTGGGCACATCGCGCGGGGCAAGGATCCGCGCGAGACGAACGGGTCGGCCACGGCGGCGGTGAACTCGATGTCGGCCCACAGCCCGGGCGAGTTGGAGAACTGTGCGACAGCACCCACGCGATCAGTCTTGGCCATGGCGTTCAGAGCCTTGATCACCTGCTTCAGTTGTCGATCCTGCACCCGTCGCATCACCTCGGGGCTGGAAGTCGTGAGCCCCTGCAAGGAGTCGGGGGTGAATTCCGAGCTCGGCAGGGCGCAGACAACCTGGAACTTGTCTCGATCGAAACCGGGGTCGCCCGAGGCGCGGGCATCGGCCGCCACGACGAGCCGGCGGTAGGCCGCCCAGCTCTGCAGGTGGCGTACGGGGTCACCCAACGGCTCCACGTCGGTGAGGAAGACCCGCACGTCCACCCCGGCGGCGGCGGCCTCGAGCAAGAGCTCTCCGAACTGTGTGAATCCGACTGCCCTCGCTGCGCGCGACTGCACGGGGAGCGCTGGTTCCAGGTGCCAGTACGCGAGGTGGATCGAGTCGGCGGCACCCAGAATCGCCTCCTCGATGGCGACCGCCGTCGCGGTGCCGTCGATCACCGGGGTGACGTGACAGCTTCGACGCGGCGGCGGCCGGAAGTGGTGGTCGGCGCCGGTCTGCTCGGGCAGGAATCCCGCCGGCATCGAGGTTCGCGCCATTCACACCCCGGCCGCGTGCATGTCAGTCGACGGGAAGCCAGCGACCGTCGTCGCCCTTGACCCACTCCGGCAGCGTGTGGTCGGGTCGCAGTCGCACCAGCGTCGTCGGAATGCGCACCTCCCACGGTTCCCCCACCGGCGTCTCCGCGAGGCCGATCGTCGAGGGCAGCCGCAGGTCGGTTGCACCGGCGACCGGCTCGCGGCTCGCGGTGATCTCGTCAAGCAGGGCGACGTAGTCGTCGCTGACCACTTCGGGCGGGTCGCCACCGTCCCAGATCCCGTTCCCCTCGAGAAAGTGCAGCACGGCGGCTTCGTAGCCCGGTGCCACGGCGAACCGCACGAGTGCCGCGCCGGCGCTCACGAACAGCGCGTGCAGCGGATCGGTGTCTTCGAACAGCATCCGCGCCCACGAGTCGCGTGTGGTCCAGAAGTAGGGGAGCAGCCGCCACTCGAGGTTGGGCCAGTCGATGCACTTCTCCCAGAATGCGGCGTAGCGTCCGGCATCCATCGCTGCAGTGAAGTTGAACTCGGCGGCCTGCGGCGACAGGGCGACACCCGTGTTCGCGAAGTGCTGCCCGGTGAGCATCGAGGTGCACAGGCGCTTGATCTCTTGATGTTCGAGCTGACGGTTGATGCCGGGATTTCGGCCCGTGGGCACGATGTCTTCTTCTGCCGCGAGGACGGCCAGCTTCTCTTCATAGCGAGACCGCTGTTCTGCGAAGCCGCGCTGCAGGGCGTCGTAGGTCTCGAGTTGCCACCTCTCGAAGGAGTGCCAGGTGAACACGCAGTCGATCGTCACCGTGGCGGTGAACAGCGTGACGTTGTTCGCTGCCACGGTGACCGGGATCTCGCCGGCGATCCCGGGGAGCGTGTCGGTGTAGTCGCTGTCGATGTCTCCCTCATCGCCGCCGGCGTCGGTGACGCGGCGGAACAGGGTGCGTTCGGCCACCGACACGATGACGTCATGGGGCTCACCCAGTGGACCGTAGGACGCGATGTCGACCTGACAGCTGGTGGCCTTGTAGCCCTCTGGCACCGCGAGCAGCACCTCGTCGGTGTGAACGCCGGCGCTGCCTTCCTCGGGCGTGAAAGCGAAGGTGTGCCCGATGCGCTGCGCGTACCCGGGTGGTGGGGCGACGCCTTCCGCGGCATGCCGCTTCACGTAGGCGGCGTAGTTTCCGCGGGTCAGGTCGCTCGGCTTGATCGTGAGAGCCGGTGGTGCCGCAATGCCTTCGGTCTGGGCGATCTGCGATTCGATGGCGCGCAGCAGCAGCGCAGAGGGCTCGGGCACGACGCATTCGAACAGCACCCGCAGGCCGTAGTTGTACAGCTGCATCTCGTAGACGCGGTCGAGCCACTGATAGATGCCGATGGCGTGCTCAGTGCCTTCGGTGTTGTCGAAGCCGTGGCTGTTCTTCTCCTCGAACTCCTCGATCGTCTTTCGGGTCTGCTCGGTGCGCACCCGCGTGCTCAGCTTCTGCACCGTACGGTCGACGACTTCTTTCGCGACCGTCGACACCAGCGCGTTGGTCTGCTCCGTCGAGGTCGATGTCTCGTAGCCCGTCGTGGCTTCGACCTGCACGAACGGGCCGTAACCAGCCGAGATCGAGGTGCCGAGGCTGAAGCGCTTGTCTTCCTTGAGCGTCTGCTCCATCTCGGTCTGGACTTCGTTGCGATCGGTCGTCTGCAGGTCTCGTTCGTGCTCCTGCGTCTCTTCGCGTTCGATGACGAAGGTCTCTTCGCTTCGCTGCAGGCGACGTGTCTCGCGGCTCCGGGTCTCGGTGCGCATGACGTTCTCGACGTGCGAGATCTCACCCGCTTCGTACCGCTTGATCTGCTGGCGGGTCACCAGCAGGTCTCCGACGCCCAGTGGCCGAAGCGGGCCCACGGTGTCGGGCGGTCCTGAAGAGGGATCGGAAAGGACGGCGGGCCCGAGTGGGCTCGAGGTGCCGTGCGCAGGGATCGTCGAACTGCTCACCCGCAGGCGCGGTGGTGTGAGGTCGAGGCCGACGGCTTCGGCGAAGTTCTGGGCCACCAGGAGCTGTTCGGCCTCCAGCCGTGTGACCAGCTCACCGATGGGTGACGACGCGGGGTCGATGCGCAGCTCATCGAAGAGCGCGAGCGACTCCGCCGAGAGTTGGGAACGCGCGCTGTCGGCGAGCACGATCACATCCCGCGTCGTCCGTTGCGGGCCCCCCGCGATCGCGGAGGTCAGCGCTGTCGCTCCTGTCGCTCCTGTCGCTCCGGTCGGTCCTGTCGCGGCGGTCGACCGAGGCTGCGGTTCGGTCGGCTGCGCTCGCGCGACGGTGAGGCCGTATCCGGCCATTGAGGCGATCTCGAGCGCGGCGCGGTCGATCCTGCGGGAACGGGCGTCGAATGAGGCGGCTGTCGGGGCGTCCTCCTCCGGGTCAGGCGGCGGCTGAACGTCTTCGGGTTCTTGGGGTGGAAACAGTTCGGGTGGCAGTGCGATCGGTGCGGTCAGCACCGTGATGGGGCTGGCTGCGGCATCCGTCCCGTCGTCAGCGAGGCGGCGGATCAGCTCCATGGTGCGCAAGATGGAAGACACTCGCTCCAGCGGCACCCGCCTGGACGGCTCAGCGAGTTTGAGTGCGATCAGCGCGTCGCGCAGGAACGCCTCGTCGTCGTTGAACTCGCCGTCGTTCGCGAGCACGACTGGTGAGAGCCCCAGCACGTCTTCGACGATCTGGGTGGATTCCGCGGCCGATTCGGGCCGGTCGTCGATCAGGTGCCGCCGCAGCCGGGTGTAGTCGCGCGTGTTCTCGATGGCGCGCAGCCGTGCCTCGAGCGATGCGCCGTCGAGAAACCTTCTGGCGCGTGCGCGCATCGCCACGCGGGGCTGAGGCCTACCCAGAGCGTCGACGAGATCGGCGACGAACGGCGACTCGAGCGCCGACAGTGCGACGGACATGATCGCCGGCCGCCGTCGAGGCGCGCGCACAGAAATGCACCGGAACACCTCAGTGGGAAGAGACATGACGCCGACCCTGGACTCTGTCCGGCCGACCGCCGGACGGCGAAGCACCCCCAGTTTCCCACCGGGGCTGCACCCGGTCAACGCACCCCGTGCCGAGCCACCATTCCATGGCTGTTCGCACGGCGGGAGCGGCTAATAGCCATCGCGCAAGTAGGCTACATTGATGTAGGTTACATGCATGTCTTTGACGTCGATTCCCCGTGTGAAGGTTCTTGATGGTCTGGCCCGCGAGCTCGCGGCAGTCCGCGAAAGCGGTCGTGCTCGCATGGTCGCGATGCGAGGGCGCCGACAGATGGGCAAGTCCACGGCGGCAGAGCAGTTCGTCGCCGGCACGGGAATTCCATACGTGTTCGCAACCGGGTTGTATCGTCAACCGGTGAAAGCGCAGCTTGCGGCTGCCTCAGAGGCGTTCAGAGAGTCTGCACACCCATTGCCGGGGCTCGACGCTTCGGCGGTGGCTGAAACGTGGCGTGAATGGCTGGGACAGGTGGCGCTCGCCGCAACCGAAGGTCCCGTCGTCGTCGTCCTCGACGAGTTTCCCTGGATGGCGGGCGGAGACGCCTCGAGCCTTGCGAACCTGGAAGGAATACTGCAGTCGTCGTGGGACCGGACGCTGTCAAAACTGCCGGTCCTGCTCATCCTCATCGGGTCAGACATCGCAGTCATGGAGCAGCTTGGGCAGCACGACCGGCCCCTCTATGGGCGGTTTCAGCCGCTTGTCGTGCCTTCGCTGAACCCGGGCGAGGTCGCACAGGGGATGGCCGGTGCAGCATCGATCGATGTCTGGGATGCATACCTCCTCACCGGCGGGTACCCGCGACTCCTCAGTTCTCTCGCGATGACCGGAGACACGCCCGCGCAGTGGGCGCGGCGCTCACTCTCGGATGCGACCGCGCCGTGGGTCGTCACCGCCCGGCTTGCCTTCGATGCCGAGATCGCCGACAGTGCGGCCGCATACCGTGTGCTCTCGTCTTTGGGGGCGGCGGAGCGCGGAGAGCTCAATCTGGGATCGGTCGCTGCGAAGACCAGTACCACCGGCGTCGCGACGAAGACGGAGCAGACGGCGGCCCTTCGTGCCCTGCACCATCTGCGTGAGAAGGGGCTCATCGACGTCGACGAGCCGGCATGGGCGACGTCGTCACGTTTGCGCCGGTATCGGGTTGCCGACACGTACCTGCGGGTGTGGTTCCGCTATGTCGAGAAGCACCAGGGCGTGATCGCGCGTGGCCGCGGAGACATCGCAGCCAACGCGTTCGACCGCGACTGGCCCACGTTTCGGGGCATTCTCGTCGAACCGGCAGTGCGCGAAGCGCTGCTCCGGATCGCCCGGACCGACGCCAGGCTCGCCGGAACGGAAGACGTCCGACCGTGGTGGACCCGTGACGGCCAGAAGGAGGTCGATGCTGTCGGAATGGGGCGCTACCGCAGCACATTCATCGGCACGATAAAGTGGCGCGTCTCGCGAGGAGTCACCGAGAATGATGTGCGTGCACTGATCGCCGCAGACACCCCGCGCGCCGATGACGCCGCCGTCGTGGCTGTATGCCCCAGCGGTGAAGTTCCGTCATCCGCGGTGGGGTTTTCTGCCGCAGATCTCTTGACAGCCTGGAGCTGAACTGCCGGCCCACTGCGGGGCAGAGCGGCCCCTCGCGCGTTGAGCCTCCCGCCCCCTCGTTCGTTGAGCGAGCGCCCCCACCCGCTCGTTGAGCGAGCGAAGCGAGACGAAACGCCCCCGCCGCGCCCCCTCTACGACCCGAAGTACTCCCGAGCCGAGCGGGTGTAGAGCAGGATCAGTCCGATGATCGACAGGATGCTGCCGGAGATCGCCGACCACAGGCTCTCACCGTTGAACATGCCGAGCACCTCGAGCACGATGTTGATGATGAACACGATCGTGGCGACCGTGCGGGCGGTGGAGTTGCCCTTCCAGAGACCGACGCCGACGATCAGCGTGATGATGCCGATCGCCAGGCTGAACCACGCGATGAGGGCCACGGGGGTGATCACCAGGCCGGCGATGATCACGAAAATCGAGGCGATGATCTGAATGAGGCCCGACAGCCAGGCGATGATGGCGACGATGGTCACGCCGACGGGACGTTGTGCCATGAGAATCTCCTATGCGAGGTGGGAGTTACTGTGTGCTGGCACTCACCGTAGCGGCGACCCGCGCCGAGCGCGAGAGGTCCGAGCATCTCTGTTCCGGCGGGGTTCTCGATCAACCCTCCCCCGGGCCGAGAGCCTCTGCCCCGCGCGGACGACGTACACGGATCACCGGGTGCAGGTGATCTGGGCAGGGATCCCCTCGGCTTACTCGGGGGCGAGAACGAGGGGACCCCAGGTCCGCCGTGGCACTGTGAGTGGGAGCTCGGCCGCCGGTGGACTGCCCTGACAGTAATCCCTGGGACGCGATGACGTATCCGGGTCTACCCCGATGTCGCGCCCCGAAACCCCGTAAGCTTCGCGCCCGGATGCCCGCCTCGTCAGCCGCCGATCCCGCTGGGCCTAGGGCCGTCCCATGCCGTAGTACGTCCAGCCGGCTGCTCGCCACGCGGCGGCGTCCAAACCATTGCGTCCGTCCACGACGACGCGTCCGGTGGCGAGGGTCGACGCGTGCTCGGGCGAGAGCTCGCGGCGGTACTCGTCCCACTCGGTGACAAGGATGAGAGCGTCTGCGCCGCGGATCGCCTCGTCTCGGTCGGGTACGTAGTTCAGCTGCGGGTGCAGACGCTGGGCGTTCTCGAGGGCCGCAGGGTCGGTGATCGTGACCCACGCGCCAAGACCGTGCAGTCGCACCGCTACGTCAAGGGCGGGGGAGTCGCGGATGTCGTCGCTGTGCGGCTTGAACGCTGCGCCGAGAACGGTGACGTTCTTCTTGAACACCGATCCACCGAACGCGTTCACGACGAGGTCGACGGCGCGATCGCGTCGGCGCAGGTTGATGGCGTCGACTTCACGAAGGAACGCGACGGACTCGCCGCGGCCCAGTTCCTCAGCGCGTGCCGAGAACGCTCGAATGTCTTTCGGGAGGCATCCGCCGCCGAACCCGATGCCGGCCCCGAGGAAGCGACGGCCGATGCGTTCGTCGTGCCCGAGCGCGTCGGCGAGCTGGGTGACGTCGGCCCCGGTGACCTCGGCGATCTCTGCCATCGCGTTGATGAACGAGATCTTGGTGGCGAGAAAGGCGTTGGCGGCCACCTTGACGAGCTCAGAGGTCGCTAGGTCGGTCACGATAAACGGTGTGCCCTTGGCGACTGCCGGGTGGTACACCTCGCGCAGGACGTCGGCCGGGTTGACTTCCCCGTCCCCAGTCGTTGCTTCTGCCCCGGTCGTTGAGCGAGCGAAGTGAGACGAAACGCCCACAACCAGCCGGTCGGGGTCGATCGTGTCCTTGACCGCCCATCCTTCGCGCAGGAACTCCGGGTTCCACACCAGCGTCGCGCCCGTGGCCTCGACGCGCGGCGCCAGCTCGGCCGCGGTGCCCACGGGAACGGTCGACTTGCCGGCGACGATGTCACCCGGCGACAGGTAGGGGAGCAGCCCGTCGATCGCGGCGTTCACGTAGGTGAGGTCTGCGGCGTATCCGTCCTTCTGCTGCGGCGTGCCGACGCCCACGAAGTGCACCTTCGATCCGGATGCCGCGGCCATGTCGGTGGTGAACCGCAACCGCCCCGACTCGATGCCTTCGGTGAGGATTTCCTGCAGGCCGGGTTCGAAGAACGGCGCCTCACCCTTGGATAGGGTCTCGATCTTTCGTTCGTCGACGTCGATGCCGACGACGTCGTGACCGATGGATGCCATGGCTGCCGCGTGCACGGCCCCGAGGTACCCGCAGCCGATGACAGACAGACGCATGCTTCTCCGTTCCCGACTAACGAAAGCAACGGGACCATTCCTACCAGACTCATGCGGCGTCGATGTTTCGCGGGGTGAGCTGGCCCAGCAGGCTTGGGGCGCGGCCCGCGTTCCACGACAGAATGGCGGAGTGACGTTTTTGCCCGACGAGCTCTATGCAACCATCGAGCAATCGATTCCCATTGCGTGTGTTGACTTCGTGCCTATCCGTCGACTCAACCGCGGTACAGAGGTCGGGCTCATCCTTCGAGAGTCGCCGTTCGGGCGCGTTTGGTGCCATCTGGGCGGTCGGATCCATCGTGGAGAAACGATCCGGCAAGCGATTACGCGGCACGCCGTTACCACGTTGGGAGTGGACGTCGTGCTGTCCCTCGATCCGCAACCCGACTTCGTCTACCAGTGGTTCCCCTCCGACATCGCACCGCGCAACGGCACATCTCACGGCGACGACCCCCGCAAGCATGCCATTGGCCTCTCGTATGCCGTCGAGTTGGAGGCGCAACCAAGCCCTCGAGGTGAAGCGCTCGACTTTCAATTCGTGAGCGCCGAAGGGCTCCCTGTGCGCACGTGGCCCGGCTCTACAGAGCTGATTCGCGAACTCGTGCGGCGATCGACGTGACCTTCCCACCACTGCAGGAGCGACGCCGGAGCGAGTCGCCAGCGCCTCAGGCGACGTCGAAATGGGTAGGGACATAGTCCCCCACCCACCAGTCTGCGATCTCGGCCATCGTCTGAGTCGCGCTTACGTGTTCTGGGCTGGCCCGAAACACTTCGAACGACTCGGCATCGTCGAACGCCGCGTCCTCGATCACGATTCTGCCCTTCCGCTCGTCTAGAGAACGCGCGACCGACCAAGACCGTACGCTCGGAAGCCTTGCAAGTGCCCGGAGGCTATCCATAGCTTGCTCAATGCGCAGCTCATCAACCTCGTCATGCACGCGAAACAGCACGATGTGACGTAGTGCCATGCCTACTGCCGGATCGACTCGGCGTGATCCCGGTACCACGCGACGGTGCGCTCAAGACCTTCTTCGAGCGTGATTTTCGACGTCCATCCCGCCTCGGCAAGTTTGGACACATCCAGCAACTTCTGTGGAGTTCCGTCGGGTTTGGTCGTGTCCCATTCGGTCTCGCCTTCGAAGCCGACGACACCGGCGATCGTCTCAGCGATCTCCCGGATCGTGACGTCGCTACCCGTACCGACGTTGACCTGCTCAGGGCCGTCATAGTGTTCGAGCAGGTGGAGCACTGCGTCGGCCATGTCGTCGGAGTGCAAGAATTCCCGACGAGGGGTTCCGGTACCCCAGTTCGTTACTGCGGCGGAGCCGGTCTTCGCGGCCTCGTCGTAGCGACGAATGAGGGCGGGCAGCACGTGGGAGCCCTTCGGCGAGAAGTTGTCGTTCGGCCCGTAGAGGTTCGTCGGCATCGCCGAGATCCACGGCAGGCCGTACTGGCGGCGTACGGCCTGGACATTCAGAATGCCGGCGATCTTCGCGATCGCATACGCGTCGTTCGTCGGTTCCAAGTGTCCGGTGAGCAGTGAATCCTCGCGGATCGGTTGTTCCGCGAACTTCGGGTAAATGCACGATGAGCCAAGGAACGCAACGCGCTCAACGTCGTTGGCGAGCGCGGCATCGAGGACGTTCGACTGTATCCGAAGGTTCTCGCTGAGAAAATCGACAGGATAGGTGCTGTTCGCGAGGATGCCGCCGACCTTGGCCGCGGCGAGCACGAGGTACTTGGGTCTGATCTCGGCCATGTAGGCGAAAACCGCGTCGCGATTCTTCAGATCGAGCTCGGCCGATGACTTCCCAACGACGTTCGCGAACCCGGATGCCTCAAGCTTGCGGACAATCGCTGATCCGACGAGCCCGCGATGGCCTGCGACGTAGAATGTTGCGCCCCGGTCGAGTTCGCGTGGTTCGTAGGCAACGCTGTCCGGTGCCGCTGTCACTTCACGACCATCGACGGGTCTGAGTTCCACGAGCCGAGCGTGACGGTGTCGATCCACTCGGGGCCTTCTGCCAACGCCTTCACGTCGGCTTCAACCATGAGCCTCGCCAGTTCCTTCCCATCGATGGTCGTGGTCCAACCGAGCTTGTCAGCCGCCTTCGTCGGGTCGCCGATCAGGGCATCGACCTCGGTGGGGCGCAGGTAGCGGTCGTCGAACTTGACGAACTCTTGCCAGTCGAGTCCAACATGACCGAAGGATGTCTCGAGGAAGTCGCGGATCGTGTAACCGACGCCTGTTGCGAGGACAAAGTCCTCCGGTTCGTCAACCTGCAGCATGCGCCACATTCCTTCGACGTACTCGGCGGCATAGCCCCAGTCCCGGATCGAGTCCAGGTTGCCAAGGTAGAGGTCCTCCTGAACGCCCGCGTGGATGCGGGCGACGGCCCGTGTGATCTTCCGCGTCACGAACGTCTCGCCGCGCCTTGGAGATTCGTGGTTGAAGAGGATCCCGTTCACCGCAAACAGGCCGTATGCCTCACGGTAGTTCTTGGTGATCCAGTAGCTGTACAGCTTGGCCGCCGCGTAGGGCGAACGCGGGTAGAAGGGCGTCGTCTCGTTCTGCGGAGGTGGCGTGGCCCCATAAAGTTCGGACGTCGACGCCTGGTAGAAACGCGTCTTGACGCCCGAGAGGCGGACAGCCTCCAACAGGCGGATCGTGCCGGTGCCGGTGGTGTCGGCGGTGTGCTCAGGCTCGTCGAACGACACCCGCACATGCGACTGCGCTGCGAGGTTGTATACCTCATCAGGGTTGATCTCGGCCATCAGGGTGACGAGTCGGGCACCGTCGCTCAGATCCCCGTAGTGCAGAAAGAGCTTGGCGCTGGGATCGTGGGGATCGACATAGAGGTGATCGATGCGGTGCGTGTTGAAGGTCGACGCGCGGCGGATCAGACCGTGCACCTCATACCCCTTCGCAAGTAACAGTTCGGCGAGATAGGAGCCGTCCTGCCCTGTGATGCCGGTGATGAGTGCGCGCTTGGTCAACTTGATCTCCATCGTGACAGGTATCGATACAGGTATGGCGACCTAGTAGCCTGTCGCCGGACCGAGCTTCGAACGGGTCGGGCTTCACCATATATCGGTTGAACGCTACGGGTTCGTTTCTCGTGTTCGAGTCCCTCAGTTGGTAGGTGTCGCGAGCAGAGACGTTGACTCCCTTGGCCGGTGCGCGCCGGCCTTTCACCCGGCTCGTGGAACACTCCTGCGCCGGCGGGCGACTTTCCGATCGACCCGCGCTAACATCCGAAGGTCCGAAGATCACAGGCTGGATGATGGCGTCCGCCGCGTCGAACAGGAGAGACGTGACGACCACCAAGGAAGCGATCTTCATCGCAGGCCTGCAGCGGAGCGGAACGACCCTGCTCGGCCGTCTCATGGCTGCTCACCCTGACATCACCGGGTTGATCGGCACGCCTACGCGCGAGGACGAGGGACAGTTTGTACAAGACGTCTATCTAAGTGACCATCAGATGGGCACCATCAACGGACACGTGCGGGGTCGCACGTTCAGATGGGTATATCATCCGGAGGCCCATCTGACCGAGGATGACCTCGCTGATCGCCCCGATGCCGCAGCAAGACTTGTCACGGCTTGGGGGCCCTACTTTGAGAAGCCGGGCGCGCCGTACTTCGTGGAAAAGTCGCCGTCGAATCTCACCCGTGCCCGATTCCTGCAGGCGGCCTTCCCAAGCGCCCGGTTCGTGGTCGTCACCCGCAACCCAGTGGTGCAGGCTCTTGCGACTCGTAAGTGGCTTCCGCGCCACATGCAGGTGGGAATCGGCTTAGATCCAGTCGTTGCGCATTGGGTCAAGGCAATGGAAACTTTTGCGGCGGACGAGGCTGCGCTCAACAAGGTCATGGTGATTCGTTACGAACACTTGCTTGCCAACCCCGACGATGTAATGGACGGGGTATGGCGGTTTCTCGGTGTGCGCAAGGTACCGCTCGCACCGGGAAGCGTGCGTGACGAGAACGCCCGGTATCTGCGGTACTGGGCAGCGATGGAGCAGGGGTTGGGTGCGCTGGGTAAACTCGAGCCATTGAACCCACCGACGCGACGGCTGAGCGCGATCCCACGCACATTGGAGCGAACGGTGGTTCCGTTCGTGGGGAAGAGAACCACGACTTCGGTGAAACGGAAATTTGCCGAGCCGGTTGCCAGCTTCGGCTACTCCTTGAGCGATCTCAGCATGACTACTCAGTGGCCTCTTCCGCTCACGGCCGCGAATGGCGTCGTCTGAAGGCGGCGTCATTGCCTGCGAATGGTCTCCATGAACGCGGACACGAACTCATCCGGGCCCGCGAGATCGAGCGGTGCGCGGTGTCGTACGGTCGCCGTTTCGACAGCCACACGCATAGTCTCGGTCAGAGCCTGGTCGGTGAGCGGGCAGTACAGCGCTCGATCACCCAACAGTTCGATGGCTTCAGCTAGTGCCGGGGTGCCTGAGGCCACGACAAGAGTGCCCAGCGCGACCGCCTTGCCGAAGATGCCGCTAGGAGCGTCGTTCGAGTAGACGGCTGCGACGACATCTACCGACGCGACAGCCGAGTCCAGCTCGACATCACTGAGGAAGCGGTTTTCCAGATGGACGATGTAGCCGCGTTCGCGTGCCTTCGCGAGTGCGCCCTGCAGTTCAACCGCATAGCCATCGTGCACCTTTCCTGCCAGCAGGAATCCGACTCGATTCGGCGGAGCAGCTGACATCACTGCATCAAGTACGCGCGTTACGTTCTTCCGCGCATGGATTGCTCCGAATACTCCCACCCATACACGCTCGGATTGTTGATCGGTTACGGGGAGGAACTCAGGGTGGCAGCCTTCCGCGCGAGCGATCTCGACTGGATCGGGGGCAGCCGCGAAGCCGCGCCACTGATAGTCGGAGGACACCGGCACGGATGGCGAGAGGACTCGTACCTTGCCGCCTCGGGCAACGAGTTTCACGGCCGCTCTCTTGGGATTCGAGAAGAGGCGACCTGTTTCGGCGGGCACGCGCATTACGAGGACTCCGACGCGTCGCCGTTCCCTTGGGCGCAGGAGCCAGAGGAATGGAACGACCTGGTCGCCTTCCGGCAGCAACACCGATGCGCCCGGAAACTCTCGCAGGACCCTTCGTAACTGGTTGATCACCCAGAGTGGGTAACGGGAGGTGCCTACGTGACGACGGACTCCAAGGTCGAATGTGTCAACCTTTACCTCCCTCTCAAGGACCTCCCGGTACTCAGCGGAGCCGAACGTGTCGGACGCTGTGGCTAGGGTGCAGGCCATATCCCGTTCGCGCAGCCACGACGCGATCCATCGCGCGTAGTGCATGCGATGGCCCGTGTGATTGGGCTCGAGGACGATCACGTGCTCTTTAGGCACCGGAGACTCCTTGCGCGCGGACGCGTTGCAACAGCAGATCGCGGGCTTCGGTGGCCGCTCATCAGCGATGGTACTTTGATTCTGTTCTGGGTCTGGATCCGAAGCGATCCGCTCGCCTATGCAGCTTGACTTGCCCCGCCGATCATCACCACAACCGAAGGATCTGATGTCCGGAGCAATCGTTCACGAGTGGATTGAGCAGTCAGGCGGAGCGGAGAAGGTGCTCGATGCGTTCGTCGACGCGTACCCGGATGCTGACATTTTCGCCCTCTGGGACGATGCGCCGGGACGGTACCCTGACCACGACGTTCACGAGACCTGGCTGGCCCGGACTCCCTTGCGACGCCACAAGGCGTTGGCGCTTCCGGCGCTTCCGGCAGTCTGGCGACGACTTCGGGCCAAACGAGACTACGACTGGATGCTGGTGAGTTCCCACTTGTTCGCACACCATGCAGACTTCGTCGGCACGACCGGCGTACCGAAGTTGGTGTACGCGCACACCCCGGCGAGGTACATCTGGGCCCCAGATCTCGACAAGCGAGGGCAAAGCTCCGTCGCACGCGCTGCTTCACTAGTTCTGAAGCCTCTCGATCGAATGCGCGCCGCCGAAGCTGTTTCCATTGCAGCAAACAGCGCCTTTGTGCGTGACCGTGTGTGGCAAGCGTGGGGTCGCGATGCAAGGGTAATCCATCCGCCCGTCTCAGTGAAAAGGATCTCCTCGGTCGCCGATTGGAGCGCTGAGCTGGACGATGGCGAACGAATAACTCTCGGAGCTCTCGGCACGGGTTTCGTCCTCGGCGCGTCTCGATTCGTTCCGTACAAGCGTCTGGAGGAAGTGATTCGAGTCGCCGAGTACCTCGGTATCCCGGCTGTTATCGCGGGCAAAGGTCCGGACGAGCCCCGCCTTCGACAGATGGCGTCCGACGCGTCGGTGCCAGTCACGCTTCTTCAGTCTCCCTCCGATGGCATGCTCTACGCCCTATACCGGGCTGCCGGGGTTTTCGTATTCCCCGCAATCGAAGATTTCGGAATCATGCCCGTTGAGGCGATGTCTGCCGGGTGCCCTGTGGTCACGACAAACGTTGGGGGGGCCCAAGAGTCAGTAACCCAAGGGGTATCGGGCATCATTGCGGCAGGCGCATCCGTTGTCGAGCTAGCGGCTGCGGCTGCTGCGGCCATCGATCTTCCAAGGGCCAAGATCCCGAGCACTGTTGAGCGCTTTTCGGTCGATCGCTTCCAGACGGAGATCACCACATGGGTAGAGGAAACGGTGATGCTCCCATGACAACGCAGGTTCTCATGATCGGGACCGCGGATTGGAATCAGCCCATCGCAACCAACCAGCACTATGTCGCCCGCGAACTAAGCCGTGACAGAAGCGCCGAGCTCGTCTTTCTCGAGTCGCTAGGACTTCGCCAGCCGGAGATCTCACGGCGTGACCTCAGACGCCTGCTAGTTAGGGCCAAGCGTCTCATCTTGGGACGCCGGGACACGACCCACACGCGACCGAAACCCGCTGGTGTGACTGTGGTTTCGTCCGCGGTGCTGCCTAAACATGTTGGCGTTGCGGCGTCCTTCAATCGTCGGCTTCTCCGACGCCAGGTTCGTCGCTGGATTGAGTTGCCCGGGCGCAAGGTCCTGTGGACTTATTCACCAGTTACGTACGGGCTGGAAGAGGAAGCCGATGATGCCTTCTACCACTGCGTCGACCTTCTAGGAAAATTTCCTGGCATCGACGAGGAGCTTATTGAGAGTAATGAGCGTCGACTTGCCCGGAAGGGAGTAAGGGCGATTGGCTCTAGCCCGGTCGTTGTGAGCCACCTGGAATCGATGGGCTTCACCGGCGTGCTCCTCTGGACAAACGTCGCCGACACGGAGACAATCGCCGCCGCCGATCCGGTCAGTGCCACACGAAACCCGCGCCGAGCGATCTTTGCCGGAAACCTCACGGCCAACAAGGTCGACCTCGCCCTGCTGCAACGGCTCGCGCGCTCGGGAATCGATGTCCGCGTCGCAGGCCCCGTCGCTGAAGGCGGCGGCGGGGATGTCGATGTCGATGATCTCCTCGCTGCTGGCGTCACGCACTTGGGAATGTTGAGCTTGCCTGAACTCGCAACCGAGATGGCTAGCGCGAGCGTCGGGCTGATTCCATACCTGAGCAACGAGTACACGCGCGGGGTGAGCCCGCTCAAGACCTACGAGTACCTTGCGGCGGGGCTTCCGGTAGTCTCCATCGGGGTGCCCTCGGTCACTCCGATCGCTGGTCACGTGACCGTAGTCGCGAGCCACGACGAGTTTATTGAGGCGGTGTCCTCCTTTGGGCGCGCGGCTCCAGGCGCCGACCTGGTCACAGCCAGAGCCGCGATCGCGAGGGATCACAGCTGGAGCGGCAGGGGTGTCGAAGCTCGCATCGTCGCCGGCCTCTCCCCGAGACCGGAACCGGCCACCCAACGCGACCTATCGTCGTGAGGAGAGAAATGACCATACCCGGGCCGCCGCACGTGCGAGCGCTCGTCGTCGTCGCCGCGGAAAAGGCCGGCGGTGCTGAGCGATATCTCGCCCGCCTCTATGCAGGTCTCAAGCAGCGGGGGTTTGTGACGTCGGCGATCGGTCGACTGCCCGGGTGGCCGGACCACCTCCGACGGGTCGATGATAGTGTGCGGCTCGGTCCGAAATGGTCGCGTCGAACGTTGCTTCCGGGTCTTGTACGCGCGCGTCATGAGGCGCGCCGCGTCGAGGCGGTCGCACGGGCCATACCGCACGACTTGGCGCACCTGCAGTTCAAACGTGAACAGATCGCGTTTACCGCGCCGTTGAGCGCACTGTCGCCGGTCGTGTGGACAGAGCACGGCGTGCTGTCCCCAACGTCGCCGCTGCGGGGCTTATATGCTCGCGCGGCTACGCACGTCTCGCAGGTGATCTGCGTGTCAGACGAAGTCGCAACATCAATTGCGGGCCTGGTGCCACGAGATCGGATCGTCGTCATCGAGAACGGTATTGATACCGGGCGGTATCGACCGCCGTCGGAAGAAGAGCGCACGCGCGCCCGAGCCGATCTCGGGCTGCCTATGGGGAAGAAAGTCATTCTCTGGGCTGGTCGGCTCGACGCAGGAAAGCGCCCCGAACTTGCGGCGATGTACGCGCGTCGCCATCGAGACCAATTCCTCTTGATTGTCGGCGACGGAAGTGAGCGCGAGCGGATCAAACGCAAGACCTCTGATCTCACGAATGTGTTGGTCGTCGGTCACGTAGACGACATGCTGCCGCTCTTCCATGCCGCCGATGCGCTCATGTTCACGTCAACTGGCAAAGGTGAGGGCATGCCTACAGTCATCGTCGAGGCGTCGTCAGCGGGGCTTCCGGTTGTAACGCATCGGGGATCCGGCGCCGAGTCGTTTGTCACTGGAGCCGGCGGTGCCGTTGTGAGTTCTCCGGGCGATATGGATATGTGGGGCGTAGCGTTTGATGCGCCGCATCTCGCTGCACCCGAACCGAGAACCTCGTGGGTGAAGGCTCACGACGAGCGCCAATGGCTCGATCAGCACCAGATGGTGTTCGAGCAACTGGTTCGGCGGCCACGGCCTGGCTCACCGGCAGGGACGTCTTAGCTCGGCCGCAAACCGTCAGCCTGCTCGTCGTCGCAAGAGAGGGATCATCTCGTATCCGTGATAGTCAACTGTAGGCGCGCCGTCACCCGGTATCGTCGAGCCGCAGGCTGCTGGCAAAGTTTGATGCATGCCGGGCCTCGCGATTCAGCGATGTCCAAGAAAGACGTCCGACGTGACATCCCGGCGTAGATCGATCCTCCGCCGTGTGGCGATCTCGTTCGGTGGTCGTGCGGGAGCTGCAGTGGCTCAGGCGTTCTTGCTGGCGCTACTCGCAAGATCTCTAGGTGTTGATGACTTCGGCACCTACGCAGTGACCTATGCAACGTGCATGTTCGGCTTTGGAGTGCTGGATTATGGGCTGACAGTGCGAGCACTCGCTGCACGCGGCATCGAAGACGTGCGCGGGCTTTTTGGCGCGCTAGCGATCTTCAAGGCAGCTGCCTTCTTGCTCGCAATGGTCGTCGTCGCGATCATCCTCAGTACGGGATTAGTGGCGAGCGGGCCTCCTCAGCTCTTGCTCTTCGTGTCCGTTCTGTCGGCGGCGGGAGATGCCTTCGGAAATACGTCGTTGGTTATCCAACAGGGAGAGAGGCGCACGTGGTCCGCGACCGGTTGGCAGTTGATACGCCGCCTACTGGCACTCATACCGTTCGCCTTCGGATTGACCCTCACCACAGCATTCGCGTGCTTGGCGATATTGGGCATATCGGGTGTAGTTATATTCTTTGTTCTGGCTATCAGGCGGGCGGGTAGACCAACACCACTTATGAGTATTCTGCGAGCGAATCACTCAAGCTTCCTCGTTGGCCTTGGGCCAAACATTGCCCAACTCGATTCCGCGGCACTCGGTGCCACTGCGGGAGCGCAAGTCGCGGGCCTATACGGAGCCTCCACTCGACTCGCTGCACCGATGAACCTCGTAGTTGTGAGCATGATGCAGGTTGCCGTGCCAGAGATGGCCGGCGACACCGATCCCAACCGACGGGCACAGATCTTCCGCGCATCTCGTCGAACGGCGCTCGGGTTGGCTGCGGCATTCCTTCTCGGATCACCGCTCGCTCCAGTGATAACGGAGATCATGCTCGGAGACCAGTTTGGTGAGGCGGCCCCGATCGTTGGCGGTGTGATGGTCGCAGCGGGCTTCATCGCAATTAGTCAAGCGTACCTGGGATGGTTCAACGCGACCCACATTCCCAAGTCGGTTGGCTACAGCATGCTGTGTTCAGCAGTTCTACGAGTCATCGCCTGCGCCACAATCGGTGCAATCTGGGGGCCGTGGGGATTGGCCCTCGTGCTTCCAGTCACGGCGGTGCTCACCTTGACCGCTCTACACATCATCTGGCTGCGCACGCGATCAACGATGGCATAGTCGCGGTAGCGCTCGATGGCCCCAGAGGGGGAGCGCATCCCTGTCCCAAGGGCGATCGAATCGCCCCTTGCGTCGGACCCAATTTTGCCAGCCGGTGACACTGCAGCTCCAACGAATTCGGCGCTCGTCGGCGCTGAATCGTGGCTGCCTCGCCCGCGATACGACTAGTAGAACGTGCGACTCTTCCGACGTGCCGATCACAGGGCATCCGTGGACGATCGTCGCGCATGAATCCGATCGTCGTTGAAGCGTCGATCTAACATCTCTTTGGAACCGTGCCGTACTCGACCGTACAGACAAGTGAGCGGTTAACCTCGGTGAGGTCGAGCTACTACTGGTGATGGGCGTCCAATCGACAAGCCAGTCGGGAATCTGCTCGAGATTGTTCTCGACTTTGGCCTCTTAGGCAAGCGTTTGCTTGCCCCCAACGGGTGAATGCTAGGAAGCCGCTGAGCGGACGGTTGGAGACGAGCACGTGCTTGGTTCCGTCTGCGCGCCCGCTATCCGATTCACCGGAGCGGCAGAATCTCCGTGTTGTCGCTGGTGAACGCGACAACGATGACAGTCCAACTCTTGTCGTTCGGCCACGGGCGTGTCTTGTGCTTCAGTTATGGCGCCGAGGATCGATGTTGTTCACAACGAGATACTTTGCCACCTCGAGAAGGGTGAACAGGTAGTCCCTGAGCGCTGAACTCGTGGTGGCCGACTCGACAAGTTTGTCGAGCGTCCGGATGTCGTGGATCCAGGCTATGGCGAGTCGACGCGTCAAAGCCTAGTTGGGGCGAACTAACCCTCTTGTTGCTACTTCGTGTCTCCATCGTCATACGACCAGTCGATCGCATCGGGAGGGACGAGCGAGCGAAGAATCTGCCGATCGGCGTGGTAGATGGCTCGCATGCGCGATCGAACGTGCTCGTCCAGCGCGGGTGGCTTGGCCCCCGGATCCGCCAGCCGTGTCGCAACGTGAGTCACGGCACTGCCCGCGCCTCTCAAGATCAGGTTCCGCCGAGGCCCGCGGCGGTCCGTGCCGCCCAGCCGCACTGTCTTCAGCCTGTGCCCGAACCGGTACAGGCCCAGATAGCGTGAATCATAGATTCCAATGTTCTCCGACCGATCAGTCGGGCGCCACGATCGTGCAAAACGGACACCGATTAGCGCGCAGCACTCCTCAAGCGTGTCATCTAGATTCGCCGTGACGGCACGCTGCGTGAGGAATAGAAAGTTCTCCGACGGCATTCGATCAAGCCACCGGGCGATTGAGGCGCCGTACATTCCGTATCCGATCACCGAGGAGAGGGGCGATTCTTCGCCGCGGTCGTAGGAATCGAGCGCATCGCGCAAGCCGTCACTCAACGGCTTGACGGGCAGGTGTGCGTGCCGCACAAGGTGGTAATAGGCAGAGACTGCGCGTCCGATCGGCTCTCGGAACACCACGATGAGTTTCGCGTTCGGGACGGCATCCGCGACGCGGTCGGCGACTTCTCTCCGAGCGAGGTTATCGGGTCTCTTTATGCCGCACACGGCGTCAGGCTGGCCGAATGAGATCCATTTCCCGTCGGCAAAGTCGGGGTCCTCGAAGAATGGGCTCTCGCCGGCGGGCATGTAAACACCGGGAACGCGCCGCAGTCCACTTTGAAGTGAAGACGTCGCTGCTTTCTGAGCGCCGATGATAATGAAGTCAAGTGTCACGGGCGCCTCATCTGTGGACTGCTCTGATCGTTGCCCAACCGCCGCTTTTCGGAACCGCGGTTCATAATTACAAGAAGGGCGAATAAAAGGAAGCCGGATAGGAACATCGGAGCCACGCCGTTGAGGGCGCCACGCAAGATGATCACGATATAGCCCATCAAGAGGGCGGCGAGGATCGCGGACTGACTGAGGATCCGTCGCGAGAACGCATCCCGCGAAAGGCCTTCTACATAGCTGACCAGAACGCCCAGTACCAGCAGGACGATGATGACCCCCGGGAATCCAAAGCTGATGAGTGCCTCAGCGGGGAGTGGGTTCGAGACATTGGTATATCGATAGCCCAATGTGGATGAAACTATCTCGCCGGAGTCAATAGGTTTCGACGGCCACAGTGAACGCGGTACCCAAAACAACGCAACCCCTAGAAAGTTCTCGCCGTAGCGAAGGGGATTCGTTTGCGTGTAGATCCACGTGTCGATGATCTGCTTGAACCCGTCGAAGTCGACGCGAAGCAAATAGGCCTCGACATCGCGGCTGATGGCCTGGGAGATGTCGACGCCGGTCCCATATCCGAGTGCCTTGATCGCTGGAAAAAAGAAGAAGAGGAAGACAGGTGCCGTCATGCCGAAAAGTAACTTCCATCTAGTCTGGAAGAACGACGTTGCTGCAGCGGTCAACGCCAAGATGGCCCCGAGTAGCTGGAAGCGTGGAAGACCGAGCGGCCAGTTCAGCACCACACACGTGAAGATTGACAGCGTTGTCAGCAGGAGGTATCTCGGTTTCCGACTCGGCCTGTGGTTGGCGAGAAGGTAGACGCAGATTACGGCTCCCAGAAGGCTGATCGACCGACCGATGAATAGAAGCTGCTCCCAACTTTCCTCAGACGATGCGAAGTCCAGTGATCGTTCCTCGCGATTCAAGAACAGCCTCGAGGGCCCCACTGCCGCTGCGATCGCCAAAGAAGCGATCAAGATCAGAGCGACCGCACGCCAGTAGAGGTGTGGGTTGAGCGGAGTAGTTGCTGTCCGTGTTGTCCTGTACTTCATTCGCGAGTCGATCCACCACTCGCCGAGGATGTACGCGCACTGCGCCAGAGAGAGAACGACGTAGCCTTGGACAATCTCCGGCCCGTACGTGGATTGCCAGGGGAAGCTGGACCTCTCAATCTGCAGGTTCGCTGGGACCGCGACGAAGAATAGGAAGAAGAACGCGACTAGCAAGGAGACGCCACCCCTCCGTGAGCTAAGGATCACAAAGAGGAAGATCAGGGCATTCGCGACGATGTAGGCGGATCGAGCGAACGAAAGGCCGTCTTCGCCTTCGAGGACCAAGCACGCGATCAATGTGAGCGCGAGGGCGACAAAACCCCCGACCTGCAGAAATCGAGCCCAGACATCCATGGGCAGGAGCTTCTCACCGGTCAGCGGCTCCTCGCCGATTCTGCCGATCGGCTTGGCTCGCGCGGTGGGCCCTGACCTACTGATGTCTGCCTGTCCTTTGTATCCGTCGTGCTGGTGGATCCAGAACTTAGTCGGTCTCGCTGATGGTTCCAGCGCCGACGGTGCGGTTGGTCGACTCGTTAATCAGGACAAACGCCCCCGTGGTGCGATTGCGCGAGTATGGATCCGCAACTAGCGGCGTAGTCGTTCGAAGTCTTACACGGCCGATGGAGTTCAGCCCGAGCTCGCGCTTGAGCTCGCTGCGGTGCAGCGTGTTGACGTCGAGCTCGTACGCGATCTCCTTGACAACCGTCCGGGCGGAGCGGGTGGTATGGAGAATCGACAGCTTGTCGCCCTCCTTCAGGGGTTGATCGTCCATCCAGCAGACCATCGCGTCGATGTCCTGGCTGATCTCGGGATGGTTGTTGACACGGCAGATCACATCACCGCGCGAGATATCAATCTCGTCCGCCAGCCGTAGGGTGACTGACATCGGGGGGAACGCTTCATCGACCGCGCCGTCGGCGGTGTCGATGCCGGCGACAGCAGACGTTAGGCCGCTTGGAAGGACCAGGATCTCGTCGCCAACTTTGATGACACCACTCGCTACTTGACCCGCGTAGCCGCGATAGTCGCGGGGAGTGCTCTGTTGCGGACGGATCACGTACTGCACCGGGAACCGCACGTCTTGCAGGTTTCGATCGCTCGCGATGTATACGTTCTCGAGGTGATGAAGGAGCGAGGTGCCCTCGTACCACGGCATGTTCTCCGAGCGATTCACCACGTTGTCGCCGGCGAGCGCCGAGAGCGGTATCGCCGTCATATCCGTGATATTCAGCTTTGATGCAAACGCGAAGAACTCATCGCGAATGGAGTCAAAGACCTCTTGAGACCAGCCGACCAGGTCCATCTTGTTCACAGCGAGCACGATGTGCGGCACACGCAGGAGCGAAGCGATCGTCGCGTGACGCCTGCTTTGTTCGAGGACGCCCTTCCGAGCGTCTACGAGCACGATCGCGAGGTCCGCGGTCGAGGCGCCAGTGACCATGTTCCGGGTGTACTGAGTGTGCCCTGGGGTGTCGGCGATGATGAACTTGCGCTTGGGCGTCGCGAAGTATCGATAGGCAACATCGATCGTGATGCCCTGTTCGCGCTCGGCACGGAGTCCGTCCGTCAGGAGCGAGAGATCGGTGTACTCGTCTCCACGGCTCTTGCTTGTGGACTCAACACTCTCGAGTTGATCCTCGAAGATCGACTTCGAGTCGTAGAGCAGGCGACCGATGAGCGTGCTCTTACCATCGTCCACCGAACCCGCGGTCGCAAACCGCAACATGTCCATGTTCAGAAGTACCCCTGCTTCTTCCGGTCTTCCATAGCCGCTTCACTCACACGGTCATCCCCGCGCGTAGCTCCCCGCTCTGTCACTCGGGTAGCGGCGACCTCCTCGATGACGAGCTCCACCGTGTCTGCCTCGGAAGCTACAGCCGCGGTCAGGGTCGCATCGCCGACCGTGCGGTAGCGCACCTTTCGCGTAGTGACAGTCTCGCCGTCCTTGGGCTGGCAGAACTCGTTGGCGGCAAAGAGCATGCCGTTTCGCTCGAAGACTTCTCGGTCGTGCGCATAGTAGATCGCGGGGATCTCGACGTCGTACTCGGCTATGTACTGCCAGATGTCGAGCTCGGTCCAGTTCGAGAGTGGAAACACGCGGATACTCTCCCCGGGGTGAACCCGGCCGTTGTAGAGGCTCCAAAGCTCGGGCCGCTGGTTCTTCGGATCCCACTGCCCGAACTCGTCGCGGAACGAGAAGACTCGCTCCTTCGCGCGAGCCTTCTCCTCGTCGCGACGCGCCCCGCCCATGCACGCGTCGAACTGGTTCTTCTCGATGGTGTCGAGGAGAACCGGCGTCTGAATGCGGTTGCGAGAGCCATTGGGCTCCTCGCGCACCTCGCCGCGGTCGATAGCCGCTTGCACGGACCCAACGACAAGCTGCAAACCGTGCTTCTCGACGATAGCGTCCCGGTAGTCAATCACCTCAGGGAAGTTGTGCCCGGTGTCGACGTGGACGATAGGGAACGGGACTCGCGCCGGGTAGAACGCTTTCATCGCGAGATGTAGCAAGACGATAGAGTCCTTGCCGCCGGAGAAAAGCAGTGCCGGCTTCTCCATCTGCGCGACAACTTCGCGAATGATTTGGATCGACTCGGCTTCAAGCAACTGCAGCTGGGTCAATTGGTACTGGTTGGGTGACGTCACCTTAGGCCTCTCTCTCGGAGTTCATCGCGTCGGCGATGGCGGCGAGCACGCGTGGTGCGAGTTCTGGTGCGCACACAACGAGGTCGGGAAGATACGGGTTGGGCTGGTTGTAGAGCATCGCGCTGCCGTCGAGCCGCGACGTATGGAATCCGGCGGAACGAGCTATCGCAATTGGGGCTGCCGAATCCCACTCGAACTGGCCCCCGCCGTGGACGTAGAGATCCACTTCACCGCGCACTGTCGCGCAGACCTTTACCCCCGCGGAGCCCATTGGCACGAGCTCGGCGCCGAGGGACTCAGCGACCGACTCGACGAGCGCGGGCGGCCGCGACCGACTGACGGCGATGCGAAGCCTTTCCGCAGGGTTGAGAAGCGGAAGATCGTCGGCGGTCGTGACGATAACGTCTGGCCCGCCCAAAGCGACCGCTCCCACCCTCAACTCACCGTCTTGCCAGAGTGCGACGTGCACTGCCCAGTCATTGCGCCCCTCGGAATACTCGCGGGTGCCGTCGAGAGGATCGATGATCCACACGCGGTCCGCACGGAGGCGGGCGTCGGAGTCCTTCGCCTCTTCGCTCAGCACTGCGTCCGTTGGGCGGTGCGCGTCCAGAAGGGCCGCGATGTGAGCCTGTGCGCCTGCGTCACCTGCATCTTTCAAGGCATGCCCATCCATGGTGCCTCGTTGCTCGCGAATGCCTATGAGTTCGGCGGCGGCCGACCGCGCGACATGGCGCGCGAACTCGACGTCGGAGACTTGCGCGAGAGAGGAGGTCACAGAGCGGTTGCCAATCTGGGGTAGACAAGTCGAACGATAGCGCAGCCGCCGTGGGTGCCAGAACAGTGAACACTTTACGCGTTACACCCGTGTGACGATGGAGTGCTATCTTCACCGTGCCCACCCATCTGGATGGAAGGTCGGGGTATGGCGACACAGTTTCGCATCGCGCTTAGCCGCCTTCATCGAACGAGCAGGGAAATTTAGTGGATTGGGGGCTTGCGCTCGCCGCACTTGGGATCGGGGCTGTCGTCGGCCTCACCGGAATGGGCGGCGGCGCTCTCATGACGCCGGTGCTCGTGTTGTTCTTCGGAGTTCCACCGTTGACGGCTGTTTCCAGTGACCTGATCGTCAGCGCCGCGATGAAGCCCGTTGGCTCGGCGGTGCACATGCGCCACGGCACTGTGCAGTGGAAGCTCGTTCTCTGGCTGGTCATCGGCTCGGTGCCCGCTGCGTTCTCTGGGGCGCTGATCATCGCAATCGTCGGTCCCATCGCGGGACTGACGAGCTTCGTAAAGACCGCGCTTGGAGTCGTCCTCCTCATCGCGGCGGCGGGACTCATTGTCCGGGCTTACTTCGCGCTAGCTGAGTACGCGCGCAACGATCGAGGGGAACGGGATCTACCGTCTGGCGGGTTCCAGGCCGAGGTACCTGTGCGGGTCTTTCCGACCCTGATCGTGGGCATCGTCGGCGGCCTCATGGTCGGTCTCACCTCGGTGGGATCGGGATCGTTCATCATCATCGCCCTGATGTTGCTCTACCCGATGCTCACCGCCAACCGCCTGGTCGGAACCGACCTTGTCCAGGCCGTGCCGCTGGTCATCGCAGCAGCCGCGGGGCACCTGCTGTTCGGGGAGGTTGATTGGCAGATTGTGTGGCCGCTCGTCGTCGGGAGCATTCCTGGAGCCTTCATCGGGGCCCAGCTCTCGTCGCGTGTATCGGGTGGGATCGTCCGTCGGGCTCTCGCTTTGGTGCTCCTCGCCGCCGGGCTGAAGATGCTTGGTGTTTCGAACGAGCTCACGGTCGTCGCCCTCGCCATCGCGTTCATCGGCGGGACCGTCGGTTGGATGTGGTTGAGGAGAAAACATGGCCTCCCGCGGACGTGGCGGCAAGAACGGCGTCAACGGCTCCAGGACGATCAGACATGACGCCTGCTCTCTCGCTACCCTGGCACGATGCGTGAGAAGGTAGCTGATGAATGACGGGCTGACGGCGAGACCCGCTACCGGAGTGCGGGTGATTCTCTTCGACGCCCAGCTCCGTGAACTCGAACTTGCCCTCGCGGGCGCATGGGGCACGCCGCCTGCGTTTGTCTCCCCGGCCGAGCGTGGAGCCCGAATCGTCACTTCGACGCCCCTCAACGCCGGCGACGATGTGGATCTCGTGGATCCCGAAGGGAGCTTGGTCGCACGGTTGATCGTGGAACATGTCGGATCTGCGGGCGCCGGAAGGTGGGTTGCCGGTGAGCTGGATGCGCGGCGAGCGCTGGGGCATCTCGACTTCGCCGACCTGCGTCTGACGCAGCAGAAGAGTTCGACTTTGGATCGCGGATCTTGCGAAGCCGCGGTGGTCATCACGGGGGACGTCCCATCCCGATTCGACTCGCGATGGTCACGTCTGGCACCGAACGCAACTGCTGTTGTGCTTGATCACGGTGATACCGCCGAACTCGTACGCAATGTCGAGGCGCTTCGGGACATGCGGCGTCCGGTCCTCGTGCTGCCCGCCCCGGACCTGGCGATCCGAGGGGAGAACGATTGGGCGCTGGCGGTGGAGGAGGTCGTGAGGCGACTTCTGAGCCCGCAAGTGGAGGTCTGGCGAACGCGCCGGTCGAGGGGCGTCGGCATGGTCGTTCTCCTGACTGGGCTCTCGGGTTCGGGAAAGTCCACCGTGGCGAAGCGACTCGCAGAGCGGCTCACCGCCCAGGACTCGCGGAAGGTCACGCTGCTCGATGGCGACGAGGTGCGACATGTGCTCTCGTCAGGCCTTGGATTCTCCAAAGAGGATCGCGAAATGAACGTCCGCCGGATCGGATGGGTTGCCGCACTCGTCTCGTCGCATGACGGCATCGCAATCTGCGCGCCAATCGCGCCATACGCTTCGATGCGGGCAGAGATGCGCGCACAAGCTTCCAGAGTCGGAGACTTCCTACTCGTGCACGTGTCCACGCCTCTCGCTGTGTGCGAGCAACGGGACCGCAAGGGGCTCTACGCCAAAGCTCGGAGGGGGGAAATCCCCCAGTTCACCGGCATCAGCGATCCGTACGAAGAGCCGACGGATGCAGATCTGGCAATCGACACGAGCGTCGTCGATGTCGACGACGCAGTGGATCGAATACTGTCAGCCGTGCGCGACAGGAGCGGATACGCGTCGCCTGCGCAACTGGAGTACGTCATCTAGCGATCTCGCTGTCGTCAGCTCAGCGTCAGTGCGCTGTTTCTCCCGGCGCGAGGGCAGCTTTGCCCGTCTTCATGATGATGACGATGTCGCCCAAGAGCGACCAGTTCTCGACGTAGGACAGATCGAGCCGGACCGACTCTTCCCATGACAGGGAGGAACGTCCGCTCACCTGCCAGAGGCCAGTGACCCCGGGCTTGGCGAGGAAGCGGCGGTGGACGTGGTCGGCGTACTTGGCTACTTCAGAGGGCAACGGAGGGCGAGGACCGACCAATGACATCGAGCCGCCCAGAACATTGAACAGCTGAGGCAACTCATCGAGGCTGTACTTGCGCATGATGCGCCCGATCGGCGTCACGCGAGGATCGTTCTTCATCTTGAAGAGCACCTCGTTGCCGGCATCACGCTGCTGCTTCGACAGCTGTTCGAGCATGTCCTCCGCGTTCACGACCATGGAGCGGAACTTGAGCATGCGGAACTCTTTGCCGCGGAGGCCGACCCGGGTCTGCCGGAAGAGAACAGGCCCTCGGCTGGTGAGTCGAACTGTGATCGCGAGAAAGGCGAAAAGCGGGGAGAGCACGACGACCCCCATCAAGCTGGCGACGAGATCGACCGTGCGCTTCAAGAAGCGCTGCCCACGCGAGAACTTCGGTGTCTCGACGTGGATGAGCGGCAGACCGGCGACGGGGCGGGTATGAATTCGCGGTCCCGCGATGTCGGTGATGCTGGGGGCCAAGACCAAGTGTTGACGACCCGCTTCAAGGCTCCAAGAGATCTGCTTGACCTTCATCGGGGGAAGGTCGTCAGTGCTGGTCACGGCGACAGTGTCGGCACCCGTCGCGGCGATCGCTTTGTCCACGCTGTCGACATTGCCCATGACAGGGATCGAGGTGCCAGGGATGGTGTCGGCAAGCCTTCCGGTCGGCGTGCACGCGCCCACGACGGTATAACCGGCGCTCGGCGTCCTGAGCAGTTCACGTGCGATCTGCGCCACCGATTCAGTTGAGCCCACCAACAAGACGCGGGCTGAGTACTCGCCAATGGTGCGATATGCGACGAGCCACTGCCGCCAGAGCCACCTCTCGAGCAGGAGCATGGTGACGCCGAGGGGAAGCGCGATCAGCAGGTAGCCTCTAGCGACATCAACGCGCAGGAGGAATGCCAGGATCGCGATGAAACCGAACAGTCCGATGCTTGCCCGGGCGACCCGTACGTACTCGGTGTTCCCAGCCCCGATGACGCGATAGTCGCGCGAATCCATCAGGCTGAGTGCCCACATCCAGGCGAGCACGAGGCCCCCGGAGAACAGCCAGTAAGAGATCTCGCTCAGCCGCGCATCCTCGCGAATGGCTACTTGCGCGTTGCCCCAACCGAACCAGAGCAGCTGGGTGCCGTAGACCGCCCAGGCGAGAACGAAGAGGTCGCTGAGCAACAGACGGTTGGCATACGCCCGGCGCCACGGAGTGCGGGGGCGCGTTTCGTCTCGCTTCGCTCGCTCAACGGCCGTGGGGCGGACAGCGGGCGCGCCGGTCGGCTCTGCGAGCGAGGGGCGTGCAGGCACGTCGAAGGCTGTGTTGCCGGGTTCGGCGGTGGAGGGCGACGTCGGCGTCGCGTCGATCTGATTCGACGTCACAGTGGCGTTCCTCGTCGCGGTTGGACTCGCTTTGCCTGCCGACGCGTCGGCAGACTTACGCAAAGGCGAGTCCGGTGTCGTCATGAAACGGTCCCTCGGGGGAGGTTAGCAGGTGCGGTGTCCGCCGTGTCCTCTCCCCAGGGCTCACGAACGAGTACTCCACGTCCAGTATGAGACATGACTCATGATCGGTGGGGGCGCCTGGCTGCTCGCGACGCCAAGCGCCCTGCGATGACCTCAACCAGGCGTGGTGGTGCCCACCGCGCTTGTCGGGAGCGCGGTGGGCAGTTCGAGGTCTCGGCTATTGACGCTTCGCCGAGAGAAGCAGGCTGAGCGGACCCGCCGAGCAGGGGCGAATGGAGGAGCGCGACGATGGCGTGGTCACGGTCGGAGTGAACCGGACGCGACGACGCAGACCGACCATCACTGATCACTACTCCCCAGGCCGAATCCGCGGGCAGGATCCGGACAAATACGCTCGGCGACCCCAGCGGCGCCGTGCTGCAAGCAATGATCCGCGCTGGGCGGAGGGGTGTCAATACCGGGGAGGGATTGGTCCTGAGTTGCTCGTATGTCGAGGCGTTTCGTCTCGCTCGTTCCTCGCTCGCTCAACGAACGAGTTGCTCGCGCTCGCTCAACGAAACGTGGGTTCAGGGGATCGGGAGCGTGACCAGCGAGTCGGCCGACCAGAGGGAGAGATCGGCGCCGGCCAGATCGATCGCGGTGGGAGCGGCGGGATCCACGCCTTCGGCACAGGCGACGGGAGACGACGACTCGGCAGTGGCGCGGGAGAGGGCGACTCCGGCGCAGTCTGGTGTCGTGTGCGCCACGATGACATCGCCACCGTCGAGAGTCAGCGCGATGGCGTTCTCGGGAGCGAGCTGCTGCCACTCCTCGCCCGACCAGCTCCAGGCGCGCGCGTCGCACACGAGCGCGACGGCATCGCCCGACGCGCGCAGCCCCCACGCCTGCGCACACGGCGCGGGAACCGGGCCCGAAGGCAAGACGACGGTTGCGGCATCCGTCGGACTCACGTAGCGCGAGATCGCGAGCACATCGGGGTATGACTCCCAGAACTCGCCGTTCGTGTACGTACGCAGCGCCTGGGTCTCGCACTCGGCCATCGCGGCCACCATCTCGGCGTCCTGGGCCGAGAACGCATCGAGAGACTGCACCTGGGCGATACCGCGATACGTCGGGGTCACATCGATCCACGTCTCACCGCCGTCGGGAGAGCGCTCGACGACCGGAGCGGGGCCGTCGCATGCACCGGCGGTCGCGCGCCACCATAGCGCCCCGCCGACCGACAGGTACCGCTGCGCCTCGAGGGCGATCGGTGCGGCAGCCGGCGCCGACGGGGTCGGCGTAGGGGTCTTGACTCCCAGATCGAACGACGGCACGGGGCCGGCCTCGGCGGGCGTGGGTTCGGGGTTCGCCCGCTGATACGCCGCGATCGCCAGCACGCCGACCACGATTGCGAGCGCCGCGACAGCTGCGATGGCGATCCAGCGCGACGCGCCCCACGATCTCATGCGGCGACTCGGCTCAGGCAGACGGCTTGGTGAAACCGCCGGACTCGCGGATGATGTCGTCGATCGTCAATGGCGTGCTCTCGGCGGCCGGCTCGGCCGCACGCGGGCGCGACGCCGGCGCTTGAGCGGCGGGGGTGGCGGGTTGCGGGGCGAAGGACTCGCTCTGCGTCGCGCGCTCCGCGGCCGGGGGCGGTGAGGCCTGCGCCGGGGTCGACGAACGGAGCGGACCCGCGGCGGCCGAAGCCTGCTGCTTCGGCTGCTTCGGGGCGGGGGTGACCTTCGCGGGCTTGGGCCTTTTGGGGGTCTTGCCGGTCTTGACGTTCTTCGAGTCGTCGACATAGCCGTAGGCGCCGTATCCGTAGCCATAGCCGTACGCGTACGAGTCGGGGCCGCGCGTCGGCACCATCGTCATCGCGACGCCCGCGACGTGAGCACCGACCGTCTCGAGCGCATCGAGCGCGCCGGCCAGCTGATGGCGGTTGGTCTTGCCGGCCGCCACGATCACGATGGCCCCGCCTGTCGCCTTGGCGAGGATGGCACCGTCGGTCACCGGAAGAAGCGGCGGAGCGTCGCACAGCACCACGTCGAAGTCGCGCTCGAGCACCTCGAGCAGGGCACGCATGCGGTCGGATCCGAGCAGCTCGCTCGGGTTCGGCGGAATCTTGCCGGCGGGCAGCACGTACAGCTGCCGGCCGCCCCACGGCAGCATGACGTCGCCGATGCGGGTGCGGCCGATGAGCACGTCGGTCAGGCCCACGCCGCCCTCGATGCCGAGGTACTCGGCCACCTTCGGCTTGCGTAGGTCGGTGTCGAGCAGCGCGACGCGCTTGCCGGCATCCGCCAGCGCGATCGCCAGGTTGATCGTGGTGGTCGACTTGCCCTCGGTCGGCACACTCGACGTGATCACGAACGACGACTTTTCGCCGAGATCGAGGAACTGCAGGTTCGTGCGCATAGCGCGGAACGACTCCGAGCGCGGGCTGAGCGGATCGGCGTGCACGATGAGCGGGCGCTCGCTCGCCTTGGGGTCGAACGCGATCGTGCCGATGATCGGGCGATCGGTGAGCTGCTCGACGTCACGTGGGGTGCGGATGCGGGTGTCGAGCACGGCGCGCAGTACGGCGATGCCCACGCCGAGCGCGAGCCCGACCAGCGCGCCGAGCGCGAGGTTGAGGGGCACGTTCGGGCTCGACGGCTCGAGCGGCGGCAGCGCGTTCTTGACCGGCGAGAGCCGCACGGGGCTGCTCGACGTTCCGTCGGGGCCCTGCACCGCCTCGATCTCGGCGACGGCCGCCGTCAGCGACGCGCCGAGCGCGTTGGCGGTCTCGGCTGCCCGCACCGCATCGGTGTCGGTAACCGTGATCGTGATGAGGGTCGTGTTGAGTGCGGCGGATGCCGTCACGTGGGTCGCGAGGCTGCTCGCGGTCGTCTCGAGTTCGAGCTCGGCGATCACCGGATTCATGACGATCGGAGTGGTGACCAGCTGGGAGTATGTCTGCACTCGAGCCTGCGTGAAGGTCGACCCCTGCTGCAGCTCCTGAATGGACGAGCCGGACTGCGTCGACACGAAGACGGTGCTCGAGGCCTCGTATTCGGGCGTGCGCGTGAGCGACCAGGCGGCCGCCACGCCGACACCGACGAGGGTCGCGACGACGATGATCACCCAGTTCTTGCGCAGGATCCGGATGTAGTCGGTGAGCTCCATGTCCGCCTTTCGGTGCCACCCCACGGGCGTTGGTTGGGCCATTTTGTCACACGGGTCACTCGCGAAACCCGCCGGGGACGACTCAGGCGCTTGTCGTCGCCGCCAGCGCCACCGCGCGCACCACCTGATCGATGGCGGGCGCCAGCTGCGATGCCGACAGCTGGTAGGTCTGCCACGACCGGCGGTAAGGGTCGATCACGTCGTCTTCGTCGGGGCTTGCCGGAGGCATCGCGAGGCCGCGCCGAGCCGCGACACCCAGGCCCATCGCGCGGACGCGGGCAGCGGCATCCGTTCCGCCCTCGCCGGCGGCAGCGCGCAGCTCGTCGTCGCTCATCGTCGACGCGATGCGGGCGAACTCGCGGATCGTGAAGGTCGAGCGCAGCCGCGCGGGCGCGAGCTCTGCGACCTCACGGCGGTGGTCGCGCGTCATCGTGAGAATGAGGTCGGGCTGGGCGAGCATCGCGTCGAGCAGGAAGCGGGAGCGGTGGGTCGCGGCCACCTCGGCCGGCACGCCGAGATCGACGGCGAGCTGCACCGCCTCGTCGGTCATCGGCGCCGAGGCGAGACCGCGTGTGCCGGCGCTCGCGATGACGGGCGAGTACGGGGCGAGCTGTGCACGCAAGAGGTGCTCGGCAAGAGGCGACCGGCAGATGTTGCCCGTGCACACCGTGAGGATCTCGAACAAGGGAGCCGTCCTGCGCGTCGGATAACGTGGGCGAGTGCTCGACCAGCCTAGTGACCTCGCGACGGGATCGACCCCGCCGGCGACGCGCGCGGGGAGGCGGTCCGGCAGCGGTCGACAGCCGCGAACCGACTGGCGGCTCGGCGGCCGGACGGTGCGTGCGTGGCGCGAAGGCCTGCTGGCCGTGGCGCTCATCTCGCTCGGCATCGCCCTGCTCGCCGGCACCCTGATCGACACGCTGTGGGAGTCACCGCTGGCCGGACCAGTCGCGCTGGCCCTGATGTGGATCGGGATGCTGGTGCCCGTGGTGTTGGCCCTCACTCGGTCGCGGCCGATCGGGCTGCTGCGGGTGCGCTGGATCGACCTGCTCTACGGCGTCGCCCTGGCCCTGCTGCTGCGTCTGATGCAGGGGTGGCTCGCGCAAGGGCTCGGAGGCGACCGCTCGCTGCCTTCGGTCACTCTCGTGGACGGCCGGCTGCCGACCTCGTGGTGGCTGACCGACGGACTTGCCTCGATCGTGATCGCCGCCCCGCTCGAGGAGTTCTTCTTCCACGCCGTGGTGCTCGTCGCGCTGTACACGCTGATGCGACGCCCGTTCGGCAAGACAGCGGCCGGCGTCGTCGCGGGGCTTGTCAGCACCGCGCTCTTCGTCACCCTGCACGCCCTCGCGGGTGGAGCCTTGCCGGTGGATCAGGTCGTGTCGCTGCTCCTGCTGGGGCTCACGTGCGCCGCGCTCGTGCTGCTGACCGGACGCATCTGGGGCGCCGTCATCGTGCACGCTCTCTTCAACGCGACCTGGGTCGTGCTGGTCGTTCTCGGCACCATCTGGGGGTGAGGACCCGGTTCGCAGGCGCCATCACGAGAGATTGGTTGGACCAGAAGCGGTGGATTCTCGCGATTCGGCGAAATTTCTGGTTGGACCAAACGAACTGCGATCTGCACGCCGAAAGCCGCTCGATGGCTCAGACTGCGTTCCAGCGTCGGCAATCGCTGCGCAGATCGGCGATCCTGTCCCCCATACGGGGGACATGCCCGACCTAGCATGTTTACACATCCGTAATCCCGCGACGTGGATATATCCTGTGAGTCTCGTTAGAGTGACGAGGGCAGGTCAGTCACCCCCCCCAAGAATGGCTGCCCTCATCAACGCACGCAACGCACCTCGCCGCGTAACGTTAACTGACTGTCGGGAGTCATTCACATGTTCAAGAAACTTCTCAGTGCCGCCGGCATCGCCGCGGTCTTCGTCTTCGGCTCCGCTGCTGCTGCTGCAGCCGATGAGTACCCCGCCACCGCTCCGGTTGTCGCCTCTGACACCACTCTTACGCCGGGCCAGTCGGTGACCATCACCGTCAACGACCTCGGCGACTACGAATCCGTCTTGTTCAGCGCCAACGGAGGCACGCTCGCCTCCATCGTCGCCGCCGCGGGCAGCGGCACGTCCGTCGAGAAGACGGTCGTCAACGGCAGCGCTTCGGCGACCTTCACCGCACCTTCTACCGCCGGCACGTACGTCGTGACCGTCACCGCACCCGGTGGCGAGGTGCTCGGCTCGGTCACCCTCACGGTGGCAGCAGCCGGCGGTGGCTCTGGCGGCGGCCTCCCGGCAACGGGTGGCTCGGTTCCGGCCGCGATGATCTGGGCAGGCGTCGGCGCGCTCGGCCTCGGCGGTATCGCCGTGGCAGCCGTCGCAGCTCGCCGCCGCGCGGCAGCCAGCAACTGACCAACGATCCCACGATGACCCCGGGCGCGAGCCCGGGGTCATCGTCGTTCTATCGGCGGCCGTGGATCGCCCTACTCGTCGCGGCAGCGGGCGTGGTGATAGCCGGGCTTGTCGTCTCGCTATATAGAGGTATCGGCGCGACCGGTTGGATCGGCAGTCTCGCCGACCTGGTCATCATTTCAGTGCCCTTCGTCCTGGCCGCCGTGGTCGCCATCCGGCTTGCCGCGACGCCTGGCTTCGTGCGACGCGTGCTGCTGCGCTGGCGCTGGACCGACGTCGCATTCGGCCTCGGTGTCGGGCTGCTGGTGCGGGCCCTGCTCGAGCTGCTCGTGCCGACCACCGGATCACTGCTCGGCGGGTTCGGCACCGTCTCGATCGCCGCCGTCGCCGTGATCGCGCTCGGTGCCGCGCTCGTGACGCCGATCGTGGAGGAGCTGTTCTTCCGCGGGGTCGCGGTGGCGGCGCTGCTCGACGTCTTCGGGTCGCTCGGCCGCGTGGTTGCGGCCGTTGCGTCCGTCGCGGTGTCGACGGCGGCTTTCGTCGCCTTGCACGTCGTGGCTGCGGGCGGAATGGTGACGTGGGGTGCGCTGCTCGGTCCGCTCGCCATCGGCGTGGGCTGCGGCATCCTGTTCGCGGTGACGGGACGAGTTGCGGCGGGGATCTGTGCGCACGTGGTGAGCAACGCGATCGGCGTGGCGCTGCTGCTGGTGTGAGCGCTCGTCAGTTATCCACAGGAGCCACCACTCTCGGCGAGTGTCGTACGTTTGTTCTACTCTGGAAGTATGACCAGCGCCGCCGAGCCCGACCCGCCAGACCCTCAGGGGCTGGACGGTGAGTGGCTAGGCGATGTCTTCTTGCCGCCCGTGCCCGACGCCGTCGACCTCGTTCTCGAAGCGGCGACGATGGAGTCGGTTTTCGCGGCGCAGCGACTCATGCGAATCGACGCGATGCGGCGAGAGATGCTGGCCGAAGATGCTGGTCGCGGGGCGGGAGTGACCGATCTCGTCGAGCGGTCGATCCGGTTGGAGCTCGCCTCGGCGATGCGGGTGACTGAGTACGCGGCAGGGCAGATGATCGTGCAGGCCGAGGCGCTGGTGCATCGGTATCCGGCGGCGCTCGCGGCGCTCGCTGCCGGACGGATCACCACGAAGCACGCGGCGATCCTGGTCGAGAAGGTCGATCAGGTGCAACCCGAACTCCGCGAGGAGGTCGCCGCCCGCGCGGTGGAGCTGGCCGAGGCGGAGCCGGTGGGCACGTTCCAGCGGGCGCTGCGGGCGCTGATCCAAACTCTGGAAGCACCCACGCTCGAGCAGCGGTACCAGACGGCTTTGCAGGCCCGGCGTGTCGTCGTCGAGCGGGGGACCGATGGAATGGGCGCGCTCATCACGTACGCCCCCGAGGTCGAAGTGCATGCGATCTTCGCGCGGGCGACAGCGATCGCGAAGACCATCGCCGCTCAAGACGGCGAGACGAGGACGTTGGACCAGATCCGTGCCGACGTGGTCTGCGACCTTCTCATCGACGGGGTCACCGGCGCGATGCCCACCGAGGCGAGGGGCATCCGCGCATCGGTCGTCGTGACAGTGCCCGTGCTGGCGCTGCTGGACGACGAGCTGGCCAAGACCGCTGACCCGCCGGTCGTGGAGAGTATCGGGCCGATCCCGCTCTCCCGCGCGCGCGAACTCTGCGGCGGCGACGCCTCCTGGATGCGGGTGCTCACACACCCCGAGACTGGCATGGTTCTCTCCGTCGGCCGCAAGCAATACCCGCCACCGCCCCCACTGCGAAAGCTCACCAAGTGGCGGGCGGACCGATGTATGGGACCGGGATGCTGGATGCCGGCGTCGCGATGCGAGGTAGACCATCAGATTCGGTGGGTAGACGGCGGCGAGACGTCGCTCGAGAACCTCGCGCCGTTCTGCAAGAACCATCATCTGATCAAGGACAACACCGACTGGGTGGTGGCCCAGGTTCCGGGGAGCGGCGGCGCCGTGGAATGGATCTCGCCGACCGGCCGACGACATGTCGTGCAACCGGAGCGTCGAGTACCGGTGTTCACGGTCGCTGCCGAGCACGACCCCGCACCTGCGCCGTTCTAAACCCCCGTTCGACGCGCCCCGTTCTACGCGCCCCGTTCGACGCGCGCCGTGCTGATGCACGCGAGCGATCGTGGAGTCGATCGAGACGGCCGTTCTGAGGTCGGCGTTCTCGGGTGGAGCCGTCACGCCGGCTTCACATCGACGACCGGATGAGGCATACCTGACGACCGGATCGGGCATACCTATAGAGTGGCCGCGGGCTGGCGTTACCTCGGGAGGGTGGTTCGACGTGTCGTTTTTCGGCGTACCGCGGCTGCCGCCCGGGCTCATCCCACGGCCGCGCGTGCAGGCCGCGCTCGACTCGGCGGCTCCGCTCACCGTGCTGCACGCCCCAGCCGGCTACGGCAAAACCGTCGCTCTCGCGCAGTGGGCGACCGCGACCGATGAAGACGGCGTCTGGCTGCGCCTGCGCGAAGACAGCGCCGAACCCAAAGGTTTCGTCTCGCAGCTGGCGCACGCGCTCGACGACTTCGGGCTGCTGGACGAGCGCAACCCGCTCGTCCAGGCCGACGCGAGCCTGCAGGTGGCAGAGCCCTGGTCCCTTCTCGAGCGAGGCCTCCGGCGCATCGGCACGCCGCTCGCCATCGTGATCGACCAGAGCGAGTACCTCAGCGACACGACGATCCGCGGCATCCTGCGCCTGCTCGCCGACCTGCCGCAGCTCTCGGTGAAGACCAGCACCCGCACCTCGAACGCCTTCACCGAATCGGGCGTGGCACTGAGCATCGCCGTGACCCGCATCGGCCCGGCCGACCTCGAACTCACCGTCTCGGAGGCGGCGGCGCTGGTCGGCGACACCGAGCATTCCGAGCGCGTGCGAGAGGTGCTCGACTTCGGCGCCACGCCGGCCCTCGCCCGCGTCGTCGCCCTGGACGCGGATCCCCACGCCGTCACCAGCACGTCGGCCATCGAAGAACGCATCGAATCGCTGCTGCGGCTGCGCGGCTCGGCGGCCGACGCGCGCTTCGCCGCGTTCATCCAGCGGGTCGCGCTCACCGACGCGATCGACGCCGAGTTCGCCGCCGAGCTGACGGGCGAGGCCGATGCCGCCGAGCTTCTGGACCGCGCCGAGCGGGAGGGTCTCGGCATCTGGAACGCAACCTCGCCGCACGCTCCGAGCCGACGCAGCTTCGAGCTCTCGCCGGTCTTCCGCCGCATCATCGAGCGCTACAGCCGCCGCGAACTGCCGGCCGACACCGTCCGAAAGCTCGAGCTGCGTGTCGCACGCTGGCATCTCGCAGGGCGCCGGCCGTTCCCGGCGATGCGCATCGCGGTCGCGTGGAAGGAGTGGGGGCTCGCCACCGACATCGTCCGCGAGAGCTGGAACGAGATCATCACGGGTGGAGGCGGGCTCAGCACGCTCTTCGCCGACGTGCCGCTGATGACACTGCGCAACCTGCCCCTGGTCACCATCGTGCTGGCCATCAGCGCCAACGCCCAGGGCACCCAGCGGCTCCGCGCGCTCGAGTACTTCGCCCTCGCCGCCTACGGTGCGCGCATGCACCGCACCAAGAGCGGGCCCGCCGATCGAGTGGTGCTGCTCACCATCGAGACCGCCGCGTACCGCGTATCGGGGCGGGGAACCCCCGCCCTCGCGGCAGCGGTCGCCGGCCTGGACCTGATGCGGACCATGGGGCCGGCCGAACACGATCTGCTCGGCCGCAACGAGCCCACCCTCTACAACCACCTCGGCACGACACTGCTCTACGCCGGACGCGCGGCCGACGCCCTCGAGTGCTTCCGGGCATCGACGGCCGTCAGCGACGCGAAGGGGCTGCGGGCCGGCCTCCAAGGCCTCGCGCTCCAGGCCGGCACCCTCGCCATCAGGGGCGACATGCCCGAGGCCGCCCAGGTGCTCGCAGACGCGGACCGACGAGTCTGGCCCGACAGCTGGGCCGACGGCTACCCCGGCAGCTTCGCCGTCGCCGCCCGCGCCTACGCCGCGCTCGAGGCGGGGGATCCGGATGCCGCTGCCGCGCACCTCGCGGTGCTCGAACCGCACCGCGCCACGATCGAGCACTGGTCGGTGCTGGCTCACCTCGACGCGCTGATCTCGCTCCTCAACGGTTCGCCCGAGACCGCGCAGGTGCGGCTGGACACCGTCGTGCGCGAACAGAAGGCCCGGCACGCGCTCCACAGCGACATGGCCGCCGATCTGCGGCACACGAGCGCCCTCATCCGGCTCGCGAGCGGGGAGGTCGCCGCGGCCGAAGAAGCGCTCGCGAAGGGACCCGACACCCCGCGGCGCCGGGTCGGCCGCGCCCGGATCGCCCTGGCGCGGGGGGATCTGGAACGCGCGATGCAGCTGCTCGCCGGCTGGGGCGACAACGAGGGGGACGATGCGGTGTCGTCGCGCGTGAGAGGGGAGCAGCTGGCGCTCGTCGCCGGCGCGATCGCTCTCGCCGAGGCGACCTCGCCGCGACCGGAGCGCGCCGAGCACGTCCACGTCGCGCTGCGGCGCTTGGCCGCGTTCGTGCGCGACCGCGGCCTGAGCCTGCCCGTCATGCTCACCCCCGTCGCGGCCATCGACGCGATGTTGAGCGCCGCGATGCTGCGCGCGGGCACCGCCGACGCGTACGACGAGGACTTCGTCGCGCTGCTCACCCGTGCCCGCGACGCCGGCGTGATCGGAAGCCGGGGCGTGCGCCCGCGGCTCACCGAGCGCGAGCTGGCGGTCGCGGCCACCCTCGCGCACCACAGCTCGGTCGACGACATCGCCGCTGCCATGTCGGTGTCGCGCAACACCGTGAAATCGCAGTTGCGCGCGCTCTACCGCAAGCTCGAGGTGGGAAGCCGCGACGAGGCGCTGTACGTCCTGGCCGCGTGGGAACTCAGCCCGTCCGCGCAGGACCTGCGCTGACCGGCCGTGCGCCGGCATCCGCCCGACTGCGAAGCAGCGACCGCATGGCGGGAAGCAGCGCGATCGTCGCCAGGGCGACGACGGCACCGGTGAGGTAGAGCGTCACGTAGTTGTCGACGCCGCCCGAGAAGGGGTCCACGCCTCCCACGCGCACGAGGCTCGCGGCCACGAGCGGCACGAGCAGCTGCGGCAGCGTCTCGGCGATGTTCAGCACCCCGAGATACGTGCCGGTGCGCGCGGCCGGCACGCTGCGCATCGCCAGCGCGAAGTTCAGCGCCAGGATCGCCCCCATCCCCAGGCCCGCGCACAGCGCTGCCGCCCACAGGGTCGGCGGGGCGGTGGCGACCGCCTTCAGCACACCGGCGGCGGCCAGCAGCACCGTGCCGGCGACGAGCGCCGGAACGTAGCGGCCGCGACGCGACGCCCACGCGCCGGCGACCAGGGCACCGGTGACGACGCCGGCGCCTCCGAGCAGGGTCGCGAGCGACGCGGGGGATGCCGCGGCCACGTCGTCGCCGGTCATCCGGTCTGACACGAGGTACAGCGTGAAGGCCGCGATCAGCGAGAACGCCACGCCGACCGCGAACCGCTGCACCCACACCGCGACGAAGACGGCGCGGGGGCGTTCGAACGCCGCTTCGTCCTCGGCGGTGTCGTGCGCGGATGCCGGGGCCGCGGCATCCGCCATTCCATCTGATTCTGCTTCAGCAGCTGTCGGGGCGTGCTGCCGCGCGAGCGGAGAATCGGGAACGACGAACGCGCACGCGACGGCGGCCACCACAGCGGCCACCGGCATGACGAACATCACCGTCGAGACCTGGTGGGGCAGCACCGCGATCAGCAGGAGCGGCGGAAGCGTGCCGACGAAAGACGCAGCTGTGAACACGCCACTGGCCGAGGCCCGCTCGCCTTCGGTGACCGAGTCGGCCAGGAGTGCAGACGTGCCGGCGAGCACGGCGTTGTAGGCCGCCTGCGTCGCCATCCACCACAGCGTGACCGGCCCGAGATCCGTCGACATCGCGAACCCGGTCGTCGTGCCGAGCCCCACGATCGCGCCGCCGACGATCCAGGGCGTGCGTCGCCCGAACCGGCCGCGCGTGCGGTCAGAGAGCGCGCCGAAGAGGGGCGAAGCCACCAGCGCCACGACGGCACCGAGCGCGACCAGCGTCGCCAGCGTCGCGGTGCGCTGATCGTCGGGCACGGCGGCGGAGACCTTGAGCGGCAGTCCGGCCACGACCGGCGCGGTCAGCGCGCCGAGCGCGGTGAGGTTGACCGCGGCGAGCGGCAGCACGACCCGGGCAGGCCAGGAACGGCTCACGAATCGCTCCCACGACCACCGGCGAGCGACGCGCCGAGGGGCGCGCCGTCCTCGCGGCCAGGCGGGATGAGGAACGACGCGCTCGCCGTGGCGCGTGTGAAGGCCATGAGGTCGTCGGTCTCATCGAGGCGGTGCTGCGTGCGCACGAACGTCTGAAGGTCGTTCTGGAAGCACATGAAGAGCAACCCGTCGTCGCGCTCGGGACCGGCGTTGCTGAAGGCATACCCGCGCCGCAGCATGAGCGGGCTCGCCGTGAACGACGGATGCGCCGCCCTCGCGTGGGCGCGGACGGGAATGAGGTACTCGCCCTCGGGGGTCTTTGCACCGAGGTCGACCTGGTCGTCGCGCGACCCGCCCGACAGCGGTGCGCCGCTCGCGCGCTCGCGGCCGATGACGGCGTCCTGCGCGGCGGGCGCGAGTGCGCCGAACCCCGCGACGTCGAGCCGCAGCCGGCGGATCACCGCGACCGTGCCGCCGGCGGCCGGGCCCGAACCGATCCACACGCCCGCGGCCAGCTCGTCCTCGGTGTGGGGCACGATGATGCCGTCGTGGTAGCCGAGCGGGTTGCGCACGACCGTGCCGGTGCCCGCCCCGCGCACGGCCTGCTGCGCCCAGCGGCGGCGCGCGCCGGGAATCGCGGCGAGCACGTGGTCGGCGACGGGATGCAGTGCCCCGGCGTCGCCGGCATACACCGCGATCAAGAGGTCGCCGCCGGTCGCCTCGGCCGTGAGGCCATCGTCGCTGCGGAAGGCCGGCAGCTCCTCGGCGCCCGGGAGCGCAGGGTCGATCGTCCGCACCAGACGCGGCCCGAGTCCGATCGTGACCGTGACGTCGCCGGGTCCGTCGGGGAGGACGACGCGGTCGTAGCGCTCGGGGTCGGTGCAGGCGTCGATGGCGTCGCCGGCCGCCGCCAGCGCGGCCAGGACGGTCGCGGCATCCGGATCCCGATCGGCTTCGAGATCCGCGACGACGATGAGACCGTTGCGCTGGGGCGTCGCGGGGCGGGCGATGCCGGCCTGCTGCGCGCCGTGCGCGGGCACGGGGCTGCCCACCGGGACGGGGGCCGCGGTTGGTCCGGGCTCGGCGGAGGGGGTGTTGGCCGTCGACACCGCGACGGCGGTCGCCACGACGCCCAGGCCCAGCCCGCCGCCGCCGAGAAGCAGCGCGCGGCGGCTGATGCCTCGCGCGGGCGCTGCCGGGGGAGCGGGCGCGGGAGACCGCTCGGGTTCGGGAAGCTGCTCGTCGCTCATCCGGCATCCCCGTCCGTGGTGTCCGTGTCGGTGTCGGTGGCGGTCTCGGCCTCGGCGAACGGGTCGCCCAGCGTCACGTCGTCGGCGGCGCCGAAGGTCACGGTGGTCCAGGCCTGTTCGCCGCCCAGCCGCAAGTCGAGCCGGTGGAGCGTCGCGCGGTCGTCGATCCAGTACCGCACGGTGGCGGCATCCGGATCGGCCGTCTCATCCGCCGCGAGCGCCTCGTCGGACGGCGGCCCGGCATAGACGGTGAGGTCGATGCCGTCGACCGTGCGCTCGCCCAGCCACAGCGTGCCGTTCTGCTGCAGCAGCAACGGGTTCTCCGGGCGGTCGGCGCCGAGCGAGCCGATGGTCGCGAGCACCGTGTCGAGCCGTGAGGCCGCCGGATCGAGCGGGCTGCCCTGCCACGCCGTGGCGAGCTGGTTGACATCGGGGATGGGCAGGGGTGCGGCATCCGTCGTCGCGGGATGCGAGCCGACGACGTGGGTGTTCCACAGCAGCAGCTCGTCGGGCTCGCCGGCTGCCAGTCCGTAGCCCACGCCCGACTCGTAGTCGAACCAGCCGTCGAACGCGAGGTCGGACGCAGTGCCCAGATCGAAGGCGACGGTGCGCGTGCCGGCGTCGAGGTTGCGCAGGCGCATGGCCGCGAGAGTCTGCGCCTCTTCGGTCGTGAGCGGCCGGGCGTCGCCTGTGGCGAACTCGTCGCCGCCGGGAGCGCAGGCCGCGAGAGACAACGCAACCGCGGTCGCCGCCACCAGGCCGAACGCCCGTATGCCGAGAACGGAATGTGCGCGCATCACCATCGCGATCGCTCGCCGAGGAAGTCGGCCGCGGGCAGCTCGATCGCCCCCAGATCCAGGGTCGGCAGCACGTCGGGGAGCACGCGGGCCGGCGCCTCGGGATCGTCCATCGAAGGCTGCGGCGGCGGCGGCGCCACCTTCAGGAAGCTGACCCCCGGCGGCACCTCCGGAGCGGGCAGCGAGGCGGCGTCGGCGGTCGGCTGATCGACGCCCGGGGCGCACGCAGCGAACAGGTCGCCCGGAAGCGTCTGGGGTGCATCGCCCTCGAGGCAGTTGCCGCGCGCCGCCGCCCGCGGCGACGACGCGTTGGCCACGCCGACGCCGTTGCCGGCGATCACGTTGCCGCGGAAGAGATTGTCGAGGCTCGCGAGGTCCTCGGTGTTCGAGAGCACGACGCCGGCGCGGGGATTGCCCTCGATGCGGTTGCGGTCGAAGACGTTGGCCGTGCCACCCGAGATGCCGATGCCCACCCCGAAGCCGCCCTCGGCGTGGGCCGGGGCATCCGTCGCCGCATTGCCGGTCACGAGGTTGCCGGCCACCGCGTTGCCGCGCTGCGGCGCGAAGGCCTCCTGATAGTTCGAGAGGAACGTCATCCCGACGCGATTTCCGCTGAACCGGTTGCCGACCACGACCACGCTGTCGGACGCATTGGCGTTCTCGAACCCGACGGCGTTGTTCTCGGCGACATTGCCGGTGACGAGGATGTCGCAGTCGCGGCACTGGCCGACGTAGATGCCGCTGTCGGCCGATCCGGAAGCGTACGAATCGCGGATGACGCCGTGCTGCGCGTCGAACGCGTAGAGCCCGTAGAGGCCGTTGTTGTACGACGTGACGTGGTCGATCGCGAAGCGCTGTACGGGAGGGAACTGCTCGGGGTCCAGCCGCGAGTAGCCGTCGACCCCGTGGGCGGTGGGCCCTGACTCGTCGTGCATGCCGGTCACCAGCACCCCGTAGAAGGTGGCCCCGGTCACGGTGAGGTTCTCGATGCTCACGCCGTCGGCCACCGCGACGACCCCGTACGGCCGGAGGTTCTCGGCGTCGATGATCGTCTCGTTGCGGTCGAGGCCGCGCAGGGTCACATCGGGCTTGTCGATCAGCACCTGTTCGGCGTACGTGCCCGGCTCGACGAGGATCAGGCCGCCCTCTGCCACCAGCTCGACGGCGGCCGAAATCGTCTCGGCATCGGCCGGAACCCGCACGGTCCCGGGTGCCTCCGCAGGCGCCATCGCCTCGGGAGCGCACGCCGCCGTGCCCACGACGACCGTGGCGGCGACGGTCGCCGCCACGAGGGCACGCCGAAGCACGGCGGGAGAAGTGGGCATGACGGGATTGTAACCACGCGCCGCGCCGACGCCCGGGTCCGGCGGCCCTCTCCAGCGTGGTGCGCCGCACGTTGCCGCGCCGAGGGTGAAGTTCAGGGTGAAATCGGCCCCACTCTGTTCTGCGGGCACGCCTGCGCCGCCAGCATGGCATCACCCGAAGACAGGTCTGTACGTCGTGCCCTCGATGACAGACCACCCGCACACCGGTGTGCACGTCGCGCCCGACGGCGTTCACACTTCGCCCGCACTCGTCCGATGCGCCCCCGCGCGCCGGACGGGTGCGGGCGAGAAAACGACGCGTGCCAGCGACACACGGGGACCAACTTCACACAGCAGCAACCTGGGGGAACACCGAATGAGCATCGCGTTCAGACGTCGCATCACGTCGAAGCCGACCGCCGGCAGAGGACGGTGGCGCGCACCGTTGGCTGCGCTCACCGCCGTCTCGCTGGCCGTGGGCGGTGTGATCGTCACAACGGCTCCGGCCCACGCCGCGCCGGGGCAGATCAGCGGCACAGTCTTCCGCGACTTCAACGCGAACGGCACCTTCGACACCGGTGCCGCCGGACGCAGCGGCATCGCGAACGACGAAGGCATGGCTGGGGTCACCGTCACGGCCACCGACGGCTCCGGAGCGTTCACGACCGCCGCCCTGACGGCATCCGACGGCTCGTACGAACTCGACACGACCGGCTTCGACGGAACCCCCCTCCGTGTCGAGTTCTCGGGATGGCCCGACGGCTTCGAGCCCTCGGGCACGGTCGCCGCCGACGCGACGAACGGCACGAGCGTGCAGTTCGTCGAAGGCGGCGCCGAAGACGTCGACTTCGCGCTCAACGCGCCCGAGGACTACGCACAGGATGCCGCGCCTCTGGTGACGGCGATCCAGCGAGCCGGTTCGCCGTTCGTCGCCGAGGGCGGCACCGCGACCTCGATCAACGGACCGGCGATCGCCGGCACGCCCTTCCAGCGCAACTACACCGGCGCGCAGCCGGGCGGCTTTCCCGACCGCGTGACGCTCGCGACCTTCGGCGAGGTCGGCGCCGTCAACGGGCTCGCCTTCCAGCCCGCGAGCAACAGCCTCCTCGCCTTCGCCACGTACAAGCGTCAGAGCGGCCTGGGCGCCCTCGGCCTGGGCGGCATCTACCGCGTGCACGACGTGCTCGACGAGAACGGCGAGCTGTCGGACGACGGCGTCGTCACGCTGTGGCTCGACGTCGCCGCCCTCGGCATCGACGTCGGCACCGCGCAGACCAACGTGGAACGTGGTCTGAGCTCGGCCACCACGCCGACACGCGACGCTCACGGCTTCGAGAACACCGGCAAGATCGGATTCGGCGGCGTCACGCTCAGCCCCGACGGCAACACCCTCTACTTCGTCAACCTGCACGACAAGAAGCTCTACGCGCTGGACGTGTCGAACATCGATGCCCCGCCGACGAGCTTCGAGTCGTACGACCTCGGCCTCGGCGTGGGCGAGCGCCCGTGGGCGGTTGAGATCCACCAGGGCCGCATGTACATCGGGTACGTCGACAGCGGCGAGACCGACGCGGGCGCGCAGCCCGGACAGTCGGCCGCGGCAGCGGGAATGAGCGCGCACGTGCTCGCCGCGCCGCTGGGCGCCCTCGACACCTTCACCGAGGTCGCGACCGTGGGCCTCGGCTACGCCAAGGGCGACGTGTACCAGAACACCCTCGCCCCCCAGTCGCAGCGCTGGAACACCTGGACCGACACCTGGTCGTGGACCGGGGGCCGCGTCTCGCAGAACAACGGCGGGTGGCAGATCTACCCGCAGCCCGTGCTGAGCGACTTCTACATCGACGAGGACGGCTACCTCACGGCGGCCTTCTCCGACCGCACCGGGCTGCAGGGCGGCAACCGCAACTGGGCGTCCGACGCGACCCTTCCCGGAATGTACGAGACCGGCGCGAGCGGCGACATCCTGATCGCCGCCCCGGACGGCGACGGCACGTTCACCTTCGAGAACAACGCGGTCGCCGGCGACCGCACCGGCACCACCGGCGGGATGAACGAGGGCCCGGGCGGCCGCGAGTTCTACAACGACCGCATCAACGTCGGCACCGGCAGCACGCACCGCGAGATCGCGCTCGGCGCCGTCGGCGGGCAGCGCGGCACCGGCACGGTCGTGAGCACCACGTACGACCCGCTCGCCGGCATCCGCCTCGCCGGGCTCGCCTGGTACGACGTCGAGAACGGCAGCGCGCTGGCCGGCTACGAGCTGACGGGCGACGGCGGCGGGTCCGCGAGCCCCGACGGCACGTTCCAGAAGGGCGGCGGCCTCGGCTCGGTGTCGCTTCTGGCTCAGCAGGCGCCGGTCGAGATCGGCAACCGCGTGTGGTTCGACGCCGACCAGGACGGCACGCAGGATGCCGACGAGCCCTCGATCGAGGGCGTCACGGTCGAGCTGCACGACGCCGACGGCAACGTGATCGCCACGACCACGACCGACGCCTCGGGTGAGTACTACTTCCGCTCCGACGAAGACGACTTCGAGCCGTCCGGCGACTATACGGTCGTGTTCGTCAAGCCCGAAGACGGCAATCTCGCCCTCCGCGGTCCGAACGCGGACCTCTTCGGCGACGTCGACTGGGCAGACACGGTCTTCACCACGCAGGCCGCCGGGAGCACCACGACCGATTCGAACGCGGATGCCGAGGGTGAGGCATCCGTCACCGTCACCGGTCCCGGCTACAACGACCACACCATCGACGCCGGCTTCCGCGCCGACGTGGCCTTCACCGTGCAGAAGCTCATCGGCGACGGCGGCGACCCGGCCCCGGCGCAGGAGTTCACGATCGACCTCGCGGCCCGCGACTTCCGCGGTGACCCGCTGGCGCTCAACCCGAACTCGGTCACGCTGAGCCCGGATGAGACATCGGCGCCCATCACGCTGCCCGTCGGCTCGAGCGTGAGCGTGACCGAGGACGACGAAGGACTCAAGGACGTCACCATCACCGACCCCGCCGGCGCGGACCACGAGGGTTTCTACCGCCTGCAGGGCACGGGCGCGAACTTCGCGTTCCGCGTGACCAACACGCTCTTCGCCCCCGGCGCCTTCGAGGTGACCAAGGACGTCACCGGAGCCTTCGACCTCGACGCGGCCGAGCTCGCCGACGCCTCGTTCACGGTCGCGTACACCTACGCCGGAGGCGGCGGTGAGCTGACACTCGACGCCGGCAACGGCTGGACGGCGACCTCACCCGAGATCCCGTACGGCACCGACGTCACGCTCAGCGAGCCCACGATCACCGGGGCGGGCGCGAGCGTCGGCTTCGAGACGCCGTCGTGGAGCACCGGCGACCAGGCCGACGGCACCGCCGTCCTCACGATCGGCGACGGCACCACCGCCGAGGTGACGCTGACCAACCCGACCACCGAGCTCGTCGGCGGCTTCGCCGTGACGAAGGACGTCACCGGCGACGGTGCGGACCGCGTGCCGGCCGAGACCGAATTCGTCATCGAGTACTCGATCGACGACGGAACCAGCTGGACGCCGCTGCCCGCCGTGAACGACGGCGAGATCGCGACCGGCCCCGCCGACCTCGCGGCAGGCACCGAGGTGCTGCTGCGCGAGCAGGCGCCGGCCGACCTTCCCGACGTGGACTGGGCGCCCGCCGAGTTCTCGGGGACCGGCATCGTCGCAGGCGGCGACGGCACGGCCACGCTGACGATCGCCGACGGCGTCGTCGCGGCGGTGCTGCTCGAGAACCCGACCACGCCCCTGAACGGCCAGTTCTCGGTGACCAAGGACGTCACCGGGCCCGGCGAGTCGCTCGTCATCGGCGACCCCGAGTTCGTCGTGGACTACACCTCTCCCGCCGGTGACGGCCAGCTGCTCGTCCGCGACGGCCAGACCGCGACCTCCCCGGCGCTCCCCACCGGCACCGTCGTGACCATCACCGAGGTCACGCCCGCCGCCGATTGGCTGCCGGCCGGTGCGACGTGGGGCACCCCGGTGCTGCGCATCGACGGGACCGAGGCATCCAACGGCGCCACTCTCACCATCGGCGACGCGACCGTCGTCGAGGTCGAGATCGACAACCCGACCACCGTGACGCCGAGTGTGGCGATCAGCAAGGGCGACGGAGACGCGGATGCCGGCACCATCGCGCACGAGGCCGACACGGTCGCGGGCGGCGAGACGTACGCGCCCGGCGAGACCCGCGACATCGTCATCCGCGTGCAGAACACCGGCCCCGAGCCGCTGCGCGAGGTCGCGCTGGGCGACACCACCCTGGCGGGCGGCGTCGTGGAGAACCTCGTGTTCACGTATCCCGACGGCTCTACGGCCGCGGCCACCCTCGACGAGGCGACCGGCGAATGGACCGCCACGTGGGCGGCTACCTTCGAGCCCGGCACGGCGACGTGGGCGCCCGGTGACTGGATCGTGGGCGTCGCGACGCTGACCGTCGACACCGCTGACGGTGCTGTTCAGAACAGTGCGCACCAGAACCGCGCCTCGGTCGATGCCGTGGGCGCCCTGTCGGGCACCCCGGTCGAGGCCGACAACGACTACAACGCGTTCACCGGAGCCATCCAGGTCATCAAGTACGACGGCGAGAAGGCCGACCCGCAGGTGACCGAGGGCGACGAGTGGGTCGTTCCGCAGAAGCCGCTGACGGATGCCGCGCAGGATGCCAACACGCCCGAGACCGCCGTGTGGTACCCGGTGAACACCGAGCGCACGGTGCGCTGGGTGGTCACCAACACCGGTGACACGTGGCTGACGAACGTGACGCTCGACGACACGACGCTCGCCGGTCCCGCGATCGGCGACGACTGGACGGCCGATCTCAGCCCGCTCGGCGGGCCGGCGGACTACTCGTTCGCCCAGGACGGACCGTGGCAGGGGCTTTTCGCCCCCGGCGCGTCGTTCTTCGCCGAAGGCACGCTGACGCTGCCCGCCGAGACGCAGCACGCCGACCGGGTCGACGTCGTCGGCACCGTCGTGGTGCCAGCGACGGACGGCGACGGACGCCCCACCGACGAGCCCGCGCTCGACGGCGAGACTCCGGTGCCCGCCACCCGCGACGACGGCTCGCCGTTCACCGTGGACGACGACGACCCGTTCCACGCCGAGACCGGCATCGGACCCGTGGTCGAGATCCACAAGGGCGACGGCGGTGCGGACGGCGGCAGCGCCGAGATCGTGAACGAGGCCGACACGCTCGCCGAGGGCGAGGCGTATGCACCGGGTGAGACCCGCACGGTCGTGATCGAGGTGACCAACACCGGTGACGAGCCGCTCGTCGACGTGGTGCTCACCGACGCCACGATCGCCGGCGGCACCGTGCAGGGCCTGGAGTGGACGCTGCCCGACGGCTCGGTGCTCGAGGCTCAGCTCGACGAGGCCACCGGCGTGTGGACCGCGTCGTGGCCGGGTGTGTGGCAGCCGGGTGAGACCATCACCGGACTCGCGACGCTGACACTCGGCTCGAGCTCGGCCCCGCACGTCGACCGCGCTGCCGTCACGGCCCGCGGCCAGGCATCCGGAATCCCCGTCGAAGACCAGAACGACTACAACGCGTTCACCGGCGACATCCAGGTCATCAAGTACGACGGCACGAAGGCCGACCCGGTGGTGACCGACGACAACGGCTGGGTGATCCCCGCGAAGCCGCTGGCGGATGCCGCACAGGACGCCAACGACGTCGACCACGCCGTCGAGTACCCGGTCGGAGTGACCAGCCCGGTGCGCTGGGTCGTCACCAACACCGGCGACACGTGGCTGACCGACATCACGCTGACCGACGTCACCGACGACGGCCCGCAGGTCGGTGCAGACTGGACGGCCGACCTGTCGCCGTTCGGCGGCCCCGCGGACTACTCGTTCGTCGAGTCCGGACCGTGGCAGGGACTGCTGCCGCCGGGTGCGTCGTTCTTCGCCGAGGGCGCGCTGACGCTCGAAGCCGAGATGCGTCACGCCGACACCGTCGATGTGGTGGGAACCGTCGTGGTTCCCGCCGTGGGTGACGACGGCCAGACGCCCAACGGCGAGCCGCTGCTCGAGGGCGACGAGCCGGTGCGCGCCACCGTGCCCGACCCCGAGAACCCGTCCGAGCGCGTGCCGTTCACGGTCTGGGACGACGACCCGTTCCACGCGTGGACCGGCGTCGGACCCTACGTCGACATCGAGAAGGGCGACGGCGAGGGCACCGAGATCGCGCACGACGCCGACACCATGGCAGACGGCGAGCTGTACGAGAACGGCGAGACCCGCACCATCGTGCTGCGGGTGACGAACACCGGCGACGAAGACCTCGCCGACGTCGTCCTGCTCGACGAGAACGTCTCGGGAGCGCAGATCGAATCGCTGGTCTGGACGCTGCCGAACGGCGACGAGCTCGTCGCGGTCCGCGAGGGCGACATGTGGTCGGCCGCGTGGGAAGACACCTTCACCGGTGACGCCGTCTGGCAGCCCGGTGAGGTCATCACCGGCACGGCCACGCTGACCCTCTCCGGCGGAGAGCCGCACGTCGACCGGGCGACCGTCGACGCGCGGGGCGCAGCATCCGGAATCCCCGCCACCGACACCGACGACTACAACGCGTTCACGTCGGGCGTGCAGGTCATCAAGTACGACGGTGAGAAGGCCGACCCGGCGGTGAAGGATGCCGAGGGTGACTGGATCACTCCGGTCAAGCCGCTCGTCGACGCCGCGCAGGACGCCAACGACCGCGCTCACGCCGTCAGGTACGAGCCCGGTACCGCCAACACGGTGCGCTGGGTCGTGACGAACACCGGCTCGACGTGGCTCACCGCCATCGACCTGGCCGACGTCACGGGGGAGGGCCCGGCGATCGGCCGGTGGACCGCCGACCTCAGCGCCTTCGGCGGCCCGGCGGCGTACGACTTCGTCGCGAGCGGCACGTGGCACGGGCTCATCCCGCCCGGCGCATCGTTCTTCGCCGAGGGCACGCTGACCCTCGCCGACGACCAGCGCCACGACGACACGGTGACCGTCGAGGTCACCCCGGTCGTGCCCGCCGTCGACGAGCAGGGCGTGCCGACCGGCGAGCCCTCGCTCACCGAGGACGGATCGCCCGTCGTGGTGACCGACGCCGACGGCGCCGCCGTGCGGCTGACCGACTCCGACCCGTTCCACGCGTGGGCTCCCGGCCCGCTCGCCGCCACCGGCGCGGCGCTGTCGGCCGGAGCGTGGCTGCTGGTCGGGATGCTCCTGCTGGTTCTGGGGGCACTGGGACTCCTCATGGCGCGTCGCCGCCGCACCGCCTGAGGAATGCAGCGAGAGCCCGGGCCCCCGACGGCCCGGGCTCTCCTGTGTGCGCGGCGACCGGTGGCATGCCGGCCGGTTTGGCCGGGGCATCCGGATGCCGTAGACTCGACCCTTGGTGTGCGGCTCAGCTGACCCGGCACCACGAACGTGAGCCCTCCACTGGCGCTGTTCCTGACGTTTCGTCTCGCTTCGCTCGCTCAACGAGCGAAGCAAGGAACCACCCCGGAGCGGGATTCACGAGCCTCTCCGTTCGAATCAAGAAAGCAGCACTACTGTGACGCGCACCTACACCCCCAAGGCTGGCGAAACCCAGCGCGAGTGGCTGGTCATCGACGCGACCGACGTCGTCCTGGGCCGCCTCGCCTCGCACGCCGCCACGCTCCTTCGTGGCAAGCACAAGCCCACCTTCGCGAACCACGTCGACACCGGCGACTTCGTCATCATCGTCAACGCCGGCAAGGTGGCCCTGACCGGCCAGAAGCTCGAGCAGAAGAAGGCCTACCGCCACTCGGGCTACCCGGGCGGCCTCAAGTCGGTCACCTACGCGGAGCTCATCGAGAAGAACCCCGTCCGCGCCGTCGAGAAGGCCGTCCGCGGCATGCTCCCCAAGAACACCCTCGGCCGCAACCAGCTGTCGAAGCTCAAGGTGTACGCCGGTGCCGAGCACCCGCACGCCGCGCAGCAGCCCAAGACGTACGTTTTCGACCAGGTCGCCCAGTAAGCGCCGTAGAGATTAAGGACACACTCGTGGCGAAGATCGAAGAATCCACCGAATCCACCGATTCCAACTACTCGACCGAGACCCCGGTCGACGAGACCGCAGCCGTTGCCGCTGAGCGCCCCGTGCTCTCGGTTCCCGGCGCAGCCGTCGGCCGTCGCAAGCAGGCCATCGCCCGCGTGCGACTGATCCCGGGCTCGGGCACCATCACCGTCAACGGCCGTGAGTTCGAGGACTACTTCCCGAACAAGCTGCACCAGCAGCTGATCACCGACCCGTTCACGGTGCTCAACCTCACCGGCGCGTACGACGTCATCGTGCGCATCTCCGGCGGCGGCCCCTCGGGTCAGGCCGGCGCGCTGCGCCTGGGCATCGCCCGTGCACTGAACCAGATCGACGAAGAGAACAACCGCCCGACCCTCAAGAAGGCCGGCTTCCTCTCGCGCGACGCTCGCGTCATCGAGCGCAAGAAGGCCGGTCTCAAGAAGGCCCGCAAGGCTCCTCAGTACTCGAAGCGCTGATCGGATCTCGCTCCGTATGCCGCTCTTTGGCACGGACGGGGTGAGGGGGCTGGCCAACGGCTCCCTCACCGCCGATCTTGCGCTCACCCTGGCCCAGGCGACTGCCGTCGTCCTGGGCCAGGGCCGTTCCGCCGAGGCGCGTCGCGCCGAAGGCCGTCGTCCCACGGCGGTCGTCGCGCGCGACCCGCGCGTCTCGGGCGAGTTCCTCTCCGCCGCGGTCGAGGCCGGCCTGGCGTCATCAGGCGTGGACGTGCTCGACGCCGGCGTGCTGCCGACGCCCGCAGCGGCGTACCTGATCGCCGACATCGACGCCGACTTCGGCGTGATGGTCTCGGCGTCTCACAACCCCGCGCCCGACAACGGCATCAAGATCTTCGCGCGCGGCGGCGTCAAGCTGCCCGACATCGTCGAAGCGCGCATCGAAGCGGCGCTCGCGCTGCCGAAGCTGCAGCCGACCGGCGCCGACGTCGGACGCATCCGCCGCTTCGCCGACGCCGAAGACCGCTACGTCGTGCACCTGCTCGGATCGCTGCCGAACCGCCTGGACGGGCTGCATGTGGTCCTCGACTGCGCCCACGGCGCGGCATCCGGAGTCTCTCCCGAGACCTTCAAGGACGCAGGCGCGCGCGTCACCGTCATCGGCGCCGACCCGGATGGCATCAACATCAACGACGGTGTCGGCTCGACCCACCTCGATGTGCTGTCGAAGAAGGTCGTCGAGCTCGGCGCCGATGTGGGCATCGCGCACGACGGCGACGCCGACCGCTGCCTCGCCGTGGACGCCGCCGGCCGTGTGGTCGACGGCGACCAGATCATGGCGATCCTCGCCGTGGCGATGAAAGAGCGCGGCGCCCTCGCGCACGACACCCTCGTCGCCACCGTGATGAGCAACCTCGGACTGCACCGCGCGATGTCGGCCCACGGCATCCACGTCGAGACGACCGCGGTCGGCGACCGCTACGTGCTCGAACGCATGACCGAGGGCGGCTTCTCGCTCGGCGGCGAGCAGTCGGGCCACGTCATCATGAGCGAGTTCGCCACCACCGGCGACGGTGTGCTGACGGGCCTGCATCTGGCGGCCGAGATGACGCGCACCGGCAAGACGCTGGCCGAGCTGGCGTCGATCATGACCGTCTTCCCGCAGGTGCTCGTGAACGTGCGGGGCGTCGACCGATCCGGCGTCGGCGACGAGGTCGTCCAGGATGCCGTCGCCCGCGCATCCGCCGACCTCGGGCTGTCGGGCCGCGTGCTGCTGCGCCCGTCGGGCACCGAGGAGATGGTGCGCGTCATGGTCGAGGCCGCGTCCGAGGACGAAGCCCACCGCCACGCCGACGCGCTGGCCGCCGTCGTCCGGGAGCGGCTCGCGCTGTAGCGCCCGAAGTCCGTGAAGGGCGCACTCGCGGCGCGGCCGGGAGTTCGCGGCTCAGCTTCGGCTCATTTGTGCCACAGCAGCGAACCGGACAGGCACCGCCGCTCGCGCGGTTCGGGCCAGTGGGCTCTAAGAGCAACGACCGGACAGCTTGCTCAGCAAACCCTCATTGCTCACCTCGCGGAATAAACCGCCGGTAGATCCGCGGTTCGCCACGGGATACGTTCCTCGCAGCGGCACTCTTGGGGGGCGCCAGGCCGGCATCGATGTGGCCAAGGGAATCCTCGCGTGCCGAAAACCGCACGTGAGAAGGGGACTCCCAGTGGCACTCAACCGCACACCATCAGTCAGCAAGAGCCTGCGCCGGCGGCGCATCCTCGCCGTCCTCGCCGGAGGCCTCGTCCTCGGCGTCGGCGGCACCATGACCCTCGCCAGCTGGACCGACTCGGAATGGGTCTGGGGCGGCGCCGACGGGGGCCCCGGCATCGGGACGAGCGAGTTCGTCGTTCTGCAGAACACGCTGAGTCCGGCCAACGGCGACGTTGCGACCGGCTGGGTCGAAGAGCCCGACAACCCGGGTGGGGAGCTCGTGTTCTCTCCGCTCACCGTGGGCGACGACATCCTCGCCCTGACTCCGGGTGAGACGTTCTACGCACCGGTCGCGTTGAAGACCTCCGACACGTCGATCGCCGGAACGGTCGACCTGCTCGGCGCCGTCGCCGCGGCGGGCGTCACGGTCGACGACGCCGGTGACCTGCTCTGGGACAACCTGGGCGCCCGCGTGGCGCTCGAGATCCTGCCCGCGGCCGACACCGCGCCGACGTGTGACCAGGCATACTTCGCCGCCGCGGGCGTCGACGTGATCGTGGGCGCCGGCGGAGCTGCACCGCTCGACACTGCGGGTCTTGCCGACCAGCCGATCTCGGGCGGGGGAGACGACGTGCACTACTACTGCTTCGAGATCTCGCTGCCCGACAACGCCGTGACGCAGACGCTCCAGGGTCGCACCGTGGCACCGGCCTGGCAGTTCTTCTCGACCTCGGTCTGATGACGACCGCCGGCCTTCGGCCGCGCGCTCGCCACGCCGCCGGGTCCCCCGCCGATGGGCGACGCCCTTCGGCGGGGGAGCAGGCCAAAGACATCGGTCTGTGGATCGTCGGTGTGATCGGGTTGGTGGCGGTCGTGTGGTTCGTGGCTTCGCAGCTGCTCGGCCTGTCGGTCATCGTGTTCCGCACGGGATCGATGGCGCCGACGCTGCCGCAGGGCGCGGCCGCCGTCAGCGCGCCCGTCGCGGCGGCCGAACTGCGGATCGGCGATGTCATCACGGTGCAGCGCTCGGGCGAGGCGCTGCCGGTGACTCACCGGATCGTCGCGATCGAGCCGGTGCCCGGTGAATCGGATCGGCGCAGCGTGGTGCTGCAGGGCGATGACAACGAGACACCCGACCAGCTGCCCTATGTCGTGTCCGAGACCGATCGGGTGCTCTTCGGCGTACCGGGAGCCGGTGCGGCGCTCGTCGCGCTGCAGACGCCGGTCGCGCTCGGGGCCCTGACACTGCTGCTGGCCGGCGTCATCGCCTGGGGGCTGTGGCCGGCGCGAGAACGGGAGACGTGATGGCGGCATCCGGGGTGCGGGGGTGGTGGTGGCGACCGCTGCGTCTGCTGGGCGCGGCGCTCCTCGCCGCGGGCGTCGTCGTCTCTGGCGCCCACGCCGCCGCGGCCTTCACCGCCATCGCCGAGAACGGGACGCCGGGACACCTGCGGCTGGCGTGGGGCGACACCCCGCGCTTCATCGATCCCATCGTGCCCGGCGAGGCCTACCACTGGCAGATCCGCGCGACCCTGGACGGGGCGAGCTCGCGGGAGTTCTCGCTCACGCTGCGCGCCGCCGGCGCGCTCGTGGAGGATCCGATGGGTCTGCGCATCGCGATCCGGCAGTGCAGCCAGGCCTTCACCGGACTGACGGGCGACCCGACCTGCGCCACCCCGGCGGAGCTGCTGCTGCCCACCACGCGGGTCGCCGAGGTCGCATCGCCCACGACGGGGGACCTGTGGCAGCTGGATCCGCTGCTCGTGGACCAGTCCCGCTACTTCCTCGTGACCATCTCGACACCGGCGGAAGCGGCCGACCTCGGCCTGGAGGGCCTCGAGGGTGAGGTGGGATTCGGGTTCACGGCATCCGGCGACTCTCCCGTCGCCGAGCTGCCGGCAACCGGAGCCGACCCCCTCGGCCCGCTGCTGCTGGCCCTCGGTCTGCTCGTTCTGGGTGCCGTGCAGGTCTTTGCCGGTCGCACGCGCGGGCGGGAGGCGAACGATGCCTGAGCTCGCACGTACGCCGCGGACCTCGCGTGGATCCATTGCTCGACGGATGCTGTCGGCCGCGGTCGCGGCGACGGGCCTGGTGGCCGCGATGCTCGTGCCCGTCGTGGCGACCGACGCGGCGTGGAACGACAGCGAGTGGGTGAACGGCGCGATCGGGACGCTCGACTGTTCCGCGACCGAAGGGTTCACCTCACAAGCGACCGGCCGAGTGCTGTCGGGATCACTGCTCGGAGAGAGTCTCGATCCGGTGGCGGGGCTGAGCGGCATCGTCGTCACCAACGACGGAGCCACGTCGTCCGTTCAGCCGGCGAGTTCGACGGCACTGGGCGCCGATGCCTACAACTCGCCGATCGCGCTGAACGCGATCGGCGGGCTGGTGTCGGCAGGGCTCGGGCTGACCCTGCCGCTGGAGACGGGCACGGGCGTGTACGCCCAGTACGGGCAGGCGCTTCCGGACGGGGTCTCGACCGGCGCCTCGGGCGTGGTCACCGACCAGGGCGCGATCGACGCGGACGCGGTGCAAGCGGGCACGGCACCGTCGATGGGCACGTTCCAGCTGAGCCAGCTTCCGGGTCTCGGCGCGGCGCTCGGCGGGATCGCCGACCTCTCGCTCGAGGTCGGCGCCGTGGCGTCGAGCGCCACCGTCGACGGGTGCGAGGAGCAATGGAGCGGTGCGGCGAACGCCGTGCAGCGGGACTATCTCGTGGCGGGGCTGGATCTCGGTTTCGAGAGCCCGGCGGTCGCGGCGTTGAGCGCGACCGCCGACACAGCGGTCGGGACGCTGCTGACGGGCCTGAACACCACCGTCGGAACCGTCGAAGGACTCCTGAGGACCGCGGTCATCAACGGGCTCACGCCTCTGCTCGCCGGCCTCATCGACAACGCTGCGCTGTCTCTGGGAACGGTAACCGTGGACTCGCTCGAGATCACGCTCGACCCCACCTCCCTCAACGCCTTGCTGGATGCCCCGCTCACCGATGGCGTCGTCTCGGTCGACCTGACATCCGGCACGGTCAGCGTGGACCTCGCGGCGCTCGTCGGCGACGTGTACCAGAGTTCTGACGGGCTCAACGGTCTGGCGCCGAACACGTCGGTGCTGAGCTCCCAGGTGATGACTGCGCTCGTCGAGCGAGTCGGTCTGCTCCTGCGCGACCCCGCGACGCAGACGGGTCTGCTGTACGACCTCGAGCGCGCGGCGGCGAAGATGGTGCTCGACGCCTCGGTCGCGATCGAGGCGAGTGCCATCGTCCGCGCGCAACTGACCCTCATCACCGTGGACGCTGTCGATGTCGGCGTGACCATCGACGGTAACGTCGGCGGCTTCCTCGGCACGCCGGGGTACCCGGCTCCCGACGTCGATGTCACGGCCGCGGTTCTCAACAGCGGTCTGCTCGGCCTCCTCCTCGCGCCGGTGAACGCGTTGGTCGCGAGCATCCTGACCTCGCTCGAGCCCTTGATCGTGTCGACTCTGCTCCCGAGTCTGGCCACGATCCTGCAGAACTCGCTCGTGACACCGGCTACGGGGCTCATCGGCACGATGACCACGACCCTCGTCAGTGCGGTGACGACGGCGCTCGGGGCTCTCGATGGCGAGCTCGATCTCGTCTCGCAACTGGTCGCGGTGACCGTCAACTCCCAGCCCGACCAGCCGCCCCAGCCGGCACCGCCATACGCGATCGCCGACGGAGAGTACGCCGTCAGCGCGTTGCGGATCGGTGTGGTCGACGGGACGACCGCGGGCGCGGCATCCCTTCTCAACGCCTTCCTGGCGTCGTCGACAGCAGGCCCGAACGCGTCCTGATCCCGGTGCGTTCGGGCTCGCGCAGCGTCCTCGGCTGTTTCATGTGGCGCAAACACGCGGCATCCCCCGGCGGATCCCGCGTGCTGTGACACCGGAAGCCGACCTCAAGGCCCCCACGTGCGGCCACGCAGGCGGGGGTTTTTCACCCATGACCGGGGGGAGTCGTTGCGCGTACGCTGGCGCCGTCCGGTACAGGACGGGGCGAACACATGGGGACTCGGGGAAGGGCCGACGCGCCACGGGGCGGTGCGTCGGCCGCACACGAAGAGCTCGATCGAGCGGGTCATGCCGAGCACGAGCGCGAAGAGGCACTCGCCCGCCTCTTCGGTCCGCCGCTCGAGGGTGAGCGCTCCCGGCCGACAGCCGTGGCTGCCGCAAGCGCCATCGCGATCGCTCACCTGGGCACCACCGCGGCGCCGCTCCCGGAGGACGCGCCCACCGTGGCGGCGCTCGAGGTGGCGGTGCTGCGAAGCCGCCCCACGCGCTCGGTCGCGCCGGCAGTCCCGGCCTCGCCCGAGGACGCCCGGGCGGCGATGAAGCCACCGGCGCTGCCGCTTCCCGCCCTGCCGCCACTGCCGCCACTGCCGTCGGCGTTGTCGCCGGTCGAGGAGGCGACAGCGGCGATGTCCGCCTCCGCGGCCGACGCCCTGACGAACAGTGGCAGCGCTCCGGCTGCCGCTTCCGTCGGTCGATCGGTGGCAGCAGACTTCGACACCGTGATCCTGCCGGAGCCCCTGCCCGAACCCGCGCCGCTGCTCACACCGGCGCCGCTGACCCCGCGCAAGCGGCGGACCGGGCGTTGGGTCGTGGCTGCGGCATCCGTCGTCGTCATCTCGGGCATGGTGGCCGGCGGACTCGTCACCGTGCAATCCGCCCAGGCACGCGAACGCCTCGTCGTCGCGACCGCGGCACTGGCGCGGGCCGAGAGTGACGTCGCCTCTGCGCAGGAGCGGATGGATGCTGCCACCGCCGCCTACGACAGCGCCGAGGCGGCAGCCGCCCAGACCGCCGGCCGGGCCGGGCCGGTACTTGCGGCGCTGGCCGGACTCGCCGACGAGCCGACGCGGCTCGCGGCACAGGAGGCGCTCGACGCGCTCACCGCCGACCTTGCCGCGTCGCCCGACGCCGCACCGCCCGCGTACGAGCCCGCAGCCGTCGATGACACAGACCCGGCGGCGTTGCTGACCGCCGCAGACGACGCCGGCGCACACAGCGAAGTGCTCGACGCGGCGGCCGCAGCCGTGCGGGCGGAGACGACGTCGCGCGCGGAGCGGCTGGGGGCTCTGCGGGCCGCGCTTCTCGCTCTGGGGAGCGGGCTTCCGGCATTCGCCGAGCGGATCGTCGGCGACAATCCGCTGCCGGAGGCGCCGCTGCGAGAGGCCGTCGCCGCCGCGGCGCACGCGGCCGAGGCGGCGAGGGACGAGGACGCCGCACTGGCGGCGATGGAGTCCTATGCCGCAGCGGTAGCCGCGCTGCACGCGGAGCAGACACGACTCGCGCAGGAGCAGGCGAGGCTGCGTGAGGCGGCGGAGCAGCGGTGGCAGCCTCCGCGACCGCAGTCCGGACCCGACACGGCGCCCGCTCCGGTTCCGGTGCCCGACCCGGTGCCGAACCAGGGACCTCAGCCTGACCCCGGCCCGGGGCCGCTCCCGGGGCCCGACCCGCAGCCGCAGCCCGAACCGGAACCAGAACCGGAGCCGGAGCCGCAGCCGCAGCCTGAGCCGGAACCCGAGCCGGAGCCCGAGCCGGAGCCCGGCTGGCCGTGGCCGTGGCTCCCGTGATTCACGTCATCCATCTCTCCGAACTCGAGTTCATACTCCCGGCGGATCGTCGCTCCCGCGGGCAGGTCCGCCCAGAATGGACGGGTGGGGGGGAGAACACGACATGAGCCTGGAACTTTGCGTACTGCTGTGGTCCTTCGACGGTCAGGAAGATGCGCTGACACACTATGAGGACACCGTGCTCTCGCTCCTGCCGAAATACGGTGGACGGGTCGTCAGCAGGGTTCGCAACACAGGCGGTGGTACGGGCCCACTCGAGGTGCAGGTGATCCACTTCCCAGACGACTCCGCCTTGAGCGCGTACATGGAAGACTCCGAGCGGCTTGCGCTGGTGAATGTGCGACGCGACGTGGTGGCGCGAACGGAGCTTCTCACCGTGGAGACGATCGTCTGACGGGGGCCCCGGGGTAGGAAGATCGCCGGATCGACCACGTCGTGGGTTCTCAGACACGGATACTCGCCGCCTCTGCACCTCGTCTGCGCCGGCCAGCGTATCGAAAGGGTCGAGAGCTAGGACGGCGCCGGCCCGCCATCGGCTCCTGCGCCCACCTCGTGGCGACGTGACTTCTGGCACCTGTGGGTGTCACACCGTCCCTTCTACCGTCGACTCATCAGCTGCTCGCACGCTGCGAGGATCTCTACCCGGAGGAGCGCCCCGATGACCGCCACCTACACGTTCGACGTCTTCTCGACCCTTGATGGGTACGGTTCCTACGGTGAAGAGGGGGATCGGCTGAAGAGGGACTCCGCCGTGCCGTTGCGCTCGCACGGAAGCCTGTCGATGAACCGAGCGTTGATGGCGGCAGGGCTGGTCGACCAGATCATGGTGACCGTCTTTCCCGTGATCAGTGGGCAGACCGGTACGGCGCCCCTCTTTCGAGGTGCCGCCGACTTCGACCTCGAACTGATCGAGGCCCGCACGCTCGACGGCCACACTCAAGAGCTCACGTACCGGCCCAGGTTGCATGGGTGACGACGGCCATGACGGAATCCCCGACGACCGAGGCCGTGGGCGGCGGCTCCAGGGCGACTGAAGCGCTGCGAACCGCTCCGCCCGGCGGCTTCCGGATGTTCCTGCACGTGCTTGTCAACACCGCGATCGCGAACATCACGACGAGCTTTCTCTGGTTCGCGCTCACGTTCTGGATCTACGCGGAGACCCGGAACGTCATTGCGACGGGGCTGATCGGCGGTGCGTACATGCTGTTCGTGTCGGCGTTCAGCATGTTCTTCGGCACGCTCGTCGACCGCTTCCGCAAGAAGGCGATCATGGTGTGGGCGACCGTCGCCGCCTTCTCGGTCTTCGTCGTCGACTCGGCATTCTTCTTCGCGGTCGGCCAGGAGCAGATCGTCGATCTCGCTCAGCCGTGGTTCTGGATCTTCGCGGTCGTCATGCTGGCCGGGGCGGTCGTCGCGCAACTGCGCAGCATCGCCCTGTCGACCACCGTCACGCTACTCGTGCCCGACGAGCGCCGCGCGAAGGCGAACGGTCTGGTCGGTGCGGCGCACGGGATCGGGATGCTGGTCACCAGTGTCTTCAGCGGGTTGTCGGTGGCATTCTTCGGCATGGGCTGGACCCTCGTCATCGGGGTGACCGCGCTCGCGGCCACCCTGCTGCACCTCCTCCCGTTGCGGATTCCCGAACCCCACATCCTGCGTGCCGAGCAGCAGATGCACTGGGTCGACATCCGCGGTGGCTGGTTTGCCGTGCGTGCCGCCCCCGGACTGCTCGCGCTGGTGCTGTTCACCGCGCTCAACAACGTGTTCCTCGGCGTTGCGATGGCCGTCACCGACCCATACGGCATCGATCTCTTCGGGGTGCAGGGGTGGGGCCTGTGGTTCGCCGTCGCGTCGACCGGCTTCATTCTCGGCGGGATCGTGATCGCTGCGCGAGGCGTCGGCACCAACCCGATCCGCACCCTGCTACTCGTTGCCGCCGCGATCGGCGCGGTGGGAGCGCTGTGCGCCATCCGGGAATGGGGCTGGCTCTTCGTGGCCGGCTGGTGGGTGATCATGGCCCTGATTCCCGCCGTCGAGGCCGCGGAGCAGACGGTGATCCAACGCGTCGTGCCCTATGAGAGGCAGGGGCGTGTGTTCGGCTTCGCGATGACGTTCGAGGCGGCATCGGGCCCCATCCTGGCCGTGATGATCGCACCGCTGGCCGAACTGTGGGTCATCCCGTACATGCGCACCGATGCCGGCCGCCAGCAGTGGCAGTGGCTCCTCGGAACGGGGGACTCCCGCGGTATCGCTCTGATCTTCCTGGTCGCCGGGGTCGTGTGCATGGTCTTGGCCCTCGCGGCGCTCCTCACCCCGCAGTACCGACTGATATCCGCGCTATATCGCAACACGGCGCCCGCGTCCGTCGATGACTGACGCCTCCCTTTCCGCAGGCGCCAGGTCGCCGGCGCTCTCTCATTCATCCCAGGGTGACGAGACTCATCCGGCCGGAGCGCTTGCCGTCCCGCGTGAAGCGCGAGCCTCTTCGCGCGCGACAGCGGCCCCACGGCTGCGGCCCGGGTTTCCGCGCGGCGGGCCCACGGCGCAGGGACCGCCGGGTCTACCCTGGGGGCATCCGAGAGGAGCCCATCATGGCCCACCCCATCGTCGTCGGCGTCACCTCCGCGCCCGCCTCGCACCGCGCCGTCGAGTGGGGCGCCAAGCGTGCGGCCGCCCACCGGCTGCCCCTCAAGCTGATCGAGGTCGTCGGCGGCGCGATCGGCGCGGTCGGTGAGGACGCCGTCCTCGACCACGCCGTGGCCGAGGCCCGCGAGCGCGTCGAGGCCGAGGCATCCGCTCTTCCCCGTCTCGGGCTGAAGGTGCTCATGAGGGTCGACCGCGGCAATCCGGTGGCGGTGCTGACGGATGCCTCGTCCCACGCCTCGCTGCTCGTGATCGGCAGCGATTACGAGGGGCCCGGCGGCCGCACTCGCGGTGCCCACGGCATGCGGATCGCGGCGGGCGCGCACTGCCCCGTCGTCGTGGTGCCCGACGTGGACGTATCCGGCCGCTCGGGCGTCGTCGTCGGCGTGGACGGGTCGCCGGTCTCGGAAAAAGCTGTGGCCTTCGCGGCCGCCGAGGCGGACCGGCTCGGCGAGCCGCTGATCGCGGTCTCGGTGTGGACGCCGCTCGAGGCGCCGCGCAACATGGGCGTGTACCCGGTCGAGTACCTCGACAACATGGAGAAGCTCACCGAGGAGGCGCAGGCGGTGGCGCTCGCCGGGCTGCGGGGCCAGTACCCCGACCTCGAGATCGTGGCCAAGGTGCAGCGGGGCTACCCGTCGCAGGTGATCAACGAACTGGCCGCGTCGGCGCGACTCGCGGTGGTCGGCTCGCACGGCCGCGGCGCCCTCGCACGGTTCCTGCTCGGCTCGATCAGCCACGAGGTGCTCGCCCGCCTCGCGACGGTGACCGCCGTCGTGCGCTGACCCGGTGCGCTGACCCGGGGCGTTTCGTCTCGCTTCGCTCGCTCGACGAACGGGCGCGCGAAGGGTATCGGCGATACTGGATAGCGTTATCAACGAGGAGCCAGGGGAGCCGATGTCGAAAACCGCCAAGCCCGCCACGCTCGCGGACGTCGCCCGGCTCGCGGGGGTGTCGGTTCCCGCCGCCTCGCGCGCGCTCAACGGCGGAGTCCGCGGCAAGCAGAGCGGATCGCCCGAGCTTCGCACCCGCGTCGAAGAGGCGGCCCGCACCCTGGGCTATGCGGTGAGTCCCGCGGCGCAGACCATCAAGGGCGGCCGCTCCCGCACGGTGGCGTTCATCGTCGGCGACATCGACGACTTCGGCTCGGCGACCATGATCTCGGGGATGATGCACGCGGCCGAAGAGCGGGGTGTCTCGGTCGCCGTCCGCACCACGCGCGACGACTCCGCCCGCGAGATCGAACTGCTCACGCAGCTGCGCGGCGAGCGGCACCTCGCGGTCGTGATGGCCACCAGCCGCACCGTCGACGCCGGGCGCGAGGCATCCGTCAAGGAACAGCTCTCGGTGCTGAGCGAGCACGGCGCGAAGGTCGTCGTGATCGGCGACAACGATCTGGGCTTTCCCACCGTGACCGTCGACAACCGCGGCGCAGCGCGGCGACTCGCGCAGGGGCTCGCCGACGCCGGCAAGCGGCGGTTCGCGATCGTGTCGGGCCCCGAGGCCGAGGTCACCGCCCTCGAGCGCGTGGGCGGGTTCGTCGAGGGACTGGCCGAGCGGGGCATCGCCGTGGAGGACCGCGACGTGGTGCACACCGAGTTCTCGCGCGACGGCGGCTACCGCGCCGTCGACGAACTGCGCGACCGGCTCGACGACTTCGACGTCGTCGCCGCGATGAGCGACGCGATGGCCGTGGGCGTTATCGCGCGGCTGCGCGAACTGGGCGTGGAGTTTCCCGACGGCATCGAGGTGACGGGCTTCGACCACGTGCCGATGCTGGGCGATGTGCTGCCCGGGTTCAGCACCGTAGAGGTGCCGCTCGAGGAGTTCGGCGGCGCTGCGCTCGCGCTCGTCCTCGACGAGCCGGACGGGACGGATGCCGTCGCTCTGAGCGCTACTCCCATCCTTCATGGCGTCCCTCTCGACGGGCACTGAGCAGCGCCGATCCGCACCTCGAGGATCAATCGCAGAAACTAGTGGCAAACGTTGTCCACTTTGAGGTACGCTCGCCCGGACGGAATCATTCCGGCACGAATCAAGGGAGATCACATGCACGACGCAACGACGCGGGCAGGTGTGCGCGCCCGGACCGGCCGCCGCCCGGCCTGGATCCTCGGGGCCGCCGGCTTCGCCGCCGCGAGCCTGGCGCTCGCCGGCTGCGCAGGCCCGAGCAGCGGAGGCGAAGGCGACGCCGCCACCGAGAAGACGACGATCCGCTTCCTCTACGCCACCGGCGACGACACCTGGAACTCGGTGGTCGAGTCCGTCGTCGACTCGTTCAACGAGCAGAGCGAGACCACGACCGTCCAGCTCGACCCGCTTCCCGCGGGCAGCGACTACGCGACGGCCCTGAAGACGATGGATGCCACGGGCAACTGGCCGGCCGTGGTCGACATGCGCGACACCCTGACCTACGTCGGCGCGGGCAAGCTCGCTCCGATCCCCGACTCGGTGACCGAGCTGATCGATCCCGAGGCGGTCGGCACCGCCTCGGACGGGAACGTCTACACCGTGCCGTACAGCGCGCTCAACGGCGAGATCGGCCTGAATGTCGTCTACAACAAGGACTACTTCGAAGAGAACGACCTCGAAGTGCCCGAGACGTACCAGGACTTCCTCGAGCTGATGGACGACATCAAGGCGAACGGCCAGGCGCCGCTGGCGACCGCCGCGGCCGAGGTGTGGCCCAGCGATCAGCTGTGGAAGCAGCTCGCCGCACCGTACTTCGCCGAGTGGAGTGACGAGGGCGGGTTCTGGAACGCTGCGGCCGCCGGCGAGGCGACGATCGAAGACCTGCGTGAGCCGTTGCAGGAGCTGGTCGACATCACGAACGAGTACGTCCTGGAGGGGTGGCAGTCCACCGCCGACGCGCAGACCACCACGCTACTGGTGAACGACATGGCCGTCATGGCCACCTCGTCGGCCGGCATCGGTCGCCTCAACGACATCAACAAGGTCGACCCCGAGTTCAACGCCGGGCTGTTCATCGTTCCCGACGAGGATGGCGCGATCAACGTGCTGAAGAACGCCGTGAACGGCGACACCGCCGGTGGACTGGCGATCTCGGCACAGGCCGCGGAGGACGAGGCGCAGCTCGCGTCGGCGACGGAGTTCCTCGAGTTCTTCTATGAGGTCGACACCGCCAACCTGATGGAGGAGAACGGCTGGCTCGCCCCCAACATCGTCGCCGCCGACGAGATCGAGCGCAACACGTCGATCCCGGGGGCCGAGGACTACTTCGGGCTGCTGGAGAACCCGAACCTGGTCTGGTACGAGAACGTGTCGGAACTGACGACGTTCAGCGCGTTCAACACGTTCTTCCGCCAGGCGCGCATCGAGCTGCAGGACGGCCAGAGCTCGCTCGACGACACGATCGCGAAGGTCCAGGCCGAGTTCGACAAGACGGTCGCCGCGGGCTGACCGAACCGGGCGCGGTG
>NZ_JAHZQZ020000021.1 GCF_019449275.2 Microbacterium sp. HD4P20
GTGCCCGGGCTGACCGCCCGGGCACCGCGGCCACGGAGCCGAGGAGGCCTCCATGACTGATCAGAGCGCCCTGCAAGGGCAGACGCAGGTCGTCGGCACCGCCGTGCGGCACAGCGGCGAAGGGCCGCTGGACGGTGCGCCGGACGGAGTCCCCGACGACGTCCCGTTCCTGCCGAGCGGACTCGAGCCGCAGCAGCGGCGCGTACGACGTTTCCGCGCCGTGCGGTGGGCGATGCTCGGGTTCATCGCGCCCGCCCTGGTCATCTACCTGCTCATGGTGATCGTGCCCTCTCTGCAGTCGCTGCAGCTGAGCTTCACCAACTGGGACGGCATCAGCCCCGACTACGACTACGTCGGCGGCCGCAACTACGAAGAGATCCTCGCCAGCGGCCGCTTCTGGAACGCGGTCAAGAACACGCTGATCCTGGGTCTGGGCTCGGCCGTCATCGTCAACGCGATCTCGCTGGGCGTCGCCCTCATGCTCGACAAGGTCGGCCGGTGGCAGGGCTTGTTCCGCACGGCCGTGTACCTGCCGTCGCTCGTGAGCGCCTTCATCCTGGCGACCATCTGGAAGTACCTGCTCAACTACAACTTCGGCTCGGTGAACACGTTCCTGCGCGACATCGGGCTGCCCGACTGGGCCCGTGACTGGCTCGGTGACAGCTCGATCGTGGTGTGGGTCATCCTGTTCATCACGTGCTTCACGCTCGGCGGCAACACGACCCTCATCTACCTCGCCAATCTGCAGTCGGTGCCCCAGGACCTCATCGAAGCGGCACGCATCGACGGCGCCAACAGCCGCCAGGTGTTCCGGCACGTCACGTGGCCGATGCTCGCCGGCGCGGTCACGGTGAACATGACCCTGGCCATGATCGCGGGCTGGACGATCTTCGACCAGGTGATGGTGCTGACCGCGGGCGGCCCCGGGTTCGTCAGCGAGACGATGGCGTTCTTCATCTACAAGGTCGGCTTCGGCGAGTACCGCGCCGGGTTCGGCAGCGCCGCGGCGATCGTGCTGTTCCTCGTCGTGATCGTCAGCACCGTGGCGGCCAACGCCTACATGCGCAAGAGGGAGATCCAGGCATGAGCACCCAGACCGAACTGCTCGTCACGTCGCGGGATCGCTCGGCGCGCACCCGCCAGAGGCCGCGCCGCGACCGCAAGCGCAAGAAGCTCACCGCCGGTCAGCTCGCGGTCATGATCGTGCTCGCGGTGCTGGTGCTGATCGTCGCCAGCCCGGTGCTGTACGCCCTGCTGAACTCGTTCCGGTCGTACGCCGAGATCACGATGGACCCGATGGGGCTTCCCACCGAGTTCACCCTCGACAACTACGTCCAGCTGTTCCAGCAGACCGACTACGGCGAGGCGCTGCTGAACACGCTCATCATCACGGTGGCCACGGTCGTGCTGCTGATCGCGATCGTGCCGATGGCGGCGTACGGCATCGAGCGGATCGGCGGGCGCACGTCCCGCTGGATCTACATCCTCTTCATCGCGGGCCTCATGATCCCCTTCCAGGTGCGGATGATCCCGCTCGTGAAGGGCTTCGACGACGTCGGCCTCTACAGCACCCTGACGAGTGTGATCCTGGTACACCTCGGCGGCGCCGCGAGCTTCGGCATTCTGCTGTACTGCAGCTTCATCAAGGGCATCCCCATCGAGGTGGAGGAGGCGGCCTCGATCGACGGCGCCGGCAAGCTGCGCACGTTCTGGTCGATCGTGTTCCCGATGCTGCTGCCGGTCACCTCGGCGTTCGTCATCATCCAGGCGCTGGGGCTGTGGAACGACTTCTTCATCCCCTTGGTCTTCCTCGACTCGTCGTCGGCGGGCACGATCAACGTCGCGATCAACCGCATGGTGGGCCTGCTCACCTCGCAGTGGCAGCTGATCTACACCGGCGCGATCCTGGCGGTCATCCCGTCGGTCGCGATCTTCGCGGCGTTCCAGCGCTACTTCGTCAAGGGCATGTCGGTGGGGGCGGTGAAGGGATGACCGCCGCCCCGACCCCCTCGCGGCCTGCCGGCACGATCGGGCGCCTGCGCTCGGCGCTCGCCCTGGACGGCCCGGTCGCCCGGCTGATGCTGACGGTGTTCCAGCACTTCGTGGTGTCGGTCTCGTTCGCGGGATGCCTCGTGCCCGCGGTGGCGTTCTCGCTGCTGGTCGGGTGGCAGCCCACGCATCTGTCGCTGTGGCTCGGTGCGCTGTCGCTCCTGCCCGTCGTACCGGCGATCTACGCGCTGCTGCGCGGTTCGCGGTACCTGCTCGACGAGCAGGCCGATGCGGGCGCAGGCCGCGAGTTCTGGCGGTCCTTCGCAGGGGGCACGCGCGTGCTGGCGTGGGCCGCGATCGCGTTCAGCGCGCTCGTGCTGGTGCTGGGCTACGACCTCGCCCTGTTCGGGGGCTCCGACGCGATGCTGCTGTTCGCCGCGGCTGCGATGGCGGTCATCCTCATGCTCGCCATCGCGGTGTGCGTGGCCGCGGCGGCACGCGACGGGGCATCGCCAGTGGAGCTGCTCACCATGGCGGCGAAGGCGATCGCGCGGCGCCCGCACGTCGCACTGAGCTGGCTCCTGATGCTGGGCATCGGGGTCGCACTGGCCGCGCTCCCCGTCATCGGTGCGCCGTTCGCCCTGTTCCTTCCCGCCCTCCTGGGCGTCGGCATCCACATCTGCAACGACGCCCTGCGCTTTTCCTGAACCACGAGACGAGACGGACTCCGTGACCGAGATCTCCCACCATACGACCGCCGACCGGCACCCACTCGCCGGGCCGGTGCAGACTGCGCCGACGACCGTGCGCGCCCGCGTCGGGCAATTCGAGCTGACGTGGACCGAGGATTCTCCCGCGGCCCTGCGTTCGGCCTCGACGGCGCACCTCGGCAGCCCCGACATCGGGCTGGTCGAGGTCTTCACGTCGGGCGAGCAGCGCGGCCGCACCAGCCAGGCCTACTGGCGGTCGGCGGTGGGCGAGCGGCTGCGGGTGCGGGCCGGCTGGCCCCGCGTCGTCTCGGATGCCGGCGAGACCCGCGCGGTGATCGTGCAGCACGATCCGCTCAGCGGGATCGAGGTGCGCACGACGCTGACCGCACCGACGGGCACGTCGGCGGTGCGCGTCGAGAACGAGGTGCGCAACACCGGGCGCGAGCCGGTCGTCGTGACGGCGGTGTCGTCGGCCACGATCGGGTTCGGCGTCTCGCAGGCCGATCTGGCCGGCTTCGTGCTGGGCACCGCTCGGAGCGAATGGCTGGCCGAGAACCGCTGGCGTGAGACGTCGGTGCGAGAGCTGCTGCCCGACATCTCGCTCGCACTGCACGGTCAGGACGGCCGCGGACATGTCGCCCTCACGAGCCACGGCGCGTGGTCGAGCGGCGAGCACGTGCCCGCCGGCTACCTCGAGCGGACGACGACGGATGCCGCGGCCGACCCCGCGGCGAACGGCCGCGCCGTCGGGGCCGAGGCACTGGCATGGCAGGTCGAGACCAGCGCGGGCTGGCACGTCGACCTCTGCCAGACCCGGTCCGGCGGGGTTCTGTCGCTGCTGGGCCCCACCGATCTCGAGCACCACTTCGCCGCCGAGCTGCTGCCCGGCGAGACCTTCACCGCCGTGCCGGTCGCGCTCGCGGCATCCGTCCACGGACGCGACGACGCGATCGCACACCTCACGCGCTACCGGCGCTGGCTGCGCGGCGCCGCGCAGGCGCAGGATCTGCCCGTCGTCTACAACGACTTCATGAACACCCTCATGGGCCAGCCGACGACCGAGGCGCTGCTGCCCCTTGTACGGCGGGCGGCCGAGGCGGGCGCCGAGGTGTTCTGCATCGACGCGGGCTGGTTCGCCGACCCCGAGGTCGGCGACTGGTGGTCGACCGTGGGGGAGTGGCGCGAGGCCGCCGCGCGCTTCGAGGGCGGGCTGAGCCGGGTGACCGACGAGATCCGCCGCGCCGGCATGGTTCCCGGTCTCTGGCTCGAGCCAGAGGTCGTCGGCATCGACAGCCCCGCCGCCGCGACACTGCCCGACGAGGCCTTCTTCCAGCGGTTCGGCCGGCGCGTGCACGAGGACCGCCGCTACCACCTCGATCTGCGGCATCCCGCCGCTCGCGCGCATCTCGACGCCACGATCGATCACCTCGTCGAGGCGTACGGCATCGGGTATCTGAAGCTGGACTACAACATCAACCCCGGCGCCGGCACCGAGCGCAACGCGGCCTCGGCAGGCGAGGGACTGCTCGCCCACAGCCGCGCGTTCCGCGACTGGCTGCTGCGCGTGCAGGAGCGGCATCCGTCGCTGCGGATCGAGAACTGCAGCTCGGGCGCCATGCGGGCCGACTACTCCCTGCTCGCCGTGACGCATCTGCAATCCACCAGCGATCAGCAGGACTTCACGCTCTATCCGCCGATCGCCGCGTCCGCGCCGATGTCGATCCTGCCCGAGCAGTGCGGCAACTGGGCGTACCCGGCGCGGACGATGAGCGACGATGAGACGGTGTTCACGCTCGTGACGGGGCTCAGCGGCAGGCTGTACGTGTCGGGCTTCCTCGATGATCTGCGCTCGGAGCAGCGCACGCGGGTGGCCGAGGCGATCGGGCTGCACAAGGCGCTGCGCGGCGACCTCGCGCAGTCCACGCCGTTCTGGCCGCTCGGCCTGCCCGCATGGGACGCCGACCTCGTGTGCCTCGGTCTGCGTGGCCCCGACGACGATCTGATCTTCGTGTGGGATCGGGATGCCGCATCCCGCGTGTTCACGATCCCCGGCGCCGCGGGCGCCGAGGCGATCTTCCCCGTCGGCGACACGGCGTGGGAGTTCTCGCTCGACGGTGACGCTCTGTCGGTCGCCACGCCCGCCGGCATCGGCGCGAGAGTGCTGCGGGTGCCGCGTGGCTGAGCGCGAGGCGATCCGCCCGGGCCGCGTGTTCGTCGACGACCGCGGTCGCACCGCGCAGCTGCACGGCATCGGGCTGCAGCGCGTGGGCGAGCGCTGGCTGGCGTGGGGCGAGGACAAGACGGCGGGCGACCGGTTCACCGCCGTCGCGTGCTACTCGTCGCCCGACCTCGCGCACTGGACGTTCGAGGGCGACGCGCTCGTCGCCGGTGACGGCGACATCGGCCCGGACCGCATCGTCGAGCGTCCCAAGGCGCTGCAGCGTCCGGACGGGACGTGGGTGATGCTGCTGCACATCGACACCGGGGACTACTCGTTCGCGCGCGTCGGCTACGCCGTCGCCGACCGACCCGAGGGCCCGTACACGTACGTCGGCAGCGAACGGCCGCTCGGCAACATCAGCCGCGACATCGGGGTGTTCCAGGAGGACGGCGTCGGCTACCTGCTGTCGGAGGACCGTGACCACGGCCTGCACATCTACCGTCTGCGCGACGACTACCTGGCCGTCGAGTCCGTCGTCGCGACGCTGCGCCAGCAGGCGAACCCGGCGATCGGCTACGAGTCGCCGACGCTCGTGCGCCACGACGGCAGCTACTTCCTGTTCGGGTCGGACCTCACCGGTTGGAGCATGAACGACAACATGTACACGCATGCTCCGTCGCTGTCGGGACCGTGGGCGCCCTGGCGGCCCATCGCACCGGTCGGCACGCGCACGCACGAGTCGCAGGTCAGCGTCGTCGCGCCGGTCGGCGACCATTACGTCTACATCGGCGACCGCTGGACCCCCGACCTCCTCGCCGAGTCGCCGGCGGTCTGGCTGCCGCTGCGGATCGAAGACGGCCGGGTGCGGCTGGAGTGGCGCGACGAGTGGCTCATCGACGAGCTGGGCGCATGAGGGCCGCGCTCGCGATGGCGCCGGCGCTCGTGCCGTTCGTGTTCGGGGAACCAGAGCGCGCGCGGCTGCAGCACCTGGTCGAGATCGACATGACGTTCGCGGCGACCTCGCTGCCAGCGATTCCCGAACCCGCCGGGATCGACCTTCTGATCGCCGGATGGGGCGTGGCCCCGCTCGAACCCGGCGACCTCGACGCGTTCCCTGCTCTGCGTGCCATCGTGCACTGGGGCGGCGGGATCGGCCCGCTCGACGCAGCGGCCTCGAGCCGCGGCATCCGGATCTCGACCGCCCGCGCCGTCAACGCGATCCCGGTCGCGGAGTTCACGCACGCGATGATCACCCTCGCCGCAAAGGACGCGTTCTGGGCGTCGCGGCGGTACAGCGCCGAGCAGAGGTTCATCGATCGCGAGGCGGAGCTGCCGCACACCGGGCTGTACGGCACCACTGTGGGGCTCGTCGGTGCGTCGACGATCGGCACGCTCGTGGCCGAGAGGCTCGCCGGCAGCGACGTGAGCGTGCTGCTTTACGACCCGTACGCGACCGCCGAGACCGCGCGCCGTCTCGGCGCCGAGCTGGTCGGCGATCTCGTCGAACTCGCGCGCCGCAGCGGCATCCTCTCGATCCACGCGCCCGAGATGCCGGCGACGCGGGGCATGATCTCGCGCGACGTGCTCGCGGTGATGCCCGACGGCACGACGCTGATCAACACCGCCCGCGGATCGCTCGTCGACCAGGACGCCCTCGTCGCCGAGCTGCAGCGCGGCCGTCTGCGGGCCGTCCTCGACGTCACCGATCCCGAGGTGCTCGCGCCGGGGCATCCGCTGTACTCCCTGCCCAACGTGTTCCTCACTCCCCACCTCGCCGGCTCGACGGGCAGCGAGCTGCGCCGGCTCGGCCAGGCGGCACTGGCCGAAGTGGAGCGCTTCGTGGCGGGCGAGCCGTTCGCACATCCCGCGCCGTGACCGCTCAGGAGCCCCGATGCCCGTGATCCGCAACCCGATCCTGCGCGGATTCAACCCCGACCCGTCGATCCTGCGCGTGGGCGATGACTACTACCTCGCCACCAGCACCTTCGAGTACCACCCGGCGGTGAGGCTGCACCACTCGACCGACCTCGTGCACTGGAGCACCATCGGCCACGCGCTCGACCTCGACCTGCGCGGCGTGCCCGACTCGGGCGGCGTGTGGGCGCCGAGCCTGTCGTACGCCGACGGCCTGTTCTGGCTCGCGTACTCGGTCGTGCGCACGATGGACGGCGACGACAAAGACATCGACAACCACCTCGTGACCGCGCCGAGCATCACCGGGCCGTGGAGCGAACCGGTGCATCTCGGATCGCGCGGCTTCGACTTCTCCTTCTTCCACGACAGCGACGGCACGCACTGGATCGTCGGAGTGCAGTGGGACCACCGGCCCGAGCATCCTTCGTTCTCGGGGCTCGTGCTCGAGCAGTATCTGCCCCACGAGCGCCGAACCACGGGCGAGGCGACCGTCATCTACCGCGAGGACGGGCTGGTCGAAGGCCCCAACCTCTACCGCGTCGGCGAGTGGTACCACTTGCTCATCGCGGCCGGCGGCACCGGGTGGAACCACGGGATCACCACGGCGCGCTCGCGGCATCTGCTCGGACCCTACGAACGCGACCCGCAGCAGGCGGTGCTGACGACACGCGATGCGCCGGGGCATCCGCTTCAGAAGGCCGGTCATGGCGAGCTCGTCCAGACTCCGGCGGGCGACTGGATGCTCGCTCACCTCGCGAGCAGACCGACGCTGCACCTCGGCGAGCGCTACAGCACGCTCGGCCGCGAGACCTGCTTACAGCGGGTCGAGTTCGACGGCGACGGCTGGCTGCGGCTCGTCGGCGGCGGGCATCACGCGCGGGTCGACGTGCCGCTGGGTGCACCGGATGCGGCATCGGATGCCGGGTCGGATGCCGCATCGGGCGTGCGCGACTGGACCGACGAATTCGACGCCCCGAGTCTCGACTCGCGGCGCTGGTCCACCCTGCGGGCGGCGCTGCCTCGGTCGGTCGCCGACCTCGCGGCACGACCCGGGTGGCTGCGCCTGCGCGGCGGCCACTCGCCAGGGTCGGTCTTCGACCAGTCGATGATCTTGACGCGCGTCGAAGAGCATCGCAGCGAGTTCGAGGTGCTGCTGGATGCCGAGCCGCGCACCGTGCGCGAGGCCGCCGGGCTGATCGCCTGGTACGACCGGTCGGGCTGGATCTGGCTGCAGCTGTGCACCGACGACGAGAACGGGCGCCACGCGCGGATCGTGCGGCGCGACGGCTCAGCGACCGTGCGCTCGTCGCCGATCGCCGTGCCGCCGGGCAGCCTGCGGCTGCGCGCATCGCTGGACGGACCCGCGCTGACGTTCGCCATCGCGCCACCGGAGGGGGAGTGGATGCCGGTGCCCGGCGTGCACCCCGCGTGGACGCTGTCGGACGACCACGGTCCGCGGCTGCGGTTCACCGGGCTGTTCTTCGGGGTGCGTGCCGACGACCTCGACGGCCGCGGCTGGACGGTGGATGTCGGGCGCGCGAGCCTGCGGTCCACGCCCGCCGACGCATCCTGAAACTTCCTCTTGACGGCTCGCCCCGAGAACGCCATCGTTAAGTGGCAAACGCTATCCATCTCTCTCCCCGATCGTTTACCCGCCGTCGATGCCGACGGCGCAGACCCAGAAGAGGATCGATGAAGATCGCACGACGACGCAGGATCCACCCGCTGATCGCGGCCCTCACCGCGGGGGCGCTCACCCTCGCGGGCACGGTGGCACTCACGCCCGCCGCGGCCGCTGAGGAGATCCCCACCCCACCCGAGATCGTCCGCACGGTCAGCGACGCCGGGTTCCAGCATCCCGGAATCGGCTTCACCGCCGACCACCTCGAAAACATGCGGACGCAGGTGCTCGCGGGGGTCGACCCGTGGGCGAGCTACTTCGATGCGATGACGCAGACGCGATACGCGGCGCCGGGATTCCGGGCCGAGCTCGCACAGCCGGGCACCGACACCCCGAAGAACGATGCGTACGCCAGCGCCGGCATGCGCGGGATCGCACATCGCGACAGCCTGGGCGCGATGGCACAGGCGCTCGAATACGTCGTCACCGGTGAGGAGAAGCACCGCGCGAACGCGCTCCACGTGCTGCGCACCTGGAGCAACCTCGACCCGGCGAAGTACGCCTACTTCGGCGACGCGCACATCCACACCGGCGTGCCGCTGTACTACATGCTCATCGCCGCCGAGGTACTGCGCGGCACCGAACCGGTGAGCGCCGAGCTCGACGGGTACGACCTGCGCTGGACCGACGAGGACCAGCAGCGCATGGAGGACAACCTGGTGCGGCCGGTCATGGAGACGTTCCTGTTCTCGCGCAACCGGCTGTGGAACCAGCACCTGTACGGCGTGATCGGCATGGTGGCCGCCGCGATCTTCCTCGACGACGCCGACCTGTACGCCGAGCGCGTCGAGTGGTTCACGGTGAACGCCGGCTACGAAAGCGAGCATGAACTCTACGGCGGTGACGTCAACGGCTCGCTCGCCTCGATCTTCCGAGAGATCCCCGCCGACGACCCGCGCAACACGACGGGCACCTCGTTCGTGCAGCACATGGAGATGCTCCGCGATCAGGCGCACGGCCAGGGCGACGTCGACCTGCTGATCGCGCTCGCCCGGGTCGTCGACAATCAGGGCACGAAGGTCGATCCCGTCGACGGCACCGTGTCGGACGCGGCGGACGCCGTCTCGCCGTACCGCTTCCTCGACAACCGCATCCTCGACGGTGCCGACACCTTCTACGCCTTCATGATGGGCCAGGAGATCCCCTACGTCGCGGCGAACGAGGGCGGCTCGATCTCGCAGGCCTACCGCGGCCGGCTGCAGGATCCGCTCAGCGAGCTGTACCTGCAGTACCGCTACGTGGCCGGGGTCGACGTCGAGGCCGAGGCGCCGCACGTCGCACAGCTTTACGAGGACCGCGACGGGCCGCTGTATCGCTACGGCACCGGCATCCAGAACTTCTGGAACGACCGTGGGTCCGACTTCACCGGCGCGGAGTACTGGGTCGCGTTTCCCGAGGAGCTCGCCGAAGTCGAGGGATCGGTCGCGCCTCTCGCCGAGAGCGCCGAGCTCGCGGTCGGCACGTTCGGCACGCCGCTGGGCGACGGGGCGACGCGCGATGCGGACGGCGACACGGAGTTCATCCGCCTCGACGCCGCCGCGGACGACGCGTGGCTCGCGGTGCGTCGCGCCGTCTGGGCGGACCGCAGCAAGACCTCGCTCGTCGGCGTGAAGGTCCGAAGCGACGGGGTCGCACGCCTGGAGGTCGCCCGCACGTCCGTCGACGCGCCGTTCGCCGAGATCGTCGTGCCCGACACCGGCGGCCAGTGGCGCTACGTGTGGCTCGATCTGCACCTCGACAAGACACCGGGGGCTGTGGGCGACAACATCCTGTTTCTGCGGGCGACCGGCTCCGGCGCGCACGTGGACGTCGCGGCGGTCCTCGCGCAGGCAAACGGCGTGCTGACGCCGCCGACCTTCGCCGACGCGCCCGCGGTGGATGCCGTGCTGGTGGCAGGCGAGCCGTGGACGCGCGAATTCACGACGACGGATGCCGCGGGCTCGGTGCAACTGGAACTCCAGAACGCGCCCTCCGGCGCCGAGCTGTCAGGCTCCGAGGTGCGATGGACGCCGTCGAAGCCGGGCAGGCACGAGCTGCTCGCCGTCGCATCCGACGGCACGACGGTCACCGCGCTCCCAGTCACGGTCACTGTGGCCCGGACTCGCGCCGCCGCGATCGGCACGCTGCAGGACCGCATCGAGGGCGAACGCGAGAGCTACACCACCGCCAGCTGGGATCGTGTGAGCCGGCTCCGCACCGAGATCAAGAAGGCGCGTTCCACCGCCGACGCCGCGGAGTTCGCCGACCTCCTCGCCCAGTTGGGCGCGGCGATCGCCGCGCTCCAGCCGCTCACACCGCTCCTGCCGGACGGCTCGCTCGACTTCACCGAGATCGTCAGCGCCCAAGGGCTCAGCACGGCGCAGCTGCGGGCGATCGCCGACGGCGACAACCAGACGCACTGGGGCGACCAGCGCGTGAACAGCGTCGTGTTCGACTTCGGCCCCGGCTTCCGCGTCAGCGCCGACGCCTTCGGATTCCAGGCTCGCGACACGTTCTCCAACCGCTCCGCGGGCACGAACGTGTACGGGTCGGACGACCTGGCGACGTGGACGCTCCTCACCGAGCGCCCGAACGCCGGCGAGGATGCCGAGATCGAGTGGGTGGCCACGCGGGACGAGACGCGCGACCAGCGCTTCCGCTTCCTGAAGCTCCAGGTCGACGAGCCGGGCGTGCCGTCGGATCCGGCGTTCCCGGGCATCTGGTGCCTGGCCGACTTCCGGATCGACGGCGTGCGCACCGAGGCAGTGGGCGCCATGGACACCGTCGTGATGTCGTCGCCCGACGCCGTCGCGGGCCGGGTCGTGGCCGGCGACGCGGTCGAGCTGCGGATGACGGGACCCGCCGAGAACAGCGCGGTCACAGTGACCGTGCTCGGCGAGCCGGCGCAGGTGAGCTCGCCGGCGCCCGGAGAGTGGGTCGCGACAGCCGTCGTGCCCGAGAGCGCACCGGCCGGTGGCGGCGTCGGATTCGCGGTCACGTTCACGACCCCCGAGGGGAGGCCGGCCGACCCCATCGCGGCGACGACGGACGGCTCGAGGCTGTTCCTGTCCACCGATGCGGGGCTCGTCGACGACGCATTCCGCGCCGCGCAGGTGCTGCGCCCGGACGGAGTCATCGACAATGCCTGGACGCAGTACACGGTGAAGATGTTCGACGGCGACCCCGCGAGCCACTCCGACACGCGTCTGAACGCGGGCGTCTACGGCAACGTATGGGATTTCGGTGCCGGCACGGAGGTATCGCTGACCGGCGCCGAGATCCTGGTGCGCCAGGACGGGTACGGCACGTCGCGCATCGCCGACATGCGCCTGGAAGGCTCGGACGACATGCAGACCTGGACCCGGCTCACTCCGGCCCCACCGGCCAAGACGCTCGAGTGGCAGCGCTGGGTGGTCGCCGGCGACGGTGCCTACCGATACGTCCGGCTGGTCAACGGTCAGATCCTCAATGTCGCCGAGCTGCACGTGTTCGGCGCGGTGCTCACCGGCTGAAATTTTTCGTGCATGATTTGAGACTTGAGACTCCGAGTACATAGAGTGAGTCCGCGCACGCCGGGGGGATCCGTGCGCGCCGATCGCTGGCACTTCGGGAGTCCGGCGGCCAAGAGTGGTGCCGGGCTCTGGGGGCTCGGCACCACGACATCTCTTGGCTGTGGGAGGGATAATCGAGAGGTGCAGCAACAAGCGCCCCGCGCCCGCCGGCCGGCAGGTGAAACCCGAGCGCTCATGCTCGAGGTGGCGGTCGAGCGCGTCCAGGCCGAGGGCCTGCTGCTGGGCTACGAGAACATCGAGCTGGAAGACCTGATCCGCGTCGCCGGCGTTCCGCGCTCCACGGTCTTCCGCATCTGGCCCGATCGCGCGGCCTTCGTCGCCGACCTCCTGCGCGCCCTCTTCGAGGCGGATCCGAACTTCGGATCGGGTTTCGACCAACAGACGCTGTCACTCCTCGACGAGGTCATCGCCGCGAACGCCGACGCGATGCGTACTGTCGAAGGCCGGCAGATCGCTCTTCGCGAGGCAATCCGGGCCACGGTCGCCCACAACATGTTCACGGTCGAGACCACGCCGGCCTGGCGCGTCTACCGGACGTTGTCGGCGGCACTCGCGAGCGGCGATGCCGTCCCGGGCGGCGAGAACATCCGCGTGCAGCTCGAAGAGATCGTCGACCGGTACGTCGTGCGCATGGCCGAGGCCTATCGAGAGCTCAATACGGTCTTCGGTCTGCGCATGCGCGAGGGGCTCAGCGAACGAGATCTCGCCGTCGCCATCGTCGCCGTGATCGACGGCATAGGCGACCACCGGCGCATCAGCCCCGCGCTGATCGGCAGTTCGCGCAACGTCGCCGTCGGACCAGAGGGTGCTCGGGAGTGGCACCTCGCCGCCATCGCCGTCTATGGCGTGTATACCGCGTTCACCGAGAACGTTCCCGTCTAAGCAGCAGGGCGTGCTCCAGTCGAGCGACTCGATGCAGCGCAGCCGCACACCCTCTCGCAGGGCCCGCGGCGACATTTCCAGCACTGGCGCTTGACTTCCGCGCCGCCGACGGTTCATAATCTTGCCAGTTCGATAAATCGATTTATCACAAGGAAGTGACGAAATGGCACGGGCGCGTATCTCCGATGTGGCCGCCGCGGCGGGCGTGTCGGTGACGACGGTCTCGCTCGTCATGAACGATGTCGAGTCCCGCATCTCGGAAGAGACGCGGGAGCGCGTCCGCGCGGCCGCGCGCGCGATCGGTTACGCGCCGAGTTCGGTCGCCCGAGGTCTGCGCACGCAGCAGACTCGTACCGTCGGCCTCATCTCCGACGAGATCGCGACGACGCCCTTCGCAGGCGACATGCTGGCGGGAGCACAGGATGCCGCGCGCGAGAGCGGCTACCTGGTCTTCTTGATCGACACCGGCCGTGACCGCGCGATCGAAGCCGATGCGATCCGCGCTCTCGTGGCACAACAGGTCGACGCCCTCATCTACGCGTGCATGTGGCACCAGGTGGTTCCCGCCCCGGCAGACTTGCCGGCTGGGACCGTCTTCCTCGACTGCCGGCCCGCCAACGGCGGATTTCGATCCGTCGTCCCCGACGATCGCGCCGGCGGCGCGGCCGCCGTGCGCGAACTGGTCGCCGCCGGCCACCGACGCATCGCCTATCTCGACACCGACGATGCGCCGATCGCCTCGGAGCTGCGCCGTCAGGGCTATGTCGAAGTACTCACCGACGCGGGAATCCCCATCGATCCGGCGCTCCACGTGCACGGGGAGACGACCGCCCGCGGTGGACGCGCCGCCGCCGAACAGCTGCTCGACCTGCCCGAAGAGCAGCGTCCGACCGCGATCTTCTGCTTCAACGACCGCATGGCCGTCGGCGTGTACACCGCGGCCCACCACCGCGCTCTCGAGATTCCCCGAGACCTCTCGGTCGTCGGCTACGACGATCAGCAGCTGGTCGCCGCGGAGCAAGACCCCCCACTGACCACCATCGCGCTGCCCCACTACGACATGGGGCGCTGGGCGATGGAGGTCGCGCTCGGCGTCCGCGCAGAAGGGGATGAGGACGCCACGCACCTGATGGAGTGTCCCGTCATCCGACGAGACTCCGTGGGCCCGCCGCCGGCGCAAGTCGCCAAACCGAACCGGCGACGGGCTTCACACAACACCGAACGGCCGCAGCCTGCGGCCTCCGATCGATGACCCACGCGGGCGTGGATCACCAAGAAAAGGAAACCACAATGAAGAACCGAAAGGCGTCGATCTTCGCATCGGCCGGGCTGATCGGGGCGCTCGCCCTGACCGGCTGCGGACAGGCCGGACAGGGCGGCGGGACGACCGAGGACGGTCGGACGCAGCTGACGATGTGGACCCACTCCGCCGGCAACCCGGCCGAGCTGGAGGTCTACGAGCGGATCATCTCGGACTTCAACGACTCGCAGGAGCAGTACGAGGTCGTTCACGAGTCTTTCCCCCAGGGCGCCTACAACGACGCGATCGTCGCGGCCGCGGCATCCGGCGATCTGCCCTGCCTTCTCGATCTCGACGGCCCGATCATGCCGAACTGGGCCTGGGCAGGCTACCTTCAGCCGCTCGACCTGCCGGCCGAGCTCACCGACTCGCTGCTTCCGACAGCGGTCGGCGTGTGGGACGACGAGATCTACTCTGCTGGGTACTGGGATGCCGCGCTGTCGATCTTCGCGCGCGAGTCCGTGCTCACGGCCAACGGCATCCGGATTCCGACCGTCGAGGAGCCCTGGACCGCGAACGAGTTCACCGAGGTGCTCGCGACCCTGAAGGCGGCCGGATACGAGACTCCCATCGACATCGGCGCCGAAGACACCGGCGAGTGGTGGCCATACGCGTACTCGCCGTTCCTGCAGAGCTTCGGGGCAGACCTGATCGACCGTTCCACCATGCTCAGCGCCGACGGCGTGCTCAACGGACCGGAGGCCGTGGCGTGGGGTGAGTGGTTCGGCGGATTGTTCGCCGACGGCTATGCGGGCAACGCCGGCACCGTCGGAAACCAGGAGTTCGTCGACGACGAGGTCGCCCTCAGCTACACCGGCGTGTGGAACGCGGTCTCGGCACTCGACGCGGTGGGCGACGACCTGCTGATCCTGCCCCCGCCGGACCTCGGAACCGGACCGAAGATCGGTGGCGGATCGTGGCAGTGGGCGATCTCGTCGAACTGCAACGACGCCGACGGAGCGCGCGACTATCTGGAGTTCAGCTTCCAGGACGAGTACATCACCGAGTTCGCCGACAAGCAGGTCGTGATCCCCGCGACCGAGGCGGCGGCCGAAGCCTCGGAGTACTTCGGGGCGGACGGCGCACTGCGGGCCTTCGTCGAGCTCTCGCAGGAGTACGCCGTGCTGCGCCCGGAGACCCCCGCGTACGCAGTCATCTCGAGCACCTTCGAGACCGCCGCGAAAGACATCATGAACGGCGCCGACGTCCAGGAGACCCTTGATCGAGCCGTCTCCGAGATCGACGCCAACATCGCCTCGAACGACGGCTACGGCTTCGAGTGAAGCCGCTGCGCCGGCGCGGGCATCTCGCCCCCGCCGGCGCACCGACAGAGAGATCTGACATGACTGTCACACCGCCGACGGTCGCCGCTGAGCAGCCGCGCCGCACCGTCCGTCGATTCCGCTCCATCAAGGGACGAGAGACCTGGGCCGGGCTCGGAATGATCGCCCCCGCGGGCATCCTCCTGGTCCTGTTCCTCATCGTCCCCGTGATCCTCGCCTTCACGCTGTCGTTCACCAACGCGCGGCTCATCTCGCCCAACCCGCCGCGTTTCGTCGGGTTCGACAACTTCATCCGCGCCTTCGCGGCTGATCCGGTGTTCGTGCAGTCGGTCGGCAACACCGCCCTCTTCGCGCTCGTCGTGGTTCCCGTGCAGGCCGCCCTCGGCCTGCTGCTCGCGGTGCTCGTGAACCGCCGCATGCGGGGAGTCACCGCCTTCCGCGTGATCTTCTTCATCCCGGTCGTCACGTCGATCGTCGTCGTGTCGATCCTGTGGAAGTTCATGTATCAGAAGGACGGGCTGATCAACTCGATGATCGATGCGCTCACCTTCGGCGCGTGGTCGGGCGTGGACTGGCTCAATGATCCGCAGACCGCCCTCGGCGCGATCATCGTCCTGTCGATCTGGCAAGCCGTCGGCTTCCACATGATCATCTGGCTCTCGGGTCTCCAGACCATTCCCGAAGAGCTTTACGAGGCCGCCAAAATGGACGGCGCGAGCCCGTGGCGACAGTTCACCAACGTCACCTGGCCGGGTCTGCGGCCGACGATGGTCTTCGTTCTCGTCACGATCACCATCGCGGCGCTCGGACTGTTCGTCCAAATCGATGTCATGACGCAGGGCGGTCCCCTCAACTCGACGTCGACGATCGTGTACTACGCCGTGAGAAAGGGATACGAGCAGCAGGAGATCGGCTACGCCGCCGCGATCTCGCTCATCTTCTTCGTGGCAGTGCTGATCATCGCGCTGATCCAGCGTCGCCTCACGCGAGAGAAGGACTGAGCCATGACCGCCACAGAAACCCTCACCACGGGCTCGGCGACTCCGCGCCGTTCCGAGCGTCGAGTCGTCGAAGCGAGTGCGAAATCGCATCGCCGACGCGGGAAGGTGCTCCTGTACATCGCGATGTCGCTGTTCGGGCTCGTCTTCCTGTTCCCGCTCGTGTTCATGTTCGTCTCGAGCCTCAAGCCGGATGCCCAGATTCTGCAGGACATCGATTCGCCGATGGCGTTCCTGCCGGTCGGCGACATCAGCCTCGATAACTACTTCGGTGTCTTCGACCGCGTGCCCGTCGCGCAGTTCCTGTTCAACTCGGTGCTCGTGACGGTCCTGACGGTCGGGCTCGGGCTCGTCGTGAACTCGATGGCCGGCTTCGCCCTGTCGAGGCTGCAGTGGAGGGGCCGCTTCGTCGTGCTTGCGGTCGTCATCGCCACGCTGATCGTGCCGTTCGAGACGATCGCCGTTCCGATGGTCTACTGGGTGGCCCAGCTGCCGACCCTCGTGATCGAGGGCGGGATGGTGAAGTACGACTTCGGCTGGCTGAACACGTACGAGGTCCAGATCGTGCCGTTCATCGCGAACGCGTTCTCGATCTTCCTGTTCACGCAGTACTTCTCGACGATCCCCAAGTCGCTCGATGAGGCGGCGCGGATCGACGGCGCGAGCTGGTTCACGATCTACCGCCGCATTCTCGTGCCGCTCTCCGGTCCGGCATTCGCGACCGTCGCGATCCTGACCTTCCTGCCGGCGTGGAATCAGTACCTGTGGCCGCTCATGGTCGTGCAGAAGGAAGAGCTGCGCCCGGTCATGGTGGGGATGCAGTACTTCTTCCAGCTCAACACCGCCTGGGGAGAGGTCATGGCGTACACCTCCCTGATCACCCTGCCCGTGCTCATCGTGTTCCTGATCTTCCAGCGCGCGTTCGTCAGCAGCATCGCCGCGAGCGGAGTCAAAGGATGATCGGGAACGAGGGCGCGCGCGTCGTGGTGATCGGCGAAGCGCTCATGGATGTCGTGCACCGCACCTCGGGGGACGTCGACGAGGCACCCGGCGGCAGCCCCGCCAACGTCGCACTGACACTCGGCCGTCTCGGACGAACGCCGACACTCGTGACCCGACTCGGCGACGACGATCGCGGGCGGCGCATTCGCAGATGGCTCGAGCACTCCGGTGTCTCCGCCGCCGTCGTCGATGCGCGACGCACGTCCACGGCGATCGCGCACCTCGACGCCCAGGGAGCCGCCCGGTACGAGTTCGACCTCGACTGGGATCTCGACGACTGCGCGAGCAGCGTCGTCGCAACGGCCGACCTCGTCCACGTCGGCTCCGTCGCGGCGGTCCTCGATCCTGGCGCGTCCCGCGTCGCGGGGCTCGTCCGGGCCGCGCGCGAGCACGCGACGATCACCTTCGATCCCAATATCCGCCCGGCCCTGATCGACGACCCCGAGACGGTACGCGCCCGGGTAGCCGAGCTCGTCGCGCTCGCCGACGTGGTCAAGGCCAGTGACGACGACCTCAGCTGGTTGCACCCCGGCCGGGATATTCACGACGTGGCGCGGGAGTGGCAGGCGCTCGGCCCCGTGCTCGTCGTCGTCACCCTCGGCGCAGACGGCGCGGTCGCGGTGACCGCCGACTCCCGGATCCGCATCCCGGCCGTGCGCAGCACCGTGGTCGACACCGTGGGCGCCGGCGACACCTTCATGGGTGCGCTCATCGACGGACTCGCCGCGCACGGCGGCGCAGGTGCGGCGGTGCGCAGACCGGGTCATGGCATCCGTCCCGAGGCGCTCGAAGAGATCCTGCGGCGTGCGGCCCAGGCGGCCGCGATCACGGTGTCGCGACCAGGAGCCGACCCGCCCCGACTCGCCGAGCTCACCGCCCTCGTCGCCTGACCGCGCGCTGCGGGCAGCCCACCCTCGCTCCGACCCACCGGTCGGCGCGCAACGACCGGCGCCACGCCGAAGACACGAAGGATCACACGATGTTCGACCTCCCCGGCTCTTGGGTGTGGGACTACTGGTTCGCCGACGACGGCGAGCGGTACCACCTCTACTTCCTCTACGCCTCCCGCGCGCTGCACGACCCCGACGCACGTCACTACCGCGCCTCGATCGGGCACGCCGTGTCGACCGACCTCGTCGAGTGGACGCAGGTCGCCGACGCGCTCGTGCGCAGCGATGCCCCGGCGTTCGACGACCTCGCGACCTGGACCGGCTCGGTCGTGCGGCACCCCGATGGCACGTGGTTCCTGTTCTATACGGGGGCGACCGCCGCGCCCGAGGACAAGAACATCCAGCGCATCGGCTACGCCACGTCCGCCGACGGCGAGCACTGGATCAAGGCGGGCGGTCCTGTGCTGGAAGCGCGCGGACCCTGGTACGAGACGCTCGACAGCGGTGCCTGGCACGACGAGGCCTTCCGCGACCCGTGGGTCTTCGCCGACCCGGAGGGCGACGGCTGGCACATGCTCATCACCGCTCGCGCGCCACGGGGCCCGGTCGCCGGGCGCGGCGTGATCGGCCACGCGTGGTCGTCCGACCTCAGGACGTGGGAGCTGCGCGAACCCCTCACCGCACCCAGTCCTGAAGGATTCGGCCAGCTCGAGGTCGTGCAGGTCGAAGTCGTCGATGGGCGCCCGGTGCTGATCTTCTCGTGCCTCGGCGATCACGCCACCGTTGCCCGCCAGTCTCAGTCCGGGGGAACGTGGGCAGTGCCGGCCGAGAGCCTGCTCGGCCCGTTCGACGTGGATGCCGCCTACCCGCTCACCGACGAGCGTCTCTACGTCGGAAGACTGCTGCAGCGTCGCTCGGACGGCCAGTGGCTGCTCTTCGCCTTCCGCAATCTCGACGCGGACGGGAAGTTCATCGGCGGCATCACCGACCCGATGCCGGTCGGGTGGGACGGCGACCGCCTCGTCGTCCGCGATGAGACCCGCGCCGCCGTCAGCTAGCCCGGCACGCTCCGCAGGCCGTCCGTTGCTCGCGCGGGCGGTCCGCCTAAGCAGCGGGTGCGCTCCAGTTGAGCGACTCGATGTAGCGCAGCAGCACACCCTCTCGCAGCGCCCACGGCGACACCTCGAGCTCTTCGACATCCATCGCCTTCATGGCCTCGTGCAGCACCACGGCACCCGCGACGATCTGAAAGGTGCGGTCGGCCGTGATCCCCGGAAGCTCCTGCCGAGTCTCGGCGGGTATCCGCGCAAGGCGCGGGATCCACGCCTTCAGCTCGCGGCGGGGCAGCACCATCCGCTCGATCCCCGACCAGCCCGGCACGGGGTAGCCGGCGAGCTTCGCCAGTGAGCGGATGGCCTTCGACGAACCGACCACGTGATCCGGCCGGGGCAGCGACCCGAACGCCTCGGCGACGGGTGCGAGAGTGGCCCGGGCATGCGCGCGCAGGCGCTCGACGGCATCCTCGCCCGGCGGATCCTGCGGGAGGAACTGGATCGTCATGCGTCCGGCTCCGAGGGGGACGGATGCCGCGGCATCCGGAAGCTCGTCAGCTCCAGCAGCGAGCTCGAGTGAGCCACCGCCGATGTCGAACAGCAGGATCTGGCCGGCCGACCAGCCGAACCAGCGGCGCACGGCGAGGAAGGTGTAGCGGGCTTCGGTCTCACCGCCCAGCACCTGCAGCGGCTGGCCCAGCGCGGCCTCGATGCGGGCGATCACGTCGGCGCCGTTGGCGGCCTCGCGCACGGCGCTCGTCGCCGTCGCGAGGAGCTCATCGACGTGCTCGGCCGTCGCGTGGGCGCGCGCCTCGGCGACAGCCGACTCGAGCGCCGTGACACCTTCCTCGGTGATCGCGCCATCGGCGTCGAGGTAGCGCATCAGCCGCAGCACCGTGCGCCGGCTCGTGCCGGCGAGGGGCCGACCCCCGGGTCGGACGTCGGCGACGAGCAGATGGACGGTGTTCGACCCGATGTCGAGAACTCCCAGGCGCACGGGCTCAGCGTAGCGGGCCGCCTGACTCGAGCCGGCGCAAAGGGCCGCTCACCGCTGCTCCGAGCGGCCGTTCGCGACCGCTCGGCGAGCGGCGCGGGGTCAGGGACGGGGCGCCGGGGCGTACTGGGCGCTCGGACGCCCGGCGGTGGCGTAGTCGAGCCGGCGGACGACGGCACCGGTGTGGGCCAGATGCTCGAGATAGCGACGACTCGTCACGCGCGAGATGCCGATGCGGTCACCTACCTCGGTCGCGGTCGACCACGGAGATTCGTCGATCGCACGGCGCACGGCATCCAGGGTCTCGACGCTGAGCCCCTTGGGAAGGGGCGGCGCCGCCGTCGCGCCCCCGATGAACGAGTCGATGTCTTCCTGTCGCAGTGTTCCCGCCGGGCGCGCCGCCAGCTCGCGCGCGATCGCATCCACGCGCGCATACAGGTCCCGCGCCGAGAACGGCTTGACGAGGTAGTGCCGCACTCCCGCCAGGCGCGCGACGCGCACGCTGTCGAAATCGCGGGCGGCGGTGAGGGCGATGATCTCGGGCTGGCGCTGCGAGCCGGCACGGACGGCGCGCAGCACATCGAGTCCCGACATCCCGGGCAGGTACAGGTCCAGCAGCACCAGGTCGGGCTCGAGCTCCTGGATGGCGGCGATCGCCTCGGCGCCCGTGCCGGCGATCGCGACGACCTCGCATCCCTCGTACGACGACATGAAGCGCGTGTGCAGTCGCGCCACCGCCGGTTCGTCGTCGACCACGACCACCCGGATCGAAGGGCTCATGCCGTCACCGTCGCCGAGCGCGGCGTGGTGGCGGCAGGCTCCAGCGGCAGCCGCACCGTGAATCGCGCGCCGCCCAGCGGCGAGTCGTCCAGTGCCACGTCGCCGCGACGTCGGCGCACCACGCGCCGCACGAGCGCCAGCCCGATCCCGCGCCGGTGCGGCCCGGTCGCCCCCTCGAGCGCCTTCGAGCTGACCCCTTCGACGAACACGCGCGCGCGCTGATCGGAAGGGATGCCGGGACCGCTGTCGTCCACCGTGAGCACGATCTCAGACCCGCTCGTCGAGGCGGCCACCTCAACGCGATCGCCGAGACCGCACGCCTCCAGCGCGTTGTCGACGAGGTTGCCGACGATCGTGACGAGGTCGTGGCCGAAGTCGTCCGGCAGCGGCGGCGGGTCGCCGGTGTCACGACGCACCTCGAGAGCGATCCCGAGCTCGCGGGCTTGAGCCCGCTTGACGGCGAGGAGGGCCGACAGCTCGAACTGCCCGAGGATCGGACGCGGCTCACCGTCGCCCATGCTGCCGCCCGGCGTCGTGCCGGTGATGAACTCACGCGCCTCATCCACCAGGCCGAGCTCGAGCAGACCGGCCAGGACGTGCATCTTGTTGGCGAACTCGTGCGCCTGCGCGCGCAGGCCGTCGGTGAGCGACTGGGCGCCGTCCATCTCCCGCAGCGCTTGATGCAGCTCGGTGTGATCGCGCAGCAGCAGGGTCGCCGCCGCGGGTGCGTCATCCACCGTCGTGCCCGTGCTGCGGGCGATGAGCACCCGCTCGCCGACGAGCACGAGCGCGCCGTCGGGCTCGCCGCGGCGCAGCACGTCGGCGACCGCCGGCTCGAGAGCCTCCGACGCGCGGCGGCCGACGAGGTCGTCGTCGCCCAGCAGCCGCTCGGCCGCATCGTTGGCCACCGTGATCACGCCGTGCTCGTCGACGGTGATGATTCCCTCGCCGATGCGGTGCAGCATGGTCTCGTTCTGCTCCACGAGCGACGCGATCTCGCCCGGCTCGAGGCGGAAGATGCGCTTTCGCACCACCGAGGTGACCCACGCCGCGCCGAAGACGCCGATCACCGCCGACGCGCCCATCGCGGCGAGCAGCCACGGCACCTGCGAGAGGAAGTCGGCGCTGAGCTCGGACTCGAGGATGCCCACCGACACCGTGCCGATGACCTCCGCCTCCTCTTCGGTCCCATCGCCGTCGAAGATCGGCACCTTGACCCGCCACGAAACTCCGAGCGTTCCCTCCTGCGTCCCCTCGTACACGACTCCGGAGAGCGGCACCGACGGGTCGGTCGAGACGGGATCGCCGATGAGATCGGGATTGGGGTGCGAGAGACGGATGCCGTCGGCATCCGTCACCACCACATACGTCAGGTCGGATGCCTCGCGGATGATCTCTGCGACCGGCTGCACCGACGCTGCGGGATCGGCGTCGTCGAGCGCGTCGACGATCACGGGCAGCCGCGCCACCGACAGCGCCACCGCGTACATGCGGTCCTTGTAGGCCTCGCGCAGTGCGCGCTCCTGGAGCGTCGCCGCGATGACGCCGGTGATGAGCGTGGCCAGGCACACGATCACCGCCTGCAGAAGCAGCAGCTGGACTCGCAGCGACATCGGCGTCACGCAGCAAGTGTAGGTCGTGCGTTGCGGGCGACGACGGGCGGCAGCATCCCCCATCCGCGACCAATAGTTACGGAACCTCCGCAATAGTTACGCAACCCTTTCCGCGCCCCTCGCGGCCCTAGCGTCGGGTCCCACACAGCTCGTGGGGCGAAGCCGCTCCACACGCACTCGAGGAGGAGTGGAATGCGCAGATTCGCGATCCCCGCGATCATCACCGTCGGAGTCCTGGCGCTCGCCGGCTGCACATCGCCCGGTGGCAACGGCGGCGGCACAGCAGACGACGATGAGGCGGCGCCCATCGACGAGGTCGGCATCGTGGTGCCGGCCGACCCCGGCGGCGGCTGGGACCAGACCGGCCGCGCCATCAGCGGCGTGCTCGTGGGCGAAGAGCTCGTCTCGGCCGCACCCGTCACCAACATCGGCGGCGCCGGCGGCACGGTCGGGCTGGCGTCGTTCGCCAACGAGCGCGACCCGTACTCGCTCATGATCACGGGCTTGGTCATGGTCGGCGCCGTCGAGACGAACCAGGCCGCGACCCGCATCGAAGACACGACGCCCATCGCCCGACTCACCGAAGAGCCCCTCGTCGTCGTGGTACCCGAGAATTCGCCGTACGAGACCCTCGACGATCTGCTCAGCGCCGTGGACGATCAAGGTCAGTCCGTCGTCATCACCGGAGGCTCGGCGGGCGGCGCCGACCACATTCTCGCGGGCCTGCTGCTGGCCGAGGCCGGCATGGACTCGGGCGAGATCGTCGAGAAGCTCAACTACGTGCCCAACGCGGGCGGCGGCGAGGCGGTGACGATGCTCCTGGGCGGCAACGCGGACGCGGGCATCTCGGGCGTCGCCGAGTTCTCCGAGTTCGTCAAGGACGGTTCGATGCGCGCCCTCGGCGTCAGCTCGGAAGAGCCTTCCGAGCTGCTGCCGGACGTGCCCACCATCGTGGACGAAGGCGTCGACGTCGTGCTGACCAATTGGCGCGGAGTGCTCGCCCCCGGCGGCATCACCGATGCCGAGGCCGACGCGCTCACCGACCTCGTCACCGAGATGCACGACAGCGGGGAGTGGCAGACGGTCCTCGAAGAGAACGCCTGGGCCGACGCGTTCCTCGCCGGAGACGAATTCGACGCGTTCCTCGCCGAGAATGTCACGTCGGTCGGCGAGACGCTCCAAAGCATCGGGCTCGTGGAATGATGAACGCCCCCTCTGGCGGGCTCCCTTCCGGAACGGAAGGGGGCTCGCCTCCCCTCACGAAACCGTCGCCCACCGCGGCGCCGACCCGCGCCCAGCGCCGGGTGGGCGAGCTGGTGTTCGCGATGCTGGTGATCGGCCTGGGCGTCTTCGCCCTGGTCGGGGTCTTCAGCATCCGGGTGCCTGCGGGGGCCCGTGTCGGGCCGACCCTCTTTCCCGTCTTCGTCTCGATCATCCTGCTGGCGGCGGGCGTGGCGGTGCTCATCAGCGTCCTGCGCGGACACCTCGGCACTCCCGAGGAGTCCGAAGACACCGACCCCAACGCCCGGACGGACTGGCGCACCATCGCCATCATCCTCGCGCTGCTGATGGCGCACCTCCTTCTGCTCGAGTACATCGGCTGGGCGCTCGCGGCGACGCTGCTGTTCGGCGGTACCGCCTGGGCTCTCGGCACCAAGCGCTGGTGGCTCGGCTTCGTGGTCGGATTCATCGTCGGCGTGCTGGTGCAGATCCTCTTCGGCGAACTGCTCGGCCTCTCACTGCCGCTCGGCCCCGTGCTCGGCTGGCTCGCTCCCCTCATCTGAGGCATCGGAGAAACCCATGGACAACATCAGCCTCCTGCTCGAGGGGTTCGCGACGGCCTTCCAGCCGCAGTACCTCCTCTTCGCATTCCTCGGCGTCCTCGTCGGCACCGCGGTCGGCGTGCTGCCCGGCATCGGCCCCGCCATGACGGTCGCGCTGCTCCTGCCGCTCACCTACACGCTCGATCCGACCGCCGCCCTCATCACCTTCGCCGGCATCTACTACGGCGGGATGTACGGCGGTTCGACGACCTCGATCCTGCTCAACACTCCCGGCGAGTCGGCATCCATCATCACGGCCATCGAAGGCAACAAGATGGCACGGCTCGGCCGGGCCGCGACCGCGCTCGCGACCGCCGCCATCGGTTCGTTCATCGCCGGCACGATCGCCACCATCGGCCTGACGCTGCTGGCGCCGGTGCTGGCGCAGTTCGCCGTGAGCCTCGGTCCCGCCGACTACGTGGCCCTGATCGTCGTGGCGTTCGTCACGGTCGGCGCGCTGCTGGGCTCGTCGGTCGCACGCGGCATGTCGTCGCTCGGCATCGGGCTGTTCATCGGCCTCATCGGCACCGACCTGCTCTCGGGCCAGGCGCGATACACGCTGGGGCTGCTGCCGCTGGCGGACGGCATCGACGTGGTGCTCGTGGCCGTCGGCCTCTTCGCCGTGGGCGAGACGATCTACGTGGCCGCGCGGCTGCGGCACGGCGCGATCCCCGTCATCCCGGTCGGCGGGTCGTGGCGCCACTCGATGAAGCGCAACGACTGGCGTCGCTCGTGGGCGCCGTGGCTGCGGGGCACCGCCATCGGATTCCCGATCGGCACGATCCCCGCCGGTGGCGCCGACGTCGCCACGTTCCTCTCATACGCGGCCGAGAAGAAACTCTCGAAGCACAAGAATGAGTTCGGCCATGGAGCGATCGAGGGCGTCGCAGGCCCCGAGTCGGCGAACAACGCCGCCGCGGCGGGCGTGCTCGTGCCGCTGCTGACGCTGGGCCTTCCGACCACCGCGACGGCGGCGATCATCCTCACCGCGTTCCAGTCGTACGGCATCCAGCCCGGGCCGCGGCTCTTCGAGAGCCAGCCGCAGCTGGTGTGGGCGCTGATCGCGAGCCTCTACATCGGAAACGTCATGCTGGTCGTGCTCAACCTGCCGCTGGTGGGCATGTGGGCGCGCGTGCTGCGAATTCCGCGGCCGTACCTGTACGCCGGCATCATGACGTTCGCAGCCCTCGGCGCCTACGCCGTGAACTTCCAGACCGTCGACATCTTCATCCTGCTCGTCGTCGGCCTCCTCGGCTTCTTCATGCGACGGTACGGCTACCCGATCGCACCGCTCGTGGTCGGCATGATTCTCGGACCGATGGGGGAGGAGTACCTGCGCAAGGCGCTGCAGCAGAGCCAGGGCGACGTCGGATCGCTGTTCCTGCACCCCTTCGCGGCAACGGCGTACATCGTGCTGGCGCTGCTGATCGTCGGCGGCCTGTGGCTGAAGCAGCGACGCCGGCGGTACGAGGCGGCGCTGGAGCAGGCGCTCACCTCCGAGATCGCGGTGCAGGCGGCCGCCGAGACGGCCGACCTCGCGGCCGGTCACGAAGCGCAGCGCCGCCTGGGCCGTCACGACACGCAGGGGCCGTCGTCGACCTGAAACGTCGCGGCCGCGGTTGCGGCATCCGTCACCCGATACGATGAGCGGGATGTCCGTCGACGAAGCGACCACCGTGGCCCCTGTGCACTCGCTCTACCGCGAGATCGATCGCGCCGAGTGGGCGCGGATGGCCTCAGGCATGGCGCAGCCCCTGAGCGAGACCGAGATCGTGCAGATCCGCGGACTCGGCGACCGGCTCGACATCGCCGAGGTCGCACAGGTGTATGCCCCGCTGTCGCGCCTGCTGTCGCTGTACGCCGAGGCGACGAAGCGACTGGGCGCCGAGACCGCCGACTTCCTCGGCGAGTCCGATTCGACGACGCCGTTCATCGTGGGCGTCGCAGGATCGGTCGCGGTCGGCAAGTCGACGATCGCGCGGCTGCTGCGCGAGCTCACCAGCCGGTGGCCGGGAACGCCCCGCGTCGAGCTGGTGACCACCGACGGCTTCCTGTACCCCAATGCCGAGCTCGAACGGCGCGGACTCATGGAGCGAAAGGGATTCCCCGAGTCGTACGATCGCCGCGCGCTGGTGTCGTTCCTCACCGAGGTCAAGAGTGGCGCCCCCGAGGTGCGCGCGCCGTTCTACTCGCACATGCGGTACGACATCGTGCCCGACGCCGTCGTCACCGTGCGCCGGCCCGATGTCGTGATCGTCGAAGGGCTGAACGTGCTGCAGCCGCCGCCGACGCCGAACGACGTCGCCGTGAGCGACCTGTTCGACTTCTCGATCTTCGTCGACGCCGCGCCGGCGCACATCACCCAGTGGTATGTCGACCGCTTCCTGGCGCTGCGGCGCGCGGCGTTCAGCAACCCGAACTCGTTCTTCAACGTCTTCGCGCAGCTCAGCGACGAAGAGGCCGTCGAACGGGCGCTGCACTTCTGGAACACCATCAACCTGCCGAACCTCGAAGAGAACGTGCAGCCCACGCGGCACCGCGCGAACCTGGTGCTGCAGAAGGCCGCCGACCATACCGTCGAGTCCGTCCTGCTGCGCAAGCTCTGATGCGGACCGGGATGCTGCGAGCCGGCATCCGCTTTCCGATCGGCGGGCGCGGGCGCCGAGGTTAGACCCCTTGTCGGCGCTTGTCCACTGTTTGAGGCTGATCAGGGGCAATTCCATGAAATCTTCACGGAATGCTTGCGGCCACCTGACAGGTCTGCGCTAGTTTGAGCAAGTCGGCCTGCGCCGGCTCGTCGTCGCCGCCTGCGGTGGCGCGACACAACTCGATAACCAAGTGCCTTGGGGGTTTGCTTTGCAACGTGAACGCGATGTCGCACAAGTGCGGAGACGATTGCGGTTCAAAGATCGAAAGAGCGCGGTTCTACGAGTAGGAGCGGCCACCACCGCAACCGCCCTCGCTCTCTTCGGCGGGGTCACGGCGGCGCACGCCGGTCCCGGCGACTCGTCGAACGCGTCGGGAACATTCCTCGGCGGTTCGATCCTCGAACTCCTCGACGCGGACACGCTCGTTCAGATCGAAGGAGTGCAGGCGTCGAACGACGGCACGCCACCGACGGTCGTCGAGTCGAACACCCTCGACCTCGAGCTGGTGTCGCTGCTCAACGTGGAGCTGCCCGGCGGCATCCAGCTTCCGATCGACACGGCCGAAGCCGGCGTCGTCGGTCAATACGCCAGTGCGGGCCCCAACGGCGACTCGGTCGGTGCTTCCGGCCTAGTCGGTGAGGGCGGCGCGATCGGCACCGGTGTGACGCCGCTGCCCGGTGTCGCACCCGGCCCGCTCAGCGTGAGCCTCGACGACGTCGTCTCGTCGCTCACGGGCACTGTCGGGGCAGACCTCGTTGCCGAAATCGCACAGCTCGACCTGACGCTCGGCGTCATGAGCGCGAGCGCCTCCCAGAACGCCCCGGCCGCCGCCGTGGGCGACTACGAGATCGCCGGCGGCGTGCTGAGCTTCGAGAGCCCCACGGTCGCCGGCCTGGCTGCGGCGCTCAATGGCGCAGTCGGCGGCGTGCAGGAAGACCTCGACGGAGTTCAGGCACTGCTGAACTCGGCGCTGGAGACCCTGCTGGGACCGCTGGGTCTCCTCGTCGAGGCTGACGTCACCATCGGGACGACCAGCCTCACCGACGCGATCTCGGATCTGCTCTCCACCCCGCTGACCAGCCCGGAGTACCCGGGCGTCGTCATTAACCTGGGTGACGGCACGGTCACGATCGACCTCGACGAGATCCACGAGCTGAACGATCAGCCGGCCAACACCCAGATCCTGAGTGAAGCGTCACTCCTGGAGATCCAGGCATCTGTCCTCGGCCTGCTCGACGGTCTCGTCGACGAGGCCATCGACACCGTGGTCGCGGCGATCGAGGGTCTCTCGGTCACGGGCGGCGCGACGGTGGCTGGTCTCACGGTGCTGACCATCGACACGACCGTAGGCGCGCTCCTTGATGGAGACACGACCGGGATCACTCTGCTGGGCCTGGGCCTCACCCTGCCGGGTGGGGTTGGTGCCGTCGTCGCTGCCCTGGCCGCGCCGCTCCAGGCTCTCGTCGACTCGGTCGCGGGCACCCTCGAGGTCGTCCTGGACCCGGTGAACGACCTTCTCCTGCCGGCGTTGGACGCGATCCTGCCGCTCGTGGCGAGCATCACGGTGAACAACCAGTCGACCTCGGGCGGTGTCTTCTCCGAGACCGCACTGCGGTTGACGATCCTCCCGACGCTCAGCGCCGTCACGATCGACCTCGCGAACGCGACCGTCGGACCGAACGTCAACGTCACCGCCGCCGTCGAGATCCTCGAGCCCACTGAGGGCGAAGAGATCGTCGCGGACGGCGGCACCGAGACCGCCGACGTGCCGGTGTCCGGTACGGGTGAGCCTGGATCGACGATTGACGTCACGATTCCCGGCCAGCCCACGCAGAGCACCACGGTCGACGAGAACGGCGAGTGGGAGGTCATCTTCCCGGGCCTGCCGGTCGGTACCTACACGGCCACCGCGACTCAGGATGTCGATGGCAGCACCGACACGGTGACCTTCTCAGTGATCACGGATGCGACGGATGCTGACGCGACCGATGCTGACGCGACCGATGCTGACGCGACCGATGCTGACGCGACGGACGCTGACGCGACCGATGCTGACGCGACGGACGCTGACGCGACCGATGCTGACGCGACCGATGCTGACGCGACCGATGC
>NZ_JAHZQZ020000002.1 GCF_019449275.2 Microbacterium sp. HD4P20
GGACAGATGCGCGCATCTGTCCGGCCGCCTGGTGTGTGTGTGTGTGCTGTTCGGGCCTTACGGCGACGACGGCGAGGTGGCGTCGATCGAACCGTCGATGATGCCCTGACGGATCTCCTCGAGCTCGTCGGCGAGCGCCGGGTCGACCAGCGACTCGAAGTCGTGGAACGGCGAGATGCCGACGCCGTCGTTCTCGAGCGTGCCGATGAACGGCGTCACGTCGAACTCGCCGTTGGCGGCCTCGGTCGCTGCCTCCTGGACGGCGACGTCCATGCCCTTGAGGATCGACAGGAGCAGCAGGTCGGCCACCGACGAGTCGGTCTCGTAGACATCGGCGTCGACACCGAGCAGCGCGATGCCGCCGCCCGAGTCGCGGATGGCCTCAGCGGCCGACTGGTAGATCGGGCCGCCGACCGGCAGCAGAACGTCGACGCCCTGGTCGATGATCCCCTGCGCGACCTGCTTCGCCTTGTCGTTCGCCGCGAACTCCTCGGTGAACTGACCTTCCTGCGTCTCGACGTCCCAGCCGACGACCTGCACGTCAGTGCCGTTCTGCTCGTTGTAGTACTCGACGCCGCGCTGGTAGCCGTCCATGAAGATCGTCACCGGCGGGATCTTGGCGCCGCCGAAGGTGCCGACCTTGCCGGTCTCGCTGAACGAGGCCGCCGCGTAGCCGCCGAGGAACGCGGCCTGGGCGGTGTCGAACACGAGGGGCTTGATGTTCGGGGCGTCGGTCTCACCGTCGAAGTCGTTGTCGGCCCAGTCGTCGATGATGGCGTAGTTGATGTCGGGGTTGGCCAGTGCCGCCTCGACCGTCGGGGCGCTCAGCAGGAAGCCGACCGAGACGATCAGGTTGCAGCCTTCCGCAGCGAGGTTGTCGAGGTTCGCCGCATAGTCGCTCGCGGAGGCCGACTCGGTCGTGGCGATCTCGAAGCCGAGCTCGTCTGCCGCTGCTTCGAGGCCGGCGAGGCCGAGCTGGTTGAACGACTTGTCGTTGAAGCCGCCCTCATCCGAGACCATGCAGGCCTTGAAATCCGTCGCGGCGTCGCCGCCGTCGTCGGTCGGGTCCGCCTCAGGTGCGGTGCCGCAGCCCGCGAGGGCCAGGGCGATGCTCGCGGCGGCAGCCACGCCGGCGAGCTTCTTGGTGCGTGAGATGGTCAACTCAGCCTCCACTAGATGGCCCCGCGTCCTTCACGGGGACTGCATAAAGTTACACACTGTGACGCCGCAGTTGCATACGCGGCGAACGCCTTCCGGGCAATGGTTACAAAGACGCAATACAGCCGTCATGAGCGGATGCCGCGGCATCCGTCCCCCGCCGACGATCAGAGCACTTCGCCCCGCCCGCTCAGCTTGAGCGCGTCGACGACGCCCTTCACGCGCTGGGCGTGCTCGCTCGTGGTGACCAGGAGTGCGTCCTCGGTGTCGACGACGACGATGTCGCGTACCCCGATGAGGCTGATCACGCGACGAGTCTGGCTCACGACGATGCCGCTGGCGGCGTCCGAAAGGATCCGGGCGTTCGGACCGAGGATCGCCAGGTCGTTCTTGCGTCCGCCGGAGTTGAGCTTGGCCAGGCTCGCGAAGTCTCCCACGTCGTCCCAGTCGAAGTGCCCGGGGATGACGGCGAGACGGCCACGTGCCGCGGCGGGCTCGGCGACGGCGTAGTCGATCGCGATCTTGGTGAGTGTCGGCCAGATGCGGTCGACGACGGGACCGCGCAGGTCGCGGTCGTCCCACGCCTCGGCGAGGTCCATGAGGCCGGCGTACAGCTGCGGCTCGTTCTCGGCGATCTCGCCGAGAAGCACGTCGGCGCGTGAGATGAACATGCCCGCGTTCCACAGGTAGTTCCGATCGGCGAAGTACTCCTTGGCCGTCTCGAGGTCGGGCTTCTCGACGAAGCTCTCGACCAGACCGGCCTCAGGAGCACCGTCGACGACGAGCGCCGAGCCCTTCTTGATGTAGCCGAATCCGACGGATGCCTCGGACGGCTGGATGCCGATCGTGCAGATGTATCCCTCGCGAGCCGTGGCGACGGCCTGACGCACCGCCCAGTCGAACAGCTGCGGCACGCGGATGACGTGGTCGGCGGCGAACGAGCCGATGATCACGTCGGGCTCGCGACGCACCAGGATCGCGGCGGCCAGGCCGATGGCGGCCGTCGAGTCGCGGGGCTCGGACTCGAGGAACACGTTCTTGTCGGCGATGCCCGGCAGCTCCTTCTCGACGGCGGCGCGGTGCGCGCGGCCGGTGACGACCGCGATGCGATCGCTGCCGGCCAGCGGCTCGAGCCGGTCCCACGTGTCGCGCAGGAGGGTTTGCCCGGACCCGGTCAGGTCGTGCAGGAACTTGGGCGCATCGGCACGTGAGAGGGGCCAGAGCCGGCTGCCGATGCCGCCGGCGGGGATGACGGCGTAGAAGTCCTCGATCGCGTGGGCCATGCGTCACAGGCTAACCGGCTCTCGCTCACCGGGACGGGGTGAGGTCGCCCTTCGTCGCCGGTCGGCGAATGCGGGAATAGGATGAAACGGACAGGTTCCAATCAGGGAGGACGGCCGTGTCTGCACCAGCGCGCGTCACACCGTCGGTATCCGAGACCACTTCCCGAGTCCCCCGCGGCACGTTGTACCGCGGGAACGAAGGCATGTGGTCGTGGGTGCTGCATCGCATCACCGGCATCGCCATCTTCTTCTTCCTCCTGGTGCACGTGCTCGACACGGCACTGATCCGGGTCTCTCCCGAGGCGTACGACGCCGTCATCGGCACGTACAAGAACTGGGTGATGGCGCTCGGCGAAGTCGCCCTCGTGGGCGCGATCGCCTATCACGCCTACAACGGCCTGCGCATCATCGCGGTGGATCTGTGGGCGTGGGCCACACGCCACCAGCGTCAGCTGTGGTGGGGCGTGCTGGGTCTGTGGGTCGTCACGATGCTCGGCTTCACGCCGCGCCATCTCATGCTGGCGTTCGCGACGGGAGGCGGCCACTGATGACAACCATCGCCGATCCCCGCGCACCGCGCACCCCCGTCCGCCGCAAGGGTCCGAACCTCGAGAAGTGGGGCTGGATCTACATGCGGGTCTCGGGCGTCTTCCTCGTGATCCTCATCTTCGGCCACCTGTTCGTGAACCTGATGCTCGGCGAAGGCATTCACGGGCTCGACTTCGCCTTCATCGCCGGCAAGTTCGCGACCCCGTTCTGGCAGTGGTGGGACGTGCTCATGCTGTGGCTCGCGCTCATCCACGGCGCCAACGGCATGCGCACCATCGTCAACGACTACGTGACGCACCCCACGGCCCGCCGTGTGCTGGTGTGGGCGCTGTGGCTGTCAGCCGCGTTCCTGATCCTGCTCGGCACGCTCGTCGTGTTCACGTTCGACCCGTGCCTCGGCTTCGACCCCGAGACCGCGTCCGACGTGATCACCGAGATCTGCAGCGCGCAGAGCTGAAGCGAATCCCCGCAAGAGACAATCGAGGCAATCGACACGTGAGCACTCAGACCGCGGACTCCTACGTCAAGGACGGCGTCCACTACCACCAGTTCGACATCGTCATCGTGGGAGCCGGCGGCGCCGGCATGCGCGCGGCGATCGAGGCGGGACCGGGGGCTCGGACGGCCGTCATCTCGAAGCTGTACCCGACGCGCTCGCACACCGGTGCGGCGCAGGGCGGCATGGCGGCGGCGCTGGCCAACGTCGAAGAGGACTCGTGGGAGTGGCACACCTTCGACACCGTCAAGGGCGGCGACTACCTCGTCGACCAGGACGCGGCCGAGATCCTCGCCAGGGAGGCCATCGACGCGGTCATCGACCTCGAGAACATGGGCCTGCCCTTCAACCGCACGCCCGAGGGCAAGATCGACCAGCGCCGCTTCGGTGGCCACACCGCCGATCACGGAAAATCCCCCGTGCGTCGCGCGTGCTACGCGGCCGACCGCACCGGCCACATGATCCTGCAGACGCTGTTCCAGAACTGCGTGAAGCTCGGCATCAATTTCTTCAACGAGTTCTACGTGCTCGACCTCATCACGGTGCAGGGCGAGGCCGGCGGCACCGAGGTCGCCGGAGTGGTGGCTTACGAGCTCGCCACCGGTGACCTCCACGTCTTCCACTCGAAGGCCGTGATCTTCGCCACCGGCGGCTTCGGCAAGATCTTCAAGACGACCTCCAACGCGCACACCCTCACGGGCGACGGCGTCGGCATCGTCTGGCGCAAGGGCCTGCCCCTCGAGGACATGGAGTTCTTCCAGTTCCATCCGACGGGCCTCGCCGGACTCGGCATCCTGCTCACCGAAGGCGCGCGTGGCGAAGGTGCGATCCTGCGCAACGCCTCGGGTGAGCGCTTCATGGAGCGCTACGCCCCGACGATCAAGGACCTCGCACCGCGCGATATCGTCAGCCGCTGCATGGTGCAGGAGGTGGCCGAAGGCCGTGGCGCCGGACCCCACCGCGACTACGTGCTGCTGGACTGCACCCACCTCGGCGCCGAGGTGCTCGAGACCAAGCTCCCCGACATCACCGAGTTCGCCCGCACCTACCTCGGTGTCGACCCCGTGGTCGAGCCGGTGCCGGTCATGCCCACCGCGCACTACGCGATGGGCGGCATCCCCACCAACGTCGAAGCCCAGGTGCTCAGCGACAACACCACCGTCGTTCCCGGCCTGTACGCCGCCGGCGAGTGCGCGTGCGTGTCGGTGCACGGCTCGAACCGTCTCGGCACCAACTCGCTCCTGGACATCAACGTGTTCGGAAAGCGGGCCGGGCGCAACGCGGTCGAGTACGTCAAGACCGCCGAGTTCGTGCCGCTTCCGGAGGACCCGGCTGCTGAGGTGCGCGGCCTGATCGAGGGCCTGCGCAACAACCAGGGCACCGAGCGGATCGCGGTGCTGCGCAAGACCCTCCAGGACGAGATGGACCGCAAGGCGCAGGTGTTCCGCACCGAGGAGTCCCTCGGCGAGGTGCTCGAGGTCATCGCCGAGCTGCGCGAGCGATTCAAGAACATCCACGTCGACGACAAGGGCAAGCGCTACAACACCGACCTGCTCGAGGCGGTAGAGCTCGGGTTCCTGCTCGACATCGCCGAGGTGGTCGTCGTGACCGCCCGCAATCGCAAAGAGAGCCGCGGCGGGCACATGCGCGACGACTTCCCCACGCGCGACGACGAGAAGTACATGCAGCACACCATGGCCTACCTGTCCGGAGATGCCGGGTCGTCGCACGCGGACGACCACATCCGCCTCGACTGGAAGCCCGTCGTCTTCACGAAGAACGAGGCCGGCGAGTTGCGTTACCCGCCGTTGGAGAGGAAGTACTGATGGCGACCACAGCCACAGACGTCATCGAGCGCACCGATGCCGACGCCCAGGAGATCGCTGAGGATGCCGCGGCGCAGGACACCGGCATCCAGTCGTTCCTGGTGACCTTCATCATCCGCCGGTTCAACCCGGAGGTCGACGAGGAGCCGCGCTGGGTGGACTACGATGTGGAGCTCTACTCCACCGACCGGGTGCTCGACGCGCTGCACAAGATCAAGTGGGAGGTCGACGGGTCACTGTCGTTCCGCCGCTCCTGCGCGCACGGCATCTGCGGCTCGGACGCGATGCGCATCAACGGCCGCAACCGGCTGGCGTGCAAGACCCTCATCAAGGATCTCGACATCTCGCAGCCGATCTACGTCGAGGCGATCAAGGGCCTGCCGCTCGAGAAGGACCTCATCGTCGACATGGAGCCGTTCTTCGCCTCCTACCGCGAGGTGCAGCCCTTCCTCATCGCGGGCTCCAAGCCCGAGCCCGGCAAGGAGCGCATCCAGTCGATCGTCGACCGCGAGGTCTTCGACGACACCACCAAGTGCATCCTGTGCGCGGCGTGCACGTCGTCGTGCCCGGTGTTCTGGACCGACGGCCAGTACTTCGGCCCCGCGGCCATCGTCAACGCCCACCGGTTCATCTTCGACTCGCGCGACGACGCGGGCGATGTGCGCCTGGACATCCTCAACGACAAAGAGGGCGTGTGGCGGTGCCGCACGACCTTCAACTGCACCGAAGCCTGCCCCCGCGGTATCGAGGTGACCAAGGCGATCGCCGAGGTCAAGCAGGCCGTGCTGCGCGGACGGCCCTAGGACGCCCGCAGTGGGCGAGTCGCAACGGAGCGACCGGCCGCAGTACGAATCCGGCGGCGGCGGACGACATGACGACGAGCGGATGCCGACGGCATCCGTTCCGGTAGGTCTGCGGTCGTCGCGCTTCGCGGTCTCGGCCGCGTACGTGGCACAGGGCCTCGGCTACGCCGTGGTCGTCACGTCTTTGCCCGCCCTCAAGGCCCGCCAGGACGTCGATGACACGGTCGTGTCGCTGCTGGTTCTGGGCGTGGCACTGGCCGCCGCGGCGGGATCGGTGCTGGCCAATCTCGTCGCCGTGCGCTTCGGCAGCCGCGCGGCACTCGCGCTCGGGCTCGTGATCCAGGCGGTCGCGCTTCCGGTGATCGCCGTGCCCACTCCTTTCGCGGGATTCGCGGCGGCCTTCGCGGTCTTCGGCATCGGCCTCGGCTGTGTCGACGCCGCGGCCGCGATGCAGGGCGTCGCCGTCCAGCGCGCATACGGCCGGCATCTGCTCGGCGGATTCTTCGCCGGCGCCACGGCTGCTGCGATCGCCGGCGCCCTGCTGGTCTCGGTGGTTGCGGCATCCGCCCTTGCCGCCGGCATCGCGCTGACGTGCGCCGCCGCGATCGCACTCGGCGCCGCGATCGTCGTGGCCCGACTCGGCCTTCGCGAGACCCCGGTGGATGAGGCGCTGCCGAAGGCCGAGCGGGCGCGCCTCCCCCGGGCGGGCATCTGGGTGTTCGGCCTCGTGGTGCTCGCGGTCTTCGTCGCGGACTCGGCGGTGAGCACGTGGAGCACGGTGTACCTGCAGGACGACCTGTCCGCACTCGCCTGGATCGCGCCGCTCGGCTATGCCGCGTACCAGTCGGTGGTGCTGGTCACGCGGCTGGTGACCGACCGACTTGTGACGGCGATCGGCCGGCGCCGGCTCGTCGCGATCGCGGCGAGCGTCTCGGCCGTCGGCTGCGCCCTCGTCGCGCTGGTTCCGGTTCCGGCAGCGGCGGTGGCCGGGTTCGCGCTGGCCGGTGTGTCGGCGGGCGTGCTGATCCCGGTGACCTTCGGCGCCGCCGGCGAGCTCGACCCGCGCCATAGCGACCAGGTCATCGCGCGCGTGAACCTCTTCAACTACGCCGGGGCGATCCTCGGCGCCGTGGTGGTCGGACTGCTGGCGGATGCGCCCGGGCTCGGGCCGGCGTTCCTGCTTCCCGCGGTCGCGCTGGCGGCGGTGCTCTTCGCGGTGCCGCGATTCCAGACGAGAACGGATGCCGCGTCCACCGCGGGACGAGGCATCCGTCATCGCTAATCTGACATCGTGAGCGAAAAGGGCCGATCCGGCCGGCACCGGCACCGGCACGCGCAGGTTCAGGCGGACGCGGCGCAGCGCGAGGAGGAGTCTCTGCGGGAGCGGTGGGAGGCGACCCAGGAGAGCCTGCGCGAACGCTTCGACGAGCCGATCAACCGGGCCACCGCCCTCACACAGCGCACGCTCGCGTGGTTTCCGGTGCGCGTGTGGCGACGGTTCCTGCAGCGCAACGGCTTCCTCCTCGCGGCGGGCGTCAGCTACCAGGCCCTGTTCGCCACGTTCGCGGGGATCTACGTCGCCTTCGCGATCGCCGGGCTGTGGCTCGGCGGCAGCTCGGAGGCGGTCGACGGGCTCATCGATCTCATCAACAGCTACATCCCCGGACTGATCAGCGAGAACGGCCTTTTCACGCCGGAACAGGTCACCGCGATCGCCACGAGCAACGCCGGCGTGCTCGGCATCACGGGTGCGATCGCCCTCGGGACACTGCTGTGGACCGCCATCGGCTTCGTCACCTTCGCCCGGCGTGCCGTGCGCGACATCTTCGGGCTGCCGCCGGACCTTCGCAGCTACTTCATGCTGAAGGCTCGCGACCTGTTGGGCGCCATCCTGTTCGCGCTGGCGCTTCTGCTCGGCTTCGCTGCCACCTCGATCGGAACCTGGGCGCTGCAGCTCGTCTTCGGGCTGTTCGGGTGGAGCGATTCGTCGGGCTGGTTCGGCATTGCGACCCGCATCGGCTCGATCCTCATCTCGTTCGTGATCTTCACCGCGGCCCTGGCCGCGCTCATCCGTTTCCTCACCGGGACCAAGCTGCCCTGGCGGCGCATCTGGCCGGGGGCACTGCTGGGCGGCGGCGCGATCACCGTCCTGCAGCTGTTCACCGGATGGCTCTTCATCTACACGCCGACCAACGCGCTGCTGGCGACCTTCGCGATCTTCGTCGGCATGCTGCTGTGGTTCCGGATCATCGGGATCATCATCCTCGTTGCCGCCTCGTGGATCGCCATCTCGGCCGAGGACCAGGACATCCCGCTGCGTCCGCAGAGTGACGCGGAGCGCGTCGCCGCCGAGCATGCCGCGCTGGTGGTGGCCGCCCGCGTGCGCCTGCGCACCGCGCAGCAGGCCCGCGACGCTGCACCGTGGTTCCGCGCGTGGGCGGCCGACCGCGCGGTGCGCAGCGCCGAGCAGGAGCTGGCGCAGGTGCAGGCATCCGCTCCCCCCGCACCGAAGCACGCGGGCAGTTTGTTCGAGTGAGTGTCGGCGGGGCTGGATAGGCTGGCGGGCGTGTCTCGCCGTGTTCGCATCGCCTCTGTCAACGTCAACGGAATCCGCGCGGCAACGCGCAAGGGCATGCTCGAGTGGCTCGACGCCGCAGACATCGACGTGATGGCCCTCCAGGAGGTCCGCGCCACCGAAGAAGAGCTGCGCGCCGCCCTGCCCGGCTGGGAGATCGTCAACGATGAAGCGCTCGCGAAGGGCCGTGCCGGCGTGGCGGTCGCGAGCCGGATGCCGTCGGTCGAGGTGCGCCGCGTGCTCGGACCCGAGCCGTTGGACAGTGCCGGGCGGTGGATCGAAGCCGACTTCGACATCGACGGCGAGCGATTGATCGTGGTCAGCGCCTACGTCCACACAGGCGAGGCCGAGACCCCGCGGCAGGATGCGAAATGGGCGTTCCTGGACGCGATGGAGGCGCGGCTGCCGCAGCTGGCCGCCGCGTCGCCGCTCGCCCTCGTGATGGGCGACCTGAACGTCGGGCACCGCGAGCTCGACATCCGCAACTGGAAGGGCAACGTCAAGAAGTCCGGGTTCCTCCCCCGCGAGCGCGCCTACTTCGACCGGTTCTTCGGCGAAGCCGGAACCGAGGTCGCCGGCGTCGACGGCTCGGTGGGAACGGGGCTCGGCTGGGTCGATGTCGGCCGACGATTCCACGGTGACGTCGACGGACCGTACACGTGGTGGTCCATGCGCGGGCGCGCGTTCGACAACGACGCGGGCTGGCGGATCGACTACCACCTCGCCACTCCGGCGCTCGGCGAGCGCGTGGCGGACTACCGCGTCGTGCGCGCACCCTCGTGGGACACCCGCTGGAGCGACCACGCCCCCGTCGTCGCGGACTACACCGTCGGCAGGTAGCCCGGTCGGAGCAAGCCGTCCGGCGCCGGGGCGGGCGGTGTCGAGGAGCGCCTTCTCTGGCGCGAAACCTCGTATGGCTAGACTCCGCGAGGGGAAGGCCACGGACGGGGGTTACTGTGCACGACCGGAAGATGCTCGCGAGCGCGAGCGCGCTCATGGCGGTGGCGGCCGCGCTGGTTCTGGGCGGCTGCGCCCCGGCGGCCGAATCGGAGCCGACGCTCACCGGATCCATCGACCCCGTCGCCGGTGGCGTCGACGCGGCCGGATGGACGGTCACCGCGTGGACCCTCGGAGCGGACGCAGCCGAACCGGGCGCGACCGCCACGACCGACGATGCCGGCGCCTTCGAACTCGACGCCGGAGACGCCGGCATCGTGTACGTCGACGCACGACCGGCCGACTCGGATCGGGCCCTGCTGGCCGCGGTCGCGGCCGCCGACGCGAGCGAGGTCACGCTCAACGAGCGAACGACGGTCGCGGCCGGATACGGGCTCGCCCAGTTCTACGACGACAGCGCCCCCTCGGGCGAAGCGAAGTGGCTGGCGAACGCGACGAGCATGGCGGCCAATCTCGCCGACCCGGTGTCGGGCGACTACGGCGAGGTTCTCACGACCTCGCCGAACGGATCCGAGACGAGCACGCTCGCCACCTTCACCTCACTGACCGACATTCTGGGCGCCTGCCTGACCGACGACGACGCGTGCGACGTGCTGTTCGACGCCGGCGCCGACGACGCCGTGCCGGCGACCGCGCCCGCCGCCTTCGCGGCGATCGCGCGCGACCCGTCGGCTTCGGTTGCGGCGCTGTTCGACGTGGCGACGAGAGCGAACGGCGAGAACCCGGGACTCTCCGACCCGCCCGCCGCTTGGACGCTCGCGCTGCGCTTCGACGGCGACGGCGAGTCGCTCGCCGGCCCTGGCAACTTCGCCATCGACCCGGACGGAAACATCTGGATCAACAACAACTACCAGTACAACGCCGACCCCTCCGTCGCCGTGTGCGGCAGCGATCAGGCCTTCGGATTCGCCCCGAACGGCGAGCTGATCACCACGCTCGAGGGCGGCGGACTGAGCGGCTCGGGCTTCGGTATCGAGTTCGACCGCACCGGGCGGCTGTGGTTCAGCAACTACGGGTTCGCTGCGCCGGCTCCGGGATGCCCCGAGGAGGATCAGCCGCTGCACAACAGCATGTCTCTCTTCGAGGGTGACAGCCCGCTGTCTCCCGACACCGGTTTCACGCAGGGAGACCTGAGCTGGCCGCAGGGCATCGAGTTCGACGCCAACGGCGATCTGTGGATCGCCAACTGCGGCAACGATTCGGTGGCCGTCTACCCCGGGGGTGATCCTGCGCAGGCGCGCAACCTCGGCTCGTTCGGGCTCGATGCGCCCTTCGCGATCGTCGACAACGGACAGAACGTCTTCATCACCGGCACGGTGAACAGCGCCGTCGCCGTGCTCGATCGCGACGGCACAGCAGCACCCTTCTCTCCGCTGACCCAGGGTTTCGATCGGCCGATGGGCATCGCCGCGGATGCGGCGGGCAACGTGTGGGTGGCGAACTCCGGCGGTATCACGCTGCCGTGCCCCGACCGGACCGCGGAAGGACGCGGCACGCCGTCGGTCACGATGATCGCGCCGGACGGCACCGTCTCCACGCCGTACACCGGCGGCGGCGTGACACTCCCGTGGGGTATCGCGACGGACGGCGACGGCAATCTGTGGGTCGCCGACTTCAGCGAGCAGCGGGTCGCCGCATTCTGCGGAGCGGATGCCACCACCTGCCCGCGCGGCCTGGTCACGGGCGAGGCGATCTCACCCGACGACACCGGGTACGCCTTCGACGGTCTGACCCGCAGCACGGGCATCGCCGTCGACCCATCGGGCAACGTGTGGGTCACGAACAACTGGATCACCGTGGCGGAGCAGACGAATCCCGGCGGTCACCAGATCGTGGCGTTCGTCGGGGCGGCGGCACCGGTCCCGGTCGAGCCCTTCGAATAGGACCTCCGCGCGATCGCCTCACTCACCGAGCGTGATGAGGACATTGCCGCGCTTGCGCCCGGTGGCGACGTACTCGTGGGCTTCGCGGATCGCCTCGAGCTCATACACGCGGTCGATGACGGGCCGGATGGCTCCGGTCGCGGCGAGCTCGGCGAGCCGCGCCAGCTGGGGGCCCGTCACGGCGGCGACGTCCTGGATGCGCCGGATGCCGTCACGCGTGGGTCGCAGCTTCGACCCCAGCATCCCTGCAAGATCGGCGATCACGAGCAGCAGCACCCCACCCGGCCGGAGCGCGCGTACCGACCGTGCGTGAGGCGCGTTGCCGACGCACTCGACGATCGCGTCGTATTCGATGCCGCCCGCCGAGAAGTCCTCGCGCGCGTAATCGATCACGTGATCGGCGCCGAGGTCGCGAGCCAGCTCGGCGTTGCCCGCGCTCGTGACGGCGGTCACCGTCGCGCCGCGCAGTTTCGCCAGCTGCACGGCCGCTGACCCCACGGCGCCCGACGCCCCGTTGACCAGCACGTGCTGCCCCGGCCCGATACGGCCGGCCTCGAGAAAGGCGTCCGCCGTGACGAAACCGAACGGCACGGCCGCCGCGTCGACGAACGAGACGCCGTCCGGGATCTTCGTCACCGCTCCTCCGGCGGAGATCGTCGTGTATTCGGCGTGACACCCGAAGCGCGCGCCGTGCATGAGCAGCACCCGGTCTCCCGGCGCGAACCCCGTCACGCCTGCGCCGACCTGCGCGACGACGCCGGCGGCGTCCATGCCGAGCACAGGGTGCCGCGGCCGCGTCATGCCGAGCGCGAACATCGTGGGGATGCGCAGCCCGCGCGGCACGTCGCGCGCCCGGACCCGGTGGTCGGCGATGCTGACGCTCGCGGCGTGCACCCGGACGAGGATCTCGCCCTCGCGCGGCTCGGGTCGCGGCACCCGTTCCACCGCCACGACATCCGGACCGCCGAAGCGGTGGACGACGGCAGCACGCATGGTCTGGCCGGGAACGGATGCCACCGCAGGAGCTTTGCCGGGGGCGTGGTCGTGATCGGTGCTGCTCATCGGGAGTCTCCGCTCTGGATTCGTACCTTACGATGTACGACTTACAACGTAAGGTAGCGGATTTCGCAACCGATGTCCAGCCTTCTTTGTGCCTCCGTGTTCGCGCCCGAGCTTGCGCGGGGGCGGTACCGTGGACGCGGGAGGTCAGGCATGACGACGGCCGCGACGACGCCGCGCAGGGAGCCGCTCTCGCGCGAGCGCGTGCTGCGCGAAGCGATCTCGATCGCCGACGACGGCGGGATCGACGCGCTCACGATGCGCCGTCTCGCACAGCAGCTGGGCGTCGAGCCCATGTCGATCTACTACCACGTGCGCGGCAAGGACGCCGTCATCACCGGCGCGCTCGACCTCATCTTCGAAGACGTCGGAGAGCGTGCGGCACACGCGACCACTCCCCCGCCGCCGTCGTGGCAAGACCATCTGCGCACCCGGATCCTCGCCGCGCGCGAAGTGCTCCTCCACCACCCGTGGGTGCCCCGCGCCCTCGAGGCGCGCGGCACGATGACCCCCGCCTTCGCCACGTGGGTCGACACCAACGTCTCGGTCATGCGATCGGGCGGGCTGTCGTGGGACCTCATCCATCACGCCATGCACACGCTCGGCAGCCGCCAGTTCGGCTTCTCGCAGGAGCTGATCCTCGACGACCCGCCGGGGACCGATGGCGAGGTGGACCCCGCGCGGGTTGCCGAGCTCGGCGCCCTCATGCCGAACGTGCAGGCCATGCTCGCGGAGGTCGTGCACGAAGACGAGGTCGGCACCCTGGGCTGGTGCGACGACCGCGTCGAGTTCGAGTTCGCGCTCGACATCCTGCTGGAGGGACTCGAGCGTCGCGCGCGCGCGACCGGCTGAAGCATCCGTCGCCCTTAGGATCGTGTGGTGAGCAAACCGCGTCTGTACTCCGGCATGCAGCCCTCCGCCGACTCGCTCCAGATCGGCAACTACATCGGGGCGCTCATGCAGTGGCGCGACCTCCAGCTCTCGTACGAGGCGTTCTTCTCCGTCGTCGACCTGCACGCGATCACGGTCGCGCAGGACCCCGAGCACCTGCGCGAGAAGACCCGTCGCACCGCCGCGCAGTACATCGCCGCCGGCATCGAGCCGTCGAAGTCGACCCTGTACGTGCAGTCGCACGTGCGCGCGCACGCCGAGCTCGCCTGGATCCTGTCGACCATCACGGGCTTCGGCGAGGCCGGGCGCATGACGCAGTTCAAAGACAAGTCGCAGCGGTATGGCGCGGACGCGACCTCGGTGGGGCTCTTCACCTACCCGGTGCTGATGGCCGCCGACATCCTCCTCTATCAGACCGACATCGTGCCCGTCGGCGACGACCAGAAGCAGCACGTCGAGCTCACGCGCGACCTCGCCGAGCGCTTCAACAGCCGGTTCGGCAAGACGTTCACCGTGCCGATGCCGGTGATCCAGCAGGAGACCGCGCGCATCTACGACCTGCAGAACCCGATCGCGAAGATGTCGAAGTCGGCGGAGTCGGATGCCGGGGTGCTCTGGCTGCTCGATGACCCGGCCGTGTCGGCGAAGAAGATCATGCGGGCCGTCACCGACTCCGAAGGCTCGGTGCGGTACGACCGCGAGGCCAAGCCCGGCGTGTCGAACCTGCTCGTGATCTACGCGGCATTGACCGGCCGCCAGATCCCTTCGATCGAGGACGAGTATGCCGGCCGCGGCTACGGTGACTTCAAAAAGGGCCTCGCCGACGTGGTCGTGGAGGAGTTCGGCCCGGTGCGCGCCCGCGCGCTCGAGCTGCTCGACGACCCCGCCGAGCTCGACCGCGTGCTGGCCATGAACGCCGCCAAGGCCGACGAGGTCTCGGGCCGTACGCTCGCCGACGTCTACGACAAGGTCGGCCTCCTCCGCCGCGTCTGACCCGCAGCCGCCGTCTCCCCCCTTCGCCTCCCTCTCCATCCCCCCGCCTCGTCGCCGAGCATGTGGGTTTTGCGCCGAGCATGTGGGTTTTGCGCCGAGCATGTCGACATGCTCGCTGCAAAACCGACATGGTCGGCGCGGGAGGGACATGGTGGGCGAAGGAAGCGGAGCGGGAAGGGAGGGAAGGAGGAAGGGATCCGGATCCCCTACGGTGGTGCGATGGAGCCCGTCACCCTGCGCACCGAACGGCTCGAGCTGTCGCTCCCGACACTCGACGACGTCGACGCGATCTTCGACGCGTGTCAGGATGCCGACACCCAGCGGTACACGACGGTGCCGTCTCCGTACGAACGTCGTCACGCCGAGGAGTTCGTGCCGAAGGTCGCCGAGGAGTGGAAGAGCGGCGCGCACGTGACCTGGGCGATGCGCGAGGGCGAAGTGCTGGCCGGGATGATCGGCCTGTACCGGCTGGACGGCCGAGGTGGCGGTGAGCTCGGCTACTGGGTCTCACCGTGGTCGCGTCGGCGCGGGCTGCTGATCGAGGCATCGCGCGCGGTGATCGACTGGGGCTTCGACCCCGCCGGAGCGGATCTGCACCGCATCGAATGGCGTGCCGTCGTCGGCAACGTCGGCTCGGCGCGCGCCGCACGGACCCTGGGCTTCCGCTACGAAGGCACCCTCCGCGAGGCGCTCGTCGGCTCGTTCGGCCGCGACGACGGCTGGATCGCGGCGCTCTTACGCACGGACGACCGGATGCCGCAGCCCTGGCCCGTCATCGAAGGCTGAAGCCGTTGCTGCCCTCGCGTGCGTCACGTCGGTGACGCGTGGCAGGATGAGCGCATGCCCGAGATGCCCGAGGTGCAGGGGCTCGTCGACTTCCTCGGCGAGCGCGTCACGGGGCTGCGCATCACCCGCTCGATGGTGGGCAACATCGCGGCGCTGAAGACCTACGACCCGCCGATCGACGCGCTGAAGGATGCCGAGATCACCGGAGCGTCTCGCCACGGCAAGTTCGTGGACCTCGCTACCACGGGGCCCCACCTGATCTTCCACCTCGCGAAGGCCGGCTGGCTGCGGTTCACCGACGAGCTCGCCCCGACCCTCATCAAACCCGGCAAGACGCCGATCGCGTTGCGCGTCGCGCTCAGCGACGGGTCGGGGTTCGATCTCACCGAGGCCGGCACCAAGAAGTCGCTCGCCGTGTACGTCGCTCGCGACCCGTCCGACGTCCCCGGCATCGCGCGGCTCGGCCCCGATCCCCTCGACCCGGGGTTCACGCGCGACACGCTGGCCTCGCTGCTCGAGGGGCGGCGCACCCAGATCAAGGGCGTGCTGCGGGATCAGGCGACGCTCGCGGGCGTGGGCAACGCGTACTCCGACGAGATTCTGCACGCTGCCAAGATGTCGCCCTATGCGCTCGCCTCGAGCCTCACCGCGGACGACATCGACCGACTCTACGCCGCGATGACACAGACGCTGACGGATGCGGTGACCGAGGCATCCGGCAAGCCTCCCGCCGAGCTCAAAGACGCCAAGCGGCGCGGCATGCAGGTGCACGGACGACGCGGCGAAACCTGCCCCGTGTGCGGCGACGAGGTGCGCAGCGTCTTCTTCGCCGACAACTCGCTGGAGTACTGCCCGACGTGCCAGACCGGCGGCAAGATCCTCGCCGACCGGCGCCTGTCACGCCTGCTGAAGTAACTCAGCCCTCGGTGGTGCCCATGAGCACCCGGGCATCGTCGTCGACCCAGTCAAGCGACTTCGACACGGCCTTGCGCCACATGCGGCACCGGCGCTCGCGTTCGTCCTGCGGCATCCGCGGCTCGAAGCGCACGTCCTCCTGCCAGTGCGCCCGCAACTCGTCGCGGTCGCGCCACACCCCCGTGGCGAGCCCGGCCGCGTACGCGGCGCCGAGCGCCGTCGTCTCGATCACCTTCGGCCGCACGACGGGGATGCCGAGGATGTCGGCCTGGAACTCCATGAGCAGGTCGTCGCGCGTCATGCCGCCGTCGACGCGCAGTTCGTCAAGTCCTCGCCCCGTGTCGGTGATGACCGCGTCGATGACGTCGCGCGTCTGGAACGCGGTGGATTCCAATGCGGCTCGCGCGATGTGGGCCTTGTTGACGTACCTCGTGAGGCCGACGAGCGCACCGCGCGCGTCCGGCCGCCAGTACGGCGCGAACAGGCCCGAGAACGCCGGAACGAAGTAGGCGCCTCCGTTGTCGTCGACGCTCGCCGCGAGCGTCTCAACGTCTTCGGACCGCTGGATGATGCCGAGATTGTCGCGCAGCCACTGCACGAGCGATCCGGTCACGGCGATCGATCCCTCCAGCGCGTAGCGCGCGGGCTCGTCGCCGCACCGGTAGGCCACCGTGGTGATCAGGCCGCTGCCCGACCGCACGATCTCGGTGCCGGTGTTGACGAGCAGGAAGTTGCCGGTGCCGTAGGTGTTCTTCGACTCGCCGGCGTCGAACGCGGCCTGCCCGAACGTGGCCGCCTGCTGATCTCCGAGGATGCCGGCGATCGGCACCCCGTCGAGCACGGACGGCAGGCGCGAGTGACCCATCACCTCGGACGACGACCGGATCTCGGGCATCATGGCGCGCGGGATGCCCCAGACCTCGAGCAGGTCATCGGCCCAGTCCAGGGTGCGCAGGTCCATCAGCAGCGTGCGCGAGGCGTTCGTGACATCGGTGACATGGATGCCGCCGCGCGTGCCGCCCGTGAGATTCCACACCACCCACGTGTCGGGCGTGCCGAACAACAGCTCCCCGGCCTCGGCGGCGGCCCTCGCACCGGGCACGTTCTCGAGGATCCACGCGACCTTCGACGCCGAGAAGTACGTCGCCAGCGGCAAGCCGGTCGTGTGCGCGAACCGGTCGGCTCCGCCGTCCTGCGCGAGCCGGTCGACGCGCGGCTGCGTGCGGGTGTCCTGCCAGACGAGTGCGTTGAAGACCGGGCGGCCGGTGCGCTTCTCCCACACGATCGCCGTCTCACGCTGGTTCGTCACGCCGATGGCGGCCACATCGGATGCCGCGACTCGCGCACGCGACAGGCAGGAGGCGATCACCCATTCGGTGTTGGTCCAGATCTCGACGGGGTCGTGCTCGACCCACCCGGCGCGCGGGAAGATCTGCTCGTGTTCGCGCTGCGCGGACGCGACCACCTGGCCGCCGCCGTCGAAGACGATGGCGCGGGTCGAGGTGGTTCCCTGATCGATCGCGAGCACGTGGTCGCCCAAGATCGTCTCCTTCCTGACGGGCGGCTGCGCCCGCGTGCGTGGCCGGCACGCCCTCGCGTCCGGCTGCGGTCAGGCTATCGGCTGGCGGCGGTCGCCCCGGCCCAGGACGGGTCTGCCGCGTGCACGGCTCGCAGCCCGCGAGCGACCTCGGACTCGACGCGCGCGTCATCCCACTCGAGAACCGGCGCCACCGTCGCGGCGATCTCGGCCGCGGCGGCCTCGGTCGCTCCCCCGACGAAGGCGATGCTCGTGCGCCGCATGAGCAGGTCATCGAGATGCACGACGTCCTCGGTCTCGGCGAGGAAGCGCAGCTCGGCCGTGGTGAAGCCGGGCACGTGGTCGAGCATCCGATCATCCGGGTCGTCCGCGATCGCTCGGATCACACTCGTCGCGACGGTTCCATAACGGTCCAGGAGCGTCCCGACGCGATCGGCGGGAAGTCCGTCGGCGTGCCCCGAGATCCACTGCTGCCGCGCCCGCTCGGTCGTCGGGAACCCCTTGCCTCCGCCGATCGCGACGCCCTTGGTGGTGCGGCGTCGCGGCTGTGCCAGCAGCTCGAGAGCACGGTCGGCCAGGTGCTCTGCCGACGCGCGGAAGGTCGTCCACTTGCCGCCGACGAGGCTCAGCACCGTGGCATCCGCGCCCGCGAGTGGTGTCGCCTCGATGCGGTAGTCCCGAGAGACGAAGCCGGGTGCGAGGTCGCCGTGCCCCGGCAGCGGCCTTACGCCGGAGAAGCGGTAGACGATCTGCGAGCGGTCGACCGGGATCTTCGGCAGCACCTGCGCGATGAGGTCGATGAAGTAGTCGACCTCGGCCTCGGTGCACACGATCGGGTCGGCCATGTCGTGTTCGAGGTCGGTCGTGCCGACCAGCACCCGCCCCTTGATCGGGTAGATGAGCACGATCCGGCCGTCCTCGTTCTCGAAGAACAGCTCGCGTCCGCCCGTCGCGGCCAGCAGCGCCGGATTGTCCACGACGATGTGGGACCCCTTCGTGCCGCCCATGTAGCGGGTGGCGTGGCCGAGGGCCTCGTTCGTAAGGTCGGTCCACGGCCCCGAGGCGTTGATGACGACGGATGCCGCGAACGCCACGTCGCGCCCCGACACCATGTCGCGCAGCACGACGCGGCCCTGCTCGACGCCCACCGCCGCCGTGTAGTTCGCGGCGCGCGCCGTGTCGACGCCGGCGTCGCGTCCGTCGCGCAGTACGTCGATCGCCAGCCGCTCGGGGTCGTGCAGCGAGGCGTCCCAGTATGTGGCGGTGTACTTGATGTCGGGGTTCAATTCCGGCAGTTCTCGAAGCGAGCGCTTGCGGCCGCGGAAGGCGTGCCGCGGGACGCGTCCGCCCCCGCGAGAGAACGAGTCGTAGATCACCAGTCCGATCTTGATGAGCGCCGCGCCGCGCTCGGTGTGCGCGCCGCCGCCGTGCCGGAGGAATCTCAGGGGCGCGCTCAGTACGCCCGAAAACGTCGAGAAGATCGGGATCGTCGTCTGCAGCGGACGGACGTAGTGCGGCGCGATGCGGAGGAGGTCGTTGCGCTCTGTCACGGCTTCGTGCACGAGCCGGAACTCCCCGTTCTCGAGGTAGCGGATGCCGCCGTGGATCATGTGGGAGGAGGCGGCGGATGCCCCGCTCACGAAGTCATCGCGTTCGACCAGGACGACGTCGACGCCCTGCATAGCGAGGTCCCGGAAGGTGGCGAGCCCATTGATCCCGCCGCCGATGATGAGGACATCGGCGTAGGGCCGTTCCGCCAGAGAGTCGAACGTGCGCCCTGTGCCCCGGGTCATTGCCATCGCCTGCCGTTCCTTCTTCGTCGTGACTCCATCATGACATCGCTGGACGTTGTTGCAGGGCATCTGCACATACGTGCAATGATGTCGCTCATGGACGAGCTGGACGACGAGCGGGATGTTCAGCGAGCGCTCACGGCCGCGCACCTCTACTACGTGCAGGACCGCACGATGGAGGCCATCGCGCGGGAACTCGGCACCTCGCGGTCGACGGTGTCGCGGCTGCTCGCGCGCGCCCGCGCGACGGGCATCGTCGACATCCGCATCCGCTCCCCTTTCGCGGCACCTCAGCTCCTGGAGGAACGGCTCGCCGACCGCTTCGGCGTGACCGCCCACGTGGTGCCCGTCCCCGACGATGCGAGCGAGGTCGAGCGTCTCGAGCGGGTGGCCGTCGCCGCCGCCCACCTGTTCGGCGACCTCATCGTGGACGACATGACAGTGGGCGTCGCGTGGGGCTCGACGACCGCCGCCATGAGTCGGCGACTGCTGCCCAAGCCGGTGCACGGCACTCGCTTCGTCCAGCTCAACGGCTCGGGCAACACCCAGACAACGGGACTCCTCTACGCGAGCGAGATCCTGAGCCGCTTCGCCTCCGCGTACGGCGGCAGCGCACAGCAGTTCCCCGTGCCGGCGTTCTTCGACGACCCTCAGACCAAGCGCGCGATGTGGCGCGAGCGCAGTACCCAGCGCATCCTCGCGATGCAGTCGGCCATGGACCTCGTCGTCTTCAGCACCGGCTCGGCCGGATCGACGGTGCCCAGCCACGTGTACTCCGGCGGCTATCTCGAGGCTCCCGAGCTCTCCGTCCTCGCGTCGGAAGGTGTCGTCGGCGATGTGGCGACAGTGTTCTTCCGCGCGGACGGGTCGAGCGACGGCATCCCGTTGAACGACAGAGCGACCGGCCCGCAGCTGGACGTCCTGCGCGCGGTTGCCCGACGGCTCTGTGTCGTGTCGGGCGTCGCGAAGATCACGAGTCTGCGCGGCGCGTTGGCGGCGGGCCTCGCGACCGATCTCGTCGTCGACGAGGCCGTGGCGAGAGCTCTGGCCGAGTGACGCCATGTTGCATGCGTCGACATGGAATGAATCCACCGATGCGGCGTTGACTACACTCGAGAGCATCAACGTGCTCCGGGGTCGGTGAGAATCCGAACCGGCGGTGATAGTCCGCGAGCCGAGGCTCCGCATCCGATTCGGATGCCGCCACGGTCGACCCGGTGGAAATCCGGGACCGACGGTGATGCGACGAGGTCCGAAAGTGGGCCGTGTCGCTAGTCCGGATGGGAGGCAGCACGGGTGGCGTCACGCGCGCCGCCGCTTCCCCTGCCCCGGAGCGCCTGGAACACGGTGGCGAAACGAGGCACGGATGGCGAGCGCAGCAGAACGCGAGTCGATGCGTCGTGCGCTCACGATCGCCGGGCAAGGTCCTCGCGGCGTGAATCCGCAGGTGGGCGCGGTGATCCTCGCCACCGACGGCACCGTGCTGGCCGAAGGGTGGCATCGAGGGGCGGGCACACCGCACGCCGAGGTCGATGCGCTCTCCCGGCTCGCGCCGGGCGAGGCCCGAGGAGCCACGGCCGTCGTGACCCTCGAACCGTGCAACCACACCGGTCGCACCGGGCCCTGTGCCGAAGCACTGATCGCCGCAGGCGTCGCCCGCGTCGTGTACGCGGTCGCCGATCCGGGGGCGCGGTCGTCCGGTGGCGCGACGAGACTGCGCCGAGCAGGCGTGGATGTCGAGGCCGGGGTTCTGCTCGAAGAAGGGCACGCTCTGCTGGATTCCTGGCTCGCGGTGCAGAGCCTCGGACGCCCGCACGTGACGGTCAAGTGGGCGCAGAGCCTCGATGGCCGGGCCGCGGCATCCGATGGCACCAGCAAATGGATCACGGGCCCCGCTGCCCGCGCCGACGTGCACCGCCGGCGGGCCCAGTCGGACGTCATCGTCGTCGGGACCGGGACGGTGCTCACGGACGACCCCGCGCTCACCGCGCGTGCCGAGGACGGAACGCTGCTGCCGCAGCAGCCGCTGCCGGTGGTGCTCGGTGCGCGTCCGGTCCCGGACGACGCGCTGGTGCACCGGCATCCCCACCGCTTCCTGCAGTACTCCGGCGACCTCATGGCGGTGCTCGACGACCTGCGCATGCGCGGCGCCCACCGTGTCTTCGTCGAGGGCGGACCGACCGTCGCGGCGTCCTTCGTGCGCGAGGGGCTGGCCGACGAGCTGCTCGTCTACGTCGCGCCGGTGCTGCTCGGGGGCGACATGCTCGCACTGCGCGACATCGGCGTCGACACCATCTCACACGCCCGCCGACTGTCGGTGTCGAGCGTTCAGACTCTCGGCGACGACATGCTCGTCATCGCCATCCCCACGCCCACTCCACACGCCGCTGACGCGTCGTGCGGAGCCTCGGGGCGCGTGGGCCCACCCACGTCAGAAGGAGACGCCTGATGTTCACCGGAATCGTCGAAGAGATCGGTCGTATCACCGCCGTCGAGCCGTCGGGCGACGGCGTGCGCCTGACCGTCGAGGGACCGAAGGCGGTATCGGATGCCGCGCACGGCGACTCGATCTCGGTCAGCGGCGTGTGTCTCACCGTCGTCGACCAGGGCGACGAATGGTTCACCGCGGATGTCATGAAGCAGACACTCGACATGTCGACACTCGCCGGCGTCGAGGCGGGCCGAGCCGTCAATCTCGAGCGGGCCACCGCCGCCCACGGACGCCTCGGCGGTCACATCGTGCAGGGACACATCGACGGCACCGGTGACGTGCTCGAAGTGCGCCCGGGCGCGCAGTGGCGAGTTCTGCGGATCGGCCTGCCGTCCGAGCTCGCTCCCCTCGTAGTCGACAAGGGCTCGATCGCCGTGGACGGGGTGTCGCTCACGGTCAGCGGTGCCAGCCCCGCACCGGCTGCGGCGACCACAGACGGTGCATGGTTCGAGGTTTCGCTCATCCCCGAGACTCTCTCCGCCACCACGCTCGGCGCGCTGGAGCCGGGCGACCGGGTCAACCTCGAGACCGACATCCTGGCGCGCCACGTGCAGCGCCTCCTGGCTTTCGCCCCCGCCGCTCCGGCAGCGCCGGCTTCGCCTGCGGCCACCGCCGCACCGACGGAAGGAGGCTCCGAATGAGCCTTTCCACGATCCCCGAAGCACTGGAGGCGCTGCGCTCGGGAAAGCCCGTCATCGTCGCCGACGATGAGAACCGCGAGAACGAAGGCGACGTCGTGCTCTCGGCACAGCTGGCAACGCCCGAGTGGGTGGCCTGGACCGTCCGCTGGACCAGTGGGTTCCTGTGCGCGCCGATGCCCGGCGACTGGGCGGACCGGCTCGATCTTCCCCCCATGGTCGAAGTCAACGAGGATGCCCGCGGCACCGCCTACACCGTGAGCGTCGACGCCGCCGATCGCCAGTCCACGGGCATCAGCGCCTCTGATCGCGCACACACGCTCAACGTGCTCGCCGATCCCGAGTCCACCCCGGCGAGCGTCATCCGCCCCGGCCACATCCTTCCGCTGCGAGCGGTGGACGGCGGCGTGCGCGAGCGCGCCGGCCACACCGAGGCCGCCGTCGAGCTGACACGCCTCGCCGGCCTTGCCCCGGTCGGCGTCATCGGCGAGGTCGTCGCGGACGACGGCAGCATGATGCGGCTGCCAGGACTGCAGGAACTGGGAGCCGAGTACGGCATCCCCGTCATCACGATCGAGCAGCTGACGGCGTACCTCGACGAGCACCACCCGTGCGACCCGGCGGTCCGCAGCGGTCACAAGCGCCGCGTGAGCCTGCGGGCCGAGGCCCGCGTGCCCACCGGACACGGCGAATTCCGATTCCTCGCGTACAAGGACCGCACCACCGGCACCGACCACATCGCGGTCGTGTCGGGCGAGCTGGGCGACGCCCCGCTCGTGCGCGTGCACTCCGAGTGCCTCACCGGCGAGGCGTTCGGCTCGCTCAAGTGCGAGTGCGGCCCGCAGCTCGAGGCCGCCCTCGACGCGATCGAGCAGGACGGCGGCGTCGTGGTGTACATGCGTGGGCACGAAGGACGCGGCATCGGTCTGATCAACAAGCTGCGCGCATACTCGCTGCAGGAGCGCGGCCTCGACACCGTCGACGCCAACCTCGCACTTGGCCTTCCCGCCGACGCCCGCGACTACGCCGCGGCCGCCGGCATCCTGGCCGATCTTGGCGTCGAGCGGGTGCGCCTGCTGACCAACAACGCCGACAAGGTGGCGCAGCTGCGGGCGCTGGGACTCGACATCGTCGAGCAGGTGCCGCTGCTCGTGGGCGTGGGGCCGAACAACCACCAGTACCTGGCGACCAAGCGCGATCGGATGGGCCACCTCATCGCCGAAGAGGATCTCGCCGACGCCCTCGCGCTCATGCACGAGACCGCCGAGCGGAACGGGGCCGCCGAACAGCTCGGGGCCGCCGAACAGCACGAAGGAGCAGCACAGTGAGCGGCAAGGGCGCACCCCAGGTCACCGGTCCCATCGACGCCACGGGAGTGGACGTCGTCGTGGTCGCGGGCACGTGGCACGAGGTCATCACCGACGGCCTCATCGCCGGCGCACAGCGTGCCCTCGAAGCCGCCGGGGCCTCGTGGCGCCTGGTGCGGGTGCCGGGCTCGTTCGAGCTGCCCGTCGTGGCGAAGGCGGCGCTCGAGCAGGGCGCCGATGCCGTGGTGGCGCTGGGCGTCATCATCCGGGGCGGCACCCCCCATTTCGAGTTCGTCTCGAATGCCGCGACGGACGGCCTGACCCGCGTCGCGATCGACACCGGAAAGCCGGTCGGCTTCGGCGTGCTGACCCTCGACGACGAAGCGCAGGGCATCGCCCGCGCGGGACTCCCGGGGTCTGAGGAGGACAAGGGCTTCGAAGCGGCGGATGCTGCGATGCGCACGGCCCTCATCCTGCGGAGCCTGCACGCCTGAGCCGAGCGGGGGAACCGGCGGCGTACACCCGGTGAGGACGACCTTCCTGGCGCACGGACGCCGGTACCCCTAGCGTGACGACCATGGAAGTCCTTCGTCACATCGTCGTACTGATTCACCTCGTCGGGTTCGCGGTGCTCTTCGGAGCCTGGGTGGTCGAGGCTGTCGGCAAGCGTCGGATCACCCGCCTGATGGACTGGGGCCTGGCGATCGCGGGTCTCGCGGGCCTCATCCTCGCCGCTCCCTGGGGCATCGAGGGCGAGCTGAACTACGTCAAGATCGGCGTGAAGCTCGTCGTCCTGCTCATCATCGGTGCGCTGCTCGGCATCGGCGCCGGTCGCCAGCGCAAGAACGGCTCGGTCGCGCCGGCGCTGTTCTGGTCGGTCGGCGTGCTCACGCTTACCAACGCCGCGCTCGGGGTGCTCTGGCGCTGACGCACCGCCGGCCCCGGATGCCGTGCGCCGCGTGGGCGTACGGCGTCCGGTCATCCCGTCCTCGGGGTGCGCCTGCCCGCCCCTAAGATGGATCTTCGCGCCTGGACGATCCCGTCCTCGCGCACGGTGACCCAGTGCAGTGCCGCCTGACGCGTCACCTCGCGTCGAGCGGCCGCCACCGCCCCGTCCCACGAGGACGCCAGCTCCCGCGACATACAGGTTCTCCATGGCTTCCCCCACCGCCGCCACCACCGCGGCCCCCGCTAATCCCCGCTCCCGCGTCATCACCGCGAGCCTCGTCGGCACGACGATCGAGTTCTACGACTTCTACGTCTATGCGACGGCCGCAGTCCTCGTCTTCCCCATCCTCTTCTTCCCCACCGGCAACGACACGACCGCCCTCCTGGCCTCGTTCGGCGTCTTCGGGGCGGCGATGATCGCCCGTCCGCTCGGGGCCGTCGTGTTCGGCCACTTCGGCGACCGCTTCGGCCGCAAGGCCACCCTCGTTGCATCGCTGCTCACGATGGGCATCGCGACGTTCCTCATCGGGTGCCTTCCCACCTACACCGACATCGGGTGGTGGGCGGCGCTGCTGCTGCTGGTGCTGCGACTGGCACAGGGCTTCGCGCTCGGCGGCGAGTGGTCGGGGGCCGCGCTCGTGGCCACCGAGAACGCCCCGAAGGGAAAGCGCGCGTGGTACGGCACCTTCCCGCAGCTCGGCGCGCCCCTGGGCTTCATCATCGCCAATTCGGTCTTCCTGGGGATCAACTTCCTCCTCCCCCACCCCGAAGGGGCCGGCCAGCGTTCGGCGGACTTCCTGGCGTGGGGATGGCGCGTGCCGTTCCTCTTCTCGGCCGTCATGGTCATCATCGGCCTGTGGGTGCGCCTGCGACTGGTCGAGTCCGAGACCTTCGTCAAGGCGGAGCAGAAGGGCGTCATCCGCAAGTTCCCGCTGGCCACCGTGCTGCGCCACCACTGGTGGCACCTGATCCTCGGCACGTTCATCATGCTGGCGACGTATGTGCTGTTCTATCTGATGACGAACTTCACGCTGTCGTACGGCACCAAGGCGGCCGATCTCGACACCGCCTCGGCGGCAGCCCAGGCGGCGGCCGAGGCGGCCGGCGAGTCGTTCGACCCCGCAGCATTCGCCGCGCAGTTCTATCCCGGGCTCGGGTTCGGATACACCGACTTCGTGCTGATGCAGATCATCGGCGTGGTGTTCTTCGGCATTTTCACGCTGCTCTCCGGCCCGATCGCCGACGCGATCGGCCGACGCCGCCTGCTCCTGTGGGTGACGGCGCTGATCATCGTCTTCGGCTTCACGTTCAATCTGTTCCTGCTCCCGCACGCCGACCCCAAGTTCACCGGCGCCCTCGTGCAGGCTTTCCTCATCTTCGGATTCATGCTGATGGGAGCGACGTTCGGGCCGATGGGCGCGGTCCTGCCGGAGCTCTTCCCGACGAACGTGCGGTACTCGGGGTCGGCGATCTCGTACAACGTCTCGTCGATCCTCGGCGCCGCGCTCGCCCCGATCGTTGCCGTCTGGCTGTGGGCCGCAGCAGGCGGCAGTCCGGCGCTGGTGGGCATCTACCTGTCGGCCATGGGCGTGCTGACCTTCATCGCGCTGCTCCTTGCTCCGGAGACGAAAGATGTCGACTACGACGCCGAGCTCGGCGTGGGCGCGAGCGGTTCGCTATGAGGACGACGGCGATGCCCCGGCTCGGCCGTCTCGCCGCGCTGCGCGCCGTTGCCGCGGGCATCGCCGTCCTCGGGTTTGCCGCGTTCGGACCCGCGACCGCGGCAAGCGCCGAGGAGCCGCTCGATCTGGACGGATCCCACGTCACCGACACGACCGGCACCCTCGTCGACGCCGAGCTCGATCGCATCCATGAGTCCCTCGACGCACTGTTCGACCGCACCGGCGAGAGCCTGTCGGTCGTGGTCACCGAGACCTTCGCCAATCCGCGGGATCCGGCCGGGTGGGCCGACGAGACCGCCGCGCTGAGCGGCCTGGGAGCGCACGACGTGCTGCTGGCGATCGCTATCGATGACCGCAACTACGCCTACTCCGTCGACAGCGCGTTCGCGCTCTCGAACGACGACATCGACGACGCGGTCAACGCCGCCCTCGTGCCGGCGCTTCGTGACGATCGCTGGGCGGACGGCATCACCGCCTTCTCGTCAGCCCTCGCCGATCGGCTGGATCCGCCGTTCCCGGTCGTGCCGGTCGCGATCGGCGCGGTGGTCTTCGCCGGGCTCGGCGGCTGGATCGTCCTGCGAGCCACCCGGCCCGCGCGGGAGGCCGCGCGAGCCAGGCGGGAGGCGGCTCGGGATCGCGCGGAGCGGACCGAGGACGCCAACGCCATGCTCGTGGCCACCGACGACGCGATCAAGACGAGCACGCAGGAGCTGGCCTTCGCCGTGGCCCAGTTCGGCGACGAAGTCTCGGACCAGTTCGCCAAGGCACTCGCCGACGCGCACGCGAAGGTCACCGAAGCCTTCACCTTGCGCGCGAGCCTGGACGATGTGGGAACGGACGCCACGGGGCAGGTCGACGAGACGCTCACGCGGATCGTCTCGCTGTGCGAGCAGGCGGACGCGGCATTGGACGATCAGGCTGCCGCGTTCGAGGCGCTGCGCGACATCGAGAAGCATGCACCGCAGCTGGTGGAGCAGTTGCACGCCCAGCGCGAGGGCATCCCCTCACGAATCGGCGCGGCCGAGGCATCCCTCGCGGCGCTGGCGGCAGCCTACGGTTCGGCTGCGGTGACGGGAAGCTCGGACTCGATCGCACGTGCACGCAAGCTCGTGCTCTTCCTCGAGGCGGAACTGGATCAGGCCAGTGGCCGGCTGGCGGCCGGACGAGCCGGCGAGGCGGCGGTGGATGTGCGTGCGGCGCAGCAGGCTGCGGGCCAGATCGACCAGCTCCTCGCTTCGGTCGAGACGCTCGAGACGTCGTTGCCCGCTCTCTCGGCCGCGCTCACGGCCGCCGTCGACGACACGCGGGCCGATATCGGCGAGGCGGAGTCGCTGGCGGCGGAGGGCACCGAGCAGGCGTCCCGGCTGGCTCCCGCCGTCGCGGCGGCACGGTCGGCGATCGCCGGAGCCTCCGACGCCGCGCCGGCAGACGCGCTGTCGGTGGTCGAAGCGGCCAACACCCAGCTCTCGGCGGCGCTCGCGCAGGTCCGCTCCGAACTCGCCCGCCGCGCACGGGCCGTCGAGCAGCTGCCACGCGCCATCGAGAGTGCGCAGCAGGCGCTGGCCGCCGCTTCCGGGTACATCACAGCGCGCCGCGCGATGATCACGTACGCGCCCCGCAGCCGACTCGCGGATGCCGAGAACGCCCTCGCCGCCGCGATGGCGGCCGCCGCGAGCAATCCCGAGCGCGCGCTGGAAGACGCCCGGCGCGCACGCGAGGACGCGCTCAGGGCCGACCGCATCGCCCGCAACGAGGTGAACCCGCCGCCGGACGACGACGACGGCTGGGCGACCGCAGCGGGCGGAGGGATCTGGGGCAGCCTGTTCGACTCGTCAGGCTCGTCCAGCAGCCGGGGATCGTCCGACCGCTCGGGATCCTTCAGCTGGGGCGGCGGCTCCTCGCGCCGCTCGTCGCGTTCCTCCTCATCGCGGCGCAGTTCCGGCTCACGGTCGCGTTCGAGCTCGCGAAGGTCGGGGGGTTCCGGTTCCCGCTCCCGGCGCTCCGGCGGCGGTCGGTTCTAGCTCCAGGTGCGTCAGTCGAGGAACAGCGCGCGCAGTCGCTTTGTCGTGAAGACCAGGCCGATCGCGATCATGACGATGAAGTACAGGACGTGCCACAGCATGTCGGGAGTCAGGATGCCGGTGGTGAGCCCGCGGACCAGTTCGACGCCGTGCCAGAGCGGGAAGGCCATGATGATCGACTGGACCCAGCCGGGGTAGATCGCAATGGGGTACAGCGTGGCCGAGAAGAGGAACATCGGCAGCAGCACGAAGTTGATCCAGTCCATGTGCTGGAACGTCTTCATGTAGCTCGTGACCGCCATTCCGAGGCTCGCGAACCCGAAGGCGATGAGCAGCACCGCCGGAATCGCGAGAATCGCGGTCCATGCGAGGTTGAGCCCCAGCAGCTGCATGATGATCATGAAGCCCGTTGCGTAGAGCAGTCCCCGAAGCAGTGCGTAGAGGATCTCGCCGAGCGCCACGTCCAGCGGTCCCAGTGACGTCGCCAGCATGCCCTCGTAGAGCTTGCCGTAGTTGAGTTTGAAGAAGACGTTCCACGTCGAGTCGTAGATCGCCCCGTTCATCGCCGAGACGGCGAGCAGCGCCGGCGCGATGAACGCGGCGTACGAGATCTCGACGCCGCTGGAGGTCTCGACGTCGCCGATGAGCGAACCCAGGCCGATGCCCATCGATGCCAGATAGAAGACGGGCTCGAAGAAGCCCGACAGCACGACGATCCAGCTCGACGAGCGCGCGGCGATCAGGCCGCGCTGCACCACCGACTGGGGGTTCCCCGCCCACAGCGCGCGAACGCCGCCGCTGCGGGCGGGAGCATCCGTCATCGTCGTCATTTCGCGAGCCTCCTCTCGAAGAGGCGACGCGCGATGATCAGCCCGCCCACAGCGAGCACCAGCAGGTACGCAACGTGCACCGTGACCATGAGCGGGTCCATCTGCTTGCCGTACGTGACCAGGCGTCCGAGCTCGGTCGCGTGCCACAGCGGCGAGATCCAGCCGATCCACTGCAGCCAGCCGATGTTGGCGAGCGGGTAGAACGTGCCCGAGAACAGGAACATCGGCATGAAGACGAACCGTTGCACAAGGGCGAACTGGCCCTTGTCGTCTTCGATCGTGGCGGCGTATGCCATGAGGGGAATGCCGAACGAGAGTCCGGCGAGCAGGCCGATGAACACCGACAGCCAGGCGGTCGAGGGCACCAGCGCGCCAGGCTGCAGAATGGCGAAGAACAGGGCGATGAAGGCGAAGTACAGCACGACGGTCACGGCCATGCGCGCGCCGGCGCCCGCAACGACACCGTTGGCGATCTGACTGGACGACAGCGGTGAGGCGTTGAAGCCGTAGAAGTATCGACGCCACTTGAATCCGGCCATGACGGGGTAGGTGAACTCCTCCGAGGCCACCGCGATCGCCGAGGTCATGAGCAGCGCGGGCGCGACGAACACCAGGTACGGCACCGTCTGTCCGCCGTCCTCGATCGGCGCGTCGATGATCGCGGCAAGACCCACCGCGAGGCCCAGGAGGTACAGCACTGGTTGCCCGAGGGCACCGACGATGATCGTCCAGCCGTACGCGCGCATGGCGCGCACCATGTGCTCGGTGACGTACCAGGTGCCGCGAGAGCGCGGCTTGCGACCCCACTCCATCGCCTCGGCGCGCAGCTCGTCCAGCGCGGGATCGGTCACCGCCGGCGCACGGTCGGGTCGCCCGCTCATTCGATCAGCGACCTTCCGGTCAGCCGCAGGAACACGTCCTCGAGGCTCGAACGGCGCACCAGGCTCGTGATGGGGTGGAGCCCGCGCTGGGTGACCTCCTCCAGCGCCGCCTCCCCGTCGTGCGCGTAGACGAGCACACGATCGGGCAGCACCTCGACGCGATCGCCGATCCCTTCGAGCTGCCCGGCGACCTGCTGGTTGCGATCCGACCCGAAGCGCACCTCGAGCACCTCGCGGCTGGAGTGCTCACGGATGAGAGAGGCGGGTGTGCCCTCGGCCATGATGCGGCCCTTGTCGACGACGATCAGTCGATCGCACAGCTGCTCGGCCTCATCCATGTAGTGGGTGGTGAGCACGAGGGTGGTGCCGCGCTCCTTCAGGCGGAACAGCCGATCCCACAGCACGTGCCGCGCTTGCGGATCCAGGCCAGTGGTCGGCTCGTCGAGGAGGAGGATGCGGGGGTCGTTGATGAGCCCGCGGGCGATGGTCAGCCGGCGCTTCATGCCGCCCGAGAGCTGGTCGACCTTGCTCTTGGCCTTGTCTTCGAGCGCAGCGAAAGCGAGCAGCTCGTCGGCCTTCTGCGCGCAGACCTTGCCGGGCAGGCCGAAGTAGCGCCCGTAGATGTAGAGGTTCTCGCGCGCGTTGAGTTCGCCGTCGAGGTTGTCCTGCTGGGGCACGACACCCAGCCGCGAGCGGATCTCGGGGCCGTACTGATCCGGGTCGAGCCCGAGGATCGACAAGTCGCCGCCGGTGCGCGTCGACACGGCGCCGATCATCTTCATCGTCGTGGACTTGCCGGCGCCGTTGGGGCCGAGCAGTCCGAACGACTCACCCGGAGCCACCTCGAACGACAGTCCGTCGACGGCGAGGAAATCCGGCTTGCCCTTCACCTTGTAGGCCTTCACGAGGTTGTTCGCTGCGATCACGGGGGCGGGCACCGGACTACCCTAGCGCCCGCCGCCGACACGCCGGCACGTGGTTTGTCAATGTAGGTTGACGCGCCACAATCCGTCAACTAGCGTTGACGCGACGGATGCCGCAGAGCGAGCGTCCGCAGCGACGAAAGCGGTGGACCCGGTGAGCGGTGACGACATTCGTACACTGATCGGCGCGGCCCCCGAGCGCGAGCCGCTCGCCGAGCTGCGCCGTCTCGCCGAGGCGCGCCGCGAGCTGGCGCGCGCCGAGGAGGTGCAGGTGCGCAAGGCACGCAACCTGGGCTTCTCCTGGCAGGCGATTGCGAGCGCCCTCGGCGTGAGCAGACAGGCCGTCCACAAGAAGTACGGTCGTAGGTAACCCCATTGCACGAACGAGGTACACCCATGCCCTCCGCCGAACTCGACCAGGCGCCCGAAGCTGACGTCGTCGCGCCTGCGACGCCGTCCAAGGGCCGCGGAATCCGGATCGGCCGCGGCAAAGCCGACGACGGGCCGCGCGCCAGTTTCGGACAGCTGCTGCCGTACATCTTCGAGCACAAGGGCACGCTCGTCGCGGTCGCCGTGCTCAGTGTGCTGGGCGCCGCCGCGACACTCGTCCAGCCCTTGCTCGTGGGTCAGGTCATCGAGCGCGTGCAGCAGGAGCTCCCCCTCGGCATCCTCATCTGGGCGCTCATCGGGTTCGTCGTGGTGGGATCCCTCATCTCGGGCTGGCAGCACTACCTGCTGCAGCGCACCGGCACCGCCGTGGTCTACTCCAGCCGCCGCAAGCTCATCGCCCGCATCCTGCATCTGCCGATCAGCGAGTTCGACGCCCGCCGCACCGGCGACCTCGTCTCGCGCGTCGGCAGCGACACCACGCTGCTGTACTCGGCCCTCACCCAGGGTCTCGCCGACTCGATCGGCAACGCACTGCTCTTCGTCGGTGCGATCGTCGCCATGGCCTTGATCGACCCGCTGCTGCTGGGCATCATCGTGCTGGTCATCGGCGTCTCGGTCGTGGCGGTGGTCGCCCTGAGCGGGCGGATCCGCACGGCGTCGACCGAGCAGCAAGAGAAGGTGGGCGAGCTCGCATCGGGCGTCGAGCGCGCCGTCGGCTCGATCCGCACCGTGCGCGCCGCCGGCGCCGCCGACCGCGAGACCGAATCCGTCACCGCGCGCGCGACAGACGCCTACCGGGTCGGCGTGCGCATCGCGAAGGTGTCGGCGCTGGTCGTGCCGATCGCCGGCATCGCGCTGCAGGTGTCACTGCTCGTCGTCATCGGCCTCGGCGGGTTCCGGGTCGCAACCGGGGCGATCACGATCGCTAACCTCGTGACGTTCATCATGTTCCTCTTCCTGCTGATCGCGCCGCTGGGCTCGTTCTTCGGCGCCATCACCTCGGTGAACCAGGCGCTCGGCGCGCTCGGCCGCATCCAAGAGGTGCTCGATCTGCCAACCGAGGCGCAGGACGACGCCGAGATCGCCGCGAGGGTCCTTGAGAACTCCACCGAGCAGCAGGCAGCCGCGGCCTCGGCGATCGAGTTCCGCGATGTGCACTTCCGCTACCCCGAGAACGTGGTCGCCGCCCGCCGCAAGGCGGCAGACGAGGCTCGCGCGGTGCTCGAGAATGCACACCTCGACACCTCGGCGATCTCCACACAGCCAGCGGAGGAACCGGATGCTGCGTCCGGGCCGACCGGCCCGGACGGCGAGGTGCTGCGGGGCGTGTCGTTCTCGGTGCCGCGGGGAGCTCGCGTCGCCCTCGTGGGTCCCTCCGGGGCGGGCAAGAGCACGACCCTCGCCCTCATCGAGCGGTTCTATGACCCGACGGGCGGTGCCATCCTGCTCGACGGCGCCGACGTGCGCACGCTGGACCGCGACCTGCTGCGCGCGCAGCTGGGCTATGTCGAACAGGATGCCCCAACGTTGGCCGGGACGATCGGCGACAACCTGCGGCTGGCCTCACCCGAGGCATCCGATTCCGAATGCGAGGCCGTACTGCGCGCCGTCAATCTGGGCGAGGTGCTCGACCGCAACCCGCTGGCCCTGGAGGCGCCCGTCGGCGAGAGCGGCGTGATGCTCTCGGGCGGTGAGCGCCAGCGCCTGGCGATCGCCCGGGCGCTGCTGGCTGCTCCCCCGATCCTGCTGCTCGACGAGTCCACCTCGTCTCTTGACGGGCTGAACGAGCAGCGCATGCGCGAGGCGATCGACGCCGTCGCCGCCGGCCGCACGCTCATCGTCATCGCGCACCGGCTTTCGACCGTCGTCGACAGCGACCACATCGTCGTGCTCGACCACGGTCGCGTGGTCGGTCAGGGCACACACTCCGAGCTGGTGACATCGACGCCGCTGTACCGCGACCTCGCGAAGCACCAGCTGCTCGTCTGAACCCTCCCCTGTCGCCGATCGCAGCCCGCAGCGCTTGACAGTGCCCGGCGACCGCCCGAAAGAGTAGGCGCCCGGCCCCTCTGCCAAGAAGAGGGCCGGGCGCCGGTCTAGGGGCGGCGTGTCAGCCGCGCTGCAGGCGGTACCGCAGAGCCGCCAGCTCAGCCCACAGCGGGGCGGGGATGCGCCCGTCGAAGGTGCGGTAGAACTCCTCGGTGAGATCGGCCTCGCGCAGCCAGGGCTCACGGTCGACGGCGAAGAGCTCGGCGAGGTCGTCCTGACTGACCTCGATGCCCTCGAGGTCGAGGTCTTCCGTGCGGGGCAGCCGCCCGATCGGGCTGTCGATCGCCGGCACCTCGCCTTCGATGCGGCGGATGATCCAGTCGATCACGCGGGAGTTCTCGCCGAAGCCGGGCCAGAGGAAGCGCCCGTCCGAGCCCTTGCGGAACCAGTTGACCTGGAATACGCGGGGCGCCCGGTCGAAACGCAGCTTCTGCCCGATCTTGAGCCAGTGCCCGAAGTAGTCGGCCATGTTGTAGCCGCAGAAGGGCAGCATCGCGAACGGGTCGCGGCGCAGCTCGCCCACCGTTCCCTCGGCGGCGGCGGTACGCTCAGACGAGACGTTCGAGCCCATGAACACGCCATGCGTCCAGTCCGTGGCCTCGACCACGAGCGGCATATTGGTGGCACGGCGTCCGCCAAAGAGGATCGCGTCGAGCGGCACGCCTTGCGGGGCCTCCCAGTCGTCGGCGATCTGCGGGCACTGGGCCGCCGAGACCGTGAAGCGCGAGTTCGGGTGCGCGGCAGGACGACCGGATGCCGGCGTCCACGGCTTGCCCTCCCAGTCGATGAGTTCGGCCGGGGGCTCGTCGGTGAGCCCCTCCCACCACACGTCACCGTCGGGCCGCAGCGCCACGTTGGTGAAGATGGTGTTGCCCCACAGCGTCTCGACGGCTGTGACGTTGGTGCTGGCACCGGTGCCGGGGGCGACGCCGAAGAAGCCCGCCTCGGGGTTGATCGCCCACAGGCGCCCGTCCTCGCCCGGCCGCAGCCAGGCGATGTCGTCGCCGAGCGTCTCGACGCGCCAGCCGGGGATCGTCGGCCGCAGCATCGCGAGGTTGGTCTTTCCGCACGCCGACGGGAACGCCGCGGCGAGGTGGTACGCGCGACCGGCGGGGTCGATCACCCGGATGAGCAGCATGTGCTCGGCGAGCCACCCCTCGTTGCGGCCGATCACCGAGGCGATCCGCAGCGCGAAGCACTTCTTGGCCAGGATGGCGTTGCCGCCGTAGCCGGAGCCGTACGACCAGACTTCGAGCGTGTCGGGGAAGTGCACGATGTACTTCTCGTCGTTGCAGGGCCACGGAACGTCGGTTTCACCCGGTGCGAGGGGCGCACCGACCGAATGCACGGTCTTGACCCAGTGCGCGCCGCCCGCGATCTCGCGCAGCACCTCGGTGCCCACGCGCGTCATGATGCCGATCGAGGTGACGGCGTACGCGCTGTCGGTGACCTGCACGCCGATGTGCGACAGCGGACCGCCCACTGGCCCCATCGAGAACGGCACGACGTACATCGTGCGTCCTCTCATCGAGCCCTCGAACAGCGGCGTGATGGTGGCGCGGATCTCGTCGGGCGCGATCCAGTTGTTGGTCGGGCCGGCGTCCTCTTCGCGCTCGGAGGCGATGAAGGTGCGCGCCTCGGTGCGGGCGACATCGCTCGGGTGCGAGCGCGCCAGGTATGACCCCGGCCGCCACTCGGGATTGAGCTTGATGAGCTTGCCCTCGTCGACCATCTCGCGCAGCAGCGCGTCGTTCTCGGCGCGAGAGCCGTCGACCCAGTGGATGCGTTCCGGCTGCGTGAGCGCGGCGATCTCGTCGACCCACGCCTGCAGGGCGACCATGCCCTCGCCCTGGATCGTCGGCACCTCGCCATATCGCCGTGCGACGGTGGCGCGTGTCGAGGCGGAGCCTTCGTTGCGGGTGAAGATGTCGGCAAGCGCCATGGTCGCTCCTCTTCGATTCAACGTGTCAGATTCTCGGTCTTCCTCTACTTTCCCCGCAGATGGACGCCTCTTCCGAAGAAATCGCGCGTCAAAAGTTGCGATTCTTTCGCTAACATCAAGGAATGCCCCCTACTCCGCTGGAGCTGACCACGCTGGGTCACCGCATCCGCCATCAGCGCCTCGCTCACGGCTTCACGCTCGACGAGCTCGGTGCCAAAGTCGGCGTCGCCGGCAGTCAGCTGAGCCTGATCGAGAACGGCAAACGCGAACCCAAGCTGTCGTTGCTGCAGGCGATCGCACACGCCACCGGGGCGCAGGTGGCCGACCTGCTCTCGACCGAGCCGCCCAACCGGAGGGCGGCGCTGGAGATCGAGCTCGAGCGGGCGCAGTCCAGCTCGGTGTTCCGTCAGCTCGGGATCGCTCCGGTCAAGGTGACCAAGGGCATGGCCGACGAGACGATCGAGTCGATCCTGGGGCTGCATCGCGAGCTGCAGCGCCGCGAACGAGAGGCGATCGCGACGCCCGAAGAGGCCCGGCGCGCCAACACGGAGCTGCGCTTGAAGATGCGCGAGCTCGACAACTACCTGCCCGAGATCGAGAAGCTCGCCGAGAAGCAGCTGAAGTCCGCCGGGCACGTCTCGGGGGCACTCACTCACCGCACCGTGAGCATCATGGCCGAGAAGCTCGGGTTCGAGCTGATCTACGCGAATGATCTGCCCCACTCGACCCGGTCGGTCACCGACCTGGAGCACGGTCGCATCTACCTGCCCCCGGCATCCATTCCCGGCGGCCACGGCTTGCGCTCGATGGCGCTGCAGGCGATGGCGCACCGGCTGCTGGGCCATGAGCGCCCCACCGACTACGCCGACTTCCTGCAGCAGCGGCTCGAGATCAACTACTACGCCGCGTGCTGCCTCATGCCGGAGACGGCCTCGGTGGCGTTTCTACAGCAGGCCAAGAAGGACCGCAATCTGGCGGTCGAGGACTTCCGCGACGCCTTCGGAGTGACCCACGAAGCCGCCGGCATGCGCCTGACCAACCTCGCGACCACGCATCTCGGCATCCGGCTGCACTTCCTGCGCGTCGACGGGTCGGGTGCGATCACGCGCGTCTACGAGAACGATGACCTGCCGCTGCCCATGGACGTCACCGGCGCCGTGGACGGTCAGGCCGCGTGCCGCAAGTTCTCAGCTCGGGCGGCGTTCTCGGAGCAGAACCGCACGACCGAGCATTACCAGTACACCGACACCCCCGCCGGCACCTACTGGTGCTCGACGCAGACCGGCACCACGTCGGCGGGAGAGTTCTCGATCACCGTCGGCGTCCCTTTCGACGACGCGCGCTGGTTCCGCGGGCGCGAGACGCAGAAGCGAGCCACCTCGACGTGCCCCGACGAGTCGTGCTGCCGGCGCGCACCCGCCGACGTCGCCGAACGGTGGTCGGGCAAGGCCTGGCCGAGCGCCCGCGTGCACATGCAGATGTTCTCGCCGCTGCCGAGAGGCGCCTTCCCCGGTGTCGACGACAACGAGGTCTACGACTTCCTCGACCGCCACGCCTGAGCCAGGCACCCGGCCGACGCCAAGCGAAAGCACCAGTCGGTGGGGTCAACGCGCCGTGACGGTCCCCACGCCCCCTCCAGGCGCCGCTGGCGCGTCGCCCGGAGCCTCCGAGCGCGTGGGCCCACCCACGCCCCGGCGTGTCATGTGACGGGCTGGTGTTTTCGCAGCTCGGCTACGCGGTGATGAAATCCCGGTAGCGGTCCAGGGCGGCCGCGATCTCGGCATCCGTCGCCGCTCCCGGCGTGAACAGCTCGGGAATCGGGTCATCGGCGTGACGTCCGACCGCGACGGAGTGCGTCCACACCCCCACGACTTCGCCACGCGCGACGAGGATCGGACGGACGATTCCGTTCATGCTCGGGCCGATCGCCGCGAGGAACTCGGGGGCACACGGAACGGTGCGGTCGGCGTAAGAGAGGTAGTACTCCTCGAACGGCGGGAGGGCGAGAACCTCGGGGATGGCGGTTGTGCGCGGCGCGGGGGCGTTCACGACGTACTGCGGCTCGGGTTCTTCACCCACGAGAGTGAGGCGGTCGGATGCCGCTTCCGCAGCGCTGCGCGCCACCCCCAGTGGCAGCGCCGACCACCACGCGAAGTCGCGAGGACCGGCCGGGCCGTGCGAGGCGATGTAGCGCACGAACATCTCGGCGTGCGGATCCGCCGGGGCCGCGGCATCCGCGATCCAATCCTCGGTCAGCACGATGTACTGCTCCCTCGTGGGCCCGCCCTGGCGCGGCACGACCGGCCCCTGGCACACCACCGCTCGCAGGGAGAGGGCGACCAGCAGGTGGTAGCCGCGCTGCTTCGCCGTCGAGACCCCGCTCGCCTCGAACACCTCGAACAGTTCCTTGCGGGTGAGTCGGTTGCCGCCCGCGAGCGCACGCCGGGCGGCAGTCTCGGCACGCGCGAGTTCGTCTTCGTCGATCGCCTCGGCGCGGCGCACCGCCGCGGCCTGGCGCGACTGCCGCTCGCCCGTGATCGACAGCACCCAACCCAGGTCGGCGGCCGGGATCGCGTGGATCGTGCCGCGCATCGTCCAGGACCGCACGATCTCGCCGCGGTCGAACGCCGCATCCACATCGCGGATCGTCGCGCGCCCGCGCGTTCGTGCAGCCAGGGCCCAGCGCCCGCCCCAGAACTCCTGCGCCTGGGTGGCCAGCATGTGTGCGGCCGCTTCGGCGACGGTGGGGGCCGGTGCGCTCAGTCGGTGGGACCGGAGCCTCGTGCTGCGCAGGGCCGACGTCGCTTCCACGCGGCCGGTGTCTGAAGGGACGGTGGAGACCATTCGCCCATCATGGCGCAGGGCGCCCACATTCTGGGATCAGGAAGCGTCGTCCTCCGCCGAGTCGTCGGGCATCTCGTCGCTGCGCGGTCCGACGAAGTCCCCGGTGATCGTGTGCTCGCGTTCGACGTCCTTGATGACATCCGTCTTCAGGTCGCTCACGGGGTTGCCCTCCTCATCCGGCGACAGGCGCGGAACGGGGGTGTCGGTCATCATCGTCTCCCTCCGGCTCTTCGGATCCGTGGTCACGCCTGCTCGTCCTCTTCCGGCTCGAACGTCGAGGGCTCGCCGGTGTGTCCGGCGGCGACGCCATCCGGGTCGTCGGGGATTGTGCCGTCGCGTCCCAGTCCGCCCGGCTTCTCCGTACCCTCTTCGCTGGTAGGTGCGTCATCAGCCTTGTGGTTCATGTGCTCCTCCATCTCTCGGCCTCGAATGTACGTCGACCGTCGAACGCGCGAAGGCGGCTTGACAAACGCCGAGTCGCCGCTGCCACCCGGAATCGTCACCGACGCGGTTTCTTGATCGCCCGGGCTGTTCCACTCCTGGAACTCGGCGACGGTCGCCCACGTTGTCGATGCCTTCGAGCGGCGGCAGCCCGGCTGAGGCGCGTGCCGAGATGATGTACGCGACACAATCCTCGGCGGACGCCTCGGCTGGGCACGGCGTCCGTGAACTGCACGTGGGCGCCATATCGCGTGTGCGGGCGGACAGGGCCTGCCGTCACCCGCGTGAACGGATGCCCCGTTCCAGCCCGGTCAGCGCCTGCGGCTCCAGGCGACGCCGGCCAGGCAGAGCACGCCGCCCACGATGCCCAGGAGAGTCGGCAGTTCGCCGAGCAGCAGCCAGGCCAGAAGGACCACGATCGCGGGAACCGCCAGCGTCGCCGAGGCGGTCGCACCGGCGGTACCCCGCTGCAGCACGCGCGCCCACAGTAGGAAGGCGACCGCCGACGGGAATACGCCGAGGTACACCGCAGCGGCCACGGCCGTACCCGGCGCGTGAGTGACCTCGCCGGCCAACGCGGGGAGGAAGGGCATCAGCGCGATCGCGCCGACCGCGCAGCCCACCCACGTGGCACTGAGGGCGTCGGTCGAGCGGAGGGCGACCTTCTGCACGAGCACACCGCTAGCGTAGAGCACGGCCGCGAGCAGGCCGAGCGCGATGCCCAGCGGATCGCTGTGCGCACCGACCCCGCCCGCCGCGATGAGCACCACGCCGACGAAGGCGATGCCGATGCCGATGATCAGCGGCTTGGGGAAGCCCTCTTTGAAGAGCACCCCCGCCACACCTGCGACGATCAGCGGAGCGATGTTGACGAGCATCGCGGCCGTACCGGCGTCGAGATGCCGCTCGGCGATATTGAGCACGAGCGTGTAGCCCCCGAACCAGAGCAGGCCGTACACGACCACGAGCACGAGCGAGCGACCACGCGGCAGCGGAGGCCGCCGCCACATCGCGACGCCGACGAGCACGACCGTGGCCACGAGCTGCCGTGCGAAGGCGAGCGCGCCGGGCGAGAGGTCGTCACCGACCCAGCGGATCGCGACGAAGGCCGAGGCCCAGAGCACGAGCACTGTCGCAGTGGCTGCCGCGATCGTCCAGTCCGGCCGAGGACGCGCTGGGTCATAAGGGAGGTCGACTCGCGCCAGCGGAGTCGTCGGGGTGGTCACTCCCCCACGATCGCGGCTCGCCCCGTTCAGCACAAGTGAACGTTTCTTTAGGTTCATTCAGAACTGCTGTACGGTTTCGGCATGGCCGATCTGCAACGCCTCCGAGTGCTCCGTGCCGTCGTTCAGGCCGGCTCGATCAATCGCGCGGCAGCGCGCCTGGGTTATACCCCCTCGGCTGTGAGCCAGCAGATCAGCGCCCTCCAACGCGAGACCGGACTGACACTCATCGAGCGGCACGGCCGCGGCATCGTGCCGACGGCCGCCGGTCGCGCGGTCGCGGATCGTGCAGGTCGCGTGCTGGAGCAGCTCACCGATCTGGATGCATTGACCGACGACCTCAAAGCCGGCAGGAGCGGCACGCTCCGCATCGAGTGCTTCATGTCGGCGAATCGCGCGTGGATGCCCGACGTGGTGGCGGCGCTCGATGAGTTCAGCGACTTGCGCATCGAGATCGGTCTCGCCGAGTTGAAGGGGCAGCGGTCGATCGATCCCGATCTGCAGCTCTACATCGCCGAGTCGGTGACCGCCGGGCACGACCCCACCGCCGCCGACGGCGAGCCCGACGGCTACGTCGTCGAACATCTCCTGACGGAGGAGTACCGCGCGGTGATGTTCCGCGACCACCCCCTCGCCCGCCGGCACTCGCTCTCGATCCAGGAACTGACCGGAGAGGCGTGGATCGACAACGACCATGCACGTGGACCATGCCGCGAGATCGTGCTGGTGGCGTGCCGCGAGGCGGGGTTCAGCCCGCGATTCAAAGTGGCCGCGCCCGACTACGCCACCGCCTTCGACTATGTTGCCGCGGGACTCGGCGTCACCGTCGTTCCGCGGCTGGGGGCTTACCTGCTTCCAGCGGGAACCGTCGCCGTGCCCGTCAGCGGTGCCGGCCTCCGGCGGCGGATCATGCTCAGGTTCAAGCGGTCGATGCGCAACCATCCCGCCGTCCAACGGGCGACGGACATCCTCCGTCAGCGCGCTGCGGAAGCCGCCGCTTCTTCCGCTGCATCCTCCGCCGCGTCAGCGACTGCAGCGTACGTCGGCTGAGACGGATGCCGGTCAGCGCGAAGCCCGCCGGCGGAGAGCACGCGTGTACCGGTGGCGTGCGACAGTCTGGGCCACCACGAGCGCGGGGTAGACCAACTTCCAGAACGGCGTGCTCGCGGGCCGGGTGAGCGAGCGGATGGTCAACAGGACCACGTCGCCCTCGCGGTGAACGACGAACGCTTCTTCGCCCGAAACCGGGTGGCCGGCGAGCGTCCGGTAGGCGAAGCCGACCCGGTCGGACGTCTCGACGACATCGACCACCTCCACCGGCTCTCGGATCGAGAGGCCGAACGGATGCGCCATGATGACCGGCCGGCTTCCCTGCGTCACCGCCGTGGCCGGAGTGACGGAGAACCCGCTGCGGGTCTTCACTCCCCAGCGCAGCACTTCCGTGGTCGCCCACGCCCAGACGTCCACCCCGGTGCCGAGCACGGTCGTCCGTTCCCAACGCCGGAAGCCGACGCCCTCCTCGCGCCACGCCGGGTCACCGGGCCGGGTCAGCGAAGTCCACTCCGCGCTCATCACAGGTCGATCCTCGCAGCTGTGGCCCGGTGGCTCTTGCGTAGTCTCGAGGTGGAGGGCGGGATGACACGGATCGGCACGGGGGCGGGCGGCGCGCGACAGCCGGACCCCGGGGAGGCATCCGTCTACCAACGCGTGCTGGGTGATGAATTCGCGCTCCTGCAGCCGCGCCTGCAGACGTACTTCGGTCCCATACCGCGCGGCAGCGTCGGCGTGGGATCGGGCATCTACGAAATGGCGGGCTCGCCCGCTCGCTGGCTCAGTCCTGTGCTGGCCATCATGGCGTCGCGGCACATCCTCTTCCCAGAGTTCGAGCGCGATGTGCCGTTCGCCATCACCAATACTCCGGGGCGCGATGGAAGCCTCAGCGCCACGCGGACGTTCCGCTTCGCCCGTCGGCATCGACTCATGGAAGACACGATGAGCGTCATCGACGGGCGCCTGGTCGATCGGCTTGGAAAGCGACGAGGACTGGAAGTCGCGCTCGACCTCTGGGTCGAAGACGGCGCACTGCGCATGGCATCCACCCGTTTGGCGCTGCGGGTCGCCGGCATCCGGCTTCCCCTGCCAAGACTTGCCACCGTGCACCTCGACGAAAGCGTCGACTCCGCGGATCTCACGCTGCAGCATGTAGACGTCCGGATCACCGCGCCCCTCGTCGGCGAGATCTTCCGCTACGCCGGCGACTTCACGTACGAGCTGCGGCCCGCCTCTGACAAGGTCAGCCCCCCAGTTGATACAGGTTCTCGGTGATCTTCGTCGCACCAGTGGGCACCGGCGCACCGTCTGGCACGAGCGAGTAGACCCCCGAGCGCCCCGAGACCCCCAGCTGGCCGCCGTCGGAGCTGCACCCGACCACCCAATCTTCGTCACTCGGGTAGACGACCAGGCAGACGCTCTGCGGCTCGTCCATCCGCGCCAGCCAGAACTCGACGCCGTCATGCTCACCGACGTGGCGAGCAGAGTCCGCGTCGATGTCGTCGGATCCATCTGCGACGGCTTCCGGCAGCTCATCACCTGCCTGACGCTCGCGGTCGAGCGCCGCATACGATGTGCCACCGAGCGCGCAACCGCTCAAGAGCAAACCCAGGCACGCTGCGGCAACTGCGGCTGTCGCACGCTTCTTCGACGTCATCCTCACCCCATCCATCGGCCGACCCCGATTCTTCCATCCGGCGACGTGCCGAGGCATCCCGCGCGCCTCGCGGAGGCTCAGAAGGGGTTGGCGGTGAGCGTGTACTTCGTCTGCAGGTATTCGTGGATGCCTTCCGCGCCGCCTTCGCGGCCCAGGCCCGACATCTTCCACCCGCCGAACGGGGCGGCGGCGTTGGAGACGACCCCGACGTTGAGGCCCATCATGCCGGTCTCGAGGCGCTCGATCATGCGCTGACCGCGCGAGAGGTTCTCGGTGAACACATACGACACGAGCCCGTACTCGGTGTCGTTCGCGAGGCGCACCGCGTCGTCCTCGGTGTCGAACGGGATGATCGCCAGCACGGGTCCGAAGATCTCCTCGCGCAGGATGTCCGAACCCGGCTGGACGTCGGTAACCACGGTCGGCTCATAGAACGTTCCGGGGCCGTCCAGCGCGTTGCCGCCGGTGGCGACGGACGCACCGCGGGCGACGGCATCCTTCACCAGCGTCGACGCCTTCTCGACGGCACGGTCGTCGATGAGCGGGCCGATCGCGACGCCCTCCTCGGTGCCGCGCCCGATCTTCATGCCCTGCACGCGCGCGGTGACCCGGCGCGCGAACTCGTCGGCGACCGATCGGTGCACGATGAACCGGTTCGCGGCGGTGCACGCCTGTCCGATGTTGCGGAACTTCGCCAGCATCGCACCGTCGACCGCCTTGTCGAGGTCGGCGTCGTCGAACACCACGAACGGGGCGTTGCCGCCCAGCTCCATCGACGTGCGCAGCACACCCTGCGCCGCCTGCTCGAGCAGTCGCTGCCCCACCGGCGTCGAACCGGTGAACGAGAGCTTGCGCAGCCGGGGGTCGCGGATGATCGGCTCCGACACCGCTCCCGAGGTCGACGTCGTGAAGACATTCACCACGCCCGCGGGAAGCCCGGCGTCCTCGAGCAGCTTGGCGAACGCCAGCGTCGTCAGGGGCGTCAGCTCGGCCGGCTTGATCACCACGGTGCAGCCCGCGGCGAGCGCGGGCGCGATCTTGCGGGTCGCCATCGCGAGCGGGAAGTTCCACGGCGTGATCAAGAAGCACGGACCGACCGGATGCTGCGACACGATCATGCGGCCGGTGCCCTCGGGGTTCGCGCCGTACCGGCCCTGCACGCGGGCGGTCTCTTCACTGAACCACCGCAGAAACTCGCCGCCGTACGCGACCTCGCCGCGCGCCTCGGCCAGCGGCTTGCCCATCTCGATCGTCATCAGCAGCGCGAAGTCCTCCTTGCGCTCCTGCAGCAGATCGAACGCGCGACGAAGGATCTCAGCCCGCTCCCGCGCCGACATCGCCGCCCACGCAGGAAACGCCTCGACGGCGGCATCCAGCGCCGCCTTGCCGTCCTCGGGCGACGCGTTCGCGATCTCTTTCACGACCTCGCCGTTGGACGGGTCATACACCTTGAGCGTCTTGCCACCGGACGCCGGCCGCCACTGCCCGCCGATGAACAGGCCATCGGGAACGGATGCCAGCAGCTCGGTCTCACGGTGCTGTGTCTGATTCGGTGTCACGGGGACTCCCTTGTCGGTTCCGGATGCCACGGCTCGCCGCATCCGTCAATCGCTGTCTTTCGGCCAATTCTGCCGCTCGGAGCGGCACGGTCACATGTACTTCGAGTACAGCCGGCTCTCGGGTTTCGCCCGGCTGTACCTGCCGTCCGTCTCACGGACCGGGGTCAGCCTGCCACGGCGGCGGAGGCGTGCTGCGGCAGGAACGCCTGTGCGAGGAAGCCCGACAGCTCTCCGGTCGCGTCCAGCGGGAAGACGCCGGCGACGTACTGGTCGGGACGCACCACCACGACGACGCCGTCGCGCGAGAGCCCACGCTCGGCGAAGATGTCGCTCTCGCTCCAGGCGCTGGGCGCGGCGGCATAGATCTTCTCCCAGTCGGTGAGGCCGAGCGGTCCGGTCTTCGGGAGGAACACGTCGGGCACGCGCGAGATGTCGACGTCTTCGAAGCGCTGCTGGTAGATCGCCTTGACGTCGAATACCGCGTCGACGTCGGCCCCGGCTGGCGTGAACCGTGCGATCGGCGCCTCGGGCGACAGCATCCATTCCGCCCATCGCGACAGCGCCGACGACTCCCCCGCGGCTGCGGCATCCGCGAACGCGTAGATCCGCCAGCGGCCGTCGGCCTTGGCGTGATGCCCGAGGTGCACGACGTTGCCGTCGCACACGCGCACCACCTCGACCGACTTGAAGCGCTTGCCGAGCGGGAAGCCTTCGGCGAGCGCCTGATGGGAGGCATCCGTCACGATCATCGAGGGGCCGTACTGCGTCATGAATCCGGACGGGAACTCGGCCGTCGCGAGGTAGTACGTCGCAAGGTCCTGCGGGTCGGAGATCTCTTCGGGCTTGCGCGCCATGAGCGCCGACCACTCGCGGTCGAAGTCGATGAGCTGCTGGGCGACCGGCTGCCGCTCGGCCGAATACGTCGACAGCAGCGAGGCGGGGCTGAGGCCGGTGAGCACGTGCCCGAGCTTCCAGCCCAGGTTGAAGCCGTCCTGCATCGAGACGTTCATGCCCTGGCCGGCCTTGGCACTGTGAGTGTGGCACGCATCACCGGCGAGGAAGACGCGCGGGTCGTGACCCTGATCGACGTCGACGTCGTCGAACTTGTCGGTGACGCGGTGGCCGACCTCGTAGACGCTGTGCCACGCCACCTGCTTCACGTCGAGCGTGTACGGATGCAGGATCTCGTTCGCACGGCGGATGATCTCGTCGATCGGGGTCTGGCGCACGCGGTGCTCGTCTCGCTCGGGCACCTCGCCGAGATCGATGTACATGCGGCTGAGGTAGCCGCCCTCCCGCGGGATGTGCAGGATGTTGCCCGCGGCCGAGTTGATCGCGCACTTGGTGCGCCAGTCGGGGAAGTCGGTGTTGACCAGCACATCCATGACACCCCACGCGTGGGATGCGAATTGCCCGACGTGCCTGCGGCCGATCGCCTCTCGCACGCCGCTGCGGGCGCCGTCGCAACCGACGACGTACTTGGCGCGCACGGTCTGCTCCTGCCCCGCACGCGGCCCGCTCGTGTGTCGCACCCGCACCTCGACAGGGTGCTCGCCGCTGTTCTGATCGGCGCCGCCGAGGACGGTCAGGCCGACGAACTCGATGCCGTAGTCCGGCACGACCCGGCCCGGCCCATAGGCGGCGGCCTCGGCGAAGTAGTCGAGCACGCGCGCCTGGTTCACGATGAGATGCGGGAACTCGCTGATCTTGAACGCGTAGTCCTCGGTGCGCGCGGTGCGGATGATGTTGCGCGGATTCTCGGGGTCGGGACCCCAGAAGTTCATGTAAGCGATGTTGTAGGCCTCGGCGATGATGCGCTCGGCGAATCCGAAGGCCTGGAACGTCTCGACGCTGCGCGGCTGGATGCCGTCTGCCTGACCGAGCACGAGCCGGCCCTCGCGCCGCTCGATGATGCGCGTCGTGACGCCGGGGAACTGCGACAGCTGCGCGGCGAGAAGCATGCCGGCGGGGCCCGATCCGACGATGAGGACGTCTGTCTCGTCCGGAAGCTCCACCGGGCGATCGACGCCGGCGCCCACCGCATCCTGGATCCGCGGTTCGCCCGACACGTACCCGTGATGATGGAACTGCATGAATGTCTCCTCTGCGACGCCGCTGTCGAGGTGCTTGCGATCGTATCGCGCGTGTTCTATATTCGAACGCAACGTTCTGATTCTGAACAGATCGTATACGACAGGCTCCGCTCGGGCAATGCTCCGCCCGCGGCCGCCTCGAGACTTGTCCGGGAAGGACTTCGCAGCATGACAAACGTGGAGTCTCGCATCGCCTCCGCGCCCGCGTCGCAGACGCTGAGCCGCGGCATCCGGATCCTCGAGGTGCTCGCCGACGCACGCGAGCCGCTGTCGATCGATGATGTGGCCACCCGCCTGGAGGTGCATCGGTCGGTCGCCTACCGGCTGTTGCGCACACTCGAGGACCACGGGCTGATTACGCGCGACACCGCAGGACGCGTGCAGTTGGGCGCGCGGCTCGCCGCCCTCGCGGCCGGGGTGGCGCACGACCTGCAAGCCGAAGCCCTCCCCGAGCTAACGACCGTTGCGAACGAACTCGGCATGACGTGCTTCCTCACGGTGCTCGACCACGACGAGTGCGTCACCCTCGCCTCGATCGAACCCCGGCATGCTGTTGCCTCGGTCGCGCACCGGCCGGGCACGCGGCATCCGGTCACCCGCGGCGCCCCCGGCAAGGCGATCCTGTCGCTCCTCCCGCACGCGTCGTGGCCGGGAGACGTTCCGACGACACTGACGGAGCAGGTGACGGATGCCGCGGCGCGCGGCTGGTTCGAGAGCCACGACGAGGTGATTCCCACGCTGCGCGCCGTCGCTGTGCCGCTCGTCGTGCGCGGGCGTGGTCCGGCCGCGATCGCAGTGGTCTACCTCGCCAGTTCGCACGAGCCGGCTGAGATCGCGGCGCGGCTGGCGCTTTCGGCCGCGGCCATCCGCGACGCACTCGGCGGCTGAGTACCGCTACGCCTTCGAGACCGGGAACTCCTCGACCAGCCGCGTGTCCGAGCTCGCGACGCGCTGCGGAACGCCGGCGAACGCCTCAGCACGGGCATCCGATGCCATGTACTCCTTCTCACGGGCCAGGAAAGCCTCGGCATCGCCCTCAGCGCTGACGGCCCACACGAACTCATTCGTCTCAGGGATGCCGTAGGCGAACTCGATGGCGAAGCCGGCCGCCGGCCGGACCTTCGGCATCCATTGCCCCCACCACGCGACGAACGCGTCGTATTCCCCGTCGACGAGCGTGTACCGGCGCAATTGAATCGTCCTCATGCCTCCCATCATGGCCGAAGTCCTATACTCGACTCGTCCGGTGGCATCGTCGCCCGCCGGTGCTCGGAAAAGGGGCACGCAGCGCACACGCGCGAGACACATACGGCCTTCCATCCGTCTATGTCTCAAGGGGTTCCTCATGCCCACCGTCTCCGCCCACGTCGCCCTCACCCTCGCGCACCACATCGACCACGTCTTCGGGGTGATGGGCAACGGCAACGCCTACTTCCTCGATGCGCTCGAGCGCTCCACCGACGTGCACTTCACCGCGGTACGCCACGAGGCCGGGGGCGTGGTCGCCGCGGACGCCTTCCACCGGGCCTCCGGACGCCTCGCCGCCGCGACGGCGACGTACGGCGCCGGTTTCACGAACACGATCACGGCCCTTGCCGAGGCGGTGCAGGCCCACGTGCCGCTGGTGCTGGTCGTCGGCGACGAGCCGACGTCGGGCCCGCGCCCGTGGGACGTCGACCAGATCGCACTCGCGTCGGCCGTCGGCGCGCGCACCTACACCGTGGGCCGAACGGATGCCGCGGCCACGACCGTGATCGCGATCGAGCACGCGCTGACCTACCGGGTGCCGACGGTGCTCGCGATCCCCTACGACGTCGCGGCGCGCGACGCCGGACCCCTGCCCCAGGCGCCGGAACCGCGGCTGCCGGACCCGCTCGCGCCGACGGGAGGATTCGCGCGGGCAACGGTGCGCGAGATCGCCGAGGCGCTCGCAGGCGCCCGCCGGCCCTTCCTGCTCGCCGGCCGGGGCGCCTGGATCTCAGGAGCCGGCGATGCGCTCGGCGCCCTCGCCGACGCCACCGGTGCCCTCACGGCTTCGACAGCACTCGGTCGGGGCGTGTTCCCGCGACCCGAGTTCGACCTCGGGGTCACCGGCGGGTTCGGAGCCGAGGGCGCCATGGACCTGGCTCGTCGGGCCGACGTCGCCGTCGTGTTCGGGGCATCCCTCAATCAGTTCACTATGCGGTTCGGCGACCTGTTCGCGCCGGGGACGCGCGTGTTCCAGGTCGACGTCGCGCCCACCGCGACCCACCCCCACGTCGCGGGCTACGTGCGCGGGGACGCCCGGCTGGTCGCCGAGGCGATCGCCCACGAGGTCCGCGCGATCGCGGCCGAGCCGAGCGACTGGCGCGACTCCGTCGACATCGCGGAGGCGCGAAAGCAAGAGACCGGCGATGCCCTCGCTCCCGACGGGCGGCTGGACCCACGGTCTGTCGCGAGCCGCATCGCCGAACTGCTGCCCGAGGATCGCGTGGTCGTCTCGGACGGCGGCCACTTCATCGGCTGGGCGAACATGTACTGGCCGGTCGCATCGCCCGACCGCATGATGATGGTGGGCACCGCGTTCCAGTCGATCGGGCTGGGCTGGCCGTCCGTGCCCGGAGCAGCGCTGGCGAAGCCCGAATCGACGATCGTGCTCACCACCGGCGACGGTGGCGGCCTCATGGCGCTCGCCGACCTCGAGACGGCGGTGCGGGTCGCCGGCGGCCGCGGAATCGCCGTGGTGTGGAACGACGCGGCGTACGGCGCCGAGGTGAACCTCTACGGGCTCAAGGGGCTCGCGCAGGAGCCCATGCTCATCCCCGAGGTCGACTTCGCCGCCCTCGCCGCCGGCGTCGGCGCCGAGGGAGTCGTCGTGCGCACGCTCGACGATCTCGACCGTCTCGCGACGTGGGCGGCCGAGCCCGCGGCATCCCGCCGGTTCCTGGTGCTCGACTGCCGCATCTCGGGAACGATCGTCGCGCCGTACCAGCAGGAGATCATCCGCGTGAACTCCTAGCCGGGCCTTGCGTCGTTCAGGGGGCGCAACACGCGGCAACCCACCCCACGAGGCCGCAGAACGCGACACCCGAACCCCGCCGCGCGCCATCAGGCATCGGTCATGCACGGGCGGGCAAACGATCCGGCAGACGATCGGCGACAGTGGATCGTGGAGGAGAAGCGAATGCCAGATCACACGACCACGTCCACGCACGCTCACGACCACGCAGGCGACAACCCCGACCTGCAGCCTGCCGTCCCGCCCCGCGCGACTCCGGCGCATCCGCTGGACCCGCTGAGCGCCGATGAGATCGAACGGGCGCGCGACATCCTCGAGGAGGGCGGATTCCTCGGCCCATCGGTGCGGGTTCCGATGATGCTGCCGCTCGAGCCGTCGAAGGAGCACCTGGCGGCATGGCGAGCCGGAGCCCCGATGGACCGTGGGGTCGACGTGACGCTCCTCGACACGCAGACCGGCGCCGTGGTGGAAGCGAAAGTGTCCATCACCAGCGACACCGTGCTCGAGCATCACGAATACCCCTCGACGCAACCGCCGTACGGTCAGCCGCAGTATCTGTTCGAGGAGTATGAGCGGGCGGCCGAGATCGTCAAGGCCTCCCCCGAATGGCGAGCGGCCATAACTCGTCGCGGGCTCGCTGACCGCATCGACCTGGCGTTCTGCACCCCGCTGGCGCCGGGATTCGTGGGGCGGGCCGAGGAGGTCGGGCGCCGGATCATCCGCTCGCTCACGTTCTTGCGCGACAGCGAGGACGACATCGCATGGGCGCACCCCGTAGAGGGCCTCATCGTGCACATCGACCTCATCGAGAACCGCGTCATCGGGATCGAGGATGAGGGCGATGTCCCGGTTCCGACGGGAAGCGGGAAGTACACGCCGGATGCCGTGGGCCCGGCCCGCACCACGCTCAAGCCGATCGAGATCACCCAGCCCGAAGGCCCGAGCTTCCGCGTCACGGGATCGCTCGTGGAATGGGAGAACTGGTCGATGCGCGTCGACTTCAACGCGCGCGAGGGCCTGGTGCTGCACGACGTGCGCTTCGACGGCCGGTCAGTGCTTGCGCGCGCGAGCGTGCCTGAAATGGTGGTGCCGTATGGCGACACCACGCCCACTCGCTTCTGGATCAGCTACTTCGACGCCGGCGAGTACCTTCTCGGCAAGAACGCCAATCACCTCGAGCTCGGCTGCGACTGCCTTGGCGTCATCCATTACTTCGATGGTCACGTCGCGGACGACCACGGACACGCGGTGCGCATCCCCAACGTGGTGTGCATGCACGAAGAGGACTACGGGGTGCTGTTCAAGCACACCGAACTCGGTCCGGTGGGCGCGCACGTACGGCGCTCACGGCGCCTGGTGGTGTCGTACTTCTCGACGATCGGCAACTACGACTACGGCTTCTTCTGGTACTTCTACCTCGACGGATCCATCCAGATGGAGACCAAGGCCACGGGCATCGTCTTCGTCGGCGGCGGGGAGCCGGGCTCGCACAACAGCCATGCCCCCGAGATCGCGCGGGGTGTCTTCGCTCCCGTGCACCAGCACCTGTTCAGCGCTCGCCTCGATGTCGCGATCGACGGGGAGGACAACCGCCTCGTCGAGATCGACGCGGTGCGCATCCCGATGGGCGAAGAGAACCCGTTCGGCAACGCCTTCACCTGGAACGAGACACCCGTGCGGAGCGAGGCCGAGGCCCAGCGGGAGGCTGACACCTCGACCGCCCGGGTCTGGGAGGTGCAGTCGGCGTCTCAGCGCAACGCCGTCGGCAGGCCGACGGCGTATCACCTGGTTCCCCAGCCCACCGCGCTGCTCATGGCCGACCCCGTCTCAACGGTCGCGGCCCGTGCCGCATTCGCCACCAAGCACTTGTGGGCAACGGCGTACGACCCGGAGGAACGGTGGCCGGCCGGACGCTATCCCAATGCCCACCAGGGCGGCGGCGGCCTTCCGGCCTACACGGCAGACGACCGCTCGCTCGACGGCGAAGACATCGTGCTGTGGCACACGTTCGGGCTCACCCACATCCCCCGGCCGGAGGACTGGCCCATCATGCCCGTCGACTATGCGGGGTTCTGGTTCAAGCCGTACGGGTTCCTCGACCGGAACCCGGCGATGGACGTCCCAGAGTCCAGTCAGGCTCATGGGGGACGGGCCGGCGACGCGCAAGACGGCGGCTGCGGTCGAGGCGACGGCTGCACCTGCGGGCATTGAGCCGTTGATGCAAGAGGAAGAGACCGCGGAGATGTCCGCGGTCTCTTCCTCTTCTTCGAGCGGTGGCGATCAGACCGGAGCGAGCTCGTCGAAGCGCTCCAGGTCGTTGTTCAGCCCCTCGTAGATGTCGGGACGCTTCGTTCGCAGGTAGTGGGCGTACACCAGCCCGCCCACCACCGCGAGCACGAGAAGCCACGGCAACAGCTGCACGTAGAGGGCCTCCGAGCCTGCGACCAGCGTGAAGTTGGCGATCGCCATGATGCTGAACACCAAGAGCGCGATGAACCCGATACCGGGCGCGATGAAGGTGCTCCACCACCGCGGATCACGCTTGCGACGGAAGTACACCACCACCGACAGCGCGGCGATCGCCTGCACGATCATGACCGCGAGGGTCGCGAATCCCAGCCCCACCGGCACGAGGGTCAGCACGGGCGGGAGCGGGTTGCCCTCGGGGTCCGTCTCGACGAAGACGACGAAGATGCCTGCCACGACGAGCGAGAAGATGAAGTTCACGAGGAGCGCGCGCTGAGGTGCGCCGTTGCGGTTGGTGGTGGCGAGCCAGCGGGGCAGCACGCGAGCGCGCCCCAACGCGAACAGGTAGCGCGCGGCGGAATTGTGGAAGGCCAGCTGCGCCGCGAAGAGGCTGACGACGAGCAGCACGAGCGAGATCGCGCCGACGATGGGGCCGAGGTAGGTGTCGATCAGTATGAGCACGAGGTCTCCGGCGGCGATGCTGTCGAGCGCCGCGGCCTGCGCCTCGGGCACACCGAGCGCGCTCACGATGGCCCATCCGACGATCGCGTGGAGCACGCCGATGATGATGATCGCAGCGTACGTCGCCCGGGGAATGGTGCGGCGCGGATCCTTCGCCTCCTCGCCGAAGAGCGCCGTGGCTTCGAAGCCGATGAACGCGGTGGCCACCAGAAGGAGCCCGATCCATATCGATCCCCCGACCAGGATCGTCGGGTCGAACGCTTGAGTGAAGGCCTCGATGCTGAAGCCCACCTGCACGAGCACCGACACCGCGAAGGCGACGAGGATGGCGATCTCGAGGATGAGCGCGACACCCAGCACCGCTGCGCTGACGTGGATGCCCGAGCGGGCCAGAAGGAAGACGATGACGAAGAGGATCACGGCCGCGACGTACCAGTGCACTTCGATGCCGAAGAGCGCGGGAAGCACGACGGCCCCGGTGAAGAACCCGATCGTGCCGAGTGCTCCCGCGACGAAGAAGTTGTAGCCGAGCGTCGCGATGATGCCGGTGACCAGACCTGCCGGGCGCCCCAGCCCCTTGACGGCGATGGCGTAGAAGCCGCCGGCGCTGACGAGGTCCTTCGTGATGGCGGCATACCCCACTGCGAACAGCAGCAGCGCGATCGCCACGATGATGACGGCGACCGGGATGCCGCCGCCGTTGCCGAAGGCGATCGCCAGCGGCAGGACGACGATGGCAACGGTGAGCGGGGCGACGGCGGCCAGGACGAGGAACACGATCGATGGCACGCCGAGCTGGTTCCGCTTGAGGCTGTCGTTTTCGGGTGTAGACATGCGAACTCCTTCGGCCGGATGCAGAAGAGTCTGTCGACCGCCGTGCGGCGGCTGTTGCCGTACGGCGCGGGTTCTTTGACGCTCAGCGCACGGTGCGCCCGGCAGCGTGAAGCGTCCGCGTGGGACGCCGGCTCACATTCCGGCGCGCGCGAAGGCCGTCGTGGGCAGGTCGACGCTCGTGGCGCCGCCGTCGACCGGGATCACCGCGCCGCTGATGTAGGAAGAGGCCGGAGACGCCAGGAAGAAGATGACCTCGGCGATCTCCTGAGGCTCGGCCGGTCGCGCCAGGGGCACGTCGGCGGTGACGGTGCGGTAGGCGGCCGCCCGGTCGTCCAGTCTCGCCGCGTCGGCGAACTCGTCCATCTCGGCATCGGCCATGGGCGTGCGCACCCAGCCGGGGCAGATCGCATTCGCACGCACGCCGTCGCGACCGTAGTCTCGCGCGATCGATCTGGTCAATCCGATGAGGGCGTGCTTGGCCGTCGTGTAGCCGACCGTGCTCGGGCCGGCGGCCAGCCCTGCGAGCGAGGAGACGACGACCACGCTCCCCCGGGCCGCGCGGAGCCGGTCGATCGCGGCGCGCAGGAATACGAACGCCGACTCGAGGTTGCCCCGCATGCTGGCAGCCCAGTCCTCGTCGCTGGTATCGGCGAGCGCGGCGAACCCGTGTCCGCCGGCGTTGGCGACGACGGCATCCAGCCGACCGTGCTCCGCCATGATGGTGGCGACCGCGGCTTCGCTGTCGCGCGGATCGGCCGCATCTGCCGTGAGCGCCCGTGCGCCGATGCGCTCCGCGACTCTCTCGACGAGGGGGGCGCGGCGCCCGATGACGACCACGCGCCAGCCGGCCGCGGCGAATCGCGTCGCGGCGGCCTCGCCGATGCCCGTGCCGCCGCCGGTGATGGCGACCACCCGCTGATCATCGCCGGCCATGCTGTCCTGCCTCGCCGTGGCGTGCCGTCTTCAGTCCGTCCAGGAGGCAGCGGATCGCGCGCACGAATCGCTCGGCCGATTCGGGGTCGCGCGCGGCCGCGATCCCGGCATCCCGAAGGCTGGACGACAACAGGACCGCCAGCGACTCGGGGTCGGCGTCGGCCGAGAGCTCGCCGCGTTCTCTCGCCGCCGCCAGCTCGGCACCGATGGCTTCGCGGTAGCCGCGGGAACCGGCCCCACCACCTTCGCGGAATCCCACGAGGGCCGGGCCCGACACGCTGTAGAAACGCCCGAGCGCGCCGCCGCTCGAGAACTCGATCATCGTGCGCGCGTACTCCTCGATGCGCTCTTCCCACGCGTCGAAGGCGGCGACCCGGGCACGGGCGAGATCCAGCAGCATGCGACCCGCCCGGTCGTACGCCGCCCGCAGCATCTCGTCGCGACCGTCCGGAAAGTGCGCGTACACGGTGGCGCGTGCCACACCCGCTCGCTCCGCGATGCTCTCGATGGTGGCGGCTCCGAGGCCTCCGTCCTCGATGAGACCCAGGGTGGCGGTGAGGATGTCGTCGCGCATCACACTGCGACGTCTTTCCCGAGCGGCGGTGGTCATCGAGCCTCACTAGAACGAGAGTCTGGAAACTGGACTCCGAGTATGGCATAGTGACGCCACGACCACCAGAGAGGTTTCCGATGGAGATCGATGCCGCCTTCGAACTCGTGCAACGCACCCTTCCGCTGTACGGGATGGATCAGGAGTGCGCGGTGACGTTCGTGAAGTACCGCGAGAACCACGTCTTCCGCGTCGATGCACCCGACGGCGGCTCGGTTGCGGTGCGCCTGCATCGCCCGGGTTATCGCGATCAGCAGGAGATCCTCACCGAGCTCGCATATCTCGATGCCCTCGGCAGAGCCGGTGTTCCTGTCCCTGATGTGCTGCGCGCCCAAGACGGACGCCTCGTGTGCGACGTCGCCGTCGGCGAGCACGCGCGCAGCGTGTCCGTGCAGCGGTGGATAGACCACGCGACCCCCTTCGGCGACATCGACGGCGCGCTCTCCGGTCGCCATGACCCGCCCGCCGCGCAGTTTCGTGACATCGGCGTCGTGCTGGCCCGGCTGCACGACGCCGAAGCCATGGTCGGTCGACCGGGTTCCTTCCGGCGCGACGCCTGGGACGCGGATGGACTCGCGGGCAGCCGCCCCCTGTGGGGCGATCCGGCAGCGCTGCCCGGCCTCACGCCGAGGGACAGGGATTCGGTGGCTCGCGGGAAGGTCCACGTTCACCGCAGGCTACGGGCGCTCGACACAGGTCCCGAGGTTTTCGGCATCATCCACGCGGATGCGACGCCCGAGAACGTGCTGATCACCCCCGACGGCGTCGTGCTCATCGACTTCGACGACTTCGGCACGGGGTGGTTCGCCTTCGATCTGGTGACGGCGCTCTTCCACCACGCGCGCAACCCCCGCTACCCCGAGTTCGAGCGCGCCCTCCGCGACGGGTACTCGGAACTGCGCCCGCTCCCGCCCGCCGAGGAATCCGCGTGGGACGACCTCATGCTGGCGCGCGGCCTGACGTACCTGGGGTGGGCCGCCGAGCGGCCCGGCGACCCGGCCTCCGATTTCATCACCGAGGTCGTCGCTCCGTGGGTCGCTCGCATCGCCGACGCCGCCACCGCGGGCGAACCGGCCCCCTGGCGCGTGAGGGCGCTCGACGACGAACGACAGGAACACCGATGACCGAAGATCTGCTCGAGCGACGCTTCGCCACCATCGGACGCCACTCGCCGCTGTTCTACGACCAGCCCGTTCACCTCGTCTCGGGTTCGGGGGTGTGGCTGACCGATGCGGATGGGCGCCGGTACCTGGACGCCTACAACAACGTGCCGCACGTGGGGCACGCCCACCCCCGCGTCGTCGAGGCGCTGTGCCGCCAGGCAGCGACCCTCAACATCCATACGAGGTACCTCGACGAACGCGTCGTCGAATACGCCGAGGAGCTGCTCGGCCGCTTCGAGCCCGAGCTCGATCGCGTGGTGTTCGCCAACAGCGGTTCGGAGGCGAACGAGCTCGCCTTCCGCGTAGCCCTGCAGCACACGGGCGCCCGCGGCATCCTGGTCACGGATTACAGCTACCACGGCAACACCTCGCTGCTGGCCGGGCTCACCACCGGGCTCAAGACGCACGAGGGACTCGCGCCGCACGTGCGTTCGTTCCCGGTGCCCGATATGGACGCCGCCGCCAACGATGGGCGGGACCCCGCCGTTGTGCGCGACGAAGCACTCCGCCACGTCGACGAGGCCATCGACCAGTTGCTGGGATCGGGCTTCGGGGTCGCCGCGGTCATCGTGGAGTCGATCTTCTCCACCGAGGGTCTTCCCCGCGTGCCGGCCGGCTTCGTCGAAGGCGTCGCCGCTCGCGTACGAGCGGCTGGCGGACTGGTGATCGGCGATGAGGTCCAGGCGGGACTGGGACGCACCGGGAGCACGTTCTGGGGCTATCAGCGATATGACCTCGTTCCCGACCTGGTGACGCTGGGCAAGCCGCTCGGCAACGGCCACCCGCTGGCGGCCACTGTCACGACGGCGGCGCTGTGGGAAGAGTTCGGCGCCCGCAACGAGTTCTTCAACACCTTCGCCGGCAATCCGGTTTCGTCCGCGGTGGGTCTGGAAGTGCTGCGGATCATCGACGACGAGGGTCTCTTCGCCCGATCGGCGCGTCTCGGTTCTGTCATCCGCAGCGACCTGACACAGCTGACCGCCCAGCACGATCGGCTCGGCCCGGTCAAAGGCGACGGACTGTTCTTCGGCTTCTCGGTGTTCGAGGATGCCGGTCATGCGCGCCCGGACGGCCCGGCCACGCGCCGACTGGTGGAGGAGGTGAAGCGACGTGGTGTTCTGCTCAGCCGCATCGGTCCGACCGGATCGGTGCTGAAGATCCGGCCGCCCCTCGCCCTGCAGGACGAGGACGTCCCGACTCTGACGGGTGCGCTGCGCGAGTCCGTCCTGACCGTTCTCGGTCAGCCATGACGGGCCCGTGACTCCCCGGACGTCGCGTTGACACAGCCGTAACACCGCTGGGGCCACCGCGAAACCTCTCGCAGCGAAGATCGAGTGACTGCGGCGAGAGAAGGGTGTAAAGTGCCACTGATCATATACGATCCTAGTTTCACGATGGGGTGAGACCGATGACTACCCGATACGCATTCCCTCCCGCCTCTCCCGCCAGCGTCCTGGCGCTACCGGACTACCGCGCGGCGGTCGGCGACGCGGTGGTCGCCCTCGATGTGCAAGCCGAGGCTCCGTCGAGCTTTCGCGGCGCGATTCGGGGGCAGTCCATCGGCGACGTGCACGTCCTCGGCATCGCCGCCGACGCGCACTCGGTCCATCGCACCGAGACGCTCATCAGGACGACGGCTCAGCACTACTTCAAGTTCACGCTGGTCGAACAGGGCGCCGGCCTCATCGTCCAGAACGGTCGCGAGACGGCGCTGAGCGCCGGAGACATGACCTTCTACGACACCGATCGCCCCTACTCGCTCATCTGCGCCGACGACACCCGCGTGTCGGTCGTCATGTTCCCGAAGGACCTTCTCGCCCTTCCGGCCGACCTGATCACCCGGCTGACAGCCACCAAGCTCGGCGCCGACTCCCCGGTGGGCGCGATCGTCCGCCCGTTCGTCGCCTCCCTGTCCGGGCAGATCGGCGAGCTCGACCCCTATGCGCTGCGCCGACTGTCACGAGGCGCCATCGACATGATCTCGACGCTCATCGAGGACGGCGTCGATGCGCGCGTGGCCGAGTCGGCGCACGAGACCCTCGTGCGCCAGGTCCTGGACTATATCGACGAGCACCTGCCGTCGCCCGACCTCTCCCCGCCCACGATCGCCTCCGCACACTTCGTCTCGGTGCGGCATCTGCACGCCGTGTTCAACGACCAGGGCACCACCGTCTCTACGGTTATCCGCAACCGCCGGCTCGAGCGATGCTATGACCAGCTCATCGATCCCCGATCGGCGGAGCGGTCAGTGACGGCGATCGCGTTGGACAACGGGTTCGTGGATGCCGCTCACTTCAGCCGTACCTTCCGTGCGCACTACGGCGTGCCGCCGAGCGCCATTCGTCCTCGGCGCCCCTGAACCCGATCGTTACGCCGCCATCGCGAGGCTCCGGGCTTTCGCGGCAGCCAGCCGGACCCGCAGCACGTGCGTGACGGCGCTGAGCCCGATCGCGATGATGAGCGCCAGGCCACTCGCCACGGCCTGCCAGAAGGTGGTCACGCCCAGGAGCACGAGCGAGTTGTTGAGCGCGCCGTAGAAGAGCACCCCGACGACCACGCCGAAGATCGTCCCTTCGCCGCCGGTGAGTGCGACGCCGCCGAGGAGCACGGCGGTCAGCACCACCAGCTCGAAACCGGCTCCGAGCTGACCCGCCGGGGCGCTGTTGAGGCGCGCGATCACGATGGTCCCCGCGAACCCGGCCATCGCGCCGGAGAGGACGAACAGTCCGAACGGCAGCGTCTTGACCCGGACGCCGGAAAGGTAGGCGGCCTCGCGATTCACGCCGACGGCGTAGACGTGCCGGCCCGTCGGCGTGAAGGCGAGGAAGATCCCGGCCAGGATCAGCAGCACCGTCGCGATCCAGACCGAGAGAGGGATCCCGGCCACAGTGCCGACTCCGAGCAGGCCGAACTCGTCGCCGAAGTTGTTACGCGGCGTGGGGCTGATCAGCTGTGCGACACCACGCACGGCGGTGAGGGTGCCGAGCGTCGTGATGAAGGAGTTCAACCCCAGGACGGTGACCACGAAGGCGTTGAAGAGGCCCACTGCCGCCCCCGCCGCGATCGCGAGGATGATGGCCACCATCGGGTTGCCCGAAGCCTTGTCCATCACCAGCGAGGCCACCACCCCGCCGAGCGCGAGGGTCGACCCTACCGACAAGTCGATGTATCCGGCGATGAGGAGCATCGCGACCGGGATGGCGACGATGGCGATCACCGCGCTGTCCTGCAGGATGCCGCGGATGTTCTGCCACCCGAAGAAGGCGTCCGTGGCGATCTGCACCCCGATCACCATCACGATCAGCACGATCAGCAGCGGGCTGCGCACGATCCCTCCGAGCGCGGCGCTGACGAAGCGGTTGTCTGTCATCGGATCGTTCCTTCGGGGATGTCGATGATGCGGGTATCGGGTGTGGTGTCGTGTACGGCAGACAGCAGTCCGTCGGCCGAGGTCTCCGAGACCACGAGCTCGTCCACGACGGCTCCGCGCGCGAAGATGAGGCAGCGGTGGGCGAGGTCGACGACCTCTTCGGGTTCGTTGGTGGCGATCAGCACTCCGACGCCGCGCTCCGCGGCGAGGCGCTTGACCGCGTCATAGATGTCTTTGCGGGCGCCGACGTCCACGCCCTGAGTGGGGTCGTCCAGCAGCATCACGCGCGTTCGGGCAGCGTCGTTCACCCACCGCCCGAGGAGGATCTTCTGCTGATTGCCTCCGCTGAAGCGCGCCGCCGGAAGCTCCGGGCTGACGGGCTTCAGCGAAAGCCAGGAGGCCACGCGATCGAACACGGACCGTTCAGCCGCGAGCGACCGGAAACCGCCCCGGCCCAAGCGGCGCATGGAGTTGACGACCGTGTTGTCGAGCGCGCTGAGCGAGCCGAAGAGCCCCTCCTTCGCCCGGTCGCTCGGCACGAGCGCGATTCCCCCTTTCAGCGCGCGCGCCGGCGACGAGGCGTCGCGCGGCACGCCGTCGACACTCAGCGTCCCTCCCGATCGAGGGAGGCGACCGAAGAGCGTGCCGAAGAACCGCGTTCGGCCCGAGCCGATCAGTCCATAGCACGCGACGATCTCTCCGGGAGCGACGGTGAGGTCGATCGGCCCCAGTCCCGGCCCCGTCAAGCCGCGAACCGCGAGCACCGGAGTGTCGGCGTAGCGCGGCGGCGCGGCGGGCTCGTGCGTCGCGCCGTGCCCGTCGCTGATCGCAGCGACCAGCGAGTCGCGAGTGATCGCCTCCCCGCGAGCCGACCAGACCGACCGGCCGTTGCGCATGACCGTGGCCGCGTCGGCCAGCTTGAGGACCTCGCCGAGAAGGTGCGTGACGTACAGGATGGCGATGCCACGGCCGGCAAGTTCGCGAACGAGTTCACCCAGGCGTTCCGCCTCGGCCCGCGAGAGCGCCGCTGTCGGCTCGTCCAGTATCAGGAGGCGCGCGTCGCGTTGGAGGACCTTGGCGATCTCCACCATCTGCCGCTGGCCGATCGGCAAAGCGCCGACCTTCATGTCGGGATCGATGCCGTGCGCTCCGACTCTGGCAAGGGACTCACGGGTGAGTTCACGCTGCTCGCGGCGTCGGATCAGGCCCGCACGCGTGCGCTCCTGACCGATGAACAGGTTCTCGGCCACCGTGAGGTTCTCCAGCACGCTCAGATGCTGGTAGATGACCGCGACGCCGGCGCCGATCGCCTCTCGAGGAGAGAGGCCGGAGACCTCGCGGCCGTCCAGCTCGATCGTTCCGGAGCTGGGATGGACGCCCCCGCCCAGGCACTTGATCAGAGTCGACTTTCCGGCGCCGTTGTGGCCGAGGAGGGCGTGCACTTCTCCGTCCGGGATGTGCAGGGTGACGTCGTCGAGGGCGACGGTCGCGCCGTAGCGCTTGGTGAGACCGTGGACGGCGACCGCCATGTCCACTCCCTTCGTGAGTGCGGGGTCGGGGCGGATCCATTCCGCCCCGACCGTGATGGTCAGCCGCCGAGTTCAGCGATGTAGGTCGCGAGGTTGGGGTCGTCGGCGGTCACGACCGTGACCGGCAGGTCGACGCTCGCGTCTTCGTCACCCTCCCCGAGGGCGATGGGGATGTCGATCACATTGGCAACGAGCTCTTCGAGCGAGAAGAAGGTGGCCGCGCGGAAGAATCCGCCTTCCTGCATCTTCTGCAGCAGGAACACATTGGGATCGAGTCCCCCGACGTACGTGCTGGGGTCGTCCTCTGCGCGCCCCGAAGCCACCAGCGCCTGGTAGGCCCCCTGGGCGGCGTCTCCGACGGCGGAGACGACGATGTTGACGTCGGGATGCTGCGCGAGCAGGGCGGTCGTCACCGTCAGCCCCTCGTCGGGGGTGACGGCCTGCTGCTCGGCGACGATCTGCAGGTCGGGAGCAGTCTCGAGCAGGCCGTCGAGGAGCCCTTGAGTCCTCTCCTTTCCGATCTGACGCTCCGTCTCGTTCAGCACGATGACCTTCGCGTCGGGTCCGACATTCTCGAGGGCCCATTCGGCGGCGTTCTGACCGACGTCGTACCCGGACTGGTAGAAGCTGAACTGCAACGTCGCGTCCTGGTTCTCCATGTCGCCGCCGTAGGTGACCCAGTACTTCCCGGCGTCGCGGTACTGCTGCGCGATGCCTTCCAGGCTCGCCGGATCCACCGGGAACGACACGACGGCGTCGACGTCGCTGGTGAGGAACGTGTTGAGTTGGCTCACCTGCTTCTGAAGGTCCATCTCGTCATTCGTGAAGACGATCTCGACGCCCTTCTCGGCGGCGCGCGCTTCGACGATGCTCACGATCGCCCCGTATACCGGCAGCGCCGTGAACGGGTAGTCGAAGAGGATCTTGTCGACGGTGCCGCGTTCGGTCGGTGCCGCACTTTCCCCACCGCCCGCGTCGTCGGCAGTGGTGGTGCTGCAGCCCGAGAGGACGAGGCCGGCGGCGATCGCCGTGACCGTGGCGGTGATGCGGATGCTGTGCTTCATGGTGCTCCTTGGTTGTGTGCTTCGGGTGACAGCGGACGCTGATGCGTCAGCGGGCATAGACCTCGCGGCCGGCGAACCACGTCTGGACCGCGTGGGTGTCGACGAGGCGTTCGATGGGCACGGTGTATGGGTCCTGATCGAGGACGACGAAGTCGGCGGACTTCCCCGGCGTCAGTGATCCGGTCACGTCGTCGACGCCCATCGCCTTGGCGCCGTTGATCGTGAAGACCTCGAGCGCTTCGTGGAGCGTGATGGCCTGTTCGGGCCAGAGTCGGCCCGGAGTGCGTCCGAGCGGGTCGGCCCGGGTTACCAGACCCTGGATTCCCTCCCAGGGGTTCGGCGAGACGCTCACAGGCCAGTCGGATCCGCCCGCGACCAGAACCCCGAGGTCGATCAGTTCGCGATTCGGCTGCATCTCGTGGGCGTCGGGCTGGGCGCGAACCTGCGCGATCGCATCCGGGATGACACCGGGGAACCACAGGTACGGCGAGATGTCGGCCGACACGTCCAGCGCCGCGAACCGGGGCCGGTCCTGCGGATGGACGAACTGTCCATGGGCGATCTGATAGCGCACGCCGGAGTGGCCCGCCTCGCGCACGCTCTCGATCGCGTCGAGTGCGACGCGAACCGCGGCGTCGCCCGTGCAATGGATCTTCGCACCAAGGCCCTGGGCGGCGGTGCGCAGCAGCCAGGACTCGAGCTCGGCCGGCTCCATCGTCGTGACGCCGCAATGATCGTGGCCGTGCTCCTCGTCGGGAAGGTACGGCGTGAGGAACGCCGCCGTGTGCGTCGGCGGCACGCCGTCCAGTGCGACCTTCACGAAATCCGGCCGGTGGTGAACGCTTCTGAACTCCTCGCGACGAGCGACCAGTTCATCCCCGAAGGGGGTGTTGGCGAACAGGAAGCCGCTGGACAACAGCGACGAGACGACCCACGCGTGCAACTGGCCGTCGGCGTCGAGGTCTCGGAGGGCCCCCATGATCTCGACGGTGGCCGCGGCATCCTGGAAGGCTGTGATTCCGTAGGAGTGCAGGATCTCGATCGCGCGCGCGCTCGCACGACGGTATCGCTCGGGGGTGCGCTGGAGGCTGGCGTCGACAGCCTCTGTCACGGCGATCGTGGCGGCTTCCATGAGAAGCCCGGTAGGTTCTCCCGTCACGGGGTCGCGGACGATGCGGCCCTGATGCGGGTCCGGGGTCTCGTCCGTGATGCCGGCCGCCCGCAGAGCGGCGGTGTTCGCGAACCGGTTGTGGTGGCTGTCGTCGGTGAGCACGACCGGACGCCCGCCTGCTGCCTCATCGATCCGCCGCCTGGCCTCGACGCGCGAGAAGTCGTCCAGGAGCAGGCTCCCGAACGCTTCGCCGATCACCCAATCGCCGGGCGCCAGAGCATCGGCATAGGCCCGCACCGCCTCCACTACGGCTTCGAAGGAGTCCGTGGGTGCGAAGCCGAGCTGGAAGAGGTCCGCCTCCCCCGCCATGAGGTGATGGTTGTGGACGTCCACCAGTCCGGGAAGGATCGCGGCACCGCCCAGGTCGCGGATCTCGGTTGCGGGACCGGCCAGGGAACGGATCTCTTCGTCCGACCCGACGGCGAGAATCCGCCCGCCGGCGACGGCGAGCGCGGTCGCCTGCGGGAGGGCGGGATCGAGGGTATGAACCACGGCGTTGGTGAGGACGAGGTCGGCAGCGCTCATGGAGACTCCTTTGATCTCGAGGACGGGTAGGAGACATGATCCGTGCTCTCCGGCGCGTGGCGCTTGACCGGGGACGCACCTGCATTGACAGCCGACGCATGCTCGGTCGCGCCTGCCCGGTGAGGCAATCCGCGTGCACCCGGAGGCAAATCGTCCGGTCGCCGCATAGGCGTGAGAAGGCGACAGACCGCCGGCCCCGCAGGGCCGGCGGTCTGTCGTCGCGGTGAGACGCTCGACGTACGCGGGTCAGCCGTTGATGACCTGCGGGACGGCGACGGCCTTCAGTCCTTCGACACCGAACTCCAGGCCGTAGCCCGATCCTTTCACTCCGCCGAACGGAATCATCGGATGGACGCCGCCGTGGGAATTTATCCAGACGGTTCCGGCCTGCAGGCGCTGCGCCACCTTCCGCGCTGCGTCCCGGTCGCTGGACCACACTGATGCGCCCAGTCCCGCCTCCAGGCCGTTCGCCCTCGCGATCGCGTCTTCGACGTCGGAGTATCGGATGACGGGAAGCGCCGGCCCGAACTGCTCCTCGTCGACGAGCGCCACGCCGTCTGCGACGTCGGCCACGATGGTCGTGCGGTAGAAGAGCTCGCCGAGTTCGGCGGCCGGAGAACCGCCGGCGACGACCCGCCCGCCGTTGCGCTTGGCGTCCTCGACCAGGCGGGAGACGATGTCGAACTGCTGCTCGTTCTGCAGCGGCCCCAGCACGTTCTCCTCATCGAGGCCAACGCCCATCGGCACCTGCTCGGCGAGCTGCCCCAGCGCGCTGACGACGTCCTCGTAGATCGAGTCGTGCACGTACAGTCGCTTCAGTGCGGCGCAGGTCTGCCCCGTGTTGATGAAGGCGCCCCAGAAGAGACCTTCCGCGATCGCCTGCGGATCCGCGTCCGGCAGCACGATGCCGGCATCGTTGCCCCCGAGTTCCAGAGTCAGGCGCGCGAGATTGCCCGCGGAACTCTCGATGATCTTCCGCCCGGTCGCTGTCGACCCGGTGAACATGACCTTGTCGATATCGGGATGCGACGCCAGGCGAGCGCCGAGCTCGCGTCCACCGGCGACGCCGATGAGGACGTCGGCGGGCAGCACTTCATTGATGACGGAGAGCAGGGCGAGCACGCTCAAAGGCGTGTACTCACTCGGCTTCACCACGACGGTGTTGCCCATTCGCAGTGCAGGAGCGATCTGCCACACCGCGATGAGCATCGGCCAGTTCCACGGGCCGATGGCGCCGACGACGCCCACCGCCTTGTAGATCAACTCCGCATGGACCTCACCATCGTCGACGACGACCTCTGGCTCGAGGACGGTCGCGGCGGCCGTGCGCAGCCAGGCGGCGCATCCGCCGGCCTCGAACCGCGCGCCAGGGCCGTTCAGCGGCTTACCCTGCTCGCGCGAAACGATGCGCGCGAGGGCCTCGGCGGACGCGTCGATGCGATCAGCGGCGGCGAGCAGCAGCCGGCTGCGTTCCTCATGGCCGAGCGCCTCCCAAGCGGGCTGTGCCGCCTTGGCGCGTGCCACGGCGTCGTCGAGCTCGGCCACGGACTGTTCCGGAGCTCGTCCGATGACCTGCCGCGTGGCGGCGTCCTTGATGTCGCGACCGCCGCCGGCGACCGGCCGCACGCGGTCGAGGAGTGCATCCTCCTCTTGCGCCGACGAGGCTCCGGTCGCATCGGCGGGTGCGTCCCCGTCGACGGCGGGGTCCGTGAGGGCGGGTGTGGGATCGGACATCTTCGTCTCCTTGGGTGTGAATCCGAGGCGGTGCGCGCGAGCGCGCCGCCGATGCCCTGCCAGCTTGCGCCGGCCGCGCTGTCGCCGCTTGTCGAAGAGCGCTCGACGAATGACGGGGCGCGAACGATAAGACTCCGCCGCCCGATCGATCAGGCGTCAGGCGTGCTCCTGCTGCAGGAACTCCTCCAGCGCCTGCAGTCGTGCCGTCCGAGGCGCGCCGTGCGGACGGGCCAGGCCCACGACCGTGCCGGGCACCTGGTCGGCGATCTCGAGGATCCGCACCGAGTGGCCGTCGTATGTCACGGCCGACTCCGGCCGCTGGAACAGGATCGCGTAGCCGAGACCTCGACCGACGAGGCACCGAGCGAGCTCGAAGCTCGCGGTGCGGTGCCCGATCCTCGGCTGCAGGCCGAGGGTGGCGAAGATGCTCTCGGTGTTCTGTCGAGTCGGACTCAGGTCGAGCATGATCAGGGGCTCGGCGAGCAGCTCGCGCAGGTGCACGCTGTCGCGGTGGGCGAGGTCGTGCCCTTCCGCGACGATCACGTGCGGCTCGTACGCGTGCACGGGCTCGAAGGTCAGCCGTTGCGACACATCGACGCTGTACATGAGCGCGGCGTCGATCCTGCCCTGCAGCAGCAGCTCGTGCAGCTCGGGTGCGGATGCCTCGACGAGCTCGATCGTGAGCCCCGGGTGGTCCCTGGCGAAGTCTTCCATGATGCCCGGGAGGAAGAACGGGGCGAGCGTCGAGAAGCACCCGACACCGAAGCGTCCCGTGAACCCTGTCCCCGCCTCCCAGGCGTCCGACACGAGCGAGTCGACGCTTGCCAGTACGCGGCGGGCGTGGGAGAGCACCCGAGACCCCGCCGGCGTCAGCGTGACACCGCGCCCCTTGCGCCGGACGAGAAGCTGCAGGGAGAGGTGGCGTTCCAGTTCGTCGATGGCGAGGGTCAGCGCGGATGCGGAGACATGGCAGCGTTCGGCCGCTGCCAGGAGCGTTCCCTCGGCGGCGATCGCGTCGAAGTACTCCAGTTGACGCAGTGTGAAAGGGACCGGGCTCATCTCAGTTCTCCTTATATGGAAGATCGCAGAAACATGTTTTACATGTGAGACGCCGGTGTCAAGACTGGGGGAAGGCGGGAAAGCGCCGCCAGGCGACGATGCTGTCGCCGCGTCTCGTTCAGAGAGGAATCGACGTGCCCAGCAATCTCGAAGAGGCCATCCAGCAGGCCGGAAGCCCCGTGACCCTCCTGTGGGAGTCGCAGTCTCCGCCCGCCATCGTCCCCCGCGTCGTTCCCGAGTTCTCGAACTGGCGTGACGAGCAGCTGGCGTGGCGCCGCACGGCCGTGCTGTACGACCAGTCGCATCACATGGCCGACCTGAACATCTCGGGCCCGGACGCGCTCAAGCTCATCCGCGACACCGCGGTGAACAGCGTCGAGGAATTCCCGGTCGACATGGCCAAGCAGTACGTCGCGGTCAGCCCGGACGGGCACGTCATCGGCGACAACATCCTCTTCCATCTCGCCGACGACGAGTATCAGGCCGTCGGGATCCCACCCTCGATCAACTGGCTGCACTACCACGCAGAGACCGGCGGCTACGACGTCCGGATCTGGCGGGACGACAACTCCCTGTATCGGCGCGGCGATCCCAAGGTGTACCGGTATCAGGTGCAGGGCCCGGGTGCACTGGAGGTCATCGAGGAGGCGACTGGTCAGGAACCGCCCACGCTCAGATTCTTCCGGATGACGCGCTTCACGATCGGTGGCAAGGAGGTGCGCGCGCTGCGGCACGGGATGGCGGGCGAACCGGGCTTCGAGATGTGGGGCCCGTGGGAAGACAACGAAGCGGTTCACAGCGCCTTGCTCGCAGCAGGCGAGAAGCACGGCATGATCCAGGTGGGCGGGCGCGCGTATCACACCAACGCGCTGGAATCGGGGTGGCTGCCGCGCCCGCTTCCGGCCATCTACAGCAACGACGCACTCGCCGGATACCGCCGCTGGCTGAGTGAGAACTCGTACGAGACGACCTCGCCCCTCGGCGGAAGCTTCTACTCCGACGACATCGAGGACTACTACTTCACGCCCTACGAGCTCGACTACGGCCGCATCGTCGCGTTCGACCACGACTTCATCGGGCGTGAGGCCCTGGAGAAGATGATCGCCGACGGGACCACCCGCACACGCCGCAAGGTGACGCTCGTCTGGAACGGCGACGATACCGCGGAGGCCTATGGCTCCCTCTTCCGCCCGGGCCCTGGGGCGAAGTTCATCAACCTGCCCATGGCGCTCTACGACACGTTCCACTTCGATCGCGTCGAGACGCCGGGCGGCGCCCTCGTCGGCCTCTCGACCTGGACGGGTTATTCGGCGAATGAGCGCGCCATCCTCTCGCTCGCGGTCGTCGACGAGAGCCTCGCCGAGCCGGGAACCGAGGTTGTCGTGGTCTGGGGAGAGGACACTCCGTCGTCGAAGGTTCAGGTCGAGGATCACGTGCAGGTGAGGATTCGCGCGACGGTCCAGCCGGCTCCGCTCGCCGAACGAGCGCGCACCACGTACCGCGCCGACTGAGGCGCCCGCGGCGACAGCTACTCCCCGCGGAACTCGGGTGACCGCTTCTGCTGGAACGCGGCGAATCCCTCGCGGTAGTCGGCGGTGGCGCGCAGCGCCTCCTGTCCGCGGGACTCTTCGGCCACGGCATCCCACAGCCGTTCGCCACGCATGCGTGCAATGAGGCGCTTCGATGCGAGGAAGGCCGCCGTGGGGCCGGATGCCGCGCGCCGAGCACGCTCGCGGGTGAACTCCAGCAGCTCGGCCGCGGGCATCGCACGGCTGAACAGTCCCGCGGCGACGGCATCGGCGCCGTTGAGCAGATCGCCGGTGAAGATGAGATCGAGCGCGCGGTGGGCGCCGAGCCGCTCGTACAGCAGGGCATGGCCGCCGGAATCCAGCAGCGCTCCGAGATTCGCGAACGGCGATCCCACCTTCGCGGTGTCGGCGACGTACACGACGTCGGTGGCGATGGCGAGCCCGAGCCCCACCCCGAGGCACGCGCCGTGGACGGCCGCGAAGGTCGGCGCCGGAAACGCGGCGATGCGCCGCATGAGCCGCTCGACCGCGCCGAGGTATCCGGGAACGTCGTCCGTCTCGGGGTCGACACCGGCGATGTCGCGCCCGGCGCAGAAGGCGCGGCCCTCGCCGCGCAGCACGAGCGCACGGACGCCGGATGCCTCCGCGTCGGCGTAGGCGGCATCCATCTCCTGCAGCGCGTCGAGCGAGAGGGCGTTGAGCTTCTCGGGCGCACTCAGGGTGATCTCGGCGACAGCATGGTCGATGGCGAGGTCGATCACGGACGGCTTCCTTTCGACTTCACGCATCCCAGTCGACGCTGACCGCGTCGCTGGTGGGCACGGACTGGCAGGTGAGGATGAGGCCGCGGGCGAGCTCGTCGGGCTCGAGCGCGTGGTTCTGCGCCATGTCGACAGTGCCCTCACGCAGTACGGCACGGCACGTGCCGCACACACCGCCGGCGCACGCGAAGGGCACGTCGCCGCGGGTGCGCAACGCCGCCGCGAGGATCGTCTCGCCTGCGGACACCGGAGTCGTCACGGTGCCGGACGTTCCGTCGAGGCGGAAAGAGATCGTGCGCACCGGCTCGCCCGGAGTCACCTCGACGGGCGGCGGCTTGGGTCCGGCGTGCTCGTCGCGGCCCGTCGAGAAGAGCTCGACGCGAATCGCGGATGCCTCGACCCCGAGTCGCAGCAGCACCGCCCGCGCGCGCTCGACCAGTTCGAACGGTCCACACAGGAACCATTCGTCGACGGTCTCGGGTCGCAGCACCCGGGTGAGAAGTGTCTCCAGGCGCCTCTCGTCGAGGCGCCCCGAGAAGAGGTCGGCGGGACGACGCTCGCGCGTCAGCACGTGGTGCAGGGCGAGCCGTGCCGGATACCGGTCTTTGAGGTCGGCGAGCTCGTCGAGGAACATCGCGTCGACCGCCGTGCGGTTGGAGTACACGAGGTCGAACGTGTCGTCGGGGCGCTCGCCGAGGTGGTGCTCGATGAGCGCCATGATGGGAGTGATCCCCGAGCCGGCCGCTATCGCGGCGAATCGTGCCGGCCGATCGTAGCGACCGTGCGGGGTGAAATGGCCGTCGGGGCTCATCACCTCGATGACGTCCCCGGCCTTCAGGTGTTCCAGGGCCCAGGTCGAGAAGGCGCCCCCGCGCTCGCGCTTGATCGCGACGTTGAGCGTGCCCGGTGCCGCAGCGCCGCCGGCGGGGGCGCGGCACAGCGAGTAGCTGCGCCGCACTTCGGCGCCGTCGAGCGTCATCCGCAGCGCGATGTGCTGCCCGGGACGGTAGTCGAACGCGTCCGCCAGCGCGGCCGGGATCTCGAAGCCGACCTCGATCGCGTCGGCCGTGAGGGAGCGCACCGATTCCACGGTCAGTGGATGGAAGGCGGCCCGACGCCGACCCGAGGGCGGTGCCGCGTCGTCCGGCGCGCTCACGGCGGTCGGAGAAGTCGTCGCGGCCGTCATCACAGCTCCTTGAAACGGTCGAACGGCTCACCGCAGGATCGGCACTGCCACAGCGCTTTGCACGAAGTGGAGCCGTAGCGCGAGAGCTCACGGGTGTGCAGCGAGCCGCACTGCGGGCACCGGATGCCGAGACCGAGGGCCACCGTGCCGTCCGCGCCGCGCGGCCGGGGTGGCGCGATCCCGAACTCCTCGAGCTTGCGGCGGCCTTCGGCGCTCATCCAGTCGGTCGTCCACGCGGGGCTGAGCGTCACTTCCACCCGTGCGTCGCGACCGCGGGAAGCGAGCGCGGCGACGATGTCGGCGCGCAGCGCCTCGATGGCGGGGCAGCCCGAGTACGTCGGGGTGATCTGCACCACTGCGACGTCGCCGTCGAGGCTGACACCGCGGAGCATGCCGAGGTCTTCGATGGTCAGCACGGGCAGTTCCGGGTCGACGACGGTGGCCGCGGCATCCCACACCTCCGCCAGCTCAGGATCGACGGGGCGCGGGCGGGCCTGCATCTCGAGGGTGCTCACCACGTCGCCCCCGGGTGTGCGCGCGCGAGAATCTGCATCTCGCCGAGGAGCCGGCCGAACTGCTCGGAGTGCCGTCCCTCGCGGCCGCCGCCGCGCGCGAAGGGCGCCTCCGGCACGGCGAGGCCGGCATCTTCGAGCACCGCCGTCACGCCCGCGAGCACCTCGTCGCGCAAGGACTCGGGTGCGACCGCGATGCCGTCGAGGCCCGCCGTCGCGGGATCGGGGTCGAACAGCTCGCCCACGAAGGGCCAGAGCTCGGCGAGCGCGCGGGTCATGCGGGCGTGCGACTCGTCGGTGCCGAGACCGAGGCGCAACGTCCACAGCGTCGCGTGCTCGGCGTGGTAGGCGACCTCTTTGACGGCTTTGGCTGCGATGGCGGCCATCGTGGGGTCAGCCGAGCCGGCGAGCCGGCGATACAGCGCGCCGAAGTACAGTGACGCGACGAGCTGGCGCAGGATCGCGAATCCGAAGTCGAGCCCGCCATCCCCGTTCGGCAGCTCGAACAGCCAGCGGCTGCGGAACTCCGGCTCGTCGCGGAAGTACGCCAGGTCGTCCTCGGTCTTCCCCCACGCCGAGCCGGCGTACGTGAGGAAGCCGCGCGCGTGCCCGAGCAGATCGAGCCCGATGTTGCCGAGAGCGACATCCTCCTCGAGTTCCGGCGCGTTCGCGATCCACTCCCCCAGACGCTGCGCCAGCACGAGCGCGTCGTCACCGAGCCCCAGCGCATAGCGAGCGACGGCATCCGTCGCCGGTTTCGCGGAAGCGGCGATCGCCTCGGCCGGGGTGTGGGGCTGCAGCAGAGACAGACGGTCGGTCATCGCGGCCTCACAGGTGCGGCACGTCGGCCGAGGCCGTGTACGCGGTCGGGTAGCGGTAGTCCTTGCCCTGTGGGGACTCGAAGAACGCGCCGCGGGCGTCGGGATCGGATGCCGCGATCGCTGTCGACGGAACGACCCAGATCGACACCCCCTCGCCGCGTCGCGTGTACAGGTCGCGCGCGTTGTGCAGCGCGAGCTGCGCGTCGGGCGCGTGCAGCGACCCCGCGTGGACGTGCGACAGCCCGCGCGAGGAACGCACGAACACCTCCCACAGGGGCCAGGTCTCGGGCGCGGAGGCACCCGGCGCGGTCATGACGCCACCTTCTCTCGCCCTGCTCGCTGTTCTTGGGCTGACCACTGCTTCTCGGCGTAGGCGCGTGCGGCCTCGCGCACCCACGCACCGTCCTCGTGCGCGCGGCGGCGCTTGGCGATGCGGATGCTGTTGGCCTGACCTCGACCGGCCAGCACTTCGCGGAACTCGTCCCAGTCGAGGTCGCCGTAATCCCAGTGTCCGCGCTCTTCGTTCCAGCGCAGGTCGGGGTCGGGCAGGGTCACGCCGAGGATCTCGGCCTGGGGCACGATCATGTCGACGAACCGCTGGCGGAGCTCGTCGTTGGAGAAGCGCTTGATGTTCCATGCCATCGACTGCGCGGAGTTCGGCGAGGCGTCATCGGGAGGCCCGAACATCATGAGCGCGGGCGCGTACCAGCGGTTCACCGATTCCTGCGCCATCTCGCGCTGGGCCTCGGTGCCGTTCATGAGCGTGAGCAGGATCTCGAACCCCTGCCGCTGGTGGAACGACTCCTCCTTGCAGATGCGGACCATGGCGCGGGCATACGGTCCATAGGAGGCGCGGCACAGCGGCACCTGGTTGCAGATCGCTGCACCGTCGACGAGCCATCCGATCGAGCCCATGTCGGCCCACGTCGGCGTGAGGTAGTTGAAGATCGACGAGTACTTGGCCCGGCCGGTCAGCAGCTGCTCGTACATCTCCTCGCGCGGCGTGCCGAGGGTCTGAGCGGCGGAGTAGAGGTAGAGCCCGTGACCGGCCTCGTCCTGCACCTTCGCCATGAGGATCGCCTTGCGCTGCAGGCTCGGTGCGCGCGTGATCCAGTTGCCCTCGGGCTGCATGCCGATGATCTCGGAGTGCGCGTGCTGCGAGATCTGCCGCACCAGCGTGCGCCGATACTCGTCGGGCATCCAATCGGCGGGCTCGACCTTCTGGTCGGCCGCGATGAGCTCCTCGAAACGCGCGGGGCCGGCCTCGTCGAGTTCGGGGGCTGGTGTCGCCATGGTCATGCGCGCCTCCTTGCGCTACTTACCGTTCGTTCAGTAATGCTACTCTTGCGTTCCATGACAGGCAACACGGCGGCTGCCGATGCGACGACGTTCCGCAAGGGGAACGGCCGCACCGATCGGGCGCCGTACGACCTCGGCACCGTGCTCGACATCGCCGTCGCGACGTTCAACGAGCGGGGATACGAGGCCACCTCGATCAGCGTGCTCGCCGAGCGTCTCGGTACCAGCAAGTCCGCGCTGTACTACCACGTCAGCGGCAAGGAGGAGCTCCTGCAGCGAGCGCTCGACAGAGCCCTGGGCGAGCTCGAAGCGGTGCTCGAGGCATCCGGCGCCGACGATCGCCGTGGGAATGCCGCCGACCGCCTGGAGTTCGTGCTGCGCGGGGCCGTGCGCGTGCTCGTCGCCGAGCTGCCGTACGTCACGCTCCTGCTGCGGGTGCGCGGCAACACCGACATCGAGCGCGACGCGCTGCGCCGCCGCCGCGAGTTCGACCATCGCGTGTCGCAGCTCGTCGAAGCCGCGCACGCCGAGGGCTCGCTGCGCGCCGACCTCGACCCGGGCACAACCTCGCGCCTGCTGTTCGGCATGATCAACTCGATCGTCGAGTGGTACCGGCCCGGAGGGCCGATGGATGCCGATGCCCTCGCGGACGCCACCGTCTCGGTCGCCCTCGACGGCCTCCGCGCCCGCTGACCCCGGACTCGGCGCCCCGGCTCTCGTCCCCCGTCGCCGCCGACACTCCGCCGACCTTGTCGCTTCTGCGCCGACCTTGTCGTTTCGCCACCGACCTTGCCGACATGCTCGGCGCGAAACCGACATGCTCGGCGCGAGAGGGACATGCTCGGCGCGAAACCGACATGCTCGGCGCGGGAGGGACATGCTCAGTGCGAAACCGACATGCTCGGCGCGAGAGGGACATGCTCGCCGCGAAACCGACATGCTCGGCGCGGGAGGGACCGGCGGGAGCTAGGCCTTCGCGACCAGAGTCAGCACGTCGTACGTCGCCACCACCTCGTCGCGCTGATTCACCAGGACGGCGTCCCAGCGCACCTCGCCGTACTCCTCGCTCTCGCGCGGGCTGATCTGCTTCGCGGTGAGGGTCACCCGCACCTCGTCACCCGGTGACACGGGCGTCACGAACCGCAGGTTCTCGAGACCGTAGTTGGCGAGGACCGGCCCCGGATCGGGGTCGACGAACAGCCCCGCAGCCCATGACAGCAGCAGGTATCCGTGCGCCACCCTGCCCGGGAAGAACGGGTTGGCCGCAGCGGCATCCTCGTCCATGTGGGCGTAGAAGGTGTCACCCGTGAACTCGGCGAAGTGCTCGATGTCGTCGAGTGTCACCGGCCGCGGCGACGAGACCACCCGGTCGCCGACACGCAGCTGCGCCAGCGGCTTGCGGAAGGGATGGATGCCGTCATCCGTCGTCGCCCCCGTGCGCCACTGCCCGGTCAGTCGCGTGAGCACCTCAGGCGATCCCTGCAGGGCCGTTCGCCGCATGTAGTGCAGCACCGAACGCATGCCTCCGAGCTCTTCGCCGCCGCCGGCACGGCCCGGACCGCCGTGCACGAGATGCGGCACCGGAGAGCCGTGCCCGGTCGACGTGCGCGCGACCGAGCCGTCGAGCACGAGCACGCGCCCGTGCCACGGCGAGATGCCCGCGACGAGGGTGCCGACCACGCCCGGATCGGCCGAGCACACGGTCGCCACGAGCGACCCGCCTCCGAGGTTCGCCAGCCGCACGGCGTCGTCGAGGTCGCGATAGCCGAGCACCGATGCGACGGGTCCGAACGCCTCGATGTCGTGGACCGCCGGGGCCGAGGCATCCCGGAACCGCAGCAGGATCGGCTCCACGAAGGCCCCCTCGCCGGCACCGGCACCCACCACCTCGGGGTCGTCGAGCGAACCCACCACGATCTCGCCGCCGCCCGCCACGAGATCCATCACCCGGGCGCGCACCTCGTCGCGCTGCGCGAGGCTCGCGAGCGGACCCATCGTCACGCCTTCGGCACGCGGATCGCCCAGTACGACCTTCGCGGCGAGCCGGTCGCGTACCGCCTCGACGACATCGTCGACGGATGCCTCGGACACGAGCACGCGCCGGATCGCCGTGCACTTCTGCCCGGCCTTGGCCGTCATCTCGGTCACGACGGAGGCCACGAACGCGTCGAACTCGGCCGTGCCGCGGACCGCGTCGGGACCGAGGATCGCCGCGTTGACGGAGTCGGCCTCAGTCGTGAGCGACACACCCCGGACCACGACGGCGTCGTCGCGGCGCAGCATCCGTCCCGTCGATGCCGACCCGGTGAAGCCGACCGCGTCGCGCGCGTCGAGGAGATCGAGGAACCCGTGCGCCGATCCGACCACGAGCTGCAGCGACCCTTCGGGCAGCAGGCCGGAGCCGACCATCACCCGCACGGCCGCTTCGGTGAGGTATGCCGTCGGCGTTGCCGGCTTGACGATCGTCGGCACTCCCGCGAGGAAGGCGGGGGCGAACTTCTCGAGCATGCCCCACACCGGGAAGTTGAAGGCGTTGACCTGGAACGCGACGCCGGGCAGGCGGGACCACAGGTGCTGACCGCCGAAACTGCCGTCGCGCGCGAGTCCTTCGGGGGCACCGTCGACGAGCGTCGTGGCGTTGGGGAGTTCGCGGCGACCCTTCGAGCCGTAGGTGAAGAGCACGCCGATACCGCCGTCGACGTCGATCATGCCGTCACGCGCGGTCGCCCCGGTCTGCGCGCTGATCGCGTAGAGGTCGTCCTTCGCCGCGGTGAGGGACTGCGCGAGCGCCTTGAGGATGAGAGCCCGGCGGTGGAACGGCAGGTCGCCGAGGGATGCCTGCCCCACCGTGCGTGCGTGCTCGACGGCGACCGCGAGGTCGGGGGCTCCCCCCACGCGGGCGACGGGGGCTCCTGTCGAGGCGTCCTGGAGGAGCGTCGTGCGGTTCGCGTCGGGCGCCCGCCACGCGCCGGCGATGTACGACTCGAGCAGCGGAGCCTCGGTGCCGTGGTCGTGCTCGGCGATCGCGGATTCGGGGCCGGGCGTCTCGGCGCCGATGGGGGTTTCGAGGGTCATGAGTTCTTCCTCTCCAGCCGCTGGTCAAGCCACGCGGTCATGCGTTCGTGCTTCGCGGGCAAGCCGAAGCACTCCGCCTGCGCGGCATCGGCGGCGGCCCGCGGGTCGTCGGTCGGGTCGTCGATCAGTCGTTTCGTGTGCCGGATCGCGAGCGCGTCGCGCGCTGCGATGCGGTCGGCCAGCGCGTCGGCGGCGGCGGCGAGCGCGGCGGGCGGATGCACCGCCACGACGAGTCCGGCGGCGAGCGCCTCACCCGCTTGCAGGATGCGGCCGGCCAGCAGCATCTCCTTCGCGAGCGGCTCGCCCACGAGCCGCGGCAGCCGCCACGTGGCACCCGCCGCGGGCACGATGCCCAGCGAGGGCTCCGGGCTGCCGAAGCGAGCCCGGTCGCTCACGATGCGGAGGTCGGCGGCGTAGGCGAGCTCGGCCCCGCCGCCGAGCGCCCACCCGTCGACCACGGCGATCACGGGCATGGGCAGCCGGGCGATGCGGTCGAACAGGCGCGAGTTGATGCCCTCGAGGGCGTCGGCGGGCGTGCGGTCGCGCAGCTCGGCGATATCGGCGCCGCCGGCGAACACGCCGTCACCGCCGGCGATGAGCAGGATCCGGGGGTCGCTCTCGAGCTCGTCGCACACGGCGTGCAGCGCGTCGACCATGGCCCGGTCGATCGCGTTGCGCGCGTCGGGGCGGTGCAGCCGCACCCAGACCCGGTCGGCCCGGTTCTCGCGCAGGATCGTCGGCATCGGCATCCGTTCGTCATCGTCGACCGCGAGCGTCGTGGATTACTGAACGCTCGTTCTGTACGATGATCGCACAGCGCCGCGGGCGGCTCAACGCCGGGCGGAGAGGAACGGGCATGGACGATGTCTACGCGACCGCGCACGGGCGCCGCATGATCGAGGCGGATGCCGCATCCGCCGCACTCGGCATGCGCGTGCTGCGCGCCGAGCCGGGCCGGGCGGTGGTCCGCATGACGGTGAGCGGCGAAATGCTCAACGGGTTCGCGGTTGCCCATGGGGGGCTCGTGTTCGCCCTCGCCGACACCGCTCTCGCTTTGGCGTGCAACGAGACGGATGCCGTCACCCTGGTCGCGGGCGCCGACATCGCCTTCCTCTCCCCCGCGCGCGCGGGGGACGAGCTCGAGGCCGTGGCCGAGCGCCGGACGGTCGAGGGCCGGTCGGGGCTCTACGACGTCCGGGTCTCAACCGCCGATGGGCGCGTCATCGCCGAGGTGCGGGGCCGCACCCGCACGACCGGCATGCCACGGCCCTGAGCCTCCGCGCGCCCTCCCGCCGCCCGGCCGGCCTCACGACACCCGACGACCCGCGACCCCGCCCGACGGCGAGAACACCGGCGGCGATTCAGGCCTTCGACAGTCCGTAGATCGGGCTCAACGACTGCTCGGCCTCGTGGTCGGGGCCGAGCGGGATGCCGCTGCGGTCGCGCAGCAGCAGTGTCCCGATGAGCCCCAGCATCACCATCCCCGACAGGTACCACGTCACCGAATCGGTGGAGCCGGTCGCCTGCACGAGTGCCTGGGCGATGGTCGGCGCGAACGCGCCACCCAGGATCGCTCCGATCGCGTACGAGATCGAGACGCCCGAGAAGCGCACCGACGCCGGGAAGAGCTCGGTGTACAGCGCCGCCTGCGGGCCGTAGGTGAAGCCGAGCCCCACGGTGAGGAGCACCAGGCCGAGCGTCAGGAGCCACATGTCGGCAGTGTTCACCAGGGGAAACAGCGCCAGGACTCCGGCCAGCAGCGCGATCCAGCCGATGATGTACGTCGTGCGGCGCCCGATGAGGTCGGACAGCCAGCCGCCGACCCACGTGAAGACGAGCCACGAGACAGCGGCGATCGACACGGCACCGAGCACCGGCGCTGTCTCGAGACGGAGTGCGCCCTCGGGATCCGTCGCGTAACGCTGGATGTAGCCACCGGTCGTCATGTACCCGACGGCGTTGTTGCCGGCGAAGACGAGCGCGGCGACGAAGACGAGCAGGGCGTGCTTGCGGAACAGCTGCACGACCGGCATCCGCGTCTGCTCCTTGCGCTGGGCGATCTCGGTGAAGACCGGGCTCTCCTCCACGCGGCGGCGCACGTAGTAGCCGACGAAGATCAGCACGACCGAGAACAGGAACGGAACACGCCAGCCCCATTCGAGGAACGCATCACCCGGCGCGATGACCGCCATGATGGCCATGGCACCCGAGGCCAGGAGCATGCCGATGGGGACGCCGATCTGCGGTGACGCGCCGAACAGGCCTCGGCGGGTCTTCGGCGCGTGCTCGACCGCCATCAGGACGGCCCCGCCCCACTCGCCTCCCGCCGAGATCCCCTGCAGGATGCGCAGGAAGATCAGCAGGATCGGGGCCGCGATGCCGATGGCGGCGTAGGTCGGCAGCAGGCCGACGAGGGTGGTGGCGGCACCCATAAGGATGAGCGTCCACATCAGCACGACGCGTCGGCCGTACTTGTCGCCGAAGTGCCCGGCCAGGAATGCGCCGAGCGGGCGGAACAGGAAGCTGATGCCGACGGTGATGAAGGAGAGAATCTGCGCGAACTGGGCGCCCGCGGGCGCGAAGAACAGCTGCGCGAACACGAGGCCGGCCGCGAAGGCGTAGATGAAGAAGTCGTACCACTCGACGGTGGTGCCGACGACCGTGGCGAACACGACGCGGCGTCGATCTGTCGCCGAGCTGATGGTGCCCGTGGGCGTGAGCGCGGGGCCGGGCTGCGATGTGCTCATGAGGTGACTCCTGTGTCTGTGCGTGACGTCGTCGTCTGCGGCAGGCGGTTCGGGATTGCTTGCCGGAACGTGGACGATCATATACGATTTCGGATACGACGCAACAGGTCGATGGAGTGAGGGAGCTCAATGGACGACAGGACGAATGCCACAGCCCCGTCCGGCACCGGATCCTCGAGCGACCCTCGGTTCGCGGCCCTCCCCGGCCGTCCGGGCAAGATCGTGGCGATCCACCTCAGTTATGCGTCGCGAGCGGATCAACGCGGACGCCGGCCGCAGCATCCGTCGTACTTCTTCAAGCCGTCGAGCTCGGTCGCCGTCTCGGGTGGCACGATCGAACGGCCGGCCGGCACCGAACTGCTCGCCTTCGAGGGCGAGATCGCACTCGTGATCGGCGCGTCGGCGCGCCGGGTCGGTCTGGCCGAGGCGTGGTCGCACGTGGCCGCCGTCACTGCCGCCGACGACTTCGGACTGTACGACCTGCGCGCGAACGACAAGGGCTCGAACGTGCGGTCCAAGGGACGCGATGGCTACACGCCCATCGGTCCGGCGCTCATCGACGCCCGAGCGGTCGACCCGGCCGCGCTGCGGCTGCGCACGTGGCTGAACGGCGACCTCGTGCAGGACGACACCTCGGCCGGCATGATCTTCCCGCTCGAGCAGCTCGTCGCCGACCTGTCGCAGCACTTCACCCTCGAGCCCGGCGACGTGATCCTCACCGGCACCCCTGCCGGCTCGTCGGTCGCCGTGCCCGGTGATGTGGTCGAGGTCGAGGTGTCGGTCGATGGCGGACCGACCTCGGGCCGGCTGATCACCACCGTGGTGCAGGGCGAGGCGCCGTTCGATGCCGACCTGGGCTCCCTCCCCGCGATCGACGACCTGCAGCGTGCCGAGGCGTGGGGCTCGCGCGAGGCCGCGGGCCTGCCGCCCGAGGGTGCCACCGCATCAGGTGATCTCACCGACGTAGGAGGAAACTCCTCGGATTCTCCTGCTGCCGTGACATCACCTGATTTCGCACCGGGCCTCTCGCCCGAGCTGCGCGCCAAGCTCGAGGCCGCGCCCGTGGCCGGGCTGTCGGCGCAACTGCGCAAGCGCGGGCTGAACAACGTGCACATCGACGGCGTCTCGCCGCTGCATCTCTCGCCCCGGCACGATGCCCCCAAGCTCGTCGGCACCGCGCGCACGCTGCGGTTCGTGCCGAACCGCGAAGACCTGTTCGCGTCGCACGGCGGCGGCTACAACGCGCAGAAGCGTGCGTTCGACGCCGTGGATGAAGGCGAGGTGCTTGTGATCGAGGCGCGCGGCGAGTCGGGGTCGGGCACGCTCGGCGACGTCCTCGCGATACGGGCGCACGCGCGCGGTGCCGCCGGCATCGTGACCGACGGGGGCGTGCGGGATGCCGCAGCCGTCGCCGCCGTCGGCATTCCGGTGTACTCCGCCGGCGCCCACCCCGCCGTGCTCGGACGCAAGCACGTGCCGTGGGATGCCGACATCGCGGTGGCCTGCGGCGGTGCGACCGTGCTGCCCGGCGACATCATCGTGGGTGACGCCGACGGCGTCATCGTGATCCCACGCACGATCGCCGAGGAGGTCGCCGACGCAGCGCTCGCGCAGGAAGACGAAGACGCCTGGATCGCCGCGCGCGTCGCGGAGGGGCATCCCGTCGACGGTCTCTTCCCCATGAACGTGCAGTGGCGCGAGCGATTCGACGCCGATCGCCTGGGAGAGGAGTCGCGATGAATGCCGCGCTTCCCGACACGACGCAGAGCAAGTCGCAGCAGGCATACCACTGGATCAAGGAGCGCATCGCGCGGCAGGAGTACACCCCGGGCTACCGGCTGGTGCTCGGCGCGATCGCCGGCGATCTCGACATGAGCGTCGTGCCGGTGCGCGAGGCGATCCGCCAGCTCGAAGCCGAGGGACTGGTGACGTTCGAGCGCAACGTCGGCGCGCGGGTGTCGATGGTCGACGACTCGCAGTACCGCCTCAGCATGCAGGCACTGTCGATTCTCGAGGGCGCCGCGACCGCACTCGCGGCGCGCCGGCTGACGGTCGACGACATCCGCGAGGCCCGGCGCATCAACGACCGGATGATCGAGACGCTCGAGCACTTCGACCCGCGCGCCTTCACGTCGCTGAACCAGGAATTCCACGCGGCGCTGTTCACGAAGTGCGCGAATCCGCGCATGCTCGAGCTCGTCAACGCCGAGTGGGCGCGGCTCGGGCACCTGCGCGACTCGACGTTCAGCTTCGTTCCCGGCCGCGCCGCCGAGTCCGTGCGCGAGCACGAGAACATCGTGCGGCTCATCGAGTCCGGCGCGCCGCTCGGCGAGATCGAGAAGGCCGCCAGGCGCCACCGCTCGGCCACCCTCGACGCCTACATGATCCACGAACACCCCGACGAGGCGCTGGGCCTGCCGGCGTTCTGATCGTTCCCGGATGCCGGGCGCCCAGCATCCGTCCCGCCCTCCCGTGAAGGAGCAACCCATGACCGACACCACCGCAGCACTGGATACCCGCCATGTGCCCGACGGGCTTCCCGACCACATCCAGCACTACATCGACGGCGCATTCGTCGACTCCGCCGACGGCGACACCTTCGACGTGCTCGACCCCGTCACGAACGAGACCTACGTGCACGCGGCCGCCGGCAAGAAGGCCGACATCGACCGGGCCGTCGCCTCAGCGCGGCGCGCGTTCACCGAGGGGCCGTGGCCCCGGATGCTGCCGCGCGAGCGCTCGCGGATCCTCCACCGCATCGCCGACATCGTCGAGTCGCGCGACGCCCGGCTCGCCGAGCTGGAGTCGTACGACTCCGGCCTGCCGATCACGCAGGCGCTCGGCCAGGCGCGGCGCGCGGCCGAGAACTTCCGCTTCTTCGCGGATCTGATCGTGGCGCAGGCCGACGACGCCTACAAGGTGCCGGGCCGCCAGATGAACTACGTCAACCGCAAGCCGATCGGCGTCGCCGGCCTCATCACGCCGTGGAACACGCCGTTCATGCTCGAATCGTGGAAGCTCGGCCCGGCGCTGGCGACCGGCAACACGGTCGTGCTCAAGCCCGCGGAGTTCACGCCGCTTTCGGCCTCGCTGTGGGCGGGCATCTTCGAGGAGGCAGGGCTGCCGCAGGGCGTCTTCAACCTCGTCAACGGACTCGGTGAGGATGCCGGCGACGCGCTGGTGAAGCATCCAGAGGTCCCGCTCATCTCGTTCACGGGAGAGAGCCGCACCGGCCAGATCATCTTCGCAAACGCCGCGCCCTTCCTGAAGGGCCTGTCGATGGAGCTCGGCGGCAAGTCGCCGGCCGTCGTCTTCGCCGACGCCGACCTCGATGCCGCAATCGACGCGACCATCTTCGGCGTGTTCTCGCTCAACGGCGAGCGCTGCACCGCCGGGTCGCGCATCCTCGTCGAGCGCTCGGTCTACGACGAGTTCGTGGAGCGATACGCAGCCCAGGCCGGCCGGGTGGTCGTGGGCTATCCGCACGACCCGAAGACCGAGGTGGGCGCGCTGGTGCACCCCGAGCACTACGACAAGGTGATGTCGTACATCGAGATCGGCAAGACCGAGGCGCGGCTGGTCGCCGGAGGCGGCCGCCCCGACGGGTTCGAGACCGGCAACTTCGTGCGTCCGACGGTGTTCGCCGACGTCGCCCCGCAGGCCCGGATCTTCCAGGAGGAGATCTTCGGCCCCGTCGTCGCGATCACCCCGTTCGACACCGACGAAGAGGCGCTCGCGCTCGCCAACGGCGTCAAGTACGGCCTCGCCGCCTACGTCTGGACGAACGACCTCAGACGTGCCCACAACTTCTCGCAGGCGATCGAGGCGGGCATGGTGTGGCTCAACTCCAACAACGTGCGCGACCTGCGCACTCCGTTCGGAGGAGTCAAAGCCTCGGGCCTCGGGCACGAGGGCGGCTACCGCTCGATCGACTTCTACACCGACCAGCAGGCCGTGCACATCACGCTCGGCCCCGCCCACAACCCGACGTTCGGCAAGGCGGATGCCACCGCCGAGCAGAGCGACGCCGCGACGAAGCTGCAGGCCTGAGCCGCGGCATCCGTCATTTCCTCGGCGAACCGTCGCAAACGGCCCTCGCCACGCCGCCGGCCCGACCATATGCGCCGGCTCGGCACCCCGACGAAGAGACACGAGACGCAAGGACGCGAAATGACCGACCGCAAAGACATGACCCTCACCTCCTCGGGCTTCTACGTCAGCCAAGAGGCACCCATCCGCGCCGCCGATCCGGTGCCGACGCCGACCGCGCCCGCCCCCGACATCCTGCGCTGCGCCTACATGGAGCTCGTCGTCACCGACCTCGCGGCTTCCCGCGCGTTCTACGTCGATGTGCTCGACCTCGTCGTGACCGAGGAGGACGAGACCACCGTCTATCTGCGCTCGATGGAGGAGTTCATCCACCACAACCTCGTTCTGCGGCAAGGGCCGGTCGCCGCGGTCGCCGCGTTCTCGTACCGCGTGCGGACTCCGGCGGACCTCGACCGGGCCGTCGCGTTCTACGAAGAGCTCGGGTGCGACGTGCGCCGCAATCGGGAGGGCTTCACGAAGGGCATCGGCGACTCGGTGCGCGTCGTTGATCCGCTGGGCTTCCCGTACGAGTTCTTCCACGACGTCGAGCACGTCGAGCGATTGGCGTGGCGCTACGACCTCTACACGCCCGGCGCGCTGGTGCGGCTCGACCATTTCAACCAGGTCACCCCCGACGTGCCCCGGGCGGTGAACTTCATGCAGAGCCTGGGCTTCCGCGTGACCGAAGACATCCAGGACGAGGCCGGCACCGTCTATGCCGCCTGGATGCGCCGCAAGCCCACCGTGCACGACACGGCGATGACCGGTGGCGACGGTCCGCGCATGCACCACGTCGCGTTCTCGACGCACGAGAAGCACAACATCCTCGCGATCTGCGACAAGCTCGGCGCCCTGCGCCGCTCGGACGCGATCGAGCGCGGTCCCGGCCGCCACGGTGTGTCGAACGCGTTCTACCTCTATCTGCGCGACCCCGACGGACACCGCGTCGAGATCTACACGCAGGACTACTACACCGGCGACCCCGACAACCCGGTCGTCACGTGGGACGTGCACGACAACCAGCGCCGCGACTGGTGGGGCAACCCCGTGGTCCCGTCGTGGTACACCGAGGCATCCCTCGTTCTCGATCTGGACGGCAACCCGCAGCCGGTCGTCGCACGCACCGACGAGTCCGAGATGGCCGTGACGATCGGCGCCGACGGCTTCTCGTACACGCGCCCGGACGAGAAAGCCGAGGAGCTGCCCAGCTGGAAGCAGGGCGAGTACAAGCTCGGCCACCAGCTCTAGCCGGAAGGCGCTGGGCTGAGGTGCCGCATGTCCCGAACTCGGTGGAGCGTGTCCCACATTCGGTCGCTAGCGGGGCTCAGACCGACCGAAAGTGGGACACACAGAATGAATCCGCAGTCAGCGAAGGGGAGAGACGGATGCTGTCACCCGAGGTGATCCGGCAGCTCGCGGACGAGCTCGCCGAAGCCGACCGCGCGCACGGGGTGATTTCCCGCATTACGGCGCGGCACCCAGGCGCGACGGTCGAGGACTCGTACGCGATCCAGGGCGTGTGGCGCGACACGATGCTGGCCTCGGGTCGCCGGCTCGTCGGCCGCAAGATCGGGCTGACGTCCAAGGCGATGCAGCAGGCGACCGGCATCACCGAGCCGGACTACGGCGTGATGTTCGACGACACCGTGTACCACTCCGGTGCCGAGATCCCGGTCGACCGCTTCTCGAACGTGCGCATCGAGGTCGAGCTCGCCTTCGTCCTGAAGTCGCCGCTGGAAGGGCCCGACTGCACCCTCGACGATGCGCTCGCGGCGATCGACTACGCCGTCCCCGCGCTCGAGGTGCTCAACTCGCACATCGAGCTCGAGGGGCGCACGATCGTCGACACCATCGCCGACAACGCCGCGTACGGCGCGATGGTGCTCGGTGACGTGCACAAGCGCCCCGATGAGATCGACCTGCGCTGGGTTCCCGGCGTTCTCGCCCGCAACGGCGAGATCGAAGAGACCGGCGTCGCGGCCGGGGTGCTCGGCCACCCCGCGACGGGTGTCGCGTGGCTGACGAACAAGTTCCACCAGCACGGCGCGCGCCTCGAGGCCGGCGAGATCATCCTCGCCGGATCGTTCACGCGCCCCATGTGGGTGACACGGGGCGATAACGTCAGGTGCGACTACGGACCCATGGGAGTGATCGAATGCCGCTTCGTCTGACGCCGACCTTCCGTACCGCGCTGGCCGAGGCATCCGCCCCGCTCGCAGGAATGTGGGTCTGCTCCGGCTCGCCGCTCGTCGCCGAGATCTGCGCCGGTGCGGGACTGGACTGGCTGCTCATCGACATGGAGCACTCCCCCAACGGACTCGAGTCGGTACTCGCGCAGCTGCAGGCCGTCGCCGCGTACCCCGTCACGCCGGTCGTGCGGGTGCCGATCGGCGACGTCGTGACGATCAAGCAGGTGCTCGACCTCGGAGCCCAGAACCTGCTCGTGCCGATGGTGTCATCCAGGACGGATGCCGAGGCCGCCGTCGCAGCCGTGCGCTATCCGCCGCGGGGCACACGCGGGGTCGGCTCGGCGCTCGCGCGGTCGGCGCGGTGGAACCGCGTCGACGACTACCTCGCCGACTCCGACGCGCACGTATCGCTCTTCGTGCAGATCGAGACCGCCGCGGGCGTCGCGGCGGCCGCCGACATCGCCGCCGTCGACGGCGTGGACGGCGTCTTCGTCGGACCGAGCGACCTCGCCGCGTCGATGGGCCTGCTCGGGCAACAGACCCACCCCGACGTCGTCGCCGCCGCCCTGCGGGTCTTCGACGCCGTGCGGGCAGCCGGCAAGCCGGTGGGCGTGAACGCGTTCGACCCGGCCGCGGCCGACGCGTATCTCGATGCCGGGGCATCCTTCATCCTCGTCGGTGCCGACGTCGCGCTGCTCGCGCGCGGCTCCGAAGCGCTCGCCGCTCGGTTCATCCCCGCCCGACCCGGCGCCGCTCGCGCCTCGTACTGACGCGCCGGCACTGTCGTCAGCATCCGCGGGTTCAGGCGCTCTGGTGCGCACGGAGTGACTGCGGAGCACCACGGCGAGTGAACGTGGCACAGTGAATCCATGAAGAAGTGGGTCGTGCGGTTCGTTTCGCTGCTCGTGTTCAACGTCGTCGTGCTGCTGCTGATCGGGTGGTTCACCCCCGCTCGCGTCGGCTGGGCGGCCTTGTGGGCCGGTATCGTGCTGACCGCGATCGTCATCTGGATCAAGCCGCTCGTCGAGAAGTGGTTCCGCTCGATGGCGGCGAAGTCGGCCGGTCGTCGCACCCGCGCGGGCGAGAAGCTGGTCGAAGGCCTGCTCGCCTTCGCCGTGGCATTCGTGGTGTGGATCGGTACCGTGCTGCTGACGAGCGTCTCGATCGGCGGCGGGATCTTCGGCGCCTTCTGGGGCTACGTGCTGCCGCCGGTGTTCCTTCTCATCGGCTGGGCGATCTACGACGCCATCGACGACCGGGTCGAGACGCAGGCCGGGGCGCTGTACGACCGAGCGACCGGCACCAGGGCCGCTGCCTCGGAGCCCGCGGTGCCGAAGCGCGAGACATCCGCCGCCCGAAGCGAACTGAACGACGGGCTCACCGAGGAGCAGCGGCGCATGCTCGACGAACTCGGCAAGTCCTGATTCCACCCGCGTGTCGATTGCCGGCTCGCTCGATCGTCATCGAAGTGTCACCGTTCCGACGAAAGGACACATCATGCGGTACACCCTTCTGCTGCACTACCCCGAGATGACGCCCGACGAGCTCGGTCCTGAGGCCATGGCCGAGGGCATGCGAGAGTTCGACGCCTACGCCGAGGCGCTCGACGCGGCCGGCGTGCTCGTGTCGGCCGAGGTGCTGCAGCCCTCCTCGGCCACCACCACCGTGACCGCCCAGGACGGCACGCTGCGCGTGCAGGACGGCCCCTTCGCCGACACCAAGGAGCAGATCGGCGGCACCTTCGTGATCGACGTCGACGACCTCGACGCCGCCATCGGCTGGGCCGGCAAGGCACCCTCGGTGAGCTGGGGATCCGTCGAGATCCGCCCGACGATGACCCGGTTCCACGACGGCGCCTGGACGGCGTTCGCGCGCTGATGCCCATCCCCGCGCACCCTCCCCGCAGCACCGACACTCTGCGCGGAGCCTCGGGGCGCGGGGGATCGGCCGACGACGCGCGGGAGGCGGCAGCGTTCGCCGCCCGTGCGTCGTACGGCCGCCTCCTGGCTCTGATCGCCGCGTCCACGGGGGACGTGGCGCTCGCCGAGGACGCCCTCGCCGACGCCTTCGAGAGGGCGCTGACGACATGGCCGGATGCCGGCATCCCCGCCAATCCCGAAGGATGGCTGCTCACCGTGGCCCGCAATCGCCTGCGCGACCTGTTCCGCTCCGCCGCCCACCGCACCGGCACGCCCCTCGACGATTCCTTGGAGGCGACGCTCGCCGACCCGGATCGACTCGACCCGTCGGACGTTCTCGAGCGACACGACGCGATCCCCGACAAGCGGCTCGAGCTGCTCTTCGCGTGCGCCCACCCCGCGATCGACCCGGGTATCCGCACGCCGCTCATGCTGCAGACGGTGCTCGGCTTCGAGGCCGCGGATGTCGCGCGGGCCTTCGGAGTGGGGCCGACGACGATGGCGCAGCGACTGGTGCGGGCGAAGCGCCGCATCCGCGATACGGGCATCCCGTTCCGGGTGCCGACGCGCGCCGACATGCCCGCCCGCCTCGAGGCGGTGCTCGAGGCGATCTACGGCGCATACGCGATCGACTGGCTCGACGATGTCCGTCATGCGCAGGCCGGCGATCCGCGCTTGACGATCGCCGACGAAGCCCGGTGGCTGGCCGTGCTGACGGCGAGCCTGCTCGAGGACGAGCCCGAGGCCTGGGGCCTGGCCGCGCTCCTCAGCTACGCGCAATCGCGGGTTCCGGCCCGCTCGAGCCGGCCCTGGCCGCCGCTCGACGAGCAGGACCCCGCGCTGTGGGACCGGGCGCTCATCGCCGAGGCCGCCGCGCTCCTGCGCCGTGCATCAGCTCTGGGCCGGCCGCTCGGCCGGTTTCAGCTCGAGGCGGCGATCCAGGCCGTGCACTGCGATCGCGCCCGCACCGGGATGCTGGATGCCCAAGCGCTCGTGAAGCTCTACCGCGGGCTCGTCGCGATCGCCCCCACCGACGGCGCCCGCGCCGCCCTCGCCGCCGCCGAGGCCCGCCTGGTCTGACCCCTCGCGGTCGCCCCCGGCATCCCCACCTCCCCTGCCGAGAACGTACGTCCTCGCCGAAACCGCACGCTGCCGGCGCCGGGGACGTACGTACTCGGCGAGAACGCACGTACTCGACGGGGCAGGGGGCGAAGGAACTCGGCGAGAACGCACGTACTCGACGGGGCAGGGGGCGAAGGAACTCCGCGAGAACGTACGTCCTCGACGGGGCAAGAGGGAGAGGGATCGAGGGATGCCTCAGCCGGCGGCGCGCTCGGCGGCCTCGACGACGTTCGTCATGAGCAGGGCGACGGTCATCGGGCCCACACCGCCGGGGTTGGGCGAGAGCCAGCCGGCGACCTCGGCGACGTCGGGATGCACGTCGCCGTGGATCTTCGACTTGCCCGTCTCGGGGTCTCTCTCGCGTGTGACGCCGACGTCGAGCACCGCAGCGCCGGGCTTGACGTCCTCGGCGCGGACGATGTGCTTGACACCCGCCGCCCCCACGATGACATCGGCCTGGCGAAGGTGATGGCCGAGGTGGGTCGTGCCGGTATGGGTCAGAGTGACCGTGGCGTTGTACTCCCGGCGCGTCAGCAGCAGGCCGATCGAGCGGCCGATCGTCACACCGCGGCCAACCACCACGACGTGCTTGCCGGCCAGGTCGTACCCGTTGCGCACCAGCAGCTCGATCACGCCGCGCGGAGTGCAAGGCAGGGGCGAAGTGATCGGGGTGTTCACGTTCAGCACGAGGCGGCCGAGGTTGGTGGGGTGCAGGCCGTCGGCATCCTTGGACGGATCGATGCGCTCGAGGATCGCGTCGGTGTCGAGGTGCTTCGGCAGCGGCAGCTGCACGATGTAGCCGTGGCACGCCGGGTCGGCATTGAGCTCGTCGATCAGGGCCTCGACCTGCTCCTGGGTCGCGTCCGCGGGCAGCTCGCGCTGAATCGAGTTCATGCCGATCGCCTCGGACTGCTTATGCTTCATGCCGACATACAGCTGGGATGCCGGGTCGGCGCCGACCAGCACGGTCGCGATGCCCGGCACGATGCCGCGTTCACGGAGTGCAGCGACCCGTTCGGCGAGTTCGCTCTTGATCGCGTCGGCGGCTGCCCGCCCATCGAGGACGCGTGCTGTCATATTGTGCTCCTTCGCGGTCGCGCGGAGAACCCGCGGCTCACATAACTATGGTCATAGGTACTTGCTCGAGGCAAGCGCCGAGGCGAGTCAGTAGTGCAGGCCGGGGTACAGCGGGAACGCCGCCGTCAGGGCTGCGACGCGCAAGCGCAGCGCCGCGACGTCGGCATCGGGAAGCAGAGCGAGCGCGATGATGTCGGCCACCTCGGTGAATTCGGCATCCCCGAACCCGCGGGTGGCAAGCGCCGGCGTGCCGATACGCAGACCCGACGTGACCATGGGCGGCCGGGGGTCGTTCGGCACGGCGTTGCGGTTCACGGTGATGTGGATCTCGTGCAGCAGGTCCTCGGCCTGCTTGCCGTCGATCTGCGCGTTGCGCAGGTCGACCAGCACGAGGTGCACGTCGGTGCCTCCCGAGCGGACCGAGATACCGGCATCCGCCACGTCTTGCTGCGACAGCCGATCGGCGAGGATGCGCGCACCGCGCAGCACCCGCTGCTGCCGCTCGGCGAACTCCGGGGTGGCGGCGAGCTTGAAGGCCGTCGCCTTCGCCGCGATCACGTGCATGAGCGGTCCGCCCTGCTGGCCGGGGAACACCGCGGTGTTGATCTTCTTGGCCAGATCCGGGTCGTTGGTGAGGATGAACCCCGAGCGCGGACCGCCGATCGTCTTGTGCACCGTCGACGACACGACGTGCGCGTGGGGCACCGGGTTGGGGTGCAGCCCCGCGGCGACCAGTCCCGCGAAGTGCGCCATGTCGACCCACAGGTAGGCGCCGACTTCGTCGGCGATCTCGCGGAAACGCGCGAAGTCGAGCTGACGCGGGTACGCAGACCAGCCCGCGATGATGACCTTGGGCCTGTTCTCACGGGCCAGGCGCGCCACCTCGTCCATGTCGACGGTCGAGGTCTCGGGATCGACGCCGTAGGCGACGATGTTGTACAGGCGGCCCGAGAAGTTGATCTTCATGCCGTGCGTGAGGTGGCCGCCCTGGTCGAGCGACAGGCCGAGCAGCGTGTCGCCGGGGCGCGCGATCGCGTGCAGCACCGCGGCATTCGCAGTGGCTCCGGAATGGGGCTGGACGTTCGCGAACTGGGCGCCGAAGAGGGCCTTGGCTCGCTCGATCGCCAGCTCCTCGGCGACGTCGACTTCTTCACAGCCGCCGTAGTAGCGTCGGCCCGGGTAGCCCTCGGCGTACTTGTTGGTCAGCACCGAGCCCTGCGACTCGAGCACCGAGACCGGCACGAAATTCTCAGAGGCGATCATCTCGAGGTAGCCGCGCTGGCGTTCCAGCTCGCGCTCGAGGACCTGCGCGATCTCGGGGTCGACCTCGGCGAGGGGTGCGTTGAAGAACTGATCGGTCATGCGATCTCCTGACTACGGCGTTCGGTGCGGCACGGGGTGCCGGGATTCACATCGGCCCAGGCGTGCGGTCGAATGCCGTTGTCGGTCGCTCCCCGGTGGTTGCCCACCTCAACGCCAGTCGCGACGTCCCGAGCATAGCCGATAGGGTGGGCCGCACGCATTTGTTAGGACGCTTTACACGCAAACTGGAGACATCGTGCCGCTACCCGCCGTCGTTCCCCTCCCGGCCTCCATCGAGGCAACGGGGACCGCGTTCACGCTCGGCGCGACAACGGTGATCGAGGGCGAACCGGATGCCGCAGCGGCGCTGGCCGCGGTTGTCCGGGCACGAACCGGTCTCAGCCTCGGCACCACGGACGGTCCGGGTGAGTACTCCGGTTCCGGCACCCGCATCTCGCTGCGCCTCGCGCCCGGTCGGGCTGCGGAGTCGTATCGCCTCGTCGTCGCCGACGGTGAGATCCTCATCACCGGTGCCGACGCGGCCGGCCTGTTCTACGGCGTGCAGACGCTCGGCCAGCTCCTCAGCCCCGCCGGCGAGGACTGGATCGTCCCCGGGACCGTGATCGAGGACGCCCCGCGTTTCTCCTACCGCGGCGTGATGCTCGACGTCGCGCGCCACTTCCACCCGGTCTCGACGGTGAAGGCCTACATCGATCGCGCCGCCTCGCTGAAGTTCAACGCCCTGCATCTGCACCTCACCGACGATCAGGGCTGGCGCGTCCACCTCGATTCGCGCCCCGAGCTCACCGCGCTCGCGAGCGGAACGGCCGTGGGTGGCGGCGCCGCTGATCAGCACAGCGGCGGCTTCTACTCGAAGGCGGACTACCGCGAGATCGTCGAATACGCGGCATCCCGTCATGTCACGGTCGTGCCCGAGGTCGACATGCCCGGACACACGCATGCCGTGGGACTGGCGTATCCGAACCTCGCGGAGGCACCGGCGCTGAGCGACGAGATCCGCGAGACGGCCCGTGTGCACGGCGGCGGGCTGCCGGTCGCCGGCAGCCCGTACCAGGGCATCGCGGTGGGGTTCTCGTCGCTGAACGTGCACGACGAGGCGACCTATGACTTCGTCGCCGACGTCTTCGGCGAGCTCGCGGCCATGACACCCGGCCCGTACCTGCACTTCGGAGGCGACGAAGCGCTGGGCACGGCCCCCGAGGACTTCGCGACCTTCGTCTCGCGCGTGAGCGACATCATCGCCCACCTGGGCAAGATCCCGGTGGCCTGGCACGAGGCCGGCGCGGCGCGGGATATCGCGGATACGACGATCGGCCAGTACTGGGGCTACGTCTCGCCCACGGACGGCATGGACGACCGCGCCCGCGCGTTCGTGGCGAACGGCTCCCAGCTGATCCTCTCCCCCGCCGACGCGATCTACCTCGACATGAAGTACCCGGCGGGTCCGTCCCTGGGCCTCGACTGGGCGAACGGACCGACCAGCGTCGAGCGGGCGTACACGTGGGAGCCGTCGGCCGTCATCGCGGGCATCGACGACACCGACATCCTCGGTGTCGAGGCGCCACTGTGGACCGAGACGGTCCACGACCTCGCGGGCATCGACCTCCTGGCCTTTCCGCGTATCGCCGCCGCGGCCGAAGCGGCCTGGTCGCCACCGACCGGGACCAGCGAGCTGCGCACCTGGGCGTCGTTCCGCGAGCGCGTCGGCGCCCTCGGCCCGCTGTGGTCGAGTCTGGGCATCGGGTTCCACCCGTCCGACGAGATCCCCTGGGTCGCCGAATGAGCACCCTCGTCCATTCGGTGCGCCTGTTCGGGGCGACCGGTTCCGACCCCGACGACGCGAACTGCTGGGTGCTCTTCGACGGCGGCCGGGTCGCCGCTGTCGGCTCCGGCGGTCCGCGGCCGACGGCCGACGAGATCGTCGACGGCGAGAACGGATGCCTCGTCCCGGGCTTCATCGACATCCACGGCCACGGCGGGGGCGGCGTGAGCTTCGACGAGGGTCCCGAGGCGATCCGCGTGGGGCGTGCCGTCCATCGCGCGCACGGCACGACGCGCGCGGTCATCTCGCTGGTCACCGCTTCCATCGACGACCTCGCCGCACAGATCGCGATGATCGCCGACCTGTGTGAGACGGATGCCACGATCCTGGGATCCCACCTGGAGGGGCCGTTCCTGGATCCTGGGCACAAGGGCGCTCACTCCGAAGCACTGCTGCAGACGCCCGACGCGGCATCCGTGGATCGCCTGCTCGAGGCCGGCCGCGGCACCATCCGGCAGGTGACCCTGGCACCCGAGCTGCCGGGCGCCGACGACGCGATCCGCCGGTTCACCGCTGCGGGAGTGGCCGTAGCCGTGGGGCACACCGCAGCCGACACCGCAGAGACCAGACGTGCCTTCGAGGCCGGTGCGACGCTGCTCACCCACGCCTTCAACGCGATGCACGGCATCCATCACCGTGCCCCCGGGCCGGTGGTCGCCGCTCTGCGCGACGAGCGCGTCACGATCGAGGTCATCGCGGACGGCGTGCACGTGGATCTCGACCTCATCGCGACCCTCTTCGCCGCCGCACCTGGCCGCGTCGCCCTCGTCACCGACGCGATGGCGGCGGCGGGCGCGCAGGACGGGAACTATGAGCTGGGCGGTCTGGCGGTGCGGGTCACCGGCGGCGTGGCACGGCTCGAGGACGGCGGCGCGATCGCGGCTTCGACCCTCACCCAGGACGCGGCCGTGCGTCGTGTCGTCGGGGCCGGCGTGCCGCCGTCGATCGCGTTCGCTGCGGCATCTTCGGTGCCCGCCCGGGCGATCGGGCGTCCGGACCTAGGCCGGCTCGACATCGGCGCCGCCGCCGACGCGGTGCTGCTGACCCCGCAACTGCACGTGCGGGCCGTCTGGGTCGACGGGGCGGCGAGCGCGTCGCCGTGAGATGTAGGCGGGGCCGGAGGTCCCTCCCCCGAGTTTCCTCCGAGCCCCGCCAGAGTCCGCGGCGATGCCGCGGAGCGGTGCGCTTCGCCATGCCCCCGCACGAGCGGGGCGCACCCCTCTGATGAAAGAGACTCCGGAGCGGCACATTCATGACGCGAGTTCGCGAAAATTCCCCCGGCACTCGAGACCTCGCGGCGGAGCATCCTGATCGAACCGCGCGGAAACACGTCCACGACCGCGGCGAGTGCACGGCGGAACGGACCGATCGTCGGCGGCGCGAGGGGCCGTCCTAAACTGGGAGCATGTCCGACACGCCCCACGTCACACCCGCCCGACCGGCCGAACCGGCGCCGGGAACGCGGACGCCGTTGACGGCGGTCGACGTCATCGCGTTCCTCTGCGAGATCATCGCGTTCGCGACGCTCGCGCTGTGGGGCTTCACGATGTGGGCCTTCCCGTGGAACGTCGTCGCCGGCATCGCCGCCCCCGTGGCCGCGATCCTCGCGTGGGCGCTGTTCGTGTCGCCGCGAGCCGTCTTCGACGTCCACCCCTTCGTGCGGGCGATCGTCGAGCTCCTCGTGTACGCATCCGCGATGGTCGCGTGGTGGATGATGGGCAACGCCTGGATCGGTCTGGCGTTCGGCCTGGTCGCGGTGACCGTCGGCGTCATCGCCGGACGCCGCCGACTCTCGTGATGGTGCCCGGCTCGGATGTCGTGGCGCTCCTGCGCGACGCACTCGGCGATCGCGTCGACACATCGCCGGCGGCACTGGCCGCGGCACGGGCCGACAAGTCCGGGCACGCGGCATCCGGCCTGCCCCTCGCCGTCGTGCGTGCGCGCTCGGTCGAGGATGTCCAGCAGACGCTGCGGATCGCGACGGCCACCGCCACTCCGGTGGTGACGCGCGGCGCCGGCACAGGTCTGGCCGGCGGCGCGAACGCGGGCCGCGGCGAGATCGCCCTCTCGCTGCGAGAGATGGACCGGCTGCTCGAAGTGCACGCCGACGACCTGCTCGCCGTCGTCGAACCGGGCATTCTCAACGCCGACCTCAACGCCGCGCTCTCTCAGCACGGACTGTGGTGGGCACCCGACCCCGCAAGCCGGGCCATCTCGACGGTCGGCGGCAACATCGCGACGGGAGCCGGCGGGCTGCTGTGCACCAAGTACGGCGTGGTTCGGGATGCCGTCCTCGGCGTGGATCTGGTGCTCGCCGACGGCCGGCTCCTGCGGCTCGGGCATCGCACCGTGAAGGGTGTCACGGGCCTGGACCTCACGTCGCTCGTGATCGGGTCGGAGGGGACGCTGGGTGTCATCGTCGGCGCCACGCTGAAGCTGCGTCGCCTCGTGCCCGGTGACGTGTGCACCGTTGCAGCCACCTTCCCCGATGTGCGCACCGCGGCCGAGGCATCCGCCGCCGTCACCGCATCCGGAGTGCAGCCGGCGATCATGGAGCTGATGGATGCCGCATCCCTGGCCGCCGTGCATGCGCTGCTGTCGCTGGAATCGCCCACACCGGGCGCGGCACAGTTGACGATCCAGACCGACGGCCCGGCCGCCGCCACGGAAGCCGATCTGATCGCCGGTGTGCTGCGCACCGCCGGCGGCACCGTGGCGGTGTCGCACGATCGCGAAGAGGGTGAGAGGCTGCTCGCGATCCGCCGCTCGATGCATCCCGCGATGGAGTCCCTCGGCACGGCCCTGATCGAGGACGTGTCGGTGCCTCGCAGCGCCCTGCCCGCGATGTTCGACGAGATCGCCCGCGTCGAGCGGCAGCATGGGATGGTGATCCCGACGGTGGCCCACGCCGGGGACGGCAACCTCCACCCCAACTTCATCTTCCATGCCGAGCCCGACGAGTTCGGCGTGATCGAGGCGCCGCCGCAGGTGTGGGCGGCCGCCGACGATCTCTTCCGCGCCGCGCTCAGGCTCGGCGGCACGCTCACCGGCGAGCACGGCGTGGGCGTGCTCAAGCGCCGTTGGCTCGCAGACGAGCTCGGCGACGACCAGTGGGAGCTGCAGCGGCAGATCACACGCGTCTTCGATCCGCAGGGCATCCTCAACCCGGGCAAGGTCTTCGCGCCCTGACGCCACCCTCTCGACCGCAGGCGACGGGGCGCACCGCTACGAGGCCGGTGGGTAGACCTGCACCGCGTCGTCGGGCTGGACGGGCTCTCGCGGGGTGGAACCGATGGCCAGGATGCCGAGTAGCAGCGTGCCGAGTGTGTCGAACGCCGCGGTACCGAACGTCAGCGCGATGAGCTCCCCCTGCCCGATGCCCGCACCGACGGCGGTCACCCACACGTGGGCGAGGACCTGCATGCCGCCAGCGACCCCGATCACGATGAGCGGCACCCACCGCAGTCGTCCTGGCACAGCGCCCGCCTGCGCAATAACCACGCCGGCGACCACGAGTGCAGCGAGCGAGAGGACCTGGAGGGATGTCCCCAGCATGACGGTGAGCTGCCGGTCCGCCGCGTCCATCGGAACCACGTTCCAGATCAGTATCGACAGGAACGGCTCGAGGGCGGCCACCATCAGCGCGATCACGCCGACAGGACGACGAGCCACCACGCTCCCCTGCCTGCGCACGCCCAGCGCGAAGATGGTCAGCGCGGCTGCCCAGATGAGAGGGAGCACGACCCCGGCGTGGGGCATGTGGATCGCAGGGGAGCTCGGCCACAGCACGAGCACGGCGTGCACGACGAGCAGCGAGCCGCCGATGACCCACGCGATCCGGGCGTCCTTGCTCGAGGTCGGGCCCGCGCCGCCTCCGTGGGCGGAGGGCGTGGGGACAGTCATGGCGCCAGCCTAGTTCGAGCTCGATCCCGGCCTACAGCCCCTGCCAGTCGGGCTTGTTGGCATACGCGTAGCGGTAGTAGCCGGCGCGATCGAGCCGCGACGCGGCCGCCTCGTCGACCACGACGGTGGCGTGCGGGTGCAGCTGAATGGCCGAGCCCGGCAGCGACGCCGTCACCGGGCCCTCGACCGCGGCCGCCACGGCGGCGGCCTTGCCCTCGCCGAACGCGAGCAGCACGAGATGGCGCGCGCGCAGGATGGTGCCGAGCCCCTGGGTGATGCAGTGCATCGGCACGTCGTCGACCGAGTCGAAGAACCGGGCGTTGTCGCGGCGGGTCTGCTCGGTGAGCGTCTTGACGCGCGTGAGCGACGCGAACGACGATCCCGGCTCGTTGAAGCCGATGTGCCCGTCGGTTCCGATACCGAGGAGCTGCAGATCTATGCCGCCGGCCTCGACGATCGCCTGCTCGTACTCGTCGCCGTGGTGCTCGATGCCCGCCGGCGACCCGTCCGGCGTGCGAATGCGCGAGGGATCCAGGCCCAGCGGCTCGACGACCTCGCGCGTGATGACCGAGCGGTAGCTCTCAGGATGCGACGGGTCGATGCCGACGTACTCGTCGAGCGCGAAACCGCGCACCCGCGACACGTCCACACCCTTGAGCCGGGTGCGCAGTGCCTCGTACACCGGCAGCGGCGTGGATCCCGTCGCGAGACCGAGGACGGTCTGGGGATCGGCGCGGATGAGCCCCGCGATCTCGTCAGCCACGAGCGCGCCCGCCTCCGCCTTGTCGCGGACGATCACGATCTCAGCCATGTGCCAGGGCCTCCTCGGTGTCGTGCTCCGCTTCCCCGGCGCCCACCAGCGCGGCCCCGAGCGCCGCCGCCGGCGAACCCGGCGGCAGGAACTCCGCCCGCTCGCCCAGCCGCAGCGAACGCATGAAGGGGGATGCTTCGGCGCTGGCGGTCAACTCGGCTGCGACATCCGCCATCAGTGGTTCTCCCAACGCCGTCACGCCCCCTCCGAGCACCACGATATCGACGTCGGCGGTGAGGATCAGCACGCGGATCGCGGCCGCGACGCCCCGAGCCAGACCCGCGCGCAGCTGCCTCGCCGACGCGTCACCCGCGTCGGCGGCGTCGAACACATCGCGCAGGGGCAGTGCGCCGCGGCGCGCCCAGCGCTCCGCGATGGCCCCGCCGCCCGCGAGTGCCTCGATGCAGCCGCGTTGACCGCAGCGGCACAGCGGCCCGTTCGGATCGACCGAGATGTGTCCCACTTCGCCGGCCGCACCGCGCGCGCCGCGCCACAGCAGGCCGCGCGAGACGATGCCGGCGGCGATGCCGGTCCCGAGGTTGAGGTACGCCATCGAGTCGGGCGCGCGCCCGTCCGCCGCGTGCAGTGCGTACGCGCCGAGCGCCGCGGCCTTGACGTCGTTCTCGAGCCGGACCGGCACACCGAGGCGGGGCGCGAGAGCGGCCGTCACGTCGAGCCTCTCGACTCCGAGGTTCACGGCATGGACGACGCGTCCTGATCCGGGCTCCACTTGACCCGGAATACCGATCCCCACCGAGCGCACGTCGCCCAGGTCGGCGCCGACGTCGGCGGCAACCGCACCGACGGCATCGAGGATGGTCCGTGTGACGGCATCCGGTCCCCACCCGGTGGGGAGCCGGACCCGGCCCACGATCGTGCCCGAGTCATCGAGTGCCACGGCATCGGTCTTGGTGCCGCCGACATCCAGCCCGACCTTCATCGACCGACCTCCCCGGGGAAGACGGCATCGTTCCGCTGGCGCATCAGCCCTTGACCGCCCCCGCCACGAGGCCGCTGGTCATGCGCGTCTGCACGATCAGGAAGAAGATCACGACCGGGATCGCCACGAGGGTGGAGCCGGCCATGAGCTCGGCCCAGTTGATGCCGCCGTTGGGATCCAGGAACGTGCGCAGCCACACCGGCAGCGTCATGGCTTCGGGGCGAGGGTTGAGCACGAGCGCATACAGGAACTCATTCCAGGCCTGGATGAACCCGAAGATGCCGGTCGCGACCAAGCCCGGCGCCAGGAGCGGGAAGGTGATCCGCCAGAACGCCTGCGACCGGCTCAGCCCGTCGATCATCGCGGCCTCCTCGAGCTCGACCGGAACGCCGTTGACGAACCCCCGGAGCGTCCAGATCGTAAAGGGCAGCACCGTGGCGATGTACACCGCCGACAGCCCCAGCACGGTGTTGAGCAGCTGCCAGCCGTCCATGAGGCGGAAGATCGAGATGATCATGGCCTCGGCCGGGATCATCTGGATGATGAGGATCGTGATGATGAACAGGGCGCGGCTGCGGAAGCGGAAACGCGTCACGGCGAGCGCCGCGAAGAACGCGAACACGAGTGACACGACCACGGTGATCAGCGTCACCATGACCGAGTTGCCGAGGGCCGGGAGGAACGGCGCCCGCGACGAGTTGAAGATCACGTTGACGTAGTTCTCGACCGTGCCGTTGTCGGGCCAGAAGTGCAGTTCGCTGCCGCGCACCTGGCCGTTCGGCTGGAACGACGTGTTCACCATCCAGTAGACGGGGAACACGGATGCCACGAACACGCCGATCGCGGCGATCCCCGCCAGGATCGACCCGACCCGGCGCTTCGCGCGGGGTGCGAGCAGCGAGGGCCTGCCAGAGGCCGCACGGCGGTCGGTGGGAGCAGCGATGATCACAGCGCCTCCTCCTTGATGTTGCGTCGCACGTAGAAGATCGACAGCGCGACCAGCAGCAGCACGACGATCACCGAGATCGCCCCGCCGGTGCCGAAGTCGCCCGATCCGAGCGAGACCCGGTAGATGTAGACGCCGAGGGTGTTGGTCTGCTCGGCGAGACCGCCGATCGACTGCAGGGCATAGATCTGCGTGAACACCCGCAGGTCCCAGATCACCTGCAGGATCGTGACGATGACGAGGATCGAGCGGATGAACGGCATGATGACGAGCCGGAACCGCTGCAGGCCGCCCGCGCCATCGAGCTGGGCTGCCTCGAGCACCTCGTCGGGCACCTGCGTGAGCCCCGCGTAGACGGTGAACGCCACGAAGGGCACCGCTCCCCACACGATGATGATCGTCGCGACGAAGAAGAAGCTCAGCGGATCGATCAGCCACGAGTGGCCGTCGAACTGCGCCAGCCCGAAGCCGTTGACCAGGATGTAGTTCAGGACGCCGTATTGGGTGTCGAAGATCCAGCCCCACACAATGGTGGCCGACAGCGGCGGCATCGCCCACGCCAGGAGCAGACCGATCGAGACGAGCGTGCGAAGGGCGGTGCCGAGCTTCTTCATGAGCAGAGCGACCAGGACGCCCAGGAACATGGTGGCCACGACGCACACGGCGGCGAAGGCCAGTGAGCGGCCCAGCACCTGCCAGAACGCCGGATCGCTCAGCACCGCGACGTAGTTGCCGAGACCCACGAACTCGGGCGGGGCACCGAAGATCTGCGCGCGTCCGAACTCCTGGAACGACATGATGACCAGCTGCAGGAGCGGCCAGCCCGTGATGACGGCGAGGACGACGAGGGCGGGCGTCAGCAGTGCGTAGGGCGTGAAGCCTCCGGCTCGCGCGAAGCGCCCGCGGCGGGGGCGTCCAGGACCGGAGGGCGCCGTGAGACGCTCGCCGTCGATGGCACTCACTGCCGACGGCAGCTCGCGGGACGCGGTGGACATGCGGACTCCTGTCCTTCTCGAGTATGGCCCGCACCTCGCGGCAGTGGGCATGGCCCGGGCCGGCGGCGGTGGCCGCCGGCCCGGATCGTCGGTGCAGCGCGGGCGAGCCGCACCGGTTCAGCGCGTCGGCGCCCGGCGTCAGCCGTTGAGGATGTCTTCGATCTGGACGTCGACCTCGGCCGCGAGCGCGGCGACGTCGCCGCCCTGTGCGATCTTGACGAAGAAGTCCTCGAGGATGCGCGCGGCCTCGACCTCTGCCCAGTTCGGCGATGCCGGGGTGAGCTTGGCGTTGCTGGCGGCCTCGGCGAACGCGAGGGCCTCGGGAGTGTCGCCCAAGGTCGACGCGAGCGACTTCTTCGCCGGGATCAGGCCGTTCTCGCCATAGATCGTCTGGAACTCATCGCTCAGGATGATTTCCAGGGCGCTCTTGGCGAGGTCGGGGTGAGCCGACTGGGCCGACACGCCGATGTTCGATCCGCCCGCGAAGACCTCGGCGGCTTCGCCGTCCATACCGGGGAGGGCGTAGACGAACGGCGCGGCCGGCGGGTTCTCGGTCTCGCACGCGCTCGCCAGCCCGAGTGCCCAGTTGGGCGCCGAGAACTGGATCGCCGAGCCCTCGCAGTACGGCGTCCACGGTTCGGCGTTGTCGCCGTCCTTGGGCGCGACCGAGGCAGTGGTCATCAGGTCCTGCACCTGCAGGAGGCCGGCGACCGACTCGGCCGAGCTCAGCTGCGCGTCCCACTCCTCGCCATCCTGCACCGCGATCTCGCCACCGTTCTCCCAGATGAACGGGAGCGCGTTGTACCAGTCCTGGCCGGCGAAGTAGATGCCGGACTTGCCGGGGTTGGCGGCGGCGAGCTCCTTCGCCTTGGCGATGTAGTCGTCGAGCGTGGCCGGCGCCTCGGTGACGAAAGCGGGATCGGCGAACACGACGCGGGCGCCGGCGTACAGCGGCGGAGCGTAGAACGCACCGTCGTAGGATCCCGCCTCGACGAAGCCGGGCAGCAGGTCGTCGCCGCCGAGGTCTTCGTACATGTCACTGATGTCAAGCAGGGCGCCGACCGACGTGAAGGCGGGGGCCTGGGTGTTGCCGAACTCGACCACGTCGGGGCTGTCAGAGCTCGACAGACTCGTCGTCAGGCGGTCGACCAGACCGTCCCAGCTCTGCTCCTCGATGGTGAGCGTCGCACCCGGGTTCTCCTCCTCGAACGTCTCCTTGAGGTAGTCGCGGGCGTCCTGCGGCGTGTCGGTGCCGTTGAGCCACACGCGGATCTCAGCACCTTCGGTCTCGGACGAGGATCCGTCGTCACCGGCGCCGGCACAGCCGGCGAGCACGAGCGCAGAGGCGCCGAGGAGCGCCACAGCTCCGAGCGTCTTCTTCATGGTGTCTTCCTTTGTGTTCTCTTGGTGTTCGGCTGGGTCGGGTGACCCATCCGGGGGGTGGGGGCCGAGGCCCCGCAGGAGGAGCGCCGCGCGGTGCTACGACACTCCGAGCTGACCCGACAGGACCATGACGGCGGCACCGCGCAGGACGATGTCCTGGCCTTGCGCCGTCATGCGCACCCGCACGGCATCATCGGCCGACGGGGCGAGGGTGCGGGCACGAAGGGTCTCGACGGCTTGATCCGCAAGGGGGCCGCCGAGCAGTTCGGGAGGACCCGAGAGCACGATCTCCGACACGTCCAGCGCGCCGACGACGGGAGCCAGAGCAATGCCGAGCCGCTCCCCCGCGTCGCGCAGGACGCTCACTCGAGCGTCGTCGTCGGCTGCCTCGGCCAGCCGTGAGGTCAGGGACGGCACCGACAACCACGCCTCGAGGCATCCCACCTTCCCGCAGGCGCAGGGAGGGCCTCCGTCGGTGCCGACGGTCACGTGGCCGATCTCGCCCGCGGCGAACCGGCTGCCTCGCATCGGCTGGCCCGAAGCCAGAAGTCCCGAGCCCACGCCGCGACCGACCTTGACCAGCAGGACGTCCTCGGCGGAGCCGCCGAACGTGTACTCCGCCAGGACGGCGGCGTTCGCGTCGTTGGCGACCAGGACGGGGAGCCCGAGCGCCTCACGCAGCGCGCCCTCGAGGTCGAATCCCGCCCATCCGAAGTTCGGGGCCGTCAGGATGATGCCGTGGTCGTCGACCACACCCGGTGTGCCGACGCCGATGCCGAGGACCGGAGCATGGGAGTCCGCCACGAGCAGGCGGGCCAGCTCGACGACCGTGCCCACGAGCTCGGAGGCATCCGGCACGGGTGCTTCGCGGCGCGCCACGATGTCGCCGTCGAGGGTCAGCACGGCGCCGATGAAGGAGTCGCTGCCGGAGAGGTCGAGACCGACGATGCGATGCCCGGCACGATCGAGGTCGACCAGGATCGCCGGCTTTCCAGGGCCCGAGGCTTCGCGGACGCCCATCTCGGCGACGAAGCCGTCTGCGATGAGCTCGGCGATCAGATCCGAGATCGTCACCCGGGTCAGCCCGGTCTCGCGCGACAGATCCGCCCGGCTCATCGCGCCCTGGTGGAACAGCGTCTGCAGCAGAAGCGAACGGTTGTGGCCGCGAGCGTGCTCCGGCAGCACCTTCACGCCGTGGCGCAGCGCGCGGCCGGGGGCAAAGGCGCTGCGCGTTCCCGAGGTGGTCACCATGTTTGTTAGTAGACCTTACGAACAAACTTTGCGCAACCCCTGGTCTCGCAATCGACATGGTGTTTACCGAACCGTTATGGCGCCGCTGCCGCACCGCCGCCGCGCCGCCCTGCGTCTGACAGCTTTCGCCCTCGCCGCGACAAGCCCCCTCGGACTCACCGTGGTGATCGAGGAGTTCCCAGCCATCTGCGCCCCCTGATCTGCGGAAAAGGTGTGACCTTGCTGTGATCCGCGGGCTCCCTACGTCCTTTACCATGGGGAATGACGTTGCTCATTCCGGGGGGTTTAGACGTGACGGATCTGGCCACGAAGCCGAACGCCGACGAGGCGTCCAACGGCGACGCCGCCGCCGCCATCGATGCCCAGGCGACGGCCGAGCTCGGCACCACCGAAGACAGCCCCGCGGGCGGCGGACCCGACGCGCCCGCGTACGTGTGGGCACCGCCCGAACCGCAGCCGAAGAAGCACCGCACCGCGATGTGGATCGGCATCGGCGTCGCCGCGGCTGCGGCCGCGGCCGCAATCGCGACCTCGCTCATCCTGATCGCTCCGGGAACGACAGTCGCGGGTGTTCCGGTGGGTGGTCTCACGCCCGGGGCCGCGGCCGACGCCATCGAGCAGGGCCTCGCCGAGACGGCCATCGTGCTCGGCGGCGACGGCGGCGGGGCCGAGGTCACCGGCTCCGACTTGGGGGCCTCGGTCGACGCGCGGGGCATCGCCGATGCCGCCTTCGCGGAGCACCCGATGTGGAACCCCACCACCTGGTTCTCGGCGCCCATCGAGGCCGAGATCACGCTCGACCCCGAAGCGGCGACCGCGTCCCTGCGCGCCGCTGCGCCCGACCTCTACACCGATCCTGTCGATGCGACACTGGCTTTCGACCCGGCTAGCGCCACCTACGTCGTCACCCCCGCCGTGCTCGGCACCGGGATCGACGTCGCCGCGGTGCAGCAGGCCCTGCAGAACGCGTTCGACGCCGGCGGCATGAGCGTCGAGTTCGACGTCGTGCCCGCAGACATCGAGGCCGCGATCCCCACGCCCGCCGCCGAGGCGACCGCCGCACAGCTGAACGGCATGCTCGACACGGTCGGTTTCTACGTCGGCGAAGAGCGCACGGTGCCCGTCGACCGCGCGGTCGCGGCATCCTGGCTCACCGTCACGCCCGCACCCGCAGAGGGCGCGTTCGAGATCAGCGCCGACGCGGCGGCGATCCAGCCCGTCGTGGACGGACTCGCCGAAGCCGTCAACCGGGCACCTGAGAACGCGTTGGTGATCACCAACAGCGCCGGTCGGGTGCTGCGCACGGAGGCCGCAGGCCAGAGCGGGCGCGAGCTCGGCGACACGCAGAACGTCGCCAACGACTTCGCGACGCAGCTGAGCAGCGGTGACGCCGCGTTCGATCTGCCCGTCAACGAGGTGCCCGTCACCACCGTCTCGCTCGCCCGCCGTATCGAGGTCGACCTCGGCGACCAGCGCGCGTACCTCTTCGAGAACGAGAACCTGGTCGGCTCGTACGTGATCTCGTCGGGCCTCTCGGACACCCCGACGCCCACGGGCAACTTCACGGTGAACGGGTACTCCCGCCAGCAGAGCATGGGGTGCTTCGAAGGCGCTCCGTACTGCGTGCGCGACGTCCCGTGGGTCACCTGGTTCGCGCCCGACATCGGCTTCCACGGCGCCAACAGCCTTCGCTCTTCGCTCGGGTTTCCCCAGAGCCACGGCTGCGTGAACATGTGGGACGGGCAGGCGAAGTTCATCTACGACTGGAGCGCGATGGGAACCGAGGTCTGGGTCCACCACTGATCCAGATCCCGTCGACACAGGCGAAGGAAACAAGAGAAGAGCGGCCCCGCGGGGACCGCTCTTCTCTACGTTCTGGGCCTGACTCGCTTCAGCTCCGCTGAGAGACCAGTCCGTCGATGATCTCGTTGAACGTCGCCGACGGACGCATGATGCTCGCGACCAGTTCGGGGTCCGGGCGGTAGTAACCGCCGATCTCGACGGGTGAGCCCTGCACGGCGACCAGTTCGCCGACGATCTTCTCTTCGTTCGCCTCGAGCGCCGCGGCGACCGGAGCGAAGGCGGCTGCCAGATCGGGGTCGGCCTGCTGCTTCGCCAGTTCCTGCACCCAGTACAGCGCGAGGTAGAAGTGGCTGCCGCGGTTGTCGATCGTGCCGAGGGCGCGACCTGGCGACTTGTCGTTCTCGAGGAACGTTCCCGTCGCGGCATCCAGCGTGTCGGCCAGCACCTGCGCCTTGACGTTGCCGGTGAAGTCAGCGAGGTGCTCGAGCGACGCGGCGAGCGCGAAGAACTCGCCCAGCGAGTCCCAGCGCAGGTAGTTCTCGCCGACGAGCTGCTGCACGTGCTTCGGTGCCGACCCGCCGGCGCCGGTCTCGAAGAGCCCTCCGCCCGAGAGCAGCGGCACGATCGAGAGCATCTTGGCGCTCGTGCCGACCTCGAGGATCGGGAAGAGGTCGGTGTTGTAGTCGCGCAGCACGTTGCCGGTGACCGAGATGGTGTCCTCACCCTTCCGGAGCCGGTCGAGCGAGTACTGCGTCGCCGCCGCCGGAGCCAGGATCTCGATCGTGAGGCCCTCGGTGTCGTGGTCGGCCAGGTAGGCCTTCACCTTGCCGATCAACTGGGAATCGTGCGCGCGCGTCTCGTCGAGCCAGAAGACCGCGGGAGTGGCGCTCGCGCGAGCGCGCGTGACCGCGAGCTTGACCCAGTCGCGGATCGCGACGTCCTTGGTCTGGGTGGCGCGCCAGATGTCACCCGGCCGCACGGTGTGCTCGAGGAGCACGTCACCGGAGCGGCCGACGACCTGAACGACGCCGGGAGCCGCGATCTCGAAGGTCTTGTCGTGGCTGCCGTACTCCTCGGCCGCCTGCGCCATGAGACCGACGTTGGGCACCGAGCCGATCGTGGCCGGGTCGAGGGGGCCGTGGGCGTTGACGTCGTCGATGACGGTCTGGAACACGCTCGCGTACGACGAGTCGGGGATGACGGCGAGCGTGTCATCCTCGCCGCCGTCGGCGCCCCAGAGCTTGCCGCCGTTGCGGATGAGCGCCGGCATCGAGGCATCCACGATCACATCGGAAGGGACGTGGAGGTTCGTCAGGCCCTTGTCGGAGTTGGTGTACGACAGGCGCGGGCCACGCTCGAGGTCGGCCGCGATGGCCGCGGCGATCTCTTCGCCGCCCTCGACCGACGGAAGGCCGGCGAGGATCGCACCCAGACCGTCATTGGGGGTGAGTCCGGCCTCGGCGATCTTGTCGCCGTACTTCGCGAACACATCGGCGAAGTAGGCCTTCACGACGTGGCCGAAGATGATCGGGTCGCTGACCTTCATCATGGTCGCCTTGAGGTGCACCGAGTACAGCACGTCATCGGCGGCGGCATCCTTCAGCGTCTGCTCGAGGAAGGCATCGAGCTCGGCCGCCGACAGGAACGTCGAGTCGACGATCTCGCCGGGGAGCACCTTCAGACCGCTCTTGAGCTCGGTGACCGTGCCGTCCTCGGCGACGTGACGGATGGTGAGCACGTCGTCGGCGGGAGAGACGAAGGACTTCTCGTTCGAACGGAAGTCGTCGTGGCCCATCGTGGCGACACGGGTCTTCGAGCCCTCGGCGAACGGCTTGTTGCGGTGCGGGTGCTTGCGCGCGTAATTCTTGACCGACAGGGGCGCCCGGCGGTCGCTGTTGCCCTCGCGCAGCACCGGGTTGACGGCCGAGCCCTTGATGCGGTCGTACCGCGCGCGGACGTCCTTCTCTGCGAGGGTCTCGGCCTCGTCGGGGTAGTCCGGGATGTCGTAGCCCTGCGACTGCAGCTCGGCGATCGCGGCCTTCAACTGCGGGATCGAGGCCGAGATGTTCGGCAGCTTGATGATGTTCGCCTCGGGCAGCGTGGCGAGGCCGCCCAGCTCGGCGAGCGCGTCACTCACCTGCTGCTCGGGTGTGAGGTTCTGCGGGAAGGCGGCGAGGATGCGCCCGCCCAGCGAGATGTCGCGCGTATCGATCTCGACCCCGGCCTGACCTGCGACGGCCTGCACGATGGGGAGGAAAGAGGCGGTCGCGAGCGCCGGAGCCTCGTCGGTATAGGTGTAGATGATGGTGGAGTCGGTCACCTGGAATCCTTCGTACGGGTCGGCCGACAGCCTATCGCACAGGACCAAGATGTCTCGACGTCAAGATATCTCTTCCGGTGAACGGGGTGTGAAACCGCGGGCGCGACAGTGCCGGATGTCGTCATCCGGGCTAGCCTGTGCTTCATGGGTGATCTGCGACTCGTCGAACTGTCCGCCAGCACGATCGTGGCGGTCAACAACATGTCGCTCAAACCCGGCCAAGAGCAGTTCCTCGCACCCGTCAGCTACGGCGTGGCCGCGACGGTCGTCAATCCCCAGACGACGTGGCAGCGCGTCGTCCTGGACGGGGAGGAGGTCGTCGGCTTCGTCAGCGCCAACTTCGACCCCGAAGAGACGCAGGACCACTTCCGCTCGGTGCTGTGGCGCATCAACGTGGACGCCGACGATCAGGGCCGCGGCGTCGGCCGGTTCGCGGTCGCGGGGCTCCTCGAAGAGGCGCGCAACCGCGGCATGGACCACGTCGACGTCATCTATGAGGCGGGCGAAGAGGGTCCTGAGGCATTCTTCCGTCGCGTGGGCTTCACGCCGGTGGGTGAGACCGAGTACGGTGAGGTCATTGCGGAGATCCGTCTGTAGTCCGATCCCCCGTCAGACCGACATGTCCGCCTGGATCAACCCCTGAGCCGGGGTTTCTCGAGACCGGCGGCGGGGCCTCGAATACCCCTCCCCCATCGAGGCCTCGTCGCCCTCGAGCGCCGGTGCGCTCTGAGGGGGATCCGCCCGCTAGGGTAAGCGCGTGCCGAGATTCGACCTCCCCCTCGCTGAGCTTGAGCAGTACTCCCCCGTCATCCGTGAGCCCCTCGACTTCGACGACTTCTGGGCGGCCACGATCGATGAAGCGCGGAGGTCGGATGCCGCGCCCGAGATCGCGCGGGCAGAGACTCCCCTGACGCTCGTCGAGGTCTTCGACCTCACCTTTCCCGGATACGCCGGCGAACCGGTCAAGGCGTGGCTCACGCGGCCGGCGGGCGTCGAGGGTCCGCTTCCCGCGGTCGTCGAGTTCAACGGCTATGGCGGTGGGCGCGGCCTGCCGGGCGAGCGCCTGAACTGGGCGGCGGCGAGATACGCGCACCTGTTCATGGACACGCGGGGACAGGGCTCGATGTGGGGCTCGGGCGGGCAGACCCCCGATCCGCACGGCGCCGGCCCGGCATCGGCGGGCTTCATGACCCGCGGCATCCAGGACCCCGCGACGTACTACTACCGTCGCGTGTTCACAGACGCCGTGCGCGCGGTGGACGCCGTCCGGAGTCTGCCCTGGGTCGACGCCGAGCGCGTCTCGGTCTGCGGCGGCAGCCAGGGCGGCGGCATCGCGCTGGCTGCGGCCGCGCTGAGCGACGGCCTGGTCGCCGTCATGCCGGATGTGCCGTTCCTGTGCCACTTCGAGCGCTCGGTGGGCCTCACCGACACCGACCCCTACCAGGAGGTCGTGCGCTACCTCTCGGTGCACCGTGGGGCCGACGACCGCGTGTTCGAGACACTGTCCTACTTCGACGGCGCGAACATGGCCACGCGCGCTGATGCCTCGGCGCTCTTCTCGGTCGCGCTCATGGACACGGTCTGCCCACCCTCGACGGTGTACGCGGCATACAACCGCTACGCCGGGCCGAAGCAGATCGAGGTGTACACCCACAACAACCACGAGGGCGGCCAGGCGTACCAGTGGGCGGCGCAAGCGCGCTTCCTCACGGCCCTCGTCTAGCTGCCCGTCCGTCCGACTCCGCCGGCCGGGTCACAGCGCCTCGATGTGCAGCACGAAGGCCTGCAGCGGCCACAGCGTCGGCAGTTGCAGGCCGACCTCGGCGAGCACCGCGCCGGGAAGCTCGATCTCGCCGTCCCGGAACCATTCCGGGGCGATCCAGCCGTACTGCGGGCCGCCGATCTCGCGGCGGACCCGGACTCGATAGCGGCGGTCGCCGCTCAGCCCCGGGATCCGCAGGCGCTCGGCACGGGCATCCTCCAGGCTCGCCACCGTCGCCGCGACGATGACGGCCGCGCTCGCGCCCACGAAGGCGGTGATCCGCCACGCCGGATCCCGCACCTCCGGATGCACCACCGTGCCACCGTGCAGGACCGGCCGCAACTCCTTGTAGAGGGCGGCGAACCGCGTGATGGCCGCTGTCTCGTCGGCGTCGCACGACAGGATGTCCCACTCGAAGCCGGCAGACCCCATCAGACTGGTCGCCATGCGGTACGACAGCGCGGTGGTGCGGCCCGACGAGTGCGACGTCGTCGGTCCGACGTGCGCTCCCACGAGCTCGGGCGGTAGCAGCAGACCCGTCCAGCGCTGGATGTCCTGTCGCTCGACCGGGTCGTTGGAGTCGCTGGCCCACACGCGGTCGGCAACCTCGAGGATCCCCAGATCGGTGCGCGCGCCACCGCTGGAGCACGACTCGATCTCGAGTGCCGGATGACGTGTCTTCAACTCGCGCATCAGCGCGTAGACCGCGCTCATCTGCGCGTGGCCGCCGGGCCTTCCGGCGTGGACGCTCTCGACCAGATCGCGGTTGTGGTCCCACTTGATGAAGTCGATGCGCAGCTCCCGCACGAGCGCGTCGATCTGACCGAGCACGTGCGCGTATGCGGCGGGGTTCGCGAGGTCGAGGACGTACTGCTGACGCCACGACAGCGACCGGTCGTGATCGAGGTGACCGGCGTCGTGGAGCAACCAATCGGGGTGAGCCCGCGCGACGTCGGAGTCGAGGCTGACCATCTCGGGTTCGAACCAGAGCCCGAACTGCATGCCGAGCCGGTGGACCCGGTCGGCGAGCGGAGCGAGCCCGTCCGGCCAGACACCCTGGTCGACCACCCAGTCGCCGAGGCTCGTCGAATCGTCGCGTCGCCCGAGGAACCACCCGTCGTCCAGGACGAAGCGCTCGATTCCCACGTCTGCGGCGCGCTCGGCGAGCGCCGTGAGGCGAGCCGCGTCGTGGTCGAAGTACACGGCCTCCCACGTGTTGAGCACGAGCGGGCGTGGCGAGGCCGGATGCTGTGACCGGGCACGCAGCCACGTATGGACGCGCTCGGCGAAACCGTCGAGCCCCTCGCTCGAGTGCACGAACGCCGTCCGCGGCGCTCGGTACGCCTCGCCCGGTGCCAGGCGGATCTCGCCGGGCCGCAGCAGCTCGCCGGCGCCGATGAGCGTCAGGGCGTCGGTGACGCGATCCACGCGCATGGTGAGATCGCTCGACCACGCCAGATGAACACCCCACAGCTCGCCGCTGCGCCAGCGCGGCTCGCCGATGGAGGCGATCGCCGCGATGGGGCTGTCGTGGCCGGGACGCCCGCGACGGGTCTGACGGACGGTCGCGCCGGCGGGCATCGCCGTGACGACCGGACGTTTCTCGCGCGCCCAGCGACCATCGAAGGTGAGCAGTGAGTCCGTCGTCGACGGCACCGGCAGCGACGCCTCGAACCAGTCGATGTCGATGGCATCCGCCTCGGGCGTGCCCTGGTGGGCGAGCGCCTGCTCGACCCAGACCACACCGCCCGCCTCGATGCCGATCGAGACGGTGAGGAGCAGTCCGGATGCCTCGTCCCGCGCCTCGACCGTGAATCGCTCTCTGCTCGCCTCGTCCGCGGTCACCACCCAGCGCGGGTGGTGAACGATGCCACGGCGGCGAAGCTGCATACCCGGCCGGCCCGACCATCCGTCCCCCTCCTGCGGTGACAGAGACAGCTGCCATGCGGCGTCGAGGGTGCCCGGCGGGGTCTGCCGGCTGAGAGCAGCCGCGATGGCGTCGGGGGCGATGTCGGCGCCGAGTGCGCCTCCCCAGTGCAGCACATGCGGCAAGGCGGCGCCCTCTCGTGCGATGAGCAGGGCGACGCCGTCGCGTTCGAGGTGGAAGAGGCGTCGGGTCATACGGGGTTCCTCTCAGCGGGGGGTCGTTCGCCGGTTCCGCGCTCGAGGATCCAGGTCGGCATCTCGAGTTGGCGGGTGAACCCGGCGGGGTCTTGCATGCGCTCGATCGCGAGGCTCGCGGCGGCGCGCCCTAAGTCGACCGGATCATGCGTGATCACAGAGACTCCGAGGACATCTGCGGTGTCGAAATCGTCGAAGCCTACGAGGGCGGTGTGCGTGTCACGACGATCGCGAAGCACGCGCAGGGCACTGATCGTGACCCGGTTGTTTCCGGTGATGATCGCGGTGGGCGCGTCCTCGATGTCGAGCAGGTCGGCGATGAAGCCGTCCGCGGGGACGGAGAGGTCGTCGGCGAGGCGCTCCCACCGCGAGGAATCGTGAACGCCGTAGGCAGCGAGGGCGTCGCGATAGCCCCGCAGGCGCTCGGCCTGGGTGTAGACCGACGCAGGGTTGCAGATGTAGCCGATGCGCCGGTGTCCGCGCTCGAGGAGCCTTGTGGTCGCGTCGAACACGCCGCGATGGTTCTCGAGCACGATCGAATCGGCGACGAGATTGCGTGCCGGGCGGTCGATCGCGATCACGGGCGTGCCCAGGTGCCGCTCGCCCTCGAGGTACGACTGGTCATCGGCGACGGGGATGAGCAGCAGCGCCCCCAGTCGCTGTCCGAGGAGAGCGTCGGCGACGCGCTCCTCGCCCTCGGCGGTGTCGTCCGTCGTCGCCACGACGAGCGAGAATCCGCTCGCGGACAGCTCGCGCTCGATACCCGCCGCGACCTTGTAGTAGAACGGGTTGCTCAGCTCGCCCATGATGAACCCGATCGTGTTGGTCGACCCGCCGCGGCGCAGGCCGCGCGCCAGGGGGTTCGGCCGGAACCGCAACCGCTTCGCCGCTGCGAGCACACGCTCGACAGTCTCGGGCGCCACGAGGTCGCGGTGCGTGAAGACCCGCGAGACGGTCTTCGAGCTCACGCCGGCGAGACGTGCGACGTCTTCGAGTGTCGCGCGCTGCTGAACGGTCATGCGGGCCCCCTTGCCGAGCGCCTTCACGCTAGCATCGCCGGCGGGCAGATGTCTACGTAGGACATTCACGGGACATCACGCGCTCAGCATCCACTTTATGGCGAATAAATCACCAGATGAAGACGCTATTCCGTGATCGCAGCACATATCGGACAAACAAAGACAGCGCTGACATTCACGCCTTGCGAAAGCGTTTCGACACTGCGTACTCTGACCCCGCGACGAACGCGCGCCGGTGCGAAGAATGCGCCGGCGGTTCAAGGGCGAACCTGACAAGGAGACATCTCATGGCGAAGAAGGCATTCGCGAGCATCGCGCTGCTGGCCACGGCCGCGGTCGCGGTGAGCGGCTGCGCCGGCGGCGGCGCAGCTGACGCAGACAACACGATCGACGGCGAGGTGACGGGCGACATCAAGGTCGTCACGTGGCGCACGGATCTGGTCGAGGACGGCACCTTCGAGAAGTACGCGGAGGAGTTCAATAAGGAGTACCCCGACGTGAACGTCACGTTCGAGGGCATCACCGACTACGCCGGCGAGATGCAGACCCGCATGTCGACCACCAACTACGGGGACGTCATCGGCATCCCCGCCATTCAGCCCGACCAGTTCGACCAGTTCCTCGAGCCGCTCGGCGAGACCGCCGACTTCGAGGACACCTATCGGTTCCTTCCCGCAGCGAGCTTCGAGGGCACGCAGTACGGCATCGCGTTCGGCGGCAACTCCAACGGCGTCGTCTACAACAAGAAGGTGTGGGAGGAGGCGGGAGTGACCGACCTGCCCACCACCGAGCAGGAGTGGCTCGACGCGCTGCAGCTCATCAAGGACAACACCGACGCCATCCCGCTCTACACCAACTACAAGGACGGCTGGCCGCTGACCCAGAGCTTCGGAAATCTCGGCGCGATCACGAACGATCCCGACGCGTCGACAAAGATGGCCGAAGACCCTGCCCCCTGGACAGAAGGCAAGGACCAGTACGCGATCGACTCGCTGCTGTACGAATCGGTCGCAGCCGGGCTGACCGAGGAGGACCCGCTCACCACGAACTGGGAGCAGTCGAAGGTCGACCTCGGAACAGGCAAGATCGCGGCGATGACGCTCGGCTCGTGGGCCATCTCGCAGATGCAGGCGGCAGCCGAAGAAAACGGCGGCTCGGCTGATGACATCGGCTTCATGGCGTTCCCCGCGAACGTCGACGGCACGCAGTACGCCGTGATCGGCGGCGACTACAACCTCGCCGTGAGCCGGCACTCGCAGGCCAAAGCCGCCGCGTGGGCGTGGATCCAGTGGGTCGTGGAGGATTCCGGCTACACCGAGACGCAGGGCATGATCTCGCCGGTGATCGACAAGGATCTGCCCGAATCGCTGCAGGGCTTCGCGGAGGCCGGAGTCGAGCTCATCGAGATGAACCCCGCCCCCGCCGGCAAGGAGGGCCTCATCAACGAGGTCGCCGACGACTCGCAGATCGACCTGTACGGCCCCATCTACCGGCAGAAGCTCGTCGACATCGCCCGCGGCGCCGCCGACGGCGACAAGGACAGCTACTTCGCCGAGCTGAACGAGCGCTGGGGCGCATCGGTCGAGAACCTCGCGGGCTGAGCGAGAGGACGGCAGCGACATGGCCATTGCAGCTCCGGGTGCCGCACCGGCGGATGCCCCTGCCATCCTCAGCGCTCCCGCGCGGGCGCGGCGACTCGGCGGGTTTCCTCGCCGATCCGCCCGCCCGCGCGGCGGCTCCGCCGGGCGGAGCCTCCTGCAGAAGCTCACGCCCTGGTTCTTCCTCGCCACGGCGGTGGGACTGCTGCTGCTGTTCACCTACTGGCCGGCGGTCAACCTCTTCTACTACAGCGTCACGGACTGGGACGGCATCGACCTGGAGAAGAACTTCGTCGGCCTCGACAACTATGTGCGTGTCTTCAGCGATCCGCGGATCTTCGCCGTATTCGGCGTCAGCCTGTACTACTTCCTGGCCTCGTTCGCGCAGATGGCGATCGCGCTGTACTTCGCCGCGATGCTGAGCTTCTCCACCCGATTCTCGAACCTCTTCCGCGGCATCCTGTTCTTCCCGTATCTGATCAACGGCGTCGCTATCGGTTTCGTCTTCCTGTACCTGTTCCAGCCCGGCGGCACTCTCGACACCGCGCTGGGCTGGTTCGGCGTCAGCGACCCGCCGCAGTGGCTCGGCGACCCCGACATCGTCAACTGGTCGCTGGCCGGCACGTCGGTGTGGCGCTACACCGGCTTGAACTTCGTGCTGTTCCTGGGCGCGATCCAATCCATCCCGCACGAGCTCTACGAGGCCGCCGAGCTGGACGGTGCCAGCCGGTGGCAGCAGTTCTGGGCGATCATCTTCCCCGGCATCCGGCGGGTCGTCGGCCTGTCGTTCATCCTCGCGATCGCCGGCAGCCTCAGCGTCTTCGAGGTGCCGTTCATCATGACCGGAGGCGCCAACGGCTCGGCCACCTTCGTGATCCAGACGCTGCAGACGGCCTTCAGCTTCCGGCAGGTCGGACTCGCCTCGGCGATGGCCGTCGTGCTGCTGCTCATCGTGCTGGTCGTCACCTGGATCCAGCGCCGAGTGTTCCCCGACGAGAAGGTCGATCTGACATGACGACGACACCCGTCCGCACCATGCCCCTGCGTACCTCGCCGCCCCGAGCAATCCGCGGTCGTTCGCCCGTGGAGCGCCTGCGCAGCACGAGCGCGACCACCGCGAAGTACACCAGCCTGGTCATCGCGGCCATCGTGACGCTGCTCCCGCTGTCGGTGCTGCTGTTCGCGAGCCTGAAGACCGCCCCGGAGTACGCCGAGACGGGGCCATTCGACCCACCGTCGAACTGGCTCAACTTCGACAACTTCGTCACCGCGTTCACCAGCGGCCAGATGCTCGAGGGCTTCGTGAACACCACCATCGTGCTCGTCGTCTCTCTCGTGGGTACGGTCTTCATCGGCACGATGGCCGCCTACGCGCTGGATCGCTTCGCGTTCCGCGGCAAGAAGCTCGTGATCGGACTCTTCCTGGTCGCGACGCTGATCCCGGGGGTGACCACCCAGGTCGCGACGTTCCAGCTGATCAACGGCCTCGGGCTCTACGACACCAAGGCTGCGCTGATCCTGCTCTTCATGGGCACCGACATCATCGCGATCTACCTGTTCATCCAGTTCATGCAATCGATCCCGGTGTCGCTCGACGAAGCCGCGATGATCGACGGCGCCAACCGGTGGACGATCTACTGGCGGATCGTGCTGCCGTTGCTCAAGCCGGCGATCGCGACCGTCGTCATCATCAAGGGCATCGCGGTGTACAACGAGTTCTACGCCCCCTTCCTCTATCTGCCGTCCGAGGGCATGATCTCCACGTCGCTGTTCCGGTTCAAAGGACCATTCGGCGCACAGTGGGAGGTCATCGCCGCCGGAACGGTCGTCGTCATCATCCCGACCCTCATCGCCTTCCTGCTGCTGCAGCGCTGGATCTACAAGGGCCTCACCTCAGGAGCCGTCAAGTGACCTCTGCCCTCCCGCTCACCGCGTCTCTCGCGCGCGTCCCGTTGCACGACGGCTGGCATCTGCGGGCCGTCGCCGGACCGGCGCCGCGGCCGATCGCCGCGGCATCCGTCACCGCCGTCGTGCCGGGGTGCGTCCACACCGATCTGCTGGCCGCGGGGCTGATTCCCGACCCGTTCCTGGACGACAACGAATCGGCGCTGGCGTGGATCGGTCTGGTGGACTGGGAGTACGCGACCTCGTTCGAATGGGCGCCCGACTCGGCTGCGCGCACCGACCTCGTCTTCGACGGGCTCGACACCGTTGCGCGGATCGCGCTGAACGGTCGCGAGCTCGGCGTGGTGGCGAACCAGCACCGCTCCTACCGCTTCGATGTGCGGGATGCCCTGGTCGAGGGCACGAACGAGCTCGTCGTGCGCTTCCGCTCGCCGGTCAAGTACGCCAACGAGCAGAGCATGGCGCTGGGCACGCGGGAGCGCCCGTACCCGCTCCCCTACGACGCGATCCGCAAGTCGGCCTGCAGCTTCGGGTGGGACTGGGGCATCGCGACGTACACGAGCGGCATCGTCAAGCCGGTCGCGCTCGAGACCTGGTCGGCCGCCCGGCTGGCGCACACGCGCGTGGTCGCCACGCCGCGTGGCGCGGGCGGCGTGATCGAGGTCGACGTGACCGTCGAGAAGGCGAGGGATGCCGCATCCGCACTCTCGGTCAATGTCGCCGTGAACGGGCCGGGTCTCGGCGGTGAGCCGCTGCCCGCAGAGGTTGTCGCGCTGGACGGCGATCGCGTGCGCGTTCGCGTGGAGCTGCCATCGGTGCAGCGCTGGTGGCCGGCGGGCTACGGCGAGCAGCCGCTGTACACGGTCGACATCGGGCTGCACGGCGAAGGGCCGGAGCCGCTCGACGCACAGCGTCGGGTCGTCGGATTTCGCGACGTGCGCTGGGACACCACGCCCGACGAGAGCGGCACGCCGTTCACCCTGGTGATCAACGACCAGCCGGTGTTCGTGAAGGGCGCCAACTGGATCCCTGACGACGCCCTCCCCGTCCGCATCACCCGCGAGCGCCTGCGCCGCCGTTTCGAGCAGGCGCTCGGCGCGAACCTGAACCTGATCCGGGTGTGGGGCGGCGGCCTGTACGAGTCCGACGACTTCTACGAGCTGGCCGACGAGCTCGGCCTGCTGGTGTGGCAGGACTTCCTCTTCGCGTGCGCCGCGTACGCCGAAGAGGAGCCGCTGCGCTCCGAGGTCGAGGTCGAAGCGCGCGAGAACATCGTGCGACTCTCACACCATGCCTCCCTCGTGCTGCTCACCGGCAACAACGAGAACCTGTGGGGCTACGAGGACTGGGGCTGGAAGCAGCGGCTCGACGGCAAGACGTGGGGAGCGCACTACTACTACGAGCTGCTGCCGTCTCTCGTGGACGAGCTGGCGCCGCACGTGCCCTACGCGCCGGGAAGCCCCTTCAGCCCCGGCGCGGGTTGGGACGGCTTCGCCCAGACCGGGCCGCACCCGAACGACGAGCAGCACGGCAGCATGCACCTGTGGGAGCAGTGGAACCGCCGCGACTGGACGACATACCGCGAGCACCGTCCGCGGTTCGTCGCGGAGTTCGGCTGGCAAGGCCCGCCGACGTGGACGACACTGACCCGCTCGATCTCGGACGACCCGCTCACGCCCGAATCTCCCGGCATGATCGTGCATCAGAAGGCGATGGAGGGCAACGTCAAGCTCACGAGCGGGCTGGTGCCCCACTTCCGGATGCCGGAGGCCATGGAGGACTGGCACTGGGCGATGCAGCTCAACCAGGCGCTGGCCGTGCGCACCGCTCTCGAGCACTTCCGCTCGTGGGCGCCGCACACCCAGGGCGCCATCGTGTGGCAGCTCAACGACTGCTGGCCCGTCACCTCGTGGGCCGCGATCGACGGCGACGAACGCCCCAAACCGCTGTACTACGGCATCGCGCATGCGTTCGCGCCGCGGCTCGTCACGATCCAGCCGCGTGAGGCCGGCTTGCTGGCGGCCGTGCTCGTCAACGACAGCGCGCAGCCCTGGCAGGGCGAGTTCACCGCGCGCCGCGTGAACTTCGACGGCGACGACCTCGCGATGTTCGCGCAGACCGTGACGCTCGCCCCGCGCGAGACGCTCACGCTCACGCTCTCGGCCGATGTCGCCGAGTCCGGCGATGCGGCGCACGAGGTCATCGTGGCAAGCCTCGGCGACCTTCGCGGGACGTGGTTCTTCGTTGAACCGCGAGACTCCGGCCTGGGCGCAGCGGCGGTCGAAGTGCGCGCCGACGCGGCGCCGGAGGGCACGCTGGTGACCCTCACGGCCTCGACTCTGGTGCGCGACCTCGCCCTGCTGGTCGACAAGGTCGACCCCGAGGCGGTGGCCTCCACAGCGCTGCTCACGCTGCTGCCGGGCGAGAGCGCGACGGTGCTGGTGCGCCACAGCGGCGAGACTCTCTCGGCCGCTGCCCTCTCGGATCCGCGAGTCCTGCGCACGGCCAACGAACTGGTGGCACGATGAACGCCTGGCGGTCGACGGCGCTCGAGCCGTACGTGGCCGGCATGACGTGGGGGTGGACGGGCGTGCGCGGCACGTGGGCGACGGCTGAGGCATCCGATTCCCTTCGCGCGATGGCCGACCACGGCGCGAACTGGACCGCCCTTGCCTACTCGGCGCTGCAGGCGACCGCGCAGTCGACCGATGTCCGCTTTCGAGAGGCGCCGACGGTCACCGACGACGAGATCGTCTGGGCGATTCGCGAGGCGAAGGCGCGCGGTCTGAAGGTGTGCTTGAAACCGGTCGTGAACGTCGCCGACGGCACGTGGCGCGCCTACATCGGGTTCTTCGACTGGGATGTGCCGGGCGAGCCGAGCTGGACGGAGTGGTTCGCGTCGTACCGCGAGTTCATCCTGCACGCGGCGCGCCTCGCCGAGTCCGAGGGGTGCGAGATGCTGTGCGTGGGCTGCGAGATGGTGCGCGCCGACGCGCGCGCCGATCAGTGGCGCGCGCTGATCGCCGATGTGCGCGAGGTGTATTCGGGCCTGATCACGTACAACTGCGACAAGTACCAGGAGGATTACGTCTCGTGGTGGGACGCGGTCGATGTCATCACCTCGAGCGGCTATTACCCCATTGACACATGGGACGCCGAGCTCGACCGGATCGAGCAAGTGGTCGCCGCGCACGACAAGCCGTTCTTCTTCATGGAGGCCGGATGCCCGTCGCGCGAGGGATCGCCGGACCGTCCGAACGACTGGTCGCTGCCGGGCGCGCCGTCGGGCGAGGCGCAGTTGCGCTACTACGAGGTCATGTTCGCGGCGTGCGATGCGCGGCCGTGGATGCGGGGGTTCATGCTGTGGGACTGGCCGCCCTCGCTCTACGCCCTCGATGACGCCGCCCGCAACGACGACTACTGCCCGTACGGCAAGCCCGCCGGCGACTTCCTCCGTGAGAAATACACGGCGCTTCGCGACGGGAGCCTGCGATGACCGCCGGAGTGCTGGCGATCGACGCCGGCCAGACCGGGATCAAGGTCCGCCTGGGCGGACACGACATCCTCTTTCCTGGCATCCGCACCGCCGAGCCCCTCCTCCCCCAGCTGGCGGCTGTCGCGCACGGCGCCGTCGAGAAGACCGGGATTCCCGCGTCGATCATCGCGGCCGGCGTCTCGGGGCTGACGACGCGAGAAGCGGATGCCGCGGCCCTGCTCTCGCGCATCGACGACGCCGCGGTGCACGAGGTGCTGCTCGCGCACGACTCCACGACGTCGTTCCTCGGAGCCCTCGCCGACGGGCGCGGCGCCGTCGTCGCCGCCGGCGGCGGGGTCGTCACCCTCGCGGTCGGGCGAGACAGCGTGGCGCGCGTCGACGGCTGGGGCTACCTCATGGGCGATGCGGGCAGCGGCTACTGGATCGGACGCGAGGCGCTGGAGGCCGTCATGCGCGAGTACGACGGACGCGGCCCCGCGACGCGCCTGACCGACGTCGCGCGCGAGCGCTGGCCCGACCTCGCGCAGGCCTACATCAGCCTGCAGTCCGCCGAGGACCGCGTGAGCATCATCGCCTCGTTCGCCGAGCCGGTGGCCCGGCTGGCCTCGGACGGCGATGCGGTGTCGCAGCGCATCACGGTGCGCGCCGGCGGAGAGCTCGCGCACAGCGTCGAGACGGCACTCCGGCGCGTGCGAACCGACGACGCCGAGCGATTCTCGGTGTGCGCGATCGGCGGTGTGTTCCGGTCGGCGCAGCTGCGCGAGGCGTTCAGGTCGCACCTGGCTGCCAGCGAGCTGGACGTCGCACTCGTGGAGCCCCTCGGCCATGGCATCGACGGCGCGGTCGCCCTCGCCGGCCTCGCGCCGGCGCATCCGCTCGCCGCCGCCGTCTCCGTCGCCCGAGCCTGATGGGGCCCTTCCCCGCCCCGGCCCCGGCCCCGCCCCTGCGCCGGGGGCATCCCCTCGCCGGCGAACTGTGGCGCCGCCCGGCGGATGATCGAGCACATGTCGGAGGATCGGGGCCTTACTCGCCGACAACGACACGAAGCTCCGCCCGGCGGTGAGCGGCTTCACCGCCCGGAGGATGATCGAGCCCACGTCGGAGGATCGGGGCCTTACTCGCCGACAACGACGCGAAGCTCCGCCGGGCGGTGAGCGGCTTCACCGCCCGGCGGATGATCGAGCCCACGTCGGAGGATCGGGGCCTTACTCGCCGACAACGACACGAAGCTCCGCCCGGCGGTGAGCGGCTTCACCGCCCGGAGGATGATCGAGCACATGTCGGAGGATCGGGGCCTTACTCGCCGACAACGACGCGAAGCTCCGCCCGGCGGTGAGCGGCTTCACCGCCCGGCGGTGAAGCACGGGCGATCGAGGTTCCTCCCCCGCAGGCGCGTTGCGCTTCCTATCCACAGATCTCACGCGTGAGGGATGGGGGGCGGATGCTGTCGCCCATAGTCGGAGCGTGGAACTCATCGAATGGCTCAGAACTGGCACCGTCGGCATCGCCCATCGCGATCTGGCGGTGGCCCAAGGCGCCAAGCTGTCGCATATTCGGGCCGCGGTTCGAACGGGAGAGGTGCGGGCGATCCGCCGTCAGTGGCTCGCGACACCGGAAGCAACGGGCGAACTCGTGGATGCTGCGACCCATGGTGCGCGCGTAGGCTGCGTCTCGGCGGCCCGGCGGCGAAAGTGGTGGGTGCCCGAGGGCGTCGATGACTCGCTCCACCTTCATTTCCGCGCGCACGGTCGTCCCGCTGACTTCGAGGGCGTCGCGCACTGGAACGCGTCCGTCGCGCCGGCGAGTCACACGTCGCTGCTGGCCTCGGTGGAGGACTGCCTCTCTCAGATCGCGGTCTGCCTCGACCCCGAGTCGGCCCGCGTGGTCTGGGAATCTGCGATCCAGGTCGAGAAGCTCTCGATCGCGGCGCTCCGTGGAGTGAGGTGGACTTCCCGTGCCGCAAAAGAGCTCGCGGAATGCTCGTCGGACCTGTCGGACTCGGGTTTGGAGTCGCTCTTCCTGACCCGGCTCTCGTCGTGGGGCGTCCCTCTTCGACAGCAGATCTTCGTCGCCGGCCACTTCGTGGACGTGCTCATCGGCGAGCGATTGATCGTGCAGATCGACGGCTACGGGTTTCATTCATCGTCGGCGCAACGCTCGAGTGATGTCGCACACGATGCCGAACTGCGACTTCGCGGGTACACGGTGCTGCGGTTCACGTACTCGCAGATCGTCCGTGAGTGGCCCACAGTGGAGCGAGCCCTGTCACGCGCCGTCGCCGCAGGTCTCCATCTGGCGGCTTGAGGCGAGACCCGAGGGCGCCGCCGGGCGAACAACCGCACGCTCCGGCGAACCGCCCGGCGGTGAATTGTCCTCACGTCGGAGGATCGAGCCCGAATGCTCCGACATCGCCCCGGATTTCCGTCGGGCGGATCCGGCGAGGCAGCTCGCGGGGGCGAGCACGGACGACGGATGCCCCGGCCGGCGCAGTCGCGCGGGCCGGGGCATCCGCAACCCGAAGTCAGACCAGCGACTCGCGCCAGGCCGCGTGCAGTTTGGCGAAGCGGCCGTCACCGTCGATGAGCGCGTCGGGGGTGTCGTCCTCGATGATGCGGCCGTGCTCCATGACGAGCACGCGGTCGGCGATCGCCACCGTCGACAGACGGTGCGCGATGATGATCGCGGTGCGGTCGGCGAGAAGCGTCTGCAGCGCGTCCTGGATCTGGCGCTCGCTCGGGATGTCGAGCGAGGCCGTCGCCTCGTCGAGGATCAGCACCGCCGGGTCGGCGAGGAACGCCCGCGCGAACGAGATCAGCTGACGCTGCCCCGCCGAGACACGTCCGCCGCGTTTGTTGACGTCGGTGTGGTAGCCGTCCGGGAGTCGCTGGATGAAGGCATCCGCCCCCACCGCGCGGGCCGCCGCCTCGATCTCGTCGAGCGTCGCATCGGGCTTTCCCAGTGCGATGTTGTCGGCGACCGTGCCGCTGAACAGGTAGGCCTCCTGCGTGACCATGACGATCGCGCGGCGCAGGTCCTTCGGGTGCAGCGACCGCAGGTCGACGCCGTCCAGCGTCACCGCGCCCCGCGTCGGGTCGTAGAAGCGGGACACGAGCTTGGCGAGCGTGGACTTGCCGGCGCCCGTCGTGCCCACGAGCGCGATCGTCTGACCTGCGGGGATGTCGAGCGAGAAGTCCGGCAGGATGACTCCGCCCGTCGAGTACCCGAAGAGCACGTCGTCGAACCTGATGTGCCCCTTGGCGTTCCACAGGTCGACCGGCTTGACGGGGTCGGGAACGGTCGGCTCCTCTTCGAGGACGCCCGACACCTTCTCGAGCGCCGCCGTTGCCGACTGGTACGAGTTCAGGAAGAACGCGACCTCCTGCAGCGGCGAGAAGAAGTTGCGTACGTACAGCACGGCCGCCAGCAGGAAGCCGATCTGCATCGCGTCGTCGGCGACACGGATGCCGCCCCAAGCGATCACCGCCGCCAGGGTGACCGAGGCGACGGCCATCAGCCCCGGCTCGAAGGTGCCGAACAGGCGGATCGAGCGGATGTTGACGTCGCGGTAGTCCATCGCCAGCCCGCCGAACTCGTCGTCGTTGCGCTCCTCCTTGCGGAACGCCTTGACGGCGCGGATGCCGGTCATCGTCTCGACGAACTTCACGATGACCTTCGCGCTGACCACACGCGATTCGCGGTACACCAGCTGCGAACGCAGGTAGAACCAGCGCATCAGCAGGAACAGCGGGATGCCCATCACGATCAGGATCAGACCCGACTGCCAGTCGACGATCAGCAACGCCACCAGGGTGAAACCACCGAAGAGGATTCCCGAGACGAGCTCGTTGAGGCCGCCGTCGAGAAGCTCGCGGATGGTGTCGAGGTCGCTCGTCTGGCGCGAGATGATGCGGCCTGACGTGTAGGACTCGTGGAACTCGAGACTCAGCCGCTGTGTGTGCAGGAAGATGCGCTTGCGCAGGTCGAGCATGACCGCCTGCGTGAGGCGGGCAGCTACGACGACGTACCATCCGATGAGGCCGGCCCCGCCGATCGCGGTGAGCAGGTACACCACGACGACGCCGATCGTCGGCATCCAGTTCATGTCCTCGACGACGGCAGGCAGAGCGTCGCTGAGGCCATACCCGATGAGCGCCGGGCCCGCGACGCGCAGTGCCGTCGAGACCACGAGCACGATGCCCGCGAGGATCAACTGGCCCCGCACGGGAGTGATGAGCGAGCCGAGCAGGCGCAGCGACCGCTTGCGGATCGTCTTGCTCTCGGCGCGGGTGTAGTCCGAGCGGTCTTCGCCGCTCGTTCCGGTGACGGTGGTGGTCACAGGTTCACCTCCAGGTCCTGGTCCTGCTGGCGGGCCCGCAGGCGTGCTTCTTCGACCTCGAGGCTCGAGATCACGTGCCGGTAGTGCTCGCTGGTGCGCAGCAGCTCGGAATGCGTTCCCACCGCCGTGACACGGCCGGCTTCGAGCAGGGCGACGCGGTCGGCGAGCATGACGGTGGACGGGCGATGGGCGACGACGAGCGCGGTGGTCTCGTGCAGCACCTCGCGCAGGGCGTCCTCGACGAGCGCCTCGGTGTCGACGTCGAGCGCCGACAGGGGGTCGTCGAGCACGAGCACCGCGGGACGAGCGGCGACGGCGCGTGCGAGCGCGAGTCGCTGGCGCTGCCCGCCCGACAGCGACAGCCCCTCTTCGCCGATGATCGTGTCGACACCGTCCGGCAGGTCGTCGACGAAGGATGCCTGAGCCACCTGCAGCGCCTCGCGCATGACGGCCTCCGCCTCGGGGCTGCCCGGCACGAGGTCTTCGCGGCCGAGGAGCACGTTGTCGCGCACCGTCTGCGAGAACAGCGTGGCGTCCTCGAAGGCCATGCCGATGTGACGGCGCAGCTCTTTGAGTGTCAGGTCGCGCACGTCGACCCCGTCCAGAGTGACACTGCCGCCCGTCACGTCGTAGAGGCGCGTGGGCAGCGTCGTGAGGGTCGTCTTGCCCGAGCCGGTGAGACCGACCAGCGCCATCGTCTCGCCCGGGCGCAGCACGAGGTCGACGCCGTCGAGCAGGTCGCGTTCATGATCGCCGGCATCCTGATACCGGAAGTGCACACCCTCGAAGGCGAGTTCACCCCGCGCACGCTGGATCGTCTTGGGCTCGGCGGGGTCGACGATCGTGTTCTGCTCGTCGAACACATCGAACAGACGGTCCGTCGCCGTACGGGCGTCGAGCGTGAACGAGAAGAGGAACCCGATCGACTCCATCGGCCAGCGCAGCACCGTCGCCATCGCGAAGAAGGCGATCAGCTCGTACGACTCCAGTTGTCCCGTGGCCGCGAGGTAGATGCCCGCGCCCAAGCAGAGCGCGAACGCGATGTCGGGCAGCAGCACCAGCCAGAACCAGATCCAGCCGACCGCGCGGGCTTTGCTCAGCTCGGTCTCGCGCAGCGTCTCGGCCTGCCTGGTGAATTTCTGCAGCGCGTGCTTGCCGCGGCCGAAGGCCTTGAGCACGCGGATGCCGTGCACGCTCTCCTCGACGGAGGTCGCGAGATCGCCCGCCTGATCCTGCGACTGGCGCGCGAGGGTGCCGTAGGTCTTCTCGAACCGGTAGCCGGCGTACCACAGCGGCGCCGAGGTCACCAGGAAGATCGCACCCAGCAGCCAGTGCCAGCGGAAGAGGAGTGCCGTGCCGACGACGATCGTGATCACGTTGACCACCAGCAGCACCAGACCGAACGCGAGCCAGCGGCGCAGCATGCTGATGTCCTGCATCATGCGGCTGAGCAGCTGACCCGACTGCCAGCGGTCGTGGAACGCGACCGGCAGCCGCTGCAGGCGCGAGTAGAACGTCTGGCGCAGCTCGTACTCGACCATCGTCGCCGGCCCGAGCACGAACCAGCGGCGCAGCCACACCATGGCGGCCTCGGCGAGGCCGAGGACGAGGATCACAGCGGCGCCCCAGCCGATGAGGGCGATGTCGCCCGAGTCGATCGGACCTCGCACGATCTGCTCGAGTACGAGCGGGATCGCCAGCGCGAGCAGGCTCGCAAGCAGCGCGCTGAGCGCGCCGAGGCCGAGGCGCGGAAGCACCGGTTTCGCGAACGGGAGCAGCCGTGCGAGGCCTTTGAAGGTGGACAGTTCGGACCGAGGCGAGTCGACGTTGGAAGTCATGATCCTTGCGGGGATGGTGAGCGGATGACCCGCGATCGGGGTCTACAAGGTGCGCAGAGCGCGAGGAGCCCTCTATAAGAGAGGAACGCTCCGAGAAGCGGCGGTATGCCGGTCAGGGACCGCCGGGACGGGGAAGGGGAGCGACTACGCCTGAATGCGACGCCGCTCCGGGGTTGCGCCGTCCAGTGCGAGGCGGAGGACGAAGACGGGCTTCACGGCGACAACGGCCTGATACATGGCTCCTCCTCGGGGCTGATTGGACGGGGCTGGCGCGCCGCCATGTGAAGCGGCGCGACAGCCCTCCAGCCTATACCTGAGAGTTCACTGACCGCAACAAGCGCTTTCCGCGCTGCCGGAAGACGACGGTCCGGATGCCCCCGCTCGGGGCATCCGGACCGCTCATGTCGGCGACCTCACGACAGCAGCGCAGGAACTCCCGCCTCGCGGTCGAGCAGGCTGCGCTTGACGTCGAGCCCCCATGCGAAGCCCCCGAGCGCGCCGCCCGTGCGCAGCACGCGATGGCAAGGGACGAACAGCGCCGGCGCGTTGCGCGCGCAGATGGATGCCGCGGCCCGGACGGCGCTCGGCGACCCGAGTTCGACCGCGAACTCCGCGTAGGTGAGTGGGCGGCCGGGAGCGATGTCGCGCAGCGCCCGCCAACCGGCGAGCTGCATCGCGGTGCCGTACTGGGCCACCGGGATGCCGTCGATCGCCTCGAGCTCGCCTGCGTAGTACGCGAGCACCGCGGCCGCGGCATCCGTCTCGGCCTTGGCCACTGCCGAGGGGCGATCGGCCGCTCGGACACGGGCGACGATGCGGTCCACATCGTCGCTCCACCCGGACGCGAGCACCCGCGCGTCGTCATCGGAGAGGATCGTGAAGGGGCCGTCGGGGGTATCGACGGTCTGGATGGTCGCTGCGGTCATGATGTCGCTTTCGTCTCGGAGTCAAGGGGAATGGGCCCAGCCGCCGCGCGGCGTCGCGGTGCGGGCCTGGGCGGCACGGCGTTCCAGAGGTGGGCAGTGAGGTAGCTGCGCCACGGTGCGGTGCGCGCAGCCCAGTCCGTGAGCGCACGGGGTTCGCTCGGAAGACCCAACGCACCGGCGCCGGCACGCACCGCGACATCGCCGGGCAGGAAGACATCCGGGTCGCCGAGCACCCGCATGCGCACGTAGTCGGCCGTCCAGGGGCCGACGCCGGGCATCGCCAGCAGCGCGGCACGCTGTTCGGCGGCGTCGTCGCCGGGCGTGAGCACCAGGGAGCCGTCCGCCAGTGCTGCCGCGGCTCCGGTGATCGCCCGGATGCGGGCCGCCGGCCCCCGCAGCACCTCGTGACCGCGCTCGGCGATGACCGCCATGGTCGGGAAGAGCTTGGTCGCCGTCACTGCCGTGCCGTCGAGGCTCTGCACATCTTCGCCGAGCGCGGTGGTCAGGGCCGTGAGGGCGGTGCGCGCCGCGACCACCGTGATCTGCTGGCCGACCATCGCGCGGATCAGCATCTCGTGCGGATCCGCCGCGCCGGGCACGCGAATGCCGGGCAGCGCGGCCACCGAGGCAGACAGTTCCGGATGCCGCGACAGCGCGTCGTCGATCGCGATCGGATCGGCGTCGAGGTCGAACAGCCGCCGGGCCCGCGTGACGAGTGTGGAGAGGTCGGCCAGGTGGGAGAGCCGCGCGTGCAGTCGCACGCGACCGGAGCCGCCTGCCTCGACATCGTCGTATCGCAGCTCGAACCACGCCGGACCGCCGGGTAACCGCAGCGTACGCGCGAAGCTCGATGCCGTGGCGAACTCGGTGCCCGAGACGGCGCGCGCCGCCATCCAGGCGAACAGCCCGGGGGCATCCAGCGGACCTCGGTGCGGCAGCGCCAGGTCGATGGCGGTCGGACTCGCGAACGGTGCGGACAGCGCGTCCGCCTCGGGCAGGTCGGAAACGACCCCGGCGCTCCCCCGGGCGCCGCGCCGCACCGCCCGGCGCCGGGCGCGGAGCTCGAGCGGCGCCACGCCGAACACCTCACGGATCGTGTCGTTGAACTGCCGCACACTCGCGAATCCGGCCGAGAACGCCACGTCGGCCGCAGGAAGATCCGTGCCGACGAGCAGCATGCGAGCGGTCTGGGCGCGGTGGGCGCGACTGAGCGCCAGTGGCCCCGCGCCGAGCTCGGTGGTGAGCAGGCGCGTCAGATGCCGTGGCGAGTAGCCGAGCCGTCGCGCCAGCGCGGGGACCCCCTCGCGCTCGACGACACCGTCGGCGATGAGCCGCATCGCGCGTCCGGCGATGTCACCGCGCAGATTCCACTGCGGCGACCCCGGTGCCGCCTCGGGCAGGCAGCGCTTGCACGCCCGGTAGCCGGCCTCGTGCGCAGCGGCGCTGGTGGGATAGAACGTGACGTTCGACGCCTTGGGGGTGCGGGCCGGGCAGCTCGGGCGGCAGTAGATGCCGGTCGAGCGCACTGCGGTGACGAACTGACCGTCGAACCGCGTGTCGCGGGAGTCGATGGCGCGGTAGCGCTCGTCGAACGTCATGGAAGCGACACCCCAGCGCTCGCTCGCCGCCGCCGCGATCGGTGTCGTCGTGAAGGTCATGACCTCAGCCTGACACGTCCTCCCGACATCCGCTCGCGGAAATCGGACACGGCGGTGGAACCCGTCAAGGGCGGTCCTGGCGTGGTGCCATCGTCATGCCGAGAAGACCGATGCGCACGTCTCCGGCACGAGTGAACTGCTCGGCGCCGATCAGGCCGCGGTCGCCGAGCACGACCAGCGCATGCTGGATATCGGAATGGATCCGGGCGCGCTCGTCCGGATCCAGCTCGCCGAGGGCCCGCTCGAGCCGGGCGAAGTTCTTGCGCCAGCGGGTCGTGCCGGTCTCGGCCGGTCCGCGACTGAACACGAAGTGCAGGGCGCCGACCACGACATCGGCGACCATCCCCACGATCCCGACGGCGAATGCGGCCGAACCCTGGGCGATCGCGAGAACGGCGATCACCGCGGCGATCGACGAAGGCACGAGATGGAGGAAGCCGAGAAGCCGCCCGATCTTCGGATCGGTCCCCAGGGACTCCAGGCGCTCCTGGATGAGGCCGATTCCGCCGATGACCGCCGCGATCGCCGCGAGCACCCCGGCGAGACCGACGGGCGCGATGTCGTCCCGGTCGAACGTCCACGCTGCCAGGATGAAGGCCGCGACCGCGGGGAGCGTGAAACTGGCGATGTGCGACACCGTCAGCAGACCGCCCCATGGCGTCGCGAGGCCCTTCGAGAGATCCCTCCATGCCTCGGCGGGAGCGAAGAAGGACAATGCCCGGCGGAGCGCCGGTGTATCGTTCAGCGCTCGCGCCTCGAGTTTCCACCAGTCGATCGGATGCCACGCGGACGCCGCACGCGCGTACCGGGTCGCGGGGCCCTCGGTCACATCCGCCATGTCACGCGTCCGATCGTCGGGCGTCGACGAGGCCCTGCGGTCGAATGCCGCGGTCGGGAGAAAGATCGCGCCGCCCGGTCCGCGACGGACCCGGCGGCGCGATCACTGCGTCGCGGTTCAGCCGCCGGCGAGCTGCTGATCCAGGTCCTGGATCGCACGCATCATGCCCAGCAGCGACTCCGACATGTCATTGATGCCGTCCACAGCACCCCTCAGACCCGTCGTCAACTCCGAGTAACCCTCACCGAACTTGCCCGACGCGTGCTGCGTCTTGAAATCCTCACCCAGCAACGTGTCCACCTGGCTCTTCAACGAGTCCAGCTGACCCTGAATGTCATCACGAGCCTGCGACAGCGACGACGCCACCTGCTCCATCTCGCTATACGAAGCACCGAAATCGGCCATCGTCAACTCCCTCACTCAGAAACCCGACCCACCCCGGGCCGAC
>NZ_JAHZQZ020000003.1 GCF_019449275.2 Microbacterium sp. HD4P20
AATCGGTGTGTTAACGCGAAATGGCCACCCTGCGTTGGGTGGCCATTTCGGTGATGGGTGTCCGGCGGTGTCCTACTCTCCCACAGGGTCTCCCCTGCAGTACCATCGGCGCTGGGAGGCTTAGCTTCCGGGTTCGGAATGGGACCGGGCGTTTCCCTCTCGCTATGGCCGCCGAAACTCTCTTGATGTTTCAGTCGTACACACAAACAAAAGTCATGTTGTTGTGTGTGGTGTCCCGACCGTACATCGGGAACCACTCAGTGGACGCAAGCACCAGGAAAAGTTGGTGGTGTTATCAAGTCATCGGCTTATTAGTACCAGTCAGCTGCACACGTTGCCGTGCTTCCACATCTGGCCTATCAACCCAGTAGTCTGGCTGGGAGCCTCTCACCCCGTAGGGTATGGAAGTCTCATCTTGAGGCCGGCTTCCCGCTTAGATGCTTTCAGCGGTTATCCATCCCGAACGTAGCTAATCAGCGGTGCTCCTGGCGGAACAACTGACACACCAGAGGTTCGTCCAACCCGGTCCTCTCGTACTAGGGTCAGATCCTCTCAAACTTCCTACGCGCGCAGCGGATAGGGACCGAACTGTCTCACGACGTTCTAAACCCAGCTCGCGTACCGCTTTAATGGGCGAACAGCCCAACCCTTGGGACCTACTCCAGCCCCAGGATGCGACGAGCCGACATCGAGGTGCCAAACCATGCCGTCGATATGGACTCTTGGGCAAGATCAGCCTGTTATCCCCGAGGTACCTTTTATCCGTTGAGCGACAGCGCTTCCACAAGCCACTGCCGGATCACTAGTCCCGACTTTCGTCCCTGCTCGACCTGTCAGTCTCACAGTCAAGCTCCCTTGTGCACTTACACTCGCCACCTGATTGCCAACCAGGTTGAGGGAACCTTTGGGCGCCTCCGTTACTTTTTGGGAGGCAACCGCCCCAGTTAAACTACCCACCAGGCACTGTCCCTGAACCGGATTACGGTTCGAAGTTAGACATCCAGAGTGACCAGAGTGGTATTTCAACAACGACTCCACGAATACTGGCGTATCCGCTTCACAGTCTCCCACCTATCCTACACAAGCCACACCGAACACCAATACCAAGCTGTAGTAAAGGTCACGGGGTCTTTCCGTCCTGCTGCGCGTAACGAGCATCTTTACTCGTAATGCAATTTCGCCGAGTTCGCGGTTGAGACAGTTGGGAAGTCGTTACGCCATTCGTGCAGGTCGGAACTTACCCGACAAGGAATTTCGCTACCTTAGGATGGTTATAGTTACCACCGCCGTTTACTGGGGCTTAAATTCTCAGCTTCGCCTTGCGGCTAACCGGTCCTCTTAACCTTCCAGCACCGGGCAGGCGTCAGTCCGTATACATCGTCTTGCGACTTGGCACGGACCTGTGTTTTTAGTAAACAGTCGCTACCCACTAGTCTCTGCGGCCACCACACCCTTTTTGAGGCAAGCTCATATAAGTGGATGGCCCCCCTTCTCCCGAAGTTACGGGGGCATTTTGCCGAGTTCCTTAACCACGATTCTCTCGATCTCCTTGGTATTCTCTACCTGACCACCTGAGTCGGTTTGGGGTACGGGCGGCTAGAACCTCGCGTCGATGCTTTTCTTGGCAGCATAGGATCACCCACTTTTCATCCGCATCGTGTCTCAGCCTTCATGAGTCGCGGATTTGCCTACGACTCGGCCTACGCACTTGCCCCGGGACAACCATCGCCCGGGATGGGCTACCTTCCTGCGTCACACCTGTTAATACGCTAACCGCACCAGCATAGGGTCGTGCGCTAGGCCCAGCCCGTCACCCCGAAGGGATCAGTCACTGGGATTCAGACACTTAGCATTACTGGATTGATTGGGGCGGTTCTTCGCCGGTACGGGAATATCAACCCGTTGTCCATCGACTACGCCTGTCGGCCTCGCCTTAGGTCCCGACTTACCCAGGGAAGATTAGCTTGACCCTGGAACCCTTGGTCTTTCGGAGGACGTGTTTCTCACACGTCTTTCGCTACTCATGCCTGCATTCTCACTCGTGTGGCGTCCACGGCTGGGTCACCCCGCCGCTTCACTCGCCACACGACGCTCTCCTACCCATCAACACGGCTGGACCACGAAGGCCTACCAATAATGTCAATGCCACAACTTCGGTGGCGTGCTTGAGCCCCGTTACATTGTCGGCGCGGAATCACTTGACCAGTGAGCTATTACGCACTCTTTCAAGGGTGGCTGCTTCTAAGCCAACCTCCTGGTTGTCTAAGCAACTCCACATCCTTTCCCACTTAGCACGCGCTTAGGGACCTTAGTTGGTGGTCTGGGTTGTTTCCCTCTCGACTATGAAGCTTATCCCCCACAGTCTCACTGCTGCGCTCTCACTTACCGGCATTCGGAGTTTGGCTGACGTCAGTAACCTTGTAGGGCCCATCGGCCATCCAGTAGCTCTACCTCCGGCAAGAAACACGCAACGCTGCACCTAAATGCATTTCGGAGAGAACCAGCTATCACGAAGTTTGATTGGCCTTTCACCCCTATCCACAGCTCATCCCCTCAGTTTTCAACCTAAGTGGGTTCGGCCCTCCACGACGTCTTACCGTCGCTTCAGCCTGGCCATGGATAGATCACTTCGCTTCGGGTCTAGGACATGCGACTGAATCGCCCTATTCAGACTCGCTTTCGCTACGGCTACCCCACACGGGTTAACCTCGCCACATATCGCTAACTCGCAGGCTCATTCTTCAAAAGGCACGCTGTCACCCCTACTAAGGAGGCTCCAACGGTTTGTAAGCAAACGGTTTCAGGTACTATTTCACTCCCCTCCCGGGGTACTTTTCACCTTTCCCTCACGGTACTTGTCCGCTATCGGTCATCTGGGAGTATTTAGGCTTATCAGGTGGTCCTGACAGATTCACACGGGATTTCTCGGGCCCCGTGCTACTTGGGATACTCTCCACGCTGCGACCCGACATTTCGGTTACGGGGCTGGCACCCACTATGGCCGGCCTTTCAAGACCGTTCACCTATATCGACGCATCACGTTCACCACTCGGCAGAGCGGCATGGAAAGTCCCACAACCCCGAATACGCAACTCCTGCCGGATATCACACGTACTCGGTTTAGCCTGATCCGATTTCGCTCGCCACTACTCACGGAATCGCTGTTGCTTTCTCTTCCTGCGGGTACTGAGATGTTTCACTTCCCCGCGTTCCCTCTACCCGCCCTATATATTCAGGCGGGAGTCACCAGGTCAGCACGCCGCCTGGCGGGGTTTCCCCATTCGGACACCCTCGGATCAAAACTTGCTTATCAGTTCCCCGAGGCTTATCGCAGATTGCTACGTCCTTCTTCGGCTCCAGATGCCAAGGCATCCACCGTTTGCTCTTAAAGACTTGATACATGAGTCCAAAATCAAAAAATCGAAAACACGAACCCGAAGGCTCGCGTCGAAATTGACTAATGATCTTTAAGATCATCTTTTCCGAACCAACCCGAAGGCCGGTTCAAAAGATGCTCGCGTCCACTGTGTAGTTCTCAAAGTACGGGCGGTACCCACCCCCACCACCAGCAAAAGCCAGCACCAGGAATGAGCCCAAGAGGAAGCCGAACGAACCACAAAGATCCGCCCGCCTGAGTCCCTCAGGACCCAACAACGTGCACGCCCCCACCAGACACACCCAGACCCTTCCAACCACGCAAGCGCGGCGTACTAAACCCAGACATCCCCAATGAGAGCCTCGTCAAATGTTCCACCCATGAGCAACCGGCCGAGACATTCGCTCGACACGGCGCCTGGACACCCCCGAAGAGATGCCAGATGCTCCTTAGAAAGGAGGTGATCCAGCCGCACCTTCCGGTACGGCTACCTTGTTACGACTTAGTCCTAATTACCGATCCCACCTTCGACGGCTCCCTCCACAAGGGTTGGGCCACCGGCTTCAGGTGTTACCGACTTTCATGACTTGACGGGCGGTGTGTACAAGACCCGGGAACGTATTCACCGCAGCGTTGCTGATCTGCGATTACTAGCGACTCCGACTTCATGAGGTCGAGTTGCAGACCTCAATCCGAACTGGGACCGGCTTTTTGGGATTCGCTCCACCTCACGGTATTGCAGCCCTTTGTACCGGCCATTGTAGCATGCGTGAAGCCCAAGACATAAGGGGCATGATGATTTGACGTCATCCCCACCTTCCTCCGAGTTGACCCCGGCAGTATCCCATGAGTTCCCACCATTACGTGCTGGCAACATAGAACGAGGGTTGCGCTCGTTGCGGGACTTAACCCAACATCTCACGACACGAGCTGACGACAACCATGCACCACCTGTTCACGAGTGTCCAAAGAGTCCCCTATTTCTAGGGTGTTCTCGCGTATGTCAAGCCTTGGTAAGGTTCTTCGCGTTGCATCGAATTAATCCGCATGCTCCGCCGCTTGTGCGGGTCCCCGTCAATTCCTTTGAGTTTTAGCCTTGCGGCCGTACTCCCCAGGCGGGGAACTTAATGCGTTAGCTGCGTCACGGAATCCGTGGAAAGGACCCCACAACTAGTTCCCAACGTTTACGGGGTGGACTACCAGGGTATCTAAGCCTGTTTGCTCCCCACCCTTTCGCTCCTCAGCGTCAGTTACGGCCCAGAGATCTGCCTTCGCCATCGGTGTTCCTCCTGATATCTGCGCATTCCACCGCTACACCAGGAATTCCAATCTCCCCTACCGCACTCTAGTCTGCCCGTACCCACTGCAGACCCGAAGTTGAGCCTCGGGATTTCACAGCAGACGCGACAAACCGCCTACGAGCTCTTTACGCCCAATAATTCCGGATAACGCTTGCGCCCTACGTATTACCGCGGCTGCTGGCACGTAGTTAGCCGGCGCTTTTTCTGCAAGTACCGTCACTTTCGCTTCTTCCTTGCTAAAAGAGGTTTACAACCCGAAGGCCGTCATCCCTCACGCGGCGTTGCTGCATCAGGCTTCCGCCCATTGTGCAATATTCCCCACTGCTGCCTCCCGTAGGAGTCTGGGCCGTGTCTCAGTCCCAGTGTGGCCGGTCACCCTCTCAGGCCGGCTACCCGTCGACGCCTTGGTGAGCCATTACCTCACCAACAAGCTGATAGGCCGCGAGCCCATCCCCAACCAAAAAATCTTTCCAACCCCCCACATGCGTGGAAGGCTCATATCCAGTATTAGACGCCGTTTCCAGCGCTTATCCCAGAGTCAGGGGCAGGTTGCTCACGTGTTACTCACCCGTTCGCCACTAATCCACCCAGCAAGCTAGGCTTCATCGTTCGACTTGCATGTGTTAAGCACGCCGCCAGCGTTCATCCTGAGCCAGGATCAAACTCTCCATAAAGAAAAAATGCATACACAACCAGAAAAATGATCATGCAGCGAGTTCGAAACTGACCAAAAACAAATGTCACTGACATCCATTAAATTGATCCAAAGGAATCCCAACCAGACAAAAGCCTGGACGAGGATATTTGGCATTTGACAAGTGCACGCTGTTGAGTTCTCAAGGATCAGACACACCAACCAAACCAACCACCACAACGATGACCAGCCCAGAAGGGCAACTTCACTA
>NZ_JAHZQZ020000004.1 GCF_019449275.2 Microbacterium sp. HD4P20
GTCGGCCCGGGGTGGGTCGGGTTTCTGAGTGAGGGAGTTGACGATGGCCGATTTCGGTGCTTCGTATAGCGAGATGGAGCAGGTGGCGTCGTCGCTGTCGCAGGCTCGTGATGACATTCAGGGTCAGCTGGACTCGTTGAAGAGCCAGGTGGACACGTTGCTGGGTGAGGATTTCAAGACGCAGCACGCGTCGGGCAAGTTCGGTGAGGGTTACTCGGAGTTGACGACGGGTCTGAAGGGTGCTGTGGACGGCATCAATGACATGTCGGAGTCGCTGCTGGGCATGATGCGTGCGATCCAGGACCTGGATCAGCAGCTCGCCGGCGGCTGAACCGCACAGCTTCCCGGGTGAGGGAGCCGACGCACCGTCGGCTCCCTCATTCGCTGCCTACACCGACGGAGGATGCCGCACGTGGACATCATGCTCGACCTCGAGCAGCTCAAGGCTGCACAGTCCGGCCTCACGGCATCGATCTCGGAGTTCGACGACGCGTCGGACACGAACGACGACCTGGAGGACGCCGTCGGGCGTCCCGACGGGCGCAGCGCTCTGCTCGACCAGGTGATCGACTTCGAGGTGGCCTGGAGAGACAAGCGCGGCAAGCTCAAAGAGAACCTCGAGAACATCAACAAGCAGTTGACGTCCATCGTCGACGGCTGGGATGAATGGGACACCTCGACGGCCCAAGACCTCGAGGGCTCCACGACCACCACCGCCGTCAACTCGACGAGAGCCTCCTGATGCGGTCGCCGAACCGGGGCTACGACCTCCAGCAGCTCGAGGGGAACGCGGCCGACATCACCGCGCGCGGCGGACAGCTGAAGACGCTCGCGACCACGATGGAGAACACCTCGGTTCAGCTCAAGGCAATCGGTGACTCGTCCGTCCACAAGAGCAAGGGGACGGACAAACTGGCCGAGATGGCCAACGAGACTCACGCCGATCTCTCAGACGCAGCGGTGCGCTACCGCGGCACGGGCCAGAGCCTCGCCACGTACGGCGAGGCGCTGAACACGGCGCAGTCTTGGCTGCGAACCAACCTGAGCGATGTCGAAGATGCGGAGAACGCCTACCAAGCTGCGCTCACCGCAAAGGCGGACGCAGACTTCGCCGAGAGCACCGCGTCGACCACCGCCGCCGGTTCCGACGATGAAGCCCTCACGCGTGCCGCCGATCGAGCCGAGTCGGATGCGGATTCGGCCGCGACGGCCCTGACGAACGCGCAGACCGTGCGGAACGAGCTCTGGGAGGAGTTCGAAGACGTCTTCGGCACCTGGTCCGATGCGTACGACGACGCCGTCGACGGCATCGAGAACGCGATCGAGAGTGCCGACAACAACGACGGATTCTGGGAGTTCATCGACAACGTGCTCGAGGTCATCGCGATCGTTCTGGTCGTGCTCAGCATCATCGCGCTCATCATCGGCGCGCCCCTCACCGGCATCCTGGCGGGAATCATCTTCGCGCTGGCCGCTGCCTCGTTCCTGCTCACCGCCCTGAAGTTCGCCTACGGACGGGCGAGCCTCAGCGATCTCGCGTGGAGCGCGGTCGGGCTCCTGCCTTTCGGCATCGGCAAGCTTCTCTCACGCGGAGTCCCCACGCTCGGGACGGTCGTCCAAGGTGGCCGCGGTGTCGTCACGGCAGCCATCCGCAGCAGCCTGCCGCAGTTCTCTCTCCTGCGCCCCACGACGTGGGCCGCCCCGCTGCAGTCGCTCTTCGCGCCGGTGAGGTCGTGGCTCGCGCTTCCGAAACCGGGCATGCTCACCAACCCGCTGACGGCACTCCGTCTAGGCGGTGCGGAGACCGCACAGATCACCACGTTCCTGAACACCATGCGCAGCACGCCCTGGGCGACCAGTCCCGGGGTGGCGCAGTTCATCTCGTCGACGGCGGGTTCACTGCCCGGCGGCATCCGTCAGGCCGCCAATGTCATCGCGTGGGGCGGCTTCAGCTTCGTCGACGGCCTGGGCCTCTTCGATGCGCAGCCCCAGATCCCGGGCCTGCGCGATGTCCGCGTAAGCTGACGGTCGTGAACCGCCGTCCCGTAACGCGCCTCCACCGATTCGCGTTCACCGCATACGTCGCCGTCGCCGTGCTGCCCGCGCTGATCCTGGTGGTCTTCCTCGTCGGTTCGCTCATCCTCTCCGGCGGTCAGGTGAGCCCCACGATGGACACGAAGTGGGATGCGGTCGTCGCGTATCCGCTGTTTCCGGTGCCGACGCCGCTCCTCGTCGGCCTCGCCATCGCCTCGGTCGCCCTCGTCGTGCTCGTCGTCGCGACCGCCTGGCCTGGCGATCTGCCCGGCCTCCGCGGTCTCATCGGGCCCACCGTCAGTGCCATCATCGCGGCCGTCCTGTTGTCGGGTCTGGTTCCCGACGAAGGCAGGCGATACGGCGATGTGGTGTGGGGTGGACAGTGGGTCGCGGGCCTCATCAGCCTGGCCGCGCTGGTGGTCCTGCTTGCCGCAATCGCCTTCATCCACTCCCGCAACCCTTCGGCGCGCTCTGTATGACGGCCCTCACGGGCTTTCGCATCCTCATGCCCCCGGGCTGGTCGCAATACCGGGTCGACGAGGCGGGACGCGCGCGTTTCATGGAGAAGCTGTCGGCGCGGATGAAGCAGATCGGCAATCCAGAGCTCGACGTCAGGCTGCGGATGCTCGCGAACGCGCAGTGGCGGCGCCTGGAGCAGACGCGGACGCACAGCGTCTACTTCCCTGATCGCGAGATCGACGGGCTCGCCCATCTGCCGCTCTCGCTGGCGGTGAGGCAGCACGTCGCACCGTCGGGCACGGTGTTCGCCGACGGCCTCGGCAGTCTCACGACAACTGCGATCGAGACCTACGACACCGCCACCGGGCCGATCCAGCGCTGGCAGTCCGAGAAGGCCGGAAGCGACGACATGGCCGGGATCACGACGCGCGCGGTCGGCTACGGTTTCGCGGTGCCTGGGGCGGATGGCCGGCGCGGGCTCGTCTTCCTCGCGACCATCCCGTATCCCGACGACGCCGATCCCGTCCTCGTAGAGGGAGCGACCGAGCTCGTGGACTCGATCATGGAGACGTTCCGATGGCGGTAGCCCCGGTGTACACGCTCTCGCTCGAACCCACGTGGCTGCCCGTGCCCCTGCGATTCCCGTGGGGAACCTTCGCCCGCCCGGAGGACTGGGCGGCCGAGCTCGCCGGCAGTCTCCTGATCGACACCGGCGCGGGCGACCAGGAGCGTGACCTCCTCGGAGCGACGGCGTTGCACTTGCAGGGGATGCCGGGGCCCCTTCCTGGAGCGATGGAGCGCTTCTGGCGCACCGAGTTCGTCGGCGGGGTGACGATCGTCGCGCATCTCTATGTCACCGATTCGGATGCCGCGACGCCGGACGATCTCGTGCAGCTCTCGCGTGCCGGTGTCGGGGGAGTCGTGCAGACCTGGGCGACTCTCGACGACACCGCGTTCGACACCGCGATCACCGCTGTCGTCGTGGCCGGTAGCGAGCAGGCCGAGGTCTACGGACTGCGGTATCTCGGCATCCGCGACGGGTTCGTCTTCCTGCTCGATCTGCTGCACGACGATCCGCTCATCGTGGACGCGGTGCAGGCGGAACTCGAGCGGATCTTCCGTTCGATCCGCTTCGCGTAGTGCGCGGAGGGGCCATGGGTAATGGTCCCCATGGGCGGAGTGCGGGGTGTCGGTTAGGTTGGGTGTCGTCGGCCCGGGGTGGGTCGGGTTTCTGAGTGAGGGAGTTGACGATGGCCGATTTCGGTGCTTCGTATAGCGAGATGGAGCAGGTGGCGTCGTCGCTGTCGCAGGCTCGTGATGACATTCAGGGTCAGCTGGACTCGTTGAAGAGCCAGGTGGACACGTTGCTGGGTGAGGATTTCAAGACGCAGCACGCGTCGGGCAAGTTCGGTGAGGGTTACTCGGAGTTGACGACGGGTCTGAGGGGTGCTGTGGACGGCATCAATGACATGTCGGAGTCGCTGCTGGGCATGATGCGTGCGATCCAGGACCTGGATCAGCAGCTCGCCGGCGGCTGAA
>NZ_JAHZQZ020000005.1 GCF_019449275.2 Microbacterium sp. HD4P20
TTCAAGACGCAGCACGCGTCGGGCAAGTTCGGTGAGGGTTACTCGGAGTTGACGACGGGTCTGAAGGGTGCTGTGGACGGCATCAATGACATGTCCGAGTCGCTGCTGGGCATGATGCGTGCGATCCAGGATCTGGATCAGCAGCTCGCCGGCGGCTGAGACGGCGCGGAGGGCCGAGGGCGGCATGGGCCGCCCTCGCCCTCGCTGGTGACCATGAACAGGTTCAACCGGGAGTGAGGACACGAGGTGGGAGTCAAGGTCAGTTACGACGACCTCGGCGGACTGAGCACGCAGCTGAAGAGCATCATCGATGAGTTCGAGCACGCGGGCAGTCGTCGACGGGACTTGGAGGATGCCGTCGACCGGCCGTACGACTTGGGTGATCTGAAGGACGCCGCCCACGAGTTCGAGGGGCGCTGGGACGATCGCCGCAAGCGACTGATGGACAGCTGCAAGGGCCTCGCCGAGCACGTCGACAGTGTGATCAAGGCGTTCAAGGACTTCGACGAAGAGGCCGGCAACCAGACCGGCGAGAGATGAGCGGACGATGAGCGTTACCCCATACATGCCGTCGCAGACGCCGGGCGGCCAGCACCTCATCGAGCACCTGCGCGGTGACGCGGGCGACGTCCAGACCCGCGGCCAGCAGATCGTCGACCTCGGCACAGACATGACCGAGGCATGGACCCTCATCCAGCGACTCGTCGAGGACGGCGCCGCCATGGAGGGGCACGCGATCGACAAGCTCCGCGAGGTGGCGGGCAAGGTGAGCGGCGACCTGTCGAAGGCGGCCGACCTCTATGAGGCCGTCGGACCGCACATCCTCACGTACGGTCAGGCGCTCGAGACTTCCAAGACCGCGATCGACCCCATCGTCGACGATCTCGTCGAGCTGTGGGCCTCTTACTATTCGCTCAGCAGGGAGGCCGACACCGCGGAGGGTGCCGTCCCGCGGGAGCCCGACGACGACGCCGACGCGGACGAGCAGTCCGCGTACGACACGGCCAACGCAAGCGCCGTCGAGAAGCGCGGGCTCGCCGACAGCAAGAAGGACGAGTGGGACACCCGTGCCAGCGAGTACGACACGGAGTGGAACAGCTGGTACACCGCCTTCGACACCGCTGCCAGGAACATCAAGGAGGGGTTCAGCGGCAAGATCGAGGACTCGTGGAAGGACGACATGCGCGGCGCGCTGGAGTTCCTCTCCAACGTGCTCGCGATCGCCGGCATCGTGCTCGCCGTTCTCGCGATCGTGATCGGCGGGCCGATCATCGCGGCGCTCGCCGCGATCGTCGCGGTGGCCACGCTCGTGGTAGCCCTCACCCGCAAGCTCGCTTTCAACGACGGCAGCTGGGTCGACGTCGCGTTCGGTGTCATCGGCGTGGTCCCCTTCATCGGTCCCGCCGCGCGAGGTCTGCGCGGCCTCGGCGCCCCCGGCGGCTGGCGAGCGCTCGGCACCGCCTTCGGCGACGATGCCGCCCGTCTGTTCGGTGTCGGTGCGACCGGCGTCGACGACTGGCTGTCTGGCCTGAACCGCCTGCAGGGCGCCGGATTCGGAGCAAAGGCGGTCGATTTCACGACCGGCCTGCTGACCGGCAACAACATGGCGCACTGGGCGGACCCCGCCGTCATGACCGGCGGCCTCAACATCGTCGAGAACACCGCCGGCATCTGGGCCACTCAACTCGGCATCGCCGGCTGGATCAAGGACACCGCGGGGGGCGCGTTCCCGGGCTCGTTCGACCCCGATCAGAACCCGTTCTCTTGACGTGGTTCCAGGACCGCGGCCGGGTGATGAAAGACTGGCATGGTGAGTGATCTGCGCGCGGAATTGACAGGGAGCCTCGGTGCCACCGTGCCGCGGTACCGAATGCTGCTGCCACCAGGCTGGCGTTCGTACGATCTGAGCACCGACACCGAGCGAGAACTCGTTTCGGCCGCCCGTGCGCGGCTGAACGAAGCGGGACGGCCCGACCTGGCCGCCGCGCTCGCGACCCAGGTGAAGGACGCGGTCGCGAAGCTGCGCGAACAGGAAGCGTTCGCCTACGCGCTGCCGGCAGAGGGCTCGCCCACGTGGGTGCTGGGGTCGGCGAGCCTCGTCGGCCTGCGTCGACGGTCGACGCCGCGGTGGACGCTCGACGACATCGTCGAGGACGCGGTGCGCAACCGCGGCGGTGTCGCGATCGGGGAGGGGCATCGGATCGTCCGGTGGACCGAACGTCACCCCACCCGTGTGGACGGCGTCGATGCCGTGTCGTTCCTCATCCAATTCCTCCTTCCGATTCCCGGCACGAGGCGCACGCAGGCCGTGCAGTGGACGGCGACGGTCGCGCACAGCGCCGACCTCCCGCAGGACGATCCCGTGATAGCGGCATGGATCGCTCTCTTCGACCACCACATCGCCTCGTTCACCTGGAGCGTGCGCTGACATGCAGCTGAATCTCCGACACGACCCCGAGCACTGCATCCCTGTTCCGTTCGTCGCGCAGACTGCCGAGGAACGAGCCGCGTGGGCCCGTGAGACCGCGACGGCGTTCGCGGCGCGCAGGGAGCTGGCACCGGCCGTCGCCACGCGCATCGCTGCGGCACTGGAGGACGTCGCCGCCGTGACCACCGGCGAGAGCCGCAGCCTCGTCATCGTCGGGATCGAGGGGCGGGCGATCGCACCGCTCACCGTGTTCGCGGTCGACGAGCGACTCAGCGACGACGACCAGGCGGCATTCCTGTGGTCGGCCTCCGCACTGCTGCCCCCGACCACGGAGATCCTCGAGACCGAGGGCTTCGGCGTCGGAATCTCGGTCACACTGCTCGAGCGGCACGGAGACCGGGACTTCGGGTTCGAACGCTGGCTGTTCCTGGGCGAGGAGACGACGATCGCCGCGATCCTCGGCCCCGTCGCGCCCTACGCACTGGCGTTCGTGGAGGAGGCGGCGAAGGCGGTGCTGAGCACATCGACACTCGAGGGCTTCGTGCCGTCGACGGACCGCGCACGTGTGGACGCGCTGGACCGCGCAGTTGTCCGCTTCGGAGAGGACTGGCCGGCATGAGCGGCAGATCGCTGACAGAACTGGTCGACGACACGAAGGGATGGAGCGCGGTCGACTGGTGGCGGCTGGAGCTGCGCTCGTTCTCGCTGACTCCCGCGCAACGCCCGCTCGCCGTGCTCGCGCCGAAGGAGGCGATGTCGGAGCACCGCGGCATCACGTTCGGCAGCTTCATCCAGGGACTGGCCTACCTCTACGCCGTAGCCGCACCGGTGATCGCCGCCGCGGCAATGCTCCGATGGGTGCTGGGCGACACGGCGTACGACTTCCCGCTCGCGTTCGCCGGCTGGATCACGCTCGTGGGTCTCTTGGTCACCGGCTGGAGCGAGATCCAGCGGCTCCGCCACCCGCGGGCCACTCGCGCGGCCGCACTGCGCACCCTTGCGCTCATCCACGCGATTCCGGGGGCCGTCACAGCGCTGATCGCGCTCACCGCGGGGCAGGAGCAGCTGGGGGACGGCGCATGGGTGTGGCTCGTGGTGATCGCGGCCGACGTCGTCGTCCACATCGCGATCCTCGTGCGAGGACCGCTGCCCAAGGGTGGGCCCCAGAACGAGCGCGAGAACCTCGAGTGGAGCATCCGCGAGATCCCGCCCAGCACGCTTGCCGAGGTGATGGAACGGCGGAACGCAGCCATCGGTCTGCTTGCGGAGCGCGGTCTCATCGACCCGGCCACTGCAGCGCGCGCCCTCGCCACGGCTCCGGGTGAGCTCGCGCTCACGCTCGCGCCCGAGGTGCAGCAACACGCTCCGGGTACGACCCGCTGACACGCCGCACCGGCCGCCTTCGCACCGGCCGAAACGGGCCGACCTCTCACGAGGCGTCGCGGAGGGGCCATGGGTAATGGTCCCCATGGGCGGAGTGCGGGGTGTCGGTTAGGTTGGGTGTCGTCGGCCCGGGGTGGGTCGGGTTTCTGAGTGAGGGAGTTGACGATGGCCGATTTCGGTGCTTCGTATAGCGAGATGGAGCAGGTGGCGTCGTCGCTGTCGCAGGCTCGTGATGACATTCAGGGTCAGCTGGACTCGTTGAAGAGCCAGGTGGACACGTTGCTGGGTGAGGATTTCAAGACGCAGCACGCGTCGGGCAAGTTCGGTGAGGGTTACTCGGAGTTGACGACGGGTCTGAAGGGTGCTGTGGACGGCATCAATGACATGTC
>NZ_JAHZQZ020000006.1 GCF_019449275.2 Microbacterium sp. HD4P20
CCGGTTCCTCCGGTGTCCCCGGTTCCTCCGGTGTCGCCGGTTCCTCCGGTGTCCCCGGTTCCTCCGGTGTCGCCGGTTCCTCCGGTGTCCCCGGTTCCTCCGGTGTCGCCGGTTCCTCCGGTGTCCCCGGTTCCTCCGGTGTCCCCGGTTCCGCCGCCGGTTCCGGTGTCGGCCGAGGCCGTGCTCAGCGGCGTCTGCGGGGCCTTGGTCGGCTTGGGCGCCGGAGCGGCGTCGGCCTTCGGCTTGGTCGGAGGCTTCTGACTACGGCGCGGCGGAGCGCTGCGCGGCGTCTGCTGCTGCTGCTCGGGCGCCGCGACGGTCTCGACGACGGCAGCATCCGCCGAATCCGTCGACGCGGCCGGCGCCTTCGGATCGGCCGACTTCTCGATTCCCGCTTTGGTCTGCGACACGGGCGGCGAGAAGCTCTGCAGTCCCGATCCCGCGGTCATGGTGCTGCCGAAGACGATCGCGGCGGCGACCACGATGGCTCCGCCCGACACGGCGGCGATGTGCCTCATGCTCGGCGCCGACCGGACGTTCGTCGGCCCGACCGGAGCGGCCAGCACCGAGGACGGGGCAGTCGGGATCGGTGCCAGTTCACCCGCGAGCGCGGCCAGCTCACCGAAACCGTCGAAGGGAACGAGCTCGGTCGAGACGCCGATCTCGCGGTCGGCGGCACGCACGAGCACGGTGCGCGCCGCGCCGAGTGCGATGGAGGACTTGGGGTCGGCGTCGATCGCGACGGGGCGATCCAGTCGCTCCGACAGACGCTGGGTGACGAGCGGGATGCGTGAGGAGCCGCCGATGAGGAGAACCGACTCCAGCTGCTCGGGCAGCACGTCGGCCTGGTCGAGTGCGTCCTCAAGGGCGTCGATCGTCCGCTCCAGCGACTCGTCGATCATCCCCTCGAACTCGACGCGAGTGAGGCGGACGCTCGGGCGACCTCCGGTCAGGAGCACCGGGACCACGACGTCGGAGTCGAACGAGAGGGCTTCCTTGGCGTCGACGCATTCGCGCCGCAGCTGCGACAGTGCGATCCGCGCGTCGGCCGAAGCATCCGCCATCACCTCCGCCGGCACGTCTGCGGCGTTGACGACGTGCCGCAGCACGGCGTCGTCGAAGTCGGCACCCCCCAGAGTGTCGATGCCCACCGGAGCGCCGATCAGTTCGAACGATTCGTTGCGCTTGCGCAGGATGACGCAGTCGAACGTCCCGCCGCCCAGGTCGTAGACGGCCAGGATCTGGCCGTCGTCGAGCACGCGCGCCGCCTCGTAGTGGCGGGCAGCGGCCTCGGGCTCGGTGATGAACTCGACCTCGCCGACGCCCACGGCGTCCAGGGCCTCGCGGACCAGCCCGATGCGGTGTGGTCCCCACAGTGCGGGGTGCGTCAGGATGACGCCGTCCGGGGGTGCACCTTCGCGTTCGGCAACCGCGTCGACGACGTGCGCCACCGTGCGGGCGTACAGCTGCTCGGCGCGGATCGACTGACCGCCGACCTGCTGCGGCACCTCGTCGCCGATACTGCGTTTGAACTCGCGGATCAGGCGCTCCGGCTGAGCGACACCGCGTCGCTCAGCGACATCGCCGAAGAGCAGATCACCGTCCTCGGCCACGAAGACCACGCTCGCGACGCTGTCGCTCTTACGGCCCAACGCGAACGACGTCGCGGTGATCCCGCCATCCGCCGTCAGCCTCGCTGTCGCCGCGCCTACGCGGCTCGTTCCCACATCTACAGCAAGGAAATATGACACACCCATGAAGACTTGCCCCCAGTATCCAGTGGCGAGCTCCCCCGAACTCGCACCGCGGCCGACCGTTCCCAGTGGTAGAGGCGCGCGATACTGCGATGATACATCTGCACTCCTGGCGGGTATAGGGCTCGCCGAGGATCTTTCGATTTCCCAAGACGCCACCCGCCGCCGTCATGGATTGGCACTCACGTTGCACGAGTGCCAATCACTTGCCTACACTTGGCGTTAGCACTCTCACTGTGCGGGTGCTAACGACTTCAGTCTCAAGGAAAGAAGAGGTAGACCGTGTCGGTTTCCATCAAGCCGCTCGAGGACCGCATCGTCATCAAGCAGGTCGAGGCCGAGCAGACCACCGCAAGTGGCCTCGTCATCCCCGACACTGCCAAGGAGAAGCCCCAGGAGGGTGAAGTCGTCGCCGTCGGCCCCGGCCGCATCGACGACAACGGCAACCGTGTCCCGCTCGACGTCGCCGTCGGCGACCGTGTGCTCTACAGCAAGTACGGCGGGACCGAGGTCAAGTTCGGCGCCGACGAGTTCCTGGTGCTCTCGGCCCGCGACGTCCTGGCGGTCGTCGTTCGCTGATCCTCGCGCACAGCGCAGCTTCGAGAGGGCCGGATGCCGAGGCATCCGGCCCTCTCGCATGCCCGGCGTGCGACGGCTCGGTGACCAGCGGTCGTAGGCTGTGCAGGTGAGCCGCGAACCCTCTCAGAGCGCTACCGGAGGCGACGCAGACGAACTGGCCGAATCCGCGGCGTCCACCGCCGGGGTGGCACTGCCCCCGGCATCCGCCGATCTCTCGCGCGAGCGCAGCCTGGGTGGCGTGTACGCCTTCTCGGCGTACTTCTTGTGGGGCTTCCTGCCGCTGTATTTCGTGCTGCTCGCCCCGACCGGCCCGTTCGAGCTCGTTGCGTGGCGCATCGTCCTGTCGCTCGTGTTCTGCGCGCTGCTGCTGACCGTGACGCGATCCTGGGGGCGCCTGGCCGCCATCTTCCGGCAGCCGCGCGTGCTCGGGCTCACCGTGATCGCGGGCCTGCTCATCTACGTGAACTGGCAGGTGTTCATGTTCGGGGCGCTCAGCGACAACGTCATCGAAACCAGCCTCGGGTACTTCATCAACCCCATCGCGACCGTGCTGCTCGCCGTGCTCGTGCTGCGCGAGCGGCTGCGCGTCACCCAATGGGTCGCGATCGGCATCGCCGCCGTGGCGGTCATCGTGATCATCGTCGGGTACGGGTCGTTCCCGTGGATCGCGCTGACCCTCGCCGCGAGCTTCAGCCTCTACGGCCTCGTGAAGAAACGTGTCGGGCCCTCGGTGGATGCCGTGAGCGGCCTCACCCTCGAGTCGCTGTGGCTCACCCCCATCGCCGGCATCATCCTGGTCGTCGTCGGCGCCACCACCGGCATCACCATGGGCGCCAACGGCTGGGGGCACGCCGTGCTGCTGAGCCTGGCGGGTGTCATCACCGCGGTGCCCCTGCTCTTCTTCGCCGCCGGGGCGCGCCGCGTGTCGCTCACCGTGATCGGCCTGCTGCAGTTCGTCGCGCCGATCCTGCAGTTCATCATCGGCGCATGGGTCCTGGGCGAGCCGATGCCCCTCGAGCGCTGGATCGGCTTCGGACTGGTCTGGGTCGCGCTCGCCGTGCTCACGGTGGACTCGGTGCTCCACGCCCGGCGCGCGCGTGTGGCCGCGGCATCCTGAACCGTCTCGCGTCTCGAGGCGGAAGGGCGGGGGAGAAGGTCAGCGCACCAGACGCGCGATGGCCTGGGTGGCCTCGGTGATCTTCGCGTCGGCCTCGGCACCGCCCATGCGGGCGGCGTCGACCACGCAGTGGCGCAGGTGGTCGTCGAGCAGCCCGACGGCGACGGCCTCGAGCGCCGAGGTGAGCGCACTGATCTGCGTCAGGATGTCGATGCAGTACTTCTCGTCTTCGACCATCTTGTGGATGCCGCGGGCCTGACCCTCGATCCGCTTGAGGCGGTTGAGGTACTTGTCTTTGTCGGTGATGTACCCGTGATGGCTGTCGGTGTCGGCCGGGCTGTGTTCGTGGGTCGCGATGTCGGTCATCGGAGAGTCCTTCACTGTGAGAGGGAGCGGAAGCGGCGCAGTCGCAGGCTGTTGCCCACCACGAAGACGCTCGAAAGCGCCATCGCCGCGCCGGCGATCATGGGGCTGAGGAGTCCCAGCGCGGCGAGGGGGATCGCCGCCACGTTATACGCGAACGCCCAGAACAGGTTGACGCGGATCGTGCGGAATGTCGCGCGTGACAGGCGGATCGCGTCGGCGGCGCTGCGCAGGTCGCCGCGGACGAGGGTGATGTCGGATGCCTCGATCGCGGCATCCGTTCCGGTCCCCATCGCCAGGCCCAGGTCTGCCTGCGCCAGTGCGGCGGCATCGTTGACGCCGTCGCCGACCATGGCCACGACGCGGCCCTCCGTCTGCAGCGCCCGGACCGCGGCGACCTTGTCGTGCGGCAGCACTTCGGCGGTGACCCGGCCGATGCCGACCTCGTCGGCGATCGCGCGCGCAGCCGTGGCGTTGTCTCCGGTCAGCAGCACCGGCTCGAGACCGAGCGAACGCAGCCGGGCGACGGCCTCGCGGCTGGTCGGCTTGACCTGATCGGCGACCACGAGCAGCCCGCGGACCTCTCCGTCCCACGCGACGAGCACCGCGGTGCGGCCGGATGCCTCGGCCTGCGCCTTCGCGTCGGCCAGCGGAGACGGCAGGGTCAGCGCCCAGTCGGCGAGGAGCGCGTCACGCCCGACGAGCACGGCATGACCCTCGACGACGCCCGACACGCCCTTGCCAGGCACGTTCTGGAACGACTCGACGTCGGGCAACGTCCCGGTCTCGGCCGCTGCGGCGCGCGCGATCGCCTGCGCGATCGGGTGCTCGGACGCGTGCTCGAGGGCCCCGGCGAGCCGGAGCAGTTCGTCGCGAGCGGATGCCGCGGCATCCGTCGTCGCCCGAGTCTCCGCCCGGCGGAGATGTGCGGCCTCGGCGGCGTCCGCCCGGCGGAGATCTGCGGGCTCGGCGGAGGATTCTGAGCGGATGCTCCGCCCGGGGTCCGGTTCTCCGCCCGGCGCGCCCTCGTCACCGGGCGCCAGGACGACCTCGACCAGCGCCATGCGGCCGGTGGTCACCGTGCCGGTCTTGTCGAGCACGACGGTGTCGACGGCGCGCGTCGACTCGAGCACCTCAGGACCCTTGATGAGGATGCCCAGCTGCGCCCCGCGGCCGGTGCCGACCAGAAGAGCGGTCGGGGTGGCGAGGCCGAGCGCGCACGGGCACGCGATGATGAGCACGGCGGCGGCGGCGGTGAACGCCTGCGGAGCGGATGCCCCGGCCAGCAGCCACGCCGCAAGGGTCCCGACTGCGATCACCAGCACGATGGGCACGAAGACGCCCGAGATGCGGTCGGCCAAGCGCTGGACTCTGGCCTTGCCGGACTGAGCCTCTTCGACGAGCCGCGCCATCTGCGCCAGCTGCGTGTCGTCGCCGACGCGGGTCGCCCGGACCACCAGCCTCCCTCCGGCGTTCACGGTGGCTCCCACCACCGCGTCGCCCGGGGTGACCTCGACGGGCACCGACTCTCCGGTGACCATGGACGCGTCGACCGCCGACGTTCCCGACACCACGACTCCGTCGGTGGCGATCTTCTCGCCGGGGCGCACCACGAAGTCCTCGCCGACGCGCAGCTCGGGGATGGGCACGCGCAGCTCGGCGATCCCGTCCGGACCGGGTCGGAGCACGGCGACGTCCTTCGCGCCGATCTCGAGCAGCGCCCGCAGTGCCGCCCCTGCCCGGCGCTTGGCGCGCACCTCGAAGTAGCGTCCGGCGAGCACGAAGGTCGTGACCCCCGCGGCGACCTCCAGGTAGATGTCGCCCGCACCGTCACCCGGCTGGGCGGTGCCACCCAGCAGCGCGGGCCACTCGTAGCCATGTGTCATCCCCGGCATTCCGGCCGTGCCGAGGAACAGCGCGTAGAGCGACCACAGGAACGCCGCCGAGACACCGAGTGAGATCAGCGTGTCCATGGTGGCCGCGCCGTGGCGCAGGTTCACCCACGCCGCACGATGGAACGGCCACGCACCCCACACCACGACCGGCGCTGCCAAGGCGAGCGAGGCCCATTGCCAGTACGTGAACTGCAGCGCCGGGATCATCGCGAGCAGGATCACGGGCACCGACAGCACGATCGAGCCGATGAGCCGGTGCCGCAGCCCGGTCAGCTCGGCGTCGTGCGGGGCGGCAGGGTCCGCCGCCGCGGCGGGCTGGGGGAGCGCCGCGGTGTAGCCGGTCTTCACGACTTCATCGATGAGCGTCTGCGGGTCGAAGCCCGCCGGCGCGTTCACGACCGCCTTCTCAGTGGCGTAGTTGACGGATGCCTCGACCCCGTCGAGCCGGTTCAGGCGCTTCTCGATCCGTGCGGCGCACGAGGCGCACGTCATGCCGCCGATCTCGAGTTCGACCCGGGAGGCCGGGGCCGCGGACGTCATCAGGCGCGCACCGCGCTGTAGCCCGCCTCGTCGACGGCCGCGATGACGGCGTCGTCCGCGATCTCCTCCGCGGCGACGATGCGGAGGGAACCGGATGCCGCGCTCACGCGCACGTCCTGAACGCCCTCGATCTTCGACACCTCGCCGCGCACCGATGCCTCGCAGTGCCCGCAGGTCATGCCGGTCACGGTGTATTCGAAATCAGCCACAGTCATATCCCTCCACTGGTCTCGCGATACCCCTTGGGGGTACATCGACGTCGAGTCTATACCCATGAGGGGTATACGGGCCGGGCGATGGTGAACTCGACCTGAAATCCCCGGTCCCGCGGCGTTACAAACCGTTAACGAAGAGCAACACACGCGAGAGCAAGCCGCGATTAGGTTGGGGCTATTGGATCGGTTCCCGAGCCGATCGACACACACCACAGCAAGGAGCAACATGAGCGTCTTCACCCGCTCGCGCAAGAGCACCGTTCTCGGTGGTCTCGCGCTCATCGGCGCCAGCGCCCTCGTCCTCGCCGGCTGTGCCGGTGGGGGCACCGGTGGCACCGACGAGCCGACCGACAATGCCGGTCCGACCGAGGAGCTGAGCCTCAAGATCGGCACGGCTCTGCCGCAGACCGGAAACCTGGCGTTCCTCGGACCGCCAGAGGAGGCAGGCGTCGCCTACGCGGCTTCGCTGATCAACGAGGCGTCGGCCGAAACCGGCCTCACCATCGAGGTCGAGTACGGCGACTCCGGCGACACCGACAACAAGGCCTACGAGACCGAGATCCCCCGCCTGCTGGGCGAGGGTGTTTCCGCGATCATCGGTGCCGCGTCCTCGGGCGTCTCGCTGCAGTTCATCGACCAGGTCACCGGCGCGGGCGTCATCCAGTTCTCGCCGGCCAACACCTCGGACGCCTTCACGACGTACGACGACGGCGGCCTGTACTTCCGCACCGCTCCGTCGGACGTGCTGCAGGGCGAGGTGCTCGGCAACCTGATCGCCGAGGATGGCAACCAGACCCTGGGCATGATCGTGCTCAACGACTCGTACGGCACCGGCCTGGCCGGCTACGTGCAAGAGGCGTTCGAGGCAGCCGGCGGCGAGGTCGTCGCGCAGCCCACCTACAACACGGGCGACACCAGCTTCGACGCGCAGATCTCGGAGGTGCTGGCAGCCGACCCCGACGCGATCGCGCTGATCACGTTCGACGAGGTCTCGACCATCCTGCCGAGCCTGTTCGGTCAGTTCCCCGGCGACAAGCTGTACTTCGTCGACGGCAACCTGAAGAACTTCGCTGACGCCGGTTTCGCGGAGGGCTCGCTGACCGGTTCGAAGGGCACCCTGCCCGGTCTGTCGATCGACGCGATCGGCGATTTCACGGCAGCGCTCGACGAGTTCGTCGCGGCCGAGGGTGACGAGCCGCTGCAGGACTACAGCTACGCGGCTGAGTCCTTCGACGCGACGATCCTGCTCGCGCTGGCTTCGCTGGCCGCGGGCTCGACGGACTCGGCGGCCATCGCGGAGAAGCTGATCGAGGTCTCCGGCGGCTCGGGTGACGGCGAGACGTGCGAAACCTACGCCGACTGCGCTGAGATCATCGTGGGCGGCGGAACGGCCGACTACGACGGCATCTCGGGCCCGATCACGTTCGATGAGGTCGGCGACCCGACCGAGGCGTCGATCGGTATCTACGAGTACCAGGACGACAACACCTACGTCGCCTACGAGGGCTGACCCTCACTCGCGACAGCGGCCCCGGATCCTCCGATCCGGGGCCGCTTCGTCGTATCTCCGCCGCGCAACTTTCCCTCCGTGCGTCCGGGACCGGATGTCGTGGCGGCAAGGGATGCCGCCGTGGTGCACGCCAGAAGCGGGGGACCGGATGCCGCAGCATCCGATCCCCCGCTTCACTGGTGGTGCGTGTCAGGTGCCGAGCGTGCCGAGGTACAGCTCGGTGACCTTGGGGTCGCTCAGCAGTTCGCGGCCGGTGCCGGTGTAGGCATCGCGACCCTGGTCGAGGACGTAACCGCGGTCGCAGATCTGCAGGCAGCGGCGGGCGTTCTGCTCGACCATGATGCAGGTGACCCCTGCCTTGTTGATCTCGGAGACGCGAATGAAGGCCTCGTCCTGCCGGACGGGGGAGAGGCCGGCGGACGGCTCATCGAGCAGCAGCACCTTCGGGTCCATCATGAGCGCGCGGCTCATCGCGACCATCTGCCGCTCCCCACCCGAGAGCGAGCCGGCGCGCTGCTTCAGGCGCGTGCCCAGCTCGGAGAAAATGCCGGTGACGAACTCGAGGCGCTCCTTGTAGATGCCGGGCCGCTGATACAGCCCCATCTGCAGATTCTCCTCAATCGTCAACGTCGGGAAGACATTGTTGTTCTGCGGGATGAAGCCGACACCTCGCGCGACGAGCTTGTTTGCCCGCAGCCCGGTGATGTCGTCGCCCTCGAGCGTCACCGTGCCGCTGCGGATGTTCACTTGGCCGAAGATGGCTTTCAGCAGCGTGGACTTGCCGGCGCCGTTGGGTCCGATGATGCCGATCAACTCGCCCTGGTGCGCGACCAGGCTGCAGCCGTTGAGGATGTTGACGCCCGGCAGGTAGCCGGCATGCACCTCGTCGACGACGACGACGGCGGTGTCCGTTGCAGTGGGAGCAGTCATCGGCCCTTCTCCTCATCTTCTTCTTCGGCGATGCCGTCGTTGACCAGAGTGATGGCCGCGGCAGCCGCGGAGGCCTCGGCGTTCGTCGTCGGATCGGCCTCGATCACGCTGATGCGCCCTGTCACCACGCCGAGATCGAGTTCCTGATGGGCCCCGAGGTAGGCATCGACGACAGCAGGGTTCCTCATGACGGTCGTGGGGTCGCCTTCGGCGACGATGCGACCTTCAGCCATCACGACGACCCAGTCGGCGATATGCCGCACCATGTGCATGTCGTGCTCGACAAACAGCACCGTCATGCCCTCGTCCTTGAGGTCGAGGATCTTGTCGAGCAGGGACTGGGTGAGGGCGGGGTTCACCCCGGCCATGGGCTCGTCGAGCATGACGAGCGTCGGTTCGGTCATGAGAGACCGGGCCATCTCGAGGAGCTTGCGCTGGCCGCCCGACAGGCTCGCCGCGAAGTCATCCGCCTTGGCGTCGAGCTTGAACTTCTTCAGCAGGACCATCGCGCGGTCCCCGATCTCGGCATCCTGCGATCGCCACAGCGCCGGGATCATGCCGGCCCAGAACTTCTCACCCCGCTGGTGCTGTGCCCCGAGCTTCATGTTGTCCATGACGGTGAGCAGACCGAGAGCCTTCGTGAGCTGGAACGTACGCACCAGCCCACGGCGGGCCACTTTGTAGGCAGGAACCCCCGCCAGCGACTTCCCCTCGAACGACCAGGTGCCGTGGTCGGCCTGGTCGAAGCCGGTCAGCAGGTTGAACAGGGTGGTCTTGCCGGCGCCGTTCGGACCGATCAGGGCGGTGATCGCACCGCGGGGGATCTCGAGATGCTCGACGTCCACGGCCGTCACACCGCCGAAGGAGCGACGCACGCCGTCGGCGACGATGATCGGATCGACCTTCGCCACGCCAGGTGCCGCGTCGCCTACATGAAGGCCGGTGGTCTTCGCGCGCGGGATAGGAGCCGAGCCGGTGGCAGGCGGGGCGTCGTTTGGGGAGGTGCTGTTACTTGACAAAGGTCAGCTCCTTCTTGTTGCCCAGGATTCCCTGTGGCATGAAGATCACGAGCAGCATGAGAGCGACGCCCACGAGGATGAAGCGAAGCGTGCCCGCCTGGATGGTGCTCAGCCCCGGGAGCAGTCCGGCCGACGCCATCGCCGGCAGGACGTTCGAGAGCAGCGTCTGCAGCACCCAGAAGATGAGCGAGCCGAGCAGCGGACCGAAGACCGTCGCGGCGCCGCCGAGGAGCAGAGCGGTCCAGACGAAGAACGTCAGCGAGGTGACGTAAACGCCCGGGCTCACCGCGGACGGCAGCGCATAGACGATGCCGCCTGCCGCGGCCAGGACGCCGCCGAGCACGAGCGCCTGCATCTTGTAGGCGAACACGTTCTTGCCGAGCGAGCGCACGGCGTCCTCGTCCTCGCGGATGCCCTTGAGGGTGCGCCCCCACGGGCTGCGCGTGAGCATCCACACCACGAGGGCGGCGATGCCGAGCGTGACCAGGCCCATGATGCGGACCCACCACTGCGTCTCGTTGTACATCCATGGCCCGAAGCCGTACGTGCCCTGCGGGATGGGGTTCGACTCGCGGAAGCTGCCGTGGTAGCCGCTCAGGCCGTCGGCCGAGCCCGTGACCGCGTCGAACGCGGTCGTGAGGAAGAGCAGGCGCACCACCTCGGCGGCCGCGATGGTCACGATGGCGAGGTAGTCACCTCGCAGGCGGAGGGTGGGGATGCCGAGGATCAGGGCGAAGATCGCGGCTCCGACGAGTCCGATCAGAGCGCCGGCCCACCAGGGGAGTCCGAAGCTGAGGATCGAGATGGCGTAGCCGTAGGCGCCGATGGCCATGAAGCCGGCGATGCCCATGTTGATCAGGCCCGCGTAGCCGAAGTGCACGGCGAGGCCGAGCGCGGCAAGTGCGTAGCCGATCGTCGCCGGGCTGAGGATCGACGAGGCGGTGTTCGAGAGAATCTGAATCCAGTCCATGGGTTGTCCTAACCGATCCGCTCGCGTCGTCCGAGGATTCCCTGTGGGCGGAACAACAGGATGACGATGAGGATGAACAGGGCGCTGGCGTACTTGAGGTCGGCCGGGATCCACAGGCTCGACACCTCGACCAGCAGCCCCACGATCAGCGCACCCACGAGCGCGCCATATGCCGTCCCGAGGCCACCGAGCACGACCGCGGCGAACATGAGCAGCAGGATCTGGGCGCCCATATCCCACTTGATGCCGGGGCGGTAGTACGCGTAGAGGATGCCGGCGAGACCCGCGAGTCCACCCGCGACGATCCAGACCACCCGCACCACCGTGTCGACGTCGATGCCCGACGCCGCGGCCAGCGACGGGTTGTCGGAGATGGCGCGCGTGGCCTTGCCCAGTCGCGATCGTGTCAGCCACAGCGCGAACGCGACGATGACCGCGATCGAAATCGCGAGCGAGACCATGTCGATCACGCTCAGCTGCACTGAGCCGAACAGGGGAATCTTCGCCTGGGATGAGAACGGCAGCTGGAGGGTTCCACCGCCGATGAACAGCTGGAACGTGTAGCGCAGGGCGAGCGAGAGCCCGATGCTGACGATCATCAGCTGGACGACGCCGACCCGCCTTCGGCGCAGAGGTCGCCACAGGACCATATCGAGGACGAGGCCGAGCACAGCGCTCAGGATCACCGCCACCGGGTAGCCGAGCCACCAGGGGAGGGCGAGGGTCGCGGGTCCCACGAGGAAGACCGCTGCGATCGCGCCGAAGGTGACCATCTCGCCGTGCGCGAAGTTCGAGATGCCGGTCGTTCCGTAGACCAGCGACAGGCCGATCGCGGCGAGTGCCAGCATCAGGCCGAAGCTCAGGCCCTGGATGATGCGCTGCACGAGCTGGTCGAAGAAGCTGGTGACGTTGCGCTCTCCCTCACCGATGAAGAAGTTGACGGTCACGCGGCCGCCCTGCCCCATCTCGACTTCCTTGACGTTGGGGGAGTCGTCCTCGGCTTCGACGACGGCGATGCCCTCGGGCAGGGTGTCTTCGTCGAGGGTGACGACGTAGGTCTCGCCACGCTCGGGAACTCCCACGCGCCACTGCCCCGCGGCATCCGTCTCGACTTCCTGTTCACCCCCCGGCCCGTCGATCGTGAGGGTGACCCCTTCGAGCGGCTCGCCGTCGAGCTGCACGTTGCCGCTGATGCGGTAGGGGTCGTCTTCGTCTGCCAAAGCGGGTGTCGCGGTGGCGAACAGCCCGAGCAGGATGAGAAACAGCCCGAAGAACGCAGCGGTGGCGCGCCCTCCGGCGATGCGTCTCGTGGTCACAGTCGTAGGACCCACAGAACCTCCAGTTCGCACGACACGTACACCGAAGCTCGGGTCGCATCGGCCGTGATGAACGACGGTACGACTGTAATGTGTCGCCGGTGTTTCGCCTACGACACCCTGTGGATACGTGATCGATTCGCAACGGGATGCCCCGTCCGTGGGCCCACGCGCCCGAGGCTCCGCGCGGCGCGAAGCGAGGGGTGGAGAGGCGCGAGGAGCATCCTTTCCGGTTCCGGTCCTCGCGTGCGCAGGCGTCGCGCGCGGGAACAAACGGCGTCCGCGGGCGCTTAGAATCGAGTACGGAGCGTCACAAGCGCACCGGCCGCCGCCGTCCAACTCGAGCAACGCGCCGCGCGCGCAGGAGACCCCATGGAGCACAACGACCCCTTCGGCTTCGTCGGACTGACCTACGACGACGTGCTGCTGCTGCCCGGGCACACCGACGTGATCCCCAGCGAGGCCGACACGTCCTCGCGCGTCACGCGGCGCATCACCGTCGCGACGCCGCTCATCTCGAGCGCCATGGACACCGTGACCGAGGCGCGCCTCGCGATCGCGATCGCCCGCGAGGGCGGGATCGGCATCATCCACCGCAACCTCGCCATCGAGGAGCAGGCCTCGATGGTCGACCGGGTCAAGCGCAGCGAGTCGGGCATGATCACAGACCCGATCACGACGACGCCCGACGCCACGATCGAAGAGGTCAACGACCTCTGCGCCACCTACCGCATCTCGGGCCTGCCGGTCATCGACGGGGAGGGGCATCTGGTCGGCATCGTCACCAACCGCGACATGCGCTTCGTGTCGGGCTTCGAGCGCCAGACCACCAAGGTGCGCGACGTCATGACGAGCGAGAACCTCGTCACCGGTCGGGTCGGCATCAGCGCCGGCGAAGTCATCGCGCTGTTCGCCCACCACCGGGTCGAGAAGCTGCCGCTGATCGACGACGAGGGCAAGCTCGCCGGACTCATCACCATCAAGGACTTCGACAAGAGCGAGAAGTATCCGCTCGCCACCAAGGACGAGCAGGGCCGCCTGCGCGTCGGCGCCGCCATCGGTTTCTTCGGCGACGCGTGGCAGCGCGCCGAGGCGCTGCGCGACGCGGGCGTCGACGTGCTGGTCGTCGACACCGCGAACGGCCAGTCCGCCGGCGTCATCGACATCGTCCGCCGGCTCAAGGCCGACTCCAGCTTCGACCACATCGACGTCGTCGGCGGCAACGTCGCGACGCGTGAGGGCGCGCAGGCGCTCATCGACGCGGGCGTCGACGCGGTGAAGGTCGGCGTGGGCCCGGGCTCGATCTGCACGACGCGCGTCGTGGCCGGTGTGGGCGTTCCCCAGGTCACCGCCGTGTACGAGGCATCCCTCGCCGCCCGCGAAGCGGGTGTCCCCGTCATCGCCGACGGCGGCCTGCAGTACTCGGGCGACATCGCCAAGGCGCTCGTCGCCGGCGCCGACACGGTCATGATCGGCTCGCTGCTGGCCGGCACCGACGAGTCACCGGGCGAGATCGTCTTCCAGGGTGGCAAGCAGTTCAAGCAGTACCGCGGCATGGGGTCGCTCGGTGCGCTGCAGACCCGCGGCAAGAAGACGTCGTACTCGAAGGACCGCTACTTCCAGGCCGACGTGCCCAGCGACGACAAGCTCATCCCCGAGGGCATCGAGGGTCAGGTCGCCTACCGCGGACCGGTCTCGGCGGTCGCGTATCAACTCGTTGGCGGCCTGCGCCAGTCGATGTTCTACGTCGGCGCGCGCACGATCGAAGAGCTGAAGGCCAAGGGCAAGTTCGTACGCATCACGGCCGCGGGGCTGAAGGAGTCGCACCCCCACGACGTGCAGATCGTGGTCGAGGCCCCCAACTACAAGCGCTGACGCACTCCGGGCGGATGCCGCTGCCCGGCGCATGCGCACGGAAGCCTGAACGTGGCCCGCGTTGCGGGCGGGCGGCGGCAGGGAGCCCGGGCGGCAGGGGCGACCGTCAGGGCACGCGGAAGGGCGGCGCCGCGCGGGCGGTGTCGTCGAGCGCGAGGTCGGCGAGCACTGCCCCGACCGCGGGCGTGAACTTGAAGCCGTGGCCTGAGAAGCCGGCGCCCACCACGACCCGGCCGCGCCGGTCGAGCACGAAGTCCTCGGTCTCGGTCGACGTGTAGGTGCAGCTGATCGGGACCGCCGAATCGGCATCGAGTCCCGGCATCCATTCGCGCACGTAGTCGCGCAGGCGATCCGCGAGCGCCGGCACCGGCCGGAAGGTGCGCGCGTCCGGGTCGACGACCGGGCCCACCAGGTGCAGCCCCACCTTGATCCCCTCTCCGGGGGTCGGCATGCCGTACACGTTGCCGATGTGGCGATCGGGGTCGACGAAGTGGTTGAACGACGGCCATTCGGCGTCGGTCGCGACCGGCATGAAGTGCGCCGGACTCTCCTCCGTCACGGTCAGCCGGGGCAGTGGAAGCGACGGGGGCAGGATGCCGGCGGTCCATGCGCCGGCGGTGACCACCACGACGTCGGCCACGATGTCGGTGCGTGTGCCGTCCGCCTCGACGGTCACGGCCACGCCGTCGGACCGCTCCTCGAGAGCGGTCACCGCGTGACCGAAGCGGATGTCGGCGCCGTGGTCGCGCGCCGCCCGCTCGAGCGCCTCGAGCGCGGCGGCCGCCCGCACCACTCCCGCATCGGGGGTGAACAGGGCGTCGCCGTCGAAGCGCATGCCGCTCCAGCGCCGGCCGGCTTCGGCTGCCGTGAGGACCTCGGCGCGCTCGCCGCGCGTGATGAGCGCGGCGTGGACGGTGGAGATCACGGCGGGATCGCCGTGCGTCACCAGGCCGTGCAGCCGCAGCAGCGGCTCACCGGTGGTGCGCGACAGCTCGTCCCACTCGGAACGCGCGAGGGCGAGCAGATCGAGGTAGTGGTCGGCGGCGTACGCGTTGTTGAAGTTGCGGGTCGCGCCGTGAGAAGCGCCACACGCGTGACCGCGCTCGAATCGCTCCAGAGCGATGACCGGGTGTCCGCGTCGCGCCAGCTGCCACGTGGTGGCCAGCCCCATCGCACCGGCGCCGATCACGAGGTACGGGACGCGGGCAGTCATGAGCCCATCCTCCCAGTCCCGGCCAGGGAGACACCGCAGTCCGCTCGCCGCCGCTACCCTGATCCCGTGATCAGGCAGCGGCGGCACCCAGCGGCGACGCAGCGCACCGTGCGGCTCGAGGCGTTCACCGACGGCGTGTTCGCGATCGCGGCGACGCTGCTGGTGCTCGACCTCACCACCCACTCGATCGGCGCCGTGACCAGCGACGCCGAAATGTGGGACGCGCTCGGCGGCATGAGCGAGCTGCTCTTCAACTTCGCGCTGAGCTTCGTGCTGCTGTGCCTGCTGTGGATGGTGCACGTCCAGCAGTTCGAGCACATCGCCCGCGCCGACTCGGTGCTCGTCTGGCTCAACAACGCGCGGCTGCTCTTCGTCGTGCTGGTGCCGTTCGCGACCGGCCTGCTGACCCAGTACGAGTCCTACTTCGCGGGCCGCATGGCGATGCCGGTCACGTTCTTCTTCGCGATCCTGTTCGGGTGGGTGCAGTGGCAGTGGGCGGTGCGTCGCCGCGACGTCATGCTCCCTGATCTGTCGCAAGAGGATGCCGTCGCCTACGGCCGCGCCTCGCTCAGCGCGCTCATCATCGGGGCCGCCGTCGTCGTTCTGGCGCCGTGGATCGGATCATTCGCCTTTCTGCTGTTCCTCCTGGACGGCGTCCTGACCCGGGCCCTCCGCGGCAAGGGCGACTGAGCCGCGTCAGCGGCCCCCAACGCTGCCCGTCCCCTTCGCGCCTCGACCGACGGCGCGAAGGGGACGGGGATCAGCCGACCGTGGCGAGATCGGATGCCGCAGCCTGGGCCGCCGGGGCCTCCGCGTCGACCACGGCCGCGGCATCCGGCGCCGTGGGGTCTGTCGTCGCAGACCGCCCCGCGGGCAGCCATAGCGCGGCGATCGTCGCGGCGAGGAGCACGGCGGCGCCGGTGAGGACCGCGGGACGCGCAGCGTCGACATAGAGGTCGGGCAGCAGTTCGCCGCCGGCGCTGACGAAGATCGCGGTCATGACCGCGGTGCCCAGAGCGACGCCGAGCTCTCGGACGGTCGAATTCACGCCCGAGGCCTTGGCGTGGTCGAGCAGGCCGAGTGTGGCAAGCAGCGCCGTCGCCGACGGCGCGAAGACGAGGGCCATGCCGACTCCCGCCATGATGAACGGCGCGATCAGGGCCGGGTAGTCGAGGTCGGTCGACAGGATGAGGCCGATCCAGGTGAGCGCGGCTGCCTGCAACGCGAGGCCGGTCACCATCAGCACGCGCGTCCCGACGCGGGGAGCGAGCATGCCTGCGATCGGGGCGACGACCATCGGCGCGAGGGTCCACGGCGAGGTCTGCAGTGCGGCCTCGAGGGGCGAAGAGCCCTGGACGACCTGCAGGTACTGGATGAGCAGGAAGACCGCGCCGAACGTACCGAAGCTGAAGGCGAACCCGATGATGTTCGTCACCGAGAACGAGCGGTCACGGAACAGTCGCAGGGGTACCAGCGGCGCCTTGGCGCGGGTCTGCCAGAAGAAGAAGAGCGCGAGCAGCACCGCGCCGAGCGCGATCTCGCTGATCACGCCCGGCGAATCCCAGCCGTCGTCGTTGCCGCGCACGATGGCATGCACGAGCGCGAGGACTCCCGCGGCGGCCAGCACGGCGCCCGGCACGTCGATGCGCGCCCGCGCGCCGAAGTCATTGCGCAGCACGACGAGCGCGAGGGGGATCGCGATGAGGGCGACGGGCACGTTGATCCAGAAGATCGCCTGCCAGTTCCAGCCCTCCATGATGGCGCCGCCGACGAGCGGTCCGACGGCGACGCCCAGGCCCGAGACGCCACCCCAGATGCCGATCGCCAGCGCCCGTCGCGTCGGCGGCACGGCGCCGCTCAGCAGCGCGAGCGACAGTGGCATGACCGCTGCAGCGCCGAGGCCCTGCAACGCGCGCGCGGCGATCAGTTGACCGGGGTCGGTGCTGAGCGCCGCGAACACCGAGCCGATCCCGAACACCGCGATGCCGATCGCGAACACGGTACGTCGACCGAATCGGTCGCCGAGGGCCGATGCGACCAGGATCGCGCCGGCGAACGCAAGCGTGTACGCGTTGACGAACCACTGCAGCTGCTCGACGCTCGCACCCATCTCGCGATGCAGCACGGGCAGCGCGTTGGTCATGACGAGGTTGTCGAGGGTGGCCATGAACATCGGAAGGGATGCCGCGGCGATGATGAGCGCGAACGGGCGAGCGCGGCGCGTCTGAGCCGGATGCTCGGTCGTGGCGGTGGCGAGAGGATCGAGGGCCATGAGGTCTCCGTAGTAATTGGATGATTACTTCTGATGTGCAATGTAGTAATCGACTGATTACAAAGTCAAGTCATTCGCTGATAACCTTCGGGAATGAGTTCCGACAGCATCGTCGCCCCGGAGGAGACGACCGATCCGGCACGGCGTCTGACATCGGACGAGCGTCGCCGCCAGATCCTCCACGCAGCGCTGATGGTCTTCGGAGCACGCGGTTACGAGGGCGCCACCACGGATGAGGTCGCCCGCGCCGCGGGCGTCAGCCAGCCGTACGTGGTGCGGCTCTTCGGCTCGAAGGAGAACCTCTTCCTCGCGACGATCGACGACGCTCTGATGCGGCTGTTCGCGGCGTTCCGCGCCGCGCTGGCAGAAGGCGACGACGGCGACAAGCCGGTCGGCAAACGGATCGGCGAGGCATACGTCAGCCTTCTCGAGGTGCGAGGACTGCACCAGACACTCGCTCATGCCTACCTGCTCGGCAGTCACCCCATGATCGGGCCGGCCGCCCGCAAGGGCTTCGCCGACGTGTGGCGGTTCTTCCGCGACGAGGTCGGCTTCGACGCGGAAGAAGCCCGCTCCTTCATGGCCGAGGGCATGCTGATCAGCACCATGATCGGCCTGCGCCTCGTCGACGACTACGGCTCCGACCCGCAGATCACCGAGCTCTTCCGGTCATGCTTTCCCACCGAGCTCCCCCACGTGCTCGACGTCATTCCGCGCGGCACCGAGCGCTGGTAGGTCGCGGGGGCGCGGCATCCCCGATCCACACCATGAGGATGCCGCGCGCCGGCTCAGCGCAGACCTGCGACGAATGCGCGCAGGTCGGCGACCAGGGTGTCCGGCTCCTCGAGAGCTGCGAAATGGCCGCCCCGGTCGACCTCCGTCCAGCGAACGACGGTGTTCTCCTTCTCGACGTACCGGCGGATGGCGATGTCGTGTGCGAAGTTGATCACCGCGGTGGGCACGCCGCTCTTCTCCTTGGCTTCGCCCCATCCTCCCGCGTGCCCGTAGACGGTGAGCGCGGCGGAGCCCGCGGTGGCGGTGAGCCAGTACAGGGACGCGTTGGCAAGCAGCACGTCGCGGTCGAGGATCTCGAAGACAGGCGTTTCGACCGGCCACGTCCATGATTGGAACTTGTCCATGATCCACGCGAGCTGAGCGACCGGGCTGTCGGCGAGCATCGTGCCGATCAACCCGGGCCGGGTCGCCTGGATGGAGATGTAGCCCATCTGCTGCCACTGGAACGCCTCGATGTCGGCGATCGCGCGGCGCTCGCCTTCGGTGAGCGTCGCGGATTCTTCTACCGGCAGCGGCAACTCGGGCATCGTTCCCGTGGTCCCGTTGACGTGCACCCCGATCACTCGCTCGGGGGCGACCCGCCCGATCTCGGGGGCGACTCCGGCGCCGTAGTCGCCGCCCTGCGCGACGAAACGTTCGTAGCCGAGGCGCGACATCAGCTCGGCGAACGCGCGGGCGACGTGGGTGTCATCCCACGAGGCATCCGCGAGTGGAGCCGAGAAGGCGAAGCCGGGCACCGAGGGGATGACGACATGGAACGCATCGGATGCTGCGCCGCCGTGCTGCTGCGGCTCGGTGAGGAGCGGAATAAGGTGCAGGAACTCGACGAACGAGCCCGGCCAGCCGTGGGTGAGGATCAACGGGGTGGCGTCGGGATGCGAAGAGCGCACGTGCAGGAAGTGGATGCGCTGTCCGTCGACCTCGGTGACGAACTGCGGGATGCCGTTGACACGCTCTTCGAACGCGCGCCAGTCGAAGCCGTCGCGCCAGTGGTCCACGGTCTCGCGCAGCCACGCGTCCGGTGCGCCGCGCGACCAGTCCTGGTCGGGGGGCTCAGGGGCCGACCACTCGTTCGATGCCGCGGGGAGCTGCGCGGCGAAGCGCGCGTGGGCGAGTCGCTCGCGCAGATCGTCGAGGGCGGACTGGGGGATGTCGATACGAAAGGGGACGATCGCGTTCTGTTCCATGCACCCATGCTCTCCAGCATCGCGGACAGATTCGGTCCGCAATCAACGAGAACGGGAATCTTCACCGCGTCGCCGGTGCGGCGTATCGTCGGGGCATGTGCCGGAACATCCACACGCTCCACAACTTCGAGCCCGCGGCATCCTCCGAAGAGGTCCACGCCGCCGCGCTGCAGTACGTCCGCAAGATCGCGGGCACGACCAAGCCGTCCAAGGCCAACCAGGAGGCCTTCGACCGTGCCGTGCACGACATCGCGCACATCACGCAGCACCTGCTGGACGATCTCGTCGCCGTGACGCCCCCCAAGAACCGCGAAGAAGAGGCCGCCAAGGCCCGCGAGCGGGCGATCAAGTCCGGCCGGTACGCGGCCGCCTGAGCTTGCGGCATCCGTCCCCCCGCTCATAGGCTGGTCGGCTGCCGAGTCGCCGCAAGGGCGGGGCAGCGGACAGGAACACCGTGGGGTACATCGACATCGCCGCCGTCTCGTATGCGCTGCCGGACGGGCGTCCGTTGCTGGATGAAGTGAGCTTCCGCGTCGGCGAAGGCTCGACGACGGCGCTCATCGGTCAGAACGGCGGGGGCAAGACCACCCTGCTGCGCATCGTGCGCGGCGAGATCGCGCCTCATGGCGGGGTCGTCTCGATCGACGGCGGTCTCGGCGTGATGGACCAGTTCGTCGGACACGGTGCTGCCGGACAGACCGTTCACGACCTGCTGATCTCGGTCGCGCCCGATCGGGTCCGTCGCGCGGCGCGCGAGCTCGAGGACGCCGAGGCCGCCATCATCGAGCACGACGATCTCGACACCCAGATGCGGTACGCCGGCGCGCTCGCCGACTACGCCGAGGCCGGCGGCTACGAGTACGAGACCGTCTGGGACACCTGCACGGCCGCGGCCCTCGGCATCCCGTTCTCGCGTGCGCGGTTCCGCGAACTCACGACGCTGTCGGGCGGCGAGCAGAAGCGGCTCGCACTCGAGGCGCTGCTGCGCGGACCCGACCAGGTGCTGCTGCTGGACGAGCCCGACAACTACCTCGACGTGCCCGGCAAGCGCTGGCTCGAGGAGCGGCTGCGCGAGACGCCGAAGACCGTGCTGCTCGTGTCGCACGACCGCGAGCTGCTGGCACGCGCCGCCGACCGCATCGCGACGCTCGAGGTCGGCGGCGCGGGAAGCACGGCGTGGGTGCACGGCGGTGGCTTCGGCACATACCACCGCGCTCGCGACGAGCGCATGGCGCGGCTCGACGAACTGCGGCGGCGCTGGGACGAGCAGCACGTCAAGCTCAAGGAGCTCGTCGCGACGCTCAAGGTCAAGGCGACCGCGAACGACTCCTTCACCTCTCGGTATCGAGCGGCCCAGACGCGGCTGCGCAAGTTCGAGGAGGCGGGACCGCCGCAGGAGCGTCCGCCCGAGCAGGACCTCGCGCTCCGGCTGCGCGGTGCCCGCACGGGAAGCGCGCCGTGGTCGCCGAGCAGCTCGAACTGACCGGACTCATGAAGCCGTTCGACCTCGAGGTGTGGTTCGGCGACCGGGTCGCGGTGCTCGGCTCGAATGGGTCGGGCAAGTCGCACTTCCTGCGGCTGCTGGCGCGGGGCGGCACCGACCCCGACGCGCGACTCGGGCACCTCACGACGACGGGTGCCGGCCTCGAGACGGTGCCGCACACCGGCCGCGCGGTGCTCGGAGCGCGGGTCGTGCCGGGATGGTTCGCCCAGACCCACACGCACCCCGAGTTCGCCGGACGCACCCTGCTCGACATCCTGCACCGCGGTGAAGACGCACGAGCAGGACTGCCGAGGGATGCCGCGAGCTCCGCGCTGGACCGCTACGGCCTCGTCGGCCAGGCCGAGCAGACCTTCGACAGCCTGTCGGGCGGACAGCAGGCGCGGTTCCAGATCCTGCTGCTCGAGCTCTCGGGTGCGACACTGCTACTCCTCGACGAGCCCACCGACAACCTCGACCTGGTTTCGGCCGAGGCGCTGCAGGACGCGCTCGGCCGGTTCGAGGGCACCGTCCTGGCGGTCACGCACGACCGCTGGCTCGCGAAGTCTTTCGACAGGTTCGTGGTGTTCGGCGCCGACGGCCGTGTGTTCGAGTCCGACGCGCCCGTGTGGGACGAAGCGCGGGTGGCTCGCGCCCGCTGAGCGATCCCGCATCCCCGCTCTCCCGCATCCCCGGGGTCGCCGACCATGTGGGTTTCTCACCGACCATGTGGGTCTCTCACCGAGCATGCCCACATGCTCGCCGCGAAACCAACATGCTCGGCGTGAGAGGGACATGCTCGGCGTGAGAGGGACATGGTCGGCGAGAGGGGGGAGGGGCAGCGGGCGCGAACAAACCGGCCCGGTAGGCTGGGGTGGTGAGCATGGACATCGAACTCGGTCGCGCCAAGCGCGCACGCCGCGCGTACACGTTCGACGACATCGCGGTGGTGCCGTCGAGGCGCACGCGCAATCCCGAGGACGTCTCCACGACCTGGACGATCGACGCGTTCAGCTTCGACATCCCGGTGCTGGGCGCTCCGATGGACTCGGTGGTGAGCCCGAGGACGGCGATCATGCTCGGCCAGCTCGGTGGCCTCGGCGTGCTCGACCTCGAGGGCCTGTGGACCCGCTACGACGACCCCGAGCCGCTGCTCGCCGAGATCTCGGGCCTCGACAAGACCGCCGCGACGCGCCGCATGCAGGAGCTGTACGCCGAGCCGATCAAGCCAGAGCTCGTGCGCGACCGCCTCGCCGAGATCCGCGCGGCCGGTGTCACCGTCGCCGGCGCGCTCACTCCGCAGCGCACGCAGGAGCTGTACGAGACCGTCGTCGCCGCCGGCGTCGACCTCTTCGTGATCCGCGGCACGACGGTCTCGGCCGAGCACGTGTCGAGCGTCGATCAGCCGCTGAACCTCAAGAAGTTCATCTACGACCTCGACGTCCCCGTCATCGTGGGCGGCGCCGCCACCTACACCGCGGCGCTGCACCTCATGCGCACCGGCGCCGCAGGTGTGCTCGTCGGGTTCGGCGGGGGAGCGGCATCCACCACTCGCGCAACGCTCGGTCTGCACGCGCCGATGGCCACCGCCGTCGCCGACGTCGCCGGAGCCCGCCGCGACTACCTCGACGAGTCGGGCGGACGCTACGTCCACGTCATCGCCGACGGCGGCGTGGGCACGTCGGGCGACATCGTCAAGGCGCTCGCGATGGGCGCGGACGCCGTCATGCTCGGCGTGGCGCTGGCGCGTGCGACGGATGCCCCTGGCCAGGGCTACCACTGGGGTCCCGAGGCGCATCACTCCAAGCTGCCGCGGGGCCGCCGCGTGAAGGTCGACCAGGTCGCCTCGCTCGAAGAGGTCCTGTACGGGCCGGCGCCGGTCGCCGACGGCACAGCGAACCTCATCGGGGCGCTGCGCAAGTCGATGGCCACCACCGGATACTCCGACCTCAAGGAGTTCCAGCGCGTCGAGGTCGTCGTCGCGCCCTACGCCGCCGGATGACGCGAGCCGTGACCGACCCCGACCCCGCAGGCGCCGCCGAACCCGAGGTCTTCCCGCCGACGCTGCGCGAGGTGATGGTCCGGCCGCAGTGGATCGGGATGCTGCTGCTGTGCCTCGTCGTCGCGGGAGTGTTCGCGTGGCTCGGTCAGTGGCAGCTGGGCCGGGCCATCGACACCGATCCGCCGCCGCCTGGTGCCACCGAGCAGGTGCGGCCGCTCGACGAGGTCGCGCAGCCGGGGCAATACCTTCCCGAGCCTCTGGTGGGACAGCGGGTCGAGACGGCGGGAACGTGGGTGCCGGAGGACTTCCTCATCGTCGCGTCCCGCTTCAACGACGGCGTGGGGGGCTACTGGGTGACCGGGCAGCTGCGGCTGACCGAGCCGGAGCAGCCGACGTCGATCGCCGTCGCGCTCGGGTGGGCGGCGACCGAGGACGAGGCGCACGCGGCCATCGAGCGACTCGAGGCGGAGGCATCCGGATCCCGTTCCGAACCGGTCGAGGTGACCGGTCGCCTCATCTCGGACGAGGGCCCGCTGCCTCCGCCTTCCGGCGCGGATCCGCAGACCATGACGCGCATGTCGCCGGCCGCGCTCCTCGGACGCTGGCACGATGTCGAGGACGTGGACGTGTACCGCCCGTACCTGGCGTCGACGGCGCCGTTCGGCGGGCTCACCGCGATCGCCTCTCCTGCTCCCGACGAGAGCTCGAACGTCAACTGGCTCAACATCTTCTACGCGGCGGAGTGGGCCGTGTTCGCCGGGTTCGCGTTCTACCTCTGGTATCGCCTCGCACGTGACGCGTGGGAAAAGGAAGTCGAGGACCTCGAGGATGCCGCAGCCGAGCGCGACGGCGAACCCCGGCCGACGGCATCCTAAGCCGGCCACCCCGCCGCGCGATTCTTGCACCGCGTCCAACCCATTCTGACCCTTCGTGGGCTCAGATCGAGGTGAACGAGCGGTGGAGCGGCACCTAACGGCGGGCTTTGTAGCGGGGCCCGCCGGCGGTCGTGCCGGAGAACTTCGGCGCGGTTTCTGAACGGTCGGCAAAGTCTCGGAGAACCGGCCGATACGGGCACCGCGAGGTAGAGAGACTCTCTCTGGGCCGCCATGGGGAGTGGCCCGCGCCCTGTGCGCTCACCGAGCCGCCACCCGAACGGCGGCTCTGCTCGAGAGGTGTTTTCGCGTGCCGAGACTTGCCCGCTCCGCTTCGATCACGGCTGGTGCCATCGCCGTCATCGTCGGCCTGAGTTCGCTGAGCGGAGGTGTGGCAGTGGCTGCCGGAGGCGGTCTCGCGCCGCCTGCCGTGGATCCGGCGAGCGTCCACCGTCCGTCCGCCGCACCTGACCGGGTGATCCTGACACCGACCGAGACGCCGGCGGTCAGCCAGGCCGTCACGTGGCGCACCGCGACGACGGTGACCTCGCCCCGCGTCGAATGGGCGCTCAGCGGACCGAGCGTGGTCGAGGGCGCACAGTCTGCGGCGGCGGAGTCGACGACGAGCTTCGACACGACCCTCGGGTATGACGTCGCCTTCCATTCGGCCACCATCGAGGGCCTCGAACCCGAGACCACCTACGTCTATCGCGTCGGCGACGGCGAGACCTGGACCGAGTGGTTCGAGTTCCGCACCGCCACCACGGCGACCGGCGACTTCAGCTTCGTGATGCTCGGCGACGCGCAGAACGACAACAAGGCGTACACCTCCCGCGCGTTCCGTGCCGCCTTCGAGGCGCGACCGTACGCGAAGCTGGCCGTCCACGCCGGCGACCTCGTCGACACCGAGACCAGTGACGCCGAGTGGGGCGAGTGGAACAGTGCGGGTGCGCTGATGAACCAGTATGCGAACCTCATCGCGACGCCGGGAAACCACGAGTACTACCCCGGCCCCGACCTCACGGAGTACTGGCCCGCACAATTCGCGTTCCCGTACAACGGCCCCGGCATCGCGGAGCTGGAGGAGACGGTCTATTTCGTGGACTACCAGGGCGTCCGGTTCATCTCGCTGAACACGAACCGCCAGAACGGTGAGCCGTTCTCGGCGCAGACCGAGTGGCTCGAGGGTGTGCTCGACGAAAACCCGAACGCGTGGACGGTCGTCACTTTCCACCACCCGGTCTTCTCGACGAGCGGTGACCGCGACAACGCTGTCGTGCGGGACGCATGGCTGCCGATCCTGGAGAAGCACGATGTCGACCTCGTGCTTCAGGGGCATGACCACACGTACGGACGCGGCAACCTGTTCGCCAACGAGCAGAATCTGCCCGAGGGTGCCGACCCGGCCAAGAGCCACACCGGACCGGTCTACATGGTGACCGTCGCCGGCCCGAAGGACTACGGGCTGTCGCCGGACGGTCAGGACAACTGGACGCTCAACGACGCGCATCTGCGCGTGAAGGGCGCGAACCTCCAGCTGTTCCAGACGGTCGATGTGACCGATGACGGGCGCATGCACGTCGAGGCGCGAACCGTGGACGGGGCGCTCTTCGACGCGTTTACGATCACGAAGGATGCCGCCGGCGGCAAGCTCGTGACGGATGACGTGGCCTGGACGGGCGGTCCCGGATCGACACGCGACGGCGTCGACGCTCCCGCCCTGCCCGGCGACCCCGGCACCGACCCGGGCACCGACCCAGGAACCGACCCTGGGACGGACCCCGGGACGGGTCCGGGGACGGATCCGGGCACCGACCCCGCCGTCGACCCGGACAGCGCTGAGGCCGGTGCGCGGCCGGCGCAGCTGCCGGCCACCGGTGGCGCGCTTCCCCTCACCCTGATGATCCTCGGCGGCGTGCTCGTCGCCGGCGGCGGCGCCGTCGTCGCCCGCTCCGTTCTGCGCAACCGAAAGGCCTCCTGATCATGGCTCGACTTCGTCCAGCCGGCCGCATCCTGGCCGCCGGCCTCGTGTGCGGTGTCGCGCTCACGAGTGGGATGCTCGCGACGGCATCGCCCGCGACCGCGGCATCCGTCCCCGCCGCCGAGCGGTACGCGCCCTCGCAGGTACCGGACCGGATCACGCTCATGCCGGGCGCGGACGCGAAGACCCAGCAGGTCGTTTCGTGGCGGTCGTCGACAGCCGTATCGGAGGGCATCGTCGAATATCGCTCCATGAGCTCGTCGGGGTACCCGACCGGCGTCGCGCGCATCGTGGCGCAGCAGCGAACCGAACAGGTGACCGACCTCGGCTACACCAATGTGGTGCACACCGCGACGCTCTCCGAGCTCCAGCCCGGCGTCTCGTACATGTATCGCGTAGGCGACGGCACGAACTTCAGCGAGTGGCAGGACTTCGAGACGGCTACGGCCGAGGACGAGCGGTTCTCGTTCGTCTATCTCGGTGACGTGCAGAACGGCATCCGGAGTGATGCGTCTCGCGTCGTGCGCAACGCGTTCCGCGACCGCCCGAACGCCGACCTCGTGCTGCAGATCGGCGACCTGGTCAACGACGCGGAGTCGGACGAGCAGTGGGGTGAGGTGTACGAGGCGTTCTCGTACACGCTCGGCACGCAGAATCTGCTGACCACCCCCGGCAATCACGAGTACGACGGCGGGCTGTCGCAGCAGTGGCAAGACATGTACGCCTTCCCCGACAACGGACCCGAGGGCGAAGGCGAGGTCTATGACGCCCTCGAGGGGAGCGTGTACTACACCGACCACCAGGGCGTGCGCTTCGTCTCGCTCAACAGCAACATCGTCGACACGGACGGTCTGCGCGTGCAGGCCGAGTGGCTCGACCAGGTGCTGACCGACAATGACCAGGCATGGACGGTGGTGTACTTCCATCACCCGGTCTATTCGCTCGACGAGGGGCGCAACAACCTCGGGATCCGACAGCAATGGGGGCCGATCCTCGAGGAGCACAACGTCGATCTGGTGCTCACGGGACACGATCACGCGTACGGCCGCGGCAACCTGCTCGCCAACGAGCAGAACCTGCCCGCCGGTGCCGATCCCGAGCTCAGCTCGACCGGTCCGGTCTACGTCTCGTCCAGCGTCGGGTCGAAGTTCTACGACGCCGGTCCGCGCCATTGGAACGAGAACGGGGGGCACCTGCGCCGGCTCGCCACGGGCCTGCAGACGTACCAGGTGGTCGACATCAACGGAGGCACCCTGCGCTTCGAGTCGCGGACGGCCGACGGAGAGTTCTTCGACGGCTTCACCATCACGAAGACCGGAGACACCAAGCTCGTGGTCGACGGCGTCGAGCCGCAGGTGATCGACCCGGGCACGCCCGCGCCGTGCCTCGGCTGCGATCCGGATGGACCCGACCCGACAGACCCGACCGACCCCGAGGAGCCCACGGGCGAGTTCGACTACGAGCAGACCGCTCAGCTGGACGCCGTGATGCCCGACAGCATCGGCGGCGAGCACACCGCGGCACTGCCGGCGGGCGTCGCGTACCACCAGACGCGCGACGTGCTCTATCTCGGCGACCAGAACGGCCGGAAGGTCTTCGAGCTCGACCCCGACACCGACGAGGTGCTGCGCACGATCACACTGCCGGAGAACATCCGCGACCTCGGCATCGACGAGGAGAACGAGCTGCTCTACGTGGGTCAGCAGAATCGCAACTGGCTGGTCGTCTCGATCGCCGACGAGGACTTCGGCGCGATCAAGCGGGGGCCGTACGCGATCATCGAGTCGCAGCGGTCGATGGATGTCGACCCCGTGAACGACTTCGTGTACGTCGCCGTCCCGGCCCGTGGTGTGGAGGTGTTCCGCGCCTCGACGGGTGAGTCGCTCGGTGTGATCAACGGCACCGCCGACGCCTACTACGTGGCCGCCGACCCGGCCACCGGATGGGTCGTCACCACGAAGTTCCAGGGCGTGGCGGGAGTCCCCGATGTGCAGGCCTTCGACGCCGTCAACGGCTTCGCGCTGAAGTGGGAGAAGGAGGTGCGCGCCGGTGCTCGTCAGGTCGACATCGACTCCGAGAACGGCCTGCTCTACGTCGGGTACACCGGCACGTCGGCTGACCGCGGCGGCTTCTCGGTGCACAGCCTCGCCAGTGGCGAGCTGCTGGTCGACAAGGTCGGTCCGCAGTTCGGCAAAGACGGCTACGGCATCACGGTGGACGAGGAGCGCCAGCGAGTCTTCGTGGCGAACCGCGACTTCCGGCTCAACCCTCCGGGAGAAGAGCTCGAGCCTTTCGCGGTGACCGAGAGCACCCGCATCGAGTCGGAGGAGCCGACGGATCCGAGCGAGACGTTCGCCTACGAACAGCTGGGACACCTCGATTCGGTGATGCCCAACAGCGTCGGTGGCGACCATACTGCCGCCCTGCCCGCCGGCGTCGCCTACGACCAGGCTCGCGACGTGCTGTACCTGGGTGACCAGAACAGCAGGAAGATCTTCGAGATCGACCCCGACACGGATGAGGTGCTGCGTGAGATGACGTTGCCCGAGAACATCCGCGATCTCGGCATCGACGAAGAGCAGCAGCTGCTGTATGTGGGTCAGCAGAACCGCAACTGGGTGGTGGTCTCGATCGCCGACGCGGACTTCGGCCAGGTGGTTCGCGGGTCGTACCCGATCATCGAGTCCAACCGATCGATCGACGTCGACCCGGTGAACGACTTCGTCTACGTCGCGGTGCCGGCCCGGGGTGTCGAGGTGTTCCGCGCCTCGACGGGCGAGTCGCTCGGCGTGATCAACGGGACCGCGGATGCGTACTACGTCGCCGCCGACCCGGCGTCCGGCTGGATCGTGACCACGTCGTTCACCGATGTCGAGGGCAACCCCGGCATCCAGGCGTTCGACGCCGCGAACGGGTTCTCCAAGAAGTGGGAGGCGGCGGTGCGTCCGGACGCGCGTCAGCTCGACATCGACTCCGAGCGCGGGCTCCTCTACATCGGGTACACCGGCAGCGGCGAGGCCGGCGGCGGCTTCTCCGTGCACGACCTGGAGACGGGCGCGATGCACGTCGACAACGTGGGTCCCGAGTTCGGTCGCGACGGGTACGGCATCGCCGTCGACGAGGAGCGGCAGCGCGTCTTCGTCGCCAACCGCGACTTCCGTCTCAACCCTCCGGGCGAAGAGCTCGAGCCGAAGGCCGTCACGGTCAGCATCCGCACCGCCACGGAGGATCCGACGGACCCGACCGATCCGACGGATCCCACGGACCCGACCGATCCCACGGATCCGACCGATCCGACGGATCCGGGGTCGGAGCCGTACACGGCCACCGCTCTCACCGCGATCGTGACCGAGACGGCCGAAGGTGCCGACGAGATCCGCCCTGTCGGCTCCGCGGTCGACCCGGCCACCGGTCTGGTGTACCTCGCGGACGAGATGCGTCCGGCGCGCGTGCACGTGATCGATCCCGAGACCGACACGATCGTGCGCACGCTCAGCGCTCCGACTCTCGATCCGGTCGAGGACGGCCTGCGCGACATCGCCTTCGACGCGCAGACGGGCAACCTCACCGTCGCGTTCGGCGGCAACTGGGTGGTCATGGATGCCGAGACCGGCGCGAAGGTCGCGGGACCCTTCGCCTTCTCGGGCGGCGTGCGCGGCATGGACGTCGACTTCGCGGGCGGGCGTGTGTTCGGCGGCCTCCGCGGCACCGGCTTCGACGTCCGCGATGCCGAGACGGGCGCCCTCATCCGTGTCGTCGAAGGACCGGCGGACGGCGGCGCCTGGCGCACGCACGGTGTCGCGTACGACGAGGTGAACGACCTCATCTACGTGAGCAACAGCGACACGGACGGGTCGACGCAGGGCATCCGCGTCTACAGCGGCACCGACTATGCGCTGGTCGACGTGCTCGAGGTCGCCGGATCGGACTTCCGGTCGATCGACGTCGACGGCGAGGCCGGACTGGTCATCGTCGGCAATCAGAGCACGCTGTTCGAACAGTCCGGCGTGACGATCTACCAGGCCTCGGATCTGTCGCTGGTGCAGCGACTGAGCGCGCACGAATACGGCAACAAGGTCTACGGCGTCTCGATCGACTCCGAGCGCGACCTGCTGTTCGTCTCGGCACGCGACCGGTACCCGGCCGGGCTGATCGCGGTGACGTTGCCGACCGCGGACTGACCCGCCCTTCACACGTCGCCCCCGTCGGCCAGGACGGGGGCGACGTGCGTGGCTGCGGCATCCGTCGTCGCACAGTGCCGCGGAATCTCGCGGGTAGACTGGCAGCATGCCCCGGCCCCCCAAGCTCGCTTCTTTTCCGGCGATCCGCGGAGCCCTGAAGTTCTACCAGATCTGCTCGATCATCACCGGCACGATGCTGCTTCTGCTGCTCGCCGAGATGATCCTCAAGTACACGCCGATCCACGTCGAGCTCTTCGCGGGCGGATCGGGCGGGCTGCTGTGGTTCGCACCTGTCATCGCGGGGCCGGACTGCCAGTGGTGGTCGCTGTTCGCGCCGATGACGAACGACTGCGAGATGACGTCGGTCGGCGACGGCTTCAACATCTCGCTGTTCATCCTGGTGGCCCACGGCTGGTTCTACGTCGTGTACCTCTTCTCGTGCTTCCGCGTGTGGAGCCTCATGCGGTGGCCGTTCGGGCGCTTCATCATGCTCGCCCTCGGCGGCATCGTGCCGTTCCTGTCGTTCTTCATGGAGGCCCGCGTCGCCCGCGAGGTGAAGACGTACCTCCAGCGCCGCGAAGACGAAGAACTGCACACGCGAGCCGAACACTCTTCCCTGACCCACGCCATCCCGACGGAGAACAAGCGTTGACAGAACAGACAGAGACCTCGCAGCGCCCCGTCCTCGTCGTCGACTTCGGTGCGCAGTACGCGCAGCTGATCGCCCGGCGCGTGCGCGAGGCGGGTGTCTACAGCGAGATCGTGCCGCACACCGCGACCGCGGCCGAGATCGCAGCGAAGAGCCCCGTAGGGATCATCCTCTCGGGCGGACCGTCGTCGGTCTACGAAGAGGGCGCACCGCAGCTCGACACCGGCGTGCTCGAGCTGGGCGTTCCGACCCTCGGCATCTGCTACGGCTTCCAGGTGATGGCGCAGCAGCTGGGTGGCGAGGTCGCGCACACCGGACTGCGCGAGTACGGAGCGACGGATGCCGCGGTCACGGGTGACGGCGGCGTGCTGCTGGGCGGCCAGCCGGCCGAGCAGAACGTGTGGATGAGCCACGGCGACCAGGTTTCGCGGGCACCCGATGGCTTCGACGTTCTCGCCTCGACGTCGGTGACGCCCGTCGCCGCGTTCGGCAGCGATGAGCGTCGCCTGTACGGCGTGCAGTGGCATCCGGAGGTCAAGCACACCGACCACGGCCAGCGAGTGATCGAGAACTTCCTGCACAAGGCGGCCGGGCTCGCCGCCGACTGGAACAGCGGCAACGTCATCGCCGAGCAGGTCGAACGCATCCGGGCACAGGTCGGCTCGGGCCGTGTGATCTCGGCGCTTTCGGGCGGCGTCGACTCCGCCGTCTCGACGGCACTCGTGCACGAGGCCGTCGGCGACCAGCTGACCGCGATCTTCGTCGACCACGGACTGTTGCGAAAGGGCGAGCGCGAGCAGGTCGAGCAGGACTACGTCGCCTCGACCGGCGTGCGGCTCATCACGATCGACGCGCGCGAGCGGTTCCTCATGGCGCTGGCCGGCGTGAGCGATCCGGAGCAGAAGCGCAAGATCATCGGACGCGAGTTCATCCGCACGTTCGAAGAGGCAGAGAAGGCTCTCATCGCCGAGGCGGCGGCCGACGGCGAGCCCATCCGCTTCCTCGTGCAGGGCACGCTCTACCCCGATGTCGTGGAGTCGGGCGGCGGCTCGGGCACCGCCAACATCAAGTCGCACCATAACGTCGGCGGGCTTCCCGAAGACCTGCAGTTCGAGCTCGTGGAGCCGCTGCGCACCCTGTTCAAGGACGAAGTGCGCGCGATCGGACGCGAGCTCGGCCTTCCGGAGGGGATCGTCGGCCGACAGCCCTTTCCGGGCCCCGGCCTCGGCATCCGGATCGTGGGTGAGGTCACCGCTGACCGCCTCGAGATTCTGCGCGATGCCGACGCGATCGCACGGGAAGAGCTGACCCGCGCGGGGCTGGACAACGAGATCTGGCAGTGCCCGGTCGTGCTGCTCGCCGACGTCCGCTCGGTGGGCGTGCAGGGCGACGGCCGCACCTACGGCCACCCCATCGTGCTGCGCCCGGTCTCGTCCGAAGATGCGATGACCGCCGACTGGACGCGCCTGCCCTACGACGTGCTGTCGAAGATCTCGAACCGCATCACCAACGAGGTGCGCGAGGTCAACCGCGTCGTGCTCGACGTCACCTCCAAGCCCCCGGGCACCATCGAGTGGGAATGACCCTGACGGATGCCGCGGACCCAGGTCCGCGGCATCCGTCGTTCATCTCGTGGGATGCGAAGCCGGTGGGGGAGGATAGGACCGTGACGCAGTTTCCGGATGCCGAGTACCTGATCCTCTCGAGCAGGCTCATTCCCGATCACGACGGCGGGTACGGGCTCGCGGTCCTCGCACGCGCGCGGCAGATGGCCGCCGCGGGCGTGCACGAGGGACGCGGCCCGCTCATCCTGACGTTCGACCCCGGCACCGCCGTCGACCACGCGCAGCACCGGCGGGCCTTCGACGAGCGTGCTCTGATCGTCGACCCGGAGCGCATGCGCAATCTGTTCGACGAGGCATCCGATCCCCGCGGCGGAGCCGCTGACTGGCTGCGCGCGGCCGCACGGCCGGGTGAGCCCGACCCCGCCCTCGAGTACCGCCGCGTCGATGATGCCGAGGGCCGCGGGATCGTCGGCATCCCGGTGATCCACGGCGATCCCGACTGGCACATCACCACGGCGCCGGTCGCCGTGTACGGTGCCGACGGTACGGTGATCGGCGTGCTGGCCGGGTTCGGCGAGTTGTACCGCGCGTGGCTCGAGCACGTCGTCGCGCAGCTGCGCCGCGAGAACGGCGAGAAGCCCGTCGTCGTGATCTGCGAGTCGCGGCAGCTCGGCGAGCTCATCGCCGGGTGGAGCGACCCGGGAGTGCGGCTGATCCACTCGATCCACACCATCCACCTCGAGCCGCCGTACACGCCCGACGCCCCGGTCAACGCCCTGTGGGACCGGTGGTTCAGCATGGCCGAGCGCTTCGACGCGGTGCTGTGGCTGAGCGAGTCGCAGCGTTCCGACGTGGTCGAGCGGTTCGGCGAAGAGGGCGTGCACCTCGTGATCCCCGCCGGCGTGCCCGCGGCATCGTCGGTGGTTCCCGGCGCCGAGCGGGACCGGGGTCGCGTCGTCATGCTCAACCGGCTCGCCCCGGGCAAGCGCGTCGACCACGCGATCCGCGCGTTCCGCTCCGTGCTGACCGCGGTGCCGCACGCGACCCTCGACATCTACGGCGGCGGCGCCGAGCACGAACGCCTGCAGCACCTGATCGACGAACTGGGCCTCGGCGCGCACGTGGTGCTGCGCGGCATCACCGACGATCCGGGTCGCGTGCTGGACGCGGCATCCGCCTTCCTCACCACATCGGCATTCGAAGGCCAGGCGCTCGCGATCGTCGAGGCGATGGTGCACGGATGCCCCGTGGTGGCGTACGACGTGCGCTACGGGCCGCGCGACCACCTCGCGAACGGCGGCGGGGTGCTCGTGCCCGACGGTGACGTCGACGCGCTCACCGCGGCGATCGTGCGCGTGATCGATGACCCCGAGGAGCACGCGCGCCTCGCCCGCGAGGCCGCGCAGATGGCGCGCCGCGTCGATCCCGACCGCGTGACCGAGGCCCTCGCACAGGCCGTGGGCGACGTGCTCGCCGCCCCGTCCCGCCGGGCCTAGCCCCTGGTCCGCGGCGGGCGGAGACGCCGCGCCTGGCCGCTGCCGACCGTCACGCTCGCGGCGAAGACCGACTCGGGTGTGGACATGTCGGTCGGAGCCTCGGCGCGCGTCCGGCGAACGAGCAGCAGCGACGAGACAACGCCGAGCACGGCGATGAGTGCGGTCGCCGCGAACGTGATGATGTAGCCGAAGGTGCCGGCGTCGTAGGCGATCTGAAGGTAGGGCTGGAAGCTCGGATCGAAATTCTGGAAGTTCAGCCCGGTCTGCTCGGCCTGATCCATCGCCTTGTGGAACTGCGCGTACTGCTCGCTGCTGAGGTCCGACAGGGACGATTGATCGACCAGCGCATGCAGGCGGGCGACGTACGAGGTCTGCAGTATGACGAAGAGCAGCGAGATCCCGAGCGCTCCGCCGAACTGCTCGGCCGTCGCCGAGACCCCTGACACCTCGCCGTGGTTGATCTTCGGCACCGAATCCAGCGACACCGGGTCGTTCACGGTCAGGACGATCGCGAGCCCCACCCCGTAGAGGAACAGCCCAGGAATGAGCGGCCCGAGACCGCCGGCCCACACGCCGACCATCAGTGCGATCGCGGAGAGGGCGAGAAGAGCGAACCCGACGGCGAGCGGAGTCCGGCCCCCCGACCTGTCGTACCACCGGCCGGCGAGCGGGGCGACGATGACCATCGGCAGCGTCGTCGGAAGGAGGGCGAGACCTGCCATGACCGGGTCGAGACCGATGCTGAGGATGAGCACCAGGGGAAAGACGATTCCGAGACCCATCTCGAGCATGCCGCCCAGGCCCTGGCTGATGGTGGCTCCGGCATAGTCCTTGTGTCTGCGCAGCAGTGCGAAATTCATCAACGGATCGCGGATGCGACGCTCCACCACGAAGAACGCAACCCCTGCCGCGACCGCCGCCGCGATCGGCAGGTACACCCCGGGCGAGGCCCAGCCCCACACCTGGGACTGCGTCAGGCCGAACACCACGCCGACCAGGGCGATGCACAGCAGCGCCGCACCGAGGAGGTCCACGCGGGGCCGTTCGGCAGGCCTGCAGTCCCTCGGCACGACGAGAAGCGACATGACCAGCGCGATGAGGGCAAGCGGGACGTTGACGAGCATGACGGCCCGCCAACCGAACGCGCTGGTGAGCGCGCCGCCGATGATCGGCCCGCATGCCCCGGCGACAGCCGCCGCACCGCCGACGGTTCCCAGCGCTCGTCCGGCCTGCTTCGCGCCCGCCACCGACGAGACGATCGCCACCGACGTCGGCAGCAGGAGGGCGCCGCCGACCCCCTGCACCGCTCGCGCCACCACCAGCAGCTCGAAGGTCGGCGCGAGACCGGCTCCGAGCGACGCGAGCGTGAAGATGGTGGTCCCGAGGACGAAGATGCGTCGCAGACCGAACAGGTCGGCCAGCCGGCCACCGAGAACGAGGAAGCCGGCCAGCGGGAGAAGGCCCGCCGTCAGCACCCATTGCGACGTGGACGACCCCACCTGCAGCTCTTCCATCACCGAGGGCAGCGCCAGCGGAATCGCTGTCTGGCTCACCAGGATGATCGCGTTGCCGATCGTCATGGCGACGATCACCGGCGCAAGGTTGGGCGTACGCGTCGAGCGGCGACCACCCGGACGGGGCGCGGGCGAGCGGCGGGCGCGCGAGGCGCTCACGATCGCGTCGTCCCAGCCGGCGCGGCGGTGAAGGTCACAACGGCACTCCGGGGCGCGTCACGCCAGAAGCGAGACGACCACGAACGCGAGAAGGATGACGGCGAGGATCAGATCGGTGACCGTCGGGATCCATTCCGTGGCGCTCTTGCCCTTCTTCACGAGGTGCCGGAGGCCCGCGAGCAGTAGGAAGATCCCAGCGATGGCGGCCACCGCGGGGAGCCACGAAGCGGCGAAGAAGTAGGCCACGAGGCCGGCGATGCCCATTGCGGTGTTGGCGAATCCCAGTTCCTGCACGACCTGGTTCGCATCATCCGTTTCGATGCCCAGCAGGTTCTTCGCGGTGAACCCGGGACGGAAGATCTGGCTCAGGCCCGCGAGCAGCAGCCGGATGCCCACGCCGAAGAAGACGAACCACTTGCCCGCGACCAGCAGCGGGTCCGCGCCGGGTGATGCAGTCAGTTCGATGATGGTTGCCAGGAGTGGCAGGACAACGGTCGTGGCGATCACGGAGACGAGGTACATGCTCGTCATGCTGGCGGACTTCTGCGGGGCGGGTCAACCGCCCGGCGTTGTCGCGGTGGGTCGTCCCGGGTCACGATGCCGCTCCGGGTCTGCTGTGGGCGGAGCCGCCGGGAGCGGATCCGGATGCCACGGCCCGCGCCGCGACGCAGGCTGGAGGCATGGCAGAAGAAGGCAAGATCCCGCAGTTCGGGGCCGAAGCGCGACGCGAGCTGTTTCACCAGCGCGTGCTCGTGCTCGACGGTCCCCTCGACGATGACAACGGCACCCTCCTCGCGACCCAGCTGCTGGCGCTCGCGGCCGAGGACGAGGCATCCGATATCGCGCTCTGGATCCATTCGCCCGGCGGTTCGGTCCCCTCGATGCTCGCGATCCGCGACGTCATGCGGCTCATTCCCAACGACGTGGCGACGCTCGCGCTGGGCCTGGCGTGCAGCGCGGGGCAGTTCCTGCTGTCGGCGGGCACGAAGGGCAAGCGGCGGGCGCTGCCCCACGCGCGCATCCTGATGCACCAGGGCTCGGCCGGTATCGGCGGCTCGACGGTCGAGGTCGAGGTGCAGGCCGACGACCTCCGGTACGTCCGCGACACAGTGCTCGGGCTCACCGCGGAAGACACCGGGCAGAGCGTCGACCGCATCTTCGAGGACTCGCTCCACGACCGCTGGTACACGGCGACTCAGGCGCTCGAGTACGGCTTCATCGACGGCATCGTGGACGACTTCGCGCAGGTCGTGCCGCGGCGGCGCAGGCCGGCAGGACTCGGAGTTCCGGCAGAGCAGACGAATGAGGTGGCGGCATGAGTTCGTACACGATCCCGAACGTCGTGGCGCAGCATCCGCGCGGCGATCGCGTCATGGACGTCTACTCGCACCTGCTCGCCGAGCGCGTCGTCTACCTCGGCACGGGAATCGACGCCGGCGTCGCGAACGCGCTCATCGCGCAGCTGCTGCACCTGGATGCCGACAGCCAGGAACGCGACATCCAGCTCTACATCAATTGCGAGGGCGGAGACCCGGCGGCGATGCTCGCCGTCTACGACACGATGCAGCACGTGCGGCCGGATGTCGCGACCACGGTCGTCGGGCAGGCGATCGGTGTCGGCGCCGTGATGCTCGCGGCCGGCGCCGCCGGCAAGCGCTCGGTGCTGCCGCACGCGCGCGTCGTGCTGCACCAGCCGGCGGGGCAAGGGCGCGGCACGATCCCGGATCTGATCCTGCAGGCCGACGAGCTCGTGCGCGTGCGCGGTGACGTCGAGGCGGTCCTGTCGCGGCATACGGGGCAGGATGCCGCGAAGCTGCGCGCCGACACCGACCGCGACCGGGTCTTCACCGCCGCCGACGCGGTGGCCTACGGCCTGGCCGACCACGTGCTGGAGCGCGGCATTCGCTGAGTGAGGGGCATCGGCCCGAGGCAGGTCCGGCCCGCGGCACCCGCCGCCCGCTCTGCGCGCCAGCGCCGGGTCGGCGCTCGGACGCGCGCAACTCCGGAAGAACCGGCATGAAGGTGCCCCTCACGGGATCCCAGCCGCCGATTCTTCCGGAGTTACGCGCATGGGCGGCGGGCTTCGGGGTCAGTTGGCGCGGCAGGCCTGCGGAGGTCGCCGCGCAACTGCTCGGTGACCCGAAAACCCGGTGCTCAGCGAGCGGCCGACGAGGCGGCGGCGCGGACGGATGCCGCAGCTTCGGCGGGCGACCCACGCCAGGGTGCGCCGTGGCCGGGCAGCACCCAGTCCGCGTCGACGCTTTCGAGCACGTCGAGCGAGGCGAGGGCCGCGGAGCGGTCGTCGGTGAACGGTGCCGGCTGCGGTCCCGTGCGCCCGGTGAGCACATGCCGGGTGGTGAGGCCGTCGCCGACGAAGACCGCGCGGGCGACCGGAACGTGCACGGCGATGCTGCCGGGGGAGTGCCCGGGCAGCCCGATCACCCGCGGCGCGCCGGGCAGATCCAGCACATGGCCGTCGGCGACCTCGGTCACTTCGGTGAGGTAGGTGGTGCGCGCGCCGCCCTTGCGCAGGGCGTAGGTGGCGAACCCGAGCGTCGGCGCCACGCGCATGCGGCCCATCGCGGTCTTCGGCTTGTCGCCGCCACGGGCACGGTCGGCATCCGCCTCGTGGACGTACACCGGCACGCCCTGCTCGCGGCGCAGCCGCTCGGCGAAGCCGACGTGGTCGCTGTCGCCATGGGTCAGCACGACGCCGCGCACGTCAGAGAGCGGGCGTCCGATCGCCGCGAGTTCCTCCTGCAGATCGCGCCAATGGCCGGGGAGCCCGGCGTCGATGACGGTGATGCCCTCGGGCACGACGATCAGGTACGCCGCGACGATGTCGTTGCCGATGCGGTGAAGATGGGGAGCGAGCTTCATGATGCCTCCTAAGCATAGCTATGCTAGATAGCTATGATAGCTTACGTCAATAGCCTTCGAGGAGGAACGGATGCCGACACCCGAGCGCACGACACTGCCCGACATCGTCGCGGCCGGCCGAGAGCTGCTGGAGAAGGGAGGCCCGGCCGGGCTCACGATGCAGGCCGTGGCCGAACGCGTCGGAGTGCGGGCACCGTCGCTGTACAAGCGCGTGCGCGACCGTGACGCTCTGGTCTTGCTGGTGGCAGAAGCGACCGCGGATGAGCTGACCGGCCGGCTCGCGGCATCCAGTCTCGACATCGCCGACCTCGCCCGCGTGTACCGGGCGTTCGCGCACGAGTACCCGGAAGGATTCCGGCTGCTGTATGCCGTCGACGGCGCATCCGAGGCGCTGGGCCGCGCGGCTGATCCGATCCTCGCCGCGACGCGGGCGCTCGTCGGCGACGCGCATGCCCTCGAGGCGGCGCGGCTCGTCGTGGCGTGGGCGACCGGGTTCATCAGCATGGAGCTGGCGGGCGCGTTCCGCCTCGGCGGCGATGTCGACGAAGCGTTCGAGTACGGGCTTGAGCGCCTCGAGGCCGGGCTGCGGGCCTGACCCGCCGGCGTCTCGGGTCAGGACTCCGGGCGGCCGGGCCAGGTCTTGCCGGCCCACGGATCGTAGTCCGCGACGAGCTCCTCCTGCGGCGGGCGCTCGGCCTCGGGCACGTGCTGCAGGTTCACGCGCACGCGGTACCAGAGCGACGACGACCCACGCATGCCGTCGACGAGCACGTCGGCGGGATGCAGCTGCTCCGTGACCGACGGATATCGCGCTTTCCACTCTTCGAGGGCGTCGAGCGCTTCGGGCTTGGTCTTCGTGCGTGCCACCTCGATGAGCGGCATCGTGGACTGCCGCCGCCCGTCCGCACCGCCCGCGCGCGGGGGCTTCTCGGCAGGTCCGAGCTCCTCGGCCAGACGCAGCAGCCCGTCGAGCGTGCCGCCCGCGTCGTCAATGCCGGCGTGAGGGTCACCCACCTCTGCGAACCGCTCGGGCACGGTCAGCACTGTGAACTCCTCGGGCCGGCGGCCCCGCACCTCGTCCCAGTCCAGCGGCGTCGAGACTCGCGCGTCGGGCAGCGGACGGATCGAATACGCGGATGCCACGGTGCGGTCCTTGGCGTTCTGGTTGAAGTCGACGAACACGCTCTCGCCCCGCTCTTCCTTCCACCACCGTGCTGTGGCGAGTCCGGGCGCGCGGTTCTCGACCTCGCGGGCGAGGGTCTCGGCGGCGAGCCGCACCTGCTTGTAGTCCCACTGCGGAGCGATGCGCACCAGGATGTGCATGCCGCGCGAGCCGCTCGTTTTCGGCCAGCCGACGAGGCCGACGTCGTCGAGCACCTCACGCGCGACGAAGGCGACATCCACGATCTGCGACCAGTCGACGCCCGGCATCGGGTCGAGGTCGATGCGCAGCTCGTCGGGCCGATCGAGGTCTTCGGCGCGGACGGGGTGCGGGTTCAGGTCGAGGCACCCGAGGTTGACGATCCACGCCAGGCCTGCGGCATCCCGGATCACCGCCTCTTCGGCCGAGGTGCCCGAGGCGTACTGCAGCGTCGCGGTGTCGATGAAGTCGGGGTGGTTCTCGGGCACGCGCTTCTGGAAGAACGGCTCGGCGTCGATGCCCTTGGGGAATCGTTTGAGCACCATGGGGCGGCCGCCCGCGCCGCGAAGGGCACCGTCGGCGACGGCGAGGTAGTACCGCACGACGTCGAGCTTGGTCAGGCCCGGCTCGGGGAACACCACCTTGTCGGGGCTCGAGATGCGCACCTCGTGGCCGCTGACCTGGAGGGTCTCGGCGGGGGTCTTCGACGGGCTCATGCCTCCGAGGCTATCCAGCCGACGGATGCCCGGGCCAGGGGTTTGCGCCGCGTTGCTCGTGCCTCGCGCCGCCGGGCGTCAGGCGGCGAGGGTGAAGGTCGCGCGGACCCCCACGGCGGAGCGCTCGGCCGCGTGCGAACGGAGGTCGTCGACGACGCCGGCGGTGAGCTCGATGAGGGTCACCTCGAGGGCTCCGGCCACCGCGGCGATCATCTCGCTCGAGGGCTCTTTGAGACCCCGTTCCATCTCGGAGAGATACTGCGGCGACACGCCCGCCCGTTCGGCGGTATCGGCGAGGCGCTCGCCGCGCTCATGGCGCAGACGGCGCAGGCGATCGCCGAGGGCATCGCGCCACAGCGGCTCGGGGTCGCGCGCGGATCGGCGCTCGGACGGGGTCGGCAGCGGAATGATCTCGGCCATGCCGTCACGATAGAACGCGGATGCCGCGGCCGCCCAGGCGTTCCGCCCACAGCAGAACGGCGGGCGACGGCTCAGCGGCTGAGGTCGTCGAAGTCGGCGAGCGGCACGATTCCGCCCGCGGCGATGCGGAGCGCCGGATCCAGTGCCACGAGTGCATCGGACTGGAGCTTCGCGACGGCGAGGTACTCGGCATCCGTCGTGTCCTCCCAGCCGAGCTGGTCGGCGATCTGCCAGGCCACGGCTCGTGAGACGCGATCACCCAGCAACCGGATCTTGAGGGCGGCGAGCCGCTCGAGCAGCTCACGACCCTCGTCGGGGGAGCGCTCGCCAGAGCGCACGCTGCGATACAGCGCGGACAGGGCCTGGGATCGCAGCAGGCTCGGCGCTACCAGGCTGTGCTGCGCCGGGATCGCGACGTCGTCCTGCAGAAGCCGCATCGCGGCCGGCAGGTCGATCGCGAACCGGGTCACGCTCCGATGCTGGCACGGCCCCCGGACATCGGGCCGGACCCAACCGGTGCCCATGCAAAGCGAAAGGCCGCCCGGCGAACCGGACGGCCTTTCGAGAATGTGATGCGGGTCAGTTGCTGCCGCGGATGATCGCGATCATGCGCAGGATCTCGACGTACAGCCAGACGACGGTCACCATGATGCCGAAGCCGCCGAGCCAGCCGTACTGACGAGGAGCGCCGTTGCGCACGCCCTGCTGGATCTGGTCGAAGTCGAGCACCAGCGAGTACGCCGCCATGATGACGACGAGCACGCCGATGATCACGCCGAGCGGGATGCCCATGAACTCCTGGCTGAGCATGCCGAACGCTCCACCGGCGATCGGCACGTTGAACAGCATCAGCCCGACGTTGACCAGCGAGAAGACGAGGTAGCCGACCATCGCGATCAAGAAGATCTTCGTCGCCCGCTTCGAGGCGCGGATCTTGCCGCTGGCGAAGAGGGCCAGCGTGACACCGACGACCGAAAGGGTCGCGAGGGTCGCCTGGAGGACGATCCCGGCGAACATCATCTCGAAGAACGCCGAAATGCCACCGACGAAAAGACCCTCGAATGCCGCGTAGGCGAAGATGAGCGGCGGACGGACCTTCTTGCGCGACGTGAAGATGACGACCATCGCCAGCACGAAACCGCCGAGGGCGCCGATGATCCACGGGAGGATCGACGGTCCCTGGGTCGGCGTGACACCGGCCATCGTCCACACCCAGCCGACGACGGCGGTGACGAGGAGGATGGCGAAGAGACCGACGGTCTTCCATACGGTGTCTTCGTAGCTCATCCGGTCGGTCTCGACCGCGCCGGCCGAGGGAGCGGCGTACATGCCCTCGAGGCGGGCCTGGGCCGCGGCATCCGTTCCGGCGTGCTGCGCCGTGGAGAACTGCGTCTGCGCAGCAGGCGGGGTCAGACCGGCTGCCTGGCGGCCGCCTGGGTAGGTCTGCACGGCCTTCGGATCCTGGAAGGCCGGGTTGCTGAACGCGGGGTTGTTGAGGGCCACTTGCTCTCACACTCCAATGTCAAGGAAGTCCCAGCAGGGTGCTGTGAATCCACAGTAACGGAAGGCACCCGCCGGGGGGCAGTCCGGCGCTGTGAGGAGGCTATGAACGCCGCTTTCAACTCCGCCCTCGCGCGGCCCGGGTCTCCCTGTTTTCCCGGGTGGTTACGCTGGGACGGTGCCGCGCCCGACCCCGCTCGTCATCGGACACCGCGGCGCGCCCGGCTATCGCCCGGAGCACTCGCGCTCGTCCTACGACCTCGCGTTCGCGATGGGGGTGGATGCGGTCGAGCCCGACGTCGTCGTCTCGCGCGACGGCGTCCTGGTCGTGCGGCACGAGAACGAGATCTCGGGAACGACCGACGTCGCCGACCACCCCGAGTTCGCCGACCGTCGCACCACCAAGACCGTCGACGGCGCCGAGCTGACCGGGTGGTTCACCGAGGACTTCACGTGGGACGAGCTCGCCACACTCCGCTGCCGCGAACGGCTGCCGCTGCTGCGGCCAGCCAGTGCCAGCTTCGACGATCAGCAACCGGTGCTGCGCCTGCGCGACGTGCTCGATGCGGTGCGGGCCGCGTCGCTCGAGCACGGCCGCGAGATCGGGGTCGTGCTCGAGATCAAGCACGCGACCTACTTCCGCACGTGTTTCGGCGGCACGGGTGGCTGGGACATCGCCGCCCTGATCGACGCGGAACTTCGTGAGGCCGGTTGGGCGGCGGGAGAGTTGCCGCTGGTCATCGAGTCGTTCGAGTCGACCGTTCTGTACGGGCTGCAGGAACGCGGCATCCCGGCCGCGTACGTGTATCTGCTCGAAGCCGCAGGCCGCCCGTTCGACCTGTTCGCGGCCCACGGCAAAGCCGCGCTGACGTACCGGCAGACGGCGGCGCCCGCGGGCCTCGACACGCTGGCCGGCAGGGTGGACGGGATCAGCGTCGACAAGCGCATGATCCTCGCTCCCGACAAGCTCGGACGGCTCACAGGACCGTCGCCCATCGTGGCCGACGCGCACGGGCGCGGGCTTCAGGTCTTCACCTGGACGGTGCGACCTGAGAACAACTTCCTCATCGGTCAGTTCCGTGGTCGCGGCGGCCCGTCGGCGTTCGGCGACTGGGAGGCCGAGTGGGCGGTGATCCGGGATGCCGGAGTCGACGGCGTCTTCGTCGACCACCCCGACCTCGGTGTCGAGTTCTTCCGCCCCTGACCCCCGCCGGCACGCCCGCCCGCGCGCCGGTGTGTTCTGCGCCGAGCATGTGGGTTCTGCGCCGAGCATGTCGGTTCTGCGCCGAGCATGTCGACAAGGTCGGTGCGAAACCCACATGGTCGGCGAGAAAGGGACATGGTCGGCGGGAAGGGGCAAGGGGCGAGACGGGCCGGAACGGGGCGAGACGGGCCGGCGCCGAGGCGGCGCAAACGGCCGCCCACGCGCGGTTGACGCGGCCACTTGCGCCGGTTCGGCGAGTTCGGCGGGAAGGCGCGGGGGTGGGAGCGGGGCAGGGGCGGCGGCGGGGAGGGGGGAAGGCGGGGGGAGCAGCGCGGCGCGGCGGCGACTCGCGCGAGGGGCCCCTAGGGTGGGACGGTGACTTCCCAGGGCATCGTGGTCGAGGGCGTGCGCCGAGCGTTCGGCGAGGTACAGGCGGTGCGCAACGTGACGCTGCAGGCGCACGCGGGCCGTGTCACCGGGCTCGTCGGGCCGAACGGCTCGGGCAAGACGACGCTGCTCCTCATGCTCGCGTCGCTGCTCGCTCCCGACGCCGGGATCATCCGCATCGACGGCGTCGATCCGGTCGCCGAGCCGCAGGACGCCCGTGCCCGGCTCGGCTGGATGCCCGACGCGCTCGGCGCGTGGGGCACGCTGACCTCGCGCGAGACGCTCGCCGTCACGGCGCGGCTGTACGGGATGCCGAAACCCGAGGCATCCGCGCGCGCCGACGTCCTGCTCGCCGAAGTCGGGCTCGTCGAGCTGGCCCACGCACCGGCGCGCGTGCTGTCGCGCGGCCAGAAGCAGCGGCTCGGACTCGCGCGTGCGCTCGTGCACGACCCCCGCGTGCTGCTGCTGGACGAACCCGCGTCGGGGCTGGACCCGCAGGCCCGGATCGATCTGCGCATCCTGCTGCGCCGCCTCGCCGCCGAGGGTCGCACGGTCCTGGTGTCGAGCCACATCCTGTCCGAGCTCGAAGAGGTCGTCGACGACGCGGTCTTCCTCGTCGCCGGAGCGACGGTCGACCCCGGCCGGGTCGAGGCGGCCTCGCGCCGCGCCCGCCCGTGGCGGGTGCGGATCGCGGGAGCCGAGGCATCCGTCGCCGCAGAACACATTGCGACAGCCCTGAAAATCCCGGTCGAGGCTGTGCGCGTCGACCGGCGCGACGCCGTCGTCGCCTTCGAGACGGAGGATGCCGCAGCCGCAGCATTGCGCGAACTCGTCGCTGCGGGACTCGGCGTGGTGGAGTTCGCGGCGGCGCAGGGCACGCTTGAGCGCACCTTCCTCGACCTCGGTGAGGGCGTGCCGCCGCAGGTCTCGGCGGCCGAACCGCCCCCCGAACCCGGCGCCGCAGCGGACGAGAGCGAGGCGACATCGTGAACGGTCAGCGCCTGGGCACCATCGTCGGCCTCGAGCTGACGCAACGCACCCGCAGTGTCGCCTGGTACGTGCTGCTCGGCGTCTTCGCCCTGCTGCTCGTGATCGTGACGGCGCTGTCGTTCCTCGCGTGGGGGTACACGAACGAACCCGGCGCGGCGATCTACTCGACGATCGTCTACATCACGCTATTGCTCGTCGTGCTCGTCTCGCCGACGCTCAGCGGCAACGCGATCAACGGGGATCGGGATGCCGCGACCCTCGCCCCCGTGCAGGTCACGCTCGCCACGACGTTCGAGATCCTCGTGGGCAAGTTCCTCGCGGCGTGGATCACGGGGCTTGCCTTCGTCGTGGTGTCCGTGCCGTTCCTGCTGATCGCGACACTCGCCGGAGGGGCAGACCCCGCCACCATCTCGGTGTCGCTGCTCGTGCTCGTGTTCGAGGTGGGCGTGATCGCGGCGATCGGCGTCGCGCTGAGCGGCATCCTGTCTCGTCCGCTGTTCTCCGTCGCGACCACGTATCTCGTGGTGGCGGCGCTCGTGATCGGCACGCTCATCGCTTTCGCGCTGGTCGGCTACACGGTGCGATCGGAGGCGACGAGCCACCACCGCGGATACGACTACGAGAACTACGAGGGCGAGACGTTCCCCTGCATGCCGGGGGAGGAGTCGAGCCGGGACTACCCCTGCGACGAGGACGTCGAGATCACGTGTGGCCAATGGCAGGTCACGACGTACGAGGTGCCGCGCTTCGACCGGGTGTGGTGGATGCTGGCCGCCAATCCGTTCGTGATCCTCGCGGACGCGACACCGACGCAGTTCGACGCGAACGGATACCCCGTCGACCTCTTCGGCCAGATCAAGACCGGGGTGAGGTACGTACAGCAGCCGCCCGAGCTCGAGCAGCGCTGGGACAACTGCTCCGGCACGCCGCTTCAAGACAACGAGACGCCGGAAGAGGTCATCGCGCGCACAACACCGAGCTGGTTCGTGGGCGTGGCGCTGCAGGCGCTTCTGGCCGCGGGTCTGATGTGGTGGGCCTGGGCGCGGACGCGCACGCCCGCCGGTCGCCTGCCGACGGGGACTCGCATCGCCTGACACCCGGGGTGGAAGGCTTGCGCGTCAGCTCGAAGCCAGCCCCGCGGCGATCAGTCCGGGGAGGAGGATGCCGAACGTCCTGCTGAACTGGCAGGGAGGCGGCCCCTCGCTCGGGTCGAGCACATCGATCACCTGCACGTAGTGCGGGTGATCCTCGGGATCCATGTCGCGCAGGGCGTGCTCGCGCTGGGTGCGGCCGTCGAGCTTCCTCGTGGGGCCGGGATGCCGGTCCAGCAGCTCTCCGAGCACCAGGTGCCAGCACGCGCCGTAACTGTAGATCGCGTCGGCGGGAGTCAGCCCCAGCTCGATGAACTCGCCGATGCACGCATTGGCGAAGGGGAACGAATTGGTGGGGACGAGATCCCCCGACGTGACCAGCTGCAGGGCCCACCGATAGTCCGCCATGTGGTCGTGCAGGCCGTGCATTCGGGTCGTCAGGCGCGTCAGCGCGTCCGTCCCCTCGACCTCGACGGGCAGCCCGGCGGTGACCGCCTCGAGCATCGCGAGCTCGAGGGCCTGGCGATTCTCGACGTAGTTGTACACCGCCATCGGCGACGCGCCCAGCCGGTTCGCGACCGATCGGATCGTCAGGGCTTGCAAGCCATGCTCGGTCACGATCTCGATCGCCGCACCCACGATCTCACCGAGACTGAGGCTGTTGCGTGCGCGTCGGCTCCGCGAAGCCGGGGGCCCGCTCTTCGAAAAAGGCTGTTGACCGGCGGCTTGCATAATGTACATTGTACGTGTCCGGCTACGGGGGCGGCACACTGGGGAGGATCATCGTGGGCGCACGGCGGATGAGTCGCGGCTGGGGACGGTATGCGGGCGTGCTGGGGGCGATGATTCTCACGCTGGGGCTGGTCGGCCAACCGGCCGCGGCGTCGGCGGCACCGCTGCCGGATGATCCGCTGCCGGGTGACCAGATCACGATCACGCCGTTCTACTGCGATCCGAGCAAGCCGACGCAGCTCTACACGGTCCCGACGGGCGTGACCAGCGTGTACATCGAGGTCGTGGGCGGCCAGGGCCAGACCCCCAACCCGGCCCACACCGGTCTCGGCGGACTCGGCGGCCAGGTCACCGGGGGACTGAACGTCACCCACGGCCAGCAACTGCAGGTGCAGGTGGGATGTGCCGGCACGTCCGAGGGGGGTGCCTCGGCCTACGCGCCCGGTGGCGCACGCGGGACCGGTTGGTCGAACCTCAATGACTTCTTCACGATCTACTCCTTCGGATACGACGGCGGCGGGGGTGGGGGAGCGTCGGCGATCCTGGACGCCGCCGGCAACCCGCTGGCGGTCGCCGGCGGCGGAGGCGGTGCCGCAGGCGATGCCCCCAACTGCCTCGAGAGCAGCACCCTGAAGAACGGCGGTGGTGGATTCTTCTACTACTGCGGCCCCGGATTGGCGCTCAAGTCCGGCGGTGACGGCGGCGACGGCGGAGGTGACGACACGGAGGGGGGCGCCGGCGAGAACAACACCGCCGGAACCACCGCGGACGGCACGGAGTGCGGGGGACCGAATGCCGGCGGCAAGGGTGCGGACTTCCACACCACGGGGGGTGGCGGAGCGGGCGGTGGTGGCGGTGGGGGCCACGGCGGCGGATGCGGCGGTGCCGCCGGGCAAGAGGCGCAGATCGATCCGGGTCACGAGGAGATCGCTCCGGGGTCGGCGGGAGCGGGAGGCGGGGGCGGGGCCTCCTATGCGTCCTCCGCGGTGAACAATCCGCAGATCTCCGTCGCGGATGACTCCGGCGACGGCTACGTCCTCATCCTGACGTCGGCTGACGGCGTGCGGACGTCGCACTTCGACCACACGGGGCACCCTCAGACCTTCTGCGTGCCGGATGGCGTGGACGAGATCTTCGTCGACGCGCTCGGTGGCGGGGGCGGTGGCGGCGGATCCGACTTCCCGGACCGCACCGGGATCGGCGGCGCCGGCGGAGGAGTGCAGGCCGTGGTGCCGGTCGTCGAGCGGACGCAGCTCGAGATCCGTGTGGGGCAGTACGGTCATGCCAGCGGCGGCTGGGGCGACGGTCACGGCGGCCACCGCGGCACGAGCGGCAGCGAAGGCGACGGCGCCGGAGGAGGGGGCTCCACCGCCGTCAAGCAGTCGAGCACCCCCTGTGGCGTCACGACGGGTCTGGAGAACCTGCAGTACCTCGTGGTCGGCGGTGGCGGTGGTGGTGGCGGCGGCTACGCGGTCAGCGCCGACGGAGGCGACGGCGGCAACGCCGGTTCGCCCGGCGCAGACGGCTCGGTGGGCGGCGATCCCGACGGCGGTGCGAGCGGATGCGGCGGCCAGCACCCGGGCAACGGGTGCGAGAACAGCGTCAACGGCGGCCACGCCACCAGCGCCACCGACGGCGGTGGCGGCGGCGGGGGCGGTGGCGGCTACCACGGCGGTGGAAAGGGCCACGGCGCGCAGGACGGCCGGCTCGGCGGTGGTGGTGGCGGGGGCGGTGGCGCCTCGTACGTGACGCCTCACTCGCCCGACCCGGTGCACTATTACTCCGGACCCCGCGGTGACCACAGCAACAGGGATGGACTCAACGAAGGCAAGGTCGACCTCATCGTGCCCGTGCCGACGTCCCGCAGTGCCGTGAACATCGTCAGCGGCAATAATCAGAGCGCGACGACCGGCAGCGCGTTCGCGGAGCCGCTCGTGGTCGAGTACGTCGATGCGATACACGGACCGACGAGCATGACCGCCGTCGAGCTGACGATCGCGCAGGTCGACGGTCGCCTTCCCGCGACCTTCGTCGGTGCCCCCGGCGACGGCTCCACGTTCCGTGGGAACACCGGCGCCGACGGACGGATGCAGGCCCAGCTCACTGCCGCACTGGGCGCGCCCCTGGGCAAGTTCACCGTCGAGGCACGGGTGGTGGCCGACCCCGCTCACCTGATCAAGACTGCGGAGTTCAGCCTGTTCTCCGTGCCGTGGCCCACCACCCTGGCCCTGACCTCCGACGCCGTCGCCGTCGACGGCAGCGGTGTCGCCGCAGTCGGCGAATCGATCACCTACACGGCCACCGTCACGTCCACCGCGGTGGACCAGCCGGTGAACAGCGGCGCGATCCAGTTCAGCGTGGACGGGACGAATCTCGGCGATCCGGTGCCGCTCGCCGGCGACGGAGTCGCCACCAGCCCGCCCAGCCCCGCGGGCGCCGAAGGGCAGCACCACGTGCTCGCCACCTATACCGACACCGCGACGGGCCACCAGGCCAGCACGTTCACCAACTACGCGCTCACCGTTCTGCCGCCGTCGACGAGCCAGACCTCGCTCACCTCGAGCGCGCCGGACGGGCTGTACGGAGACGAATCGGTCACCTTCCCGGTGTCGGTGACCGTGATCGGTGACGCTCCGTTCGAGCCCACGGGCACGGTGCAGCTCTTCCGGGGCACCGCCCCGCTCGGCGATCCGATCCCGCTGTCGGCGGGCGCGGGCACGTCGCAGAGCTTCCCTGCTTCGGCGTTCGGCCTCGGCGACAACGAGATCACCGCCGTGTACTCGGGCAATGATCGGGTGGACGGTTCGACCAGCGGCGTCTACACGCTGTTCGTGGTCGATCTCGACGACCGGCCTCCGTCCACCGATCCGCCCGGCGGCGGCGACCCCCGCCCGGGGGCCTCGGGTGGCTCCGGCCAGGGCGCGCTCCCGGCGACGGGAGTGGCATCCGTCCCGTTCCTCCTCGCGATCGGGTTGATCGTCCTCGGCGTGGTCCTCACGCGCACGCGTCGTCCGTACCTGCACCGCCCGGAAGACTGAGCGGCGCGGACTGAGCACACGTCACCGGTGATCGTCTTCGGACGGCCACCGGTGACGTGTGCTCAGATGAATTCTCTTGACACGTTAAGTGATCGTTCACTAATCTGAGGCCGCCGGACAGTGAACGATCACTGTTCGCGATCGCAGCGGTGCGATCGCGCCTGTCTGGTGCTGGACGACCGCGCCGCTCCTGAGCCGCGCGGCCCTGCCGAACGAAAGGAACGACGATGTCCTTGTCTCTCTCTGTGCGGCGGCCCGTCGCCACGGTTGCGGTGACCGTGGCCGCGCTGCTGGGCGTCGGGCTTCCTGCCCTCGGTGCCGGCCCTGCGGCGGCGGCGGAGGCCGCCGGCGTGGAGTTCGCCGGGTTCACCGACAAGTCGCAGCTGCACGCCGATGGGCGCGGTGTTGTTGCGAGCGGTGAACTCGTCGTCACCGATGGGTCCGCGCCGCAAGGCAGCGGGACGACGTACTTCGTCGACTCGCAGTCGGGCGACGACACGGCAGACGGCCGGTCTGCGGCCACCGCATGGCGCACGTTCGCGAACATCAACGGGTCCGACTTCCATCCGGGCGATCGCATCCTCCTCAAAGCCGGCAGCTCGTGGTCGGCTTCTGGCACAGAGGTGGCCCGTGAGGCATATGACTACACGACGTGGAGCAGCGGGCAGCCGACGAACGTGTCGGGTCCCGACGCGACCGCGCTGCTCGCGCCGGGGGGCTCCGGAACAGCCGAGGCGCCGATCGTGCTCTCGAGCTACGGCGACGGTGCCGCGCCCGAGCTGCACGGTCTCGGCGTCGTCAACGACGTCCTCCAGCTGAACAACCAGGAGCACTGGGACATCTCGAACCTCGAGATCAGCAACGAGACGGCCGGGTTCGACGCGACGACCTTCCAGCCCGCGCGCAACCTCGGCCAGGCGCCGGGGGACGAGAACCCGGCGACCGGCGACCTGCGGGGCATCCACGTCCAGGCCGAGAACGCCGGCACCCTGCGGGGCTACGACATCCACAACGTGTTCATCCGCGACGTCACCGGCTACACGTGGTCGGTCAGCGCCGCAGGCCTCGACCGCTCCAAGCGCACCGGGGGAATCCTCTTCGAAGGGCTCAAGGGCGACGCGCAGACGGCGTCGCAGTTCGAAGACATCTCGATCCGCGACAACTACATCGCCAACACCGCGTTCGCGAACCTCGTCTTCAAGCAGTTCGCCGGCATGGGAACGAATCGCTACCAGGATCTGCCTCCCGGCTGGGGCGACCGTGCCGCGGGGCGCGCCGCCCCCGACGGAACGCTGACCGAGGACCCGGATTGGCGCCCGCACTCGAACGTCGAGATCACCGGCAACTATCTGACCAACCGCGATACCCAGTACGGCTGGGACTCGATGTACCTCACGAGCGTGCGAGGGGCGACGGTCGAGGACAACCTCATCGACGGCGCCGGCGTCTCGGGCATCGAGATGTACTACGCCGACAACATCGTCGTCCAGAACAATGAGGTCGCGGAACTCGAGGGACGCACGGGCGCCGCAGACTCCAACGGCATCGATCCCGACCGTGGCACCTCCAACATCCTCATCCAGGGCAACTACGTCCACGGATCGGGTGAGGGCATCCTCCTGTGCGGCTTCGGCTTCAGCACCGCCGTCGTGCGCTACAACATCATCCGCGACATCGAGCGCAACTACATCAACCCGCACGGTGACACGGGCGTCAACGTCGTCTACAACAACTTGATGTACAACACGGTGCAACCGATCCGGAACAACACCGTGGGATTCTTCGAGTCGTCGGGCAACGCCGCCAGCTACCTCAACGCCCGCAACCCGCACTACGTGTTCAACAACGTCTTCTTCAACACGCGCCCCGACGTCGCGGGCGCGGCCTTCCGCACCCAGTTCCCGGGAGTGAGCTTCAGCAACAACTCCTACTTCGGCCCGGGGGTGACGGCGCCCAGTGCTGATGCGCAGGCCACCGTGACGGATCCGCTGCTGAAGGGCGACCTCGCCTCCGGAGTCACCAACGCCATGATCGGCTCCGCAGACTCGCCGCTGATCAACGCCGGGCGAGCGGTCGACCTCGGTCAGATCGCACCCGGATTCGGCGTGACGGGCGCTCGCGGCGAGAGCCAGGTGCCGCTCGCGGTCGACTTCTTCGGCCGTTCGCTGTCGACGCCGCCGCACATCGGACCGACGTCGTACGAGCCCGCCGAGGGATACGGCGTGATCTCCGGAATGGTGACGGATGCCGACGGGCATCCTGTCGCCGGCGCCACCGTGTCGTACGGCGCGGGCACGACGACCGCTGACGTGCGGGGCCGCTACTCGCTGGAGATCCCCGCGGGCGGCTACACGCTCGTCGCCTCCGCCGAAGGGTACGCCGATGGCGAGCCCGTCACCGTCGCGCTGGCCGACCGGCAGACGCTGACCACGCCCCTTTCACTGGGTGCGACGACGGCCACCGAAGGGACGATCGCCGGCGTGGTGACGTCTTCGGGGTCGGGACTGGACGGTGCCGAGGTGAAAGTCCTCAAGGGCGATCAGACCGTCGCGACCGCGACGACCGATGCCTCAGGCGCGTACGCGCTCCCGGGCGTCGCGATGGGTGCCGGCTACACCGTGGTGGCGGCGAAGGAGGGCTACGAGCCGGCGTCGCAGGCCGACGTCGAGGTGACCCCTGCGCGCACCGTCACGGTGAACCTGGTGCTGCGGCGCGAGGTCGGCGAGACCACCTACGCGATCAACGAGACCTTCGATGACGAGGCGGTAGGTGCGTTCACCGCGACGACCGACGGCGTTCTCACCGCTCGGTCCGCGCCGGCTGCGGGCACGATCGAGGTCGTGGCGGACGCCGCCGACGCGGGAAACAGCTATCTGCGCATCAACAAGTCCAGCGCGACCTCGGCCACGCTGGGGGTGCACAACACCGCCGAACTGAACCTGACGGGCACCGTCACGGTCGAGGCGCGCCTGCAGCGGACGACGACCAACGGCACGCCCAACCAGCTGGCGCTGTACTCCTATTCCGAGAGCAGCTGGAACGCCTCCAACCCGGCCGGGTCGGCGAACCCCTCGGCGACGATCGGGTTCGCAGGCGGCAACATCATCACGCACAACGTCACCGGCTCGAGTTCGGTGCGCTCCGTGGCGCCGTACGCCGTGGGGCAGTGGTACACCGTTCGCAATGTCGTGGATCTCGACAGTGGGACCTTCGACTTCTACATCGACGACATGGCCACGCCGGTCCTGATCGACCAGCCGCTGCGTACGAAGGTCGACGACCTGGACTACTTCCTCTTCTTCATCAACGGGTCGAACGTGGGCGACCTGCTCGTGGACTACTTCCGGGTGAACATCGGCACGCCGTACGACTATGCCGACGCTTCGCTCGCGTCCGTGAGCGCCGCGACCGCGGAAGGAGAGGTCGAACTGACCGCCTCGGCAGATGGATTGACCTTCGCGGGTGAAGTCGACGCCTTCGCCGAGGAGATCGCGATCTCGGCCGCAGCGCGCAGCGGGTTCGCCACGGTGCAGATCAACGGCACTGCAGCCGATCCGGGAGAGTCCGTGTCGGTGCCGTTGGCGGGCGGCGCTGCGAGCGATCCGAACATCGTCACGACGATTCCCGTCGTCGTGAGAGCCGAGGACGGGTCGGAGCGCACCCACTCCATCTCGATCTCGCGCGTCAACCCGAGCCAGCTGGCCGCGCTGCGCGACCTCCAGGTGGCGGGTCACTCCCTCACTCCCGAATTCGACCCCGCCCGGCATGGCGGCGACGACCCGTACCGCCTGGACGGCCCGCTCGAGGCATCCGTCTCGTCGGTCGATCTCTCTTGGCGCCTGGGCTGGGAGGGCCAAGTCGTGCAGATCAACGGTGAGGACGTCGCCGCCGGCGCGTCCGGCGCGAGGCTCCCCCTGGAGGACGGCGAGAACAGGTTCGAGGTCACGGTGAACTCGTTCGCCGGCGATTTCGCAACCTATCTCGTCGTCATCGACCGAGCGATCGCCGAGCCTCAGCTCGACGTCACGGCCGAGATCGATACGCGATGCGCCGGCCGGAACGTGGTGCTGGTCGTCAGGGTGACGAACGCCGAGCAGGTGCCGTTGTCGCTGACGCTCGAGACCTCCTACAGGTCGAAGCAGTGGCCGGTCGTCCCGGCGGGCAAGAGCAGGTCGCACCCGTTCAACACCGGCCTCGCAGAGATGCCGGCCGGTACCGTCGCGATCACCGCGTCGGCGCTCGTCGAAGGTGAGCAGATCCAGCTCACTCGAGAGGTCGCATACGACTCGGCCGGCTGCTGACGGCAGGGATGGGGCGCCCCCGAGGGCGCCCCATCCCGGCACCCCTGCTCGCCCGTCCCGACCCGACGGGCGACGGGTGCGGTTCGCCTAGGATTCGGCCGGTGCGGCGGGAGCTGCCACGGATTCGCGCCAGATGACGCGTGTGGAGCGCTTCGGGTTGAGGACAGGTGTCTCATCCCGGATCGCAGCGATCAGCCGGTTCATGGCGTTGCTGCCGATCCGCTCCAGGTCGATCTCCACCGAGGTGAGCGAAGGGATCAAGAACGGCGCGGTGGTGGTGTCGTCCCAACCCGTCACGCTCACGTCTGCGGGCACGCGCCACCCGCGCTCGGTCGCGGCTTTGATGACGCCGGCGGCCACGAGATCGTTCGCCGCGATGATCGCGAGCGGTTTCACGTCGTCGGCGAGGGTCGCCACCGCGGCCATACCGGAATCCCCCGACCAGTCGCCCTGGTACACGCCGACGGACTGCAGTCCCAGGCGCCCGATCGTCTCCACGTACGTCTGTGCCCGCGCCCTGGCCGAAGTGAACTGCTGATCGCCGGCGACGTGAAAGAACCGGCGGTGGCCCAGCGAAGCGAGGTGCTCGATGATCGTGACGACGGCGGAAGCGTCGGCGAGTTCGCCGATCCCGCGCATCTCGTCGTCGAGCTCGGCCGCCACGGTGACGGTCGTGCCGCTCGAGAGCCGATCGAGGACACTCGGGTCGATCGGGGCGAACGAGAGGACACCCTCGACCTGCCCGAATTCGGCGAGGTCGAGCAGACGCTCGCCGCGAGACTCTGCGCCGCCTTCGAAGCTCATGACGTCGACCGTGTAGCCGGCGTCATGAGCGGCGGCGCTGGCGCCGGCGAGCATACGGGCCGGGTTGAACGCCACGGTCGGGATCATCACGGCGAGGCGTCCGCTGCGCCGTGTGCGCATCGAGCGGGCGATGAGGTTCGGACGGTAGTCCAGTTCGGTGATCGCCGCGCGAACGCGATCCAGCGTCTGCGGCTTCAGCCCTTCGCCGTCGAAGCGCAGGTACCGCGAGACGGTCTGATGCGAGACCCCTGCGAGGCGCGCGACCTCCATGATCGTCGGCCGCTTCGCTCGGGGCGCTGTCGTATCCATCGCATCCATCTTGACAGAAAACATGATCGTTCACTATGGTCAGGTAGCCGCCAAAAGTGAACGATCACGTTATGGGATTCAAAGGAGCATCTGTGTCGGTATCAGCACCGCCGCGACACCGCCGGCACGTCTCGCGCCTGCGCGCCAGCGATCGGCTCGTCCGATGAGCGCGATCAGCGAGCTTCGCCACCTCGGCGGCAAGACCAAGTCCGACAAGCGCGACGACAAAGCCGCATTCTTGTTCTTGCTTCCGTGGTTCATCGGTCTTTTCGCCGTGACCGCTGGACCCATGGTCGCCTCGCTCTGGCTCAGCACCACGAAATACAACCTGCTGCAGCCGCCGGTGTTCATCGGGCTCGAGAACTTCGTGCGGATGCTGACTGATGCCCGGCTCCACAAGTCGCTCGGCGTGACCTTCACGTACGTCCTCGTGTCGGTGCCGTTGCAGCTCGCTTTCGCGCTTGCGCTGGCCGTCCTGCTCGACCGCGGTGTGAGAGGGCTTTCGTTCTACCGCTCGGTGTACTACCTGCCCTCGCTCATCGGAGGCAGCGTCGCCATCGCGGTGCTGTGGCGGACGGTGTTCGGCGTCGAGGGCCTCTTCAACGACTTCCTGGCGATGTTCGGCATCGACGGGCAGGGGTGGATCTCGAATCCCGACACCGCACTGTGGACGCTGATCGTGCTGAACGTGTGGACCTTCGGCGCGCCGATGGTCATCTTCCTGGCGGGGCTGCGGCAGATCCCGGGCTCGTACTACGAGGCGGCGGGCGTGGACGGCGCGTCGAGGTGGCGCCAGTTCTGGAGCATCACGATGCCGCTCCTGAGCCCCATCATCTTCTTCAACCTGGTGCTGCAGATCATCCACTCATTCCAGTCGTTCACGCAGGCGTTCGTCGTCTCCGGGGGCACAGGCGGGCCGGCGGACTCGACGCTCGTCTTCTCGCTCTACCTCTACCAGCGCGGTTTCGGTGCGTTCGACATGGGCTACGCGTCCGCCCTCGCGTGGCTGCTCGTCGTCATCATCGGCGCATTCACCGCGATCAACTTCTGGGCCTCGAAGTATTGGGTTTTCTACGATGACTGACACCATCGACCGTCGCGACGAGACGATGACGGCCACGCTGCTGTCGGCGCCCTCCGGCGCGACGAAGAAGAACGCCGGCCGGCGGCGCGTGAACCAGCCGGTGCGGTCCGCGGTCAAGCACGTCGTGTTGATCGCCGGTGCGCTGCTCATGCTCTATCCCGTCCTCTGGATGGTGACGAGCTCGTTCCGGCCCAATGACGCGATCTTCACTGACCCCAGCATCCTGCTGCGGACCTTCGAGATCGAGAACTACCTGAACGGGTGGAATGCCTTCCTCCAGCCGTTCGGGCACTACATGGTCAATTCGGCCCTGGTCGTGATCGGCTGCATCCTCGGCAACCTCGTGTCGTGCTCGCTCGCCGCCTACGCCTTCGCGCGACTGAACTTCCGGGGCAAGCGCGTCTGGTTCGCGATCATGCTCGTGACGATCATGCTCCCGATCCACGTGATCATCGTGCCGCAGTACATCATGTTCAGTCAGCTGGGCTGGGTGAACACCTACCTGCCGCTGATCATCCCGAAGGTCCTCGCGACGGACGCCTTCTTCATCTTCCTGATGGTGCAGTTCATCCGCGGCATCCCGAAAGAGCTCGACGAGGCCGCACGCATCGACGGCGCCGGTCATGCGCGCATCTTCTTCCAGATCGTGCTGCCGCTGATGGTCCCTGCGCTCGGGACGACGACGATCTTCACCTTCATCTGGGTGTGGAACGACTTCTTCTCGCAGCTCATCTACCTCACCAAGCCCGACCTGTACACGACGCCGCTCGCCCTGCGCGCGTTCGTCGATGCGCAGTCGGCGACCGACTGGGGCGCCGTCTTCGCGATGAGCGTCGTATCGCTCCTGCCGGTCTTCATCGTCTTCCTCCTCGGCCAGCGATTCCTCATCCAGGGGATCGCGACCACCGGAGGCAAGTAGGCGGATGCTGCGCCGCACGCGGCATCCCCGTTCCACCATCACCACCAACCCGAATCACATCCCGAGGAGCACCTCATGAATCGCAAGATCCTGCGTCGCGCCGGCATCGGTGCCGCCGCGACCGCCACGGCGGCGCTGGTCCTGGCCGGCTGCGCCGGCACCGGGTCCACCGGTGGCAGCACCGACCCCGAACTCAGCGACGAGCCCGTCACCATCAGCATCACGTGGTGGGGCGGCGACGCCCGCGCCGAGCAGACCCAGGCCGCCATCGACGCGTTCGAGGAGGAGTACCCGAACATCACCGTCGAGCCGCAGTACACCGACTGGACCGGCTACTGGGACCAGCTGGCCACCGCCACGGCGGCCGGTGACGCCGCGGACGTGATCCAGATGGACGAGCTCTACCTCGCCTCGTACGGTGCACGCGGCGCCCTCTACGACTTCGCGGGCCTCGACACCGACACGGGCGACATCCCGGAGGAGGCTCTGGCCACCGGTCAGCTGCAGGGCACGCAATACGCGCTGCCGATCGGTGTGGCGGTGTACTCGATCGTCGCCAACGCCGATCTGTTCGAGCAGTACGGCGTCGAGCTGCCGAACGACGACGAGTGGACCTGGGACGACTACGCGGCCGTCGCGCAGGAGCTCAGCGACAAGAGCGGCGGGGCCATCACGGGCACCGGCACGATCGGCGGCCTCGACGCGGGCAGCGTCAAGTACTGGGCGCGTTCGGCGGACAACGAGGTGTTCAACGAGGACAACGAGGTCACCCTCGACCCGCAGAACCTCGCCGACATGTGGCAGCTCCAGCTCGACATGATCGAGTCCGGTGCGTCGCAGGCCGGTGACGCGATCTTCGAGGGTCAGGCCGCCGGCATCTCGGGCGGTCCGCTCGCGACCGGCAAGGTCGCGCTCGGCATGGCGTACAACACGCAGATCACGGCGCTGCAGGCCGCGAACGGCGGCGACCTGCGCCTGCTGAAACTGCCCGAGCCCGAGGGCGTCGACCCCAACTCCTACAAGCCGTCGATGTACTGGTCCGTCTCCGCCACGAGCGACCACCCCGCCGAGGCGGCTCTGCTGGTGGACTTCCTCGTGAACAGCGAGGAGGCCGCCGAGATCATCGGCACGGAGCGCGGCATCCCGGCCAACACCGCCATCCGCGACTTCCTCGCTGACAGCCTGTCGCCCACCGACGCGGCGGCCGTCGAGTACCAGGAGCGCGTCACGCCCGGCACGGCGCCCGTGGTGACGCCGAACGGTGCCAGCGGCATCGAAGGCATCCTGCAGCGCTACACGCAGGAGGTGCTGGCGGGTCAGACGACCCCGATGGATGCTGCGGAGGCCTTCGTCGCCGAGCTGCAGTCCGAGATCGACGCCGCGAACTGATAGCACGCAGACAAGGACCGGGGAGCCGCCGCCGGCGGCTCCCCGGTCACACCGCCACGAAACTCAGGAGACCTCTTGATGTCCGCCACCCTTCAGCCGTCGCGTGTTGCCATCATCGGCACAGGCGGCATCGCCCACGCGCACGCCCAAGCGCTGACCGAGCTCGGTGCCAAGGCCGAGATCGTGGCGGTCGCCGACGTGGACGAGGAGCGGGCGCGCGCGTTCGCCGAAAAGTTCGGCGCCGCGCAGATCTATACGGATGCTGCCGCGCTTCTTGAAGCCGAGACCCTCGACCTCGTGCACATCTGCACACCCCCGAAGTCTCACGTGCCGTTGGCCTTGCTGGCGCAGCAGGCCGGGGTGCCCGCTCTCGTCGAGAAGCCGATCGCGCTGAGCCTCCGCGAGGTGGACGAGCTGGTCGCATCGGAAGCCCGCACCGGTGTGCCGGTGCTCACCGTGTTCCAGCACCGCTACGGCGCAGGTGCTCTGCGGTTGCGCCGACTTGCCGATTCGGGTGTGCTCGGGCGTCCGCAGGTCGCGACCTGCGAGACGATGTGGTTCCGTCCCGACGAGTACTTCGAGGTGCCGTGGCGGGGGCGCTGGGAGGTCGAGGGCGGCGGGCCGACCATGGGGCACGGCATCCACCAGTTCGACCTCCTCCTCGCCGTTCTCGGTCCGTGGTCGCGTGTCAGCGCGTTCGCCGCGCGTCAGTCACGGCCCACCGACACCGAGGACGTCTCGATCGCCTTGGCGGAGTTCGAGAACGGGGCGCTCGCCACGGTCGTGAACTCCGTCGTCTCGCCCCGTGAGACCTCCCGCCTGCGCTTCGACTACGAGTTCGCGACAGCGGAGGTCGAGCACCTCTACGGCTATTCCGACCGCGATTGGACCTTCACGCCCGCCCCCGGCCACGAGCACCTCGCCGAGCTGTGGGATGGCGACAGCGATGAGATCAGCGGGCACCGCCTGCAGATCGAGGCGATCCTCGACGCGCTCGCGGCGGGGGACGAGCCTGGTGTCGACATCCAGGATTCCCGCCGCACGTTGGAGTTCGCTGCAGCGACCTACGCATCGGCTTTTCGGGCCGTTCCGGTCCGGGCCGGTGAGATCGACGACGGCGATCCCTTCTCGCACAGCATGGACGGCGGCGCCGTGCCGTGGGCGCCGCTGAAAGAGGTGGCCGCATGACCGCCGCCGCCCTCGAGTTCCTCCAGGACGACACCTCCTTCGCGGTGTTCGACGGTGACATGGAGCTGTTCCGCTATACGTTCGTGCCCGACAGCCCGCAGCTGGAGTCGCCGAAGCCCTACCTCAGCCCCATCCGCACCCGCTCCGGACGCATCGTGAGTCTGTTCCGGCCGCACGACCACGTCTGGCACAAGGGCATCTCGTGGTCGCTGCCGGTGGTCGACGATGAGAACTTCTGGGGAGGCCCGACCTACGTTCACGGCCAGTTCTACGTGCAGCTTCCGAACGACGGGTCGCAGGTGCACCGCAGCGTCGAGCGGGCCGGCATCGACGATGGCGTGGCCGCGTTCGTCCACACGCTCGATTGGATCACCGAGCGTGGACTCCGGATGTTCACCGAGCGACGCGCCGTGACCGCCCGGGCCGTGACAGACGACACCTGGGTGCTGACGTTCGAGACCGCCATGACGAACGTCACCGAAGCCGCCATCTCGATCGGCTCGCCCACGACCCGAGGCCGCGACAACGCGGGCTACGGCGGCCTGTTCTGGCGAGGACCCCGGTCGTTCACCGGCGGCCTCGCGATCAGTCCCGCCGGCTCGGGTTCGGGCAACGACATGCGGGGACAGCGCCACGAATGGATGGCGTTCGCGGGCAGACACGACCAGATTGACGCGGAGTCGGTCCTCGCGTTCGTGGACCACCGCGACAACCCGCAGCATCCGCCGCAGTGGTTCGTCCGCACCGAGGAGTTCGCGTGCGTCAACCCGGCGCCCTTCTTCAGCGAGGAGCTGGCGGTGGCACCCGGCGAGACCGTCGTCTTCCGCTACGGCGTGGGCGTCGCGGATGCCACGGCCGACCGCGCGCAGGACGTGGCGGGTCTCGCCCGCGATGTTCTGCAGAGTCTGAGTGACCGCGGCGCGGACACGCTCGCCGCTACGCATGCCGGCACGGCAGGATCATGACTGCGGCTGTGAGCTCGTTCCCGGGCGGAACCTCGGTGACGCTGCTCGATGTGTACGAGGACCCGGCGCCCGACGGGGTTGTCGGAGGCAGCCCCCACCTGCACCTCGCCTCGACGGAGTGCTACGTGGTCCTCAACGGCACGGGCGCGTTGCACACGCTCGACCTGTCGGGAGCTCGAGAGATCCTGCTGAGCCCGGGCACGGTCGCCTGGTTCACTCCGGGCACGATTCACCGGGCCGTCAACCATGGCGACCTGCAAGTGCTCGTCATCATGAGCAATGCCGGTCTTCCGGAGGCGGGCGATGCCGTGATGACATTCCCGGCGGAGGTGGTCGCGGACCCGGAGCGATACCGGGAGGCGGCCACGTTGCCCAGACGTGCCACGGTCGCGGAACGGGCGAGGGATGCGGCGCGCCGCCGTGACCTCGCCGTTCAGGGCTTTCTCCGCCTGCGCGCTGCCATGGTCGCCGGCGACGCAACGCCCCTGCGGGATTTTTACGCGGCGGCGACGCGATTGGTGTCGGACCGCGCGCACGCGTGGGAATCGATCGTGCGCGACGGTCCGCTCTGGCAAGCCGCCCGCAGCGAGGAGATGGTGCGTGCGATCGTTGCGGGATCGCCGGACCACCTCGCCGAAGCTGTCGTGAGCCAGGCGCCGCAGCCGCGCGGCGAGCGTGGTTTCGGCATGTGCGGGCGGCTGCGCGCCTACAACGTCGCGGATGAGCTCGTCCGGCGCTGACCCCCGCCCCCGCCCCGCTCCCCGGCCCGCCCCCGGCGTCGAGGCGTCGCGAATGGTCGCTTCCGCCGGGTGCAAGCGGCCGATCGCGACGGTTCGGCGAATACGGGACCGGGGCACGGGACATGAGGCGTCGGCGCCCCCGAGACCGGACCGTCATCGAGGGCGCCGGTCGCGTCACGCGGCGTCGGCCTCGGCGACGCTCGCGAGGTAGGCCTTGCCGGCCTCGGCGATGACGGCCGCGACTGCGTCGGGCTGAGACACCGCGACGGCGTGCGAGGCGCCGGGGATCTCGTGCGTGCCGCGCGAGCCCGCGCGCTCGGCGCCGGCGCGCTGGACCGCAGCCGGGATGTTGAGGTCGAGCTCGGCGATCACGTGCCAGGAGGGGGTGTCCTTCCACGCCGGACGCTGCGCCGCAAGGGCGTCCGACAGGGCCGTCTCGGTGACGGGACGCTGGGTCGCCGCCATGAGCGCCGTGACTTCTTCGGACACGTCGGCGGCGAACTGGTGGTGGAACGCGTCGGGGCGGATGGCGAACTCGTTGCCGCCCGTCGACACCGGGTAGGCGGCGAGGGCTTCGCCGAGCGTGCTGCCGGGAGCGCTCGCCGAGAGGCTGAGCGCGCTCTCGCCGGTGTCGGGCGTGAACGCGGCGACGTAGACGAGGCCCACGACGGCGCTGTTCTCGGCGGCGGCCTCGGTGATGACCATCCCGCCGTACGAGTGGCCGACGAGGATGACGGGGCCGCCGACGGACGCGATCACGTCGCGCACGTAGGCGGCGTCGATGCTGAGACTGCGCAGCGGGTTGGCGGCGGCGACCGCACGCACGCCATGCTCCTGCAGCCGCAGGATCACGCCGTTCCAGGAGGAGGACTCCGCGAAGGCGCCGTGGACGAGGACGATGGTGGGTTCTTCTGTGGTCATGATCGTTCCTTGCGAATCTGTCGAGCAGGGCCGGGATCGGTCGAGCGGGGGAGACGTTCCCTTGCCAGAGACGACAGCCCACCCCGTCGAGCTGTGACAGCCGACATGAATATCGACGAGTTCTCGCGAATCCGTCACATCCGGCCGAGGCATCCGGTCGTGGCTGATGAGCCCGTGCGCGCCCGCGCGCGGACCGCTGCGACGGAGAGGGATCGATATGAGAATCGCTGTCATCGGAGGAACGGGCCTGATCGGCACCCGCGTGGTCGCGCGGCTGCGGGAGACGGGCCACGACGTCGTCGTCGCTGCACGCGCGACCGGCGTGAATTCGTACACAGGCGAAGGGCTCGAAGAGGCGCTCGAGGGCGTCGAGACGGTGGTCGACACCTCGAACTCGTCGTACCTCGACGAAGAGGCCGCGCGGGAGTTCTTCTACGCCTCGACGATGAACCTGCTCACGTACGGCGACGCCGCCGGCGTGCGGCACCACGTCGCGCTCTCGGTCGTCGGCACCGACCGACTCGCGCGTTCGGAGGGCGGGTACTTCCAGGCCAAGGCTGCGCAGGAACGCCTGATCGTGGCATCCGGCCGGCCGTACTCCATCGTGCACGGCACGCAGTTCTTCGAGTTCGTGCGCAGCATCACCGCCGCGGCGATGCACAGCGGCATCGCCCACGTCGCCGACGCGCTCGTGCAGCCCATCGCGGCCGACGATGTGGCCGCCGCCGTCGCCCGCACGGCGCTCGGACGCCCGACCCAGTCGATCGTCGAGCACGCCGGCCCCGAGATCTTCGAGCTGCGCGAGCTGGCGGAAAGGGAACTGCAATGGACCAGCGACGAACGCGAGGTCGTCGCCGACCCCCTCGCGACGTACTTCGGAGCACGACTGGACCGGTGGGAGCTGCTGCCCGACGCGGACGCGATCATCGCCCCGACGACCTTCCACCAGTGGCGCGTGCAGGTGCCCGACAACTCCGGTCTCGCCGCACACGCGGCTGCGGGCGTACGCTGAGCGCGGCGACCGGAGTGAGAGGCAGCATGGGTTTGAGCACGGCGCCCGCGGCGGACGCGGATGATATGGACTCGGCCGTCGACGTCTTCGAACAGCACCGGCGCAGGATCTTCGGCATCGCGTATCGCATGCTGGGCACCGTCGCGGACGCCGAAGACATCGTTCAAGAGACTTGGATCCGCTGGCAGAACACCGACCGCGACAGCATCCTCGAGCCGGCTGCCTTCCTCGCGACGATCGCGACACGGCTGTCGATCAACGCGACGCAGTCCGCTCGGGCTCGCCGCGAGACGTATATCGGGCCGTGGCTTCCCGAGCCGGTGAATACGGATGCCGACCCCGCGCTGGGCGCGGAGCGCGGCGAAGCGCTGCAGTTCGCCATCCTGCTCACGCTCGAGAAGCTCACGCCCACCGAGCGCGCCGCGTACATCCTGCGCGAGGCCCTCGACTATCCGTACGAGCGGATCGCCGACATCGTCGGGGCCACTGTCGAGAGCGCCCGGCAGCTGGTCAGTCGCGCGCGAAAACACCTCGCGTCGGCCAAGCGCGCCCAGGTGGAGGCGTCCGAGCATCGCCGGCTCCTCGAGGCGTTCCTCGACGCCGCGCAGAAGGGCGACGTCTCGGCGCTCGAGAAGCTCTTCGCCGACGACGTCGTCAGCTACACCGACGGCAACGGCGTCAAGCTGGCCGCCCGAATTCCCGTCGCCGGTCGCAGTCGGGTCGCGAAGTTCATCGCCGCCTTCTCGAGCCATTTCTGGATCGGCAAGACCATCGACTGGGTCGAACTCAACGGCCGGCCCGCCGCGACGATCTCGGACGCCGACGGGGTGATGACCACGTGCGCGCTCACGATGTCCGACGAAGGCATCATCCAGGTGCTGTGGACGATGAGCCCCGACAAGCTGGGGCACGCCGCCCCGGCTGCGGCATGACCCGCCGACGGGCGACGTGGCTGAAGTACCTGCGCACCAGCACCACCTTCGTTGCCGCCGAACATGAGCGCGCGGCCCGAGCGCTGATCGCCGCGACGAGCACGACGGATGCCGCGACGCTCGCCCGCATGCTGCACCCCGACGTGCAGCTCACCGTGGACGGCGGCGGCCACGTGCCGGCACCGCGCACGCCGCTGCAGGGGCGGGTCGCGGTCGTCCGTCACCTCCTGTCGGTGCTGAGCGACCCCCAGGTCGACGCGGTCATCGAGTCGGTGAACGGGATGCCGGGGGTCGTGGTCCGTCGCGACGCCACCGTCGTCGGGGTGCTCGTGCTGCGGGTGCGGCAGTCGCTGGTCTGCGAAGCATGGCTCGTCGCCAATCCCGACAAGCTCGAGAGCTGGAACCGCCGCTGAACCCCCGGGCCGGGGCATCCGGAGTCGACAGATCGGGCGGACCCGTCACAGCGAGGCCGTCCATCTTGTCGTAGCTGGTGAGCGTTCCTCTTCTCCCGCGCTCGTGACACGAAAGGCACATCATGGCAAAGATCATCGTCATCGGCGGCACCGGGCTCATCGGCTCGAAGGTCGTCGCGAAGCTCACCGAGCACGGCCACGAGGCGATCGCGGCGTCACCGAACTCGGGTGTGAACACCGTCACCGGCGAGGGGCTGAAAGAGATCCTCGAGGGTGCGGACGTCGTCGTCGACGTGTCGAACTCGCCGTCGTTCGAGCCGGACGCCGTCATGGAGTTCTTCACGACCGCCACCGGCAACATCATCGCCGCCGAGCGCGAGGCCGGCGTCGGTCACCACGTCGCCCTGACGGTCGTCGGCACGAACCGCCCGCAGGACATCTCGTACTTCCACGGCAAGGCCGCGCAGGAGAAGCTGATCCGCGAGTCGGGCATCCCGTATTCGCTCGTCCACGCGACCCAGTTCTTCGAGTTCATCAGCAGCATCGCGGCGGTGTCGGGCAAGAACGAGGCGATCCACCTGTCGCCGGGACTCATGCAGCCGATCGCCGCGGAGGACGTCGCGACGGCTGTGGCCCGCACGGCCGCGGGCGCTCCGCTGAACGCCGACATCGAGATCGCCGGCCCCGAGGTGATGGGCCTGGACGAGCTCGTGCGCCGCGGCCTCGCCTTCCGCGGCGACCCGCGCGAGGTCGTCACCGACCCCGAGGCGCCCTACTTCGGCGCGCGCATTGATGAGCGCACGCTCATGCCCGTCGATGGCGCGCAGGTCTTCGAGACGACCCTCGAGGAGTGGCTGCCCGCCAACCCGCCGCGCAGCTGATCACAACCGATCGCGTGGCCGAGGCAGCGTCACCGGTGGTCTTCTTCGGACGGCTCCCGGTGACGCATGCCGGCCGTGCACGGTCGACGGATGTCAGGCGTAGAACCCTTCGCGCAGGTTGATGCCATGCTCGACCCAGGCCTTGAGCGCGTTCAGCATCCCGGTCCAGCCCTCGCAGTTGCCGAACGCGTTCTTCGCGCCGTCGGGGGTGAGCTGCCAGGCTTCCTCGGTGATCGTGACGAGAGTCCGAGCGTTGTCATCGATCGGCTCGAATTCGAAGGTCGTGGTGGTCTCCTTCTCGAGGGCGGATCGTCCCTCCCAGCGGATGACGAGCTTGCGGGGCGGGTCGGCCTCGACGACGGTCACGGGGAAGCGGCCGGGGAAGTCGGCGAAATCCCATGAGATGTCGGCGCCCGGTTCGAGGCGTCCTCGGGCGCCACCGGTGGTGAAGTACTTCGACAGTTGATCAGGATCGGCGACGGCCTCGTAGACCTGTGCGACCGGGCGGGCAACGCGGCCCGACACGGTGAAAGACAGAGAGCTCAGTTCGTTCGACATGTTGTAGTTTTATAACATGACGGATGCCGAGGGCAAGGGGACCGACGACGATTCAGTCTTCAAAGCCCTCGCGTCGCCCCTGCGGCGTCGCATGCTCGACGCGCTCAAGGAAGAGCCGCTGACCACGGGTGCGTTGTGCGCGCGCTTCCCCGAGGTGGATCGCACGACGGTGCTGCAGCACCTGCGGGTACTCGAGAGCGCCGAGCTCGTCTCAGGACGCAGGATCGGCCGCGAGCGTCACCTCTCGCTCTCGCCCTTGCCGATCAAGCGCATCCACGACCGCTGGATCGGCGAGTACGCGCGGGCCGCCGTCGACCTCCTCGACCGGCTCAACGACTGAGACGACGGCTCACACCAGCGTCATCGCGCCCATCGCAACGGCAGAGAGCGCCATCATCCAGTAGTGGAGGCGTCCGCCGGACGTGTGGTGTGCCGAGCGGCTGCACCACGCTGTGACGAGCACATAGCCGGCGCATAGCGCGAGCGCCATGAGGCGGATTCCGTCGATGCCGCCACCACACGAGTGGCAGTGGCCGTCGGCGGGTGCTGCGTGTGCCCCGCTCCCGGCGGCCACGAGCAGAGCCGCCATGACCACAAGTCCGAGCGCGACGTGCGCGGTGAGCGCCACGTGCGCCCGGACATGGTGTGCGGAGGTGCCACCGCGCACGATCACGCCGGGGCGGCGTCCCACGACGAGTCCGAGAGCTATGGCGATGAACGCCGCGCTCCAGTACACCGGCGCGACAAGGTGCCACAGCATCGCGTCGGCCATCCCGACCAGCATGAGGATCGAAGCGACGATCTCCGACGTGGGCAGCAGGCGACGGCGCCGCACGAGCGCGCCCGTTCCCAGAACCGCGGGCACGAGCGCTCCGACGTGCAGCAGTTCGCTCACGCGGCGCTGACGCGCACCCACGCGGCGTCGGCGACGTCGGCCGGCGCTGCGGCCGCGTACTCCAGTGCGCCATCCGCAACATCGAGGGCCACCGTCAGCTTGCTCTCCCAGCGCAGGTGGGCCGGCTGATCTGCCCGCGGTCGGACGGAGATCGGCGCGTCGCGGATGGCGCCGAATGCCAGCGCCCGCCCGCGGTGGTCGGGGATCCGGGCGAGGTCGGCGGCGTCGACGAGGCAGTCGTATCGCGGAACGCTCGTGGTCTCGTACGGCGAGAACTCACCCGCGGCGAGAGTCGCGTCGAGGAAGTGGTTCGTGTGTGCGAGGGTGTGCCCCGGCTGCGCCGCGATGACGGCGACGGCGGCGGGGGACACCTCGATGGCCGCGGCCTCGGCAGCTCCGTCGTGAAGTACCGCCACCGTGAACACGCTCGAGGCGGCAAGAGGCACGCTCGCGGCGATCGCGGCGGCTTCGTCGACGGTGCGCGCTTCTTCGAGGATCATCCGCGCGAGGACGTGCACGGGGACGCCGGCCTGAGTGCCGTCGGAGCGATGATGCAGGATGTTGAAGTGCACGCCGAGCCCTCGGTCGGTCACTCCGATCTTCGCCGGCTGACCGAACTCGCAGAACGTCGCGACCCGCGCGCCGGAGTGCGCACGGAATCGCCGCACCACGGTCTCGTTCGAGAGCGTCTCATGCCAATCCCACGTCTGCAGCGTGCGTGGTGCACCGCCGTCGACCGGGACATGCACGATCGTCGAGCACTCCATCGACGGCGTCATCCGCGCCAGCACCTCGGTGCGGGATGCGAGCAGGTAGACGTCCTGCACCGACAGCCCGCTGCCATCGGCCATGCCGCGGAACTCGGCGGCCACTGCCGGGGCGTGCTGCTCGGTCGCCTCACGACAGCCCTCGGCGACCTCGGTCGCGACGGCGGTCGTGACCCCCGACCGGTGGAACAGCTCGAGGTAGGAGGCGACCGATCCGGTCAGTTGCGGTGCCCACGCGGCTCCGAATCTGCGCCCCTCCTCGAGACTGTCGTCACCGAGCGCCGTCCACTGGTGCACGATCATTCGTCACCTCCGATGCGCTCGACGAGCGCCGCCACGTCGCCGTGGGGGCAGGGCCGAGCCCGGGCCGCCGCCGCCACCCTTTCACGGACGTCCTTCGGCTTGTCCTGGCTGACCTTGAACACGGCACGCTGCTCGATCACCTCGAAGCGGAACGAAACGATGCCGCCCACGATGCGCTCGAACGTGGGAAGCGACGTCGCCATGTCCCAGGGCGCCGTCTCCAGATCCTCCAGTTCTTCCACCGTCCGGGTGACGACGTGCATCCCGCTCGCGCGGTCGTCCAGCACCGTCACGCGCGCCGTCAGATGCACGGCGGCGTAGTCCCACGTCGGCACATTCGGGTCGTCGGCGTATGTCGTGGGCGAGACGTAGCCGTGCGGTCCCGAGAACACCAGAAGTACCGACTCGTCGTCGCTCAGCTGCTGCCATTGCGGGTTCTTGCGGGCGATGTGGCCGAGCAGCTCAGCGCCGACGAAGTCGCCGTGCTGCGGCATCCGCTCGATGATGACCGGCGCATGCGTGACGGTCGGCGCCCCCTGCGCACCGCCTCCGTTCGACACGATGAGCGCGAAGGGGTTGCCGCGGACCAGATCGCGCACCTCGTGCTGAGACGGTGCGCGATACTTCTCGAATTCGTACACGAGCTCAGCCGGCCGCACAGAGGACGGCATCCCACGCGGTCTCGCCCGCGAGAGTGGCCACCGCCGTCGAGTTCAGCGACAGGCGCCCCCGCGAGGTGGCCGGATCGGCCGGCAGTGACACTTCGTCCGTTGTGAGCGCGAAGAGCGTGTCGCCGTCGAGGGGCGTATGGAAGGGCTGGATGCCGCGATGCATCGAGCTGTGCACCTGCAGGCCGAACTGCGTGAGCTCGACATCGCTCAGCCGGACGTTGGTCACGACGGCGGTGATCGTGGTGTTTCCCGCCATCGAGTCGACGAGACGGGACTCTCCGATCGCAGCCTCATAATCGGCCGCCGGATGCCGGCGCTCGCCGCTGGACGCATCGTAGTTGCCGCGCACGATCCGCCCGTCACGGTCGAGGATGACCCCGTACGGGTTGAGCACCGTCACCACGAGCACCTTGACGTCGCCCACCTGTCGGAAAGCGGCGCCCTGCCCCGTGAACTCCACGCGCGCGGCATCCACCTTTCCCGACGATGCCGAGGCGCCGCCGCCGACGCGGCCGACCTCGACGACGCCCGGTCGCGCGGCCTCCAGCGCGGCTTTGCCCAGCGCGGCATCGGGGAAGACGGAGTTGTCGCGAACCGAGTAGTCGTAGATGATCGCCCCCGACACCAGCTGCAGCTGATCGAAGCCCGACCGGTGGTCGATGCGCTCGAACAGGGCCTCCGAGACCCCCGCGACGGCCGACAGGCCGTAGACCGAGCCCCCGGCGAGGCAGATGGCATGGTTGAAGCCGTACAGGCCGCTCGCGCCGACGGCTCCACCACGGCGGTCGACGGATGTGCGCGCGCCATCCGGCAACCAGAGCACGGTGGCCCCTGTCGGACCTTCCGCGTACTCCGCCGTTCCGATCAGGACACCGGGGAAGTCGTACGCCACCTGCCCACGATCGCTGCCGTGGACGGGCGCGAGAGCGAAGTCGCCGTTCGAGCGGCGCGGGCCCATGGGCAGGACGGGGGCGGGGCGATGGGTGTCGGTCACGGGGAGAGCTCCTGGAACAGTTGACGCGAATACGGATGGCTGGGCAGGTCGTAGAAGACCTCGGTGGGCGCCAGTTCGACGATCTCGCCGGCGCGCATGACCGCGACCCGGTGGGAGATGTACCGCACGGCCGCGAGGTCATGAGAGATGAAGAGTGCGGCGAAGGAATGCTCGCGCTGGAGGTCCTGGATCAGGTTGAGGATCTGGGCCTGCACCGAGACATCGAGCGCACTGACGGCCTCGTCGAAGACGATGAAGGCGGGATGGGTGACCAGCGCCCGCGCGATGCTCACGCGCTGCAGCTGGCCTCCCGAGAGCTGATGGGGTCGGCGGTCGCCGAACGCGGCCGGCAGCCCGACGTCTTCGAGCATCGCCAGCGCGCGCGCCTCGCTCCGGGGGCTGCGCCGCTCGTGTACGAGCAGCGGCTCCAGCACGGATTCCAGTACGGTCGAGCGGGGATCCAGTGCCCACCGCGGGTGCTGCAGCACCGCCTGCATCCGGCCGGCACGCGAACGCAGGCTGCGGCTCAGCGGCTCGCCCTGGAAGCGGACGACGCCGGAGTTCGGCCGCTGCAGTCCCAGAACCACGGCGCCCGTGGTCGACTTCCCCGATCCGGATTCGCCGACCAGCCCGAGGGTCTCGCCGGACGCGACCGCGAAGGACACCCCCGACATGGCGCGCACCTCACGGCGGCCCCGCCCGACGCCTGACGCGAACGTCACCGAGACGTCTTCGAGCTCCACCACCGCGCCGGCAGCGGACACCGACTCGCTCATGCGATCACCTCCTGGCGGTCCTGTGCCAGCAGCTCCTCGGTGCGGATGCACAGACTGTGACGGGTGACCGCGGGTTGGGGCCGGGTCGTCGCACAAGCCTCGATTCGCGCCGGGCACCGGGGCGCGAACGCACAGCCTTCCGCGGGGCCGTGCAGCATCGGCGGTGCGCCTGGGATGCTGGCGAGCCGTTCCCCGCGACGGGCGCGCGAGGGATCCGTCGCCGCCAGGGCCCGCGAGTACGGGTGAACCGGCTGACCCAGCACGGCCTGCGCGGGTCCGCGCTCGACGACGCGCCCGGCGTACATCACCGCGACCTCGTCGCACCATCGGGCAACCGCCGGCAGGTCGTGGCTGAGCCAGAGCACTGTGGTCCCCTGTGCGCGGGCCTGGTCGAAAAGCAGCCTCACGACCTCTTCGCGCACCTGGCTGTCGAGCGCAGCGGTCGGCTCGTCGGCGATCAGGAGCTTCGGCGTGCGGCACATCGCCATTGCGATGGCCACGCGCTGGGCCATGCCGCCCGAGACCTGGTGCGGAAACAGGCGGATGACGCGCGCCGGATTCTCGATCTGCATCGCCTCGAGCAGCTCGAGCTGCCTCCGGGTGGAGGTGTCGTCGCCCATCGCACTCAGGACGAGCTGGAGCTGCCTGCCGATGCGCATCGTGGGATCGAGGGAGCCGATCGGATCCTGCGCGATGTAGGCGAGGGCGTCGCGCCGGTATCGCCGAAGGCCGCCGGCGTCGAGCGCGAGGACGTCGACGCCCCCGACTTCGAGCGTGCCGTTGACGATGCGCGCCGAGCGCGGCTGCAGCCGGCCGACCACCGACGCCAGCGTCGACTTGCCTGAGCCGGACTCGCCCACGATGGCGAGCGACGAGCCCTCGGCCACCTCGAGATCAACCCCATCGAGTGCGCGGACGGTCGTTGTGCCGGTGAACTCGAGGACGAGGTCGCGGATGCGTACGGCGGTCATGTGAGGGACCTCGCCTCTCGGGGCTCGAATCGGTCGCGCAGTCCGTCGCCGATGATGTTGATGCACAGAATCGACACGACCAGGACGATGCCCGGGACGATCAGCAATTGGGGCGCCAGGGTCATGTAGAGCATTCCCTGCTGGATGAGCAGGCCGAGGGATGCTTCGGGTACCTGGACTCCGAAGCCCAGGAAGCTGAGTCCGCCCTCCACGAGGATCGCGACCGAGAGTGCGTAGCTCGCCTGCACCGCGACCGTGCCGGCGATGTTCGGCAGGAGGCGCCGCACGAAGATGACCGGCGTGCGCACGCCGCTGATGCGGGCCGACACGACGAAGTCGCGCTCTGCCACGGCGCGGGTCGCGATGCGCACCACGCGCGTCATCAGGGGGATCGTGATGGCGATGATGCTGATGATCGCCGCGGGCCGCCCAGGCCCGATGAGCGCCGAGACCAGGATCGCGAGCACGAGCGCGGGAAAGGCGTACAGGACGTCCACGACACGCATGACCACTTCGCTCGCGCCACCGCCGTAGTAGCCGGCCAGCATTCCCAGAGCCGTGCTGAGGAGTGCCGAGCAGACGACCGCGATGAGAGATACGACGAGCGTCGTCGCGATGCCCTCGAAGATCCGGGGAAGCAGCGACCTGCCCAGGTTGTCGGTGCCGAGGGGCGCGACGGCTGACGGGCCGTCGAAACGACCGCCGACCGTCGCGCTGGTCGACCCCGCCAACCCTGTGAGAGTCGCGACGACGGTCGCCAGCACGATGACGGCGAGCACGATCACGGCCAGGCGCATCAGCCCGTCCATCTTGTGCCAGGCGCCCCGGGTCGCCGCGCCGGCGGCGCGGACGCGGTAGGTGGCAGTGGGGGCGACGGTCATCGACGGCTCCGTCCGGTCAAGCGCAGTCTCGGATCCAGCGCGTTGGCGACGAGGTCGACCAGAAGGCTCGTGATGATGAAGACCCCGGCCGCGAGCATCACCGCGGCCTGGATGATCGCGTAGTCGCGGCGACCGAGCGCGGTCTGCAGGTAGGAGCCCATGCCGGGGACGTTGAAGATGAACTCGACGATCACCGTCCCACCCAGAAGGACGGCGATCAGGGATCCGACGACGGTGAGGATCGGAGCGGCGGCGTTGCGCAGCACATGGTGGCGGACGATGAAGCCCGGCGTCTCGCCGCGGGCAACGGCAGCCTGCACATGCGGCTCCACCAGCACGTTCATGACGGCATCCCGTGTGCTTCGTGCCACAACGGCCACGCAGCCGATCGACAGCACCGCGATCGGCAGCACGAGCGACCCGACGAACCGGCCGGGATCCTCGGTGAACGGGGCGTATTGGCCGACCGAGATTCCCAGCCCCAGCGTCGAGACGGCGAAGACCACGACGCCGGCGAGCAGGAACTCCGGGATGCTGATGCCGAGCGCGCTGACGAGACGTCCGGCTGCTCCCGCCGAGCCCTCCGAGCGCAGGGCGGACAGGAAACCGAGAGGGATGCCGATCAGCAGGGTGGCGACGATCGTCACGACGGCGATCGTCGCGGTGACGGGAAGCCGCGCGGCGAACTCCTCCGAGACCGAGACGTTCGAGACGAACGAGAACCCCAGGTCGCCGGTGAAGACGCCGAACAGCCAGCGGAAGTACTGCTCGACGATCGGCGCGTCCAGGCCCGATGCCGCCACGGCCTGGGTCCGCTGCTCCTCAGAGGCGAGCGGACCCAGGACGAGGTCGGTGTAGTCGCCCGGCATCAACCGCACGGAGGCGAAGATCAGCACCGACACCCCGATGAGCGTGACGAGTGCGGCGGCGACCCGCCGGAGCGACCACAGGACGACCGGCATGTCAGCCCGCGCGGAACTCGGTGATGTGACGCAGGAAGTCGCCGTAGCCTTCGTCGGTGGTGAGCGTGGGGCTCACCGACGCGGTGTTCCAGGCGATCGTCGACGGGCGCAGCACCAGCGGGATCATCTCGCTCTGCTCGTCCGCGAGCGCGCAGAGATCGGTGAAGACGCCTGCGCGTGCCTCTCCGGGCTCGGTCGAGTACCCGGCGGCGATGAGCTCGTTCAGCTCGTCCGATCCGCTCATGTACACCGACGAGAAGCCGGCGACTCCCGGGTTCCACCACGTGGTGACCATCGCGGGGTCGGCGTAGCCGGCGAACCAGCTCAGCGCGAGGTCGAAGTCGGACGGATCGGCGTAGACGCGGTCGGAGTAGGTGGCGTAGTCCAGCTGCTCAATCGAGACGGTGACGCCGATCTCGGCCAGATTCTGCTGCATGACCTGGGCGATCTGGGCGAGCACCGGTTCGTCGGTGTACACGAGCAGGTCGAGGTCGAGCCCGCCGATCTCGTCGATGACGGCTTTGGCCGCGGCAGCGTCCGACGTGGCCGACGGAAGCTCGCCGGGAGCGCAGCTGTCGGGCAGACCCGCCGGAGTCACGCCGGACGCGGCGGTCGCGCCGCCGAAGGCGAGCTCGTTGATCGCATCGCGATCGATCGCCGAATTGATCGCGAACCGAACCGCCTCGTCCTGCAGCGCCTCGTCACCCGAGACCGAGTTGATCATGAGGTAGTGGTAGTCGGTGTTCTTCTGGCCCACGACCGTGACGTCGGCGGCGTTGGAGAGCAGCTCTGCCGAGTCGGCCGAGTTCAGCACGGCGAAGTCCGCCGACCCGTCACGCAGGGCGGCGGCGCGTGTCGCCTCGTCGCCGACGATGTCGATGCGCAGCGACGAGAACCCCAGCGAGTCGGCGTCGGGGTGATGCTCGTTGGGCTCGAACGTCCACTCTTCGTCCTGACGATGCGCGGTGGCCACCAGGGGGCCGGTGCCGAGCATCTCCTGGGTGATGTCCACCTCGCCGGCCTCGATCTCTGCGATCGGAAGAACGGCGGCCGGGGTGTTCGCCAGGGCGGCGAGGAACGGCGCATAGGGCTCCGTGAGCGTCACCGTGACTTCCAGGTCGCCGGTCTTCTCGACCGAGGCCACGGGTCCGAGCTGGCCGGTCCACGTCGTGGGATTGTCGAGCAATCGCTGCAGGCTGCCGACCACATCGTCGGCGGTCATCGCCCGTCCGTTCGAGAAGACGGCGTCGTCTGCGAGGGTGAAGACGTACTCGGTGTCGCTGGGCGTCTGCCACGACGTGGCGAGGTTCGGCGCCACGGCCAGATTCTCGTCGATGGTGGTGAGGGTCTCGTACGAGAGTCCTTCGATCATCCACGAACGGGCTGTCGCGGCGCCTTGCGGGTCGAGGCCGCTCGCTTCGGCGGTGTCGTAGTCGACCTGGACGACGAGTTCACCGCCGGAGTCGAACGACTCGTCGGCGACCGCGATGAAGCCGGGTGCTGCCTCCTCTTGCGAGGGGGGTGTGGACGAGGTGTCCGCTCCCGCGGCACAGCCGGTGAGGGCGAGGGCGGTGACCGCGACGATCGCGGCGCCCGCTCGAGCTGCTTTGAGCATTTCTAGTGTTCCCTTCGAGCTGAGTGCTGGTTCTCATGGTGCTGGTGCGAAGCATCCGCGTGCACGTGCTCCTCGTGGGCGCACGAGCATGCCGCGGCGGAGGCCGGGACATCGAGGGTCGGGTTCCGGTCGAAGAAGTCGTGCGGTCTGAGGACGAAGCCGCAGGTGTCTACGGGCATGATCGGCCAGTCCTCGGTGCGGGGGAAGTGGGTCAGGCCGAAGGTGTGCCAGAGCACGAGGTCGGCGCCGTCGAGAGAGGCGTCGTCGGCGACGAACGCCGGCAGGCCCTGTTCACCCGCGCTCTGGTTCACGACGGCCCCCGCCGGATAGCGCTCGTCCACGTCGTACGCCGTCACCCAGAGGTCCGCGGTGGCGAACCGGGCACGCGACGCGATGATCGAGTCCGGCTGGGCGAGCAGCACGGGTTTTCCTTCGCCTGCGAGCACGTACGACACGGGCCGGCCGAAGCGGTTCGTCGCGGTGGTGCTGCTGACGCGCCAGGTACGGTCAACCGACGCGTCGGAGCGCCGCCGGGCGTTCTTCTCGCTGGAAAGTCGCGTCGCGCGGAAGCCGATCGCGGTGCCGTGGGCGTTGTCGTCGTCGATCGGGACGGTGGTGACGTCCACCTCGTCGACGACCGCCGGTCCGTCGTCGACCGCCATATCGAGGCGGGCGCAGAACAGGTGCTGGTGATACGGCGCCGCGAGGCCGGGCGCGAGCTCGCTGGCATAGCGGCTCGCCCGCTCGTCGTAGGCGGCCGTGAAGACGAGGCCGGTCGCCTTCGCCTCGAACTCGATCTTGCCGTCGAGGTAGAGGTACCAGTAGAAGCCGTAGTCGTAGTTGCCGACGGTGACGAAGAACGAGATCACGAGCCGGCGCTGCCGGCGCACATCGGTCGTTCCCGTGAACTGCTCGGTGTGCTTCCAGAGCACCCCCGCATCCTCCTCATGGACGCACACCGCGTTCGGCAGCACCTTGACCTCACCGAGCGCGTCGGCGATCGGCACGTCGAGGTAGGTGATGTCACCGACGCAGTCGCACCCGAGCTCGAGGCTGTTCACGAGTCTGCCGAGCAGGTACTCGCCGGTGTCGAAGTAGTTCTGCCAGAAGCGGACCGGGCCGGGGTCGCCGTACGGCACGAGCATCTCGGCGATCGAGGCCCTGTGCACGATCGGGCGCACGCGCCCGGCATCCTCGAAGCCGACCCCGTGCAGGATCAAGCCCTCACGCATGTCGTAGCCGATGCGCAGCGACCACTTCTCCCACGATACGATGTCGCCGTCGAACGAGAAGCTCGGTCCTTCCGGCTGCTGGATCACGATCGGCTTCTGGGTCGTCCGCTCGGGACCGAACGTACCGGGAACGTGGTAATCCGCCGTCTCTTGCGGAATCGGCATGACGCCGGTGTCGATGACCTGTGCGATGCGGCGGGCGCCGAGGTCCACGTACGCGACCAGTCCGTCGATGGGATGCGCCCACGGCATCGTCTGGGGCGTCGGCTGGTGATGGCCGAGCACGCGGGCCATGCGGCGCCCGTCCTCACCCTCGATCGGAAAGCGGCCAGCTGAGAGCCCTGCCAGGGCGACCGTAGCCGGATCGTCGATGCCTCGCAGGGCGAGCGCCGCGAGCCATCGCTCGTCGGTCGCGAGCAGGTCCCGGATGAGGACGTGCTCCTCCTTCAGCAACGGCACCTGGCCCGACACCGCGGGGTCGATCGGCTCGTCGCGCGCGAGGAGGCCGCGGTCCAGATCGACCGAGATGTCGCTCGCATGACCGGTTGCCACGTCCAGCAGCTGCACGCGGGCGCGGCGGGGGACGGGACGGCCGGCGACCACCTCGCGCCGGTCGGGTTCGTCGAGGCCGATGTAGGCGATGCGGTGGGATTCCTCCAGTCGACCGTGGCGGCGGAGGATCGCCGCCGCTTCCTGCAGCTCGCCCTCCGAGAGCGTTGCGAACGGTGCGCCGGACTCATCGCCGAGGCGGCGCGAGCGCTGCACGTGGGTGCCGGTGGAACAGGAGCAGGTCATCGGGTCTCCGAGTCGGGTGACGTGTCCGGCTCTGATGCCGGAACGTTCCGGCAAAGGTAAGGGAAATTCGTGTTACCGCGCAAGGCCCTCATTGTTGCGAGCGGGTTACGGTCTTCTGGGTGTGGTTAGAATCGGCCGCATGCAAGGGCCTCGGCGTGCGCGCCTGATCGATGTCGCCCGTCGTGCCGGCGTCGGCAAGACGACGGCGTCGGATGCCCTGAGCGGAAGCGGGCGCGTCTCGCCGGCGACCCGCGACGCCGTGCTCGCGGCTGCGGCAGACCTGGGCTACACCGCCAACACCGCGGCACGCCACCTGCGGAACGGATCCATCGGCACGATCGGGATCGTCCTGCCCGAGGTGGTGTCGCGATCGTCGTACTACATGTCCTTCTCGTTCGGGATCGTCACCCATGCGGCTGCGCACGACGTCGACGTGACGATCGTGAGCCCTTCCCTGTCGTCGGGGCGCTCGCGGCCGATCCGCGCTGATGGGCTCATCATCGGCGACCCGTTGTCGGGCGACCCCGCGCTTCCGGCGCTGTTCGCCAGCGGCATCCCGATCGTCACACAGGAGCATCTTCCCGACGATGTCGAAGGCGAGCCCGTGGGCGTGGTGTGGTCATCGCATGAAGGCGGGATGCTGCGGCTCATGGACGAGATCGATCGCACCGGGGCGCGCCACCCCGCACTGCTCGTGGCACCCGACATCACGGACTGGGGTCGCCAGCTGGTCGCGGGCTACCGGCGCGGCTGCGACAGCCGCGGGCTTCAGCCGGTGCTTGCTCCGATCGAGTTCGAGGCGCCCTGGGCGGCGGTTCGCGCGGCCACCGAACGTCTGCTCGCCGAGCGCCCGGAGACCGACGTGATCATCTGCGCCCCCGACTCGAGCGCGATCGAGGTGGTCGCGGTGCTGGGCCGGATGGGCCGTGTCGTCGGCGACGACATCACCGTGGTCTCGTGCGTCGATCACCCCTCGCTTCCCTACCTCCAGCCGTCGATCACATCGATCGACCTGCGGCCGCGAGAGTCGGGAGTCGCCTGCGCCTCGCTGCTGCTGGACGTCCTCGAAGGGCGCGCCGAACCGGGTGCCGACATCGAGTTCCCGATCACTGTCGTGGCCCGAGAATCCACCGCGCGCCGCCTGCGGGTGAGAGCCGCATGACCGCTCCGCTCGACGGCGTGATCGTCGCCGACTTCTCTCGTGTGCTCGCCGGACCGCTCGCGACGATGACCCTCGCCGACCTCGGAGCTCGGGTCATCAAGATCGAGCGACCCGGCTCCGGCGATGATACGCGCGCGTGGGGCCCGCCATATGCCGCGTCGGGAATGACGACGTACTTCGAGTCGGCCAACCGCGGCAAAGAGTCGATCGAGCTGGACCTGACCGACGCCGACGACCGCGACCGGGCGCGCGAGATCATCGCCCACAGTGACGTCGTCATCGAGAACTTCCGCCCCGGGCAGTTCGAACGCCTGGGTTTCGATTGGCCCGCGCTGGCAGAGCGCCATCCCCGCCTGATCTACGCGTCGGTCAGCGGCTTCGGTCACGCGGCGGGCGCGGACCTTCCGGGGTATGACTTCGTCGCCCAGGCGGTCGGCGGCCTGATGCACATCACCGGCGACCTCGACGGCGAGGCGATGAAGGCGGGCGTGGCGCTCGTCGACGTCCTCACCGGCAAGGACGCGGTGATCGGCATCCTCGCCGCGCTGCGGCGGCGCGAGCTGACCGGACGCGGCTCGCGCGTGGACGTCAACCTGCTCTCGAGTCTGCAGGCAGCTCTCGTGAATCAGGTGTCGGCGCAGCTCGGAGCAGGTGTGGAACCGCGGCGGCTGGGTAACCGGCATCCGTCGATCGCTCCGTACGAGGTGCTCGCGTGCGCCGACGGTCCCCTCGCCGTCGCGTGCGGCAACGACGCGCAGTTCGCGAAGATGACCGCGGTGCTCGGCATACCGCGCCTCGCGGCCGACACCCGCTTCGTCCGCAACTCCGACCGCGTCGCGCACCGCGAAGAGCTCGCGGCTGCCCTTGAGAACGCGCTCGCCGCCGACGTGGCGCAGGCATGGGCAGAGCGGCTGAATGCCGTGGGAGTCGCGGCGGGCGTCGTGAACACCATCGGTGACGGGCTGGCGCTCGCAGAGCGGCTGGGATTGGAACCGGTGAACGAGACGACGGGGGGCGACGGCCGGGTATCACACCAGGTGCGACCCCCGATCGCGTGGTCTCCGGCGATCCCGCCGCCGACGATGGCGCCGCCGCGGCTGGGGGAGCACACCGACGACGTGCTCCGGTGGCTCGCCGCGGACAGTCGCTAGGGTCGTCGACGCAGCGCCAGCCAGAGCTCAGCCGACACATCCGGATCCGCCAGGTCCACCCCGAGCAGCTGTTCGGCCGCCGCGATCCGCTGCCGGACGGTGTTGCGATGCACCCCCAGCGCTCGGGCCGTGTGCTCGGCATGGCGGCCCGACGCCAGATGAGCCCGCGTGGTGGCCAGGAGAACCGGCGAACCGTCCAGCAGCCGCACCCAGTCCTCGGCCCGTTCCGCCGAGTCCACAACGGCTTGGTCTGGTGAGCGCCGCCAGAACGCGAATGCTCGGGCGGCGGCGATCGGCACCTCCTCGAGCGCGACGGCGGCGCTGAGCGCTCCGCCCCGGCCGTCGGTCGCACTCTCCGCGTCGACCAGCGTCAGCCGCACCCCGTCGCGCTCGATCACGAGGTCGCCGATCGGGGCATCGTCGGCTCCACCCACGTGCACACGACTCAGCAGTGGCAGCTCGACGCCCGCCGACCGCGCCAGCGAGCGTGCCGCAGTGGCATCCCCCTCGAAGACGAGCTGGGCAACCCAGCGTGCCGCGGAGGTCACGGGCCCGGGGCGACGCAGCGCGAGCCGCAGCACGGCGACGGCCGTGAGTACGAGCTGCCGGTCCGTGCGGGTCAGCGGCCGGCTCGCTCCGACGGCGACCGCGCCGAGCGTCCGGCTGTTGGCGACGACAGGGTGCGCGACGACGACCGAACCGTGTGCGACGAATGACGCAGCGGCGACGCCGGTGCGCTCCAGCGAGCGTTCGACGTCGGCCTTGACAGCCGGAAGGAGACCCGAAAGTCCCGCGGGGTGCAGCAGCGCGCTCGGCGACGCCTGGTCGAGGGGGACCCATGCCGCCCAGCCGCCGATCGCCTCCGAGGTCAACCGCACGACCTCACGAACCGGATCGGCGCCCGCAGCGGCCTCCGCCAGACGCGTGTGGGTGTGGCCGACCCGCGCGACGGCCTCACGTTCGCCGCGACCCGCGAGCTGCCAGAAGGACCGTGTCACGGAGAGGAACGGTTCGCCGTCCGGCACGACGAAGAGCGGGACGCCGGCGTTCGTGCAGCGTTCGGCGAAGCCCGGGGGCACGGCATCCCACCCTTCACCGAGCCCGAGCCCCAGAGCTCCGAGTCGCTGCTCCGCGAGACGCGCGACGTACGCGTCGTCGTCGTCGCGGCCGGTGAGACGGATGCCGGTGGTCAGCAGCAGTTCACCGCCGTCGAGATAGCGGCCCGGGTCGGCGAGCTCCGAGACGTGCACCCCGGTGATCTGGCGGGCGGGATCGAACGGCCCCACCGCGAGGAGGGCCGGCCCCGCGGCTTCTGTCAATTCACCGAGGGTGGTCATGATCACTATTGTGCATGCTGCACAGTAACGGCGGGTTCGGTGTGCAGGTCGAACAACTGAATCACGTGCCCGATTTGTATCGTCGCGTGCATGGCCGTTGACCTCCCTCGCCTGGTGACCGAGATCCCAGGACCCCGCTCGCGAGACCTGCACGCCCAGCGTTCGGCTGCCGTCCCGCAGGGATTCGGCATCACCCTGCCCGTCTTCGTGGAACGCGCCACCGACTCCGCCCTCCAAGACGTCGACGGAAATCTGCTCATCGACTTCGCCTCGGGCATCGCCGTGACGAGCGTCGGCGCGTCCAACCCGCGCGTGCGCGAGCGGGTTGCGGCCCAGCTCGAGCGCTTCACACACACCTGCTTCATGGTGACCGAGTACGAGTCGTTCGTGCGCGTCGCTGAGTGGCTCAACGCGCATGTGCCGGGTGACTTCGACAAGCGCACGGCGCTTTTCAGTACCGGTGCCGAGGCGGTCGAGAACGCCGTCAAGATCGCGCGCGCGTACACGGGTCGGGCCGGCGTGCTGGTGGTGGATGAGGCGTACCACGGCCGGTCGCTGCTGACGATGAGCATGACCGCCAAGGTGCACCCGTACAAGACCTCGTTCGGCCCGTTCGCTCCCGAGGTGGTGCGGGTTCCGAACGCCAATCCGCTGCGGGGCGCAGGCGTCGGCGCGGCTCTCGCCGAGCTCGAGCGGGTCGTCGCCGAGAGCGGGCCTGATACGTTCGCCGCGCTCGTGGTGGAGCCCATCCAGGGTGAGGGGGGCTTCGTCGTCCCCGAGCCCGGCTTCCTCGCGGGCCTTCGGCGCATCGCCGACGAGCACGGGATCGTCCTGGTCATCGACGAGATCCAGTCCGGGCTCGGGCGCACCGGTGCCTTGTTCGCCAGCGAGCATGAGGGCGTCGTCGGCGATATCACCCTGACCGCGAAGGCACTTGGTGCGGGTCTCCCGCTCAGCGCGGTGACGGGACGTGCCGAGATCATGGATGCCGCGCACCCGGGCGGTCTGGGCGGCACGTACGCCGGCAACCCGCTGGCCTGCGAGGCAGCGCTGGCGGTGTTCGAAGTGCTCGAGGACTCGGCGCTGCTTCCGCGTGTGCGCGAGATCGAGGCGATCATCCGGCGCAGCCTCGAGCCGCTGCAGCAGGAGTTCGACGTCGTGGCCGACGTGCGAGGCCGCGGCGCCATGATGGCGATCGAGTTCGCCGACCCAGCCGACCTCGCGCCGCGCTCCGACCTGGCGCAACGCATCTCCGTCGCGTGTCATTCGGCCGGACTGCTCACGCTCACGTGCGGAACCCACGGCAACGTCATCCGCCTGCTTCCGCCTCTCGTGATCGACTTCGCGGTGCTCGACCGGGGGCTCGAGATCCTGACCGGCGCCATCCGAGCGATCACCTCGGACGCAGGGGAGGCGGCGGCATGACCGGCACGCCAGACCTGCTCGACTTCGACGACCTGCTCTCCGACGACGAACGGGCGGTGCGTGACCGTGTGCGCGCCTTCGTCGACGCACGCGTTCGCCCCGGCATCGCAGACTGGTACGACCGCGCCGAGTTCCCGGTGTCGCTGATCCCGGAGCTGGCGGAGCTCGGAGTGCTCGGCATGCACCTGAGCGGGTACGGATGCCCCGGCCGCAGTGCCGTCGAGTACGGCCTGGCCGCGATGGAGCTCGAAGCCGGCGACTCCGGGCTGCGCACGTTCGTCTCGGTGCAGGGATCGCTCGCGATGAGCGCGATCCACAAGCACGGCAGCGAGGAGCAGAAGCAGCATTGGCTGCCGCGCATGGCACGTGGTGAGGTCATCGGATGCTTCGGCCTCACCGAGCCGCAGTCGGGTTCGGATCCGTCGAGCATGACCACCTTCGCCCGTCGCGAAGGCGACACGTGGGTGATCAACGGCGCCAAGCGCTGGATCGGGCTCGCGTCGATCGCCCATATCGCCATCATCTGGGCGCAGACCGACGACGGCGTCCGGGGCTTCATCGTGCCGACCGACACCGCCGGGTTTGTGGCGACGCCGATCGCCCCGAAGATGTCGATGCGGGCATCGATCCAGTGCGACATCACGTTGACCGACGTGCGCCTGCCGGCGGACGCCCAGCTGCCCGAAGCCCGCGGTCTGCGCGGACCGTTCTCGTGCCTCAACGAGGCCCGCTACGGCATCGGATGGGGTGTCATCGGCGCCGCGCGCGACAGCTACGAGACGGCGCTGCGCTATTCGCTCACCCGGGTGCAGTTCAACACGCCGATCGCAGGCTTTCAGCTCACGCAGCAGAAGCTCGTCGACATGGCGATCGAGATCGAGAAGGCGCAGCTGGTCGCGCTACGGCTGGGGAGGCTGAAGGATGCCGGCACCCTGCAGCCGCATCAGATCTCGGTGGCGAAGCTCTCGAACACGCGAGCGGCGATCGCAGTCGCCCGCGAGGCGCGGACGATCCTCGGCGGCAACGGCGTCGCCGCCGAGTACTCGCCGATGCGCCACGCGGCGAACCTGGAATCCGTCCGCACCTACGAGGGGACCGACGAGGTGCACACCCTCGTCCTCGGCGCGCACATCACCGGCATCTCGGCCTTCCGGCCATCGGCAGAAGGAGCAGAATGACCGCCACGACATTGCGTCATCTCGTCGACGGAGAGTGGATCGAAGGCGGTGGAGAGCGCCTGACCGACGTCAACCCGAGCCGGCCGTCCGACATCGTCGCCGAGGGTACCGGGGCCTCGTCGGCAGACGTGGATCGCGCCTTCCGTGCCGCGCGTGCGGCATTCGACGGCTGGCGCCGAGCCCCCGCCCGCGAGCGTGCCGGCGTCCTTCTTCGGGCCGCCGACGTCATCGCCGCGCACCGCGACCAATGGGGGCGCGAGCTCGCACGCGAAGAGGGCAAGACGCTGCTGGAGGGCACCGCCGAGGTCGCTCACGCCGCGAACATCCTGCGCTACCACGCCCAAGAGGCCGAGCGCGCGTCGGGGGAGGTCTACGAGTCGCCCACGCCAGGAGAGCGGATACTGGTCGTTCGCCGGCCGGTCGGCGTGATCGGAGCGATCACCCCCTTCAACTTCCCCATCTCGATCCCGGCGTGGAAGCTCGCACCGGCACTGGTGTGGGGCAACACGATCGTGTGGAAACCGGCCACGACCGTCCCGCTGCTGGCCGTCCGCTTCGCAGAGGCGCTCGAGCAGGCGGGGCTTCCGCGGGGAGTGCTGAACCTCGTCAACGGCACGGCCGCGGTGGGCGAGGCGATCGTCTCGCACGCCGACGTCGACGCAGTCACCTTCACCGGCTCCACACGCGTCGGACGCTTGATCGCGGCGCAGCTCGCGGCACGCGGCATCCCGTTTCAAGGAGAGCTGGGCGGAAAGAACGCCTCGCTCGTGCTCGCCGACGCAGAACTGGATCTGGCCGTCGAGCAGGTCGCGATCGGCGCGTTCCGTGCAGCCGGCCAGAAGTGCACCGCCACCTCGCGCGTCGTGGTCGACGACGCGGTGGCGGATGAGTTCCTCGCACGGCTCGCCGAGCGCACGAGCGGGATGGTCGTCGGCGACGCGCTCGCCGACGGGGTGGAGGTCGGCCCCGTCGTCGACGGCATGGCCCGTGGCCGCGTCGCGGCTGCCATCGGTCGCGCCCATACCTACGCTCGTCCGGTCGTCGCGCCAGACCTGTACCGCGAGGGACCGCTGGCGGAGGGCTACTTCATCCCGCCCTCGATCTTCGAGCTCTCGCACGACGACCCCGGCGAGCTGTGGCGTGAAGAACTGTTCGGGCCGGTCGTCGGGGTGCGCCGCGCCTCTTCTGCTGCTGAGGGATTCGCACTCGTGAACGACAGCGAGTACGGGCTGTCCGCGGCGGTGTTCACGACGGATCTCGGCCGCGCGCTCGCTGCGATCGACGACATCCGTGTCGGTGTCGTGCATATCAACTCCGCCTCGGCTGGAGCGGACCTGCACGTTCCCTTCGGAGGCAACCGGGGCAGCGGCCTCGGTCCCAAGGAGCAGGGGGCCGTGGCACGCGACTTCTTCACCGAGACGGCGACGGTGTATCTGAAGGGTTAGCGGCGCAGGAGCGACCGGGCTCAACTCAGCTCAGCTCAGTTCAGCGCTTGCGTTCAGCCCAGCCGCTCGCGCACGACCCGCGTGGTGGCGACGGGGTCGGGGCGGTGCATGACCGACTCGGGCACGACGACGAGCTCGGCGTTCGCCATCTCGTCGGCCAGGCGATCGGCCGCCGCGACGAGCACGGGAAAGGTCTGCTCTCCGCGCAGGATCGTCACCGGCTGCGAGACGGCGAGCATCTCTGGCGTCGGCGTCGAGACCTGGGCCACGAGCGCGGTGTCGTAGACGGTCGACTGCCCGAGCGGCACGAGAGCGGCGAGCTCGTCGCTGGCACGCAAGCCCTCGACCATCTCCTTGGGCAGCCCGATGTTCTCGAGCTGGAAGGTGACGACGGCCTCGTCGGCGCGACCCTCGTCGACCAGGCGCTGCAGACGCTCGGCGAGGTCGGCCGGCGGCTCGTCGAGGCCGAATCGCAGGGGCGGCTCCGAGAGGAACAGCGCCGTGATCGGAACGCCCAGTGAGGCGGCGAAGAGTGCGAGCACGGCGCCCGACGAATGCCCGAGCACGGCGGCATCCCCACCGACCGCCTCGATCACCGCGGCGAGGTCTTCGACCTCGCGCTCGGGCGTCGAGCCGCGCGCGTCGCCGCTCGCGCCACGCGCGCGTCGGTCCCACGAGACAGCGCGGAATCCAGCATCCGCCAATGCCGACGCCAGCCCCGCCGCGTCTTTGCCGAGCGATAGCGCGCCGCTCACGATGACGACGGCAGGCCCGTCGCCCGTCTGCTCGTATGCGATCGGGGTTCCGTCAGCCGATGTCGCGGTATTCATGCGGGCCACCCAATCACGGGCTTCCGACAAGGCAGGCCCGAGACCCCGCCCCCGCGTCTTCCTCCGGGCGGAGATCCGCGCGGATGTCGGAGCATACGAGCCCGATCGCCCGCCATCCGCGGGATTCTCCGCCGGGCGGAGCCACAGATCGTCCGCCGGGCGGAGGTTTGGTTCCGGATGCGGCGGTTCTCCGCCGGGCGGGGATCCACGTGGATGTCGGGGCGTGTGCGCCTGATTCTCCGCCTTGGGTGCGATTTTCCGCCGGGCGGAGGGATTCCGGATGCCGCGGTTCTCCGCCGGGCGGGGATCCACATGGATGTCGGGGCGTGTGCGCCTGATTGTCCGCCCTGGGCGCGGTTCTCCGCCGGGCGGAGGGAGCCCGACGCCGATACCGCGCCGACGGACGATTGCGGGATGCCGGCTGTCGCAGCATCCCGCAATCACCGCTGTGCAACTCAGCGACGGTGACCTGTTCAGCCCACGGCGTCGCGTCGGAAGTAGGACGGCGCGGTGAACATCAGCACGCTCGCGGTCCAGACGGCGAGGATGTGGAGGACGCGCGAGACGAGGAACGCGGCATCCCAGCCGGTCGCGGCGGCGAGTGCGTCGCTCACTGTGCCGCCGTCGAGAAGGTAGGTCAGCGGGTCGGCGATCAGCGACCACGTGCCGAGTCCGGTGAACAGCACGAGAAGTGCGTAGCGAGACCAGCCCCTTCCAGCCCGAAGGGCGAGGGCCAGCACAGCGAGCACGGCAAACGCGAGCAGCCGGATGCCGATGGGCGCGAGCAGCGAGCCGAACTGCTCACCCGCAGACAGCGCCTGCGTCACCGAGATGGATGCCTCGAAGACTCCCGCCGCGAGGGCGAGCATCCAGAGCCAGAAGGCGGCGGTGATGCGACGCGGGCGGACCCGCGTGATGGTGGGTGTGGACGAAGACGTGGCGATCATTGACATGGGGCACCTTTCCGTCTCTCACCATGGCCTCGGCCGCGAGAGCCGGACATGGTGCGTGCCCCCGCGGGGGAGTAGGGCAGACCCCCGAACGGTGCGGCCCTGCTACGCGATGCGGAGTGCGAGCTTGCCGACGTAGTGCTCGCGCAGCGCCAAGTGCGCGTCCCGGGCTTCGGCGAGCGGGAACGTCCGGTCCACGTGCACCTGCAGGCCGCCCGCCTCGATGATGGCGTTCAGTCGATCCATAGCCGTGCTGCTCCGATCCCCGTTGTAGTACGAGACGGCCGCGCGCGGCGACGTCGAGAGCGCGGGGTGGACGCCGTAGGGCCACGCGATCCGCCCCGACTCCTTCACGGTGCCGAGTGCTGCCTCGGTCGTCGGGCCTCCCACCGTCACGAGTGCTGCATCGAGCCCTTCGGGCGCGAAGGCGGATGCTGCGGCCACGACATCTTCGCGACGCCCGTCCGCGGTCGCGTCAGCGCCGAGGCCTCGAGCAAGCGCGACTCCGTCATCACCGGACGCCACGGCGAGGACGCGGAGCCTGCGGTGCCGCGCGATCTGGACCGCCAGGTGCCCGATGCCACCGCTGGCACCGAACACCATGAGCGTCGCCCCGGGCTGCAGGTCGAGCAGGTCGACGCCGCTCAGCGCGGTGAGGGCGTCCCACCCCAGCGCGCCGGCCTGCGCGACCGGCATCCGTTCGGGCAGGTGCGCCACATGTTGTGCTTCCACGACGGCGTACTCGGTGTAGGTCCCGCCGCGGGGGACCGGCGTCGTCGCGGCATAGACCCGATCACCGACCGCGAACCGGTCGACGCCGTCCCCCACTGCGGCGATCGTGCCGGCGGCATCCCACCCGAGCACGTACGGGAAGGACGACGGCACACCGAACACGCCGTCGTAGTCGCCTTCTCGTTCGGCCGCGTCCCATGACCCGACCCCGGCGTACTCGACACGGACAAGCACGTCGTTCTCGCCCACCTCCGGCGTCGGGATCGTGCGGAACGACAGCTCTTCCGGGCCGCCGAAGCGATCGAGTACAACGGCGTTCATCTGCGGCATCGTCATCACCTCATCCGGCAACGCGATCCGGTGGCGATTGATGCCCGAGTCCGGCGCGTCAGTCGCCGACGCGGATCAAGCGGACGGCCATGAAGGGCCGGCCGGGCAGCGGCACGCGGGCCGTCATGCGGTGGGTGCCGTCGAGGCGGTCGACGGTCATGTTCCAGGTGTCGATGACGTCGATCGCCCAGGCACCGTCGGAGAGCACCACGTTTCGGAAGCGCGGGCGGTTGAAGCCGAAGTAGCCGACGCGATGGGTCTCGGTGCCGCCCCACGGCACGTCCCAGTCGGAGGGCAGCGGGTTCCAGACGCCGTCCGGCGCTTCGGCGAGCAGGCGCTCGAGAAACCCGATGCGAGCGGGCGAGGTGCCGTGCAGCGCGCCGCCCTTCGACCACCACAGCACCTCGGCGTCGTCGGCGCCTGGAAGGGCGGTGGCATCCGTCGCCCCTCCCGCCGAGGTCGGCAGGTAGGTTTCGCCGTGGCCGACGTAGCCGCCGCGGACGGCGCCCTCCCAGAAGCGGCGCACCATCTCTTCACCGGTGATGTTGCCCCAGCCCTGATCGATGTCACCCTCGTACGCGCACTCGTCGATGACCACGGGCTTGCCCCAGCGCTCGCGCCATTCGTCGGTGTTCTCGGCGGTGCGATAGACGTCGACCCGCTGGATGCTGACGTGTGTGATCCACGGCTTGGCGTAGTCGTAGAACGGCCGGCAGTTGTGGATGGAGTTCAGATGCCCGAACGCGTCCTCCTCGCCGACGACCGCGGCCAGGCGCTCCCAGTCGGCGCCGGTCTTCGACCACAGCAGGTCGTACTCGTTGGCCATCGACCACCACACGTTCGAGAAGGCAGCCAGGCGTCGCACGACGTAGCGGAGGTAGCGCTCGTCGACGGCCGGACCGAGGTCGGCGAAGCCCCACCGGTCGTAGGCGTGGAACAGGATGAGGTCGGCCTGGATGCCGAGCTCTCCGAGCTGCGCGATGCGCTGCTCGAGCCGTCGGAAGTGGGCAGGATCGAACCGCTCGAGGTCGAAGCCGTCCTGCAGCGATCCCGCAAAGACGAAGTCGGCCGGCTCGTTGGCGTTGAAGAGGTACGACTTGGGGAACAGGCACATCCGCAGCTTCGTGAACGGCGCGTCGGCGAGCGTCTGCAGCGTCTGCTCCTGCAGCGCCTCGGGCTGGTGGGTCCACGCATAGGCCGTCGTCCCCAGCGGGCGGTGACGGGTGCCGTCCGCGTGGCGGAAGTGGAAGCCGTCGACCCTTACCGGCCCGTGGTCGCCCTCGCGTGCAGCCGCCACCGTGACGGTGCCCGAGAGCCCGTCGAGCGATCGCGCCGTGGAACGGGTGACGAAGCGCCATTCGCCCTCGGCGTCGGCGAGCGCCCGCACCGCGTACGCGTCGTCGCCGTCGTAGAAGCCGCCCATCCGCACGGTCGAGCCGTCGGGACGGGTGAACACCGCGTCGAGCTCCACGTCGACGAACGGGTTGCCGTGCCGCGGTCCCTCGAATCGCACCTCCAGCACACCCCACTTCGCCGTGGCGGCAGGAAGGACGACGGATGCCGCGCCCCGCGTCACTTCTTCGCCCTCGTAGTGCGGATCGGGGTCGATGGCCGGCGCGTACGGCGGCCGGACGTCGTCGCCCTCGTCCAGCGCGGCCAAAGCGTTCCACAGCCGCTCCTGTGCGGCGGGATCCTCGAGCGCGGGCACGAGCGCCACGAGCTGGCCGAGGCGGGCACCGCGGAATTGCGTGGCCATCGGAGACGCCGCGATGCCCGGAAGGTGGGTCTCGAGCACGGCGCGGCCGGCGGGGCTGTCGAGGGTGTCGCCGAAGGTGGAGGCGCGGTCGAACATTTCGTCTCTTCCTGATGGGGTGTCGGTCGAGTGGGCGGTGGCCTCAGCTCGCGGTGGCCTCGCGCACGGCGTGGCCGACGCGCTCGAGAACCTCAGTGGGCGTGAACATGAGCGCCGAGCCGAGGGATCGGTGAGCGGTCATTCGTCGTGTCCGTCCGCGATCCATCGCTGCACGGCGACCTCGCCGTCGACAGCGTAGACGCCGATGACGCGGCCCGTGAAGGACTCGGTCGTCTCGGACGAGAGGAAGCGTCCGTCGACCTCACCCAGCTCGACGCGCCGGCCGTCGATGGTGGCGGCGAGGTGGATGACGTCGCTGGTTCGGGGGAAGCCGCGTGTCGGCGCGGGCGGCCGGGATTCGAGATGCAGATCCAGGATGCCGCCGCCGAACGGCGCGCGCCAGTCCTGCACGAGTCCGCCGATGACGGCCCGGCCGACGACCTCGCCGGCACCGGCTTCGACCTCGACGTGGAACCGCTCGTCGTAGCGCACCGCGAGACCGCCGACGCCGGAGGTGACATCCATCGTGACCGTCACGGCGTTCGTGAGGTGCTTCTGGCGCCGCCCGACGAAGACGGGCCGCGGGTCGTCGAGCGTCGATCCGTCGGCACGGAGGGTCAGCCAGCCCGGCCGTGCCGCGAGATCGGCATGTGCGCCGGGGAGGGCGCGCACGGCGATCCACTCGCCGTCGAGCTCGCGATCCGCCGCGAACCCGACGTCGATCCGGGCGCCCGCGCGCGGGTTGAGCTGCACGGGGTCGATGGCCGGCCAGCCGTCGGATTCCCAGCGCACCGGTGTGACGAACGTCTCACGTCCGAGTGCCGAGAACGCTCGGGTCATGCTGCGCGGGCGCACCCCCAGCAGTACGCACAGCCATTGCCCGTCGGGACCGATCACGAGGTCGCCGTGGCCGGTGTTCTGGATCGGGCGTGTCGTGCCGCGCGCGGTCACCAGCGGGTTGTGCGGTGCGGTCTCGAACGGGCCCTCGGGGGATTCGCCGCGTGCGATCGAGACGCCGTGGCCGCGTTCGGTGCCGCCCTCGGCGATCATGAGGTACCAGCGCCCGTCGACCTCGTACAGATGGGGCGCCTCGGGAAATCCCCCGCCCGTCCCCGACCACAGCGACCGCGGTTCCTCGAGCGCGACGTGGCGGCGCAGGTCCACCCTCACCTGCTGGATGCCGAGGTGCTGACCAGCCTGCTCGCCGCCCAGGATCAGGCCCGAGAAGGTGAGGTACGCGGTGCCCGCGGCATCCCACGCGATATCGGGGTCGATGCCGTCGAGCGAAGCTGTCTCGTCGGCTTTGAGGATCAGGTCGCCGTCGCTCCATGGGCCGGCGGCATCCGTCGCGGTGAAGTGCAGCATGCCGCGCCCCATCGCGTCCGTGACGACCAGGTGGAAGACGCCGTCGCGGTGCCGGATGGTGGGCGCCCACGCGCCGCCGGCGGTCGGCACCTCTTCGACGGCGAGCTGTCCTGCCCGCGTCGCGACGTGACCGATCAGCTCCCACGTCTCGAAATCGGTGGAGCGGTGGATCGGGATGCCCGGCAGGTATTCGAATGTCGACGTGGCGAGGTAGTACGCGCCGTCCACCGCGACGACGCTGGGATCGGGGTGGAAGCCGCTGATGAGCGGGTTGTGCAACGTCGTCACGAGGTGCTCCGGATCGGGGAGGGCGAGGGGTTCAGGACGACAGCAGGATGCCGAGATCGCGGGCGAGCTTCACGGCCCGGGGATCCGCGCCTCCCGGCCACGGGCCGCGGGCGATCGTCCACGCGAAGGCCAGGCCGGTGTCGGGGTCGACGCACGCGAGCGCCCCCATCGCCCCGTCGTGCCCGAACGACCGTGGCCCGCCGAATGCGAGTTGCTGCGAGGGCTTCTGGAACACGATGGCGTGGGCGCGGTCCTGCTGGTGGAGCACTTCGTCGTAGCCGCGGATCTGCTGCTGTCCGACCTGCTCGACGGTGTTGGCGCTGAGAAAGGGCTCGGTCCCCTCGACCCCGGTGACGGCGGCGGCCATCAGCCGTGCGAGACCGCGCGCGGTTCCCGTGCCCGACGTGGCCGGGTGGCCGTAGCGCCAGCTGCGCGGCGAGTTGGCCTGCTCCACGCCCGCCCTCGAGCCGAACACCACCGGACCAAGCGCCGAGAAGACCGGTTGCGACGTGTCCGACACGGGTTTGATCATCGGCAGTACGTCGACACGCCGCGACTCGTGCTCGGCGGGCAGTCCGAGGAAGAAGTCGATGCCGAGAGGGCCGCGGATCTCCTGTTCGTAGAACTCGTGCAGGGTGCGCCCCGTCACCCGGAAGACGAGCTCGTCGCCGAGGCTCCCGATGCTGATGGCGTGGTAGCCGAACGCGCTCCCGGGATGCCAGAACGGCGGACTTGCCGCGAGGCGCTCGGCGGCGGCGTGGTGGTCGAGCAGCTCCTCCTGCGTGAGCGGCGGCGTCGCCTGCGGCAGCCCCGCCTGGTGCGAGAGCAACTGACGCACGGTGACGCGCACCTTGCCCTTCGCCGCGAACTCGGGCCAGTAGTGTGCGACGCGCTCGTCGAGGTCCAGCTCGTCGCGCTCGACGAGCAGCCCCACCGACAGTCCGATGGTGTTCTTCGTCACGGAGTAGGGCACGATGACAGAGTCCTCGGCCATATGCGGCCCACCCCACGCGTCGAGCACCGGCTGCCCGTCGTGGAACGCCGCGACCTGGAATGACAGATCGGGATCGGCGGCGAGGTACTCGTCCAGTCGCGCCATGATCTCGTCCAGGCGGGGGTCGGCGCGTCCCTGCAGGTGCTCGGTGGTGACGTCGTTCATCGCGTTCCTCTCATCGGCCGAAATGGGTGCCGCTACCGCGCCGTCGTCCACGTCAGGGCGAGCGGCAGCTCGGCAACCGAGGTGCCGGCGCGGAGCGTGAAGTCGCCGGGCTCGACCACCCACTCGCCGGCCCAGTGGGCGAGGCGCCGGGCCGGCACCGCGATCGTGGCGGTCACCGTCTCGCCGGGCGCGGCGTGCACGGTCGCGAACCCGACCAGCCAGCGCACGGGGCGCTCCACCGCGGAATCCGCGCGCTCGGCGTACACCTGCACGACCTGCTTGCCGGCGCGGTCGCCGGTATTCGCGAGCGTGACCTCGACGGCGTCGCCGATGCGGCTTGCCGCGCCCCACGACCAGGTCGTGTAGCCCAGGCCGTGGCCGAACGGGAACGCCGGCTCGGCATCCGTCTTCAGCCACGCCCGATAGCCGATGTGCAGGCCCTCGCGGTACTCCAGGCGTCCGTCCTTCGGCACGACCTCGCTGACAGGAACGTCCGCGAGAGCGGCCGGCCACGTCGTGGGAAGACGCCCGCCGGGCTCGGCGGCGCCGGTGAGCACGTCGGCCACCGCATGCCCGAACTCCTGCCCGCCGAAGTAGCCCTGCACGATCGCCGCCACCTCTCCGGCCCACGGCAGCGCGACCGGCGAGCCGGCGTTGACCACCACGACGGTCGGCGTCCCGGTCGCCGCCACCGCACGCACCAGGTCGTCCTGGTGACCGGGCAGGTCGAGGCTCGTGCGGTCGTAGCCCTCGGACTCGACCTTCGCATTGGTGCCGACAACGACGATGGCGACATCGGATGCCGCCGCCTCCGCCACCGCGCGGGCGATGAGCTCGTCGGGATCGGTGCGCTCGGCGGCGATGCCGAGTGTCGCACTGAGCGCGCCCGACAGTGCACCGCCGGCGGCGCGCGTGAACTCCACGCGGACCGCCGTCTCGCGGCCCGCCTCGACCGCGACCGTCGCCGTGATGGACGGCGGATTGAGGAAGGCAGCTCCCAGATCCGAGCCCTCGAGGACCGGCGCGTCGTCGAGCACGAGACGCCCGTCGACGAAGAGCCGCCCCGGGTTGGCGCCGGCGAAGCCGAGCTCGATGTCGCCGGTCTCGGCCGGCGTGTACAGCGTGTCGAACACCACGGTCGCGCTCGCCGCGATGGGCGCGTCGCCGCCGAACCAGACCAGCGCCGTCGAGCGGCGGTTCTCGGCGAACAGCTCGGTGCCGTCGGCGCCGAAGAACGCCACGCGCACGCCCGCCTCGCCCGTCGCAGGATTGCGCAGCTGCGCGAGCGGGATCTCGGCGACTCCTTCCTGCACGACCGCGCCGATCTCGTAGCGCACGTCGGCGCCCGGCAGGGCGGCGCGGATGGCGTCGAGCGGCGAGACGACGGCCTCGGGGATCACCGTGGCGCTGCCGCCACCCTGCGTGCGGGCCTCGCGCGCGTTCTGCCCGATGACGGCGACCCGGCCGAGCGCGGTGGGGACGAACGGCAGAACGCCTGTGTTGCGCAGCAGCACCGTGCCCTCGATCGCGGCGGCGCGCGCGAACGCGGGGCCGTCGAGCGGCTCGGGCTCGACCGGGGCGGCGTCGCCGAGCGCGCCCACCCGCTCGGCGAGCAGCAGCATGCGCAGCACCTTGCGATCGAGGTCGGCCTCGTTCAGCCGGCCGTCGCGGATCGCCGCGACGAGGTCCGCCCAGGCGGGCGCGGGGCCGGGCATCGCGAGGTCCTGCGCAGCGGGCACGGCGTCGAGCGAGCGCACCGCGGTCCAGTCGCTGATGACCACGCCGTCGAAGCCCCACTCCGAGTTGAGCGGCGTCTCGAGCAGGTCGTTCTCGGTCATCGTGACGCCGTCGACCGCGTTGTACGCGCTCATCAGCGTCCACGCGCCAGCCTCGACGGCCCGTTCGAACGGCAAGAGGTAAAGCTCGCGCAGTGCCCGCTCGTCGACGCGGACGTCGGCGGTGAAGCGGTCGGTCTCGGAGTCGTTGGCGACGTAGTGCTTGGGCGTGGCGGCCACGCCGTTGTCTTGCAGGCCGCGCACGTAGGCGGCGGCCAGTTCGGCGCTCAGCTCGGGGTCTTCGCTGAAGCACTCGAAGTGTCGCCCGCCCAGCGGCGAGCGATGGAGGTTGATCGTGGGTCCGAGCACGACGTCGACGCCCTTGCGCCGGGCTTCGGATGCCGCGGCAGCGCCGTACCGGTACGCCAGGCCGACGTCCCACGACGCGGCCAGGGCCGATCCCGAGGGCAGGTTCAGCGACGGCTCGCGCTCGTCCCAGCGCGGACCGCGGACGCCGGCCGGCCCGTCCGAGAGGGTCATCGCACGCAGGCCGATCTCGGCAAGCGGGACGGTGGTCCAGAAGTCGGCGCCCTGCACGAGCGCCGCCTTCTGCTCGAGTGTGAGGCGCTCGAGCAGGGGCACGAGGTGGCGCACCGTGTCGGGGTGCGTGGCGATGTCGGTCATCAGGGGAGGTTCTTTCTCGAAAGGAGAGGGTCAGGAGGACGGTCCCCGCTCCCACTCCACGCGCCGCTGGCGCGTCGTGCGGAGGCTCTGGGGCGGGGGCCCAGCCGCAGCCCGCCGCCCGCGGGACGGGCGGGGTGCGGCATCCGGAGTCGTCAGGCGGCGCCGGCCGCCTCGGCGTCGAGCAGGGCACGCCGGGCGATGCGGCGCTCCTCCTGCCTGTCGGGGTCGGGCACCGGCGCGGCCATGAACAGGCGCTGGGTGTAGGGATGCTCGGGTTGCGAGGTGACGCGGTCGCCGTCACCGGACTCGACGATCTCGCCGCGGTACATGACCGCCACCCGGTGGCTTATGTGGCGCACCACGGCGAGGTCGTGCGTCACGAACAGGTAGGCGACGCCGGTGCGTTCCTGGATGTCGATGAACAGGTCGAGCACCCGCGCCTGCGTCGACAGGTCGAGCGCCGAGACCGGCTCGTCGCACACGATGAGCCGCGGCCGCAGCGCGAGCGCCCGGGCGATCGCCACGCGCTGGCGCTGCCCGCCAGAGAACTCGCGGGGCAGACGCCCGCGCGCGTCGGCGGGGAGACCCACCTGGTCGAGAAGATCCCGCACGCGCGTCTTGGCCTCGCTCGATGCCACCCCCGCCGCGGTCAACGGCTCGATGAGGATCTGCTCGATCGTCATCGACGGGTTCAGCGACGAGTACGGGTCTTGGAAGACCACCTGGATCTCAGAGCTGAGCGCGCGGCGCTCCTGCCGCTTGAGATGGGCGATCTCGTTGCCCTCGTAGCGGATCGAGCCCTCGGTGACCGGCGCGAGTCCGAGCGCGGCCCGGCCCAACGTGGTCTTGCCCGAGCCCGACTCGCCGACCAGCCCCACGGTCTCGCCCGGCAGGATGTCGAGCGAGACGCCCTTGAGCGCCCGGAACGGCTGGGCACGCAAGCCCTTGCCCGGGTACTCGACGACGAGGTCCTTGATGTCGAGCAGCGGCCTCTGCGGCGTCGCGGTGCCTTCGACCACATCGGTCATGCGCGTGATCCCTTCTCGGTCGACGTGGCCAGCCGGCCACGTGGCGGCCCCTCTTCGAGGATCGCGTCCAGCAGGGCTCGCGTGTACGGATGCTGGGCGTCGTGGAAGATCGCGCGCACGGGTCCCTGCTCGACGAACAGACCGCTCTGCATGACCGTGACGCGGTCGCAGAGGTCGGCGACGACGCCGAAGTTGTGCGTCACCAGCAGCATGGCCATGTGCCGCTCGGCCTGCAGATCGCGCAGCAGCTCGAGCACTTCGGCCTGCACCGTCACATCGAGGGCCGTGGTGGGCTCGTCCGCGATGATCAGGTCGGGATCGGTCGAGACGGCGCCGGCGATCAGCACGCGCTGGGCCATTCCGCCCGAGACCTCGAACGGGTAGGCGTCGAAGGTGCGCTTCGGGTTCGGGATGCCGACGCGGGCCAGCAGCTCGAGCGAGCGGTCGGTGGCGGCCTTCTTCGACAGCCCGAGGTTCTTGCGCAGCGGCTCGACGAGCTGGCTCCCGATCGTGAAGGAGGGGTCGAGGTTGCTCATGGGCTCCTGCGGGATGTACGCGATGCGCTTGCCGCGCACGCCGCTGTACACGCGGTCGGACCCGTCAGCGAGCTCGAGTCCCTCGTACCGGATCGAGCCCGCGGTCACGTGACCGCCGCGGGGGAGGAGGCCGAGCACGGCGAACGCGGTCTGCGTCTTTCCCGAGCCCGACTCGCCGATGAGGCCGTGGACCTCTCCCTTGCGGATGTCGAGCGAGACGCCGTGGACGACCTCGATGTGCGAGCCGTCCGGCTGGTCGTAGCCGACCCGCAGATCGCGCACTTCGAGCACCTTCTCGGTCGCCTTGCTGCGCTCATCGTCCTCATGGACGATGACCCCGGCGCTCTCGAAGACGGGGGGCTCGTCGAGGTCGACGGCGTCACCGCCGCCGGTCGACAGCGAGGTGGTCACCGCGGCGATCGACCCGGTCGCCGTCGCGACGGCGCGGCGACGCTTGCGCCGGACGGATGCCGTGCGCTCCAGTTCGTCGCGCATGACGTTGGCCAGCAGCGTGAGCGCGATGCACGTGAGGGCGATCGCGAGCGACGGCCACAGCATCAGGATCGGCTCCTTGTAGATGTTCTTGAAGCCGTCGTTGAGCATCTGGCCCCACGTGGGGATGGCGACATCGCCGAGGCCGAGGAACTCGAGGCCCGACTGGATGGCGATCGCGATGCCGGCGATGATCGCGGACTGGATGATGATCGGCGCGCGCACGACCGACAGCACGTGACGGCCGATGATGCGCGAGTCGCTGAGGCCAGACACTCGTGCTGCGTCGACGTACAGCTCGGAGCGCACGGCGGTGACCGACGCGTACACCAGGCGGTAGAACGCCGGCGCGAGCAGGAGGCCGAAGATGAACATCGAGATCCATACCGACGGGCCGAGCACGGCGCGGGCGGCGAGCAGCACCACGATGCCGGGGAGGGCCATGTTCAGCTCGGTCACCCACGTCGCGGCGCTGTTGAACCAGCCCTGGTAGTAGCCGGCGATGAGGCCGCTGATCACGCCGAGGACCAGGGCGACGACGAGCGCCAGCAGGGCGGCGGCGACGCTCGTCTGCGTCGCGTAGAGCAGACGCGACAGCACGTCGCGACCGCTGCCGTCCGTGCCGAGGAGGTGCTCGGCGCTCGGCTGTGCGAGCACGTTGCGGATGTCGGCGTAGTTCGGGTCCTGGGGGGCGATCGCCGGTCCGATGATCGCGATGACAACCACGAACGCGAGGAACAGCAGGGATGCGAGCCCGAGTGGGCGGCGCAGCAGGCGTCGCCAGAGGGCGACGCGCACCGCAGCCACCGGCACTGCGAGAGGGACGTCGATCGCGGTCATGAGAGTCGCACCTTCGGGTTCAGCGCCGCCTGGGCGAGATCGATGAGGAGGTTCACGATGACGACGATGATCGCGAAGGCGATCACCACGCCCATCACGACAGGGATGTCGCCGAGGGTCGTCGCCCGGACGGTCAGCTGGCCCATTCCGGGGATGGCGAAGACCTGCTCGACGATCACCGCGCCGCCGAGGAGGCCGATGAACTGCACGGCGAGCACGGCGAGGGCGGGTCCGCCCGCGTTGCGCAGCACATGGCGGTAGACGACGACGTTCGTGTTCAGCCCGCGGGAGCGGAGGGTGCGCACGTAGTCGCGCGACATCGCGTCGATGACCGAGCCGCGCACCTGCTGCGCCACGGTGGCTATCGCGCCAACCGACAGGGCGATGATCGGGAGAGTGACCGACGAGAGCCAGCCCGTCACGGAGGTGGTTATCGGTATGTAGCCGGTGGCCTTGAACCAGCCCAGGTTGATGGCGAACACCAGGACGAGGCCGAGCGCGATGAGGAAGCCCGGGATCGCGAAGCCGATGAGCGAGACCACCTGAACGGTGCCGTCGACCGCGCCGCCGCGGCGTGCCGCGAGGACGCCGAGCACGACCGCGAGGATCGCCGACACCAGCGTCGCACCGATCACAATCGAGAGCGTGACGGCGAGGCGGTTCGAGACGCCGGTCGCCACCAGTTCGCTGGTGAACCAGCTGCGGCCGAGATCGCCGCTGAACGCCGAGGCGACCCAGTCTCCGTACTGCTCGAGCAGCGGACGATTCAGGCCCAGCTCCTCGGTCTTCTTGGCGACGGTCTCAGCGGTCGCGTTCTCTCCGAGGATGCGGCGAGCGATGTCACCGCCGCCGATGTAGAGAAGCACGAACGCGAGGAACGAGATCACCGCGATGAGGATGACGCCGGACAGCAGGCGCCGGAGGATGAATGCAAGCATGTCATTTCCCATCGGTGGGTCCGGCCCGCCCGCAGCGCCTGACGCGCGGACGGGCCGGAGTCGGTCAGCTCTTCGGCGAGAAGCCGAACAGCGACGGGTAGGCGTTGGTCGGCCAGAATTCGAGGTCCGTGTTCGCGTCGACCGCGTAAGTGCCCTGCACCCGGTAGAACGGTGCGAACCATGCCTGGTCCACGATGTATGCGTTGAGGTCGGCAGTGGCCTGCGCGGCCTCTTCCTCGGTACCCATCTGGATCGTGGTGATGTACTCGTTGACCTGCGGGTCCTCGTAGTGGAACGGGTTGAAGGTCGCCATCGGAGCGATCATGAAGTTGATCAGCTGCCAGTCGGGGTTCTGCTCGAGCGCCATCCACGTCGCCGGGTACTTCGGGGCGAGCATGTCGGTGATGAAGTTGCCGGTGCCGGGGTCGGTGTAGTTCACCGTGATCCCGATGTCGGCCAGCTGCTGCGCGACGAGGTCGAAGGTCGTCTGGAATGCCGGCGTCGACATCATGTTCAGCGTGAAGCCGTTCGGGTAGCCGGCCTCCGCGAGGAGGTCCTTCGCACCCTCGGGGTCATACCCGTACGTGTCGTCGAGGGCCTCGTCGTAGCCAACCGACGTCTCGGGGAAGACCTGCTCGGTCACCGTGCCGTAGCCCGACTGCAGTGCCTCGAGGAGTGCCTCGCGGTCGAACGCCATGTTGATCGCCCTGCGGACGTTGACGTCGGCCAGCTCGGGCGCCATCGTGCCGGCGCGGTCGAACAGCAGCATGCCCTGGAAGTCGAGCTCGTTGGCCTCGATGGTCCAGCCGGATGCCTCGATCTCGGGGATCGTGTCGTTGGCCACGATCTTCGCGCCGTTCATCTCGCCGGCCTTCAGGGCGTTGAGGGTCGCGGTGGGGTCCTCGAGGACGTTGATCGTGAGGTTGTCGTACTTCACGGCCTCCGGGTTCCAGTAGTCCGGGTTCGCCGTGTAGAGGTACGTGGTGCCGGTCACCGATGCGGCGGTGTCGAGGACGTACGGTCCCGAGCCGACGGGGTTCGTCGCGGAGTCGGGGTCGTCGAACGTCGACGGCGCCTGGATGAGGCCCTGTGAGTTCGACAGGAGGTTGACCAGCGAAGGATCTGGGGCAGGCAGCGTGATCGTCACCGTGGTGGCATCGACTGCGGCGAACTCCTTGCCGGCCATGGTCGCCGCCTGCGGCGAGGTGCCGTCACGGTAGTACTCGAGGCTGGCGACCACTGCCTCGGCGTCCAGCGGCGTGCCGTCGGTGAACTCGACGTCGGCTCGGAGCGTGAGCGTGAGCACGGTGTTGTCGTCGTTGTACTCCCACTCGGTGGCAAGCCAGGGCTCGATCTCGCCCTCGGCGTTCTTCTGGAGGAGCGTGTCGAACACGGCCTGGAAGAACGGGCTGCGGTTGCCCCATTCTGCGCCCTGCCCGATGTCATAGCTCGTGGGGGCGACGATCGCGGTGAGGGTGAGGCGATCGCCGCGACCTGAGTCGCCGCCGCCGGTGTCGCCCTGTCCGCCCGCGCAACCCGTGAGCGCGAGGGCGGCGATCGCGATGGTGGCTGCTGTGGCCTTCCAACGGAACATCCTTGGTCCCTTCATCTGTGGCGATGCCCCTGCGGATCGCCTGCTGATGGCAGACGCTAACAGCAATTTCGAGTGATCGCTAGGTTTTGGCTCTAAAAAACTAGCGATTACTCGGAATTCGTTATAGAACTGATCAAGAAGGAACCCGACAAGCACCGATGGAGGTGCACGAGACGACTCGGGGATACGGTGAGACGATGACCGAGACCACCTCCGCCGCAACGCGGAAGGGGACCGCTCCCACGGCGAAACGCAAGCCCCGCGGCGAGTACGCGAAGTCTGCTGCCACTCGAACGGCCATCCTGGACGCCGCTCTCGAGGTGTTCGCCGAGTCGGGCTACCGCGCCGGTTCGCTGCGAGAAGTGGCCGAGCGGGTCGGTATGAGCGAGGCGGGGCTGCTGCACCACTTCCGCAGCAAGAGCGCGCTGCTGCTCGCGGTGCTCGATCACCGGGACGCGCTCGCGCGTGAACTGGTCGACTTCGAGCTGCCCGACGGCGTCGAAGCGCTCCGGGGGCTGGTCGCTCTCGCGCGGCACAACGCCTTGATCCCCGGGGTCGTCGAGCTCTACTGCACGCTCTCGGCCGAAGCCACCTCGCCGACGCACCCTGCGCACGCATACTTCGTCAATCGGTACGAGTCCGTGCGCGCGAGCGTGACCGCGTCCTTCCAGCGCGTAGCCGATTCGGGGCGTCTCATGCCGGGCGTGGACCCGGGCCGCGCCGCCGTCGCCACGATCGCCCTCATGGACGGCCTGCAGGTGCAGTGGCTTCTCGACGCGGAGTCCACCGATATGGCCGAGGCGCTCGCCGAGGCGTTTCGCGCCATGGTCAGCGGGTTCGACCTCGCGGGCATCGAGCAGGTGCTCGACGCGCGGTCGGCGGATGCGGCATCCGTCACCGCTGCCGACAACACTGCCGAGATCCCCGACGCGAGCGCGGGCGAGACGGCGTGATCCGCGAGCCCTTCCTCGACGGCTGGACGGTCGGGCCGAAGCTCGGCGCCTTCGAGGCGCCGACCCCCGAGTCCGCGCCGAAGCCGGTTCGGCTGCCGCACGACGCGGCGCGTGACCTGCCCCGCTCGGCAGACAGCGACCAGGGCGTGCACACCGGGTACGTTCCCGGGGGCGTGTTCGAGTACGCGAAGACGATCGACGTGCCCGAAGAATGGCGCGACAAGACGGTGCGGCTCGAGTTCGAGGGCGTCTACCGCGACGCGGTCGTCTTTCTCAACGGCGACGCGGTCGTCCACGAGCCGAACGGCTACAACGCTTTCGAGGCCGTTCTCGACCCGTACCTGCGCTACGGCGAGCAGAACCGGATCACCGTCGAGGCTCGCGCGCACCGCGACAGCCGGTGGTATTCCGGAGCGGGCATCTACCGGCCGGTGCATCTCGTCGTCGCCGATCCGGTGCACATCCCGCTCGACGGCACGCGCGTCACGACGCCTGACATTGATCCAGACCGCGCGATCGTGTGCGTCGCGACGACGGTGTGCAACGGCTCGCGGCATACGCGCACCCGGAGGCTCACGTGGGTGGTGGAGGGGCCCGACGGTTCCGAGGTCGCCGCGGGAGCGTCACCCGTGACGGTGCTGCCGGGGTCGGATGCCGTCGCGCGTGTGCGCCTTGCGGTCGACGACCCGGCGCTGTGGAGCGACACCAGCCCGTCCCTCTATCGCGTGCGCACGACCCTCGCCGGAGAGGACGGACACCTGATCGACACGGATGCCGTGGCCTTCGGCATCCGTCGTCTGCAGGTCGACCCGCGCCGCGGGCTGCGCATCAACGGCGAATCGGTCACGCTGCGCGGCGCATGCATGCATCACGACAGCGGACCGCTCGGGGCGGCGACGTTCGCCGACGCCGAGGACCGGCGCGTGCGGCTGCTGAAGGCTGCGGGATTCAACGCGCTCCGCAGCGCGCACAACCCGATGAGCCGCGCGATGCTCGACGCATGCGACCGGCACGGTGTGCTCGTGATGGACGAGCTGACCGACACGTGGACCCGCTCGAAGGTCGCCTTCGACGCCGCTCCGGGCTTCGCGGAGCGCTGGCGCCACGATGTCGAGGCCCTCGTCGCGAAGGACGTGAACCACCCGAGCGTCATCATGTACTCGATCGGCAACGAGATCCTCGAGCTCGCGACCCCGGCCGGATCGGCGTGGAGCCGGCGCCTTGCAGACGCTGTGCGCGAGCGCGACGACACGCGCCTGGTGACGAACGGCATCAACGGCATCATCGCCAACCTCGACCGCATGGGGACGGATGCCGGTGCCGGCGACGCCGACGGGCCGGACGCATCCGACCCGAACACGATGATGGCCGCGATGGGCGACATGATGGCCGCCGCCAACGCGTCGGAGCTGGTGACGCAGTCCACCGAGGAATCGGCGTCGGTGCTGGACGTCGTCGGGTTCAATTACGCCGAGTCGCGCTACGAACTGGACCGCGAGCTGTTTCCGAATCGCGTGATCGTGGGCTCCGAGACGTTCCCGTCGCGCATCGAGAAGATGTGGGAGCTCGTTCAGCGCCTCGACCATGTGATCGGCGACTTCACCTGGACCGGCTGGGATTACCTGGGCGAGGCCGGCATCGGCCGCGTCGACTACACCGACGAGCCGGGTTACACGCCGACCGGCACGGCCGGACTTTATCCGCACCTCGTTGCCGGCTGCGGCGACATCGACATCACAGGCCATCGCCGGCCGGTCTCGTACTATCGCGAGATCGTGTTCGGCCTGCGCACCGAGCCGTATCTGGCCGTGCACCCTCCGCGGCACCACGGCAGACCGACCGCGACGACGCCGTGGTCGTGGGACGACTCGGAGTCGTCGTGGACGTGGGACGCCGAGCCTGGCGCGCCCGTGACGGTCGACGTCTACGCGGCCGCCGAAGAGGTGGAGCTGCAGCTCGACGGCCGCACGGTCGGCATCGCCGCGGTCGGAGTCGAGAAGGCGTTCCGTGCTCGGTTCGAGACGGAGTATCGCCCCGGCGAGCTGGTCGCCATCGCCCGAGCCGGCGGCCGGGAGATCGGTCGCATGCAGCTGCGTACGGCTGGGCAGATCACCCTGGTCGCGCGAGCGGAAGAGTCGGAGATCGCCGCCGACGGCCTCGGCTTCATCGGGATCGAGCTCGCAGACGCCGACGGCGTCGTGGCGAGCGAGGCTGACCGGCTCGTGACCGTGGCGGTCGAGGGCGACGCCGAGCTTGCGGGCCTCGGCACCGGACGCATCCGCACCGAGGAGTCGTTCGCGGGCCCATCCGTGACCATGTACCGGGGCCGGGCGCTCGCGATCGTGCGGCCGACCGGTCCGGGAGCGGCGACGGTCAGGGTGACCGCCGAGGGACTCAGCCCCGCGGTCGCGACGCTCGCGATCGTGGGACCGCGGGGCTGAGAACTGCATCCGTCGACATCTCTCCGGGAGGGCGAAGCCATCGGCCCGGGTCCGCGCGGCGGGATACGGAGGCCTACTGTCGAAGGTCCTCTCGCGGTCGGCCGGCCGTCGCGACAGCTGCAGCGTCGGAGTGGGCGTCGGCGTGGGTGCGGGGCCAGGTCCAGGCGGAGCGCAGGATGAAGGCCAGCAGCAGCACCTCGATCCCGATGGAGAGGGCATAGAAGAAGGCCCATTCCCAGGACTCCCCGACCGCGTTGAACACCGAATAGGGGATGAGGAGCGATGCAACGACGAGGTTCGTGGTGCGGTTCACCCGGGTGGGCAGGGTCATGGAGAGCATCACCATCACTGCTGGGATCGCCACGGACGCGAGGAAGATCGTCAACAACGTCGGGCTGACGTCGAACTCCCAGACGAGGCCATTCAGGATGCCGTGGACGACGCCGGGCTTGTAGAAGTTCAGGACGTCGACGTAGACGTAGAGGAACATGAAGCTGGTCCATGCGGCGGCGAGCTTGGCCTGCACGGGGATCGGCGGGTTGTCGAGCGGGGCTGTGGTTCGGGTGGTCATTGGTTCGTCCCTTGGTTGCGGCGGTTGCGACGCAGTTGACTGGTTCGTACGCCGTACGACTACGCGTCGTACACTGTACTATCGACGTACGCCGTACGATTGTCAAGCTGTTCGAGCGAGCGGGGAGACGTGTGGCTGCCAGGAGAGAACGCCAAGGCGCGCCAGATGCGGGACTGAGCAAGCGGCGCGTGGTGGTCGAAGCGATCCGGCTCGCTGACAGCGAGGGGGTCGACGGGCTGACCATGCGCCGGCTCGCCGGCGCGCTCGACGCGGGTGCGATGTCGCTGTACCACTACGTGGGCAGCAAGGATGACCTGCTGGACGCCATGATCGATGTGGTGTTCGATGAGATCGAACTGCCGACCGCAGAGACCGACTGGCAGTCGGCGATGCGCGGGCGGGCAGCATCGGCCCGAAAGGTTCTCGCGCGCCACCCGTGGGCGATCACGCTCATGGAGTCGCGGACGTCGCCGGGGCCCGCGAACCTCCGCCACCACGAAGCGGTCACCGCCTGCCTGCGGAGGGCCGGCTTTTCGGTCTTGATGGCGACGCACGCCAACTGGTTGCTCGACAGCTATGTCTACGGTTTCGCGCTGCAGGAATCCAGTCTGCCGTTCGACACCGTCGACGAGTTCGCGCACATGGCTGAGGACGTCTACCTGCCGCAGCTTCCTCCTGACGAGTTCCCCTACCTCAACGAGTCGGCCGCGGCGCTCGCCGCTGCCGGCTTCGACCCGGTGGAGCACTTCATCTTCGGCCTCGACCTCGTCCTCGCCGCCCTCGAGCCCTTGCGGGACTCCGCGTAGCGACGCTCGCGAACCCGCCACTGGTGGAGCAGCTCGACCAGGGGCGACATCGAAGCGTTGCCCGGCGCGGCATCCTGCGCAGATCGGCCGCGAGGTAATCTGCACATCGAAGGAGGACAGATGCGCGCGTGGCACACCGCAGGCGACGGAATCGACGCCCTCGAGTCGTCCGAACGAGAGGTGCCCGTCCCTGGCTCGACCGAGGTGCTCGTGCGGATCGGCGCACTCTCGCTGAACTACCGCGACCTACTGGTCATCGAGGGCGAGGGCGGGTGGAGGCCGGAGTCGTCTGTCGTGCCGATCTCGGATGCTGTCGGCACCGTCGTTGCCGTTGGTGACAGGGTCACGCGGTTCAGCGAGGGCGACCGGGCGCTTCCCGTCTTCCTTCCCTTTTGGCGAGATGGCGGTCTCACCGCCGAGACCTACCACTCACCGGTCGGCGGGCCCGTCAACCGCGGGATGCTGGCCGACTACGTCGTCGTCGACGAGCAGGAAGCGGTGCGCCCGCCGTCGCACCTCGATGACGCCGGCGCGGCGACACTCCCGATCGCTGGTCTCACCGCGTGGCACGCCGTGACTCGCACGGCGGTGGGCGCGGGTGACACGGTACTGATCCACGGGACCGGGGGAGTGGCGCTGTTCGCCGCTCAGATCGCCATCGCCAAGGGCGCGCGCGTGATCATCACCTCGAGCAGTCCCGACAAGCGCTCACGGGCCGAGCGGCTCGGTGTGGTCGCGGCTCTCGACTACCGGAACGAAGACGTCGCTGCCCGCGTGAGCGAACTCACCGATGGGGCCGGAGCAGACGTGGTCATCGAGACGATCGGTGGGACGAATCTGAACCTGTCGCTCGAAGCGCTCCGCATCGGCGGCAGGATCGCGTTCATCGGCTTGATCGAGGGGCTCACTGCCGAGGTCAGCACGTACATGCTGGTCACCAAGAACGCCACGCTTCACGGGATCGAGACCGGCTCGCGGGCAATGCTCGAGCAGCTCGTCGAGTTCACAGAGGAGCACGAGCTCATCCCGATCATCGACTCTGCCTACGATCTCGACGACATCCGTGACGCCCTGAAGCACCTCAAGGCCGGCAACCACTTCGGCAAGATCGTGCTCCGCGCGTGAACCGAGCGTCAGCGACGAGCATCAAGGTCTCGTCTCGGAGCGTTGCACCTGCTCGGCGAGAATGTCCAGCGCGCTCTCCCAGCCGTCTCGGGTGTCGCTGTCGATCGGGCCGTCGGCGGTGAGCACGAAGGTCATGCGAGTGTGCTCACCCTCCGGGTCGAGCGACACCGTGATCTTCGGCGCCGTTTCGGGGTCGGATGCGACTCGCCGGTCTCGTCGTTGACCATCGGGTAGGCGTACTGTGAGTCGCGCGGCGCTGCTCCGTCATCGATCAGACGTAGACGAAAGAGATGTCGAGCATCGTCGAAGCTCTGTCGGGCCGGCGGAGATGGCGGAAGGAGTCACCGATGAAGGAGACCGGATGCCGGATGCCCGGCGCCCTCGTGATCGCGGCGTCGGCGCTCGCGCTGTCCGGGTGCTCGCTGGCGATCCCCACCGGGCCGGTCCCCAGCACTGGGCCGCTCCCCACCACCGGGCCGATGACCTCGGAGGAGCGGGACATCGACGACGTGTCGCACGTGGTGCTCGACACATCGGGTCATCTCGTCGTATCGGAGGGGGAGCCGGCACTCACGATTCACGCACCGAGCGGAGTGATGGACCGTCTCACATCGGACGTGGATGGCGACACCCTCGTGCTGTCGATCGAACCCGGCTTCGTGATGACGTTCGGTGAGGTGCGATATGAGCTCACCGTCCCCCGGTTGGAGATGCTCGAGGTGAACGGTTCCGGCGATGTCGAGGCGACGGTGTCGGCCGACGACACGGTGCAGCTCAGTCTCGACGGCTCGGGTGACGTCGACTGGTCGGGGCTGGACGCCGATCGCGTCGAGGTGGGCCTCGCGGGCTCGGGCGACATCGCGCTGAGTGGCTCGGCTGTCGAACTCTCCGTCGACGTCGGCGGCAGCGGCCGCGTCGACGCGGAACAGCTCGACACTGAGGATGCCGTCATCGCCCTCGACGGCTCCGGCGACGTCGACGTCACGGTGAGCGACACCCTCTCCGTCGACGTCGCGGGCAGCGGACAGGTCACCTACTCCGGCGACCCGAGTACGGACGTGCGCGTCTCGGGTTCGGGAGACGTCCTGCGCCGCTGACCGAGATCGTGTCTCTACGCGCCCGCTCCGGGCTCGCGGCGTGCAGTCCCGGAGGGGCGTTCTTCCGGCCGCGGTCGGCGTCTATCAGGAGAAGAATGAAGGTCGCTCCGGTGAACGGAGGTGGGTGACGCTTGGACGCCGAGGCGCCCTGCTCGTGTTGCTCTAGGACACCCTCATCGTTGATTTTCCGGCCCTCGGCGAAGATCGGACCTCCGTGGGAAGGGTCCTCCTCCTCAGCATCGACCCCCGCGCCGAGCGGCCTAGGCGACATGGGCCCGGAACAGCCGGCGGTAGCGAGCGTGGGATCATCGACGAGCCCAAATCCTCGGCAGCGATTCGCCTGAACCCGAGGGCGTCGGCAAGATCGAGCACGCCCATACTCCGAAGGCCATGATGACCCGCACTCTCAGCGCACTGCTCAGCATCGTGCTGGCGTCCCTGGCGATCGCGGCGACGCCGACCCCCGTCGCCGCTGCCGAGCAAGATGACAACGCGATCACCTGGATGGTGCGACCGAGCGACGGCGTCGGGGAAGACGGCCGCTCGTGGGTCGAACTCGAACTCGACCCGGGCGAGACGGTGCAGGAGCACCTGCTCGTCCGGAATCTCGGCGCATCGGCCGTGACGTTCTCGCTCACGGCAGCGGACGGGTACTTCACCGAGACCGGTCGGTTCAACATGCTGACTGCCGACAGGGAGTCCGTCGACGCGGGCACGTGGATCGAGATCCAGGACGACGTGGAGGTTCCCGCGGGTGCCGACGTCATCGTGCCGTTCACGATCACCGTTCCCGGCAACGCCACCCCAGGCGATCACCCCGCCGGCGTCGCCGCCGCCATCCGTTCGGGTGGCACCGAGGAGGTGGGCATCGAGTCACGTGTCGGCTTCCGTGTGATGACGCGAGTGACCGGCGAGCTCGCGCCCAGCGCGGCCGCAACAGTCGCCGGCGAATACAGCGGTTCGCTGAATCCGTTCGATGCCGGCCGGATCGATGTCGACTACTCGGTCGAGAACACGGGGAACACGCGCCTGTCGATACTCCCGCAGGTCGAGGTCAGCACTTTGTTCGGGTTGGTCTCCTACACCGCGACGGGCGAGGAGATCGTCGAGATCGCGCCGGGCGAGTCCCGCGCGGCCGAGATCTCGTTCCCGTCGGTGTGGCCGCTGTTCGTCTACTCCGCGGACGTGACGGCTGTGGCGGAACCTGTCAGCGAAGATCTCGCCGCGCGTGGGATCGAGCCCGCCTCGGCGCATGCGCTCGTCGTCGCGATCCCGTGGCCGCAGCTGGTGTCGATCGCCGTCGCGGCGCTGCTTCTCTGGCTGCTGTGGCGCGACCGCCGCCGGCGCGACCGCAAGGTCGCGGAACTCGTTGCCCAGGCCCGGCGCGATGCCCTCGCCGAATCGGCCGCGGACCGGCAGCCGGCGCTCCGGCGAATGGCCGGATCAGTCGCGGTGGCGATCGCGCTGCTCCTCTCTGGACCGACCGCGGTGGCGGCCACCCCGGATGACGACCCGGTGGAGATCCGCGTCGAGATCGCACCGAGGACCTCTCCTAGCGCGACTCCGCCCGCAACTCCAGCGCCGGCTACCGGTGGCGAGGATCTTGCGACGACGGGCGCTCGCGACATGAGCGCGTGGCTGTGGGCCGGTGCGGCCGCGGTGGTGTCAGGCGCTGTGGTGACTGGCGCGGTGATCCACTCCGGGCGGCGTCGGTCCCTCGAAACCGAGTTGCGTTCCCGGTAGGCGCGCCGGGTTCACCGGCGCGACACCAGCGGGCCACCTGGGGCATCCGACAGCGGTGTTCACTATCGCCCGTGATCTCGACTCTCCCGGTACGACGACGACTCGCGTCGATCGCGGCGGCGGGCGCGCTCGCCATGACCCTCACCGCGTGTGCCGCACCAGACCTGGGCATCTCGACGGCCGAACGCACCGCATCGCCCGTCCCGTCGAGGTCGGCCAGCGCGGGCCCCTCCCAGCCGGAGCCGGGACGCACTGTCGAAGCAGTGGTGCCTGCTCACGCCGGTGACGTACGGGGTGTGCGGCTCGCCGTCGTCATTCCCGACGAGCGTGCCACGAGTCGCGCGCTGCTGGAGGGCCTCCGCGGCTTCGCGGCGGGGAACGGGCTCGTCGTCGAGGAGTTCGTCGCGACGGGGGATGCGGCATCCGTCGATGCGGCGTTCACCCAGGCGCTGGCCGCCGAACCGCACATCGTGGTCGGTCTGGGCGCTGGCACCGTCGATGTGTTCGCGTACAACTCGTCGCAATGGCTGGATCAGGATTTCCTCCTGCTGGGCGCGCAAGTCGCCGAGCCCACTTCGAACGTCTGCGCTGTGGTCTGGGAGGGCGCGACCTCGCGCGGCTCGGGGGCTCCCGCCGACGGCGATCTGGACCACACCGCAGTCGCCCCATCGCGTGCCGCGGAAGCGGTGTCCGTCGGTGTGGCGACGGTGATGTCGGGCGAATCGGGCATCGTGCTTCATCTGCCCGAGTGACGTTGACGGGTGTCGTCATGCCGCCGCCAGAGTCCAGACAGCGGGCGTTCACCTCTGCGCCGATATCAGGTCATGCCGCTTCGAGAGGTTTCTCGAGAGCGCTCTCGCGCATCTTCCCTTCATGCCAGATCGGAGCATCCTCTTGCCCACTTCCGATGTGACCGCGGACGTCGTCCGCGCCGCACACGCGACCAGGACGGTTCGGCGAACCGTAGCGGGAGCCGTCTTGGCCTCGTTGATCGCAAGCTCCGTCGTCGCGACCGCCGCGCTTCCCGCGGTCGCCGCCCAGCAGATCACGCCGACAGCCGTCACCGCTGCAGCCGAACCGCTGCGACTGGAGGGCGAGCAGTACACCAGCGGATCGAACCCCAACGGAGAAGCGCTCAAGCGCGAGTCGATCAACCTGGGCAACACATTCAACGGCACCGTCGTGCAGTTCGACGACGTGAACTTCACGAACCGCATGGGCACGCTCACCGTGCGCGCCGCCACGCGCGACGACGCGATCGGCGCAAACCCGCGCCTGGAGTTCTTCCTCGATGAAGCGATCGCAGCGAACAAGATCGCCGATGTCGCGCTGCCGACCACCGGCGGATGGAGCAACTGGCTCAACACGACCGTCGACCTCAGCACGACCGTCACCGGCGTCCACGATGTGATCATCGTCATGCACGTCGATGACCTCCCGGATCGTCGCAACTACGTCGCGAACTTCGACTACTTCGAGTTCGGTCCCGCTGCGCCGGTCGATCTTCCCGAGGCCTACCTCACGAGCGACTCGCCCTGGAAGTACTCGGACAACGGCACCGATCCGTCGGGCGACGGCTCGCTCTCGTGGACCACCGCGCAGTTCGATGACACGGCCTGGAAGGAGGCTGCCGGCGCCTTCGGATCCAAGCGCGGCGCGGCGGACCTCGGCAACGGCTACGTCGCCGACACGCTGCTGCAGTATGCGCAGACGGGCTCGGCCGACACGGTGCCGACGTACCACTTCCGCACGGAGGTGACGATCACGGCTGAGGAACTCGAGCAGCTGGACGCTCTGCAGGGCGAGCTGGCGTACGACGACGCCGTGCGCGTGTTCGTCAACGGCGAGAAGGTCGCCGGATTCGCGGATGACCGGGTGAATGGCGCCGCGAACCAGAACCTCACCTACGCGGGTGTGAGCGCGGGCGACCCGGCCACCAGCACCGTTCGGATCCCCGCCGACAAGCTCGTCGCCGGTGAGAACCAGATCGCGGTCGCGCTGTACCAGGACCGCGAGACCAGCAGCGACATCTTCCTCGACGTCAAGAGCCTCACGCCCGTCGAGAAGCAGGACGTGACGACCGCGAAGATCTCCGACCTGCTCCTCGGTGTTGGCGCGACCACGGCCGAGCGCAACCTCGTCTGGTACTCGGACATCGATGTGCCCCAGGTGGCTCAGCTGACCGAGGCATCCGCGATCATCGACGGGGTCTTCCCCGCCACGGCCTCGACGTTCCCGGTCACCGCCGGCGGCGCGACCAGCAGCGGTGAGTTCTTCCGGGACGCGACGCTGTCGGGGCTCGACGAGAACACCGAGTACGCCTACCGCGTGGGTGCGGACGAGACCGGCTGGTCGACCGTCCACACCTTCCGCACGCAGAGCTTCACGGGCGGCTTCGACTTCCTCTTCTTCGGCGACCCCCAGGTCGGCGCGTCGGGCAATCTCGCCAACGATGAGGCCGGCTGGATCGACACGCTCAACGTCGCGTCGCAGACCTACCCGAACGCCGAGATGCTCTTCTCGGCGGGTGACCAGGTCGAGAGCGCCGGCAATGAGAACGAGTACACCACGCTGCTCAGGCCGGAGCAGATGCGCAGCATCCCGTTCGTGGCGACCAACGGGAACCACGACGTGGGGTCGAAGGCCTACGAGCAGCACTACAACCTGCCGAACGAGGATCTCACCGCCGGCGCTGCCGGCAGCCCGTCGTCGTCGGGCGGCGACTACTGGTTCATCTACAAGGATGTGCTCTTCCTCAACATCAACTCCAACAGCCGTGACTACGCCTCACACAACGCCTTCCTCGAGAAGGTCGTGGCCGAGCAGGGTGACAAGGTCACGTGGAAGGTGCTCGCCTTCCACCACTCGATCTACTCCGCGGCCGTGCACGCGACGGACGGCGACATCATCGACCGCCGCAACAACATGCCCGCGAAGATCTCGGAGCTCGGGATCGACATGGTCCTCATGGGCCATGACCACCACTACACCCGCAGCTACCTGATCAAGGACGGCGAACTCGCCAACCCCGACGAGCAGGCCGCGGCCGCAGAGGTCGTCGCCGGTCCCGGCGAGGTGCTCTACGTCACGGCGAACTCGGCGAGCGGTTCGAAGTACTACAACCTCAACACGGGGATCGACCTGTGGTGGTCCTCAGTACGCAACCAGGAGCGCGTCCGCAACTACTCCGCGGTCGAGGTGACCGACGAGTCGATCACGGTTCGCACGCTGCGCAGCCAGGCCAATGGCACCGCCAATCCGGTGAACAGCGTGGTTGACGAGGTTGTGCTCCGCAAAGCCGATGAGGCTGCCGATCTGGATGTCTCGGTGTCGGCTGCGACGCGGGCGCTTGCGGGCAAGCAGTACGTCTCGGTCACGGTGACCAACAGCGAGGACGTGCCGGTGGATGTCGTGGTCACGACGGCGTACGGCGCGAAGACGTTCACCGCGGTCGCACCGGGCAAGTCGGCGGCCGTGTCGATCAACTCTCGCCTCGGGGCCATCCCCGCCGGCGAGGTCACCGTCGAGGTGACCGGCCAGGTGGGCGACGAGACCGTCACCGTCACAAAGTCCGCCTCTTACCCGGCTGCCGGCTGACCCGAAGCCGGCAGCCTCGCGGCGCAGGCGTTCCGTCTGCGCCGCGGAGATCCTTCCCCCAACGAAAGTGAATGAAATGAACAAGTCTGTCCTGCTGCGCAGCAGCGTCATCGCCTTCGGCGCCGCCCTTCTGGTGTCTGCCGGCTCGGCCGCGGTCGCCGCCGATGAAGAACACGGCACCCAGGACGTCGACGTGAACGTCGCGATCGAAGAGGCTGCCGGCCCCGGCGCTCTGGCACTGACGGTGGAGGGCGCCGACACCACCCTGGTCGAAGGTGCATCGACGGCGCTCGAGCGCACGTTCGCGGGCACGCTGCCCAAGGTCACGGTCACCGACACCCGTGCGGCCGAGGATGTGCCGGCGGGATCGGCGTGGTACGTGCTCGGCTCGACGAGCGACTTCGTGGATGCCGCCACGAACAAGACGATCGCGGCGCAGCACCTGGGCTGGGTGCCCAAGCTCGTCGCGGGCGAGGGTGAAGGCGAGCCCTTCGTCGAGGTCGGCGGCGACGTCCTGCCTTCCGAGCCGGGTCTGGTCGACCAGGAACTCCTCTACCTCGCTGACAGTGCTGAGAGCAATGCCGGCGGCGGCGTCTTCTCGGCCACGGCCGACCTGCAGCTCGTGGTTCCGGCCGATGTCGCGGCCGGCAACTACACCTCGACGCTCACGCTCTCGCTCTTCGAGTAAGACCCGGTCCGAGGCAGGGATGAGCTCGGCGCTCATCCCTGCCTCCGCCTGCGCCCACGATCGCGCCACCTCACCTGGAGATCCCACTCTCATGTCGCTCCCGTCTTCTTCCCTCCGGTTCCTCGCCGTGGGCGCGGCCGTCGCTCTGCTCTGCGCCGGCCTGCCCGCCAGTGCCGCCGCCGCGGAGCCCGCCTCGCTCGCGCGGGCCGCGGCATCCGTCGACACCGACTACACCTCGTTCGTCAACCCGTTCGTCTCGACAGAGGACGACTTCGGCCAGGATCTCGTGGGCGCGGAGGCGCCGAACTCGCTCGTCAAGATCAACCCCATGACGGTCTCGGGTCGGTCGCATAGCGGCTACGACTACGCCGAGGACCAGATCGCGGGCTTCACGCACACCAACCTCAACGGGGTCGGTGGCTCAGGTGCAGGCGGCGACCTGCTGGTCGTGCCGACGTACGAGAGCTACACCAGCCGCCCCGGCACCGGGACGTACGCGAAGAACTACAGCCACGACGCCGAGGACGCAGCGCCCGGATACTACGGAGTCGACCTCGCCGTCGCCGGCGGCGTGATCCGCGCGGAAGCGACGACGGATGTGCGCACCGGCCAGGACCGCTTCACGTTCCCGACAGCGGGAACGGCGTCGCTCGTTCTCGACCTGCGCAACAACTTCACCAGTCGTCGCGGTGCGACTCTCGACTACACGACGCTGCCGGACGGCCGCGTCGCGGTCTCGGGCGACTTCACCGGTCACTTCAACGGGTACGACTACAAGATGCACTACTACGTCGAGTCCACCGCGGCCGTCAAGAGCACGCGGACGTGGGGCGGCAGCGGGGCGCTCACGGGTACCGCGCACCAAGAGGGCACCGACATCGGCGCGGTCGTCGAGTTCGACGTCGCGGCCGGACAGCAGATCGGCCTGAAGGTCGCGGTGTCTCCGATCAGCGTCGAGCAGGCCAGGATCGACATGGCTGCGGAGATGGGCGACCGCTCGTTCGACCAGGTGCGTGCTGACACGAAGGCCGACTGGAACGCGATCCTCAGCCGTCTCGACGTGACGTCTTCGGAGACGAGTGACCCGACGGGTGATCTCAAGACGCTCTTCTACACGCACCTGTACCGCATGTTCGGCTCGCCCGTGAACGCGACCAGCACGAGCGGCACCTACCGGGGGCTCGACGGCCAGGTGCACACCGCCGACGGCTACACCCACTACGACGGGTGGGGCTTCTGGGACGACTTCCGCAAGTACGAGGTGCTCGCGATCGGCTACCCGGAGGTGTTCCACGACCAGGCGCAGTCCATCGTCGACCTCTACGCGACGTTCGCCTCGATCGGCCGCGGGTCACTCTCTAACGTGACTCACTCCGTTCCCACCGTGCGCTTCGAGCGTGCGGCCGTGGTCGTCGCCGACGCCATCGCGAAGGGCGCGCAGCTGCGCGGGCTGTCGCAGGCGTGGCCGGCGCTGGTCTCGCAGTCCGCGGGTGGATACGGCAACGCCGACAACGTGACCCGCGGATACATCGCGAACGAGGTAGACGACACGCTCGGAACGGCCTACGACGACTGGGCCATGGCGACGATCGCCGACGAGCTCGGCAAGACGCAGGAGGCGAACGACTACCGCCTTCGCGCCGCGAACTGGACGAACATCTTCAAACCGAACGCCGTCACTCTCGCCGACGGCACCAAGACGGGCCTCATCTTCCCCAAGAACGCCGCCGGCGCATGGAACGACGCCGACCCCGAGCGGTTCGAAGCCGGCAACGTGTACCAGGGCACGCTGTGGCAGTACCACTGGTATGCGGCGAACGACATGGGCGGCCTCATCCAGAAGATGGGTGGCGAGGAGTCGACGCTCAAGGCGCTCAGCTTCATGTTCGGTGAGCACGCACCCGACGACGGCCGGCGGATGCTGCACGCCAACGCGAACGAGATCGACCTGCAGGCACCGTACCTCTTCAACTACGTGGGCTCGCCCTCGCGCACGCAGGAGTGGGTGCGCAGCATCTACACGAAGGAGACGTGGAACCGCTACATCGCGACCGGCGGCACCCACGAGTACCCGTCCGGCGGCGGGGAGTTCACTCCGCCGGTGAAGATGAAGGTGTATCAGAACAGCCCGCAGGGCTTCCTGCCGACGATGGACAACGACACGGGAACGATGTCGTCGATGTTCGTCGCCGCGTCGCTGGGCCTGTTCCCCGTGCTCGCGGGATCGGACGAGTACCAGATCGGAACGCCGTTCTTCGAGAACGTGCGCATCAGCTACGAGTCCGGTCGCGCGTTCGACATCTCGGCGGAGGGCGTTTCGCCCGACGACTACTTCATCCAGTCGGCGAAGCTCAACGGCCAGGACTTCGACCGCACGTGGATCACCTACGACCAGCTCACCGCGGGTGGGGGACTGGCGTTCCGCATGGGCGACGAGGCATCCGAGTGGGCAGCCGACTCGATCGCATCGTCGTCGCTGAGTGACGAGCTGCCGAGCTCGCGCTACGACCCGATCAGCGCGATCTCGGTGTCGTCCCGTCTGTTCACCGAGGCCGCGACGGGCGACGGATCGATCGGCAACAGCATCGACCTCAACATCGCCAACGGCACGTTCGCCGGCACGGACGGCGCCGACCTGTCGGCATCCATCACCGCTGAGAACGTCCCCGCGGGGCTGGCTCTGAAGGCCGAACGCAGCGGGTCGCGCACGGTGAAGCTGTCGCTCATCGGCACGGCCGACGCGTCCGCCCCGATGGACAGCATCGACGACCTCGTGCTGAAGATCGCCGACGGAGCGTTCTCGCGGCAGCCGTCGAACGGTACGCGCGAGTTCACGCTCAAGGTCGCCTTCGAGGGCGCAACGCTCTCGATCGACACACCTCGAATGAAGGCTGCTGCCGACGGTGCGGTGGATACGACCGCGAAGCTGACGCTGAGCGGCGCCGAGTTCGCGGGAGCTGCCGGGCGCGACCTCGTCGCCGACGGCGCACTCGCGATCACGGGTCTTCCCGGCGGCGTGACCGCCTCTGTGGTGCTGAGCGGTGCCGACGCGGCGACGCTCCGGCTCACGGGGTCACTCGGCGAGTCGCAGCGCGCATCATTCGCGCTGGACTTCTCCGACGCGGCCTTCGCAGGGACGCCGGCGACGAGCGTGCGCGGGGACGGGGTGTCGGGGCTGGGAACTCTCGTGCTCGAGCGCGACCAGCAGTGGCGCGAGAAGCTCACGGCGCTCGTCGCCGAGGCTGAGCTGGTGGTTCGCGGTGCGTATTCGGCAACGTCGTTCGCAGCGTTCGACAGTGCACGCACGGCCGCTCGCGAAGCACTCGCCAGCACCACGGCGAGCGACGACGACCTGCAGTCGGCACTCGTCGGCCTCACTCGGGCGATCGAGGGGCTGCGCATCGTCGAGACGGCCTATCGCGTCTTCCAGGCGGAGAACTTCGAAGCATCCTCTGGCGGGCGTCTCGGTACGGAGTCGGGCAACGACTCCAGCGGTGTACCGTTCGGAGCCGTCAATGGTGTGCAGGTCGGCTCCTGGATCGCGTACGACGGCGTGGACTTCGCGGGGGTCGAGCCGCTGCGCGTCAAGATGCGCTACTCCAACCATCCCAGCGACAGCGCGACCGACGAGTTCATCGAGGTGCGCGTCGGAGCAGCAGACGGCCCTGTCGCAGCCAAGGTGGACGTTCCCCCCACGGCAGCCTGGAGCGACTTCACCACGGTGGAAGCCAAGATCGATGACCCGAGCGTGCTGGCGGGGGCGAACCGCCTCTACGTGGTCTTCGGAGGCACGCCCGATCCCGCCCAGCCGAACTCGTGGATCGTGAACTTCGACTGGTTCCAGTTCCTCAAGACCGCGGAGGATGCTGCGGAGTCCGTCGAACCCGTGCGGGTCGAGGCCGAGACCTACGACGCCGACAACGGCAACGGCATCAAGAAGGAGGGCGGTGACCCGCCCGCGGGCAACGTCGGGGGCACCTGGGACGGAGGCCAGCTCACCTACACCGCGCGCGACTTCGGAACCGAGCCGCTGACGCACGTCACGGTGAACGCGTCGACACGCGACGAGCGGGTCGGTGACAACAGCCGGCTCGAGTTCTACCTCGACGAGGTGAGCGAGACGACGAAGGTCGGAACCGTGCAGGTGCCCAAGACCGGTGGGTGGAGCAACTACGTCTCGACGACCGCGAAGCTCGACACCGCGGTCTCGGGCACGCATACGCTGCTGGTCGTGATGCGCACAGACGCCGTCGCAGGCCAGGAGTTCAACTACGTCGCCAACCTGCAGTGGTTCGAGTTCGGCGGGGCGCCACAGGAGAGTCCCGAGGTCGATCTCGCGGCCCTCACGGCTGCCATCGCCGAGAGCGAGGCGCTCACGGTGCACGAGGATCGGTACATCGCGATCGACTTCGCCGTGTTCCGCGCCGCGCTCGAGGAGGCCAAGCGGGTCGCCGCGACCGCCGATGTCACCCAGGATGCGGCGGATGAGGCGCAGCGCGTTCTCGCACTCGCGTCCGCGCAGCTCGAGTACGCGGTGGTGAGGCAGCTGCCGGCTCTCATCGCGCGGGCCGAGGCCGTCGATCCGTCCGCTCATGCGCCCGAGCGCATCGCGGCACTGAACGAGGCGCTCGCCGTCGCGCGTGCCGTGCCCGCCGATGCGCCCTACGAGCAGACCGCCTCAGCAGTGGAGGGGCTCACTGCAGCGCTGGACGCTCTGAGCGAACCGGACCCCGTCGCCGATCTGGATGTCTCGGTGTCGGCTTCGACGCGGGTACTGGCGGGCAAGCAGTACGTCTCGGTCACGGTGACCAACAGCGAGGACGCGCCGGTGGATGCTGTGGTCACGACGCCGTACGGCGCGAAGACGTTCACCGCGGTCGCACCGGGCAAGTCGGCGGCCGTGTCGATCAACTCGCGACTGGGGTCCATTCCTGCCGGTGAGGTGAGCGTCGAGGTGACCGGCCAGGTGGGCGACGAGACCGTCACCGTCACGAAGACCGCCTCGTATCCGGCTGCTGGCTGAGCGCTGCCACGGACAGGCCCCGCCGCTCGCGCGGCGGGGCCTCAGCTCCGGCTTTCGACCCAGTTCTCGGGCTGGAACTCAGCGGCGTCGGCGCGACGGCTGTCGTCGAAGATCAGGCCTTGGTCGCCGGCGACCGTCACCGCGTCGACGTACACGCCGCGGCCGTGCGCCTCCGAGCCGGTGGTGTAGGTCCACCGGATGTGAGTCGTCGACGGGTTGAGCTGCGCCGTAGCCTGCAACCACTGTCTGCCTTCGAATCCGGTGAACGTGCCGTCGGTCTGCCAGCGATCGCGGCCTGCCCGCAGCGACAGCGGAACCAGCTGCCAGGTCGCACCTCCGTCGGAGGATGCGTGGACGGCTCCGCCGTCGGTGTCGGACGTGTCGTACCAGAGGTCGAAGGAAAGATCCGCGCCGTCGGTGGAAACTGTGACGGGAACGGTGAGCGTCGCGGTCGTGTCGTCCACCGGCCCGGCGAACCACGCGGTGCGACCGCGCGTGGGGCGAACTGGAGGCACCATGGCGAGGTCGGTGGCGACAGCCGCACGCGGCGGATTGTCAGCGCCCCAACTGCGGCTCGGGTGCACGCGGTTGGTGAGCAGGATCATGAACGAGTGTGCGAGCGGGTCGATCACGACCGATGTTCCGGCGAACCCCGTGTGTCCGGCCGTCACCGGTGAGCTGAGCGCGCCCATGTAGCGACGTTGATCGAGCTCGAAGCCCAGCCCGTGCGCATGGCCGGGGAAAGCCTGGTTGTAGTCGGTGAAAAGGGTGCGCACCGACTGCTCCTCGAGGATCCGAGTCCCCTTGTACTGCCCCCCATTCAGCAGGGTCTGCGCCAGTACGGCAACGTCGTTCGCCGTGGAGAAGACGCCGGCGTGCCCCGAAACCCCGCCGACGCAGTAGGCGTTCTCGTCGTGCACACTGCCCCACACGATGCCCCGGCCCGTCCACGGCTGGTATTCCTCGGCCGCGATGCGGGGCTTGAGCGAGGAGGGAGGGTTGTACATCGTGTCTGACATCCGCAGCGGTTCAGTGATCTTCCGGGCGATCACCCGATCGAGCGACCGCCCGGTGACGGACTCGATGACTTTGCCCAGCGTCATCATGTTCATGTCGGAGTACAGGAACGCCTGGTTCGGCGGTGTCGCCGGCTCCACCGCGTAGACGGCCGCCCACTGCTGCTCGCGAGTCGGGTACTCGCACAGCCTCGGCTTCGGATCGGGGGGAAGCCCAGAGGTGTGGGTGAGCAGATTGAGCATGGTGATGTCGGACTTGCCGTTGGCTGCGAACTCCGGGATGTAGCGCGTGACGGGCGCATCGAGCGCGATCCGGCCCTCTTCGATGAGCTGCACCGCGGCGATCGACGTGAACAGCTTCGTCATCGAGGCCAGATCGAAGATGGTGTTCCGCTGCATCGGAATCCACTGGTCTGGCGGAATGTCGGTGGGCGTGTCATTGAGGTAGCGCAGTGCATAGCCGACCGCGTCATGCGCAAGGATGACGCCGTCGTGGACGGCCAGCGCCACGGCACCGGGATACACCGGTTCCGACGGCGACGGCCGCAGGAACCGTGTGATGTCCTGTTGGATCTGGTCGATGTACCGGGCAGCGGGAATGACCTGCCGCGCGCTGGAATAGCGCAAGCTAAGGCCTGGCTCCGCGAAGCTGATGTCGGCGCTGGTCACGCTGGGCGCATCGGCGAGCGCTGGCGGTCCGAGCTGCTGGGCGCTGACCGTCAGGCCGACGGCGGCAACAGCGCTCGTGACGCCGCGCAGCAATCGCTTGAAACCGAAACCCACACTCGGATCAACCATCTCAACCCCCAGAGTCACCTGAATCGGTTGCCGTTGGTGGCTGGAGTCCCCACTCGAGCGCGCCAATCCGTTCGGCTCCTGGAAGGCGGTTGTTCTGCGAAATCAGTCCCCGGTGTGCCCTGCACGAAATGTATCGGCTGCCGGATTCAGCCGATAGCCCCATCCGTGCACGGGGGCAGAGGTGCTCGCTACTCGACGGGCGGGGAATGGCCGGGGCGCTTCGTCTCGCTTCGCTCGTTCAAGGACGGCCCCCCTCCACTGCCACGATGCGGTGGTCCTCGTCATGTGTCAGCTCGGTCCGGAGAAAGTGCTCGTCCGTGGGCAGGCGCAGGTTGAAGCGGGAATGCGCCGCGAACTTCATATGGCCCTTGGCGATATTCACATCGAGAACGTGGCCACCGATGCTGCGGTCTTCCGAGATGAAGTGCATGTGCACGCCCGCGACGCTGATGCCCTGATAGATGCGCGGTGTCCAGAACCCCACGAGCGTGCCGCGGGTATCGGTCACCACTGTTTCGATCTGACCGCTCGTGACCTCAGCCAGCGGCTGAAACGGGCGCTCCTGACGCGGCGTCACGCGGATGCGAACGGCGGCGAACACTCCATCGACGCGGACCGCGTGAAAGAGGTTCGGACTCGCGAGACCCTTCTCGATGCCGTCAGTGAACGCAGCCAGATCGGCGCGGGCGATGGGCTGCGCCGACACCGCCGGAAGCTGGCATGCCACGACGAACGGGAGGACCTGATCGTCGACCATCCGACCCGGGCGGTCGTCCACCGTGCACTCGAACACATCGCCGTCGAGGATGACCACCTCGCCGCCGAGGTGCTCGCAGCATCCGATGCCGAAATCACCGAGTTTTCGCACGTCGGCAACCGCTAGACCCGACTCGTACGCCCCCGCAAGCAGCGCATCGAGCACGGCGAATTGCGTCACTGGCGAATCGGAGACAGATTGGTCACTGGTCACGTGCCGAGGCTATCCCGCGTTGTGAGGACGAAGCGACGCGCCCGGCGCGCTGCTCAACGCACTGAGCACGAAGCCCAGCGGGATCTCAGCCCTGCAGGATTCGACGCGACGGCGGGAGTCGAACCCGCAACGCACTCGGGTATGAGCCGATGCCCGGGACCGCCCGGATCGCCGCGATGACCCCCACGCTAACGTGAGCCGGCGTCGGTGGGGAAGGGTGTGAAGGATGGTTTCGCCGTGCGTCGGGATGTGACGGATGCCGGCGGGGAAGGTTGCTCGGAGGCTCGGGGCGTTTCGTCTCGCTTCGCTCGCTCAACGAGCGAAAGGGCGGGCGGCTCAACGGCCGGGGGCGGGACGGGCTGATTCCGGACGCGTCGGCGGAGTGGGAGCGTCCAGCGCCCGCAGCATCCGCTCGAGCGTCTCTCGCAGCTCGTCGCGAGCGGGTGACTGGAGGTTGGTCGTGTACTCGACGCCGGCGGGGATCCAGGTCAGCCCGTACATCGTCTCGCGAAAGTCGCCGCCACCCACCGGCCACCGCGTGCGGCCCTCGTCCTCGGCCGTCGCGCCCTGCCCCCACTGGCCGAACACCGCCCGCATCGACGCCAGGTCGAGCTCCATGACGGCATCCGCTTCCACCGCCTGACGCACCCATGACCGCGCGACGAAGATGAACTCCTCGATCTCTTCGGGTGTGAGCGGCTTCGGGGTGAACAGCACGCGCGTGTGCTCCACGTCGGCGAGGCGGTCGACGCGGAAGGTGCGCCAGTCCTCTTTGTCGAGGTCCCAGCACAGCAGGTACCAGTGCCGGTCGGCCGGCGCGAGCGCGTGCGGCTCGACCCTGCGTCGGGTCACCTCGCCCGAGGCCGCGGTATACACGAATCGCACACGCTCGTGGTCGCGGCTGGCCAGGGCCAGCTCGCCGAGCACCTCGCTCGACACCGGGGCCCCGGCGTTGAGCCCCGACGGCTGCACCGTCTCGGCGAGGGCGTTGACCCGGCGCCGCAGAGGAGCGGGCAGCACCTGCTCGAGCTTCGCGAGCGCGGTGATCGTGGTCTCGGGTCCGCTGACGAGGCGCTGGGATGCCGCGACCCGCAGCCCGATCGCCATCGCCACGGCCTCTTCGTCGGTGAGCAGCAGCGGCGGCACGGCACTGCCCGCCTCGAGCCGGTAGCCGCCGGCGGCACCAGGGGAGGACTCGATGCGGTAGCCCAGGTCGCGCAGACGCTCGACGTCGCGGCGCACCGTGCGCTCGGTCACGCCGAGCCGGCCGGCCAGCTCGGAACCGGGCCAGTGCCGATGGGTCTGCAGCAGGTTGAGCAGCGAGAGCGCTCGGGTCGTCGTATCGGACATGGTTCAAGATTGCCTCACCATGCGGACCGGATGTGTCCGCATTGGTTCCTAGCTTGGATTCATGGCGAACGAACCGATCATCGAAGCGCAGGGTTTGACCAAGCGCTTCTCCGTCAAGAAGAAGACCGTCGAGGCGGTCACCGACCTCACGTTCCAGGTCGCGCGCGGCGAGCTCGTCGCGTTCCTGGGACCCAACGGCGCAGGCAAGTCGACCAGCCTGCGCATGCTCACCACTCTCATCCCGCCGACCTCGGGCACCGCGCGCGTGGTCGGCTACGACATTCTGCGCCGTCCGGCCGATGTGCGGGCACGCATCGGCTACGTGGGGCAGCTCACCAGCGGCAGCTTCTCGCAACGGGCGCGCGACGAGCTGCTCAGCCAGGGCGCGTTCTACGGCATGAGCAAACCGGCAGCCCGCAAGCGGGCCGACGAGCTCATCGAGTCGCTCGACCTCGCGGGCTTCGCGAACCGCTCGGTGCAGCAGCTGTCGGGCGGGCAGAAGCGCCGGCTCGACGTGGCACTCGGCCTGATGCACGCGCCGCCGCTCATCTTCCTCGATGAGCCGTCGACGGGGCTCGACCCGCAGAGCCGGGCGAACCTGTGGCAGCACATCCTCGAGCTGCGCGCGAAATACGGCACGACCGTCTTCCTCACCACGCACTACCTCGAAGAGGCCGACCGCTACGCCGAGCGCGTCATGGTCATGGACAAGGGCCGCGTGATCGCCGACGACACGGCAACACGGCTCAAGGCGAACCTCGCCGGTGACCTGCTCACCTTCGGGTTCGCGACGGACGCGGATGCCGAGCGCGCGGCCGCCGTCATCCAGCAGCTCACCGATCGCGAGGTGCGGCGCGAGGGTGCAGCATCTGTAGTTCTCACGGCACCCGAGGGCGACGCGCTCCTGCCGGCGGCGGTGCGCGCGCTGGACGTGGCCGGCCTGCAAGTGCAGCGCGCCACGGGCGTGCCGCCCACCCTCGACGACGTGTTCCTGGCGCTGACCGGGCGCACGCTGCGCGAGGCGGGCGAGGGCGAGCCTGTCGAAGAAGAGAGCGAAGAGACTCCGGATGCCGCGGCCGAAGCATCCGGTGCCGCCCCACAGGTGGCAGAGAAGACGGGAGCGAACCGATGACCACGACCAGCGCAACCCAGCGACCCGACACCGCGGTGCGGGTCAACCCTGCGCGCGACACCTGGAACGTGCTCACGCGCGAGCTCAAGCCGGTCGTGCGCGACCCCTTCTCACTCATCTTCAGCCTCGTGCAGCCGCTGGTGTTCCTGGGGCTGTTCGCGCCGCTGCTGATCGGCTCGTCGGGCGCTCCGGTCGGCGAGACGCTGCAGTGGTTCGTGCCGGGCGTGCTCGTGATGATCGTGCTGTTCGGCACCGGCGCGACCGGATCGAACCTGCAGTACGAGATGATGACGGGCTCGCACGAGCGCACGCTGGTCGCACCGCTGGCTCGGTCGTCGCTGCTGGTGGGCCGCGCGCTGAAAGAGATCGTGCCGATCATCGTGCAGGCGCTGATCATCGTGCTGATCGCGTGGCCGTTCGGCTTCAGGATCGACGTGGCCGGGCTCATCATCGGCCTCGTGCTGCTCGCGGTCTTCGGTGTCGGCCTCGGCTCGCTGTCGTACACGCTCGCGCTGAAGACGAAGGACCGCGAGTGGCTGTTCTGGGGAGTGCAGCAGACTCTGATCTTCCCGCTGCTGATCCTGTCGGGCATGCTGCTGCCGCTCGATGACGCGCCGGGCTGGATGCGCGCCGTCGCCACGGTGAACCCGATCAACTGGGTCGTGCAGGCCGAGCGCGCGCTGTTCGCCGGCGACCTCGGCAACATCGCGGTGCTGTGGGGATGGGTGGCCGCGGTCATCCTGGCGCTGCTCGGCCTGTGGGCCGGAATCCGGGCCATGCGCAAGAGCAGCTGAGTGAAGGAACGCGGATGCCGGGGGCACCGGCATCCGCGTTCCGCCTCGGACCGGCGCGCAGTCTTCGGTCGTTGTGCGAGCGGAGCGAGTCGAAACGCCTGGGCCGGTGTCGGCGCGGTGGTTCGGGGCGTTTCGACTCGCTCGTTCCTCGCTGGCTCAAGGAGCGAGGCCTGCGTGCCCGCGCGCATTCCGCGCCTCGGCAACAGGTCTGCAACGGCTCCGGCATACGGTAAGGGCGGCTTTGCGCGCGGTCCTAGGATCAGAGAATGACACAGGCGACGCGGCGGGCCATCCTCGCCGTCGTCACCGGCATCGTCCTGCTCGCCCTCGGATTCGGCGTCGCCGTCGTCGTGGGCGATGCGCTGGGCATCCGCACCGAGCCCGCCGCGCAGATGCAGCCCGCTGCTCCCGTCGTGCCGGCGGTCGCGGTCCCCGCGACCCCTCCGTCGATCTCATCGTTAGACGTTCCGACGACCGAACGTGTCGAGGTCGCCGTCGAAGAACTGCTGGACGCCGTCGCCGACGCGCCGGAACGTGTGGGGGAGACATCCGTCACCGTCACCCTCCTGCCGACGCTTCGACCCGAGACGAGCGACGGATACACGCTCGAGGGCGACGCGACGGCGCTGCGAGTCTCGGCCCTGTCGGAGAACGGCGCCACTCGTGCCATCTACGACCTCGCCGCGGCGGTGCGGGCGGCGCGACCGCTGACCGACCTGATCGGCACACACGAGTCGTCGCGCCTGCCGCTGCGGATGACCGATCTCGGCGCGGTCGGCGTGACCCCCGACCCGGCCGAATGGGAGGCGGGCGACGACTATTCGCACGCGTCGAAGGCCTTCGCCGATGTGCTCCAGCCCGAGGCGCCGTACATCGACGACGCGGCGCTCGCCGACGCGTACGAGGACTTCGACGGCTTCCTGCGTCACTCGCTCGCGAACGGGTTCAACGCCGTGGCGTTCCCCGGGTTCGTCGAGTTCGTCACCTTCGACGATGCCCCTGGTGGCCCCGTCTACGCCGACGCCGATGACCACCGAGACAAGGCCCTCGCACTGCGCGAGGCGTTCGCGCCGTTCTGGGAGCGCGCCGACGAGCTCGGCATGAAGGTGTTCCTGCGCACCGACATGCTCGCGCTCACCGGACCGCTCGAGCAGTACCTCATCGACCGCTTCGGATCGCTCGACACCGAGAACCCCGAATTCTGGGATGCCTACACCGCCGGCCTCGATGAGCTGTACGACGCGGTGCCGGCCCTGGACGGCGTCCTCATCCGCATCGGCGAGGCAGGCCCCGTCTACGACGTGGACGGCTGGGACTACTACTCCGCGCTCGAGGTGACCACGGTCGACGCCGTGCGGGTGATGCTCGAAGCTTTCACGGGGCAGGCCGAGGCATCCGAGCGCGAAGTCATCTTCCGCACGTGGTCGGTCGGCGTCGGCGCCGTCGGCGACATGCACACCAACGCCGAGTCGTACGAGGCGGTGCTCGGCGGCATCGACTCGCCGGCGCTCATCGTGTCGACCAAGTACACGCTGGGCGACTTCTACACGTGGCTGCCGCTCAACGACACCCTCGAGCAGGGCTCGCAGCGCCGGATCGTCGAGCTGCAGAGCCGACGCGAGTTCGAGAACTACGGCGCGTTCCCGAATGACCTCGGCCCGGAGTACCAGTGGGCGCTGCAGGAGCTGCTCGCCGCGAACGATCAGCTCGAGGGCGTGTGGGTGTGGACGCAGGACGGCGGACCATGGCGCGCCGGACCCATGTCGCTGTACCTCAAGGCCGGGTTCTGGCAGCTGTACGAACTGAACACGCAGGTGGCGGCATCCCTCGCCCGTGATCCTTCGGTCGATGTCACTCAGGTCACCGCGGACTGGGCCAGGGAGTGGTTCTCGGACGACCCCGCGACCGTCGAGGCGATTGTGGAAGCGATGACGCACTCGCGCGAGGCGATCGCTCAGGGCATGTACATCGAGCCGTTCGCCGCGCAGCGCGTGTTCGCGATCGGGCTCGAGCCGCCGCCCATGATGTGGATCTTCGAGTGGGACATCCTCACCGGCGATTCCGCCGTGCTCGACGTGATGTACGCGATCGCCCGCGATGCCGAGGGCGGCGTCGAGGCCGCGATCTCGGGCGGAGCCGAGGCCGTCGCGGCCGTCGAGCGCATGCGCGACCTCGTGACGGCGACGGATGCTGCCACCTGGCGTTCCGACGAGATGCGCGAGGCGTTCGTGTCGACCCTGGATTACGAACTCGACACGCTGCGGCTGCTCGCGGCGTATCGCGCGATGATCCTGCACCAGGGGGAGTGGCACGACACCCTCGCGCCCGAAGCGCACGCAGCGTGGGACGCCGACCGCGTGGAGTTCGAGGCGCTCGCCGCCGAGCACCTCGACCGGTACGAGGGTGACCTCGACCACCCGGCGTTCAACCTCACCGCCGCGCAACTCGGCGTGGAACGGGCCGAGCGCGACCTGACCATGGCGTGGCTGGCCCGCGTGCTGCTCGTGTTCGCCGGAGCCTGGCTGCTCATCGGCATGATCGCGGCGCGCACGAGGCTGGTGCGTCGTCCCGGTGCCGCGGCGGCTCGCGCGTCGTGGATCGCGTCGACCCGGCCGTGGCGTGCGCGCGAATCGACGCTCGGCATGCTCGAGCTCGACCGCTGGCTGCTCCTGGCGGTGCCGGCCGCGCTGCTGGTTGCGACTCGCGCCGTGCAGACGTCGTTCCTGTCGTGGACGCACCTGGCCGTCGTCTTCGGCGCGTGGGCGGTGTTCGCACTCGTGGTGCGCGCGTGTGTAGGGCGGCGCTCGCCGTGGCCAGTGCTCGCGGCGGTCGGCGGCGTCGTGGTGCTGCGCTGCATCCTCACGCTCTTCGCCGTCGCTTTCACCGGCCCGGGCGGATACTGGTTCGCATTCTGGACCGACCCCGTGCTGCGCACCGTGTACATCGCCGTGGCGGTCGCGCTGTTCGTGTGGGTCTTCGTCGCGGGCGGCTGGGCGCTGTCGGCCCAGGTCGGCGCGCGCCGCGCGACCGGCTACGTGCTCGCGGGCGTCGGCGCCGGGCTCGCGGTGCCGGCCGCCGTCGTCGGAGCGATCGGCCTCGAGGCCACGCTCACCCTCTGGAACGACGAAATGGGCCTGCTGCCGTGGGGCCTCGCCCGCATCCTGGGCATCACGACGTACCTCGAGATCCCCGCCGAGACCCCGTGGGTCGCTGTGGGCCTCGGCGCCGCGCTGCTCGTGGTCGGCGTGCTGCTGGCGCTGCCGTGGCAGCGGCGCGGGGCCGCGGCATCCTGAACCGCCCTCTCTTCGGTCGCGAGATCAGGTGATGTCACGGGGGTAGGACGTTTGGCGCGGTTTTCTCCTACCTCGGTGACATCACCTGATCTCGCTTCGCGCTGCGAGGTGAGAAGGGCGGGACGGATGCCACGGGCCGCGGCATCCTGATCTGCACAGGCGTTCCGAACCTCCGATAGCTTGTATCCCAATTATTTGCATGCAAAGCTTGGCCTATGAGCACCCGGACGTCGCCGACCCTTGAGTCCTCGGTGTGCTTCGCGCTGTATTCCTCGATGCAGACGACGCTGCAGCTGTATCGCGAACTGCTCGCCCCCTGGGGCCTGACCTATCAGCAGCTCATGGTCCTGGCCGTCGTCTGGGAGCGTGGCGAAGTGTCGCCGGGCGAACTCGCCGAGCTGCTGTGCCTCGATGCGAGCAGCGTCTCGGGCCTCGTCGGCCGCCTCGAACGCGCCGGCCACCTCCGTCGCGAGCACAGCGAGTCCGACCGCCGGTCCGTGCGCATCGGCGCCACCGAGCATTCGCTCGCGGTGCGCGGTGAACTCGGCCACATCGAGCGCTGCGTGGCGGAGGCGATGAAGCTGACGCCCGACGACGCGGAGACCGCTCTCGACACGCTTCGCTCACTCCGCACGGCGATGCTCTCCTACGACGCACGCAGTGCCGCAGCATCCGCCGCCGAACGATGAAAGAGGAGAACGCATGACGCTTCAGGAGATCCCGGTCACCACGATCCACGGGGAGCAGACCACCTTCGGTGAACTCGTCGACGGACGGCTGGCGCTCGTCGTCAACGTCGCGTCGCGGTGCGGGCTTTCGCCCCAGTACGAGCAGCTGGAAGCGCTGCAGAAGGCCTACGCCGACCGCGGCTTCACCGTGGTGGGCTTTCCGAGCAACCAGTTCCTGCAGGAGCTGTCGACCGAGGAGGCCGTCGCCGAGTACTGCTCCACCACGTGGGGCGTCACGTTCCCGATGACGGAGAAGGTCAAGGTCAACGGCCGCAACGCCCACGCGCTGTACCGGCAGCTGACCAAGACGGCCGACGTCGACGGCAAATCCGGTCGCATCACCTGGAACTTCGAGAAGTTCCTGGTGAGCCCCGACGGACAGGTCAAGCGGTTCTCACCGCAGATCAAGCCCGACGAGCCCGAGGTCATCGAGGCCATCGAAGCCTGGCTGCCGGCCGACTGAGCGCCGCAGGGGAGAGCGGGTAGGGGGTGGGGGTTCGGTCCGCGGCATCCTGAACCACACCCTGCCGTCGGTCGCGATATCAGGTGATGTCGCGAGGGCAGGACGTTCGGCTGGGATTTCTCCTACCCCGGTGAGATCACCTGATCTCGCGTCGGGTTGTGACGTGACTATGTGTCCGGCCGTGTTCATCTGACGAGACATATCGTTACACCATCGAAATGTCAGAATGAATAGCATCGGGCTATGGACAGCAGTGACGCCCTTGAGATTGACACCCTCACGCGCGCGCTCGATGTCCACTCGCTGCGCATTCTGGTGGCCATCGACCAGGAAGGCTCGATCAGCGCTGCGGCGCGGTCGCTCGGATTCAGCCAGCCCACGATCACGCAGCACGTGCAGCGGCTGGAAGCCCGCCTCGGTGCGCAGCTCGTCGCGCGCACTGCGCGCGCGGCATCCCTCACCCCGGTGGGCGCCTTGCTCGCTCAGCACGCGCCGCGGATCGACGCGAGCCTGACGGCTGCCGCGACAGAGCTCGCGCGCGTCCTCGGGCGTCGCGCAGGTGCCGTCCGGTTCGCCGCCGAGATCGCGAGCGTCGCCCACGTCGTGGCGCCGACGATGGCGCGGCTGAACGGTCAGATCCCGGGCATCGAGGTGACGGTCCACGAGTGCGCCGACGCTTCCGAGGCGCTCGACATGGTGCGCGGGGGCCGCGCCGATGTCGCCGTGACCCTGGCCGTCGCCTCTGCCGGCCGGCGTCCGACGCCCCGCCGAACCGGCATGCGCTCGACCTTCCTCTTCGCCGAGGAGGTCGTGGCCGTCACTGCAGCCGACCTCGATGCGCCCGGAGGCCGTGTCGACGCGCGCGCCCTGTCGAGCCTCCCGTGGATTCGGGGACGCGGCACCTGCAGCGACGTCGTCGCGGCATCCATCGACCGCACGCCGCGCGGCGACGACCTCGTGGTGAGCCGCCCCGATGCCGCCATCGCGCTCGCCGCCCACGGGGTGGGCACCGCGTTCGTTGCCGAGTCCGACCTCGTCGGCGTCTCACTTCCCGCGGGCCTTCGCGCCCTCGGCATCGCTCCGTCGTTCACCCGGCGTATGTCCGCGGCAACCCTCGTTGAGGCGGCATCGATCCCCGCCGTCGCGACGGCCCTCCGCACGCTCGCCACACACCGCCGCATTCCCGCCGAAGTCGAAGCCATTCTCGACGCCCGCCGGCGCAGCGAAAGCCATCGCGCCCGATTCCGCACCGCAGCACTCACACCCGAGGAGAGTCCCATCATGTCGATCCCGTCTCCGGCCCGCCTCGCGAAAGCCGGCGCCGTGGCCGCTGCAGGCGCGCTGCTTCTGGCAGCCTGTTCCGGCCCCGCCCCCGAATCCAACGCCGGCCCCGACTCGGGCGCCGATATCGACCACATCTCGGTGGCATTGCCCGGATCGCTCTCGAGCCTCTATGTCGGCCAGGAAGCCGGCATCCTGAACTACTACATCGCTTCGATCGCCCAGGAAGGTCTCGTCTCGGTCGACGCTCAGGGGCGCACCCAGCCGGGGCTGGCCGAGTCGTGGGAGCAGACCGACGAGGTCACGTATGTGTACGAGCTGCGAGACGACGCCGTCTTCCACGACGGCACCCCTGTCACCGCTGACGACGTCGTCTTCAGCCTCGAGCAGGCGCGCGACGAGACGAGCTCGCCCGGTCTGGCGTACTACCTGTCGAACGTCGACATGATCGAGAAAACCGGTGATAGCGAGGTCACCATCACGCTGACCGAGCCCGACGCGGCGTTCGCCGCGAACATGAGCACCGGTGGCGCCGCGTTCATCACGTCGAAGGCGTTCTGGGAAGACCACGACGGCAAGGTCGGCACCCCTGACGCGCTGCTGCTCGGCTCGGGACCGTACAAGGTGACCGAGTTCGCCCCCGACTCCCACGTGACCTTCGAACGCGTCGACACCTGGTGGGGTGAACTGCCGAAGGTGAAACAGATCACCGTCAACTTCATTGCGGATGAGTCCACCCGCCTGCTCGCCGCGCAGTCGGGCGACGTGGATGTCGCCTTCAACGTGCCGCTCGCCCAGTCGCAGCAGTGGGAGGGACTCGACACGATGCGCGTGGACTACGTCAACGATCTGTCGTACGTGGGCCTGTACTTCAACACGAGCATCGCCCCGTTCGACGACCCCAAGGTGCGGCAGGCCTTCGCGCATGCGGTGGACCGGGACGCCTACGTCGAGCGGCTTCTGCGCGGGCACGGCGAAGCGGCGACCTCGATCATGACACCCGAGTCGCTCGGGAACGTCTATGGCGCTGACGAGGCACGCGAGGCGCTCGCCGGTATCCCGCAATGGGATTTCGATCTGGATGCCGCAAAGGCGGCCCTCGCCGAATCCTCGGTGGCCGACGGGTTCGAGGCCGAACTCCTCACGCCGAACACCGGCCCGCAGCTCGGCACGGCTGCGCAGGCGCTCGCGCAGAACCTCGCCGAGGTCGGCATCACGCTCAACGTGCGTGAGGTGCCGATCGAGGAATGGCTTGCCAGCCTGGATGCCTCGTCCGACCATGGCGTCGGCCTGATGTGGTACTTCTCGACGCTGGGAGACCCGGCCGAGGTGCCGAGCTACCTTCTGGGCGCCGGCAACCCGTCGGCATATGACAACCCCGAGATCGTGGACCTGCTCGCGCAGGCCGGAGCGGAGTCCGACCCTGCCGCGCGAGTCGACCTGTTGATTCAGGCTGAGACGCTGCAGGCAGAGGACGCTGTCAACGTTCCGCTGTGGTGGGGTCAGTCCGCCACTGCCTTCGCAGACGACCTCGGGCTCAACGACTACAGCTCCTTCGCGTTCATCTCGTCGTGGCCGACCCAGCTGTACCGGATGGGCCAGTGACGCAGCAGCTCCCCGTCCGAGCACGCGCGTCGCGGTACCGGTCGGTCGGCCGATTGCTGACGGTGCGCGTGCTCGGCATGCTCGCCGTGCTGCTGGTGCTTTCGATCGTGATCTTCTCGCTCATGCACCTGGCGCCCGGCGACATCGTGAAGAACCTGCTCGGCAACCGTCCGTCCTCGCCCGAGGCGGTCGCGGCGGTCCGCGCCCAGTACAACCTCGACGACCCGGTGTGGTTGCAGTACCTGAAGTGGCTGGGCGGATTCGTCACGGGTGACCTCGGGCAGTCGGTCCGGCTTCAGGTAGCCGTCGGCGACGCGATCGGCCAGCGCCTCGGCATCACTCTGGCGCTGTGCGGCCTCGCCTTCGTCATCGCGCTGGTCATCGCCGTCCCGCTCGGCGTGCAGAGCGCGGTGCGCGCCGGCGGATGGACCGACCGCACCGCGAACAGCCTGGCGATCGTCGGGCTCAGCGCCCCGACCTTCGCCGTCGGTCTGCTGCTGCTCTATGTGTTCGCGTACTACTTCCGCATCTTTCCCGTCTACGGCGGGGGCACGGGCGGACTGGACACGCTGTGGCACCTGGTGTTGCCGGCTGTGACCCTCGCGCTGGGCCTCGGCGCCATCGTCGTGAAGCTCACTCGCACGGCGATGCTCCGAGAACTCGAAGCGGACTACGTCACGTCGGCCCGCGCCCGCGGCATCGCCGAATCACAGGTGCACCGCATCGCGCTGCGCAACGCCGCGATACCGATCGTGACCGGCGCGAGCCTCGTGCTGACCTTCCTCGTCGGCGGCACGGTGCTCGCCGAGACGACATACTCACTGCCGGGGCTCGGAACGCTGCTCCAGGATTCCGTGCTCTTCAAAGACATCGCAGTGGTGCAGTCGCTCACTCTTCTCGTCGCGGTGGTGATCGCGATCATCGCGCTGCTCGCCGACCTGGCATACTTCCTTCTCGATCCCCGCATCCGCCGCAGTGAGGTGCGCGCATGACGGCCGCGATCGATCTGCTGAGCGCTCCGTCTCGCACCAAGCGCCGGCGCGTGCCCTGGACGATCGTCTTCGCATTCGTAGTGCTCGGTCTTGCTGTGTTCGCGGTGCTGTTCGGCGGTTGGCTGTACCCCGACGCGATGCGGCAGGACATCTTGTCCGGCCGGCTGCCGGCCGGCACGCCAGGATACCCGCTGGGCACCGACGAACTGGGTCGCGACGTGTGGGCGATGACGGTCGCCGGTACCGCCTCCGCGCTGATCGGGCCCGTGTGCGTCGCGGTCGGGTCGATGGTTCTCGGCATCGTGCTCGGAACCCTTGCCGGCTACGAGCGCGGCTGGCTCGACGTAGTAGTCAGCCGCTGGACCGATCTGCTCCTTGCGCTGCCCGTGCTGCTCGCGGCCATCGTGGTGTCAGGCGTGTTCGGCGGCGGCTACTGGATCACCGTCGGCCTGCTGATCCTGCTGTTCTCACCGTCCGACATCCGAATCGTGCGAGCAGGGGTGCTCGAGCAGTCTGCACGCCCGTATATCGAAGCGGCGAGGATGCTGTCGCTGTCGCGTTGGCGCGTGATGTTCCGCCACATCCTTCCCAACGTCTCGACCCTGGTGCTCACGAACGCCATGCTCAACGTCGCGTTCGCGCTGGTCGCCTTCTCCTCACTGTCGTTCCTCGGAGTGGGGGTCCCGCCCGGGACGGCCGACTGGGGGCGACAGCTCACCGACAACCGCGCGATCATGTTCGACAACCCGTTCGCGGTCATCGTGCCCGCGGTGCTCATCATCCTCGTCGCATCCGCGGTCAACCTCGTCGGCGACTGGGCGGGCCAGCGCCTCTCACAGGTGGGAAAGGCGCTGTGAACGGCGTGCGAATCGAAGGCCTGACGGTCATCGGGCACGACGGCCCCATGGTCGCGCCGCTCGACGCCGCGATCGAACCCGGTCGTACCCTCGCCGTCATCGGCGAGTCCGGGTCGGGCAAGACATTGACCGCCAAGGCGCTCGTCGGCCTGCTCCCACGGGGCTTCCGGGCGAACGGCTCGATGCACATCGGCTCTCGCGCCGTCGGTCTCGACGCGAGCGATGCCGAGTGGAGAAGCGTTCGCGGTCGCACCGTCACGCTCCTCCTCCAGGACCCGTTCACGAGTCTTTCCCCCGTGCATCGGTGCGGCGATCAGATCGGGTGGACGCTGGATGCCGCGGCGCCGCGTCGCCTGTCGCGCGGCGAGCGCGACCAGGCCGTCGCCGAGGCGCTCGCGGAGGTGAAACTGCCTTCGTATGTCGCCCGTTCGTATCCCCACCAGCTCTCGGGTGGGATGCGGCAGCGTGTCGCGATCGCTGCCGCGCTCGCCGCGGATCCCGAACTCATCATCGCCGACGAGCCGACGACGGCGCTGGATGCTTCGAACCAGGCCGAGATCCTCGACCTGCTGCGGTCGGTGCAGCGGGCCCGGAACCTCTGCGTCATCCTCATCTCCCACGACCTGGGGCTGGTGCGCGGACGGACGGATCATGTGCTGGTGATGCGGCACGGCGAGGTCGTGGAGCGGGGCGCCACCGCCACCGTGCTCGCGGACCCACAGCATCCGTACACGCGTGCCCTGATCGAGGCGGACCCGACGCTGGCTGCGTCGTCGGCAGCGGCCGGCCCCGGCGGGATGCCGGACGATGACGGTGCGCCGTTGCTGCGTGCGCGGGGCGTCGTCAAGCACTTCGGCGAACGACTCGTGCTAGACGACGTGGACCTCGACGTCGGCTCGGGAAAGATCGTGGGCGTGGTCGGAGAGTCCGGCTCGGGCAAGTCGACGCTCGCCCGGTGCATCGCCGGACTCGAGACGGAGGGCTCCGGCGAGATCCTCTTCGATGGCGCCCCCCTGGCCCCCGGCCGCAGATCACGCACGCCCGGGCAGATGCAGATCGTCTTCCAGGATCCCTATTCCTCGCTGAACCCGATGATGAGCATCGGCGCGATCCTGCGAGAAGCGCTCGGCGTCGCCGGCCGCCCGCCGGGCGACGTGGCGTCGCTGCTGGCCACGGTGGGACTTCCGGCGGAGTTCGCTCGCAAGCGACCCGCCGAGCTCTCGGGTGGGCAGCGTCAGCGCGTCGCGATCGCGCGGTCGCTCGCCCCGAACCCGCGCCTGCTCATCTGCGACGAATCGGTTTCGGCGCTGGACGTGTCGGTACAAGCGCAGATCCTCGCCCTGCTCGTGCGGCTGCGTGACGAGCTCGGCATCGCGATCCTCTTCATCTCGCACGACCTGGCCGTCGTGCGCATGCTGGCCGACACGGTCGCGGTCCTGTGGCAGGGCCGTGTGGTCGAGTCGGGGACGTGCGAGCAGGTCTTGAGCGAACCGCGCCACGAGTACACCGCGCTGCTGGTCGCCGCAGCACGCCGCGAGAACCCGGGCGTCGTCGTCGACGCTCCAGGAAAGGACTGATATGCCCGCCACACTGCGCGACGCCGCCGGGATCTCGCCGGTCGACATCGCCGACGAGCTTGAGGCTCACGGCTTGACCGCGACACGGGCGGCCCGGTGGCGACTGTCTCGCAGCGGGTATCGCCCGGCGAGCGTGGTCATCCGCGACGATGCGGGTGCACCGGTCGCGGCGGCGCTGACCAGCGGCCGCCCCTCGACCGCCGCCACGAAGATCATCGACCTGTGGTGGCGCGACGAGACGGCCGCGGCGCAGGCAGTGGATGCGGTTGTCGAGGGGGCGCGTGACCGGGGCGACGTGGCGGTCAAGTGGGAGGTCGTCGCGGGCGAGGGTGTTCCCGCGTTCGGCGTCGACCGGGGCTTCGTCGCGATGCGCCGGCCCTGGGCTGCCGTCGGCACCGAGGCGGTCGGCGGATACGTCCTGTGGCTCGACGCGGTCGAGCACGATGAGCCGGGGTATTACGCCCAGACCACGCTGTTCACCTGCGGTGCCGTGGCCGCCCTGATCGCGTCCGAGGGGCGCGCGCCGGGCGGCTTCGACGGCAGCGCGGGGGACCGCGATCGCGAGATCGCGTTCTGGCGGAGCGCCAGCAATTACCCGGCGTGCGAGCCGATCGGTCTGGCTGTCGCGCTCCACGACCGGGTGGCGGGCGTGTCTGCCGCGGCCGTCGAGGTGGCCCTGGATCTCGAGGGCCCTGCGCTGCTGGAAGGCTTCGAGGGGTTCGACCATTCGTTCCGCGCCGAACTCCAGGCCGACTCGTTGCGGCAGGCCATCGAACGGGGCATCCCGGTGCGCCGGGATCGGATCGCGGTGACGGAGATCGCGGAACGCGTGGCGGGTGGCGAACGAGCTCTGCTCCTGATCGACGAGGCGGCCATGCACGGCGAAGTCGGACCTCACTGGATCGTCGCGCATGCGGTGGCAGGCGGCGCCGTGGTCGTCGAGGACCCCTGGATCAACGTCGAAGCCGGCGAGACCTGGGTCGACACACACGAGCTGCCGATTCACCTCGCCGACCTCGACGTGCTCGTGCGCTGGAGCGACGAGGCGTACCGCGGCGTGATCTTCGTCTGAGAGGGGTGCGGCCGCGGGCCGCAGCATCCGTTCCCGCACGGTTCGTCTGCCGAGAACAGGTGTTCTGGCGAGGGCAGGAAGAGTGGGGGCGGTTCGGACCCGTGTGCGCTGAACCAGGTGTTCTGCGCGACGGATGCCGGAGCCCCTGCCCGTGCCGGTGCTGCAGGTCCTCCACAGGAAAACCGGCCTTCCACAGGAGATCTGACCGTTCCACCCTCCTGTGAAAGCGCGGTTGACCTGTTGGCGCAGTGGCGACGTGCCCGGATGCGGCGCCGGATCAGGCCTCGACAGCCCCGCGCTCCGCATCGGCCATCGGCCCGGACCGGCGGCGAGCGAGCGCGCGCTGCGCGCGGCGTGCGACGCCGACCACGCCCGCTACGAGCGCGATCGCGCCGACGACGAGCGCGAGGTACGCGACCGCGGCGGGCGGGGAGAGGTTCACTGTCCAGTCGGCCAGGGCGGTGCGCCGGTCTGGGCTGACCGTCACCCACAGCGCGACCGCGGCGGTCGCGGCGAACACGGCGCCCCAGATGATCGCCGCCCAGCGGGTGCGAGGAGCCTCCGTCGCGGCGGCCGGCGCCGCGACGTCCGCGGTCACCGGAGCCTGATAAGCCGGCGGGAAGAGTGCGGTCGACACGGGGGCCGGGGTCTCGGGCGTCACGTCTTCGTCCGCCGGCGGGAGCGGCGTGTGCGAATCGGGGGGCGGGGCGTCGGTCATCGGTTCTCCTCCGACTCGTAGATGGTCACGAAAACGGATCCGGCGGCCTGGTCGAGCTCGATGCGCTGGCGCGTCGCGGGTTCGGCCGACGGGCCGGTGTTGCGCACGAACCACGTCCACTCGGCGCGCCCGTCGGGGCCGTCGTGGGGATAGACCGCGCCGTCCTCGGACTCGCCGGTGGCCTGATCGATGCGGCTGAAATTGACACCGCCCCGGTCCAGGGTCGCCTTCAAGTCGAGCACGGTGCCCGGATACACGGTGATGTAGGTGTCACCAGAGACCTTGTGGATGCTGATGTCTCCCGCGGTGACAGTCTCGTCGTCCGACAGCGAGAGGACCACGATGTCGGCGGTGCCGAAGGGCTGGGTGATCGACACCGGTGAGGCGTTCGTGGCCAGATGGACGTGCCCCAGCGCGAGGCTGCGAGGGCCGGATGCCACGGCCGTCGCCAGTCCCGCGACCAGCAGCGCGATCGTCACGGCCGCGAGAAACCCGCTGCGCCGGCGGAACGCTCCCGCTCCGATCATCGCCAGCGCGGCCACGACAGCTCCGGCGAGGAGACCGATGGCCGCAGCGAACGGCGCGGTTGCGGCATCCGTCATCGCCATCAGCGCGCAGATCGCACCGGTGACGACCGCCGCGCCCAGCGCGGTCAGCACGAACACGAAGCTCGTGCGCGGCCGCGTGGCACGGCGGAGGCGGCGGCGCTCCTCGGCCTCGGCGGCGAACGCGGCGCCCGCGGCCTCGCGCTCGTGGCGTGCCTGCTCGCGCGCTGCGCGCTCGGCGTCCTGCTGGCTGCGACGCCACGCGTCGTTCTGCGCGCGCCAGGCTTCGTGCGTCGCCCGCCACTGTGCGATCTCGGCGTCATCCGCCAGGGGACCTGGCGGGGGAGCCAGCAGGCCGGGCGCCTCCGACGGGGGCTCGGCCGGCGCCCGACCGGCCGAGCCCCCGTGCTCCGCGAGGGGAGCGGCTGCCGCGTCGTCACCCGAAGACGATGCGGTCGCCGGCATCGGGTCGGACTCCGCGGAAGCCGTTCGCGAAGTCTCCGCCGAGGCGCGCCGGCCGGCACGCGCCGACCGGACGATGAGGAACGTGGCGCCGCCGATGAGCGCCAGCGTGAGGATGACACCGAACCCGCCGGACGGCGACGACAGATCCCAGATCGGCAGCGGGTAGCCGCCGAAACCACCCCACAGAGGGGTGAACGTGGCATTCCACAGCCATGGCGCGAGGGGGACCAAGCTCACCACGGCGAGGATCAGGATGCCGATCATGGCGGGGTCGAACCGTGCGTGGAACAGCTCGCGCAGGTGAATCCGGCCGCTCGCGTCGGGCAGCAGCGCCCACGCGATCGCGTAGATCAGCAGCGCCGGGAAGCCGATCAGCGCGACCACCACGAAGATGCCGCGCACGATGATCGGATCGATGCGCAGGCGTGCCGCGACACCGCCGCACACGCCGCCGAGCCAGCCGTCGGCGCGGACGATGCCGAAGCCGCGGACCCACGAGAAGAAGCGGTCCGATCCGGTCGGAAGGCCGGGCGGAGCGGGCGGGGGCGGTCCGGGGTCGGCGGGGGGACTCGCCGGTGCGGACGTCGTGTCGGTCATGAGTCCAGCCTGGCGGTGCGCCCGCCGCACCCGCCATGGGGTGATCCCCTGACCCGACCCTGATCCTTGCCCCCGACGGTGCGCTCGGCGGGCCGCCGGGTGATTGGATGAGCGCATGGCTGCGAAGACGAGGATTGCGGATGCTGCGGCGATCGCCCGCGCGCACGACCGCGCCGTCCGTCGACAGCCGGACTGGGTGCGCCCGGCGCTGGAGCGTCCGCGTGCGTGCGCCGTCTCGGGGGTCTCTGCCGCGCTGGCACATCACCTCGGCTGGCCGCTGTGGTTCGTGCGCGCAGCATTCGTCGTGCTCTCGCCGGTGTGGGGCATGGGGGCACTGCTGTACGCATGGCTCTGGGTGTTCGTGCCGTGGGCGCCGGCCGAACGCGACGATGACAGGCCGACCAGGCGCGTGCCGGTGGCGTGGATCCTCACGGCCCTGTCGATCACGGGCGTCCTCGCCACCCTGGTGGCACTGGGCACATGGCGAGCAGGAGGCGTCGCCTTCGGCACGGTGCCCACGTGGGCAGCGTCGGTGATCGGCACGACCGCGCTCGCCGCCGCGGCGGGTGTGTGGGCGACCTTGGTCGATCGGCGTGACCCGGCTCGCGGGCCCCGGCACGAGACGATCGTCCGCATCACCGTGACCGTCGTGCTGGCGGTGGTGCTCTTCGCCCAGCTCACGACGCTGGCCGACGCCGGAATCGCCGGGTTCGTGATCGCGCTGGTGCCACTGGTCGGCATCGGGCTCGTGTACTCCTCGGTGCTCGTCGACAAGTGGCGAGAGCTGACGGGCGAGCGCGTGCGCCGCATCCGCGAAGAACAGCGCGCCGAGATGGCGGCGCACCTGCACGACTCCGTGCTGCAGACGCTGGCGCTCATCCAGAACCGCTCCGAAGCCTCGAGCGACGTCGCACGACTGGCTCGCGCGCAGGAGCGCGAACTGCGCGCGTGGCTGTACGACGGTGATGCTCCCGCCGACAGCGACCTTCCGACCGACCTGAGGGACTACGGCGCGGCCCTCGAGCTCGACTATCCGGTGCGCATCGACGTCGTCTCGGCAGGGCTGCCCGCAGAGCGGGCCAGCGGCGAGGTGGCCGCGGCCTCCCGTGAGGCGATGCTCAACGCGGCACGGCACGCGGGCGGCGACGTCTCGGTGTACATCGAGGGCAACGCCGACGCGGTCGACGTGTTCGTGCGCGATCGGGGGCCGGGATTCGATCTCGAATCGGTGCCGGCCGACCGGCTCGGCATCCGCGAATCGATCATCGGACGGATGCGGCGAGCCGGAGGTTCCGCGACCATCCGGCGTGGAGCCGGCGGCGGCACCGAAGTGCACCTGCATTTCGTGAACGACGCGTCCGCCGCCAAAGATCCGATGCCGTCCGCGGAGGCCCGTCTTGGCTGAGGCGACCGTGCGCGTGCTGATCGTCGACGACCACTCGATCTTCCGATCCGGCCTGCGGGCCGACCTGGACCCGTCGATCGACGTGGTGGGCGAGGCCGCCGATGTCGCCGCCGCGGTCGAGGCGATCGCCCGGACCCAGCCCGACGTCGTGCTGCTCGACGTGCACCTGCCGTCGGGGGAGGCTGGGGTCGTGGGGACCGGCGCCGATGCGGCGGGAGGCGAGGCGGTCATTCGCGGCGCGGCACCGTCCGCCCCGTCCACGCGCTTCTTGGCGCTGAGTGTGTCGGATGCCGCAGAAGACGTCGTCCGCGTCATCCGGGCCGGTGCGCGCGGGTACATCACGAAGGGCTCATCGGGAGCCGAGGTCAGTCGCTCCGTCCACGCCGTCGCAGACGGCGACGCGGTGTTCTCGCCGCGGCTGGCCGGGTTCGTGCTCGACGCGTTCGGAGCAGCGATGGGCGAGACGGCGACGACCACCGACGAGCTCGACAGGCTGTCGACGCGCGAGCAGGAGGTCATGCGGCTCATCGCCCGCGGTTACGCGTACAAGGAGGTCGCCGCCGAGCTGTTCATCTCGATGAAGACTGTGGAGTCGCACGTGTCGGCCGTGCTGCGCAAGCTGCAGCTGTCGTCGCGCTATGAGCTGACGGCGTGGGCGTCGGCCCGGCGCCTGCTCTGACGCCCCGGTCGGGTGTCGGTCGGGCGACCTAGACTTGGTGGGACATGACCGACGCCACTCCGACCGCGCCGGGCCCGGCTGGGCCCCCACACCCAGAGGCTCCCGACAGCGCGCCTGGGCCCACACGACCGGCGGCTCCGCGCGACGCGCCAGCGGCGCGTGGAGGCGGCGTGGGGACGATGTCTGGAGGGGGAGTGGGGACCTCTCGTCCTATCGTTCTGGACGGCAGTGCCGGCCCGCGCGCTCACGCCTACCCTGACGCGCGGCCCGACGAGGACTTGCTCGCGGGGCTCAACCCGCAGCAGCGCGAGGCCGTGACGTACCGCGGGCAGGCTCTGCTCATCGTCGCGGGTGCCGGTTCCGGCAAGACGAGCGTGCTCACGCGACGCATCGCGTCGCTGCTGCGCAACCGCGAGGCATGGCCCAGCCAGATCCTCGCGATCACGTTCACCAACAAGGCCGCGGGTGAGATGCGCGAGCGCGTCGAGCAGCTCGTCGGCGACACCGCGCGCGGCATGTGGATCTCGACGTTCCACTCGGCGTGCGTGCGCATCCTGCGGCGCGAGGCCGAGCAGTTCGGCTTCACGAAGGCCTTCACGATCTACGACTCCGGCGACTCGCGCGCGCTCATCAAGCGCCTCGTCAAAGAGCACGAAGCCGACGCCTACGGGCTCACGCCGGCGGCCACGCAGGGCAAGATCTCCAAGCTCAAGAACGAGCTGGCGGATGCCGAGTCCTACGCCCGCTCGGCGAACATGAGCGATCCCGCCGAACGGGTCTTCGTCGAGTTGTTCGCCGCGTACCAGCGCGAGCTGCAGCGAGCCAACGCCTTCGACTTCGACGACCTCATCGCCCAGACAGTTTTCCTGTTCCGGGCGTTCCCGCACGTCGCCGACGTGTATCGCCGCCGGTTCCGGCACGTTCTGGTCGACGAGTACCAAGACACCAACCACGCGCAATACTCGCTCATCCACGAGCTGACCCGGCCGATCGGTTCGGATGCCGCACCCCTGGCCGGCGCCGGCGGCATGATGATCTTCGAGCCCGACCCGGCGAACGACCCCGACAAGGCCGGCGCCTCGCTGACCGTCGTGGGCGACTCCGATCAGTCGATCTACGCGTTCCGCGGCGCCGACATCCGCAACATCAGCGAGTTCGAGCGCGACTTCCCCGGAGCCAAGGTCGTGCTGCTCGAGCAGAACTACCGCTCGACGCAGAACATCCTCTCGGCCGCCAACGCCGTCATCAGCCACAACTTCGACCGCAAAGACAAGCGCCTGTGGACCGACGTCGGCGAGGGCGAGAAGATCATCGGCTTCACCGGCTACTCGCAGCACGACGAGGCGCAGTTCGTCGCCGACGAGATCGAGGTGCTTCGCAAGGCGGGCGTCGACTATTCGCAGATCGCCGTGTTCTACCGCACCAACTCCCAGTCCCGTGCGCTGGAAGAGATCTTCATCCGCTCCGCCCTGCCCTACAAGATCATGGGCGGCACCAAATTCTACGAGCGCGCCGAGATCAAGGACGCCCTGGCTTACCTCGTCGCGGTCGCGAACCCCGCCGATGAGATGGCGATGCGCCGCATCATCAACCGGCCGCGACGGGGCATCGGCGACGTGACGATCGAGACGATCGCCCGCTACGCCGTCGACCAGCAGATCACGTTCCGCGACGCCCTCGCCAACTCGTCAGCGCTGGGCGTGGGCCCCAAGATCCAGGCGGCGATCGCGCATCTGGACGCGGTGCTGGCCGAGGCATCCGCCCTCATGCTTCCCGCGTCGGGTGAGCTCGCGCCGCCGACCGCGGTCGCCGACGGGCTGCAGCTGCTCCTCAGCAAGAGCGGGTACTACGACGCGCTGCGTGCCAGCAAGGACGCACAGGACGAGGCCCGCATCGAGAACCTCGACGAACTCGTCGCCGTCGCGCGGGAGTTCGCCCGCAACAACCCCGAGGGGACGATTCTCGACTTCCTGACCGAGGTGGCGCTGGTGTCGGATGCCGACGACCTCGAAGACGCGTCGGGCTCGGTGTCGCTCATGACGATGCACACCGCGAAGGGCCTCGAGTACGACGCCGTGTTCGTCACCGGTGTCGAAGAAGACCTGATCCCGCACCGGATCTCGGCCAACGAGCCGGGTGGGCCGCAGGAAGAGCGACGACTCTTCTACGTCGGCATCACCCGCGCGCGCAAGCGCCTGTACCTGTCGCTCGCCATGACCCGCGCCCAGTTCGGCGAGGTGACCGTCGCGATGCCGAGCAGGTTCCTGCAAGAGATCCCGAATGAGCTGCTCCACTGGCGCCAGTCGCCCGGCGACGTCAACTCGCGCGGCGGCACCCAGTCCCGCGCGCTCAACGCGCGGCGTCAGTCCGGGTCGGGTTTCGGGGGCTCCGGATCGGGGAGGCGTTACGGCGACGACCTTGTGCCCCTTCCGCGTCGCGAGCCGAACGGCAGTATCGAACGGTTCGCCAACAAGATCCCGGCGAAGGTCCGCGACAACGGCGACCTTGTACTCTCGCCGGGTGACCGCATCCGTCACGACGACTTCGGCGAAGGAAAAGTGGATGCCGTCACCGGCGAGGGCGCGAAGCGAGTCGCGCACGTGCGCTTCGACACCGCCGGTCCGAAGAAGCTGCTGATCAAGATCGCCCCGATCGAGAAGCTCTGACGCGCCGCCGTCCCGCGGACAGCGGCGTCGCCTCAGCCTTCGCCCCGCTCGACCAGGAGGTGGTGGTGGGCGAGGCGGCGGAGTGCGAGCATGACCGGCTCATAGAGCGCCGTGCCGAGCACGGCGTACGGCACGGCCTCGTCGACAGTCATCCCGGCGACCGGCGCGACTTCCTCTGCGGCGACCCGGCGCATCGCATCGCTGTACCGCCGGAGGACCGCGGGTGAGGCATCCAGCCCCGCTCCCTCCACCGCGCGCAGCGCCTCGTCCAGCTGCGCGACCGCGGTGAAGCCGGGGTCGTAGGTGAGGCCCAGCTCGGCGATCGCGGCGCGCGCGCGGGGGTAGTCGTCGCGATCGCCGTCGACGTAGGGCGGGAGTGCACCCACCGCGTGACCCAGGATGTCGATCGGTTCTCCGGTGGGGGAATCGATGAGGGCGAGGATGTCGCGCACCCGCGAGAGCGGGAGGCCACGCACATCCGCGAGCGCCGCGATGAGTCGCAGCCGCGAGAGGTGGTCGTCGCCGTACTGGGCGCTCGTCGCCGACATCGCCTCACCGCGGGGGAGCATGCCCTCGCGGATGTAGAACTTCACCGTCGCGACAGGGACTCCGCTGCGCTCGGCGAGCTGCGAGATCTTCATGAGCTCTCCTCAGGGCTTGCATTGGATACTATCGCTATCCAATACTGGGGAGTGAAACTATCCAGTCGAGTTGCGATCTCATGGAGGACACAGTGGACCCGATCCTCACGATCGTCGCGGGTGCGTCGATCCTTACCGTCATCGGCATCATGTCGGGCGGAACCTTCCTGCTGCGCGTCGCGACGGGCGGGCTGCCGTTCAATGACCTGCAGAAGACCTTCTTCCGGGCGGGCCACGCCCACGCGGGGGTGCTCGTGATCCTCGGGCTCGTGAGCCTGCTGCTCCTCGCGGCAGTAGGCGCTGCGCCCGTGTGGCAGTGGACCGCGGTCGGCGTGCTCGCAAGTGCGATCCTGATCCCGGCGGGGTTCTTCCTGTCCGTGCTCGGGCGCGACCCGCAGCGTCCTGGCCGGGCCATCGCACTGCTCTGGGCTGGGGTCGTGGTGCTCGCGGCATCCCTTCTTGCCGTGGGCATCGGCGTGATCGCGGCAGGAATCTCTGCGCTGTCGTGACGGGCCGGTGTACCTAACTCCGGACTGATGTGGCTGTGCGGTGCGGCGAGTGGCGGGATTCCGCGGGCCGCGGCCTGCTGGTGGCGCGCTGATCAGGAGAACGGTACAGCGGCGGGGTGGGGAGGCGGCCGGGGGTCGCCGCGGTGCCGTGGCGGGGCGGTAGATCGGCGCCTGGGGAGAGGCACCTGTTCGCAATTCAGGCAGAGCGGTAGCGGGGTCGAACGTCCACGGGGAGTTTCGGGGTTCGGCCGTAGCGGAGCTCGGTGCGAGCCTGAGTTGTGAGCATCGAGAGTACGGGAGGGGTCGGGTTAGGCTCGCACAATGGCCTTGTTCTCGCGCCGTCCGAAGAAGCCCGCCGAGCCCGGTTCGGGGGAGGATGTAGCCGCGTCGGCGGCGCCGCCGAGCGAGCAAGACGCCGCCGCCGCCGGTGGAGCTGCCGCAGAGGTGCACGGTGAGTCGAGCTCGCGCGATGCGGGCGCCCCACCAAGCCCGGAGGCCCAGGTTCCAGAGACCTCCGGCACGGAGGCGGTGGATGCCGCGGCTGGGCCCACGCACGCGGAGGCTCCGTCCGACGTGCCGGCGGCGGATGCCGCAGCGCCAACGCCCTCGGGCCCCGCCGAGGTGGACGCCGTGTCGGGTGTATCGATCTCCGTCTCGACGTTCGGCGGGCTCGGCGCTGGGACTCCGGCGACTTCGGCGACGCCCGCCACCCCGGCGACGCCGAAGGAAGCTCCGCGTCCGCGCGGCAACGCGCGTGCCGAGACTCGGGTCGCGCCGACCTCCAGTGAGACCATCCCTGGCCTGCGCGACAACGTGCTGTTGCGGGATGCGCTTGCGCGGGTGCCCGACGGCGCGCCGGCGCACACGGTGCTGGATGTCGCTCGGCAACTGCTGCAGGGGCATGTGTTCCTTCGCGTGAAGGGCGACGCTCGCACGCTGCTCGCGGAGGGCAAGAACCTGCCCCTCGCCGTCGTCAACGCCGGCGAGCGCACGTTCGCCCTCGGCTACTCGAGCGGTGCCGCGTTGCAGGCGAGCCTGCGCGCAGACGGCGACGTCGACACCTCGGCGATGGGGCAGCCGGTGCTCTCGGTGCTCAAGCACGTGCTTGCCGGAACCTATGACGGGCTCATCCTCGATCACGCCTCCGCTCCCGCTCGGGCGGTGCTGCCGAGGGAGCTGCTGCAGAAGATCGTCGAGCAGGCCGACCCGAAGCTGACGGTCAAGACCCTGCTGGCAGGTGATCGCACACCCGCGACATCGGCAGAGATCGCCCAGGCGCTCACCCGTGTGCCGCTGTGGGTGGCCGTCGGCGCCGCCGCCGGCGGCAAGCCGGGGCTGGCGGAGGGTCGGCAGGCCGACGGCACCCGGTACCTCGAGGTGTACTCGCACCCGCTCGAGGTCGCCGTGGTCGGACGCGGCGACAACGCCGCGCCCATCACGGCGACCCAGCTCGCGAAGGCGCTCGGCGGAGATGTTGGCCTGAGCGGTGTCGTGGTGGATCCGGCCGGCCCATGGATCCGGCTCACGCGGGACGACCTGGCGCCGGTGCTGGCTCTCGCCAGCTGACGAACCCGGGCGCGGGGTTGACAACACGCTTCGTGCGGTGTTTTATTCAACACATACGTTGATAAACAAGAAGGTTGATCGTGAATGATGAGTCGCTCGACCGGGCGTTCGTGGCCCTGGGTGATCCGGTGCGCCGCAGCATCATTGCCCGGCTCAGCCGCGGGCCCGCGACAGTGGGCGAGCTCGCCGAGCCGTTCCCGATCACGATGCAGGCCATCTCGCGCCACATCCGGGTGCTCGAAGACGCGGGCCTCGTCACACGATCGCGCGACGCGCAGCGCCGTCCCGTCCACCTCGAGGCCGCCGCGCTGGAACAGCTGACCGCCTGGATCGACCGGTACCGACTCGACGCCGAGCGCGCCTACCGGCGGCTCGACGCGGTACTGGCGGCCACGGCATCCGGAACGACCGACGCGCAGACCCCTCGCCGGACCGCTAACCGACGAAAGAAGGAGAAGGACCAATGAGCAATCCGCTCGTCATCGACGCGCCGCAGGGCACCTCGTACGCAGACATCACCCGCGAGTTCGACGCGCCCGTCGCCGCGCTGTTTCACGCTCACGCCGATCCTGAACTGTACGCGCAGTGGATCGGGCCCGGCGAGGAGCAGACCGTGATCACGCACTGGGACTTCCGCACCGGAGGCGGATACCGGTTCGAGCAGACCGACCCCGACGGCAACGTCTACGCGTTCCGCGGCGTGTTCCACACCGTCCGCGAGAACGAACTCATCGTGCAGACATTCGAGTTCGAGGGCTGGCCCGACGAGGTCAGCATGGACATCATCCGCTTCGAATCGCTGGACGGCGGTCGCTCGCGGTTGGTTGATCACAGCGTGTTCCCGACCACCGAGGTGCTCGAGAAGATGATCGCAGAAGGCATGGAACGCGGCATGCGCGAGGGTTACGACAAGCTCGACGCCATCCTCGCGGGCGAGGGCTGACCCATGGGAAAGGTCGTCTGCAACGCCTCGATGTCGCTCGACGGTTTCGTTGCGCACGAGAACAACGACCCCGGTCGCCTCTTCGACTGGTACGAGGCCGGTGACGTCGAGGTCGTCACGGCGAGCGAGCCGGCCTCGTTCCATCTGACGCCGGCGAGCGCCGACTACTGGCGCGAGTGGGTGGACCAGATCGGATGCCTCGTGGTCGGCCGCCTGCTGTTCGACATCACCGACGGCTGGAGCGGGGTGCATCCCCTCGGCGTGCCGTACGTGGTGCTCACGCACGTGGCGCCCACCGACTGGGCGCATGCCCACACCGGGAACGCGCACTTCGTGACCGACGGCATCGAGGCGGCGATCGCGCTCGCGCAGCGGATCGCGGGCGACCGCACCGTCGCGCTCGCCGCGGGCACGATCGCCGGCCAGGCCCTCGCTGCGGGGTTGGTCGACGAGGTCGCGATCGATCTGGTGCCGGTCGTGCTCGGCACAGGGCATCGGTACTTCGCCGACATCGATCCTGCGACGGTGCGGCTCGGCGATCCGGCCGTGGTCGTCCCGAGTACGCGCGTCACGCACATGGTCTTTCCGGTCGAGCGGTGAGCCGCCGAGGCATCCCCAGCGCGGCGTCTTGACGGTGAGGGATGCCGGTCCCCACCATCCCTCGACTCGCCGTCCCCACGGCCCCTCCACGCGCCCCAGGCGCGTCGAGCGGAGCCTCAGGCCGCGTGGGCCCAGGCGCGTCGAGCGGAGCCTCCGGTCGGGTGGCCCCAGTCGCGGCATCCCGCTACCGTCGGAGCATGGCGTCGCCGCGCATCACCCTCACCGTGCCCGGTCCCCACGGAGACCGCGAGGTCGGGATCTCGAACCCCGACCGCGTGATCTGGCCGGAGGCGGGTATCACCAAACGCGAACTCGCCGAGTACATGATCGCCGTGAGGGAGCCTTTCCTGGCCGCGAACGGCGATCGGCCGGTGTCGCTCGAGCGGTTCCCCGACGGCGTCGAGGGGGAGAAGTTCTACTCGAAGAACCCGCCCAAGGGTGCGCCCTCGTTCGTCGAGGCCCAGACCGTCACCTACAACAGCGGGCGACGGCATCCCCAGATCATCCTCACCGAGATCGCGACCGCCGTGTGGGCCGTCCAGATGAACACGATCGTCTTCCACCCGTGGGCGTCGGTCACGGCGAACACCGACAACCCCGTCGAGCTGCGCATCGATCTCGACCCGCAGCCGGGAACGGACTTCGCGGATGCCGCGGCCGTCGCCCCCGCATTGCGTGACGTGCTCGCCGAGGCGGGGCTGACGGCGTTCCTCAAGACCAGCGGCAACCGCGGCATCCATGTGTTCTGTCCCATCGAGCCGGGGTGGGAATTCCTCGAGGTGCGTCACGCGGTGATCGCCGCGGGTCGCGAGCTGGAACGGCGCCTGCCCGACAAGGTCACGATGAACTGGTGGAAAGAGGAGCGCGGCGAGCGCATCTTCATCGACTTCAACCAGGCCAACCGCGACCGCACGATGGCGGGCGCCTACAGCCCGCGCGCGCTGCCCGGTGCGACGGTGTCGACACCGCTCACGTGGGACGAGCTCGCGGCCGGCGTCGATCCCGCCGCGTTCACGGTTCGCTCGGTGCCGCAGCGCCTCGCCGATGTCGGCGACCCGTGGGCCGATCTGCTCGCCAAGCCGGGGCGCATCGACACGCTGCTCGAATGGTGGCAGCGCGACCTCGATGACGGGCTCGGCGAGCTGCCGTTTCCGCCCGACTTCCCGAAGATGCCCGGCGAGCCGCCCCGCGTGCAGCCCAGCCGCATCAACCCGGAGAACTGGCCCAAAGAAGAGCAATGACCGAGGCGGTCACCGACCCTCCCCCCGTCCTCTCCACGGATCGCTGGCGCGATCCGCGGAGCCTCGGGACGCGTGGGCCCACGCAGGCCACGCGCGGCCCGGGCTTCCTCGACCGGCTCGCGGCCCGTGCGCTCAAAGTGCGATGGCTGATGCGCCTGCCGATTCCGCTGTACCGCGCCGGGCTCGGCTGGATGCTCGGGCCACGCCTCGTCATGATCGAGCACTTCGGGCGGGTCTCGCACGAGCGGCGTTTCGTGGTGGTCGAGGTCGTTGAGCGTGAGCCGAATGTGGTGCGTGTGGCATCCGGATTCGGCGAGACGGCGCAGTGGTACCGCAACCTCCGTGCGAACGGTGTCGCCTACCTCAGCACCGGCGGTGCCCGACGCGTGCGCGCCGCGGTGCGGCTGCTCGGACGGGAGGAGTCCGCGGCCGTGCTGCGACGATACGCGGTGGCGCATCCGGGGGCATGGCATCACCTCAGCAGCGCGATGGAGATCGCCGGCGGCGACGCGCACATTCCGGTCGTCGAGTTCACACCGCCCAAAGTGGGGTGATCCGGATGCCGTGGCCTACGGCATCCGCCACCCTCAGACCAGGACCTCGGCGAGGTCGTACGCCGCGACGACCTCGAGCTGCTCATACGTGCACGAGCGCGGGTCGCGGTCGGGGCGCCACCGCTCGAACTGCACCGTGTGCCGGAAGCGCCATCCCTCCAGCTGGTCGTAGCGCACCTCGAGCACGCGCTCGGGGCGCAGCCGCACGAACGACGAGTCGGCGCGACCGGCCTGGAACCGCGACTTCTCGCCCTCGCCCCGAACGGCCTCGCCCTCGGCATCGCGCTCGACGAGCGGCGCGAGTTCATCGATGAGCTCCAGCCTGCGGGCGTTGCTCCACGCCGCGACCCCGCCGACAGGATAGAGCGTTCCGTCTTCGCCGTAGAGGCCGACCAGCAGCGATCCGACGCCCTCACCCGATTTGTGGATGCGGTAGCCGAGAGCCACGACATCCGCCGTCCGCGCGTGCTTGATCTTGAACATCGTGCGCTTGCCCGGCGCGTACGGCTGGTCGAGCGGCTTCGCGACGACACCGTCGAGACCGGCGCCTTCGAACTCGGCGAGCCAGCGGCGCGCGAGGTCCGCGTCGTCGGTGGTGCGCGTGACGTGTACGGGGTCGGGCACGTCACGCAAGAGCTCGACGAGCGCTGCGCGACGCTCGCCGAACGGCTCGGACTGCAGATCGCGATCTCCGACCGCGAGCAGGTCGAACGCGATGAACATCGCCGGGGTCTGCTCGGCGAGCAAGTTGACGCGGGATGCCGCGGGGTGGATGCGCTGCGACAGCGACTCCCAGTCCAGCCGTCGCCGGCCGTCACGCTGGATCGGCACGACGATCTCGCCGTCGAGCAGGCACGGCTCGGGCAGGAGCCGCGCGAACGCCTCGACCAGTTCGGGAAAGTAGCGGGTCAGGGGTTTGGCGCCTCGCGAGCCGATCTCGACGTTCTCGCCGTCCCACGAGATCAGCGCGCGGAACCCGTCCCACTTCGGCTCATAGCTGAGACCGCCGGGCGTCTTCGCCGGGTCGGGCACGTCGGGCACGGACTTCGCGAGCATCGGCGCGGGGATCTCGTACGGCATGGGTCCATCCTGCCGTGGCGCCCCGACACCCGTACAGGCCGGGCTCGACCGCGCGTCAGGGTGCCAACGCCGCCGTGTACAGTGCGGCGGCCTCTGCGCGGTTGGATGCGCCGATCTTGGCGAGGATGGCCGACACATGCACCGAGGCGGTCTTGGGGCTGATGAACAGGCGCCGGCCGATCTGCGGGTTCGTCAGTCCCTCGGCGATCAGCTCGAGCACCTGACGCTCGCGCGGCGTGAGGGTTGCCGCCAGATCCGCACCGCCCGGGGTATCGGGGGTCTCCGCGCCCGCCGTCAGTCCCGCCTGAGCGGCCAGCTCGGTCGCCCACCGTGCGACCCGAGCGACGCCGTGCCCGGGTGCCTCTGTCGAGACGCGCCGAAGCAGCGCCGCCGCCTCGTCGCGATCGCCGTGCTCGAGCAGCGCCGATGCCAGGAGGCAGCGCGCGACGTGCAGATGCCACACCGGAGTGATGCCGGCCTCGAGGTCCGCGACAACGCCGCGCCATTGCTCGACGCGATGGCCGACCGGACCCGCGTCGGCCAGCAGCGCCCGCACGAAGCCGGCCATGATCGGCGCGGCGGCGCGGTCGGGCCAGGCGTCGACCGCCGCAGCGAGGGCCCGCCGCCTGTCGTCGCGGCCATCCCGGTCGCTCACGGCGAGCAGCATCGCGGCCGTCACGGCCGCGTGGCGTCGCAGTGCCGGCGGCGCATCGCCCGTGGCGACTTCGAGCACGTCCGCCAGAGCGGCCTCCCGCTCGGCCGCAGGTGCCGGAGGCAACCCGCGGATCGAGGCGCACGCCTCGGCGCGGTCGATCGCCCACGACGTGCGCTTCTTGGGGTGCGTGCGCAGCGACTCTTCGATCAAGGCCCAGTCGGCGCTGAGGAGCTCGTCGCGCGCGGCGGCCTGGTCGTTCCAGCTCAGGTGGGTGGCGATGAGCCGCACCACCGACCCGCGAGCCTTCGTGAGGCGCCGCGCGCGGCGCGCATAGCGCAGCGCGTCTTCGGCGCGGCCCATGCTGAACAGGGCGCGGGCGAGCGAGTAGGCGACGGATGCCCCGGACCCGCGTTCGATGCCCGCTCGTACCGCGTCGGCATAGCGCTGTTCCCCGAAGATGACCGCCTCGTCGAAGCGGCCGAGCCGCACCAGCAGATCGACCAGGGCCGAACCGGTGTAGGACCGCAGGGCAGGATCCAAGGGGAGTGCAGCGGCACGCTGGACCGGCGCGAGTGCGCGGGGCTCATCGTCCTCGTCGTCGGCGATCCGCCAGGATTCGACGGTCAGTGCGACGCCGAGTGCCGCATTGTCACCAGCGCGCTCGGCGAGCGTGATCGCCCGCTGTGCGTAGTGCTGTGCCGTGGCGCCGTCGTCGCCGATCGCGAGATTGGTGAACACGCGCGACAGCAGCGCGTCTGCCCGCTCGTCGTCAATGCCCTCGAGGAGGTCGATCGCCGCGAGCAGGTCCTCGCGCTGGTTGCGGTGCTCGAAATTGAACACTTCGACGAACCGCTGCCGCAGCAGCGCCGCACGTGTGAAGGGGTCGTCGGGGCACACCGCCAGGCCCTCTTTCGCCGAGCGAAGGGCCCGCTCCGAATCGCCGAGGTCGTGCCACCCCTCGGCGGCGCCGAGATGCAACTCGGGGAGCGTGGTGCCGGCGCGGGCGGCGGCATCCGGAACTTGCTCCCACAGCTCGGTGAGACGCTCCGCGAGCTTCACCGACGTGGCCGGGGAGTACCGGGCGCGCGACTGCTGCAGCGCGGCGACGGTGGCGTCGAAGGCGGCCGGGAGGTCGCGTGCGGCGAGCCAGTGCTCGGCGATGGCGGATGCCTCGTCTGGCGAGTCGGCGCGACCGTCTCGGAGAACCTCGGCATAGCGCCGGTGCGTGCGTACGCGTTCGCTCGGCAGCATGTCGCTCTCGACGGCCTCGCGCGTCAGGGCATGGCGGAAGGAGTAGCCGGCGCCGTCGGCGAGGATCACGCGCGCATCGATCGCCTCGCGCACGGCGAGGTCGAGGGCGCGGTCGTCGAGCGGCGACACCGCCGCCAGCACCTCGTGGTCGACGTGCATGCCGCCCGCCGCCATCGTGCGTACCGTCTGCTGGGCGGCGTCGCCCACGCGGGCGTAGCGGGCGAGCACGAGTTCGCGCAGAGTGTCGGGCAGTCCGCGATCGCCCAGATCGACGAGCTCTTCGACAAGGAACGGGATGCCGCCGCTGCGCTCCGCGAGATCCTCGATGACGCGCGGATCCAGGTCCGGCGCCAGCTGTGCGACCTGCTCGGCGACCTCCTCAGGACTCAGTCGCTCGACGTCGACCCGGACGACGGAGCGGGTGCGGTCGAGCTCGGCCAGCACCGGACGAAGCGGATGGAAGCGGTCGATGTCGTCGGAGCGGTAGGTGGCGACGATCGTGAGGTGCCGGCCACGCAGGGTGCTGGCGAGCGTCTTCAGCAGAGCCATGGTGGAGGCATCCGCCCACTGCAGGTCTTCGATCACCACGATGACGTGGCGCTCCTGCGACAGCTGCTCGAGGACGACCTCGATCGCCTCGGCGAACTCACCCGCCGGATCGTCGGTGTCGGGATGCTCGGCGGCGATGCCGGGCACGAGCGCGGCCAGGCTCGCGATGACCGCGACCGAGCCGGCCGCCTTGCGCAACTCCTCGGTGCCCACGGCGGCGTGCAGATCGCGCAGTACCCGGCGAATCGGACCGAACGGCGCGCCGATCGGGCCCAGATCGACGCACTGCCCGATCGCGACCGTGACGGGCAGCTCGCCGCCGCGCTCGGTCGCCTCGGCGAGGAACTCTTGGACGAGCCGCGTTTTGCCGATGCCCGCCTCGCCCCGCACGACGACCGTGACCGGCCGGCCCGCCACACCGTCGTCGAGCGCCCCCAGCAGGGCGTCGAGCTCAGCCCGGCGCCCCACCATGCGGGGCGTCGAGGTGAGGGCGGGCATGCTCATATGCTCGCACCTCGGCACGACATCGGGGAGGTGCGGCCGGCGGCTCCGGTCACGACGAGGGTCCCGCGAGCGCGAGGCCGGTCGCGGCCGTCCGCGCCGGTGCCTCGGGCGTCCGGGGCGACTCGGGCGACTCCGGCGACTCCGGCGACTCGGGCGCGGGCGCCGCGGCGGTGCTCGCGCGCGCCCGACGCTCGCGCTCCGCGAGGGCCGCGCGACGCTCGGCCTCCGCGAGAGCCGCTCGACGCTCGGCGTGGGCGACGCGGCGCCGGTTCTCGCGCTCGAGGTCGGCGAAGCGGTGCTCGGCCAGCCGCATGACCGCGTGGGTCGTGGCATCCATGATCGATCTCCTGCCTCGGAACCCGGTGATTCCGTGCAGTTCGACTCTCGTCGCTGAGGCCCTACCTCCCCATCGGACGAATGCCCTATCTCTGGCGCGCAACCGCCTTATTCGCCGCAGCTGCGAGGCGGATGCCGCGGCTCAGGCTTCGACCGGGCGCTTAGGACGCGCCCATCGCGCGGGCAGGTCGGGGCCGTCCCACACTTGGACGACGCCCCACGCCGCGGCTGCGATCGGCACCGCGAGGACGGCGCCGACGATGCCGCCGAGCACCGTGCCGACGGTCAGGGCGACCAGGATGACGAAGGCGTGCAGCTTCACCGAGCGCCCCATCAGCACCGGCTGCAGGAAGTTGCCTTCGAGCTGGTTCACCAGCACCACCACGCCGACCACGAACAGGGCGTTGATCCAGTCGTTGGCGACGAGGGCGACGAGCGCTGCCAGGATCCCGGCGAGCGTGGCACCCACGATCGGGATGAACGCGAGGAGGAACACCAGCACGGCGAGCGGAATCGCCAGCGGGACCTGCAGGATCAGCAGACCGATCAGGATGCCGATCGCGTCGACGGCGGCGACGGTCGCGGTGCCGCGTACATACGAGCCGAGCACCCCGACGGTCTTGTCCCCGATGCGGCGGGCGCGCAGGTAGTTCCGGCCGCGGAACGGCCGCAGCAGGAACTCCCACATCTGCGGGCCGTCCTTGAGGAAGAAGAACAGGATCGTGATCATCAGTACGAGTCCGGTGAGGAAGTTCGCGACAGCACCCACCCCGGCCAGCGCGCCCGAGCCGAACTGGGCGCTGGTGATGAAATCGGTGATGCTCGCGACCCACTCGTCGACCTGCTCGGGCTGCACGAAATCGAACGGCAGGTCCTGCGCCCAGGCCAGCAGAGCCTGGAAGCCATCCTGAGCCTCCGAATAGAGTTCGTCCCACTGGTCGCGCACGGCCCACACGATGAGCCACCCGACCGCCCCCAGCAGCACGACGATCGTGAGCATCGTGATGATGGTCGCGAGCACCGAAGGCACGCCGCGTGAGCGCATCGCGTGCATGACGGGGTGGAAGGCGCACGCGAGGATCAGGGCGATCATGAGCGGGATGGTCACCAGGGTCAGCTGCTGCATCGCGAAGATGATCGCCGCGACCACCGTGACGACGACGATGATCTGGATCGAGCGGATGCCGAGCTTGCCGAAGTTGTCGGCCCACAGGCTCCACGGCGCCCGGCTCGCCTTCAGATCGGCGTCCTGCGAATCCAGGCGCACCGACTTCGGCTCGTTGCTGAACAGTCCCATGAAGCGAGGCTAACCGGCGGCACCGGTGACGCCCTACGGCTTGCCGAGCCCCCGCCGACCCGCTATGCGAAGGCGCTCATCCCCGTGATGTCGCGGCCGATGAGCAGCGCCTGCACGCTCTCGGTGCCCTCGTAGGTGTGGATGGCCTCGATGTCGGCCATGTGCTGCATGACGCCGTTCTCGAGCAGGATGCCGTTGCCGCCCAGCATGTCGCGTGCGATGGCCGCGATGCGGCGCGCGGCGCGCGTGTTGTGGTACTTCGCGAGCGAGGCCTGCGTCGGACGCAGCTCGCCGCGCGTCTCGAGATCGGCCATGAAGCGGCAGTACAGCTGCATCGCGGTGAGCTCGTCGAGCATCTGCGTGAGCCGCTCCTGCACCATCTGGAACTTCGCCAGCGGCTTGCCGAACTGCACCCGCTGCTGCGCGTAGGCCAGCGACGCCTCGTAGCAGGCGGTGGCGTGGCCCAGCGCCGACCACGCAACGCCCGAGCGCGTCGAATACAACACGGTCGAGGCATCCTTGAATGTCTTGGTGCCCGGCAGCACCGCATCCAGCGGCACGCGCACGCCGTCCAGCACGATGTGGGCCTGATGGATGCCGCGCAGCGACGCCTTGCCGGTGATCACGGTGCCGACGTACCCGGGTGTCTCCTGCTCGACGAGGAAGCACCGCACCGCGCCGTGGTGCTCGCTCTCCGGGTCGTCGACCCGCGCCCATACGAACGTGATGCCGCCGGACGCGCCGTTGCCGATCCATTTCTTGGCGCCGTCGAGCACCCACTCCTGGCCGTCGCGGCGGGCGGTGGTCTCGAGAGAGACCGAGTCGGATCCGTGGTCGGGTTCGGTGAGGGCGAAGGATGCCGGAACGTCACCGCGGGCTACGGGCGCGAGCCAGCGCTCCTGCTGCTCGTCACTGCCGAACAGGGCCAGCGTGCGCAGGGCGAGCCCGCCCTGCACCGCGATCACTGTGCCCAGCGACCCGTCGCCGCGCGAGATCTCCATATTGACCAGGCCGGCGGCCAGGGGCGAGAAGCGCGTGAGCGCGGGGTGGTCGATTCCGTCGTTGAACAGCTCCCGCTCGCCCATGCGCATCGCGAGCTCGAGCGGGTATTCAGCGGCGTCCCAGGCATCCAGCATCCGTGTGCCGACCTCGTCGACGTAGGCCTGCGCGCGTTCCCAGATCGCCCGGTCGGCGGCCGGGATGTCGGCGAAGGCCGCGTAGTAGTCGGTGCCGAGGCGGCGGGTGACGTCATAGCCTTCGACGCTCTGACCGGGGCGGGGCTGGAATGCGGTCATGTTCGGACTCCTGACAGAGTGGCACTGGATGTCACGATCCATAGTACTGAGTGCCAATCGTTTCGTCTCGCCCGTTCCTCGCTCGCTCGACGACCGGGGCATTGCGGGTCGTTGAGCGAGTGAAGCGGGACGGAATGCCTGACCGTCGTGCTACGGTAAAACCGACCAGCCGGTATGTCACGCAAGGAGGCGTCATGGCCCTGGGCAGATTCGACGGCACCGTCTCGCTCGTCACGGGCGCCAGTCGCGGCATCGGGTTCGCGATCGCGCGGCGCCTTGTCGACGAGGGCGGGTCGGTCGTCATCACCGGGCGCAGGCAGGACGCGCTCGACGCGGCGGTCGCCGAGCTCGGGCCCGCCGCATCCGCCGTCTCCGGTCGCGCCGACGACGCCGAGCGCCGCGCGGCCGTCTTCGCGCACATCACCGAGCGCCACGGACGCCTGGATCACCTGGTCAACAACACCGGCATCAACCCCGTCTACGGTCCGCTGACCGAGATCGACGCGGACGCTGCCCGCAAGATCCTCGAGGTCAACGTGATCGCGGCGCTCGACTGGACGCGCGCGGCACTCGCCGCCGGACTCTCGCGTTCGGTGGTGAACATCGCCTCGGTCGCCGGGCTCGGTGCGAGCCCGGGCATCGCGTTCTACGGCATCTCCAAGGCGGCACTCGTGAACCTCACGATGCAGCTCGCGTTCGAGCTCGCGCCCGCCATCCGGGTGAATGCGGTGGCGCCCGCCGTGGTCAAGACCGTGTTCGCACGGGCACTGTACGAAGGGCACGAAGAGGAAGCATCCGCCGCCTATCCGCTCCGGCGGCTCGGCGAGCCCGCCGATGTCGCAGGTCCCGTCGCGTTCCTGCTGTCGGACGACGCCGCGTGGATCACGGGCCAGACCCTGTCGATCGACGGCGGCGCCGGCATCCGCCCCCTCACATGACGCGGCGGCGACGCCGACCGGGTGAAAGATGAAGGCATGAAGGATTCCCACGTCGCCGACGACGTCACCCGCGCGGCCGTCGAGCTCTTCGCCCGTCAGGGCTATGCCAACACCAGCGTGCAGCAGATCGTCGAGGCCGCCGGCGTCACCAAGGGCGCGATGTACCACTACTTCGAGTCGAAGGACGACCTGCTCTTCGGCATCTACGAGAAGCTGCTCACGCTGCAGAAGGCGCACCTCGACGAGATCATCGCTGCCGGCGGCACGGTCGACGACGTACTGCGCGCGGTGTGCGTCGACGTGCTCGAGACCTCGATCGACCACATGGAAGAGGGGGCGGTGTTCTTCCGCAGCCTCAACATGCTGTCGGCGCCCCGCCAGCAGGAGGTCACGCGGCGGCGACGCGCGTACCACGACGAGTTCGCCGAGTTGATCTCGCGCGGCCAGCGCGAGGGCCTCTACCGCACCGACATCCCCGTCGCGATGCTCGTCGCCCACTTCTTCAGCGACGTGCACTACCTGTCGCACTGGTACTCGCCCGAGGGGCCAGAAGACAAGACGCTCGTCGCCGAGCAGATCACCGACCTGTTCCTATCGAGTTTGAGGAGAACGGATGCCGCAGCCTGACGCCACCGCCGATGCCCGCGCCGCCGCGGGGTCGGCGGTGACCGCGATTCCCGCCGAGATGCGCGCGTGGCGAGTGACGCGCCTGGCCGAACCCGCCGAGGCGCTGTCGCTCGACGTCGTGCCGGTGCCGACGCCGGGGCCCGACGAAGTGCTCGTGCGGGTGGCATCCGTCGCGGCCAACTTTCCCGACGTGCTGCTGTGCCGCGGCGAATACCAGGTCAAGCCCGAGCTGCCGTTCAGCCCGGGGATCGAACTCGTGGGCACCGTCGTGGCTGCCGGCGCGGACGTCTCGCGCGTGGCCGTGGGCGACCGCGTGGTCGGGTCGAAGATCGGGGTGCTGGCGGAGTATGCCGTGCTGCCGGCATCCGATGTCTGGATCGCGCCGCGCGCGCTCTCGGACGCGGAAGCGGCCGGCCTCACCGTCGCTTACCAGACCGCGTGGTTCGGGCTGCACCGCCGTGCGGCGCTGCAGGCGGGGGAATGGCTGCTCGTGCATGCCGCCGCGGGCGGCGTGGGACTCGCGGCCGTGCAGCTCGGAGCGGCTTCAGGGGCGCGCGTGATCGGCGTCGTGGGCTCGGAGGCCAAGGCGGCCGTCGCGCGGGACGCCGGCGCCGAGGTGGTGCTGGTGCGCGGCGCCGACGACCTCGTCGCCGGCGTCAAGACCGCGACGGGTGGGCACGGCGCCGACGTCGTGTTCGACCCGGTCGGAGGCGCGGCGTTCGAGGCCTCGACGAAGTGCATCGCGTTCGAGGGGCGCATCATCGTCGTCGGATTCGCCGGCGGTCAGATCCAGGCGCTGCCGGCCGGCCACGTGCTGGTCAAGAACTACTCCGTGGTGGGCCTGCACTGGGGTCTCTATCCCCGCGTGCGGCCCGACCTCATCGATGACGCCCGCGCCGAACTCACACGGCTCGCTGACGACGGCGTCGTGCGGCCCGTCGTGGATCGCGTCGTGCCGTTCGCACAGGCGCCCGAGGCGCTGACCGCGCTGGCGGGCGGCTCGACCGTCGGCCGTGTCGTGATCGCGGTGGTGCCGTGAGCCCGGGCCGGCCCACCCCTCGTCGAGTACGTATGTTCCCGTCGAGGACGCACGTTGTTTGCCTCGACGACGTGCGGGTTCGGCGAGGACGTGCGGTCTCGACGATCGGCGCGGGCGCGGGCGCGGGAGCGTCTTACGCATGAGCGGCGTCAGCTTCGACCTCGACGGGAGGGTCTCGCTCGTCACCGGCGGCGCGCGGGGCATCGGCGCGGCAACCGTGCGCGCCCTGCACGCCGCGGGCGGCCGGGTGGTCGTCGCCGACGTCAGCGACGACCGCGGCCGCAAGCTCGCGGCCGAACTCGGAGACCGCGTGCGTTTCGAGCCCCTCGACGTCACAGACGAGAAGCAGTGGGATGCTGTCATCTCGTCGACGCTCGACAGTTTCGGCTCGCTCGATGTGCTCGTCAACAACGCGGGTATCGCGAATGCCGCGCCGATCGAGCACCTGACGACAGCGAAGTGGGACGCGGTGATCGGCGTGAATCTCACCGGCGTCTTCTTCGGCTGCCGCGCGGTGGTGCCCGTGATGAAGGCCCAGTTCGCGCGATCCGGGCGCGGTGGCTCGATCGTCAATCTCTCTTCGGTCGACGGCATGCGCGGGAGCGCGGGCGTCCATGCCTACACGGCGTCGAAGTGGGGTGTGCGGGGATTGACCAAGTCCCTCGCGGTCGAGCTCGGGCCGGCCGGCATCCGCGTCAATTCCGTCCATCCGGGCTTCGTGCGCACGCCGATGACGGCGCGCATCGACCCCGAGCATCTCGACATCCCCCTCGGCCGCAGCGGCACGCCCGACGACATCGCCGGCGCGATCGTGTTCCTCGCATCCGACGCCTCGGCGTGGACGAGCGGCGCCGAGTTCGTGGTCGACGGCGGCATGATCGCCGGCATCCCGCACAAGTAGCCCTCCGCCCCGCCTGCGCCCGCACGCCCGCGCCGCCTCGCGCGCGCACCCCGTTGCCGAGCATGTGGGTCTCTCGCCGAGCATGTGGGTCTCTCGCCGAGCATGTGGGTCTCTCGCCGAGCATGTGGGTCTCTCGCCGAGCATGTGTTCTCACCGAGCATGTGGGTCTCTCGCCGAGCATGTGGGTCTCTCACCGAGCATGTGGGTTTCTCACCGAGCATGTGTGTTTCTCACCGAGCATGTGGGTCTCTCACCGAGCATGTGGGTTTCTCACCGAGCATGTGTGTTTCTCACCGAGCATGTCTGACATGGTCGGCGCGGAACCGACATGGTCGGCGCGGAACCGACATGGTCGGCGTGAGAGGGACATGGTGGGCGCGAAACCGACATGGTCGGCGCGAGAGGGACATGGTGGGCGCGGAACCGACATGGTCGGCGTGAGAGGGACATGGTGGGCGCGGAACCGACATGGTCGGCGCGAGAGGGACATGGTCGGGAAGAGAAAGGCGGGGTGCAACGGGAACATACCGCCCGGTCGGTTTCTCGTGTACAGTGAGGGCACCCGACACGAAGAGGTGCCGATGACCGCAACGACCGCGACCCATGAGGGTGCTCCCGCACGCCTCGAGGTCACCGACCTGAGCGTCGCCTTCGGCGGCCTCACCGCCGTCGATCGCGTTTCGTTCGACGTGCGGCCCGGCGAGATCGTGGCCCTCATCGGACCCAACGGCGCCGGCAAGACCACGGTGTTCAACGCCGTGTGCGGGCTGGTGCGCAGGCGCGGTGGGATCGCGATCGACGGGGCACCCGCCCCCCGGCGAACCGCCGCTCTGACGGGGCGCGGAGTCTCGCGCACGCTGCAGGGGCTCGGCCTCTTCGCTGGGCTCACGGTGCGTGAGAACGTCGCGGTGCCGGTGACCGGCCGGCGGGATGCGGCTGCCCTCGTCGAGGCCCGGCTCGACGCGCTCAACCTCGCGGCCCTGGCCGACCGTCCGGTCGCAGCCCTGCCCTACCCCGACCGCAAACGCGTCGCGCTGGCCCGCGCGCTCGTCACCGAGCCCCGCTTGCTGCTGCTGGACGAACCCGCCGGAGGGCTCGGCGCCGACGACATCGCCGGTCTGGGCTCCATCATCCGCGGCGTCGCGGCGACCGGCTGCGCGGTGCTCCTCGTCGAGCACCACGTGGACTTCGTCATGGGTCTGGCCGACCGCATCGTCGTCCTCGACTTCGGACGCGTGATCGCGCGCGGCACGCCGGCCGACGTTCGCACCGACCCGCGCGTCGAAGAGGCCTACCTCGGCGTGAAGGCGACCGCATGAGCACCGCAGCCACACGCCCCGAAGCGCCTACCCGTGAAGGAGCGCTCGAGATCCGAGACCTCACGGTCGGGTACGGCGGCGCGCCCGTCCTGCACGACGTCTCTTTCGCCCTCGCGCCCGGAGAGGTGGTCGCCCTGCTCGGCGCCAACGGCGCCGGCAAGACCACGCTGCTGCGCGCGCTCGCGGGTCTGGTGCCCGTGGCATCCGGATCCGTCGTGCTCGACGGCTACGACCTCGCGCCCCTGCGCACCGAAGACCGGGCACGTCGCGGCGTTGCGCTCGTGCCAGACGGCCAGAGCGTGGTCGCCGAGCTCACCGTCGATGAGAATCTGCGACTCGGCGGTCTGTGGCGGCACCGCGGCGCGGCGCGCGAGCGCGCAGTCGCCGGCGTCTACGAGCTGTTCGAGCCTCTCGCGCGGCGCCGCACCAGCGCGGGCCACCAGCTGTCGGGAGGCGAGCGGCAGATGCTCGCCCTGGGCCGCGCGCTCATCGCCGAGCCGATCGTGCTCGCGCTCGACGAGCCGTCGCTGGGGCTCGCGCCGCTCGTCGTCGCGCAGCTCATGGGCACACTGCGAGGCGCCGCCGCGAGCCGCGGCCTCACGGTGCTGCTGGCCGAGCAGAACGTGACGAGCGCCCTCTCGATCGCCGATCGCGGGGTCGTGCTCGACCTCGGCCGCGTCGTGGCGGATGCCCCGGCCACAGCGCTCGCCGCCGACGAGACCCTCCGCCACGCCTACCTGGGATTCTGATGGACCGACTCCTCTTCCTCTTCGCCACCGGCCTCGCGCGCGGCGCGGTGTTCGCGCTGTTCGCGCTGTCGCTCGTGCTGATCTGGCGGGCGGCCCGCATCGTGAACTTCGCTCAGGGCGCGATGGCGCTGGTCGCGACCTATGTCGCGTTCGCCGTCACGGGATTCACCGGCTCGTACTGGGCCGGCCTGGCGGCGGGCCTCCTCGCCGGTGCGGCGATCGGCGTCGGCGTCGAGCGGGGCGTCATGCGGTTCGCGCCCCACAGCAGCCCGCTGTCGGGCGTCATCGTGGCGATCGGAATAGTGATGGTGCTGCAGTCGCTGCTCGGCATCCTGTTCGGCGCGCAGTACCGTCCCATGCGCGCACCGTTCGACGACAGCCCGATCGTCGTCGGCGGCGTGCCGCTGCTCTCGCCGTACGACCTGTTCGTGCTGGTCGTCGCACTCGTGGTGATGGCAGGTCTCGCGCTGCTGTTCACCCGCACGTCGCTCGGCCTGCAGCTGCGCGCCTCGGCGTTCGCCCCCGAGGTGTCACGCGTGCTCGGTGTGCGGGTGAACCGCATGGTGACGATCGGATGGATGCTGTCGGCCGCAGTCGCCGCGCTGCCCGCGATGCTGCTCGTGCCGACCGAACTCGGCCTCAATCCTCACGCGACCGACATGCTCTTCGTCTACGCGTTCGCTGTCGCAGTCGTGGGCGGGCTGGACTCGCCGGTCGGCGCGCTGCTGGGCGGCCTGGTCGTAGGCGTCGCGATGACGCTCGTCACGGGGTACCTCGGTGCGACCGTCGCGCCGATCGGCGTACTCGTGCTGCTGGTCGCGGTGCTGCTGATCCGGCCAGGGGGCGTCTTCTCGATGCGAGAGGCGCGGACGGCATGACCCGGCTGCTTCCGCGACTGCGCGGCATCCCTCGCACCGTCATCTTCGGCGCGGCACTCACGGTGCTCGCTCTGGGCGGCACATTCCTGCTCGACCCCTACCGCAACTTCCAGCTCGCGACGGTGGCGGCGTACTTCTGCGCCGCGGCGGGGCTCACGATCCTCATCGGCCACAGCGGGCAGCTCTCGCTCGGCCATGCCGCGCTGATGGCCGCCGGCGGCTATGGCTACGCACTCACCGCGAACGCGATGACGGATGCCGGGATCGACGGCATTCCTCGCTTCCTGGTGGGGATGCTCGGTGCGGTCGTCGTCTCGGGGGCGCTCGGGTGGCTGCTCGGACTCGCAGCGGCGAGGCTCCGCGGTCCGTACCTCGCCGGCGTCACGCTCGCCCTGGTCATCGCCGTCCCCGCGGTGGCCGCGGTGTTCTCCGGCGTGCTGCGCGGTGACCAAGGGCTGCAGATCGCGTACGAGGGTGTGCCTCCGCTGTTCGAGCGGCTCATCGCCGTCGAGCAGTGGCAGGCGTGGGTGGCGATCCTCGTCGCGGGGGTGGTCGTGACGGCTCTCGCCGCGTTCTCTCGTGGCCGGCTCGGCCTGCGGATGCGCGCCGTGCGCGACGACGAGACGGCGGCACGGCTGAACGGCGTGCGCGCCGGACGCGTGAAAGTCACCGCGTTCGGCGTCAGCTCGATCGCCGCCGGCGCCGGGGGAGCGGTGCTCTGCTTCGTCACCCAGTCGGTGAGCCCGGGGGCCTACACGCTCGCGTTCTCGCTGCTGCTCGTGGTCGCCGTGGTGCTCGGCGGGCTCGGCAGCATCGGCGGCGCCGCGATCGGCTCGGCGCTCATCGTGCTGCTGCCGTGGCTGCTGTCGACCGGGATCTCGGCGATCCCGCTGCCCGCCGAGGTCGAGCAGCGCCTGTCGGGCAACCTCTCGGTGCTCGTCTTCGGCGCGCTGCTCATCGTCGTCATGCTCGCCAGGCCGGGAGGGCTCGCGAGCATGCGGCGCCCTCGCGGACCCCGGGTGCGCCGCGGCCCGTCGGCCTCGGGGCCGAGCACGCCCGCTTCCGCGGGCGGCGCGGGCGCCGCGGGCGCCGCGAACACCGCGGATGCCGCGAACACTCCGGGTGCCGCGAACACTCCGGGTGCCGCGAACACTCCGGGTGCCGCGAACACCGCGGGCGCCGCGCCGCTCGCCGCAACCCCGCGACTCGACGAATCGACGCCGCCGGCCGCGCCGCGGCATCCGGAATCCGTCCTGACCCCCGCATCACCCCCACCACAGAGAAAGAGGTGACCATGTCACAGCACTCCTTCGCACGCCGCGTGGCGGCGATGGCCGGCGCATCCGCCGTCCTCGTCGCTCTCGCCGGATGCAGCACGCCCGCCGCGACCGGCGACCCGGCCGAGGCCGCCCCCGGTGTCAGCGACGACACCGTGACCATCGGCGCGCACACGCCGCTGACCGGACCCGCCGCCGCCGGCTACTCGTCGATCTCGGCCGCCGCCACGGCATACTTCGACTACCTCAACGAGCAGGGCGGTGTGCACGGCCGCTCCATCGAGTACCTCGTGAAGGATGACGGGTACAACCCGGCCACCACGCAGACGGTCGTGCGCGAGCTCGTGCAGGAGGACGAGGTCTTCGCGATCGTGAACGGGCTCGGCACCCCGACCCACACCGCCGTGCTCGACTACCTCAACCAGAACGAGGTGCCCGACCTGTTCGTCGCCTCCGGGTCGACGAGCTGGAACCAGCCGGAGAAGTACCCCTTCACGTTCGGGTTCAACGCCGACTACATCGTCGAGGGCGCCGCGCTCGCGCAGTACGCCGCCGACGAGTACCCCGCCAAGAAGGTGTGCCTGCTCGGCCAGGACGACGACTTCGGCGACGAGATGATCGAGGGTGCTCAGCTCGCGCTCGGTGACGACGGACTCACGCACATCGAGCGCTACTCGGTGTCGAACCAGGACGTCGCGGCCCAGATCGGAGCCCTCAAGGCCGCCGGCTGCGAGATCAACATCCTCGCCACGATCAACGGGTTCACCGCGCTCGCCCTGGGCACCGCAGCGCAACTGGGCTGGTTCCCGATGTGGTTCTCGTCGTCGTCGGGCGGCGACTACCCGACGCTGGTCGGATACCTCGGCGAGGACGTCGGACCCAAGCTGCTGCAAGGCTTCGTCGGCGCCAACTACCTGCCGGCGCTCGGCGGTGACTCCGAGTGGGTCACGCTGTTCCAGCAGGTCAACGACGAGTACAACGACGGTGCGCCGTTCGACGGCAACACCATCTACGGCATGAGCGTCGCCTACCTGTTCGCCGAGGCGCTCGAGGCGGCGGGCGAGAACCCGACGCGCGCCTCGCTGATCGGCGCGGTGACCTCCGGAGATCTGGCGGGCACCGGCATCCTGCCGCTGTCCTTCAGCGAAGACAGCCACGCCGCCTATCTCGGGGTGGGTATCACGGCGGTGGACCAGGGCGTGCAGGACTACGTCGGCGCCACCTACGCCGTCGAGGGCGGGTCGGTGACCGCGGTCGAGCAGGCGCCGGTGGCGCTCTCGGGCGAGGGAGTGCCCGGCTCCTGACCAGGACTCCAGGTTCCGGCGCCTCTCGGCGCTCTTCTCGGGGGTCGCAACACGCGGGATCGCGAACGGGATCCCGCGTGTTGCGCCACCTGAAGCCCGAGGCCCGGAGCCCGTGGGCTCGGGCTTTGCCCCCGCCGTCGATAGGGTCGGGACGACGCGGCGGGTGCCGGGAGGGGAGCGCGATGGTGACGGATGCCGCAACCGGGCTCGACCTGTACCTTCCGCTGCACGGCGGCCGGTCGGTGCGCGAGATCGAGGCGGGGCTGCGCGCGCTGGTCGCCGATGGTCGCCTCCCGGTCGGCACGCGGCTCCCCGCGTCGAGGGTCCTCGCGTCCGATCTCGGCGTCGCGCGCAACACGGTGGGCGAGGTGTACGCGCGGCTCGCGGCGGAGGGGTGGCTGCAGACCCGCGTCGGCGCCGGCACGTGGGTGGCGGCGGTGCCCGGATCGGATCCTTCGCGCGCGCCGGGTGCGCAGCATCCCGCACCCCTCGACCTGAGGGGTGGACTCGTCGACGCGAGCGACTTCCCGCACGCGGCATGGAGCACGCACGTTCGTCGCGCGCTCGCCGAGTCGCCCTCCGCGGCGTTCGGCTACCCCGACCCCATCGGGGTGCCGGCCCTGCGTGGGAGCCTCGCCTCGTACGTCGCCCGCACGCGCGGCGCGGTCGCCGACCCCGGCGCCGTCATGATCGGCAGCGGATTCGGCGACCTGCTTGCATTGCTCGCGCGCACGCTCCGCGCCCGCGGGGCACGGCGCATGGCCGTCGAGGAATACGGCCACGAGCGGCACCGGCGCATCATCGAGGCGGCGGGCCTCGAGGTCGTGCCGGTGCACGTCGACGACGAGGGGGCGGATGCCTCGCACCTTGCTCGCCTGGACGTCGGCGGCATCCTGCTCACACCGGCGCACCAGTTTCCGACGGGAGTGCCGCTCTCGGCTGCCCGGCGCCGTGCGGTCGTGGAGTGGGCGCGGTCGTGCGGAGGAGTCGTACTCGAGGACGATTACGACGGCGAGTTCCGCTACGACCGGCGAAGCGTCGGGGCGTTGCAGGCGCTCGCGCCCGACGTCGTGGTCTATCTCGGCAGCGCGAGCAAGGCGCTCGCGCCATCGGTGGGGCTGGCATGGGGCGTCATACCCGCCGCGCTCCGCGACGACGTGAGCCGCCAGCGCGAGGTGTCGGGCGGAACCCCGAGTGGACTGCACCAGCACGCCCTCGCGCGTTTCATCGATGCGTTCGAGTACGACCGGGCGGTGCGCCGGCGTCGCGCACGGTTCCGGACGCGGCGAGAGCTGCTCGGCGCGCTCCTGGCGGAGCGTGCGCCGCAGCTGCACATCGAGGGGCTTTCCGCAGGCCTGCAGTGTCTCGTCGGGCTGCCTGACGAGTCCGTCGAGGCGCGCGTGGTGGCGCGGGCGAGCGAGCGTGGCGTGGCCGTCGACGGCCTGGCCGCGTTTCGCGCGGCACGTTCCCGAGGCGGGGCGCCGACCGCGCGGCCGACGCCGGCGGGGGTCGTCGTGGGGTATGGCGCGCTGCCACCGTCACGTGTCGAGACCGGGCTCGATGCGCTGGTCGCCGCGATCGCGGAGGGGTAGGTTGCCACTGAAGTCGGCGGAGACCTCCAGCGATTCCACGGTAGTCGGGGGTGGTGGAGGGTCAGGATTCATGCACGACGGCAGATTCCTCCCCGTGGATCATGGCCACCGCCGGGGCCGAGTCATCGAGTGTCGCTGCGAGTCTTTCGAGGGCGCGCTGCTGTTGCGTGTTCAGCACGTCGGCCGTGTACTCGTTGAACAGGCTCGCCGACCCGCTCAGCTCGTCGGGTTCTGACCCATCCGACAGCTCGCCGATCAACGGTGCGAAAGTTGCCACGAAGCTGTCCACGAGCGCGGCGATATCCTGCTCAGTGCTCCCCGGCCCGAGCCGATCAAACCGCTCCGCGATGTCGGTCACGGCGGCTGCGAGGGTGGGCGCACTGATCCGTTGATAGAAGCGTGCGAGATACGGCATCCCCTCGTCCCCGACAAGGTGAGCCAGGAGGACCGACTGATCGCGGTCGATCTTGGCCAGATGCGGTGAGAGTCCGGTGGCTGCGAACACCGCGAGGAACGGAGCCAACTCCGGAGGAAGGTCCGGGGGCGCGTTGTGGGCGCGGAGGCGGGCGATGAGGTCGCGTTGTTCTGTGAGCCGTTCGATCTGTGCCGCGAGTTCCGCGTCCAACTCATCCAGCAGCCCGCTGCCGTCTGAGGCTGCGTCGTCGAGAAGGTCGGACATGCGCTCCAGCGGTATCCCGAGGGAGGCGAGACGCTTGATCCGCACCACCCGGATCAGATCGTGGACGTTGTAGCTGCGGTAGCCGTTGCTGCTGCGTTCGGGCTCAGGGAGCACTCCGATCTGGTGGTAGTGCCGCAGCGCCCGGACGGTGACGCCCGCGAGTCGCGCCAGCTCTCCGCTATGCATTGTTGACCACCACCGTCTCGCCGTTGCCCGGCTCCGCAGGCTCCGGTTCCAGGTTACGCAGCGAGCGGGCGAACAGGCCCAGAGCGAGCGCTACGAGCCACACGCCCACGAGGGCGATCGCCGCGACGTTCACGCCCGCGTACTCGGTGAGCACCGCGGCCAGAACGATGCCCGCTGCAGGCGCAGCGGTCATGATCGCGTTCTGGGTTCCCATGATCCGTCCGCGCATCTGCTCGGGGATGCGCTCGATCATCAGGACGCCGATCAGGCTGCCGAAAAGGCCGCTCGACAGGCCGACGACGAAGGCGCCGGCGAAGACGACCCACACGGACGGCAGGGCCGCGATGATCCCGAACCCGAGCGTGCTGCCGAGCATTCCGGCGAGGAACCATGCTCGTCGCCGGCCTGGTGCGCCGGCGATCGCATAGGTCGTGCCCCCGATGAGCATTCCGGCGGCGAGGGCGGAGAGGACGAACCCGAGCATTCCAGGCTGCTCGACGAGCGTGAAGTAGACCGGCAGGATCAGCCCTTGCAGGGAAGCGAGCACGATCACCGACGCCAGGCTGAGCGCCGTCGTGGCGAGCAGGAATCGACTACGGAACAGAGCCCGCCATCCCTCGCGGAGCTGCGCCCATCCGGTCCCTGTGACGATCGCCGCCTCACCGTCCGCGGTGACCACGGCACCGACACGGTGCGGGATGAGCAGGGTCAGGAGCGCCGCCGCCAACGAGGTTGCCGCGGTGATCCACAGCACCGTGGAACCGTCGAACAGCACCATGAGGGTGCCCGCCACGGCCGGGCCGAGAAGCAACGCCACCGCACCGAGAGCCTCGCGGATTCCCATGAGCCGTTCCGCGGCTATCCCGCTGTGGCGAACGATCGCGGGCAGCAGCGCGTCCCGCGCGGTCATGCCCGGCACATCACCCAGCGAGCCGATGATCCCGAACAAGATGAACCACCCCAAGCTCAGCCCCGAGAGCATGTCGATCAGCGGCAACGCCGCGACCGCCGCCGCCGAGACGAGATCGGTCACGACCGACGACGTCCGACGGTTGATCCGGTCGATGACCACTCCCATCAGCAGACCGGCGACCACCGCCGGAACCGCGGTCGCCGCGGCGACCGCGCCCGCGCCGAGTGCGCTCCCCGTAACCTGCAACACGATCAACGGCAGGGCCACGCCCGCGATCGAGTTGCCGGTGAGTGACAGCAGGTAGGACGCCAGATACGCGAAGGGAATGAGCCTCATGCATCAAGTCAGAACCATGACGTAGGGGCGGGGTCAAGCGGAGTCCCTGGGACCCGTGCACCCCAAGCCTCGAGTCGGAATGGCCCACGCACACGCGGTCGAATTGGCCATGTTCGGCATGACATTGATTTCCTAGCCTGAGATCATGACATTTCTCAACGACACCTTCGTCCCCGTTTCGCCGCGCCTGGACTTCGACGCCCTCGCGCCCGTCTTCTCGCGCGCCGTCAGCACGCTCGACGACGCCACCACCGAGCAGCTCGACCTCGCCGGCATCGACGCCGGTCTGCGCGAGCTCGTGCGCCTGCGCGCCTCGCAGGTGAACGGGTGCACCTACTGCGTCGATCTGCACGCTCGTGCCGCACGATCCTCGGGGGTGGCGACGCAGCGCGTGGATGCGGTCGCCGTTTGGCGCGAATCGGGCCTGTTCACGGCCGCCGAGCGTGCGGCCTTCGCACTCACCGAAGACGTCACGCGCCTGTCGGAGACGCACGTGCCCGAGGACACCGTGACCGATGCGGTCGCCGCGTTCGGTGAAGAGGCCGCGGCGGCCCTCATCTCGCTCATCATCACGATCAACGTGTGGAACGCCATCGGCGTCACCACCCGCGCGTGGACCGTCGCCCCGCGCCCCGCCGGCTGAGCGCGTCGGCCGGGTGTCTCGCAGCTTCGGGGGTCGCGACACGCGGGGTTGGCCGGCGTGATTCCGCGTGTTGCGCCACCTGCGGTGGGGGCTCGGGGCGTGGGTGTGGGCGTGGGGTGTTCGGGGGTCGCGACACGCGGGGTTGGCGGGTGAGATTCCGCGTGTTGCGCCACCCGAAGCGGGCGGCGCGGGCGGCGCGGCGGCGCGGGCGGCGCGGCGGCGCGAGGCATCCCCCCAGGTCAGCGGACGGGCGTGAACTGCGCGACGAGGTCGCGCTTGAGCACCTTGCCGCTCGACCCCAGTGGCAGCGCCCCAACGACGTGCACGACGCGCGGGTACTTGTACGCCGCGAGGCGATCGCGCACGAACGCCACGACCTCGTCGGCATCGAGGGTCGCTCCCTCGTGTGGGACGACGGCGGCGTGCACCTCCTGACCACGCACGTCGTCGGTGACGCCGAACACGGCGGCGACCGCGATGCCCGGATGCCGCGCCAGCACCGCCTCGACCTCGGTCGGGTACACGTTGTAGCCCGATCGCACGATCATGTCCTTCTTGCGGTCGACGATCGTGAGCACGCCGTCGATATAGGTGCCCAGGTCGCCGGTGCGGAACCAGCCGTCCACGACGGCGTCGGCCGTGGCATCCGCCCGCCCGAGGTATCCCTTGAAGAGGTTGTGGCCGCGCACGACGATCTCGCCGAGCGCGTCGGGCTCGCCCAGCAGCACGACGGCGTCTTCGCGATCGGGGTCCGCGATCGCGACGTCGACGCCCCACAGCGGGCGCCCGACTGTGCCGGGGCGGATCGGCTCGTGCAGCGGATTCGACGACACGGTCGGCGCCGTCTCGGTGAGCCCGTAGCCCTCGTGCACGTCGGCGCCGAACGCGTCGCGGAAGGACTCGAGCACCGCGACCGGCAACGCGGCCCCGCCCGACACGGCGTACCGCAGGGGCGGGCGGTCCTCCGAGCGGCGTGCGGCCTCCAGCATCCCGACGTACATGGTCGGCACCGCCGTGAAGACGGTCGCTCTCAGCCCGACCATCAGCGCGAGCGCCTGGTCGGGATCGAAGCGAGGGAGAAGGATGACGGATGCTCCGACCCGCAGTGCGATGTTCATCACAGCGGTCTGGCCGAAGGTGTGGAACAGCGGCAGCCCGCCGAAGACGACGTCGTCGGCACGCAGGTCGAACGCGTCGATGAGGGTCGTGTGCACCTGCTCGACGATCGACAGGTGCGAGCCGACCGCGCCCTTGGGAGTGCCCGTCGTGCCGCTCGTGTAGAGGATGGTCGCGGCATCCAGGGGGCCCACCGATTCGTGTCGCGCGATCGGCTGCGCTGCCGCCGCCTCGATCTCGAGCCGCGGCAGGTCGATGCCCGCGTCGGCGGGCAGCAGCAGCGTCACCATCGGCACACCGGCCGTCGCAGCCGCCGGCATGGCCTCGGCGAGCAGGGGAGCGGCGACCACGAGCAGATCGGCGTCGGAATCGCGCAGCACGTGTGCGATCTCGTCGGCCTTGAACAGAAGGTGGACAGGCACCACGACCGCTCCGAGCGACAGCACGGCGTAGTACACACGGGCGAAGTCGGGCACGTTCGGCACGAGCATCGCCACGCGGTCGCCGCGGCCGATCCCGCGCGCCTGCAGGGCACCGGCGTACGCACGGGTCTGATCCCACAGCTCGCGGTACGACACGGTCGTGCCGGCGAAGTAGAAAGCGGTGCGGTCGGCATGCCGCACGGCGGATTCGGCGAGAAGGCTCGCGACCGACAGGGTCGTGAACCCCGCGCCGTCGATCGCCGGGTCGGGCTGGTGTGTCATCGCTGTCTCCTTCGACATCGGACGGGGGCTTCGGATGCCGCGGCATCCGCTGGTCGGCTACTCCCGCAGCTGGGCGCGGCCGAGGCTCGCCAAGTGGACTTCGTCAGGCCCGTCGGCGATGCGCAGCGACCGCACGCCGGCGTAGAGCTCGGCCAGCGGAGTGTCGGACGAGACCCCTGCGCCGCCGTGTATCTGGATGGCGCGGTCGACGATCTGCTGCACGGCGCGGGGCACCGCGATCTTGATCGCCTGGATCTCGGTCATGGCCTGCTTGTTGCCCGCGGTGTCCATGAGCCAGGCCGTCTTGAGCACGAGGAGCCGCAGCGCCTCGAGCTGGATGCGCGCCTCGGCGACCCACTCGCGCACGACACCCTGGTCGGCCAGCGTCCGCCCGAACGCGTGCCGCGCGTTCGCTCGCTCGGTCATGAGGTGCAGCGCACGCTCGCCCATGCCGATCGCGCGCATGCAGTGATGGATGCGGCCGGGTCCGAGTCGCGCCTGCGCGATGGCGAACCCGTCACCCTCGCCCGCGATGAGGTTCGACGCCGGCACGCGCACATCGTCGAACGCGATCTCGGCATGCCCGCCGTGATCGCGGTCGTCGTAGCCGAACACCGTCAACGGGCGGACGATCCGCACCCCCGGTGTGTCGCGCGGGACCAGGACCATCGACTGCTGCCGATGGCGCGCAGCATCCGGATCCGTCTTTCCCATCACGATGAAGATCGCCGCGTCCGGGTTCATCGCGCCGGTCGACCACCACTTTCGCCCCGAGATCACGAAGTGGTCGCCGTCGCGACGGATGCGCGTGCCGATGTTGGTCGCATCGGAGGAGGCGACGTCGGGCTCGGTCATGCAGAAGGACGACCGGATGCGGGCCTCGAGCAGCGGCTGGAGCCACTGCTCCTTCTGCTCCGGTGTGCCGAAGTCGTTCAGCACCTCCATGTTGCCGGTGTCGGGCGCGGCGCAGTTGAAGGCGGCGGGGGCAAGGCGCGGGCTCCATCCGGTGACCTCGGCGACCGGCGCATACTGCAGGTTCGTCAGGCCCGCGCCGCCGTTGCCGGCACCGTGCTCACCGCCGGGGAGGAAGAGGTTCCACAGTCCCACCTCGCGCGCCTTGCTCTGCAGTTCGCGGACCACCGGCCGCACGGTCCAGTCGCCGGGTGCCGCGGCCAGCTGCTCGTCGAGCACCGGCTCGGCAGGCAGCACGTGCTCGTCGAGGAAGCCGCGGGCCCGCGAGGCGTAGTCATGCGCGGTGGGGTCGGGGGCGAAGTCCATCAGCGCACTCCTTCGGCTCGGGTGGTGTCGAGGCCGGTGCTCGCGAGCGGTTCGACGAGCGCACCCATGCGGTCGAACCCCTCGCCGACGGTGTCACCGGCCTGGAAGCGGTAGTGGATCCCCTCGAGGATCACGGCGAGCTTGTAGGCGGCGAACGCGCGGTACCAGCGCAGATCGGGGACGAGGATGCCGGCGTGCTCGGCATAGGCCTCGACCAGCTCGTCGAAGCCGGGGTAGCCGGCGTCCGGGTCGACTGCGCTCGGCACGACACCCTCGCCACCGGGCAGCGCGGCGATGTCCCAGTACAGGCCCAGCATGCCCACATCGACGAACGGGTCGCCGAGCGTCGCCATCTCCCAGTCGAGGATCGCCGAGATGCGGGGCTCGTCGCCCTCACCCACCACCAGCGCGTTATCGAGACGGTAGTCGCCGTGCACGATCGTGGAGCGAGACGAAGAAGGGATGCCATCGGCCAGTGCCGACTGCAATGCGTCGAGTTGCGGGGTCTCACGTGAGCGCGACGCGTTCAGCTGGCGGCGCCACGTCGACAGCTGACGCTGAAGGTAGCCGTCGGGGCGACCGAAGTCCTCCAGGCCGACGGCGGAGGGGTCGACGGCGTGCAGGTCGGCGAGGTGCCGCGCGAGTTCGAGGCTGAGCCGGCGGAGCCCGACGGCGGTGCAGTCGGCGTTCTGCGACCTTCGCGCGAGCACCCGGCCCGGCGCGCGCTCCATCACGAAGAACACGGTGCCCGTGACGGCAGCGGTGTCGACGTCGTCTACGACGTCGATCGCGCGCGGCACGGGAACGGCGCTGTCGGCCAGTGCCGAAATCACCCGATGCTCGCGCCGCATGTCATGCGCGCTCGAGAGCACGTGCCCGAGCGGTGGTCGGCGCACGATCAGGGGCATCCGTGCTCCCGCCACCGCATAGGTGAGGTTGCTGCGACCGCCAGCGACGACTGTCGCGGTGAGCTCGTCGCCGGCCAGCTCCGGGTGTGCGGTGGCCAGCCATGCAGTCAGGCCCGCGACATCCAGTCCCGGAACTCCGGTCATCGTCGACCCGCCTTCCCGCCCATCAGCGGGCCGTCGCATCGAGCATACCGGATGGTCGGTTTGTTCGCGAGCTCACGTATCGTTCGCGGTTTCCGGGTCCGGCAGACGGGGCGGGATCAGCCCGTAGGGTCAGCCGTGCGAAAGGAGCCGCGACTCGATCGCGGAGCGGACGGATGCCGGAACCGGCGTGGGTCGCCGGGTCGCGGCATCCACGAACACGTGCACGAAGCGCCCACTCGCGATCGGGTCGTCTTCGCCGGAGCGGAGGATGCCGAGCGACCAGGTGACGCTCGTGGTGCCGAGGCGTTCGACCCCGATGCCCACCTCGAGCGGCTCGGGGAAACCGGCCGACGCATGGTACTCGCACGACGACGCCGCGCACAGCGCGATCGCGTCGCTGCCGAGCGGGTCGAGCCTGCCCTCGCGGATCATGAACGCATTGATCGCGGTGTCCATCGCGGCGTAGTAGACCGTGTTGTTGAGGTGCCCGTACTGGTCGTTGTCGCTCCACCGTGTCGCGAACGGCTCGCGGACGGCGTACGTGCTCATCAGGCCTCCACCCGCAGCAGCAGGCGGAATGCGACACGCGCCCGCTCGGCGCTGGGGGTGTCGCCCGAGATGAGGTCGGCGTAGGTGAACGACTCGGACATGCGCACCAGCAGGTACGCCAGGCCGGCCGGATCGATCGCGCCGCCGAGAGGCTCCTCGCCCAGTTCGCGACGCACCAGCCATTCCGCCGTCGCGACGTAGCGACGCTGGATCGGGCTCTCTTTCGTGGTCAGAAGCCGCAGCGCCCTCGCGGGCTCGCGCCGCAGGAACTGCCGGAAGTACTCCGCGGTGATGAGGTCGTCGACGAAGTGGGTCAGGATGCCGGCGATGCGCTCGCCGCCCGCGCGGTCCTGGTTCGCGTGATCGGCCTGCACGAGCGTCGGCACGGCGAGCGACCACAGCACCTCGCTGAGCAGGGCGTCGCGATTGCCGACCCAGCGGAAGAGCGAGGTGCGATCGATTCCGAGCGACGTCGCGAGGCTTCCCATATCGATGCGGCGCCCGCCGATGAACGTCTCGCGGGCCGCATCGAAGGCGCGCACCGCGTCGGGATGGGACGCCTCGGCCAGCCGTTCCGACAGCCACGACGGTGCGGCCCGCACTCCCACGTCGGCGATCGTGGGGGTCGCAGTCGTCGTGGTCGTCATGCCGGAACTCTACTCGGGAGGCATCGAACCCGTGCAACGTATGGTCAGATGTTGTGCAACATTTTGAAAAGTGATGCATACTCGGAGTGATCACCGACGATCGGAGAGACGATGACGTTCACCCTCATACCGCCTCAGGTTGCGGCATCCGACCCCGCCGACCTGCTCGACGCGGACTTCTACGCGTTCCAGAATCTGCTGACGGATGCCGAGCAGCGGGCGGTCGCCGACATCCGCGCGTTCCTCGACGCCGAGGTCCGGCCGCACGCCGATGACCTGTGGGAGCGCGCCGAGAGCCTGCGGCACCTCGTGCCGCGGATCGCCGAGCTGGGTCTGTACGCCAACGGCTTCGCCGAGACCCGCCACTTCGACAACAGCGCGGTGTTCCGCGGGTGGGTGGCGATGGAGCTCTCTCGCGCCGATCCGTCGATCGCCACCTTCATCGGCGTGCACAGCGGGCTCGCCATGACCTCGATTGCGGTCGGCGGATCCGACGAGCAGAAGGCCGAATGGCTGCCGGTGCTCGCGTCGGGCCAGGCGGTGGCGGCGTTCGGGCTGACCGAGCCGGGGCACGGCTCCGACACCGCTCGCGGTCTCGAGACCACCGCCGAGCGCCGCGGCGACCACTGGGTGCTCAACGGCGCCAAGCGCTGGATCGGAAACGGAGCGTTCGCCGACCTCGTGGTCATCTGGGCACGCGATCTGAGCGACGACCAGGTCAAGGGGTTCCTCGTGCGGACGCCGGCCGCCGGCTTCGCAGCGACGAAGATCGAGCGCAAGCAGTCGCTGCGGGGCGTCGAGAACGCCGACATCGTGCTCGAGGACGTCGTCGTTGCAGAGAGCGATCGACTGCAGCGCATCGACGGGTTCCGCGACCTCGCGGTGGTTCTGCGCCTGACCCGGGCCGACGTCGCGTGGCAGGGCCTCGGCGTCGGCGTGGGGGCCTACGAAGCGGCGCTGGCGTATGCAAAAGCGCGCACGCAGTTCGGCAAGCCGATCGCGTCGTTCCAGCTCGTGCAGGAGAAGCTCGCCGTCGCGCTGTCGAACATCACCGCCTCGATCGCGCTGAGCGTACGCGTGTCGCAGATGCAGGACGAGGGCATCCAGGCCGACCACCACTCCGCGATGGCCAAGGCCTTCGTGAGTGCGCGCATGCGCGAGACGGTGGCCCTGTGCCGCGAGATCTGCGGTGGCAACGGCATCCAGCTCGGCGGTCAGAGTCAGGTCGGGATCCCCGCCGGCTACGGCGTCGCGCGCTACTTCGCCGACGCCGAGGCGGTGTTCACCTTCGAGGGCACGTACGACATGAACTCGCTCATCGTCGGCCGCGCGATCACCGGACTTTCGGCGTTCGTCTGAGCCCCGGCATCCGCCCCCGTCGCTCTCGCCCGCACCCCCCACCCGCCTCCACCCGCCTGCGTCCCACCCCCGCCCCCGCCCCACCCCCGCCCCCGCCCACGCCCGCCCCCGCCCCCACCCCCGTCGACAACGTACGTTCTCGCCGAGACCGCACGTCCCGCGCGCCGACAACGTGGTCGTTCGGCGAGAACGTACGTACTCGACAGCTGCTTTCGGAAGGAATCCACATGGCCGAGGCCTACATCGTCGCCACCGCCCGCTCGCCGATCGGCCGCGCCCGCAAGGGATCCCTCGCGGGCGTGCGGCCCGACGACCTCGCCGCCCGCATGGTGTCCGCGGCGCTCGATCGCGTGGCCGCGCTCGACCCAGCGCGGATCGATGACCTGCTCGTGGGTTGCGGGCAGCCCGCCGGCGAGCAGGGGTTCAACATCGCTCGCATCGTCGCGGTGCTGCTCGGGTGGGACACGGTGCCCGGCACGACGGTGAACCGCTACTGCTCGTCGTCGCTGCAGACCACCCGGATGGCGTTCCACGCGATCAAGGCGGGGGAGGGCGACGTGTTCGTATCGGCCGGCGTCGAGTCGGTGTCGCGGTACGACGCCGGCGCCTCCGACCTGCCCGGCGCCGTCAATCCGCGGTTCGCGGCTGCACTCGAGCGCACGGCGGCCCGTTCGCACTCGGGTGCGGGCGCGTGGACCGACCCTCGCGACGGCGGCTCGCTGCCGGACCCGTACATCGCGATGGGGCAGACCGCCGAGAACGTCGCGCAGCTGCACGGCGTGACGAGGGAGGAACAGGATGCTTTTGCGGCACGGTCGCAGCAGCGCGCCCAGGCGGCCATCGCGTCGGGCTTCTGGACCCGCGACATCACGCCGGTCACCCTTGAGGACGAGACAGTGGTCGCGTCGGACGACGGTCCACGCCCCGGCGTGACGATCGAGGCGCTCGCGGGGCTCGACCCCGTCTTCCGTCCCGACGGCACCGTGACGGCGGGCAACTGCTGTCCGCTGAACGACGGCGCGGCGGCGGTCGTCGTGGTCTCGGAGCGGGTGGTGAACGAGCTGGGGTTGCAGCCGCTGGCCCGCATCGTGTCGACTGGAGTCTCGGGTGTCTCGCCCGAGGTGATGGGGCTCGGCCCGGTCGAGGCATCCCGTCGTGCCCTCGCCCTCGCGGGCCTGTCGATCGACGATATGGACCTCGTCGAGATCAACGAGGCGTTCGCGGCGCAGGTCATCCCCTCCGCGCGCGAGCTCGGCGTCGACCCCGAAAAGCTCAATGTGCACGGCGGGGCCATCGCGGTGGGGCATCCGTTCGGCATGACCGGCGCCCGCATCACGTCGACCCTCATCAACGGCCTCACTGCCACCGGCGGTCGCTACGGTCTCGAGACGATGTGCGTGGGCGGCGGTCAGGGCATGGCGATGGTGCTCGAGCGCGTCTGAGCAGCGCATCACGAGCCTTCCGATGCAGACCCGGGGGAGCGCGAGTCGATTCGACGTCATCCACAAATAACTGTTTGTACAAACGGATATCGGTGGTACGGTGACCGTGGAGGCGACACCCATGAATCGATCGACAGCTGCGCTGAACGACGCATTCCGTGCGCTCTCCGACCCCAACCGTCGTGCGATCCTCGGCGTCATCCGCGGCGGGCGCCGCGCCGTGGGAGAGCTGGCGGATGAACTGGGAATCTCGCAGCAGAACGTCTCTCACCACCTGAAGATCCTCGATCGGGCCGGCTTGGTCGATGGCGTCCGACAGGGCACACGACACATGTATGCGCTTCGGGTTGAGGGCCTGGCGGTGGGCAAGGCCTTCTTCGACGACTTCTGGCCGGAGCGACTCTCCGAGCTCAAGCGGGCGGCCGAGAGGCGGCACGAGGATGGCTGAGCGCAGAAGCTCCATCGACATCGAGGCCGCCCCCGAAACCGTCTTCGATCTGCTCGTCACGGAGCACGGGATGACGTCGTGGATGGGAACGCGAGCTTCTCTCGATCCGGTGCCGGGAGGCGTCTTCGCCGTCGACATCGCGGGATTCCGCGCGCGCGGGTCGTTCGTCGAGATCGACCGACCCCGCCGCGTGACCGTCACGTGGGGGTTCATCGAGAGCGAAGAGCTTCCGCCCGGCACATCGACCGTGTCGTTCGAGCTCACCCGCACCACCGGTGGCACGCGCGTCGAGGTCGTTCATACGGGTCTGCCCGACGGTGAGCTGCCCGGCCACGCCGACGGCTGGGCGCACTTTCTCGCACGACTCCTGCTGGCTGCCACCGGCGGTGGGCTGCCGACAGACACCTGGAAACCGCAACGCGAAGGAGCATCACCATGACATCCGCCCTCGACATCGTGCAGAGCTACCACGCGTCCTGGACGAGCGGCGACGTCGACCACGCTCTCACTCACCTCTCCGACGACGTCCGGTGTTTTGCACCTGACCCCGAGGTCAGGACCAAGGAGGAGTGGCGGAAGTACCTCAACGCCTTCGTCCCCATGCTGACGGCCGCGCCCGAGCTCACACGGATGACTGATTCCGATCGGGTGGCGCTCTGGTACTACCCCCAGACCGAGACCTCGAAAACCGTCCTGGCCAGTGAGCTGTTCGTCGTCGAAGACGGTGCGATCGTGGAGATCCGCCTGGCGTTCGACCGTCTCGGCTACGCACCGGTCGCCGACGCCCCGTGATGACGGAACAACGCCTTCTCGTCGACCGTGTGCGCCCGCTGATCTCTGCGGGCGAGGTGCGCGAGGTGAAGATGTTCGGCGCGATCGCGCTGATGGTCGACGATGCGATGGCGCTCGCCGTCAACGCCGACGGCAGCCTTCTCGTGCGCGTTGCCCCTTCCGAGGATGAGGCGCTGCTGCGGCAGCCCGATGCGTCGAGGGCGGAGATGGGCAGAGGCCGCGATATGGGGATCGGGTGGCTGCGGGTCATCGTGGACAGTGCACCCGGCGAGGACCGGCTCCAGTACTGGGTCGATGCAGCGCTTCGCCGACGAGCGTCTGGCGGCGATCCGCATGACCCTCGTACGCTGTGATCCATGACCGATTCCTCGTTCAAGCCCGGAGACGACGTCCTCACCCCTCAATCCCGGGGGACGGTCATCGATGTCCGGGCCACTCCCTCCGGCACGTGGGTCTTCGGGGTCGAGGACGACACGGGCGAGGTGCGCTACTTCACCAGCGGAGCCCTCCGGCCCGGCCGAAGCTAGGGGCGGCCTCGGCGACGGCACGTCCTGCTTCGACCGCCTCGTCTCGACTGGTGAAGCTTCGAGCGAGTTCCGGGCGTCCCTCCACCTCGACCTCTCCATTGCCCGCGATTGGAACGGGTCACCACGGTCTGCGTGTTGTCGGTCATGGATCCTCCCGTCGGATTCGGTTCCATCGTGGCGACCGGGCCGCTCATGGTCGAGAGCGTTGACGGAGCCCGCCGGTCCTGATGCGATGCCGATCTCGATGCGATGGGTCGGCCGGCGAAGGCCGCTCGAGCAGGGCAGGTCGCCGTCATTCGTTGCTTGTAGCTCGCGGCTCTGCCACCCTGACGGAATGCCTCGCCATCGCTCACCCCTGCTCGCGCTGTTCCTCGCTGGAGCGATGCTTCTCACGGGGTGCGGCACGGCGGTGGCTGTCCCCACCGTCGTGCCGACGGCGAGCGAGACACCCGCCCCCGTGACGGCCGTGGACCTCGCCGCCGGCGATGACGAGGACGGTGTCGACGTCGAGGTCTCCGGACCCTCGCAGGTCGTCTTCCGCGAGATCACCCTTCGTCCGGGTGCCGGGACCGGCGAACACTGCCACGCCGGTCAGCTCATCGCCGTGGTCCAGCAGGGGGCGCTGACCCACTACGCGCCCATCTATCCGAGCGGCGTGCACGTCTATCACGCCGGCGACGCGATCGTCGAGGGCGCTGGGTACCCGCACCAGGGCGTCAACGAGGGCGAGGAAGACGTCGTGCTTCTCGTCACGTATGTCATCGAGGAGGGCGAGCCGCTCGCGCAGACCGACCTCGCCAAGTGCGACGCCCCGGAACAGCACTAGGCATCCGCCAGGTTGAAGCACCCGTCCGGTCAGGTGCCCGGAACGAAGAGGCCGATCGTCTCGGCCACCAGTGCCGGCCGGTTGGAGCCCTCGAGCTCGACCGTGGTGCGCAGCCCTACGCGATAGCCCTGCGACGTCGGCTCGACCGAAGCGACCTCGGTCACGGCGCGCACGCGGGAATCCACGAGCACAGGCTGCAGGAACCGCACCTTGTCGAGCCCGTAGTTCACGACCATGGCGGTGCCCTCGACCGACAGCAGGCCCGCCGTCAGCCGGGGGAGCAGCGAGAGCGTCAGGTAGCCGTGCGCGATCGTCGCCCCGAAGGGACCGGATGCCGCGCGCTCGGCGTCCAGGTGGATCCACTGCCAGTCCTCGGTCGCGTCGGCGAACGCCTGGACGCGCGCCTGGTCGATCTCGAACCAGTCGCCGGTCGCGGTCTGGCCCACGGCATCCGTCAGCGCCGCCGGCGAATCCAGCACGATGCTCATGCGCGCGGACCGCCCGCCACGTACAGCACCTGGCCCGACACGAAGCCGGCCTCTTCGGAGCAGAAGAAGGATGCCGCGGCCGCGATGTCGTCGGGATACCCCGCGCGCTGCACCGGGACTTCGGCGGCCCGCGCCGCGATGAAGTCGTCGAACGAGACCCCCAGACGCTCGGCGGTCGCCCGCGTCATGTCGGTGACGATGAAGCCCGGAGCGATCGCGTTCGCCGTGACGCCGTAGCGGCCGAGCTCGAGGGCGAGAGTCTTGGTGAAGCCCTGCATGCCCGCCTTCGCAGCGGCGTAATTCGCCTGCCCGCGATTGCCGAGCGCCGAGGTGGACGAGAGGTTGACGATGCGTCCCCACCCCTCTTTCACCTGGTGCTCCTGCACGGCGCGCGTCATGAGGAACGCACCGCGCAGATGTACGGCGATGACCGCGTCCCAGTCGTCCTCAGTCATCTTGAACAGCAGGTTGTCGCGGATGATCCCGGCGTTGTTGACCAGGATCGTCGGCGCTCCGAGCTCGTCGGCCACGCGGGCGACAGCGCGCTCTACCGACGCCGCATCGGCGACGTCGGCACCGACGGCGAGGGCTCGGCCCCCGGCATCCGTGATCGCCGTCACCGTGTCAGCGCACGCCGACTCTTCGAGATCGAGGACCGCGACGGCATTGCCGTCGGCGGCCAGGCGCTGGGCGGTGGTGGCGCCGATGCCGCGTGCGGCCCCGGTGACGATGGCGATTCTGGTCATGCGTCGTTCCTTTCGAAGGTGATGAGCTGGCGCAGCTCGCCGCCTGCGGCGAGCCGGTCCATGGCGGCGTCGAGGTCGTCGAGGCCGATGCGGGACGAGACGAGCTTCTCGAGCGGCAGGCGTCCCGCACGCCACAGCTCGACGTACCGCGGGATGTCGCGGCTCGGCACCGCGGATCCCAGATAGCTGCCCACCACGGTGCGGGCCTCAGCGGTTAGCACGAGGGGCGACACGGCCGCGCGCGCGTCGGGCGCCGGCAGGCCGACGGTCACAGTCGTACCGCCGGGAGCGGTCAGCGCGATCGCGGTCTCGAACGCGCGTGCCGCTCCGGCCGCCTCGACGACGACGGGGGCGCGGATGCCGCGATCCGTAGCCTGTTCCGGAGTGAGGGCGTCGGCGGCTCCGCACTCGCGCGCCAGCTCGAGCTTGCCGGGCACGGTGTCGACCCCGATGACCTCGTGCCCCAGCGCGACGGCGACCAGCAGCGCCGCCATCCCGACGCCGCCCAGACCCACGACGACGACCGGCTCGCCCGGCGCAGGTCGTCCGGCGTTGACAACCGCCCCGCCGCCGGTGAGGACCGCGCACCCGAGCAGCGCCGCGATCTCGGCCGGCACATCGGCATCGACGGGCACGATCGACGTGCGGCTGACCACCGCGTGGGTGGCGAACGCTGAGACGCCAAGGTGGTGATGCACCTCGTGTACGCCCCCATCGGCCTCGCGATGCAGACGGATGCCGCCGCCCAGCAGCGTGCCGGCGTTGTTGGCCGCGGAGCCGGGCGCGCACGGCAGGCGTCCGTCGGTGCGGCATCCGTCGCATTCCCCGCAGCGGGGGAGGAAGGTCATCACGACGCGCGTGCCGGGGGTGATGTCGATCACGCCGTCGCCGACCTGTTCGACGATTCCGGCAGCCTCGTGACCCAGGAGCATCGGGGTCGGCCGCGTCCGATTGCCGTCGACGACGCTCAGGTCGGAGTGGCACACTCCGGCGGCCTCGATCCGCACCCGCAGTTCGCCGGACCCAGGCGGATCCAGTTCCAGCTCGCCCACGGTGAAGGGACGGGACTCGGCAAAGGGCGCGGCGGCGCCCGAGCCTTCCAGGACTGCTCCGGTGATCAGCATCCGACCTCCTCGACGTCTGCGTCTGGGCGCCACGTCTGCGTGGCGGCCTCGTCCGATCCAAACACGGCGTACGCGCCGTCGTCTTCCGCAGAGCATACCGACCGACCGGTATGTTCGCGAATCAGGAGCCGCCGGAGGCCGCCTCTCCGCGACCATGTGGGTTTCTCCGCGACCATGTGGGTTTCACACCGACCATGCGGGTTTCTCCGCGACCATGCGGGTTTCACACCGACCATGTGGGTTTCTCCGCGACCATGTGGGGGACATGCTCGGTGTGAAACTGACATGCTCGGCGCGAAACCGACATGCTCGGCGTGGAACCGACATGCTCGGCGCGAAACCGACATGCTCGGCGCGGAAGGGGAGATGAGGGGGAACGGGTCGTCAGTCGTCGAGCTGCTTGCGCAGACGCCGAGCCAGCTCGGCCGTAGGCGTGCCGCGCGGGAAGACCGCGACCACGACGTCGTCCGACGACGGTCCGGACTCATCGCCGGGCAGCACGCCGAACCGGCGGCGGGCGTCGTCGAGCGCCGTCTTCAGGACCGACACCGGCACCTTCTTGGGCCCGCGAATGAGGCGACGCAGCACGTGATTGTGGATGGCCGTCACGAGGGCCGAGAAGCCGACGGCGTCGAGCGGATCCAGGCCCGGCAGCGATGCACGAAGGTACTCGTCGAAGAGCCGTTCATAACGGAACACCGTCACGATCTCGCGGTCGCGCAGCGCCGGCACGCCACGCACGACGGCGTAGCGCCGGCGGGCCAGCTCGGGGTCGGCCGCGAAATGCGAATAGACGAAGACGGATGCCTCGCATATCGCCGCCCACGGATCCTCGTGCGGCTGGGCCAAGAACTCGCGCAAGTGCGTCAGCAGCAGCTCGTGATCGGTGAAGACCACGTCGTCCTTGCCGCCGAACTGGCGGAAGAACGTCGAGCGCGAGACCCCAGCCGCCTGAGCGATCTGCTCGACCGAGGTCTGATCGAACCCCTGCTCGGCGAACAACTCGAGCGCGGCGGCCACCACGGCGGCGCGCGCGGCGGCCTGCGGAGCGGGAGCGGCTGCGTTGTCGGTCATCTCGGGGGAGAGCCTAGTGCGCCCGGCACCGCGCGTTCGCATCCCCGCGCCCCGCTGTCAAGCCGCTCGACCCTCGCGCGAGCGGCGCGTTGACTGGGGCGATGAGGCCGATCTGGAAGCTGGATCCCGTGCCCGTCGCCGGAACGCCCTTCGAGCCCGGGCGCCGGCGTCAGGTGATCATCGTCGGAGCAGGGCTGACCGGGCTCGCGACGGCGCTGATGCTCGCCCGCGAGGGTCGCGACGTCGCCGTGGTCGAGGCAGGGGAGGTGGGCGAACTCGCGTCGGGCGGCAACACGGGCAAAGTCTCGCTGCTGCAGGGATCGACGCTGTCGACGCTGCGCCGGCACCATCCCGCGGGACTGGTGCGCGCCTACGCCGAGGCCAATCGCGACGGTGCCCAGTGGCTGACTGACACCGCCGATGAGCTCGGGGTCCCCTACTCGCGACGCGCGGCGTACTCCTACGCACAGACCGCCGAGGGCGTCGAGACCGTGAGGGCCGAACTGGATGCCGCGATCGAGGCCGGCCTGCCCGCTCGTCGCGTCGAGCCCGACCTGCTCGCGCAGTCGCCGTTCCCGATCGTCGACGCCGTAGCCCTGGACGACCAGGCGGCGATCGACCCGCAGCAGCTGCTGACCGCGCTCGCCCGTGCCTACCTCGAGGCGGGCGGCGTGCTGCACACCGGGGTTCGCGTCACACGCGCCCATGCCGCCCCTCGCGGGGCCGTCGAGACCACCGCCGGCTACGCGGAGGCCGACCAGGTCGTCTTGGCAACGGGCACGCCGATCATCGACCGCGGCCTGTACTTCGCCAAGGTCCGCGGCCTCCGCTCGTCGTGCGTCGCCTTCGCCACCGACGCGCCGTTGCCAGAGGGGCTGTACCTGTCGGTCGACGGTGCCACGAAGTCGGTGCGTTCGATCACCCCTGCCGACGGGCCGGCCGCCGCGGCCCAGCTCATCGTCGGCGGCAACGGGTTTCCGGTCGGTCGGTCGCCGTCGCCCAGCAGCTGCATCGACGAGCTCATCGCGTGGACGCGCGAGCACTTCCCCGGTGCCGAGCCCGTCGCCGCGTGGTCGGCCCAGGACTACCAGTCGCATGACCTCATCCCGTTCGTCGGAGCGATGCCGCGCGGGCTCGGACGGATCCGGTTCGCCACCGGGTACGCGAAGTGGGGGCTCACCAACGCGCCGGCCGCCGCGCTGCGCATCGTCGCCGAGATCCAGAAAGTGCCCCGCCGAGATCGCCCCGGCTGGATGAACACCATCTCGACCCGGTTCACCGTGCCGGCCGATCTCGCGCGCGGCGGCGTCGAGAATCTCAAGGTCGGGTGGGAGGCGGCATCGGGCTGGCTCGGTGCGCAGACCGTACCGGTGCCCGTGCGTCGACCGCACGAGGGTGAAGGGGTCGTCGCCAATCGCGCCGGCTACCCCGTCGGCATCTCGACGGTGGAGGGCAGAACCCGCGCTGTGGGCGCCGTCTGCCCGCACATGGGCGGCGTGCTGCAGTGGAACGACGCTGAGCGGTCGTGGGACTGCCCGCTGCACGCGTCGCGGTTCACCGCCGAAGGTCGCCGCATCGAGGGCCCGGCACTGTGCGACCTCACAAGGCTTCCCCGCGTGCCCGGCGAGGAGATCGAGGATGCCGAGGCCGCGGCATCCGCTCGGCAATCGAGGTCTGCCGGCTGACGCCGTCGCCGTCCGCGCGTCGCTGCGGTCGGAGGGGGCCGGTCGGCGGTAGTAGGCTGGGGCACTGGTCGATATCTCGACGTCGAGACGCTTTTCGCGTCGTCCCACCCCATTCGCCACCTGCGAAGGAATGCACTGTGGATCTGTACGAGTACCAGGCACGAGACCTTTTCGAGAAGTACGAGGTGCCGGTTCTCGCCGGCATCGTCGCGGACACGCCGGAGGAGGTGCGGGCCGCAGCCGAGAAGATCGGCGGAGTCGTCGTCGTCAAGGCGCAGGTCAAGACCGGCGGCCGCGGCAAGGCCGGCGGCGTGAAGGTGGCGAAGACCCCTGACGAGGCCTACGAGGCGGCGAAGGCGATCCTCGGCCTCGACATCAAGGGCCACGTCGTCAAGCGCGTCATGGTCGCGCAGGGCGCGCGCATCGACAAGGAGTACTACTTCTCGGTGCTGCTGGATCGCGCCAACCGCTCATACCTGTCGCTGTGCAGCGTCGAGGGCGGCATGGAGATCGAAGAGCTCGCGGTGGAGCGTCCCGAGGCTCTCGCGCGCATCGAGGTCGACCCGGGCACCGGCATCGACAAGGCCAAGGCCGTCGAGATCGCCGAAGCTGCCGGCTTCGACGCCGACCTCGTCGACAAGGTGAGCGACGTCTTCGTCAAGCTCTACGACGTCTACAAGAGCGAGGACGCGACCCTGGTCGAGGTGAACCCGCTCGTCCTCACCGAGGAGGGCGACGTCATCGCCCTCGACGGCAAGGTCACCCTCGACGAGAACGCCGAGTTCCGCCACGCCGGTCACGCCCTGCTCGAAGACAAGGACGCCGCCGACCCGCTCGAGGCGAAGGCGAAAGAGAACGACCTCAACTACGTCAAGCTCGACGGCCAGGTCGGCATCATCGGCAACGGCGCAGGCCTGGTCATGTCGACGCTCGACGTCGTGGCATACGCGGGCGAGAACCACGGCGGCGTGAAGCCGGCCAACTTCCTCGACATCGGCGGCGGCGCGTCGGCCGAGGTCATGGCCGCGGGCCTGGATGTCATCCTCGGCGACCCGCAGGTCAAGAGCGTGTTCGTCAACGTGTTCGGCGGCATCACGGCGTGCGACGCGGTCGCCAAGGGCATCGTCGGCGCGCTGGCCGAGCTGGGCTCGACCGCGTCGAAGCCGCTCGTCGTGCGCCTGGACGGCAACCGCGTCGAAGAGGGCCGCAAGATCCTGCAGGACGCGAACCACCCGCTGGTGACCCTGGCCGCCACGATGGACGAGGGCGCCGACAAGGCCGCCGAACTCGCCAACGCCTGATCCCGGCATCCGGACTTCAAAAGGACTGTAGAGAAATGTCGATCTTCCTCAACAAGGACTCCAAGGTCATCGTCCAGGGCATCACCGGCGGCGAAGGCACCAAGCACACTGCGCTCATGCTCAAGGCCGGCACCAACGTCGTCGGCGGCGTGAACGCCCGCAAGGCCGGCACCACGGTGCTGCACAAAGACAAGGACGGCAACAGCGTCGAGCTGCCCGTTTTCGGGTCGGTCGAAGAGGCCATCGAGAAGACGGGCGCCGACGTGTCGATCGCGTTCGTGCCCGCTGCCTTCACGAAGGCCGCGATGGTCGAGGCCATCGACGCCGAGATCCCGCTGCTCGTCGTGATCACCGAGGGCGTCCCCGTCGGCGACTCGGCCGAGGCGTGGGCCTACGCCACCGCAAAGGGCAACAAGACGCGCATCATCGGCCCGAACTGCCCCGGCATCATCACGCCGGACGAGTCGCTCGTCGGCATCACCCCGGCCAACATCACCGGCAAGGGCCCGATCGGTCTCGTCTCGAAGTCGGGCACCCTGACCTACCAGATGATGTTCGAGCTGCGCGACATCGGCTTCTCGACCGCCATCGGCATCGGCGGCGACCCGATCATCGGCACGACGCACATCGATGCGCTCGCCGCGTTCGAGGCCGACCCCGAGACCAAGGCGATCGTGATGATCGGCGAGATCGGCGGCGACGCCGAGGAGCGCGCGGCTGACTTCATCAAGGCCAACGTCACCAAGCCCGTCGTCGGCTACGTCGCCGGCTTCACCGCACCCGAAGGCAAGACCATGGGCCACGCCGGCGCCATCGTGTCGGGCTCGGCGGGAACCGCGCAGGCGAAGAAGGAGGCCCTCGAGGCTGCCGGTGTCAAGGTCGGCAAGACGCCGTCCGAGACGGCCGCCCTCATGCGCGAGATCGTCGAGTCGCTCTAGACGTCGGTTTCTGACCTGGAAAGAGCGGATGCTGCCGCCTCGGGCTGCGGCATCCGCTCTTCGTGTTTTCAGCCGGCGTTCTCGGCGAGCTTCGAGAGCACGTCCGCGCGGCTCTCGTCCTCGCTGGCCAGCACGCCGCCGTTGGCGACGTGGTCGGCCGCGACCTCTTCGAACATGATGCGCACGTCCTGCTGGCGGGCGCCGAGCGCCTCGACCGCGGAGCGCGTGACCTCCTCGGCGAAGCGGCGGCGCTGTTCGACGGTGCGACCGGGGAGGAGCTCGACTCTGATGTTGGGCATACCTCGACGATAGGGCGACGCGCCGAGCTCCCGCAGCCGGCCGTATCGTGGAGTCATGCCGCTGACCGGAGAGTACAAGCCGTCCACGTCCGAATGGGCCCGCACCCAGGCTGAGAAGTACGAGGCCTCGAACGGGCAGGAGGCCGACACCCTGCGAGGCAAGCCGATCATCGTGCTGACGACCGTCGGCGCCAAGACGGGCGCGCTGCGCAAGACCGCCCTCATGCGTGTCGAGCACGACGGCCGCTACGTGGTCGTGGCATCCAACGGCGGCATGCCTGCCGAGCCGAAGTGGGGTGAGAACATGCGTCGTCAGCCTCACGTCGAGCTTCAGGACGGCCCCGACAAGCGCGACTACACCGCGCGCGAGCTGTCGGGTGACGAGCGCGCCGAGTGGTGGGCCCGTGCCACCGAGGTGTGGCCGGCCTATGACGATTATCAGACGAAGACCGATCGTCAGATCGCCCTGTTCCTTCTGGAGCCGCGCGAGAACTGATCCGATCCCGGCCGGAGAGACCCGAAACGCGTCCCGTGCCGCGCGAATGGACGCCTGGGCCCTAGACTCGCCCCCGAGGGGGGCACTGTGGCCGAGGACTCACGCAGTTCCGTCGCGCGTCGCTGGGAGATCGGCGCAGCGTGGCTTGGTGCTGCCCTGGCGGCCACGGGAGTCGTCGTCGCCGCGATGACGGCGTTGCCGCCTTCGCTCGAGAATCTGTCGAGCGAAGTCTCGGATGGTGTCACGGCGGTTCCCATCGGGGATGGCGCCGAAGTCGTGGTTCCGGCGGACTGGATCCTCACGGGTGAGGGAGGCGGCAACGTGGCGGTTCGCACACCGGACGGCGTGCTGACGGCGCGGCTCGAGACGGTGGAGCGGGATGCCGCCGAGATCATCGCCGAGACGCCCGATGTCGAGGGTGCGGCGCGTTCGGAACTGCTCGCGTCGGGGATGAGCGCGACGCACGCCGACCTGGCCGACGGCGGGGTCGTCGCGGTCGTGGCGGGCCCGGAGGGCGGTGACGCCGTCCTCGTGGTCGTCGAGGTAGGAGCAGACGACGCCGCCGAGTACCGCCCGGCGATCGCGGACCTCCTGGAAGGCATCCGGGCGTGACGTCCCGTCGTCCGGCGGTGCTCATGCTGGCGGCGGCGGCCGTCGTACTGACGGCGTGTGCTCCGGCGGCGCGCGCCGACTGGGCGCCGCCGGCATGGGAGCCGGCAGCGGTGCATGCCGCTGAAGCTCCGGCCGCCATCGACGCCGGCCCCGCCGGTCCGCTGGCAACGGTGCTGACCGGTGTTCGGCTGCGCAACGATGCCGTCGGCGTGCAGGCCCGGGTCTCGCTGCTTCCCGACACCCCGCAGACAGCGGTCTTCAACGCGGCGATGCTGCAGCATGTGCGCGCCGCGATCGATGCGCGAGTCGCGGCATCCGGTGTCTCGTATACGCCGGTCGCGGCGGCCGTGGGATCCGGGATGTCGTCGCGCAGGTGCGAGCTGGGCAGCACGGCGCGCAGCGCCGCCGAGCTGCTCGCCGACCCCGCCTTCGGCCCGTCCGGCGGTGCCGGTTCGGCCGTGCTGTGCGACATCGTCGCGGCGAGGGGGCCGTTCATCGGCGAGAGCGTACGGGTCGTGTCGGGAACGCCCGACGCGGTCGCCGCAGATACGACGATGATCCTGTACGCCGACACCGCCACCGGCGAGATCGCCACCGCGGACGCGCTGTGGGCGGACGGAGCCGCTGCCGCGCTCGGTGCCCACGTCGTGGACGCCCTTCGCCGAGATGCCGGCTCTCTCACCCGCCGCCCGGCGTCGCCCGGCGACGAAGCGCAGCTGGCCGCGGTGCGGGCAGCCCTCTCGACGACCATCCCGGTCGCCGAGGGCTTCGTCGTGACCGTCCCGGCAGGTTTCACCTCGCCGGAGCTCTCGGCGCTCGGCGTGCCGGCGAACGCTGAGCCGATGGTGCTCGCCGTGCCCGCCGACCTGGCCGCGTCGCTGGTCACGCCGTTCGGCGCACGTATGCTCGCGGCGGCCGGCCAGCCGTACACGGGCCCAGCGGTCGCGCCCGCGGGAGCGCGCGCCGTCGACTGCGCGCTCGTCCCTTGCGTGGCCGTCACCTACGACGACGGCCCGTCCGGGCTGACGGCCGGCATCCTCGACGAGCTGGCGCGGTACGACTCTGCGGCGACGTTCTTCGCGATGGGCGCCAACGCCCACGGCGCCCGCGACGTCCTCGCGCGCATGACGCGCGAGGGGCACGAGGTCGCCAACCACACCTGGAACCACCCCCAGCTTCCGAAGCTGACATCGGCGCAGGTATCGGCGCAGATCAACGACACCACGCGCGCGCTCGAAGCGGCATCCGGGCAGCGCATCGACAGCTTCCGCCCGCCGTACGGCGAGTTCAACGCCTCGGTGCTCGCGGCCGCGGGTCTGCCGGCGATCCTGTGGGACGTCGATACGCTCGACTGGCAGAAGCCCCCCGACGAGACTCTCGTCGCGCGTGCGGTGGAGCAGCCGCGTGCCGGGTCCATCGTGCTCATGCACGACGTCCATGCCGGCACGGCGCGCGTGGCCGGCACGATCTTCCAGGGACTCCTTGACCGCGGGTTCACGCTCGTCACGGTGAGGCAACTGTTCGGCGGCGAGCTTCCCGCATCCGGCGCGTGGCGTCGCGCCCCCTGATCCTCACGGGCCGTCCGCTGTCATACTTCCCCGGGTGAGCGATATCGAACTGGCCCGGATCGACGGGGGAGTCGTCGGGCTGCACGATTCACGGCGCAAGGTGCGCTGGAGCGTCGAGCTCGCGCCGTTCGAGATCGGGGTGTACCCGGTGACGCAGGGGCAGCTGGGCGAGATGCTCGGCGAGACGGCGCGGCACCCGCGACGCCCGGCGACCGACCTGAGCTGGCTGCGCGCGATCCGCTTCTGCAACGCCGCATCGGAGTGGGAGGGACTGGATCCCGCCTACACGTTCGACGGCGACGACGTCACGTGGCACGTCGATGCCGACGGATACCGCCTGCCGACCGAGGCGGAGTGGGAGTTCGCGTGCCGGGCGGGCTCGACCGGGCCGCACTACGGTCCTCTGACCGAGGTCGCGTGGACGAGCGCGGACGGTGTCACGTCGCCCCAGGACGTCGGAGCCAAGCTGCCCAACATGCATGGGCTGTTCGACACGCTCGGCAACGTGTGGGAATGGTGTTGGGACCTGCTCGACCCGGCGCGGTACCGCGACTACCGCGTCTTCCGAGGGGGCGGCTTCGCCGACGACGTCTGGAGCGTGCGCGCGTCGACGCGGCGCGGCGGCGCGCCCCGGATGCACCACGACGATGTCGGCTTCCGCGTCGCGCGGGGCGGATTCGATGCGGTCGACGCGGCGCAGGGTTGGTCGGCGCACGCCGACGCCGAGCGTGCGTCGTACGACGGTCCGACACCGCCGGGATGGACGCCGCGCCGCTGATCGCCGTGCTGTTCAGGTGTCACGACACGCGGTGTTCTCCCGTGCGAGTCCGCGTGTTGCGCCACCCGAACCGGGGGCGCAGGCCGCCAGGGGGCTCAGCCGAGCAGGGTCTCGATCGGTCCGCGCGCGAAGTACAGCACGAAGCCGGCCGCGACGATCCACAGCAGCGGGCTGATCTCGCGCGCCTTGCCCGACAGCGACCGCACCACGACCCACGCGATGAATCCCGCGCCGATGCCGTTGGCGATCGAGTACGTGAGCGGCATCACGGTCACCGCCAGGAAGACCGGAAGCAGGATCGAGAAGTCGGAGAAGTCGATGTAGCGGATCTGCGACATCATGAGCGCACCGACGATCACCAGCGCCGAGGCGGCGACCTCGGACGGCACGATCGACACGAGCGGCGAGAAGAACATCGCCACCAGGAAGAGCGCGCCGGTGACGACGTTCGCGAAGCCGGTCCGGGCGCCTTCGCCGATGCCCGAACCGGACTCGATGAACACGGTGTTGGACGAGCTCGAGGTGAGGCCACCGGCGACCGCGCCGACGCCCTCGACGATGAGCGCCGACTTGATGCGGGGGAAGTCGCCCTTGGCATCGGCGAGGCCCGCCTCTTTCGACAGGCCCGTCATGGTGCCCATCGCGTCGAAGAAGTTGGTGAACACCAGTGTGAAGACGAGCATCAGCGCGGCGAGCACGCCGATGCGCTCGAACGAGCCGAACGAGATCTGACCCACGAGCGACAGGTCGGGGAAGCTCACGAGCGAGGCAGGCAGTTCGGGCACCGACAGCCCCCAGCCGCCGGCGTTGACCTGGTCGCCGTCGAACTTCGGGCCGAGGTTCCAGATGGCCTCGACGATCACCGCCACCACAGTGCCCGAGACGAGGCCGATCAGGATCCCGCCCTTGACCTTGCGTGCCACGAGGATGCCGGTGAGCAGCAGCGTGAAGACGAAGATGAGCGTCGGGACGGTGCCGACCGATCCGTTCACACCGAGGCCGACCGGGGGAGAGGACGCCCCCGTGGCGGTCACGAAGCCGGCGTCGACGAACCCGATGAAGGCGATGAACAGGCCGATGCCGACCGTGATGGCCAGCTTCAGCTGGATCGGAACCGCGTCGAAGATCATGCGCCGCAGTCCGGTCGCCGCGAGCAGCACGATGATGAGGCCGTTGATCACCACGAGGCCCATCGCCTCGGGCCAGGTCACCTGACCGACCACCGAGACGGCGAGGAAGGAGTTGATGCCCAGCCCCGCAGCGAACGCGAACGGCAGGCGGGTCACGAGCCCGAAGAGCACCGTCATCACACCCGCGGTCAGCGCCGTTGTGGCCGCCACCTGTCCGAAGCCGAGGCTGTTGCCGTCGACGTCCGCCGCGCCCGAGAGGATGATCGGGTTCAGAATGACGATGTAGGCCATCGTCACGAAGGTCACGACACCGCCGCGGATCTCGGTGCCGACCGTCGAGCCACGTCGGGTGATCTCGAAGAACCTGTCGAAGCTGTTCTTGGGTTCCCGCGTCTCGCCGGTGTCGGCGGCGGCGGGCGAATCGGGCGCGTTGGACGGGGCTGTGCTCATGAATGACCTCCGACGACGACGTTAGTGCCTCGTGCGGCAACCTGGGGATTGGCTGAACGGATGCCTCGGCCACCCGCGCGGTCGGCCCGAAGCGCGACCTCGCTCGAAGTAGGGTCGATGGCGCATGAATCGCATCATCGTCGCCCTCCTCGCTTCGGTCGACGCCGCCCTCGCGGTGGCCGTCGGCCTCGCGGCGACCCTCGCCCCGCTGACTCTGCTGTGGGTATTCGGCTTCGGCGGTGCCGCCGACTGGGGCGCCATCTGGCCCGCCGGTGTCACGGTCTGGCAGTTCGGCAACCTGGTGCCTCTCACCGTCGAACTGCCCCCGGAGTACCTCGCCGCGACGGGGATCGACGGGGACGCGGCATCCTTCGTCCTGTCGCTGTCTCCCCTCGCGTTCGCCGGCTTCACCGTGATCTTCGCGGCCCGCTCCGGCGTGCGCGCGTCGCGCGCGGAGGCATGGCTCACCGGAGTTGCCACCGCGACCCTGGTCTTCGCCGCACTGGCGACCGGTGCCGCCCTGACCGGGCAGAACACCATCGCGACCGCGCCGATGTGGCAGGCCGTGCTCGTGCCCACCCTGCTTTTCGCGGTGCCCGCCCTCACCGCGGCGCTCGTGACCGAGTGGCGCGAGGCCGGTGGCGGTGCCGTGGCACGGCTGCGCGACCGTGTCGAATCCGCCCCGCACGGCTGGGGCGACGTTCCGGGTGTCGTCGTGCGGGGATCGGCCGTCGTCGTGACCGGGCTGATCGGACTCGGGGCCGCGCTCACCGCGGTGGCGCTCTTCGCGCGAGCCGGACACGTGGTCGCGCTCTTCGAGGCCGGCAACGTCGATGTCGCCGGCGCGACGGTGCTCACGCTCGTACAGCTGGCGTACCTCCCGACGCTCGCCATATGGGGGTTCGCCTTCGCGGCGGGACCGGGCTTCGCGGTGGGTGAGGGCTCGGCGGTCTCACCCGCCGCGACGCAGGTGGGCGTGGTGCCCGGCATACCGGCGCTCGGCGCGGTGCCCGATTCCACGACGTCCTGGCTGCTCCTGCTCGCGCTCGCCCCCGTCGCGCTCGGTGCCCTCGCCGGCTGGATTGCGCGGTCGCGCCTCGTCCACGCGGGCGGCATCGGCGCGCCGGCGACCGACGACCCGATCGGCGCGCGGCTGGTGACGGCCGCCGGCATCGCCGCGATCTCGGCCGCCGCGTCGGCGCTGTTGGCGATAGCAGCCGCCGGGGCGATCGGCCCCGGTCGATTGTCGACCTTCGGCCCCGATCCGGGACCGCTCGCGCTCGCCGTGGCGCTCGAGGTCTTCCTCGGTGCGGCGATTCTCCTGGTGTCGCCGCGGAGCCGGGCCGGCGGCCGCACATCGCCGCGGCCCGAAGCCACCGCGACGGACCCGGATGCACCGACGGTCGACGCGCGCCTCAGCGGACTCCTCGCCGGCGGGCGGCCTACCGACGGGCAGGAGCAGCATCCGGTCGCTCCGGAGGTGCCCGACGAGACACCGGCGCCCAGGGTGGACGAGACACCGGCGCCCACGGCCGACGAGGCACGCACGGAGCCGATCGAGCTGCCGCCCCGCGACTGAGTCGCTTTTACCACCCTCGTGTCATTGCGGCAAGGGTGTTGCGTCGGCTCCTAAACCGCTTTAGAGTCTGAACCGGTTTAGTTCAAGGAGCGCCATGGCACAGCAGCCGCCGACGATCGCCGACGTCGCCCGTGAGGCGGGTGTCAGCAAAGGGCTCGTCTCGTTCGCGCTCAACGACCGCCCGGGCGTCTCAGCCGAGACGCGCGCGCGCATCCTCGAGGTCGCACGCGACCTCGGCTGGACGCCCAGCCTGCGCGCCCGGTCTCTCAGCACCGGCCGCTCCTTCGCGTGCGGCCTGGTGCTCGGACGCAGCCCCGACGTCATCGCCGCCGACCCGTTCTTCCACTCGTTCATCGCAGGGCTCGAGGACGAGTTCTCCACGTCGGGTCAGGTGCTCGTGCTTGCGGTCGCGACACCCGGTCGGCAGGAGTCCGAGACGTATCGCGGCCTCTCCGTCGACAAACGCGTCGACGGCGTGATCCTCACCGACCTGCGCGTCCACGACCCGCGCCTCGAACTGGTCGATCGTCTCGGGCTCGCCGCGGTCACGCTGGGAGTGCCGGACGCCGAGACGCCGTTCTCGTCGGTATCCGTCGACGACGGCGCCGGCATCCACGCGGCGGTCCGTCACCTCGCCGACCTCGGGCACCGTCGCATCGCTCACATCGCAGGACCCGACGGGATGCTGCATGCCCGCACTCGCCGGCACGCGTTCGAGTCGGCGGCCATCGAGCTCGGACTGGTCGCGGCCTCGGTCGAGACCGACTTCAGCGCCGCGGAGGGGGCGGCCGCGACCGGCGCGTTGCTGGACGGCGACGCGCCCCCGACCGCGATCGTGTATTCCAACGACCACATGGCGATCGCGGGCCTCGGCGTGGCACGCCGGCGCGGACTGTCGGTGCCCGGCGACCTCTCGATCACCGGCTACGACGACACCGAGATCGGCCGCTACGTCAATCCGGCTCTCACCAGCGTCGCGACCGATGCCCGGGAGTGGGGCCGCGTCGCGGCTCGCACTCTCCTCGGCGCCATCGAAGGCCACGCGACGGTGGACGTTCGCCTGGCCGAACCGACCCTCACCGTGCGCGAGTCCACCGGACCCGCGCCGACCGACATTCGCGGCGACCGTCGCGACCGATGAAGGAGCACGAGATGCAACGACGCATGATCCTGGCGGCGGGAGCCGTGGCAGGTGTCCTGGCCCTGACGGGCTGCGGCGGTGGTGGCGGTGGCGACGCCGGCATGGACGGCCGCGGAGACATCACGATCTGGTATTCGAACAACGAGGCTGAGATCGCGTGGGGCGAGCAGATGGTCGAAGCCTGGAATTCCGAGAACCCCGACGAGCAGGTCACGGCCCAGGAGATCCCCGCGGGTGCATCCAGCGAAGAGGTGATCAGCGCCGCGATCACCGCCGGGAACGCTCCGTGCCTGATCTTCAACACCTCGCCCGCCGCGGTTCCGCAGTTCCAGAAGCAGGGCGGTCTGGTCAACCTGTCGGAGTTCGAGAACGGCGACGAGTACATCACCGAGCGCAGCGGCGAGATCGCCGAGCAGTACCGCTCGGAGGACGGCGGCTTCTACCAGCTGCCGTGGAAGTCGAACCCCGTCATGATCTTCTACAACAAGGCGATGTTCGCCCAGGCGGGCCTCGATCCCGAGAACCCGCCCCTGGCGACCTACGACGAGTTCCTCGAGACGGCACGCACGCTCAAATCGGCCGGCGTCGCGCAGTACGCGATCAACCCGGCGCCGACGAGCGAGTTCTTCCAGTCCTGGTTCGACTTCTACCCGCTGTACGCCGCGCAGACCGGCGGCACACTGCTCGTCGAGGACGGGGCGGCCACCTTCGACTCGGAGGACGGGCAGGCGGTCGCGCAGTTCTGGCGCACCCTCTACGAGGAGCAGCTCGCGGGCCAGGAGCAGTACCAAGGAGACGCCTTCGCCGACGGCTATTCCGCGATGTCGATCGTCGGCCCGTGGGCGATCTCGGTCTACGGCGACGACGTCGATTGGGGCGCCGTGCCGGTCCCGACGCAGGACGGGACGGCTCCGGAGGAGACCTGGACCTTCAGCGACGCCAAGAACGTGGGTCTGTTCACCGCGTGCGAGAACAAGGCGACGGCCTGGGACGTGCTGAAGTTCGCCACCAGCGAGGAGCAGGACGGCATCTGGCTCGAAGAGACCGGACAGATGCCCTTGCGGCAGGACCTCACCGCCACGTACCCCGACTACTTCGAGGCGAACCCGGCCTACGAGCAGTTCGGCGACCAGGCCTCGCGCACCGTCGAGGTGCCGAACGTGCCGAACTCGGTCGAGATCTGGCAGGTCTTCCGCGACGGCTACTCGGAGTCGGTGATCTTCGGCGAGAACGAGATCGACGCGTTCCTCACCGACACCGCAGCCGAGGTCGACGAACTCGCGGCAGGCTGACATGAGCTCGACGGTGGCGGGGCCGGCCGGCCGGACCGGGGACGACCCGGACCGCGCCGGGGCGGCTCCGCCTGCCGGGCGCTCGCCGGCGAACGGGAGAAGAACGCGCCGGCGGATGCTGGGGGCACAGCCCCTCGGCATCCTCTTCTCGGCACCGTATCTGGTGTTCGTGATCCTGGTCTTCGCGTGGCCCATCGTCTTCGCGGTGTGGATGTCGTTCCAGGACTACTTCTTCGCCGCGCCCGGCGCGCAGGTCGACAGGCCCTTCGTGGGCTTCGAGAACTACGTCACGGTTCTCACCGACCCCGACGTCTGGCAGTCGTTCGGCAACGTCGGAGTCTTCCTGCTCATCAACGTGCCGCTGACGGTGGCGCTGTCGATCGTCCTGGCGACGGCGCTCAACAACGTCGTGCACGCGCGGACCTTCTTCCGCGTCAGCTACTACGTGCCGTACGTGACGGCGTCGGTGGCCGTCGTGGCGGTCTGGCTGTTCCTGTTCTCGAGCAACGGCCTGGTCAACAACGTCTTGGGGCCCCTTGCGCCCGACCCGTCGTGGCTCATCAACTCGAACCTCGCCATGCCGACGATCGCGCTCTTCGTGACCTGGAAGGGGCTCGGGTTCTACATCCTGCTCTATCTCGCGGCGCTTCAGAACGTGCCCAAGGAGCAGTACGAATCGGTGTCGATGGACGGCGGCGGCCGCATCCGGCAGTTCTTCTCGGTCACTGTGCCGGGCGTGCGGCCGGCCACGTTCCTCGTGTTGCTGCTGTCGACGATCACCGGCGCCAACCTCTTCACCGAGCCGTATCTGCTCACCGGCGGCGGCGGGCCCAATGGGGCATCCACGTCTCCGGTCCTGCTGATCTATCAGCGCGGCATCGAGCAGGGCAATCCTGACGTGGCGGCCGCGATCGGAGTGATCCTGATCATCTTCGTGCTGATTCTGGCCGCCATCCAGCGCAAGTTCGTGGGCGGAGGGGACGAATCATGAGGCGAGCTCTCGGCAGCAAGATCGCGCTCTACGTGGTGCTGAGCCTCGGCGCGCTGATCTTCCTCTTCCCGTTCTGGTACATGCTCGTCGGGTCGCTCCAGACGGATGTCGACGCGACCGTGGCGGGGGCGTTCCCCGATCCGTCCAACCTGACGGTGGACAACTACGTCGCGATCAACGAGCGGATCAACCTCTTCCAGGGGCTGCTCAACTCGGGGATCTTCACGGGCGGCGTGATCCTGGGCACCGTGGTCTTCGGAGTTCTCGCCGGGTATGCACTCGCGGTTCTCAAGTGGCGTGGTCGCAGTGCCACCTTCGCCCTGGTCCTGCTGGTGCAGGTCGTGCCGTTCCAGCTGCTGATGATCCCGCTCTACGTGATGATCGCGAGGGACTTCGGGCTGTCCGACAGTTATCTCGGCATGATCCTGCCGTTCCTGATCAACTCCACCGCGGTGCTCATCTTCCGGCAGTACTTCCTGCAGCTTCCGCAGGACCTCTTCTCGGCGGCGCGCATCGACGGTGCGGGGGAGTTCCGGCTGCTGTGGAACGTCGCCCTGCCCCTGGTGCGCCCGGCGCTGCTGACCGCGGTGCTGCTGACGTTCATCGGACCGTGGAACGAGTTCCTGTGGCCCTTCCTCATCACCAAGCAGGCGTCGATGCAGCCTCTGGCTGTCTCGCTCGCGAACTTCATCTCGAACATCGCAGCCTCGACCGCCAACCCGTTCGGCGCCATGATGGCCGGCGCCGTCGTGCTGGCGATCCCCGCGGTGACCCTGTTCATCGTCTTCCAGCGGTACTTCACGAGCAACGACCTCGGATCCGGAGTGAAAGGATGACCATGCCCGGAACAACCCCCTCGATCCCATATCGGTTGACCCGGATGGGCGTCGTCATGACGCCCCAGCCCGGCGATCCGAACGAAGCAGAGGGCGTGCTCAACCCCGCATCGGGGCGCGGCCCGGACGGCGAGCTGTACCTGCTGCCCCGGCTCGTCGCCGAGGGCAACGTGTCGCGCGTCGGTCTGGCGCGCGTGGTCGTCGAGGACGGCGTCCCAGTGTCTGTCCAGCGCGAGGGCGTCGTGCTCGAGCCCGACCGCGGCTGGGAGCGCGGCGCCGGCAACGCCGGCGTCGAAGATCCGCGCACCACCTGGATCGACGTGCTCGGCCTGCACGTCATGACCTACGTCGCATACGGTCCGCTCGGCCCGCGCACGGCGATCGCGGTGTCGGACGACCTGCGCGAGTGGCGGCGTCTCGGGCCGGCGCTGTTCCGGTACCAGGACGAACTCGACATGGACCTGAATCTCTTCCACAACAAGGACACGGTGTTCTTCCCCGAGCCCGTGACGGCGCCTGATGGCACCGAGGCCCTGGCGGTGCTGCACCGGCCCATGTGGGATCTCAGCGAGACCAAGCCCGGGCAGGGTGTGCGTCTGCCTGCCGGGATCGAGGATCCGCGCCAGTCGATCTGGATCAGCTACGTGCCGCTCGCCGCGGTGCGCGACGACCTCGCAAACCTCGTGCTGTGGGAGCAGCACCGATTCGTGGCGGGCCCCGAGTACGCGTTCGAGGAGGTCAAGATCGGCGGCGGCCCGCCGCCGCTGCGGGTGCCGGAGGGGTGGCTCGTGCTGCACCACGGCGTGACCGGCGTGCTCGACAGCGCATTCGCGCAGCAGCAACGGGTCAATTACGCCGCGGGCGCTCTCCTGCTGGATGCTGCGGACCCGTCCCGCGTGATCGCCCGCACTCCCGAGCCGCTGCTCGCGCCCGAGACCGAGGACGAGCGCAGCGGCATCGTCCCCAACGTCGTCTTTCCGACGGCGATCGAAGAGGTCGACGGCCGCCTGTTCGTCTTCTACGGCATGGCCGATTCCAAGATCGGCGTCGCGCTCCTGGACCGCACCGACGCCGGCTGAGAAAGGATCGAGGACTTCTGATGAACACGCACGCACGACGGGGTGCGCGTGTGGTGGCAGCGTCCGCCGCCGTCGCACTCGCCTCGGCGCTCGCGGTGGCCGCACCGGCCGCCGCCGCGCCCGACCACCGGCAGACGCCGGCCGCGGCATCCGTCGCCACCGCCCCGCTGACCGAGCTCGCCCACCTCGACTTCCTGCTCGACGAGGCGACGCCGCCGGCGGACGTGCCGGGACACACGACGTACCGCCTCGATGCCGAGCCGTCGCTCGTGATGCCGTGGACCTACGCCGACGCGCGACCGGGCGGCACGTTCGAGCGGGTCGGCGGCGGTCCGCTCGATCCGGCGACCGGACACTGGGGACAGGGCGCGTACAACGCCGACGACATCTCGCGCGCCGCCGTCGTCTACCTGCGGCACTGGATGCAGACGGATGCCGACTCCAGTCGCGACACCGCGTACGAGCTGCTGCGCAGCCTCGCGTACCTGCAGACGACCGACGGGCCGAACGCCGGCAACGTCGTGCTGTGGATGCAGCCCGACGGCACCCTCAACCCGTCGGCCGAGCCGATCGAGCTGCCCGACCCGTCGGATTCGGGACCGAGCTACTGGCTCGCGCGGACGGTGTGGGCTTTCGGAGAGGGCTACGCCGCCTTCCAAGATGCCGACCCCGAGTTCGCGGCCTTCCTCGAGGACCGGCTCGGACTCGCGGTCGCGGCGATCGACCGGCAGGTGCTGTCGCGGTACGGGCAGTGGGCTGAATCCGATGGCATGCGCGTGCCGTCGTGGCTGATCGTGGACGGGGCGGATGCCTCGGCCGAGGCCGTGCTCGGGCTCGCAGCGCGCGTGCGCGCAGTGCCCGGCGACGCGGTCGCCGCCGACGCCCTCCGCAAGCTCGCGGAGGGCATCGCCGCCATGTCGGCCGGCGACGCCGGTTCGTGGCCGTACGGCGCGGTGCTGCCGTGGGCCCAGTCGCGCAGCATGTGGCACGGATGGGGCTCGCAGATGCCCGCGGCGCTGGCGGCGGCATCCGTCGCCCTCGATGAGCCGGGGCTCGCCGAACCCGCCGCCCGCGACGCTGCGCTGTTCACGACGACGCTCCTGACAGCGGGCGGGCCCGACAACGGATGGTTCCCGACCCCCGCCGACCGCGTGCAGATCGCGTACGGTGCGGACTCGCGCGTGCAGTCGCTGCTCGCCGTGGCCGACGCGACGGGCTCGAGGGGGTTCGCCGATCTCGCGGCCATGCAGGCGGCATGGTTCTTCGGCGCCAACCCGGCGGGCACGCCGATGTACGACCCCGCCACGGGCGTGACCTTCGACGGCATCCAGCCCGACGGTACCCATTCCAATGGTGGCATCAACCGCAACAGCGGCGCCGAGAGCACGATCCACGGGCTGCTCACGATGCTGGCGCTGGACGCGCGGCCCGAGCTGGCCGCACGCGCCACGTCGATCGCCACGGTGTCGGCGCGTGACGGGCTGACGCTGGTCGAGGCCGAATCCTCGGCCGACACCTCGGGCGTCGTGTCGGCGCCGGAGCCATGGACGGGCGAGTCGCTCTGGTCGGGCGGCGCGCTGACGCTGGGTGCCGGCCAGCACGCGGTCTTCGACCTCGGCGCGGCGTCCGGTGATCGCTCGATCGAACCGGTGGCGTGGTCCGAGCCCGGGGCCGAAACCTCCTCGAGGTGGCTCGCCGGCCACCGTCCGCTCGGAACCCTCGACATCACCGGTCCGCAGCAGGGGATCTCGCCGACTCCGGGCGTGCTGCTGCCGCACCCCCTCGAGCGTGACGTGCCCGCCCGCGCTGCGACGGTGCGGGTCGACGTCGAGCGCGGCACTCTCATGCTCGACGCGCTGATCGTCCGGCCCGCCGTGTCGCGCCTCGTGCTGAGCGGCGCGGGCAGCACCGAACTGGTGCACTCGACGATCGACCGGCCGCAGCCGGTGCGCGTCGGCGAATCGGGGGCGTCGCTGTCGGTGCGCGTCTACGACGCGTCCGGCTCGCTGATTCGCGAGCGCGGCATGCGGGGCGGCGCGATGATCGTGCTGCCTGCGGGAGGGTTCGCGATCGCGCAGTCCTGATGAGGCCGCACCCGGCTGCCGGGGGGCCTGGCCGGGTGCGGTGGGGGACGGATGCCTCGGGCGGAGGCATCCGTCCCCCTCCCCGTGCTCGGGGCGGCGTGCCCGCCCCGGCTAGACTGACCGGGTGCTCACGGTCGCCGTTCTCATCTCGGGCACAGGGTCGAATCTGCGAGCCCTGCTCGATGCGGCCGCCGACCCCGATTACCCCGCGCGCGTCGTCGTCGTGGGCGCCGACCGCCAGGCCGAGGGCTTCGCCCATGCCGAGGAGTACGGCATCCCCACGTTCATGGTCCCGTACGCGCAGTTCGACAGTCGCGAGGAATGGGGCGCCGAACTCGGAGCCCAGCTCGCCGTCTGGCAGCCCGACCTGGTCGTGCTGAGCGGCCTCATGAGGCTGCTGCCCGCGACACTCGTCGACGAGTGGTCGCCGCGCATCATCAACACCCACCCGGCCTATCTGCCCGAGTTTCCCGGCGCGCACGGCGTCCGCGATGCGCTCGCCGCCGGCGTCGACCAGACCGGAGCGAGCGTCATCCTGGTCGACACCGGGGTCGACAGCGGCCCGATCCTCGCCCAGGAGCGCGTTCCCGTGCTCGCCGGCGACGACGAGCACACCCTCCACGAGCGCATCAAGCCCGTGGAGCGCCGGCTGCTCATCGACGTCGTACGCCGCATCGCGGACGGCGACCTCGACCTCGCCGCCCAGGCGGCATCCCGCGCCCCCGCACCCTGACTTCGTCCCCAGCACCGAGGAGATCCGCCATGGCCGGACCGAGCCACGACCCCGCCCTGTACCGCACCCGCGACGTCGTGCCCGTCCGCCGAGCGCTCGTCTCGGTCAGCGACAAGACCGACCTGCTGAAGCTCGCCGAGGCCCTGGCCGCCGCCGGCGTCGAGATCGTCTCCACCGGTTCGACGGCCGCGACGATCCGCGACGCCGGGTTCACCGTGACCGACGTGGCGAGCGTCACCGGTTTCCCCGAGTCGCTCGACGGCCGCGTGAAGACGCTGCACCCGAGCGTGCACGCGGGACTGCTCGCGGATCTGCGCCTCGAGGATCACGAGCGGCAGCTCGCCGACCTCGACATCGAGCCGTTCGAGCTGGTCGTGGTGAACCTCTACCCGTTCGTCGAGACCGTGCGCTCCGGTGCCCAGGGCGACGACGTCGTCGAGCAGATCGACATCGGCGGCCCGGCCATGGTGCGCGCCTCGGCGAAGAACTACGCCAACGTCGCCATCGTGGTCTCGCCGTCGTCCTACCCGGCGGTCATCGAGTCGCTCGGTGCCGGCGGCACGAGCCTCGTGCAGCGGCGTGAACTCGCGGCGAGGGCCTTCGCGCACACCGCGGAGTACGACCGCGCCGTCGCGACGTGGTTCTCGGAGGGCACGCTCACCGAGGAGGACCTTCCCGCGCACCTGACCATCAAGGCCGAGCGGCTCGAGACGCTGCGCTATGGCGAGAACTCGCACCAGCGGGCCGCCATCTACACGCGCAACGGCGGCCACGGTATCGCGCAGGCCACGCAGCTGCAGGGCAAAGAGATGTCGTACAACAACTACGTCGACGCCGACGCCGCGCTGCGCGCCGCGTTCGACATGGTCAAGCCCGCCGTGGCCATCATCAAGCACGCCAATCCGTGCGGCATCGCCGTCACGGCGCCCCACGCGCTCGACCCCATCGCCAGCGCCCACCTGCGTGCTCACGAGTGCGACCCCGTGTCGGCGTTCGGCGGTGTGATCGCCGCCAACCGCACCGTCACGCTCAAGATGGCCGAGAACCTGCGCGACATCTTCACCGAGGTGATCGTGGCGCCGGACTTCGAGCCCGAGGCGCTCGAGGTCTTCCGGCTCAAGAAGAACCTGCGCATCCTGAAGCTGCCCGCCGACTGGCAGCAGGAGCGCATGGACGTGCGGCTGGTGTCGGGCGGACTTCTCCTCCAGGACGCTGACCGCTTCCCCGACGACATCGAATCAGTCGCGAAGGACTGGCAGCTGGTGTCGGGCGAGCGCCCGGCCGACGAGGAGATGACGAACCTCATCTTCGCGTGGAAGTCGTGCCGCGCGGTCAAGTCGAACGCCATCGTCCTCGCGAAGAACTCGGCGACCGTGGGCATCGGCATGGGCCAGGTCAACCGCGTCGACTCGTGCCGGCTCGCGGTCGAGCGAGCCGGTGACCGCGTCGCCGGCTCGGTTGCGGCATCCGACGCCTTCTTCCCCTTCGCCGACGGGCCGCAGGTGCTCATCGACGCCGGCGTCGCGGCGATCGTGCAGCCCGGGGGCTCGGTGCGCGACGACGAGGTCATCGCGGCGGCGCAGGCAGCGGGTGTCACGATGTTCTTCACGGGCGAGCGCCACTTCTTCCACTGAACCCACCCCATGCGGATTCGGCGTCCGCGGGGCATGGGGAATGCTCCCCATCGTGGTCGTTCGCGCTCGTCGATAGCATGAGGCGACTGTTCGTGGATGCGGGGGCGAGGCGCAGCGGTGGGTGACGTCGAGATCGACCGCTATGCGCTCGAGAGCGCCAAGGCCACGCTCGATCAGGCCCTCCTCGCGTACCGCATGAAGGCCGAGGACGCGTGGCGTCGCGACACCGGGATCGGTGATCCGTGCGGACGCACCCTGCTGCGGGTGATGACCGAGAACGCCGTCGGAGCGGCCCTGATGCGCGTCACGGCCGAGGACGAGGACGCCGTCGCGGTGAGCGCGGAGCTGCTCGACATCCTCGGCTCGTTCACGGAGCTCGACGTATCGCTGAGCGACGGCTGGGATCGGGACTATGTCGCTGACCTCGCCTGAGCTGGGGGTTCCGCTGGAGCGCATCGATTACGACGAGGGCGGAATCGAGGCGCTGTCCGACGCGCTCCGTGATCTCGCCGCGGACGGCCGTGACGCGGGAGTCGTGCTGCGCAACATCGACGGCGGACTGGAAGGTCGCGGCGAGGCGATCCGCGCCGTCCAGTCTGACGCCGGCGACGTCGCCGCTCGCATCACACCGACGACCCTGATGGTCGAGCGCATCGCCGCGACGCTGAGGTCGTATGGCGAGGCCGTCGCGCAGCACGGCCGCGTGGCGAACGATCTGATCGACGACATCGAAGCCGCTCACGCGCGGGTGGAATCGGCCGAGGCCTCGGCCGCCTCGGCCGGCGCGCAGATGGGCGGGTTGAGCGACGAAGCGACCTCACGTGAGGTGACTCTCGCCGAGGAGGCCGTCGCCGATGCCGAGGACGCTCTCGCCCGGCGGCGAGCCGAGCTCTCCGACCTGTGGGATCAGTGGGAGGCCGCCTATCGGGGATGGGACGGCGCGTACGACGCTGCGCTCGCCGCCATGGCGAACATCGACCACGCCTACGTGCCGGCGAGCCTCCGGGCATCCGTCGCCGCGCTCGCGAGCGCCGACACGCCCGCGGACGTGGCGGCGATCTGGGCGGAACTGACGGATGCCGAGCGTGCCGAGTTGCTGCGCACGCGCCCCGAGTTCGTCGGCAACCTCGAAGGCGTGCCCTACGCCGTGCGATTCGAGGCGAACCGCACCGCCTACGAGGAGACGATCGCAGCCGGACCGTACGGGGAGCCGCTCGACAGCCAACTGGAGCAGCTCGGCACCGAGATGCGCAGCTTCAGGGGGGAACTCCTCATGTTCCACCCGTTCGAGCAGCCGCAGGCGACCGGCGCCGTCGTTTACGGGGTGGAGAGGGATGCCGCGGGGCAGATCGTCGATCCGTTCGCGGGCGTGACGAACGTCAACGTGCTCGTCGGCGGCATGTTCTCCGGCCTGGGTGACCTCGCGGCCTGGGGCGACAGCGCGCGCAATCTCAACACGTATGCCGAGGCATACGGCGGGCCGGGGACCGGCTCGCTCACGATCGCCTGGTACGGCTACGACTCGCCCAACCTGGCCACCGAGCACACGATGGGAAGCGCCACCGAGGGCGCGGCGCGCCTCAGCCAGACGCTCAGGGGGCTCGACGAGGCTGCGTCGTCGTCGGTCACCACCTCGGTGATCGGGCACTCGTACGGCAGCACGACGGCGTTCCTCGCGGTGGGCGGCAGCTCCACCGATCTCGGGGTGGACCGGCTCATCGCCGTCGGGTCGGCAGGCGTCCCCGACGGCTACCACGCCTCGTGGACCGGCGATGCGCCGATGGACTACTCCGGGACCGAGATCTTCGCGTCCCGCGCCCCGGGGGACTTCGTCGCCCGCTATGGCGAGGTCAGCTCGTTCGGGCACGGCACCGACCCCGAGTCGATCGATGGCGCCGTCAGCTTCGAGAGCGACGGCGGCACGGCGCCGTCACTGCAGGGCACGCCCGAACCCGTCGTCGGTACGCCCGGCCACGCCAGTCACGATGGCGGCAACTCGTTGTGGGGCTGGTGGGAGGAGGACAACGGGTACCTTTCGCCCGACTCCGAATCGTTCCGTAACATTGCCCACATCGTCGCCGAGGGGGAGGTGCTGCCGTGAGCACAGCTGGAGCGCGGGCGAAGCACCGCCCGGCAGCTGCGTTCGCCGCGGTGATGGTGTTCGCGGTATCGATCCTGAGCGGATGCGGAGGTGGCCCGGTGGCCGAGCCGAGCGGTGACGAACTGTACGCCCAGGCCGAGGAGGTGTACCTCGAGTACCGTGAGATCGTCAACGGTGCCCTCGCGGTCATCTACGACGGACCGTGGAGCGTGGGCGACGGCGCCTACGGCATGGAGCCCTCCACCGCGGGATGCGGCGACGGGTGGAATTTCAGTCTTACGCGCACGACGAACGTCGACCCCGCTGAGCAGGACCGGATGCGGCAGGACGTCGCCGATTACCTCACCGAGGCCGGCTACGAGGTCGAGGGGATGGATCTCGGCTCGGGCGAGGTCACCTCGAGCGATGTCATCGTCCGCGAACAGGGGATCTTCTCGCTCCTCACCGTGACGTTCGTCAACAACGGCAACGTGGTGGTCCTCGCCGACACGGTGTGCCGTCCCGGCGACCACTTCGAGCTCGCAGACATGCTGTTCGGAGACGTCTATCTCGCCGAAGGCTACCTTCCGCGCGAGGAGTCCCCGTCCGATGCGCTGTTCTTCGGCATCACGCCCGGCGATCCGCAGTTCTTGCCTTCGCCCTCGCCGTCGCCGTGACCCACCGCGACGGTCATGGTCGCGGTCCAGGCTAGGGTCGATGCGGAGTTTGCATCAGGAGGACCCGTGATCTGGGAGATCGACGAGGAGACCCGCACCATCGAGGGGCTCGATGAGCACGGGCGACCGCGACCCGAATACGCCGCGTCGCTCGGCCTCACACCGGCGCCGTACGGACGCCGCGCACTCGCCACGGCGATCGAGGTGGGGGTGTACGTCGTCCTGCTGCTTCCGATGTTCGGCGCGCTGCCCGGGATACTGGCGATCGCAACGGCAACCAGCCGGACCGTCGTGGGCGGCGGTGACCTCGTACTGATCATCGTGCTCGCGGCTGTCTCCAGCTTGCTGACGACCGCATTCGTGATCGTGCAGCTCGCGCTCCACGGTCGTCGCGGCGTGACGCTGGGCAAGGCGATCATGGGGATTCGCTCGGTCAATGTGCGGACGCTGGAACGCCCCGGATTCTGGCGCGGCGCGGTCGTGCGCGCACTGGTGCTGTGGGCGAGCTTCGTCGTGCCGCTGATCGGCCCGCTCCTGGTGATCGCGTTGTCGCCGTTCTTCGACACCGAGCGACGAGGACGCGGCTGGGCCGATCTCGCGGGAGCGACATGGTTCGTCGACGTGCGCAGCGGGCTCAATCCCTACGACGCCAAACGCATGCGGATCGCGCGCAAGACCGTCGCGACCGAGCTCGCTGACGTGCGCAGCGAGCTGCCGTCTCTGGCGACACCCGCCGACCAGAGCGGTGCGATGGCCTACATTCCCACCTCGCGCAGCAGCGGGGGAGTCCTGGGCGCGGTCCGCGGCGAAGGCGCGCCGGCCGGCGAGAGCGCAGCCTACGCCCCCGCCGCGGTCGGGTCCGATGCCGCCGCAGCACGCCCGCAGGCTCCCGTCACGTCTGCCCCGATCGCTTCCTCCGTGCCGCAGGCGCCCGCCGCAGTTCGGCCGCCGTCCAGCGGCGCTTCGGGGTGGGTTCCGCCTCGGCTGCTTCCGGACGGGGACGCGGATGCCGTCGCCCCGGCCGCGGCGGAAGCCGCCCCCGCTCCGGCTCCGGCTCGGCGCACGACGGCTCCCGCGGCTGCCGCGCCGGCGTCGCCGAACGGCGATGGGCCGCCCCTGCAGACCGTCGTGGTGACCCTCGACACCGGCGAGGACATCAGCGTCGACGGCCTGGGCATCCTGATCGGGCGTGACCCGGCCCTCGTCCCGAATGGCCCGGCGCTCAGGCTGGTCGCGATCGCCGACCCGACGAAGTCGGTCTCGAAGACCCATCTGGCGATCGTGCGCTCCGGGACCGCGGTGGTCGTCATCGACCTCGGATCGACCAACGGCAGCGCGCTGCTGCGCGACGGGGCGGAGCGCACGCTCGGCCCGCACGAACAGGTGGCCCTGCGCAACGGCGATACCATTCGCCTCGGAGATCGCCACGCACGCATCCGGATCGGCTGACGCCGGGATCAGCACGAGGACACCCAGATGAGACTCAAACTGACGCTTCAGCGTCGCGACGACAAGCACACCGACATCGTCGTCACCTCCGACACGACGGCGACCGTGCAGGATGTGGCCCGTCGCATCGTCGAAGCGGACCCGGCGCGAGAGGTCGCGGCCTCCTCGCAGGACGTGCTCACCCTGCGGGTGGCCCCTCCGACCTCGTCGGCGTTCCAGCTGCTCGAGCCCGACATGCTCATCAGCGACGCCCCGGTGGGCTCGGGCTTCGTCGCGTCGGTCGTCAACCTCGGGGCCGACTACGTCGCGTCGCGGCGCGCCGGAGCACCGCCCGCGGCGATCCTCTACGCCGTCGCCGGTCCCTTCGCCGGTCGCGAGTTCCAGCTGCCGCGCGGACACTTCACGATCGGACGGGCCGCGGGCAACGACATCGTGCTCGATGACCCGCTCATCTCCAAGCGCCACGCGCGCATCGAGGTCGGAGCCACGGTCGAACTGGTCGATCTCAACTCGGCCAACGGCATCGTCGTGGACGGCGGCCTCGTGCAGCGCCTGCGCGTGATTCCCGGTCAGCGGTTCGCTCTCGGTGACACCGAGCTGGTCGTGCACATGGTGCAGGACTATGCCCCCGCCGACCCGGACCCCGTGCTCGAGCGCGGCGGCTCGCTGCTGTTCAACCGCAGCCCGCGCGTCGAACCGCGCTACGTCGGCGAGGAACTGGCCGAGCCGCGGATGCCGAAGGACCCGGTCAGCCGACTGTTCCCTTGGCCGATGCTCGTCGCGCCGATCATCCTCGGCGCCTCGATCTTCGCGATGACCAACAACCCGCGCTCGCTGCTGGTGGTGCTGCTGTCGCCGCTCATGCTCCTGGGCAACTTCATCTCGCAGCGCACGCAGGTGGGGCAGCGATCCAAGAAGGAAGCGGAGGTCTTCGAGCGCACGTTCGAGGAGCTCGAAGAGACACTGTACCGCGAGCGGCCCCGGGAACGGGAAGTGCGCAACGCCGAGGTGCCGCCGGTCGCCGTCGTGTTCGAGCAGGCCATGCGGCTCGGCCCGATGCTCTGGACCCGCCGTCCCGAGCACTGGAACTTCCTGTCCGTGCGCCTGGGCACCTCCGAGGCGCCGTCGCGGACGACGGTGAAGCAGTCCGACAACCCGGACGCGCTGCAGGAGTTCGTGGACCGCGTCGAACGGCTGCGCGATCGATACCGCATGATCGACGGCGTTCCCGTGCTCGAGTCGCTGCAGAGCGTGGGCGTCATCGGCGTCGCCGGTCCGCCGCGCGAAGCGGCCGACGCGCTGCGCGGACTCAGCGTGCAGCTGTTCGGCCTGCACTCGCCCAACGAGCTCGTCGCGGTGGCACTCACCGAGCCGCAGTGGGCACGGCAGCTGGAATGGCTCAAGTGGCTGCCCCACACCACCAGCGAACGCAGCCCGTTCCGCGACATGCCGCTGTCGGATTCCGCCTCCACGGGCGCCGCACTGCTTTCTGGGCTCGAGGAGCTCGTCATGCGGCGGTCGAAGGCAGCGGCGTCGCCCCGCCTGCCGCTCGACGACGACTGGGACCCGATGCGATACGGCACCGATGTGCGCAGGGCAGCCGAGGAGGCCACGTTCCCGGGCCAGACGGCGGTCGTGGTGATCGTGACCTCGGATGCGCCGGTGGACCGTGCGCGCCTCACCCAGGTGCTCGAGCGCGGCGCCGATGTGGGCGTGTACGGCATCTTCGTCGCCCCTGTCGTCGAGGCCCTTCCAGCGGTCTGCCGCAGCTTCGTCGACGTCTCGGGAGGGCTCGAGTCCGCCCTCGCCGGCACCGTCCGCAGCGGCGTGGACTACCCCGTCACCGTGGTGGAGGGCGTCTCGAACGAGCTCATGACGGTGCTGGCCAAGCGCCTGGCACCCGTCGCCGACTCGAGCACGGTGATCGAGGATTCTTCCGACATCCCCAACTCGGTGATGTTCCTTTCTCTCGTGGGCACCGAGATGGCCGCGGACCCCTCGTTCGCGATCGAGCGCTGGCGCGAGAACAATACGATCCTCGATCGCTCGGGCGGGACTCTGCCACGACTCAAGAAGTCCGGAACGCTCCGCGCCATCGTCGGTCAGGGCCCGACCGACGCCATGGCGCTGGACCTGCGGACGCAGGGCCCGCACGCGCTCGTGGGCGGCACGACGGGTGCCGGCAAGTCGGAGTTCCTGCAGGCGTGGGTGCTCGGCATGGCCGCGGCGCACAGCCCCGACCGCGTGACGTTCCTGTTCGTCGACTACAAGGGCGGCTCCGCGTTCGCCGACTGCGTCGAGCTGCCGCACTGCGTCGGTCTGGTGACCGACCTGAGCCCGCACCTCGTCCGCCGAGCCCTGACCAGCCTGCGCGCCGAGCTCCACTACCGCGAGCACCTGTTCAACCGCAAGAAGGCCAAGGATCTGCTCGAGCTCGAGAAGCGGCGCGACCCCGACACGCCGCCGGCCCTCGTGCTCGTGATCGACGAGTTCGCCGCGCTCGCGGGCGAGGTGCCCGAGTTCGTGGACGGCGTCGTCGACATCGCGCAGCGCGGCCGGTCACTCGGCATCCACCTCATCATGGCCACCCAGCGCCCAGCGGGGGTCATCAAAGACAACCTGCGCGCCAACACCAACCTGCGCGTCGCGCTGCGCATGGCCGACGAGTCGGACTCGAAGGACGTCGTGGACGACCCGGTGGCCGCGCGCTTCGATCCGAGCATCCCCGGCCGCGGCATCGCCAAGACCGGACCCGGCCGCCTCGTGTCGTTCCAGTCCGCGTACGCGGGCGGCTGGAGCAGCGACGAGCCGGCGGCCGCCGACGTCAGCGTGGCCGAGCTGCGTTTCGGGTCCGTGCAGAAGTGGGAGCTGGAAGACAAGGGGGAGGATGCCGCGCACGACGTGGATCCCGGACCCAACGACCAGAAGCGGATCGTGGCGACACTGATCTCTGCCGCGCAGCAAGCCCGCATCCCGGCGCCCCGCCGGCCGTGGCTGGACGACCTCGAGACGACGGTCGACATCCGCGCACTCTCGGCGGGCCGCTCCGGATCGATCCTGCTCGGCAAGAGCGACATCCCGGAACGTCAGCAGCAGGAGGCCGTCTACTTCGAGCCGGACCGCGACGGATCGCTTCTGGTCTACGGCACCAGCGGCTCGGGCAAGTCGACCGTGCTGCGCACGGTCGCGATCTCGGCGGCCATGGGCCGTCGCGCCGAGAACGTCGCGGTGTACGGCCTCGACTTCGGCTCGGGATCGCTCAAGAGCCTCGAGGTGCTCCCGCACGTCGGATCGATCATCCCCGGTGACGACGCCGAGCGTGTGCAGCGCATCATGCGCTCGCTCGCTCGCGTGCTGGATGACCGCGGTAAGCGATTCAGTGCCGCCAACGCCTCGAGCGTCGCGGAGTACCGCGAGCTGACCGGGCGCGACGAGGCCCGGATCATCCTGCTCCTGGACGGCCTGCCGCAGTTCCGTGCCGAATGGGAGTCCACCACCGCCCGGATGCCGTTCTATCAGGCGTTCATGCGGATCCTCGGCGAAGGTCGACCGCTCGGCGTGCACGTCGTCGCGACGGCCGATCGCTCCGGGTCGGTGCCGACCGCCGTCAGCTCGAACGTGTCGCGCCGCGTCATCCTGCGCCTGTCGGACGAGAACGCCTACTCGCTGCTGAACGCTCCCAAGGATGTGCTCGACGAGCGCTCTGCGCCCGGAAGGGCAATCGTCGATGGGTTCGAGACGCAGATCGCCGTGCTCGGCGGCACACCGAACGTCGCGGAGCAGACCAAGCTGCTCGGGCAGTGGGCCGACGAGCTCCGCGCGCTCGGCGTCCGCGAGGTCGACGAGATCGGGTCGCTGCCCACGCGCTTGGCGTGGGGCTCCCTGCCCGATCGCATCGGCGAGTTCCCGGTGCTCGGCGTCGCAGAAGACACGCTCGCCCCGCGCGACTTCGACCCCGTCGGCACGTTCGTCGTGGCGGGCCCACCGCAGTCGGGCAAGACCACCGCGATGAAGGCGCTCATCACGTCGATGGTGCGCTTCGACCCGGCGTTGCGGCTGTTCCACCTCGGTGGGCGCCGCTCGCAGCTGAAGGAGTTCGCGCCCTGGATGCGCAGCGCCACGACCGTCGACGACGCGAAAGAGCTCGCCACCGAGCTTGCCGACCTGGTGACGGATGAGACGATCGGCGCTCGTCTGCTCATCGTGATCGAGGACGTGCCGCAGTTCGCGGACTCGCCGGCCGAGCGTCCGCTCAAGGCGCTGCTGCAGGCGGTGAACCGCAGCGACCATCTGCTGATCGGCGACGCCGACGTGACCCAGGTCACCAGCGGGTTCGGCCTGATCGGCGACTTCAAGGGCGGACGGAAGGGCATCATCCTCAAGCCGGACGCCTTCGACGGTGACGCGGTCTTCAAGGTGCCGTTCCCCAAGGTCAAGCGCGCCGACTTCCCGGAGGGGCGAGGCATCTTCGTGCAGGCGGGCCGCCAGGTCACGGTGCAGATGCCGCTCGTCGATGCGGCGACGCTCCCCGTGGAGTCGTCGTCGGGCGGAGGGGCTGTCGAGACCGCCCCGCTGGCAGACGCCGACGCCGCAGCATCCGTCGATGTCCCCAGTGTGTGACGCACGTATGGCTGATGTGGCATGGGGAATGATCCCCATCGTGTCCTGCAGATGCGGTCGGCTAGGTTTCTGATGTCGGCCCGGGGTGGGTCGGGTTTCTGAGTGAGGGAGTTGACGATGGCCGATTTCGGTGCTTCGTATAGCGAGATGGAGCAGGTGGCGTCGTCGC
>NZ_JAHZQZ020000007.1 GCF_019449275.2 Microbacterium sp. HD4P20
GACACCGGAGGAACCGGCGACACCGGAGGAACCGGCGACACCGGAGGAACCGGCGACACCGGAGGAACCGGCGACACCGGAGGAACCGGCGACACCGGAGGAACCGGCGACACCGGAGGAACCGGCGACACCGGAGGAACCGGCGACACCGGAGGAACCGGCGACACCGGAGGAACCGGCGACACCGGAGGAACCGGCGACGCGCCGGTCGAGCCACAACCCGCGGCCACTCCCGACCCGAACACCGCCACCTGATCCATCGGGCCGATCGATCATGCCTACGCCGACATCGACGGTGGCGTCGTTCTTCGACGCTGCGGATTTCGCGGGCCCGCGCTACGCGCGCCCCCTCATCGACGCGCTGACGGCGGCCGATGCGCCGCCTCGCGTGCTCGTCTCCGGAAACGCGGGATCCGGTAAGACGACCGTACTCCGCAGCGCGCAGCGGTTCCTCGCCGAGAGCGGCATGCCGCTGGCTCTGCTGAACCCCGAAACGGATGTGACCGAGGTGCCGTCGTCGAGCATCCTGCTGGTCGACGATCTGCACCTCGTCCCCGCGGAGCAGCTCGAGGGCCTGAGCATCCGCGCGTCCGACCCCGGCGCCGCGTTGGTCGCGACCAGTCGGCCATGGCCGCTGACCGACGAGCTGTCGTCGATCGCACGGCACCTGGAACGAAGCCGTCCCGCCGTCGTGCTCGGTCACCTCACCCGCGCCGACGTGCTCGACCACCTCGCCGCGCAGGGCCGCACCTTGTCACCCCTGTGTCTGGACACCATCCTTCAGATGACCGATGGCGTGTCGTGGCTGGTCTCGGTTGCGCTGGCCGCGCACGACGACCGGGACTGCGAGGCCGACGATTCCCACGCGGCGCTCACTCGCGTGCTCGAACAGAACGTGGCGCACCGGCTCGACGTCCTGGACGATGACGTGCGGCGCATGATCGAGACGATCTGCGTCGTCACCTCCCACGACGGACCGCTCCCCGCGGCGCTGCTCGACGATCCCGAGCGGGCTGCCGCCCAGGGCTACGCCGAGGGGCTTCTGCTGCGGGGCGGTCGCCCGGTGCCGATCGTGCAGGCCGCGGTGCGTGCGGGTCTTCCCATCGGCCGGCTGGTCGATCTGTTCTCGAGCTTTCCGGGCGGCGTGGATCCGTTCGCCGATGCGGGCGCGACGGTCTTGGCCGGCGTGCACCACCCGCAGCTGACCACCGCGCTCCTGGAACGCGCCGACCAGCTTCTCGAGTCCGACCCGCAGCGGGCACGACAGCTGTACACGGCTGCCTCGCAGGCCGGGGCGACCTCCGCCGATGCCACCGCCAAGCGCGCGCAGGCGGCATGGGCGTGCGGCGACATCGACGCTGCCACGCAGCTGATCGACGACGCCATCGCACACGCCGACCGGAGCGACGCGGTCAACGCGCGCATTGCCGACGTCGCTGCGGCGTCGTGGTCGATGCGGGGAATGCTCGAGACCGGGTGCAGCTTCTACGACGCCTTCGCGCCGACCGACGCCGAGGCATCCGTCCGTGCTTTGATCGCCCGGATGGGCGTGGGCCACGCAGCCGCGACCACCGCCACGGAAACCGTCGACAGCGCAGCCCCCTCGACGCTCGGCGTCTCGATGAAGCTGCTGCGGCGCGGCCTGCTCGCGACCTTGGGCGAGGGCCGCATGGAGGCGGCACTGGCCGACCTGGTGCGGGCGTCTCACCTCTACACCTCATCCCAGAGCTCCGCCCCCATGCCCGAGCACCCGGCGATCATCGCCGCGATCGTCGCCCTCAGCAGCGGCGACCTCGCGTCGGCCCGTTCCGTTCTGGATGCGGCCGTCGACGGGCACACCGGCACACCATGGGTGCTGTCGCGGCTGCTCCTCTGGCGGTCGTGGGTCGCCCTCCAGCAGGCGCGTGGACCGCAGGCCCGGGAAGCGCTGGAGTCCGCGCTCGCACTGACCCCCAAGCCGGCACCGCGCGACGACCTGCTGGTGCAGGCCATCCGCATCGGGCTGGCGCGGCGGTATGAGGACGCGACCGCCCTCGCCCAGGCGTGGAACGCGGCACGCGCGGGTCTGCTCGATGCCGATGTCGACCTCTATACCCTTCTGCCGCTTGTCGAGTTCGTCAGCGCGGGCGCCCGCGTCGGGGACTCGCGGACCACGGATCAACTGCTGACGAACGCACTGGGCATCGTCGAGCGACTGGGCTCACCCGCACTCTGGTCGGCCCACCTGCGGTGGGCGGGCATCCAGGAGGGGATCCTGACCAACCATCCCGACGCGCTGAGTCCGCACGCGCACGCGCTCGTCGAGACCGCACCGACGAGCCACGTCGCGGCAACGATGGCCAGGGCGGGACGCCTGTGGACATCGGTCCTGGCCGGCTCGGTGGATGCCGATGAGGTCGAGTCGGCGGCGCACGCGCTCGCGGGCATCGGGTTGCAGTGGGATGCCGCACGTCTGGCGGGTCAGGGAGCGGGGCGGGCCTCGGACCGCAAGGTCTCGGCACGTCTGCTCGCGCGCGCGCGCGAGATCCACCCGCCCGAGAACGTCCGCACCTCGGACGCTCCCGTCGAGACGACCGGCCCCATCCGGACGGGCTCGGTCGCGGGCTTGAGCGAGCGTGAGACGGATGTCGCACGCCTGGTCGTGCAGGGCAAGACGTACGCCGAGATCGGCGAGACGATCTTCATCTCCCCCCGCACCGCGGAGCACCACATCGCGAGCATCCGACGGCGTCTCGGCGCCACTTCCCGCTCCGACCTGATCGCCAAGTTGCGTGTCGCACTGACGCAATCGGGTACCTCCGAAGAGGGATCGTGAAGACGTGCGGCGAGAACCCCCTACAGAGCCCCCATCGATTCGGGGAAACCCCCGATTCGCCGATTGTGAGAACGACCTAATCTCAGGAATGAGTTTCGAAGTGACAGGAGCCGAGTCATGACTACACCGCTGGCAACGATTGCCGACGCACTGATTGAGTTCATCCTCAGTCTGTTGAACGACCCCGCTGCGTCGGAGGAGTTCGACGAAGACCCGCAGGGCACGCTGTCGCGTGTGGGTCTCAGCGACGCGTGCGTCGAGGATGTCCGCGCCGTGGCGCCGGTCATCGTCGACCGCCCCGACGTGCACCCCAAGCCCCCGATGCCTCCGGGCCCTCCCGGACCCCCTTCCGTCGAGAAGGAGATCATGAACATCACGAACAGCTTCTCGATCGACAACCGGGCGACGATCGTCGACCAGTCGGTCAACCAGAACATCTGGGCGGACGGCGACGTCAACCAGATCTTCGACCAGGAAGCCATCGTGAACAGCGGCGACAACGGCGCGGCCGCCGGCGAGGACGCGGACGTCGACAACTCCGAGACGGATGTCGAGACGGGTGACATCTCGGTCGGCAACGAGGACACCACCACCAACATCGACGGCTCGTTCAACGACGGCTCGACGAACACCGAGACCGACATCGAGGTGGAGGCCGAAGAGTCCTTCAACGACGAGTCGACGGATGTCGCGGTCGACGTCGAGGTGGACGACTCCTTCAACGAAGCCACCGTCACCGAGGTCGAGACTGAGGTCGAGGCCTCGAACGAGGGCAACTACGAGTCCGACGGCGCTGTCGTGGTGGACGACATCTACCTGGAGCCCGAGCCCGAAGAAGACATGTAGGGGTCCACGTGACCACTCGAAGCAACGACGACCGCTCGCGCGCACTGGCTCAGCCAGGGCGCGCGAGCGGTCGTTCCAAGCCGCCGCCGCCGACGTTCGAAGATCCGGCGGAGCAGCCGGCGCCTCGGCGACAGACGGCACGCGGCTCTGGCCGAAGCACGTCGCCCGTGCCCTCCGATGCCATGCCGCCGCCTCCACCGGGCTCCCAGGCGATCGGCCGGGTGCCGGTGGCCAGGGTCCCCGCGTCGGAGGTGCAACCGGCACAGCCCGCGCCGCAGGGGCCGCCCCAGCGCGGACGCGCGACGCCCCCGCCCCGGCGGGAGGCTCCCGAGCGTCCGCCCACCGCGAACCCCAACGCGGCTCCGGTCCTCACCAAGTTCCCGCCGCCGTTCACGGTACGCATCAGCCAGTTCCTCTGGGTGATGAGCCTGTTGGCAGGCGCCATCGCGGTCGTCTACATCTTCGTGATCCGCGAAGACCAGCTGCCGCTCATCGCCGACGCGGTGCGCGGCGTGTCGGAGGGTCGCAGCGACGAGACGTACACGGCTGCCGCCGACATCATCTACTGGGCGGTGTTCGGAATCGCGGTGGGACTGCTGCTGTGGCAGATCGTGCTGCTGGTGTCTTTCTCGAACCGTAAGCCGAACGTCAGATGGTGGCAGCTCGGGACAGTCGTGGCGCAGATCCTGCTGTTCCTGCTGTCACTGGAGATCATCGCGGTGGGCGACAACGGGCCGCTGGTGCGCCAGGTCCTCCTCGCCCAATGGGGCCTCGCCCTCGTCGCGCTCCTCTTCAGCACCTTCCGCGGCGCTCTGCAGTGGACCGCCCGTCGGCATGACGTCCGTCGTGCCGGTGGCGACAGCGCCGGCGAGTTCTGACGCGATCTCGTCGAGACTGCGGATGACGACACGTGCCGCCTCGACGGTCGCGCGCTCTGCGAGAGGCGACTGGCTCAGCGTGCGCCAGTGGATGAGCCGCTCGTTGACGCGCTCACGCAGCTGTTCGGTGGTGGCGGCCTCCTCCAGCCCCAGTCGTGCATGCGCGGAGGTGCCGTCGCCGCCGATGATCCGTTCGGCGTCCGTGGCGTCGGTGGTGGTCAACGGCAGACCGGCTGCGCGGGCTCGAGAGAGAAGCGACAGCTCCCGCAGAGTGTGCGCAGTCGCGTAGATCCGCTCGATTCCCCCGCGGATCTCTTCGGCGCCCGGTCGCGGTCGCTCCTGGAGCAGGACCTCTAGCGCGTCCAGCACACCGCGCACCTTGAGTGCGCCGGCCCGAGTCCGGAACTGGTCGCGGATGAACTGCTGGAGCTCGTTCAAGCCGCTCTGCTGGACGAGCGCCTCCGACAGCTGGGTGGAGTCGGTCACGCCCCCGCGGATGAGGGCGCTCGCCAGCCGCACGCCGAAAATGCCGAAGCGTCCCAGGAGCGCGCGACGCACCTCGACGCTGAGGGTCGTGAGCTCCGACGCACGGGTGAACCGGTCGGCAGACACCATGAGGCGTTCCCGGCTGGCGCGGTCGAGACTTGCCAGTTCGCGGAAGGACGCGAACTCGTCCTCCCGCAGCGTGCGAGCGCTCTCGGCGAGCAGCCCGGCCACCGGAACGACTCCGAGCGAAAGCGATGCCAGGTCGCCGTCCTTCTCGTACCGCCTGGCGACCTTGCCGGCCGAAAGCATCGAGTCGATGCGGCCTGAACCGATCTCGTCGGCCCGTGAGAGCACCGCGACGGCGTTGACGGTGCGGGACGCTCCCGCCGCCGTGTCTCGGAACGACTCGAGGAACTTGAGGTCCGACGCGTGCATGTGGCGCATCAGATAGACGATCGCATCTGCCGAAGAGGGCTCGGTGTCGGGGATCAGGAAGTCGGTCGAGCGCACCGACACGTCGCGCGAGAGTGAGGCGATCCCCGGAGTGTCGATGAGGATCATGGAGCGAAGACCTGTGATCGGCCAGCCCACGTCGATCCACGCGACATCCTCGGCCGCGACCTCCCCGAGATCGAGCACGAGGCGACCGTCATCGCGACGGATGGGCATCCGTCGGGGCGCCCCGTCATGAGGGTGCATGGTGACGGTGGGCGTCGCCGAGTAGCGGTACCACGTGACGACCCTCGTGCACTCCCCCGCATCCGTCGGCGCCAGTTCCTCGCCCAGCATGGCATTCAGCAGCGTCGACTTTCCGGCCTTCACCATCCCGGCCAGCGCCAGGCGCAATGGCTCGCGCAGGCGGCGGTCCAGGTCGGACAGCACCGCCATGGCCGCGGGGTCGTCGAGGTAGCGCTCGGACGCGGCGCGGATGAGTGCGCTGGCGTCTTCCTGGGTCGACCGCCTCACCGCTTCGCAGCCTCCACAAGCTTCATGGGGGGCAGGGCGGGGATCTTGGTCTTGAGGGCCTCGAGCTGGCTGACCTGCTGCTGCAGCTCCTTGATGCGCTGCTCACGCTCGCCGGCGAACGTGCCGGCGGCCTGCTTGGCGGCGAGCACCGAGTCAGACAGCGAGCGGTGCAGCTCGTCGGCGATGCTGCCGAAGTGGTCTCGTGCGGCGCGCTGCACGATCCGCAGACGATCCTTCAGTTGCTTGCCCACCTGGAACTGCACTTCGTCGATGTGGCGGCGGACGAGGTTCTTCGCCTCGAAGCGGCGCCGAGAGAGTCGTGACCCCATGTCCTCACGATAGGCCCTGCGGCCCACCAGCACACCCGCGAGAAGAGACAGCGGATTGATGAGGGTGAGACCGACGAGCCCCGTCGCGAGGCCGACCATCAGAACGCCGCCGTATGAGCCGCGCACGCCGATGAAGAGCTTCTCGCCGGCGCCCAGCTGGCCGTGATCGAGAGTGGCGATGTTCTCGATGTCGTCCAGGACGCCTTCGGTGTCGCCGACGTGGATGACCGGCAGGTCTCCCTCGCCCTCGATGAACAGCTCCGCGACCTCCTCCGACAGCCAGCGCGACCGCTCATCCGTCCACACGAAGGTCTCCGAGACCGCGGCCGAGATGCGCTGATCGAGCCATTCCGTCAGCTGGTCCCAGATCGGCCCGGGGTCGCCCTCGTCGATGGCGTTCTCGGCCTCGCGCTGCACTTTGCGCAGGCGATCGCGCAGGTCGTGCTCCATGTCGGAGATGAGGTCGGCGACTCCGTCGTTGAGCTGTACCTGCCACTTCGACGACCGGCCTCGAAACTCGTCGGCGCGGGCCTTGGCGTACTCGAGCTGGGCGATGAGCTTCGGAGTGTCTTCCGGGTGGAGGATCGCCTCGAGCTCGGAGGTCAGCGACATCTTCAGCTGTTCGACGACCGAGACGAGGTCGTGGACGGCGCTGCGCGCCTGGATCAGCTCGGCACGGCCCAGCACTTCCTGCCGCAGGTGTGACACGAGAGCAGGGAATCCGGACTCGGCGTTGAGGTCGCGGTCGCGTTCCTCGGCGGCGATCAGCCTCAGGTCGCTCGACACCGAGAAGATCGGCACGTCTCCGACGTCGCCCAGGTGCGTGCGGTCGAGCCGTTCGATGTCGCGCCATTGCGGGTACAGGTCTGTCTTCGCGAGCACGGCGGCGACGTTCGGCGACACCCGCATCGCGTGCTTGAGGAACTGCACCTCGGGTTCGGTGTACTCCTGTGACGCATCCGAGACGAGCAGCACTGCATGGGCCGATGAGAGGGCCGCCAGCGTGGCGAGGGCATTGGTGGAGTCCAGGCCGCCCACGCCCGGCGAGTCCACCAGCCGGAGCCCGCCTCTGAGCAGTTCCCGCGGCAGTACGACCTCGGCCGCCGTCACCTTGCGCTCATTGCCCGGGTTGCCGCTCTCGGACACGAACTGGGCGAGGTCCTCGAGGGCGATCTGCTGCTTCTGGGGCTCGTCGTCTTCGTTCTCCTGGATCGTCACCCAGGCGTCGGGCTTCTCCGCGTAGCCGACCGAGGTCGGCACGCTCGTCGCGACATCGTCGTCGACGGGGCACACCGGCGCGTTCACCAGCGCGTTGATGAGCTTGCTCTTGCCCTTCTTGAACTCGCCGACGACGATGACCCGCACGTTCGGGTCCTGCAGACGCGCGTGCGTGTGCTGTAGCCGCTGAGCGAGATCGCCGCGCCCCGTAGCGGACGCCAGCTGACCGACGTTGTCGGCGATCGTCACGAGCGCCTTGCTCATCGCAGGCTTCACATGCGTCGGGGCGGGTATGTCCGCATCCCCCGTGCCGGCCTCGCTGACAACAGTGTCTTCAGCCACGAACGATCCCCTCGTTTCGCTGTTCCCCGCCTCACACGTTATCAATCACGGGCGCGCGTGGGAGCGATGCTCCAAATGGTCTTGCCCGGCCGCCTCCGAAGAGGCGACCGGGCAAGTGATCTCGCTGTCGGTCAGAACGTCACGTCGTCCGCGACGTTGGAGTCAGGGCTGAAGAAGTTGCCGCTGTTCTCCCACTCGAACTCGTTCTCGACGTTGGTGACCTCGTAGTCGTTGAACGCGTCCTCGACCTCGACCTCGACGTCGGTGTTCGTCGAGTTGTCGTTGAATGCGTCGTCGATCTCGACCTCCAGTTCCCACTCCGTGTTGGTGGAGTTGTCCTGGAACGAGTCGCTGATCGTGGTGGTGGTCCACTCGTTGCCGATCCAGACGTCACCGACCTCGATCTCAACCGACGAGTTGTCGACCGTGGCGTCGTCACCGGCAGCAGCGCCGTTGTCACCCGAGTTGACAACGGCCTCCTGGCCGAAGAACTGGTTGACGTCGTCGCCCGCGACGATGTTCTGGTTGACCGACTGGTCGAGAACCGTGGCGCGGTTGTCGATGTCCAGGTCGAAGTCGCCGCCGTGTCCGGCCACTGCAGCAGCGGCCGCGCCCTTGATGTAGCTGGCGACGTTCAGGTCGCCGCCCACACCGGTGTTGTACTGGCGCACGCCCACCGTGACCGAGTCGTCGTTGAGCGTGGTCTCGTTGAACGAGTCCTCGATGTCGACGTCGACCTCGGTGTCGTTGTACGAGTCGGTGTTGCCCACGTCCTCGACATCGATCTCGGTGTCGATCTCGGTCTCGTTGTACGAGTCCTCGTTGCCCGAGTCCTCGACGTCGATGTCGGTCTCGTTGCCCGAGTCCTCGATGTCCACGTCGGTCTCGTTGTACGAGTCGGTGTTGCCGTTGTCTTCGATCTCGACCTCGGTGTCGTTGTACGAGTCCGTGTTGCCGTTGTCCTCGTTGCCCACGACGTTGCCGATGTTGTTGTCGTCGTTGCCGATGACGTTGTCGTCGTTGCCGACGACGCTGGCGACGTTGTTGTCCTCGACATTGCCCGAGTCCACGGTGTTGCCGATGTTGTTGTCGTCGTTGCCGACGACGCTGGCAACGTTGTTGTCCTCGACGTCGACGTTGCCCGAGTCCACGACGTTGCCGACGTTGTTGTCCTCGACGTCGACGTCGGTGTTGCCGACGTTGTTGTCCTCGATGTTGCCGGAGTCGACGATGCTGCCGACGATGTTGTCTTCGATTTCGATGTCAGGCATGTCCCTGTCCTTCTGTCTGAGTGCCGGTGCGGCTGCTCCATCAGTGTCCGCCCGGGAGCACGCCCGCAACATCGGGGATCCCCCCGGAGTCTCGCCGGGGCGCCTAGGGGTTTGCAGGGGGTTCGGTCGGGGCACTCCCCGGGATGTCGCCGTAGGCTCGGCGGGTGCAACTGTCCGAGCTCACCGCCCTCCTGACGTCTGAGGGGCTGCGCCTTCTCGATGCGACACCGCCGATCGAATCGGCCGACGACGTCGCCCGTGCCGTGTCGCGGCTGCGCAAGGACGGTCACTCCCCCGACCTGGTGTCCGCCGTCGTGGGGCAGGCCCGGCTGCGGGTGCGCGCCCGCGCGAAGTTCGGCGATTTCGCCGAACGGATGCTGTTCACCCGGGCGGGTCTCGAGCAGTCGACGCGGCTGTCGATCGCGGCGCGGCACGCGGCGCGGTTCCGCGATGCGGGCTTCCACCGCGTGGCCGACCTCGGCTGCGGCATCGGTGGCGACGCGCTCGGGCTGGCGGCTCTCGGCCTTCAGGTCCACGCGGTCGACGCCGATGAGGTGACGGCCGCGATCGCCGCCTACAACCTGGCCCCCTTCGGCGACGACGTCGAGGTGCGCCACGGTCAGGCCGAGGCATCCGATCTGTCCTCCGTCGACGGCGTCTGGCTCGATCCGGCGCGCCGCACGGCAGGCCATGCCGAGACCACGCGCACGCGGCCCGAGGACTGGTCGCCGTCGCTGGACTGGGCCTTCGACGTGGCGCGGCGCATGCCGACCGGCATCAAGCTCGGTCCGGGGCTGGACCGAGGCCTCATTCCCGACCACGTCGAAGCGCAATGGGTGAGCGCCGACGGGTCCACGATCGAGCTCGTGCTGTGGTCGGGCGCTCTCGCGCGGGACGGCGTGCGCCGGGCGGCGCTGGTGACCCGCGGTGAGAGCACGCACGAGCTGACGGCGGGGGCGGATGCCGCGGACGAGCCGGTCCGAGACCTCGGCGCGTACCTGCACGAGCCCGACGGCGCCGTGATCCGGGCGCGCCTGATCGGCGATGTCGCGCGCTCGCTCGAAGCCGGCATGCTCGACGAGCACATCGCCTACCTCACGTCGGACGCGGCGCTCACTTCGCCGTTCGTGTCGTCGTTCCGGGTGCGTGAGATGCTCCCCGCAGACGTGAAGGGCCTGTCGAAGACGCTCCGCGCACGCGGCATCGGTCGCCTCGAGATCAAGAAGCGCGGGGTGGATGTCGATCCCGCGGCATTGCGCACACGTCTGAAGCTCAGCGGTCCCGAGTCGGCGACGCTGTTCGTGACCCGTATCGGTTCGCGCCGGACCGCGATCCTCGCCGACCGCGTCTGAAGCCCACTCAGCCGAGCAGGTTCGCCCGCGTCGCGGCGTAGAGCAGCCACCCGGAGCTGTAGAGGATCGAGACCACCCCGATGGCGATCGCCCAGACGCCCACCGCGCGGCTCTCGAGCGGTCGCCGCAGCGCCAGGATCGCGGAGATCACGGCGACCAGGCCGATCGGGAAACCCCAGCCGACGAAGAGCGACACGATCAGCCCGGCGATCGCGAACGCGAGGGCCCAGCCTGCGAGCCCGCGATGCATGGCCGGCTCACCGGACGCGAGCCACTGCGCCGACGGCGCCTCTTCCTCAGTGCCGGGCTCGGCCGGTGCGGACTGCACGGTCACCGGGATCGGCGCCGTGGGCAGCCGGCGGAACCCGCCTCGATGCGCGCCCGGAAGCGGCGACGCCTCATCGGCGAGCGCGACGTCCGGTGACGGCGCCTCGACCTTCGCGTCCGTCGACGGTGGGGACTGCGGGTGTGGGGGGCCGGCCTCTGGGGAGGGGCCGGGGCGCGGCATCCGCTCGTCCTCGTTCATGCCGACCCCGCGACCTGGATCTCGGTGACGGGCAGGGTCGAGTCCGCCCCGAACTCGAGGGTCGACGCCGGGCGGCCCGCCATGATGAGCTCGGACGCCAGCGCTGCGATCATCGCGCCGTTGTCGGTGCACAGCGACAGCGGCGGGATGCGGACGGTCACGCGTTCGGCCGCCGCCCGCTCGAGCGCCACGTCGCGCAGACGGCGGTTGGCGATGACGCCGCCACCGAGCAGCAGGCGCGGCACGTCGTGGTCTCGGCAGGCGGCGAGGGCCTTCGTCACCAGCACATCGACGACGGCTTCGCGAAAGCTTGCCGCCACATCCGCCACCGGCACGGGTTCACCGGCCGCCTGGCGCTGCTCGGTCCACCGCGCGACCGCGGTCTTCAGCCCCGAGAACGAGAAGTCGTAGCGGTGGGCGGCCATGTCGCTGGCGCGCGAGAGGCCGCGCGGGAAGGTGATGGCGAGGGGATCGCCGGATGCCGCGGCCCGATCGATCTCGGGACCGCCGGGGTAGGGCAGCCCCAGCAGTCTCGCGACCTTGTCGAAGGCCTCGCCGGCGGCGTCGTCCATCGTCTCGCCGAGCAGCTCGACGTCGCTGGTCAGGTCGCGCACGAGCAGCAGCGACGTGTGGCCGCCGCTGACGAGCAGCGCGACAGTCGGGTACTCCAGCGGGGGCGCGTCGCCGTCGAGGACGTCGGCCGCGATGTGCCCGACGAGGTGGTTCACGGCGTACAGCGGCTTCTCGAGCGACACCGCGAGCGCCTTCGCCGCGCCGACGCCCACCATCAGCGCACCGGCCAGGCCGGGCCCAGAGGTCACGGCCACTGCGTCGAGATCGGCGAGCGCGACGTCCGCCTCGGCGAGTGCGGCCCTGATCGCGGGTTCCAAGGCTTCGAGGTGGGCGCGGGCGGCGACCTCGGGCACGACGCCGCCGTAGCGGGCGTGCTCGTCCATCGAGCTCGCGATCGTGTTCGACAGCAGCGTGCGGCCGCGCACGATCCCGATGCCGGTCTCGTCGCAGCTGGTCTCGATGCCCAGCACCAGCGGTTCGCGGTTCATGTGCACGCCCCGCCCTGCCATGCCGCGCCAGTCCGTCCTGCGGCCGGCCCCGTCTGCCCCGCGCCCGGGGCCCACCCGCGCAGGTCGAGCTTCATCACCACGGCGTCGACGTCGTCGGGCTGGTAGTAACGCGGCTTGCGGCCGACCTCGAGGAATCCCTCCGAGACGTAGAGCGCCTGCGCGCCGGGGTTATCGGCACGCACCTCGAGGAACACCTCGCGCACGCCGCGCCGCGCCGCTTCTTCGAGCAGGGCACGCAGCAGCGTGCGCCCACGGCCACGCCCGCGCGCCGCCTCGGCGATCGCGATGGTCTGGATGTCGGCATCCGTCGCCCGACTCACGGCACGCAGACCCGCATAACCCACGAGCCGCCCGGCCTCTTCGTCGAGGATGTACCAGCCGTGGGGTGAGGCGAGCTCTTCGCGCATCATCGCCTCCGACCAGGCATCGGTGGGGAACGACGCACGCTCCAGCACCATGATCGCGTCGAGATCGCCGGCGGTCGCAGGGCGCAGGCTCACAGGTTCACCCGCTTCGGGGCGCCGGGCATGGTCACGTCAGGCGAACGCAGGTACAGCACGTCGGCGGGCGCGATCGTACGACCGGCGACGACGGCGCGGGAGGCGGCGAGCGCGAGCATGGCAGCCGGGATGCGCTCGGCATCCCGTCGGATCACTCCCGCAGCCTGCAGCATCCGGTCGAGGTCGTCGCGGGGTGTCAAGGCGGGCTCCGCGAGACGCACCGGCAGCCCGTCGTCGTCGAGGCCGCGGTAGAGCGTCGAGGCGAACTCGCGCCGGCGGGCGTCGGTGACCACGGCGAACGACTCGTCGGCGGCGTCTTCGTATCCGCCGGTGAGGGCGTCGTGCAGCAGCAGTTCGAGCGCGACGGCGTCGTGGCTGACGACGGGAACGACCGGCACACCCCGCCCGAGCGCGAACGCCCGGGCTGCCGCGATGCCCACGCGCAGTCCGGTGAAGGGGCCCGGCCCCATTCCTGCGGCGACGTACGAGATGTCGGAGACCGTGACGGATGCCTCGGCCAGCGCCCGCTGGATCAGCGTGCCGATCACCTCGGCATGGCCCCGAGGGTCGGCGCTCTCGACCTGCGCGCGCACGACACCGTCGGGCTCGACCACCGCCACGGCGGTGCCGAGCGATGTGTCGATGCCCAGGATCACGCCTTCCAGCGTAACGGTGGGTCCGTCGGCGTCGGTCCTGGCGGCCGCGCCCCCTCCCGTTCCCCCGCCCGCTCCCCCGCCGACCATGTGGGTTTCACACCGACCATGTGGGTTTCACACCGACCATGTGGGTTTCACGCCGACCATGTCCCCCTCACACCGACCATGTCCCCCTCACACCGAGCATGTCCCCCTCACACCGACCATGTCCCTCTCACACCGACCATGCCGACATGGTCGCGGCGAAAGTGACAAGGTCACGGCGGAACCAACATGGTCGCGCGAGAAAGGACACGGTCGACGGATGCCGCTGCTACGGCCGGCGCGCGATGGTCACCCGTCGCGGGGTGTCCGCGTCGAGCTCGGCCTCGTGCGCCACGCCGTAGCAGGCGTCGTCCTGCCCGCGACCATGGCTCCCCACGCCCTCTCCACGCGCCGTCCCCACGCCCTCTCCACGCGCCGCTGGCGCGTCGCGCGGAGCCCCCGGGCGCGTGGGCTCAAGCGCGTCGCGCGGAGCCTCCGGGCGCGTGGGCCCATCCCTGTCGAGCTCGACTTCCCACCAGGCGTCCCGCAGTCCGTCGACCATGCCGCGACCCCACTCGACGATGACGACCGAGGCTTCGAAGTCGATGTCGAGGTCGTCCAGTTCGGCGGGCGAGCCGAGGCGGTACGCGTCTATGTGCACGAGCGGCGCACCGTCGACGAGCGAAGGGTGCGTCCGCGCGATGACGAACGTCGGGCTCTGCACCGGACCTCGGACGCCGAGACCCTGCGCGATGCCGCGGGTGAGGGTCGTCTTGCCGGCGCCGAGCGGACCGGTGAGCACGACGAGGTCACCTGGGCGCAGCATCCGGCCGATCTCCTCGCCGAGCTGCTCCATGTCATGGGGCGACGCGATCTCGCGCGTGCCGACCAGCGCGTCGAGCCCGCTCACGGCCCCTCCCCCGTTCGCAACTCCTGATGAATCGCCCGCTCTTCGACTCGCACGCCCGGGAATCCGCGCCACGGGTGGGCTGGCGCCGCCGGCCTTCCGGAGTTGCGCACGCGTCGCCCGCTCATTCGGCCACCTGCCGGCGCGGGACGCGGGGGCCGACGCGCGTGACGATCTCGTAGTTGATGGTGCCGGCGGCATCCGCCCATTCAGTCGCCGAGGGCACGCCGAGGGTGGGGTCGCCGAACAGCACGGCCTCGTCGCCCACCGCGACCGGGGTGTCGCCGACATCGACCACGAACTGGTCCATCGCGATGCGCCCGGCGACGGTGTGCCGGCGACCGCCGATCACGACCGGTCCTGCGCCCGACGCCTGTCGTGGCACGCCGTCGGCATAGCCCAGGGGCACGAGTGCGAGCGTCGTCTCGCGGTCGGTGCGGTAGGCGTAGCCGTACGAGACACCGGTGCCCGCCGGAACGCGGCGGACGGCGGCGACCGCCCCGCGCAGCGTCATGGCGGGGCGCAGTCCGAGGTCGGCCGACGTGCGGTCGTCGAACGGCGAGAGACCGTAGAGGCCGATGCCGATGCGCACGCAGCCGAGCCGCGTCTCGGGCAGCGCGATCGCGGCGTGGGTGGCGGCGATGTGGCGCAGCGGCGGCGCGAGTCCGAGGGCCGCCGCCACGCCGACCGCCTCGTCGAACACGCGCAGGGCAGCGCGATCGTCATCGGCCGATGCGTTGGACAGGTGACTGAACAGGGCGATCACGCGCAGCTTGCCGATGCGCTCGAGGCGTGCGGCCTCGGCGAACACCACGCGGTAGTCGGCGGGCGCGATGCCGTTGCGCGACAGGCCGGTCTCGAGCTTGAGGTGCACCGAGACGGGACGGTCGGCGGATGCCGCAGCCGCGGCCTGCTGCAACTGCTCGAGGCTCGAGATCCCGAGCTCTATCCCGTGGGCGGCGGCCAGCGCGAAGTCAGCGCCTTGCGCGTGCAGCCACGCGAGGATCGGAGCGTCGATGCCGCCGCGCCGCAGGGCGAGAGCCTCGGCGATGTCTGAGACCCCGAGCCGCGTCGCGCCGCCCTCGAGCGCGGCGGCCGCCGTGCGGACCGCACCGTGCCCGTACCCGTCGGCCTTCACGACGGCGATCACCTCGGACTCGGTGAGCCGCCGCAGGTGGCGCACGTTGTCAGCGATCGCGCCGACGTCGACAGTGGCCTCGCGCAGCACGCCGGCGGGAAGGCGGCTCACGGTTCATCCCCCGCGGCGGCGGTCACCGACTCGGCGATGACGTACGCGGTCGCAAGCCCGGCGTCGTGCGAGAGCGACAGGTGCACGGCCGTGATCCCGCGCCGAGCGATGACCGCGGCGGTCGAGCCGGTCAGCATGAACCGGGGGCGACCGGATGCCTCGGACGCGACCTCGATCTCGGTCCAGTGGACGCCGTCCGAGCCGCCGAGCGCCTTGATCAGCGCCTCCTTGGCGGCATAGCGCGCGGCGAGCGAATGCGGCTTGAGCGTGCGTTCCGAGCCGGAGAAGAGCCGCTCGATGAGTCGTGGAGTCCGCTCGATCGTGCGCTCGAACCGTGCGATGTCGACGAGGTCGACGCCGATTCCGACGATCATGTGGTCCTCCCGCGCGCCGCGGCCGCGGCATCCGTCACCCTATCGCGCTCCCGCGGCGTCCCCCACGGGCGTCGAGAACGCACGTGGTCGCCGAACCTCTACGTCATCGCCGAACGCAGCCTGCGTATTCGGCGAGGACGCACGTCGTCGACGCAGGGTTACTCCCCAGGTGCTCACTCCACGGTGACGGACTTGGCGAGGTTGCGGGGCTGGTCGACGTCCAGGCCCTTGGCCGTGGCAAGACCCATCGCGAAGATGTGCAGCGGCACGACGGCCAGCAGCGGCTCGAACAGCGGACCGGCCAGCGGGATGCGAAGCACCTCGTCGGCCTTGGGCAGCACGGCGGCGTCTCCCTCTTCGGCGATCGCGATGACGCGGGCGCCGCGCGCGCGGATCTCTTCGATCGACGAGATGACCTTCTTGTGCATCTCGGCCGACTGGCGCGGCGACGGCACGATCACGAAGACGGGCTGGCCTGGCTCGATCAGCGCGATCGGGCCGTGCTTGAGCTCGCCGGCGGCGAAGCCCTCGGCGTGGATGTACGCCAGCTCCTTGAGCTTGAGCGCGCCCTCGAGCGCGATCGGGTAGCCCACGTGGCGGCCCAGGAACAGCACCGAGCGGGTGTCGGCCATCCAGTGCGCGAACTGCTCGATGCGCGGCTGCTCCCGCTCGAGGATCTGCGAGATCTTGGCCGGAATGCTCTCGAGCTCGCGGACGTGGGATGCCGCATCCGCAGCCTTCACCACGCCCCGCACGCGACCGATGTGCAGGCCGGTGAGGTACAGCGCGGTGATCTGGGCGACGAACGCCTTTGTCGAGGCGACCGCGACCTCGGGCCCGGCGTGCGTATAGACGATCGCGTCGGACTCGCGCGGGATCGTCGCGCCCTGCGTGTTGCAGATCGACAGGGTCTTGGCGCCGTGCTCGCGGGCGTACTTGACGGCCATGAGCGTGTCCATGGTCTCGCCCGACTGGCTGATCGAGACGACGAGGGTGTCGGGGCCGATCACGGGGTCGCGGTAGCGGAATTCGTGTGCGAGCTCTACATCGACCGGGATGCGGGTCCACTGCTCGATCGCGTACTTGCCGACCTGGCCGGCGTATGCCGCGGTGCCGCACGCGATGACGATGATGCGCGAGATGCCGGCGAACAACTCGTCCATGCCGTCGAGCTCGGGGATCACGACCTCGCCGTCGCGGACGCGGCCGAGGATCGTGTTGCGGACGGCCTCGGGCTCTTCCGACACCTCCTTGGCCATGAACGACGACCAGCCGCCCTTCTCGGCGGCCGAGGCATCCCACGTCACTTCGAACGGCTCGACCTCGACGGGGTTGCCGTCGAAGTCGGTGACCTCGACACCCGAAGGCGTGATCGCGACGATCTGGTCCTGGCCGATCGCGAGGGCATTGCGGGTGTGCTCGACGAAGGCGGCGACGTCGGATCCGAGGAAGTTCTCACCCTCGCCCAGCCCGATCACCAGCGGCGAGTTGCGGCGGGCACCGACGACGAGACCCGGCTGGTCCTCGTGCATCGCGAGGAGCGTGAAGGCGCCCTCGAGGCGCGTCACGACATCGCGGAACGCGGTCACCAGGTCGCCGGTGCGGCGGTACTCGCGTCCGAGGAGTACGGCGGCGACCTCGGTGTCGGTCTCGCTGAGGAAGGTGTAGCCCTCGGCGACGAGCTCGGACTTGAGCTCGGAGAAGTTCTCGATGATGCCGTTGTGGATGACGGCGAGCTTGTCGTCGTCGGCCAGGTGCGGGTGGGCGTTGCCGTCGGTGGGCCCGCCGTGCGTGGCCCAGCGGGTGTGACCGATGCCGGTCGTGCCGTCGGCGAGCGGGCTGGCGGCGAGGTCGTCGCGGAGCATCTTGAGCTTGCCCGCGCGCTTGCGCATGCCGAGGCCCCCGTTGCCGTCGATCACGGCGATGCCGGCGGAGTCGTATCCGCGGTACTCGAGACGCGACAGACCCGAGATCAGAATGGCCTGGCTCTGCCGGGGGCCGACGTATCCGACGATTCCACACATGGGCTCAATGGTAAGCGGGGGGTTTTGCGAGGCTCCTGTACGAATAATCCGGATGCTGCGGCCGGCGCTCACCCCCCGGCCCAGGTCTCAGGGGGTGAGGTCGGGCGCGGGGCGGCCGAACACCTCGCTCAGCGCCAGGCGGGCGGCGTGGAATCCGCCCATGCCGTGCACACCCGGACCGGGCACCGTCGCCGCCGAGCAGAGGTAGATTCCCCGGCCGGCCCGCCACGGCGCACGCGACAGCACGGGCCGTGCCACGAGCTGTCGCAGCGACACCTGCCCGGTGGCGATGTCGCCGCCGATGAGGTTCGCGTCGCCGCGCTCGAGGTCGCGCGCGGTCGTGACGCTGCTCGCGATGACCTGATCGCGGAATCCCGGGGCGAAGCGTTCCAGCTGCGCGATCACCGACTCGCGCACATCGACGTCGCTCCCGGCGGGGACGTGCGCGTACGTCCAGAGCGCCTGTTTGCCCTCGGGAGCGCGGCTGGCGTCGACGATGCCCGGCTGCGAGACCAGCACGTACGGCCGGCTCGCGTGGCGGCCGGCGGCGACCTCGGCCTCGGCGGCGGCGACCTCGCGCCAGGTGCCGCCGAGGTGCACGGTGCCTGCATGCGACACCTCGCCCGCCGCCCACGGGACCGGGCCGCGCAGCGCGAAGTCGACCTTGGTGGCGGCATCCCCGTATCGGTACCGCGTCGCCGCACGCCGGTAGCGCGAGGCAACACGATCGCCCGCGAGGGCGACGAGCGATCGCGGCGACGTGTCGAAGAACACCGCGCGTGCCGGCGGCAGGTCGTCGAACGACAGCGCGCGACGGTCGAGCAGGATGCGAGCACCGTGCGCTCTCGCGTCGGCCACCATGGCGTCGGTGATGGCCTGGCTGCCACCGTGTGGGATCGGCCAGCCCACGGTGTGGGCGAGCGTCGCGAGCACGAGGCCGGGAGCGGCCGCGGCGAGAGACGGCAGTTTGCTGATCGAGTGCGCGAACACCCCGGCCAGAAGCGCCGGTGCAGCCTCGCCCGCGAACCCCCACGGCGCGCGCGGGAGCCCCGTCCGGGCGATCCGCAGTCCCAGCCGCGCCGCAACGAAGGGGTGAGCCGGCAGGGGCAGCATCGGCGCCATGACTGTCTCGATCAGCTGGTCGCTGTGCTCGACGAGCGGGGCGAACACGTTTCGCCAGGCCTTGCCGTCAGGGCCGAGGCCGTCCGCGGTGCGCGACAGGTCCCGCCACGCCACGGCGGCGCGATCGGCGTCGATGGGCTGCGCGTACGAAGCGTCGGGCGCCGTGAGCTCGATGCGGTCTGCGAGCCCGAACGCTCGGAAGAACGGCGAGGCGAGTGCCATCGGGTGCACCGCCGAACCCCAGTCGTGCACGAATCCGGGCTCGGTGAGGGGCAGGGTCCGGGCGCCGCCGCCGGGGGTGGCGTTGGCCTCCCACACTTCGACGTCGAGCCCGGCGCGCGCGAGCACGACCGCAGCCGCGAGGCCGTTGACGCCCGCGCCGACGACGACGGCATCGATCATCGACGAACGGCGTTGCGGCGGGTGCGTGCCCCCGAAGGGTCCGGCTCGCCGGGGTGCGTGTGGTCGCCCGCGTCGGCGGATTCCGCGAGCGGGTCCGTCGGCGGCATCGATGCGGCCTCATGTTGCTTCGACGGATCGCCAAGTGCCCGACGGATGCCACGGCCCCGCGCTGCGACCCATCCCGCTGCTCGCCGCCACGAAGTGTCGCGCACGAGCAGCAGATCGAGCGCGATCATCGCGAGCGAGAACGGCCACAGGCTGAGGAGGATCGCGATGCCCAGGTGCATGCCGGTGATGAGAGCCACCGCGATGTACCGCGTCGGGCGCCAGATCGCCAGCACCGGCAGGAGCAGCTGCACCCACAGCGCGAGCCACGAACCCAGGACGATCGCGGGGGTGAACTGCCACACGAGGTCGCTCAGAACGGGGAACACCCGGAACTGATCGATGCTGAGCGCGTAGTAGATGGCCGTGCCTTCGACCCACTCCTCGCCGGCGAGCTTGAGCAGCGAGGAGACCAGGTACACCAGGAGGATCTGGTACCAGCACAGGATGAGGACGGTGTTGTGCGCCCAGTTCACCAGCCACCGCGGAAGCCACTGCGGAAGAGCGCGCGGTTCCCGCCCCGCTGCCTGGGAGCGGCGGCGCAGCCACGCGTCGACCGAGAAGTGCTGGCTGAGGTTGGCGAAGACGACGAACAGCAGGATGATCCGCATGAGCGTGTCGCCGCCGTTGGTGAGCAGCGTGCTGTTCGTCGACAGCCCGACCCAGAAGACCAGGAGCACGGGGGTGACCCACCGCGTCTTGAAGCCGACCAGGAAGAGCAGCGCGAGCACGATGAGCACCGCGTACGCGACGTCGAACCAGAAGACGCTCTCTTTCGAGAAGATCATCCGCAGCGGCTCCCACCAGCCGCGCCGCCGCGCCTCGGGCTCGACCCACCAGGATCCGGCGCCCCACAGGTAGTGACGGTCGGGCAGGCTCGGGATCAGGACGATGAGCATCGAGAGCCCGTAGAGGATGCGCAGGATCGAGAAGCTCACCGTCGCGTGCTGGGCGTCTGTCAGCCAACCCGCGAATCGACGCCACAGCGTGCGGGGGGCGAGCGCCGCCGCGATCCGCTCCCGCGCGGGGGCGGGGGGTGCGGCATCCGTCGGCTTTTCAGTGGTCGTACTCATGGCCCTCACCTGCCCGCGTATCTCTGCACGATGTCGTCATAGATCGCGAGCACCTGCGGATCGATCTCGGCGGTGGGCTGGCGCCAGCCGAAAGTGACCAGCGTGGTCTCGTACTGGGCCGTCTCGTCGAAGCGGTGCAAGAAGTCGTTCGCGCGCTCGATCTGCACTCGCCAGCGAACCCGCTCGATCTCGCGATCGAAGTAGGCGGTGCCGAACGCGCGGGCGAAGCGCCCGAGCATGTAGTCGTAGCGGAGGAACCGGATGACGCTGGATCGGCTTTCTCCGAGCGCGTCGAGGTCGTCGATGAGCTCGTCGTCGGAGATCGGACCGAACTCGTCGCCCTCGCGCCGCTCGATGAAGGTGTCGCGCACCCGCTCACGCTGCTCGTCGGTCAACGCGCTGTAGCGGGACATGTAGGCAGAAGTCGCGTTGTAGCTGTTCTTCTGAATGCGCGAAGGAGTCGGGATGCCGCGAACCGCGCCGAACTCGATGTCGGTGACGTCGATCCAGTCGCTGTGGACGAGCTCGCCGTCTTCGCGCCACTGCACTTGGATCTGCAGCTCGCGATTGGCCTTGAGGATGTTCGGGGCGAACACGTTCCACCGCTGCGAGAAGTACGGCGCGAAAGCGTCGGCGACGGCCGGACGGGCGGGCGAGGACGGCTGGGTGAAGGTGGCGCTGACGAAGCCGTAGCCGACGAGGATGACGAGAGTCATCGCGGCGGCGATCGTCTGACCGACGCGGGAGCGACCGGTGCGTTGTTGTGGAGCTGTCACATGACTTCCGGATCGGGTGCCTGGGGGGACGAGAAAGGGGTGGACGCATCGAGGATGCGCCCACCCCTTTCTATCGTTTAGGCGTTCTGCTTTCTGCGGATCAGCAGGAGTCCGGCTCCGGCGAGGAGAAGCGCGGCGGCTCCAGCCCCTCCGAAGAACAGACCGCTCGGGTCGACGCCCGTCGCCGGCAGGCTCTTGGCGACCACGGTGAACGCGGTGTGCTCGCGCTCGACCGGGAGTGCGCCCGAGACCGATCCGGTGACTTCGACTCGGTGAGCACCGAGTTCGAACTGAGCGTCGATCGGGAACGTGAACCGCACGTTGCCTGCGGCGTCAGCCACGACCGGAGCGAGGTCGAACGGAGTCGACATCACCGTGGCCGAAACCGTCTCGCCCGGCTCGAAGTTGCTGCCGTTCACGACCTGCATGACGCCGGTGCCGCGAATGATCCGCTTGTGCGTCACGATCGCTTCGGCCAGCTCGCCACCGTCGGAGTCGGCGTCAGCGTCGGTCGCGTCAGCGTCCGTCGCGTCAGCGTCCGTCGCGTCAGCATCGGTCGCGTCAGCATCCGTCGCGTCAGCGTCCGTCGCGTCAGCATCCGTCGCGTCAGCATCGGTCGCGTCAGCATCCGTCGCGTCAGCGTCCGTCGCGTCAGCATCCGTCGCGTCAGCGTCCGTCGCGTCAGCGTCCGTCGCGTCAGCATCCGTCGCGTCAGCGTCCGTCGCGTCAGCATCAGTCGCGTCAGCATCAGTCGCGTCAGCATCAGTCGCGTCAGCATCAGTCGCGTCAGCGTCCGTCGCGTCAGCATCAGTCGCGTCAGCGTCCGTCGCGTCAGCATCGGTCGCGTCAGCATCAGTCGCGTCAGCGTCCGTCGCGTCAGCATCGGTCGCGTCAGCGTCCGTCGCGTCAGCATCAGTCGCGTCAGCATCAGTCGCGTCAGCATCGGTCGCGTCAGCATCGGTCGCGTCAGCATCGGTCGCGTCAGCATCGGTCGCGTCAGCATCGGTCGC
>NZ_JAHZQZ020000008.1 GCF_019449275.2 Microbacterium sp. HD4P20
CCGGCTGATGGGTCGAATGTCGATGAGGGTGGCACGATCGAGTACACCGTGACGGTGTCGCAGGTGGGTGAGGCCGAGTACGAGGGTGCGTCGCTGGTCGATGACCTGAGCGATGTGCTGGATGATGCCACCTGGGACGACGAGCTGACCGCGTCGGCTGGCACGGTCGGTTTCGATGCGGCCACGCAGGTGTTGTCGTGGTCGGGTGATCTGGCGGTGGACGAGGTCGTGACGATCACGTACTCCGTCACGGTCACGGGTGAGGGTGACACCCACCTGCACAATGTCGTAACCAGTGATGGCTGTGCGTCGGTGGAGGTGTGTGAGACCGAGCATTACACGGCCTCCTACACGACGGTGAAGACGTCGGATCCGGCGTCGGGTTCCGATGTGCAGGTTGGTGATGTGATCGAGTACACGGTGACGGTGACGCAGTCGGGTCAGGGTCGTGTGGTGGCGCAGTTCTTCAACGACGACCTCACCGGGGTGTTGGATGATGCGACGTTCAACGATGACATCGTCGCCTCGGACGGGACGTTCACGTATGTCGATGGGGTGATCTCGTGGACGGGTGATCTGGGTCCGGGTGATGTGGCGACGGTGACGTATTCGGTGACGGTGACCGCTGCTGGTGACACGTTGATCGGGAACACGGTGCAGTCTCCGGGTTGTGAGGCGGCTGCTGATTGTGAGACCGAGCATCAGACCGGTCGTTACGAGACGGTGAAGACCTCTGACCCCGCCTCGGGCAGCGATGTGCAGGTCGGGGAGGTCATCGAGTACACCGTGACGGTGTCGCAGATCGGTGCGGGGCCGGTGGAGGATGCGTCGTTCGCCGATGACCTGACGGCGGTGCTGGATGACGCGACCTGGAACGATGACCTGGCCGAAAGTGGCGGGTCGGCGGATTACGCGGAGCCGACGGTGTCGTGGTCGGGTGATCTGGCGGTGGATGCCGTGGTGACGGTGACGTATTCGGTCACGGTGACCGGTGCGGGTGATATGAGCCTGGCCAACGTGGTCACCAGCGACGGCTGCCTCGACGAGGCGGGTTGCACCACGACCCACCTGACCGGTGACTACACGGTGGCCAAGACCTCGGTCGCCGCACCCGGCAGCGATGTCGCGGTGGGTGAGACCATCACCTACACCGTGACGGTCGCGCAGCGTGGTCCGGGGGCGGTGACGGATGCGTCGTTCGATGATGATCTGTCGGCGGTGCTGGATGATGCGACCTGGGACGACACCCTGGTCGCCAGTGCGGGCGAGGCCTCGTTCGACGCGGATGCTGAGACCATCGAATGGTCCGGTGATCTTGCGGTGGGTGCGGCGGTGACGGTCACCTACACGGTGACGGTGACCGGTGAGGGTGACATGACACTGACCAACGTGGTGTTGCCGGGTGAGGACGGTGAGTGTGTGCCGGCGGCGGACGGGAACCCGGAGTGCACGACCACGCATGAGACGGGCCGGTTCACCTACGCGAAGATGGCCGACCCGATCCACAACAGTGACGTGCAGGCCGGTGACACCATCACCTACACGGTCACCGTCACGCAGGTCGGTCCCGCCGGGGTCGCGGCATCCGTGGTGGATGACCTGACGGACGTCCTGGATGACGCGTCCTACAACGGGGATGTCGCGGCCACTGCCGGTACGGCGACCGTCGAGGGACCGACGCTGTCGTGGGCCGGTGACCTGGCGCCGGGTGATGAGGTGACGATCACCTATTCGGTGACGGTGACCGGGGCTGGTAACACCACCCTCGCCAATGTCGTGACCACGCCGTCCGAAGCCGGCGATTGTGTGACGGCGGAGGATGGCACCGAGGAGTGCCGCACCATCCACAAGACCGGCGGGTATGTCTACGCCAAGACCGCGGACCCGGCATCCGGGGCCACCGTGCGTGCCGGTGACACGGTGACGTACACGGTCACCGTCACCCAGCGTGGTGAGGGTGCGGTCACCGACGCGGTGGTCACCGACGACCTGTCGGGGGTGCTGGATGATGCGACCTGGAACGGTGACGCGGCCGCCAGCAGCGGCACCGTGGCCCGGGCGGGGAACACCCTGACCTGGACGGGTGATCTCGCGGTGGGGCAGACTGCCACGATCACCTACTCGGTGGATGTGACCGCCGCCGGCCCGGCGCAGTTGCGCAACGTGGTGACCAGTCCCGACGAACGGGCGATCTGTGACCCCGAGGGCGTGTGCACCACCCAGCACGACGTGCCCGCACCGCCACCACCCCTGGCCGTCACCGGCGGCACCCTGTCCGCGTCGATCGTGCTCAGCAGCATCTTCCTCCTGCTCGCGGGTGGAGCGGCGCTCGTGATCAGCCGTCGACGTCGGTCGATCACGGTGGCGGGGGAGAACCGGGACCACACGATGTAACCAGGAGACCAGCTCCGCCCCCGACACCCAGGAGTCTCTCCTCGGACACACTCGCAGCGCCCCGCCGGAATCCAGCCGGCGGGGCGCTGCGGGGTCGGCGCCCGCCCGTTGGCGGACGACGCTCGCCGCGGTGTGCGCAGAGGAATGAACGGTGTGCCCCGGTGGTTCCATGAGCCGGAGGCACACATGGATTACGGACACCCACTCGAGTTCGGTGCGTTCATCACGCCGGCCGCCGCCGACCCGCAGACTCCGGTCGAGCTGGCGCAGCTGGCCGAGGCATCCGGTCTCGATCTCGTCACCTTCCAGGACCATCCCTACCAGCCGGCGTTCCTCGACACGTGGACGCTCATGTCGTTCGTCGCGGCCCGGACCGATCGCATCCGCATCGCGCCGAACGTGCTCAACGTGCCGCTGCGCCCGCCGGCCGTCGTGGCGCGAGCCGCAGCCAGCCTCGACCTTCTCTCGGGCGGTCGCTTCGATCTCGGCCTCGGCGCTGGCGGCTTCTGGGACGCGATCGAGGCGATGGGCGGCACGCGCCTGACCCCGGGTCAGGCGGTGAACGCGCTCGAGGAGGCCATCGACCTCATCCGCGAGTTGTGGCGCACCGACCAGCGCGGCGGCGTCTTCACCGACGGCCGCTACCACCGGGTGCACGGCGCCAAGCGCGGACCGCGCCCGGCCCACGACATCCCGCTCCTGATCGGTGCCTACAAACCGCGCATGCTCGCCCTGACGGGGCGCAAGGGCGACGGTTGGCTGCCGTCGCTCGGCTACCTGCAGCCCGGTGATCTGCAGAAGGGCAATGCCGCGATCGACGAGGCCGCGGCGTCCGTCGGGCGCGACCCGCGTGAGATCCGCCGGCTGCTCAACATCGGTCAGCTTTCCGCCGATCCGGCGGAGTTCGCCGAGCACCTCGCACGACTGGCCAGCGAGGACGGCATCGGCACGTTCATCATCGCCGCCGATGACCCGCGGCTGCTGCGGTTCTTCGGCGAGGAGGTGGCCCCCGCCACGCGCGAGCTCGTCGCGAAGGAGCGCGGCGCTCGCGGCACGCAGCAGGCACCACAGCGTTCGTCGGCGGCGCTGTCGGCACGACGCGCGGGCATCGCGTACGACGACGTGCCCGCGGGCCTCCGCGCGATCGAGCCCGGCGACTTCGAGTACGGCGACGTGCGCGCGACCTACATGCGCGGTGGAGCGCCGGGCGTCGTGCTGCAGCCCGAGACGACCGCGCAGGTGGCCGAAGCGGTCGCGTTCGCGCGCCGGCATCCCGACATTCCGCTCTCGGTGCGCAGCGGCGGGCACGGGATCAGCGGCCGCAGCACGAACGACGGCGGCATCGTGATCGACCTGCGGCGGCTCAACGCGATCGAGGTGCTCGACGAGGAGCGACGGCTGGTGCGCATCGGCCCCGGCGCGCGGTGGGCCGAAGTCGCCGCGGTGCTCGGCGAACGCGGCTGGGCGCTCACGTCGGGCGACTACGGCGGGGTCGGCGTCGGCGGGCTCGCGACGGCCGGGGGCATCGGGTTCCTCGCGCGCGAGCACGGCCTGACGATCGACCACCTGCGGGCGGCCGAGGTCGTACTCGCCGACGGCTCGATCGTGAGGACGGATGCCTCGACCCGCGCCGATCTGTTCTGGGCGATCCGCGGCGCCGGCGCCAACGTCGGCATCGTGACGTCGTTCGAGTTCGAGGTGGACGAGGTCGGTCAGGTCGGGTGGGCGCAGCTCGCGTTCCAGGTCGACGACATGGCGGCCTTCCTCGAGGGGTACGGCAGGGTCGTCGAGTCCGCGCCGCGCGATCTCACGGTGTTCCTCCTCGCGGGCGGTCCGCGGCCGGGGCAGCCGCAGGTCGTCCAGCTGTACGGCCTCGTCGACTCCGATGATCCCGACACGATCATCTCGCGCCTGCAGCCCTTCGCCGAGCTCGCGCCGCTCGTCCAGCAGTCCGTGCAGCTCACCGCGTACGCGCAGGTCATGGCGAACGCCGATCTCGGTCCGCAGCACGGCTCGGGCGAGCCGCATTCCCGGTCGGGCCTGATCGAGCACGTCACGCCCGCCTTCGCTGCGGCGGCGGCCGGGATGCTGGCATCCGGCGCCATCCCCTTCTTCCAGCTGCGCGCCGTCGGCGGCGCGGTGTCGGATGTCGCCGAGGATGCCACCGCCTACGCTCATCGGTCGGCGAACTTCTCCGTCGTCGCGCTCGGCTCGGATGCCGAACGTCTGGACGCGCAGTGGCGGGCCCTGGCCGAGCACACGGCGGGCATGTACCTGAGCTTCGACTCGTCGCTGCGGCCCGAGCGCATCGCCGAGGCGTTCCCACCGGCGACGCTGCAGCGGCTGCGCGCGATCAAGGCGGCGTACGATCCGACCTGCGTCTTCCGAGACAACTTCGCGATCGAGCCGGCCGAGGCCGCCGACGCCGCCTGAGCCGAGGGGGCATCGAGCAGAATTCAGGAAGCGGGATGTCCGCATCACGCGGCAGACTGATGCGCATGCCTGAGCCTCACATCGCCGACACCCACTCCGTCATCCGGGTGGTCGGAGCACGCGAGAACAACCTGAAGAACGTCTCGGTCGAGATCCCCAAGCGTCGCCTGAGCGTCTTCACCGGCGTCAGTGGCTCGGGCAAGTCGTCGCTCGTCTTCGCCACGATCGCCAACGAGTCGCAGCGGCTCATCAACGAGACGTACCCGACGTTCGTGCAGCAGTTCATGGGGCAGCTCAACCGCCCCGAGGTCGACGGCCTCGAGAATGTCAGCCCGGCGATCATCGTCGACCAGGAGCGCATGGGCTCCAACTCGCGTTCGACGGTCGGCACGGCGACCGATGCGCACGCGATGCTGCGGATGCTGTTCAGCCGCATCGGCGTGCCGCATGTCGGCTCGCCCCAGGCGTTCTCGTTCAACATCCCGTCGGTCAAGGGCAGCGGCGCGATCACGGTGGAGCGCGGCGCCGAGAAGGGCAAGCCCGAGCACCGCACGTTCGAGATCACCGGCGGCATGTGCCCGCACTGCGAGGGCCTCGGCGAGGTCAGCGACATCGACCTGGACGAGCTCTACGACAAGACCAAGTCGCTGGCGGATGGCGCGCTGACGATCCCGGGCTACAACGTCGACGGCTGGATGGTGAAGGGATTCACCGAGTCGGGCTTCGTCGACCCGCACAAGCCCATCCAGGACTACACCGAGCAGGAGCGCGCGGACTTCCTCTACAAGGAGCCGACCAAGGTCAAGATGGCCGGCATCAACATGACCTACGAAGGTCTCGTGCCCAAGATCACGAAGGGGATGCTGCAGAAGGACCGCGACTCGCTGCAGCCCCACATCCGGGCGTTCGTCGAGCGGGCCGTCAAGTTCATGCCGTGCCCAGACTGTGGCGGCACACGCCTGAACGAGGGCGCGCGGTCGTCCAAGATCGACGGCGTGAGCATCGCGGATGCCGCGGCCATGCAGATCACCGATCTCGCGGAGTGGCTCGCCACGGTCGACGACCCCGCGGTGGCGCCGCTGATGGCGGGCCTGCGCAAGACGATCGGATCATTCATCGACATCGGGCTCGGCTACCTTTCGCTGGACCGCGCCGCCGGCACCCTCTCGGGCGGCGAGGCGCAGCGCACCAAGATGATCCGGCACCTGGGGTCGGCGCTCACCGACGTCACCTACGTGTTCGACGAACCGACGGCGGGCCTGCACCCGCACGACATCCAGCGCATGAACGACCTGCTGCAGCAGCTGCGCGACAAGGGCAACACGGTGCTCGTCGTCGAGCACAAGCCCGAGGTCATCGAGATCGCCGACTACATCGTCGACCTGGGGCCGGGCGCGGGACGCGCCGGAGGTGAGATCCAGTACACCGGTGACGTGGCGGGCCTGCGGACCTCGGGCACGATCACGGGGCGGCACCTCGACGACCGCGCACGGATCAAGCCCTCGACGCGCTCGCCCAAGGGGGCGCTCGAGATCCGCGGTGCGACGCAGCACAACCTGCGCGACGTCGACGTCGACATCCCCCTCGGCATCCTCACGGTCGTCACGGGCGTCGCCGGCTCGGGCAAGTCCTCGCTCATCCACGGCAACGTGCCCGCCTTCGACGATGTGGTCGTGGTCGACCAGGCGCCGATCAAGGGCTCGCGACGGTCGAGTCCGGCGACCTACACCGGCCTGCTCGACACGATCCGCTCGGCGTTCGCGAAGGCCAACGGCGTCAAGCCGGGCCTGTTCAGCGCCAACTCCGACGGGGCGTGCATCGCCTGCAAGGGACTCGGCGTCATCATCACGAACCTCGGCTTCACGCAGAGCGTCGAGACGCTGTGCGAGGTGTGCGACGGCACCGGCTTCAGTGACGAGGTGCTCGAATACCGGCTCGAGGGCAAGAACATCGCCGAGGTGCTGGCGATGTCGGCGGACGAGGCATCCGTCTTCTTCACGAAGGGTCCCGCGCACACGACGCTCGCGCGCATGATCGACGTCGGCATCGGCTACATCACGCTCGGCCAGGCGCTCAACACCCTCTCGGGCGGCGAGCGGCAGCGGCTCAAGCTCGCGATCTCGATGGCGAAGAAGGGTGCGATCTACGTGCTCGACGAGCCGACGACCGGCCTGCATCTCGCCGACGTCGAGAACATGCTCGGGATGCTGGACCGCCTGGTGGAGGCGGGCAACAGCGTCATCGTGATCGAGCATCATCAGGCGGTCATGGCGCACGCCGACTGGATCATCGACCTCGGGCCCGGCGCCGGGCACGACGGCGGCGAGATCGTCTTCCAGGGGACGCCGGCCGACCTCATCGCGGACGGAGAGACCCTGACCGCGCACCACCTGCGGGAGTACGTCGCGGGCTGAGCCGCGGCGCCGATCGGCGGAGTCGCCCGATGCCCATGGGGGAATGTCCCCATGGGCATCGCGCCTGCTGAGCGCATACCATCTCCCTGGCGGTCCTCCTCGCCTGGCGCGCGCAGTCGGTCGGGTTAGGCTGGAGCGCTCCCCTTCTCTTGTGCGTGCCTGAGGCCTCAGGCGCCGCCGCCCTGACGACGAACGACGACGCCCCAGGAGGTCGAGGTCCATGAGGTCTTTCGCGTGGCTTCGTGCTCGGCCACGCACCCTCGCGTCCGCCGGTGCGGTGACGGCGGCGGCCGTGACGATCACGACGCTGGCGTTCGTCTATCAGGGCCTCCCCACGACCGAAGTCGACCTGCACGACGGCGGCGTGTGGGTGACGAAGAAGTCGGCCCTCCTGGTGGGCCACTTCAACCACGAGTCGCAGGTGCTCGACGGCGGGCTCCGCGCCGCGAGTGACGAGTACGACATCCTCCAATCGGGTGAGAACGTGCTGGTCGTCGATGAGGCGGGCTCGAGCGTCGCGGTCGTCGACCCCGCGATGGTGTCGCTGGCCGAAGCCGCGAACGTCCCCGGCGGCGCGAAGGTCGAGCTGGGAGGCTCGACGGTGGCCATCCTCGACCAGGACTCCGGCGACCTGTGGGTCGTTGAGGCTGCCGGCGTCGGATCCTTCCAGATCGAGGGCACCGATCCCGCCGCGAATGTCGGCGAAGGATCGGATGTCGCGGTCGGCCTCGACGGCGTGGTTCACGCGGTGTCGGCCGAGACGAGCGAGGTCGTCACCGTGCGGCTGCAGGAGGACGGCGCCCCGGGTGAACCGGTGCGAACAGGGCTCGGAGATCTTCCCGGCGACGCGGAGCTGTCGATCACCGCCGTCGGCGATCGCCCCGTCGTGCTCGACGCGTCCACCGGAACGGCCTACGCGGACGGCCGGTCGTTCACCGTCGACGGCGCGCGCAGCGGTGTCCTTCAGCAGCCGTCGGCCGCGGCGGAGGGCTTCACCATTGCGACCGACGGGGCGCTCGTTCGGGTGCCCTTCGACGGCGCCGACCCCAAGGTCATCGACGCGGGATCCGAAGGCTCGCCGGCCGCGCCGGTGTGGCTGGAGGGGTGCGCCTACGGTGCCTGGAGCGGATCGGCGCGCTTCGTGCGCGATTGCCTGGGCGACGACGATGACCTGACGAGCGACATCGACGGCGTGGACGCTACTTCGGTGCTGAAGTTCCGCGTCAACCGTGACGTCATCGTGCTCAACGACATCGTCGGCGGTGCGACCTGGCTGGCCTCGGAGAGCCTGCAGCGCGTGGACAACTGGGAGGAGATCACTCCGCCCGAAGAAGCCACAGAAGAGAACGAGGAGACCACCGAGGAGACGGTCGAGACGACCACCCCCGAACGCTCCGAGATCAACACCCCTCCCATCGCCACCGACGACGACCTGGGAGTGCGTCCAGGGCGGACCACGATCCTGCCGCTCCTCGACAACGACAGCGACCCCGACGGCGATGTGCTCACGGCGCAGGTCGTGAACGAGGGCCCCTCGATCGGCGACGTGCAGTCGATCGACAACGGCCGTGCGCTGCAGATCGCCATCCCGGAGGATGCCTCGGGCGCGACATCCTTCACCTACGAGATCTCGGACGGCCGCGGCGGCACCGATACGGCGACCGCGTCACTGACCGTCCGTGGCTGGGACGCGAACGCGCCGCCGACGCAGAAGCGCGTCACGACGGTCACCGTCGAATCGGGCGGCACGGTCACCTACAACGTGCTGCCCGACTGGATCGACCCCGACGGCGACGACGTATTCCTGAGCGGGGTCGTGCCTGCCGAGGGCGACGAGGCCGACTTCACGTCGGACGGACGCATCACCTACCGTGCGGTGGGCGGCGTGCAGGGGCGCAAAGACGTCGAGATCGTCGTGTCGGACGGCATGGAAGCGTCCACGGGGACCGTACGCTTCGACGTGCGGCCGGTGGGTTCGACCGTTCCCATCACGAACGCCGACTACGTGGCGGTGCGCGTCGGCCAGACCGCAACGGTCTCGCCCCTCGCCAACGACACCAGCTCGGGCCGCGAGCCGCTGCGCCTGACCCGCGTCGACCCGGTGCCGGGCGCGGAACTGGCCCCGGACTACGCCAACAAGACGTTCACGTTCACGTCGCCGACGCCGGGCACCTACTACGTCCAGTACCTGGTTGCGGCCGGCGCCAACGCCGTCCCCGGGATCGTGCGGGTGGACGTGCTCGCCGAGGGCGAGACGAACATCCCGCCGGTGGCGGTGCGCGACGTCGCGCTCCTGCCGAGCGGCGGCGAAGTGCTCGTCAATGCCTTGACGAACGACTCCGACCCCTCGGGCGGCATCCTCGTCATCCAGTCAGTGACCGTCGAGCCCAACTCCGGCATCGCTGTGGCCGTCCTCAATCACGAGACGCTGCGCATCAGCGACCAGGCGGCACTGTCGGAGCAGGTGCGCATCTCGTACCGCATCTCGAACGGCTCGCACTCGGCCGAGGGCGACGTGATCGTCATCCCCATCCCCGCGCCGTCGCAGCTTCGCCCACCGGTGGCCAACGACGATCAGGTCGTGGTGCGCGCGGGCGACGTCGTGAACATCCCGGTGCTCGACAACGACTACCACCCGAACAACGATGCGATCCATGTCGCTCCCGAGCTCGTGGATCCGCTGCCCGAGCTCGAGAAGGGCGAGATCTTCGTATCGCAGGACACGGTGCGCTTCCGCGCGTCGGAGGAACCGGGGACCGTGTACGCGACATACGAGGTCGTCGACAGCACGGGTCAGAAGGACGCCGGCTACATCACGATCCAGGTGCTCCCGGTCAACGCCGAGACGAACGCGGCGCCGCGCCCTCGTGACCTCACCTCGCGCGTCCTCGGTGGCAGCCGGGTACGCATCACCGTGCCGTTGGACGGAATCGACGCCGACGGCGACTCGGTGCGGCTCGTGGGCATCGCCTCGTCGCCCGAGAAGGGCCGGATCGTCGAGACCGGCTCGGACTACATGATCTACGAGGCATTCGACGACACCGCCGGAGTGGATGCTTTCACCTATCGCGTGCGCGATCGTCTGGGCGCCGAGGCGACAGCGTCCATCCGCGTGGGCATCGCGCCCGCCGAAGGCATCAACCAGGCGCCGTACGCCGTCAAGGACGCCGTCGTGATGCGACCCGATCGCCGCGTCGCAGTCCCGGTGCTCGAGAACGATTCCGATCCCGACGGCGACGAGTACTGGGTGCTCAAGAACGGCCTCATCCTGCCCGACGTCGAGGGGCTGTCGGCGAAGGTCGACGGCAACCGGGTCACCGTGACCTCGCCGTCCGAGCCGACCGAGACGTCGCTGCAGTACACGATCCGCGATGCCCGAGGCGCCCAGGCGAAAGCGGTCGTGCAGATCACCGTGTCGGAGGATGTGCCGTTGCTGGCACCGATCGCACGCGATGACTACGTGCGCGCGCAGGATGTCGAGGAAGACACCGTCGAGCTCGAGGTCCTCGCCAACGACGAGGATCCGGACGGCACGCTCGAGGACCTCGACGTGACGGTCTCCGACGCGGGTGCGCGCGTGCGCGCCGACGGCACGGTCAGCATCACCCTGGGTGACGCGGACCGGCTGATCACGTACACGATCACCGATCAGGACGGGAACGCGGCATCCGCGTTCATCCACGTCCCGGCGCTGTCGTCGCTGCCGCCCAGCCTCGTCTCCACCGACCCGGTCGAGGTCGCCAGCGGCGAGACCGTCGAGATCGCGCTGGCCGACCACGTCCGCGCCGTCGGCGACGCCAAGGTCGTCGTCACCGAGGCCGCGAAGGTGACCGCAGCGCACAGCGACGGCGCATCGCTCGTGAAGGACCAGACCACGCTGGTCTACACGTCGGCGCAGGGATACTTCGGCCCCGACGCCATCACGTTCGAGGTCACCGACGGCACGGGGCCCGATGATCCCGAGGGCCGCAAGGCGACGCTCACGCTGCCTATCACCGTGCTGCCGCCCGAGAACCAGCAGCCCACGTTCACCGGCGGGCAGATGGACGTCGCTCCGGGCGAGGACCCCGCTGTCCTCGATCTGCTCGGCCTCACGACCGATCCCGATCCCGAAGACCTGGAAGACATGCGTTACGAGATCGTCGGCGGCTCGCCGGACGGCATGTCGGCCTCGGTCGACGGCCAGGAGCTGCGTGTGAGCGCGGACGCCGGTACGCCGAAGGGATCGGCGGCCACCATCCGGCTGCGCATCGACGACGGCACGACCGAACCGGTCGAGGGCGTCGTGAACGTGCGCGTGACGGCGTCGACGCGCGAGCTGCCGACGGCGAACGACGACATCGTCGAAGAGGCTCCGCAGGGCAGGACGGTGACCGTGCCGGTGCTCGCCAACGACGTCAACCCGTTCCCCGAGACACCGCTCGAGATCACGACGGCCCTCGTCGAGACCGGGCAGGGCGACGTGGACGTGGCGGGCAGTGAGGTGCGGGTCACGCCGAGCGAGACGTTCTTCGGGACCATGGTCGTGCGCTATCGCGTGCAGGATGCCACGAACGACCCCGATCGCGAGGTCGAGGGCCGCATCCGCCTGACCGTGCAGGGCAAGCCCGATGCTCCCGGAACCCCGACCGTGTCGAGCGTGCAGGACCGCACCGTCGTGCTGTCGTGGAGCCCGCCGGCGAACAACGGCGCCGAGATCGAGCGCTACCTCGTGACCTCGACGGCGGGCGGCTACGAGAAGGTCTGTCTCGCGACGACGTGCACGCTCGACGGCCTGACGAACAACGTCGAGTACAACTTCACGGTCGTCGCCGAGAACCGGGTCGGTCCGTCCGAGCCGTCGGCACCGTCCGAGACGGCGCGTCCGGACGCGCGTCCTGACACACCGCAGCCGCCGACACTCGTCTTCGGCGACCGCAGCCTGCAGGTCGCGTGGGTGACTCCGACGACCCCCGGCTCGCCCGTCGAGACGTTCACTCTCGAGATCTCGCCGGCCCCGCCGTCCGGCATCGCGCAGAAGACCGCGATCACAGGCAACGCGCTCGTGTGGGACGGGCTCGAGAACGGCACCGCCTACCAGGTCCGCGTGCAGGCCCACAACCGCGCGCCCGAGCCGTCGAGCTGGAGCGGCTGGTCGGCGAGCGAGATTCCGGCACGCGCACCGGATGCCGCGGCCGCACCGTCCGTCGAAAGGCTCGACCCGGTCGGATCGCAGGCGCAGATGCGCGTGTCGTGGGGCGCTCCGGCGAACAACGGCGATGCGATCGCCGAGTACCGCCTCAACGTGATCCGCGGCGGATCCGTCTTGGACACGATCACCGGGATCCCCGGCGGTCAGACCTCGCAGGCGCTCGCGATCGACGCGTCGACCACCGACTACACGTTCACCGTCGCCGCGCGCAACAAGGCCGGCTGGGGCGCCGACAGCGCGCCGTCGTCGCCCCGCCGCGCCTTCGTCGCGCCGGGCGCGCCGACGAACGTGCAGGCTTCTACCCCGAGCGGAAACAGCGCGATCGTGGTCAGCTACAACGCCGCGCCCGGCAACGGGGCGAACGCCGAGGAGCTGCGCTACGAGTTCTCGCTCAACGGCGCCCAGTGGCAGGCGCTCCCGGGCAACAACACCATCGGCGGGCTCAACAACGGACAGACCTACACGGTGCGGCTGCGGGCTTACACCGCCATGGACGGCGTGCGGTACAACGGCGCCGAGTCGGCGCCCTCGAACCAGGCGATCCCGTACGGGCCGGTGCGCACCCCCGGCGCCAATGCGCGCGCGAGCGGCACGTCGATCGTGTACTCGTGGTCTGCGCCGGCGGACAACGGCCGCGGCATCCAGGTCATGCAGATCAACATCAACGGCAACGGCTGGCAGAACGTCGGGCGTGAGGGCAGCCGCACCATCGACCACGGGTACAACTTCACGGGAACGATCCAGGTGCGTGCGTACGACACCGAGGACCAGGTTTCCGAGGTCGCGAGAGCTTCCGACCGCACGGCCGCGCCGCCCCAACCCAGAGTCTGGGTCAGTCGAGGACAGTCTGCCCAGGGCCAGCCGAACTGCACGTCGGCGGCGTGCGCGTACTTCGTGGTGAACACGCAGAACTTCCCGGCGGGCGACTACCGCGTCCACTGCAACGCGACCGGCCCATACGGTGGCACGCCATTCGCGGGCGGGTCGGTGCGTTCGCTCAAGGCCAACGGTCAGACGCAGATCGGCTGCTACTTCGGTGACCCCGGCGCCGAGGTCTGGGTCACGATCGACGGCTGGGGCACGTCCGAGCGACGCACCTGGTAACGACGACAACCACATCGAGAGAACGAGAACGAGAACGACATGACGATGACCCCTGAACAGGCCGCCTGGTTCCAGGGCACCTTCACGCGATTGGTCGACAACGTCGATCACGCTCTGATGGGCAAGCGAGAGGTCGTCGCCCTCGTGCTGTCGGCGATGCTGGCCGAAGGGCACGTGCTCCTCGAGGACGCACCGGGGACGGGCAAGACCAGCCTCGCGAAGGCGCTCGCGGCCACCGTGCAGGGCACGAGCAGCCGCATCCAGTTCACGCCCGACCTGCTGCCCTCGGACGTCACGGGCGTCACGATCTACGACCAGGTCTCGCACAAGTTCGAGTTTCACCGCGGACCGGTTTTCGCCTCGATCGTGCTCGCCGACGAGATCAACCGCGCGTCGCCCAAGACCCAGTCGGCGCTCCTGGAGGTCATGGAGGAGTCGCGCGTGACGGTCGACGGCGTGCCCCACGAGGTGGGCCGGCCGTTCCTCGTGATCGCCACCCAGAACCCGATCGAGCAGGCCGGGACCTACAAGCTGCCCGAGGCGCAGCTGGACCGCTTCCTCATCAAGTCGTCGATCGGCTATCCCGACCTCGCGGTGGCCGAGCGCATCCTGGCCGGTGCCGCCGACCGCAATCCTTCGGCGCACCTCACCGCCATCATCACGACCGGCGCCGTGGCCGACATGGCCGACCTCGCAGGCACGGTGCACGTGGACCCGGCCGTCCTGCGCTACACGGCGCAGCTGTCCGAGGCGACCCGTCAGGATGCGGCGACCCGCGTGGGCGTCTCGGTGCGCGGCTCGCTCGCGATGATTCGCATCGCGAAGGTCTTCGCGGCGGCGCAGGGTCGTCACTTCGTGCTCCCCGACGACATCAAGACGCTCGCGGGTCCGGTGTGGACGCACCGCCTCGTGCTCGATCCCGAAGCCGAGTTCGCCGGCACCAGCGCCGAGACCGTCATCGCACGCGTGCTCGAGGCGGTGGCCGCACCGCAGGCGAGGTCCGCAGCCTGATGACCTCGCACGCACTCGGGACGACGGACGCCGCGCAGCAGCGCGGCGTCGCCGTCGGCGCGGCGGCGCATCTCGCGTCGATCGCGCTGCGCTGGCTGCGCGGCGTCGTCGCCGTCGTGCGGCCGGTGGCCTGGGTGCTCATCGCCGCCGCCCTCGTGCTGTGGGTCTTCGGCCAGGTGCTCGGGTGGTGGGAACTCACGGTCGCAGCCGTCGTCGTCACCAGTGTCCTGGCGCTGTGCCTGCTCTTCCTCATCGGCCGCACCGCCTACGAGGTGTCTCTCGATCTCAACCGCACGCGAGTCGTCGTGGGCGAGCGAGCCGTCGGCGCGCTGACACTCGCCAACGCGGGCAGCCGCGCGATCCTGCCCTCGCGGGTGCTGCTGCCGGTGGGCTCCGGGCGCGGCGTCTTCGAAGTCGGCCGCCTCGCCCCGGGCCATACCGCCGAGGAGCTGTTCGCGATTCCGACCACGCGTCGTGCGGTGGTCAAGGTCGGTCCGGTGAGTGTCGTCCGGGGCGATCCTCTGGGTCTGTTCGAGCGCGTGCACCGTCGGGACGAGCCGGTCGACCTGTTCGTCCACCCGCGCACGGTGCTGTTCGACGGGCAGTCGCTCGGCTTCCTCCGCGACCTGGAGGGGCTTCCGGCGACCGATCTGTCGCGCGATGACGTGTCGTTCCATGCGCTGCGTGAGTACCAGCCCGGCGATGACCTCCGCCACGTGCACTGGAAGTCGACCGCGCGCACCGGCGACCTCATGGTGCGTCAGTACGAAGAGACGCGCCGGTCCCACTTCGTGATCGGGCTGTCGACGAGTCCTGCCGACTACCGGGACGACGAGGAGTTCGAGCTGGCGATCTCGGCGGCCGGTTCGCTCGGGCTTCGCGCGCTGCGCGACTCCCAGCGCGTCGAGGTCCGCGTGCAGGAGCGGGGTCTTCCCGCCGGCACGGGCAAGCAATTCCTCGACGCCCTGTCGGGCCTGACCCACTCCAAGCCGCGGGCGGGAAGCATCGTCGAGCTCTCCGGCTCGGTCGCGGCGACTCTGGCCCTCGCCAGCGTCGTGGTGCTGGTGTGCGGCAGCACGGTCGATGCCAACGACCTGCGCACCGCGTGCAGTCGCCTGCCCTTCGGTGCGCGCGTGCTCGCCGTCGTCGCGCACTCGGGCGCGACACCGTCGCTGCGCCGCATCGGCGAGGCCGACGTCGTGACGATCGGCGCGCTCGAGCAGCTCTCCGGAGCCCTGCGGAAGGTGCTGGCATGACGGCCCCCACTGTGCCCGCGACCTCGCTGCCGGTCCGCCGATGGCTGCTCGATCTCGGGGCCATCCTGGCCCTCCTCACGATTCCGGTCGTCGGCTTCTGGTCGACCTTCGACGGCCCGCGCTACCTTGTCGCCGCTCTCGGCGGCCTTCTGCTCGGCATGAGCCTCGGGGTCCTGGGCGCCGTCCTGCGCTGGGGCATCCTGCTGCTGTCGGGGGCCACGGTCGCGGCGTACTTCCTTTTCGGCGGCGCGCTGGCCCTGCCTCACACGACCGTCGCTGGTGTGATCCCGACCCTCGAGACGCTCCGCCTGCTCGCGGAGGGGACCGTCACGTCGTGGAAGCAGCTGCTGACGACCGTCGCACCGGTCGCCGCCGGCGACGGGCACCTCGTCGTTCCGTTCCTGCTCGCGCTCGTCGCGGCGGTGCTGACCACGTCTCTGGCAGTGCGCGCGCCCGCTGCGGCGTGGGCGCTGATCCCCGCGGCGGCGTATCTCGCCGTCGAGATCGCGCTCGGCACCTCACAGCCCGTCGTGCCAGTGGTCCAGGGCATGGTGTTCGGCCTGGTCGCCGTGGTGTGGCTGGCGATCCGTCAGGCCTGGCAGCCGCAGGCCGCAGCGGTCTCGGTCGGCGAGGGCTCTTCCGGTGCGCGCGGCGCCGCTCTGCGCCGCGCCGTGATGGGCGTGGGCGTCATTGCGCTGGCGGCGGTCATCGGCGTCACCACGAGCGCGTTCGCGGCGCCCGCCTCGCCGCGCTATGTGCTGCGTGACGTCGTGATCCCGCCGTTCGACATCCGAGAATTTCCGAGCCCGCTGCAGTCCTTCCGGGCGTACGTCCGCGACTTCCCCGATGAGACGCTGTTCACGGTCAGTGGCCTGCCCGAAGACGCGCGGGTGCGTCTGGCGACCATGGACGCCTACAACGGCACCGTCTACAACGTCTCGGATGAGGGTGCCGGCTCCTCCAGCGCCTTCTCGCCGGTCCGCACCAACATGTCGGCCGATGCCGAGGGCACGCCGGCTAAGGTGCACGTCGAGATCGCTGCCCTCGAGGGCGTGTGGATGCCGGACGCCGGCGCCGTGCGGAGCATCACGTTCGACGGCGAACGGGCCGAAGACCTGCGCCGTACCGCCCACTACAACGAGTCGACGTCCACGGGCGTCGTGACCGCCCGCTTGCAGCAGGGCGACGCGTACACGATCGACAGCGTCATCCCCGAGATCCCGAGCGACGAGGCTCTGGCCGATACGCCCTTCGCGCCCGTGTCACTTCCCGAGCAGGAGGGCGTGCCGCAGGATCTGGCGGATGTCGCCTCCAACGCCGTGGCCGACGCGGTGACGCCGATCGAGCAGGCGCGCGCGCTCGAGAGCCTGCTCTCGGAGGGCGGCTTCTTCAGTCACGGGCTGGCCGGAGAGGTGATCTCGCGCGCCGGTCACGGGGCCGAGCGCATCACGACGCTGCTGGGTGCCGAGCAGATGGTCGGCGACGACGAGCAGTACGCCACGGCGATGGCGCTCCTGGCGCGCGAGGTCGGGATCCCAGCCCGCGTAGTGATGGGCTTCTACCCCGACGAGGACCAGGCAGGACAGGCCGTCTTCGAAGCGACCGGCGACTCGCTGCACGCGTGGGTCGAGATCGCGTTCGAGGGCGCCGGCTGGGTGCCGTTCGACCCCACGCCGCCCGAGGACCAGGTCCCCAACGACCAGACCACCAAACCCAAGGCCGATCCCAAGCCGCAGGTGCTGCAGCCGCCGCCTCCGCCGCAGGAGCCGGTGGACCTGCCGCCGACGGTCACCGACGACGGCGGTTCGGAGGACGAGAACGCGCTCGATCTGACCCTGCTGTGGACCATCGTGGGCATCGGCGCAGGCACCCTCGGCATCCTCTTCGTGCTGCTTGCGCCCTTCGTGGTCATCGGGGTCCTCAAAGCCACGCGTCGCCGACGGCGCCGCGAAGCCGAGCGCCCCGCGGATCGCATCAGCGGGGGCTGGGACGAGCTGGTCGACCGCGCGTCGGACCACGGCGCACCGGTGCGCACCGGCGGCACGCGTCTCGAAGAGGCCGGTGTGCTCAGCACCGCCTTCGCCGAGCCGCGCGTGGCCACGCTCGCCTCGCGCGCCGACCTCGAGGTGTTCGGACCCTCTGAGCCGAGCCCTCACGACGTCGAGGTGTTCTGGACCCAGGTCGACGAGATCGTCGGGGGCATGGCGAGCAGCCGATCGTGGTGGCAGCGCATGAAGGCGCGGCTCAGCATCCGTTCCCTCCTCGCGGGCACCCGTTTCGCCCTGCCCGCGCGGGCGATCGCCATTCCGACCGACCCGCGAGTCCGTCCCGAGCGCGCGAAGAAGCGTGCCAAGGCGGGCGCCGCATCCGAGAGCGCGCCCGAGCGCTCCGGATCAGATCCGCAGGAGAACGCATGACCGCACGTCAGCCCTTCGTCGCGAGCCCCGCGTCCCTCGGACGCCGAGCCGGTGCTTTCGCGGTCGATCTCGCAATCTCGTCTGGGCTCGCGTTCGTCCTCTTCGTCCTCCTGGCCATCGTCGTGATGGGCAGCAGTGCGAGGCGCGATTACGGCCTCGTCGCGGTCGTCGCCATCACTTCGTACGCGGTGCTGGCCGCGTGCCTGGTGGCGTGGCTGCTGGTGTACTCGGCCATGCAGGGCGGGCGCGGCTCCATCGGCCAGCGCGCATTCGGCGTGCGTCTGCAGGACGAGGTGACGGGCGCGCCCATCGGGTTCTGGCGCGCGATCCTGCGCAACCTCGTGTGGGGCCTCGCCGGCTCGATCGTGGTCGGCTACTTCACCCCCCTGTTCGACTCGAGCCCGCGGCGCCAGGGCTGGCACGACATGGCCGCGAAGGCCGTCGTGGTCGACAAGCGGGGGACGGATGCCGCGACGACGGCCGCCGCGTACGCCGGGCCGGCCGCGAACCCGTACCTCGCTCAGCCGCACGCCGCCGAGGCTCCCGCGTATGCGGGCGCGCCCGCGTACGCGTCTGCCGCGCCCGCATACGCGGCGGCGCCGGTCTACGCCCCGGCGGCGCCAGGGTACGCCCCGGCCGCGCCCGCGTACGCGGCTGCGGGCCCGGCGTACGCGCCTGCGACCGTCCCGGCCTCCGCCGCGGCCGCCACGCATGCCCCGGACCCGCAAGACCCGTTCGGCGAGGCGACCGCCGTGGTGCGCCGACGCGTCGCTGCGCCGGTCGGCGTCATCGCGGGCGTGCCCGGCACGGCCCCTGCCGCGCTCGGTGACTTCCCCGGGCTGACCATGCCCTTCCCGGCGGCGACCACGACGGAGCCCCTGGCCGCCACGGCCACGGCCACGGCCGATGCCGACCTCGACGACACTCGCCTGAGTGGGGTGGGCGTGGGGGCCGTGCCGCCGCCGGCCCAGCGGGCCGCGCTGTACGAGGACGCCCCGGTCCTCACCGTCCTCACGTGGGACGACGGCACCCGCATGGCCGTCTACGGGCGCACGCTGTACGGGCGCAACCCCGCGATGGAGACCGGCGCCGTGGCCATCGCCGTCCGCGACGAGACGCTGTCGCTGTCGAAGACCCACTTCGAGATCGGCGGTGACGCGAGCGGCCCCTGGATCGTCGATCGTCATTCCACCAACGGCACCGTGCTGGTTCGCGACGGCGGCCGGATCCCGCTCGCGCCAGGACTGCAGACGAGCCTGCGCGCGGGGGACCGCCTCGAGTTCGGCGACCGCACGGCCGCTGTCGGCGGCGCGTGATGGCACGAGAATCGGCGCCCATCACCGTCGTCTTCGGCGCCGCGACCGACCCGGGGCTGCGGCGGCGGGTGAACGAGGACGCGTACATCGCCCAGACTCCGATGTTCCTGGTGGCCGACGGGATGGGCGGGCATCAGGCGGGTGAGATCGCCAGCGCGGCGGTAGTGGACGAGTTCGCACGTCTGGCCGGTCGCGACAGCCTCACGATCGACGACGTCCACACCACCGTCGCGGCCGCCCGACGCCGAGTGGGTGCCCTTCCCGCCGGACGCGGCGCCGGTGCCGGTACCACCCTCGCGGGCGTGGTGATCGCCGATGTCGACGGCGAGGGCTACTGGCTCACGGTCAATCTCGGCGACTCGCGTACGTATCGTCTGAGTGCCGGTGTGTTCGAGCAGGTCAGCGTCGACCACTCGGTCGTGCAGGAGCTCGTCGACAGCGGTCAGCTCGCGGCCGAAGCCGCCCAGCGCGACACACGGCGCAATGTGATCACTCGCGCGATCGGCGCGGGCAGCGACGGCGAGCCCGACTACTGGCTCATCCCCGCCGAGAGCGGAGATCGCATCCTGGTGTGCTCGGACGGACTGTCGAGCGAGCTCGATCAGGACGCGATCCACGGCATCCTCCTGGCCGAGACCGACCCCCAGGCGGCCGCGACGCGCCTCGTCCACGAGGCGATGGTGCGGGGCGGACGCGACAACATCACCGCGCTCGTCATCGACGCCACGATGGTGCGCACGCGGCGCGACGGATCGTGCGAGAGTGATACGGTTCCCGCGGGCGCGCCCGTCGATGACATCGACGGCGACACGCTTCCCCGCGCGATCGCCTCAGGAGGATTCTGATGCCGACGCTGTACGCACCCGGGTCGACCCCGGTCGCCGTCACGCCGCACGGGTTCGTCGTCCTCGGGCCCGAGACGCCGCACACGCTCGCGGCGCGGATCCGCTCACTCGTGGCCGAGGGTCGCGGGCTGGGCGGGGTGATCGAGGCCCTCACCGGCGCGTACGGCACGTCGCTGACGGCGATCCCGCCGTTCGGCGTCGCCCTGGCCGAGGGTGCCGCGGTGCGGATCGCCGTCCGTGGAGACATCGCCTTCGACGTCGAAGCCACGCAATCCGAGCGCGTGTCGGGTGCCGGCGTCACGACCTGGACCGAGCGGCTCGTCTCGGGTGTGATCAGGGTCGTGTTCTCGCCGGACGGCTCCCTCCCGGCCGAGCTTCCGGTCAACGACGCCGTCGTCCTGGCGTCGGTCGTGACGTGGGATGCACCGGCACCGGCACCGACCCAGGCACCAGCACCGGCGTCGGCCGCGGTCGGCGCTACGTCCGTGTCGGGCGCTCAACCCGCTCCCGAGCCCGATCCTGCCGCCCGGCCCGAGGCAGTCGCAGCCGCCGCGAAGGCGGAGCCCGGGGCGGAGCCGGAGCCCGGGCTGGAACCCGATCCCGAGCCCGAGCCCGATCCCGAGTCGGCCGCGCCTGCCGCCTCACCGGAGCCGGTCTCGCCGGGCCTTTCGTCGAACCCGCTCGCCGTGCCCGCGCCCATGCCGCCGTCGTCGGGCCCGCCCGCGAAACCTCAGCCTGCGCGACCTGAGACCGGCGAGCAGCCGGTGGCTCCCGCATCCGCTCCGGTGCCCTCGGGGCTCATCGACTCACGCGCCGTGCTGTCGCTCACCGAGACGCTGATCCCCGCCGACTCGACGGTGCACACCGACCGCGGTCCCCAACGCGACGAATCGGGCGATGCGCCGGCCGACGCGCAGCCGGTGAAGGCCGATGAGGAGGCCTTCGCGGCGACGGTCGTCCGTCACCCCGGGGATGCCGCTCCGCTGCCTGACGCACTGCCCGGCGACCACGACGGCGAGACGATCTCGCTCGCACAGGCCCGGGCGCTGAAGGCGGCGGCGGGCGAGTCGCCGTCGGCGGCAGTGCCGGTGTCTCCGTTCACATCGCCGCTCGCCCCGCCGCGCCCGCCGGCTCCGGGGCAGGTGCGGCTTTCGACGGGCCAGGTGGTGATGCTCGATCGCACGGTCGTGATCGGACGCCGTCCGCGCTCGACGCGTGTGAGCGGAACCGACCTGCCGCACCTGGTCGCGGTGGACAGTCCCCAGCAGGACATCTCGCGCAGTCACGTCGAGCTTCGTGTCGAAGGCGAGAGCATCGTGGCGACCGACCTGCGCACCACGAACGGCACGACACTGCTGCGTGCGGGGAGCGAGCCGATGCGTCTGCACCCCGGAGAAGGCTCGGTGGTGGTTCCCGGTGACGTCCTCGATCTCGGAGACGGCATCACCGTCGCCATCGAGGCGGTGTCGTGAGCGCGAAGCGCGCGCCCATGGCGCCGCCCGACCTTCCGGGCTTCACCTACGTCGACCTGCTCGGATCGGGCGGTTTCGCCGACGTCTACCTGTACGAGCAGCAGCTGCCCAAGCGCCGCGTCGCGGTGAAGGTGCTGCTCACGGACCGCATGTCGAGCGGATCCGTCGAGGAGTTCACTGCCGAGGCCAACGTCATGGCCATGCTCTCGACGCATCCGGCCATCGTCACGATCTACCAGGCAGGCGTCGCGCGCGACGGTCGCCCGTATCTGGTGATGGAGTACTGCCCCAAGCCGAATCTGCAGGTGCGTTACCGGCGCGAGCCGTTCTCGATCGCCGAATCGCTGCGGGTCGGTGTGCAGGTGGCCGCCGCGGTGGAGACCGCCCATCGCGCGGGCGTGCTGCACCGTGACATCAAACCGGCCAACATCCTGGTCACCGAGTACAACCGGCCCGCGCTCACCGACTTCGGCATCGCCTCGACCACGGGCGCCGCCGCCGAGTCGGCGGGCCTGTCGATCCCCTGGTCGCCGCCCGAGTCGTTCGCCGATGTGCCGCGCAGCGACCCGCGCTCCGACGTGTACGCCCTCGGCGCCACGGTGTACACGCTCCTCGCCGGCCATTCGCCGTTCGAGGTGGCCGGTCAGCGCAACAACGCCGCCGAGCTCATCCACCGCATCGAGACGATGCCGCTGCCTCCCCTCGGCCGTGCCGATGTACCGGCCACGCTGCAGCGGGCGCTGGATCGGGCCATGGCCAAGCCTTCCGCCGACCGCTACGAGAGCGCCCTCGCGTTCGCCCGCGCGCTGCAGACGGTGCAGATCGAGCTGTCGCACTCGGTCACGGCGATCGACATCCTCGACGACCACGTCCCCGAGGACGTCGAGCAGGACGAGGACGACGGCCTCACGCGCGTGCGGGGCGTCGTCAGCATCAACCCCGAGACCAATCCGGCCGCGGGGCTGACACGCCCCTCGGCGCAGACGGCTCCGAGCGGGCGCGCCGGGGCCTTCGCGCCCACCGCGCCGCCGGCGACGGGAACCGTGCCGTCGGGGTTCGTGCCTGCCGGCTCCGACCCCGCCGAGTTCGAGACCGTGCTTCGCGGCGCGCCCGCCCCGCACACGACGGACCCCTGGGCGATGGCAGCGACGGATGCCGTGGATCAGACCGTGATCCGTGCTCCCGGTTTCGTCGCCGAAGCACCCCCGGCCCCCGTCGAGGCGGGCGACAGCGGTGCGGCGCCCCGCCGCCGGACCGGCCTGTGGATCGGGATCGGCGTGGCCGCATTCGTCGTGGTCGCGGTCATCGTCGGGGTGTCGCTGCCCGGCATGCTCGCGGGGACGCCCGAGCGCACCCCCGTGACCGAGGAGTCGTCGCGGCCGCAGGACCCGGTCGCGGCCGTGGTGCCCGAGCCTGAGAACGTCGTCGGCACCCCTGCCGAGGGCGGAGTGCGGTTCACCTGGACCAACCCCGACCCGCAGGAGGGCGACCGTTACCTGTACGGCGTGGTGACCCTCGCCGAACCCGAGCCGAGCCTCGAGCCGATCACCGACACCGAGATCGTGGTGCCGGCGAATCCCGGCGGTCAGACGTGCATCGATGTGGTGCTCGTCCGCGACGCCGGGCGATCGTCCGACGCCGTCCGGGGGTGCACGCCGTGACGACATCGCGCGCTGCCGACGAGCTGATGGTCGAGTTCGCCGGAGAGGAGTTCCCGGTCGCACCCGGCACCGTGTTCTCCGTCGGGCGCGAGGGCGATCTCGCCATCGACGACAACCTCTTCCTGCACCGCAACTTCCTCACGATCCAGCACGTCGAGGGGTTGTGGCTGCTGTCGAACGTCGGCAGCCGCCTCTCGGCGACGGTGACCGACTCGGGTGGCCGCGTGCAGGCGTGGCTGGCACCGGGTGCACGGCTGCCGCTCGTGTTCGCCTCGACATCCGTCATCTTCAGCGCCGGTCCGACCACGTACGAGCTGACGATCCACGCCGCCGAACCGGCGTTCCGCGAGACGCCGCCCGAAGAAGACGACGACGGGGCCGACGGGCTGAGCACGATCGGCGACGTGCCGCTGACGCACAGTCAGCGCCTGATGATCCTCGCGCTCGCCGAACCGGTCCTCAAGCGCGAGGGCACCGGCATGAGCGACCTGCCGACGTCGGCGCAGGCCGCTGAGCGCCTGGGCTGGACGCTGACGCGGTTCAACCGCAAGCTCGACAACGTGTGCGACAAGCTCGACCGGATCGGCGTGCCCGGCTTGCGGGGCGGGGTGCGCTCCTATGCCACGAACCGCCGCGTGCGCCTGGTCGAGCACGCCATCGCGGCGCGGCTGGTGACTCGCAACGACCTCCCGCTCCTCGACGTGGAGCACGACGTGCCGGCAGACGACGAAGCCTGATCGGCCCGCATCATCCCTCTGCCGCGGTCAGCGGCCGGCGTCGTACAGGTGGCGGCCGCCGTGGCTGACGACCTTCACGACGACACCGCGGCGGTGAAGCTCGGCGACGGTGCGGGTCTCTTCGTCGATGTCGCGTCCGAGCGCGTGCACGTTCGCGACGACGAGCACGTCGCCGCCCACCAGCGTGCCGAACAGGCGGACGAGGCGCTCCTCCCACGACTCGAGCGTCTCGGGCGCCGGGTGGCGGAAGCCCTCGATCGGCACGCCGAACCGCGTCAGATCGTTGCGCTGCTCGACCACCGAGGGCATGTCGTCGCGCGAGATGACAAGGCCGACCAGCCGGGATCCGGCGGGCCGGGCGCGCCACCAGTTGCGGTCCTGCTGCATCTCGGTGAAGCACTTCGGGCATTCGGCGGCCGGGTGCGGCACGTGCAGCGGGGCCGTGTCGGCGGATGCCTCTTCTGCGACGGCCCGCGCGACGTCGATCGGTCCGTCGGGCGTCGTGCTCCCGGCATCCGTCATCGTCGCCTGTGCGCCTTCGATGAACTCGCCCTCGATGGCCTCGCCCTCGATGACTTCGCCCATGTCAGCCGCCCCTTCGCCCGCACTGTCGGTCTCCCCGCCGCTCCATTCTCTCCCGAGAACGCCCGCTCGTGTTTCGCGGCGCGGACGGCCGTCCGCCGCGGCGCATCATTCGTCGTCGAGGCGCAGCTCGAGACTGAGCTGGTCGGCGTCGAGCTCGGCGAGCGCATGTCGCAACGCTGGAGTGCTGTAACCACCGCCCGACGACAGTTCGTTCAGCCGTGTGCGCATCGCCTCGATCATCGCCAAGCGCAGCTCGAGCAGGTCGCGGGCCGACGCGGTGGCGTCGTCGTCGGGCGGATCGGTCAGCCTCGTGCCGACGCGTTCGAGCAGCTCGCCCGAGAACGGCGACCCGTCGCGGCGACGCAGGGACGGCGCCGACAGCGCCTCGACCGCAGCCCCGCGCAGTTCGTCGTCGAGCGCGGACTGCTCAGCACGGTCGAGATGGTCGTCGTCCGTGCGCTGCAGCCGGAGCGCCCGCACCAGCCACGGCAGGGTGAAGCCCTGCAGCATGAGGCTCCCGGCGGCCACCGCGAAGGCGATGAACACCAGCAGCGCGCGGTCGGGCGTGGCTTCGCGCGGCAGCGTCTGGGCGGCAGCGAGCGTCACGACGCCGCGCATTCCGGCCCACACGATGATGGTGCCGTGCTTCCAGCCCAGCGGCGAGGCCTGGTAGTAGTTGAGGTCGCCGAGGGCACGACCCACGCGGTCGCGCATCGACGCGAGTCGTCGCTGCGTACGTGGATCGCTCGGATCCTTTGTCACCCGCGCCCGGCGCTCGAGCCGGCGCTGCCGTCGCGCCAGACGGCGCCCGCGATGACCGGCGGGACGAGCGGATGCCACTGCCTCCGCACTCCGGAACGGTGGAGGCTCTTCCCCCGCCGCGATCGCGTCGATACGCGCGCTGATCGCCTCGAGCCGCTCGCGCTGCCTTCCGCGTGCCCGGCGGCTCTGCACCCACACCAGCACCGACACGTAGGCGGCGCGCACGGCGAGGACGAGGGCGAGGGCGCCCGCGGCGATGCCGATGCCGGTGCCGATGCCGTTGTGCTGCTCGATGTTCTCGGCCACGATCGCGTTGAGCTCGAGGCCCATCACCAGGAACACCGCGCCTTCGAGCACGAGTTCGACGGTGCGCCAGTTGTGCTCGTCCGACATGCGCTGCTCCGGGGTGAACCATCGGGCCGCGCCCTGCCCTGTCACGATCCCGGCCACGACCGCCGCGACCAGGCCCGAGCCGCCGAGTTCCTCCGTCGGCAGGTAGGCCACGAACGGCACCACGAAGCCGACCGCCGTGTTCGCCGCCGAGTGCCCGATGAGGGCGCGCAGCCGCAGGTTCAGGTATCCGACGACCGCCCCCACCACGACCGCGATGAGCACGCCCCAGACGAAGGCGGGAAGGAACCCGAGCCCGATCCTCTCGTCGGCGGCGAGCCCCGCCGTGCCGACAACGGCCGCGGCGATCATCGTGCGCAGCAGCACGAGGGCGGTCGCGTCGTTGAGCAGGCTCTCGCCCTCGAGCATCGTGACGACACGGCGCGAGACGCCCAGGCGCTTCACGATCGAGGTCGCCACGGCATCCGTCGGGCTGAGGATCGCGCCCAGCGCGACCGCTATCGCCGGGTGGATCCCGGGGATCACGGCGAGGAAGAACAGGGCCAGCGCGACCGAGCTGAGGATCACCAGCAGGAACGACAGGCCGGCGATCGGACCGAAGTCCCGGCGGAACTCGATCGCGGGAAGCGCGACGGCCGCCGAGTACAGCAGCGGCGGCAACACCCCCACCAGGATCCACTCCGGGTCGATCTCGGGCACCTGAACGAACGGCAGCAGACTCACTGCCGCGCCGATCAGCAGCAGCACGAGGGCCCCGGCGATCCCGAGCTTCGGGGCGATCGCCGTCGCGAGCGCGATCACGACGATCGCGACGATGATCACGACGAGCGCTTCCATCCGGTTACAGCACTCCGAGCTCGCGGACGGCGTCGCGCTCGGCGACGAGTTCGGCGACGGATGCCTCGAACCGGCCTCGCGCACGCGCATCGAGCTCCAGCCCCTCGATCACGCGGTAGCCCTCGCCATCACCGCGCGAGACCACCGGCAGGGAGCACACCAGACCTTCGGGCACGCCGTACTCGCCGCGCGAGACCACGGCGGCCGACGTCCATCCCCGGTGCGTGCCGAGCTGTTCGTCGCGCACATGCTCGATCGCGGCGTTCGCGGCGGATGCCACCGACGACGAGCCGCGCACCTCGATGATCTCGGCGCCGCGCTTCGCGACCCGGGGGATGAACGAGTCGTCGAGCCACGCTCTCGCCGCATCGGGCCCGCCCAGCCGTTCGGCGAGGGCGTCGAGCACCGATCGTCCATCGGCAAGGGTGGCGTGTGCCACGTCGGGGAACTGCGTCGCGGAGTGATTCCCCCAGATGATGACATCGGCGATGTCGCCCGGCCGCACCTCGAGCACGTCGGCGAGCTGGCCCACAGCGCGGTTGAGGTCCAGGCGGGTGAGCGCCGTGAAGCGATCGGCGGGGATGTCGGGAGCGGCGGATGCTGCGGCGATCAGCGCGTTCGTGTTCGCCGGGTTGCCCACCACGACAGCGCGCACGTCGTCGGCGGCGACGGCGCCGATCGCGGCTCCCTGCGGTCCGAAGATGCCGGCATTGGCGACCAGCAGGTCGCTGCGCTCCATGCTCGGACCGCGGGGACGTGCGCCCACCAGTAGGGCGATGTTCGTGCCGCTGAATGCCGTGAGCAGGTCGTCGGTGACCTCGACGTCGTGGAGCAGCGGAAAGGCGCAGTCCTGCAGCTCCAGCGCGGCGCCTTCGGCCGCACGGATGCCCTGCGGGATCTCGAGCAGTCTCAGCCGCACCGGCCGGTCTCTGCCCAGCATGTCTCCCGCAGCGATGCGGAACAGCAGCGCGTAGCCGATCTGCCCGCCGGCCCCCGTGATCGTCACCGTCGTGGGTTCGCTGCCCATGCCCCAGAGCCTATTCCCCCCGCATCCTCTCTCCTGTTCCTCGCCCTCCCTCTCCGTCCTCCCTCCTCCCTCCTCCGCCCTCCCTCCTGCGCCGACCATGTCGGTTCTGCGCCGACCATGTGGGTTCTGCGCCGACCATGTGGGTTCTGCGCCGAGCATGTGGGTTCTGCGCCGAGCATGTGGGTTCTGCGCCGAGCATGTGGGTTCTGCGCCGAGCATGTGGGTTCTGCGCCGAGCATGTGGGTTCTGCGCCGACCATGTGGGTTCTGCGCCGAGCATGTGGGTTCTGCGCCGAGCATGTGGGTTCTGCGCCGACCATGCCGGTTCTGCGCCGAGCATGTGGGTTCTGCGCCGACCATGCCGGTTCTGCGCCGACCATGTCGACATGCTCGTTCTGAAACCCACATGCTCGGCGAGAAAGGGGCATTGTCGGCGACGAGGGGGCACGGGGTGCCGGGAGGGGGAGCGACGGGAAGGGGATGCCGGGAGGGATGCGGGAGGGGGAGCGACGGGAAACAGCTCGGAAATTCCAGGCAACAGTGGGGGAAAGGCGGGCTGATCGCGTCGAAACGTGACCGGGCGCGGCGCCGGGGGTACCGTGAAGGCCATGACGTTCAACCAGAACGCCAGTGTCGGGGGGAGTTCGGCACGGCGTCGCGGCGCGGGGGCGGCGGTTGCCGGTGGTGGCATCGCCGGCCTCGGCGCGATCGCGGTGCTGCTGTTCCAGCTGTTCACCGGCACCGACATCTCGTCGATCGTGCCTGCGCTGCCGCAGGCCGGTGGTGGAGGCGAGACCGTGATCGCGAACTGCGAGACCGGCGCGGACGCCAACGCCCGTGACGACTGCCGCCTGGTCGCGGGCGCCGAAGTCCTCGACCGTTACTGGGGGACCGAGCTGCAAGGTAGCTATCGCCCGCCGCAGCTGATCATCGTCGACGGCTCGACCCAGACCCAGTGCGGGGTGGCCTCGAACCAGACCGGTCCTTTCTACTGCCCGCCCGAAGAAGCGGTGTACATCGATCCGACGTTCTTCGCGCTCATGCGCGAGCGCTTCGATGCGACCGCCGGCCCCCTCGCGCAGCTATATGTGCTCGCACACGAGTACGGGCACCACGTGCAGAACATCGGCGGCATCATGCAGCAGTACCCGAACAACGGCTCGGGACCAGAAAGCAACGGCGTGCGCATGGAGCTGCAGGCCGACTGCTTCGCCGGCGCATGGGTGGGCGCGATGACCGAGCAGGTCGACGACAACGGCGTGCGCTACCTCGAGCCCCCGACGCAGCAGGAGATCGCCGACGCCATCAACGCCGCGCAGACGGTCGGAGACGACCACATCCAGGAACAGTCTGGAACCTTCATCAATCCCGAGACCTGGACGCACGGGTCCAGCGAGCAGCGGCAGCGCTGGTTCGAGACCGGCTATCGCAGCGGCTGGTCGGCGTGCGACACCTTCGGCATACCGGGGAGAAGCCTATGAACGAGCAGCTCGACGACATCCTGTATCCGCCCATCGAGCCCTACGAGACCGGCGAACTCATCGTCGGCGAAGGCAACCGTGTGTACTGGGAGCAGAGCGGCAACCCCCACGGCAAGCCCGTGGTGTTCCTCCACGGTGGCCCGGGCGGCGGCACGGCCCCGTATCACCGGCGCTTCTTCGACCCCGAGCGGTACCGCATCGTGCTGTTCGACCAGCGCGGGTGCGGACGATCCACGCCCCACGCGAGCGAGCCCGAGGCGGATCTGCGCCACAACACGACGTGGCATCTCGTGGCCGACATCGAGCTGCTGCGCAAGAACCTCGGGATCGAGCGCTGGCAGGTCTTCGGTGGGTCGTGGGGCAGCGCCCTCGCGCTCGCATACGCGCAGGCCCACCCCGATGCGGTGACCGAGCTCGTGCTGCGCGGCATCTTCACGCTGCGGCGCCACGAACTCGAGTGGTTCTACGAGGGCGGGGCGTCGGCCATGCTCCCCGACTTGTGGGAGGACTTCATCGCCCCCATCCCCGTCCTCGAGCGGTCGCACCTCCTGCAGGCCTATCACCGGCGCCTGGCCGACCCCGATCCCGCGGTGCACGTGCCGGCGGCGGTGGCCTGGTCGCGATGGGAGGCATCGTGCCTGACGCTGCTCCCCGACCAGGAGCTCGTGGATGCCATGACCGAGCCCAGAGCTGCCGTCGCGTTCGCGCGCATCGAGAACCACTACTTCCTGCACGGCGGCTGGTTCGGCGAGGGGCAGCTCATCGCGGGCGTCGACGCGATCCGGCACATTCCCGCCGAGATCGTGCAGGGACGCTACGACACGTGCACCCCGCCCATGACCGCGTGGGATCTGCACCGGGCCTGGCCCGAGGCCGATTTCACGATGATTCCGGATGCCTCGCACGCGGCCTCCGAGCCGGGGATCGCACGTGCGCTCCGGGCCGCGACCGACCGCTTCGCGGCATCCGTCCCTCTCGCATCGATCGAGTCGGATGCTGAAGAGAAGTCGCCTTCAAACGGTGCCGGTGCAGACGCCGAGGCCACGCACGCTTCTGCCACCGAAGACTCGACTGCGAAAACACCAGTCGGTGACGAGACACGCCGCGCTCAGGCATCCGTCACCGGCGCGTCGTTGTGACGGACTGGTGTTTTCGCGCGATTCGGCGTGGGTGTCGGTGGGATGCGGACGAACGCCCAGGCAGCCACTGGTAGGGTAAGAGGACTTGCAGCGCTCTTTGCGCTTCTTGCGTCGTAGAACGCTTCCCCTCCCGCCGCCGCCTTCTCATCGAAGTGCGATGCCGGTGATGACTTTCGTACGGCGAGCCGTGGGCGAAATCCGCCCCGGACACCGACAGGGCATCAATGTGCCCGGAGAACACCCTTCATGACTGATGTCACTTTCGGCGCGCTCGGCGTGCCTCAGCCCCTCGTCGATGCGCTCGCTGCCGACGGCAAGACCACCGCGTTCCCGATTCAGATCGACACGCTCCCCGACACCCTCGCCGGCCGCGACGTCCTCGGACGCGGCAAGACCGGCTCGGGCAAGACCCTCGCCTTCTCGATCCCGATGGCCGCGCGCCTGGGCACCAAGCTGGCCGGCGGCAACCGCCGCAAGGGCCGCCCGCTCGGCCTCGTCCTCGCGCCGACCCGCGAACTCGCCACGCAGATCGACGCGGTGCTCGCACCGCTCGCCAAGGCTTACGGCATGACCACGACCACGATCTTCGGCGGCGTCAACCAGACCCGCCAGGTGCAGGCACTGAACGCCGGCGTCGATATCATCGTCGCCTGCCCCGGTCGCCTCGAAGACCTGATGAAGCAGGGCTACGTGCACCTGGACGCGGTCGAGATCACCGTCATCGACGAGGCCGACCACATGGCCGACCTCGGCTTCCTGCCTGGTGTCACCCGCATCCTGAACGCCACGCCCTCGGGCGGACAGCGCCTGCTGTTCAGCGCGACGCTCGACAACGGCGTGGACAAGCTCGTGAACCGCTTCCTGCAGAACGAGGTGCTCCACTCCGTCGACGAGGCCAACTCGCCCGTCGCCGCCATGACGCACCACGTCTTCACGATGGATGCCGAGACCAAGAAGGATGTCGTCAAGGCGCTCGCCTCGGGCAAGGGCCGCCGCATCCTGTTCATGCGCACCAAGCACCACGCCAAGAAGCTTGCCAAGCAGCTGACCTCGCAGGGCATTCCCGCGGTCGACCTGCACGGCAACCTCTCGCAGCCGCAGCGCGACCGCAACCTCGCGGCGTTCTCGGCCGGCACCGCTCGCGTGCTCGTGGCGACGGATGTCGCGGCGCGCGGTGTGCACGTCGACGATGTCGAGCTCGTCATCCACGTCGACCCGCCCACCGAGCACAAGGCGTACCTGCACCGCTCGGGCCGCACGGCCCGCGCGGGGGCGGAGGGTGCCGTCGTCACGCTCGTGACCCACGGTCAGGAGAAGGACGTCGCGCAGCTGCTGCGCAAGGCGGCGATCAAGGTGACACCCGTGGCCGTCACCGTCGACTCGCGCGAGGTCGCCGGCCTCGTCGGCGAGGTCGCCGCGTACGTCAAGCCCGAGCCGGTGCACACGCAGGTCCGCGGCGGAGGTTCGAGCCAGGGCGCCAACGCCCAGCGCAAGCGTGCTGCTCGTGGCGGTCAGGGCCAGGGTGCCGGACGCGGCGAGGGCCGTGGAGCGGGCCAGGGCCAGGGCCGCGGTCGCGGTCAGGGCGCCGATCGCACGCAGAGCACCGACCGCGTGCAGGGCGGGCACCAGCGCTCCGACCAGAGCGCGGGTCACACCCGTTCCGCGCAGCCGGCCACCGGCAACCCGCGCACCCCGGGGCGTCGCGCCGCCGGTGGTGGCACCGGCAAGCTGATGGTCGGGTCGGTCGTCCGCCCCAACGGTGGCAACCGCCGCACCGGTCGCTGACCCCAGGGTCTCCTTCTGCCGCTCGCCCGTCGCGACCGCAGCTTCTCGCTGCTGTTCGCGACGGGCGAGCGGCATTTTCCGGTGCTCCGCCCGGCGGAGCGTTGGGCGATGGGCGGCGGATTCGGGCTGATTCCGCCGCCCGGGGCGCAGATCCCCGCCGGGCGGAGCCGCGGGTTCGCGCCGGGCGGAGCCGCAGGTGCCCGCCCGCCCTCGAGGCTCGGGGTTCAGGGGGCGCGACACACGGCATCCGTTTCGCGATTCCGCGTGTTGTGACACCTGAGGTGGGGTGTCGGGGTCGACGGCGCCTTCGGGTCGGCCGGGCCTCCGGCTCTGGGCTCCGGCTCGGGCTCCACGGCTCGGGGCTCCGGCTCGGGGTTCAGGCTCGGCGGATGAGGTCGGCGGCGACCTCGCCGATCACGATCGCGGGTGCATTGGTGTGACCGCGGATCAGGGTGGGCATGACGGATGCGTCGGCCACACGCAGCCCCGTAACCCCGTGCACTCGCAGCGCAGCGTCGACCACGGCATCCGGCTCCGCGCCCATCCGGGCCGTCCCCACGGGGTGGTAGAGCGTATGCGAGTAGCGGCGCAGCGACAGCTCGGCTCGCTCCTCAGGGGTCATGCGCTCGCCGCCCTCGGGCTGGATCCAGCCGCCGGTCGTCACCGCCCCGAGCGCGTCGCTCGCGATCAGGCGCTCGCACTCCGCGAGGCCGGCCGTCATCGTGGCGGCGTCGATGCCGTCGGGATCCGAGAGGTACGCCGGATCGATCAGCGGCTTCGCGTAGGGGTCGGCCGACGCCAGACGGATCGTACCCCGGCTGCGGGGCCGCAGCAGGATTGCTCCCACCGTGAGGCCCTCGCCCGGCAGCGGCACAAGCCCTTCGCCGACGTACGGCGCGGGCGCGAAGATGATCTCGACGTCGGGCAGACCCGCGGGCATTCCCGCGCGATCGGCCACAGCGGTGCGCACGAACCCGTACGCTTCGGCGACGTTCGAGGTCAGCATCCCGCGCCGTCCGCCCAGATAGCGGGCGAGCTGCCCGCGGCTCTCGGCCGTGAACAAGGTGCCGCCGCGCGCGGCCGGCGCGAGTCCGGCGACGAGGTGATCCTGCAGGTTCGACCCGACGCCGGGCGCGTCGACGATGACCGGGATGCCGTGCTCGGCCAGGTGTCCCGCCGGTCCGATGCCGCTGAGCATGAGCAGCTGCGGTGTGTTGATGGCGCCGCCGCACAGGATCACCTCGCGCCGCGCGGTCGCATGCCGCGTCACGCCCGCGATGTCGACGTGGACCCCGGTCGCGCGCCGCGGGGCGCCCACCGAGGCGCGATCAGCCGTGAACGTCACCCGGCGCACGTGGGCGCCGGTGACGATGCGCAAGTTGCGGCGCCGCCGCGCGGGACGCAGGTACGCATCGGCCGTCGACGCGCGGGCGCCGCGCAACTGCGACACCATCGTCTGCGAGAAGCCCTGGGCCTCGGGCAGATTCGCCACGGTGACCGGATGCCCCAGCTCGGCCGCCGCCGCGAGGAAGGCCGCCGTCTGGGGCCGAGGATCCCGCTGATGCTGCACCGCCTGCGCGCCGTCGATACCATGGGTCGGCTCCGCCGAGCCGTCCGCCGCGGCCCCGCCCTTCGCGGGCTCGGTACGCTCCACCCGGCGGAAGTAGGGGACCAGTGACCGCCACGACCAGGCGGGGTCCACGGCATCCGCCCACTCGTCGTAGTCGGCGGCGAAGCCGCGTACCCACATCATGGCGTTCAGCGACGACGACCCGCCCAGCGTCTTGCCGCGCGGCCAGTAGACCGTGCGTCCCTCCAGCGCCGGCTGCGGGACGGTGTCGTAGTTCCAGTCGTAGGCGCTGCGGAAGAGCTTCTTGAACGCCGCCGGCACGTGCAACTCGAGGGCGGTGTCGGGCGGGCCCGCCTCGAGCAGCAGCACCGAGACCGCCGGATCCTCGCTCAGCCGCGCGGCCAGGGCTGCACCCGACGACCCGGCGCCGACGACGATGTAGTCCGCCTCCAGCGCGGCCGGCCCGCCCCGCCGGCGGAGCGGCCTCACGCGCGGAAGGCCTTCAGCAGCACGGGCGCGAACGCGGCGTAGTTCCCGTCGATGCGCAAGCGCGTGAACCCGGCACTCACCTCGGTGCCAGTGCGTGAGGTCACGAACCACGGCGGCTTGGGCAGCATCGAGAACGCGCGCCCGCCCGAGGCCCTGAGCGCGCGCGGCGCGAGCGAGCGCGGGAAGGGGCGGAACGGCCCGCGCGTGACCGACCGTTCGACGTGATCGAGAAGCAGGGCGTTGTGCACGATGCCGATCCCGCTCTGCACGTCCTGCGTCGTCGCACCGGGAAAGCCGCCCCACGCGAGCGCCGGGGTGAGGAAGCCGAACGCCGTCCACGAGTTGATCGAGATCGTGCCGTACCGCAACCGCTCCATGGCCCGCTCGAAGGCGTCGCCGAGCGCGCCCTGCGTCTCGGGGTCGATCAGCACGTTCGCCCCCAGCGTGCCCGCGAGCGCGTCGTTCGCGTGCTCGACCGCACGGTCGAGGAACTCCTGACCGCTGCCGGGCAGCGACACCACACCCAGCACCGGCGCGAAGTACTCGGTGCTCTCGATCGCGCCCGCGTCGTCGGGGCCGGTCTCGACGAGCAGGCGCGTTCCGTCGGCGCATCGTGCGGCATCCGGATAATCGGATGCCGCGACCGCCAGCTTCTCGTCGCCCCGGGGGTACCAGACCGAACGCCGGGGCGCGGCCTCGTACGCCCGTCGCACTTCGGCCAGGAACGCGTCGCGCTGCGGCCAGTCCGAGCTGAGGATCACGACCTGGCCCGCGATGCAGTTGTGGCCGGAGTTGTACAGCCGCATCGTGACGACGTGCTCGGCCTGGTAGCGCAGGTCGGCATCGCTCCATCGGCCCGGCACGACGATGATCGGCGAGACGCCGCCGAGCTCGGCCGTGATCGGTTTCTTCAAGACGGGGCGGTTCTCGCGCTTGCGCCGGGTCGCCTGGGCGCCGGTGCCCCACACGATCGCGTCGAACGTGGGAGCGGCGCCCGTGATGTGCACGTGGGCGATGCGGGGGTGATTCGCCAAGTGGGCACCGACCTCGCCGCCGCCGCGCACGATGCGCAGGTACCCCGGCTCGATGAGCGGCGCGAGGGCCCGCTCGAACACCGGCACGAGGGCGTCCTGCGTCGGGTTCACCTTGAGCAGCACGACACGGTTGTGCGCGAGCAGTTCGTAGAGCACGTCGAGCACGGGGATCGATGTGACGTTGCCGGCGCCGAGCACCAGTCCGATGCCGCCCGACTCGGTGGGGGTGAGCTGACCCAATCCGGCACCGCGACGGATCTCGTCGAGCGAGACACCCGGCCGGAACCACATCTCGCCGGTGTATCCCGACAGGATGACGCCGTCGACGGGGCTCGCCGGGAACACGTGGGCGCGGACGCGATCGCCGGGCGCGGCATCCGTCTTCACCCCGTCGAGGGGATTGCCGCCGCGCGCGAGCGTGCGCAGCGTCGCGCGGTAGGCGTCGAGGGCGACGATGGCGGCGTAGGGCCCTGACAGCCATTCCTCGCCACGAAGCGGGTGTCCCTGCTCGAGGTCCTTGCTCGTGGCGGCGACGTCGGCCCACTCCTCGGCCACGGCCGCCGTCGTCACGTGCAGTCGGTCGAACAGGCGTGCGCGTTGGTCGAGCGTGAGGTGCGGCCAGGATCGGGCGCCGGCCTCGAGCTGGACGAGCGCCTCGTCGAGCGCGGCTGTGGTCGCGTCGGGCAGCGTGGCGACGGGTTTCGGTGCGCGGGCGGGCTTCGCGCCGGACGTCGGGTCGGGCGTGGCGACGGCCTTGGGCACGGGCGCTCTCCTTCGGGCGGGAGCCTCAGTCTACGACGCGGAGCGGACGCGGTCCCAAGGATGCCGCGACCCGGTGTCAGGCCGGATCGGGCAGGCTCATCCGACCCGCACCACAGAATCGGATCCGCAGGTGCGGACCCGCACCTGCAGAATCGGATCCGCAGGTGCGGACCCACGACTCGACACGCCGGCACGAACGCACGGCTCCCGGCGTGTCGTCGGCCATGTCCGCTCCTGCGGATCCGATGTTGTGTCCGGTGGATTGATTCGGGATGCCGCCGGCCGGGGCAGCCGGGCGGCGACCCGATCTCACGCGGGTCCGGCGGCCGGCGGCGACCGGGTCGATCCGCGGCGGTCTCAACCCGGATCGACGTCGCGCCGGCGGAGCGGGTAGCGCACAAGCGTCAGGAGGCTCAGGGCGATGAGCAGGGCCGGAACGAGACTGAAGCTGAGGACGATGCCGGTGACTGCGGCATCCGGCTGCTCCACCACCTGACCCGCCACGGACGAGACGTACCCCGTGGCGGCGAGGATGATCGACAGTACCGTCGCGCCGAGCGCGAAGCCGACGGTTTCGCCCGCAGTCCAGACGCCGCTGAACGCGCCGGCGCCGCCCGGCCGGCCTCCGTCCGCCTCGGATGCGGTGCGCTCGTCGTGCGATATGACGTCGGGGAGCATGGCCATCGGCAGCGACTGCATGCCCGCGTAGGCGATGCCGGCCACGCCGACCGGAACGTAGATCCATGCGCCGGGTGCCCACAGCATGCCGAGGATCGACAGTGCGGCGAGGGCGAACACGACACTGGCTATCGCGAAGGCGCGCTCCTTGCCGATGCGGCGCGCGACCATGCCCCACGCGGGTGCCGCGACCAGGGCCGGCGCGATGAGCGCAACGAACAGCACCTCGACCGCGTCCTCGGAGCGCAGCACCCACGTCGCGACGTACTGCGCGCCGGCCAGCATGAGCCCCGTCGCCAGCGCCTGCAGCACGAACGTGGCGAGCAGCATCCGGAATGCACGGCTGCGCCGCAGCGCCCGGATGCCGGAGGCATAGTTCTCCCGGATGCTGCGGCGCGGAGCCGAGTTCGTAGGCCCCGGCTCAACGTGCGAACCGGCGACGGTGTGCCGGGCTCGCGTGCGCCGCGCGACCGTCGTGGCCACCAGCATCCCGATGCCGATCACGGCTCCGGCCACGATCCCCATCACGAGATACCCGGCGGCCGGGTCATCGGCGGCGCCGCGCAGGGCTGGTCCCCCGGCGCCGAACAGCAGGATCGCGAGCGTCAGCACGACCACCCGCCACGTGAGCAGGCGCGTGCGTTCGTCGTAGCGCGGAGTGAGCTCGGCGGGAAGCGCGATGTAGGGCACCTGGAAGAGGCTGAACGCGGTCGCGGTGAGCGTGAAGGCGATGAGCACCCAGACCGCGCCGACCACCGGTCCGAGCGCGGGCGGCACGGCGAACGTCAACGCGAAGAACAGCGGCAGTGCACATGCCCCGATCAGCATGAGTCGTCGACGGCTGCCGCGACGGGCGAGGTCGCGGTCGGTGAGCGCACCGATCACTGGGTCGATGACGACGTCCCACAGCTTCGCGAACGTGATCACCGCGCCGGCCGCGAGAGCTGCGACGCCGAGAGAATCGGTGAGGTAGTAGGTCAGCACGAGCCCAGGCAGCGTCGCGAACCCGCCGGTGCCGAGCGAGCCGGTCGCGTAGCGGGCGATCGTGCCACGCGTCAGGCGGCCGGGGGAAACGGATGCCGCGGCCTCGGGTGCCGCCGGAGCTTCATTGCTCATGCGCGTCAGTGTAGGTCAGCGCCGACTCGCGGCCTGGCTCCGTGCGTCCGCAGCCGCGGATCCGCAGGTGCGGACCTCAAGAGCGACACGCCGGGTGGTGGCATCCGGTGTCGGCGTGTTGCGCTCGGGATCCGCACCTGCGGATCCGATGTTGTGTGCCCGGGGCGGGCTGGGGCCCACGCCACAGGACGGGAGGGGCCCGGCCCCGTGCGTCCGTAGCCGCGGATCCGCAGGTGCGGACGGCCAGAGCGACACGCCGGGTGGCGGCATCCGATGTCGGCGTGTTGAGCTCGGGGTCCGCACCTGCGGATCCGATGTTGTGTGCCCGGGAGGGGCCGGGGGCCACGCCACGGGACGGGAGGGGCCGGGGGCCACGCCACGGAACGGGAGGGGCGCGGCGGTGCGGGCCGGCGCCGAGCGAACGCCGGTCAGGCCTCGGCGCGCACGGCGGCCTCGACGGCCAGCAGCCCGTCGAGCGTCTCGGCGAAAGAGGTCGACAGCGGCGAGAGGCCGATCCGCAGCCCGCCGGGGTCGCGGTAGTCCGGGATCACATCCTGCGCCCACAGTCGCGCCGTCACTCGGCGCATCGCGGCATGCGACAGCGTCACGTGCCCGCCCCGTGCCGCGGCATCCCGCGGCGACGCGATCGTCACGCCGTGGGGCGCGAGCAGATCGTCGGCCAAGCGCACGGCGAAGTCGGTGAGCGCGATCGACTTGGTGCGGATCGCCTCGATTCCGACCTCTTCGATCAGCGCCAGCGTGTCTTGCATCGCCAGCATGCCCACGATCGGGGGCGTGCCCGACAGGAAGCGGCGCATGCCGGCCGCGGGAGCGTACGACGGCCCCATCGCGAACACGTTGGCAGCGCCCATCCATCCTGGGATCGGCTGCACCAAGCGATCCTGAAGCCGCGACGCGACGTACGCGAACGCCGGCGAGCCGGGCCCGCCGTTGAGGTACTTGTACGTGCAGCCGACGGCCAGATCGAAGTCCCACGCGTCGGCCTCGACGGGCACCGAGCCGGCCGAGTGGCACAGGTCCCACACGATGAAGGCCCCGGCATCGTGCGCGATGCGGGTGAGCGTCGGAGCATCCGCCAGGAATCCCGACCGGTACGCGACGTGCGACAGCAGCACGACCGCCGTCTGCGGCCCCACCGCCTCGCGCAGCAGCTCGGCCGTCACGCCGGATGTCACGTCGACGTCGACCCACCGCACCCGCCCGCCGCGCTCGGCGGCGATGCCCTCGACGATGTACCGGTCGGTTGGGAAGTTGTCGCGGTCGACGACGATCTCGACCCGAGCAGCGTCGCCCGCGACGGCGGCGTCGAACGCGGCCCGCACGAGCTTGTACAACAGCACCGTCGTCGAATCGCCGACGACCGTCTGCCCGGCGGCGGCGCCGATCGCCGCGCGGCCGATGGCGTCGCCGATCTCGAAGGGCAGCTGCATCCAGGATTCGTCCTCCCCACGCCCCCTCCGCTCATCGCTGGTGCGCTGTGCGGAGCCTCCGGGCGCGGGGCCCCACCCGCGGATCAGCCGGCCGCCCCACTGGTCGCGCGCGAACGCGGTGAGGCGGTCGACGCTCGCTCGCAGCGGCCTGCCGAGCGAGTTGCCGTCGAAGTACACCAGGGCGGTCTCGGCGCCGACGAACGCGTCGCGGTGCCGGCGCAAGGGGTCGGCGTCATCGAGGGCGGATGCCTCGGCCTGCAGCCGCGTGATCACGGGGCCGTCCACGCCCCCGGCCGGTTCAGTTCTCGTCATGGATGAGTTCCTCGCTGGGAACGACAGTGGCCGCGGCGATCCACGCGGGCACGTCGTCGAGGCTCGCCGGCGGCGTGCCCGGCACGAAGGTCGAGACGCCCGAGATCTCCTCTGCCCCGGGCCACGGCGCGGCCATCGCCTCGATGAGCGCCGCGCCGCGCACGCCCGCGCCGTCGAGCGCTGCGACTTCGGCCGGATTCACGCCCACCGGCAGGTCGCCGTTGCCCAGGTCGGTGCCGTACAGCACCCGACCGCCCGCGGCCGCGAAGCCGGCGAGGTTGACCCGCGCCCGGGCGGATTCGTCGGCGTGGCCGTCATGGATGGCGAGCGTCGAGATCCACCGCTGCCCCGCGGCGACGGCCCGGGCCGTGAGCCGCCGTCCAACGTGCTCGGTGAACGGCGTGTGCGCGAGCACGTCGACGCCGGCGTCGAGGGCGAGCTGCAGCATCCCGTCGCCCTCCACATGCGCGACGACCGGCAGGCGCCGTTCCCGCGCGCTGGCGACCACGGCGTCGAGGGTCGCGCGGTCCAGCACCGGTCCTGCGGTCGCGTTCAACGAGACCTTGACGACGGATGCCCCGAACGAGGCCTGCTCGTCGACCGCGGTCGCCGCCCCGCCGTGCACGCCTGGGTGGGTCGACGGATCGCTGATCTCGCGGGCGATTGGCGGTGGCGCCCACGTGCGCCCGACGGGGTAACCCCCGACCGCCGTGAGGAACGCGCCGGCGTATGCCACCCGCGGAATGCCGTCGTGCTCGCGGCGCGCGAGTGCGATCGGATCGCCGCCGAGGTCGACGACGCCCGCGATCCCGCCCCGCGCGAGCAGGCCCGCGTCGATGAGGTGCAGGTGCACGTGATGGTCGATGAGCGGTGGCAGCGAGACGCCGTGCTCGCCGGTGATCGCCCGGCGGCACAGCGCCGCCCGCTCTCCGAGCAGCGCCTGCAGGGCGTGGGTGGAGGCGCGCTTGGCACTGCGCGACGGACGCGGGTCGCCCATCACAACTCCGTCCGCACCGCGTACAGCTCGGGGAAGAACGTCAGCTCGAGGGCTCGCTGCAGGAAGGAAGCACCGCTCGACCCGCCGGTCCCGGTCTTGTGCCCGATGATGCGCTCGACCGTCTTGAGGTGCCGGAAGCGCCACAGTTGGAAGTCGTCCTCGAGGTCGACCAGCTCTTCGCACGTCTCGTACGCGGCCCAGTGCGTCTGCGGATCGGCGTAGATCGCGACGAAGACGGGCACCAGCTCGGGGCGGTACGTCCAGGCCTGGGTGACATCGCGCTCGATCACCTCCGCCGGGATCGGATACCCCGAGCGCGCGAGCATGCGCAAGAACTCGTCGTAGAGGCTCGGCGCCTCCAGTGCCGCCCGGACGAGCTCGAGCGACGCGGGTTCCGACTCGAACACTCGCAGCATGGCGGCGTTCTTGTTGCCGAGGGTGAACTCGACGGCGCGGTACTGGGCGGACTGGAACCCGCTGGCGTGGCCGAGAACCCCGCGGAACTGGCCGTACTCGGCGGGCGTGAGCGTGGCCAGCACCGACCACTGCTCGGTCAGGGTCTTCTGGATGTGCTTGACCCGGGCAATGCACTTCAGCGCCGGCGCGAGCTGATCCTCACGCAGGAGCCGGCACGCGGCGGCCAGCTCGTGCAGCACGAGCTTGAGCCACAGCTCCGTGGTCTGGTGCTGCACGATGAACAACAGCTCGTCGTGGTGCTCGGGATCGCTCAGCGGACGCTGGGCCGAGAGCAGGGTGCCGAGGTCCAGGTATCCGCCGTAGGTCATGCGATCGGCGAAGTCGGTGACGACCGTGCCCTCGATCGCCCGGGTGTTGCGTTCGACGCCTTCGCTCACGGCCTCAGCCTAACGAGGACGGATGCCGAATCATCAGTGTCGTTCACGAGCTCGGGCCGTTTCGTGTCGCTCGTTCCTCGCTCGCTCAACGACGGGTCGTCGAGCGAGCGAAGCGAGACGAAACGCCCTGGCGTTCGGTGACTCAGATGAGCGAGAGCTCGCGGAGCTTGGACTCGACGTCCGCGTTCGAGGGTTCCACGTGGTGCGAGGCATCCGGGTACACCACGACGGGGATGTTGGTGCGCCCCGAGATGTCTCGCGCGACATCCGCCGCGGCGGGGTCGGCGACGAGATCCACATAGGTGTACGAGACTCCGAGGCCGTCGAGCTGGCGCTTGGTGCGGATGCAGTCGCGGCACCAGTCGGCGCCGAACATCGTGATCGTCGAGGGGGAAGTCATCCCTCCATCCTCACCCGAGAATCCTGGGCAGGCTCCGAGAGCGATGCGTCGCACCCGACGTCATGTCGCTGTCATGCGTACGTGGGAAGATGGGCGGCAGTGCAGCTGTCGATCATCGTCCCCACCTACAACGAGGCTCCCAACGTCGCGGAGCTCGTTCGGCGCATCGTTGCGGCCCTGGGAGAGGTGCGGCCGGCGATCGAGGCCGAGATCATCTTCGTGGACGACAGCACGGATGCCACGCCCGATGTGGTCCGCGAGGTCGCGGCATCCTCTTCCGTTCCCATCCGCCTCATCCACCGCACCGAGACGACGGGTGGCCTCGGCGGCGCAGTGCTCGAGGGATTCACCGCGGCCCGAGCGGACGCATGCCTCGTCATCGACGGCGACCTGCAGCATCCGCCCGAGAAGATCCCCGAGCTGTGGGAGCGGTTCTCGCGGGGCGACGTCGACGTCGTCGTCGGCTCGCGCTATGGCGGCGGCGGCACCTCGCACGGCCTGGCTGATCGTACGCGCGTGCTGGTGTCGAAGGTGTCGACGTCGGTGACGCGGGCGATGTTCCCGATCAGGCTCAAAGACGTCAGCGACCCGATGACCGGGTTCTTCCTGATCGACCGCCGCGCCGTCGACCAGGCGCTGCTGCGGCCCCGAGGGTTCAAGATCCTGCTCGAGATCCTCGCGCGCCGCGCGCTCCGCGTCGCCGAGGTGCCGTTCGACTTCGCCGATCGTCACGCCGGCGAGTCGAAGGCGTCGGTGCGGCAGGGCATGCACTTCCTCACGCAGCTGACGGCGCTGCGCTTCGGCAAGATGTCGCTGTTCGCCGTCATCGGCGGGCTCGGCGCGATCGCGAACGTCGCCATCGTGTGGGCGCTCACACAGCTCGGCGTCGGCTACATCGTCGCAGCGATCGTCGCGGCCGAGGCGACGATCATCGGCAACTTCCTGCTGCAGGAGCGGTTCGTCTTCCACGACATGCGCCACTCCGCCGCGAGCGGCTGGCTGCGCTTTGCGAAGTCGTTCGGCTTCAACAACGCCGAGGCGCTCGTGCGCATCCCGATCATCGCGCTCATGGTCGAGTCATGGCACTTCTCCGCCGTCGTCGCGACGGCGCTGACCCTGATCGTGGCGTTCTTCGTGCGCTTCGTGTTCCACTCACTCGTCGTGTACGCGCCCCGCAAGCCCGGCACCGAGCCCACGCCCGCCCGCCGGTTCATCGAGGAGCTCGACGCGCAGGCTACGGCCCCCGGCGAGCTGTAGATTCCGGATGCCGCGGCCCGCGGCATCCGCCCCCCTCCGCCCCCCTCCTCCTCCTTCTCCTCGTCCTCCCTCCTCCTCCCTCCTTCTCCTCGTCGAGAACGTACGGTCTCGCCGAATCGCTACGTGGTTGCCGTCGAGGGCGTGCGTTCTCGCCGAGAACGTGCGTACTCGACGGGGTGGGGCGACGGGGCGGACCCACGCGTGCGGCGAGGGTGGGGCGTCAGCCGATGAGGTTGATGAGTGCGTCCAGGCCCATGCCGTAGTTGATGCGGATCGTGGGCAGCGCGAGCTTGTCGGTGCCGATCGTGACGTAGCCGGGCTCGATCGTGCGGGCCATCTCCCAGCCGGCCTGGCGCAGACCCTCCTTCGCGGTCTCGTTGTGATGACCGAACGGATACGCCATCACCTCCTTGGCACCCAGCACGGCGGCCGACGCCTCCATGTCGGCGACGATCTCGGGCACCGACCAGTTGACGATCCGTCCGTCGCCGTTCGCGCCGGCCTGATGCATGTCGTGAGTGTGCGAGCGCTGCAGCACGTACGGCGACGGCGCCGGGTCCTGCCGGTAGGCCGTGATCACGAAGGATGTCGTCAGCACCTTGTGCTTGTCGACGACGGGGACCGCCATGTCGAGCCATGTCTGATGGGCGTCGTCGTCCGTGACGATGACGGAGTGGTTCGGCAGGAACAGCCGACCGTCGATGAACGCCGACAGCTCGTCCCACGTCGGCAGGTAGAAGCCGGTGGTCGCGATGTGATTCAGGTGGGCGTCGAAGTCGCCGATGTAGGCGTAATTGCCCTTGAGCCAGTGCTCCGGGTGGTCGGGCGCGAGACCCTCCGGCCTCTCGGTGAACTGGTGGTACATGAGGATCGGGATGCGGGCATCCTCGGCCGCGTTCTGCTCAGGGCTCATCCAGCTGCCGTGCAGCGTGACGCGCTGGTCGACGCACGCGACGGGCTCCGAGCCGTTGACCCTGCCCGGGATGGCGAACGCCGCGGCGTCCTCGGGGGTCGCGTACCAGCCGGCGAAGACGAGGCCTTCCCGCGCCGGGATCGGCAGGCCCGCGTACAGGGCACCCTGAGTCTGCAGCATGGGCGGATCGGCGACACCGTCGCCGACGAAGCTCACCGCGCACGCAGCCGGGTCGTCGGTCGCGGCGAGCAGCTGCTCCTCCGGCGTCAGCGGCGTGGGCGCCGGGGTCGGTGTGGTGACGGCCTCGGGCGTGCCGGCGCCGGCGGGCGTGGCATCCGTCCCCCGCGGCATCAGTGCGAGGGCCGTGAGCGTGCCGACGACGCCGAGCAGCACGATCGCAGCCGCGCCCGCGAAGATCCGCCGGCGTCGCAGCACGGCGCGCCGGGATGAAGACGAGCGCGATGCGGCCATGCATTTCCTACCGTCAGGACCGCGCACCCCAAGCGCTGGTCGTTGGAGGGATCATAGCGGGATGCCGCGGCTAGGCTCGGTAGCCGTGGCTCCTGCTGACTGGATCGAACGCCGCCGCGCCGACGGCGAGGTCGTCGGATGGATCGTGCCCGACGGCGAAGGATTCCGCGTGCGTGACCTGCTCGGACAGGAGCGCACGCCGCTCGGCGCCGACGGGCGGCGTGCGCCGATCGACTGGCTGGCCGCCGAAGAGCTGCTGGACGAGCTCGGCATCGGGTATCTCGCCGACCGCTGGACCCTGCGGCTCACCGACGGCTCGCAGCGCGTCGTTCGCATCGCCGAGGTCAGCCCGCGGGGCGTCACCGTCGTGGCCGACGACTTCGGTGCCGCTTCCGCGGTCGGCGGCGCGCTCGAGCGCTTCCGCCTGGCGTTCCCGGTGACCGACGAGCTCACTCCCCGCTGACCCGCCAGGCTCCGGCATCCGTTCGCCACACCTTCCCGGGTCAGAGACGGCGCTGCCCGGCGACCGAGGTCACCGGGCAGCGTCGCGCTGGAACCGTGGGTGTCAGCCGTGCGTCCCCGCGAGGGCCGTGAGGGCTGCCACGAGGTCGGAGTCGGCCGGCGCACCCGATTTGCGGATGGCGCTGTCGAGCTGGGCGACGACCGCGCGATCCGCGGCGCCGGTGCCCGCCAGGTGTTCGGCCTTGTCGATGTGCTTGCGTACCTGCTCCAGCGCCCTGCCGCTGAGCGTGCCCGCGCGCTCGGCCTGATCGACGTACGACCGCGCCACGGCGAAGCTCGGCGCGTGGTCGAGCCTCGTCTGCAGCTGGGCGTTGAACTCGTCGAGCCGGATCTCTCCCGCTGCGATGATCTCGTTGGCCGACATCATCGGGCTCTCGGTGAGGCCCAGGGTGTCGAAGCCGCGCGCGATCTCGCTGCCGAGGATGTGACCGTTGTACCAGTACGTCGACCAGTAACCGGCAAGGTTGAGGCCGGCCGGGTTCGGGAAGTCGACCGGGCCTCGGTCGAGGTACGCGATCTCGACCGGGTTCGCCGTGTCGGTGAAGTCGATCACCGAGACGCCGCCCTGGTACCAGGCCTGCACCATGATGTCGCGGCCGGGCACCGGCACGATCGACCCGTTGTGGGCGACGCAGTTCTCCTGCACCGTCTGCACGGCCGGCAGCTTGAAGTAGCTGGCGAACTGCAGCTTTCCGTCGACGATGTCGAAGAGCGCGTCGGCGCCCCACTCCGGTCGGTCGGTGTCGCGGCAGCGCGCCGACGTGCCGCCGCCCCACTCGTCCGTGAAGATCACCTTGGTGCCGTCATTGTTGAACGTCGCCGAGTGCCAGTACGAGAAGTTCGGGTCCGACACGGCATCGAGGCGCACCGGACTGGCCGGGTCGGAGATGTCGAGCAGGATGCCGTTGCCCTGGCATGCGCCGGCGGCGAGGCCGATCTCGGGGTAGGCCGTGATGTCGTGGCACGTGTTGGTGTTGGGCAGGGGACCGTAGTTCGTGCCCGACGGGTGCTGCGCGCCCGGCATCGTGTTCTGCAGGCCGTTGTATGCGCCGCTCGCCGGATCGCTGAAGATCCTCGGCTGACTCACGATCGCCGCCGTCTCGGGCGCCGCGAGCGGCACCTGGATGACGTCGATGCGCCACTGCGTCGGGTCGCCCGTGGTGACCGGATCGGCCGTGAGCGCGGCGTGCTCGCATCCGGCCAGTTCGGCACCGGAGCGCACATTCGACGTGCCCGAGTTGTAGATGTAGACGTTGCCTGGGTCATCCGGGTCGGTGACCAGCGTGTGCGTGTGCGAGCCGCGGCAGGTCTGCACGCCCGGCAGCTGCACGGGATTGTCGATGTCGCTGATATCGAAGATGCGCACGCCGCGGAACCGCTCGGGGTTCACCTGGCCGGGCGCGCCCTGCGTGCCGCAGTCGATCCGGCCGCGCGACTCTTCGACCGACATGAACAGCAGGTCGCCGTACACCGAGACGTCGCCCTGGCCACCGGGGCACACGAACGAGCTCCGCAGCGTCGGGGTCGCGGCATCCGTCACGTCGTACACCTGGAAGCCGTTGAAGTTGCCGACGATGGCGTGGTCGCCGGTGAAGGCGAGGTCGGAGTTGACGAACCCGAAGTTGCCGGGATTCGCGTCGAACGGCGCGACGCGCGGCGTGCTCGAGAGCAGCTCGATATTGTTCGCGGCGATCTCGGCGTCGAGGTATCCGGGGTCGAGGCCCTCGCGGGGGTCGTCGTCGGCGGCGGCCGCCGTGGCGGTCAGCAGCGACGCTCCGAGCAGGAATGCTGCTGCCCCGGCGAGTGTGCGTCTGCGCCAGCGGGGGGATGGACGGGTGATCTTCATCGAACGTGCCCCTTCTCACTGCGTGGATCCGAGCCTCCCGTGGGGCGACGGCGCACGACATCGTGCGGGGGCGCGGCCTCTTGCTGAACAAGAGGCGGGAGGCCGATGGTGGTGAATCTATCGGGTCGGAGGGGTCCGTGGCTAGGATCAGACGAGGGCACATCAGTACCCGCCAACGGTGTCGGAGGGGCGTTCTGTGGTCGCAGCGGTTCGCCGGCTGAGCGTTGTGCACGCCGCCGCCGTGCTCGCGGCCGTCGCACTGACGCTCGCGGCCTGCGCGGCGACCGAGGAGCCGCCGCGCCCGACGTCCACGGCGCCGGTCGTGCAGCTGGGTGCGCCCGGCGAAGGCAACCGCACCATGTCGGCCGAGGAACAGCTCGCGGCCACCGCTTCGCCGCACACCGAGACCGACGTCGCCTTCGTGCGAGACATGCTGCACCATCACGCGCAAGCCCTCGTCATGACCGACTACGTCGGCGAGCGCGCCTCGAGCGACAGCATCCGGCTTCTCGCGGAACGCATGCAGGTCAGCCAGCAGGACGAGATGGGCCAGCTCGAGGCGTGGCTGCAGCAGCGCGGCGAGCCGGTGACGGATCCGGATGCCCCGCACGGCGCCCACACGCTGATGCCGGGCATGCTCACCGACGACGAACTGGCCGCACTCGAAGCCGCCGACGGTGTCGCGTTCGACGAGCTGTTCCTGCGGTCGATGATCCGCCATCACGAGGGCGCGCTCGTGATGATCGCCGAGCTGTACGGCAGCGAAGACGGCGCGGAACCCGAGCTCGCGCAGCTGGCGGGCCACTTCGACTCCGACCAGCGCATCGAGATCGCCCGCATGTCGAGCATGCTCGCCGAGCTCGAGGGCTGACCGGCGCCCCTCGCGTACGCTGTCTCGCATGACGACGCTCGTGCTCACTCTCGTCGGCGATGACCGCGCCGGGCTGGTCGCGGCCGTGGCCGACATCGTGGGCAATCACGGTGGCAACTGGGAGAACAGCCAGCTCGCCGAGCTTGCGGGTGCGTTCGCGGGGATCGTCGAGGTGTCGGTCTCTGCCGAGCGCGCCGACGAGTTGCGCGCAGCGCTGTCGGTGCTCGATGGCTTGCTCGACGTGACGATCCACCCGGGGGCGGCGTCCGCCGAAGAGCCGGGCAGGGATCCTGCGGCGTCTCGACCGCGACCGCTCACGCTGCAGGTGATCGGCAACGACCACCCGGGCATCGTCCGCGAGATCTCGGCGGTGCTCGGCGCCCACGGCGTCAGCATCGATCGCATGAACACGCAGACCCGGGATGCCGCGATGTACGGCGGCCGCCTGTTCGAGGCGACGGTGCGCGCCCGGGTGCCGGCATCCGTCGATCTCGCGGAGCTCACCGGCCAGCTCGAGCGCCTCGCGAGCGAGATCCAGGTCGACGTCACGCTCGAGGCCTGAAGCGCGGCGCCCGTGGCGCGTCCGGGGAACGGCGCGGTGCGCAGCTGCCGAGCGGCTACGCCAGGTCGCGCAGACGGGCGGCGAGGCCGGTGTCGTCACCGGTGCGACGTTCGTAGCCGACGGCGATGATGAGCAGCACCGCGCCGATGACCGACAGGGTGATCCACCACGGCATCGCCTCGATGCCCCGGCCGATCTGCACCGCGAAGGCCAGCACGTTCTCGACGGGCAGCACCACGATGCCCAGCACGAACGGTGCGGCCAGCCGCCGGTTCGCGCCGATGAGGATCGCCGCCAGGGCGATCACCATCACCAGGATCGCGCGCCACGTGCGGGGGTCGGTGTAGGTCGCCGCGACCGAGGCGCTCAGCATGACGATCAGCCCGGGGCCCAGGAGCGGCCACGATCCTCGCCACCGCGCCGGCCAGTCCGCCAGCGTGGGCGGCGCCTGGACCGGCGCCGTCTCGGCGGACGCTGTCTCGGTGCGTGACGAAGCGCGCATCGCGAGCGCGCCGGCCAGCAGCAGGAAGAATCCGAGCGGCAGCGAGAACCACTCCACGCGGAGGTCGCGCGGGCTCCACGCCACGACGGCCGTGATGAACGAGACCGCGAACAGGAACCACACCGGCGGGAGGGCGGTGGGATGCCGCAGCCCTCGCCCGGCGATGAACACCATGAAGCCGAGCAGGGCCACCAGCAGTCCCCACATCGTCCAGATCGTGAACCAGTCGCGGGCGATCGCGGGCCAAGACGCGACGGTGACGTAGAGGACCGCCGGTGCCCCGAGCCACCGGGTGCGAGCACGCCACGTGCCCGCCGACGCCTGCGTGTGCAGGCCCCGTGCCGCCACGGCCGCCGACGCCGCGCCGACCAGACCGAAGGCGACACAAGCCACGATGAGCGGCGCCTCGCCGGCCGGTGCCGGGTCGGCACCGACGCCCCAGCGCACCCCCTGCACGGCGCTCGCCGCGGCCGCGATGATCGCGATTCCGAGGGTGGACGCGCGCAGTGGGCGAAGTCGGCGCATCGTCGTCGAGGAGGCCCTGCCGATCACGGTCGCGCCGGCGACCAAGAGCCATGCCGCCGCGACCAGCGCATACGCTCGCACCGCAGCGGTCGGGAAGCCGGATCCGCTGCCGACGCGTGACCCCTCGATCCCGGCCGGGTCCGCGATCCCGACTTGCTCGCTGCCTGCGATCGCGAGCAGCACCAGCACGGGCACCACCGCGAGGGCCAGCCCGACCCCGTACAGCCCGGTCGCCGCGCGGCCACGGGCCGTGAGCACCGCGCCGATGAGCGCGGCTCCCAAGGCGGGGGGCAGCACGTACGGCTCGAGATCCGTCACCTCGGTGATGCCCCACACGCACCACAGCGCGCCCGTCATGGCCGCGCCGGCGAGCCACCAGCCGTACCGGCGCCGCGCGAAGAGCGCGCTCGCGCCGAAGCCGACCGCGAGTACCACCAGCACGATCACGGCGGTCGACAGCCCCGCGGCATCCCGCCAGAGCGACAGCGCGACCGCGATCACCGCGGTGAGCAGGGCGGATGCCTCGATGGCCAGCGACGCCGCACGGGCCTCGCGCGCGGCCACCCGCCGCTTCAGCGCCGCCCGGATGGGACCCCCCGCACCGAGCACGGTCGCGACGATCATCGCGATCACGGGAAGCACCACGGGCGATCCGCTCGTCGCGAGCAGCTGCGCGCCCAGGCACACCACCACGACCGAAAGCGCCGGCACCAGGATGCCGGCCGCGACGGTGCGCACGACGGTGCCGAGCCCGGTGCGCCGTGTGGTCGAGAGCGTGAGTGCGAGGAGGAAGGTCACCCCGGTCGACAGGGCGGTCCAGCCGCTTCGCTCGAAGAGGACCTGCACGACGCCGATCGCGAACGGCACCGCGGTCACCACGAGCATCGCATGCCACTCGCGGGCCGGGACGCGCCGCGCGAAGGTGGCGACGATGGCGGCGAGCCCGGCCGCGCACGTGGTGAGGCAGAGCACCGCCACGGGGTCGAGCACGGTGCGGGCCAGTGCGGTCGCCAGCACGATGAGGGCGTAGGCGAACCCGATCCCGACGTGCACGAACCGCGCGGCGCGGGGCATGGTGACCGCGAGCGCTGCGAGGCTCGCGACGATCGCGGCACCGGCCCAGATCGTCAGGTCGTCGTCGCGCCACGACAGCACGGTCGCCAGCGCGACGGCGGCGTGTGCACCGACGACGAGCGGCATGCGGGTCGCGGCCGAGGCCGCGGGCAGCCGAGCGGCCACGACGGCGGCGGCCACGAGCGCCGCCGACAGCGCGAGCGCGATTCGTGCCCACAGTTCGAGGCCCGGCAGGCACAGCACCGTGAGGAACGCCAGCACGCCGTACCACGCCCCGAGGTGGCCGAGCCACCGCGTGCCCAGCGGCTGGGTGGCGATCGGCTCCGGCGCATCGCCCGTGCCCGGCAGCGGTCCGGCGGGAGGCAGTGCGACGGATGCCGTCAGCTCGCGCCCGCCGGCGGCGTACTGCTCGTGCGGCCGGCGCCCCGCGGATGGCGGTTCGGCGGTGAGCGCCGCGAACCCGCCGAGTGAGATCGCCAGCACGGCGAGCCCCGTGGTGAGCGCCGCGGCAGACTCATCCGTCAGCAGCGCGAGGCCGTTCGCCCGGCCCGCCACGAGCGCCGCGAGCGACAGGAGGGCCGTGGCCGTCGGGATCACCGCCACGAATGCGACGACGGTGACGGCGCCTCCGAGGAGCATGCTGCGTCGTACGACACGATGCAGCGGTCGCAGCGCGCCGACCGCGAGCAGGCCGATGCCGGCAGCCGTCGGGAAGGCGGCGAACCAGCCGTCGTACGCCAGCGCGGGCGGCGCTGTCAGCGGCAGCACGGTGGCCGCGAGGACCGCCGCTCCACCCGCGACGAACGACCACAGCCCGCCGGCGGGATGATCGGCCGAGAACGTCGCGAGCACCGAGATCGTGAGCAGGGTCGCGATCGCCACGAACGCGGGATCTGCTGTTGCCACCTCACGTCCGGAGGTCGTCAGTGCCGCGGCGTTCGCCAGCGCGGCGCCGACGAAGACGAACTGGGCCACCGTGAGCGAGAGGCGCTCCGCGGTGAGTCGTCCGCCACCGGCCAGGCTCACACCTCCCACTGCGGAGACGAGGGCGCTGGCTGCCGCGGCCGAGGTGAGGCATCCCGCGATCGTCGCCACCGTGCTGCCCGCCCCGTGCGCCAGTGTCACGGGCACGAACGACAGCGCGAGGGTTCCGCTCCATACCCACGCGCGAATGCCGACGCGCAGTCCGAACGTGACGAGTGCGCCTCCCGCGGCGAGGGTCGCCAGCGCCGCGACCACCCAGCTGTTCCAGCCGGCCGGCATCAGCCCGAGGGCCGAGGTCACGGTGAGTGCGGCGAACACCACCCCCAGCGCTCCGACGGACTCGGCCGAGAAGGTCAGACGCCGCCGCGCGAGAACCGCCGCGCCGGCCGCGAACACCGCGGCGATTCCGCCGACGATGAGGGTGCGGGCGAGCGTGTCGGTGAGGTCGGGGTTGAAGAACGTGAAGACGACCGCGGCGATCGCGACGAGTCCGGCGCCCGCCACGGCGAGCACCGACTGGACGGTGGCCGAGGCCGCGGGCGCGTTCGCCGCGCGCGCGGGAGGGCGATGGGCGGATGCCGCGACCGCCGTCGCTGCGGCGGTCGCAGGAAGCTCGCCGGTCGAACGCGTCCCCGCCGGCGCGGTGGTCCAGACCACGGGCACGCGGTCGAGCACCGACTGGCGAGCGCGCAGTGCGTCGGCCGCGGCCTGGGACGCGTCCCAGAGCTCGGCGCCGATCTCACGGAAGTCGGCGCCGCAGGTGCGGCATCGCTGGCCGTCGACGACGCCGCGTTCGCACACCGGGCAGCGGACGGCGTCGGCCAGCCGAGCGAGCGCGTCGGCACTCCAGCGCGGGTTCGGGCGGACGAGGGCGTCGGTGCTCATGCGTCGTCCAACCTCGCGGCCACCGCCGCCGGATGGTCGTCGGGGACCCACTGCAGGATGTCGCCGGGCTGGCACTCCAGCACGCGACAGATCGCGTCCAGCGTCGTGAAGCGCACCGCCTTGGCGCGGCCGTTCTTGAGGACCGACACGTTCGCCGGGGTGATGTCGATCGCCGCGGCGAACTCCGAGACCGACATCTTCTTCTTCGCCAGCTCGACGTCGAGGTTGATGATGATCGGCATCACACCACCTCCGAGAGGTCGTGCTCGAGTTGCGAGGCCTTGCGCAGCAGCCCGCGCAGCACGACGATCAGCAGCGACAGGCCGGCCCCGACGACGACGCCGAGCAGAAGCAGCAGCGTGATCGACGGGGTCATGAACCCGGTGAGGCTCAGAGCGACGAGAGCGATGAGCACGAGGACCGTGGCGAACGCGACCGCGCCCAGGCTGACATCGACATCGGGGAACGCGCTCTCGCTGAAGATGCTGTCTTCTCGGACGAGCGAGAGCAGCCGCCAGACACAGACCAGCACCACCTGCACGCACAGCAGGAAGAGGATGCCGACCACGGTGCCGGGGATCTCGAAGTATGCGATCTCGGAGTAGCGCACGGCCGACTGGGCGGCGACCGCCGGCACCACGAAGATCTGGCAGGCGAGCAGCAGCGCGAGCAACATGCCGATGAGGGCCTTGAGAGCGACGATCGTGGTGCGGTGCATGTATCTGCCTATCGATAAACGGTAAGTAGTTATCGAGAAACAATAGTCACAAGCAGTGGTACCGGCGCAAGCCGAGATGCAATGTGCAATTCAAAGGTTGCAATACAGTGAACCCTATGCAACTCTGGAGTTGCATAGTTCTGTGGAAAGGAGCACCATCATGAGCATGACCACCAATTCCCCCTCGGTCGTGGATGACGACGCGTTCACAGTGACGCGCACGATCACGATCGCCGCGCCGCTCGACAAGGTGTGGTCCGCCGTCGCCGAGCCCGAGCACGTCTCGCGCTGGTTCGGACGCCTCGAGCTCGACGGCGCCGGACCCGGCGCGACCGGAACCCTCTCGTGGACCGACGGTCCCCGCATCCCGATCCGCATCGAGGCGGTCGACGAGCCGCATTCGATCTCGTACCGGTGGGGCAACGACGACGCCAGCGGCGCCGTGTCGGCAGAGCTCGACCTCGCCACCTCGACCGTCTTCACCTTCACGCTCGTCGCGACCGACGAGGGCACCGAGCTGACCGTGGTCGAGACCGGATTCGAGCGCACCTCCGACCCGGCCTTCAACCTCGCCGAGCACGGCAAGGGCTGGAACGGCGAACTCGACAAGCTCGTGGCCCTGCTCGAGGGCGAAGCGGGGTAACGGTGGCCGAGACCCTGGTTCCCGTGTTCGCCGCGCTCGGCGACGACACGCGGTGGAGCATCCTGCAGGCGCTCGGCGAGACGGATGCCTCGGCATCCGCTCTCGCCGGGCGTCTGCCGGTGTCTCGCCAGGCCATCGCCAAGCACCTCACCGTGCTGCAGGAGGTCGGGCTGGTCGAGCCGGTGCGCGTGGGCCGCGAGGTGCGCTACCGCGTGGTGGGTGCACAGCTGTCGTCGATCGCCCGCCGGCTCGAGGCCGTCGGCGCCGAATGGGACCGCCGCCTAGCCGCCATCAAAGACATCGCCGAGTCCCTCTGACGGCTGCGAGGATTCTCGCCGGGGCCGTATGGATATCGTGAGGACGCCACGGCGCGCGTCCGGCGGCGCACTACGGTTTCGGGGTGACTGGATTCGGAGTGCGCAGCAGGCGTCGACGGGCGAGCGCGTTCTCGCCTCGCGGCCACGGCGCGCGCCGGATGCGATTGCACCCCGCCCAGGCGGTCGTGACGGGATTCGCCGTGGCGATCGCCGTGGGCACGGCGCTGCTGATGCTGCCCTTCGCGAAGGCCGGGCCCGGCGGCGCGAGCTTCGTCGAGGCGCTGTTCACCGCGACCAGCGCCGTGTGCGTGACCGGACTCGTGGTCGTCGACACGCCGGTCTACTGGACGGGCTTCGGCCACGTCGTGATCCTCGTCATGATCCAGCTCGGCGGACTGGGCATCATGATCTTCGCCTCGATGATCGGGTTGATCCTGGCGCGCAAGATGTCGGTCAGGTCGCGCCTGAACGCGGCGGCCGAGGCGAAGGCGCTCGGCCTGGACGACGTCCGAAGTCTCGTGCGCGGGATCGTGGCGATTTCGCTGCTGGTCGAGGGTGTCGTCGCGGTGCTGCTGTTCCTGCGTTTCCTGCTCGGCTACGGGTACTCGCCGGGGGAGTCCGCCTGGCACGCTGTCTTCCACGCGGTCTCGTCGTTCAACAACGCCGGATTCGCCCTCTACAGCGACAGCCTCATGGGCTTCGTCTCGGACCCCTTCGTGTGCCTGCCGATCGCCGCGGCCATCATCCTGGGTGGCCTGGGCTTCCCCGTCATCATGCAGCTGCGCAAAGAGCTGCGGCATCCGCTTCACTGGTCGATGAACACCAAACTGGTGCTGTGGGGGAGCGCGGTTCTCCTCGTGGCGGGCGCGGTGTTCATCACCGTGATCGAGTGGAGCAATCCTGCGACGCTCGGCGGTCACGACCCGTGGGTCCGGGTGCTTGCCGGGTTCTTCCAATCCGTGCAGACGCGGACAGCCGGGTTCAACTCGGTCGACATCGCCGGCATGCACGACGAGACCTGGCTGGGCATGGACATCCTGATGTTCATCGGCGGCGGGCCCGCCGGCACGGCGGGTGGCATCAAGGTCACGACCTTCGCCGTGCTGTTCTTCATCCTGCTCACCGAACTGAGAGGCGAGGGTGCCGTCAACATCTTCGGCAAGCGGCTCTCGCGAGCGGTGCACCGACAGGCCATCACCGTGGTGCTGGTGGCAGTCGCGGCCGTCGTCGCCGGCACGGGCACGATCATGCTGCTCAGCGGCGAAGGGCTTGATCGGGCGCTGTTCGAAACCGTGTCGGCCTTCGGCACCGTCGGGATGTCGACCGGCATCACGGCGGATCTTCCCGAGAGCGCCCAGATCGTCCTGATCGTGATGATGTTCCTCGGGCGGCTCGGTCCTCTCACTCTCGGTTCGGCGATCGCACTGCGCGAGCGCCGCGCCCTCTACGAACTCCCGAAAGAGAGGCCCGCAATTGGCTAGATTCCCCCACTTCGGCGCACCCGATCGCGCTCGTCGCATCGCCGAGGCAGGCTCGGTCGCCGTCATCGGCCTGGGCAGGTTCGGGCGGGCCCTCGCGCTCGAGCTGATGGCAGGCGGCACCGAGGTCCTCGGCATCGACCGCGACGAAGACCTGGTGCAGTCCCTCAACGGCGAGCTGACGCAGGTGGTGCGCGCCGACTCGACCAAGCGCGAGGCCCTCGAGCAGCTCGCCGTCGACGAGTTCGACCGCGTGGTGGTCGCGATCGGCGATGACATCTCGGCGTCGATCCTGACCTGCTCCGTGCTGCTCAGCATGGGAATTCCCGCGCTGTGGGCCAAGGCTGTCGACGACCAGCACGGCCTCATCCTGGAACAGCTGGGCGTGCACAAGGTGATCTACCCCGAGAAAGACATGGGTCGTCGAGTCGCGCACCTCGTCCGCGGTGCCGCGCTGGATTTCATCGAGATCGCGCCCGGATACGCCATGGTCAAGGCGCCCGCCCCGTCGTCAGTGCAGGACCGCGCCCTGGGCGAGACCGGGCTGCGCCGCGCTCACGGCGTCACGGTCGCGGCCTTCCAGCACGGCGAGAACGCGTGGGACAACGCCGACGCCACCACCGTCCTGCGGGCCGGCGACACGATCCTGGTGGTCGGCAAGACGCGGGATGCCGAGGCCTTCGCTCAGCTGCTCTGACCGAGGTCGCCTCATCGATGCGACGATCGATGTGTGACCATTCCCGCTCTGACCCAGACCATGACCTGGAACGGCCGCACCGTGGCGTGGGATCGGCTGGGCGACGGCCCGCCATTGGTGCTGCTGCACGGAACGCCCTGGTCCTCCGCGCTCTGGCGACCGATCGCCGATGCGCTCGCCTCGCGGTTCACCGTCTACCTGTGGGACATGCCCGGGTACGGGGCATCCTCGAAGCAGCCGGACCACGATGTCGATCTGGGGACGCAGAGCCTGCTGTTCGCCAATCTGCTCGAGCACTGGGGCCTGGAACGGCCGCACGTCATCGCCCACGACTTCGGTGGGGCGGTGGCTCTCCGCGCACGGCTACTTCACGGCGCTCGCTACAGGTCGCTGTGCCTGGTCGACGTCGTCGCCCTCGCTCCATGGGGATCGCCGTTCTTCACTCTGGTGAAGCAGCACGCCGACGTGTTCGCGCAACTGCCCGCCGCGGTGCATCGGGGAGCCGTCGAGGCCTATGTGCGCGGAGCGAGTCACCGCGGTCTGCGCGACGACGACCTCGACATGCTGGTCCGGCCGTGGACGAGTGATGAGGGGAGGGCGGCCTTCTACCGCCAGATCGCGCAGGCGGACGAGCGATTCACGAGCGAGGTGGAGCCGGACTACGGCCGGATCGATGAGCCGGTCCACATCGTGTGGGGCGCCGACGACACCTGGATCCCGGTCGATCGTGCCCACCGGCTGCAGGCGGCGATCCCGCACGCGTCGCTCGCGGTGATCGAAGGTGCCGGTCATCTGATCCAGCTCGATGCGCCCGCCGCTCTGGCGGCTGAGCTCACCCGATGGGCCGAAGGGATGCTGCGCGCCACGCCCGCGGGGCGGCCGGCGCACGCCCGGCCTGCGGACCTCCGGCCCTGAAGGCGGTGAACGTGCCGCCTCGTGGGCGGGTCAGTCGGTGTCGCGTTCCTTCGAGCGCGTCACGATTGTGCGCAGGTGGTGGCGCAGTTGCGGCAGGGCGTCGTCGCCCAGTTCGTCGGACCAGCGCGCCGCCAGCTCGGAGCTGATGCGCGCGGCGTCTTCGCACAGGCGCGCGCCGCGTTCGGTGAGCGACACCAGGATCGCGCGACGGTCGGTGTCGGAGGGCGCCGTCACGACGTACCCGTGGGATTCCAGATCCCGCACAGTCATGCTCATCGCCTGACGGCTCACGCCGCTTCGTTCTGCCAGCGTCGAGATCGCCGTGCCGGCTGGATCGATGTGCATGAAGACCGGAACGTGCGTGACGCGGATGGCGGGATGCCCCTGTGCTGCCAGCTCGGAGAGCGCGGTGGTGGTGACGATCGAGGCTGCGCTCATGAGCAGCATCCCGAGATCGTCCCGGGCACTCTTCGCGAACGACGCGATCTCTCGCTCGAAGATTGCGCAACTCCCTTGACAGTTTAGGCAACATGGTTGACGATCTGTGTATCTCATCCGAAAACAGAGAGCGAGTCGTCGTGAACACCACCCTAGAGACAGGCCTGGCGTTTCCGGCGCTCGATCTCGTGAGCGCTTCGGGCGCGGAGTCGTCGCTCGCCGCGCAGATCGGCGGTCGCATCGCCGTCGTGCACGTCATGCGCTCGAGCAGCTGCCCGGTGTGTCTGGCGCATGCCGCGGCACTGCAGCGGCTGCTCGACAGCGGAGCGCTCGGTGACACCGTCGCCGTGCTCATCGCCCCCGGCGGTGTGGAAGAGGCGAAGGACGCCGCAGCTCGCGCCGCGCGACGAAGCCCGTCGGCCGAAGTCTTCGCGAGCGAGAGCGCGCATGCCGTGCTGGGCCTGGGCACCGTCGCGCTTCTGCAGCAGTCGGCGACGATCGTGGTCGATTCGGCCGGCGTCGTCCGCTCGGTGCGGGCAAGTACGCTGCCCATGGGTTCCTTCTCCGCCGACGAGGTGCGCACCGCGGTGGCCGACGCCGCGCGGGATGCTGCGGCGCGGGGAAGGATCGAGCCGGAGCGCCTCTGACCCACGGGGGAATGACTTCTGGCACCCGGCGGCGCCTCGATTCCCTGTCGCTTCTGTACAAGACCGATGCCTCGGCGGCTCCATAACCTCATCTCGTCGCGGTGATCGGCACCGCGGAACGAACAAGGAGAACACAATGCCCGAAGGCACCGTGACATCAACCGACGGCACCACCATCGCTTTCACGGCATGGGGTGACGGCGACCCGATCGTGATCGTCGACGGCGCGACCGCCCAGCGCGCCACCACCCCTGAGAACGCAGAGACCGCCGAGCTGCTTGCCGACGAGTTCCTCGTGATCAATTACGACCGTCGCGGGCGTGGCGAGAGTGGCGACACCTCGCCCTACGCCGTCGAGCGCGAGTTCGAAGATCTGGCCGCGATCATCGAACACGCCGGTGGAGGGCGGCCCGCGACCGTCTTCGGGTGGTCGTCGGGGGGCAACCTCGCCCTCAATGCCGCCCAGGCGGGTGTCCCCATCGCGCGGATCGCCCTGTTCGAGCCCAATGCGGCGATCGACGATGTCCGCCCCCCGTTGCCAGACGACTACGTCGAGCGTCTCGACGCCGCCGTCGCTGACGGCCGTCCCGGTGACGCGGTCGCCCTGTTCATGACCGCAGCAGTGATGATGCCGGAGGAGATGGTCGAAGGGATGCGCGGAGAGGACTGGTGGGCAGGGTTGGAGGCGATCGCTCCCACGATCGCCTACGACGGCCGCCAGGTCGGCGACGCCTTGTCGGGCAAGCCACTGCGTGCCGAGCTCTGGAACAGCGTCGACGTCCCCGTGCTGGTGATGCACGGCACCGACACCTGGCCGGCGATGGCGGCCGGCGCCCGTGCGATCGCCGCTCATCTGCCCACGGCGACCCTCAAACCCGTGCCCGGCCAGGAGCACAGCACCACGCCGGAAGTGCTCGCGGCGGAGCTGCGCGCGTTCATCAAGGAGAGCTGACATGGGAAACATCGTGCTGACCGAGTTCATCTCCGTCGACGGCGTGGTGGAGGCACCGGGCGGCGAGGACTTCAAGTATCCGAACTGGACGTTCGAGTTCGACCGCGGGCCCGAAGGTGAAGCCTTCAAGGAACGTGAGGCGCTCGCCGCGGCTGCTCTTCTGCTCGGCCGCAAGACCTACGAAGGATTCGCCGGAGCGTGGCCGCAGTATGAGGGAGAGCTCGCGGACAAGTACAACACCATGCCGAAGTACGTCGTCTCCCGCACTCTCACGGATCCGAAGTGGACCAATACCACCGTTCTGAACGGCGATCTGGTGGAGGATGTCTCACGCCTGAAGCAGCAGATCGACGGCGAGATATCCGTCGCCGGCAGCATCCAGCTCGCGCAGAGCCTGCTCGCCCACGACCTCGTCGACGAGATCCACCTGATGGCGTCGCCGGTCATCCTCGGCCACGGCCGCACCCTTTGGGCGAAGACACCCGACAAGAGCGCCTGGACGCTGACGGACGCCACCGTCTTCGGCGACAGCACGCTCGTCACCATCTACCGGCGCCGATGAGGGCTACGAGGGACCGCGCATGAGCCGGTCCCTCGTAGCTGCCGGAGTCGCCTCTCCTGCGGCCGATCACGCATCCCGCAGCCTCGGCGCTTCCCGTGGAATGAGCGCTGTGATGGTGAATCCGGCGCGCGGTGCGGACTCCACCATCAGCATCCCGCCGGCAAGCTCCACGCGCTCACGCATACCGGTCAGGCCGTGACCGGGTGAGACCCGCGTCGTTCCCTCGCCATCGTCGAGGATGTCTACCCGGGCTTCGCGCATCGTGACGACCACCCGGATCTGAAGCGATTGCGCATGGGCATGCCGCAGGGTGTTCGTGATCGACTCCTGGACACACCACACGATCACCGCAGTCTGCCTCGGTGTCAAATGTGTCTCACCCTCCACCTTCACGGAGACATCGAGTCCGGGGGCGCCTGAGGCAAGCTCACCGAGCGCCGAGGCGAGATCCGATGGAGTCGCCCGCATCTGGGTGACCGCGTTGCGAACGGTCGCCATCAGATCGTTCGCGATGGCTCGCGCCCGAAGGATGCGGTCATCCTGAGCTGCACGATCCGTCAGATGTGACGCGACCTCGAGCTCCAGGGAGAGGGCGGTGAGCTGGTGCCCCGCCACATCATGCAGGTCGCGGGCAATCCGCAACCGCTCGGCCTCTCTCGTCGAGACCTCGAGCAAAGCGGCTGTCGATCGCAATTCCGCGTGGGCGACCGCGAGGTCTTCTCGGGCTTCTGCCTCGCTGCGCGCCGTGTACACCACGAGGGCGCCGAAGATCTGGGAGATGCCGAAGACGGTCACGTTCACGACAAGGTCAGCAACGGGCCACCCAGCCAGAAGCCCTGCGATGCCGATCACGCAGGTCTGACCAGCGATCACGGCAGATACCGCTCGCCATGGCCAGAAGAAGGATGCCATCGTCGCGGTCAGCACGAACAGCAGAGCGGCCGCCCCCTCGGTGGCGAAGAGCAAGACGAGCAGAATGCTCAGGGCGATGAGCGAGCCGATCAGACCACTCCGTGGGGTCCAAGGAGGACTGGGAAGGTAACCCTGGATCGCCAGGACAATCACGCCGAACGCCGCATAGGCGATCCACCAGACGACGGGGTGAGCCGGACCTGCCGCCATCACGGCGACGCTGTCCAGGACCGCGACGACACCGACTGCCAGAGCGAAGACGATGCTTGCGAGGGCGAGCCCGATCCGGACAGTTCCCAGCCGCTTCGATTCAGGAGTCTTCGGATTCGGAACCATGTTGGCGACCGTAGTCGGTGCCGGACCGTCAAGGTCCACTGCCCCTCGTTCGGCGCGAGGTCGGCACGAGATCTGTGCCGTGACTTTCAGCACTTCCAGGGCCCAACGCGTTTGCCTATCGTCGCAGTGCCCGCCCGACGCGACAGAGGAAGGAAAGGGGACGCCCGATGACGACGACAGCGGTGGAACTGGCTGAGAACGCAAGCCTGGAGGGCTACCTGATCGGTTCACAGGTGAGCATCATCCGCGAGCACGAGCTCACACCCGGGGCAGGGCCGAAGCTACACCGTCACCCGTACACAGAGACGTTCGTCATACACAGGGGCCGCGCTGCGTTCACCGTCGGCGATGAGCAGCTGATCGCCGTGGGTGGTCAGGTGCTTGTCGTGCCGCGGCTCGTCCCGCATCGTTTCGAGGTGCTCGAAGGGGGCGTCTACGAAGCGACCCACATCCATGCGAGCGACCGCTTCGTCACGGAGTGGCTGGAGGAGGGCTGAACGGGAACCCGAAGTGCCACGCCGATCCACCGGCGGTTCTCGGAAGTAGGAAGCGATCCCAGTACTCTCGGGGGAATGGAAGAAACCCCCGTGCGTAGAAGCCGCACGAGGGTCCCAGTGGCTCCGACCGGCATCGATCCGGTGACCTTTCGATTTTCAGTCGAACGCTCTACCAACTGAGCTACAGAGCCTCACGGCATCCGTTTCCGACGAATCGGACGTGCTTGCCGCGTCCTAGACGAAAGGCCCTCTCGAAAAAGGGCCCGTCGCTGTGGAGCGACCCTGACGGGACTTGAACCCGCGACCTCCGCCGTGACAGGGCGGCACGCTAACCAACTGCGCTACAGGGCCATGATATTGAATTGTGGGTGTGACCCCAACGGGATTCGAACCCGTGCTACCGCCGTGAAAGGGCGGCGTCCTAGGCCGCTAAACGATGGGGCCGGGATGAACCCGTGGGGCTCACTCACCGAGGGTCAAGCATACGCAATGCACCTGGATTACGCCAATCGAGGGCGTGGCGTGCTTGTGTGCGACGTGGAGCGGGTCCACACTGACAGGGTGACGCCGCCCCGGAGCGGCGCTCTGCGCGTCGACGTAACGGTTGCGGATGTGACTGATGTTGCTAGTGTGAAACGAGTCGACGTGCGAGGGGAGGACCGGGTGGACGCCGATCAGGCTGCCGTGCAGGCCTCCGAGGAGTGCGACTGCGCACCGTCACCGCGCGAGCGCCGGCTGCTGTGGCCGTCGATGTCTCGTCGCAGCGCCCTCGGCCTCGGGGTTCTGGGGCTGGCCACGGTCGGCGCATTCAGCAGCCCCTTCGTGGCACCCGCGTTCGCCGCTGACTACCCGTCGTGGCCCGAGGTCGAAGCCGCCAAGGCCAACGAAGCCGCGAAGGCGGCAGAGGTCGCGAAGATCCAGGGGATCATCGCCGGCATGGAGGCCGATCTCGCTGCCAAGCAGCAGGCGGCGCAGGTCGCGGCCGACGAGTTCTATGTGGCGCAGCAGCAGTATTTCGACGCCGCACTGCGCGCCGATCAGCTGCAGCAGCAGGCCGACGAGCAGGGCGCGGCTGCGGTGGATGCCGCGAACAAGGCCGGCCGCGTCGCCGCCCAGCTCTACCGCAACGGCGGCGACGACACCTCGCTCGAACTCTTCTTCGCAGGCTCGGCCGCATCGGCCGACGACCTGCTTGCACGACTGGGCACGATGGACAAGCTGGTCCAGCGCAACCAGGACGTCTACGCCCAGGCGGTCACAGCGCGCAACTCGGCACAGAGCCTCAGCACGCTCGCCGAAGAGCAGCGGGTCGAGCGCGACCGACTGCAGAAGATCCAGGAAGAGAAGATGATCGCCGCTCAGGAGGCGGCGCTTCAGGCGCAGGCCGCGCTCGACGAGCAGAACGCGTACCGCGGGCAGCTCGAGGCGCAGCTGGCCGCCCTTCAAGACACCGCGGCCAAGACGGTCGCCGCCTACCAGGAGGGCGAGCGCATCCGCAAGGAGCGCGAAGCGGCCGAGAGAGCGGCCCGCGAGGCGGCTGCCCGAGCCGAGGCAGAGCGCATTGCCCGCGAGCAGGCCGCGAACGCCGGCGGTGGTGGCGGTGGTGGCGGCGGCGGTGGCGGTGGGAACGGCGGCGGCGTCGTCGGAACCGGCTGGGCACGCCCGTCCTCGGGCTGGCGCAGCTCAGGCTATGGTCCCCGCTCGCAGGTGTGCGGCCAGAACGGCTGCTCCAGCTCCTTCCACTACGGCGTTGACCTGGCTGCCGGTTGCGGTGCGGGCATCTACGCCGCTTCCGCCGGTCGCGTCGTGTACGCCGGCTACAACGGCGGCTACGGCAACTACATCAAGATCGACCACGGCGGCGGCATCGGCACCGGCTACGCGCACATCCGTCCGGGCGGCATCTTCGTCGGCTACGGACAGTGGGTGAACGCCGGCCAGCTCATCGCCAGTGAGGGCAACACCGGCAACTCGTACGGCTGCCACCTGCACTTCGAGGTCTACGTCAACGGCGGAACGACGAACCCCATCTACTTCATGGCGGATCGCGGCGTCGGCGTCTGACCCGCATCGCCACGAAAGAAGCGGTCCCCGCACCCAGAGGCTTCGAGCGACGCGCCAGCGGCGCTCGGAGGGGGAGCGGGGACCGCTTCTCGCATGTCAGGTGTCAGAGCGTGTTCGGCGCGACGCCCTCACCCTGGGTCTTGGTCTCGCCCTCGTGCTCGGCGAAGCGGTCGAACGCCTCGGACACCAGGCGCTCGGCCTCAGCGGCCCCGGCCCAGTCGTCGACCTTGACCCACTTGTCGGGCTCGAGATCCTTGTAGTGCTCGAAGAAGTGCTCGATCTCTTTACGGGTGTACTCGGGGATCTCGGCGACATCCTGGATGTGCGCCCAGCGCGGGTCCTTGGCGAGCACGGCGACCACCTTGTCGTCGCCGCCGGCCTCGTCGCTCATCTTCAGCACGCCGACCGGGCGCACCTTTGCCAGGATGCCGGGAGCGAGGTCGTGGTCGAGCAGTACGAGCACGTCGAGTGGGTCGCCGTCCTCGCCGAGGGTGTTCTCGAAGAAGCCGTAGTTGGTGGGGTAGCCCATCGGCGTGAAGAGGATCCGGTCGAGGAAGACGCGACCGGTGCCGTGGTCGACCTCGTACTTGATCTTGCTGTTGCGCGGGATCTCGATGACGGCGTCGTACGCGCCCATAGTGGTGCTCCTTCGGAAGACGGGGGATGCCGCCGACCAGCCTAGTCGCGGGCCCCGCGTGCACTAACTCCGGATGACGCGGCGCCCGAAGCCGCGACACGCCGTCGATCCGGCGGCCCGACTTGCACCCATCCGGAGTTGGGGACGGGATGCCACCGGTACGGTGGGCGGGTGGATGAGCGCCGACCCGGTCTGGACCCCGCCGTCGCCGAAGTGCGGCGCGCGGTCCGCGGCGCGCTGGGCGGCATCCCGGCCGGCTCGACGGTGATCGTGGCGCTCTCGGGCGGCGCCGACTCGCTCGCCCTTGCCGCCGCGACGGCGTTCGAGGCGCCGAAGCTCGGCCTGCGGGCCGCGTCGGTGACCGTCGACCACGGCCTGCAGCAGGGATCGGCGGATGCCGCGGCCGCAGCCGCGCGCACCGCCAGCGCCCTCGGGCTCGATGCGCTCGTCGTCCGCGTCGATGTGGACGGGTCGGGCGGCCCGGAGGCGGCCGCCCGCGATGCCCGGTACCGCGCGCTGTGGGATGCCGCGCGGGATGCCGGTGCGGCGGCGGTCCTTCTCGGCCACACGCTGGAAGACCAGGCCGAGACGGTGCTGCTCGGATTGGCCCGCGGAGCGGGCGCGGCCAGCCTGCAGGGCATGGCCGAGACCGGCGATCTCGACGGCGTGCGACTGCTGCGCCCGCTCCTCGGAGTCCGGCGCGCGACGACCCGAGCCGCCTGCGCGGCCGAAGGCCTTGTGCCGTGGGACGACCCGCACAACGCCGACCCTCGCTTCGCGCGCGTGCGCGTGCGCGAGAGGGTGCTGCCCGTGCTCGAGGCGGAGCTCGGCCCCGGCATCGCCGAGGCACTCGCCCGTACCGCGGCGCAGCTGCGCGAAGACGCGGCGGCCTTCGACGAGATGATCGACGAGACGATCGAAGACATCGTCGAGCACGCCGAGGCCGGGATCTCGGTCTCGGCCGCCGCGCTCGCGGCGAACCCGGCGGCGCTGCGGCATCGCATCATCCGTCACGTCGTGGCCAGCGAGTTCCACGAGAGTCTCACCCGCGCCCAGACGCTCGAGGTGGCACGGCTGGTCACGGACTGGTCGGGGCAGGGCCCGATCGACCTTCCCGGATGCCGCGCCCGCCGATCCGGCGGACGCATCGAGTTCGTCGCCCGCTGACCCCCAGCA
>NZ_JAHZQZ020000011.1 GCF_019449275.2 Microbacterium sp. HD4P20
CCGGCTGATGGGTCGAATGTCGATGAGGGTGGCACGATCGAGTACACCGTGACGGTGTCGCAGGTGGGTGAGGCCGAGTACGAGGGTGCGTCGCTGGTCGATGACCTGAGCGATGTGCTGGATGATGCCACCTGGGACGACGAGCTGACCGCGTCGGCTGGCACGGTCGGTTTCGATGCGGCCACGCAGGTGTTGTCGTGGTCGGGTGATCTGGCGGTGGACGAGGTCGTGACGATCACGTACTCCGTCACGGTCACGGGTGAGGGTGACACCCACCTGCACAATGTCGTAACCAGTGATGGCTGTGCGTCGGTGGAGGTGTGTGAGACCGAGCATTACACGGCCTCCTACACGACGGTGAAGACGTCGGATCCGGCGTCGGGTTCCGATGTGCAGGTTGGTGATGTGATCGAGTACACGGTGACGGTGACGCAGTCGGGTCAGGGTCGTGTGGTGGCGCAGTTCTTCAACGACGACCTCACCGGGGTGTTGGATGATGCGACGTTCAACGATGACATCGTCGCCTCGGACGGGACGTTCACGTATGTCGATGGGGTGATCTCGTGGACGGGTGATCTGGGTCCGGGTGATGTGGCGACGGTGACGTATTCGGTGACGGTGACCGCTGCTGGTGACACGTTGATCGGGAACACGGTGCAGTCTCCGGGTTGTGAGGCGGCTGCTGATTGTGAGACCGAGCATCAGACCGGTCGTTACGAGACGGTGAAGACCTCTGACCCCGCCTCGGGCAGCGATGTGCAGGTCGGGGAGGTCATCGAGTACACCGTGACGGTGTCGCAGATCGGTGCGGGGCCGGTGGAGGATGCGTCGTTCGCCGATGACCTGACGGCGGTGCTGGATGACGCGACCTGGAACGATGACCTGGCCGAAAGTGGCGGGTCGGCGGATTACGCGGAGCCGACGGTGTCGTGGTCGGGTGATCTGGCGGTGGATGCCGTGGTGACGGTGACGTATTCGGTCACGGTGACCGGTGCGGGTGATATGAGCCTGGCCAACGTGGTCACCAGCGACGGCTGCCTCGACGAGGCGGGTTGCACCACGACCCACCTGACCGGTGACTACACGGTGGCCAAGACCTCGGTCGCCGCACCCGGCAGCGATGTCGCGGTGGGTGAGACCATCACCTACACCGTGACGGTCGCGCAGCGTGGTCCGGGGGCGGTGACGGATGCGTCGTTCGATGATGATCTGTCGGCGGTGCTGGATGATGCGACCTGGGACGACACCCTGGTCGCCAGTGCGGGCGAGGCCTCGTTCGACGCGGATGCTGAGACCATCGAATGGTCCGGTGATCTTGCGGTGGGTGCGGCGGTGACGGTCACCTACACGGTGACGGTGACCGGTGAGGGTGACATGACACTGACCAACGTGGTGTTGCCGGGTGAGGACGGTGAGTGTGTGCCGGCGGCGGACGGGAACCCGGAGTGCACGACCACGCATGAGACGGGCCGGTTCACCTACGCGAAGATGGCCGACCCGATCCACAACAGTGACGTGCAGGCCGGTGACACCATCACCTACACGGTCACCGTCACGCAGGTCGGTCCCGCCGGGGTCGCGGCATCCGTGGTGGATGACCTGACGGACGTCCTGGATGACGCGTCCTACAACGGGGATGTCGCGGCCACTGCCGGTACGGCGACCGTCGAGGGACCGACGCTGTCGTGGGCCGGTGACCTGGCGCCGGGTGATGAGGTGACGATCACCTATTCGGTGACGGTGACCGGGGCTGGTAACACCACCCTCGCCAATGTCGTGACCACGCCGTCCGAAGCCGGCGATTGTGTGACGGCGGAGGATGGCACCGAGGAGTGCCGCACCATCCACAAGACCGGCGGGTATGTCTACGCCAAGACCGCGGACCCGGCATCCGGGGCCACCGTGCGTGCCGGTGACACGGTGACGTACACGGTCACCGTCACCCAGCGTGGTGAGGGTGCGGTCACCGACGCGGTGGTCACCGACGACCTGTCGGGGGTGCTGGATGATGCGACCTGGAACGGTGACGCGGCCGCCAGCAGCGGCACCGTGGCCCGGGCGGGGAACACCCTGACCTGGACGGGTGATCTCGCGGTGGGGCAGACTGCCACGATCACCTACTCGGTGGATGTGACCACCGCCGGCCCCGCGCAGTTGCGCAACGTGGTGACCAGTCCCGACGAACGGGCGATCTGCGATCCCGAGGGCGTGTGCACCACCCAGCACGACGTGCCCGCACCGCCACCACCCCTGGCCGTCACCGGCGGCACCATCGCCTGGACGACCGCCGCGCTGGGGGCCCTGCTGCTGCTGATCGGCGCGGCGGCGCTCCAGATGCATCGCCGACGTGCCTCCAAGGCGCTCGATGGACCGGTGATGTGATCCCTCCTCGGATCAGCACCGCACGCTGTGCCCCGCCCGTCCCGACGGCGGGGCACAGTGAGGCCTTTCCATAGCGCGACGCGCACGGAATCGCCAATCGGTTCGCGGCCGGGGGACCGCGGACGTATCCTCACAACAACGACCGATGACTGGGGCCGACGAAAGAACGTATCCGAAGTGTGGCTAGAGCAGCGGCTCCATGTCGGAGTGCCGCGGGTGCCCGGCGATGTCGTCTCCCGATCGCGGCTGCTGCCACTGCTCGACAATGGCGCGCCGCTGACGGTCGTACGCGGCGCGTGTGGCGCGGGCAAGACCGTCCTGCTCCACGAGTGGGTGAGCAAGACCGACGGCCGCATCGCGTGGGTCGCAGCCGACCGGGATCACGCCGACAGTGCCGCCCTGGCACGCATGATCCTGCGTCATCTGCGACCGGCCAGCTCGGAACAGCCCGCCGACCAGGGCTGGGGGGCGGTTCGCGACTGCCTGGCCGAGTACGGTGAGCCGGTGACGGTCGTGGTGGATGACGCTGCGATGCTGCACCGCGACGCGCTCGTCGATCTCTGCGAAGCGGTCGCCGCGTTGCCGTCGCTGCGCGTCGTCGCCGCATCCAATCGCCGTACTGTTCTCGACAGCGACGGTGTCGGTCTGCGGGTGGACCGATCCGTCGTCGGGCCGGTCGAGTTGATGTTCGACGAAGACGAGGTCTGTCGCGCCCTCGGGGTCGACGGCGAGATCGCGGGAAAGATCCTGGAAGCGACCAACGGCTTCCCCGCCGTCATCCACGCGATGGCGCGCCACACGCTGCCCGGTGACGACGCGGCACTGCTGCACGCGGCGGTGGAGGCCGTCGAGGAATACATGCGGATCCGCATCGCCCGCTCCGGTTACGACCCGACGCTCATCGCCACGCTGCTCCGCCTCAGCTTCGCGGAAGAGCTGGACGTGTCGCTCGCCCGCGACCTCGGAGGCCACCCCCACGCCGCGCGGTTCCTCGATGAAGCGGAGAGCTACGGCTTCGGATCGTGGAACACCGGCGGTTCGGAACGCCTGTTCCGCTTCGCCCCGTTCGCCCGCGAACTCCTGCGGCGTGAACTCGATCGCCGTCACGCGAGCGAGCTCCCGCAGCTGCGACGCACCATGATCGCGTGGAACGTCGCGCGGGGCGCTCCGACAGAAGCACTGCGCGCGGCGATCGAGAGCGACGACCTCGAGAGCGCGCGTCGCGTGGTGATGGTGTCGTGGCACGCGTTGCTGAACGACGGCAAGAGCGTGCGCGAGATCCTCAGTCCCGTGCCGCTCTCTGCCCTGCGAGACGAGCCGCTCCTCGTGATGCTCCTAGCGGTCTGCTACAACGGCGTCCGTGTACGACGACTGCGCGGGCTGCAGCTGTTCCGGATCGCTGTGGCGGCGGCGAACTCGCAACAGCCCGAGGTGGGCGCCGCGGATCGGCTGTTCATCTGGGTTGCTGAGAGCGCCGCGCTGCGCGTCCTGGGGATGCCCGACCGTGCGGCAGACGTCGCGATCCGCGCGATGCGGCTACTCGCCGACACCTCGGAGGAGGACAAGGAACCGTACGCCGCGCAGGTGCCTTTGCTTTGCGCGCAACTCGGCATCTCGCTCTACTATGGCGGTCATCAGCGGCAGGCGATCGAGTGCTTCGCGTTCGGCGTCGCTGTCGCGGCGGCCGGGGATGCCGAACAGACTGTCAGCAATCTCTCGATGCTCAGCGGCATCCACGCGCTGAACGGTGATCTGCCCGAGGCGCGGCACTACGTCGAGATCATCCGGGAGGGCGACTGGCCCCGTGGCTACCTGGACGGATATCACGGCACGTTCTATCGCGTGGCCGAGGCGATCCTCGCACTCGAGGAGGGCGACGGGGCACGCGCCGCGGAGCACGTCGCGGCGTTCGAGCCCCATCGCGCGACGAGCGAGCACTGGCTCACGATGGCCGCCGTCGAGGCGCTGACCGCCCTGCGGCTGGGTCAACCGGCGATGGGTTCCGCCAGGCTCGAGTCGCTTGTGCAGGTGCGAGGGCGCGAAGGCCACAGCGCCGCCGCGCGCCGATCGTTGAGCTGTGTTCGCGCGCTTCTTCATCTGGCGCAAGGAAGGATCGAGGCCGCGAAGGCGGTGCTGCACAAGGACGCCCCCGAAGACCGGTTCGAGACGATCGTGGAACGCGCGCGCATCGCGCTGCTCGACGATCGCCCGCGCGACACGATGCGCATCCTGAGCCAGACCCGCATCCAGCCGACCACGTCCCGGCTGCGGGCCGCGGCGGCGGCGCTGCGCACGGCGGCGGTCCTCCGGACGGCAGGCGTCGGGGCGGCCCGTCACGAGGCGCTGACCCTCGCAGCGCTGCTGTGCGACCGAGAGATGAGGATGCCCCTGGCCCTGCTCCCGCCTGCCGACGCTACCGCCGTGTGGCAGCTTCTCCGCGACGAAGCACCGTGCGCGATCCACCCCTTCGAGTCGGTCCTACCGCCGTCGCTCAGCGCACCGCCCCTGACCGAGCGCGAGTTGATCGTGCTCCGTGCCCTCCCCTCGGGCAAGCCGCTGACCGCGATCGCGACCGAGCTCGGCGTCTCACCCAACACCGTCAAGTCACAGGTCAAGAGCGTGTACCGAAAGCTCGGGGTGGGTGGCCGCGAAGAGGCGGTCGCCGAAGCAGGCGCCCGCCACCTCCTCGCCGGTCATGAGTGACACACCCGCCCGCGGCGTCGCGTGCGCCATGGGTCGTCCCAGCAGCGGGTGCGCCGATGCGCCCGAGATCGACCTCAGCTGCTCGTGAGGCGGCGTCGTGACAGCACGATGCCGAGGCCGGCGAGGATCACCGCGATCGCTCCAGCGGGCAGGAGCGGCGAGATGGCGCCGCCGCCGGTGGCCGGCAGATCACGTGCGTCGCCGGTGTTGGTGAGCGTGAGCTCGGCCAGCTCCTGGTCACGCACCAGCTCCATCGGCAGCGTCACGATCCCGTCGGCATCCGGCACCAGTGTCTGGCCGTCCACGGTCCAGACCGGGTCGCCCCACTCGATGCCAGGGATTTCGGGCAGCGTGCCCTCACGCCCCTGGATGATCGATCCGACCGGGAAGTACGGCGAGTAGACGGGCACGCCCGGCTCGAGGGCGACGTCCTGCTGAGGGACGTTGTCCCACCACCACTCGAGCGGGAAAGTCGTGCCTGCGGGAAGGCCGGTCGCGGCATCCCCGTCCACGACCTTGGTCACGGCCCAGCGGGTCATACGCTCGACCGTATTGGTGACCTCGACGAGGGAGGTGTCGTCCGCGCCGACGACGAGGAAGTGGCCGGGGTTCCATGTCGTACCCGCCCACTCGTTGCCCGGGGGCAGCGCGGAAGCATCCGGAGCCGCCTCGTCGAGGCGCACGATCGTGCCGACCGGGAACTCCACGGGACCGCCGGCCTCGTCGATCGGTCCGGCCGGAGTACCGTCGGCGGGGATCTCGAAGCTGCCCGTGACCAGCTCCCCGCCGGGAACCAGGGCGGTGTACTCGATGGTGAACGAGTCGACGAGCAGCTCGGAGGCCTCGATGCCGACGAGGTCCTTCGCGACCTGGAATGTGTCCGTCGTGACGACGGCGCTGTTCGTGAGCGTCGACGACACCGTCGCCTCCCCACCCGCGCCGATCACGAGTTGAGCGGGATCGAACGTCGCGTCATCCCACGCGACGTGGCGCAGTCGCGGCGGGTCGAGCTCGGTGAACGTGACGACCGTGCCGTAGGGGAAGGTGAGCGGCTGTCCGTTCCCATCGAGGGGGTTCACCGGAGTGCCGTCGGCGGGAAGCCGCACGATCCCGCCCGAGACGCTGCCCGCCGGGGTGGTGGCAGTCCACTCGACGGTGAACTCGAGACCCGGCGGGAGGAACTCTCCGGCATCACCTTCGAACGCCTTCGACAGTGCGAACGTGCCCTCATCGAGGCTGTTCGCAACCTCGATCACGACATCCCCGTCGGAGCCGAGGGGGATCTCGGCGATCTGGTCGAAGCCGCCGGACGGGTACTCCGTCGTCACGCCGTCGACGGTCACGATGAACACCGGGTCGGCCCAGGCCGAGGCATCCGTCGGCTCGCCGTTCAAGGTCGGCACCTGCTCGGCGAGGTCGAGGGTCTCGCTGCCGGTCTCGAGATCGAGAATCGTCACGGGGTCGCCCACGGGCAGGTCGATGGGGTCGCTGCGCGTTCCCGGAGGGTCGACGTTGTAGGTGACGGTGTAGCCGTAGGCGGGATCGGATGCCTCGCCCTCCGCCGACTTCACGATCGTCACCGTCCGCTCATCCACCGGTGAGATCACGTTCGTCAGCGCGACGGCGATCGTCGAACCGTCCTCGCCGATCGTGAACGTCTGGCCGGGGTTCCACGTGACGCCGGACCACTCGTACCCCGCCGGCGGGTCGATGCCGGTGAGGTCCTCGGTCAGCGTGATCTCGGTGCCCACGGGAAAGTCCTGGCCGACGTCGACGGGTGTGCCGTCGAAGGGTACGTCGAGCGTGCCCGTCCCGATCTGGGCGCCGCCATAGACTGCGACCCAGTCCACGGGGACCGTCGCCTGCGGCGGCGTGCCGCCGGTGCCTCCGGACTCATCCTCGATGGTCTTCGAGACGCTGAACGTGCCGGTCTGCGCGGTGGCGGTGTTGGCCACGACGATCTCGGCGGTGCCGGCGCCGACCGTGAGCGGGTTGGGTGAGATCGTCGGTGATCCCCACTCGAAGCCCGGCACGCTCTCGGGGGCGACCTCCTCGAACTCAATGCTCGTACCGAGGGGGAACTGCGCCCCAGCTGCTACGGGGCTGCCGTCGGCGGGCAGCTCCATCGTCCCGGTGAGGACTGAGCCGTCCGGTTCGGTCGCAGTGTAATTGACGGTGAAGGTGGTGCCGGCGGGAAGTTCTGCTGGTTCGATTCCGTCGAGCGACTTGCGTACGGCGAAGCTGCCACTGTCGGCGGTGCAGCTGAGCTGACCCGCGAACAGGTACGAATGGACCTCCCCGCCTGCGATCGTCACGTTCCGGCCCAGCACCTGGCCGTCCAATGGTGCGGCGGTGACGGTCACGTCGGCGGTCGGCGCGTAGATCGACCCGTCGATGCGTCCGCCCTCGGCGGCCGTGACCGAGACCGGTCCGGTCACCGCGGAGAGGTCCCAGAGGATGTACGGGGAGTACACGCCCTGGGGATCCGAGCGTGCGCCCGTCACCTCGGTGGTCCCAGCAGCGACCCGGATGATGAGCGGGTTGGCCAGCCCCGGTGTGGGCCCGGGGGAGTACTGGATCAGGGCCGTCCCGGCGATGTCGGCGTAGTCCACGATGTTCGGTTGGTCCGGGCTCAGCGGCTCCAGCACGACTCGCGCCCCGGCGTCCTCCGCCACGCCGACGGGGTAGCCGGCCCCCGTGGGCAGCCCCGCGAGGCAGTCGGCGGCCGCCTCGTAGGAGGCTTCGGCATTGGCCTCCACGTAATCCGCGACCGCCGTGCCGGACGTGTCGGCGGTATAGATGCTGCCCTCGCCCACCGCACCTGCCGGCGGTGAGGCATCCGCCGGATACTGCTGGCTCGTGGCATCGATCAGCGGCGTCTGATCCGGGTTGGAGGGGTTGGTGTTCAGCCGGAGCCAGTCGGCACGCGCGAACGGCTGCCAAGGGCCGTCGCGTTCGACCATCTTGAGATCGCCGTGCAGCGACGGTTCGGTGGTGCCGGCGCTCGTGATGGCGAGGATGCCGGTGCTGGCCTCGTCGTAGTCGCCGACGAGGAAGCGCGTCGGGTCGCCGTCGACGGTTGGGAGGGTGTAGTCGCCCGTTCCCGCCGCCACGTGGATGATCGTGTACGTTCCGCTCGAGCCCTGCACCGTCGCCGTGCCGCCGACGGCGATGCTGCCCTCCGTCTCCTGGTTCTGCAGCAGCGCGTCCTCGCGGGCGTACACGGTGAACCCGCCGTTCATGCTGAACGGGTTGAACGTGTCGGGGTAGGCCGCATGAGCCGGCGTCGCCAGCGTCGCGTCGACGGCCACCGCACCGGTGGCCGCCATGACGACGGCCGCGGCCGAGGCCACCGCACGTCGGAGGAAGTGTCGTCTGGCACGGCTCATGTCAGGGGATCCGTTCGAGAGCGTCGGGGCAACTCAGGCCAGTACACCACAGCGGGCGCGCGGGCTCCACGGTCGGTCTTTCGTTGCGCCGGCCGGGAGACGATGATGGTGTCGTGGCCACTCTCGACGATGTCCGCGCCATCGCGGTGGCGCTGCCGGGAACCGAAGAGAAGGTGGACGGCCATCGCGGCGGCGCGTCCTGGCGCACAACGGCCGGCATGTTCGTGTGGGAACGCGGACCCTCGCGTCGCGACGACGAGCAGCTCGCCGCGCTCGGGCGGTCCTGGCCGGCGGGGGCCGTCGTCGGCGTCCGGACCGACGGGGTACAGGTCAAGGAGGCCCTCCTCGAGACGTATCCCGACGTCTTCTTCACGATCCCGCACTTCGACGGGTACCCGACGGTGCTGGTCCGGCTCGAGGCGATCGAGCTGGACCTCCTCCGCGAGGTGATCACCGACGCGTGGCTCCTGAAGGCGCCCAAGCGGATCGCGAAGGAGTGGCTCGCCGCCCACGCTCCTGCCCCCTAATGAGCCCGTGGTCCGCGCCGAGCCGTCGCGAATGGCCGGGTCTCCGGCATCCGTGCGGCCATTTCCGCCGTTTCGGCGGCGAGACGGGGGTGGGAGGGAGAGGCTCGCTCGACAGGGGGAGCGAGGGGGATGCTACGGCTGGTGGCCGGGCCGCCGGCCGGCAGGTAGGTTCGGGCTGTGACGACGACCGCCCCGCGGCCTCGATGGCTGCTGCCCACGATGGTCGGCTACCGCCGTGCGTGGCTGGGCAGCGACCTGCTGGCCGGGCTGTCGGCCGGAGCCGTCGTGGTGCCGCAGGCGATGGCCTACGCGACGATCGCGAATCTGCCCGTGCAGGTAGGCCTCTACACGTGCATCGTGCCGATGTTCGTCTACGCGCTCTTGGGCGGCAGCCGCGCGATGAGCGTATCGACGACCTCGACGATCGCCACGCTCACCGCGACGACCCTGGTGTCGGCGGGCGTCGCGTCCGGATCGAAGGATCCACTGGGCTCGCTCATGATGCTGACCCTGCTCGTGGGTGCCTGTCTCGCGCTGGGTCGACTGTTCCGGCTCGGCTCGCTCGTCGAGAACATCAGCGGGGCGACGGCCCTCGGCCTCAAGATCGGGGTGGGAGCCACGGTCGCCGTCGGTCAGGTGCCGAAGCTCCTCGGCGAGACGACCGACGTGTCTGGCGAGGGGTTCATCGCCGCCGTGCTCGCGGTCGGCGGTGCGTGGCACAGCGTCAACTGGCCGACGGTCGCACTCTCTGCAGCGTCGATCCTGGTGCTGGTGCTGCTCAGGCGGTTCGCGCCGCTCGTACCGGGTGCGCTCATCGTGGCCGCCGGCGGAATCCTGCTGGTGGCGTTCGGCGACGCCACGGCCGCCGGCATCGCCCTGATCGATCCCGTCCCCTCGGGCCTGCCGTTGCCGGGCATCCCGGACTTCACACACATCCTCGCGCTCGTCCCCGGTGCCCTGGCCATCGCCGTGATGGCCTTCCTCGAGTCGGCGGCCGTGGCCCGCGGCATCCGTCGCAAGGGCGAACCGCAGATCGACAGCGACCAGGAGCTCTTCGCTGTCGCCGGGGCGAACGTCGCGGGCGCCTTCTTCGCGACCATGCCCGCCGCCGGCGGATTCTCGCAGAGCGCGATGAACCAGGGAGCGGGGGCGAAGACGCAGGTGTCGACGCTCGTGACCGTCGCCCTGGCCGTCGTGGTCGCAGTCTTCCTCGGTCCGGTGCTCAGCCTGCTACCCGAAGCGACACTCGCCGCGATGGTGTTCGTCGCCGTGGCCGGATTGATCAACGTTCCCCAGCTGGTGCGGTGGGCGCGGATCAGCCCGATGGACTTCTGGGTGGCTTTCGCCGTCGCGCTCATCGCCCTCACCGCCGGGCTGCTGCCGGCCCTCGCGGTCGGAGTGGTCGTGACGCTGATCCTGGTGCTGCGCGAGGTCAACACCCCGGAGCTGTCGATCGTGGGGCGGGTCGCGGGAGCGATGGCGATCCACCTCGGCCGCGGGATGTACACCGCGAACGCCCAGCCGAACGAGAGGGCGATCCTGTCGCTGGCGGTGTCGCAGCATCCGCCGGTCAGTTGTGTCATCCTCGACGTCGAGCGGCTCACCGTGCTCAGCATGACCGTGCTCGACACTCTGGAAGACCTCGACAGCGAGCTCGGCGAGCGGGGGATCGTCCTCCGGCTGGCCCGGCTCCCGGAAGCCGCGACGAAGGTGGCGCGCAAGACGCCCTGGTACGCCGGGCTCGAGGGGCAGGGGCGAGTGCACCACACGGTCGAGGAGGGGTTGGCAGCCGCCGCGGCGGATCACGGCGGTGTGCGCGCAACCGCTGACGGGGGTTAGGGTCGAGCCGTCCGCACCCTCGTCAGAAAGGCGCGACCATGAACGACGTCCTCCCCTCCTGGCGCGGCACCTCGACGCGGGCCGCGATCACCGAGTTCGTCGCCGCCGTCACCGACGAGGACTCGCCCGACTTCGTTCCCCACGAGGGCCGCATCGCCGTGTTCGACAACGACGGCACGCTGTGGACCGAGAAGCCGATGCCGACCCAGCTGCACTACCTGCTCGAGCAGTGGAAGCTGGCGGCGGCAGCCGACCCTTCGCTCGCCGAGCGTCAGCCGTACCGCGCGGCGGTCGACGGCGATTACGCGTGGCTGGGCGCGGCCATCGACAAGCACTACGCCGGCGATGACTCCGATCTGGGTCTGCTGATCGGTGCGGTGGCCGCGTCGTCAGCGGGTGCCAGCGTCGAGGAGTACGAGGCATCCGTCGCCGCCTTCTATCGCGAGGCGCGCCACCTGACGCTCGGCAGCTCATACGCGCACACCGTGTACCAGCCGATGGTCGAACTGATCCGCCTGCTCGACGCCCACGACTTCCGCACGTACATCGTGTCGGGTGGCGAGCGCGACTTCATGCGACCGATGACGCAGGACTACTACGGCATCCCGGTGCAGCGCGTCATCGGCACCGGAATGTCGCTCGAGTACGACGCCGAGACCAACGTGGTGCGCTACGGCACGGCCCTGTCCTTCTTCGACGACGGCCCCGAGAAGCCGGTGCGCATCTGGATGCGCACCGGACGCCGACCCATCCTGGCGGCAGGCAATTCCAACGGCGACATTCCGATGCTGCGCTTCGCGCAGGGCAACCCTCGCAGCCTCGGCCTTCTCGTCCACCACGACGACGACACCGGCCGCGGTGACGCCCCCTACGACAAGGGTGCGGAGCAGGCGCTCGAGGTCGCTCCCGCCCACGGGTTCACCGTGGTCAGCGTGCGCGACGACTGGTCGCAGGTCTTTCCGGCGGCGGGCTGAGCCCGAACGCCCCCGCGCGTCCGGGCGGGGGCGAGCGGCGCCGACCCCTAGCCTGGCTTCGTGACCCGCGCCGCGCCCGCCGCACCGCCGCCTCCGCTCTCGCCGAGCCTGCGGGTGCTGCTGGGCCTCGCGGCGTCGGTCGTCGTGCTGGCGGGTTTGTTCCTGGCACGTGACATCTTCGGCCCGCTCGCGCTGGCGATCGTGCTGGTGGTCATCTGCGAACCGGTGCGTCGCCCGCTCGAGCGCCGCGGATGGCCTCGGTGGAGCGGCACGACCGCCGTCATCGTCGTCGTGTACCTCGTGCTTGCGGGCATGGCCGCGCTGTTGTGGTTCGCGGGCACCCAGTTCGCCCGCCTGGTGGTCGACTACGTCGACGAACTGCGCGCCAGCGTCGACGAGCTGCTCGGCTGGCTCGAGTCGGCGGGTCTGCATCAGGAGGCGACGGATGCCGCGGCGGCGGTGCTCGATCCGCGGACCCTCGTGGAGCTGGCATCGAGTCTGGGCGGCACGATCCTCGCGGTCGCGACCGCACTCTTCTTCGTCGTCGCGTACGTGATCTTCATGACGGCGGACGCGGCACGCTATCGCGGCGCCGATCGCCTCTTCGGCGCCGAGCGGCGACCCGTGCTGGCGCGCATCGGACGCCTGAACCGGGGCATCCGCCGGTACTACGTGGTGAACGCGAGCTTCGGTGCGATCGTGGCCGTCATCGACGGCCTCGCACTGTGGGCGCTGGGCGTGCCCGCGCCCGCGGTGTGGGCGATCCTCGCCTTCGTCACGAACTTCGTGCCCAACATCGGCTTCGTGCTGGGTCTCATCCCGCCCGCGGTGCTCGCCTTCGTGGTGGGTGGCTGGCCCATGCTGCTGGCCGTGATCGCGATCTACAGCATCGTCAACGTCGTGCTGCAGGTGCTCGTCCAGCCGAAGTTCATCAGCGACGCGGTGGACCTGAGCCTCACGCTCAGCTTCTTCTCGGTGGTGTTCTGGACCTTCGTCATCGGCCCTCTCGGTGCGATCCTCTGCATCCCGCTGACGCTGTTCGTGCGGGCGCTGGTGCTCGAAGGCGACCCGGGCGCGCTCTGGCTGCGATGGCTCTCTGGCGACCACTCCGCGATTCCCGGCAACGCCGCGGCCGCGGCATCCGCTCCCTCGTCCCTCATCCCGCAACGGAGGCAGCCATGACGCACACGTCCAGCGAGACCACGTTCGCTCGGCCCGCGCCGGCGGGCGCCGGCGCCTTCGACACCTCGAGCGAGCGCTCGCTCGAATCGCTCGCCCTCGCTGCCGGCGCGGTCGCATTCGTGCTGGTCGCACTGGTCGCGCTGGTCGTGTTCGGGTTCCAGGCGGCGCCGATCTCGGGGCCCGGGTCGGTGGGGCAGTTCGCGGCGATCGCGTCCGGCATCGTCGCGATCGCGGCCGTCCTCGCCGGCAGGATCCTGCTGCGGCGGCGAGGCTCGGCCTCCCGCGCCCGACCGCTGGACTATCTCGACCTCGCCGCCCTCGCGTTCGCGCACGGGGTCATCGCGCTGCTCGGCTGGACGCTGCTGGCGGTCATCCTCGAGCAGGCCTTCATCGGCGCCGAGGTGTTCGCGTTGCCGGTGCTCATCCTCTCCGGCGCCGCGGCGGCCATGAGCGGCTACGTCTCGTTCTTCTCGGCGACGCACATGGATCTGCAGCTGCTGGCGGCCGTCCTCGCGGTGTTCCTCGTGCTCGGAGTGCTGGCGAGCATGCTCACGGCCAGCGACCCCGACTGGTGGAAAGACAACCTCAGCGCCCTGGGCATGTCGTCGAACGTGTCGGCGTTCGCGTTCAACATCACGATCATCGTCGCCGGCTTCCTCGTGACGACGCTGGCTCGCTACGCCACCCGCGGCATCCCCACCGCCAACCCCAAGGGCATCGGTCGCGTCCGGGTCTGCCTCATCGTGGTGGGCGTCTTCCTGGGCCTGGTGGGCGTGTTTCCCGTCGATCAGTTCTTCGCGGTCCATACCGGCGTGGCCTCGGGCATGGTGGTCGCGTTCGGCGTGCTGGTGATCGGGCTCCCGAGATGGATCACCGGGATGCCGCGGCCCTTCGTCGTGGTGGGCTGGCTGTTCCTCGCTGTGACGCTGGCGCTCGCGGTGCTCTTCGCCGTCGGGTACTACACGCTGACGGCGGTGGAGCTGGTGGCCGGCATCCTCGTGTTCACGTGGATCGTGCTCTTCATCCGCAACGGTGCCGCACTCGAGCAGGACACGCGCCGTGGATGAGGCGACCTGGCACCGGCGCACGCGGGTGCCCCTCACCGTGGCGTCGATGCTGTACCTCGTCGCCTACTCGTGGCGGGTGATCGCCGACCTCTCCGGCCCGCCGCACGCGATCGCGACCACGGTGATCTTCGTGACCTGGGCGATGTTCGTCGCCGACTACCTCGTGCGGCTGGCGCTGGCGCGGCAGCGGTGGTTGTGGTTCCGGACCCACCTGAGCGCACTGGCGTTCACGCTGATGCCGGTGCTTCGCCTGGTGCGGCTGCTGCGTGCCCTCACTCACGTGCCCGGGCTGCGGCCGACCGCGGGCGGGCTGCTGCGCACGCAGATCATCGTCTACGGCGTGGGCGTGGCCGGCATCCTGATCTACATCGCCTCACTGGCGGTGCTCGAAGCCGAGCGCCACTCGCCCGACGCGAGCATCACCTCGTTCGGCATCGCCGTCTGGTGGGCGTGCGTGACGGTGACCACGACCGGCTTCGGCGACTACACGCCGGTGACGGATGCCGGTCGCTGGGTGGGTGTCGGGCTGATGTTCGGCGGTGTCGCGCTGGCCGGCATCATCACCGCCACGCTCGCCTCGTGGGTGGTGGAGCGGGCTACCAAGGGGCACGATGACCGGCAGCCGGCGACCCGGGGGGAGATTCGCGAGCTGATGGCCAAGATCGATGCGCTGTCGGCGCCAGGAGGCGGCGCCCGCGACGACGAAGGCCGCACCCCGTAGGGCGCGGCCTCGGCTCGATCGTCGTGACGGTCAGCTCAGGAGCTTGGCCTTCGCGGCGGCGAACTCGTCGTCCGACAGGATGCCCTGCGCGTGCAGCTGCGCGAGCTGCGTGAGCTTTGCCATCATATCGTCGCCTCCTGCGGGCGCCGCCGGAGCGGCGGCAGGTGCGGCCGCCTGCTGAGCAGCCACAGCTTGCGCGGCCGCCTGCTGCATCGCGGCCTGCTGCTGCTGCGCCTCATAGGCCTGCGCCTCTTGCGCCTGGTAGGCCTTGTTCTGCTGGCGGCGGGCGATGCCGCCCGAGACCGCGGTGGCGGTTCCGGCCACGACCGCGGTGCGGGCGGCCATTCCGATGAGACCGGGGCGTCCGAATCTTCCCAGTGGCATGTCTTCCTCCTTGATCCTTCTCAGCTCAGTCGGCGTGCTCGGCCAGGAACGCGTTCACGATGGGGGCGGGAACGCCCTCGCGGGCGATGACGGCACCGCCGGCGTCGTAGAGCGCCGACGCGAAGGCCTTCGCCCACAGCAGCTCGATGACGAGGATCGCGGCTGACGAGCCCGGTTCGAGGCCTGCGGCCAGCTCGGCGATGTCGTCCTCGCCCGCCAGCCCCGCCATGTCGAGCGGGGGAACGTCTCCGTCATCGATCGTGTCGGACAGCTCGAGGATCTCGAGTTCTCCTTCGGGCGATCGCCGAGCGAACACCAGGTCGAGCACGTTCACCGTGCCGGCGGCGACGAGGTCGTCGACCGCCTTGAGCACCGCGGGACCGGGGCGGTCGCCGTCGAAGGCGATCGCATAGAACTCGATCGGACCGTAGTCGAATGTCGTCATGTCTCCTCCTGATCCTGCGCCGGCTAGGCCGCCAGCGCCTTGGTCTTCAATGCGTCGAACTCGGCCTGTGAGATCGCGCCCGCGTCGAGCAGCGACTTGGCCTTGGTGATGTCGTCGGCAGCGCTGGACGCTCCGCCCGCGGCCTGCCGGATGTAGGCGTCCTGGGCCGAGCGCAGTGCCTCGGCCTGCGCGACCGAGCGCTTCTGCATGCCCGCGCCGCGGGCGATGAGGTACACCAGCGCCGTCAGGAACGGCACGAAGATCAGGAAGAGGATCCACACCGCCTTGAGCCAGCCGTTGAGCGACTCATCGCGGAAGATGTCGCCGATGATCGAGAAGACGACCATCAGGTACGCGACGAAGACGAAGATCGAGAAGATCCAGAGCAGGAGGTCCCAGAAGCCCATGGTTGTGCGGTACCAATCGTCCGGACGGGCCGTATGCCCGTCGCTGCTATGAACCTAGCGGCCGGCTTCCGCGACGGCATCCCCTGATCCACATGAAACCGCGGTGAACATCTCGGCCGGGGCCGATCGCCCGCGTGGTGCGGGTGCCGGGGCGCCGGATGCCGCGATCATGAGGGCATGAGCCCCGATGACGAAGCCTCGCGCCCCGGCCGGTTCATGGGCGTCCTCGCGGGCCTCGATCACCCGCTCGCCACCGGGTTCCTGGTCACGATCGGGGTGCTCGGCGCGCTGCTGCTGGGTTCGGCCCTCGCGACGATCTCGACGATCCTCGTGTACATCGTGCTGGCGATCTTCCTCGCCGTCGCCCTGGATCCGATCGTGCGGCTGCTCGAGCGGCGCGGCGTGCGGCGCGGCGTGGGCATCGCGATCGTCTTCTGCGGGTTCGCGCTGCTCATGGCCGCGTTCCTGATCTTCGTGCTCCCGCCCGTGATCGCGCAGGTCGTCGAGCTCGTGGAGGCCCTGCCCGAGGCGATCGCGGCCCTCCCCGAGTCGGACTGGTTCGCGCGGCTCACGCCCGAGGCGCAGGCGGCCATGCTCGCCGGTCTCGCGCAGCTCTCGGACTGGATCGCGTCGCCCTCGACGATCGCCCTCCTTGGTGGTGGCGTGCTCGCGGTGGGCGCGGGGATCGTCGGCGGCATCTCGGCGGGTTTCATCGTCGTGGCACTGACGCTCTACTTCCTCGCATCGCTCGCGGCGACCAAGCAGGCGATGTATGCGTTGACGCCGGCACGCGGTCGTGCACGTGCCGAGGAGCTGACCGAGCGGATCACCGCGTCGGTCGGAAGCTCCCTGATCGGATCGGTCATCCTTTCGTCGATCAACGCGGGCGTCGTCTTCGCGCTGCACCTCGTGATCGGGCTGCCCTTCCCGGCGCTGATGGCGGTCGTGGCGTTCGTGATCACCCTCATCCCGCTGTTCGGGTCTGTGATCTTCTGGGTGCTCGCCACGACCGTGGCGTTCTTCACGAGCCCTCTGCAGGCACTCATCTTCGGCATCGCCTACTTGATCTACATACAACTCGAGTCCTATGTCGTCAGCCCCCGCGTGATGAACCGGGCGATCTCGATCCCGCCGGCGCTCGTGCTGATCGGCGCCCTCGTCGGGGGCACGCTCATGGGCATCCTCGGGGTTCTCCTCGCGTTGCCCGTGATGGCGTCGATCCTGCTGATCATCCGCGAGGTCGTGATCCCGAGGCAGGATCAGAAGACCTGACAGCCGACGGGGTCAGTTGAGCGCGGACGTGAGCCGCGCGACCCCGTCGAGGAAGGTCGCTTTGGCGGGTTGGCGTCGCCACTCTTCGAGGGTCAGCTCCCGGCCGGCGTCGCGGTAGCCCTGCTCGACCTGGCGCATCGCCGCCACGAACGTTGCGCCGCGGACGAGGAGCGAGACCTCGCTGTTGAGACTGAACGAGCGGATGTCCATGTTGCTCGAGCCGATCACGGCGATGTCGTCGTCGATCGAGAAGTGCTTGGAGTGGAGGATGAACGGCGGCGGGTAGAGGAAGATCCGCACTCCCGCTTCGAGCAGGGACGTGTAGTACGAGCGCTGGGCGTGGTAGACCAGGCCCTGGTCGCCGATCTCGGATACGAACAGCTGCACCTCGAGGCCGCGCTGGCACGCCGTGGTGATGGCGTAGATCATGGCCTCGTCGGGAACGAAGTACGGGCTCGTGATGATGACCTTCTCCGTCGCCCCGTAGATCAGCGACAGGAACAGGCGCAGGTTGTTCTCGGTCTCGTACCCGGGGCCACTCGGGACCACCTGGCACAACAGGGCGTCGGGGGAAGCGGGGCGCTCGAGCTCGCTGACCGGCACGCGTTCCGCGGTGAGCTCTTCGCCCGTCTCGATCAGCCAGTCGGACTGGAAGACGGCATCGATCGCTGCCACCGTCGGACCGGTGACCCGCGTGACCAGCTCCTGCCACTGCAGGCCGCGCTCGATGTTCTTTGGCGCGTCGTAGGAGCGGGCGATCAGGTTCTGCGAGCCGAGGAAGCCCACGCGACCGTCGACCACGACGATCTTGCGGTGGTTGCGCAGATCGGGGCGCTGGTACTCACCCTTCAACGGCTTGACCGGGAGCATGTAGGCCCACTTCACGCCGATGCGGTCGAGCTCGGCCACCGTCGCGTCGCTGACAGTCACCTTGCGCGACGCGATGTAGTCCAGCAGCACCCTCACCGTCACCCCACGGGAGACGGCACGTTCCATGGCCGCGAAGAAGCCGCGAGTGGTGTCGTCGAACCCGACGATGTAGAACTCCACGTGCACGTGATGCCGCGCCTCATCGATCGCCGCCGCCATCGCGTCGATCGACGCCTGGTAGTCCCCATACAGTGTCGCCTCGTTGCCTCTGGTCGCCGGGAGCGCCGTGAGCGCCTGGTTCTGCTGCACGATTCGCTGGAACCAGCGCGGCTCGCCCTCGGTGGGCTCGTCGAGCCCGGCCCGGTCGACAGCGGTGCGGATGATGCCGTCGATGCGAGCCTGCTCGGAACGCCGCTTCTTGGGAAGCTTGACGTTGCCGATCAGCAGGAAGAGCAGGATGCCCACCACGGGCAGCAGGAAGATCAGCAGCAGCCACGACATCGCCGCGGTGGGCTTGCGCCCCCGGGGGATGACGATCAGCGCGATGACGTTGATCGCGAGGATGGCGAGGGCGCCGATTCCCCAGGTCAGATTTGCGAGCGCAGAGTCCACGCCCCCGAGTCTGCCCTGTGATCCTCGCTCGCGCGTCGCACGGATCGCACGATGTCGGTGGGTCTACGACTCGCCGTGGGACGTCCTGAGCTTCTCCAGCACGCGGTCCAGGTTGAACGCCGCGGGCTCCTGCCGCGGTGGGAACTCCCCGAGCGTCTGCAGCATCCGTGCGACGTACGACTGAGCCGGGACGAGGAGGAACACGCGGGACAGCATCCAGTCGAAGTACGTGTTCGAGGTGATGTCGGCGCGCTCGAAGGGATCCGTCCGGAGGTTGAAGATCTTCGGCGCCCGCAGCTCGGTGTACGGCTCGAGCCACACGTTCAAGGTGCCGGCTGCCCGCTGCTCGAGGAACACGATCTTCCAGTTGTCGAAGCGCAGCGCGGTGAGGTCGCCGTCGTCCGAGACGTAGAAGAAGTGGCGACGGGGGCTCTCGTCGGTCTCGCCGGTGATGTAGTCGAGCTGGTTGTGCCCGTCGAGGTGCACCTTGTACGCGGTCCCGGCGAGCTCGGTGCCCTGCTTCAGCCGTTCCGCCACATCGGTGTCGCCGGCGGCCGCGAGCAGCGTCACGAACCAGTCGTTGTGGCTCACGATGCCGTTCAGCGTCGTGCCCGCGGGAATCCTGCCCGGCCAGCGGACCATGCAGGGCACGCGGTACGCGCCCTCCCAGTTGGAGTTCTTCTCGTTGCGGAACGGCGTCATGCCGGCGTCGGGCCAGCTGTTCATGTGCGGGCCGTTGTCGGTGGAGTACATGACGATGGTGTCTTCGGCCAGCCCCAGCTCGTCGAGCAGGTCGAGCAGGCTTCCCACGACATCGTCGTGATCGAGCATCGTGTCGTGGTACTCCGACTGCCAGCGTCCTGCCCGGCCCTTGCTCGCTTCCTTCGTGTGGGTGCGGAAGTGCATGTGCGTCGAGTTGAACCACACGAAGAACGGGGTGTCGTCCTCGGCCTGCCGGCGGATGAAGTCCGCCGCGGCATCCCGGAACTCCTCGTCGCACGTCTCCATGCGCTTCTTGGTGAGCGGTCCCGTGTCTTCGATGCGCTGCGTGCCGTCTTCGTTCGCCCACGAGTGGATGACCCCGCGCGGCCGGAACTTCTCGCTGAAGCCGGGGAACTCCTCGTCCGTCGGGTAGTCCGGGTGCTCCGGCTCCTCCTCGGCGTTGAGGTGATAGAGGTTGCCGAAGAACTCGTCGAACCCGTGCGCGGTCGGCAGGAACTCGTCGCGGTCGCCGAGGTGGTTCTTGCCGAACTGGCCGGTCGCGTAGCCCTGGTTCTTGAGGGCCGTCGCGATCGTCGGGTCCTCGGCGCGGAGCCCCACGTCCGCTCCCGGCATCCCGACCTTCGTCAGCCCGGTGCGGTAAGGGTTCTGACCGGTGATGAAGGCCGCGCGGCCGGCGGTGCAGCTCTGCTCGCCGTAGTAGTCGGTGAACTTGACGCCCTCGTTCGCGACGCGGTCGATGTTGGGCGTGCGGTACCCCATCAGCCCGTCGGAATAGGTACTGAGGTTCGAGATGCCGATGTCGTCACCCCAGATGATGAGGATGTTCGGCTTGTCTGCCATGTCTGCTCCTGACGTGATCCCGCGACGGACGGCTACGACCTGATCAAAACAGTTCCGTCGCTCCGCTGGCTAGAGGCGCGGCGCGATTGCCCCCGGCTGTCTCGAGACGTCGCGAATGGCCGCTCGCGCGGCGTTCACCCGGCCGTTTGCGACGTCTCGGCGGTGGTGGCGGGGTGGCGGGGGTGACGGCGGGAGGGGACGGGCGGGAGTGGGGAGGGGGCGGGCGGGAGTGGGGAGGGCGTGGGCGGGGAGGGGGCGGGGGTCAGGCGTCGCGGGCGCAGCGGAAGCCGATGTGCGACATGCCGGTGTCTTCGGCCTGCGGGGAGCGGGCCGCGGGGCGGAAGCGCAGGCAGTAGTCGGGTGAGCACAGGTGCGAGCCGCCCTTGAGCACGCGCCGGGGGATCGCGGGGAAGCCCTCCTGGGCGCTCGCCGCGGCCAGCAGGTTGGTGCGCTTTCCGGCGTCGACCGGGCTGTCCGACAGGCGCAGGTGCCGCGGCGTGTAGTAGTCGCTGGTCCACTCCCACACGTTGCCGGTCATGTCGTACAGCCCGAAGCCGTTGGCGGGGTACGAGCCGACGGGTGCGGCATCCCCCACGCCCTGGTTGTCGTACGGGAAGCGGCCGAGCCACGAGTTGGCCTGCGCGATGCCGCCCGGGTAGGGCTCGTCGCCCCACGCGAAGCGCGCACCGTCGAGTCCGCCCCGCGCGGCGAACTCGTGCTCGGCCTCGGTGGGCAGGCGCATCCCGGCCCACTGTGCGTAGACGTTGGCGTCTTCGAACGCGATGTGCACGACGGGATGCCGCAGCCTGCCGTCGATCGACGACTCAGGTCCGAACGGCCGGCGCCAGTGGGCGCCGGGCTGCCATCGCCACCAGTTGCGCCAGTCGCTCAGGTCGACGGGCCCGGGCGTCGGCGTGAAGACCATGGCGCCCGGCACGAGATCGGCGGGATCGGCGCCCGGGAAGTCCGCCGGATCGAGTGCCCGCTCCGCCACCGTGACGTACCCGGTGTCGTCGACGAACGCGGCGTACTGCTCGTTGGTGACCTCGTACCGGTCGATCCAGAACGGCGCTATCTCGCGCTCGTGCACGGGCTTCTCGTCGGGGTAGAAGTCCTCGGACCCCATCCGGAACACGCCGCCTTCGAGAAGCACCTGGTCGTGGCCGGAGCGGCGTACGGGGGAGGTCACGCCTCCCACCGTATCCCGTCGTTCTGAGGGGTCAGAAGCTGCCGATTCCCTTGCCGATCACCACGACACCCATGGTCAGCAGGAGCACGGCCATGATGACCGCGTTCTCTTTGGCGAGCCAGGCGTGCAGCGCGTCGAGCGGGCCACGCAGCTTCTCGGCGGCGACGAGGTAGCCGACCACCGGCACGAGGACGGTGGATGCCGCGATCAGCGTGAACACCGCGATCACGAGCGCGCTCGAGCCGCCGTCCAAGGTCGCCGAGCCGATGGTGACCCCGGCGCTCACCGCGAGCAGCAGGTTCTTCGGATTCACCGCCGACAGCAGGAACCCGAGGCCGAGCGCCTTGGCGAATGAGATGGAGTCGATGGCCTGCATCCACTTCGGCAGGGTGGGGTGGTCGCCGGCTTTCGGACGACCGCGCCACTGCCGCAGTGCGAGCACGAGCAGCAACGCGCCCAGCAGCAGCTGAACGACGCCCTTGATCGGTTGGGGGCTGGTCGCGTCCTGGTCGGGCAGCACCGACGACAGCAGAGTGAAGACCGTGACGGCGATGACGATGCCGAGCACCCACCCCGCCAGGAATCCGGGTCCCGTCAACCGCGCCTTGCGAGACAGGAGCATGAGGATCGCCGCGATGATCGGCACCGGACTGATCGCGATGCCGAGGGCGAGAGGGAGGATGTCTCCGATGACGGTACCCATGTGGGCTCCTGCTTCCTACTTCGTGGTGAGCGCGGCGACGGCCGCGCGGTTCGTCGGGTAGACGGTGTCGCCGTCGCGGATGATTCCGAGCCGTTCCAGGCGGGGCCTCGCATCCGCCCGGAGGCGGCTGAAGCCGAGCGAGACGTCGCTGCGCTCGAGCCAGTCGCGCAGCGATTCGAATGACTCGGCACCCGTGACGTCGGCGTCGCTCACTGCCTCGAGATCGATCACGAGATGGTTCACGTCCTCGTGCACGCGTGCACGGGTGATGGCGGACTTGACCGCCGTGCCGAACACGTCGCCGTTGGCGAAGAAGAGGGGGGCCGCCATCCGGACGACGACGATGCCCGGCGCGGTCACGGAGCCGGCGGGCGCGTCGGCGAGCAGCGAACCGCTCGGCTCGCCGTCGGCGGCCAGTACGTCGATCGCGGGGTTCGCGGCGCGCTTGGCCATGTTCACCAGGGCGAGCACGAACGCGACGAGGATGCCGGGGATCGCGCCGATGAAGAGCGTCGCGAGGAAGCACACCACCCCGATCCAGAACTCGAAGCGATCCAAGCGCCACAGCTCGCGGAACTCGCGGATGCCCAGCAGTGGCAGCACGGCCACACCGACGATCGCGCCGATGGCAGGCGAGGGGATCTCGGCCAGCAGCGCCGTGCCGAAAAGGAGCAGCAGCAGGGTGCCCCCCGCGAGCACGAACGACGGCAGCTGCGTGCGGGACCCTGCCTGGTCCATCGCGGCGGTGCGGGAAGTCGAGGAGCCCATGGCGAAGCTGCCGCTGGCGCCGGCGGCGATGTTGCCCACCCCGAACGCGAGCAGATCGCGGTCGGGGCTCGTCGAGTAGTGGCGCTTCTCGGCGTAGGAGCGGATCACGAGCAGCCCCTCCGCGACTGTCACCATCGTCAGCGCGAGCGCCGACGGGACGAGAGCGAGCCACTGGGTCCACGAGAGCATCGGCCACGTGAGTTCAGGCGGTCCGGCAGGTACCTCCCCGAGCACCGCCACGCCCGCGCCGTCGGCATCCGTCACCACCACCACGATCGTCGCGACGATCATCACGATGAGCGCCCACGGCACGACCGCCAGCAGGCGACGACCGATCAGCAGGATGGCGATCGACCCTGCCGAGATGAGGAGCGACCAGACGTTCAGGGTGCCTAGGCCGGTGACGAGGCCGATCATCTTCTCGACGAACTCGCCCCCCGAGTCGATCCTTATGCCCAGCATCTTGGCCACCTGCGACACCAGGATGTCGAGGGCGAGACCCCCGACGAACCCGATGAGGATCGGCTTGGACAGGAAGTTCGCAAGGAAGCCCAGCTTGAACACCGACATCAGGACGAAGAGGATGCCGCAGATGATCGCCTGCGCGAGCGCCATCGTCGCGTAATCGGCGGAGCCGGCAGCAGCCAGGCCGCCGATCGAGGAGGCGACCAGGGCGGCGGCCGCGGCATCCGGCGACGCCACCAGCTGGCGGGACGACACCACTAGGGCGTACACGATCGTCGGGAGGACCAGGGCGTACAGGCCTGCCGTCGGAGGCAGTCCGGCGATCTGCGCGTACCCGATATTGAGTGGGATGGCGATCGCGACCAGGGTCACGCCGGCGAGAAGTTCGCGGGCGACGTTCTTCCGTGTGAGCCCGGCGAGTGGTCGTTCCACGGCGCCTCCTGGATGTCGATCCGAGGCTAGCGGCAATCCCGCCGCCCCGACCGTCAGCGGGCGGGGTCGATCCGGAGGACTTCGGGGGACTCGCCCAGCGTCATGTCGTCGACGACGCGCAGGGTGCGCGCCAGGTCGTCGACGGATCCGATCACCGTGCCGAAGCGCTCGCGGTCGGAGCACACGGCGGTCACGGTGACGAAGTGCGTTCCGGTGTCCCACGTGTAGGTGGCGAACGGCGGCTGGCGGGGATCAGGGGGGAGCGGCATCTCGAGCTTCTCGCCGACCCCCAGGAACGGGTTCGAGAACGACTGCGTGTCGTCGTACTCCATGGGCATCATCGCGCGTGCCGCCCGCAGCTCGTTCGTCGCCTGCTGCAGCTGGGCCATGGCCACCACCAGCTCGGCGTCGGCCTTCCACACCCAGACCAGCACGCGTCCGGCGGCCTTGCGCATCAGGAACGGAGCCGCCTGGCTCATCGCCCACGCGGCGACACCGCTGCCCGGGCGCGCCTCGCCGCCGAGGGCGCCGCTGGCCTGGGTCAGCAGCATCCGGATGGCGGCCTTGCGGTGGCGGCGGCCGCGGAAGCCGAGGGACTCGGTCACCGCAACCCACAAGTTCGGGTCTGCTTCGGCCTGGAGTCGGGGCATGAGTCCAGGGTACGGTGCCGAGCCTGCGCGTTCCCGGGGCTCGGCCTGGCCCTCGGGTACAGTGGATCCGCGCGTCACCGACCCCACCGCCGCGCGCCCCGCCGTCAGAGACAGGCCCCCATCCCGTGACCGATCCTGCGACGCCCGCCGACCTCCCGTCAGAGTCCCGGCCGCCGAGTCCATCGGCGCGCCCGCTGAAGATCCTCATCGGCGCCGACACCTTCCTGCCGCATGTCAACGGAGCCGCGCGGTTCGCCGAGCGCCTCGCCGCCGGGCTGGTCGTGCGAGGGCACAACGTGCACGTCATGGCACCCAGCGCAGGACACAGCAACCACGGCACTTTCACCGAGGTGATCGAAGGCAGCCAGATGACGGTCCACCGGCTTCCGTCGTGGCGCTGGCCGCCTCACGACTGGCTGACCTTCGTGCTGCCGTGGATGTCGAAGCACCACGCGCGGCGCGTGCTCGACGAGTTCGAACCCGACGTCGTGCATATCCAGTCGCACATCGTCATCGGGCGCGGCCTGGCTCGAGAGGCCCACAAGCGCGGCATCCCCGTCGTCGCCACGAACCACGTGATGGCCGAGAACATCGTCGACTTCACGACACTGCCGCCCTTCCTCGACAAGATCGCGATCAAGCTCGCGTGGGACGACGCCAAACGAACGTTCGCTCTCACCCGCGCCGTGACCACCCCGACCCGTCGTGCCGCGGACTTCCTCGAGAGGACGATTGCGATCAAGGGTGTGATCCCGATCAGCTGCGGGATCGAGGCGGCCAACTACACGCCCGACCTTTCGCCCCGCGACGCGCATCGCCTGGTCTTCGTCGGCCGCCTCACGACCGAGAAGCAGATCGACGTGATCCTGCGCGCCCTGGCGACACTCGATCCGGCCCTGGATGTGACGTTCGACATCGTGGGCACCGGCGACCAGCGCCGCAATCTCGAGGAGCTCGCCGAGCAGCTCGGGCTCGACGGCCGCGTCACGTTCCACGGGCACACGGCCGACGAGGAACTGCGCGGCTTCCTCTCTCACGCGAGTGTGTTCGTGATCGCGTCGATCGCCGAGCTGCAGTCCATCGCGACGATGGAGGCCATGGCCTCGGGCCTGCCCGTGGTCGCCGCCGATGCAGTGGCGCTGCCGCATCTCGTGCACGATGGCGAGAACGGCTACCTCTTCCGGCCCGGCGACGTCGACGATCTGGCCGAGAAGCTCACGACGGTGCTGACGCAGGCGCCCGACGAGCGGCTGCGCATGCAGCGGGCCTCGCTCGAGGGTGTCAAGGTGCACGACATGCGGCGCACGCTCGACACCTTCGAGGCGCTGTACCGCGACGAACCCTTGCCGGAGTAGCCCGCCGTGCACGTCGTGATGTTCGGTGACCAGCACGCCGAGACACTCGGCGGCGCGCAGGTCTCGATGCGGCTGCAGCGGCGGTTCCTCGAGAAGGCCGGTCACACGGTCACCATCGTCGCGCCGGCGATGCACGGCCCGCGGGCTCGCACCATGTCCGCTGACGCCGCCTACCTCGACCTGCCGTCGATGCCGGTGACCTTCGATCGCGAGTACTCGATGTCGTGGCCGGGCCGCCGGACCGACCGGTGGCTGGATGCCGCGCTGCGGTCCCGCCCGCCGGTGGACGTCGTGCATGTCCAGGCCGACTTCTGGGGTGCGTTCATCGGCTACCGGTTCGCCCAGCGCCACAGCATCCCCGTCGTCCACACGATGCACAACCGGCTCGACGTCGGAATCGAGGCGACCGCCCCGTTCCCGAAGCTCGTGCTGCGCGTCCTGAACGCGTGGCAGCGCCGCGTTCTCGGGACCGCGCCGGAAGTCAGCCCCGTCGGCCGGGACGGTTGGTCGTACCTGCGCCGCTTCGCCGCGAGAGCGGACGCCGTGACCGCACCGTCGGCGCACTTCGCCCGCCGCCTCGAGCAGCACGGTGTCGTGCCGCAGGGCCGCCGCGGAGTCCTCGCGCCCCTCGACGCACTCGCCACGCGACCCGGGGTGGACGTGATCTGGAACGGCATCGACGACGACCTGCTCGACGGGATTCTCGCGTCGTCGAGCGCCGAGCGGGTGCCCGGGCGTCCGCGGTTCGTGTGGCTCGGGCGCATGAGCCCGGAGAAGCGCCTGTTGCCGTTCCTCGAGGCGCTCGCCGCCTCGGACGTCGACGCCGAGGTCGAGCTGATCGGTGGCGGCGGCCAGCTGCGCGCCGCACGCCGGCTCGTCGAGAGGCTGCGGCCCCGGGCGGCCGTCGTCTTCGCGGGACGGATGCCGTACGCCGAGACGCTGCGCAAGATCGCCCGAGCCGACGCGGTCGTGCAGACCTCGATCGGCTTCGAGACGCAGGGCATGACGATCTTCGAGGCCGCCGCGCTCGGGACGCCTTCGGTCGTGAGCGACCCCGACCTCGCGTCCGAGCTCGGTCCCGGGTACTGGCCGGTCGGCGTCGCCTTCCCTGAGGGCATTCCGGATGCCTCGGTGTCCGCCCTCGCGGACGCGCTGCGCGCCGCGGCGACCGACATCACCGCGGGCGCACCGGTCGTTCCCGATCCGACGATCCGTGAGAGGTTCCGCCAGTCCTCGCGGACGGCGGCGATGATCGAGGTGTACAAGCGCGCGCGTGCGTGATCAGGGAAGACGCGTGTGATCGGTGGGGATGCGGCGGTGGCCGTCGGTGCGCAGAGCGACGGCCGTCGAGGCGAGGGCGAAGGCGGAGAGAACGGCGAAGGCGATGGCGATGAACATGGCAGAAACGCTACGCTTGCGTTAGGACTGCCACGAGTGGCAGGATGGACACACTTCGCATGAAAACTGCCACCTCCGGAGGATCGCTCATGAAGACCGTCGCCTGCATCGTCCAGGACGGATTCGCGCCGTTCGAGTTCGGCGTCGCGTGCGAGGCTTTCGGGCTGGACCGGTCGGATGACGGCATCCCGAACTTCGAATTCCGCATCGTCACGCCCGAGCCGGGAGCGATCTCGTCGAAGATGGGCTTCTCCATCAATGTCGAGAACGACCTGTCTTTCGCTTACGAGGCCGATCTCGTGGTCGTGTCGCCCGTTCCGCACCAGTACTGGGCGCGGACCGACGAGCGCGTGCTCGATGTCATCCGCGACGCGGTCGCACGCGATGCGTGGGTTCTGAGCGTGTGCAGCGGCTCGTTCGTGGTTGCCGCGGCCGGCGTGCTGGACGGTCGCAAGGCCACCACCCACTGGATGTACGCGCAGAAGATGGCCGAGATGTATCCGAAGGTGGATGTCGACCCCGACGTGCTCTACGTGCAGGACGGCCGCATCATCACGAGCGCCGGCACGGCGGCCGGGCTCGACGCGTGCCTGCACCTGCTGAGGCAGGAGCTCGGCGCCGAGATGACCAACAAGATCGCCCGTCGCATGGTGGTGCCCCCACAGCGCGACGGCGGTCAGGCGCAGTTCATCGACAAGCCGCTCCCCGCCACCACCTCGCTGTCGCTCGCGCCGGTCACGGACTGGATGCTCGACAACCTGCGCCTCGAACTCACCGTCGAGCAGCTGGCGGCGAAGGCGCACATGTCGCCGCGCACCTTCGCGCGTCGCTTCAAGGCCGACCATGGTGCGACGCCGGCGGCGTGGCTCGCTCGTCAGCGCATCATCCACGCCCAGCGGCTGCTCGAGTCGACTGACCTCGGGCTCGACCGCATCGCCTACGAGACCGGCTTCGGATCGGCGGCGGTGCTGCGCCAGAACTTCGCGCGCGTGCTCGGCACGACCCCGACCGCCTACCGGGCCCGATTCTCGTGCACTCCGGACGAGGCGGAGATGGCGGTCCCCGCGCCCACTCCGAACGCGGCTAGCGCGTCGTTCGGAGCCTCTGAGCGCGGGGGCGCAGCCGCAGCAGGCGAGGACTCCCGCCCGCCGGCATCCGTTCTCGAACCCGTGGCGTGAGGGCGAGCGCTCGAATCGCCCGCCCTCACCGGCGCGCTCAGCGCGCCTTCAACTCGCGCCCGTGCACGGTGAGCGCGTAGATCACGAGCACGTCGAGGGCCAGCACCGCGATCGAGAGCCACGGCTGCGCGGCGATGAGCGTGATCTGCGCGATCGCGTTCAGCGCGACCAGGATCACCGCGATGACGCGGGCCCACGTGGCGCCCGCCCAGAGCGCGAAACCGACCAGGAGGATCAGCGCGCCGAGGATCAGGTGGAACCAGCCCCATGCCTCGACGTCGAGCGAGAACAGCCCTGCCTCGCCGACGAAGTAGAGGGTGTCGGGGCCGATCAGGGCCTGAATCCCGTGGAGCACGTTGATCAACCCCGAGATGATGAGCACGACGGCGGCGAACACGCCCCATCCCACCCAGCCGGTGACGGTGGTGTCGTTGTCGGTCATGTGAGTTCCCTTTCGTGTCGGCGCGGCGGCCGTCTCTCTCAACCTGGGAGAAGCCTGGGCGTGCCGCATCACGCGACCCGCATGAAATCCGTCACTGCGACCGCCCCAGGGCCCCACGGCGCCCGCCACCGCGCCTGCCCTTCGCTACCGTGGGGCCATGGGTCTCAATCCGAAGACGTGGTTCTCACGCGAGACCCTGGGGAAAGACGTCAAGGCCGGTATCGCGCTCGGCGTCGAGAGCGTTCCCGACGGCCTCGCGTCGGGGCTTCTCGCGGGCGTCAACCCTCTCGCCGGCCTCTACGGCTACCTCTTCGGCATGGTGGGCGCGGCCTTCTTCACCAGCAGCACGTTCATGGCCGTGCAGGCGACCGGCGCGATGGCGCTCGTGGTGGCCGACGCCGACCTGCAGAGCCGACCCGACCCCGACCGCGCGCTCTACACGCTTGCGATGATGACCGGTGTCGTCATGATCGTGGCCGGCTTCGCGCGGGCCGGGCGCCTGGTGCGGTTCGTGCCCACCGCGGTCATGACCGGGTTCATCACGGCGGTCGGCGTCAACATCGTGCTCGGGCAGCTGTCGAACTTCGCCGGCTACGAGTCGCAGGGCGCGAACCGCATCGTCAAGACGATCGATCTGCTGCTGCACATCGCGCAGTGGAGCATCCCCGCCGTCATCGTGGGGGTGATCACCGTGCTCACGATCGTCGTGCTGCAGCCCACGCGCGTCGGCAGTCTGAGTCTCGTCGTCGCCGTGGTTCTGGGATCGGTCGCCGCCTGGCTGCTGAACGTGTGGGTCGCCGGTCCCGTCGTCGTCCTCGACGACATGGTCGACGTGCCCCGGGGGCTTCCGGCGCCCGTGCTCCCGAGTGTCGATGACATCGTCTACCTCGCCATCCCGGCGATCTCGCTCGCGTTCGTGGGACTGGTGCAGGGCGCCGGCGTCTCGGCCGGCATCCCCACTCCGGACGGCAGGCCCGCCGACGCCTCGCGCGACTTCATCGGACAGGGCGTCGGCAACGTCGTCGCCGGCGTCTTCCGTGGCATGCCGGTCGGCGGCTCGATGTCGGCCTCGGCACTGGTCGTCGCGGCCGGGGCGCGTACGCGCTGGTCGCTCGTCTTCGCCAGCGGAGTCATGGCGCTGGTGATCCTGCTGGCCTCGGGCCTCGTCGCCTTCGTCGCGATGCCGGCGCTGGCGGGGCTGCTCATCGTGGTGGGGATCTCGGCCATCAAGCCGAGCCGCGTGTACTCGGTGATCAGGAGCGGGGCGCTGCAGACGGCGATCATGGCCGTCACCTTCGTGCTGACGCTGATCATCCCGCTGCAGTTCGCGGTGCTGGTCGGGGTAGGGCTCGGGATCGTGATGTTCGTGGCGCAGCAGTCCAACCGCGTGCGGGTGCGGCAGGTGCACATCACCGACGACGGGCGGCTGCGCGAGTCGGATCCTCCGGCATCCGTCCCGCCGGGGCAGGTGCTGGTGCTGCAGCCCTACGGGAGCCTGTTCTTCGCCAGCGCGCCGACGTTCGAACGGCAGCTTCCACGGGTAGGTGCCGACTCGCGGAACGCCGTCGTGATCGTGCGGCTGCGGGGCACCGACCAGGTGGGCCTGGCCTTCATCGACGTGCTGCGGCGATATGCCCATGAGCTGGCATCCGCCCAGGGCTCGCTCAGAATCGTCGCGAGCGAGGAACGCGTGATCGATCAGCTGATCGCGGGTGGCGTGGTCGACGACATCGGCGAGGCGAATCTTTATCACGGCGGCGAATGGGTGAGCGAGACGCTGCGCCGCGCGTACGCGGATGCGCGGGAGGCGATCGCGCGGGGATGATGTGCGTTCCGCCGGACGCATTGCCGCGGCATCCGGTGCCTGGTAAACTTGAGCCATCACGACTCAACTTTGGACGTGAGCAGATTTCAGGAGACACATGAACGCCACCCAGCAGCCTGGACAGGAGGACGCGCAGAGCGCCCTCGAACAGTTCGGCATCAACCTCACCGACCGTGCCCGTCAGGGCAAGCTCGACCCCGTCGTCGGGCGAGACAGCGAGATCCGGCGCGTCAGCCAGGTGCTGACCCGCCGCACCAAGAACAACCCCGTCCTCATCGGCGAGCCCGGTGTCGGCAAGACCGCCGTCGTCGAGGGCCTCGCTCAGCGCATCGTCGCTGGCGACGTGGCCGAGTCGCTCAAAGACAAGGAACTCGTCACCCTCGACATCTCGGCGCTCGTCGCCGGCGCGATGTACCGCGGCCAGTTCGAGGAGCGACTCAAGAGCGTGCTCAAAGAGATCACCGAGTCGGACGGGCGCATCATCACGTTCATCGACGAGCTGCACGTGCTGATGGGCGCCGGCGGCGGCGAAGGATCGGTCGCTGCTTCGAACATGCTCAAGCCCATGCTCGCGCGCGGCGAACTGCGCATGATCGGCGCGACTACGCTGAACGAGTACCGCGAGTTCATCGAGAAGGATGCCGCGCTCGAGCGCCGTTTCCAGCAGGTCTACGTCGGAGAGCCCAACGTCGAAGACACCGTCGCGATCCTGCGCGGACTCAAGGAGCGCTACGAGGCGCACCACAAGGTGGCCATCGCGGACGCCGCGCTCGTGGCCGCGGCATCCCTCAGCCATCGCTACATCCCGTCCCGTCAGCTGCCCGACAAGGCCATCGACCTCATCGACGAGGCCGCGTCGCGCCTGCGCATGGAGATCGACTCGGCGCCGCTCGAGATCGACGAGCTGCGACGCCACGTCGACCGGCTGAAGCTCGAGGAACTCGCGCTGAAGAAGGAGAAGGACGACGCCTCGAAGGAGCGACTGGCGACGCTGCGCGAGACGTTGCGCGTCGAGCAAGAGCGGCTCGGCGAGCTGCAGGGGCGATGGGAGCGCGAACGCGCATCGCTCAACCGCGTCGGCGACCTGAAGACCAAGCTCGACGCGGCGCGCATGGAGGCCGACCGAGCTCAGCGCGAGGGCAACCTCGAGAAAGCGTCCCGACTGCTGTACGCCGAGATCCCTGCGCTGGAGCGCCAGCTCGTGGACGCCGAGCGCGAAGAGCCGTCCGGCGACCGCATGGTCAACGACCAGGTCACCGACGAAGACATCGCCGCCGTGATCGCGGCGTGGACCGGCATCCCTGTGGGGCGCCTGCTGCAGGGCGAGACTGAGAAGCTGCTGCACCTGGAGTCCGAACTCGGCAAGCGCCTCATCGGGCAGAAGGTCGCCGTGAAGGCGGTGGCGGATGCCGTGCGCCGCTCGCGCGCCGGGATCAGCGACCCGAATCGGCCGACGGGCTCGTTCCTGTTCCTGGGCCCCACCGGCGTCGGCAAGACGGAGTTGGCCAAGGCGCTCGCCGAGTTCCTGTTCGACGACGAGCACGCGATGGTGCGCATCGACATGTCGGAGTACGGCGAGAAGCACACCGTCTCGCGGCTCGTGGGTGCTCCTCCGGGATACATCGGCTACGAGCAGGGCGGACAGCTCACCGAGGCCGTCCGTCGGCGCCCGTACTCGGTCGTGCTGCTCGACGAGGTCGAGAAAGCGCACCCCGAAGTGTTCGACGTGCTGCTGCAGGTCATGGACGACGGGCGTCTCACCGACGGGCAGGGTCGCACGGTGGACTTCACCAACGTCGTGCTGATCCTCACCTCGAACCTCGGCTCGCCGATCCTGATCGACCCGACGCTGTCTGTCGAGCAGAAGCGCGAGCAGGTGCAGGGCCTGGTGCGGCAGGCGTTCAAGCCCGAGTTCGTCAACCGCCTCGACGACATCGTGATCTTCCAGGCGCTCACCGAGGACGACCTCGCGCAGATCGTCGAGCTGTCGGTGTTCGCGCTGCAACGGCGCCTCAAGGACCGCCGACTCACGCTCGCCGTGACTCCCGACGCCCGCGCGTGGCTCGCCGAGCGCGGCTACGACCCGGTGTTCGGGGCGCGGCCGCTGCGGCGGCTCATCCAGTCCGAGATCCAGGACCGCCTCGCGATGGCGATCCTCGGCGGCGGCGTGCACGACGGTGACGTGGTGCGCGTGGATGTCGCGGCCGACGGCTCTGGGCTGACCCTGGTCAGCGAGGGCCCGGCGCCCGTGCCCGACGCGCCCGATACCCCGGTCGGCGAGGATGAAGTCATCGAGGCCGAACTGCTCGACGACTGAGTCGGGCCCGGGTGGGGTCCGGTCCGGTCCGGGGCGGTGGGCGGTGCGCGGTTCGCTCGGGTTGGGTGCGGGCGGAAGCCTCGGGAGGGCGAACGAGCTCGGGCGGGCATGAGAGCATCGAGCGTGCGAATCGTGCGGGGGTTGTGGGGGTCGTCGCACCCCGGACCGACCCTGGTGGTCACCGCGCTGGCCTTCGCCCTCGGGCTCTCGATCGGCCTCGAGGCCTGGCGCCTGGCGCTGTTGACGGTGTCGGTCTTCGCCGGGCAGCTGTCGATCGGCATCTCGAACGACGCCCTCGACGCCGCCCGTGACCGCGCCGTCGGACGTGCCGACAAGCCCCTCGCCCGCGGCGACGTAAGCCTGCGGGTGGCGTGGGTCGCGGCATCCGTCTGTCTCACGCTGGCGCTGGTGCTCTCGGTGCCGTTGGGATGGCGGATGCTGGCGGCACATGCCCTCACACTGGGCTCGGCGTGGGCCTACAACGCCGGGTTGAAGTCGACGCCGCTGTCGATCGTGCCGTTCCTGGTGAGCTTCGGGGTGTTCCCGTCGCTGGCGACGCTGTCGGCACTCGAGCCGGCCTTCGCAGCCGGCTGGGCCTGGATCGCAGGGGCTGTCCTCGGTGCGGCGGTGCACCTGACCAACGTGTTGCCCGACCTCGATGATGACGCGAGCACGGGCGTGCGCGGCCTGCCGCACCGGCTCGGCGCCCGCGCGTCGGCGGTGGTGGCGGCGCTCGCGGTGATGGGCGGTGCCGTCGCGGTGCTGCTCGGCCCGGCAGGCGGCGACGTCTCGGCGGTTCCCCCGATCTCGTGGGTGTTCTTCGCCGGTGTCGTGTTCGTGGCCGTCCTGACAGTCGTGCGCGCGGCGGTGCGGCCGCCGTCGCGGGCGCTGTTCCGCCTCGTGATGCTCGCCGCTTTACTGCTCGCCGCGCAGCTCGTCGCCTCCGGCGGAGCCCTCGCCGCCTGAACCACTGCCTGACTCGCGGCCGGGCTCGCGCGTCCGACACGTGGCTCGAGCCCGCGGCCTGACGCCGGGCTCGAGCCCTCGGCCCGAGCTCGCGCGGGCTTTGCGGCATCCGTGCCCGTGTTTCTCCAACAGGTCAACCGGCCCTCCGCAGGACGATTGGCCGCGGATTTCTCCTGTGGAGGCCCGGTTCTCCTGTGGAACGAGCTGGCGCGGTGACCGGGTCGCGCTGACGGGGCGGCTGCACCCACCAGTCGGGTCAGGCGTCGCGGTCGAACCCCATCGCGTAGGCGCGGGCGAAGAGGCGGCCGGCCGGCGGCGCGAGCATCACCCGCACGGCGGAGCGTCGGAGGACGTCGAGGCGCGGCGATACCGCGCGCCCGAGCGCGGTGTTGACCGCGGCGAGCCGCGCGGCGGTCCGCGCCGACGCGACACGACGCGCCTCCCACCGGCGCAACTCCGGCTCGGGGGCGGCGCCCGTGCGCACCCATTCCGCGAGCAGCGGGGCCAAGGTCGCCGCGTCGAGCAGGCCGAGGTTCATGCCCTGCCCGCCGATGGGGCTCACCTCGTGCGCGGCATCCCCGATCACGAACACGCGCCCGTTGCGCATGCGGGGCGCGACGACCCGGCGCACGCCGAACACCGTCGCCTCGGTCACCCCTGACGCGACCGCCGCCTCGCCGCGCTGCGCCAGCGCCGCGCGCATGCGCTCGACGAGGGCACCGGGGTCCGGATCGGCGCCGGGCGGATCCCACGCCACGAAGCGCCGTCGCCCGTCCGGAAGCGGGAACGACTCGAGGACACCCGACGGATCCAGGTGCACGACGGCGACCTCGGCGTCGTCTCGCGCGGCGGTCTCGGCATCCGTCATGACGTACCGGTCGCGGTACTCGCGCACCGGCACGGCGCGCGGGCGGTAGACGAGATCGCGACCGCCGGATCCGGATGCCACGACCACGATGCCGCTCGTCTGCTCGACGGGCCGGCCCAAGACGCCGGCTCGCACCCGCACGCCGTCGGGTCGGGGGAGGATGGCCATGACGGTCGCGCCGCGCAGCGGCTCGGGCGCCGCCTCGGCGAGCACCGCCTCGGTGGCGGCCTGCGGCAGCGTTGCCACGAACGGAAACCGCGTCGACAGCTCGTCGAATTGCACGGCGCCGAGCGCTCGGCCCTCGGACCGGGCTTCGCCGCGGCGCACTCGCACGGCCCGGGCGAGCAGCCTCTCGGTGATTCCCGAGGCCTCGAGTGCGGCCAGCACCGGGGCGTGCACGCCGATCGCGCGCGACCCGTCGCCCGATGCGGGCCGCCGCTCCATCACGTCCACGTCCACCCCGCGGCGCGCCAGCTCTGCGGCCAGAAGCATCCCGACCGGTCCAGCCCCGACCACGGTGACATCAGCCATGCCCGTGCCCCACGGCCAGCAGCCGGAACGGCGCGGGCCGCTCGACCGTCCAGACGCCCGCAGCGCCGGGCGCGAGCTCGGCGGCGAGTTCCTCCCGCGTGAAGCTGCGCCGGATCGACCGCAGCCCGTCGGTGCGCAGGAACGTTCCCGGTGCGAACGGTGTGATCCCCACGGCGTAGAGGGCGTAGGCGAGCCGGCTGCGCTGGATGTCGCCGTGCAGCACGAGCCCGCGAGAGAGCTGGAGCGACTGCGCCGCGAACGCGGGAAGCTCGGCGCCCAGATGATGCAGCACGTGGTTCGACAGCACAACGTCGAAGCTCGCGCCTTCCGCGACGAGGGACGCGGCATCCGTGCACCGGAAAGCAACGGTCCGCGGCACCGTGCGCTCGGCGGCGACGCTGTGTGCGCGAGGGTCGGGGTCGGCGCCGGTCCACTGCACACGAAGGCCGTCGCGATCGGAGAGAGCCGCCAGCCGCACCACGAGATCGCCTCCGCCCGAGCCGAGGTCGAGCACGTGAGCCGGTCGTCCGAGTGAGGCGAGGTACGGCGCGAGCCGCGTGCGATACACCGCGCCCCAGCCCGCCACGAGCCGGTTCACCGTGCCGAAGCGGCGAAGCGTCGCCCGCAGCCGGCGCGCATCGCACTGCGGATCGTCCATGAGCTCGACGAGCGCCTCGTCGCGCACCGCGAGACTCATCGCACCACCGCCACCGCCACCGCCCGCGCCACCGCCCGAACCGCCCGCTTCATCGATGACTGGCCAGAGCCGGTGCCGTCCGCGCCGCGAGCACGCGGTTCGTCTCGTCGGGCTCAGCGACGCCGGGCTCGGCGACGCCGGGCCCAGCCACAGCGGGCCCAGCCACGGCCGGCACCGCCGTAGCCGCGGCCGCCGCATCCTGGGTCGCATCGTGGGTCGATGCGCGCGGTCTCGCTCCGAGCCGCTTGGTCATGAGGGCCGACTCCACGGTCAGACCCGGTCCGAAGGCGAGACCGGCGACCCTGGCGCCCTCCGGCAACGCGTCGTCGTGAAGCAGCCTGCGCAGGATGAACAGGATCGTCGCGCTCGACATGTTCCCGTACTCCCGCAGCACGCCTCGCGACGCGTCGAGCGCCGCGGGGTCCAGGCCCAGCCCCGTCTCGACGCGGTCGATTACGCTGCGTCCTCCGGGATGCACGGCCCACGCGTCGGGCGTGTCGAGGCCGATGAACCTGTCGACGGCTCCGCGGATCTCACGCCCGATGATGCGCGGCACCTCGGCCGACAGCACCATCTCGAAGCCATGGTCGCCGATCGTCCACACCATGTCGTTCTCGCCCTCGTCGGTGAGCGCGGTGCCGAAGCGGTCCAGGTCGAGGCCGCCGGCATCCCGCACAGCGTCCGGGCCGGCGACGATCACCGCCGCCGCGCCGTCGCCGAAGACGGACGCCGCCACGATCTGCTGCGGGTCGGCCGACGCGCGGATGTGCAGCGAGCACAGCTCCACGCACACGACGAGCACCACCGCGTCGGGCTGCGAGTCGGCGATCCGCGCGGCCAGGCGCAGTCCGGGCAGAGCCGCGGCACAACCGATGAAGCCGAGGTGGTAGCGCTCGGTCGTCGTCGGCAGTCCGAGGTCGCGCACCAGCCGGTAGTCGGGGCCGGGGGCGAAGAAGCCCGTGCACGACACCGTCACGACGTGGGTGATGGCGGATGCCGCGAGTCCGGCATCCGTCAGCGCATCCCGTGCCGCCTGAGCGCCGAGCCCCGGTGCGAGCTGCGTGTACAGGGCGTTGCGTGGTCCGGTGGTCGGAGCCTGAAGCGTGCCCTCACCATCGAGGAATACCGGGCCGCCAGGCGCGGCGGGAAGGCCGGCCAGTTCGCCGAGCACCGTATGACGATGTTCGATCGCCGAAGCGGCGAAGGCGCCCTGGATGCGCCGCTGCGTGAGCCGGTCGACGCCGGGCTGTGACGCGAAGAGCTCGCGCACGGCGTCCTGCCCGATGCGCGCGGGCGGGACCGCGGTGCCGATCGAGACAATGCGCGCCGTCATGGAGCCACCCAATCATGCCCAGGCCCCGTCGCGGCAGTGGTTGCGCGATGTTCGCGCGCGGGCTAGGGCCGCTGCTGCATGAAAATACAACTCGCCGCGTGAGCCGCGGCGATACCGTGGATGAAACGCCCGGAATGGAGAACGCACTCGTGAGCGAACCGATGCAGGCCGAACCCAGGACCAAGACGGACACGCTGTGGCGCGTCATCATCATCGCGATCTTCGTGATCGGAGTGGTGGTGGCAATCGGATTTCCGCTTCTCAACGGCAATTGGCGGTCGGTGTTCTCGGCTGTCCCGGTCTTCGCATTCGGGATCCTCATTGCCGCGATCCGCTCGATTCGCCACTGACGCCGGCCCGCTTACGCGGCGGCGCCTGAGGGTGTGTCCTCCGTCACGTCGGGCAGATCCCGCATGCCCCAGAACGGGCCGATGACCACGAACAAGCATGCCAGCAGCTCACCGGTGGCCGCGATCCACAAGGTGGGGACGGTGCCGATCCAGGTGCCCAGGGCGCCGGCGATGAGCGCGCCGATCGGCATCACGCCCCACACGACGAAGCGGATCGACGCGTTCATGCGGCCGAGCAGCCGACGCGGCGTGATGCGCTGGCGGAAGGTGACCTGCGTGATGTTGTAGAGCAGCACCGTGAAGCTCAGCACGAAGAACTGCGCGATCAGCAGGGGGAAGGCAAGCGCCGGGACGAGCGAGATCGCCGGGAGGAAGAACGGCACGAGGCAGAACGCGATGGCGCTCAGCGGGATCGCGCGGGCCTCGCCGATGCGCGCCACGATGCGCGGGGTTGCGATCGCGCCGAGGAGCCCTCCCACAGCCGACAGCGAGAACACGATGCCGAGCATCGCCGGGGTCAGCCCGAGTTCGCGCAGAACGAAGATGGGCAGCAGCGTCGTGGCGATCGTGCCGAAGAAGTTCGCCATGCCGGTCGTGCCGACGATGCGGCGTAGGAGCGGATTGCCGAACACCCACGCGAGCCCTTCCCGGATCTCGATGTGAAGCGGCCGGTGGTCTTCCGGGGAGCGGCGCTGCTCGTGATCTTTGGTGAACAGCAGGGCGATGAACGACGCGATGTAGGTGGCCACCGTGATGAGGATCGCGACCGGGGCGAAGAGGACACCCACCAGCCATCCACCGGCGGCAGGACCGGCGAGGCCCGCCAGCTGCTCGGTGGACTGCAGCTTGCCGTTCGCCTCGGCGATCTGGTCGGTGCGCACCAGCGACGGGATGATGCTCTGGTTCGACACGTCGAAGAACACCGTCGCGATGCCTATCACGAGGGCGACGGCGATCATGTGCCAGATCTCGAGCACGCCGAGCACCGCCAGGAGCGGCAGGGTGGCCAGGGCGACGGCGCGGATGACGTCGGCCCAGATCATCACGTGGCGCTTGCGCATGCGGTCGATCCACGCTCCGGCGGGGAGACCCACGATGAGGAAGGCCGCGACTTGGGCGGCGCCGAGCAGCCCCACCTCCCACTCCGTCGCCTGCAGTGTCAGGACGGCGAGGACCGGCAGCGCGAGTTCGGTGATCTGTGCGCCGAACTGGCTGAGTGCCTGGCCGCTCCACATCGTGAGGAAGTTGCGGTCACGCCACAAGGAGCCCTTCGGTGCACCCGGTGCGCCGTTGGCCGCCGGGGCGGTCGCGTTCGAGTCCGGCCGAGAACCCTGGGCTGCGGCATCCTGATCCGCCTCCACGGCGTCCTCGGCGCTCGCGCGCGAGACCGGCGTGGATGCCTCGGCTCTGGCTTCGGCGAGCACTCCGGTGTCGAGTCGGCCCGACGCCGCCGGCTCCTCTGATTGAGACATGTCAATCAGTTTGCGCCAGTGATTGAGGGTTGTCAATCGGTTCGCTAGGCTCCGTCTATGGCGACGCATGGCGAGGAGCGGATCGAGCTTCGCGCGGGCGACCCCGAGGCCGAGGCCCGCATGAAGGCGCTGAGCTCACCTCTGCGCTTGCGTGTGCTGCGGCTGTGCGCGTTCGAGTCGCGTACCAACAAAGAGCTCGCCGAGCTCCTCGCCGTGAACCCGGGGACGATGCTGCACCACGTGCGCACGCTCGTCTCGACCGGTTACCTCGCCGCCGAGCCCGAGCGGACCGGCGCGCAGGGCGCGCGCGAGGTGCCGTACCGCGCGACCGGACTCTCGTGGCGCACGTCGATGCCCGGCGGCAGCACCGTGCTTGTCGAGACCTTCCTGCAGCAGATCGAAGGACTGTCCGACGAGGACCTCGACACGACGTGGCTCGGGCTGAAGCTCAACGCCGAGCACAAGGCCGAGCTGCAGCAGCGGCTCGCCGACCTCGCGCAGGAGTTCAAGAACCGCCGCCCTGACCCCGACGGCGACACCTACTCGCTGTTCATCGCGTTCCACACCGACGACAACCCGCCGTCCGCGCACTGACCCTCGACGACCCGACCCCTGCCGTCACGGAAGCCGCGGCCAGCTCTCCGGGCCGAGGGTGCCGGCCGGGTACTCGTCCAGCGGCACCTCGCCGGCGCGCCACGCGGCGAGCACCGGGTCGACGATGCGCCACGATTGCTCAGCGGCGTCAGCGCGCACAGAGAGGGCGGCATCGGCGTCGAGGATGCCCGACAGCACTTCGCCGTACGCCTTGAGCGCACCCGGTCCGAGATCGGCTTCGAGGACGGCGCGTTCCAGCTCGAACGGATCCTCGCCGCCGTTGACGTTGAGCTCCAGCTCCATGCGGTCGGGGCCCAGCGAGAAACGGAGCACCGATCCGGGGGCGTCGCCGGTCAGGCCACCCGGGACGTGATTGACCGGGCGGAAGGTCAGGACGATCTCGCCGTCCTTGCCCTCGAGCGCCTTGCCCGAGCGCAGCGTGATCGGAACCCCCGCCCACCGGTCCGTGCGCACCTCGCACGTCAGCTCGGCGAGCGTCTCGGTGTCGCGTGCCGGATCGACGCCGGGCTCATCGACGTAGGACGGCAGCTGACGGTCGCCCACACTGCCGGCGGTGTAGCGTGCGCGGCGCGAAGAGGTCGTGGGGTCGTCGCCCCACACGTGGGTGGCGCGCAGCACAGCGCCCGTCGCGTCTCGCAGGTCGCGCTCGTGCAGCGAAGCGGGAGGCTCCATCGTGAGCACCGCCATGACCTGCAGCAGATGGCTCTGGATCATGTCGACGAGTGCCCCGGCGCGGTCGTAGTAGCCGGCGCGGCCCTCGAGCCCGAGAGTCTCGTCATAGCGGATCACGACCGACTCGATGTGCTCGGCCGACCACACCGGCGCGAACACCCGGTTCGCGAACCGCACGCCCAGCACGTTGAGCAGCGTCGACCGGCCGAGGAAGTGGTCCACACGGAACACCTGTTCCTCCGGCACGAGCCGCGCGACGGTCTCGTTGAGCTTCTGCGCACTGGCGGCGTCGACGCCGAACGGCTTCTCCAGTGCCAGGACCGTACCGTCGGGTATCGCGACGCCGGCCAGGGCCTCGCAGGCCGCTGCGGCCACCGCCGGCGGCACCGCGAAGTAGAGGGCGATCCGCTCGCCGGGGTCCGCCAGCAGTCTGGTGAGGTCGGTGGGCGCCGTGATGTCGGCCTGCCGGTAGGTGGTCTCTTCGACGCGCGCGAACGCCGCCTCCGACCCGCTGGTGGCGAACGCCGCACGTACGGTCTCGCGCCACCGGGCGTCGTCCCAGTCCTCCATACCGGCGCCGCGCAAGCGCACTCGTCGCTCGGGCTCGAGGCTCAGCAGCTGGCCGAGTGCGGGCAGCAGCAGTCGCGAGGTGAGGTCGCCGGTGGCGCCCAGGATCAGAAGCGTGGTCTCCGTCGCCATGCGGCCCAACCTATCCGGCCCTCGTCGGGAACGGCAGGGGTTGGCGCATGGGGGAATGGTTTGCCACAATCAGGACGATGCCGGCACCCATTGAGGACTACGCCCTGCTCAGCAGCTGTCGCACCGCGGCGCTCGTCTCGCGGGAGGGCAGTATCGACTGGCTGTGCGTGCCGCGCTTCGACTCGCCCTCGGTGTTCGGCGCCCTCCTCGGCGACGAAGACCACGGATGCTGGAGCCTGCGCCCGAGCGACCCGCAGGCGACGAGCACACGGCGCTACGACGGCGACACGTTCATCCTGGTCACCCGCTGGACGACCGACGCCGGCGTCGCCGAGGTGCACGACTTCATGCCGATCGACGGCAACCGGGTCGACATCGTGCGCCGGATCGTCGGCGTCTCGGGGACGGTCGAATTCACCGACACGGTGCGCCTGCGCTTCGACTACGCCCGGGCCATGCCGTGGGTGCGACAGGTGCCCGGGGTGCCGCTGACCGGTCTCGCGATCGCCGGCCCCCACGCACTGGTGCTTCGGGGGGCGCCGCTGCGTCCCATCGATCACGCGCACTCCGCGCAGATCGTGGTGCAGGCGGGTGAGGCCGCGGACCTCACGCTCACCTGGTTCAAGTCCCACCACGAGGTTCCGGCACCGCTCGACGTCGAGGCGTCGCTGGTGGCGACGCGGGCGTGGTGGCAGGAGTGGGCCGACCGCATCGACCATCACGGTCCGCACCACGATTCCGTCGTCCGGTCGCTGCTGGTGCTGCGGGCGCTCACGCACGAGAGCACCGGCGGCATCGTGGCCGCGGCCACCACGTCGCTGCCCGAGGACTTCGGCGGCTCGCGCAACTGGGACTACCGCTACGTGTGGCTGCGGGATGCCGCGCTCACCCTCGAGACGCTGATCGAGCACGGCTTCACCCGGGCCGCGGAACGCTGGCGCGGATGGCTGCTGCGCGCGATCGCCGGTGACCCCGCCGACGTGCAGATCATGTACGGGATCGCCGGTGAGCGCGACCTCGCCGAACGGGAGATGAACAGCCTTCCCGGTTACCGGGGCGCATCGCCGGTGCGGGTGGGCAATGGTGCGGTGAGCCAGTATCAGGCCGACGTGATCGGCGAGGTCATGGTCGCCCTCGAGGCCACCCGGCAAGCGGGTGTAGAGGAGGACACGTTCTCGTGGCCGCTGCAGCGGGCCTTGCTCGCGCAGGTGATCCAGTGGATCGACCGTCCCGACCGCGGCATCTGGGAGATCCGTGCCGAGGACCGCATGTTCACGCATTCCCGCGTCATGATCTGGGCAGCCCTGGACCGCGGTGTGCGGGCGGTGCGAGAGGCGGGCCTGCCGGGCGATGCCGACGAATGGGAGCGGGTGCGCGACCTGGTGCGTGCCGAGGTCGACGAAAAGGGGTACGACGCCGAGCGCGGCCACTTCGTCCAGCACTACGGCTCGACCGAGGTCGACGCGTCGCTGTTGCTGATCGCGCAGGTCGGCTACTGCGCCTACGACGACCCGCGCATGCTCGGCACGGTGGCAGAGATCGAGCGCACCCTGCTGCGTGACGGGCTGGTGCGGCGCTACCGCACCGAGGCCGAGGTCGACGGTCTGGCCGGTGGTGAGCACCCCTTCCTGGCGTGCTCCTTCTGGCTGGTCGAGCAGTACGCCAGCAGTGGTCGCGTCGAGGACGCCGACAGGCTCATGGATCGCCTGTGCGGCCTCGCCAACGATGTCGGCCTGCTGTCCGAGGAGTACGACGTCGAAGGCGAGCGCCACGCGGGCAACACACCGCAGGCGCTGACCCACCTGGCGCTGGTGCGCGCGGCCGACGCGCTCGTGGGTCACGCCGGGCGCGCCGCTCTGCGGGAATGACGCGAGCGACCCGGCGCACGGTCAGCGCGGTTTCGGGAGCACCTCTCGACCCACGCAGCGTGACGAGATGACACGACATCATCTCGCCCTGCGTGTGAGCTGCAGCATCGATCGCCACCACCCGGAAGGGTCGCCCGCCTCGTAGCGTGCTTGCTCCTGCGCCAGGATCAGATCTTCTTCGATTCTCCGCAGATGCTTCGCGGTCGTTGAGGCTTCGAGGCGTCGGATGCCGGGGTGGAGGCCGACCCGTGCGGGCAGGAAGAGTATCGCGGCGTGTGCGAGCGTGAAGAGGACCACGTAGACGGAGAGGGTGTTCCAAGGGTGACCATGTGGCGCGAGCACGATCGCGAGCGACCCCATCCCCGCGGCTCCAAGTACGCCGAGCGACACGGCAGCGACGCGGGGCGCCCATGACAGTTCGGCCTTGTTGCGGGCCGCGTACCACGCGAAGGTCAGGTAGGTGTCCAAAAGGCAAGGCAGGATCACGAGCGCAAGAGCTGTCGGATGCAGGATCAGTCGCGCATCCGCGAAGCACATGATCACTACGGCGCCGCCGCCCCAAGTGAGAACGGGCGTCAGCCACAATGCGATGTACCTGCCCGTCGTTCGTGACACCACCCGATTGCGCCAAGCGGAACCGAGAACACGGGTCGCACGACGTTCACCCGCGTCGAGGCGGTTTTCAAGAGACTTCACTCGTTGCGCCGCCCCAGATCGAGGAGGCGAGAAAGTCAATCCCGCGGCGGTCGCGGTACTCCACGCCAGAACAAGCGTCGCGATGATCATCGGGATATCGCGTGGACTGGAAAGTCCGATCGGGACGAAGACGGCGCACATCGCGGCCAGAATGAACTGCAGAACGAGCACCACGATGCGGAGCGCAGCGCGGACGGCTTCGTCGAGCCGGTGTTGTTCGCTCCCGAAGGCGGTGAAAGCCGCGATGGGTATGAGTAAGGTCGCGACGAGCCCGATCACCGCGAGGGCATACGGCAGCGTCGGGCCGACGAACTCGCCGATGGCGTGGACGGCGAGAAACATACCCTTCCCGAGATTGTCCTGGCCCATCGCGGCAGCCATCACGCCAAGCATCAGGACGCCGACGAAGAGGAGCAAGAAGGCCCCGAAGGGTCCGACGAGTCGCTCGGCGACGGAAGTCCTGTGTGCTCTCATTCTCGCTGACGCAAGCGGCTCAGTGCTCATGCCGGGACTCTATTCGTCTGCGCAGACCTCCACGGTGAGTGGTCCGGCCCCTAGGGGCGATGCGGGATGATCCGACGCGCTCGTGGGTCACGCCGGGCGCGCCGCCCTGCGGGAATGACGCGAGCGCCCATGCGCAGCAGCGCCTGATCGGCCGGCACGGGCCTGGACAGGGATACGGCGCAGGAGGATCGTGGCCCCGGGGGCACTATCACTCTGGAGGCGCACAATGTTCACACCCGACCGGCCGTTCTCAAGCTTCGCCGTTCCCGACGTCGGCGAAGCGGCGGCCTTTTATCGCGACACGCTGGGCCTCGACGTCACCGTCTTCGAGGAGATGGGCGGCGGCTTCACCATCGCCTTGCCGGGCGCGGGGCACATCTTCGTATACCCCAAACCCGATCACGAGCCGGCGGTCTTCACGGTGCTGAACTTCGATGTCGACGATGTCGAGGCCGCCGTCGACGACCTGAACGCCCGTGGTGTCGTGACCAAGATCTACACCGACCCCGACTACGGCACCGACGAGAAGGGCATCTCGCGCGGCTTCGAGGGCGGCCCCGACATCGCGTGGTTCCGCGATCCGGGCGGCAACGTCATCGCCGTCGGCCGGATGGCGCCCCAGATGACAGGCGGCTGACCACACGAGGCATCCGCTCCCGTTTGCGAATCGCGCACTTGGCACGACCATGGGGTCGAAGGCTGCAAGTGCGCGATTCGAAACGGATGTCAGCGGGCCAGCGCCTCGCTGAGCTTCACGCGAGCGCCCATGCGCAGCAGCGAGTTCTGGTAGATGCGGGCGCCGACCAGGATGGCCACGACGCAGGTCGCGATGAGGATGACCAACGACAGCAGCGGCTCCCACCACTGCGCCTCACCGAGGAAGATCCGCATCGGCATGCCCACGGGCGCCGAGAACGGAACGTACGACATGACGCCAAGCACCAGCGGGTTGTCGTTGAAGAAGATCACCAGGAAGTACGGGGCCATGATGAGCAGCGTCAGGGGAGTTGTCGTCGACCCGATGTCCTCCTGGCGCGACACCATCGCGGCGGCCGCCGCGAACAGCGACGCGAGCAGGATGAAGCCGAACAGGAAGAACACCGCGAACCATGCGATCGGCGCACCGAGCCCCTGCAGCAGCGCGGTCTGATCGGTCACGGTCAGCCCCACGACGGCGACGCCGGCCAGGATCAGGATCTGCCCCATCGCCAGGATCGTGTTGCCGATCACCTTGCCCGCCAGCAGCGACCGCACCGGGATGGCCGAGATGAGCAGCTCGACGACGCGCGTCTGCTTCTCTTCGACGACGCTCTGCGCGATCGTGCCGCCGAACATCGATGCGGCCAAGAGGAACACGATGCCGAATCCGAGCGCGGCGATGTAGCCGAGAGCGCCGTTGACTTCGTCGGGGTTGAGCAGCTCGACCGGCGGCAGCTGCGCCAGCTGCAGCATCAGCTGCGTCGGGGCGGCCGAGTCGGCGAGGATCGTGAAGCCGGTCGGTGAAGAGGCGTCGCCGACGATGGCGGCGTCGACGTCGCCGCTCTCGACCAGGGCCTCGGCCTCGGCACGGTCGCCGACATCGGTGACGTCGAGGCCCTGCGCCTCGCCGACGTACTGGGTGGCGTCGGCGGTCACTGCGACCGGCGTGCCGGTGGCGTTGGACGCCTGGAACCCGCCCCAGATCACGAGCGCCAGGGCGCCGAGCACCATGATCGCCGTCGAGATGACGAATGCCTTGCTCCGCAGCTTCGAGCCGATCTCACGCTCGGCAACGAGCCAGACGCCCTGCGCGCCACTGAGGCTCTGCGTGGGTGCGGCGCCACGCGGCGCCGAGGTGCGGTCGAGGGAAGCGCTCACTGGATGACCTCCTTGAAGATCTGGGCGAGGGTGGGATGCTGCGGTGCGAAGCTCGCGACGTCTCCCTGTGTCACGGCCCGGCGCAGGACGCGCTGGGCCGTCTCGTCGGAGTCGGCGTCGAACAGTGCATAGCCGCCGTCGAAGTCGAGCACCTCGACGCCTGGCTCGGTGCGCAGCCAGCCGGCGTCGCCGGCCGAGACCAGCTCGAACCGCCGGGTGGAGTGCTGCGCACGGAGCGCATCGCGCGCGCCGGCGGCCCGTATGGTGCCGCCCGCGATGATCACGAGGTCGTCGCACAGCCGCTCGACCACATCGAGCTGGTGCGACGAGAACAGCACGGCGGCTCCCGCGGCGGCGCGCTCCTGCAGCACCGCGGCGACGACGTCGACCGCGAGCGGATCCAGGCCCGAGAACGGCTCGTCGAGGATCAACACCTGCGGGTCGTGCACGAGGGCCGCGGCGATCTGCGCGCGCTGCTGGTTGCCCAGCGACAGCGTCTCGACGTTGTCTTCGAGGCGCTCGCCGAGTCCCAGCTGCTCGAGCAGCGCGGTCGCCCGGGCCGTGGCATCCGTCTTGGAGAATCCGTGCAGCCGCGCCAGGTACACGATGTGCTCGAGCACCTTCATCTTCGGGTAGAGGCCGCGCTCCTCGGGCATGTAGCCGAAGCGACGGCGATCGGATGCCCCGACCTCGGCACCGTCGAGCGTGACGGTGCCGCCGTCTCGTGCGAGCACTCCCAGCACGATCCGCATCGTGGTGGTCTTGCCGGCGCCGTTGCCGCCGACGAATCCCGTCAGGCGCCCGGGCCTGACCTCGAACGATACGTCGTCGAGCACGCGGCGTCCGCCGTAGCTCTTGGTGATCCCGCTCAGCTGCAGCATCCTGTCCCCTCTCCGACCGTGCGGTCGAATCTCCGGCATCGCCGGTCGAGCTTGTCGAGCTTGTGAAGACCACGCTATGAAACTGCAGCGGCGGTGTGCCTCCCCCCGGGGGCGGACTCTTCTCCGCCCGGAGGAGGGCTGAGGGTCTTCATGCACGGGAATAGACCTCAGTTCTATGTCCTTGCATGGAGATGGAACGTCTGCGGCGCCCCGCCCGGACCTCGCTATCTGGAGGAACATATGACCGACCGGACCATCGGCTACATCGTCGGCAGCATCTCGTCGACCTCGATCAACCGTCGCCTCGCCAAGGCGCTCGAGCATCTCGCACCCGCGGGCATGCGTCTGGTCGAGATCCCGATCGCCGATCTGCCGTTCTACTCGCCCGATCAGGACGCCGACTTCCCGCAGGCGGCGCGCGACTTCAAGAAGGCGATCGACGACGTGGACGGTGTCATCATCGTGACGCCTGAGTACAGCCGCTCCATTCCCGGGGTGCTCAAGAACGCCCTCGACTGGTCGGCACGTCCTTACGGTCAGATGTCCTTCAACGGCAAGCCCACCGCGGTGATCGGCACGTCAGGCGGCGGCATCGCCACGGCCGCTGCACAGCAGCACCTGAAGGCGATCCTCAGCCACTACAACTCCCCGACGCTCGGCCAGCCCGAGGGCTACGTGCAGTCCACGCCCGGCCTGTTCACCGAGACCGGAGAGGTCACGAACGACCAGACCGCCGAGTTCCTCGTCGGCTATCTCGAAGCCTTCCGCGCGCTCGTCGACCGCTACGCACCGGTTGCCGTCGCCGCCTGAGCTTCACGAGCCGCCGCCGGCTCGTTCGCGCAACGGCCGGCGGCGGAACGACGGGTCAGGCGAGGCCGTGCCGGTGGGCGTAGACGACGGCGGCGACACGGTCCCGCGCGCCGAGCTTCTGCAGCACATTCGACACATGCGTCTTCACGGTCGCCTCGCCGATATAGAGCCGCCGTGCGATCTCAGCGTTGCTCATCGCCTGCGCCACCAGTCGCAGCACCTCCGCCTCGCGGTCCGTCAGCCCCGCCGCTACCCGTGAGACGTCGTCTGGCTGCCGAGACCCCGGGTGCCGACCACCGTCTCGTCCAGCAGATGACGTCTCACCGTCTGCCGAGGCCGAGGGGGCGGCGAAGCGGGAGATGACGCGCCGGGTCACCTCGGGGGCCAGCAGCGCGTCGCCGGCGGCGGCCACGCGCACGGCCGAGATCAGCTCCTCGGGCCCGGCGTTCTTCAGCAGAAAACCGCTCGCCCCAGCCGCGAGCGCATCGAACAGGTAGTCGTCGCGGTCGAACGTGGTCACCACGACGATCGAGGGCGAGGGCGAGGCGTCGGCGACGATGCGGCGCGTGGCTTCGATCCCGTCCATGTCGGGCATCTGCACGTCCATGCACACCACATCGGGACGCAGAGCGGATGCCGCGGCCACGGCCTCGGCTCCGGTCGAGGCCTCGCCGACCACCACCATGTCGCCGGCCGACTCGAGGATCATGCGGAAGCCCGCGCGCATCACGGCGTGGTCGTCCACCAGCAGCACGCGAATCGCGCCGGGGGTCACGACCCCACCGCCGTGGCAGAGACGGGCACCCTCTCGAGCGGCACGCGCAACCGTACGAGGAACCCGCCCCGCGCGCGGGGGCCGGCGTCGAGCGTTCCGCCCGAGGCCAGCGCGCGCTCACGCATGCCGACCAGGCCCAGGCCCGGCCGCACCGCCAGCGTCGGCCGGCCCGAGTTCGACACCTCCAGCTCGACCGCGTCGGCGCCGTAGCGCAGGCGCACGTCGGCCGTGGCATCCGGTCCGCCGTGCCGGCGCGCGTTGGTCAGCGCCTCCTGCGCCACGCGATAGACGTTCACCTGCACGAGGTCGGGCAGGTCGACCGCGTCGCCGATCACCGTGAGGGTCGTGGGCAGACCGTTGTCGTTCGCGTACTGCACCAGCTCGTCCAGGGCCGACAGGTGCACCGTCGACTCGCCCTCCGAGTCGCCGGAAGAGGTGCGCAGCGTCTCGAGCAGCTGGCGCAGATCGTGCAGGGCGGAGCGAGCGGATGCCTCGACCGCGATGAGCGCCGTGCGCGCGGCATCCGGATCCTTCTCGAGCACGGCCCTGGCAGCGCCGGCCTGCACGCCCATGGCCGAGACATGGTGGGCGACGACGTCGTGGAGCTCGCGCGCGATGCGCACACGGTCGAGCGCGACCGCCTGCGCCGCGGTCACCTCACGCTCGCGCTCGAGCTCACGGGTCCGCTCCTCGAGCGCGGCGCGCGACAGCGCGGCGGCGTACGCCCGGTCACCCATGTAGAACGCCCCGCCGAAGAACGCGGCGTTCACCAGGAACTGGATCAGCATGAACGCCGCGAACGGCGAGAACAGCCCTGCCCGCGACAGCGCCTCGTCACTCGGGTCGATCGCTGCTTGGAAGGTCGTGATGAGCAGCCACACGAACATGCCCACGATCACGGCGGCCCGCACGTAGACTGCGCGCCGGCGATTGTCCACCCACGCGCCGACGGTGTACATCCCGATGAAGATCGCGATGTTGCTCACGTACACCTCGGGGATGCGCGCCGAGACGCCGGCGAAGAACACGAGGGCGATCGCGACGACCACGGCCTCGGGGTAGCGCCGGCGCACCGCGAGGGGGGCGGTGATTCCGAGGGCGTAGAGCAGCGCCCACTGCATGCCCGGCACCTCGGTGTCGCCGAAGATACCCGCCACGGCTCCGAGAGCCGCGCTCAGCACAGCCCCCAGGAACAGTGCGGCGGCCAGCCAGACGTCGTTGCGCAGCTCGCGTGGCGTCGGCGGCGGCCGGTGGGCGGAGCGCTCGGGGGTGTGGACGGGCATGCCTCAACGGTACGGACCGCGGCGGGCGCCGGCATCCGTCCCCCGGGGGAGATGGTGCGCCGGCTTGTTCGGTCCCGTGCCCGCGTCAGGCGGTCGGCGCCGGTGGCATCGCGACGACGGTGATGTCGGCGCGACGGCCGAGCATGCCGGTGACCGGGTCGAGATACCGGATGCCGATCACGTGCTCGCCGGGAGCCATGTCATGTACGACCCGGCGCAGGGGTTCGTCTGTCAGCACATGGCGGTTGCCCGTCGAGGCGCCGTCCACCGACACGACCACGGTCTCGCCGGGGAGCCCGTCCAGCAGCAGGATGAGGTCGTCGTCGGCGCCGTCGAAGTCGGCATCGACGAGGTGCCCCTCGAGCGTGCCGCCGTCTGCCGTGATCGTCGGAGCCGGTGCCGAAAACGGCCCGATCGGCGCGCTCGCTGCCGACACGAGCTCGCCGGGCGCCGACTGCACCGCGTGGACGGTCATGCCAGAGCGGAGCGCGTCGGCGGGAATCTCGGCGCGGAACCGTCCGTCATCGCCCGCGGTCACCTCGGCCAGGCGCGTGCCGAGGTCGTCGATCAGCTCCACCGTCGCGTCGGCGACGCCGCTGCCCGTGATGGCTGCCGGCACCGGGGCCGCCAGATCCTGCGGGGCATCCAGTGCCGGTGCCGCGGTCTGCGGCGTCGGCGTCGGTGTGGGGGTCGGCGTGGGTGTGGGTGTGGGCGTCGGCGTGGGTGTGGGTGCAGGCGTGGGGCTCGGCGCAGGCGCCGGGCTCGGTGCGGGAGCGGGCACGGGTGCCGCCGGGGGTGCGGCATCCGGTTCCGGTGCGGCGACCGGCTCGACCGGCGGATCTGTCTCGGGAGCCGGCAGGGCGGTGTCGGGAACCGGCTGGGCCGCTTCGGCCGGGCCGTCGTCGTCGATCCCGAGCCCGGTGTCGGCTCCAGTGTCGTCCGAGACGATCGGCGCGCTGCTGTCGGCTGTGACGGTGCCATCGTCGGCCGGCGGATTCCACGGGGCGATCGCGATGACCACGGCGGCCGCTGCGGCGAGGGTCGCCGCGAGCACGCCGCCGGCGATCCCCACGATCGGAAGGACGGTGGTGCCGGCGCCCCCCGCGCCGGCACCTCCGCCCACGGCTTCCCCAGCGCCGTTCCCCCCCGCTTCGGACGCTCCACCCCAGTCGGGCGTCCCGGTCACCGCCGATGCCACGGCCGGAGTGGCATCAGCGGTATACGCGACGGCCCCAGCACCGCCGAGTACGAGTGGCAAGAGGATCATCCGCAGCTTGTGCGAGACGTCCTCGATGTCTGCCGCGACGATGCGGCAGGCCTGGCATTCGCGCAGGTGCGCGTCGAGTCGCTTGCGATCGGCGCGGCGCACGGTCTTCTTCGTCTCGTTCGCGACGAGCAGTTCGCACACCCAACGGCACTCGGCCGGACGCCGCGGGTCGCTGACGTGGGCCTGCAGCCACGCCTGGCGGAATCCCTCGCGAGCGCGGTAGGCCAGCGCCGACACCGCGTTGGGCGTCATGCCGAGCAGGGGCGCCACCTCGCGGGGCTTCATGCCCTCGACCTCGAGGTACCACAGCAGCGTGCGCCAGCGTTCGGGCAGTTCGCGGAACGCCTGCGCGAGCACGGAGCGGTCGGCCAGTGCCTCGGCGATGTCAGCGGGCGCGTCGTCGGGCCGCTCGTCCAGGTCATCGAGCGGCTGCTCCTTCGACCGTCGCCCCCACGATGCGGCGACGTTGCGGATCGTGCTGAACAGATAGGGCCGGAAGCCTTCGCGCGGGCCGCCGCCCTTGCGGATCGCGGCGAGGATCGACATGAACGCCTCGGACACGAGGTCGTCCGGGTCGACCGAGGGGCTCACCGCACGCGCGGCGCGTCGGCCGCTCGCAACGTGACGCTGCCACAGGGTCGCGTACGCCGCGTCGTCGCCGCGGCGGGCGGCTTCGACCAGGTCGTCGTCGGACCGCTCGATGAGCGAATCGCCGGCGACGGCGGCGTTCGGGACGGTCACGTCTTCTCCTCGCCGGATGGCGTCTCTGGGGCTCACTCGTCTCACCGGCGCGGCGGACCGCGTGCAGGCTAGCGACGTGTGCTGGGAAACCCCTGATGAGAGGGGTTCGGGTCTTTGGGTGGAGCATGGGCTCCGAGTGTCAAGACGCGATGCGACTTCGATCATGACGCGGGCCTCAGAAGAAAGTTCGCGATTCCGGTCGGCGTGGGGGAACGGATGTCACGGCGGCAGCCGTTAGCGTGCGGCTGTGAGCGACCCGCAGCCGGAATCCGCATCGCGACGGCGGGATGTGCCGGTGGGCGTCGTCATGGTCGGCATGGCGGCGGTCGCGTGGTGGCCCGCCTTCACTCTCGGGGCGTGGGGCGACATCTTCTTCGACGACATCCTCGGTCTGTGGGCGGCGTCGACGGCGGCGTTCGTCTTCGTCCTCGTCGAGCGGCGGCCGGTCGGTGGGCGTCTGGCCCGCGCTCTCGTGCTCCTGCTGCCGACGGTCTGGCTGGTGCTCAACTTCACGATCTCGGGTGAGACCACCGACCTGGCGGTCGCGCTCGTCGACCTCGCGGCGCTGGCGGCGGTGCTGCTCGGCATCCCGTTCACGCTGTGGGTGCTCGTGCGGGTCGTCTGGCCCGACTTCGCGTCCCAGACGCGGCGCCGCACCAAGTGGCTGATCGCCGGAGTGGTCCTCGGGATCGCCCTCGCCTCGTTCGTGCTCGGGCTGCACCAGGCGCACTTCCTGACGTGCGAGGACTTCGCGATCAGCGGCAACTCCGAGCCCCACGGCTGCACGCCTGACCCGAGCCCCGACCCCTCGCCGGTCGAGTAGCGAGCGTCAGGGGCGCAGCACCACGCCTCCGTCCGTGTGCGCGATTCGTCGCCGCCGGGTCAGAAGATCATCGGGCGGTCGTCGTCCGCGTCGTCGAAGTCGAGGTCCACGACGACGGGGACGTGGTCGCTCGGGGCCTCTCCCTTGCGCTCGTCGCGGTGGATCGCCGCCCCGGCCACCGCGTCGGCCACGGCATGCGATCCGAGGATGAAGTCGATCCGCATGCCCTGGTTGCGGGGGAAGCGCAGCTGCTTGTAGTCCCAGTAGGTGTAGCCCGTCGGCAGGAGCGGACGCACCACGTCGTGAAGACCGGCGGTCTCGAGGGCTGCGAACGCCTCGCGCTCGGGCGGCGACACGTGGGTCGAGAAGCCCTGGACCACTTCGGGTACCCCGTTGTCGGCATCCGTCGGTGCGATGTTGAAGTCACCCACCAGGGCGAGCGCCGCGTCGGGGTCGGAGGTGAGCGTGTCCGACACGTACGCGCGGAGCGCCTCGAGCCATTCGAGCTTGTAGAAGTAGTGAGGATCGCCGAGCGACCGGCCGTTGGGAACGTACAGGCTCCACACCTGGACGCCGCCGACCGTCGCGCCGATCGCGCGGGCCTCGAGCGGTGCATCCGTTCCGGTGTGCCCCTTCTCGAACCCCGGCATGCCCGGGAAGGCCGTGCGTACGTCGGTCACCGGCTCACGGCTCGCGATCGCGACGCCGTTCCACTGCGAGAAGCCGTGCGCCTCGACCTGGAAGCCCGCCTCTTCGAACCGGTCGAAGGGGAACTGCTCGACCTTGCACTTGATCTCCTGCATCGCGAGCACATCGATGTGCTCGCGCACCGCGAAGTCGACGATGCGGTCGACCCGGGCGCGGATGGAGTTGACGTTCCACGTGGCCAGGCGCATTGCTCCAGCCTACGGCCGACCGCCGACGCGGCCTGTCCGCAGACCCGCCCCTCCGTAGACTCGGGGTCATGACCGTCGCCTCCACGCCCGAGCTCGAGCTCGACCGGCAGAACCTCATCGCGCTCATCAAGGCCGAGGCGGTGTTCCACGGCGACTTCACGCTCTCCAGCGGCAAGCAGGCGACGTACTACGTCGACATGCGCAAGCTCACGCTCGACCATCGCGCGGCGCCGGCCATCGGCCGCATCATGCTCGACCTCGTGCGCGACGTCGACGGCATCGTCGCTGTCGGGGGTCTCACGCTCGGCGCCGACCCCATCGCCAACGCCGTGATGCACGAGTCCGCGCGCACGAACACCCCGCTCGACGCTTTCGTGGTGCGCAAAGAGCCGAAGGACCACGGCCGCGGGCGCCAGGTGGAGGGGGCGGATGTCGCAGGCAAGCGCGTGGTCGTGCTCGAAGACACCTCCACGACGGGCCAATCGGCGCTCAAAGCCGTCGAGGCGCTGCGTCGCGAGGGGGCAGAGCCGGTCGCCGTCGCCGTGATCGTGGACCGCAAGACCGGCGCCCAGGCCGCCGTCGAGGCCGAGGGATTGCAATGGCTCGCCGCGATCGACCTCGACGACCTCGGGCTGGAGCCGCAGTAGGTCCGTCAGTCGTCGCGGCGGCCGCGGCCCCGCCACAGCTGCCACACCAGAGCCACGAGCGTGCCCAGCACGACGATGGCCGACACCGAGAGCAGCAGCGTCTGCTCGGTCTCTGAGATCACGGTCGCCTCCCCTCCGCCGCATCCGCGACGATCTTCGCGATGCGCGCGGCGCGCGTCTCGTCGCGCCGAGCCAGGTCGACGTTCGAGATCCCGACCTTGCGGGTCGATGGCGGGAACGCGTCCCACGCCTCTCGAGCCGCGGGAACCGCATCGAGGGCAGCTGTCAGATCATCCGGTTCGCGCAGTGCCTCGGCGTTGTCGAGTACGGCCCAGGAGCCATTCGCCTTCGCCACTTCGATCGCGCGGATGCCGGCTGCCGTGAGCAGTCCCTCCGCCTCGAGCTTCGCGACCCGGGCCTTGTTCGTGGCCGCCCACCCGCTGGTGGGCCGACGGGGAGCGAACCACAGCCCGCCGCGCTGCTCGTCGAACGAGCGCACCGGACCGTCGATCCATCCGAAGCACAGCGCCTGCAGGATCGCGTCCTCGTAGCCGATCAGGTCGAGCCCGGAACCCGGGCGGGGCCGCACCAGCCACGCGCCCTTCGAGATGGTGTGATGCTCGGCCAGCCATGCGCGCCAGGCCGCGGCATCCGTCGCTTCCACTCTCTCGCCGTCGTCGAGCGCACCCATGGTGGTGACCCTATCGGGACGCGCCGACGCCTACAGCAGCTCGGGATCCTCGGACTCGACGGGCTCGGCGTCGAGCAGCTCGGCCACCGAGTCGAGCACCTCGTCGGGCCGGAACGGGTAGCGCTGGATCTCGGCAGGATCGCTGATGCCGGTGAGCACGAGAACGGTGTGCAGGCCCGCCTCGATGCCGGCGACGACATCCGTGTCCATGCGGTCGCCGATCATGCCGGTGGTCTCGGAATGCGCGCCGATGCGGTTGAGCGCGGATCGGAACATCATGGGATTCGGCTTGCCGACGACGTAGGGCTCCATGCCGGTGGCTTTCGTGATGAGCGCCGAGATCGCGCCCGTCGCCGGGAGCACGCCCTCCGTCGACGGGCCGGTGGCGTCGGGGTTCGTGGCGATGAACCGCGCACCGGCGCGGAGGAAGCGGATCGCCTTCGTGATGGCCTCGAACGAGTAGTTGCGGGTCTCGCCCACCACCACGTAGTCGGGGTCGGTCTCGGTCATGATGAACCCGGCCTCGTGCAGGGCCGTGGTCAAGCCGGCCTCGCCGATCACGAATGCGGTGCCGCCGGGCATCTGCGACTTCAGGAAGTCGGCGGTCGCCAGCGCCGAGGTCCAGATCGACTCCTCGGGCACGATCAGCCCGGACGCCCGCAGTCGGGCTGACAGATCGCGCGGCGTGAAGATCGAGTTGTTCGTCAGCACCAGGAACGGCACCCCCTGGTCGCGCCACTGCTGCAGCAGAGCGGATGCCCCGGGAATGGGGGTGTTCTCATGCACGAGAACCCCGTCCATGTCGGTGAGCCAGCATTCGATCTCGGCACGGGTGCGCATGCGTCCAGACTAGGTGTCGCGGGCGTAGGGTCGAACCCGTGACCTGGGACCCCCGGAGCCTTCCCGACCTCTCCGGCCGCGTGTACCTGGTGACCGGCTCCAACGCCGGCCTGGGCTACTTCGCGTCGGAGCAGCTCGTACGCGCCGGCGCATCCGTCCTCATGTCGGGCCGCCACCCCAATCGGCTGTCGGCCGCGCGTGCCGCGATCCGGCGTCGGGTTCCGGATGCCGCGCCCGACGCCACCGAGCCGCTCATCCTCGACACGTCCAACCTCGGGTCGGTCCGCTCGGCCGCAGCGAGCGTGCGAGGCCGGGGCGGTCTGGACGGGGTCCTGCTCAACGCCGGGATCGTCCATGCACCCCGTGCGCGCGAGACGACGATCGAGGGGCACGAGGTCGTCTTCGCCACCAATGCGCTCGGCCATTTCGCGCTCGCCGGAGAACTGCTGACGGCTCTGGCCGAGGCATCCGGCCGGATGGTGTGGGTCGGCAGCATGTCGGCCAGGATCAGCCCCTACGACCCCGTCGACCCGCACCTCGAGGACCGCTACTCGGCGTGGCGGGCCTACGTCCAGTCGAAGGTCGCCACCGCTGCCCTGGGCTTCGAGGCCGACCGGCGGCTGCGCGCCGCGGAGGTGCCGGTCGCGAGCGTCGTCGCCCACCCCGGCTACTCGACCGGGGGTCGCACCCCGGGCATCGCGGGGGTCAACGAGCCCTCGCGCATGAAGCGGTTCCGCGACAACCTGCAGGCTGCCGTCGCGCAGTCCAAGGAGCACGGCGCGTGGCCGCTGGTGCGTGCGCTGGTCGACCCCGAGGTGCAGGGCGGCGAGTTCTGGGGCCCGCGCACCGGCACGCGCGGCGAACCGCGGCGCCGGGCCGCGCCCAAGATCACCCGCGACACCGAGATCGCCGCGCGGCTGTGGGATGTCGCCGAGTCCGCGACCGGCGTGCATTGGCCCTTCGAGCAGGCGGCCGCCGCCCGCACCTGAGTCCGCTTCGCCCCGGCGGGTCCGTCCTCCGGCTGAGAATCCGGCCGATCCCACGACACAGAATCGGATCCGCAGGTGCGGACGGATGCTGCGACGCGCCGTGTCGCCGACCTCGACCGCGGCGTGTCGGGCGGGATGTCCGCACGTGCGGATCCGATGTTGTGGCCGGGGTCAGGGACGGCCTGCCCGGCTCCGGAGCCCGACCGGAGCCCGAGTCCACCGGGGCCCGACCGGGGCTCGAATCAGCCCGAGCTTGAGTCCACCGGGGCTCGAGTCCACCGGGGCCCGACCGGGGCTCGAGTCCGCCCGAGCTTGAGTCGGGGTCAGGCGCTGAGCCACACCGCGGCCGCGGCGGCCTCGGGGAGCGGGACCTCGGTCCCGTCGACGCGGATGCTGCCGGCATCCGCCACGGTCACCGTCGCGCCGACGGCGACACCGGCCGCCTCCACAGCCCGAAGCAGATCCGGGTCGCGGTCGCTCACCCGCAGCACACGCCCGACGTGCCCCGCCGGCGCCTGGCCCAGCAGCACGAACGGCTCGCGGTGCACGCGGCCCGCGGCATCCGGAATCGCGTCGCCGTGGGGGTCGAATCGCGGGCGTCCGAGGCGCTCGTCGATGCCCTCGAGCAGGCGGTCGCTGATCGTGTGCTCGAGCACCTCGGCCTCGTCGTGCACCTCGTCCCACGCGTAGCCGAACTCGCCGACCAGCCACGTCTCGATGAGCCGGTGACGCCGGATGATCGAGGCCGCGCGCTGCTCGCCGGCCTCGGTCAGGGCGATGGGCCCGTAGGGGCGATGCGTCACCAGCCCCTGCGCCGCCAGCTTTCGCACCATCTCGGTCACGCTCGACGGCGCGAGTCCCAGTTCCGCAGCCAGGTGTGACGGCGTGATCCGCTCGCTCTGCCACTCGGTGTGGTGGTAGATCGTCTTCAGATAGTCATCGGTGGCGGGGGAGGGCACCGCTTCAGGGTACTCGCGGGGCAGAACGCGTGCGTCGGGGCAGGAGCCGGCGAAGCTGGCCCTGGCTCGGCGAGAACAGGTACGCCAGGGCGAACAGCGCCCCCATCGCGAGGACGATCATCCCGCCCGAGGCGGTGTCGAGGTAGTAGCTGGCGTAGAGGCCGGTGATCGCCGACACCACGGCGATCGCCGGCGAGATGATGAGCATCGTCGAGAAGCGGTCGGTCAGCAGATACGCCGTCGCCCCGGGGATGATCAGCAGCGCGACGACGAGCACCACGCCGACCGCCTGGAGGGCGACCACCACGGTGAGCGCGAGCAGCACGAGAAGCAGCGCGCCCAGCCGGCGAGGGTTGAGACCGATCGCGCCGGCGTGGTCGGGATCGAACGCGTAGAGCACGAGGTCGCGACGCTTGAGCAGCACGATGGCGAGTGTGATGGCGCCGAGCACGACGATCTGCGCGAGTTCGGGTGTGCTCACCCCCAGCAGGTTGCCGAAGAGGATGTGGCCGAGGTCGGTCTGGCTGGGAACGACCGAGATGAGCACCAGCCCCAGCGCGAACAGCGTCGTGAAGACGACGCCGATCGCGGCATCCGGTTTGATCCGGCTGGTGCTGCGCACGCCCCCGATGAGAGCGACGGCGAGCAGGGCGAAGACCAGCGCGCCCACCGCGAACGGCGTGCCGATGAGGTAGGCGATGACCACGCCGGGCAGCACGGCGTGCGAGACGGCGTCGCCCATGAGCGACCAGCCGATGAGCACGAGCCAGCAGCTGAGCACTCCGCACACGACACCTGAGACGACGGCGACGGCGAGCGCCCGCTGCATGAACTCGTACCCGAAGGGCGTCAGGAGCAGATCGATGAGGCTCATGTCGGCACTTCCAGACCGAATGTGCGCGCCAGGTGCTCCGGACGGAGTGCCACCTCGGGGGGCGCGTGGAGGAGCGTGCGGTGAAGAAACAGGATGACGTCGTCGCACAGCGCCGGGACGGCGTGAAGGTCGTGGGTCGAGACGAGGACGGTGCGCCCCTGGCCGGCGAGCTCCCGCAGCAGGCGGGTGAGAGTCGCCTCGCTGCGCTTGTCGACGCCGGCGAACGGCTCGTCCAGCAGCAGGATGCGTGCCCCCTGAGCGAGCCCTCTCGCGACGAAGGCGCGCTTGCGCTGTCCGCCGGACAGCTCGCCGATCTGCCGGTCGGCGAGCCCTTCCAGCTCGACCCGCGCGAGGGCCTCGGCAACCGCCTGCACGTCGGTGCGGCGTGGCCTGCGGGTGAAGCCCTGGAACCCGTACCGGCCCATCATGACGACATCGCGCACGCTCACCGGGAACGACCAGTCCACCTGCTCGCTCTGCGGCACGTATCCCACCACTCCGGCCCGCCGTGCCTCGCGCGGGGGGCGGTCCTCGAGCAGGATGGTGCCCTGGTCGAGCCGGACGGCGCCCATGATGGCCTTGAACAACGTCGACTTGCCCGACCCGTTCATCCCGATCAGTCCGCAGACGGTGCCGGCGCCGACACTCAGAGTCGCCCCGTCCAGTGCACGCACGTCTCCGTACCGCACATGCACGTCGCGGACGTCGATGACGCTCATGGCGCATCCCCGGTCAGCCCCGCGACGATCGTGCGGGCGTCATGGCGGATGAGATCCAGATAGGTCGGGACGGGTCCATCCGGCGCCGAGAGCGAGTCGACGTACAGGATGCCGCCGAACGCGGCATCCGTCGCCTCGACGACTCGCTGCATCGGTGCGTCCGACACGGTGCTCTCGCAGAACACGGCCGGTACCTCGTTGTCGCGGACGAAATCGATCGCCCGGGTGATCTGCTGCGGCGTCGCCTGCTGCTCGGCGTTGACCGCCCACAGATACCGCTCGGTCAGTCCTGCGTCACGGGCGAGGTACGAGAAGGCGCCTTCGCACGTGACGAGCGCGCGCTCGTTCTGGGGGAGACCGGCCACCTCGGCGACGAGTTCGTCGTGCACGTCCTGCAGCTCGCTGCGATAAGCCTCGGCGTTGGCCCGGTACTCGTCGGCGTGGGCCGGATCGAGCTCGGACAATGCCGCGGCGATGTTGTCGGCGTAGAGCTGCACATTGAGGGGCGACATCCAGGCATGCGGGTTGTCGAGGCCCTCGTACGCGTCCTCGGCGATCGGCATCGGCTCCACGCCCTCGCTGACCACGACGTGGGGCACGTCGAGACCCTCGACGAACTGCTCGAACCAGGCTTCGAGCCCCAGCCCGTTGTCGAGGATGACGTCGGCCTCGCCCGCTCGCCGCAGGTCGCCCGGAGTCGGCTCGTAGCCGTGGATCTCGGTGCCGACTTTCGTGATCGACTCGACCCGGGCGGCATCGCCGGCGACATTCTGAGCGATGTCCTGCAGCACGGTGAACGTCGTCAACACGACGAGGCGATCATCGCCCTCTCCTGGGTCGGCGGGCTCGGAAGCACCGGCACATCCCGCCAGCGCAGTCAGAGTGGTCGCCACCGCGAGGGCGGCGGCGACCGCGCGGGGCGCGTGACGACGGGCAGATTTCGGCATGCCGAAACTCTACCGGTATTTCGGTGCACCGAAACCGCCTCGGTCTGGATCGGTGGGCGAGGCTAGTCTGAGCCGGTGACCGCGTCCGACCAGCCCGCCGAACCGACCCTGCCCGTCGGCGTGGGTCCGTGGCCGGGCGGTCCCGATGCATGGCCCGACGATCCGCGCTACGACCGCGATCTGCTCGCCCATGGCGATGCCCGCAACGTCGTCGACGCCTACCGGTACTGGACGATGGACGCGATCGTCGCCGACCTCGACACGCGGCGCCACGCCTTCCATGTCGCGATCGAGAACTGGCAGCACGACATGAACATCGGTTCCATCGTGCGCAGCGCCAACGCGTTCCTCGCCGCCGAAGTGCACATCATCGGCCGCCGCCGCTGGAACCGGCGTGGGGCGATGGTCACCGACCGGTACCAGCACGTGCGCCACCACGAGTCCGTCGCCGATTTCGCGGCGTGGGCGGATGCCGCATCCCTCCCGATCATCGCGATCGACAACGTGCCCGGCTCGGTGCCGCTGCCGCAGGCCGATCTGCCTGAGGCATGCGTGCTGCTCTTCGGCCAGGAGGGGCCAGGACTCTCGCCCGAGGCGGTGGCCGCGGCATCCGGTGTCGTCGAGATCGCGCAGTACGGCTCGACCCGGTCCATCAACGCCAGCGCCGCGGGCGCCGTGGTCATGTACGAGTGGTGCCGCCGCTGGGCCTGATTACGCGCCCGCCGTCATCCACGCCGAGCCGCGCACCCGCCAGCCCAGGGTGACCAGGCGAGCGAGCATGTAGACGCCGAAGAACGAGACCGCGAGCCACGCCAGGCCGGCCGCGCCGGCGGGATGCAGCAGCGCCACGAGCACGAGAGCCGGCAGGAACGGCACGAGGTTCAGCACGCCGACGACCGCCAGGTACTTCGCGTCGCCGGCTCCGATGAGCACGCCGTCGAGAACGAACACGATCCCGCACACGGGCTGCGCGATCGCGAGCACGAGGAGCGCGGGCTGCACCAGGGCGGCGATCGCGGCATCCCCCGTGAACAGCAGTCCGATCACGCCCGACAGGGCGCCGATGACGACCCCGACGATCACGCCGAACCAGGCGCCCCATGCCACGGTTCGCGCCAGCACGCGCCGGACGGTGCGGGTGTCGTCGGCGCCGAGGCCCTTGCCCACGAGCGCCTGCGCCGCGATGGCGAGGGCGTCCAGTGTGAATGCCGCGGTCGAGAAGATCGTGAAGGCGACCTGCCATCCGGCGAGCTCGTCGGTGCCGAGGCCCGTCGCCACGGCGACCGTCGCGAGCAGGGCAACTCGCAGCGATACGGTGCGGACGAACAACCAGCCGCCGGCGCGGGCCGAGCCGCGCACGCCCTCGCGCTGGGGGCGGACGGATGCCTCGTGCCGGCGCGCGAGCCGCGCCACGACCACGACGTAGGCGGCCACCATTCCCCATTGGGCCACGACCGTGCCGACCGCGGAGCCCGCGATGCCCCAGCCGAAGCCGTAGATGAAGAGCCAGTTCAGGAGCGCGTTCGAGGCGAAGCCGAGCCCGGCGATCCACAGCGGCGTGACCGTGTTCTGCAGGCCCCGCAGCAGGCCGGTGGCAGCGAAGACGACCAGCATCGCGGGAAGGCCCCACATCGAGATGCCGAGGTAGATCTCCGCCTGTTCGGCAACGACGGGTGAGGCGCCGAAGAGCCCGACGAGGCCGGGGGTCACGAGGTAGCCCACCAGCGCCAGCACCGCGCCGATGCCCAGCGCCAGCCACATCCCGTCGATGCCGACCGACACCGCGCGCGATGGGTCGCCCGCGCCGAAGCGGCGTGCGACGGCCGGCGTCGTCGAGTAGGCGAGGAACACCATGAGCCCGACAATGGTCTGCAGCACGGCCGACGCGATGCCCAGGCCGGCCAGTGGCTCGATGCCCAGGTGACCCACCAGCGCCGAGTCGACGATGAGGAACAGCGGCTCGGCGACGAGCGCACCCAGCGCCGGGACGGCCAGCCGCAGGATGTCGCGATTCAGCGTGTCTGGCGCACTCGTCACCCTCCCGAGCCTACGAGCCCTCGCCCCTCTCTCCCCTCTCCCGTGTGCCCCTCTCTCCTCTCTCCTCTCTCCTGTGCCCCCTTCTCGCCGAGCATGTGGGTTTCCCACCGAGCATGTGGGTTTCCCACCGAGCATGTGGCACATGGTCGGTGCGGGAGGCACATGGTCGGCGCAAAACCGACATGGTCGGTGCAGGAGGCACATGGTCGGCGCGAAACCGACATGGTCGGTGCAGGAGGGACATGGTCGGTGCAGGGGGCACATGGTCGGCGCAAACCGACATGGTCGGCGCGGGAGGGACATGGTGGCGGGAAGAGGTGCGGCTCGGGGCGGCTAACCTGGAACGCATGACCGATGCCCCCCGCTCCGGTCTCGCGCTCGAGGAGCTGAGCGCCGAGATCCGCCCTCAGGACGATCTTTTCCGCCACGTGAACGGTGCGTGGCTGGAACGCACCGACATCCCGGACGACAAGGCGCGGTGGGGCTCGTTCCATCTCATCGCCGAGCAGGCTGAGAAGGACGTCCACGCGATCGTCATGGAGTCCACGGATGCCGAGGCCGGCACCGAGACCCGTAAGATCGGCGATCTCTACACGAGCTTCATGGACACCGAGCGCATCAACGAGCTCGGGGCAGCCCCGCTGGCCGGCCTCCTGTCCCGTGTGGACGAGATCAGCGACATCGCCGGGTTCCTGCGCACGACGGGCGAGCTCGAGCGCGACGGCGTCGCCGCGCTGATCCACTTGTACGTCGAGCCCGACCCCGGCAACCCGCAGCGGTACGTGCCATTCTTCATCCAGGGCGGGCTTTCGCTCCCGGACGAGAGCTACTACCGTCTCGACAACTTCGAGCCCACCCGCACCGCGTTTCGCGCGCACGTGCAGAAGATGCTCGAGCTGGCGGGTGTGGCCGACGCGGAGGCATCCGCTGATCGCATCTTCGCGCTCGAGACGGAGCTTGCCACCCACCACTGGGACAACGTCGCCAGCCGCGATGCCGTCAAGACGTACAACCTGATGTCGTGGGACGACCTCCAGACGCTCGCGGGCGCCGACCTGGGCCCGTGGCTGGAAGGCGCCGCCGCCGAGCACGCCGCGGCGTTCGCCGAGGTCAACGTGTATCAGCCGAGCTTCTTCGAGGGGCTCGGGTCACTGCTGGTCGAGGACCGCCTCGAGGACTGGAAGGCGTGGCTGCGCTTCGCCGCCGTGCACTCGGCCGCCGCCTTCCTCTCGGAGGAGTTCGTCGCCGAGAACTTCGCGTTCTACGGCACGCAGCTCACCGGCGTGCCGGTCAACCGCGAGCGCTGGAAGCGGGGCGTGAGCCTGGCCGAGGCCGCCATGGGCGAGGCCATCGGCCGTGTCTACGTCGAGCGTCACTTCCCGCCCGCGGCGAAGGAGGCGATGGACGAGCTGGTCGCGAACCTCATCGAGGCCTACCGCCAGTCGATCACCGACCTCGAGTGGATGAGCCCCGAGACGCGCGAGCGCGCGCTGGCCAAGCTCGACGCCTTCACGCCGAAGATCGGCTACCCCGTGAAGTGGAAGGACTACTCGACGCTCGAGATCGCGGCCGACGACCTCGTCGGCAACGTGCGTCGCGCGCACGTGTGGGAGCACGATCGCCAGCTCGCCAAGGTGGGCCAGCCGATCGACCGCGATGAGTGGTACATGACCCCGCAGACGGTCAACGCGTACTACAACCCGCTGATGAACGAGATCGTCTTCCCGGCCGCGATCCTGCAGTACCCGTTCTTCGAGGCCGATCGTGACGCCGCCGCCAACTACGGCGGCATCGGTGCGGTCATCGGCCATGAGATCGGTCACGGCTTCGACGACCAGGGCAGCCGCTTCGACGGCGACGGCTCGCTGCGCGACTGGTGGACCGACGCCGACCGCGAAGCGTTCGAGGAGCGCACGAAGAACCTCATCGCCCAGTTCGACGCGCTGGTTCCGCAAGGCCTCGCCGAAGAGAACCACGTCAACGGCGCCCTCACGATCGGCGAGAACATCGGCGACCTCGGCGGCCTCGGCATCGCGATCAAGGCGTACCACCTGCACGCGTCGCGCGCCGGTGACCCCGAGATCGACGGGCTCACGGGCATCCAGAGACTCCTCCTGAGCTGGGGGCAGATCTGGCAGCAGAAGGGACGGGATGCCGAGACCATCCGCCTGCTGACGATCGACCCGCATTCGCCCAACGAATTCCGCTGCAATCAGATCGTGCGCAACATCGACGCGTTCTACGATGCATTCGGGGTCACCGAATCCGACGCGCTGTGGCTCGACGCCGACCAGCGCGTCACCATCTGGTGACGCCGATCCGCTGAACACCCCGAACCCGAGACCACCTGGGGACACAGAACCGGAAGGAAGCCCGTGGGCACTGAGCCCAGAAGGGATGCGGAGTCGCTGCGGGGGTCGCGACGAAGCATCAGCAGAAGGCCGCCGAGGAGGGCAGCGGCCGGACGCCGCTCATTCACGTCGACGCTGAAGGCGCTCGACGACCTCGCCACGTCCGGCGCGAAGATCTCGGTGCGCATCACCGACCTCGACCGCGGCACGTCGGTGCTCGCCGGCGACGATTTCGTCACGCTCCCGGTCGCGGGCCTCGGCGTGGTGCCGCTGCTGATCGAGGTCGCCGCGGCGTTCGAGTCCGGGCAGCTCGAGCCGCTCGAGATCATGGACCGCTCGCAGCTGGACCTCGTCACAGTCGCGGGGGTGTGGCAGCATCTCAAGGCGCCGGCGCTCCCGCTGTCGGACTTGGCCGTGCTGACGGCATCCACCGGCGACGCGCTTGCCGCCAACGCTCTGCTCGCACGCGTCGGCCTGCCGGCCGTGCGCGCCCGCATCGAGCAGCTCGGCCTGGCGCGGTCGGCACTGCTGGACCGCTTCCGCGACGAGCGCGGTCCCGACGACGCGCCGCACTTCGCGCTCGGGTCGGCGCGCGAGCTCGCCGAGGTCTTCGCCGCGCTCGTGAACTCGCAGGTCGTGTCGCCTGGGGTGAGCGCCCAGGTCGCGGAATGGCTGAGTCTCAACCACGACCTGTCGCTCGTGGCATCCGCGACCGGCCTCGATCCGTTCTCGCACGAGAACGACGAGCACGGTCTGCTCTTCATCAACAAGACGGGCCGGGATGCCGGCATCCGGGTCGAAGCGGGCGTGCTGGCAGGACCGCGGGCCGGAGTGTCGTACGCGCTCATCGTGTGCTTCGACGACCTGTCGATCTACCACCGGATGCGGGCTCACGATGCGTTCCGCACCCTGGGTGTCGACCTCATGGAGTACGTGTTCTGACGCGCGGACGCAGGTGGCTGCGGCCCTCGCGGACCGCAGCCACCATGCTGTCAGCGACCGCGCGGGGTCGCAGGCCCGGAGGACGCACCCTCCGACGTTCCGACCAGGTTCGTCGCCGTCACGCTGAACGTCGCGCCCGCCGCCGCGTCCGTCACGCGGCAGGTGACCGCGCGCGTCTGGCAGACGATGTCGCCGCCCGCGTCCCGGACGGTGTAGCCCGTGAGGGGCGACTCGGACTTCGCCGGCCTCCAGTGCACCCGCGTCCCCGCGGGCGATACGGCCGCGCGCACCGACGTCGGGGCATCCGGGCCGGCCAGCACGTGCTCTCCCGCGGCGACGGTGAGGGTGCTGCTGAGCGAGCCCCGACGCAGCGTGACGTCGGTCGGTCCGTCCGTCGTCACGACCACGGCGGCGGGCGCCGACTGATCGAGTGCGGCGCGGTCCAGGTCGATCGTCAGTGCCGCGACGTTGGACGCATCCACCTCGATCCGGTTGCCCGGTGCCACCTCGGCGATAGCGACGAGCTGCTGGTCGCGCACCTGCACGGTGCGTCCGTCGATGACCGTCGTCTCGTCGGTCAGCCGCGGCTCGAAGACCACGGTGTCCATCACGAGCGAGCGGGCATCGACGCGACTCCAGCGGGCGGTGGCATCGCGGGGCTCCAGCCCGTCGAGCCAGTACGCGCGGTCCACCGGCATCCCGAGGTCGACGCGCTCGTCACCCGGCTCCCACCGGAAGGCGATGTCGGCGGGGTTCGCCTCGCGGGTCCTGGCGGGATCGAGGTACTCGGCGACGTCGCTCCAGCCGATCCGGGTGCCGAGCATGCCGTGATCGGCGCCCTCGTAGTAGTGGGCGCGGTACGGGATGCCGGCTGCCTCGGCCGCTCGATCCCAGCGCTGCGTGTTGCCCAGCGCGATGTCGCGGCTGCCGGAGTCCATGAAGGTGTGCAGGTCGCCCAGGTTCTCCAGGCGCAGCTCGGCGCCTTCGCGGTCTCGCTGGCCCGCAGAGTTGTAGTACCCGGCGCCCGACACGATGGCGCCGCCGGCGAAGAGGTCCGGGTGCGTGGTGAGGAACCGCGTGGCTCCTACGCCGCCCATCGAGAATCCGCCGATCACCGTGCGGTCGGGATCGATCGAGAACGCGTCGGCCGTGCGGGCCCACGCCTCCCACACGTCCAGCTCACCGTGGTTGATGTACCACGTCGACAGCCCCCGGCCCATCGGGCTGAGACAGATCGACCCGCGCTCCTCGCACATCGGGAGGTACACCGAGTCCTTGTGGTCTCCGGCGAACCCGTTGTGGTTGGCGTCGCCGCCGTGCAGCAGGATCGTCAGCGGCGCGGGCGACTCGGGCGTGTACGAGGCGGGCACGTACACCGTGTACGGCTGCACGCGACCCCAGAACGTCGCCGGGAGTACCTGGGGCCCCGGGCTCTTGCGGGCGCCCGGGTCGCGTCCCTGGGCGATCTCGACACTCGAGACGTACCAGCGCGTCGAGTACCCGGTCGGGATCGTCTCGGCGGTGCTCGCGCCCGACTGCAGCGCGGCCCAGTCCACGTCGAGCGAGAAGTCGGCCATCGAGCCCTCGCGCAGCTGCTCGGATTGGCGGCCGTTGTTCCACTGCGTGGACGAGTCTCGGTAACCGCCGACGAGATGCGGCTCGTCGGCGACGTCGCGGAAGGCAGCGTTGTAGATCCGGGTCCCCTCCGCAGTCTCGGGGGCGGGCGCGAAGGCCGTGCCCTCGGCGTCGGCGACGCCGCCGGCGAGCCGCACCCTCCAGTTGCCGTCCACCGGGAGCGCGTCATGCGGAACGGCCACGACGAACGAACGTGCGGCGGCATCGACACTGAGGGTGCCCCCGACAGACGCCACCGAGATGCGGTCGCCGGTCTCGGCATCGGTCAGCCACGCCCCGCGCGACGACACGACCAGGGCCGAGTCGATGCCCGGTGAGTGGGCGCCAGCCTGCGCGGGCCACTCCGCCACGCCGGTCGTGGCATCCGCATCGGTGTCGAACGTCCACGCCGCGATCGGCACGTCCGCGTCGACGAGCGTGTTCCAGTCGACGCGCCAGTACGTGTTCGCGGCATCCGTCGCGATCGCGGCGCGGAAGATGTCGGCCCCGTTCGACGCGGCCGCCTCATCGAGGTAGGTGAAGGCGCCCGTGCCGGTGTCGTCGTACAGCCAGTCGCTCCACAGCAGGGTCCCGTCGTCGATCCGGCTCGTACCGGATGTGCGGGGGAACGCCTCGGAGAATCCCCAGGCCGCCGGCACCGGCAGCTCGGGTTCGGGCGCGAGCGCGGCAGCGGGCATGCCGTCGGGCAGCCCGGTGCTCGGGCCGGTCGCGACGGCGATCTGCGATAACCCCGGTGCATCGGGGGTGCCCGAGGCGTAGGCGGCGGTGGCGGGAGTCATCGCACCGGCTGCGAGCGCGGCGACGGCGCCGGTGGCGCCGGCCCACCTCCAGCGTCCGGCTGACGGATGCTGGGAGGTATGGCGTGAGCCGGTCCAGCGGAGGGGACTGTTCATCGTGGTCCTTCCTTCGTCGTTGAGGGAAAACATCAACTAAGTTGATATTGCGACCCGAAGCTACTGGCTCGGAGGGGTCGCCGTCAACGCTGAGAAGCGACGCGGCGGGTCAGGTGACGGGGGATGACGCGGCGTTAGCGTGGCCGGAGGGCATCGAGTAGCCTCGCAGGGTGTCTACGCCGCCGTACCGTGCCGACATCGTCGGCAGCTTTCTCCGCCCGTCCGCCCTCGCCGAAGCCCGTCGCCGGTTCGCCGACGGACAGATCGACGCCGAGGCGCTGCGCGTCGCGGAAGACACCGCCATCGCCGAACTGGTCGTGCAAGAAGCCGATGCCGGCCTCAAGCTCGCGACCGACGGCGAGTTCCGCCGCTCGTGGTGGCACTTCGACTTCTTCGGACTGCTCGACGGCGTCGACATCGTCGAGCTGGATCACGGCATCCAGTTCCAGGGCGTGCAGACCCGGCCGCGCGGCATCGAGATCAGCGACAAGATCGGCTTCAGCGACACCCACCCGTTCCTCGAGCACTTCCGCTCGCTCAAGAGCCTGCTCGAGCGCACCACCGGCGCCGTGCCGAAGTTCAGCATCCCTGCGCCCACCGTGCTCGACTTCCGGCTCGAGCCGGGCCACATCGCCGAGTCGGCCTACGACGGTCGCGACGCCATCGTCGACGACCTCGTCCAGGCGTACCGCGACGCGGTCGCCGCGTTCTACGATGCCGGCGCCCGCTACCTGCAGTTCGACGACACCGCGTGGGCCTACCTCTGCTCGGACGTCGAGCTCGAGAAGGCTCGTGACCGCGGCATCCGCACCGACGGCATCGCCGAGCGCTACGCGACGATGCTCAACCGCATCCTCGAAGGCAAGCCCGACGACCTGGTCGTCACGACCCACGTGTGCCGCGGCAACTTCCGCTCGACGTGGATCTCATCCGGCGGCTACGAGCCGGTGGCCGAGCAGCTGCTGGGCAACACCGCCTACGACGGGTACTTCCTCGAGTACGACAGCGAGCGCGCCGGTGGCTTCGAGCCGCTGCGGTTCCTCCCCGAGGGTGACAAGACGGTCGTGCTCGGGCTCATCACGTCCAAGAGCGGTGAGCTGGAAGACGTGGATGCCGTCAAGCAGCGCATCGACGAGGCCGCGACCTTCGCTCCGCTCGAGCAGCTGGCGCTGAGCCCGCAGTGCGGCTTCGCCTCGACCGAGGAGGGCAACGTCCTCACCGAGACCGAGCAGTGGGCCAAGGTGCGCGAGGTCGTCGACATCGCCGCTGACGTCTGGCGCTGACGTCTGGCGCTGACGTCTGGCGCTGACCCCGGCGTTTCGCCTCGGTCGCTGCGCTCCCTCGCTCGACGACCGGACTCGCCGGGGTCAGTGCCCAGGGGCGTCGACGACGGGCGTGCCGTGGGTGTGGAAGGTCTCGATCGTCTTCATGCCCCAGGCCTGACCCTTCTTGCGCTCGGCCTCGCTCCACTCGACCACGGGCTGATCCGGGTCGAGCAGGAGCCGCGCACCGGCCTGCGCGAACTCGATGCGGTTGCCGCCCGGCTCCCACACGTACAGGAAGAATGTCTGGTTGATGGCGTGCTTGTGTGGGCCGGACTCGATGTGGATGCCGTTCTCGAGAAAGATGTCGGCGGCTTTGAGGATGTCTTCGCGCGTGTCGGGGGCGAACGCGATGTGGTGCAGGCGGTTGCCATGCTTGGTCCAGTCGTCGGAATACACGACGTCGTAGGACTTCAGGGAGAAGTGGAACCACCACGCGGCGAACTTGCCGGTGTCGAGGCGGATCCGCTCTGACTCTCGCATCCCGAGCGCCGTCGCGAGGAACTCGCCGTTGGCCTCGACGTCCTTCGCGAGGTAGTTGATGTGGTCGAGGCGCCGTGCGTTGACGCCGCGGCCAGGGAACCGCGACGCCTGGTTCTTCAGCGCCGGGCGGTCCTCATCGCCGGCGACGTAGCGCTCGGTGTCGTAGTGGATGCCCATGGAGTGGCCGTCGGGGTCGCGGAACAGGAAGGTCCGGCCCGTTCCGATCTCGCCGTCCACCCATCCCTCGCCGAGGCCCGCGGACTCGATCGCCGCCACACGGCGCTCCAGCGCCTCGTGCGACGAGGCCCGGAACGACGTGCGGCCGACGCCCGCGGCATCCGACGCCGTCAGCTTGATCGTGTAGAGCTGGTACTCGTCCCACGTGCGCAGGTAGACCGAGTCGCCTTCTTCGGCGACGACGCGCATCGCGAGCAGCTCTTCGAAGAACCAGCGGCTCTCGGCGGGCTTCGGCGTGAGCAGCTCGACGTTGGCGAGGTGGGCGACGTCGAAAGACGTGTGAGCGGTCATGGGGCGTCCTCTCTGACGGGGATGTGCGAAGAATGCGGCGGGATGGATGCGGTCAGCGGCGTGGTCGCGGAAACACCACGCCGTCGAACAGCTTGCGGGCGGTGCGCAGCGACAGCGACGTCGCGCGCCACGTGCCGCCGGCGTCGCGCGTGACGTGGACACGCGCCGGGAAGGTGCCGCTGGGGTGCTCGATCGCGGTGGTCTCGCCGCTCGTGTCGACGCCCGAGGCGGTGGCGATCCCGGCGGCGACGGTGCCGTTTACCGGCACGGCGGCCGCGACGGAGGCGGCCATCAGCACGCCGAGCGACGTGTGTACGCGTGCGGGGATGAACGCTCGCGTCGACACCGCGCCACCGGCGCGCGGCGGCGACAGCAGCACCATCTTGGGCACGGTCTGGGCGGCCACGTCGCCGAGACCCATGAGCGGACCGGCTGCGAGCCGGATGCGCTCGACGCGTGCGGCGAGCTCGTCATCGGCTTCGAGCTCGGCCGGCGACTCGGTGCCGCTGACACCGAAGTCGTCGGCGCGCAGCAGCACCACCGGCATCCCGTTGTCGATGAGCGTGACCCGGTGCCCCTCGATCTCGTCGACGGCCTCTCCCGTCGGCAGCAGCGGCTTGTCGGGCCCGCCGCCGACCTCGAGGTCGATCGCCGACCCCCATCCGGGCACGCCGTCGATCGCGACGGTGCCCTCGGTGCCGGGCTCGCCGTCGTAATCGGGGTGCCCGTCGACGGTCGCGAACCGGGATGTCGCGATGTCGCCGGTGTTGAGCAGGCGGATGCGGACGGTGGTGCGCTCGCCGGCCGCCGCCACCAGGCCCCGCTCCACGGCGAACGGTCCCACGCCGGCCAGCAGATTGCCGCACGTCTGCGCGTCCGCCACGGATGCCTCCTCGACGCCGAGCTGCAGGAAGAGGTAGTCGACGTCGACGCCGGCCGTCGCCGAGGGCGCCACGATCGCGACCTTGCTGGTGAGCGGGTGTGCGCCGCCGATCCCGTCGATCTGGCGGGGGTCGGGCGTGCCCATGATCCGCAGCAGCAGGTCGTCGCGCTCCGCGGGGTCGGCCGGAAGATCGCTCGCCAGGAAGAACGCGCCCTTCGAGGTGCCGCCCCGCATGAGCATGCACCGGATGCCGTGGCGCACGGCATCCGCGACGCTCGGGTCAGCGGGGCTCATCGCCTGGCCGCGAGAGGTAGTCGCGTTGCGTGACGTAGGTCACGCCGAGGTCGGTGAGCAGGCTCCGCAGCCCCTTGCGGTCCAGGCTCAGTTCGCCGGAGCGATACGCCTGCCGGTCGGCCTCCTCCTTGGCGACGCGTGCGTCCGAGGCGGCGAGCGCCTCCTCGGCGGTCGAATGCGGCACGCACAGCACGCCGTCGTCGTCGGCGACGATCACGTCGCCCGGCGAAACGGTGACACCGCCGACCACGATCGGCACGTTGACCGAGCCGGGCGTGGCCTTGACCGTGCCCTGCGCGTGAACCGCGCCCGACCACACCGCGAAGCCCATCGCTCGCAGGTCGACGACGTCGCGCACACCCGTGGTCGTGATCAGCCCGCGCACGCCGCGGGTCTGCAGGGCGGTCGCGAACAGCTCGCCGAAGGCGCCGTCGACCGAGGGTGAGGTCGTCGTGACAACGAGCAGGTCGCCCTCCCGGCACTGCTCGACGGCGGCGTGGATCATGAGGTTGTCGCCCGGCCAGCACAGCACCGTGACGGCGGTCCCGGCGACGCGCACGCCGTCCTGGATGGGACGGATGCCGGGACCGACGAGACCGGTGCGGCCGATGGCCTCGTGCACGGTTGCGACGCCGTGCACTCCGAGAGCGGCAGCGGTCGCGGCATCCGCCCTCTCGATGTCGGTGACGACGACCGGACCGGTCATGCGAGCACTGCCTTCATGAAAGGACTCCGGTCACCTGCGGGAAGTACCGCATGTACGCCTCGCCCATGGTCTCGTGGGGCAGGCCGAGGTTCGGGCCCGCGTTGCGCTTGACCTGCACACCCCGGCGCACGGCGAGGTCGGTGTAGTACGACCACATGTGCTTCTGCGCGGGCAGGCATTCCATCGCGGCGCGCTTGCGCGGGAACGCCTCGGTGATGTCGAGGAGCACGTTGGGAGTGAAGTCGCACTGCTCGGGCTGGTGCGGCTCGAAGAAGAAGACCGGGGGAGCGCCGATGATGTCGTCCTTCGTCGGGAAGGATCCGTCCGAGTTCGCCACGCCGATCGCCTGGGCGAGCACGCGGGCCTCGAGCGCCATGCGGGCCGCCGCCGGGTGGTCGCCGTTGTACGGGTCGTGGAGCGTGTGGGTGAGCACGACGGTGGGCTGCACTCGCCGGTACACGTCGACGAGGCGCGAAACCGCCTCGCGGGATTCGACGAGCGGGTAGTCCCCGATGTCGAGGAACTCGATCTCGGCGCCGAGGGCGGATGCGGCAGCCTCGGCCTCGCCGCGGCGGATCGCCTTGATCTCGTCGAGGCTCTTGCCCTGCAGCCACTGGCTGGCGGACTCGCCGCGCTCGCCGTACGACAGGCACACCACCACGGCGCGCTCGCCGCGCATCGTGGCGGACGCGATGGCTCCACCGGCCCGCCAGACGAAGTCTCCGGCGTGCGCGCTGACCACCAGCACGGTGTTGGCGCTGTCTGGGGTGGCGCTGTCTGACATGGGGCCCAGCGAACCACACCTCTGGCGCAATGGTCAAGATTCTGTCTACAATCTTGGCGACGGGAGATTTCCCTCTGTACATAGGTATTCGAGGCCCGTACGATCTCATGCACCGCAAGACAAGGAAGTCGAGGAGACCTACATGGCCGAGAACCTCCAGAAGCTGCTGGACGACGCCGCGAACACCGTCGAGCTGCTGCGCAACTCGCAGCTGGGCACCTACATCTACCCGGTCGTCCCGGCCGAGTTCTCCAACTGGCGGCGCGAGCAGAAGGCGTGGCGCGACGCGGCGGTGCTCTATGACCAGTCGCACCACATGGTCAACTTCTTCATGTCGGGTCCCGACGCGCTGAAGCTGCTGCGTGACACAGGCATCAACTCGTTCGCGAACTTCCCGGTCGACACTGCCAAGCAGTTCGTGCCGACGGCGTCGAACGGCGGCGTGATCGGCGACGGCATCCTGTTCCACGAGGCCGAGAACGACTACGTATACGTCGGCCGCGCACCCGGGGCGAACTGGTTGCAGTTCCACGCCGAGACCGGCGGCTACGACGTCGAGACCCGCTACGACGACCGCTCGCCGTCGCGCCCCTACGGCGCCCCGGTGAGCCGCGAGTACTACCGGTTCCAGATCCAGGGCCCGAACGCGTGGGCGATCATCGAGAAGCTCGCCGGCGGCACCGTCGACAAGGTCAAGTTCTTCCACATGGGGCATATGACGATCGCCGGTGAGCAGGTGCGCACGCTGCGCCACGGCATGGCGGGCGCTCCGGGTCTGGAGCTGTGGGGGCCGTACGAGCAGCACGGCAAGATCCGCGACGCGATCCTCGAGGCCGGCCGCGAGTTCGGCATCGAGCCGTGCGGCTCGCGTGCGTACTCGTCGAACACGCTCGAGTCGGGCTGGATCCCCTCGCCGCTGCCGGCGATCTACTCGAGCGAGGGCGAGCGCGCATACCGCGAATGGCTGCCCGCCAACAGCTACGAGGCGATCAACGCCCTCGCCGGCTCGTTCGTCTCCGACGACATCGAGGACTACTACCTCACACCGTGGGAGCTCGGCTACGGATCCTTCGTGAAGTTCGACCACGACTTCATCGGTCGCGACGCCCTGGAGAAGATCGACCCCGAGCAGCAGCGCAAGAAGGTCACGCTCGCCTGGAACGACGAGGACCTTGCCAAGATCCTCTCGTCGGTCATCGACCGTGAGGGCCCCGGCTACCAGTTCTTCGACCTGCCCAACGCCAACTACGGCTCGTCGAACTACGACGCCGTCATCGACGCCGATGGCAACAACGTCGGGCTGTCGCTGTTCACCGGCGTCACCGCGAACGAGAAGCGCGGTCTGTCGCTGGCGACCGTCGACCGGGACGTGCCGATCGGCGCTGAAGTGCGTGTCGTGTGGGGCGAGCCGGACGGTGGCTCGGGCAAGGCCACCGTCGAGCCGCACGAGCAGATCGCCGTGCGCGCGGTCGTGAGCCCCGTGCCCTACGCCGAGACGGCCCGCACCGAGTACCACGGCGGCTGGCGCACCACCGGCGTGGCCTGACCAGACGAGCGGGGGCGGATGCCTCGACCCGGCGAAGCCGCGAGTCGAGGCATCCGCCCCCCGTCGTATAGGACGCCGTGTGTCAGCCGGTCACGCAGGTGAACGAGCTTGGAGGTGGGCGCGGGCGGCCATAGCGACCCCACTGTCGGTGTCGGCGGCGAGTAGCTCCAAAGTCACGTCCGCCTCCGCTCCCGGTATGGAGGAGAGCATTCCGGCGAGGCGGCGGCGACCGTCCGTGTTCGTCGCGCTCATGGCGCCGCGCGCCAGGCGGGCGATGCGCGTCGCAATCTGCTCGTCCTCTGCGAGGATCTCGAGCGCGTCGCCGGCTTCGATATCCAGTTCACCCGCCGTCACCAGCGCGATCAGTGATGGGATGGCGCCGTCGTCGCCGTTCATGCCAGCGGTGATGCTCGCCCGTGCGCGTACGTGTCCATCTGCGTGCGCGGTCTGTGCGGCGACCACTGCCAGCGATCCTGGTGTCCCCATCTTCAGCAACGCTTCGAGTGCGCGATGGCGTCGTTGCCGGCTGTCCGAGTTCAGCGCTTCGGTGAGTGCCGGGACTGCGGTATCCCCCATTCGCGCTATCGACCAGACGAGCGCACCGGCCGCGTTCGGCTCGTTCTCGCGAAGCAATGCCTCCACGAGAACTGCGGAGTTGCTTTCATCGACCGTGTGCAACGACAGGGCCAACCGCTGCCGGTCGGACGCGCTGCTGGAGTCGAACCCGCGAATGAGTTCGACGATGCGCAGCACGTCCGACCAACGGTCAGGCTCGCTCGCGCGCACTCGCTCAAGCCTCGAGAGAAGTTCAACAGTCGCGTCCAGCTGCGCTCGGGCGCGCTCAGTAAGCCGTTCGACGAGCTCTCCCGGTGCGAAGTCGGCGGTGTCGAGGGTCGTCGCGATCTCCGACAGGCTGAATCCGAGCGAGCGCAGGCTCTCGACATGGAAGAGCCGTTGCATGTCCGCGTCCGTGTACTGCCGGTAATCGCCGGCAGTGCGCGCCGACGGCGAAACGAGACCGATGCGGTCGTAGTGACGCAGCATCCGTGCGCTAACTCCGCTTCGCCGTGCAACCTCGCCGATCAGCACGGTCAGTGATCCTCGATCGCGGGTGCAGCACGAAGGGCGACCACACGTCGCGCTTCTTCAACGGCGGCCTCGAAGCTGTCGTCGGGGTTTGCCATGACATGTGCAGTGGCAAGAGCGTGGGCTCTCACATCTGGGTCTTCGGACTCTGATGCCTCCTCCACCACTGGTTCGGCCGCGGGGCCGAGCATGGCGATCGCACGGCTCAGGCTCTGCCGGAGCTCACCATCGCCCCGGCCGAAGTTCCTCCCCAGCTCGCGGGCCAGATCAGCGCGTTCGCGCTCGGGCGCGAGCCCCGCCGCGACGCGCCACGCGGTCTTGGCGACGTCCTCATCGGGATCGCGCAACAGGGCAACCGTGATCGCCGGCCACGCCCGAGGGTCCCGAATCTTGGACAGACTGTGCAGGGCTTGACTGCGAGCCTGCGGGGTCACCGAGCCGAGTTCCGGCAGCAGAAGGTCGACGGCCTGGGAGCGATCGTGACGGGTGATCGCCCACGTGAGCATGTCCCTCACATAGAAATCTGGTTCCACCGCACACCGACTGATGAGAATCGGCAGGGAGGCGTCGTCTGCATGGATGCCCGCCGTGAGAGCAGCCTGCAGGCGAGCGGACGCATCACCTGCGCGCAGGGCATTGCTAAGTCGTGTCACCTGTGTCGTCGCGTTGTCTTGGTTCATGAGAACCACCTCCGCATCTCACTCCACACCTTGTCACGGTGTCAAGGTCAAGTGCTGATTCTCGGGCGTCGAAGCCCGCGTCGAAGCCCGCGCCGAAGGCGGATACCCGTTGCCGATCACGGAACGGCAGTCGAATCGAGAACGTCAGTGGGGCGTCGCGCCCGCGTCGCCGTGGATAACGAAGAACTGGCCCGTCGAGCCGCGCACGGCGCGGGCCACCGTGGCGAACAGCCAGTCGAGTGCGCCCGTCTGCTGGCTCGTCGCGCGGCGGTAGAGGTAGAGCTCGACCGGCGGCATGTCGAAGGGCAGGGGAGTGAGGGAGATCGGCCAGGTCTGCGCCCACCCGGCCGCGATCATGTCGGGAAGCGTCGCTACCAGCCCGGGGTCGGCGGCGAGCACGGGGGGCAGCGTTGCGAAGTGGGCGACGGCCACCTGCGGCTGGATGACGATGCCAGCGCGGCGCTGCGCGGCTTCGAGTATGGGGCGGCCCGAATCGCTCGCGACCGTGACGTGCTGCGCGCCGGCGTACGTGTCGAGATCGAGCGCGCCGCCGGCGAGCGGGTTGCGCGTCGACATCACGGCCGCATAGGGCTGCGACTTCACGAGCACCCGGTCGAACGCCGCCGGCATCGTCGCGGTCGTGATCGCGAGGTCCACGGTGCCGCGCGCCAGCCAGTCCGGGAGCGACGCCGGGTCGAGGGTCACGACCTCGAGGCGCACGTCCGGCGCCTCGGACCGTACGGCGGTGAGGATCGAGGGGAACCATCCGATCTCGCCCAGCTCCGACAGGGCGATGCGGAACAGACGGCGCGAGTCCGCCGGGTCGAAGCGATGGACGGCGTCCAGCGTGCGGTCGATGCCGGCGATCGCCTCGCAAAATCCGGGATAGACCGCGTCGGCGAACGGCGTCGGCTCCATCGCGCGGCCGGTGCGCCGGAACAGTGCGTCGTCCAGCTCGCGCCGAAGCCTGCCGAGCGCCTGGCTCACCGCGGGCTGGGTGACGTAGAGCCTGCGGGCAGCCGTCGTCAGGCTGCGCGACTCGTACACCGCCACGAACACGCGGACGAGGTTCAGGTCCATCGGCTAAGCATCGCTTCCGTCGCCATAACCAATGATTATCTTCCAGACCTTGTTCTCGATCCAGCGTTTACTACCGTGGACTCCGACCGAAGGAGTTCACATGACCGAGTCCGTGGCCGACGCGATCGCGCGAGCGGGTACCGCCGTCGAGCTGCTGCGCAACGCGCCCGCCCGACCGACGGTGTTCCCCGTCACGCCGGAGTTCACCAACTGGCGCTCGGAGCAGCGATCGTGGCGTGAGTCGGTGGCGCTGCTGGACCAGTCTCACCACATGACCGACCTCTTCATCTCGGGCCCGGATGCCCTGAGAGTGTTGTCGGATGTCGGGGTCAACAGCTTCGCTAACTTCGCCGTGAACTCCGCCAAGCAGTTCATCGCCGTCAACCACGAGGGCTACCTGATCGGCGACGCCATCCTGTTCCGCCTCGACGAGGACTCGTACGACCTCGTCGGGTGGCACATGGTCATCGACTGGCTGCAGTTCCACGGCGAGACGGGCGGCTACGACGTGACGTTCGAGCGCGACGGCAGTTCGCTGGTGCGCGAGGGCGACCCCAAGCTCTACCGGTACGAGCTGCAGGGCCCCAACGCCCTGGCGCTCATGGAGAGGATCACGGGCGCTCCCGTGCCGGCCACGAAGTTCTTCGGCATGGCGGACTTCACGATCGCCGGCGTCCGTGTGAGATCGCTGCGGCACGGCATGGCGGGGCAGCCGGGGTTCGAGCTCTTCGGGCCCTGGTCCGACGGGGACGCGGTGCGCGAGGCGATCCTGGCTGCGGGCGAGGAGTTCGGCCTCGTGCGGGTCGGCGCGAAGGCGTACTCGTCGGCGAACCTCGAGTCGGCGTGGGTGCCGTCGCCCCTGCCGGCGATCTTCACCGGGCAGGGATCCGCCGACTACCTCGCATGGTTGCCGGCCACGCGCGCCGGGTCGCTCGCGGGCAGCTTCGCGTCCGCCGACATCGAGGACTACTACCTGACCCCGTACGAGCTCGGATACGGCCGCAGCGTCTCGTTCGACCACGAGTTCATCGGGCGCGCGGCGCTCGAGCAGCACGCTGCGGCGGCACAGCGCGTGAAGGTGACGCTGGTGTGGGATGCCGACGACGTCGCCGCGGCGCAGCGCTCGCTCCTCGAGCCGGGCCTGCCCGCGAAGTACCTCGAATTTCCCAAGGCCCGCTACGGCCAGTACCAGGTCGACCGCGTGCTGCGCGGAAGTGCCGACGTGGGCATCTCGCACGACTGCGGCTACATCACGAACGAGCACGCGTTCGTCTCGCTCGCGAGCGTCGAGGCGGCTCACGCCGAGCCCGGCACCGAGGTCGTGGTGGTGTGGGGCGAGGAGCCCAACTCGCTCAAGCCGGCCGTCGAGCCGCATCGGCAGGTCCGGATCCGTGCGACGGTCCAGCCGGCACCATACTCGGCGTATGCCCGACAGAACTACCGCGCCCAGTGACGACACCGAGCGGGGCGGACCGCCCCGCTCGGTGATCGACCGCGCGCTGAGCATCATCGGCACCTTCCAGGGCGGGCGCGTGCGCCAAACCCTGTCGGACATCAGCCGTCGCACCGGCCTGCCGATCGCGACGTGCTACCGCATCGTGCAGCGTCTCGCCGAGTGGGGCGCGCTCGAGCGCGACGCCGACGGCCGCTACAACATCGGGCTGCGACTGTGGGAGGTGGCGTCGATGGCGCCGCGATCGGTCGGGCTGCAGCGACTGGCGCGCCCGTACATGCAGGACCTCTACGAGACCACCGGCTACGCGTGCCATCTCGCGATCCGCGAGGGTCTCGAGCTGATGTCGATCGAGCGCTTCCAGAGCCCGAGACGGCCGGTCCGGCGGCCGCTCGTGGGAGGCCGCTATCCGCTTCACGCCACCGCGATCGGCATGGTGCTGCTCGCCCACGCGCCGGCGGAGGTGCAGGATGCCGTCATGGCGCGCGGCCTGGAGGCCTACACGACGCGCACCTACACCGACCCGGACGTGCTTCGTCGCGTGCTGGACGACATCCGGCGCACAGGCTTCGCCGTGAGCGACCGGCAGGTGGACGACGTGCACGTCGGCTTCGCCGCTCCGGTGCGCGGCGCGGACGGCAGCGTCGTCGCCGCGGTGTCGCTCGCGCTGGACGAGCAGGGTGCCGACGCCAAGAACGTGATCCACCTCGTGCGCCTGACCGCCACGTCGATCTCACGCGCTCTCGCGGCCGCCGGGTTCGGCCTGGCCGACACCTGAGTCAGCTCGCGCGAGCCGCCGGCTCACGGGCGGCCAGCTCGCTCGCCGCGTCGGCCTTCACGCGCGCCAGCTCCACCTTGCCGGTGGGCGTGCGCTCGAGCGATTCGCGCACGAACACGTGACGCGGCCGCTTGTAGCCCGCCAGACGCGATTCGACCGAGGCCAGCAGCTGCGAGGCGTCGAGCGTGCGCCCGTGCCGCGGTGCCACCATCGCGCTCACCACCTCGCCGAAGCGCGCGTCGGGCAGGCCGAACACCACCGCGTCGCCGACGTCCGGGTGCGCCAGCAGGGCCTCTTCGACCTCGCCGGGGAACACCTTCTCGCCGCCGGTGTTGACCACTGCGCTCAGCCGGCCGAGCAGCTCGATGCCGCCCTCGCCGTCGGCGCGCGCCCAATCGCCGGGCATCACGTAGCGGTGACCGCGGATCGTCGGGAACGCACGCTCGGTGCGCTCGGGATCGCCGTGGTAGCCCTTGGGCAGCACGCCGCGGAACGCCAGGATGCCGAGGGCACCGGCATCCGCCTGGATCTCGTTGAGGTCCTCATCCAGCAGCACCGCGCCCGGCGTCATCACGAGGCGCGTGGGCAGGTCGTCCTCGCTCTCGGTGACGCCGAACGCGAACGGCCCGCCTTCGCTGGAGGCCAGCATGTCGATGATCGTCAGATCGCCGAGAGCGTGCAGCCGCCGCTTGACGTCGTCGCTGAAGCGCATGCCCGAGCTGATGACGGTGCGTACGTGCAGCAGCCCGGTGCCCGAGCGCTCGGCGGCCTCGGCCAGCGGCAACGCGAGCGCGTCGCCGGCGACGACCACCCGTGTCGCGTGATGGGCCAGCGCGAGCCGCAGCGCTTCGTCCACGTCCATCCGTGGCGACGCGTGCATCACGACCGTGCCGCCGAGCGCCAGTGTCGCCATCGTCGTCGACTGCGCCGTGCCGTGCAGCAGCGGGGGCAGGAGCAGCGTCACCACGCGCGGCGTTGCGGGGTCGAGCGCGATCCTCGCCGCTCCCTCGAGGTCGTCCGGCGGAGTGATCCCGATGATGCCCCACGTGGACTGGCGGCGCGCCACGAGGAGGGTGTCCATGTCCCACACCACGGCACGCGGCCGGCCGGTGGTGCCGCCGGTGTAGAGGCGCAGTTCCGCGCCGCGCGGTGCCGCGGACGGCAGCGCACCGCCCGCCGCCAGGACGTCCTCGTAGTCGATGGTCTCGTCGCGAGCGGTGCCGTCGTCGTCGATCGCGACGATCTCGACGTCCAGCCCGGATGCCGCGTCGGCGGCCACCTGCCCCAGCGACGTCGTCGTGAGCAGCACCCGCGTGCCGCAGTCCTCGAGCAGCTCGCGCACCTCGCCGGCCCGGTACCGGTAGTTGATCGCGACAGGCGCCGCGCCGATCGACAGGCACGCCCACAGGAAGGCCAGGAACTCGGGCCGGTTGTAGAGCAGCATGGCCGCGGCATCCCCCTTCCCGACTCCCCGCTCCACGAGGTGGCGCGCGAGTGCGCCGGCGTGCTGCGCAAGACGCGCGTAGCTCACCGTCGTGTCGCGCGTGACGACCGCCGGCCGCTCGGGATCGGCGTGCGCGATGGCCTGCCAGAGGTCGCTGTAATGGGGTGCGCTCACGCGTGGCTCTCCGTCATCTTCCGGGCGTCTTCGTCCGCGCACGCGGCACGACGCCGTTCGCCGGTGCCCACCCAGCTTCCCGCTGCCGCGCGCGTGCGGCCACGCAGCTTTTCGCTGTATGGAAACCACGGGGGACCATCCCGGATGCCGCGTGTCACAGTGACGCGACGTTCGAAGACGGAAGGCACTCGCCATGGCGACACACGAACTGCTTCTCGATCCCACCGGCACCGACGAGGCCGGGCAGGAGAGCACGCTCTCTCCGCGCCCGGTCACGCTCACGGGCCTTCGGATCGGGCTGCTCGACAACACCAAGCCCAACGCCACGCTGCTGCTCGAAGAGATCGGCGCCGAGCTGCAGCGCCGGCACGGCGCGGGCGAGACGCGGCTGTACACGAAGGACTACTTCGGGACGCCGGCCACTGACGAACTGCTGCAGCGGATCGCCGACGAGTGCGACGTCGTCATCACCGCGGTCGGCGACTGCGGATCATGCAGCGCCGCGACCGTGGCCGACGGCATCCTGCTCGAACGCGCGGGCGTGCCGACGGTGAGCATCACATCGGATTCGTTCCTGATGTCGGGCCGCGCGATGGCGGCGGTGCAGGGATTTCCGGGTTTCGACTTCCACGCCGTGGCGCACCCGATGGCGAGCCTGACCGCCGAGCAGGTGCGCGAGCGTGCGCTGGCCGCGCTGCCCGATGTACTGCGGATCCTGGGAGTGGAGGACTGATATGTCGACGACGCTTGATGTGACGACGGCACCGGATGTCGACGCCGATCGCGTGCGGGAGGTGCTGGAGTACTACTGGGCCAAGGAGTGGACCGACGGTCTGCCTGTCGTCCCGGTGACCGAGTCGTACCTGGAACGCTTCCTCGAGACGGTGCCCCACGACGGCGCGGACGTGCTGTTCACGATCCCGCACCTGAACCGCAGCCTCACGGTGCGCCTCGCCGCGATCAACGCGGCGATGGCGGGATGCCTGCCCGAATACTTCCCGGTCGTGGTCGCGGCCTGGGAAGCGATCGCGCAGGAACCGCACCCCGCGCGCGGTATCTGGCAGTCCACCACCGGGACGGCGCCGTTCCTGGTCGTGAACGGTCCCATCCGCGAAGAGATCGGGCTCAACAGCCAGGGCAACATCTTCGGGTCCGGCTTCCGTGCGAACGCCACGATCGGCCGCGCCATCCGGCTGGGATGCATCAACGCGTTCGGCCTGCAGCCGCACCGCCTCGACCAGGCCACGCAGGGCACTCCGGCGAAGTACTCGGCGTGCATCGCCGAGAACGAGGAGCAGAGCCCGTGGGCGCCGCTGCACACCGAGTACGGCTTCGACGCGACCGACAGCGTCGTGACGGCGTACGTCATCCGCTCGGTCGTGCACATCGAGGCACGCCACACCAGCGAGCCCGAGCAGCTGGCGCTCGACCTCGCCGATACGGTGCGGCGTACCGGTGCGCTCATCCACGAGTACACCAGCGCGCTGCTGGTGCTCACCCCCGAGCACGCCGCCGTGTTCGCGACCGCCGGCTGGAGCAAGGACGACCTGCGTCAGTTCGTCTTCACGCACGCCACGCGCACGCGTGACGAGCTCTCGGCCGTCGGCAAGGACGCGCTGTCGCGCAAGAGCAGGTGGCGCCTGTCGTCGCAGCATCCGGATTCGATGCCCGACACCGCCAGCGCCACCGACGATCCGACTCTCGTGAGGGTGCTGAGCCACCCCACCTCGATCCAGATCATGGTCGCCGGCGCCGACAACGCGGGCGTATCGGCCGTGGTCGAGGTGTTCACCCTCAACCCGCCGCGAGAGAACCCCTACTCGTACAGCAAGATCGGAGGCCGCTCATGACCGAGGCGACGCGCCAGCATGAGACGAAGCAGAAGGACGTGGATGCCGCGCTCGCGCCGTTCACCGAGATGATGGCCGCGGACGGCTACCTGCTCAGCTGGGAGCCGACCGCCGAGGACCGCATCGTGGTGCGGATCGACGCGACGGCCGAAGCCTGCGCGGACTGCCTGGTGCCCACGCGCGTGATGGAGGCCATCATGTCGACGGCGCTCGAACCGACGCCGTACGCGCTGGAGCGGGTCGAACTGCCGAACGGCGGCCACTGACGGAGGTGCCTCATGCTGCTGACCGACGAAGAGAAGCGGATGCGCGACGGCGCCGAGGGCGACGCGGTCGCCGCCGCGATGGATCTGCTCATCCGGTATGCCGACGCGCTCGGGGCGGAGCGGCTCGTCGAGACCCGCAACGTCGCCGGCACCATGACGCAGCCGTCGCCGGCGAAGGCGGCGCTGTTCGCCGAGGGTGGCTGGTCACGCGTGTACGCCGTGACCAACCTCGATTGCGACCGCGATCTCGACATCCCGCGGATGAAGGTGCCCACCTGTCAGCTGCAGCACGGATTCGGCACGGATGCGTCGGGGCTCACCCCGTACCCCGACTCGTCGATCGCGCTGCAGGAGGACGCCGAGGCGTTCGTCAGCGAGCGGGGCGTCAACATCCTGGCGACGTGCACGCCGTACCAGGTGGGCAACCTGCCGGTGCGGGGCGAGCACTGCGCGTGGATGGAGTCCTCGGCCGTCGTCTACTGCAACTCCGTGCTGGGCGCCCGCACCAACTGCGAGGGTGCGGCCTCGACCGGCGCTGCGGCGCTGACCGGCCGCATCCCGTACTGGGGCAACCACGACCCCGCGCAGCGGTTGGCCACCCACCTCGTGCGCGCCGACGTGCAGGTCGAGAGCTTCCAGGACTGGGGGATGCTGGGGTACTTCGTCGGCGACGTGGTGCAGGAGGCGCGACCGGCGGTGGTGGGTGCGCTCGCGCAGCCCGACCTCGCGGATCTCAAGCATTTCGGCGCGGCGGCCGCGACCTCCGGCGGGGTCGAGATGTACCACCTGCCCGGCGTCACGCCAGAGGCTCCCGACCTCGAGGCGGCATTCGGCGGGGCGAGCGTACCGGAGGCGCGCGTCTACGACCGCGCAGCACGGCGCGAGGTCTATGAGGCGCTCAACAGCCAGGGTGACAGCGACGACGTCGACTTCATCCTGCTCGGATGCCCGCACGCCTCGCTCGACCAGCTGGCCGAGATCGCGCAACTGCTCGACGGACGCCGCCTGCACGCCGACACCGAGCTGTGGGTCATGACGCCGCGCGCGCTGCGCTCCGTCGCCGACCGGAGCGGCTACACGCGGGCGATCACCGCGGCCGGCGGCAAGGTGCTCACCGACTCGTGCCCCGCGATGTCGCGCGCCGCCCCTCCCGGAACGCGCGTGTTCGCGACCGACTCAGCCAAGCAGGCGCACTACCTGCCTGCGATCCTCGGGATTGAGGCCTGGTTCGGCACCCTGAAGGAGTGCATCGACGCGGCCGTCACCGGCCGCTGGCACGGAACGCTGCCGGCATGATCGTGATGCAGGGGCGAGGAATCGTCGGGGGAGCCGTCGAGGCGCCTGCCCTGGTGACCAGCGAGCCGATCTCCGGGTTCGGCGGCATCGACGTCGCGACCGGCACCGTCATCGAGCCGCGCCACGAGCTGTTCGGCGTATGCTTCACCGGCAAGGTGCTGGTCTTTCCGGGTGCGAAGGGGTCGTCGGGGTGGTCGGGGTTCTTCCAGAGCACCCGCCTGCTCGGCACCGCCCCCGCGGCGATGGTGTTCACGGTGATGACCACGAAGGCGGCCCTCGGCGCGATCGTCACACGAGTGCCTTCCGTCGTGGGAGCCCTGCCCGATCCGGTCCTCACGGTGCGCACCGACGACCTGGTGCGCGTGGACGGGGATGCCGGAACCATCTCCGTTCTCGCGCGAGCCGGAGACACCCTTTCGATGAGTGAAAAGTCCGCTGGAGAGCGCGGACGGCACTGACAAGACTCGAGCCCGTCGTCCGCAACGGCGGGGACGCAGATCCGACACAGGAGTCAGATATGACCACGGCAACCGCACACCCGGCCCCCCGGTCTCGCCGGCGCATCCTCCGCACCGCAGCGGCGCTTCTCGCCGCAGGTGCCCTCGCGCTGAGCGGCTGCGCCGGCGGCACGCCAGACACCGCATCCGCCGGAGACGGCGACGAGCCGGCTGAACTGACACCGATGACGGTGGTCACGTTCCTGCCGCTGGAGTCGTTCACCTTCACCCCCGAGATGTACGCGTACTCGGGCGGCTTCTTCGAGAAGCACGGTCTGGACGTCGAGCTGCAGCCGGTGCAGGGCACCTCGGCAGCGATCCAGTCGCTGCTCGGCGGCGCCGCCGTGATCACGCGCGCGAGCACCGTCGACGTCTTCCCCGCGATGGAGGACGGTCAGCCGATCCGTTCGGTGGGCACGATGGCCTACAAGTCGAACCTGCGCATGGTGTCGGTCGACGAGCAGCCCATCGAGGCGCCCGAAGACATGGAGGGCGCCACGATCGGGATGGGATCGGTCGGCGGCACCAGCGAGAAGATCCTGGACCTCACACTGGGCGCTGCCGACATCCCCGTGGACGCGGTCACCCGTCAGGCGGTCCCGGTGACCGCGGCGACGCTCGAGGTCGTGCGGCAGGGGCAGCTGGACGGCTACATCGTCAGCCTCGACACATCGATCGGCATCGACGCGCAGAACGACGACGCCGTGATCGACGATGCCGGCCTCAGCGAGGCGCCCGACATCCAGACCTGGCTCACCACGGCATCCAACATCGAGGACCCCGAGCAGGCGGAGAACATCCAGGCCTTCCTGGCCGCGATCCGCGAGGCGGTGCAGGCGGTCATCGACGACGCTCCGAACGACTTCGAGAACGTGCTGAAGACCCTGCGCGACAGCGGCGACTGGACGTTCCCCGCCCTCGAAGACGACGAGGTGGCCACCGCCGCCCTCGAGGTCTACACGACCGAGACGTGGGTGGACCAGTCCGGAGAGGCGAGCCTGCTCGAGAACAACCTCGACGCGTGGACGGCGACGTACGACACTTACGTCGACGCCGGGATGCTGGAGGGCGGCCAGGACCCGACCGACTGGATCACCGACGAACTCCTGCCCGCGGAGTGATCCTCATCCGACGAAGAGAGGCCCCCACCGTGTCCAACGACACCCTCGCCCCGCCCGTGACCGACGCCGAGGTCGGCGGTGCCATCCCTCGGCTGCAGATCCGGGGGATCGGCCGCGACTTCCACACCAAGGCCGGCGTCACCCATGCGGTGTCGGGCATCGACCTCGACATCAGGATCGGCGAGTTCGTCGCCCTGATCGGCAGATCCGGATGCGGCAAGACGACGCTGCTGCGCATGATCGGCGGTCTGCTCGCGCCCAGCAGCGGCACGATCGCCGTGGACGGCCGCCAGCTGTGGCGCGACGGCAGGGTCGAGTCATCCGCCGTCACGCGGCTCGGGTTCGTGTTCCAGGAGAGCAATCTGTTCCCGTGGTTCAGCGTGCTCGACAACATCGCGCTGCCGCTGAAGATCCGCGGCGTCGGCAAGGCGGAGCGACGGGCACGCGCGACCGAGCTCGCGGCCCTGGTGGGGCTCGCGGGCTTCGAGAGCTCCTACCCGCGCGAGCTGTCGGGCGGCATGCGGCAGCGCGCCGCCATCGCGAGAGCCCTCAGCACCAAGCCGGACCTGCTGCTGATGGACGAGCCGTTCGGCGCGCTGGACGCGCTCACCCGAGAGCGGATGAACCTGGAGCTGCAGCGCATCGTGCTCGAGACGAACTCGACCGTGGTGTTCGTGACCCACGACATCCCCGAGGCGGTCTTTCTGGCCGACCGCGTCGTGCACCTGACGCCCAGGCCAGGACGGATCCGCCAGATCCTTCCCGTGGGCTTCGAGAAGCCGCGATCGGTCGACCTGCAGACGACGCCCGAGTTCAACGACATCGTTCGTGCCCTCCGGCACGACCTCGACGAGGAGGAATGACGTGCCGCGTTCCCGCATGGCCAAGGTGCTGCCCTGGATCGTCACGCCGTCACTGGTGATCCTGCTGATCATCGGGTGGCAGCTGTTCGTCACGATCGGCAACGTCAACCCGTTCGTCTTCCCGCCGCCCGCTGAGGTCGGAACGGCGTTCGTGGCCCTGATCACCGACCCCGCCACGTGGGAGGAAGTCGGCATCACCGTCACCGAGATCCTCGCCGGGTTCGCGATCGCGGTCGTCCTCGGCATCGCCGTGGGCGTCGTCCTGGGCAAGCTGCCGTGGCTCGAGGTCAGCATCCGCCCCCTCATCGTGATCTCGCAGGTTGCCCCCAAGGTCGCCTTCATCCCGCTGTTCACCCTGTGGTTCGGGTTCGGCATGACCTCGAAGATCCTGCTCGCGGCGCTGCTGGCGTTCTTCCCCGTCATGCTCAACGTGCTGCTCGGCGTGCGCTCGGTCGAGCGCGGCCAGCACGAGGTCATGACGAGTCTGAACGCGACACGTGCCCAGACCTTCACGCAGCTCGAGCTGCGGAGTCTGCAGCCCTACCTGTTCGCCGGCATGGAGGTCGCGATCGTGCTGGCCACGATCGGCGCGATCGTCGGCGAGTACCTGGGCGGCAGCGAGGGCCTCGGGGCGATGGTCGTGCGGGCGATGAACTCGCTCGACGCAGCGCGGACGTTCGCACTGATCCTGCTGCTGTCGCTCATCGGACTGGTGCTGTACCTCATCGTCAACGAGGCCAAGCGCTTCGTGATCCCGTGGCACGAGTCGGTGTACGGACTGCGCACGGCGACGGCCTGAGGTCCCGATCGATCCGTCCGGTCAGCTCTTCTCCGCGAGGGCGGGGGTTCCCGAGCGCAGGGCGTGGCGTACGCGTCGCAGATAGTCCGCGAACGCCGCGCCCTCCTCGTCGGTGAACTCGCTCATCATCAGCTGCTCGAGTTCGTCCACGCGCGGCTGCGCCCGGGCGATCGCCGCCGCCCCGCTGTCGGTGAGGTAGAGCAGCAGCCGCCGGGCGTGCTCCGGGTCGCGCTCGCGTCGCACCAGCCCGGCCTCGAGCATCGGATCCATGGTCTGCGCCATCGTCTGCGCGCGTACGAACGAGCGTCGCGCGAGCTCGGAGCTGGTGATGCCCGGGCGACGCTCGAGCACGGTGAGCGCCGTGTACTGCGCGGTCGTCATGCCGGCCGCTGCGCACGCGCCGTCGATGTACGGGCGCAGGGCGAGCTCCACCTGCTTGATGACGTACGTGAAGTTGGTGTGTTCCATCCGGCCCCTTCGCCCCTCGCGTTCAGGGTAGCGCCGGGTGCCGTTCTGCGCGTGATCTCAGCGCGTGATCTCGGCGGGCTCGGGCTGGACCGGCAGGCTCGTGCCGAGATAGGCGCCGTCGCGTTCGAGGCGTCGCTGCAGCTCGGCGACGTCGACGGCGGCGGATGCCCCGTTCCCGGCAAGGGCGAGATCGGCTGCCGTGCCGGCGGCCTGGCCCATGACGAAGCACGGACCGGTGACCCGGCCCGACGATTGGCCGAGCTGCGTCATCGAGGCACAGCGGCCGGCGACAAGGAGGTTGGCGACGCCCCGGGGATGCAGCATCCGGAAGGGAAGCTGGTTGTAGCCGCGGGAGTCTTCCGGTGCGAAGCGGAACTCGACGTCGCCCTGCACGTGCGCCTCGACGGGCCAGCCATTGACGCCGATGGTGTCGTCGAAGTCGGCGCAGCCCAGCACGTCGTCCTCGGTCAGCTGGTACGGCCCGACGATGCGCCGGGTCTCGCGGATGCCGATCTGCGGAGCGATGTCGACGACGTAGGAGTCCTGGAAGCCGGGCGTCACCTGCCGGATGAAGTCGAACGTCTCGCGCACCTGCTGCCGGCCCTGGATCTCGCCCCGCGTCAGTTGCCGAACATCGGTGCCGTCGATGGCTGAGCCGTCGTCGTTCGCGAGCTGCGTGAGGTTCGAGCGCCACTCGAGCGGATTGCGCTGCGGGCGCACGATCGGCTTCTTGCGCGGGAAGCGGTGCGTGCCGGCGGCCTCGGCCTCCTCCATCAGGCGCCGGATCGTCTTCCATGCCTCGCCGGCCTCGACGAAATCGACGCCGTTGATGCGGAACATCAGCGATGGGTAGAGCAGGTGCGGCGACCGCTCGAACGGCGCGCCGGCAGAGGCTGCGACATCCCCGTCTCCGGACGCGTCGATGAAGAAGCGTCCGCGCACCACGCCCGCGCCGGACTTCGACTCGACGACGACACCGGCGATGCGGGAGTCGTCCATGACGACGCCCTGCACGCTCGCGTGGAAGAGCAGGTCGGCGCCGCCGGCGAGCACCAGGTCGTCGGCGGCCATCTTGTACGCCGAGATGTCGAAGGCCTGCGCCATGATGCGGCCCTCGACCGACAGATGCGGGGCGTTCAGCCCGTCGAGCTTCTCGAGCCGGTCGAGCAGCTCGTCGGTGTAGCCGCGGATGACGCGCACGTCCTCGCCGTGGACGCGGGCGTGCAGGCCGCAGAACGTGCTGAGACCGCCCATCGTGCCGGCGCCGCCGAGGAAGCCGTAGCGTTCGATCAGCAACGTCGAGCGGCCGGCGCGCGACGCGGCGGTGGCGGCCATGATCCCGGCGGGGCCGCCCCCGATCACGACGACGTCGTATTCGCCGAGGACCGGTACCTCGCGGGCGGGAAGGTGGACGGTGGGGTGGCTCATCGGGCTCCTCCTGCGGTGGCTGCTGTGGAAGCGAGGGATGCCTCGCCCGTGCCGGGACGGCACGGGCTGCTGGGCCGGGGGCACAGCACCGCCCCGCACGCGAGCGGCTGGACCAGCTCGCGGTACTGATCGAGATAGCCGCCGCCGGTGTCGAGGTCGGCAGGCGGGGAGAACGGCGCACGCGCCGCCAGTTCTTCGGGGCTCACGAGCAGATCGACGGTGCCGGCGCCCAGATCGATGTCGATCACGTCGTCGTCTCGCAGGCGGCCGAGCGGTCCGTCGGCGGCGGCCTCTGGCGACACCTCGCCGATCGTGACGCCCTGGTTGACGAGGCCGCTGAACTGGCCGTCCGTGACGAGAGCGACGCTCTGCGCGAGGCCCTTGGCGTGGAGCGCGAAGATGAAGGCCGACGTCAGGCCCATGCCGGGACCGCCCGAGACGCCGATGCCGCGGATGACGGCCACGTCGCCGGGGCGCAGGCGCCCGTTCGAGATGGCCGCGATCGCCTCCTCGCGATTGGCGAACACGCGGGCCGGTCCCGTGAAGCGCTTGCGGCCGGTGTCGGGCACGGGACGTTTGGCGACGGCGCCGCCGGGTGCCAGCGTGCCGCGCAGCACCGTGATCGCCGGGTCGGTGCCGAACGGGTCGGCGACGGTGCGGATGACCTCCCCGTCGGCCGGACGGGCGTCGGCGGCGTTCTCGGCGAGAGTGCGTCCCGTGATCGTGAGCTGGTCGCCGTCGAGCAGGGGCAGCAGCTCCCGGATCACCGTCGCGCCGCCGCCCGCGTCCTCGAACTCCTCGACCAGCCGCGGTCCGTTCGGACGCACCGAGCACAGCAGCGGCGTCTGGCGGCCGAGCTCGCGGTACGTCTCCCACACATCGATGTCGACGCCGGCCTCGACGGCGACCGCCTGCAGGTGCTTGATCGTGTTCATCGAACCGCCGATCGCGAGCATCACGCGGGCGGCGTTGCGCACCGAGCCGGCGGTGATGATGTCTCGGGGAAGGGTGGCGCTGTCGATCGCAGCCATGAGAGCTGCTGCGGACCGGCGCACGGCATCCCACATCCGTTCGCTGTTGGCGCGCACCGGCGTGGATCCGGGCACGGCCATGCCGAGCGCCTCGGCGGCGATGTGCATCGAGTTCGCCGTCGCCAGCCCGGCGCACACGCCGGGTCCGAGGATCGCGTCGTCCGCCAGCTCGGCCAGGTCCTCCCTCGGCTCGCCCGTGACCGCGGCCTGGGCGGCCAGCAGGAAGACCTCCTCGACGTCGGCTTCGCGCCCCTCGGCCAGGCCGCTGTGCTGGTAGCCGCACGCGACGACGACCGTGGGGATGTTCAGCCGTGCCGCCGCCATGAGGTGGGCGGGCGTCGTCTTGTCGCACGAGCTGAGGCAGATCATGGCGTCCAGGCGGGCGCCCTCGACGACGGCCTCGATATCGTTCACGATCAGGTCTCGGCTGGGGAGGATGTACCGGCCCGCTCGCCCGACGCTGGTGATGAAGTCCGACGGGGCCGTGGTGCGGATCTCGAACGGGAGCGCGCCGAGCGCGCGCAGCTCCTCCTTGAGCACGGGCACGATGTCGTCGAGGTGGGCGTAGCAGGCGGCCAGATCGGACGACGTGTTGACGATCGCGATCTTGGGCTTGGTCAGCTCGTCGGCGCCGATGCCGAGGGCCTTCCACTGAGCCCGCCGCGCGATCCCGAGGGCCGAGGTGTCGGACATGTTGCTACGCAGGTGCGTCATCGCATCCTCATCGTCGTCGGTGAACGTGCGCGGAGGAGACCGCTCTGTCGAGTGTACGCATTGCGGTCTGCTGGTCGCAATGCGTGACAACGGCGAGAGCGCGGTGTTAGCCTGACGCCGTGCCCGAAGCAACGAAGGTTCAGGAACGTCTTTTCGCCGCCGGAGAGTTCTCCGAGTCGACCGGCTCGCAGCTGATCGCCGTCGAGAACCCCTTCGACCGCTCACTCATCGGCCACGCGCCGGACGGGACGGCGGATGACGTCGACCGCGCGGTGCGCGCGGCCCGGACGGCGTTCGATCACGGGCCATGGCCCCGCCTGTCTGCCGCCGAGCGGGGGGACTGGATCGACCGGCTGGCCGATCAGCTCGAAGCGCGTGCCGGCGAGACGGCGGCCTTCGTCACCGACGAGATCGGGCAGCCGATCTCGGTCGCGCGCTTCATGAACGGCATGCGACCCGTGCAGCACCTGCGCTACTACGCCCGGCTCGCGCGGGGGCTCGAAGGTGAGCAGGTGCGACCGAATGTCGACCGCGAAGGCTCATCGCTGCACGTGCGCCAGCCGCTCGGGGTCGCCGCGCTCATCGTGCCGTGGAACCACCCGCAGTCTTCGACGACCCTCAAGCTCGGCCCCGCCCTCGCGGCCGGCTGCACCGTCGTGATCAAGCCGGCGGCGGAGTCGCCGCTGGACATCTTCAATCTCGCGGTCGCGGCGCAGGCGATCGGGCTCCCGCCCGGTGTCATCAACATCGTCTCGGGCGGAGCCGAGACCGGCCGTGCCCTGGTAGCGCACCCGGGCGTCGACAAGGTCGCCTTCACGGGGTCGACGGCCGCAGGTCGGCACATCGCGGCTGCCGCCGGAGAGCGGCTCGTTCCGGCGACCCTCGAGCTCGGGGGCAAGTCCGCCGCGATCGTCCTCGACGACGCCGACCTCGACCACGTGATCGCGAGCCTGCGGGTGGCGTCGTTCGCCAACACCGGGCAGAACTGCGTCTCGCTCTCGCGCGTGCTGGCTCCGGCATCCCGCTATCGGCAGATCGTCGACGCGCTGGTGGATCTCGCGCGAGACCTGCGCATGGGCGACCCGCAGGATGCCGCGACCGAGGTGGGCCCGCTGGTGTCGGCGCGTGCGCTCGCACGCGTGTCGGGGATGGTCGAGCAGGCGCAGGGCGACGGTGCGGTCGTGCTGGCGGGCGACACCGCCGCCCCGAACGACCTCGGGTACTTCTTCGCGCCCCGCATCATCACCGAAGCCGCACCCGACAGCATGATCGCGCAGCACGAGATCTTCGGACCGGCGATCACGGTGCACCCCTACGCCGACGTCGACGACGCGATCCGCATCGCCAACGCGACGCGGTATGGCCTGGGCGGCGCGGTCTTCAGTGCCGATGAGGATGCTGCCCTCGCCGTCGCGCGACGGGTGCGAACCGGGTCGATCGGCCTGAACGGCTATCGTCCCGACCTCGGGTCGCCCTTCGGCGGCGTGAAGGACTCGGGGCTGGGGCGCGAGTTCGGGCCCGAGGCCATCGAGAACTACCGCGAGAGCACGTCGATCTTCCGCTGAGCTGCGCCCGCGGCGGTTGTCCCTCGACGCGGTCATCAGTTACAGGTAACCTGATAATGAGCGACGATGCTCACTCGCATTGCTCCGAAGGAGGACCATGCCCATCACGTCCCGCGCCGCCATCGTCCGTCAGGCTCCCGGCGAGTTCGAGATCGCCGACGTCGAGGTCGGCGATCCGCGGCAGAACGAGATCCGCGTGCGTATGGTGGCGGCGGGCATGTGCCACTCCGACTACCACATGATGACCGGCGACAGCGTGGCCGGCCATCTGCCCATGGTGTGCGGTCATGAGGGCACCGGCATCGTCGAGTCCGTCGGCCCCGACACTCCCGGGTGGGCGGTGGGCGATGCGGTCGTCTTCACGTGGATCCCCAGCTGCGGCAAGTGCCGCTGGTGCACCACCGGCATGACGAACCTGTGCGATCGCGGGCGGTATCTGCTGGCCGGGCATCGGTTCGACGACGAGAACAGCTACCGATTCGCGCTGCCCGATGGCACGCCGATCGGCCAGATGTGCCAGGTCGGCTCGTTCTCGGAGTACACGCTCGTGTCGGTGGACTCGGCCATCAAGCTTCCCGAGGGCTCGGACCTCGACAAGATGTGGCTGCTCGGGTGCGGCGTCGGCACGGGGTGGGGCAGCGCTGTCTACGCCGCCGAGACCCGGCCCGGCGACGTCGTGATCGTCATGGGGATCGGCGGCATCGGCATCAACGCGGTGCAGGGCGCCCACCATGCCGGCGCGGTGTCGGTGATCGCCGTCGATCCGGTCGCGTTCAAGCGCGAGAAGGCGCTGGAGCTCGGTGCGACCCACGCGTTCGCCACGATGGACGAAGCGGCGGACTACGCGCGGTCGGTCACGAACGGCCAGGGCGCCGATCGCGCGATCGTGTCGGTCAGCGTCGTCGAGGGCGCGCACGTCGCTCAGGCCGTGTCGGCGATCCGCAAGGGCGGAGTCGTGGTCGTGACGGGCATCGCGCCCGACAGCGAGACCAGCATCCCGATCAGCCCGCTCGAGCTCACCCGCTACCAGAAGCGCATCCAGGGCACGATCTACGGCCACGCCAATCCGCGCGCCGACGTGCCGCGCCAGATCCAGATGTACGACGCGGGCCAGCTCAAGCTCGACGAACTCATCACGCGTATGTACACGCTCGACGAGATCAACGAGGGCTACCGCGACATGGTCGAAGGACGCAACATCCGCGGCGGCATCAGATTCTGAGCCGTTCAGCCCGCCGGGTCGGCGGCTGACGCGCGATGCAGGTGCGGGTTGGCGCCGAGGTAGCCGCGAGCGACGCGCTCGGCGGCCGCCTTCAGCGCCGGCACCGCGTCACGAGTGAGGGATGCCTCGTCCTGACGCACCGTCGTCGACGAGACACCGAGCGCGCCGACGGCCACGCCACCGGCCATGATGGGCACCGCGGCGGCGACCATGCCTGGGTTCAGCTCCTCGATCGAGACGTCGTAGCCACGGGCGCGGACGAGCGCGATCCGCTCGCGCAGGGCGTCGGCGTCGGTGAGGGTGTGGGGTGTATGGGGCTCCCAGTCCACCAGCGGCAGGACGGCGTCGAACGACGAGTCGTCCAGTGCGGCGAGCAGGACCTTGCCGATCGCCGTGGCCGAGGCCGGCAGGCTCTCGCCCACCCGCACCGAGCCGGGCAGCGGGCGGTGGTCTTCGACGCGGGCGACGTGGATGACGTCGGCACCGCTCAGCGCGCCGAGACTGCACGCCTCGCGCAGCTGCTGCACGACATCCTCCATCGCCGGCCGGGCGATCACGGGGAGGGAAGAGTCGGAGAAGTACGCGGCGCCCAGTTCGAGGATGCGGGGCGTGAGGCTCCACAGCCCGCGATCCCCGCGCACATAGCCCAGGTGCTCGAAGGTGAGAAGGATGCGTCGCACGACCGGCCGGGGGAGGGCGGATCGCGCGGCGATCTCGCCGGCGGAGAGCAGGGGCGGTCGCCCGTCGAACACGCGCAGCACGGCGACGCCGCGCTCGATGCTCTGCACGCGGTCGCGTGAACGGTCTGTACGCTCTGCGGTCACCCGCCTCATCCTAGGCGGGTCCCGCCCGGGTTTCCGCGCAGCGGAAAGATCGGGCTGTGCGAGGGAGCTGTTTCAGGTAACCTGACATTCGAGCGAAGGCCGCGCATGACGCGCGACGCGAGGATGCGAAAGAGGAATGCAATGACCGCAACGGCCGTCTCCGTGACGATCGACGAGCTGCCCGACCTCGAGGGAGCGACCTTCGGTCCCTCCAGCTGGCGAGAGATCACGCAAGACGAGGTGAACCTGTACGCCAAGGTCTCGGGCGACGACAACCCCATTCATCTCGACGCCGAGTTCGCGGCATCCACCCCATTCGGCACGCGGATCGCGCACGGTCTGCTGACCCTGAGCCTCGTGGTGCCGCACATGCGCGAGATCTTCAAGGTCACGGGCGTCGGCATGGGGATCAACTACGGCATGAACCGCGTGCGCTTCCCCGCGCCGGTCCCCGTCGGCGCGCGCGTGCGCGTGCACGGCCACATCAAGTCCGTCACCGACATCGGAGGCGGCTGGCAGGTCGAGGTGCCGGTGACCTTCGAGATCGAGGATGTCGAGAAGCCCGCGTGCGTGGCCGAGCTCGTCCTGAGGTACTACAAGTGAGCGCGCCGCTGCTGGCGGGAAAGGTCGCGATCGTCACCGGCGCCGGCCGCAGCCTGGGCCGCGCGTACGCGCTCGCGCTCGCCGATGCAGGAGCGGCCGTCGTCGTGAACGACGTCGACGGCGAGACCGCGGCGCAGACCGTGGCCGACATCCGGTCCGCGGGCGGCCGCGCCGTCGCCTCGGTCGGACCGGTCGGACCCACCGAGACGGCGGACGCGCTCGTCGCGGCGGCCGTCGACGAGTTCGGCCGGCTCGACATCCTGGTCGCCAACGCCGGCGTGCTGCGCGACCGCGTGCTGTGGAAGATGGGCGATGACGACTTCGACGCCGTCATCGCGACGCACCTGCGCGGATCGTTCACGTGCGGCCGGGCTGCTGCCACCTACCTGCGCGAGCAGGGCGAGGGCGGGCGCATCATCCTGATCGGGTCGCCCGCGGGGCAGTTCGGCAGCTTCGGCCAGACCAACTACGCCACCGCGAAGGCCGGCCTCGTCGCGATGGCCCGCACGTGGTCGCTCGAGCTGGCACGTGCTGGCATCACCGCGAACGCCGTCGTCCCCACCGCGCTGTCGCCGATGACGGCGACCATCCCGGCGTACACCCAGGTGTACGAGGACTACGTGGCGGGCGCTCCGATCCCGGTCGAGTACCGGCGCGATCACGCGCTCGGAACCCCCGAGGATGTCGCCTCGCTGATCGTGTGGCTGGCATCGGATGCCGCGGCCGACGTCACCGGGCAGGCCATCGGCATCGGCGGCGACCGGCTGACGCTGTATGCGCACCCGACCGTCCTGCGTACCCTCGACCAGGACGGGGGCTGGAGCCCGGAGCAGATCGACGAGGCCTGGCACGCGCAGCTCGCGGCTCAGGCACAGCACTCGGGACCGCAGAAGGATTGAGGATGCGCGGACATTACGCCGACGTGTGGCAGGCCGTCGCGCGCGCCTTGCCCGATCGCACTGCGATCCGCACGATCGACGGACAGACCTGGACGTATGCCCGCTTCGCGCGCGAGGCCGGCGCTCTGGCGGCCACGCTCGCCGCGCGCGGCGTCGCTCCGGGCGACCGCGTGGCGATCCTGCTCTACAACCGCCCGGAGTTCCTCATCGCGTTCTTCGCGTGCCTGGCCGCGGGCATCACGCCCGTGCCGCTGAACTTCCGGTTCCGCGCCGGCGAGGTGGCCGAGCTCCTGGACGACTCGCAGGCCAAGGTGCTCATCCACCCGACGTCGATGTCGCAGGTGGCACGGGACGCCGTCGAGCAGGCCGCCGCGGAGGTCGTGCTGCTGAGCGTCGTCGACGACGGCACCCCGGCCCCTTCCGGCATCGCGTGGACCGAAGCCGTCGGCACGGGTGAGCTGCACCCCGAACCGCTCCCCGCGGCCGCGCCCGACGGTGCGGAGCTGTGGATCTACACGGGCGGCACGACGGGCCGGCCGAAGGCGGTGCGCTGGGACGAGCAGGACATGTTCGAGGTCCAGATGTTCGCCACCTACTCGCTCAGCGACCTGGCCTGGCCGCAGAGCCTCGACGAAGCGGTCGCCATTGCGAGCGCCCCGTCGACGCCGCACATCGTGAACCTGCCGCTCGCTCCGTTCATGCACGGCACCGCCCTCACGACCTCGATGAACACGCTCACCCTGGGCGGCACCGTGCTGGTGACCTCGTCGGCGCGGCTGGACGCCGAGGCCGCGCTGCGGTTCGCGAACGAGGCCGGGGCGACCCGCGTCATCGTCGCGGGTGATGCGGTGACGATCCCGCTCGTCGAGACCGCCGAACGGCTGGGCATCACTCTGCCCACGGTGAGGTCGGTGATGAGCTCGGGCATGCGCTTCAGTCCCGAGACCAAGCGCCGGCTGCACCAGCTGGGAGACCTGTCGATCTTCGATCTGCTCGCCTCGACGGAGGGCGGTGGGTTCGCTGTGACCACGACGACGGGCACCGACGACCTCCCGGGTCGCCCCCGCCTGTTCCCGACGGCAGTAGTGCTCGATGAGCACCGCAACGAGGTGCAGCACCGTCCCGGTGCCCTCGGCGTGCTCGCGCAACGCGGCGCGCTGCCGCTGGGCTATCACGGCGATCCCGACAAGACGGCGGCCACCTTCCCGGTGATCGACGGCGTCCGGCATGTGGTGCCCGGGGACTGGGTGCGCGTCGAGGACGACCTGCACATCGAGTTCCTCGGTCGCGGCAGCGGCGTGATCAACACCGGGGGCGAGAAGGTCTATCCGCTGGAGGTCGAGGAGGCCCTGCTCACGCACCCGGCGGTGGCCGACGTCGTGGTGCTCGGTGCTCCCGATCCCCGGTTCGGCGAGATCGTGACCGCGGTCGTCCAGCGCGCCGACGAGGTCACGGCCGACGAGCTCTTCGCCCACGTCGACGGGCTGCTCGCCGGCTACAAGCGCCCGCGCCACATCTTCTTCCGGGCGTCGATGGACCGCACACCCACCGGAAAGGTCGACGTCGGCAGACTGCGCGCCGAGGTCGTGACCGACCGAACCCAGGAGGCATCCGCATGATCGACCTCGAGCGCATCCGCGCGATCGACACCCACGTCCACATCCAAGTCGACGACAGCGGTCATTTCGGCGCATCGACCGAGCAGCGCGAGGCGATGGACCGCTATTTCGGCAGCTCCGAGCCGGTGCGCACCGTCGACGAGACGGCACAGTACTACCGCGAGCGCGACATGATGGCGGTGGTGTTCACGGTGGATGCCACCACCAACACCGGCCACGCTCCGAACAGCATCGACGACATCGCCGCGGGCTCGGCCCGCAATGCCGACACGCTCATCGCGTTCGGCTCGGTCGACCCGCTGCAGGGCGACGCCGCGATCGACGAGCTGCGGCGACAGGCGTCCGAGCTGCGCGTGCGCGGATTCAAGTTCCACCCCACGGTGCAGGGGTTCGACCCCTCAGCGGAGCGGTTCATCCCCTTGTTCGGCGCCATCGAAGAGCTCGGGCTGCCGATCGTGGTCCACACCGGCCAGACCGGCGTCGGAGCGGGGGTTCCCGGCGGTCTCGGCCTGCGGCTGGGGCTGTCGAACCCCATGCTGCTCGACGATGTCGCGGCGCGGCATCCGGGACTGTCGATCATCATGGCCCACCCGAGCGTGCCGTGGCAGGACGAGGCGATCTCGATCGCGACGCACAAGGCGAACGTGTGGATCGACCTGTCGGGTTGGTCGCCGAAGTACTTCAGCCCCGCGCTGGTGCGCGCCACCCGCACGTACCTGAAGCACAAGATGCTGTTCGGCTCGGACTTTCCGGCGCTCACACCCGACCGGTGGCTGCGCGATTTCGCCGGGCTGGAGCTGCCCGAGGAGGTGCAACAGCTCGTGCTCAAAGAGAATGCCGTCCGGCTGCTCGGCCTCGAGTCCGTCGCGGGCAGCGCATGAGCGGGCTGGAGTACCCCGGCGACCTGCTGGGCTTCGCCGATGACCTGACCGCCGCCGAGCGGGCGAAGCTCGCGCAATTGCGGGCCTACCTCGACGAGCACGTGCGCCCGGTGCTGGTCGAAAGGTGGGAGAGCGGCCAGTCGCTGGCCGACTTCCGCAGGCCGCTCGCCGACCTGCACCTGCTCGATGACCCCGGACTGCTCGGGCACTCCGCTGTGCTGCCGGGCGGCGCCCGCCGGCTGCGCCCGCTGTACCGGGGGTTCGTGACGCTCGAACTGTGCCGGCTCGACCTCGCGATGTCGATCACGTACGGCGGGCAGGTGGGCATGTTCCGCACGCTGATCCACGCGGGCGGCAGCCCGGAGCAGATCGCCACGTGGGACCCCGGCATCCTGGATTTCTCCTTCACGGGATGCTTCGCCCTCAGTGAGCCCGACCATGGGTCGGACGTCGCCGGCGGCATGTCGACCACGGCGCGGCGGACCGCCGAGGGCTGGGTCATCGATGGCGCCAAGCGCTGGATCGGCAACGCCACCATCTCGGACAACATCGTCGTGGTCGCCCGAGAGGCGGGCGGCGATCGCGTGCTGGCCTTCGTCGTGCCTGCCGACGCGCCGGGCGTCGAGCGCGCAGTGATGGCGCACAAGGGTGCCACGCGCATGGTGCACAACGCCGACATCCGCCTCGATGGCGTCGTCGTGCCCGAGGAGCGCCGGCTTCCGCGGATCGAGAGCTTCCGCGACATCAACCGGGCGTTCCGCTCACTGCGCGCAGACATCGCGTGGAGTGCGGCGGGGATGCAGCTTGGCGCGTATGCCGCGGCGCTGGAGTACGCGCAGCGGCGGGAGCAGTTCGGGCGTCCGATCGCGGGATTCCAGCTCATCCAAGACAAGCTCGTGCGCATCGTGGCGAACATCGCGCAGACTCTCGCCCTGGCGGTGCGCACGACCACCCACCCCATCGACGACGACGTCTCGCCGAGCCTGATCAAGCTCGTGGCCGCCGACCGGCTGCGCGAGTCCGTGGCGCTCGCGCGCGAGACGGTCGGCGGCAACGGCGTGCTGCTGGATTACGACGTGGTGCGCTTCTTCGCCGATGCCGAGGCGATGTACACCTTCGAGGGCACGCGCGAGGTCAACACGTTGATCGTGGGCCGAGCGCTGACCGGCCACAGCGCGTTCACTCGCTGAGCCGTCCCGCCTCGCGATCCGGTGAGATCTCTCTTGATTTGCATTTCAGGTTGCCTGATACTGGTGTGACCCGGACCGCGGCGATGCGTGAAGGGCGAGGTGGTCGAGGAGGACCGGACCTGTGAGCCAAGACGACAGCATCAAGACCGAGGACGCGCTGGATGTCTCCGGGCTGAGCGTGCGGTACGGACGATCGATCACGGCGTTGCGCGATGTGAACCTCCGGGTGGGCGACGGCGAGGTCGTGACCCTGATGGGGCTGAACGGCGCGGGCAAGTCGACACTCGCCCGCGCGGTGACCGGGCTGCTGCCGGCGCAAGGCGGATCTGTCACGGCGGGTTCGATCCGCAGCTTCCGCGAGGATCTGACCCACCGCTCGCCGCGAGCCATCGTGCGCCACGGCGTCGCGCAGACGCTCGAGGGCCGGCGCATCTTCGGCGGCATGTCGGTCAGCGAGAACCTCGACATGGGCGGGGTGACCGTGCGCGGAGCCGCACTGCGCGAGAACCGTGAGCAGATGTTCGAGCTGTTCCCGCTCCTGGCCGAGCGGCGGGACCAAGCGGCCGGACTGCTGTCGGGCGGCGAGCAGCAGATGCTCGCGGTCGCACGCGCGCTCATGTCCTCGCCCCGGCTGCTGGTGCTGGACGAGCCGACGCTCGGGCTCTCGCCGAAGCTCGTGACCTTTGTCGGCGACACCATCCGCGCGATCCAGGATGCCGGCACCAGCGTGCTGCTCATCGAGCAGAACGCGACCATGGCGCTCGCCGTCGCGGACCGCGGCTACGTGCTCGAGCACGGCCGCATCATCCACCAGGACACCGCCGCGAACCTCCGCTCCGACGAGGGACTGCAGCGACTGCTGCTCGGACTCGGATCGGAGGAGGTGGCATGAGCGCTCCGGCCCCCGCCGCGGCGCCATTGCTCCAGGTGCGCGACCTCGAGCTGTCGATCGGTGGCCTGCACATCCTGCGCGGCATCGGCTTCGACGTGGCCGAGGGCGAGTTCTTCACCGTGATCGGACCGAACGGGGCGGGCAAGACGTCGCTGCTGAACGTCATCAGCCGCATCTACCGCCCGACCGGCGGCACGGTGATCTTCGACGGCCGCTCGCTGCTCGAGGCCAAGCGCACCGCGCTGGCCGACCTCGGCATCGCCCGGACCTTTCAGAACCTCGCGCTGTTCGAGCACATGGACGTGATGGACAACGTCGTGCTCGGACGCCAGCGTCTGATGCGCTCCGGGGTGCTCAGCGGTGCGGTGTGGTGGGGTCGAGCACGGCGCGAAGAGACGATCGCGCGGCAGGCGTGCGAGCCGCTCATCGACCTGATGGGTCTCGGCGACTACCTCAGCCGACCGATCCGCGATCTGCCTTACGGGATCAAGAAGCGCATCGAGCTCGCGCGGGCGCTCGCCGTGGAACCCCGGCTGCTGCTGCTGGACGAGCCGGCCGCGGGGATGAACGACGAAGAGACCGATGAGCTGGCCGAGTGGATCCTGGTCGCGAAGCGCGAGCTGGACCTGACGATCGTCATGATCGAGCACGATATGGGCCTCGTGACGCGACTCGGCGACCGGTCGCTCGTGCTGGACTTCGGCACGACCATCACGATCGAGTCGCCGCGAGCCGCGATCTCGGATCCGCGCGTCATCGCGGCCTATCTCGGCGGCGACTCCGACGAGATCGAGGATCCCACGGTCACGGGGAACATCGCGCTGAAGATCCCGAAGCGCCTCGCCAAGAAGGGGGCCGGCCGATGACCGATTTCCTGCAGACCCTCGTGTCGGGCATCGCACTCGGATGCCTCTACGCCGTGCTGGCTCTCGGATTCGTGGTCGTTGCTCGAGCCTCCGGCATCCTTAATCTCGCCCAGGGCAGCTTCGTGATCCTCGGCGCCTACCTCGCCTACGCGCTCATCCACCAGGCGGGGCTCCCGTTCTGGGTCGGGGTCGTCCTCGCGATGGCGGCGGTCGCGGTGTTCGCGGTGCTGCTCGAGGCGCTCGTCGTGCACCGCGTCACCGACCACTTCGCGGCACTGCTGGTCACCTTCGGCGTCACGATCGCCGTCGCCCCGATCGTCACGGCTATCTGGCCGGGCGACTCGCTGAACCTCGACGACCCGTGGGCCCTGGAGGTGATCCGCGTCGCCGGAATCGGCATCACCGCGCGCGACGCGACGCTCATCCCGATCACCGCCGTGCTGCTGCTGGGATTCTTCCTGTTCTTCCGGTTCACGCGCATCGGCCTGAGCCTGCGAGCCACGGCCATCGACAGCGAGGCCGCCATGGCGCAGGGGGTGAGCACGCGGTTCGTCTTCGGCATCTCGTGGGGCATCGCCGGCGCCCTCGGTGCGTTCGGCGGCGTCGTGCTGTCGACCACTGTCGGAGGCGGGGTCAGACCCGGCCTCGAGGTCTATGCCTTCCTCGCGCTGCCGGTCATCATCCTCGGCGGCCTCGAATCGCCGCTCGGCGCCGTCGTGGGCGGTCTCATCATCGGCGTCGTGCAGCAGTTCGCAGTGTCGCTGGTGCCCGAGAGCTGGGGATCGGGCTTCGCCGACGTCGTGCCCTATCTCGTGATGCTCGTGATCCTGCTCATCCGGCCCGCCGGACTCTTCGGACGCAAGGAGATCAGACGCGCATGACCGCCACCGTCCGCCACGCAGAAGCGAACTCTGCCGACGCCAACTCCGCCGGTGCGGTGCTCGGCCGCAGCACCCGCGCGCGCGCCCCGCGGCTGTTCGGCACGCTCACGACGAAGATCCTCGCGATCGTGTTCGTCGTCGCCATCTTCGCCGTGCCGCTGAACATCGGCAACGGGTACGTGCTGACCGTCCTCACCACGGCGGCGATCGCCGCCATCGCCGCCACGGGCCTGAACCTGCTGACCGGCTATGCCGGTCAGATCTCGCTCGGTCATGCCTTCTTCGTCGGTGCCGGCGCGTTCAGCGGACAGGTGCTGGGCGGGCAGCTCGGGCTGCCGTTCCTGCTGTGGCTGCCCCTTGCCGCCCTGTTCGCCGGAGCCCTCGGCGCCCTCGTCGCGCCGTTCGCCCTGCGGCTGCGCGGGCCGTACCTGGCGATCGTGTCGCTCGGGCTGGTGTACATCGGCATCTACGCCGCACGCAATCTGCCCGCCTTCACCGGAGGTCTGAACGGCACGGTCGTGACCGCGCCGGTGGCGATCGGACCGCTCGATTTCACCTCGCTGCAGATCGGTCCGTTCCTGCTCACGCGCGAGCAGGGCATGTTCATCCTGTGCTGGGTGATCCTGGCCCTCGTGCTGCTGGCGACGGCGAACATCGTACGCTCGCGTTCGGGCAGGGCGATGCAGGCCATCCGCGATCACGACCTCGCCGCCGAAGTTCTGGGCGTGCGGCGGCTGCCGTCGATGATGAACGCCTTCATCGTCTCGTCCGTGCTGGGCGGTCTCGCGGGCGGCCTGCTCGGGGTGCAGCTGCAGTACATCCGGCCCGAGAACTTCGGGCTGGACCTGTCGATCCAGTACGTCGCGATCATCGTGATCGGCGGTCTCGCGAGCATCTGGGGCCCGGTGCTCGGCGCCCTGTTCATCGGACTCGTGCCGGTCATGGCGATCTGGCTGTCGGACTACCTGCCCTTCATCTCGAAGCCGGGCGAGCAGGGCGGCGTGAGCGTGTCGGGCTTCGGCCTCATCGTGTACGGCGTCCTCATCGTCGTCTTCCTGCTCTTCCGCCGCGGCGGCCTGATCTCGTTCTTCCACCGACCCGCTCGCGCCTCGCGCGCGCCAGCCGCGCGTGGCGCGGCATCCGACCCCGCACCAGGGGAATCCACCACACAGAAGGAAGGACCCAGCTCGTGAGAATCCGCACTCTCGGCGTCCTCAGCATGGCCGCAGCAGCGTTGCTGCTGACGTCGTGCGCCGTCCAGACCGCTTCGACCGGCGACACCCCTGACGACGGGGCCCAGGAACTGGCAGCCGTCCCGGGCTTCGACCTGTCGGACGGGGTGATCCACGTCGGCCAGATGACCGCGCTCAGCGGACCGCTGGCGCCGTCGTCGAACGAACAGGTCGCGGGACAGCAGGCCTACTACGACATCGTCAACGCCGAGGGCGGCATCGCCGGGCAGTACCCGGTCGAGGTCGTCACCGCCGACAACCAGTACAACCCGCAGCTGGCCGTGCAGGAGTACCAGCGCATCAAGGCTCAGGTCGTCATGCTCTCGGGCGTGCTGGGCGACGCGTCGACCGAGGCGCTGCTGCCGATCCTCGAGCAGGACGACGCCGTGGCGCTGCCGTCGACGCAGAGCTCGAGGTTCACGAAGCAGCCCAACCTCGGCATGACGTTCACGTCGTACCAGTCGAACACGTGGAACACGCTGTCGTACCTGTTCGAAGAGGGGCAGATCACCACGGAATCGACGGTGTGCTCGATGATCCAGGCCGACCAGTCCGGCGAAGCGCGCCAGATCGCCCTCGAGTACGCGAGTGAGGAGCTGGGGTTCACCCTCGGCCCGAAGACCGAGTTCGCGCCCACCGACACCGCGTTCACCGCGCAGGTGCAGACCCTGAAGAACGCCGAGTGCGAGGTCGTCGTCTTCGGCGGTGCCACGAACAACGTGCCCAACCTGGTCGCCGCGGCCACGCAGCTCGACTACGCGCCGGTGTGGCTGGCCGAGTTCTTCGCGATCGCCCAGTCGTTCAAAGACACCGACATCGCCGGCTACCTCGCCGAGAACTTCCTCATCACGGGACTCGCCGGCAACCTGGACGACACCTCGATCGAGGGCATCGACCTGCTCACCGAGCAGCTGGGCACGACCCCCACGATGCAGAACGTCTACGGCTTCATGCAGGCCATCACGGCATCGACGATCCTCGAGAAGGCCGTCGAACTGGGCGACCTTTCGGGCGCCGGGATCATGAACGCGATGGTCGAGCTCGACAAGGTCAGCTACCTCGGGCTCAACGGCGACATGACCTACGGCCCGGCCGAGGATCGGCTGCAGCCCGACACGTCGTCGATCTTCGCCTACGACCCCGCCGCGCCGGGCAGCCTCCGAGCGCTCGCGACCATGTACGTCGCGCCGGACGGACGCGGTCCGGACTTCTGAGCCCGCGTTCGCCCCGACGATGCCCGTCCGCTTCCGCGGGCGGGCATCGTCCTTTCCATCGGTGTCAGGCGGTTTCGTCACCGCCGGCGAGCCGCTCGAGCCAGGCCAGGGTCGCGCGCGTCATGTCGGCCGGCTGCCCGGCGGATTCGAGCATCGCCAGAGCATCGCGCACCTCGTGCTCGCGGCGTGCCGCATGGCGCCGGGTTCCCTCGACGAGCCGGTGCACGAGCGCGTCGCCGTCGGGTCCGAGTTCGCGCGCCATCTGCTCGTGCAGCCAGCCTTCGGCGCCGGACGCGCGTGCGGCATCGAGCCCCTCGATCACGAGCGCGGCGAGGCCCTTCATGAAGACGCTCCGTAGCAGTCGCAGTCTCGCCGCCTCGCCCGCGCCGGCAGCGAGCACCTCGACGGGGACCTCGAATGGCGCGAGCAGATCGGCCAGAGCCTGAGCACCCGGCCCGCTCGCGAGCACCCGGGTGCGGTGCCCTGCCCGAACGACGGGGCCGAGCACCGCGGCATCCGCCATCAGCACCTCGCGGTCCGCCGCGAGCCGGGCGATCTGCTGCTTGACCTCGGGCGAGCCGGTGTTGAGGTCGGCGTACACCGAGCCCCGGGGCAGGTGCGGCAGGGCGTCTCGGGCGACGGATGCCGCGGCCCGGCCGCTCACCAGGCTGAGCGCGACGTCGGCTCCGTGCAGGGCGGCGGCCAGGTCCGTGAACTGCGTGACCTCGGGGGCGTCCAGCTGATGGGCGGGATCGAAACCGCGGACCACGGCACCGGCGCGGGCCAGACCGCTCGCGTAGCGCCGCCCCGCTTCGCCGAGCCCGAGGACGGTGACCGTCGTCGAATCCCCGGTCATCGCCGCCCGCCCGCCTGCTCGGTGAGAGCGTCGTGCAGCACTCCCGCGTCATGCGGGTTGGTCTCGAGGCTCTCGAAGTACTCGAGCGACCGCCGCGATCCGCTCACGACCGAGCGGATGCCGTGGGTGCGCTCGTCGACATCGGGCCGGTAGGCGGCGGCGAGGTCGCGCGAGATGCCGGCAGCCGCGCGACGTAGCAGCTCGACGTATGGATGCGCGGATGTGCCGTCGTTGGGGATGACCACGCCGATGGCGGCGTAAACGGTGCCGCCGGGGCCGTTGACCGGCACCGCGACGCCCCGCGACTCGAGGTGGATGAAGCCCTCGGCCACGGCATGACCGTCGCTGCGCACCTGTCGCAGGCGCTGGCGCAGTTCGGCCGCGGTGCGGATGGTCTTCTCGGTGTACACGCGCAGGCCGTCGGAGACGACGTCGGCGACGAGGGATGCGTCGGCGTGCGCCAGCAGCACGAGCCCGCTCGACGATGCGTGCAGCGGGATCCGCCCGCCGATCAGCGTCGCGTTCACGACGGCGTCGCGCGTGGACATCCGGTCGATGAACAGCACGTCCCGCCCGCTGAGCACCCCCAGCTGCGTGTGCTGCCGCACCCGCTCGTGCACCGCTCCCAGCCACGGGCGAGCGATCTCTCGCAGGCCCAGCGCACCGGGCGTGCGGCTGGCGAACTCCCATAGCCGCACGCCGAGACGGTATGTGCGATCGGGCAGCCGTTCGAGCAGACCCTCCTGCTCGAGCTCGGCGATCAGCCGGTGGGCGCTGGAGCGGGGGATGCCGGCACCGTCGGCGATCTCACTCAGGGTGAGGAACGGATGCCACGCGTCGAACGTCTCGAGCACGCGCAGGTGACGGTGCAGCACCGACTCGCCGGCTGATCCTCGTGCCACGGCATCCTCCTCGATGACGCCGCCATGCTAGCCCGGGTTTCCGATGAACGGAACGCTGCCGTCACGAGTCGGAGCGATAGACCGTCCGGGCGTAGTCGTGGAACGGCGCGGGTGCCACGGTCGCGCGGATGCGCACCTGGCGGTGCAGGCGGTCCACGGAGTCCTTGTGCGAGATGGGATCCTCGCCCCACACGACCTCGACCTCTTCGCCTTCGGCGATGCCGACGTCCAGGGTCGCCAGCGACATGTACAGCTGGTCGTACGCGACGTAGCCGGCATCCGTCGAGATGCCCACCAGCTCGCCGCCGCGCCGCACCTCGTCCATCTGGTAGAGGCCGTAGCGGGCCTTCGGAAAGTCGAGGAACTTCGCCGGCGTGCCGGGCTCGATCTGCGACCGCACCACCGCCGCGACATCCTCGGAGTTCCACAGCAGCGTGACCTTGCGGCGGCGCGGATTCTCGGCGTGGCCCTCGAGCGCCTCACGGCCGTGGAAATCGTGATCGAACCGCACCGAGCGGCCGAGCCCGATGTCGAAGGGCGTCATGTAGAAGTCGTGAACGTCGTCGGAGTGCAGGGAGCCGGCGACCGACCCGATGCGCGCCGCGGGCAGCCACTCGCGGTACTCGGCGAAGTCGTCGTCGAACACCGCCGGGAACGGCGTCGGCACCCAGCCGGACTCGAGCGGTGACGACGAGTAGGCCTTGGCGCCCACGCGACGGATGTCGTGCTCGGCGCCCGCCTCGAGGATCGCCTCGAGCACGACCTCGTTGTCTTCCCACGGGCCGTAGAACTCGAACCCGGGCTGGCCGGCCATGCCGTGGCGCAGGGCCTTCACGGGACGTCCCGCGATCGTGACGTCGCCGATGTGGAAGAACTTGATCTCGGGAGGCGGCCCGCCGAAGATCTTCTCCATCGCGACGTCGGCCTTCGGACCCTGCAGCTCGTAGCGGTAGAACGTCGGCGGCCCCTGCCGCATGTGGGAGTTCGCCTCGAGCCGGGAGCGCACGTCCTTGCCGGCATCCTGAGCCTTCTCGACGTTGAAGCGCACCCAGTCGATGAGCATGTGGTGGCCGATGAGCACCAGACCCTCGGGCCCCTCGGAGTTGTAGAAGAGGATGCCGTCGCCGATCAGGTAACCGTTCTGGTTGACCGAGATCAGCTGCTTGGCCACGCCGGGACGGAACGTCGCGAACGTGTTGGGCGAGAGGGAACTCAGAAGCGGGATGAGGTCGGCGCCGTCGAGGAACAGCTGCGTCATGTGATGGGACTGGTCCATGAGGGCGACGGTCGCGCTCCATGCCCGCTGCTCGTCACGCCAATTGGTGAACTCGGGGGCCACCGGAAAGGTGAACGCCGGCCAGTTCTGGTTGCGCAGCAGTTCGATGGGGCTGCCCGCTCGCTCGATCGCCTGGGCAAGTGATTCGGTGCTCGTCTCGGTCATCGTCGACCCTCCTGTTCGTTGCGGTCAGCGTAGGTCGGGCCGCTCGGAGGGCGTGGGATGATTCCGTTGAACAGAATTCGCCGTGACCGCGGACTCGCGGGAGGAGGACGATCGACTACGCCCCGGCAGCGATGCAGGGGGCGAACGGTCACAATTCGCGCACAGTCGCGCGGTTCACACCAAAATCGTTGACAATCCAACCGGCGATCCGTAGTTTCCCAGGCAGGGGAGGACTCGAGTCCCCTGTCGAGGTGACGCCGCCCAGCGGTGGAATCGTCGGCGCGACGACGCAACGAAGCGAAAGGGCAGCATGGGCGCGCAATTGACGGTGAGCGACGTCAACCTGCACTTCGGCGGCGTGAAGGTGCTCCAGGACGTCTCGTTCGAGGTCGATCCGGGTGTGATCTTCGGCCTGGTCGGCCCCAACGGCGCCGGCAAGACCTCGCTGTTCAACTGCATCAGCGGGCACTACCGCCCGAGCACCGGGTCCATCCGCATCGACGGCGTCGAAGTGCGAGGCGCCAGGCCCGCCACCCTCGCGCGGCACGGCCTGGCCCGCACGTTCCAGCATCCGGCGCTGCAACTGCGCGAGACCGTCCTCGAGAACGTGCTGCTCGGCGCGCACAGCAGGCTTCCCGGCGGTCCGGTGGAATGGTCGCTGCGGCTGCCGCGCACATCCCGCGCCGAGAGGGAGCTTCGCACCGAGGCGATGGAGCTCCTCGAGGCGCACGGACTCGGCTGGGCTGCGCGCATGCGCGCCGACGAGCTGTCGCACGGTCTTCACAAGGGTGTCGAGCTGTGCCGTGCGCTGTTGATGAAGCCGCGCCTGCTGCTGCTCGACGAGCCGGCCGCGGGCCTGCCGCACGAAGAGGTGGAGCAGCTGATCGAGACGGTGCGACGCGTGCGGGATGCCGACATCACCGTCATCATCGTCGAGCACAACATGGGCCTCATCTCGGCGCTCACCGATCGCGTCATGGTCCTCGACCACGGCAGCAAGCTCATGGAGGGCACCGCCGCCGAGGCGCAGGCCGACCCCCGGGTGATCGAGGCCTATATCGGGAAGGACGCCGCGGATGACGCTGCTTGAGCTCGCCGATCTCACCGCGTCGTACGGACCCATCCAGGTGCTGGAGCGGGTCTCGCTGACGGTCCCCGAGGGCGGCGCCGTCGGCATCCTGGGCGCGAACGGCGCCGGCAAGACCACCACGCTGCGCGCGATCTCGGGAGCCGTGCGGTCCACGGGCACGCTCCGCTTCGACGGCAAGGACCTGCGGGGGATGCGGCCCGATCAGGTCGCCGCGCTCGGCATCGCGCATGTTCCCGAAGGCCGCGGCACGCTGTCGGATCTCACGGTGCGCGAGAACCTGATGGTCGGTGCCTACCTGCGCAAGGATCGCAAAGGCATCGCGTCCGACACCGAGTACTGCCTCGACCTCTTTCCGCAGCTCAAGGAGCGCATCCGCTCGAACGGCTCGGCGCTCTCGGGCGGCGAGCAGCAGATGCTCGCGGTGGCCCGGGCGATCATGGCCAAGCCCCGGCTCATGATGCTCGACGAGGCCTCACTGGGCCTCGCGCCCAGCACCGCGCGATCCGTCTATGACGCGATCGGCCGGCTGCGCCGCGAATCCGGCATCGCGATGCTCGTGGTCGAGCAGAACGCCAACCTCGCCCTGTCGCTCGTCGACACCGCGACCGTGCTCGAGACCGGCCGGAGCGTGCTCTCGGGCACGTCCGCCGAGCTTCGCGGCATGGATGAGATCCGCCGCGCGTACCTGGGAGGCTGACGGATGGGGACGTTCATCCAGCTGGTGGTCGACGGGCTGTCGACCGGTTCGATCTACGCGGCGCTGGCGCTCGCGATCGTGCTGGTCAATCAGTCCACCGGCCTCATCAACTTCGCCCAGGGCGGTATGGCGGTGCTGTCGGCCTACGTTGCGTGGGCGGTCTACGGGTGGGGTGTGCCCCTCATCGGGGCGATCCTCGTGGCGATCGTGTTCTCGTTCCTGCTCGGGGCGGTGATCGAGCGCTATCTCATCCGCCGCTTCGAAGGCGGTGATCCCGACACCGCGGTGGTGGTCACGATCGGCCTCCTGACGCTCATCACGGGCATCTGCGCGTGGATCTGGACCTATAACAATCGCCTCTTCCCGTCGCTGTTCCCCCTCGAGACCGTGGAGTTCGCGGGCGCCGTGATCAGCGTCCGCTCTCTCGGGACCTTCATCGTGATCGTGGCGATGATGGGCCTGCTGCAGGCGCTGATCATCGGCACCAAGCTCGGACTTGCGCTGCGGGCCGTCGCCATCAACCCGCATTCGTCGGCGTTCTCAGGGCTCCCGGTCGGCCGGCTGCTCATGGTGGGCTGGGGCCTCGCGGCCGTGCTCGGCGCGGTCGCCGGCGTCCTCGTCGCCCCGCAGCTGACCCTGACCCCCGGCATGATGGACTCCGCGCTGGTCTACGCGCTGGCCGCGTGCATCCTCGGCGGCTTGTCGAGTCCCGTCGGAGTCGTCGTCGCGGCGTGGCTCATCGGCGTTCTCGAGAATCTCGCCGCCGTGTACGTGCCGTTCATCGGCCACGATCTGAAGATCGCGGTGCCCTTCATCCTCATCTTCGTGGTGCTGATCCTCCGGCCCCAGGGCCTGTTCGGCCGGAAAGCGGTGGTGCGCGTCTGATGTCGACCACAACGGATCTGAATCGCACCAGCACGGCCGGGGCCTCCGGGTTCTTCGCCAAGCCCTGGGTGCAGTGGGCCGGTGTCGCGCTGATCGTCGTGCTCCTGCTGGTGCTGCCGCTGCTGCTTCCCGAGTTCGCGAACCAGACGATCGCGCGGATCGGCGTCTTCGCCGTCGCGGTGCTGGGGTTGAACGTCGTGATGGGCTACACCGGCCAGGTCTCGCTCGGGCAGATCTTCTTCGTCGGGCTCGGCGCGTACGTCACGGCGTACGGCGTCAACGAGGACTGGAACGTCGTCCTGGTGTTCGTGCTGGCCTGCATCGTGCCCGCCGTGGTGGGCCTGCTCATCGCCCTCGCCGCGGCACGGCTCGGCGGGCTCGCCATCGCCATGGTCACGATCGCCCTGCCCATTGTCGGCGTGCCGCTCGCCAAGCGCCTGTCAGAGTTCACGGGCGGTTCGCAGGGCACGTCGGCGCGATTCACGGATGCCCCGGAATGGACGGGCCTGTACGACGATCAGTGGCAGCTGTACCTGGTGTTCCTCATCGGCGGCATCACGTTCCTGCTCACCCGCAACCTCGTGCACGGCAAATACGGGCGCGCGTTCGCCATCGTGAAGGGCAACGAAGCGGTCGCGTCATCCATGGGGGTCTCGCCGTACCGCTACAAGGTGCTCGCGTTCACCATCGCGTCCCTCATCGGCGGCGTGAGCGGATTCCTCTACATGGTGGTCGTGCAGTACACCTCGCCCGAGACACTCCACTTCGGACACTCCATCGAGCTGCTCGCGTCGATGGTGATCGGCGGCGCCGGAAGCATCTTCGGCTCGCTGCTGGGCGGTGCCTGGTACGTGCTCGTCCCGCAGATCACGAACATCATCGACCCGAACATCACCGCCGTCCTGCAGGGCGCGATCCTGCTGGTGGTGCTGTTCGTCCTTCCTGGCGGGCTGGTCTCGCTCCCGAGGCTGTGGCGACGTCGCCGCGCCTCGTCGCCACCCACACGGTCGTCCGACGCCACACCGTCGTCCGACGCCACACCGTCGTCTTAACCACACGAATCACCAAGAGAGAGGCAAGACCAATGAGCATCAACCGCAAGAGGATGCGGGTCGCTTCGGTCGTCGCGGGAATCGGCGTCGTCGCCGTCCTCGCTGCCGGATGCGCCCGAGGCGGAGGCGGCGACGGAGGGGGCGACGGCGAAACGGCCGCCAGCCCCGGCATCACCGACTCGTCCATCACGCTCGGCATCACGACTCCGCTGAGCGGCCCGACCGCGGGACCGGGCACCTGCACCGTGGCCGGCATCACCGCATACTTCGGCGCCCGCAACGCCGAAGGCGGCATCGAGTTCGGCGATGGCCAGACCCGCACCGTCGAGATCGAGGCGCTGGACGACGAGTACGACCCGCAGAAGGCCAAGGCCAACTACGACCAGCTCAAGGGCAGCGTGTTCGCGATGACCTCGGGCCTGGGCACCCCGACCAACCGCGCATGGCGTGAGGCGGCCATCGCCGACGAGGTTCCCCAGGTGCTCATCCAGACGGGTGACCCGATCTTCAGCGACGCCGAGGAGAGCCCGTGGCAGCTCGGCTTCGTGCCGATCTACCAGAACGAGGGCGCAGCCTTCGGCGAGCTGCTGGCAAGCTCCGGCGAGGACCACAAGGTCGCGATCCTGTCGCAGAACGACGATTACGGCGAGGGCTATGTCGAGGGCTTCAAGTCCGCGATCGAAGGATCCGACAACATCGAGATCGTGGGTGAGCTCACCTACGAGGCCACCGACGCCTCGGTGGACGCGCAGCTGACCGAGCTGGCCGCGACCGATGCGGACGTCTTCTTCAACGCGATGTCGATCACCCCGCTGGTGATCTCGTCGCTGCAGAAGACGCAGGAGCTCGGCTGGCTGCCCAGCTGGTTCCTGCCATCGAACACGTCGAGCCCGGGAGCGATCCTCGAGCCCGGTGGGGCGACCGCGTTCCCCGGCGTGTACACGGTGTCGTTCGCGAAGGCTCCGCAGAGCCCGGCGTTCGCCGAGGACGAGGACGTCGTGGGCTTCCTCGACAACCTCGCCGAGTACGCGAACTACCCGGATGTGCCGGCCTTCCCGCACTGCATGTGGAGCTACATGATCGGCGCGACGCTGGAGCAGGTCTTCGCCAAGATGACCGAGCCCACCCGCGAGGACTTCATGGAGCAGCTGCGGACGATCTCGGACTTCCAGGCGCCGCTGATGCTCGAGGGCACCGCGGTCGACACGACGCAGGACGGGCAGCCGGCGGTGTCGTCGCTGCAGGTCGTGAAGTACAACGGCAGCGGCTACGCGCCGGCCGAAACCTGGGGCGAGTGACCTGAGCCCACGATGAGGGGGCGGCCGGAGGCATCCGGTCGCCCCCTCATTCGTACGCCGAGGCGGCGTGCGGCGGCTCGTGCTCGGCGTCTCGCCGGGCCGTCACTCCATGCCGTGGAGCACGTCGACGATGCCCGTCAGGTGCGCGCGGGTCGCGGCTTCGGCGGCAGCGGGGTCTCGCGAGAGCATGGCGTCGATGATCGCGATGTGCTCGGGCGCCGAGCGCGCGGCCCGGCCGGGGTGGAACGCGAGCCGGAACTGGTGGCGCGCGGACTGCGCGCGCAGACGCTCGAGCAATTGCGTCGCCGTCGCGTGGCGGCTGAGATCGCGGATCCGCCGGTCGAGCTCCTGGTTGAGGCGCGAGTACTCGACGAGGTTGCCGGACGTCACCGCGACCTCGATCGCCGCACGAAGATTGCGCAGTTCGGCGGCGTCCTGGTCGGTCAGGTTCTCGGTGGCCTTGCGGGCGCACAGCGTCTCGAGCCCGATGCGCACCTCGACGATCTCGATGGCCTCGTCGACGCTGATGGCGCGCACGCGTGCGCCGCGGTTGGGAAGTCGTTCGACCAGGCCCTCACCGGCGAGATTGAGCAGCGCGGTGCGGACGGCGGCACGGGAGGCGCCGTACTTCTCGCTCAGGTCGGCTTCGATCAGACGCTGGTGGGGAGCGAACTGCGCGTCCAGGATGGCATCCCGGATCTGCTGCGTGAGGTCGAAGCGTTCGGTGGTCTCGTCGACCGCCGTCGCCGCGGCATCCGTCATCTCTGCTGTCCCCTCTCGACGCCGTCGTCCGTGCTCCGACACTATCCGGTGACCAGGCTATTTCATACGAGATTCACGCGAATATCGTCGACAATCTTGATTCGCGCGTATGGAAGATGCACGCTGGAACCCGGGCGAATCGACGCACAGAGAGGTGGTCGTGCCATGAGCGGCACTGCAACGGAGACCGGAGTTCGGACGGGCCTGTTCATCGGGGGTGAGGAGCGCTTCACCGACGAGGTGCTGCCGATCGCCGACCCGGGAAAGAAGGGTGCGATCGTCGGCGAGGCGGCCGCGGCGACGCCCGCGGACGTGGCCGATGCGGTCGCGGCCGCCAAGGCCGCCTACCCTGCCTGGTCGGCGCTGAGTCCGCAGGAACGGGCGCGCCTGATGACCGAGGCGATCGCGGGGATCGCCGACGACCGCGACGAGGATGCCGCGATCCTGTCGCAGGAGAACGGCAAGGTGCGCATGGAGGCGTGGGTCGACGCGCTGGTGTTCGAGATCCGGTGGAATCTCGCGCTGATGCTGGTCGACGAGGTCGATGCGTCCAAGACGCTGCCAGTGGTTCCGGGCGCGATCCCGGTGTCGACCGAGGTGTCGTACCAGTCGCTCGGTGTCGTGACGGTGATCGTGCCGTTCAACTGGCCGATCGCGATCCTCGGGGCCTCGCTGCCGCACGCACTGCTCGCGGGCAACACCGCGATCGTGAAGCCGCCGCCCTCGGCGCCGCTGGCGACCGCGCGGGTCGTCCAGCGGGTGGCCGAGAAGCTGCCGCCCGGCGTGCTGAACGTCGTGACCGGCAAGGACGAGAACATGGCCGGGCTCATCCAGAACCCGGACGTGGCGAAGGTGTGCTTCACCGGGTCGGTGAACGGCGGCAAGCGCATCATGGAGATGGCGTCGAAGTCGCTGACCCGCGTGACGCTCGAGCTCGGCGGCAACGACGCGGCGGTCTTCCTCGAGGACGCCACCCTCGACGACACCCACCTGGATCGCCTCTTCGCGGCCGTCTACGACACCACCGGGCAGATCTGCATGAACGCCAAGCGCGTCTTCGTGCATCGCTCGCGCGTGGACGAGGTCGTCGCGGGGCTCACGACCAGGCTCGAGAACGCCAAGCTCGGCTACGGGCTCGACGACGGCACCACGATGGGTCCGCTGCACCAGCCGGCGCAGAAGGCGTTCGTCGACGAGATCATCCAGGAGGCGAAGGATGCCGGAGCCGACGTCCGCGAGTTCGGATCCCTGCCCGACGGCGACCTCGCCGGCGGCAACTTCGTGCGCCCCGCCATCGTGGTCGACCCGCCACTGGAGCTGCGTGTGGTGACGCAGGAGCAGTTCGGGCCCGTCATCCCGATCATCCCCTTCGACACCGAGGACGAGGCGGTGCGGCTCGCGAACGACACGTGGGGCGGACTGTGCGGCTCGGTGTGGACCGCCTCACCCGAGTCGGCGCAGCGCGTGGGCTCGCAGCTCGAGTGCGGCTACGTGTGGGTCAACGACCATGGGGCGACCCGCCTCGACCTGCGTGCTCCGTTCGGTGGCGTGAAGCAGTCCGGCTTCGGTCGCGAGCAGGGCATCGAGGGCGTCCGCGCCTTCCAGGACACCCGCTCGATCGCCACGATCGATCCCGAGGCGCTCGCGGCCATGGCCCACTGACGTTCGGTCGCCGTTGGGCGGGTGCCATGATGTAGGCCATGACTCTCGCCGACGAGGGGCCCGGCGGGCCCGGGATCCGCCGCGCCTCGCCGGTGCGGCACGTGCTGACGATCTTCGGCGACTACTGGTGGCACATCGACGAGCCGATGCCGACCGGTGCGCTCGTCCGGGTGCTCGGTGATCTCGGGCTCAAAGAAGCCGCGGCGCGCGCCACGCTGGCCCGCATGTCGAAGAGCGGCCTGCTCGTCGCGGATCGTGACGGCCGGCGCACCACGCACCGGCTCACCGAGCGTGCGGTGTCCATCGTCGACGAAGAGGCGGCCTGGCTCGACGCGTTCGGGGTCGAAGAACCGGCGTGGGACGGCTTGTGGACGGTGCTGGCGTTCTCGATCCCCGAGTCGCAGCGCTCGACGCGCCATCTCGCGCGGTCGCGGCTGAAGTGGCTCGGGTTCGCGCCCCTCTATGACGGCGTCTGGGTCTCGCCGCTCGATCACGCGGCCGAGGCGATGGCGCAGCTGCGCGATCTCGGCATCGCCGACGTGACCGCGATGCGCGCGACTCTCGAGACCTCGATCCCCGGCGGACCCCAGGCCGCGTGGGACCTGCAGGCGGTGGCGGAGCAGTACCGGGCCTTCGCGACGGCCGTCTCGTCGACGGATGCGACGACCCCGGTCGCGGCCTTCGTCGAGCGGACGCGGCTCATGCTGAGCTGGCAGGCATTCCGCGTGCTCGACACCGGCATGCCTGCCGAACTGGTTCCGACGGAGTGGCCGCGCGCGAGTGTCCGTCGTTCATGGATGCAGCTCTACAACCGGCTCGGGGCACCGGCTGAAGAGCACGTGCGCGGCGTCGTCGGCGAGATCGATGCCGGCGCCAGCGGGCTCGTGACACGCCGGCGCCTCACCGATAGTTGATCTTTCATTGACGCACGTCACGCGCAGTTCTACTCTGTGGCGTGAGGGCGGCGACGAGGCCGTTCCACTGACGACGATGTCGGAGGAATCGATGAAGCGATCCAGGTACAGGGCGCGCATGTTCGGGGCAGGCGTGCTCGCCGCATCCGGTGCGCTGGTGGCGGGGCTGCTCCTCGCCCCCGCTGCGGGCAATGCGGCCCGGCCCGTCCATATCGACGTGCTGTCGGGGCGTGCCGACTCGGTGTCGGGCGGTGATGCGCTCATCTCGGTGACCGGTGCGCGTCGCGACTTCCGCATCGTGGCTGCGGGCGTGGATGTGACCAAGTCCTTCCGGCCCGTCGGCGGCAGCCTGGTCGGACTGGTCGACGATCTGCCGCTCGGTGTGAGCGAGATCACCGTGACGAAGAAGAACGGGCAGGTGCAGAACTCGCTCGAGGTGGAGAACCACCCGATCACCGGTCCGGTGTTCTCGGGACCGCAGCATCCGATGTATTGCACCGCCTCGGGGGCGCCGTGGAACCTCGGCGCCGTCGATGAGGACTGTCACGTCGCCGCACCCGTCGTCAGCTACCGCTACCGCACGACCGCCGGCCAGTTCGCGGACTTCCCGACCGACGGCTCCGTGCCCGCGGACGTCGCCACCGCGACGGTCGACGGCGTCGGCGTGCCATACATCGTGCGCATCGAGCGCGGCACGATCAACCGTGCCGTGTACGAGACCGCCATGCTGCACCAGCCGGCAGAGCCCGAGCCCTCGCCGACGCAGACAGAGCCCGGCTGGAACGGCAAGCTCGCCTACACGTTCGGAGGCGCCTGTGGCGTCGGCTACTGGCAGGGCAGCAGCACCGGCGGCGTGCAGAACGACCTGTTCCTCAGCCGCGGGTATGCCGTGGCATCCGCGACCTTCAATGTGTACGCGCAGAACTGCAACGACGTCACGAGCGCTGAGACGGCGATGATGGTCAAGGAGCATGTGGTCGAACAGCTCGGGCCGGTGACCTATACGGTCGGCTCCGGCGGCTCGGCGGGCACGATGCAGCAGCTGCTGCTGTCGAACAACTACCCCGGCATCCTCGATGGCGTGCTCGGTGAGATCGGCTACCCCGACGAGCGGTCGACGACGATCGGCGGCCACGACTGCCGCGGCCTGCTGGGCTACTGGAACTCGCCGGCCGGCGCCGGGTGGACGGAGGCGCAGAAGGTGGCCGTCACCGGCCACGCGCTTTCGGGCACCTGCTTCGGCTTCACGTTCTTCGACGGCGTGGACGACCCCAACCGCGGCTGCAACGTCGCGATCCCGGTTGCCGACCGCTGGTCGCCGTCGAATCCCGACGGTCTGCGGTGCACGATCGCCGACATGGTGAAGAACGTGTACGGAACGGATGCCGAGGGCCGCGGCCTGCGCGTCGAGCCCGACAACGTCGGGGTGCAGTACGGCTGGAACGCCCTGCAGGAGGGCGCCATCACCGTGGAGCAGTTCGTGTCGCTCAACGAGCGCGTCGGCGGCATGGACGTCGACGGCGCCCGAACCGTGGAGCGTTCGGAGGCGAGCGTCGAGGCGATCGAGCGGGCGTACGCGACAGGCCGCATCAACATGATGACGGGCGGCCTGGAGTGGACGCCGGTGATCGAGATCCGCAACTACACCGATCCGACCGGCGACTTCCACGAGCGGTACCGTTCGGCGATCATCCGGGAGCGGATGATCGCGGCCCATGGTGACGCCGGCACGCACGTCAGCTGGACCGGTGCCAACATCCCGGCCAACACCGCCGCGATGCGAGTGGCCGCGCTCGACCAGCTCGAGGCATGGCTGGATGCAATCGAGGCGGCGGGTGGTCCCGGTGACCGCGAGCGCACGATCGCGGCGCGACCGGCAGGGCTGGCGGACGGATGCTACGACGCCGGGATGACGTTCATCCCGGAGGTGCTCGACTACGACGATCCGACGACGGGGTGCAACCAGCTGTATCCGTTCCACTCGCAGCCGCGGGCCGAGGCGGGCATGCCGCTGCTGGCGGACGGGCTCAAGTGCGAGCTGACCGACACCGAGCGGGCAGACTACCCGGCCATGAGCGACGAGCAGTGGCAGCGCCTGACCGCGGTGTTCCCCGACGGCGTGTGCGACTGGACGCAGCGCCCGCAGGGCTACAGCGAGCTCGAGGGCACCTGGCTCAGCTTCGGCTAGCGTCGGCGATCCGCCCGGAAGGGCAGGTTTCTCGCGCGGCGGGGACCTGCCCTTCCGCGGTGCCCGATCCGTCTCGTCGGGGTGATTCGAGCGGTGCGTCTGGCATGCGTAGCGTTGGCGGCATGGTGCCAACGGAACGCCGCCCGGAGAAGCCTCACGACGGCGTGGGGATCGGAATCGCGCTGGGTCTCTTGGTCGGCGCCGGCGCGGGTTTGATCTTCTTCGACGATCTCGCCGTCGGTGCGGGTGTCGGCCTGTCGCTTGGTATCGCGCTCGGAGCCGCATTCGATGCACGTGCGACGGCAAGCGCGCGGACTCGACAGAATTGACCGATGGGTACATGGAACAGCGACCTCACCGGAGTCGTCACACTCCCGGGTGGTCGGCTGGTGCGAGGGCGCGGGCTTCTCGGTGGCGCCCCGGAGGAGGAGGCCGTCCCCGAGTACGGGCTCTACCTCACGGCGAAGCCGCACGCCGAGGACGGCTGGGAATCCGGCTGGGTGTGCTGGCCGGACTTCCGGCTGCCGCGATCGTCGGACGAAGCGATCGCGGCACTCAAGGATGCTTACGAACGGTCAGCGAGCATGAGGGTCGAGATCGCGTGCGACGGGGGCACGGGTCGAACGGGTTCGGCGATCGCGATCCTCGCGCGCCTTGCCGGTGTGCCGCGCGAGGACGCCGTGCCATGGGTGAGGGCGAACTACCGGCCGAAAGCGGTGGAGACTCCATGGCAGCGTCGTTTCGTGCGAGACGTCGACCTCGCTCGGGGCGATCTGCCGCGATAGCCCATCGGAGGGCGGGTCAGTCGTAGGTGTCGGTCCAGGATGCGATGTCTACACCGTGATTGTCCGGCGACACAGCGCTCGTGTCGGACGGCGGTCACACCCCTCGGTCGCGGGTCGCGACGTAGACCGTGTTCGACGACGTTCCGCCGGTGAGGCGGTTGTCGAACGTCACGGTGTGAGCCGTCGCATCGAGCACGGACGACAGCGTGGCCATGAATTCGGGGTCGGGGGGATCGTCCGACCACAACGCGAAGACTCCCCGGTCGGTGAGGTGCCGAGCGAGGGATTCGATGCCCGCGGCGGTGTAGAGGTCGGCGTGACTGGGGTCAAGGACGTGGCGTGGCGAGTGATCCACGTCCAACAGGATGACGTCGTAGCGCAGGCCGTCGGGCTCGGGTGCCCGGCGGACGACGGAGAAGAAATCGTCGTGGATCAAGGCCGTGCGGGGGTTTCGCACGAGCATCGCCGATACCGGGAGCAGCTCTTTCTCGTGCCACCCGATGACCGCGGGGAGGGCGTCGATGACGTGCAGCGTTCGCACCCGATCGTCCAGGAGCGCCGTGGCGGCGGTGTAGCCCAGGCCCAGACCTCCGACGAGCACTCGCAGATCGCCGTCTTCTGCCGCGGCCAGCCCCAGTGTCGCGAGCTCTTGCTCGGCGACGGTGAACAGGCTCGACATGAGGAACTCGTCCCGCAGTTTCACCTCGTAGATCCACTCACCGGTCTCCGGGTCGGCACGCCGCCGGAGGGTCAGCTCGCCCATTCGGGTGTCTTGCCAGTCGAGTTCTTCGAATCGTGCGATCATGCCGGACTCTCGCTCCCTGCCGGCGTCGGTAGACGCTCGACGGATGTCGGTCGCCACCCTATCCTCCCCGTTCGAGCGCGGTGTCTGGGAGATGGCGAGCAACGAGGCGTGGGTCAACGAGCCTCCGCGTAAGCCCGCCTGATCCAGGCGGTCAGTTCGCGGTCGACGTCCTTCACAAGGCGAAGCTCCACATGGTGCATCCACGTCGAAGATGAAGGATGGGCGACTTCCTTGAAGCGAGCGGAGGAGAGCTCTTCGCTCAATGCGAACGACACCACGACGGGCGCGTCATTTTTCACATAGCGTCCCGGCGCCCACGCGTAGGCGAATGCGCGACGGGCGCGGAACGACACTTGGCTCTTGGACACCACAACCTCGACGTCATCGAGCCTCACGAGCGGTCCCGCGAGCGCGCGGAAGATGGAGACGGCCTTCTGATCGGGGGCGAAGAACTCTTCCCCAGCGACTGCCTGAGTCACGGCGCCACTTTATCCGCCGCGCGCAGGGAGCGTCGGTTCAGGTGCGTAGGGCGATGAGGTCGCGTTTGCGGGTGGGGGATTTGGTGGTGGGGCGCCATGTCATGGTGTGGTCCCACCATGCGGGTCCGCGGACATAAGGGATGCCGTGTTGCATGCGGATGTGCCAGCCGCCGGTGTCGATGGTGCGGTGGTGGAACCAGCAGAGCAGGACGCCGTTGTCGGTATGGGTGGGTCCACCTCGTGAGTGTTCTTGGACGTGGTGGATCTCGCACCATTGTGGGGGGACAGTGCAGCCGGGGATGATGCAGCCGCCGTCGCGGAGGGTGATGGCTCTGCGCTGGTGGTGGTTGAAGACCCGGTCCAGGGTGGTGATGGACACGATCCGGCCGCCCTCGCCGGTGAGGACGCGTTGGATGGCGCCGGTGCAGGCGGTGTGCCGGGCGACGGCGAACGGGAGGGGCTGGTCGTCGCCGGGCAGGTGGGCCTTCCCCCGCCCGGCGGCAAGGTCCTCTTGCCGGACCGACACGACCAGGGTGGGTGCCGCGCCACCGAGCGTGGGCAGTTCGCCGGAGGCGGCCGCCGCGGTGAGGAGCACCGCGAACGCGTCGTGCAGCTTCTGGCTGTGGGAGCGCGGGTCCGCTGTTGCTGCCAGCGGCGTTGACGGATCCCCGTGGTCGTCCGTCTCCACGAAGCAGGGTCCGTCGGGTGTCGGGGCGCCGTCTCCGCGCGGGTTGAGGACGCTGTCGAATCCGAGTTGCAGTTGCGCGGCGACTTCGGGCAGCAGCCGGCCGCGCAACGGCACGAGTCCGTCGTCGCCGCGGCGCCCGACGGTGATTCCGCGTTTGCGGAGCGCGGTGGTGTCGTCGGGTTCGGCACCGTCCTGGTCCAGGTACGCCGCCCACACCAGGGCGTATGCGCGTAGTTCATCGGCCGAGGCGGGGGGTGCCGCATCGGCACCGTCACCGCGGGCGGCGGCGGCGAGCTCGGTGTCGGCTGCGAGGATCCCGGCGCGTCCGGTCTGGCAGCCGCGGAACGCACCGGTCACCGCGATCATCCCGTCCACCCCGACGTGCCCGCTCGCGAGCGCCTGACGCATCCCGGGGAACTCCGCCGGCAGCACCTCACCGGTCGAGAGCGCGACCTGCTGCTGCACCGCTTTCGCGACCCCGACCATCTCGGACGCGGTCCGCCCCGAGACCCGGGTGGCGCGTTGGATCAGTTCGGAGGTGTTGCGGCACCCGTGCCGGGTGGTGAGCCGGTCCGGATGGGGAGCGCTGCCGTCACGGTCGGTGATCACCGCGACCGCCTCCACCATCACCGCTTCCGCTTGCCGCCGGATCCGCCCCGCCGCCGCCAACGCACCCAGCAGCTCCGTGTCGTCCGCTCCCCGCAAACCGCCGCCGGCGACGGCCGCCGCGGTCGCTTTCGCGAGCGCATCGCCGAGCTCGTTCAGAGCATCGGCGAGGTTTGTCATACCCCCATTCTGACCGGGGCCACCGACATCCAAACCCCCAGATCAGTCCGTCAAACCAGCCTGTGGACAACCTTGACAACCGCAGCAAGAGATCGCTCCTGTGGAGGAACCGATGACGCCGCGCCGGCCCCGGCGAGGAACCCGCGGAGCACCTCGCCGCCCTTCCGTGTCAGTATTGATAGTTGAAAACATCAACCATCAACTTTTATGATGTTCTTGTGGTCAGCAGACCACGACTCGATCTGCACAACGATGTGGAGTACCCATGCGCACCAAGAGCATTGCCGCCCTCGCCCCCCTTCTCGTGATCGGCCTCCTCGCCGGCTGCTCGTCCCCCTCGACGCCCGAGGGCGAGCCGGCCGAGACGGATGCTGCGACCGAGGCCCCGCTGTACGACCAGCTTCCCGACGCGATCAAAGAGGCCGGCGTCATCAAGATCGCCGGCGACACCCACCCGCCCTACCGCACGATCGAGGAGGGCGGCGAGATCACCGGAATCGACCCCGACCTGCAGGAGGCGCTGTCGGAGCAGCTCGGCGTACCGTTCGAGATCATCACGTCCTCTGGTCTGGACGCGATGCTCACCGGCATGCTGTCGGGCCGCTTCGACGCGTTCAACGGTCCCGTGCGCACCACGCCCGAGCGTGAGGCCGACTTCGACGCCGTCGTCTGGATGACCACGCGCACCTCGTACGTCTACCTCGCCGAGCGCGCCGACGAGCTGAGTGATCCCGAGGCGCTGTGCGGTGCTCGCGTCGCGGGCGTCACCGGATCGGTGACCGAGAGTCAGCTCGCCCGATACAACGAATGGTGCGCCGCCGAGGGTCTGGACCCCGCCGAGTTCGTCGGGCTGGAAGACAGCAACTCGACGTTCCTCGCCGTCAACTCCGACCGCGCCGACTACGCGGGCACGACCCAGTCCGCCGCGATCGACCTGCAGGCCTCAGATCCCGACACGTACGAGTTCATCCTCCAGTCCGATGAGCAGGGAGCCGGCGTCGACCAGCTCGCCCTGTTCATGCCCAAGGGCAACGGGCTGGCAGAGCCCATGCTCGCGGCGTTCGAGGCGATCTTCGAGAACGGCGAGTACGAGCGGATCATGACCGAGTGGGGCATCGAGGACGCCGCCGTCGACGCACCCACCCTCAACCCGATGACCAGCGAGTGACGATGACAGACCTCACCACCCAGCCGGTACGCAACCCGTCGGCCGTCAGATCGATCGACGCCGCGCGCGCACGGCGCCGGATCCATCCCTGGCGGGTGGTCGTCGGCATCCTGCTCGCCCTCGTCGCGGTGCAGATCGCGGTCTTCCTCGTCACGAACGAGCGATTCGACTGGCCGGTCGTGGCGGAATACCTCTTCAACCCCAGCGTGCTGATGGGGCTCGGCATGTCGATCACGCTGACGATCATCGGCATGGTGCTCGGCTCGCTCCTGGGCACCGCCCTGGCGGCGGGGCAGCTCACCGAGTTCGCGCCGCTGCGGTGGGCGTGCATCGTGTTCGTCGGGGTCTTCCGCGGGGTTCCGCCGCTGGTGCAGCTGATCTTCTGGTACAACCTCGCGTACCTGCTGCCGCGGCTGGCGGTCGGGGTGCCGTTCGGGCCGGAGCTGTTCAGCTGGCCGACGAACGACCTCATCACCCCGCTCACGGCCGCGATCATCGGACTGTCGCTGCACGAAGCGGCCTACATGGCCGAGATCATCCGCGCCGGCATCCTGTCGGTCGACTCCGGCCAGCGGGATGCCGCGGCCGCGATGGGCTTCAGCCGCTGGCATTCCTTCACCCGCGTGGTGCTGCCGCAGGCGATGCGCGTCATCATCCCGCCGACCGGGTCGCAGGTGATCGCGCTCATGAAGGGAACGTCGCTCGTGAGCGTCATCGCGATGGGCGATCTGCTGCACTCGGTGCAGGTCATCTACAACCGGACCTATGAAGTGGTGCCCATGCTGATCGTCGCCGTGATTTGGTACCTCGTGGTCGTCACCGCCCTGACGCTGGTGCAGCGAAGGGTGGAGCGGCACTTCAGCAGGGGCATGTCGCGGGCCGCGGTCGCCCGGCGCGCCGTCGAGCGGACGGAGGTGGCGGCATGACCCGCGACGACACGTCCGTGACCCCGGTGCTCCAGGTCGTCGGACTGCGCAAGACGTACGGCGACAATGTCGCCCTGGACGGCGTCGACTTCGAGGTCCATGCGCAGGAGGTCGTCGCGGTTCTCGGTCCCTCGGGCTCGGGCAAGTCGACCCTCGTGCGCTGCATCGACCAGCTCGAGTCGATCGAGGGCGGCGCGATGTACCTCGACGGCGAACTGCTCGGCTACGAACGGTATCGCGACGGCATCCGTCCCCTCACCGACGCCGACGTGAAGCGGCAGCAGCGTCGCATGAGCATGGTCTTCCAGCAGTTCAACCTGTTTCCGCACTGGACGGTGCTGCGCAACATCACCGAGGCGCCCATCAAGGTGCACGGGGTGCCGGCCGCCGAGGCGAAGGCCAGCGCGCTCGAGCTGCTCGACAGGGTCGGGCTCGCCGACAAGGCGCAGGCCTACCCGCGTCAGCTGTCCGGCGGCCAGCAGCAGCGCGTCGCGATCGCTCGTGCGGTCGCCACGAACCCGCGGATCCTGCTGTTCGACGAGCCCACCAGCTCGCTCGATCCGGAACTGGTCGACGAGGTTCTGCAGGTCATGAAAGACCTCGCCGAGTCGGGCATGACGATGATCGTCGTCACGCACGAGCTCGACTTCGCCCGTCACGTCGCCGACCGGTGCGTGTTCATGGCGGATGGGCAGGTGATCGAAGACCGCCCGTCGACGGAGTTCTTCGACGATCCGCGATCCACGCGCCTGCGGACGTTCCTGACACGCATCGCCGCGGCCCCCGCGCGCGAGGTGGAGGCGTGACCATCATCCGCGCGGTCGGTGATCTGGTGCTCGAACGCGACGACGCGCGCCCGCTGCTGGAGCCTGCCCGCGATCTGCTGCGCGAGAGCGACCTGCTCATCGGGCAGCTCGAGATCCCGCATCTCGACAGCGACGTCGATGGGGCGGTGGTGCAGACGACGGATGTCCCGGCCCTGCCCGGACCGCCCTCCGCCCTGGACGCCCTCGCCGACGCCGGGTTCGGCATCCTGACCCTCGCCGGCAACCATGTCTACGACTTCGGTCCCGAGGGCATCCGCGACACCGTGCGTCACTGCGCCGAGCGAGGCCTGCGCACGGTGGGAGTCGGCGAGAACCTCGACGAGGCGTTCACGCCGGTGATCACGGATGTGCACGGCACGCGGGTCGCAGTGCTGAGCGTCAACTGCGTCGGTCCTCGCGAGACGTGGGCATCGAGCCTCAAGCCGGGCGCCGCGTACGTCGAGGTGATCACGCACTACGAGGTGCGGGGCGCGAATCCGGGCGGACCGCCGCGCGTGCGCACCTATGCGGAGCCCACGAGCCTGGGTCGTCTGCGTGAGGCGGTCGAAGTCGCCGCCGCGCACGCAGAGGTCGTCGTCGTCGCGCTGCACAAGGGCCTGGTGCACGTTCCCGCCGAGATCGCGGACTACGAGATCGAGGTCTCTCATGCGGTGGTGGATGCGGGAGCCCACGCCGTGATCGCACACCACGCGCACATCGCGAAGGGCGTGGAGGTCTATCGCGGTCGAGCGATCTTCCATGGTCTCGGCAACTTCGCCACCGTCACGCGTGCGCTCTCGGTATCGCCGGAGGGCTCGCCCGAGCGCGTCGCGTGGGCAAGGCAGCGCCGGCGTCTTTTCGGCTTCGAGCCGGATGCCGCGATGCCGGAATACCCCTTCCACCCGGAGAGCCGGAACACCGCGATCGCCGAGCTCGTGATCGACGACGGCGGCGAGGTGCGCGCGGCGCTCCTGCCGTGCTGGATCGACGACGAGGCGCGGCCGGTACCCGTCGGGCGCTCCGAGCGCGGCGAGCAGGTCGCCCACTACCTGCGCACGATCACGGCACACGCCGGTTTCGCCACTGATCTCGCGTGGGACGGCGATCGACTCGTCGTCCGCGCGGGGGAAAGCACACGATGAGCACTCCTGACGCCCCGCTTGCGGGAAAGACCGTGATCGACCTGACCACCGCGCTCGCGGGGCCTTATGCGACGTTGCTGCTCGCGAGCCTCGGCGCGCGCGTCATCAAGGTCGAGAACCCCGAGCGCGGCGGAGACTCGTCGCGCAACAACTCGCCGTACGTGACCGCGGACGGACTGCAGCTTCGACGCACCGGCCCCGACGACATGTCGGTGTCGATGATGGCCCGGGGCCGCGGCAAGGAGAGCATCACGCTCAACCTGAAGCACGCGGAGAGCCGAGAGGTGTTCTTCGACCTCGTCCGCGAGGCCGACATCGTGGTCGAGAACTACAGCGCCGGCGTGACCCGGCGCCTGGGCATCGACTTCGCCGCCGTGCAGCAGATCAACCCGCGCATCGTCTACACCTCGATCAGCGGCTTCGGCGCGCAGGGCGTCCCGGGCGAGGGCAAGGCGATGGACACGATCATCCAGGCCCTGAGCGGCGTCATGATGACCGCCGGCGAGCCGGGCGACGCGCCGGTGCGGTTCGGGCTGCCGATCGGCGACCTGGTCGCCCCGCTGTTCGCGGTGATCGGGACGCTCGCCGCCGTGATGGATGCCGAGCGCACCGGCGAGGGTCAGCACGTCGACGTCTCGATGCTCGGCAGCCTCACCTCCCTCGTCGCGTGCGAGCCGTTCGACGCGCTCGAATCGGTCGGCTTCCCGCTGCGAACAGGCGCGGTCGTGCCCCGGCTCGCGCCGTTCGGCACGTTCCAGTCCGTCGACGGCTGGTTCGCGATCTGCGCCCCCACCGACGCTTTCGCCGAGGGGACCCTCGCCGCGATCGGGCAACCCGAGCTGATCGACGACCCGCGGTTCTCATCGCGCGACGCGCGCGTCGACAACGCCGACGAACTGCACGCCCTGGTGAGCGACTGGGCACGCACCCGCTCATCGGCCGAAGTGCTGTCGGCCTTCGAGCACAACGGCGTCCCGGCCGCTCCGGTGCGCGACACCGCGACGGCCGTGCGCGATGACATCGTCACCGGCCGGGGCGAGGTGGTGCCGCTCGTGCATCCGCGGTTCGGCCACTTCGAGGGCCTGTACGGCACGGGGCTTCCGATGGTGTTCTCTCGCAGCCGCGCCGATCTCTCCAAGCCCGCCCCGGGTCTCGGCGAGCACACCGACGGCGTGCTCCAGGATCTGCTCGGGTACGACGCCGAGCGCGTGGCGCAACTGCGGCAGGACGGGGTGCTGTGACCACGAGCGCACCGGTGATCGGTGTCGTGGGCAACGATGTGCCACGGCAGCTGCTCCTCGCGCTCGGCGCCCGCCCGCATCGCCTGACCGGATCGTGGACCGGAGCCATCGACCCGGATGCGGCGCAGCTCCTGGGTGCGACCGATGCCGTCGTGGCGCGCCTTCTCACCGAGCTGCGCAGCGACGCGCAGCCGCTCGACGCGCTCATCGTGTGCAACGACTCCCAGGCGCACCTGCGCCTCTTCTACGTGCTGCGCGCCACCGCTTCGACGGTGCCGGTGCACCTGCTCGATATGCCGCGAGATGCCTCCGAGCCCGCGCGCCGGTTCGCGCGGTTCCAGCTCGAGGCGCTCGCCGCGTTCTGTGCCGCGGTGACGGGACGCAGGCTGGATGCGGCATCCCTTGCTGCCGCCGCCGACGCCGAGGCGGCCGTCGGCGATGCGCTGCGACGTCTGCGCGCTCGCCGCCGCGCCGACCCGCCGCTGTGCGCGGGCGCGGATGCGCTGGACGCGATGCTGGATGCCGCACGCCTGGCGCCGTCCGAAGCTGTGGCCCGCCTCGATGCGGCGCGAGCCCCGGTTTCCCCCGGCGCCATGAGAGTGCACGTGACCGGCTCGTCCCATCCCGACGCCGCGTTCTACCGCGAGCTCGAGAGCGAGGGCCGTTGCGTGATCGTCAGCGAAGACCACGACACGGGCGAGGCCGCGTGGCTGGGCGAGGCCGTGCGTGGCGAGACCACGGAACACGTGCTCGAAGGGCTCAGCGACGCGCACTTCGCACGGGTCACCACTTCGGCCACCACATCCGGCTCGGTCCGCGCCGCGTTCACCGGCGACATCGCGCGCGAAGCGGGCGCAGACGCGGTGGCCGCGATCATCCGCGAGCTCGACGAGGCTCCGCTGTGGGACCTCACCGACCAGCGTGACGTGCTCGAGGGCATCCCGTTCATCAGCGGGCGAGTGACACCCGGCGAAGAGATCGATGCTGCCCGAGATCTCGTGCGCGAGCTCGTCGACGCGGCGGTGTCCGCATGAGCGGTCAGGGCGCCGCTGCGCCGCCGCGGCTGGAGAGCGCCGCCGCCGCGACGGCGTTCCAGAAGGAGTGGTTCCTGAGCCTGGCCGACCGCGCGCGCGAAGGCGAGCCGATCGCGCTGGCGAACGCGGACGCTCCGCACGAGTTGCTGCGAGCACTCGGCATCCCGTACGTCGTCAACCAGTGGTGGTCGTCGATCATCTCGGCCAAGCGTGCGGCGCCTGCCAGCCTCGCCGCTGTCGCTGCGCAGGGCCTGCCCGACGACAGCCGCCAGTACGACGTGCTGCCGCTGGGCGCGCAAGAGCTTGCCGCCGAACTCGCCCCGTGGGGCGGGCTGCCCGAACCGCGCTTCGCGATCTCTGAGCGCAGCGGCGACGTCACGCACAAGATCTTCGAGCGGTGGGGCCGCCGGCCCGGCACCGAGACTTTCCTGCTCTCGCGCACCGCCGCCGTGCCCGCACCCGCCGGTTGGTGGGACCGTGTCGCGCACGACTGGGAAGACGTCTTCGGAGCGGCCCGGATCGATCTGCTCGAGGGCGAGATCCGGGCGCTCGCCGCGACGCTCGAGCAGCGCGTGCGCCGCACGCTGGACCTCGGCGAACTCGCCGGCATCATGGCCCTGGCCAACGAGCAGGCCGAGTGGAACCGGCGCACGCGCGACCTGCTGGCATCCGCCCGCCCTCTGCCGGTCGCGGTGACCGACATCATCCCGGCGGTCATGGTGCCGCAGTGGCATCGCGGCACGCCGTGGGCGGTCGCAGCCGCGCGGCGCCTGCACGACGAAGTCGCGCGTCGCATCGACGACGGCCACGCCGTGTGCCGCGGCGAGAGGCGCCGGCTGATGTGGATCGGCCGCGGCTTGTGGTCGGACCTGGAGATGTACCGCTCGTTCCAGGACGAGTTCGGTGCGGTCTTCGTGTGGTCGATGTACCTCGCGATCGCCGCGGACGGATACGCGCGCTACGGCGACGACCCGGTGCGAACGCTCGCCGCGCGGTTCGTGGGGCTCACCGACCTGCTCTACGTGCCGCCGATGTCGTCGTCGTGGTACGTCAAAGAAGCGCTCGCCCACGGCGTCGACGGGGTGGTGCACCTCGTCGCCGACGACACTCCGGCCCCCGGCGTGATCACGGCAGCGCTCGAGCAGCGCGGCATCCCGGTTCTCGAGATCCGCGCCAGCAACGCCGACCCGCGGGCAACGGGCGACGTGCGGGAGCGGATCGCGGGCTTCGTGCGGGAGCGCGTGCCGGCCGCCCGATGAGCCGCGCGCCGCGGCTGCGGGTCTTCGAGCCGTTCGGCAACGGGCGCTTCTCGCTGTACTTCAGCGGCCAGGTGATCTCGAACACCGGCACGTGGTTCCAGAACCTCGCACTATCGCTCGTCGTGCTCGAGGCGACCGGCAGCGCACAGGCGCTCAGCGGTGTGACGATCGCGCAGTTCCTGCCGCTGCTCGTGCTGAGCGTTCCGGCCGGCCGACTCGCCGACCGGGTGCGACCGCGAACGATCCTCCTGATCACGTCGCTGGCGTCGGCGCTCGTCGTGGCGGGGCTCGCGTTCGCGACCCTCACCCCCGAGCCGTCGATCGTGGCGATCTACGCGCTGGTGGCGGTGCTCGGCACGGTGCACGCGTTCGAGCGGGTCGCGGCGCAGGCGATCATCTTCGAGATCGTCGGCCCGGACAGCCTCGGCCGCGCCGTGTCGCTCAGCACCATCGCCCTCGCTTCGGCGCGCTCGATCGGTCCGGGCCTGGCCGGCATCGCGTTCCAAGGGCTCGGCGCGACGGCGTGCATGCTGATCAACTCGGCGTCGTTCCTGCTGGTGTTCGCCTCGATCGTGGCCATCCGTCCGGCACAACTGTTCCCGCGCCCTCGACGGGCGGAACGGCCGGTTGGTGGCATCCGTCCCTCGTTCTTCACCCGTGAGCTGGTGACGCTCCTCGTCGTGAACGTCGTCGTGGCGCTGCTGGCCCTCAACCTCATGCTGGTGCTGACGTCGACCGTGAGCCTCACCTTCGCGGGCGACGCCATGGCGGTCGGCGCGACGCACACGCTCAACGCGCTCGGCGCCATCGTGGGCGGCGTCCTCGCCGCGGGACGCGACCGGGTCACGGTGCGCTCGCTCATCGTCGCGTGCGGGGGCCTCGGCGCAGCGCTCCTGCTGAACGCCGCCGCGCCCACACTGGCCATCCTGCTGGCGGTCGGCCCGCTGCTCGGGCTCGGCGTCGGGTATTACCAGGGCATCCTCAACGCGGCTGCCCAGGTCAGCGTCGCACCCGACCAGATCGGCCGGACGATGTCGCTCGTGACGCTCGGCAACTACGGCATGGTGCCGTTCGGCGCGCTGCTCATGGGCTGGGTGATCGACGCCCAGGGTGGGAGAGCGGCGCTGGCGATCGGCGGCCTGGCCGGGCTGGCGTGCGCGGTCTTCGTCGCCGTCCGGCTGCGCAGGCGATGACGGATGCCGCCGGCCCGGGTCTCGGCTACGGCGGGGCCGTGCCTCAGGCTGGTGCCAGCCCCGAGCCCTTGCTGGGGCGGCGGCGCTTCGCGACCGCCTCGGCCTCGGCATCCGCATCGCCGAAGTAGCCGCCCGCGAGCGTGTCGGCCGCGCGATCCAGCACTTCGGCGAGCGAGCCTCCCAGGTCGGGGCCGATGCTCTCGGCCAGCCGGTCCTCGCGCTCGCGGATCTCGGCCTCGCACTTGGCGAGCGTGTCCCAGCCGGTCTCGCTCAGTCGAACCAGCCGCACCCGGCGATTCGTGGGGTGCTCGACCCGCTCGATGAGACCCGAATCGAGCAGTTCGGCCGACACCACGTGCGCCGCTTGCGAGCTGACGAACGTGCGCCGCGCGACCTGCGCGTTCGACAGTGGCACCCCTTCGCCGAGAACCTGCAGAATGAGGAACTGGGGGAGGGTCACACCGTGCGCGAGAGCGGTGTTCTCGGCGGCGCGGTTGAGGGCGCGGGCGAGGCGGTAGGCGGTGTAGTTGAGCCGATCTGTGGCGGGCGTTCCCCGCGGATCTCGGCTCTGGATCGACACGCCCTCAGCCTAGCCGCGCCGGGTCCGGGTCGGCCGCGGCGCACCCCGGGCCGCGCGACGCTCATACGCTGACGCTACTGGCGCGTCGATCACTCCAGGCAAGCCGTCCGCCGTCGGGTCAGGCGGTCGACTCGAGGCGGTCGACGAGGGAGAGGCCGCGCTCGGCCCACGCGATCTCGATACGTGCGCGCTCGACGAGCCCCTCGTACGCGAACCGCTTGAACTCGATGGTGCGCTCGCGGTCGTCGTCGGGCAGGACCTCGAGCCGGCGCACCAGCATCGGGTTGCTCAGGTGCTGGATGTGGATGAGCTCGCCCTCCCACTGCGCGAGCTCGCCTCGCCACACCTCGATGTGCCGCTCGAGGAAGGCCCGCGCCGCGTCGGGCGTGGTCGCCTCCAGATAGGCGGCACGCAGATGGGCGGGGTCGCGCACGCGCTGATAATCCAGGGGCGCGGCCATCCACTCCGCGAACGCCTGCTCACCGGCATCCGTCACGTGATAGATGCGTCGCGTGCCGCGCTCGCCGCGCGCCTGCTCCTCACCCTCGATCAGCCCGGCCTGCTCCATCTTGCGCAGCTCGGGATAGATCTGCGAGTCGGGAGCATGCCACACGTGGCCGACCGACTGGTGGAACTGCTTCTGCAGGTCGTAGCCCGACAGCGGCCCGACGCGCAGGATAGCCAACAGCGCATAGCGCAGACTCATGCGACTCCTTTCCCTGCCTGAGGGTAGCGGGAGGATCTCGGTCGTTGAGCGAGCGAGGGACGAGCGAGACGAAACGCGCCTGGCCTTTCGAAGGCTCAGGGCGTTTCGTCTCGCTTCGCTCGCTCAGCGAGCGGGAGTCGTCAGGACGCGGGCTGCTGGTACCCCGTGCGCCAGCCGCCCTGGTAGGTCTGACGTGCGACCGTCGAGTACGGGACCGGGCTGACGACGACGCGGACCTCGGTCTGCTCGTGCGGCTCGACCGATGCCTTGCTGCTGCCGCCGTTGGGCTCGCCCCACACCACGCGCAGCTCGCTGCCCTCGGGGACGTCGGGGTTCACCGTCGCCAGCGACAGACCGCGGCGCTCATTGGCCGAGTAGCCGGTGAACATCGAGTAGCCCACGACGTTGCCGTCGGCGTCGATGACCGAGTCGTAGTTCGCCGAGCCGTAGTTCGCCAGCGGCAGGTCGAAGAACTTGTAGTTGGGGCCGTCGACGTTCAGCAGCGACGTCCACACCTTGCCGAGGTCTTCGGCGTCCCACGCGAGCGTGACCTTCTTGCGCTGGGTCGCGGGGTCGATCTTCTCGAGCGCGTCGCGACCGATGAAGTCGTGATCGAACTTGACGAAGTTGCCGTAGCCGAGCTCCCACGGGGTGAGGTAGTAGTCCTCGATGTCGTCCGACACGAACGAGCCGGCGAGCGTGCCGGTGGCCTCATAGCTGTCGGTGCCGAGCCACTCGCGGTAGCCGCGCTCGGCCTCGCCGGTGTAGATGGCAGGCAGGGGCGAGGGGATCCAGCCCGACTCGAGCGTGTTGGACGGGTACGCGCGCGACCCGACGGGGACCAGGCCGAACTCTGCTCCCGCCTCGACGATCGCATCGCGGATCTCGTCGTGCTCGGCGTACGGGCCCCAGATCTCCAGACCCGGCGCACCCGCCATGCCGTGACGCAGCGTGCGGACGTCCTTGCCGGCGATCTTCATCGTCGACATGTTGAAGAAGCCGATCTTCTCGAGCGGGCCGCCGTTGAGCTTCTCGATGACGTCCCACGCCTTCGGGCCCTGGATCTGGAAGCGGTAGTACTGACGCGTCACCGGGTGACCGTACGGGCGCGAGGGCGAACGGCGGTCGACGGTGACCTCGAGGTTCGAATAGCCGCCGGTCTCGCCGTGGTAGAGCAGCCAGTTCGACGCGGGCGCGCGGCCGACGTACGTGTACTCGTCTTCGGCTTCACGGAACAGGATGCCGTCGCCGATGACGTGGCCGGCGGCGGTCGTCGGCACGTACTGCTTGGCCTTGTTCACGGCGAAGTTGGCGACCGAGTTGATCGCGGTGTCGCTGATCAGCTTGATGGCGTCCGAGCCCTTGAGAAAGACGTTGTCCATGTGGTGCGACTGGTCGTAGAGCACGGCCGTGTCACGCCACGCCTTCTGCTCCTTGATCCAGTTCTGGAAGTCAGCGGGGACGACCGGATAGATGTAGGAGCCGATCTGCGAGTTGCGCAGAAGCTCGACCGGGTTTTTCTGGTCGAGCAGCTGCTGAAGATTGTCGGCCATGCGAACCTCTCTGTTCTGTGAGCGGATGCCTCGGCGAGGCGTCCTGGGTCTGGTTTTCGGTGTGGTGGGTGATCAGCTGAAGACGATGGTGTGGTTGCCGTGCTGGATGACGCGGTCTTCGGCGTGCCATTGGACGGCGCGGGACAGGACGGCGCGTTCGACGTAGGCGCCGCGGGCTTGCAGGTCGGCGGCGGTCATGGAGTGGTTCACGCGGGCGACGTCCTGCTCGATGATGGGGCCTTCGTCGAGGTCTTTGGTGACGTAGTGGCTGGTGGCGCCGATGAGCTTCACGCCTCGTTCCTTGGCCTTGCGGTAGGGCGCGGCGCCGATGAAGGCGGGCAGGAAGGAGTGGTGGATGTTGATCACCGGTACCCCGACGGCGTCGAGGAAGTCCTCGGAGATGATCTGCATGTAGCGGGCGAGGACGACGAAGTCGACGTTGCCCTTCAGCAGTTCCAGGATCTTCGCTTCCGCTTCCGATTTGTCTGGTCCTTGGGAGTGGACGTGGAAGAACGGGATGCCGAACGATCGGACGTCCTCGGCGGTGTTGGTGTGGTTGCTGATGACCATCGGGATCGTGACCGGCAGCTCACCGCGGCGGTGTCGCCACAGCAGTTCCAGCAGGCAGTGGTCGCTGGTGGAGGCGAGCACGGCCATGCGCTTGGGGATGGACTGGTCGGTCAGCGCCCACTGCATCCCGTAGGGGGTGAGGGTCTTTTCGAGGTCGGCCTCGATCTCGGGGATCGCCGCGGCCAGGTCGGGGCGGTGGAACACGACCCGCTGGAAGAACGCGCCGCCCACGGGGTTGTCGGAGTACTGGTCGAGGGTGACGATGTTGCCGGTGTTGCGGGCGATCAGCGCGGTGACAGCAGCGACCAGACCGGGCTGGTCGGGGCCGTGGACGATCAGGCAGGCCTGGTCGCGGAGCGCTTCGGTGTGCGGCGACATGGGTACGGCTGCCTCAGGACTGCGCGGAGAGGTAGTCGCGGGCCCACTGGGACGTCGCGAGCAGCCCACCGAAGGTGTAGAAGTGCAGTTTCACCGGGCCCGACGCCGCGTCCTGCGCGAGCAGTTCGGACAGGTCGGACACGAACCGGTCCGGCCCGGCGGTGCCCATCAGGTTCGTCAGTGAGAACCCGTACTTCTTCACGATCATCGCGTTGGCGCCCACGCCGAACCGGCGGGCGAAGCTGATCAGCCGCTTGATGCCGGCAGGGCCGGGGGTTCCGACACGGATCTGGGTGTCGATACCGCGGGCGCGGACCTCTTTGATCCACGCCGTCACCGGGTCGGTGTCGAACGCGAACTGCGTGAGGATCACCGAGTCCAGCCCCTGCTGCGCGAGCGAGAGTGCCTTCTCGTCCAGGTGACGCCACAGCACGTCCTCGGCGATGTCGGGGTGACCTTCGGGGTACCCGGCGATCGACACCTCCTTCACGCCGTACTTCTGCAGCAGTCCGGTCTGGATCAGGCTGAGCGAGTCAGGGTAGGGACCCTCCGGCTCTGCCGGGTCGCCGCCCACGGCGAACACGCGCTCGGTCGCGCCGACCTCCTGCAGCCGGCCCAGGAACTCCTCCAGCTGATCCTGCGACGCCAGACGGCGGGCCGAGATGTGCGGCACCGGCACGAAGCCGAGGTCCCGCACCGCCTTGGACGCCGCGACCCGCATATCGAGGTCCTCGTTGCCCAGGAACGTCACGTTGATCTTCGTTCCCTGCGGGATGACGGATGCCGCTTCCTGGAGACCCGGGACGTCCTTGCCCGTCATCTCGAGCGAGAAGCCCTCGACGAGGTCGACGGCTGCGGCCTTGTTCATAGCGGGTGCGATGTGCGCCACGTGCGGATCCTTCCGGCTGACAGGGGAGTGCTGCTCTGCGCCTCCATGAGGCACATTACCTATGGACATAGGTAATGACAAGAGGGAATTCCGATCAGAGGAACCGGCGCGGCCGCCGGGCTTCCACAGCGTGGAAGCGCCGCTTGAGCGGTGCGTGCGGGGTGGGGATGGTTGCTCGACGCGGGCCGGGATCCCCCCGGAACGCGGCGGTGACGTCGCAGCAGAGGTCACCGTGACGACGACGTCGAGAGCGGAGATCGCCTGTGAAGTCCTACCTCCTTCACCTCGTCCGGCTTCTGCTGTCGTCGGTCATCCTCTTCCTCGTCGTGATCACCGTGCTGTTCTTCCTGCTCGAGCTCGCGCCGGGTGACCCGGTGCAATCTCTCGTGGGTGATGTGCCGATCTCGCCCGAGTTCCGCGCGCAGATCACGGCGGCGTACGGACTGGATCTGCCGGCGTGGCAGCGGTACTTCGCGTACATCGCGAACGTGCTCACCGGAAACCTGGGGTACTCGTTCGGGACGAACAACGAACCCGTGCTCGATCTCATCCTCAGTCGCGCCGGCAACACGCTCGCGCTCGCGGTGCCGGCGTTCATCCTCTCCACCGTCGGCGGCATCATCCTCGGCTCGATCGCGGCGCGCACGCGCCGCCGCTGGCTCGATGCCGGCATCTCGGGCATCGCGGTCGGGCTCTTCTCGGTACCGAGCTTCTGGTTCGGGATGCTCCTCATCATGGTCTTCTCGCTGTGGCTGGGATGGTTCCCGACACAGGGGAAGGCGCCCTACGGAGAATCGGGCATCGCGCTGCCCTACCTGGTGCTGCCGGTGATCACGATGGCCACGAGCGAGCTCGCCTACAAGACGCGCATCATGCGCTCGTCGATGATCGAGTCGCTCGGGCAGGACTTCATCGACACCGCGCGCTCGAAAGGGCTGAATCCCCGTCGAGTGCTCTGGGGGCATGCGCTCCCCAACGCCCTGCTGCCCATGGTCACCGTCGCGGGCTACAGCCTCGGCTTCATCTTCGCCGGCTCGACGCTGGTCGAGAGCGTCTTCGGCTGGCCGGGCATGGGACTGCTGTTCGTCGACGCCATCAACTCGCAGAACAACATGGTCGTGCTGGGCGTGGCGATCGTGCTGACCGTGACCATCATCATCGTCAACTTCCTCACCGACATCGTGTACGGACTCGTCGATCCGCGCTTGCGAGCGAGGTTCACCCGCAAGGCAGGAGCGCCCGCATGACGACGCAGAACAGCATCGACCGCGACAGCGTCGACCGCGACAGCGTCGAACTGCCCGACCTCGAGGCGCGCATCGACATCCCTGCCACCGAGCCCATCGTCGTTGCGGGCCGCCGCAGCCAGGCTTCGCCGTGGCGGGTCTTCTTCCGCAAACCCTCGACCCTCTTCTTCGGGCCGCTGCTCGTCGTCATCGCACTCGTGTCGTTCATCGGCCCGTTCTTCGTCGGCGACCCGGTCTCGACGGCGAACCCCGTGCTCGCGCCGCCGAGCCTGGAGTATCCGCTGGGGACAGACCAGCTGGGTCGCGACTACCTCGCCCGTGTCGTCTACGGCGGCCAGGTGTCGCTGCTGGTGGGCTTCAGCGTCGCCTTCCTCTGCATGACCTTCGGGTTGCTGGTCGGCGGGCTCGCGGGCTACTACGGCGGCGCGATCGACACCGGCCTGGTGAAGATCGCCGAGTTCTTCCAGGTGCTGCCGGGGCTGGTGCTCGCGCTGGTGGCGGCCGCGCTGCTCGGCTCGAACATGCTCATCATCGTGTCGATCCTGGCCATCACGATGTGGCCGGGCGTCGGGCGCATCGTGCGCGCCGAGGCGATGCGCATCTCGCAGCTCGGCTACGTCGAATCGGCCAGGGCCGCCGGTTTCAGCGGCGCGAGGATCATCTGGTCCGACGTCATCCCCAACGCCATGCCTCCCGTGCTGGTGGCCACGAGCATGACGGTCGGTCGCGCGATCCTCATCGAGTCGGGCCTGGCCTACCTCGGCATCGGCGACACGAATCGCCCGAGCTGGGGCGCGCTGCTGAACTCCGCGCAGTCCTATATGCAGTCGGCCTGGTGGCTCGCGGTCTTCCCGGGAGTCCTCATCTTCCTGACCGTTCTGGCGGTGAACATGCTCGGCGACGGCATGAACGATTCCTTCAACCCGACGGCGGGGAGAGTCAAATGAGTGCGACCGTTCCCACGCCGCAGCCCAACGCGCTGCTCGAGGTGACCGGGCTCCACGTGCGGCTGCCGACCGGGCCGCGCAGCGAGGTCGAGGCCGTGACCCGCGTGGACCTCGTCGTCCGAGACGGCGAGCGGGTCGGGATCGTCGGCGAGTCCGGCTCTGGCAAATCGGTGACCGGACGCGCCATCGCTGGCCTGCTGCCCACGTCGCCCCGCGTGAAGGTGAGCGGCTCGATCCGCGTGCGCGGCAGCGAGATGGTCGGCGCCCCGCGCAGCGCGTGGGACGAAGTGCGCCGGCGCACCGTGGGCATGGTGTTCCAGGACCCGCTCACGTTCCTCAACCCGACGATGAAGATCGGCCGGCAGGTCGCCGAGGCCGTGCGGGCTCGCGACGACGACGAGCGGGCCGACATCGCGAGCGACGTGCACCAGCTGCTCGCCGCCGCAGGACTGGACCGCGTCGAGGACGTCGCCGCCCGGTTCCCCCACGAACTCAGTGGCGGCATGCGCCAGCGCGTGCTCATCGCGATCGCGCTCGCGAAGCGCCCCGACCTGATCATCGCCGACGAGCCCACCACCGCTCTGGATGCCACGGTGCAGAAGCGGGTGCTCGACACGCTCGACCTGGCCGTGTCGGAGGCCGGTGCGTCGCTCGTGCTCATCTCGCACGACCTCGCCGTGGTCGCCGGCATGACCGACCGCATCTACGTCATGTACGACGGCTGCGTCGTCGAGGACGGTCCCACCTCCCGGGTGCTGCACGAGCCGCAGCATCCCTACACGCAGGCTCTGCTGCGCAGTGTCCGCAGCCTGACCGACGACGGCGTCGAGCTGTACTCCATTCCACCCGCGCTGCGGCGCGAGCTCACCGCGGAGGTGGCCCATGCTTCTTGAGGCGAAGAACGTGTCGAAGGTCTTCCGTGCCCGCCGAGGGGGCGGCGAGACGGTGGCGGTGAAGGATGCCACGCTCCGGGCCGAGCCCGGACGGTTCATCGCGATCGTGGGCGAGAGCGGCAGCGGCAAGAGCACGCTGGGCCGGCTGCTGCTGAATCTCCTTGCGCCGACGAGCGGAGCCGTGGAGCTCGACGGCGCGCCCGTCGCCGGCATGGATCGCCGCGAGGCTTTTGCCTATCGCCGACAGGTGCAGGCGGTGCTGCAGGATCCGGCAGGCTCGCTCAATCCACGCAAGCGCGTCGACGAGGCCGTGGGCGAAGTCATTCGTCTGCACGGCATCGCGCGGGGCCGGGCGGCGGTGCGCGACCGCGTCGCCGAGGTCCTCGAACAGGTCGGCATGACACCACCGGGGCGCTTCTTCGATCGCTACCCCCACGAACTCTCGGGCGGGCAGCGCCAGCGGGTGCTCATCGCGCGGGCGATCGCGCTCAACCCTCGCATCATCGTCGCCGACGAGGCGGTGTCTGCCCTGGACGCCTCGGTGAAGGCGGGCGTGCTCAAGGTCATGCGCGACCTGCAGGACCGGCTCGGCGTCGGCTACGTCTTCATCACCCACGACCTTCCCGTCGTTCGCAAGGTCGCCGACGAGGTCTACGTCATGAAGTCCGGCGAGATCGTCGAGCACAACACCAAAGCGGCGATCTTCGCCGCGCCGCAGCATCCGTACACCCGTGAGCTGCTCGCCGCCGCACCGGTTCTCACCTGAACCCGGGCGCGCGGCACCCCACCCGAACAACGACAGACGCAGAGAGGCGGACGACCGTGAAGAACAGGTACGCAAGGAGGACGATCGGGATCGTCGGGGCGCTCGCCGCGGCGGCACTGGTCATGTCGGGATGCACCGGCGGCAACGCCGACGCAGCCGGCGAGGAGAAGGTCTACGTACAGGCGATCGGCGACGATCCGATGGGCCTCAACGCCCAGCTGGTCAGCGGCGCTGCGGCGTCGATGTTCAGCGCGCAGATCTTCGACACGCTCATCCGCATCGACGACGCCGGCGAGCTCAGCCCCGGTCTCGCGGAGGAGTGGGAGCTCTCGGACGACGGCCTCGAGTTGACGCTGCACCTGCGCGACGGGGTCACATGGCACGACGGCGAGCCGTTCACCGCCGAGGACGTCAAGTTCAACCTCGAAGAGATCGTCGAGCTGCAGACGTTCGGGGCGGCACTCGCCGCGCGCATCGCGGGGGTCGAGGTGGTGGACGAGACCACGGCAGTCGTGACCTTCACCGAGGTGTTCGGACCGGTGCTCGAGACGCTGGCGCAGCAGTTCATGATCCCGAAGCACATCTACGAGGGCACCGACTACGTCACCAATGAGGCCAACATGGAGCCGATCGGCACCGGCCCCATGATGTTCGACTCGTATGAGTCGGGCCAGCAGGTGGTGCTGCTGAAGAACCCCGAGTACTGGGACGGTGAGGTCCAGGTCGATCGCGCCGTGTATCCGGTGATGACCGACCCGAACAGTCGCGCATCGGCCCTGTTCGCCGGCGAGGTGGATCGCGCGGAGCTGGATCCGTCGCAGCAGAAGCGCGTCGAGGAGGACTCCGACCTCGATCTGATGACCGAGGGCTTCTTCGCGCAGGCGATCACCGTGATGATGAACGGGCTGAGCCCGGAGCTCACCGACCCGGCAGTGCGTGCCGCCGTCTTCGCGGCGCTCGACCGCGAGGCGATCACCGATGTGGCCCTCTCCGGACTCGGCGAGCCGACGACCGGCTTCTTCCCGCCGTCGCTGGAGTGGGCGCTCAACACCGACGTCGACTTCGAGCGGGACTTCCCGCGCGACACCGACGCGATCAACGAAGCCCTCGACGAGGCCGGGTTCCCGCGCGGCAGCGACGGGCTGCGCTTCACGCTCGACGTGCGCTATATCTCCGAGCTGTCGGAGGTCGCCGCGACGGCTGAGATGGCCAAGTCGCAGCTCGAGGAGGTGGGTATCGGCCTCAACCTCGTCGGTACGTCGGCGAGCGTCTTCACCGAGAAGGTGTACACCACCAGCGAGTTCGATCTCTCCTTCCTGCGCTCGACGGTGGGCGCCGACCCGAGCACGGGAATCGTGCGCTGGTACGCGTGCAACCCCAACCGGGCCGCGGCATCCAACCCGTCTCAGATCTGCGACGAAGAGATCCAGGCGGCCGCCGACGGAGCGCTGGGCACCACCGACCGCGCGCAGCGCGGCGAGCATCTGAAGGACCTGCAGCAGCGGGCGAGCGAGCTGATGTTCTACGCGCCCCTCAGCTGGTACTACGGGTCGTTCCCGACCGTCAGCAGCAAGCGATGGGAGGGTCAGCTCGACGCCGTTGCCACCACCAACACGGTGCCGTGGACGACGATGACCCTCAAGTAGGGGGGAGTCCGGATGCCGGCCGCGCACTGGTGGTGGGGGTCCACCGTGACGGCCGGCATCCGTCCTTCCGGCCTGTGAAAGATCGGTGGATCCCGGCCGGCGAGCCGTTCTAGCCTCGGGGCACGGCGTCGCGGGGTTGCGTGCCGCGGACCCGCGCGGGCGACGGGAGGAGCCAGGATGTCGATGCCGACAGCGGACGGCGAGCACAAGCTCACTGCGGCCGGCCGCGTGCTGGCGCTGCTGGGAGCCTTCGCGAAGGGCGACGGCCGGTTGACGCTGTCGGAGATCAGCCGCCAGGCGGGCTTGTCGCTCTCGACCACGCACCGCCTCGTTCACGAAGTGCTCGCGTGGGAGGGTCTGGAGGTCGACGAGCGCGGACGGTACCGGCTCGGGCCCAAGATCCTCGAGCTCGCCTCGTCGTCGACCGAGGGCCTGCGGCTGCGCGAGAAGACTCTGCCGTTCCTGACCGACCTGCACCGCCGCACGAACATGACCGTGCACCTCGCGGTGCGCGACGGGCACGAGCTGATCTATCTCGAGGCGCTCCGGCCCCACGCGAACTACACCGGCGAGAATCGCATCGGCGGCCGGCTGCCCATGCACGTCGGCGGCACCGGCCTGACGCTCCTCGCCTTCGCGCCGGACGACGTCGTCGAGGACTACCTCAGCCGGCCGCTGTGCCGCTACACGCCGCAGACGATCGTCGAGCCCGACCGTCTGCGTGTCGTGCTCGACGGCATCCGGCGGCAGCGCTACGCCATCACGCGTGGACTGCTCACGACGAGGGCGGGGTCGGTCGCCGCGCCCGTGTTCGGGCCGGATGGAGTGGTCTGCGCCGCGGTCGGGCTCGTGTGCCTGCTCGGACGGCATCAGCCCGAGGACTACGCCGGGCTCGTCCGTGGTGCGGCCGCCCGCGCGTCGCACGCGCTGCTCGATCGCCCGGCCGCCCTGTCGCCCGGCGCGCAGGAGTTCCACCGGCGCCACGTCGCGCAGTCCTGACCCGGGCTTCCGCCGCGTGGAAGCAGGGGGCGACCGCGGGCGCGACGGCGTCGCAGAGTGGTGCCACCACATGACGCAGGAGGTCGCGATGACCCTGACCATCATCGATCCCACGATCAGCAGTTCCCCCGATCGTCGCGCCGCCCGCGCGCAGCGCGCGCCGCGACCCCGTGACCTGGCGGGGCTGCGTGTCGGGCTGCTCGAGAACACCAAGCGCAACGCCGCCGTCATCCTCGACGCGCTGGGTGAACGGCTGATCCAACAGCACGGCACCGCATCGCTCGTGCGGCGGACCAAGAAGCAGTTCGCGCTGCCGCTGACCGACGAGCTCGTCGATGATCTGCGGACGAGCTGCGACGTCGTCGTGATCGGGGTGGGAGACTGCGGGTCGTGCAGTGCGGCCGCCGTGGCCGACGGCATCGCGCTCGAGGCCGCCGGCGTGCCGACTGCGGTGATCTGCACCGACGCGTTCGAGGCCACCTCGCGGGCGATGGCCGACATCAAGGGCGATCCTGAGTACCCCTTCGTGCTCACCGCGCACCCGGTTGCCAACCTCTCGCGGCCCGAGATCGAAGTCCGCGCCGAGGAGCTCCTCGACGCGGCGGTGCAGCGCGTCACGCTACGCCGCGGGGCTGTCGCGTGAGCGCACCGCCGCACGCGCTCCTCGACCCGGAGGTCGCCGAGGCGGTCGCTGAGTACCTGTACAGCCGCGACTGGTCGGACGGGCTGCCGATCCTTCCGGCGACCGAGGCATCCATCGAGCGCTTTCTCGCCCACACCGATCGCGACCCCGAAGAGATCGTCGCCCGTCACGCCGGTCTCGATCGTGCCGCCACCGTGCTCGACGTCGCGGTGCACGCCGTCATGGCGGGATGTCTGCCGGAGCATCTGCCTGTGGTCCTCGCCGCGTGGGATGCCCTGTCGGCCGACCGCGCGGCGCGCGGGGGCGGCTGGCAGAGCACGAGCGGACCGGCGCCGCTGGTGATCGTCAACGGGCCTGTCCGGTCCGAGCTGGGCTTCAACGCGACAGCCGGCGTACTGGGCCCGGGTTTCCGCGCCAATGCCACGATCCCGCGGGCGATCGGACTGACGGTGCGCAACGGATTCGGCATCCGTCCCCATGGGTTCGAGCAGGCGACGCAGGGTCTTCCTGGTCGGTGGACGATGGGTATCGCCGAGGACGAGGAGAACAGCCCATGGGAGCCGTTCTCGGTCGACGGTGGTCTCGCGGCGGGCGAGAGCGCGGTGAGCGTGATGCTGGTGCGCACGTGCGAGTTCGTCGACAACCGGCACTTCACCGATCCGGTCGAGGTGCTGCGGGACTTCGCCGATACGATCCAGCGCTCCGGGTCGTGGATCTTCCGGCATTCCTCGGTGGGGATCGTGATGAATCCCGATCACGCGCGGATCTTCGCCGAGGCCGGGATGTCCAAGCAGGACGTGCGCGACTGGCTCGTGGCGAACTGCGGCAAGACCGAGGGCGAGCTCGCCGCCGTCGGCAAAGGCCTCAGCCGCCTGCCCGAGGGGCCTTTCCCTCCCGACCACTTCCATCCCGTGTTCGCCGACTCGACTCCTGCGAACCTGCCGATCATCGTCGCCGGATCTGCGAACGCCGCGATGTCGATGGTGTTCCGGGTGTTCGGCGAGTGGTCGGGCCGCGCGTTCCCGGTGCGCTGACCGGTCGCCTTCCGCGGGGCGAAATCGGGCGGACGGATGCCTCGTCCGGTCGGCCAGAGTGGACCCGAGCAAGAAGGAGCCCATCCGATGAGCACTGATCCGACCACATGGGAGTTCCCCGTCACCGACGCGCTGGCGACGGCCGGGCCGCCCTGGCTGACCGGCAAGGTCGCAGTCGTCGCCGGCGGCGGACTGAGCGGGCCCGAGGGCGGCGTGGGGTTCGCGATGGCGTGGCTGTATCACCGCAACGGAGCCGCCGTCGCGGTGCTCGATCGCGACGAAGCCGCCGCCCAGCGCACGGTTGACGGCATCCGCGAGGCCGGCGGAGAGGCCGAGGTCTTCGTCGTCGACATGATCGACGACGAGGATGTCGCGCGCGTGGTCGCGGCGGTGATCGACCGTTTCGGGCGCATCGACGTGGTCGCCGACTCTATCGGCGGCGGCGGTGTCGAGGACATCTTCGAGACGTCGGTCGACGCGTGGGATCTCGCGATGGAGGTCAACCTCAAATCGGCGTGGTACCTGCTGCGTCACGCGCAGAAGCACATGACCTCGGGCGGCGCGGCCGTGCTGATCTCGTCCGGCGCCGCGGAGGGCCGGGGGCCGGGCCTGCCGTACAGCATCGCCAAGACGGCGCTCGAGAAGCTGACCACCGGTGCCGCCACGACGCTCGCTCCGCGCGGCATCAGGGTCAACTGCGTACGCGTCGGAATGATCTGGGGGGCGTTCGCGGCCAAGGGCATGACGCAGGAGCAGCGCGAGATCCGTCGGCAGAACGTCGCGATGGGCGTCGAGGGCAACAACTGGGACATCGCGTCCGCCGCCCTGTTCCTCTCGACCGATCAGGCGCGCTGGGTGTCGGGCCAGATCCTCTCGGTCGACGGCGGCGGCATGGCGATGCGCAACTTCGGCCAGGCCGGCGCGAAGTAGATCGCGGCCGGCGCCGGTTCAGTGCGCCGGCTCGGCGACGGAGTGCGTCTCGGAGGCCTCTTCCGTCACCTGCGCCTCACGAACGCGCTCGATCATGCGGCGCAGGAGGGCGTTGAGCTCTGTGGTCTGCTCGGGCGTCAGTTCGTCGAGGATGATGCCCTGACCGCTCATCGAGATCGGCAGCATCGCGTCGTGCATGCGCGCGCCCGCCGCCGTGAGGTACATGGGCCGCGACCCGCGAGGACCGTCGACCAGCGTGATCAGCGCCCGAGCGGTCAGCGTGTAGACGCTCTTGGACACCACCGCCTTGTTGACGCCGATGAACTCCGAGACCTCGGTGGCCGAGGCTCCCGGTCGGATCGCGAGTGCCGAGATCACCCGCCAGTCGTTGGTGCCGAGGCGGAACTGTCGCCGCAGCTCGTGGGATTCGCGCCACACCAGGGCATTCGACAGCAGCGCGAGCAGCCGGGGGGTGAAGTTCTCGGGGTCGATGATCTCCTCCAGCGGCTCCGTGACGAGGTCATCGCCGACGGCCCGGGCGATCGGCGTCTCATCGTTGGCCATAGCCCCTCCTTCGTGGTTCGAGTGTCTCAGACAGGGCGAGGTCCGGCCGAGAAGCTCGACCGGACCCCGCCGCGAGTGGACAGATGTCAGTGCGCCATCGCGGCGAGCGCCTGCGGGTCGATGGTCGCGATCGAGCGGGTGTCCTGGAACGCGCGAACGCCCTCGATCCCCTGCTCGCGTCCCATACCGGACTGCTTCATGCCGCCGAAGGGGGCCCGCAGGTCCAGGCGGGTGGCGCCGTGGTCGTTGACCCACACGTAGCCGCATGCCAGCTGCGACCCGATCCGCTGGGCCGCCTCGGGCGAGGCCGTCCAGACCGAACCGCACAGTCCCGCCCACGTGTCGTTGGCGGCGCGGACGGCCTCGTCCTCGGTGTCGAAGGGAATGACGGGGATGACGGGCCCGAACTGCTCCTGCGTCACCACACGCAGCTGCGGGTCGGGATCCACCACGATGGCGGGGCGCACGAAGTTGCCGCCGGCGAGGTCGCCGTCGGGCAGGGAGCCGAACTCCCGGACGTCGGCTCCGGCATCCTTCGCCTCTTGGATGAGGTCCTGCACGAAGGCCTTCTGGACGGGTGAGTGCAGCGGCCCCATGGTGGTGCCCTCGTCGAGCCCGTACCCGAGCACGGTGCGCTCCAGTCGAGCCGAAAGCCCGGCGACGAGCTCGTCGAGCCGCGAGCGGTGCACGTACACGCGCTTGGCGTTCATGCAGATCTGCCCGGTGGTGTCGTAGATCGCCGCGAAGAGGCGATCCAGATGAGCGTCGTCCAGGATGGCGTCCTCGAGGAAGACCGCCGCGTCGTTGCCGCCGAGCTCGAGCGTGACGCGCGTGAGCGACTTCGACGCCATCTCCATCATCCGTTTGCCGCCGTTCACCGACCCGGTGAAGCACACCTTCGCCACGTCGGGGTTCTGGATGAGCCCGGCCATCTGCTGGTCCTCGCCGGTGATGACGTTCAGCACTCCCGCGGGAAGCTTCTCGGCCACGCGCTGCGTGAGGCGGGCTGTGGCCAGCGGCGCCGAGGGCGGCGCCTTCACGATGACGGTGTTGCCCGCGAGCAGTGCGTGGGGGAGGGATGCTGCCAGGATCGCGATCGGCCAGTTGAACGGCACGATGATCGTGACGACGCCGAGCGACTGGTATGATACCTCAGTCGAGACCGGGATGGCGCCCGGCACGACGGGCAGCGTCTTGGATGCGTCGACCTCGTCGGCGAGCATGAGGGCGAGGTTCCACCGGATCTCGAACACCAGCGCGTCGACCCATGCCTCCATGCGTACCTTGCCGTTCTCCTGCGACAGGATCGCGGCATCCTCGTCGCGGTCGTCGGCGATCCCCGCGATCGCCTCGGCCATGTGCGCGGCGCGCTGCTGCGGAGTGAGGCCTGCCCAGGCCGGGTATGCCGCTTTGGCGGCGGCGACCGCGTCGGCGACATCCTCCGCCGATGCAGCGGCAGCCTCGCCGACGATGGCGCCCTTCTTGGCGGGATCGGCGACTCGCAGCACGCCGGGTGTGAATCGCTCTTCACCCCCGATGAACAAGCCCGTTCGTACCTCTGTGGCGGTGTTCGACATCGTTCTGCACCTCTCTGTGAGCCGAGTCCATGAGCGCACCCCTTGCGCTCACCTTTCAACAAGTTTACGTGCATTCTGGTTTACATGTAAAGCACATCGTGCTACGTTCACTCGCAACCTCTCGCTTCGGGCGGAGGGAACTGGTCGGACCCGTCGCGCTGAAGCGCCGGGCGAGGCATCCGTGTCATTCAATGAGGAGGCATGCGGTGAGTACGCAGACCCTGCAGACCGGCGAGCGGCACAGCGTCGAGGAGTTGGAAGAACTCGCGTTCGAGTTGCGCGCCAAGCTCCTGCACCTGTGCGGCACTTACGAGGGGGCCGTCCACATCGGCGGCGACTTGTCGGCGGCCGACATCTTCACGGCGCTGTTCGGGTACGGGCTGCGCGTGGACCCCGACGACATCGCGAATCCGCAACGCGACCGGTTCGTGCTGAGCAAGGGCCACGCCGCGGTGTGCATGTACATCGCGATGGCCATCCGGGGCTTCTTCTCATACGAGGGGATCGTCGAGACATACGGACAGCTCGACAGCGCGTACGGCATGCATCCCTGCAAGGTCCAGCTCCCGGGCGTCGAATGCTCCACCGGCTCGCTCGGGCATGGTCTGCCGCTCGCTGTCGGCATGGCGCTCGGCGCCCGTCATCGCGGCGACGACCACCGCGTGGTCTGCCTGCTGGGTGACGGCGAGACCGGCGAGGGCTCGGTGTGGGAGGCCGCGATGGCGGCTCGCAGCAACGAGCTCGGCAACCTCGTCGCCTTCGTCGACCGCAACCGGCAGCTCATGACGAGCTTCGCCGAAGAGCGGGTGGTGTTCGAGCCGTACCCCGACAAGTGGCGCGCGTTCGGATGGAACGTCGTCGAGGTCGACGGCCACGACATGTCGCAGCTGGTCGCGGCGATCGACGCACTGCCCGAGACCGACACCGACCGGCCCACCGTCGTGATCTGCGAGACCGTCAAGGGCAAGGGCGTCGACTTCATGGAGCACAACCTCGCCTGGCATGCCGGCTCGCTGGGCGCAGCAGACCTGGAGCGCGCGATGGCCGCGCTCGAGGCATCCCATCAGAAGGAGAGCATCTGATGCCCGTCACGTTCACGTTCGGAGAGATGCTCTCGGCTCGCTCGGTCATCGGCACCACGCTCGCCGAGCTGGGCGAGGAGCACGAAAACCTCTGGGTGCTCACGCCCGACATCGGCGCGACGCTCGTGGAGTTCCGCGACCGGTTCCCCGACCGCTTCCTCGACGTCGGCCTGGCCGAGCAGGTGTGCGTCGGGATCGCCGCCGGCTTGGCGTACGACGGGAACATCCCGGTGGTGTCGGGGATGCTGCCGTTCCTGAGCATGCGTGCCCTCGAGCAGGTGCGCACCGACGTGTGCTACCCCAACCTGCCCGTCAAGATCATCGGCACGCATGGCGGGCTCGTCGGCAACGGGGGATCGACGCACTACGCCGTCGAAGACCTCGCGCTCATGTGCGCCCTCACCAACATGACGGTGACCTCGATCGGCGACCCGCTCATGGTCGGAGAGATCATCCGGCAGTCCATGACCATGGCGGGGCCGATCTACATCCGGCTCGCCGTGGGCAAGAAGGACAAGGTCCTCTACGAGCCCGGCGAGCACGATGTGCGCATCGGCAAGGGGATCATCGCGCGCCCGGGCGAGGACGTGACGATCTTCACGCACGGCACGACGGTCGCGCAGGCGCTCGACGCCGCCGATGTGCTCGCCGAGGACGGACGGGCGGTGCGCGTGGTCGACATGTTCACGCTGAAGCCCATCGACGAAGAGCTCATCGTGCGCTGCGCGGACGAGACCGGCGGGCGGTTCGTCGTGCTGGAGGACCATCTCGCCTACGGCGGGCTGGCCACTCGCATCGCCGACGTGGCCGCCGATCGCGGCATCCGTCTCACTGCTTTCGAAAGGCTCGGCATCCCGCAGGTGTACGCCGGCTTCGGCGAGGACGAGCAGCTGCGCGACAAGCACGGCTACGGGCTCGAGGCGACGATCGCCGCGGTTCGCCGCGCGATCGCCGCCCAAGGCTGAGCGACCGGCGCGGCTGGAGGATCACATGAGAACCGTCGCCGTCACCAGGATCGGGAGTCTGCGCGATCCTGACGAGACCACGCGCGGCCGCATCGGCGTGGTGGACTTTCCCGAGCAGCCGCTCGGCCCCGAGGACGTCCGCATCCGGGTCGCGTACTCCGCGATCTGCGGATCCGACCCGCACCTGGCCGAGGGGTTCTTCGGCACCGACGTGCCCATCGGGCTCGGCCATGAGCTGTCGGGCGTCATCGAGGCGCTCGGAGACCGCGCCCACCGCAACGGATTGCAGGTCGGCGACCGGGTCGCCGGCAACTTCCTCCGGTTCTGCGGCACGTGTCGCCCCTGCCAGGAGGGCAAGCAGCAGTTCTGCGAGAACATCCAGGAGTACAACCGCCCCGGCATGGCCGAGACGGTGACGTGGCACGAATCCCAGGTCTACCGGCTGCCCGACGAGGTGTCGCTGCTGCAGGGCTGCCTCCTCGAACCGACCTCCGTCGCCGTACGCATCGCTGACAAGACGAACGTGCGCGTGGGCGACCGGGTCGTCATCTGCGGCGGCGGGCCCATCGGCCAGCTCGCGCTGCAGGTGATGCGGATGCACGGAGCGACGTCGCTCACGATGATCGAGCCGATACCGGCACGCCGCGAGATGGCAGCACGGCACGGCGCTGAGCACGTCATCGATCCGGTCGGAGAAGATCAGTTCGCCCGCGCCGCGGAGATCACCGGTGGTCGCGGTTTCGACGTGGTGATCGACGCCTCCGGATCGACGCGGGCGGTGGCGGGGCTGCTCGACATCGCGGCGAAAGGCGCGACCGTCGTCTACGGCGCCATGTACCCGGAGCGCTTCGAGCTGCCGCTGAACCTCTCGGACTACCTCTATCTCAAAGAGCTGACGCTCACCGGTGTCTTCGTGTCGCCGTACGCGTTCCCCCGTGCGCTGCAGATCCTCCCGCGCCTGGAGCTCGACGAGCTCACCGCCGCTGTCTTCGAACTCGAGGACGCGCCCGCCGCGTTCGAGGCACACGTGAGCGGCCGGCATCCGAAGGTCGTCATCCGGTGCAGCAACACCCAGGACGGAGCCGACGCATGACGTCCCTGCAGCCGTCGACGGGCTTCGCACTCGAAGCGCGCGGCATCGTCAAGCGGTTCGACGGCGTCCACGCGCTCAGCGGCGCCGATCTGTCGGTGCTTCCGGGCGAGATCCATGCCCTCCTCGGCGAGAACGGCGCGGGCAAGTCGACGCTCATCAAGGTGCTGACCGGCATCTACGCTCCGGACCACGGGACGCTTCATCGCGCGGGAGACGAGGTCCAGTACGCCAACGTGCGTGCCGCACGCCGCGCCGGGGTCGTCGCGCTTTATCAGGAGCTGTCGATCATCCCATCGCTCAGCGTGGCGGAGAACATCGTGCTCGGCGAGCAGACGCCGTCCTCTGCGGGCATCGTGCGGTGGGCGGCGCTGCGGCGCCGGGCGCGGGCGCAGCTGGATCGGATCCACCAGCGGATCCCCCTCGGGAGGCTGGCGGGCGATCTTTCCCCGGTCCAGCAGACCATGGTCGCCTTCGCTCGCGCCCTTGCCACCGATGCCCGGGTCCTCATCCTCGACGAGCCCACCGCGTCGCTCACAGACACCGAGATCACCGAGCTGTTCAGCGTCCTGCGCAGACTCCGCGACGAGGGCGTCGCGATCGTGTACGTGTCGCACCGGCTCGAGGAGGTCTTCGAACTGTGCGACCGGCTCACGATCATGCGCAACGGCGAGACGATCGTGACGAAGCCGGTCGCCGACTCGCATATCGACGAGGTCATCTCGATGATGGTGGGCCGCTCGGCCGGCGAGCTGTATCCCGATCGCACGACCGCGACCACGGAGGTGGCGCTCAGCGTCGAGAGTCTGGACGGCCGCCGCGTGAAGGACGTGTCGTTCACCGCCTGCAAGGGGGAGGTCGTCGGGATCGGCGGGCTCGCAGGATCCGGGCGCAGCGAGCTGCTGCGCATCCTCTCCGGTACCCAGAAGCACGCGGCCGGCACCATCACGATCGGCGAGACGGTCCTTCCGCGCTCGCTGGGAGTGGGAAGGGCACTGGATGCCGGCATCGCCCTGGTTCCCGAGGAGCGGCGCAGCCAGGGCGTGATCCTCGGAGCGACGATCCGCGACAACATCGCGCTGGCGAACATCCCAGAGGTGAGCAACGCGGGCATCGTCTCGAACGCCCGGATCTCCGGCATCGTCGACAAGGGGATGCGCGACTTGAAGATCAAGGCGCGCAGCACGAGGCAGTACGTCGGCGAGTTGTCGGGGGGCAACCAACAGAAGGTCGTGCTGGCCAAGATGCTGGCACGCAATCCGCGAGTGCTGCTGATGGATGAGCCCACGCGAGGGATCGACGTGGGCACCAAGGCCGAGATCTACCGGCTCATCCGCGAACTGGTCGCGCGCGGCACGACCGTGATCGCGGTGAGCTCGGAGCTTCCCGAACTGATCGGACTGAGCGATCGCATCCTCATCATGCATGAGGGCCGGATCTCGGGCGAGGTCGCGGCCGAGGACGCGGACGAGGAAGTCCTGCTGGCCTACTGCTACGGAAAGGCACATGTCCATGACAACGACGCGTAACCCCGGGCTCGAGGACGCGACCGGCACGCTGAGCATCCCCCGTCGCTCACTGGGGCAGACGCTGCTTTCGGGCGGCACCGTGCTGGCACTCATCGCCCTGATCGTGTTCTTCTTCGCGATGCGCCCCGACGTGTTCCTGACGTTCACCAACGTGCGGAACATCCTCTACCAGGTCGCGATCCTCGCGATCATCGCCGGTGCACAGACCATCGTCATGGTGGTCGGAGACTTCGACCTCTCCGTCGCGGCGACGTCGGCGCTCGCGGGCGCGGTCGCAGCCTCGTTGATGCTGCGCGGAGTCCCCGTCGCCGCGGCCATCGTGATCGCCCTGGCGGTCGGGCTCCTCATCGGGCTGGTCAACGGCGCACTGGTGGCGTATCTCAATCTGTCGGCATTCGTCGCCACGCTGGCCACCTTGACCTCGGTGACAGGTCTGGCCTTCCTCGTCACCGACGGGACGACCCTCTTCAACCTGCCGCCGGAGTTCAACGCCCTGGGACAGGGCAGGTTCCTGGAGATTCCGCTGCCGGTGTTCATCGCGGTCGCCCTGTCGGTGATCCTGTGGTTCGTCCTGCGATTCACCACGCTGGGACGCCGGTGGTATGCCACCGGCGGCAACGTCGAGGTCGCGCGGCTGTCGGGGATCAACGTGCGGCGCGCGCGGCTGCTGGCGTTCGCCGTCGCGGGCCTGGTGGCGGCGATCGGCGGCATCCTCCTCGCCGCACGTCTGGGAAGCGCCAGCGCCGTCCAGGGCGAGGACAATCTGCTCTTCTCGGTCGCCGCAGTGTTCCTGGGCATGACGATCGTCCGGTCCGGCGCGGCGAATCTCGTGGGAACGATGGTCGGCGTGGCGATCATCGGCGTGATGAGCAACGGGCTGAACATCCTCGGCGTGAACGCCTACGTGCAGCAGGTCGTCACCGGACTGATCATCATCGCGGCCGTGACCCTGTCTTCGTTCAAACACCGGGAGCGTTAGCTCTCCACAGCTGAGCGGCGGCACCGCTCGGACACCAAGAAGAAACGCAATCAACAAGGGAGTGGGATCAATGCGTACGAGATTCAAGGCGGTACTGGCGACCGCGGCGGTGGCGGTGCTCGCGCTGACGGGCTGTTCGTCAGGCGGAGGAGGGGGAATCGGCGGCGAGGACGAGCCGTTCAAGGTCATCGCTTTCACCTCGGGAAACCAGACGCCCGTCGGCGCGTGGTGGGTCAAGGCGGTTCAGGAGCAGGCCGACGAGTTGGGCTGGGACCTCACGATGATCCAGGGCGACTTCGACTTCCAGAAGATGAACCCGGCTGTCGAGAGCGCGATCGGACAGGGCGCCGACGCCATCTTCAACGGGTACACCGACGTCGCGTCCATCGGCTCGATCGTGACCGCCGCGAAGGATGCCGGCATCCCGATGTTCGCCATGGACAGCGCAACCGAGGCCACTGATGCCTTCGCCATCAACATCACCACGGATCAGCAGGGCATCGTCGACCAGACGGTGGGCGCCCTCGATGACGCACTGGGCGGCCTGGACGGCAAGAACGTGATGGTCATCGGGCATGATCCCCACCCCGGCATCCGTATGCGAGCCGGTCTGGCGGAGGAGGCGCTGATCGAGGCCGGGGCGACCATCGCGGGCGGCGAGATCCAGAAGGTGACTTCGCCCGCCACGGGTCGAACCGAGGCCCTGGCGCTGGTGACCGACTATCTCTCGGCCAACCCGGGAGGACTCGACGCCGTGTGGGTGGGCTGGGACGACGCCGCCCTGGGCGCTGCGCAGGCCATCACCGAGGCCGGCGAGGATGCACTGGTCACGGGCGTCGACGCCACGAGCGAGGCCATCGCCGGCATCGAGGCGGGCGGCGCATTCCTGGCGACGATCGAGCAGCCCTGGCCGTCGATCCTCGATTCGGTCATCGACCGCATGGTGGCATACCAGAGCGACGGAACGATGCCGACCGAGAACTTCGAGGCGGTCGATACGACGCTCGTCGACGCGAACAACGCCGCCGACATCACGCCGTCCGACCAGCTCGGGTAGCGCCCCCGGGGCGGTGGGGGTCGAGCCTCCACCGCCCCGTTCTCGCTCGATCATCGACACATTTGGGAGCAGTACATGCGTTTGGCAGGAAAGGTCGCACTCATCACGGGTGGCGCCAGCGGAATCGGGCTGGCCACGGTGGAGAAGTTCATCCAGGAGGGCGCTCGGGTGGCTGTCGCCGACATCGACCTGGCTCGGGCGCAGCGCGTCGTCGATGGTCTCGAACCGGGAAGTGCGGTCGCCGTCGGGGTCGACGTCTCGGTGTACGCCGAGGTGGAAGCCGCCGTCGCCCGCACCGTCGAGGCGTTCGGATCTCTCGACGTGATCTTCAACAACGCCGGTATCGCAGGCGGAAGGCCTCTGCTCGAGCATGATCCGGCCGAGGACTATGAGCCGATCATCCGCGTCGACCAGGACGGGGTGTATTTCGGCATCCTCGCGGCCGGCCGTCAGTTCCAGAGACAGGGGACCGGGGGCGTCATCATCAGCACGTCCTCGATCTACGGCGAGCAGGCCGCGGAACTGTCGTTCACCTACAGCGCCGCCAAGGCGGCGGTGATCTCGTTCACCCGGTCGGCCGCCTACGAGCTCGCCCAGTACGGGGTCCGCGCCGTCGCGATCACGCCCGGACGAGTCGGCACGCCGATCATCAACCAGTTCAGCGAAGAGCTCAAGGCCACGTTCGCCGCCGAGCAGCTGCGCAACAGGCTCACGAGGCCCGAAGAGATCGCCGACGTCGTGGCCTTCCTCGCCTCGGACGAGGCGAACGCCATCAACGGCACCGTCGTGAGCGTCGACGACGGGTACTCGGTGTTCAAGCAGCGTCTGGATCTTCCGGTCTTCTGATGGCGGCGGACGAGCGCGTGAACCTCGATCTCGACCTAGACCTCGACGTGGCGTTCCACGTCAGCATCGCCATCGCCGAGGCCTCGCCCGCCGCGCTCGCGCCGCTGCTGCGCGAGCTGCGCGGCGTGGGCTATCGGCGGGCCGTGCTGCCGCCGATGGATCCGCACGGGACGGATGCCGCGGGCCTGAAGCGCGTCTTCGACGAGGCCGACATCGTCCCCATCGCGATGACCGGTCAGCAATCGGGCGCCGATGTCTCGTCCGACGACGAGGCAGAGCGTCGGGCGGGAGCGGACGCCCTCCGCGCCGCGGCGGAGTTCGCCGCGGCGATCGGTGCCGACCAGCTCAACGGTGTGCCGTACGGACTGTTCGGTGCCCCGGGCGGCCCGACCTCGCGCGCGGCCCTCGAACGAGCCGCGCGGGAGGTCGGCGCTGTCGCCGAGGAGGCCGCCGCTCGAGGCATCACGATGACCTTCGAGGTGCTCAATCGATATGAGACGTCGGCTCTCAACACCGCGGCGCAGGCACTCGAGTTCGTGGCGTGGAGCGGCTCGGAGAACCTGCGTGTCCACCTGGACACCTTTCACATGGCCGTCGAGGAGCCCGACATGTCGGCGGCGATCCGCGCCGCCCTGCCGAAGCTCGGGTATCTCGAGCTCGGGCAGTCGGGGCGGGGATACCTCGGCGCGGGCGCCGTGGACATCCCGCGCGTCGTGCAGACCGCGATCGACGACGGCTACACCGGCAGGTGGGGCGTCGAGGCCTTTTCGCGCCCTCTGGTGGGGGATGCGGCGGCCGACATGCTGGCGATCTGGCGCAATCCCTTCGACGACGGTCTGGCTCTGGCATCCGAGGCCATCCACGTCATCAGGCGCGGCTGGGCCGAGAGCACCGCCGGCCGCCGTGCCCAGCGTCTGGCGCGCAGTGGCGCGTGAGTGCCGCTCTTCGACCAGTGCATCTCATGTTCAACGATTTCATGACGGGCGTCACAAAACACTTGACAATCACGAGGTCTGGGCGCACGATGACTTCAGTCCGGCACGCCGTGGTGAGGACTCGACGAACGTCGAACGCACCCCGGCGGCCGGTGAACCCGAGCACCGTCTCCGAGAGGCCCGTCAATGAAGAAGAGTCTTGCCGTCATCGGCCTGGTGGCAGCCGCCGCCCTCGCCCTGACCGGGTGCACCGATTCCGGCGCACCGACCGACACATCCACTGCTGAGCCCGGCACCGACACGGGCGAGCTGACCAACGTCCGAGTCGCCGCGCTCCCCATCGCCGAGACCGGAGCCCTGTGGGCTGCCATGGAGGAGGGGATCTTCGAAGACCACGGTCTCGAGATCGAGGTCGTGCCGGCCCAGGGCGGCGCGAACGCGATCCCGGCGCTCATCAGCGGCGACATCCAGTTCGCCATCGGCCAGCCGTTCGGTCCCATCCGCGCCGACCTGCAGGATCTCGGCGTCGTGATCGTCGGGAACTACGCCAACAGCCTCGCCGAGGGCACCGACGTCAACGCGGTTGTCGCACTCGGCGACTCGGGCATCGCCCGCCCTGCCGACCTCGCCGGCAAGACGGTGGCGGTCAACACGATCGGCGCCGCCGGTGACCTCACCATCCGCAAGGCCGTGGAAGACGACGGCGGCGACCCGTCGACGATCGAGTTCGTCGAGGTCGCCTTCCCCGACGTCCCCGCCCAACTCGAAGCCGGCACGATGGACGCCGCGTGGGCACCCGACCCGTTCCGGGCCATGATCGTCGGCGCCGGCGGCGTCGAGGTCGTCGCGCCCTACCAGGCCACGATCCCGGGGCTCACGGTGCTGACCAGCATCACGACCCAGGCGCTTCTCGACGAGGACCCGGAGCTGGTCGCGGCGTACTCCGAGGCGATGGCTGAGGCGCTCGAGTGGGCGTCCGGCAACGAGGAGGCCGTTCGCGCGGCGATCGCGACCAACCTCGAGATCCCCGAAGAGGCCGCCGCCGGCATCACGCTGCCGGAGTTCACGTGGGATCTGGCCGATGCCGGCATCGAAGAGCTGGGCGCCCTCGCCATCGAGTTCGCGTACATCGACGCCGAGCCCGACTACGACCGTCTGATCCAGCAGCAGTAGGCCAGGAGGCGGGATGCCGCGACCCCCCGGCATCCCGTCATCCTCGCTCGCTGTCCTCGATCGCGCTCCCGACGGAGCGATACCGAACGGATCGACCTTCATGGCCACCGCTGACGCTCCGATGATCGTCGTCACCACGCCCGAGCCTCTGCCCCGCGGCCGGACCGCACGCCGCAACCGCAGCCTGCGCAAGCTCGCGCTGGGTATCGCCGGCATCGTCGGGTTCCTGGTGATCTGGCAACTCTTGCCGATGCTGGGGATCGTGAATCCCACGTACTTCCCGACCGCGACCGAGACCATTGCGCAGCTGTTCGTGGAGTTCCGGGATCTGGAGTTCTGGCGCAATGTGGGCCGCACGCTGACCTCGTGGGGTATCGGTCTGCTGATCGCGACCGTGCTCGCAGTCGTGCTGGGCACGATCATCGGCCTGGTGCCGTTCCTGCGGCGCGCGACGCACACCACGGTGGAGTTCCTGCGGCCGATCCCGTCGGTGGCGCTGATCCCGCTGGCGATCCTGATGTTCGGCTACCAGCTGCAGGCCGCGTTGCTGATCATCGTGTTCGCGAGCTTCTGGCAGGTGTTCATCCAGGTGCTGTACGGCGTGGCGGATGTGGATGCCGTGGCCCGCGACACGGCGCGCAGCTTCGGCCTCTCACGGGGCTCGCGCGTCGTCAACCTCGTCTTCCCCACCGCGCTGCCGTATCTCATGACCGGCCTGCGGCTGGCTGCGACGGTCGCGCTGATCCTGGCGATCACGGCCGAGATGTTCATCAACGTTCCCGGGCTGGGGCGGGCGATCATGTTCGCGCGCGAGGCCAGCCAATGGACGACGGTCTACGCGCTGGTGATCGTGACCGGAATGCTCGGGCTGCTGGTCAACCTGCTGTTCCGGGCGATCGAGCGCCGGTCGCTGTCATGGCACCAGTCGGTGCGAGGGGAGGAGATCCTGTGACGCTCTACACGAGTACCGTGATCACCCCTCGTCGCCGGTCGCGAGCGTGGGCGAAGGCCGCCGAGAACACCGCCTATGCGCTGGGTCTGCCCATCATCCTGCTGGTGATCTGGGGCGTCTGGTCGTCGATCTCGCCCGCGCTGTTCTTCCCCAGCCCCCTCGTCATCGCCGATGCGTTCATCGACACGTGGGTAGGGCCGGCGTTCTTCGACGACGTGCTGCCGAGTCTCGGGCGTCTGGCGATCAGCATCGTGCTGGCCATCGCGATCGGCATCGCCGCGGGGGTCGTCATCGGCCTGGTGCAGTGGCTGCGCGAACTGCTCGAGCCGATCTTCGAGTTCTTCCGCGCGGTGCCGCCGCCCGTGCTGATCCCCATCGTCGCGGTGCTGCTCGGGGCAAACGACACCATGAAGGTCGTGGTGATGGTCGCGGGCGCGGTCTGGCCAGTGCTGCTCAACACCATCGAGGGCGTCCGGGCGACCGACTCGGTCATGACCGAGACGGCGCACTCGTTTGCCATCACTCCGGCCGAGCGGCTGCGCTACCTCGTCCTTCCGTCGGCGAGCCCGCGGATCATGACGGGTGTTCGTCAGTGCCTGTCGATCGCCCTGATCCTGATGGTCATCTCCGAGATGTTCTTCTCCTCGTCCGGTCTCGGGTACCGGATCGTCTACTTCCAGCGCAACTACCTCATCGCCGAGATGTGGAGCGGCATCGTGCTGCTCGGCCTCATCGGCGTGCTGCTCGCGGTGATCTTCGGATTCGCCGAGCGGCGCGTGCTGCGCTGGTACCACGGAATCAAGGAGGTCGAGCGTGCCTGAAGCGCTTCTCACCGTCGAGCACCTGCGCAAGGTGTACGAGTCCTCGACGGGCAATGTCGAGGCGATCGGCGACATCAGCTTCCAGATGGATGCCGGTGAGCTGGTGTGCATCGTCGGCCCCTCGGGGTGCGGCAAGACCACGCTGCTCAAATGCATCGCGGGGCTGCTGAAGCCCACCGACGGGCTGGTCGAGCTGCACGGCAAGCACGTCACGGCGCCGCCGCCGAACATGGCGCTGGTGTTCCAGGAGTACGGGCGCAGCCTGTACCCGTGGCTGACGGTACGCGGCAACGTCGAGCTGCCCCTGAAGCACAAGAAGCTCACCCGCGGCGAGCGCGACCGACTGATCGACGACGCGCTCACCGCGGTCGGCCTCGAACACGCCGCCCGCAGCTACCCGTGGCAGCTGTCCGGAGGCATGCAGCAGCGCGTGGCGATCGCCCGCGCCGTGGCCTACCAGCCCGAGGTGCTCATCATGGACGAGCCCTTCGCCGCCGTGGACGCGCAGACCCGTGCCGATCTGGAAGACCTCGTCCGCACGCTGCACCGCGAACGCGGCATGTCGATCCTCTTCGTCACGCACGACATCGACGAGTCGGTGTACCTCGGTCAGCGCGTGATCGTGCTGTCGAAGTCCCCGACGTGGGTTCAGGAAGACCTCCCCATCGACCTGGCTCCAGACCGCGACCAGATCACCACCCGCGCCCTGCCCCGGTTCACCGAGCTGCGCACCCACGTCTACGAACAGATCCAGCGCGCGAAACGTGGCGAAGCCGTCCGCCCGGGTGCGGCGTGACGCTGTCGGTCGCTTCGGCGCTGGGGGAGGCGGATGCCGAGACCTCGGTGCTCACCCGCAAGCCGCGCCAGCTGCTGCTGGCCTTCTTCGGTGAGTACGTGTGCGATCGGTACTTCGAGCCGCTGCGCGCCAGCGTCCTCATCGGGGCGCTCGAGAGCGCGGGCGTGGCGGCGTCGGCGGTGCGCACGAATCTCGACCGCATGGTGCACAGCGGATTGCTCGATCGGCGCCGGTTGGGACGTGAGATCGGATTCGAGCTGACCGCCCACGGCAGCGAAGTGCTGCGGGAGGCATCCGGCCGTGTCAACGGCTCGACCCCGTTCGAACCGCAGGGCGAAGGGTGGACGCTGGTGACGTTCAGTGTTCCCGAGCACATGCGCACGCTGCGCCATCGCCTGCGCGCGGCTCTGACGTGGTCCAGCTTCGCGCTGCTGCGAGACGGGCTGTGGATCGCTCCGGGTTCGGTCGACCTGGCGACGGCGCTCGCCGCGATCATCCCCGACCTGCCGCCGGGGTCGGTCAACGCGTTCGCCGCCTCCGAGCTCGATGGCTTCCCGATGGCCGAGGCGGTGCTGACCGCGTGGGACATCGAGCGCATCCGCGACGCCCATCACGAATTCATCGCGCATTGGGAGCGTGCGGATGCGGCATCCGATCTGCCGCCGCTCACGACGCGGACGCTGCTCGTGGCCGACTGGCTCGCCCTGCTGCGCGTCGACCCGCGCCTGCCGCGGCAGTACATGGGCGAGGACTGGCCCGCTGACCACTCGTACGAGCTGTTCACGCGCCGCCACCGCGAGTTCGCCTTCCCCGCGGTGCGCGACTTCGCCGCGCTCGTCGGCTGACTCGCCGCGGCCGAGGCCGGGCTGCTCGGTCTCAGGTGGCGTCGATCAGCGCATACTGCTGAGCGAACTGCCGGCGATCCACCAGAAGGCGGCGGCGGGCGAGCTCGGCGGCAAGCTCATCGCGATCCCGGCTGCGGAGTGACCGGCGCCATCAGCGCGATGTCTTCGATCACCTCCGTGGCAGCGGTCACGTCGAAGCCGGGGTCGTCGAGCCACGCGCTGATAGCGGCATCCGTCGCTCCCGCGAGAACGACGGCGCGAATCCGCGCCGCGCCTTCGTCGAGCCCGAGCGCTTCGGTGAGCATCGCGGTCAAGGCGTCGTGGCGCCGCGGCGAGTGGGGTGCGTCCTCGATGCCGGCGTCGGAGGTGGCGAGTGCCTCGACGATGAGACGGGCGCTGTCGCGGTTGCTCTGCAACCAGGCCGTCTGCGCGCGAAGGTAGGCGACCACCGCCGAGCGAGGATCGGGTGCGGCGTCGACCTCGCGGGCGATGTGATCGATGTACCGGGCGAGCACGTGCTCGTACGTCTCTTTGACCAGCTGCTGCTTCGTGCCCACGTGGTAGATCACCGCCGCCTTCGTGATACCCACCACGTCTGCGACGGACTGGAGCGACAATCCGGCCGCTCCGTGCTCCGCGATCACGGCGATGGTCGCGTCGAGGATCTGGGATCTCCGCATGACCTCGGCGGGGGTAGGGGTGCGACCCGATGCGTCTCGAATCCGGCGCGGTCTGGTGGGCATGCTTCAGTCTTGCAGGGCGTTCAGAAAGGCGTTCACATCGTCGGCGACTCGCTGCGGCTCTTCCCCGGTGATCGCGTGCGAGGCGTCGTCGTACACTTCCACGGTTCCGTCGACGAGCGTGCGTTCGGCGACCTCCGCGGCGGCCCGTGAGTCGTGCATGACCGACGCGCCCGCCATGATCACCAGAACCGGAAGCCGCACGCCGGCGAGCTGCTCGTCGGAGAACCGCGCCGGTGGGGGGCTGCCCAGGCGGTAGTTCTGCATGGCCGCCTCGATCATGTCTGCCACTGGTTCGTCCTCCACCGCGGCGCCGTTGGCGGTCCAGCTGGCGAAGTCCTCGCGCCACGATCGCGGCAGCCAAGGGAGAGATGCGGGGATGGAGCGGACGACTGCTTCCATCGAAAGGTCGCCGAAGGTCTGGACAGGATCGAGCACGGTGATGCTGGACGCCGCGTCGGGCTCGTGGATCGCGAGGTTCATCGCGATCCACCCGCCGATTGAGTGACCGAGGACGTGCTTGGGGCCATCGATCGCCTCGAGAGCCTCGGCGAGCCACGCGGCATCCTCCGCGGCGGAGGTCACCGGCACCCCCTGCACGCTCCGCCCTGGCTGCCCGAGCAGGTCGACGACATAGACAGCACGAGTGGCGGCCAGGCTCGCGATGTTGTCCACCCACACCGGAGCGCCGGACTGGGTGCCCGGCAGCAGGACGAGTGGGTCTGGCGCTGGGTCACTTTCGTGTGCAGCGTCCCAGCGCAGCATCCGCACCACACCGAAAGTGGTGCGCACGTCTTCCTGCGCGTCGGGTGGTCGAGGGGCCTCTGCCAGCGCTTCCTCATAGGCCGCGATGTATGCGCGCTGTCCGTCGCGCGATGCGAATTGACCGACATCGGCATGACCGGAAGCGGCAAGCATGCCGGCGATGAACGCGGCGACACCGAACGCGACGACGAGCAGACTTCGCAGAACGGGCCTGCGGCGCGGGCGGTCGGGCCCGTCGCCTCCGGTTCGGGTGGTGTGGGGAGTCCGTTCGATTAACCTCATGGTTAGTATACTAACCACGAGGTTAATAGAGTCCACAGGGCTGCCAGCTTCGCTGGACGGCCGGAACCTCCAAGCGCGGCAGCGTCTCGAAGTCGCCGCGCTCGGCGGCGGAGTCTGCTCAGCCCCGCGTGAAGCGGGCCCGCAGGTCGGCCTTGCGGACCTTGCCCGAGGCCGTGCGCGGCAAGTCCTCGACCACCACGACGTTCTTGGGCAGCTTGTAGCGCGCGAGCAGTCCGTCCAGGTGCGAGCGGACCTTCTCGGTGTCGACGTCGGCGCCCTCGTTGAGCGTGACGACCGCCCACGGCACCTCGCCCCACCGGTCGTCGGGCACGCCCACGACCGCGACGCCCGAGATGCCCTCGATGTCGGAGATGAGGTTCTCCACTTCGGCGGGGTAGATGTTCTCGCCGCCCGAGATGATCATGTCCTTCAGCCGGTCGGCGATGTACAGGTAGCCGTCGGCATCGAGGTATCCGAGGTCGCCGGACCGGAACCAGCCGTCGTCGGTGAACGCCTCGGCGGTCGCGTCCGGCAGACCGTGATAGCCGAGGAAGACGTTGGGGCCCGTGATCTCGATCTCGCCCACGGTGCCGGGCGCAACCGGGTCGCCCTTCTCGTCGGCGATCCGCACCTCGGTGAAGAAGTGCGGCAGGCCGACGCTGCCCTGCTTCTCACGGGTCATCGCGGCAGACAGCGACGTCGCCCCCGGGGAGGTCTCGGTCATGCCGTATCCCTGCGAGAACGACAGACCGCGCTCTTCATAGGCGTTCAGGATGCGTGTGGGCACCGCGGATCCGCCGCACGTGAGCTTCTGCAGCGTCGAGAGATCAGTACCCGCCCAGTCGGGATGGTCGGCCATCATCTGGTACGTCGTCGGCACGCCGCTGAGCATCGTGATCCCGTGCTGCTGGATCAGCCCGAGGGCGCGGCCGGGCTCGAAGCCCTTCTCGAGCACGAGTGTCGCGCCTTTCAGGATGACCGGCAGGGCGCCCATCCCGAGCGATGCGACATGGAAGAGCGGCGAGATCATGAGCGACACGTCGGTCGAGACCACGTCGTAGTCCACGACGCAGTTCATCGCGACCCACGTGAGGTTGCCGTGGGTCAGCACGGCGCCCTTGGGGCGGCCGGTGGTGCCGGAGGTGTAGATGATCGCGGCCGGGTCGTCGAGGTCGACATCGACCACGGTATGGCCGGCGGGCGCCTCGGCCACCAGCCGCGCGAGGCCCGGGTTCTCGGGGACGCCCTCACCGGTGACGATGACCTCCGCGACCCGCCCGGCCTCGACGCCCGGCATCGCGCGGTCGAGGAACTCCGGGTCGAGAACCAGCGTGCGAGCGCCGGAGTCCACCAGCACGTGCTGCATCTCGGGGGCGGCGAGCCGGGTGTTGATCGGCACGAACACGGCGCCCAGCTGCGCCGCCGCGAACATGACCTGCAGGAACTGCGGGCTGTTCTCGCCGATGTAGGCCACCGCGTCGCCCTTGCCGATGCCGCGATCGCGGAGCACCGCCGAGACACGGTCCGCGGCATCCGCGAACTGCCGATACGTCAGCTGGGCGCCGCCGAAGATGACGGCGGTCTTGTCGGGGTTGCGCAGCCGCCGTTTGGCGAGCCAGAAACCCAGTCCCTTGTTGTGCATCGTTGCGGGATCCTCTCCCTCGAGGCGCGAGCGACGGTTGGTCAGGCGTAGAAGCGGTACAGCCCGCGCGCCACGACCGCGGGCTTGTCGGCGCCCTCGATCTCGATGGTCTGGTCGACGGCGAACTGGTAACCGCCGCGCACCTCGGTGACCTCGGCGATCACGGCGTTCATCCGCACGCGTGCGCCCACCTTGACCGGCGAGACGAAGCGCACCTTGTCGAGCCCGTAGTTGACCTTGGTTCCGACGCCGGTCACATCGAACAGCTCCGACCAGAACTTCACGGTGAGCGACAGTGACAGGTAGCCGTGCGCGATCGCGCCGCCGAACGGGCCGGATGCGGCGCGCTCGGGGTCGACGTGGATCCACTGGTGGTCGTCGGTGGCGTCGGCGAAGAGGTTCACGCGGTCCTGCGTGACCTCGAGCCATTCCGACCAGCCGAGGTCGGTTCCGGCCATTCCGGCGACGTCGGCGTAGGCGACGGTGGTGGTCATGGGGTGTCCTTACTGTGTGGGGCGTGAGCCTTCAGGGGTGGGGGATGCCGTCAGCCCGAGCAGCCGGCCGGCGTTGGCCTTGAGGATCCCGGGCATGACCTCGGGCTTGAGGGCCGTCTGCTCGACGTCGCGCAGCCACCGGTCTGGGGTGAGCAGCGGGAAGTCGGAGCCGAACAGCACGCGGCTCTTGAGGTAGGAGTTGGCGGCGCGCACGAGCTGTTCGGGGAAGTACTTGGGGCTCCAGCCCGAGAGGTCGATCCAGGTGTTGTGCTTGTGGGTCGCCACCGAGAGCGCCTCGTCCTGCCACGGGACCGAGGGGTGGGCCATGATGATCTGCAACTCGGGAAAACGCGCCGCGACCGGGTCGAGCAGCATCGGGTTCGACAGCCCGAGCAGAAAGCCCCGCCCGCCGGGCATGCCGGCGCCGATCCCGGTCTGACCGGTGTGGAAGAGCGCGACGACGCCTGCCTGCTGCAGCGCGTCATAGAGCGGGAAATGCGCTTCGTCAGAGGGGTCGAAACCCTGGACGGTGGGATGGAACTTGAAGCCGCGCACGCCGCTGTCTTCGATGAGGCGACGGGCATCGTCGATCGCCGACTCCTTGCGGGGATCGACCGAGCCGAACGGGATGAGCACGTCGTTGTTGCGCGCGGCGCCCTCAGCGATCTCGGCGCTCGAGATCGGTACATGCCCGAGCTGGGTCTCGGCGTCGACGGTGATCACCACCGCCGCCATGCGGCGCTCCCGATAGTACGCGGCGATCGAGTCGAGGTCGGGGTTCGGCCCGTCGGTCGAGAAGTACTTCGCCGCCGCCGCCGTCAGGTCGTCGGGCAGCGACGCGTGGCCGTGCCCGTCGACCTCGACGTGCACGTGCACGTCGATCGCCTCGATCGCATCGAGGTCGATGGCCGGTTCGTACCGTGTCATGTCAGGATGCCGGGCGCTGGAGGTCTTCGGGCAGCGGCGGGAACTTCTCGCCGACGGTCTGCAAGTCGCCGACGGCGTCGGTGAATCCGGCGGTGAGGGCCTCGTAGGACCAGCCGCCGTCGTGGTAGGCGGTGGCAACGGCCTCGGGGTGTGACCACAGCTGCAGCCGGTCGCCGCCGATGCCGATGGCCTGACCGGTGACGGAGGCGGCAGCATCCGACGCGAGATACGCGATGAGTCCCGCGACATCGTCCGACGTCCCGAACCCGAGGTCGTGGCGGAAGAACGCGGGCATCGGCTCGCCCTTCTGATCGGCCTCGACCGCGGCGGCGAAGTAGGGGACGGTCGCCGTCATCGCCGTCGCGGCGACCGGGATGACGGCGTTGGCGGTGATGCCGGCCTTCTTCAGCTCGAGGGCCCACGTGCGGACCATGCCCACGATGCCGGCCTTGGCGGCGGCGTAGTTGGTCTGGCCGAAGTTGCCGCGCTGCCCGGTGGGGGAGCCGATGCAGATGATGCGCCCCGCGATCTCGTTGGCGCGCATGTAGGTCGCCGCCTCGCGCACGCACGTGAAGGTGCCGCGCAGATGCACGTTGATGACCGTGTCGAAGTCGTCGTCGCTCATCTTCCACAGCACCGTGTCGCGCAGGACGCCGGCGTTGGTGACGAGGATGTCCAGGCGCCCGTACGTGTCGACGGCGGTCTGGACAAGTTGCTTCGCCGTCTCGGTGGAGCCGACCGGCGCGACCACCGCGACGGCCTTGCCGCCCGCGGATTCGATCGACGCGACCGCGTCGGCGGCGGTCGCCTGGTCGACGTCGTTGACGACGACCGCGGCCCCCTGGCGGGCGAGCTCCTGCGCGTAGGCCAGGCCCAGGCCACGGCCCGAGCCGGTGACGATGGCGACTTTGCCTTCGAGTGACATGCGTGACTCCCTTGTGTCCTGCCGACGTGCTTGTGTCCTGCCGACGTGCGCGTCGTGCCTGCGTGCCTATTGAAGCCGGAATGATTGAGATTGTCAATCGTTTGCTTCATCCACGAAGTGGGCTACGATCTGTCCATGCCGAAACCCGTCGATGTCGTCGCGGCCGGCCTGCGTGCCTCGACCCTGACCGACGACATGAGCTTCCTGCTCGCCCGAGCGAATGCGATCGCGCTGGCCGCGGGCAACGCGGCTCTCGCCGAGCACGGGTTGAAGGCGCGTTCGTATTCCGTGCTCTCGCTCGCGGCCGACGGCGCCGGCCCTTCGCAGCGCGAGCTCGCCGAGTTCCTCCGGCTGGACCCGAGCCAGGTCGTCAGCCTCGTAGACGACCTCCAGTCGCGCGGGCTCGTGGAGCGCCGGCCTGACCCGGTCGACCGCCGTGCGAACGTCGTCGTGGCCACGGACGCCGGCCGTGCGCTCGCGCTCGCCGCGCGAGATTCCGCGAGGTCCGCCGAGGAGCAGGTTCACGCACACCTCTCGGACGACGAGCGTCAGACCCTCACCGACCTGCTGCGCACCCTGGCCTTCCCCGAGGCCTGAGCCTCTCGGGGAGCGTTTCGGGTGTCACGACACGCGGGATCGCGGCGCTCGACCCCGCGAAATGTGCCCCCCGAAGCGCGGCGGCCGCAGCATCCGTCCCTGACTACCCACGGTCGAGGACGAACCGCTCGCGGCCGGCGAAGACCCCGACGAAGGTGAGCAGCACGAGCACCCCGAGAAGGAGTGCAAGCGGTGCGATCCATCCGTCGGTGAGGGTATGGAGCCAACCGAAGGCGACCGGCCCGGTCGCGGCGATGACATACCCGACCGACTGCGACATGCCCGACAGGGCCGCCGAGGCGTCGTGGTCGCGTGCCCGCTGGGCCATGAGCGTGAGGGACATGCCGAGGGTCGCCCCCGACGACAGTCCGATGAGCGAGGCCCAGAAGGCGACCGCGTCCGGTACGAGCATGAGGCCGATCACGCCGAGGATCGCCAGCGACGGGATCAGGGCCGGCGCGAACCGCTCCACCCGGCCGCGAAGGATCAGCGGAAGCGCCAGACAGCCGGCGAGCGAGAACAGCTGGTAGACCATGACGTCGATCCCGGCCACGACCTCCGAGCGCCCGGTCGACATCGAGATCGCGGCGAGCCAGGTCACGAGCATGTAGAACATCGCCGCCTGCAACCCCATGTACGCAGCCACCAGCCACGCGACCGGGTCGGCCCAGATGCCGGTGCGGCCGTGCTGGGTCGTCTCGCGCACGTGCGCATGGCGGGCGCCGCGGTGCGCCCACCACCAGGCCGCGATCGCGAGGGGGAGCAGGATGCCGCCCGTCACGAGCAACGCGAAGCGCCAGCCGGCGGGACCGCCGCCGAGGTCGATATGCGAAATCGGGACGACGACGCCCGACGAGATCGCGCCGAACCCGGCCAGCAGCGCCGTGTAGAGCGCGGTAACCCCACGCACATGGCCGGAGAATTCGCGCTTGACCACGGCGGGCATCAGCACGTTGATCAGCGCGATGCCGAGGCCGATCACCGCGGTGCCGATCCAGAGGCTCAGCACCGGCCCGGGCAGCGAGCGGACGAGAGTGCCTGCCAAGAGCACGAGGAGCGACCCGAGCAGCACACGCGGCTGCCCGAACCGGCGGCTCAGCGTGTGCGCGAGCGGCGAGAACAGCGCCCACGCGATGAGCGGCACGGCGGCGAGAACCCCGAGGACCGCGATCGACAGGCCGGTGTCGGCGCCGATCTGGTCGAGGAGCGGGCCGAGACCCGTGATGGTGGGCCGCATGTTCGCTGCGACCAGGCACACCGCCGCGATCAGCAGCACGACGGACGTCGACCGCGATGCGGACCGCGGGGGAGTCATCGGCGACGGTGAAGCCATGGTCACCGGACTATAACCGAGCCTCTGGCCGCGTCGTCCCCCGTTCTCGCTGAGCGGCAATGCGCCTCACCACCCGTCTCCGCGCTCGGTAGCCTGGCGCGATGCGATCGTCGACCCGTGCCCCGCGGTCGTGGCACGCGGTCGGGGTGACACTCACAATCCTCCTCACCGCGGCCGTCCTGCGATCACCGATCGTCGCGGTCGCGCCCGTCGCCCGCGAGGTGCAGGACGACCTCGCCGTCACCGCGGGCACCGTGGGGCTGCTCACGAGCATCCCGGTGCTGGCCTTCGCGGTGTGTGCGCCGCTGGCGGTGGCCCTGATCCGCCGGTGCGGCGCCGATCTCGCCCTCACGATCGCCCTGGCAGGTTCGGTGGCGGGGTGCCTCGTCCGCTCGCTCGGCGGATTGACGGCGGCGATGGTCGGCACGGCGATGATCGGCCTCTTCCTCACCGTCGGCAACGTCGTGGTGCCGATCATCATCAAGCGCGAGTACCCGCCCGCACGGGTGCCCTTCATGACGGGTGTCTACACCTCGGCAATCAACGTCGGCACGATGGTCGTCACGCTCGCCACCGCGCCGTTGGCCGCGGCGACGGATTGGCGCGTCGCGCTCGCGGTGTGGGGCGGGTTCGGTCTTGCTGCACTCGCGACATGGATCGGGACGCACGGTCTGCGCGCACTCGCGCCGGCGCCCGCGCCGCAGGCCGCCGATGCGGACGGCGCAGCCCGGTCGGCGGCGTGGGCGCCGACCACCTGGTTCCTCGCGGTGGCATTCGCCGGGCAGGCCTTCGCCTTCTATGCGACCACGGCGTGGCTGCCCTCGCTCTTGATGGACGATGGGATGCCGGCGGCGCAGGCCGGGGCCGTGGCATCCGTCTTCCAGCTGGCGGGCATCGCGGGCGCACTCGGGATCCCGCTGCTCGCCCACCGGACCTCGCTGGCGACCAGTGCGATCGTGCTCGGCGTCGCGTGGCTCGCCATCCCTCTGGGCTTCCTCTTCTCGCCGGGCGCGTGGCTGATGTGGTGCGTCGTCGGCGGCCTCGCGCAGGGCGCCGGCATCACGTGGGTGTTCATCATGCTGAACGCCCTCGGTGGAGATGACCGCGCCGTCGCCGGGCGCTCGGGCACCGTGCAGGCAGTCGGCTACGCGGGCGGCGCGAGCGGACCCATCGTGCTCGGGATGCTGCACGAGTCGACGGGGTCGTGGGCGGCGCCCCTGCTCGTCTTGCTGGCGGCGGTGCTGGCGTTGCTCGTGGCCGGATGGGCGTCCGCGCGGCCGCTGTCGCGCGCGGCGGCGCGGTGACGGCGGCGATGACGGCGTGGTGCCGCAGCGGCGGCGCGGTGACGGCGGCCGTGACGGCGTGGTGCCGCAGCGGCGGCGCGGTGACGGCCGCCGGACGTCAGGCGAGGCCCTCGAGCGGCCAGCCGGTGTACGCCTCGGCGAGGTAGGTGCGGCCGGCCTCGGATTCCACGACCGAGCGCAGCTCGCCCAGCTGCCGCTGCCGGTCGAAGTCGGAGGCGTCCGGCGCGACATGCAGCATGTTCGTCATCCACCACGAGAAGTGCTGCGCCTTCCAGATGCGGTGCCGGGCGGTCTCGGGGAACGCCTCGAGCAGCCGCTGGTCGCCATCGAGCAGCAGCGCACGCAGCGCACGCTCGAGCACGATGACGTCCGCGACGGCGAGATTCATGCCCTTCGCGCCGGTCGGCGGCACCGTGTGCGCCGCGTCCCCGATGAGAGCGACGCGGCCGCGCAGCAGCTCGTGCGCGACGAAGCTGCGGAACCGCAGCACGTCGCGCTGGAAGATCGGCCCCTCCTTCAGCGTCGTGCCAGGCACGCGCGCCTGAAGCTGCTGCCACAGTTGCTCTTCGGTGAGGGCGTCGGGATCGGCATCCGGATCGCACTGGAAATACATGCGCTGCACCGTGGCGCTGCGCTGACTGATCAAGGCGAATCCGTTGGGCGAGTTCGAGTAGATGAGCTCGTCGGCGCTCGGCGGCGCCTCGCACAGTATCCCGAACCACGCGAACGGATACTCGCGGTAGTACCCGCCCGTCGATGAGCCGGTGACCGCCTCGCGCACGACGCTGCGCGACCCGTCGGCGCCGACCACGAAATCGGCCTCGATCTCGAGACGGTCGCCCTCGGCATCCGTCGCGATGACTCGCGGGCGAGCGGATGCCGCGTCCTCGACCCGCTCGGCGGTCACTCCGAAGCGCAGGTCCTGGCCCTTGCCCAGGCGCACCGCGATGAGGTCTTTCAGCACCTCGTGCTGCGGGTAGAGCCACACGCCGCGGCCCACGAGGCTCGCGAAATCGATGCGGTGCCCCGCGCCGGCGAAGCGCAGCTCGATGCCGTCGTGGCGGTTGCCGACCGCGCGAACCCGGCTCGAGGCCCCAGACGAGTCCAGGATCTCGACCGTGCCCTGCTCGAGGATGCCCGCACGAATGGTGGTCTCGATCTCGTCGCGCGTGCGCTGGTCGATGACGACGGACTCGATGCCGGCGATGCCGAGCAGGTGCGACAGCAGCAGCCCGGCGGGTCCGGCGCCGACGATGGCGACGCGGGTGCGGATCGTTGTCATGGCGTCTCCTTCGACGGAATACGGATGCTGCCGCCCAGTGTGCCGCGCGGTTCTGGATGCTGTGGGCAGATTCCCGTTCATCGGGAGGATTACGTGCCTCTGCCGCATCCCTTCCCTCGGTTCGTGCCTGTGTCGTATCCCTTCGCTCGGTTCGTGCCTGTGTCGTATCCCTTCGCTCGGTTCGTGCCTGTGTCGTATCCCTTCGCTCGGTTCGTGCCTGTGTCGTATCCCTTCCCTCGGTTCGTGCCTGTGTCGTATCCCTTCCCTCGAATCGGATCCGCAGGTGCGGATCCGCAGGTGCGGACCCGGCGGCCGACTCGCCGCAGTGGACGGTCGACCCGCGGCGTGTCGGGGCGGACGTCCGCACCTGCGGATCCGATTCTGTGGGCGGATGGGCGGATGAGCGGATGGGCGGAGGGGCGGGGATGAGCGGCGGATCGCGGTGCAAGCACGAGGGGCGGAACACGGATGCCCCGGCACGAGGTGCGCGCTCGCTCGGGTCAGCGGCGGTCGGCGCGGAGCGCCTGTTCGATCTCGCCGGCGGCGACCCGCAGGGCGGCGATCGCCGGCTCGGGCGGCGTGTCGCGGGGCAGCACGATCGACAGCGCCGCCACCACCTCGCCCGCATCGCGGAGCGGCACCGCCACGCCGGTCGAGACGGACTCGATCCAGCCGGGCGCGACGGCGACGCCGGTGCGGCGCACCTCGGCGAGGATGCGACGCAGGCTTGCGGCATCCGTCACCGTCTCGTGCGAGACGGCGCGCAGGGGGCCGGCGAGCACCCGGTCGCGCAGCTCGCCCGGCGCGTGGGCGAGCAGGACGATGCCCGACGACGAAGCGTGCAGCGGCAGCCGGCCGGCGATGCGCGTGATGTTGGCGCCGGCATCGGGGTGCGAGAGGCGTTCGAGGAAGAGCGCCTCGCCCTGCTCGAGCACCGCGAGCTGAGTGTGCTCGCGGATCAGCGCCTGCACCCGCTCCATATGAGGGAGCGCCGCCTGCCGCAGCCGCAGCGCCGTCGACCCGCGGAGCGCCAGTTCCCACAGCCGCATGCCGAGGTGCACACGGCGGTCCTCGTCGCGCTCGAGCAGTCCTGCCGCGACGAGCTCATCGACGATCCGGTGCGCGGTCGATGACGGCAGGCCCGCCCGGCGCCCGATCTCGGACGCCGTCTGCATCGACCGCTCGGCGGTGAACGTCTCGAGCACGCGCACCAGGCGGTCGGTCATCGAATCGCCGGAGGGCGAGTTGGCCATGCGCCCACTGTGCCACGCCGCGGCCCGCCCGCGCCCGCGGGACGGGTAGCCTGCACGGGGAGGAGCCATGGGCGAGGGCGAAGGCGTGCTGGAGCGGACGCTCCGTGTGCTCGGATGCTTCAGCGACGACGAGCCGGCCGTGACGGCGGCGACGCTCGCCCAGCGGACGGGGCTCGCGTCCTCGACGCTCCATCGCCTGCTCGCGACCCTCGTCGCCGAGGGTCTGCTGTCGCGGGGACCCGCCCACACGTACGCGATCGGCCCGCGGCTGTGGGAGCTCGGCGAGCTGTCGCCACTGTCGCTGCGGCTGCGTGAGACCGCCCTGCCGCATATGGTGCGGCTGTACGAGGCGACGGGCGAGAACGTCCATCTGGCGGTGCTCGACGGTGCCACCCCCGAGACCACGAGTGCCCTGTACGTCGGTCGGCTCACGGGCCGGCAGTCCATACCGACGCTGAGCCGGATGGGCGGCCGCGGACCCCTGCACACGACTGGAGTCGGCAAGGCACTGCTGGCCACGCGCGACGAGCCGTGGCTCGAGCGCTACTTCCGCGCGCCGCTCGAACGCGAGACCGTGCACTCCATCACCACCGAAGCGAGGCTGCGCGCCGACATCGCGCGCACCCGCGCGCTGGGGTTCGCCACGACCCGCGAGGAGATGACGCTCGGCAACGTGTCGGTGGCCGCCGCGCTGCCGCGGGTCGAGGGGTTGCCGCCCACCGCGGTGGGTCTCGTCGTGCACCTGGAGCGCGCCGACGAGCGCCGGCTGGGGCCCCTCGTGGTGCAGGCCGCGAAGGACCTCCACCACGACCTGCGCCTGCCCTGACCCCTCCCGCATTTCTTCCGCATCCCTCCCGCATCCTTTTCGCCGAGCATGTGGGTTTTCTCGCGAGCATGTGGGTTTCGCGCCGAGCATGTCGACATGGTCGGCGCAGAACCCACATGGTCGGCGCAGAACCCACATGGTCGGCGGGGGAGGGGCATGAGGACGCGGCGAGGGAGGGGCATGAGGACGCGGGGGAGAGGGGACGCGGGGAGGGAGGGACATGAGGATGCGGGGGAGGGAGAGAGGATGCGGGGGCATTCCCACTGGGTGGGAATCCTCCGCGCGACGGGCGGGTCGCGGTGTCACGCTGGTCAGGACCGTTCCGCAGCGAACACGTGCGTCGAAGGAGACCTCATGACTTCAGCCGAACCCGATCCCCGGGGCGAGGAGGCGTTCTCGTCCTCGGTCGTGCTCGAGCAGGCGGCCGCCGCGCCGGAGTCGCTGCTCGCCTCGCCCGACCAGCTCACCCAGGGCGAGATCACGCAGGAGATCATCGACTACCACGCCGCCGCAGCACGCCGCGAGGCGGCGGGCGAACGGCTCAACATGAGCCTGCACGACTTCCCGCCGTACCGCTCGACGCTGCTTCGCCACCCCACCAAGAACCCCAAGCTCGTGGACCCCGAGACGATCGAGCTGTGGTCTCCCGCGTTCGGTCAGCGCGACGTCGCCGCGATCGAGTCGGACCTGACGCTGCAGCACACCGGCGAGCCGCAGGGTGAGCGCATAACGGTCGAGGGCCGCGTGCTCGACTCTTGGGGCCGCCCGGTCGCGAACCAGCTCGTCGAGCTCTGGCAGGCCAACGCCGCGGGCCGCTACATCCACCAGCGCGACCAGCATCCGGCCCCCCTCGACCCGAACTTCACCGGCGCCGGTCGCATCGTCACCGACGACGACGGCTACTACAAGTTCACGACGATCAAGCCGGGCGCGTACCCGTGGAAGAACCACGTCAACGCGTGGCGACCCGCGCACATCCACTTCTCGATCTTCGGTTCGGGATTCACGCAGCGCCTCGTCACCCAGATGTACTTTCCGGGGGATCCGCTCTTCCCGCTCGACCCCATCTACAACACCATTTGGCGCCAGAAGGACCGCGACCGCCTGATCGGCCTGTACGACCACGATCTCTCGGTGCCAGAGTTCTCGATGGGCTACCGCTTCGACATCGTGGTGGACGGACCGGATGCCACGTGGTTCGAGCCCGAGGAGGGGGAGCACTGATGGCCGCTGCATCCGCACGCGCGAAGCGTGACCTGGGCGAGAAGACGCATGAGCCGACCGGCGGCCAGACCGTCGGACCGTTCTTCGCCTTCGGCCTGGACTATCAGAAGAAGCACGAGGTCGTCTTCCCGCACAGCCCCGGCGCGATCGTGGTCGGCGGCACCGTGTTCGACGGCGCCGGAGCCCCCATCCCCGACGCGGTCGTCGAGATCTGGAGTGCCGACGAGAACGGCGAGATCCCGCGGGCCCACGGCGCGTTCCGCCGTGACGACCACTCGTTCACCGGCTTCGGCCGGGCGGCGACGACCGATGTCGGTCGCTACGAGTTCTGGACCCGCAACCCCGGATCGGTCGACGGTGGAGCACCGTTCTTCTCGGTCGTGGTCTTCGCGCGCGGCCTGCCCGACAAGCTCGTGACGCGCATCTACCTGCCCGAGGCCGAGGACCTGCTGGCGGCCGATCCGCTGCTGTCCTCGCTCGAGGAGGGCGAGCGCGCTACGCTCGTCGCGACGCGCCTGCCCAACGGACACCTGCACCACGACATCCATCTGCAGGGCGAGAAGGAGACCGTGTTCCTTGCCTTCTGACGCATCCGCCGGCCCTCCCCTCGCGGGGGACGCCGGGCTGCTGTCGCCGGTGACCGTCGGTCACGACGCGGCCGTGACGGATGCTGCGGTCCTCGACGCGCTCGTGACCGCCGAGGTCGCGCTCGTCCGCGCCTACGCCGCCGCCGGCCTCGTGCCCGGCGAGGTCGTCGACGAGATCGAGACCGAGTTCGGCTGGGCGGGAGAGCTGCGCGGATGCCGCGGCCACGGCGTCGACCTCGGCGCGCTGACGGCGGCCTCGGTCTCGGGCGGCAACCCGGTGATCCCGCTGGTGCGCATACTCAAGGACCGCCTCTCCGATCCGGCCCGCGTGTGGCTGCACCGCGGCGCGACGAGCCAGGACATCCTCGACTCGGCGCTCATGGTCATCGGGCGTCGCGCCGCGATCCAGGCCGCGGCATCGCTGCGGCACACCGAGATCGCGCTGCGCGGCTTCGCGCGCTCGCGCCGCGACGAGGTGGGCGCGGCACGGACCCTCACGCAGCACGCGGTGCCGACCACGGTCGGTCTGCGTGCGGCGACCTGGCTGCGTGGCGTGCGACGTGCCGCCGACCGGCTCGAGGCGGTGTGGCGCGAGCTTCCCGCCCAGCTCGGTGGGGCCGGCGGCACCCTGGCCTCCTTCGTCGAGATCGCGGGGACGGATGCTCCGTCTCGTTCCTCGCTCAGCGCACGTGCCGTTGCGACCATGCTTCCCGCGTCCTTCGCGCATGAGCTCGCACTGGCGGCCCCCGAGGCACCGTGGCACACCACGCGGTGGCCGGTGACCGAGCTCGGCGACGCCCTGGTGCAGGCCGTCGACGCCGTCGGCGTGATCGCCGCCGACGTCGCCACCCTCAGCCGCACCGAGATCGGCGAGCTCGCCGAGGGAGCGGCCGGCGGCTCGTCGGCGATGCCGCAGAAACAGAACCCCGCGGCATCCGTTCTCATCCGCTCCGCCGCGCTGCGCGCGCCGCAACTCGGGGCGACCTTGCACCTGGCCTCGGCGCTCGCTGTCGACGAGCGCCCCGACGGCGCGTGGCACGCGGAATGGCCGACCCTGCGCGAGCTGCTGCGACTCACGCTGGGGGCCACCGCGAACGCCCAGCGTCTGGTCGAGGGCCTGCACGTCGACACGGCCGCCGTTGCCCGCAACCTCGCCGCCACGCACGGCCTCATCGTCGCCGAGCGGCTGTCGCTCGTGCTCGGCCCTCGCATCGGCGCCGATCGCGTCGGCGACCTCGTCACGGCCGCCGGCGCGGGCGGCGACCTGCGGCAGCTCGTCGCCGCACTGCCCGAGGCCGCCGACCTCGATGTCGATGCCCTCCTCGACCCCGCCGCGTACTCGGGGCTGGCCTCGCAGCTCGTGGATCAGGCCGTCGCCGGGCATCGCCGGAACGCGGCCGCCGGTGCCGATGCCGGTGCCGATGCCGATGCCGGTGCCGGTATCGCGACCGAGAGCGAACCCGGCGAGCGGCGGGAGGAAGCATGACCGCCCCATCGATCGCCCTCACGCCCCTCGGCCGTCCCTCCGTCGGCGCCGACGCGGCGCCTCTCCTGGTGCTCGGGCCGTCGCTCGGCACCTCGACGATCCTGTGGGAGGACGTCGCACCCGCGCTCGCCGGTGAGTACCGGGTCGTCGCGTGGGATCTGCCCGGGCACGGTGTGTCCTCGCCGGCGACGGAACCCTTCACGGTCGCCGACCTCGCCGATGCCGTCGCCGACGCGGTGGACGGACCGTTCCTCTACGCCGGGGTGTCGCTGGGCGGAGCCGTCGGACTGGCGCTCGCGCTGCGGCATCCGGATCGCGTCACCGCGGCGGCGATCCTCGCCTCCGGTGCCAAGCTCGGCGAACCCGAGGCATGGCACGAGCGCGCTGCCCAGGTGCGTGCCCAGTCGACGTCGAGCCTCATCGTCGCATCGGCGCAGCGCTGGTTCGCACCCGACTCGGTCGCTCGCCGCCCCGAGCTGTCGGGCCGGCTGCTGCACGCGCTGCAGGACGCCGACGACGAAAGCTACGCGCTGTGCTGCGAGGCGCTCGCCGCGTACGACGTGCGCGCCGACCTCGGGCGCATCGACGCTCCGATCCTCGCGGTGTGGGGTGCGCACGACGCCGTCGCGCCCGACTCGAAGGCACACGAGATCGCCGACGGTGTCACCCGCGGGCGCACGCACGAGATCCCGGACGCCGCACACCTGCCACCCGCCGAACAGCCCGAGGCTGTGGCATCCGTTCTCGTGCACTTCTTCGCGCAGCAACGACAGGGGACGAGCGCATGACCAGACCTGCCGGCGAAGGGCTCTCGGATGAGGAGCGGTACGACCGGGGCATGGTGGTGCGCCGCGAGGTGCTGTCAGACGACCACGTCGACCGCGCGATCGCCGGCACGAGCGAACTGACCGCGGACTTCCAGGACTTCATCACCCGCGTCGCGTGGGGCGATATCTGGTCCCGGCCGGGCCTAGATCGCCGTTCCCGGTCGGTCGCGGTCATCACGGCGCTCATCGCACACGGGCACCACGAAGAGCTCGCGATGCACCTGCGCGCGGGCTTGCGCAACGGGCTCACGGTCGACGAGATCCGCGAGATCATCCTGCAGTCCGCGGTGTACAGCGGCGTCCCCGCCGCGAACACCGCCTTCCGCATCGCGAACGAGGTCTTCGCCGCGGAGTGACGCGCGGTCCCGCCGCCCGCTCGCCCGCGACCCTCCTGCCACCCCGCCGCCCGCCCCCACCTTCGCCCCCACCCGCGCGCCCCCACCTTCGCCCCCACGAGATCTCCTGATGCGGCGACGGGATGCGGCGCGCCGTCCTGGCGACGTGCTCATGGCGGTCCACCGCCGGGGCTTCCGCTATCGCGGCCGCTTCGCTAGACTGGCCGCAATACGTACAAGCGTTCGCACAGCGAACACGGAGGCATAGTGATCGACAAGACCGTGGCATCCGTCGACGAGGCGGTGGCCGGCATCCAGAACGGCGCGACCGTCATGATCGGCGGGTTCGGGCGTGCCGGGCAGCCGGTGGAGCTCATCGACGCGCTCATCGCACAAGGCGCGACCGATCTCACCGTCGTGAACAACAACGCCGGCAACGGCGACGTCGGGCTCGCGGCGCTGCTTGCGAAGAAGCGGGTGCGCAAGATCCTGTGCTCGTTCCCTCGCCAGCACGACTCGTGGGTCTTCGACGAGCTGTACCGAGCCGGCGAGATCGAGCTCGAGCTGGTGCCGCAGGGCAACCTGGCCGAACGCATCCGCGCGGCGGGTGCCGGCGTGGGCGCCTTCTTCTCCCCGACCGGCGTCGGCACGCAGCTGGCAGAAGGCAAGGAGGAGCGGGTGATCGACGGCCGCACGTACGTGCTCGAGTATCCGATCAAGGCCGACGTCGCGCTCATCAGCGCGCGCCGCGCAGACCGCTGGGGCAACCTCGTCTACCGAGAGACCGCGCGCAACTTCGGCCCGATCATGGCGTCGGCCGCGGCGACCACGATCGTCCAGGTCGACGAGATCGTGCCGCTCGGGTCGCTCGAACCCGAGAACGTCGTGACGCCGGGCATCTTCGTCGATCGCGTCGTCGCGGTCGGCGAGCGCGCCTGGCTGCGCGGCGGTGAGTTCGTCGGCGGCGTCGATATCGAGGGGCGGCCGCTGGCGAGACCGGTCCCCACGCCCTCTCCACACAGCGCTGGCGCGCTGCGCGGAGCCTCCGGGCGCGTGGGCCCAGCCGCGGCCACAGCGGAGGTGGACCAGTGAACTCTCAGCAGCCTGGCGCCGCGGCCAGCCGCATCACCCGCGAGCAGCTCGCCGCTCGCATTGCCGCCGACATCCCGGAGGGCTCGTACGTCAACCTCGGGATCGGCGCACCCACGTTGGTCGCCAACTTCCTGCCCGACGACCTCGAGATCATCCTGCACACCGAGAACGGATTGCTCGGCATGGGCCCGGCGCCCGAGCCGGAGCGGATCGATCCCGACCTCATCAACGCCGGCAAGCAGCCCGTCACGGCGCTGCCCGGGTCGGCGTACTTCCACCACGCCGACTCTTTCGGCATGATGCGCGGCGGGCACCTCGACGTGTGCGTCCTCGGTGCATTCCAGGTCTCGGAGCGCGGCGATCTCGCCAACTGGTCCACCGGCGCGCCGGGTGCCATCCCGGCCGTGGGTGGCGCGATGGATCTCGCGATCGGTGCGAAGAACGTCTATGTCATGACGGATCTGCTCACCAAGTCCGGCGAGTCCAAGCTCGTCCAGGCCTGCACGTATCCGCTCACCGGCGTGGGGTGCGTCACGCGCGTCTACACCGATCACGCGATCTTCGACGTCACCGCCGACGGCTTCGCCGTGCGAGAGGCTTTCGGAGACAACACCGTCGCGTCGCTGTCCGAGCTGACCGGACTCGATCTGAGCCCGGTCTCGGCCGCAGCATCCGTCGAAGGGAACTGACATGCCGTCCACCTATATCTACGACGCCGTCCGCACGCCGTTCGGCCGCGCCGGCGGAGCGCTCTCAGGCGTACGCCCCGACGACCTCGCGGCCATCGTCATGAAGGCGACCGTCGAGCGGACCGGGCTCGATCCTGCCCGCATCGAGGAGGTCGTGTTCGGCGACGCAAACCAGGCGGGGGAAGACAACCGCAACGTCGCGCGCATGGGTGCGCTGCTCGCCGGGTTCCCGACGAGCGTGCCCGGAGTGACCGTCAACCGCCTGTGCGGCTCGAGCGTCGAGGCGGTCATCCAGGGGTCACGGGCGATCGAGGCGGGAGACGCCGACATCGTGCTCGCGGGCGGTGTCGAGTCCATGAGCCGCGCGCCGTTCGTCGTCGAGAAGTCACCCAAGCCGTGGCCGGCCGTCGGCAACCAGACGCTGTGGAACACCTCGATCGGGTGGCGCATGGTCAACAAGGCGCTGCCGAAGGAGTGGACGATCTCGAACGGCGAGTCGGCCGAGAAGCTCGCCTCGATCTACGGCATCTCGCGTGAAGAGCAGGACGCGTTCGCGCTGAAGAGCCACACCCGTGCCGCCCAGGCGTGGGCCGACGGCGTGTTCGACGCCGAGATCGTGCAGGTGCCGGGCGCCGAGCTCACCCGTGACGAGGGCATCCGCGCCGACACGACGCTGGAGAAGCTCGCGGGGCTCAAGGCCCTCTTCGCTACGGACGGCACCGTGACAGCCGGCAACTCGTCGTCGATCAACGACGGAGCCTCGGCCGTGCTGCTCGGAAGAGAAGGGGCGATGGATGCCGAGCCCCTCGCTCGCATCACCGGTCGAGGCGTCTTCGGCAACGACCCCGACGTCTTCGGTGTCGCGCCGGTCGAAGCGGCCGACCTCGCCCTCGCACGAGCCGGCCGCACATGGGCGGACGTGGACGTCGTCGAACTGAACGAGGCGTTCGCCTCGCAGAGCCTCGCGTGCCTGAAGCTGTGGACCGAGCTCGACCCCGCCAAGCTCAACATCCACGGCGGTGCCATCGCGATCGGGCATCCGCTCGGCGCCTCTGGCGGACGCATCATCGGGCGCGCCGCGCACGAGCTGAAGCGCCGCGGCGGCGGCGTCGCCGTCGCCGCCCTCTGCATCGGCGTGGGCCAGGGCCTCGCGGTGGTGCTCGAGCGCTGAGCCCGCCCCGGGACGCGCCCCCTGCCGTCGAGACCGTACGGCCTCGCCGAGACCGCATGCTCCTGGCGCGCAGGATATGCGTTCTCGGCGAGTACGTGCGGTCTCGACACACGGAGTCAAGCCCCGGGGGCCTTGACCGTCCAGACCATAGGGTGACGGCATCCGTCGCCACCGACCGCGACGCGACGCTGAGGAGGACCATGGCCGACGACGATCTCATCCCCGCTGCGACCCCGCTCGACGAGTGGCTCGACCGGCTCGCGGAGGACCACGGCGCCCCGGGCGGTGGTGCGGCGTGCGCGGTCATGACCGCGATCGCGGCGGCACTGCTGGGCATGGTCGCCGCCTACACGCCCGGCGAGCCCGAGGCCGCGTCGGCGCGCACGCGCCTCGACCGCGTCCGGCGTCAGGCGACCGCGGCCGCTGAGGCCGACGGCGTCCGGTCGGCTGGGTTCGGAGCCGCGCTCGCGATGGACGACGGCCCCGAGCGCGAGAGCGCCGTGCGGGCGGCCACCGTGGAGGCGACGGACTCGTCGCTCGCGGTGGGGCGGGTGGCGGCATCCCTCCTCGCGGAGGTGCGTCTGCTCGCCGACGTCGGCAATCCGAACGTCGAAGCCGACCTGGTCGTCGCCGGCGAGGCGCTCGCGGCCGCGCTCGCTGGCGTCGTGGCGACCGCTCGCGCAGACCTCGATCTGCTCGACGCGCATCGCGCTCCCGGCGACGGATTGGACGACACCCTCGCGCGGGCCGACGCAGAGCTGCGCGAGATCGCCGATGCCCGCGGCGAGCTGGCCCGCATGCTCGCCGGGTTGGGCCCGCGCGGCCGGCGGGGCCGTGGGACGGCGGATGGGGCGCGATAGTCTCGCGTACGGACACCCGTTCCACCCGCGAGGAGCACGGCGAGTGAGTGAAGAGCCCCAGTCGGCGCCCTCGGGCGACTTCGTGCAGTCGCTCGCGCGCGGACTCGCGGTGATCCGTGCGTTCGACGCGGAGCACGCCGAGCTCACGCTGAGCGACGTCGCCCGGCGCTCCGGGATCACGCGGGCCGCCGCGGGCAGGTTCCTGCGGACGCTCGAGCAGCTCGGATACGTGCGCGCCGACGACCGCCGCTTCGCCCTCACGCCGAGGGTGCTCGAGCTCGGATTCAGCTACCTCAGCGCCGTGTCGATTCCCGAGATCGTGCAGCCTCACCTCGAGCGTCTCTCGCACGAGGTCGACGAGAGCGTCTCGGCGGCGGTCCTGGACGGCACCGACATCGTCTACATCGCGCGCGTGCCCACGCGCCGCATCATGAGCGTGCGCATCACGATCGGCACGAGGTTCCCGGCGTACGCGACGTCGATGGGGCGGGTACTGCTGGCGGGAATGCCGGATGCTGCGCTGGAGGGCCTGCTCGAGGCATCCGTTCTCGAGTCGCTGACCGAGCGGACCCTCACCGAAGCGGCCGCGCTGCGCTCTGAGATCGTGCACGTTCGCGGCCAGGGATGGGCGCTGGTCGACGGCGAGCTCGAACCGGGCCTGCGCTCTGTCGCCGTGCCGCTGCACGACCGTCGCGGCGATGTGGTCGCTGCGGTCAACGTCTCGACGAGTGCGACGCGCGACAGCCTCGACCGGCTCGAGGCGGAGTACCTGCCGAAGCTTCTCGCGACGGCCACGGCGATCGACGCCGAGCTGCGCCTCGTCTGAACCGCTCGCCGGCCGGCGGCCCCCCGCTCGCTCGCCGACCGCCCGGATCGCGCCGGTTCGGGTGGCGCAACACGCGGGATCGCCCGCGCGATGCCGCGTGGCGTGACCCCCGAGCGCCGGGTCAGGCCGGCTCAGGCGTGGACGATGACGGATGCCGCGAGCGCCGGGGCGGCTCAGGCGTGGACGATGACGGATGCCGCGAGCGCCGGGTCAGGCCGGGTCAGAACACGATCGTGTGGTTGCCGTGGCGGATCACGCGGTCCTCGGCGTGCCACAGCACGGCACGCGAGAGCACTTGACGCTCGACGTCGGCGCCGCGGCGGGCGAGTTCGGCAGCCGAGTCGGCGTGGGTGACGCGCACGGTGTCCTGCTCGATGATCGGTCCCTCATCGAGGTCGTTGGTGACGTAATGCGACGTCGCGCCGATGAGCTTGACGCCGCGCTGCTTCGCCTTCTTATACGGTTCGGCGCCGATGAAAGCCGGCAGGAAGGAGTGGTGGATGTTGATCACCGGCACGCCGAGCTGCGTGAGGAAGTCACCCGACAGGATCTGCATGTAGCGCGCCAGCACGACGAAGTCGACGTTGCCCTTCAGCAGCTCGACGATCTTCGCCTCGGACGCGGACTTGTCGGGGCCCGGCACCGACGGCACGTGGAAGAAGGGCACGCCGAACGACCGTACGTCCTCGGCGGAGGTGGTGTGGTTCGAGATCACCATCGGGATCGTGACGGGGAGGTCGCCACGCCTGTGCCGCCACAGCAGGTCGAGCAGGCAGTGGTCCTGCTGCGACGAGAGGATCGCCATGCGCTTGGGAACCGACTGGTCGGTGAGAGACCATTCCAGGTCGAAGTCGGCCAGTGTCGCCTCGAGCTCGGCCTCGATCTGCGGGCGGTCCGCGGCGAAGCGGGGGCGGTGGAACACCACTCGCTGGAAGTACGCGCCCCCCGTCGGGTCGTCGGAGTACTGGTCGAACGCGACGATGTTGCCGCCGATCCGGGTGATCATCGCCGAGACTACGGCGACGATCCCGGGACGGTCACTGCCGTGGACGATGAGGCAGGCGTGGTCGGCGAGGAGATTCGGAGACGCGGGCATTGTTCGATTCTGCCGCGTCCTGCGCACCCGGACGATCAGGCAGTGCGGATGCCTTGCACCAGGTCGCCGTGCCGGGTGAGTTCGAGAAAGCGCGCCACGGCGTCGCGGCTCTTGGTCAGGCAGGCCAGCCGGTCATCCAGCGCCTGGAGCTCGGTGGCGAGCTCCGCGGCCAGAGCCTGCGAGCACTGCGGGGGAGCGGCGAGCTCGCACTGCCGCTCGATGTCGAGCACGACCTTCGTCATGCGCGTCGACAGGCCCGCCTGCACGAGGCCGCGCACGCGCGTGGCGCGTTCGACATCCGACTCGTCGTACGACCGGTAGCCGTTCGCGGCCCGGCTCGACGACAGCAGACCCTGCTGCTCGTAGTAGCGCAGCATCCGGGTCGGAATGCCTGTGCGCTCCGACAGTTCGCCGATCTTCATGTCGCCTCGTCCCGGTCAGGGCCCGATGTTCATAGCGGGCTTGACATTGACATTGATGTCAAAGTTTAGCCTCGCATCATGACGACGACAACGCCCGCCACCGAGGCATCCGCTTCCTCGTCGCGCTTTCCGATGCGCGCCCTGCTCATCCTGAGCTTCGCCGTGCTCGTGACGGTGACGGCAGAATCGCTTCCGGCCGGCATGATGCCCGAGATGGCGGCCGACCTCGGGGTCTCTTCGATGCAGGTGGGACTGCTGATCTCGGTGTGGGCGCTCACGGTGATCGTGACGAGCATCCCGCTCTCGAAGGCCGTCTCACGCGTCGACCGGCGCCTCGTGGTCGGAGTGTCGCTGGGCCTCTTCGCGCTGGCCAATCTCGCGACGGCGCTCGCGCCGTCATACGGGTTCGCCTTCGCGATGCGCATCGTGGCCGCGACGGCGCACGGTGTCTTCTGGGCCGTCGTGATCGTCTATGCCAGCTCGCTGCTGGCTCCTTCCCATCTCGGTCGCGGGCTCGCGATCGTCACCGCGGGAGGCACGGCTGCCACGGTCGCGGGGCTGCCGGCTGCCACCCTGCTCGCACAGGCCATCGGGTGGCGCGCCGCCTTCGTGGTGCTGGGAGGCATCGCCCTGGTGATCGGCGTCATCGTGGTGCGGGGGATGCCGCGCTATGTGCCGGCTGCGGCGGCTCCGGAAGACCGGGCTCGCGGCTTCTGGCGGGACCCCTCCCTGCCGGCGCTGGCCGCGTTCGGCGCGGCGGCCGTCCTGATCGCCGTCGCACAGTTCGCCTCGTTCACCTACATCCGGCCCTACCTCGAGGTGTCTGCCATGATCGGCGCCGAGTGGGCCGCGGCGCTGCTGTTCGCCTACGGCCTCGCCGGCATGGTGGGAGTCGTGGCCGCCGGGCTCCTGGCGGACCGGTTCCCCCGTGGCTCGCTCGTGGCGATCCTCGCGGCGTTCGCGGTCGCATTCACGGTCCTCACCGTCGCCGCCGGCGCTGTCGCCGCGGTCGTCGGCGCGTTGCTGGTGTGGGGGTTTGCGATCGGTGCGCTCTTCCCCCTGTTGCAGACGACGCTCATGCGCATCGCCACCGAACGCACACGCACCCTCGCCAGTGCGGGGATCGTCGTGCTCTTCAACGTCGGCATCGCCGTCGGACCGTGGCTGGGTGGCGTGGTCGGGGGAGAGACCGCGCCCACCGTCATCACGGCGGTATCGGCTTCGGCCATGGTGGTCGCTGCGGTGTTCGGGGTGGTGGGCGTGATGCTGGCAAAGGCGAGGCTGGCAGCCTCAGCGCGGGGGTGACCCGGGAGTGCCGGACGTCTGAGCGACGTGGGCTCCGGCATCCACGATCCGGCCGGCCTCCACGAACAGGTCCCGCATCCAGGCGTGCTCGGGATCGCGGCCATGCACGGGATGCCACCACAGCGCGTTGGTGAGCGGGGTGGGGGTGAAGGGGAGGCGCACCACCCGCACGCCCCCGCACGGACCGCGAGGGGAGCGATGGCGGTCTGGATCACGCCGATGCGCCGCGTGCCGGCGATGAAGTGGGTCATCGACAGGAAGCTCTCGACGATCACCTCGACGTGCGTCGAAGGGGCATCAGCGAAGACCGATTAAGTTATCGCGCTCATCGATGCCGGTTATGACCGAGCCGCGGCATCCGTCACCGCACGCCCTTCATGAGTGCCAGCACCGGCTTGACCGAGAACCACAGCGCGATGCCGAGGCCGATCGCGATGAAGCCGAGGATCGTGAAGTACGGCACCTCGTTGGTCGGGTCGTAGAACTGCGCGAGCCAGCCGGCGATCGAGGTGCCGAGCGCGACCGACAAGAAGTACAGCGCCACCATCTGGGTGTGGAAGTGCTGGGGTGCGAGCTTCGTCGACGCCGAGAGTCCGACCGGTGAGATGAAGAGTTCGGCGATCGTGAACACGAACAGGATGCCGACGATCGCGAGCAGCGGCGTGGAGTTCGCGGCGCCGTTCGCCCACGGCAGGAACAGCAGGAACGCGATGCCCATGACGATCGCACCCACCGCGAATTTCACCGGCGTCGAGGGCTGGCGGGTTCCCATCTTCGTCCAGACCGCCGCGAAGACGCCGGAGAGGATGATGACGAAGATCGGGTTGATCGAATTGACCCACGAGACCGGCATCTCCCACCCGAAGATGCTGCGGTTCAGCTGTTGATCGGAGTAGATCGTCAGGACGGTGAACTGCTGCTGATACAGCGACCAGAAGCCGACGTTCACGATGAACAGCGGGATGAAGCCGAACACGCGTGATCGCTCGACAGCGCTGATCGCGCGGGAGGCCAGGATCACGATGAAGTACGCGACCGTGGCACCGAGCGTGACCAGGATCACGATGCCGGCGAGGTTGTCGGCCCGGATCACCCCGATCAGCACCAGCGCGGCGAGAACGACCAGGCCCCCGACCGCAATGCCGACGAACAGCAGGCGCCGGTTCGCCGGCAGCGGGTTGGGCACCCGGCGCGACGACGCCGGCAGCTGCTTGCGCCCGAAGGAGTACTGGATGAGGCCCAGAGCCATGCCGACCGCGGCGGCCGCGAAGCCGGCGTGGAATCCGATCGAGGACTGCAGCAGACCGGTGACGATCGGGCCGAAGAATGCGCCGAGGTTGATGCCGAGGTAGAAGAGTGAGAACCCGGCATCCCGGCGCGGGTCCTTCTCGGAGTACAGCGTGCCGACGACCGACGTGGCATTGGCCTTGAGCCCGCCCGATCCGACGGCGACGAGCACCAGGCCGACGCCGAGGCCCCACACATTGGGCAGGATCGCAAGGCCGATATGCCCGAGCATGATGACGATCGCGCTGTAGAACAGCACCCGCTCAGAGCCGAGCAGGCGGTCGGCGACCCACGCGCCGAGGATGGTCGAGAGGTACACGGTGCCGCCGTAGGCGCCGACGATGCCGGTCGCCACCGACTGGTCGATTCCGAGGCCGCCCTCGGCGACCGTGTAATACATGTAGATGAGCAGGATGCCCTGCATGCCATAGAAGCTGAAGCGCTCCCACATCTCCACGCCGAACACGTGCGCGAGCGCCCACGGCTGGCCGAAGAACCGGGTGTCGTGGTCGGAGCCGTCGTCCTCGTCGGTGGCCACGGTGGCCACGGTGGCTGCCGCATCCGTCCCGCTGGCCTCCGCCGCGCGGCGCCCCGCACGCGTCTCGGCGTACGGCTCACCCGCCGCGGTGGCGCCCTCAGGTGGTCCGACCGGAACCTGCTCCGGCTCCTGCTCGTCGTGCGGACTGCGGTCGTCGCCCCGAACCATGACTCGCTCCTGTCACCCCTGACAATGAGGTCAGGCTAGCGCTCAGGTCCGTCCCTCGTCAGTAGGCGGCGAGCGGGAGTCTCAGTTGCGGAGGGACGGATGCCGCTCCTCCGGCGCTCGCCGGGACGGGATGAACAGTCCGATGCCGAGGGCGATGATCGCGGCCGCTCCGCCGAGGATGAGCGAGATCGTGAATCCCTGCGACGTCGGAACGGGCACCCCTTCGAAGTCGACGGCGTAGCTGGCCAGCACCGCGCCGATGACGGCGGCGGCCGTGCTCGTGCCGAGGGAGCGGAACAGCGCGTTCAGGCCATTGGATGCGCCGGTCTCGCTCTGCGGCACGGAGCGCATGATGAGCATCGGCATCGATGCATAGCCGAAGCCGATGCCCGCGCCGATGAGGATGTTCGCGACGACGAGGTGCCAGACCTCGGAGGAGAACAGCAGCGTGAAGCCGTACGCCACGATGAGCGAGATCGCGCCGAGGAGCAGCAGGAGCTTGGGCCCGGTGCGTTGCGCGATGCGCCCGGCGATCGGGGAGAGCAGCATCATCACAAGCCCCGACGGCATGACCACCAGGCTCGCCGCCAGGAGCGAGAGCCCGAACCCCGCACCGGTGGCGACGGGCAGCTCGAGCATCTGCGGATACACGACATTCGACGCGAACAGCGAGAACCCCATCGCGATCGAGGCGATGTTGGTCAGCAGCACCGCGGGGCGCGCGGCGACGCGAAGATCCAGGAGAGGCTCGGCGATGCGCAGTTCGAACCAGCCCCACAGCAGCAGCACCGCCAGACCGCCGAGGCCCGAGAGGAGCACCGCGGGCGATGCCCAGCCCCATTCGTTGCCGCGTGAGATCGCGAGCAGCACGCCGACGAGGCCGACGGCGAGCCCGGCGGCACCGACGAAGTCGAAGCGGCCCGCGGTGCGCAGCACGCTCACCGGCACGACCCACAGCACCAGCACGAACACGACCGCGCCGAGGACCGCCGCCATCCAGAACAGCATGTGCCAGTCGCTGCGCTCGGTGACGAAGGCGCTGATCGGCAGGCCGAGCGCGCCGCCGACGCCGAGCGTCGCACTCATGAACGCGATCGCGGAGTCGACCCGGTCCTCGTGCAGCACGTCGCGCATGATCGAGATGCCCAGGGGCACGACGCCCACGATGGCGCCCTGCAGCGTGCGCCCGAGGATGATGCCGATGATTCCCGGCGACAGCGCCGCGATCACCGAGCCGACGATCATGACGGCGACGAGCACCAGCAGGATTCGGCGCTTGCCGTACATGTCGCCCAAGCGGCCCGAGATCGGCGTGATGACCGCCGCCGCGAGCAGCGTCGAGGTGACGACCCACGCGGTGTCTTCGCGGCTGGCGTCCAGGAGTTCGGGCAGCTTCGACTGGATCGGCACCATGAGCGTGAACATGAACGACGAGCACAGCCCCGCGACCGCCAGGACCGCCACGATCGCGCCCTGCCGTGGCATCCGGGTGAGTCGTCTTCTCGCGTCCTCATCCCCGTCAGCCATCCGTCCAGGCTATCGGCGCCGTGAGGGAGGGGCTCTGCGGGTGCAGACTGGGGGCATGGGTCAGACAGGGACTCCGCCGGGCATTGCCATTCGTGCGCTCGACACGGTCGAAGAGGTGTTCCGCGCCTCCGAAGTGCTCGCCGAGGTATGGGGCGGCGACCGCGGCGGCATGCCGCCGAATCTGCTGCGCGCCCTCGCTCACGCCGGCAACTACGCCGTCGGCCTGTACGACGGCGACCGCATGGTCGGGGCATCCGTCGCCTTCTTCGCCGCGCCCGCCACGCGATCGATGCACAGCCACATCACCGGCGTGCTGCCCGACCACCAGTCCCAAGGGCTCGGGCGCGTGCTCAAGCAGCACCAGCGCGAGTGGGCGCTGGCCCGCGAAGTGGGGCACATCACGTGGACGTTCGACCCTCTCGTGGCACGCAACGCGCACTTCAATCTGCGCGTGCTGGGCACACGCGTGACCGAGTACCTCGTGAACCATTACGGACCGATGGACGACGGCGTCAACCGCGGCGACGAGACCGATCGCATCATGGTGTCGTGGGCGCTCGCCGCGCCGCCGGTGCCGACGCCGCCGGCCGACCGGGTGGTTGCGTCGGTCGAGATCCCGCGCGACATCGAGACACTGCGCCGGGAAGCGCCGACGGATGCCGCGGCCTGGCGTCTGCGCGTACGCGAGGGCCTCGTCGGGCACCTGGCCGAGGGCCTGCGGATCGGCGGCTTCGACGACGAGCGCGGCTACCTGCTCGTCCGCGGGTAGGGCAGGCGGGACTCAGTCCTCAGGATCCTTCGTCGGGTCGCCCGGCCGCACGTCGGCGTCGTCGCGGATATCGATGCGCGTCACCCCGGGCCTGTGCGTCACGTCGATACGCGGGTCGGCGTCGGATTCGACCGCGCCGGGGGCCGCCAGCAGCTGGTCGCGCCGTTTCTCATCGTGGGTCATGCCGGTCGGGTCGCTCGTTCCCTCGTCCCGGTCGGTCCGTCGTTCGCCGTCCATCGTCATCCCTCTCGCCACGAGTCGTCGGTCACGTGCGACCCGGCCTGCGGGCCCATCTGCAGCATCCCGCCGTCCACGGTCCAGCTCGCGCCCGTGACGTAGCTTGCGGCCGGCGACGCCAGGAAGGCGATCACCGCTGCCACTTCTTCGGGCTTGCCGGGGCGGCCGAGCGGGATGCCGGGGCGGTGCGTGTGCCCGGCATCGTCGGAGTCCATCTGATTGATGGGGGTCGCGATCTCGCCCGGGGCGACGGCGTTCGCGGTGACACCGTGCTCGCCCAGCTCCTGCGCCATCGTCGAGATGAGCCCGCCCAGGCCGTGCTTGGCGGCGACATAAGCCGCCGAGCCGACGCGCGGCTGCGTCTCGTGCACACTCGTGACCGCGATGAGTCGCCCGCCGCGGCCCGCGCGGACCATGTGCCGCGCCGCCGTCTGCAGTCCGGCGAAGGCGCCGTCGAGGTTGAGCGCCACGATCTGCCGCCAGTCCGCGAGGCTCACGTCGAGAAAGGGGCCGCCTGAACCGCCGCCGGCGTTGTTGACGAACACGTCGACGCCGCCCAGCCGCTCGGTCAGCTCGTCGAGGGTGGGCCCGACGTGATCGAGGTCGGTCGCGTCGAACCGCGTCACCTCGGCGGTGCGGCCGCGCTCCCGGACGGCGCCGGCGGTGCGCTGGGCGCCCTCCTCGTCGGAGTGCCATGTGATCCCGACGTCGAGGCCCGCGTCGGCGAGCGCGGTCGCCTTGCCGATGCCGGAGTCCGAGGCGGTGACGATCGCGCGGCGGGGTGCGAAGGCGAAGGTCTCCATGGCTCGACGCTAGGCGGGCGTGGCGCCCGCCGGCACGGGGTTGCCATCCCGGGCGCGACGGGCTATGCCGTCCCGACGGCCGCGAAGCGTTGCTCCGCCGGGCGGAGCATGTCGCGGTGGGTGGGGAAGCGCCTGTCCGCCGGGCGGAGCATGTCGGGGTGGGCGGGGCAGCACCCCTCCGCCGGGCGGAGCGTGTCGCGGTGGGCGGAGGATTTCTGCCAGATGCTCCGACATCCGCGCCATTGTCCGCCGGGCGGAGCATGTCGCGGTGGGCGGGGCAGCGCCGCTCCGCCGGGCGGGGCGTGTCGGGGTGGGCGGGGTAGCACCCCTCCGCCGGGCGGGGCGTGTCGGGGTGGGCGGGGTAGCACCCCTCCGCCGGGCGGAGCGTGTCGCGACCGGCGGAGGATTTCTGCCAGATGCTCCGAGATCCGCGCCATTGTCCGCCGGGCGGATGATGGGCGGATGGCCGGGCCCGTAGTCTGGCGCGATGCCGCAGACGCCCGCGCAGTACCGCGCCCATTTCGACTTCGACATCCGTTTCGCCAACGGCGGCGGCCTCGCGGGCACGGGCTTCCGACTCGACCTGCCCTCGGCCGACCTCGGCGAGCCGGAGGTCGCGACGCTGCTGGTCCAGCACCTCGGACTCGCGCTGGTCGACGAGGTCGAGCTGCGCGGCCTGCGCATCGTCGAAGAGCCCCACCGCGGAAGCCGCGGGGTCGAGACGATCCCGGATGCTGCCGCCACGGCATCCCGTCGCGTCGTCGATCTCAGCCACCCGATCCGTGCCGGACTCGTCACCTACCCCGGTCTGCCCGCTCCCACGATCACTCCGCACCTGACCCGTGAGGACTCGCGGGCGCGCTACGCCCCGGGCACCGAGTTCGCGATGGAAGTCATCACGATGATCGGCAACACCGGCACCTACCTCGACTCGCCGTTCCACCGCTACGCCTCGGGCCCCGACCTGGCCGGCCTCGACCTGACGTCGCTCGTCGGGCTGCGCGCCGAGGTGTTCCACCTGGAGGATGCGTGGGATGCCACGCGCCGAGGCATCCGCCCCGAGACCCTGGCCGATCGCGACGTGCGAGGCGCTGCCGTTCTGCTGCACACCGGCTGGGACCGCTGGTTCGGACGGCCGGAGTACGGCGCGGGTGCCCCGTTCCTCACGGGCGCGGGCGCGCAGTGGCTCATCGAGGCGGGCGCCGTGCTCGTGGGCATCGACTCGCTCAACATCGACGACACCGAGTCTGGCGGCGAACGGCCCGCGCACTCGCTGCTGCTGGGCGCGGGAGTGCACGTCGTCGAGCACCTCACGAACCTCGGCGGGCTTCCGCCGCGCGGTGCGCGCTTCACCGCCGCGCCGCCGGCCGTCGAGGGATTCGGCACGTTCCCGGTGCGGGCCTTCGCCGAGATCGAGGGCTGAGTCGGCGGCGCGCAGTCACCGGGCCACGCCGCTGAGACGGCGGCACAGCTCGACAGGTCAACCGGCCTTCCGCAGGAGGTTTCGAGGCGTGTTCGTCCTGTGGAGGCCGCTTTCTCCTGTGGAAGTGCCCGCCGCGACGTATCAGGCCCGCGCCGAGCCGCTCCTTCACTCCGAGCAGAGGAGGAGCGCCATGCGCGAGCACATCGAAACGCTGATCGCCGTACTGACCGGTGCGAACCGTGACGCCCGTCGGGTTCCGCGTCGGCGGCGCCCCCGTCGCGCCCGTTCGACCTATGTGGTCGTGCCGCGCGAGGGATCCGGCGTGCGGTTCGCCCACTGAGCCGCGCCGGGCGCGACCCTTCTCCTGCCCGGAACGGGTGTTCCGGCGCAGGCAGGACGGCCGCGCGGCGCCGGGGCGGTCCTGGCCGGATCACCTGATCTGGGCAACGTGCCGGAGCCCCGCGAGACGGCTCCGGCGTACGCTGAGCCCATGCCCATCGCCCGGCCCACGGCATCCGTCGCCCTTGAAGGATTCGAGCTGAGGGTGTTGCACCTGCCGCTCGTATCTCCGTTCACGACGTCGTTCGGCACCGAGACCGTACGCGAGGTGATCGTCGTGCGGGCGCTCACCGCCGACGGCGAGGGGTGGGGCGAGATCGTCACGCAGGCCGACCCCCTGTACTCCAGCGAGTACACGCAGGGCGCGTGGGACGTGGCGCTGCGGTTCCTCGCGCCCGCCCTCCTCGATCGCCCTCGCTTGGCTCCCGAAGACGTCGCCGGGATGCTCGAACCCTTCAAGGGCCACCGCATGGCGAAGGCGGGGCTCGAGCTCGCTGTCCTCGATGCCGCGCTGCGCGCCGAGGGTCGCCCGCTCGGCGAGTACCTGGGCGCTGTGCACGACCGGGTGCCCAGCGGGGTGTCGGTCGGCATCCAGCGGGATCCGGCGGCGCTGGTCGATGCCGTCGGGCGCTACCTCGACGACGGCTACGTCCGCATCAAGATCAAGATCAAGCCCGGGCGCGACGTCGCCGACACGGCCGCCGTGCGCGACGCCTTCGGCACGATCCCGCTTCAGGTCGACGCGAATTCGGCGTACACGCTGGCGGATGCCGCAACCCTGGCCGAGCTGGACCGGTTCGACCTGCTGCTGATCGAGCAGCCGCTGCAGGAGGACGATCTCGTCGACCACGCCGAGCTTGCCCGGCAGCTGCGCACCCCGGTGTGCCTGGACGAGTCGATCGTGTCGGACAAGGCCGCGGCCGACGCACTCGCGCTGGGCGCGGCATCCGTCATCAACATCAAGGCCGGCCGCGTCGGCGGATATCTCGAGGCGGTCCGCATCCACGACCGGTGCCGGGATGCCGGCGTGCCGGTGTGGTGCGGCGGCATGCTCGAGACCGGCATCGGCCGCGCCGCCAACGCCGCGCTCGCCGCGCTGCCGGGCTTCACTCTCCCCGGCGACGTGTCGGCCTCGAGCCGCTTCTACACGCGCGACATCGTGACCGAGCCGGCGGTGCTCGAGGACGGCCACGTGCGCGTGCCGACGGGCCCCGGTCTCGGCGTCGAGATCGACCGGGTCGCGTGGGAGGACTTCACCGTCGCGCGTGAGACCCTCACGCGATAGGCCGTCGAGGTCCTGGTCATGCGTGCCGTGCGTACCGTTCTCAGGACCGGATGCGGGCGGATGCCGCGACACGCCGGTTCCGCCGATAGTCGGCGCAGGCGGGCCCTGAGAACGGTACGGGGTCGCGCGTGGACGACGCACAGGGCAGTGGGTTGGCCCAGCCTGCTGGCCGGGTTCACGCTGCTGGGTTTGGGGCTCGCCGGATGCGCGGGCACGCCGCCCACCGGCCGCGGCCCCGATCCGGCCGCGACATTGCCTGCCGGAGTGACGGTCGAGCTGGTGCAGCTGCGCGCCGACGTCGCGCCGCGCCACGCGCAGGTGCACGTGACGAACGGGTCCGATGAGGCCCTCACGATCGGCGAGGTCCGTGTCGAAGACCCGAGGTTCGACGGTGCGGCGGCGCGGGTGGTCGCGGATCGCACGAGCACCCTTTCGGCGGGCCGCAGCGTCGACGTGCGGGTACAGCTGCCCGGCGTCGACTGCTCGGCGCCCGGCGACGCGCGGCCCGAGGTCGTGCTCGAGATCGTCTCGGATTCCGGGAGTGCCGAGGTGACGGCATCCGCCACCGACCCGCTGGGATTCATCGCACCGCTCCACGAACGGGAGTGCCGGGCGCAGCGATTGACGGATGCCGCGTCCCTCGCCTTCACGGGGTTCCGGGAGTCGCCACCGGGCGCGCCTGCCGCCCTGGAGCTCACCGTGACGCCGACCGGGGATGCGGGCGCCACGGTCGTCGGCGTCCAGACGACGAACCTGCTCGACTTCGGACCGTCGACCATCGGCCGCGTGTACCCGCTCGACCTCGTGGTGGCGCCGGGGGAGCAGACGCCCACCGTGGTGGAGCTGCCGCTCGTGCCGTCGCGCTGCGATCCGCACGCGGTGCAGGAGGACAAGCGCGGCACGATCTTCAGCGTGCCCGTGGTGGTCGACGGTGAACCCGGTGAGATCGAGCTGTTCGTCGGCGAGGACATGCGGGGCCGGATCCTGTCGTGGGTGGCCGAGTGGTGCGGCTTCGGCTGAGCCTCCCTGTCCCTCCGCGCCGAGCATGTGGGTTCTGCGCCGAGCATGTGGGTTCTGCGCCGAGCATGTCGACATGCTCGGCGAGAAACCAACATGCTCGGCGAGAAACCAACATGGTCGGCGCCAGAAGGGACAGGCCCCGGCCTGTGGGGCCGAGACCTGTCCCTTTCCGTTCTGCGCTACCGCACCGTGACGGTGATCGGCTTCGACGATGTCGAGCCGGCGTCGTTGGTGAACTCGGCGACGTACGTGTAGCTGCCGGGACCGCGTCCCGTGACGGTCGTCGTCGCCTGCTGCGCGTTGGGGGAATCCGCCGCGAGCGCCTGCTCGTCGATCAGCACGCCGTTCTCGTAGAGCTTGTACGCCGTGCCGTTGGTGCCCCACCACAGGTTGGCCGTGACGGTGTAGTCGCCGTTCTTGTCCCAGTTGTCGTGCGAGACGACGGGCATCGCGGGTGCGGCGTCCTTCACCCTGACGGTCACCGACGTCGTCGCCGTGGTTCCTGCGGCGTTGATCAGCTCACCCGTGTACACGTACGTGCCGTTGGGCTTGCCGGCCACGTTCACCGTCGACAGCTGCGCCTTCGGCGAGTTCGGGTCGAGCAGCTCGGTGGAGATCAGCGTCCCGTTCTCGTACAGCCGGAACACCGAGCCATTGACCCCGTGCCACAGGTTCATCGACACCGTGAACGCGCCGTCGTGCAGACCGTCCTCCCAGCCGGAGGTGCTCGAGAGCACCCCGCGACCGGGCGCCCGTGTGGCGCCTTCGTCGTCGAACACCAGCAGCCGCACCGAGGTCTGCGTGACCAGGCCGTCGTGGTTGACGGCGTTGACCGACAGCGTGTGAGGCCCCACAAGACCGTCGAGCTCGATCGCCTCGCCCGGTGCGACCGGCTCGCCGTCGAACGCGATGTCGAGTGTGCGCACGCCCGACTCCGGGTCGTCCGCCGTCACCTCCACCGTGAACGTCGCCGTGCTGGGCAGCAGCGTGCCGTCCGCGGGCATGCCAGACACGACCGGGGCCGTGGTGTCGGTCGCCCCCGAAGGGTCGCCCGTCACCGCGATCGAGGGGAGCGGAGCATCGGCCATGTCGTTGCCGATGAAGAAGCTCGGCCACGGTGGCTGGTTGTAGCCGGTGTTCTGCCACGCGACCGCGACACGGTACTGCATGTCGTGCATCAGCGTCGGAATCCGGTGCTCCGTCTCATCGGTGGTGGAGTAGATCCTCAGCTCGGACGAGTCCGCAGAGCGCCACGCGATCTCTTCGCGCCAGTCGCCGAACAGATCGGCCTGCACGTTGGGCGTTCCCTTGGTGCCGTTGTTGGACCGGGCGCCCTCGTCGGCGAGGATGACCTCTGACGACTGGGTCTCCCAGTTCCACTTCGCCACCGTGGGGGTGCCGTAGTACTCCTCGTCGTGGAACGCGTGGTCCACGATCTCGCGGAGCGGGTCGCCGTCGAACCAGGCCATGAAGTTGGCGGCGGGGATGGTGTCGCCGATGCGCTCGCCGCCGGCCGTCATCAGGTGGCCCTCGCTGCTGTTCCATGCGGCGTCGCCGCCGACGGCCCAGCTCTCGGCACCGGGGTGGCGCGGATCGATGTCGCCCGAGGCGGCACGTCCGGTGTCGACGTTCGCGGGGATGTCCCACAGGATCTCTCCGGTGCGGGCGTCGCGGAACGTGGCGCCGCGGTTGCCCGAGGCGGTCATATTCTCGTGGGCTGCGAAGATCTCCAGGCCAGGGCGCGACGGATCCAGGTCCGACACGTGCTCGGCGTCGCCGTGGCCCAGGCCGGTGGCGTAGAGCAGCTCGCCGTCGTCGTCGATCGTCGCCGACCCGAAGACGACCTCGTCCTTGCTGTCACCGTCCACGTCGGCGACCGACAGGGAGTGGTAGCCCTCGCCGTAGAGTCCCTCGGCGCCCTCCTCGGTCGAGTCGATCACCCACCGCTCGATGAGGTTCTCGCCGTCGAAGTCGTACGCCGCCACCACCGCGCGGGTGTAGTACCCGCGGCTGAAGATCGCGCTCGGCTTCTCACCGTCGAGGTAGGCCACGCCCGCGAGGAAGCGGTCGACGCGGTTGCCGTACCCGTCGCCCCACGCACCGACGTCTCCGCGCGGCGGCGTGTAGTCGATCGTGTCGATGGCCGCGCCGGTCTGGCCGTCGAACACGGTCAGATACTCCGGACCCGTCAGCACGTAGCCCGAGCTGTTGCGATGGTCGGCGCTGGCGTTGCCGATGGGCTGGCCGACGCCGTCGATGGTGCCGTCGCCGGTCTTGACGATCATCTCGGACGAGCCGTCGCCGTCGAAGTCGTACACCATGTGCTGCGTGTAGTGCGCGCCCGCCCGGATGTTGACCCCGAGGTCGACCCGCCACAGGCGCGTGCCGTCGAGGCGGTACGCGTCGAGGTAGACGTTGCCGGTGTAGCCGGCTTGGGAGTTGTCCTTCGCGTTCGAGGGGTACCACTTCACGAAGTACTCGTACTGTCCGTCGCCGTCGACATCGCCGACGCTCACGTCGTTCGCCGAGTAGCTGTAGGGCTGGCCGTCCTTCGTGTAGCCGTCGGCAGGCTTCTGCAGCGGCAGCGACAGGTAGTCGCCGGACTGCACCCCGAACGCCTCGGTCTCGGTCGTCTCCTTCTCGGCGAGCACCTTCGTCACGAAGTACTCGGATTCGGCCCCGCCGTCGGAATCGAGCAGGTTCGTCGATCCGGTGATCGGCTCGTCGGTGATCCGCTCGCCGTCGCGGTACACGTGGAACGCGACCGATGCGGGATCGGTGCCCAGCAGTCGCCACGACACCAGGATGCCGTCGTCGGTCTGCACCGCCAGCGGCGCGCGGTCGAGGTACTCGGCCTGGCGCTGCAGCACGGTGACGGCCTGGGTGATGAGCTGGGCGGATGCCGGGCCCGCCCCGCCGGCGTTGACCGCGACGACCGTGTAGTAGTACGGGATCGTGGTCAGCACCTCGTCGGCGTCGACGTAGCGGTTCGTCTCGGCGATTCCGACGAGCTCACCCTGCTCGCCCTCGACCTCGGAGCGGAACACCAGGTGGTAGAGCGCGCCGACCGGCTGCGCCCAGGCGATCTCGATCTCGCGCGCGTCGATGCGTTCGACCGACAGATCCACCGGAGCGGACGGCGCGGCGGCAGCTTCGTCGACGAACGACACCTCGACGGTGTCGGAGGGCACAGACTCGAGGTCGGTCTGGTCGACAGCGGTGACGTGGTAGGCGTAGTCGAGTCCGACGCGCGCCGTGGTGTCCACGTACTCCGGTGCGTCGACCGACCCCACGAGGACCGAGGCGGCGTCGAACGGCGACTGCCGGTAGACGTTCCAGGTCACATCCCCCACGGCATCCCACGACAGCGAGACACTCGGCGCAGCCGGGTCGGTGTCGATGCCGGTGACTTCGAGTCCGGTCGGACCGAGCAGGATCGGTGTGACCTCCAGGCCGTTGAAGCGGGTCGCCGCCGCGCTGCCGTAGGCCTCGACGTTCAGCTGTCCGTCGGTGACGAGGAACGGACCGCGCAGGGTCTCGTTCACGCCCCCACGACCGGCGTTGCCGGTGCCCGCCTCGCGGCCTTCGACGCGGAAGTTGGTGCGCGTGGTGCCGATCCAGTCGCCCGAGTAGGTCTTCACCGAGTAGGTGCCGTTGGGCACGTCCAGCGCGAAGGTGTTCGAGTCGCCGGGCAGGACGAAGTCGCGCACGAGGTCGTTCGCGGCACCGCCGGCGTCGCCGCGGTCGCGACCGTCGCCGGAACCGCCGGTGCGCTCCCAGCCGTAGCCCACCGAAGCGTCATAGCCCATGGTGGGCGTGACCTCGGTGTACCCGGCCATCAGGGGGTTCCCGGCCAACTGCATGTCGAACTTGTACAGCGCCTGCTTGGTGTTGAAGGTGACGACGTTGCTCGGCTCGGAGTCGCCGCGTCCGTTGACGGCCACGACGTGGTAGCGGTAGCCGGTGCCCTCGGCGAGGCCCTGCACGATCGAGCTCGTCTGGGTCACCATTCCCACCAGGGCCCATGCCGGCTCGGGGTCGGCGAGGGCCTGACGGTAGATCTTGTAGATGTCGGCCGAGGGCGAGGCATCCCACTGCAGCGTCGCGCCGCCGTTGCTGATCGCGCCGGCGACCAGGTTCTGCGGTGCGACGGGCACCTCGGCGGGCGGCGCGATGTCGACGACCTCCTGCGCGAGGGGGTCGGCGAGTTCGGCGACGTCCTGCGCGATCAGGCGGGCCATCTGGATGGCGCCGTACTCCTGGAAGTGGGTGTCGTCGACGGTGCCGCCGGGACGGTTGGGGAACACGCCCGGGTCCACGTGCAGGAACACCGCCTTCGCCGCATCCGGTCCGATCTCGTTCAGGTATGCGCGGCTGGAGGCCGACAGATCGACCAGCAGCACGTCCTCTTCGATCGCGAGCTCGGTCATCTTCGCCACGTACTCCGGGAAGCTGACGTTGAACTCGCCGGTGTCGGGGTTGAACGAACGGCGCGAGACCGGCGTCACGAGGATCGGAGTGGCGCCGCGCTGGCGCGTGCCCTCGACGTACACCCGCAGGTACTCCTTGTAGTCGGCGGGGCTGGCGTAGCGGTCGTCGACGCCCTGGGTGGCGTCGTTGTGACCGAACTGGATCAGCTGGTAGTCGCCGGGCCGGATCGCGCGCAGAATCTCGTCGAGGCGCCCCTGCGTGATGAAGTTCTTCGACGAGCGGCCCCCGATCGCATGGTTGGCGAAGGCGATGTCGTCGGCGAAGAACCGGTCGATCATCTGGCCCCAGCCCGCTTGCGGCGCATACGCGATCGGGTCGTAGGTCTGCACCGTCGAGTCGCCTGAGATGTACACCGTCGGGATCGCGCCGGCGACGCGTTCGGGCAGCCGTGTGATCGTGAGCGCGTTGAGGGATGCCGCGTCCCCGCCGAACTGCAGCGTCAGGCGACCGTCCACGAGGGCGACCGTGAAGGCCATCTCGAGATACGTGCCCGCGCTCTGCGGGTTGGCCTGCACCTTGGCCATCGACTCCGCTGTGATCGTGGTGGTGGTCGGGTTCTGCTCGTCACCGGCGATCAGCTGGACCGAGTAGTCGCCCGCGCCCAGGTCCGCCTCGAAGGTGGCGCCCGCGACGGAGACGAAGTCGCTCCGCAGCGCATCCGCGGTGCCGCGATCGACGTCCGCCGCTTCTGCCGTGGGTGCGGTGGTGAAGCCGTAGCCCCACTCCGCGAGGTACGACGTGGTGCTCACGACCGGCAGCGCTCCGTCGGCGACCGCGCCGGGCCCGAAGTCGAACGTGACCACGTCGCCTTCCGGCAGCGGGGCGGGGGCGACGTAGGCGGGGGCGTCGACGGTCGCCGATGCCGACCCGGCCGCATTGGCCGCGGTCACGCGGTACGTCCACGCCTGGTCGGTGTCGACGCCGGCGTCGGTGTGACCGGGGGTACCGACCGTGGCGAGTGCCTCGAAGGCCTCGGTGCCGGTCGGTGCGCGCTCGATGAGGTAGGTCTCGGCGTTCGCGACGGCCGACCACGTGAGGGTCACCGAGTCGGTCGTGACGGCCGCCACGGCCAGGTCGGCCGGAGCATCCGGAGCGGTGAGCTCGGGGATCTCGTCGCTGAGCAGCGGGGCGCTCTGTGGCGACACCCGATCGTAGGCGCTCACCGCGACGATCGCGTACGCGTAGGAGCCGCCCACCACAACGGACGTGTCGGAGTGCGTGGTCTCGGTCAGATCCTGCGCGAGCGGCGCGAACGCGCCGACGGCGCCGTCCTCGGCCACGTCGGCGCGGAGCACGTCGTACGTCACCGCGCCGTCCACGACGCTCCACGACAGGTCGACGGCGTTCCAGGCGACGCGGGTGATGGTGGCATCAGCCGGTGCCGCCGGCGTGAACGGCACGATCTCGAGCCCGTTGACGAGTCCCGCGATGCCGCTTCCGCCGAAGCCGGCGGTGAGCTGGCCGTCCTCGACGCTCGTGCGGAACGTCTGGGTCACAGCCTCCTGGCGTGCGGAGATGCGCCCGGCGGCCACGCCCTCGAGGGTGACGTCCGTGCTGACGGTGCTGGTACCGGCGAGCTGGTCGCCGGAGGTGACCGTCACGTCGTAGTCGCCGTTCGGCAGGTCGACGAGGAACTCCCACGTGCCTCCGCCGACCCAGTCGTTCGTCAGGGGGTCCGCGGGGTCGGTGCTGCCGGTGCGGTCACGCGAGATCAGCGTCAGACCTTCGGTCGTCGAGATGCCGAAGCCGGCACCCGCGTCGTAGGCGGTGCCGGGAGACACTTCGGTGAAGCCCTCGGCGACGGGGCTGCTCCCGGTGCCGAAGTCGAAGCGGTACGCGCCGTCGGGACCGGGTTCGATCGCCGCTGCCGCTGCCGCGGCCGGCGTCGCGGTCAGGAGCGCGGCGACGACGACAGCCGCCGTCGTCGCCGCGGCGATTCGACGCGCGGGGCGGGCGATGGGCGGCGTCCCGGACGCCGGGTGCGTGAATGCGCTCTGGGGGTGCGCAGCCGAATGGGGCACGGTTTCTCCTGTTGTCAGCGTTGGCAAAGGATGACGGGGATGCTGCGGCATCGCAGCATCCGTCGACGTGAACCGGGCGCGTACGGACTCGAGCCCTGTCCGAGTGGTCGGGACGTGCCCGACCGGTTTGTTGTCGGCCCGACGGAAAGCGCATTCCAATCGGGGCCGCTCGCAGTCTGGCATGACCCGGAGGCGAGGGGCAAGAAGAATTTGAAACGTTTTTCGAAGTTCGCGCCCGGGGTTGCGGCACCGCGGCCGCGTCGCCTATGGTTTCGGGCAATCGCTTTCCCTTCCCTCGTCGTCGGTGTGTGTACGGACCGCACCGGCGGCGGGCTCGACGTGCCCGCCCTAGGCTGGCCGCATGGCCACGAGCAGCGCTGCTCCGCAAGACCCCGCCGCCGCGCGCGGCATCTCGCGCCGGACGCAGTCCGACATCTACCGCGCCGGCATCAGCGGCACCCGGCCCCGCGTGCCAGTCGACGCCGACGCCCTCGAGGTGGCGGCGCGCAAGGCGCTGAGCGCCGAGGCGTTCGCCTACATCGCCGGGGGAGCGGGCGCCGAGCGCACGGTCGCGGCCAACCGCGCCGCGTTCGCCCGATGGCAGGTATGGCCGCGTCCGCTCCGAGACGTCTCGAAGCGCGACCTGTCGATCGACTTCCTCGGCACGCGCCGCCCGACGCCGCTGCTGCTGGCACCGCTGGGGGTCATGGAGCTCGCGGACGCCGGCGCCGACCTCGCGGTCGCGCGGGCTGCGGCATCCCTCGGCGTTCCGTACACGCTGTCGAACCAGGCCTCGATGCCGATGGAGGCGGTCGGGGTTTCCGGAGCGCGTCTGTTCCAGCTGTACTGGTCGGCGTCCGACGAACTCAACGCGTCGCTGCTGCGCCGGGCCGAGGCATCCGGGTGCGAAGCCGTCGTCATGACGCTCGACACGCACCTGCTCGGGTGGCGCACCCGTGATCTCGACCTCGCCTTCCTGCCCTTCACCCGCGGCATGGGGATCGCGCAGTACACCAGCGACCCGGTCTTTCAGCAGCTGGTGCGCGACCGGGTGCGGCGGGGCCCAGCGGCACCGGATGCCGCGCCGCCGGTCAAGCTCACGCCCAAGGCGGTGGCCGCGGGCGTCCGGATCGCCCGCAAGGGCGCGGCGCTGACCGGCTCGCGCAGCGTGCGCGACAACCTGCGCTCGCCCCTGCCGCGCGCCGCGGTCGAAACGTTCCTCGACGTCTTCTCGACGCCCGCGCTCACGTGGGACGACATGACGAAGGCGCGGGAGTGGACGAGCCTTCCGATCCTGCTCAAGGGCATCGTGCATCCCGACGACGCGATCCGTGCGCTGGATGCCGGCATGGACGGCATCTGGATCTCGAACCATGGCGGCCGCCAGATCGACCAGTCCGTCCCGACGCTCGAGGTGCTGCCCACGATCGCCGATCGCATCGCGGGGCGCGTGCCGATCGTGTTCGACTCCGGGGTGCGGCAGGGGTCCGACGTGTTCATCGCGCTTGCGCTGGGCGCGACCGCCGTCGCGCTCGGGCGTCCGTACGCGTATGGCCTCGGCCTCGCCGGAGAGGAGGGCGTGCGCGAGGTGGTGCGCAACGTCCTCGCCGAGCTCGACATCACCCTCGGGCTGTCGGGCCACGTCTCGATCGCCGACGTCGGGCGAGAGGCGCTGCGCCAGGTGTGATCTCCACCCCTGACGCGCCCGAGGAGCGCGCAGCCGAACGACTAGAATCGACGGATGCCGCGCTCGCGGCTTCCGGCACCTTCGTGCAGTCCCCACCCGACCATTGGAGCCACCGTGGCCGAGCAGTCCCGCCTCGACAAAGTCATCGCCCTCGCCCGTCACCGCGGGTTCGTGTTCCAAGCGGGTGAGATCTACGGCGGATCCCGTTCGGCATGGGACTACGGGCCTCTCGGCACCGAGCTGAAGGAGAACATCCGCCGGCAGTGGTGGCAGACGTTCGTGCGCGGCCGCGGCGACATGGTGGGCCTGGACTCGTCGGTCATCCTGCCCAAGCGCGTGTGGGAGGCATCCGGCCACGTCGCGACCTTCGCGGACGAGGTCGTGGAATCCAAGATCACGCACAAGCGGTATCGGGCCGATCACCTGTGGGAGGCTTTCGTGGCCAAGCGGGGTCGCGAGCCCGAGAGCTGGGACGAGGTGCCCGATCCCGAGACGGGTCAGCGCGGCAACTGGACCGAGCCCAAGGCGTTCTCGGGGCTCGTCAAGACGTACCTCGGCGTCGTCGACGACGAGTCGGGCCTGCACTACCTGCGGCCCGAGACCGCGCAGGGCATCTTCGTGAACTTCGCGAACGTCCTCACCGCCTCGCGGAAGAAGCCGCCGTTCGGCATCGGCCAGGTCGGCAAGGCCTTCCGCAACGAGATCACGCCCGGCAACTTCATCTTCCGCACGCGCGAGTTCGAGCAGATGGAGATCGAGTTCTTCACTCCGCCCGCCGACGCCGACGAGTGGTTCAAGGCGTGGGTCGAGGACTGCTGGAACTGGTTCACCGACCTCGGGGTCGACCCGGCCAACATGCGCCGCTACGACGTGCCCGAGGACGAACGCGCACATTACTCGGCGGGCACCATCGACGTCGAGTACCGCTTCGGGTTCCCCGGCAAGGAGTGGGGCGAGCTCATGGGCGTCGCCAACCGCACCGACTACGACCTCTCCAGCCACGCCGAGGCGTCGGGCCAGTCGCTGTCGTACTTCGACCAGGCCTCGGGCGAGAAGTACGTCCCTTACGTGATCGAGCCGTCGTTCGGTCTCACCCGCGCGATGATGGCGTTCCTTGTCGACGCGTACCACGAGGAGGAGGCGCCGAACGCGAAGGGCGGCACCGACACCCGCACGGTGCTCAAGCTCGACCCCCGCTTGGCGCCCGTCAAGGCCGCGATCCTGCCGCTCTCACGCAACGAGCAGCTGTCGCCCATCGCGCGCGAGGTGGCCGAAGACCTGCGCGGCGAGTGGAACGTCGACTTCGACGACGCCGGCGCGATCGGTCGTCGCTACCGCCGCCAGGACGAGATCGGCACGCCGTTCTGCGTCACGGTGGACTTCGATTCGCTCGATGACCGCGCCGTGACGGTGCGCGACCGCGACACCATGGGTCAGGAGCGCGTTCCCCTCGACGCCCTTCACGCCTACCTCGCGGAGAGGCTCAAGGGCGCCTAGCCGCACCGGCTGACCATCTTGCCGAGAACAGGTGTTCCGGCGGAGGCAGGTCACTCCGCCGCTGATCATCCTGTGCCGGGCAGAACACCTCATCCGCCGTTCGCGACCGCCGGCGCGATCAGTCGGTGCCGGCGAGCGCGCCGGGCGCGGTCTTGGCCCCGTCGCCGGTGGCGTCGATGCCCGTCGCCTTCAACGCGAAAGCCTGCATCAGGGTGTTGAGGTCGAGACCGGTGAGGTTCTTCACGACCTCAGTGCCCTCGCCGAGCACCTTGCCGACGGTCTTGGTCAGATCCGACGCGCCGTCGGTCGAGATCACCGTGAGCTTGTCGATCGAGGCGATCGGCTCGGCCGCGGCCCGCACGATCTCGGGCAGGCGCGAGATGATCTCCTGCGCGAGGGCGGCCTCGCCGTACTTCTGCAGCGCGAGCGCCTTGGCATCCGTCGACGCCGCCTCGGCAAGACCCTCGGCCTGGATCGCCGACGCTCGGGCGTCACCCTCGGCACGGATACCCGCGGCCAGCGCGACCTGCTTGTCGCGCTCGGCCTCGCCCGAGAAGCGGACGGCGGTGGCGGATGCCTCGGCGTCCTGCACCGCTGCGACCTTGTTCGCCTCGGCGATCTTGGTGCGCTTGTACGCGTCGGCCTCGGTTGCGGCGTTCGCGGCATCGCGCAGGGCCGTCGCGCGCTGCACCTCTGCATAGGCCTCGGCCTCGGCAGGCTTGCGGATCTCGATGTCGAGGCGCTCCTGCGTCACGAGCGCCTGCTCGGTGAGGGCCTCGCGTTCCTGCATCGCGACGAGCTTGTCCTGCTCGGCGGTGGCCAGCTGTCCGGAGGCTTGCGCTTCGGCGTTCGCCCGGTCGGTCTCGGCCTTGATGACGGCCTGCTTGAGGCTGAGCGCCTTCTGGCGCTCGGCGATCTGCTCGGCAGCCTCGATGCGGGCGAACTCGCTGGCACGGGCGGCCTCTGCCTCACTGATCTCCGCGACCTGGCGGGCGCGCGCGGCCTCGGCGCGACCGAGGTTGGCGAGGTAGTCGCTGCCAGGGGTCGAGATGTCGCTGATGTTGAGCAGGTCCACCTGCAGACCCTGCTCGACCAGGTCGGTCTTGGTCTCGGCGACGACGCGGTCCGACAGACCCTTGCGGTCGGAGATGATCTGCTCGATCGTCATGTCGCCGATGATCGAGCGCAGCGAGCCTTCGAGCGACTCCTTGATGATCTCGGTGAGCGCGCCCTGCTGCGACAGGAATCGCTGAGCCGCACGCCGCACGCCGTCCTCGGTGCCCGACACCTTGAAGTTGATCGACGCCTTGATCGCGATCTTGATGCGGTTCTTGTCGACGCCTTCGACGGTGATGCCGATCTGACGCTGCTCGAGCGAGATCGAGAAGCCCTGCTGCAGGATCGGCCACACGAAGGTGCGGCCACCGATGACGACGCGCTGGCCGGTGCCGCCCTCGCCGGGCGCGGGCCTGCCGGCGCCGCGGCCGACGATCACGAGGGCTTCGTTCGGAGGGACGCGGCGGATGCGGCGCGCGATGAAGGTGATGAGGCCGAGGACGGCGACGATGAGTGCGACGACGGCGATGACCTGGATGAGCGTCGGATCGAGCATGGTGACCTTCCGGATGCCGGCAATCGGCGGGTTCGAGGGGGTGGAGGACTATTCGGCGACGACTTTGACGCGTGTGCCCGAGTGCTCGACGACGCGGATGCGGACGCCTTCGGGGATCAGGGCCTCGGAGTACGCGAGGCGTCGCTCGACCTCGCCGGGGCCGTCGAGGCTCACTTCGCCGCCGGCGGGCGTGATGTCAGAGCGCGACACCCCGGTCAGACCGAGCGCCGAGAGCGGAACCCCGTCGGATGACCGGGTGAGCCGCTTCACGAAGAACACGGCGACGAGGTAGGCCAGTACGGCCAGCACCACGGCGAGGACGTAGGCCCACACCGTGTCGAGTCCTGCCGTGTAGGTCAGCACGCCGGATGCCCCGAACACGACCGCGGCGACGCCCAGAGCGGTGCCCGAGATGGCGCCGTCGCCGATTTCGAAGTGGTCGAAGATGTCGCCGACGATCAGCGAGATGAGCAGGACGGCGAGGCCGATCCCACCGACGATGAGGAAGGGCAGCATGTGGACTCCACGGCGAGGGGCGGGTGTGCCCCCACCCTACAGACGCGCCGCCGCGCCGCGCCGCCCGATTGTGGACAACGTCACTGTTCCCGCCTGCGGAGTCTCAGCGCGAGGCTTGCCGCCGCGGCGGCGACGACGCCCGACGCGATGAAGGCGGGAGTGCTTCCGACCGCGGTGATGAGCCACCCGGCCGCTGCCGCACCGGCGGCTTGCCCGAGCACCAGCACGATGAACAGGAGGGCCGTGCCGGCGGGTGCGCGAGCGGGGTCGATGAGCGAGGTCCACCCGATGAGCGCGCTCGTGGCGGCGGTGTACGCCCACCCGAAGACGACGCACATCAGGATCGCAACCGGGGCGATCACGGCGGCCAGCACGAGTGCCGTCGAAGCGGCGGCGAGGGCGCCGCACGTCAGCGCCCACGTGGCCCGCGGCCCCAGCCGACCCGTCCATCGGGCCGTAGCGATCACCGAGGCGCCGCCGACTCCCAGTGCGATCCACGCCAGGGTCGACGTGGACTCCGGCATGCCCGACGCCACCAGGAGCACTCTGCCGTAGTTCCAGACCGCGGCGGACGCCGTGCCGAGCAGCAGTGCGGCGGCGATGACGCGTCCGTGTGCGACGTACCACCCCGGCGGCGGAAGCGGCCGGCTGCGCGGGAGCGGCGCCTGGCTCGTCCGGTCGAGCAGCAGCACGACGGCGGCGACGGCGACCGTGAAGCCGGCCGTCAGGAACCATGCGATCCGCCATTGCGGCAGGAGCACCAGGGCGAGCAGCCCGGCGGCGACAAGGCCCGGCCCGGTCCCGGCATTCACCATCGCCTGCGCTCGGCCGACGCCCGGCGCGGTCACGTTCCGCTCGATGACGGTCACCAGTGCCGGCGAGGCGAGCCCTGCCCCCGCAGAGCCTGCGATCGCGAAGACCGCGAACGCCGTGGCATCCGGCGCGCTCGCCATCCCGGCCGCTCCCAGACCGCCGGCCGCACCCGCCGCGATCACGAGCGCTCGGGAGTGCCGCGACGCGGCGACGAACCCGGCCAGGGCGCCGACGCAGTAGACCAGGGACGCTCCGGCCGAGATCGCACCCGCCGTCGCGGCGTCGAGGTTCAGCTCGGCCTGGATGTCGGGCAGGAACAGGCCGTACGCGAGACGGATGAGACCGTACGTCGCCGCGATCAAGGCGATCCCGCTCGCGATGAGCGCGACCGGCGAGGCAGTCCTTAACGAAAACGCACGTTTCACTTTTGCGAGTCTAGGGTGTGTTCATGACGATCCGGGCGAGCACTGAGGTCAGGCTGCTGGATGCTGCCGACGACCTGTTCTTCTCTCGCGGTATCGCCGCGACGCCCGTCGACGCGATTCTCGAGCGGGCCGGTGTGTCGCCGGCGACGCTGTATCGCGGGTACGCCAGTAAAGAGGCGCTCCTCGCAGCCACGCTGAGGCGTCGCCATGAGGCCTGGCTGCAGGTCTGGGACGACGCGGTCGCGCGGCAGCACACCGACGAGGAGCGGCTTCTCGCGGTCTTCGATGCGCTCGATGAGTTCCGCACGCGGCCCCTGGGCTCACGGTGGTGCGCCTTCCTGGGGTCTGCCGCCGAGTACGCCGACGCGCCGGCCGAGGTCGCCCAGGCCGTGCACGACGACACCCGCGCGCTGCGCAGCCGGCTCGCCGAGCTTGCTCAGCCCCTCTGCGGTGATTCGGCCGGCGAACTGGCGGAGCAGCTGCTCCTCGTCGTCACCGGCGACCTCGCGATGCGGCTGCGCGATCCGGCTCACACGACCGCGATCGCTCGCCGCATCGCCGCGGTCCTCGTCGCCGCCGCACGAGAGAAGGCCGAGCTCGGCGGATCTCGACGCGGCCTCAGGTGACAGCTCGCCGCGACGTCGCGAGCCACGCGGCCATCGCCAGCATCACGCCGCCGCACACGCGTTCGATCCAGACGGCGCCGCGCTTCTTGAGCATGCGGATCGCCTGTGAACCGAGCAGCGCGTAGGCGAACATGATCGCGAAGTCGAGCGCGCAGAACACCATCCCGATCACGACGTATTGGGCCAGCTGCGAAGACCCGGGCGCGATGAACTGAGGAAGCAGGGCGCCGACGAACAGGTACCCCTTCGGATTGGTCACCGCGACCAGAAAGCTCTTGAGGAACAGCGCTCCCCGTGCACCGCGCGGATCGGCGGCGGGATCACCGTGCAGCAGCGCCCCCCGAGAGAGGATCATGCGGATGCCGAGATAGGCGAGGTATGCCACGCCCACCCACTTCACGACCGAGAAGGCGACCTCGCTCGCTTGCAGCAGTGCGCCCAGCCCGATCCCCACCGCCACGACCAGCACGATGTCGGAGGCGACCGCGCCGAGCATGCCGAAGGTCGCCCGGCGCACGCCGTAGCGAGACCCGTTGGCAAGGGCGAGCAGCACGGTCGGCCCGGGTATCGCGATCGCCACCGAGGCGGCGATGGCGAAGGCCAGAACGGTCGTGAGCTCCATGCATCCTCCGCAACTGGTGAGTGGCGCCGAGTGTAGCGACAGGCCGGTGCGCGACGCCATGCTCAGCTCCCGGTTGTCAAGGGCGTGGTTCTCGGGTCCGCAACGGAGCACAGTCGAGGCACCGAGAGAGGAGACCGCCATGAGCGATCAGCCCCGTGAACGCCACTCCGACGACATCGAGACCGACACCGCGCCCCCGACCGAGGCCGTGACAGACGAAGTGAAGGAAGACGCCGCGCGCGCCGAAGACCAACGTGAAGCCGCGTCGGATCGGCCGGCGCAGACCCACCCCTAAGACACGCGTCACGCGCCCTTCGCGGCCGCCTTCATCGCGCGCTTGTGCTCGCGCACGAGAGCGAGCGACTCGGGCGAGACGATGTCGGCGACGCTGCGGTGCGATGCGTCCTCGCCGTAGGGGGCGGATGCCTCACGCCAGCCGTCGCCGGAGTACCCGTACTGCTTGCCGAGCAGCGCGAGGAAGATCTTGGCCTTCTGTTCGCCGAACCCCGGCAGCGCTTTGAGCCGCTTCAGAACGGTCTGCCCGTCCGGGTCGTCGCGGCGCCAGATCGCCGCCGCGTCGCCCGCCCAGTCCTGCGCGATCGCGGCGCATAGTGCTTGGACGCGGCCGGCCATCGATCCCGGGAACCGGTGCACGGCCGGCGTCGCTTTGAACAGCTCGGCGAACGCATCCTGGTCGAACGAGGCCAATGCCGAGGCATCCAGCGTTCCTGCGCGCTCCGCGATCTTGAGCGGACCGGCGAACGCGGTCTCCATCGCGACCTGCTGATCCAGCAGCATGCCGATGAGCAGTGCGAGCGGGTCGTCGGTCAGCAGCTGATCGGCGGCGGCGTCGCCCGTGATGTGCAGCGTCATGCGCCCAGTCTCGCACCGCCGCGGTTCGGAGTCACGGCCGCGGCGAGGGGCGTCGGATAAGTTGGGCTGGATCACGTCGGCGCCAGACGAACCGCGGAGGACCGAGCCCATGCCCGATCGCCGCGCGCCCTCGTCGGCGCGACTGCTCGGGGTGCGGGCGCGGGCGCGTGCCGGTCTGCTGGCCAGTGCCGCCGCGACGGTCGCGGTGGCGATCGCCACCGTGTGCCTCGTGCTGGGGTGGCTTGCCCGCGCCGCGGCGGGAGCAGGGGATCCGCCGCCCCCGGGAATGTCGGCCGACGAGGTCGCCGAGAACGTCGAGGCGGGCGCCGCGGCGCTTGCATCCGCCGCTCCGGCGCTCGTGCTGCTGGTGGCGATCCTCGCCGGCACGGCGGTCGCCCAGCTGGCCCGGCTCGTCTCGGCGGCACGTGAGCACGAGACGGCCACGATCCGCGCCCGGGGGTTCTCACGCACCCAGGCCTGGGTGACGGATGCCGTCGAAGGAGTCGCCGTCGCCGTCGCCGGCGCCTTGCTCGGCGTGGCGCTCGCGGCCGGTCTCGCGGCATCCCTCGGCGGCACCGCGGGCGACGTCCTTGCGGCATGGCCGTGGGTTGCGGCCATGGCTCTCGTGCTGGCCCTCGTCTTCACGGTGGCGCTGCGACGCGGCGAACGCACCCGGTCGGCATCCCGTGTCGCGCGGGCGACGACGACGGCTGTGGTGGTGGTCGTGCTGCTGGCATCGGCACTGGTCGTCTGGCAGCTGCCGCTCGCCCGCGGCGAGGGATTCGACCCGATCGTCGCGATCGCGCCCGCCGTCGTGCTGATGGCGGGCGCACTGGTCGCGCTGGCGGTCTTCAGCGCGGCAGCGGTCGCGTGGGCGCGACCGGCCGCCGCGTTCCCCTCGGTGCAGCCGGGCTATCCCGCGCGGCAGGTGGCGCGCCGCATCCCGATCTACGCCGTCGCCGTGCTGCTGGTGGCGCTCACGATCGCCCAGGCCGTCTTCGCCTCCGCATACAGCGCGACCTGGACGGCGATGGCGACCGACTCTGCCGCGGTGCGCGCGGGTGCCGACCTGCGGGTCGACATGTCCCCGCAATCCGCCGACCCCGGTGACGTCGCCATGGCGGCGTCGGTGGGCGGTGTGGATGCGGCGGCGCCGGCTCTCGTCGAAGACATCGAGATCGGCGATGCCGACGCTCAGGTCGTCGCCGTTCCGGCACCCGGGATCGCCGCGGTCGTGACCTCGGCCGGCGGACTGGTGGACAAGAGCGCGCTGGCGGCGACGGCGGGACCCGTGGAGTCGGAACCTCCGAGTGACGCGCCCGCGGCCGAGGGAGGCGCGGGCGCCGTCGGTGACGCCGTGGTGGCCGAGCCGGTGCCGCTCGGCGACGGCGCTACGGGATTGCGCTTGACGGCGCGAGCCGTGTCGGAGGGCGAGCTCGCGCCGAGCCTCGCGCTCGCCGCCCTGGTGCTCGATGCGACCGGGGCCCCGGCCAGGCTCCTGCTCGAGGGCGACGCCAGAGTGAACGACGACGGCTCGGTGACCCTCGTCGGTGAGGCCACGCTGCCCGACGGCACCGCACCGTGGCGGCTACTCGCCGTCGGCGCTGACCGCGGTCGGTCGTTCACCAGCCAGGCCGTTCGGGTGACACTCGAGACGGTGGAGGCCGTCGGCAGCGGCCCGGTCGACATCCAAGCCGAGGCGGAGTTTCCCGGTGGCGTCAATGACGTGATCGTGTGGCTCGCCGACGGCGGCGAGCTCGCCTCCGGCGGCGGGCCCGACGGCGAGGCCCCCGCCGTCGCGGCGGTCGTCACGAGTGCTCTCGCGACGCACCTGGGTATCAGCGAGGGCGACTCGTTCGAGTTCCGCTACGCCGGCACCGGTCGTCGGGGCGAGGCCACCGTGTCATCGATCGCCGATGTCGTGCCGGGCGCGTCCTCGTCGCTCGCCCTCTTCGCTCCGCTGGAGAGCCTGTTGGTATCCCAGTTGCAGCGCGGCTCGTCGATCGTCGACCCCAACTCGGTCTGGTCGGCGGGGGATCCGGCCGCCGATGACGACCTGAGCGCCGCCCTGGGGGATCGACCTGTCGCGACGGCCGTGCCGGGTGTCGCGTCCGACGTCGTGGGGTCCCTGGTGCCGGGCTGGTGGATCGCGACGGCCGGGGCGATCGCCCTGTCGCTGGTCGCGGCCTTCGCGATCGTGCAGACGCTCGCCATCGCCCGCCGTCGCGAGCTGGGAGTGCTGCGTGCGCTCGGCATCGATGGCCGAGCACAGGGGCGCATGCGTGCGGCCGAACTGGTCGGCGTGTTCGGCGCCGCACTGGTGCTCGGCGCGGTGACGGGCGGGCTCGCCTCGTGGCTCATCGTGCCCGAGCTGGTGCGCGCGGTGACTCCCGGCATCCTTCCCGTCGCCGGAGGCATCGCGTTCACGTGGGCGCCGCTCGGCGCGGCGGTCGCTCTGCTCGCCGCCGGTCTCGCGGTCATCGTCGTCGCCGTGACGCTCAGCGTCTCCCGCGCCGCCCGCAGCCGCACGGTGGGGGAGGACTCCCGATGAGCCGCCGCGCGTCCACCCGCGCGCTCGTCGCGCACCACGTCCGCTCGCACGCGGGCGGCGGAGCGATCGTGGCGCTGCTCGTGTTCGTCCTCGCCGTCCTCGCCGCGGCGGCGCCGGTCGCGCTGAGCGCCCTGGGCGACGCGACGCTGCGCGACCGTCTGGACGTCGTCGCGCCAACGGTGCGCGACGTGGTGTCGGAGAACGCCGGCGCCACGGCGTTTCCGCAGATCGGCCACGAGCCGTTCTTCGAGCCCGCGACGACCGAGCAGATCTGGGGACCGTTCTCGGCGTCGGTCGAAGACATCCGCGAGCGCGCCGACGCGCCACTCCCGCACATCCTCGCGCCGGCGCGCATGGTGACGCGCAGCCTCGAGAATCAGATCCTCGAGGGCGACGGCACACGGGCGGCGACGATCGCCTTCGATCCGGCCTACCAGGACGAGATCCGCATCACCGAAGGGCGCTTGCCGGAGCCCGCGGTGAGCTTCCTCACCGAAACCCCGAGCGATCCCGGCGGCTCGCTGATCGGCAACCGCATCGAAGTCGTGCTCTCGGCGGAGTCGGCCGCCGAGCTGGAGTGGGCCGTCGGCCAGATCAGGACGGTGGGGGACCCTCGGCGATTCCTCGTCGAGCTCGACCTGGTCGGACTTTTCGAGGCCGCGGATCCGCAGTCGGAGTACTGGGATCACGTCACCTCCGTCCTCGAGCCCTTCGTCTTCGACGACGGGAACCAGCCCCGCCGCGTGGCGGGGACGGCCTACGCGCATCCGGCGTCCCTCGTCGCGTACGGCCTCCGTGACGAGCGGTCCACCCTCGTCTGGTACCCGACCGACACCGACCGGATCGTGGGCGACAACGCCGAGGCCGCCATCGCAGCCCTCAACAAGCTCACTGCGGTGTCGCATCCGATCGGAACGACGGAGCAGGGTGCGGGGCTTCTCGGCCTCGGGTTCGACGCCGACATCACCGCGACCATCGAATCGGCGCTCGCCCAGCAACGCTCCACGGCGGGAGTCATCGCGATGCTCGTCGCGGGACCGGTCGGGGTCTCCGCCGCAGTGCTCGTGCTCGGCTGCCGGCTGATCCTCGAGGGTCGTCGTTCGAGCCTGCGGCTGCTGTCGGCGCGGGGCGCCTCGCTCGGGCAGCTGCGCGGGCTGCTCGCCGCAGAGGGCTTCCTCGTCGGCGTCGTGCCGGCGCTGATCGGAGCGACGGCGGTCGTCGTGGCCGGAGCAGCGGTGTTCGGCGTCGCCCCCAGCGTCGCGGGCATCCTGACCGCGCTGATGGCGGGCATCGCACCCGTCGTCGTGTTGTTCGCCCTCGCCCCTTCTGTCGCCGAGCGGCAGGCGCGCACCGACCTCGGTCGCCGCGGATCACGGCTGCGGCTCATCGCCGAGGGCGTCGTCGCAGGGCTCGCGGTGACGGCGCTGGCGCTGCTGTTCATCCGCGGATACAGCGACGGCGTCGATCTGCTGCTGGCGGCCACACCGCTGCTCCTGGCGCTCGTGGCCTGCCTCGTGACCATTCGTCTCTACCCGCTTCCGCTTGCCGCCGCCCATGCCCGCGCGCGTGCCGCAGCCGACCTCGACGCCTTCGTCGGCTCGGCGCGTGCGCTTCGCGAGCCGTCCCTGGGTGTGACGCCCGTGCTCGCGCTCGTCGTCGGGGTGTCGGTCGCGATGTCGTCCGGCGTGCTGCTGTCGACCCTGCAGTCCGGCGTCGCCGAAGCGTCCCGCGCGCAGATCGGCGCGGACCTGCGCGTGGACGGCGGGCTGTTCACCCGTGAGCAGCTCGCCGGGGTGAACGAGGCCGCCGGCGTCGACCTCGCGACCGGCATCTCGGGCGCCGAGCCGGCGACCCTCGACATCGGTGGCGTGCGGGAAGGCACCTCGGTGTTCGTCGTCGACGCCGCCGACCTGCGCGCCGTGCAGGGCGAGGGGCCGGGGATGCTGCCCGCCGGCGTCTCGCTCGAGCCCCCCGCCGACGGGCCGATGCCGGTGGTCGCATCAGGCGCGGCCGAAGATCTCATCGGCGACACCGACGAGCTGAGCCTTGACGGCGTCGACGCGCAGCTCGCGGGCGTCACGCGCGGTCCGGTTCCCATCGGCGGCCGCGAGAACTGGGTGGCGATCGATGCGTCATACGCCGAAGCGGTTCTCGGGCGCGACCAGAGCGATCGCACGATCCTCGTGAGGCTCGACGAGGGGGCGTCGACGGATGCCGTGGAGCAGAGCATCCGCGAGGTGCTCGGTCAGGCCGTGCGGATCGACAACGCGGACCAGGTGGCGGCCGAGATCCAGTCCGGCCCCGCGGTGCAGGGCGTTCGCTGGGCGCTGCTGCTGGCGACCGGTGTCGCCGCCCTCTTGAGCGCGCTGGCCATGGTGATGACGCTGACGCTCGCCGCCGCCCCTCGCGCGCGTGTGCTTGCACTGCTGCGTACCTTGGGCGCGCGCCGGCGGTCTGCGAGCACGCTCGCCCTGTGGGAGATCGGACCGCCGGCCGCGGCCGCGGTGGTCGCCGGCACCGTGTTCGGCGCGCTGGTGCCGCTCGTGGTCATGGGCGCTGTCGACCTGCGGCCGTTCACAGGCTCGTCGGTCGCGCCCGCCTATGTGATCGATCCGGCGATCCTGCTGTTCACGGTTGGAGGCTTCGTCGCCCTGGCGGTGGTCCTCACCACCGTGACCCTGTTCATTTCACGCCGTGTGCGCGCCGCCGGTGCGCTGCGCACGGTGGAGGAAGGATGAATCGATGGCTGTAGTGACGGCGCCGGACGCCGACATCCTGTGCACTGATCTGGTGCGCATCTTCAAGGTGCAGTCCGGCAGTGGTCCCGGCGTCGAGGTGCAGGCGCTGCAGGGACTCAATCTACGTGTCGAGGCGGGCGAGCTCGTGGCCGTGGTCGGGGCCTCGGGATCGGGCAAGTCGACCCTCCTGTCGATCCTCTCGAGCCTCGACCAGCCGACGGCGGGTGTCGCGTGGGTCGCGGGGCACGACCTGCTGACGATGAAGGAGAAGGAGCGCGTGGCGTTCCGCCGCCGCAGCGTCGGGTTCGTGTGGCAGCAGACCTCGCGCAACCTGCTGCCGTACCTCTCCGCGAGCGAGAACGTCGCCGCCACGCTCGCCATCGCCGGCGCGGCGAAGGGCGCGGGTGCGCGCCGGGCGCGCGTGACCGAACTGCTGGATCTGCTCGAGGTCTCGCACTGCGCCGACCGCCGCCCCGCCGAGATGTCGGGCGGCGAACAGCAGCGGGTGGCGATCGCGGTCGGCATCGCGAACAGCCCCCGCGTGCTTCTCGCCGACGAGCCCACCGGCGAGCTGGATGACACCACGAGCGCGCACGTGCTCGAGGCGATGCGCTCGGTCAACCGCGAACTGGGCGTGACGACGCTCATCGTCACGCACGACCCCGCGGTGTCGGAGCATGTCGCCCGCACCGTGCAGATCCGCGACGGCCGCACCTCTACCGAGGTGCTGCGCTCGACACGCCTCGATGAGCACGGCGCCGAGCATCACGTCGCCGAGGAGTACGCGGTGCTCGACCGCGTCGGCCGCCTGCAGCTCCCCGACGAGTTCGTGGCGGCGCTCGAGCTTCGCGAACGCGTGCGCCTCGCGCTCGAGCCCGACCACGTCGGTGTCTGGCCCGGCCAGCAGTCGCCGCCCCCGCTCATTGAGCGAGCGAAGCGAGACGAAACGCCCCGAACCACAGAGGAACCCTCATGACCCTTCGACAAGCTCAGGACGGCGCCCTTGCCCTGCGCGGTGAGAAGCTCACCCGCACGTTCGTCTCGGCAGCCGGCGAGGTGCACGCGTGCGTCGACATCGACATCGAGGTGTCGGCCGGCGAGCTGGTGGTCGTGCGCGGCGCGTCGGGAGCCGGCAAGACGACGCTGCTCAACCTGCTCGGCGGGCTGGACCGGCCGACGTCGGGCCGGGTCTGGATCGGCGATGTCGAAGCCACCGCGCTCGACGAGGACGCGCTCGCCGAGCTGCGTCGCGAACGCCTCGGTTTCGTCTTCCAGTCGTTCGGCCTCATCCCGATCCTCTCCGCCGCCGAGAACGTGGAGCTGCCGCTGCGCATCGTCAAGACGCCGCCCGCCGAGCGCGACCAGCGTGTCGCCGAGGCGCTGCGCCTCGTCGGCCTCGCCGACCACGCGGCGCAGCGCCCGAGTGAGCTGTCGGGTGGCCAGCAGCAGCGCGTCGGCATCGCACGCGCGATCGCCGCCCGCCCGCACGTGCTCATCGCCGATGAGCCGACCGGCCAACTCGACTCCCGCACGGCGGCCACGGTCATGGACCTCATCGGCGAGCTCGTGCACACGCAGGGCCTGGCGGCGATCGTCTCGACGCACGACCCGCTGCTCGTGCAGCGGGCCGACCGCGTCATCGAGCTGCACGACGGACGCATCACCGCGGTCGCCGGGCCTGCGGCATCCGTCACCCCCGCCGTCGCGGTCGAAGAGCAGAACCCGGCCGACGAGGCCGTGGCAGAAGCTCCCGCCACGCCTCGCGTTCCGCTCACTCGCGCCGAGGCCCGCGAGCAGCGGCGCTCCGGCGACTGACCCGGGGGCCCGCGGGCCGCACCGCAACCGAGGGCTAGGGGCACGGTGCGAGGATGGATGCCGTGACCGACGCCCCGGAGCCCCTCGACGAACTGGTCGCCCACGCGCGTGAGACGCACGTCGTCGTGATCGGCGGCGGCATCGCCGGGCTGGTCGCGGCATGGGAGTGCGCGAAGCTCGGGCTGGCGGTGACACTGCTCGAGGCGTCCGACGCGCTCGGCGGCACGATCGGCACGACTCATGTGGCCGGAATCGAACTCGAGACCGGCGTGACCTGCTTCTCGACCCGGGACGGCGTCGTGCGGCGGCTGATCGAGGAGGTCGACCCGGATGCCGTGATCGCGCGTCCGCGCGATGACCGCGAGTGGATCGCGGGTCTGCCGAAGGGCGGTGCGCAGCCCCTGCCCCGCGAGAGTGTGCTGGGCATCCCGGCCAACGCGTGGGACGAGAGCGTGCGCGACATCATCGGCTGGGGCGGCGCCTGGCGTGCGTATGTGGACCGGCTGCGCCCGCCTTTCACGATCGGCTCGCAGCGCAGCCTCGGCCGGCTGGTGCGGAGCCGGATGGGCGCGCGCGTGCTGCAGCGGCTGGTCGAGCCCCTGAGCATCGACCGGTTCGGCCTGACGCCCGAGGACGTCGACGTCGAGATCGCGGCGCCCGGCCTCAACCCCGCCCTGACGCGCACCGGCTCGCTCGGCGCCGCTGTCGCCGAGCTGCGGCTGAGCGCCGGCGACGCGCCCGCGATCGAAGGCATCGCGGGCGGGATGCCCGGGCTGGTCGGCGCGCTCAACCACAGGCTCATCGAGCGAGGCGTCGACGTGCGCACCGGTACCCGCGCGGTGGCCGTCGCGACCGCGGATGGCCGCTGGAGCGTGCGCCTCGAGCCGGTCGACGCCGAGGCTGCCGGCGCCGACGCGGCAGTTGCTGCCGGTTCCAGCTCTGCGCTGCGGCACGAGCTACCGCCTGCACTCGAAACTGGGGAAGGCGAATCCGCGGGTGCGGCCCTCGCGGCCGACGCGGTCATCGTCGCGACGGACGAGACGAGCGCCCGGATGCTGCTGGGCGATCTGATCGGCGAACCGGCCACCGACGACGCCCCGCGGGGCATCGCGCGCGAGGTCGTCACGCTCGTCGTCGACGCGCCGGGGCTCGACCAGGCCCCCCGCGGAGTCCACGTGCACGCGGTGCCCGGCACGCACCGCGCCGTCGGGGTCGCCCACGACACCGCGCGATGGGAGTGGCTCGCCCAGGCGGCGGGGCCGGGGCGGCACGTGCTGCGCGTGGCTTTCGGCGGGCCCGACGCGCCTCCCGAGACAGCGCACCTGGATGACGCGGATGCCGCGGAGCAGGCCCTGGCCGAGGCATCCGCTCTCCTGGGCGTCCCGCTCGGCGCGCATCGGCTTCTCGGGGCGCACCGGGCGCGGTTCACACTCGCGCCGCCGGCGTCGGCGCGCGGCCGGCTCGACGCCTCCTCGGCGGTGCGGGAGCGGATCGAGCGGGCGCCGGGTGTGGCTGCCGTCGGGGCATGGCTGTCGGGCAGCGGGCTCGCGCAGGTCGTCTCCGACGCCCAGAAGCAGGCCGATCGACTGCGTCGCACCCTGATCTTCGGTTCCGCCACGCGCGCGTGAGTGCGCAATTCGGGTCCGTGTCAAGGGTGGATGCCGGAATCGGAATACAGGGCTACCCTGGGGGAGATCGTCAGGTGCATCACCGAGTGTGAGGAGACCCCAATGAGGGGCAAAGCAGGACTCGTCGTCGGAATCGCCATCGGATACGTGCTCGGCAGCCGTGCCGGCAGGGAACGCTATGAGCAGATCAAGTCCCAGTGGCTGAAGGTCTGGAACCGCGACCAGGTGCAGGAGCAGGTGGGCAAAGTCAAGGACTTCGCGAAATCCCAGGCGATGGCACTTCCCTCCACGCTGTGGGACTCTGCCGTGAAGGTCGTCCAGGCCGCGGGGTCCAAGGGAAGCCCCGGTCAGAAGCTCGATGCCGCACTGAAGGCGGGTGAGGATTCCGCGGACGACCTCGGCCAGGCGGCGAAGTCGTCGACGGCTGCGGTCAAGGATGCCGTCGACGAGGCGGTCGATGACGCCTCCGACGGCCGCGGCGGGGCATGACATGACTACGCCGCGTGGATTCCGCGACCGCGCGGACGACAGCCTGCTGACGCTGCTCGGCGAGATCCCCGAGCTCGTCCGCAACCTCGTGATCGCCGAGATCGACGCTGCCAAGGTGTGGCTCTCGCGGACCGCGAAGGACGGCGGCTGGGGCGCGCTGTGGGTGTTCGCGGCGCTGTTCGTCCTGTTCTGGTCGGTGCCGGCACTCGGTACGTGGGCCATCGCCGGCCTGTCGTCGTGGTGGCCGGTGTGGCTGTCGGCCCTCGTCGTGTTCTTCGCGATGCTCATCATCGCGGTGGTGCTGGCGCTGCTCGGCATCCTCCGCTTCCGCAAGATCGGCAAGCGCCAGAACCCCGCCCAGTCGATCGCCCAGGATGTGAAGGAGGTGCGCGATGAGTTCTGACGCGTCCGTGCCGGTGCCCCGCACCGCCGTACCGCTCGGCTTCACCGACCCCGTCGAAAAGGCTCGCGCCGAACTGAAGGCGGCGCTGGCTGCCATCGAAGAGAAGGCCAACGTCCCTAAGCGGGTCGCCATCGCCGTCGACGACGGCGTGACCAAAGCACGCGCCTTCCAGCGACGCAACCCCACTGCCGCCACCGTCGCGGTCGTCGTGGGCGCTGTGGCGATCGGCGCGGCCGTCTGGGGACTCGTCCGCCTGTACACACGCTGAACCGCCTCCCGATCACACCTTTCGCGATGAGGGGTATGCTCGGGAGGCGAGGCAGTGCAATGGTGCGTATGCTGCCGACGCGCGAACCCGATTCAATCGCGCTTCGGCTGCTCGAACGTCCTGGGCGGCCGACTGAGCACCACGAGAGTCGACCTCCTTCATGAACACCGCTACCCAATGAACGCCGGCGCGCAGCATCCGACAGCCAAGCCTTTGACGGGCTGGCGCGTTCTCGTGCCCCGAGGCGGTCCGTGGGGCGACGGCGTCGCCGCGTCCCTGCGACGCCAGGGCGCCACTCCGGTGATCGCACCGCTCATCAACTTCGCGCCGACCAACGACCAGGCCGCTCTCGAGCAGTCGCTCGCCGACCTGGCCGCAGGAGCCTTCGACTGGCTGACCGTCACGAGCGCCACCACCGTCGACGTGCTGTACGCCTACCGGGCGGTCGTGCCGTCGAAGACCCGGGTCGCGGCGGTCGGTGAGACCACCGCCGCCGCGCTGCTCGCGGTCGGATACCGCGTCGATCTCGTTCCCGAGCAGGACAACTCCGCGGCCGGCATGGCCGAGCAGCTCATCGCCCTCGAGCCCGAGGCGCGCGACATCCTCACCCTGCGCAGCGAGATCGCCAAGCCCGTGCTGACCCGCAAGCTGTCCGAAGCCGGACACCGGGTACGCAGCGTCGTGGCCTACCGCACCGTCGGTGTGCCGGTCACCGAGCGCATAGCCGAGGACGTGCGCTCGGGTCGCATCAACGCCATCCTCGTCACGAGCGGGTCGGTGGCCGAGCAGGTCCACGCCCAGTTCCCCGAGGTCCCCGACACCACGCTCATCGCCGCGATCGGACCGCGCACGGCCAAGGACGCCCAGCGCGCCGGGCTCGAGGTCGACGTCGTGGCGCCGACGCAGACCGTCGACGCATTGATCGACGCAGTCGCGACCTTCTCACTGCCGCACGCGGCCGACGAGTTCGCACCGCGGACGGGCGCCCTGCCGCTCCCCGGCGCCGACCGCCACCGTCGGGCGTGACCAGCGACCCATGAGCCGAGTGCCCTCGCTGCGCATGGACGCGCGATGAGCGAGATGCCCCGGGTCGTCGTGCTGGCCGGCGGGGTCGGCGGATCGAAGTTCGTCCTCGGTGTGCGGGGTGCGCTGCGCGCGCGCGGTTGGGACGAGGACACGACCTCCGTTCTCACGGTCGTCGTCAACACCGGCGACGATCTGTGGCTCTCAGGGGTCCGCCTGCAGCCGGACGTCGACTCGGTCACCTACGCCCTCGCCGGCGTCAACGACAGCGGGCGCGGCTGGGGCCGCCAGGGCGACACCGAGCGGGTCAACCACGAGCTGCAGGCGTGGGGTTCGGGCTGGCCGTGGTTCACGCTCGGAGACCTCGACCTCGGCACCCACCTGGCGCGCACCGGATGGCTGCGCGACGGCCTGACGCCGACCGCCGTGCTGGAGCGGATGTCGCACCGCTGGGACCTCGGCGCGCGCCTGCTGCCGATGACCGACTCCGAGGTCGACACGATGGTCGAGCTCGAAGACGGTGGTCGCCTGCACTTCCAGGAGTGGTGGACGCGGCACCGCGCGACCCTCGCCCCCGCCCGGTTCCACAATCCGGGGATCGACCGGGCGACCCCCGCTCCGGGAGTGCTCGACGCTATAGCGGCGGCCGACGCGGTGCTCGTGGCGCCCTCCAACCCCGTCGTCTCGATCGGTCCGATCCTGGCGGTGCCCGGCATGCGCGAAGCCCTCGCCGCGGCATCCGCCCGCGTCGTCGGGGTATCTCCGATCATCGGCGGCAAGGTCGTGCGGGGCATGGCCGACGTGTGCCTGACCGCGATCGGCGTCGAGACCTCCGCGGCGGCGGTCGCCGCGCACTACGGCTCGCGCGATGCCGGTGGCCTGCTGGACGCGTGGCTCATCGCCCAGGAGGACGAGGCCGCCGCCGCCGAGGTGGCCGGTCTCGGCATCCGTCCGCTCGTCACACCGTTGTGGATGACGGATGCCGCGCACTCGACCGCCCTCGCCGAGACCGCGCTCGGCGCAGCCGGCGTGTGACGTGCCCGAGCTGACCTGGTTCGCGTGGGCGCTGCTCGCGCTCGCCGCGGTCATCGTGGGATTGTCGAAGACGGCGGTTCCCGGCGCAGCCACGCTCGCAGTGGCGATCTTCGCCGCCGTGCTGCCCGCGCGGGAATCGACCGGCACGCTGCTCCTGCTGCTCATCGTCGCCGACCTGTTCGCCGTCACGATGTATCGCCGGCACGCGAACTGGCGAGCGCTGTTGCGCCTGGCTCCGGCCGTCGTGGCCGGCGTGCTGCTGGGCGTGGTGTTCCTCGCGTTCGCCGGCGACATCTGGGTCAAGCGGACGATCGGCGTGATCCTGATCCTCGTCATCGCGATCACTCTGCTGCGCCGCCGCTTCGGGGCGGGGGTGTCGGATGTCGGGCCCCACCGCGTCGCCGCCGCGACCTATGGCGTGCTGGGCGGCTTCACGACCATGGTGGCGAACGCCGCCGGGCCGGTGATGTCGATGTACTTCCTGGCCGCGCGGTTTCCGGTGAAGGAGTTCCTCGGCACAGCGGCGTGGTTCTTCGCGATCGTCAACCTGTTCAAGGTGCCGTTCTCGGTCGGGCTCGGCATCATCACACCGCCCGGCCTGCTGCTGGACCTCGTACTGGTGCCGCTCGTGGTGGGCGGCGCGCTGGTCGGGCGCTGCCTGGCCGACCGGCTCGACCAGAAGCTGTTCGAACGGCTGGTCATCGTCTTCACGATCGTCGGGGCGGTGTACCTGCTCGTCGCGTGAGGCCCCGCTCCGTCGCGCCGACCCCCTTCCGTCGAAACCGCACGGTCTCGCCGAACACGCATCCTGCTGGCGCGTGGGACGTGCGTATTCGGCGAGTACGCACGTTCTCGACAACGCGGGAGGCGACGACGCGGCGGGGCGGCGACGGGCGGGCGGGGCGGGCGGCGACGGGCGGGGGTGCGGGCGGGCGGGGCGGCGACGGGCGGGCGGGGCGGGGGTGCGACGGGCGGGCGGGGAGGCGACGGGCGGGGGTGCAGCCTCAGGCCCAGGGCAAGGGGCGGTCGCCGCCGCGCTCGCTGTCGTCGGGCAGGTGGGGCAGCTCGGTGCCGCCCGCGCGGATGCACAGCCACCGCAGCTGCTCGGAGCTGCCCGGCACCGCCCGCCAGGTGCGCCACACGTCCTGCCCGACCCGGACGACCGTGCCGGGGCCGACGTCGACGATGTCGTCGTCGAGGCCCATCTGGCCCCGGCCCGCGAGAAAGACGTACAGCTCCTCGATGCGGGCGTGCCGGTGCCAGTACCCGGCCTCTTCGCCCGGCTCGAGCGCGTTGGCCGTCATCCCGATGTACTGCATCGTGATGTCGTGGTCGACTACCCGCCGGCCGTCGCGCGAGCTGTCGGGCCGGAACCCGCCGTAGTGCTCGCGCCACTCGTCCAGTCCGCCCATCTCCAGCACCTGATAGTCGCTCATCCCGCCAGGCTATCGGCGGCAGGGGTCAGCCGCGGCGGTCGAGCAGGGCGGCCGTGTGCGCGCCCAGACCCAGGACGCGCGCGGCGTCGAGCTGGTCGGCGGTGTCGACGTCGCGGCGCAGGGTCGAGGCATCCGGAACCGCCACCGGCGTGCATCCCAGCGCGCGGTGCCGCGCGAACGAGCCCTCGCCGAACGACGACTCCCACGCCACGTCCGGCGCCGCCGTGACCAAGGTCGAGCCGGTGCCCTCGGCGTCGGCGACGACGGCGCGGGGGACGGATGCCGCGGCCCGAAGCGCGTCCGCGAGGTCGCCGGGTCGCAGCGCCGGCAGGTCGCCGAGAAGCGCGGCACGAGCCATACGGGCGCTCGGGTCCATCGCGGCGACCCCCGTGGCGACGGCCGCGTCGAGGCCTCGGGCATCGCCCTCGGGCACGAACCGCAGCGCCGGGATGACGGCTGACTCGCGAGCGAACGCCGGGTCGTTCGTCACGACGACCACCTGGGCGACGAGCTCGCACGCCGTAGCCGCCTCGAGGGTGTCGAGGGCGATCGCGTGCGCGAGGGCGGCGCGGTCGACGCCGGGCACATCGAGCCGGGACTTTCCGCGCGCGGGCGGTTTCACGGGCACGACGACGATCCACCGCAACGGCGGTGACTCCGCCTCGCCCGGACCTCGCCGTCCGAACAGACGCCGGATCGAGCCCGTCACGCGCCGTACTTCGCGCGCAGCCGCGGCAGGATCTCCTCGCCGTACATGCGCAGGAACGTCGCCTGGTCGTGCCCGGGGTCGTGGAACACCAGGTGACGGAAGCCGTGCTCGACGTACCAGGCGATGCGTTCGACGTGCTCGTCGGGGTCGGTCGACACGATGAACCGCGACGCCGTGCGCTCGATGGGCAGCTCTTCGCCCAGCCGCTGCATCTCGATGGGGTCGTCGACGCCCATCTTCTCGTCGGGCGTGAGAGCGAGGGGAGCCCAGAAACGAGTCTTCTCGCGGGCCGCTTCGAGGGAGTGGTCGAACGAGACCTTCACCTCGATGAGCGTGTCGATGTCGGCGCGCGTGCGGTCGGCCTTCGACAATCCCTCGTCGAGCGCCGGCAGCAGCGTCTCGGTGTAGAGCTCGGGCTTCTTGCCCGACGTCGTGATGAAGCCGTCGGCCGTTCGTCCGGCCAGCCGCGTCGCAGCCGGACCCGCCGCCCCGATGTAGATCGGCACCGCCTGGTCGGGCTTGTCGTAGACCGTCGTGTTGCGGGTCGTGTAGTACGTGCCGTCGAAGGTGACGCGGTCCTCCGACCACAGCCGACGGATCAGCCCGATGGCCTCCTTCAGACGCTGGAAGCGTTCGGGCGGATCGGGCCAGGTCATCCCGAGGTTCGCTTCGTTGAGCGCTTCGCCGGTGCCCACGCCGAGGATCACGCGTCCCGGGTACAAGACACCGAGTGTCGCGAAATCCTGCGCGACCACGGCCGGGTGGTAGCGGAACGTGGGCGTCAGCACCGACGTGCCGATCATCACCCTCGAGGTCTTCGCGCCGAGGGCGCCGAGCCAAGGGATGGATGCCGGAGCGTGGCCGCCCTCGTGCAGCCAGGGCTGCAGGTGGTCCGAGATGAACACCGAGTCGAAGCCGACCTCCTCGGCCAGCACGCCGTAGTCGAGAAGCTCGGTGGGACCGAACTGCTCGGCGGAAGCCTTGTAGCCGAACCGCAGCGGGACGCCGCCGTGCTGAAGTCGATCCGTCATGTGGGCTCCTTTTCGAGGATGGGCAGAGGAAGGAACTCCGAGCCGTCGGCCCGGGCCAAGCGGGCGCGGAAGGCATCGACCGTGCCGGGCCACAGCAGTGTGAGCCGGCCGGAGCGCTCGTCGACGTACCAGTTGCGGCATCCGCCGGTGATCCAGGGGGTGGATGCCGCGGCGGCCGCGATCTCGTCGGTGTACGCGCGCTCGGCGACGGGGTCCACGCGCAGCACGCCGCCGGCTGTGGCGCGGCGGTCGAGCACGCGCGCGACGTAAGCGGCCTGCTCCTCGATCATGAGCACCGAGGAGGAGTGGCCGAGCGAGGCGTTGGGTCCGTTGAGCACGAACAGATTGGGGAACCCCGCGACGACCGTCGAGCCGAACGAGGTCATGCCCGCGAACCAGTGCGCCGCGAGGGTCTGCCCGCCCTCTCCCACGACGAGGTCGGCGTACGGCTGCCGCGTCGAGGCGAATCCGGTCGCGAGCACGAGGGCGTCGACCTCGTGGCGAGTGCCGTCCGCGGCGACGAGCGTCGAACCCTCGACGCAGGTGAGGGCCGACGGCACGAGCGTCACGGCATCGGAGGCGACGGCCGGGTAGAAGTCGTCCGAGAGCAGCACGCGCTTGCAGCCGAACGCGTAGTCCGGCGTGAGCGCAGCGCGCAGTGCGGGGTCGGCGACCTGCGCCTCGAGGTGGGCGCGCGCCTCCGCCGTCGCGGTGGCCGAGGCCACGGCATCCCCCGCACGTGACGCGAAGCGCGCCTCGCCCTCGGCGTACAGGCGGGCCCGCACCCGGGCCAGCTCGTCGGGGTGGGCGGCGAATCGGTCGCGGTCGGCGTCGGAGTAGACGGTGCCGCCACGCGGGACGATCCAGGCCGGGCTGCGCTGGAACAGCGTCACGTGCGCGGCGTCGCGGGCGAGGCTCGGCACGATCTGCACGGCGCTCGCACCGGTGCCGACGACGCCGATCCGCAGGCCGTCGAGCCGGGCTTCGTGGTCCCAGCGCGCGGAGTGGAACAACGGTCCAGGGAAGGTCCCGAGCCCGGCGATGTCGGGGATGGCGGGCTCGGTCAAGCGTCCGCACGCGAGCACCAGGGCATCGGCGACCACGACCCCGGTCGAGGTTCCGATGCGCCACACCTCGTGCTCGGCATCCCAATCCGCCCACTGCATCGCCGTGCCGAGGCGCAGACGGCCGCCCAGCCGCTCGGCCTCGACGACGTCCTCGAGGTAGGAGTGGATCTCGTCGCCGCGCGCGAACGTGCCCGACCACGACGGGTTCGGGTGCGAGGCGAAGCCGTACAGGTGCGAGGGCACGTCGCACGCGACCCCCGGATACGTGTTGTCGCGCCACGTGCCGCCGACCGAGGCGCCGCGTTCGAGCACGACGAAGTCGTCGCGCCCGGCGCGCTGCAGCGCGATCGCGATGCCGATGCCCGCGAAGCCGGCGCCGACGATGGCCACCTCGACGCGTGCGGTCACCCCGGCAGCTGTCATCGCAGCGCCGCCTTGCGGCCGGGCGGGGGCTCACGGTAGTCGGTGGTGCGCTGGCGGAACGGACGGAACAGGCGTGCGACGAGGGCCGCGGCATCCGTCACCGGCAGTTCGAGCCCGTGCTCGATGCCCGCCCGGGGCTTCACGCGTCCGTCGAGGAGCGTGCCGCCGAGGTCGTCGCCGCCGGACTGCAGCAGCACGGCGGATGCTTGGCGCCCGACGCGCGTCCACGGGATCTGGATGTGCGGGATGCTGCCCGACAGCATCAGCCGCGACACGGCGACCATCGCGCGGTGCTCGTCGATCGGCGCGCGGCCGGGAACGAGCGGGACGCCCCCGGTCGGCCCCGGGAGGGCGATCGGGACGAACTCGGTGAAGCCTCGCGTGTCGGACTGGATCGCACGCAGCCGCCGCAGGTGGGCGATGCGCTCGGCGGCCGTCTCGACGTGGCCGTAGAACAGCACGCTCGTCGAGCGGAGGCCCGCGCGGTGCGCCGCCGTGATCCCCTCGATCCAGCGGTCGATCTCGAGGTCGCCGGGCGCGACGAGGCCGCGCACCCGCTCGCTCAGCACCTTGACGCCGGTGCCAGGCACGGTGTCGACGCCGGCTTCGCGCAGGGCGTCGAGGCCCCCCTCGAGGCCGAGGCCGGTGCGATCGGCGAGGTCTCGGACGTCTTGCGGGCGGTAGGCGTGGAGGTGGATCCCCGGTGCGGCGGCCTTCACGGCGCGCGCGATGTCGAGGTAGCGCTCGGGGCTCTCCGCGCCGGGGAGCAGGCCCTGCACGCACAGCTCGGTCGCGCCGAGGTCCCACGCGTCGGCGGCGATGGCGGCGATGTCGTCGAGGGTGAAGGTGGCGGGGTCCTCGGTCACGACCGAGCGCAGTCCGCTCGACGTGAGATTGCGGTTGACCACGAGGCTCACCGCCTCGCCCACGGTGTAGCGGCGGACGTCGTCGGCGGTCGCGGCGAGCGCGTCGAGGTCGTCACCGGTGGCCTCGAGCAGCGTCACCCACCCGGCGTCGTCGAGCGCGAGCGGGTCGGCCGCCGCGGCCTCGGCGAGCCGCCTGACGCCCGCCGCGCTCTCGCCGGCACCACCCCCCGGTTCATTCGTCACAGATGTACGCGAAACGCCGTCCGCCGCGTACATGTGTGACGAACGAACCGCGGGGGTGGGGATGGGGGTGGGAGGGGCGGATGCCGCGGCCAGGCCGGTCGCCGGATCGGCGAGCGCGTCGACGGCGGGGCGCAAGGCGGGGTCGATCCAGGTCTCGGCATCGAGGACGAACTCGGGCTGCGCGGTGAGGCGCTCGCGCAGCTCGAAGCCGAGCTCGGCGGTCATGCGGGCGAGGTCGTCGAGATGCGGCCACGGGCGCTCGGGGTTGACGTGGTCGGCGGTCAGCGGCGAGACTCCGCCCCAATCGTCGGCGCCGGCGCGCACGAGCAGATCGAACTCGGCAGGGTCGGAGAGGTTCGGCGGCACCTGGATCCGCATGCGCGGGCCCATCACCAGCCGTGCCACGGCCACCGCGGCCACGTACTCGCGCAGCTCGGCATCGGGCGCGCCCTGCATCGCGGTGCGGGGCTTCGCGCGGAAGTTCTGCACGATCACCTCCTGCACGTGACCCTGCGTGCCCCCAGGAGCCTCGACCGCGTGGCGCTCGTGCGCATCGCGGATCGCGACGAGCGACTCGGCGCGATCTCGCAGCGTCTCCCCGATGCCCACCAGGATCCCCGTCGTGAAGGGCACACGTTCGCGGCCGGCCGCGTCGATCACCTCGAGGCGCAGGTCGGGATCCTTGTCGGGCGAGCCGAAGTGCACCTGACCGGGGTCCTCGAAGAGCCGGCGGGACGTGGTCTCGAGCATCATGCCCATCGACGGCGCCGTGGGCCGCAGCATCCGGATCTCATCCGCGCTCATGACGCCCGGATTCAGGTGCGCGAGCAGTCCCGTCTCGGCGGTCACGAGGCGGGCGATGTGGCCGACGTAGTCGAGCGTCGACGCGAAGCCGTGCTCGTCGAGCCACGCTCGTGCCTCGGGCCAGCGGTCCTCCGGGCGGTCGCCGAGGGTCAGCAGCACCTCTTTGCAGCCCATCGCCTGACCCTGCCGCACGACGGCGAGCACCTGCTCTGGCGACATATAGGCGGGCTTGTGCTTCTTCAGCAGCTGGCCGGGCGTGTCGACGAACACGCAGTAGTGGCAGCGGTCGCGGCACAGCGTGGTGAGGGGTACGAAGACCTTGCGCGAGTAGGTGAGGATTCCGGGACGGCCGGATGCCTCGAGCCCGGCGTCACGGACGGCTCCGGCGAGCTCGAGCAGACGCTCGAAATCGGCACCTGTGGCATCCAGCAGCGCTTCCGCGTCCGCGGCATGGAGGCGCTCGCGCGCGGCGGCCCGCGCCAGGACGTCGGCGGCGGGGGCCGCGGTGACGGAGGGGGACACGGCGCTCACCGATCCAGTCTCGCACCGCGCACGGCGTCGAGGGGCGCTGATCGTTGCCCTCCTGTAAGCAAATCAACCCGGATCGACCCCGGAGCGCTGGCAGACTAGTGCCATGGTGACGCTGCTTCTCGACTCGACGCAGCTCGAAGTCGTGCTCTCGGCGGCCGAGCGCGCCATGGCATTCCGCAAGGGGAATGTCGCGATCGAGCGCTCCGCGATCACCAAGGTGCAGCTGACCGACGACGCGTGGACCTGGCTGCGCGGCGTTCCGAGTCCCGGCACGCACGTGCGCGGCCTCATCGCGATGGGCACGTGGCGTTCCGCGGGCGGCGACGATTTCGCCCTCATCCGCCGCCGTCGACCGAGTGTCGTGATCGACCTCGACGGGCATCCGGACTTCCACCGGATCATCCTCACCACCCGCCACGGTCTCGCGCTCGTGCAAGCGCTGCACCTGGAGGTGGACGAAGAACCGGCGGATGTCGCCGAGATCGCGTCCGAGACCGGCACCATCCCTGCGGCGCCCCCGAAGAAGTCGAAACCGCGCAAAGCTCCCTCCCCGGCGCCCGCGGTCTGATCCGGGTCCGCGGTGTGATCCGGGCCCGCGGTCTGATCCGGGTCTGCGGTGTGATCCGGGCCCGCGGTCAGCTGACGTCGCGGCGCCAGCTCAGCAGCTGCCCGAGCACGATCAGCACCACGGCGTAACCGAGCAGCACGAGGGCCCCCGCCCACCACTCCAGCTGCACCATCGCGCCGTCGGGCACGCCCATCGTGAACACGCTCGTGCCCACCAGGGCGTCGCCGGCGGCACCGGGCAGGTACTGCGTCACCCGACTGAGGCCTTCCACGAACGACGCGGCGGCCCGGCCGATCGGCTCGAGGAACTGTGTGAACACCAGCACCCCGACGATCGCGCCCACTTGGTTGCGCACCAGAGCGCCGACGCCGATGCCGATGAGCGTCCAGAGCACGTAGGCCAACAGCATCCGTCCGATCATCGCCCACGTGTCCGGCGAGCCGAACGCGGTGTCGAGGCCGAACGCCGCGAGGAAGGACGCCGACGCGCCGACCGACGCGGCGACGCCGATCACGCCGAACAGGGCGCCCATCAGCACGCCGACGGCGAGCTTCGCGCTGAGGACGCGCCCGCGGCGGGGCGTCGCGAGGAACGTGGGGGTCAGCGTCTTGTGCCGGAACTCGGTCGTGACCATGAGCGTCCCGATGAGCAGCGGGAAGACGTAGCCGACCGCGGTCGCGGTGCTGTACAGCACGCCGGCGAGGCCTTCTTCGGGCAGCGACGGACCGTCGCCGAGCGAGCCCGACGCGGAGGCGGAGAACACCACCGCGAGCACCGACGCGGTGAAGCCGACGTAGACGACGAGGACGATCGCGAGGATCCACCACAGCGAGGTCGTGAACTGCTTCGTGGTCTCGGCACGCGTGGCCGCGGTGAGGCTCATCGCTGCTCACCCCCTTCGACGTCATTGGGTTCGTCCGGCGTCGGCTCGTCGGCCTCAGGCTCGGGCTGCGGCTCTTCCGGCGCTGGCTCGTCGGCGCCGGCTGGAGAAGCCGGGTCGGACGTCGCGCTCGCAGGTTCGTTCGCGTCGCTGAACCGGCCGAAGAAGCGGTCGGCCTCGAGATCGGCCTCCGTCTTGACGCGGTTCTCCCACGGCCGGGCATCGTCCGAGTCCGCCAGTCCCGATGACAGCTCTTCATCGATCTCGCCGAGCGCTTCGACGTCCTCGTCGGGGTCGGGCGGCAGGTCGGCCTGCGGGACGATGTCGATGATGCCCGTGCTCGCGACGGCGAAGCCCGCGTGGGCCCCTGCGTCGGGCGCGATTCCGGATGCCGCCTCCGCGGCGCCCTCGGCAGGCTCCGGCTCGGGCTCGGGCTCGGGCTCCGGGTCGGGGTCGGGCTCGGGCTCGGACTCCGGGTCGGGGTCGGGCTCGGGCTCGGGCAAGGCGGGCTCGGACTCCGGCTCCGGCTCGGGCAGGGCGGGCTCCGGCTCGGGCAAGGCGGGCTCCGGCTCCGGGTCGGGGTCGGCGCTCGCCGCCTCGTCGACCGGACCCGTCTCATCCACCGCCGCTGGGCTCGCGACGCCTGTCTGGACCATCGCGAGGCCGCCACCCGCGCTGTCATGGACGCGCGTGCCGTTGACCAGGTCGAGGAAGACCTCCTCCAGCGCAGGCCCCCGGCGATGCAGAGACGACAGCGCCACTCCGGCCGCTGCCGCCACGGCGCCGACGCCCACCGGATCCATGCCGCGAACTGTCAGGCCCGAGCGCAGCACCTCGAACCGCACGCCGGCCCGCTCGAGGGCGGCCGTCAGCGCGGCGCGGTCGGGGGCATCGACGACGGTCGCGTGCTCCGACGGGTCGGACAGCTCGTCGATGGTCCCCTGGAAGACCAGCTGGCCCCGCGAGATGATGAGCAGAGCATCCGCCGTCTGCTGCACCTCGGCCAGCTGGTGCGACGACACCAGCACGGTGCGCCCTTCGCGGGCCAGTTGCTGCAGGAATCCGCGCATCCATCGGATGCCTTCGGGGTCGAGGCCGTTGGCGGGCTCGTCCAGCACGAGCACGCCCGGGTCGCCGAGCAGCGCGTACGCCAGACCCAGGCGCTGGCGCATGCCGAGGGAGTATCCGCCGACCTTTCTGCCCGCGGCATCCGTCAATCCCACCAGCCCCAGCACCTCGTCCACGCGAGCCGTACCGAGGCCCGCCGCCTGCGCGTAGACCTTCAGATGGTTCGCCGCGGTGCGACCGGGATGGAAGCTGGATGCCTCGAGCACCGCACCCACGGACTGCAGCGGCCGTTGCATCCGGCCGTACGGCACGCCTCCGATGGTCGCCGTGCCGTCGGTCGCGCGCACCAGGCCGAGCAGGATCCGCAGGGTCGTCGTCTTGCCGGCGCCGTTCGGACCGAGGAAGCCCGTGACACGACCGGGCTCGACGCGGGCGGTGAGTCCGGCGACAGCCGTGATCGCGCCGAAGCGCTTGGTGACGTTCGAGAACTCCAGCGACTGTCCTTCGGGCATGCCGAACCTCTCGTCATCGTGAGCAGATTCTCCCCATCATGGCGGAACGCGCATGCACACGCGAGGAGGCGCCCCCTCCGTCGCCTCCGCTCCTCGTCCCTCCCCCCTCCGCCCTGCGTCTCGCCCGTTGTTCCCGACCATGTGCCTTTTCCGCCGACCATGTGGGTTTCACACCGACCATGTCGACATGCTCGGTGCAGAACCCACATGCTCGGCGGGGATTCGGGAAGGGGCGAGGGGAGGACGAGGGGGGACGAGGGGGACGAGGGGGCGAGGGGAGGACGAGGGGACGGGGGGACGAGGGGACAAGGGGACAAGGGAGGGGCGAGGGATGCGGGGAGGGTAACGTGGCGCTCGTGACCGACGATGCCGAGCCCACCGTTCTCGCCCGCGCGCGCGGCGGACTGGGACGACTCACCCTCAACCGGCCGCGCGCCATCAACGCGCTGGATCTCGGCATGATCCGGCTCGCCCACGAGGTGCTCGACGCGTGGGAGCACGACACCGAGGTCGACATCGTGCTGCTCGACGGTGCCGGCGAGCGCGGCCTGTGCGCGGGCGGCGACGTGCGCGGGCTCGCCGAGCGTGTCAACGCCGGTCGTGCCGATGAGACGGCGCAGTTCTTCCGCGAGGAGTACGCGCTCAACGCGCGCATCGCCGAATACCCGAAGCCCTTCGTCGCGTTCGCCGACGGCATCACCATGGGCGGCGGAATCGGGCTCGCCGGGCATGCCGCCATCCGCATCGTCACCGATCGTTCGCAGCTGGCCATGCCCGAGACCCGCATCGGCTTCACCCCCGACGTCGGCGGCACGTGGCTGCTCGCCCGCGCGCCGGGCCGGCTCGGTGAGTATCTCGGCCTGACCGGAGCGGTGATGGATGCCTCCGACGCGGTCTACGCCGGATTCGCCGACCACTTCGTGCCCCATGAGAACCTCGACGGCCTGCGCGACGCGCTCGAAACCCGCGCCGATCCTTCCAGCCCCACCGAGCTCGTGCTGCTGTTCGACGAGACCCCGCCCCCCTCCCGGCTCATCCGCGCTCGCGAGTGGATCGACGACGCCTTCGCGGCCGGCACCGTGCCCGAGATCGTCGAGCGCCTGCGCGCACGGCCCGAGCCCGAGGCATCCGCCACCGCGGATCTGCTCGGTGAGCTCTCTCCCACCGGGCTCGCCGTGACCCTCGCGTCGGTGCGCCGGTCGCGGGAGCTGGCCGGCCTGCGCGACGTGCTCGAGCAGGAGTACGCGCTCGTGATGTGGTTCGCGATGACCCAGCCCGATCTGGCCGAGGGAATCCGCGCGCAGGTCATCGACAAGGACCGCTCGCCACGCTGGCAGCCCGCCACCCTTGCCGAGCTGGATCCGGATGCTGCGGCATCCGCCCTCGCCTTCCGGCCCGAGATCCCGCTCTGGGGCTGAGTGCGATGGGGAAAGACAGCCGCTCGCATGCCCGCCGACAGCGGGCGTACTCGGTCGGCGCGGCGGTCGACTGGTTCTTCTTCGTCTTCGCCGGCGTCGCCGCGCTGTGGCTGGCGTACCTCAGCTTCACCGAGACGTTCCACATCGGCTGGTGGGGCATCCCGTTCTTCATCGCGTTCTGGGTGCTGCTGGCCTACCTCGTGCTGCCGCGCCTGCATCGCATCCTGACGACCATCTACGTGCCGGACTACTTCATCGGCCGCACCCGCACGAGCGACGGTCTGCTGGGCGACCCGGTGAACCTCGCGTTCCTGGGCGGAGGCGGCCAGATCGAAACGGCGCTGCGCGAGGCGGGGTGGACCAAGGCCGACCCGGTCACGCTGGCCTCGTCGTGGCGCATCGTCACGTCGACGCTCCAGCGGCGCAGCTACCACCAAGCGCCGGTCAGCCCCCTGTTCCTGTTCGGGCGGCAACAGGACTTCGCATACCAGCAAGAGGTCGACGGCAACCCCGCCCAGCGGCATCACGTGCGCTTCTGGAAGTGCCCCGACGGGTGGCTGCTGCCGGGCGGGCGCCGCGTCGATTGGCTCGCCGCCGGAACGTTCGACACGAGCGTCGGCCTTTCGCTGTTCACTCTGCAGGTGACGCACCGCATCGACGCCGACACCGATGTCGAGCGCGACCACATCGTCTCGTCGATCCGGGATGCCGATCCCCGCGTCGTCGTCGACGTCATCGCCGACTTCGCCACCGGCTATCACGCCCGCAACGGCGGGGGCGACAGCATCCGCACCGACGGCGACCTGCCGATCGTCGATGTGCGCGCGCTCGCGGCGGTGGACGCATGAGTGCCGGGCAGCGGATGCCGCAGCCGGAGCTGCCCGAAAAGCGCCCGGCGTACGAGCCGGCCGCCCGCCTGCTGACACCGACGGGCTACGACCCCCACATGCCGCGGCCGGCCAGCACCAGCGCCGGGGCGGCTCTCGTGCTGCTTCGCGTGCTGGCCGGGATCGCCGTGCTCATCGCGATCGCAGGTGGCTGGGACGATCTGGTGACCGACCCGGACTCGGTGCTCGACGGCTTCGATCCGAGCCCCGAGGGCAGTCAGGCGGCGCTGTGGTTCGTCCTCGCCGCCGGCGCCACGGTGCTGCTGGCCGACCTGGTGCTGGGGATCTTCGTATTTCTCGGGCGCAACTGGGCGCGCGTGATCGTCATGGTGATCGCCGCGCTGTCGATCGGCACCGTGTTCGTCGCGTGGTGGGCGCAGGGACAGGAGATCGAGATCCACACCACGTTCTTGTCGCTGAGCCTTGACATCCTGCTGCTGCTCGCGCTGTCGAGCCGCAGCGCCGGGGCATACGCCCGGCGCCACGAGCGGCGCTGACCGGGTGCGGCGTGACGTAGCCTGATTCCCGCCGGGAATCACTGGAGGCTGGGGAGGGTGAGTGTTCGACAGTCCGCTGTCCGCGTCTGCCTACGAGGTGCTCGCGGTCGAGCCCGGCGTCGACCACGAGACGCTGCGCAAGGCATACCGCTTGCGGTTGCGGCAGGCCCACCCCGACACCGGTGGCGACGCCGCCGTCTTCGTGCAGGTGCAGCGGGCATGGGAGCTCGTGGGCACGCCCGAGGCGCGCGCCGCCTACGACCGTGGTCACGGTTTCGGCGAGGCGCCGGCCGCGGAGTGGTCGGGCTGGCGACCACCGGCGGCCCGCACCGACACCCGCCCGCGCGCCCGGTCGTACGGGCATCCCGGCGGCTGGCGGCGCGAGCGCTACCTCGACCTGGTGCGCGAATGGGTGGGCCGGGGTGTCGCGATCGACGACCCGTACGACCCGGCGCTGGTGCGCTCCGCTCCGCACCACCTACGGCGACTGCTCGCCGACGCGCTCGCCGAAGAGGCCACGGCCCGCATCGTCGCCGACCTCGGCATGGGCTACACGGTGTGGCACGACGTGCTGGCGGCAGGGAGGGGTGCCGACCCGGACGCCAAGATCGACCACCTCGTGCTCGGCCCGAGCGGGCTCTACGGCATCCTGTCCGAGGACTTCGGTGGCCCGGTGCGCCTGCGCCGCGGCGAGTTCGTCGGCGACGGTGTGCCGGGTGCGCCCATCGCCGAACTGCTGACGAGCATGCGCTCGATCGCGCGAGCCGCGGGAGTCCGGTTCAGCGGTGCGATCGTGGTGCTGCCCGACGAGGACGTGCTCGAACCGATCGACGAGATCGGCAAGGTGCGCGGCGTGCGGGTCGCGATCACCTCGCGCAGCGCGCTGGCCACGGTGCTGCGTCGTGGGGTCACCGGCGCGCGCGACATGGGCGGCAACGAGGTGTTCGACGTGCGCACCCGCCTTCAGCAGACGGTGCGCTTCGCCTGAGGGCACGGGCCTGAGCGCCTTGCCGAGAACAGGTGTCAGCCGTTGAGGCCGAACAGGTCGAGCGGGTGCGTCAGGCGCCACCACGGCGACGGGCCGTCGACGTCGTCAGCCAGCTGCAGCTCGACACTCGCTTCGTCCAGGGGACCGCTCACCGTGAGCGCCCCCACGGCGTCGCCCTCGTCGCGCTGCTCACCCAGGTCGTAGGTGGTGCCGACGGTGCCGGTGCCGCCGTTCCACAGCACGACCGACGCGTCGCCGGCTGTCACGATGTCGACCGGCTCGCCCCACATCGTCTCGACGCGCCCGGCGATCGTGCCCGCTGTCACCGAGGGCTTCAGCTGCAGCTCCTGCTCGAGCTGTGTGTAGAGAGCACGGGATGCCGCGAGCCGTGCCTCGTTGTCGGGCTGGCCGAGCACCGACGCGAACAGGCGGACGGTGGTGTCGCCGACCGTGATGTCCTTCGCCGACAGCAGATTCCAGGCAGCCAGCGTGCCTGTCTTGATGCCGACCACGCCGGGATCGGCCAGCAGGCCGTTGGAGTTCTCGACCAGGCCGGCACCGGGGAGCTCGACGGACTGCTTCGCGACGATCTCGGCGATCACCGGGTTCGCCAGCGCCTTCTGGGCAAGCGCGACGAGAGCCTCGGGGCTGGCCGTGTTGCCCTCGTCGATGCCGGAGGGCTCGACGACGGTGACACCCGGCACACCGTGGTTCGCGAGCCACGCGTTCGCCGCCGACGCGAACACGGCGTCGGTCGGCCACAGGTTCTGGGCGAGGCGGTCGGCGTAGTTGTTCGCCGAGCCGATCAGCAGGCCCTCGAGCATCTGGTATTGCGTGAGCGACCCGCCCACGGGAACGTCGAGCGCTGATTCGTCGTTGCTGCGGTACTGCCAGTAGCGCGTGCGGTCAGCGGCGGTGAATCGGAACTCCGGCCCTTGCTCGCCAACGGCCAGTGGCATCTCATCGAGTACCACGAGAGCGGTCACGACCTTCGTGATGCTGGCGATGGCGTCGGCCTCGGGAGCGGATGCCGCCGAGCCGGTGATGCCGCCGACCGCGATCGCTGCGCTGCCCTGAGCCGGCCACGCCGGCGTGGTGGGCGGCGCCGATGCGGGCTGCACCTCTACCGCCGCGACGGTCGGTGCCACGGCGTGCAGCGGCCACAGCAGGGTGGTGGCGGAGTACGCGCCGACGACTCCCGCGATCACGAGCGTCGGGACGATCACTCCCGCCCGCAGCGGCGATCGGCGCGGTGCATCGGCCAGCAGGTCGGCGCCGACCTGCACGTAGGGCGTCGCCGCGGCGCTGAGGTCGCCGGGTGCCGACGAGCGGCCGATGGTGGTCTCGTCGACCCACGCGAGGGCGACGGGGCCCGAGCCGTCGCCGGAGGCCGCGGGCATACCCGTGTCGGTCGCAATCGTGGTGAAGGGCAGAGCGGCGACCGTGGATGCCTGGGCGTCGACGACGCCCGGAGCGGTGCTGCTGCCGGAGCCGGGGGGCAGTGCCGCCGACTCGATCGTCAGGATGCCGCCTTCCGCGCGCCCTGCGGGTCGGACCACCGCCACGTCGCCCGTCTGCGCGCGACGCGCGCGGCGCGTCGGAGCGGGGGCGTCATCCGGGGTCACCCGCTCAAGATACCTTGCCCCCGATCTGATCGCCCAAGCGCAGCGCGGTATACTTGTCGCCACAACCACGGGAGTCCGGTGAGCCGGGCTGAGAGGAAGCGACCCACGCTTCGACCGTCGAACCTGATCCGGATCATGCCGGCGCAGGGAGGAGTTCATATGCACGCGTCCACGTCCGCATCTGCCAGCAGCACTCGGGGCGCTTCGTCGCCGTCGCGTTACCGCTGGCGTGTGATCGATATCGTCGTCGCCGCTGTCCTGGGTGTCGCCATCGGTCTCGTCTTCTGGGCCTGGAACACCGTCGGCTACGCCTGGTTCGTCGCCATGGACGGTTTGACCCCTGGTGTCGGCGGCCTGGCCGTGGGGATCTGGCTCATCGGCGGCGTCATCGGCGGCCTCGTCATCCGCAAGCCCGGCGCCGCCCTGCTGGTGGAGGTGATCGCGGCGATCGTGTCGATGCTCATCGGCAACGTCTGGGGCGTCTCGACACTGCTGTCGGGGTTGGTGCAGGGCCTCGGAGCGGAGCTGATCTTCGCGCTGTTCCTCTACCGGCGCTTCACTCTGCCCGTGGCAATGCTCGCGGGTGTCGGGGCCGCTGCCGGGGCGTGGGTGTTCGAGCTCTTCTACGGCAGCTCGCCGAACATCCTCAAGACGGCCGAGTTCAACGCCATCTACCTCGGATCTCTCGTGGTCTCGGGCGCGGTCCTCGCGGGCGTCGTGGGCTGGCTCGCGGTGCGAGCGCTCGCGGCGACCGGCGCGCTCAACCGGTTCGCGGCGGGTCGCGAGGCGCGCCGAGAGGTCTGACGATGGCCGCCGTGCCTTCTCCCGGTGTCGCCGGTGCGTCACCGGGAGCCGCGCGGCGCGTCGATGCGGCGATGGCCGCGATGACCGACGAGACGACGGTTTCGGCGAGCCGCCCGCACACCGGACCGGCGTCCGGGACGGCTGCCCGTCCGGCCCGCATCACGGCCGCGGGTTGGGGCTGGCGCTACGCCGGTCGCCGCGCGGCCGCCGTGCGCGACGTGTCGTTCACGATCGAGCCGGGCGAGCGCGTGCTGCTGCTGGGGGCCTCGGGGTCGGGCAAATCGACGCTGCTGGCCGGCATCGCGGGACTCCTCGGCGGCGCGGATGAGGGCCACGAGACCGGTTCGCTGCTCATTGACGGGGCTCGGGCCGAGGAGCAGCGCGGGCGGGTCGGCCTCGTGCTGCAGGACCCCGACGCGGGCGTCGTGCTCTCGAAGGTCGGCGACGACGTCGCTTTCGGGTGCGAGAACCTCGGCGTGCCCGCGGCCGACATCCCCGCTCGCGTCGCCGAGGCGCTGCGGGCCGTGGGCCTCGATGTGCCGACGTCGCGGCCGACGAAGGCGCTCTCGGGCGGACAGAAACAGCGCCTCGCGCTGGCCGGCGTCCTGGCGATGCGGCCGGGCGTACTGCTGCTGGACGAGCCCACCGCGAACCTCGACCCTGACGGCGTGCGCGAGGTGCGCCTCGGCGTGGAGCGGGCCGTGCATGAGACCGGCGCGACGCTGGTGGCGATCGAGCACCGCACGGCGGTGTGGGCGGACCTCATGGACCGCGTCATCGTGGTCGGCGCCGACGGCGGTCTTCTCGCCGACGGCCCGCCCGGCGACGTCTTCACTCGGCACGGTGACGCGCTCGCCGCCGCCGGGGTGTGGGTTCCCGGCCGCCCGGTCGATCTGCCGGTTCTCGCGCCGGCCGGGCAATCGCACGAGGCTGTGCTCGCGGCATCCGGTCTCGCGATCTCGCGCGACGGCCGCACCGTCGTGCGCGCCGAGCTGGACGTGCGCGTTCCTCGCGGCGCCGCGACCGTCGTGAGCGGATCCAACGGGGCGGGCAAGTCGACGCTCGCGCTCACGCTCGCGGGCTTGCTGCCCGAGGCGGCGGGCGAAGTCGTCGCTGCCCCCGAGCTGGCCGCCCGGTCGGGGCGGCGCCCGTCGAAGTGGCGGTCGCGCGAGCTGCTGACCCGCATCGGCACGGTCTTCCAAGAACCCGAGCACCAATTCCTGGCGTCGACCGTGCGCGACGAGCTCGCAATCGGCCCGCGCTCGCGGGGGGTCCAGCCGGCGGCGGTCGAGGCGATCGTCGATGAGCTGCTCGAGCGGCTGCACCTGGCGCCGCTCGCCGGGGCGAACCCGTTCACGCTGTCGGGCGGACAGAAGCGCCGGCTCTCGGTGGCCACCGTGCTCGCCGACGCGCCCCCGGTGATCGTGCTCGACGAGCCGACGTTCGGGCAGGACCGCCGGGGCTGGATCGAGCTGGTGCGGCTGCTGCAGTCCGAGATCGCCGCAGGGACCTCGGTGATCGCCGTCACCCACGACGAGGACGTCCTGCGCCACCTCGGCGGGCACCGCATCGAGCTGCGTGCGCCAGCGCCGATGGGGGCGGGGTCATGACGGCGGTCGGCGTCGGAGTGAGAACCGAGCCGGCCCCGGCGTGGCTCGACGGCGTCAACCCCGTGACCAAGATCGTGCTCGCGCTGCTGCTCTCGGTGCCGCTGCTGGCCTCGATCGACGTGACGAGCGCGCTCGCCGCGATCGTGCTGCAGCTGCTGTGCCTGCCGTTGACCGGCCTGGCCGTGGTGACGGTGGTGAAGCGGATGCTGCCGATCCTGCTGTTCGCGCCCGTCGCCGGGGTCAGCATGCTCTTGTACGCCGAGCCCGGCGGCACGGTGTACTGGTCGTTCTGGTACGCCACGATCAGCGACGACTCGATCGCCCTCGCCGCGGCGGTGTGCGTGCGGGTGCTCGCCCTGGGATTGCCGACGATCCTGCTGTTCGGCCGGACCGATCCCACCGAACTGGCCGACGCCCTCGCGCAGGTGGCGCGGCTTCCGTCGCGGTTCGTGCTGGGAGTCCTCGCCGGGACGCGCACTCTCGGGCTGTTCCTCGACGACTGGCGCAGCATGGGCCTCGCACGCCGCGCGCGCGGCGTAGGCGACTCGGGGGCGGTGCGCCGTTTCTTCTCGATGGCGTTCGTTCTGCTGGTCTTCGCGGTACGTCGCGGCACGAAGCTCGCGATGGCCATGGAGGCCCGGGGCTTCGGGTCCGGCATCCCGCGCACGTGGTCCCGGCCGTCACGGGTCGGCCCCCGTGACGCGATGGCACTGCTGGGCGGGGCGGCCATCATGGCGCTCGCGATCGGCGCCGCCGTCGCCGCCGGCACGTTCCGCTTCGTGTGGTCCTGAGCAGTCTCGTGTGGTCCTGAGTCGGCTCGTGCGGTTTCAGTCCGCGGCGACGAGCTTCTCGTATGCGGGCTGCAGTGCCGGGAAGTAGTCGTCCCAGTTCACGGTGTCGGCGTCGACTCCCGCCTGCGCGGCCACGAGACGATCGAGGTAGTACTCCCACCCCGGACCGATCGTGCCGACATCCTCACCGGGGTTCAGTCGCTGCCCGAAGGTGAGCACGGTGTCGCCCGGGGCTTCCTCGGTCAGCTCGAACCACAGGTGCCACGCGCCGCCGCCCTGAGAGGTGTCGCCCGCGAAGCGGCGGGGCCGGTCGCACTCGAGGATCGTGTACTCCTCGGGCTCGGCATCGTCTCCCTCCGACGTCATGAAGAACGTCACGTGGCCCGACTTCGGGTCGCCTTCCCACCGGCCGATCCAGCGCTCGAGCCGCTCGGACTCGGTCAACTCGCGCCACACCTCGTCGGCGGACGCGGGGAATCGGCGCAGGATCACCAGATGCGGCGCGTCGTCGATCTTGGTCACGGTGCCGGTGATGCTCGTCATGTCGCGTTCCAGAGGTCTCGGTAGTACGACAGGCGCTCGCGGTCGGGCTCGACCCCGTACGCCTGGATGAGGGCGTCCTCCCATCCCTCGCCATAGTTCCACGTGGTCGACATCGACGCCACGGCGATGTCTGCCCAGCGATCCGCCACGCCGAGGGCGCCGAGGTCGACGTGACCGCTCCACCGGCCGTCATCGCCGATGAGCGTGTTGGGGCAGCACGCGTCCGCGTGGCACACGACGAGCCGGTCGACTGGCGGCGCTTCGCGGAGAGAATCCGGAACCCGGTCCCCACGCTCCCTCCAGGCGCCGCTGGCGCGTCGCCCGGAGCCTCCGGGCACGTGGGCCCAGCCGCGCGCCGCGGCGTTCGCGAGGCGCGAGGGCACCGACCAGTCGAACGGGCAGTCATCGACCGGCAGCGCGTCGTGCAGCGCGCGCAGTCCTTCGCCGACGGCGCGGACGGCGGTCTCGGGCTCGGCCAGCCAGCGAGGGTCGACCGCGGACTTCCCGGGCAGGGCTGCGGTCACCAGCCACTCGTGCGTCGCGTCGGCACCGGCCTCGAGCACGTGCGGGACGCGCGCGAAACGCGCGGCCCAGTCCAGCCGTGCCGCCTCGCCGGCGAACGAGGTCTCGGCGTTGAGCGGGCCGTACTTGATGTAACGGTCGTCGTCGGTGCGGAACGTCAGGCCGCCGTAATCGTTGCGCCAGACCGGCTCGAGCGCGGCACCGCCGGCGAGGCGCTGCACCTGATCGGGCACCGCGACGGCTTCGAGGGGAATCGACACGCCCCCCATCCTCCCGCCTTCTGCACGCACCGGGCTCGATTCGCGGGGAGCGCGCAGATCGCGATGAGAGGTGCCGCGGAGGTCAGGGCGCGAGGATCTCTCGCAGGACGAGGGCGTGATTATGCGCGTCGTCGTGCACAGCGTGCAGCAGGGTCACCACTTCGTGTGTCCCCAGCTCCGCGCGCAGCGCCTCGACCGCGCCGCGGGCCGCGCCGCCGAGCTCGGCGCGGTAGGCCTCGGCGAAGTCGTCCCACGACAGCCCGTCGTGGTGGAAGGCCTTGCGCAGCTCGGTCGAGGGAGCGACGTCCTTCGCCCACAGATCGAGCGCGGCTCGCTCCTTCGAGAGCCCGCGCGGCCACAGTCGGTCGACCAGCACCCGGAATCCGTCCGCCGGCGCCGGGTCGTCGTAGACCCGTTTCGTCCGCAGTTCCATGCGCTTATCCAACCCGTTCGACGCGACGCACGCCAGGAGGTCGCTGCCGCGGCGTCCCCGGCGCGGGTGGGCAGGCTTTGCGCGAGTGACCGCGGGGCTCGCAATGGGTAGCGTGGAACCGCACGCGAGCGACGACGCTGACATGGGACGCAGTTCCACGTATTGTGGAACGCGATATCAGTTCGAAGGAGAACACATGGATTTGGCGGATGCTTCGGCCCTCGTCACCGGTGGTGCGAGCGGCCTCGGCCTGGCCACGGCCCGCCGGCTCGCTGCAGCGGGCGCCTCGGTCACGATCGTCGACCTGCCTTCGTCGGCGGGCGCAGACCTCGCCGACGAACTGGGCGGCACCTTCGCTCCGGCCGACGTCACGGATCCGCAGCAGGTGGCCGCCGCGGTCGCGACGGCTGCGGCATCCGGTTCCCTCCGCGTGGTGGTGAACTGCGCCGGCATCGCGCCCCCCGCCAAGGTTCTCGATCGTGAGGGCACGCCGACGCCGCTGGTCGACTTCGAGCGGATCATCCGCGTGAACCTGATCGGCACGTACAACGTCATCGCGCAGGCATCCGCGGCGATGGCCAAGGCGGAGCCGACGAGTGACGGCGACCGCGGCGTGATCGTGAGCACCGCGAGCGTCGCGGCGTTCGACGGGCAGATCGGGCAGCCGGCGTACGCCGCGAGTAAGGGGGGCGTGCACGCCATGACCCTCCCGATCGCGCGGGAGCTCGCCCGCTACGGCATCCGCGTCGTGACGATCGCCCCGGGCATCATGGAGACCCCGATGCTGATGGGCCTTCCGCAGGCGGCGCAGGACTCGCTCGGACAGCAGGTGCCCTACCCGCAGCGCCTCGGCAGGCCCGACGAGTACGCGCGCCTGGTCATGTCGATCGTCGACAACGGCTACCTCAACGGCGAGACCATCCGCCTGGACGGGGCCATCCGAATGGCACCGAAGTAAGGAACGTCATGACCGACTCGATTCTTCTCGACGTCCAGGGTGGGCTCGCCCGCATCACTTTCAACCGTCCCGCGTACCTCAACGCGATGGACTTCGAGATGGGCGCGCGCTGGCGCGACGTCGCACGTCAGGTGACGGCCGACCCCTCCGTCGGGGCGGTGATCCTGGATGCCGCGGGCCCTGCGTTCTGCGCCGGCGGGGACGTCGTCGCGATGGCGACGTCGGGTGCGTCCGGTGGCGAAGTGACCGGCGCGGCCCATGTCATCCACGAGGGCATCCGCACCTTCGTGGAGTCCGACAAGCCCATCGTCGCAGCGGTCCAGGGCGCCGTCGCCGGCGGTGGACTAGGCCTCATGCTCACCGCCGACTACATCGTGGCCGCCGACAACTCCAAGTTCGTCAGCAAGTACGCCAACATCGGGCTCACTCCCGATCTCGGCGTCTCGACGCTGCTCCCGGCGGCGATCGGTCAGCGCCGCGCGCTGCAGCTGCTGCTGCAGGACCGCGCCATCGACGCGCCGACCGCGCTGGAGTGGGGTCTGGTGGCCGAGGTCCTGCGCGCGGCCGACGTCGCCGCTCGCGCCGAGGACGTCGCCCGGTTCTGGCTCGACAATGCGACGGCGGCGTTCGGGCACGCCAAGCGCCTGGTCCGCACGGGGGCCCACCGATCGTTCGGCGAGAACCTCGACGACGAGGCCGCCTCGATCGGCGCCCGCTTCGACACCGACGAGTCCCGGGCGCGCGTCGCGGCCTTCGCCGCGGCATCCGCCAAATCTGCCGCATCCGCCAGATCCGCCGCCAAGGCCGCCACATCCTGACTCCCGACGTCGGCATGTCCCGATTTCCGCCGCTGGCGGGCCCCTGAACGGAGGGTTTCGGGACATGGAGGCGGAGAATCGGGACATCACCACCGGAGGAAGACAGTGACCAACCCCTCGACAAGCGACAAGCTCCCCACACCCCCTCCAGCCGCCGCCGGCGCGCCCGGAGCCTCCGGGCGCGTAAGACCACTCGCAGGCAAGACCATCCTGATGTCGGGCGGCAGCCGCGGCATCGGCCTCGCGATCGCGCTCCGTGCCGCGCGCGACGGCGCGAACGTCGCGCTGCTGGCCAAGACCGACACGCCGCACCCCAAGCTCGAGGGGACCGTGCACTCCGCTGCCGAGCAGATCCGCGCGGCGGGCGGTCAGGCGCTGCCGATCGTCGGCGACGTCCGCAACGACGACGACGTGACCGAGGCCGTGCTCAAGACGCAGGGCGAGTTCGGCGGCATCGACATCGTGGTGAACAACGCGTCGGTGATCGATCTGTCCCGCTCGCTCGACCTCGATGCGAAGAAATACGACCTCATGCAGGACGTCAACGTACGCGGCACGTTCATGCTCAGCCGCGCCGCGGTGCCGATCCTGAAGGATGCCGCGAACCCGCACATCCTCTCGCTCTCGCCGCCGCTCAACCTGGCGCCGAAGTGGCTCGGCGCGCACACCGGCTACACCCTGGCCAAGTACGGCATGACCATGACGACACTCGGACTGGCGGCGGAGTTCGCCGCCGACGGCATCGCCGCGAACACGCTGTGGCCGCGGACCACGATCGCGACGGCCGCCGTGCAATTCGCGCTCGGCGGCGACCGCATGATGAAGGCCAGCCGCACGCCCGAGATCTACGCGGATGCCGCGTACGAGGTCTTCACCAAGCCCGCCCGCGAGTACACCGGGCAGACGCTCATCGTCGAGGACGTGCTCGCGGCGGCCGGGGTGACCGACTTCTCGGGATACGCCGCGGTGCAGGGAACACCCGACGATCAGCTGTTCCCCGACATCTTCTTGGATTGACGCCGGCGCCGGTCGTCCCTTTCTCGCTCGACTGGGTCGGCGTAGGGTGGCGGCATGGCGGTGCGGAGTCTGTTTCCCATCCTTCTGTCGCGGGATCTGCCGGCGCTCGTCCGCTTCTACGAGGAGGCGCTCGGCGCCCGCGTCGACTACCACTTCGGCAGCGGCGAGCAGGACGACTACGTCTCGCTGAAGATCGGCGGTGTGGCCCTCGGGATCGGGCGCGATCCGGACGCGCTGCCCCCGCTGGTCGGCGACCGCATGGCCCTGTGGATCTACGTCGACGATGTCGATGACACGTTCACGGCGTGGATCGCCGCGGGAGGCCGCGCCGAGCAATCGCCCGCCGACATGCCGTGGGGGGAGCGGGTGGCGCAGGTCCGCGACCCCGACGGCAACCTGGTCAATCTCGGCGCCGAGGCTCCTGGGGACGCCTGAGGCGACCGGGTCAGAGCAAGCCGAGGCGGTCGAAGGCGTTCCAGACGCCGTCGTCGAGCACGGCGGTGGTGACGAAGTCGGCGAGGCGCTTGAGCTCATCGTGGGCGTTGCCCATCGCGACGCTCGTGCCGCACACCTCGAACATCTCGACGTCGTTCCAGCTGTCGCCGATCGCGACGGCGTCGGCGGCATCCCGGCCGAGGTGCTCCAGCAGCAGCTGGATCGCCGTCCCCTTGTTGGTGCCGCGCTCGCAGATCTCGCCATTCGAGCCGCCTGGCAGTGGAATGCTCCCCGGCACGATGAGGAAATCGTCGCCCAGTTCGGCGCGCAGCACCTCCAGCCCGTCGGTGCGCTCGCTCACGAACACCGCCTTCGCGATGCGCGAGAGGTCCGCCTCCGCCACGCGCGGGAACTCGCGGTCCGCGAGCCCCGCGAGGGAGTCCTCGGGGCGCAGGCCGCGAGACGCGTCACGCTCGCGCAGCTCCTGCGCGTACGAGACCATCAGCTCGGCCATGTCGTCGCTGTTGTAGATGCCGTCGTGCGATTGCAGGAAGAACCGGATGCCGTGGCTGCGCAGCACGGTGAGCATTCGATCGGTCGCCTCGGGGCTCAGCGGACGGTCGGCGATCACCGTGTCGCCGGCGGTCACCAGTGCCCCCGAGTTCGTGATGGCGCCGTCGAACCCGATCTCGGCCACCTTCGGATGGATGTCGATGGCCGCGCGCCCGGTGCTCAGGTACACCTCGTGCCCCGCGGCGCGGGCGGCACGCACGGCAGCACCCGTCGAGGGTGCGACGTGCGAGCCGTGCTCGAGGATCGTGCCGTCCACATCGAGGAAGACGAGGCGGCGCGGGGGAGCGGATGTCATGCGTCAGTGCTCGTTCCGGCGTCAGTGCTCGTCCCCGGTGAGAGCAGGCGCTTGCGCATGAAGACCTGCTCGATCCCGTCGTCGCCGGGGACCCGCTGCGTCTCGACGTACCCCTCGCGGCGATACAGCCGCAGGTTCGCCTCGCTCAGCGAACCGGTGAACAGCTCGGCCTCGGTCGCTCCGAGCGCCGCGCCGCGCTCTTCGACGGCGGCCAAGAGCTTGGTACCGATCCCACGCCCCTGCTGGTCGGGTGCGATCGCGAGACGCCCGACCAGCAGCAGGTCGCCGTCGCGGCGCGCGCGGACGGCGCCGACGATGCGTGTGCCGTCCACCGCGACGCAGCCGAGGTTGTCGGCCAGCTCGGCCTCGAGCTCGTCGAGCGTCTGCGTGAGCGGCGTGAGCTCGGGTGCGCCGTAGATCTGGGCCTCCTGCACGAAGGCGGCGCGCTGCAGCGTCAGCACTTCGCCCGCGTCAAGGGGGCGGATCGGTCGCAGCGTGAGATCTCCCATCGGTCCACGCTAGCGCTGCCCGGCGACACCCCGGTCCGGCATCCGTCCAGGCGGGTCCCCTACCCTGGACGACATGACCGAGTCCTCTCCCGTGCGCGCGACAAAACCAAAGCAGGTGCGTCCCGCGACCGAGGGATGGACGCAGAAGAAGGATGCCGAGGGTCGGCCGCTTCTGCAGTTCGCCAGCCCGAAGCGGGGAAAGCCTCCCGTCCACCTCGCCGACCTCACGCCCGAGCAGCGAGCGGCCCGGGTCGCTGAACTGGGGATGCCGGGGTTCCGGGCGAAGCAGCTCGAGATGCACTACTTCCAGCACTGGACCCACGACCCGGCCGACATGACCGACCTCCCGGCTGCGGGCCGCGAGGAGTTCGTGCACGGCATGCTCCCGCCGCTGCTGACCGAGGTTCGGCGTCTCGAGACCGATCGCGGCGACACGATCAAGTTCCTCTGGAAGCTGCACGACGGCGCGCTCGTCGAGTCGGTGCTCATGCGCTACACCGGCCGAATCACGCTGTGCGTGTCGAGCCAGGCGGGCTGCGGCATGAACTGCCCCTTCTGCGCGACAGGGCAGGCAGGGCTCACGCGCAACATGTCGGCCGCCGAGATCGTCGAGCAGATCGTCCGGGCCAACCGCCTCATCTCCGACGGCGGCCTCGGCGACCCGCGACGCGTCGGCCACGACGGTGAGCGGGTCACCAACATCGTCTTCATGGGTATGGGCGAGCCGCTGGCCAACTATGCCCGCGTGATGCAGGCTGTCCGCGTCATGACCGACAAGGAGCACGGCCTCGGCATGAGCGCACGCGGCATCACCGTCTCGACCGTGGGCCTCGTTCCGGCGATCACGAAGCTCGCGGACGAAGACATCCCGGTGACCTTCGCGCTGTCGCTGCACGCGCCAGACGACAAGCTGCGCGACGAGCTCATCCCGGTCAACTCGCGCTGGAAGGTCGATGAGGCCCTCGACGCCGCCCGCGCCTACTTCGACAAGACCGGCCGGCGCGTTTCGATCGAGTACGCCCTCATCAAGGACATGAACGACCACGCGTGGCGGGCCGACCTCCTGGCCGAGAAGCTCAATGCGCGCGGCCGCGGGTGGGTGCACGTGAACCCCATCCCGCTCAACCCCACGCCCGGGTCGATCTGGACCGCGTCCGATGTGCCGGTGCAGAACGAGTTCGTGCGTCGGCTGAACGACGCCGGCATCCCGACGACGCTGCGCGACACACGCGGCAAAGAGATCGACGGGGCCTGCGGCCAGCTGGTTGCGACCGAGGACGATCAGGCCGTCGCCGCCGCGACCCCGCTCGAGGTCTGACGCCGGCGGGCCGCCCGGCCTGCGGCATCCGGATTCCGGTCCTTTCGCCCTCCGCGAACCCGCTGACGGAATGTCCGCGGCTTGTGGGAAGGTTTCCATCGGCCTCACTTCGCGCGCCCTGCGGCGCCCTCGCTCCGGGAGAAATCCGTGCTGGCAAAGCTCCTCGTCCGCTATCTCAGACCATCCAAGTGGTTGCTCCTGGGCGTGCTGGTCTTTCAGTTCGCATCGGCGCTCGCGATGCTCTTCCTGCCGAGCCTCAACGCCGACATCATCAACAACGGTCTCGTCCAGGGCGACACCGCGTACATCCTGAACACCGGCCTGCTCATGCTCGCCGTGTCGCTCGGCCAGATCGTGGCCGCGATCATCGCCACGTGGTTCGCCGCGCGCGCCGCCATGCGCGCCGGACGCGACCTGCGCGACGACATCTTCGAACGGGTCTCGGGTTTCTCCGAGCGTGAGGTCACCGGGTTCGGAGCGGGGTCGCTGATCACGCGCAACACCAACGACGTGCAGCAGGTGCAGATGCTCGCGATGATGTCGGCCACGTTCCTCGTGTCGGCGCCGCTCCTCGCGATCGGCGGCATCATCCTCGCGGTGACGCAGGGTCCGAGCCTGTCCTGGATCATCGCGGTGGCCGTGCCCGTGCTGCTCATCGTCGCGGGGCTCATCATCGGCCGGATGGTGCCGCTCTTCCGGGCCTTCCAGGTCAAGCTCGACGGGGTGAACCGCGTGATGCGCGAGCAGCTCACCGGCATCCGGGTCATCCGCGCGTTCGTGCGCGAGCCGATCGAGGAGGAGCGCTTCGGCGAGGCCAACACCGAGATCATGGTCGTCGGGCGCAAGGTGGGCTCGCTGTTCGTCGTCCTCTTCCCGGCGGTGATGCTGATCCTCAACGTCACGGTCGTCGGTGTGATCTGGTTCGGCGGCATCCAGGTCGACGCCGGTGACATCCAGATCGGCACGCTCTTCGCCTTCATGCAGTACGTCATGATCATCCTGTCGGGGGTCATGATGGCGAGCTTCATGACCATGATGATTCCCCGCGCCGCCGTGTCGGCTGAGCGCATCGGCGAGGTTCTCGACACCCGCTCCAGCCTCGACCGGGCGGCGGACGCGCGGACCGACTTCCCCGAGCCGGGCACCGTCGAATTCCGTGGTGTGACGTTCACGTACCCCGGCGCCGAGAAGCCGATCCTTTCGGACATCAGCTTCCGCGCCGCCCCCGGCGAGACCGTCGCGGTCGTGGGGTCGACCGGTGCCGGCAAGACGACGCTGGTCTCGCTCATTCCGCGCCTGTTCGACGTGACCGACGGTGCGGTGCTCGTCGGTGGCGTCGACGTGCGCGAGGCCGACCTCGACGCGCTGTGGCGCCGGATCGGACTGGTGCCGCAGCGACCCTTCCTGTTCTCGGGCACCGTCGCGTCGAACCTGCGCTTCGGCCGCGAGGAGGCGACGGATGCCGAGCTGTGGCACGCACTCGAGATCGCCCAGGCGAGCGACTTCGTGGCGCAGATGGAAGGCGGACTCGACGCGCGCATCGCGCAGGGCGGCACCAACGTCTCGGGTGGCCAGCGCCAGCGACTGGCGATCGCGCGTGCGATCGTGCACAACCCGCGCGTACTCGTCTTCGACGACTCGTTCTCGGCCCTCGACCTCACCACCGACGCGAGGCTCAGGCAGGCGCTGTGGCGCGAACTGCCGGAGGTGACCAAGATCGTGGTCGCGCAGCGCGTATCGACGATCACCGACGCCGACCGAATCGTGGTCCTCGACGACGGCCGCATCGTGGGTCTCGGCACGCACGAACGGCTGCTCGAGACCAGCCAGACCTATCGCGAGATCGTCGAATCCCAGCTCGGAGCGGAGGTCGCGCGATGAGCGACGACAAGAAGACCAGCCGTCGCTCGCCGCGCCGCGCGCGCACGGCCGTTGCCGACGTCGAGGCCGCAGCGGCCGACCTCAGCCCCGAAGAGAAGCTCGAGCTCGAGATGGCCGAGCAGGCCCGCCTCGCGGCCGACGACTGGAGCGGGGGCGTCGCCCCGGGCAAAGCCGCGAACTTCGGGACCTCGTTCCGCCGGCTGCTCGGGCTGCTCAAGCCGCACGCGTTCGCCCTCATCTTCGTGACGCTGTTGGGATCGATCGGCGTGGTGCTCACGGTGGCGGCGCCGAAAGTCCTCGGCGAGGCGACCAACATCCTCTTCGAGGGCGTCGTATCGGCGATGGCTCCGGCGGGAGCGACCAAGGAGCAGGTCGTCCAGGGTCTCATCGACAGCGGCCAGCAGGATCTCGCCAACATCGTCTCGGCGATGCAGCGCTTCGAGCCCGGTGCGGGCGTCGACTTCCTGGCGCTCAGTCGCGTGCTTCTGATCGTCCTCGCTCTGTACTTCGGCTCGTCGCTGCTGATGTGGATCCAGGGCTACGTCATGAACGTCGTCATGGTCCGCGTGATGTGGCGCATGCGCGAGCAGGTCGAGGCCAAGGTCCACCGCCTGCCGCTGAGCTACTTCGACCGCGTCCAGCGCGGCGAGCTCATCTCGCGCGTCACCAACGACATCGACAACATCACGCAGATGATGCAGCAGTCGCTTTCGCAGGCGCTCACAAGCGTGCTCACCGTGATCGGCGTGCTCATCATGATGCTGTCGATCTCGTGGCAGCTGACCCTCGTCGTGCTGGTGAGCTTCCCGCTGATGGGCGTCCTGTTCGGGGTCATCGGCCCGCGGTCGCAGAAGGCCTTCGGCATCCAGTGGCGCAAGGTCGGACGCCTGAACGCGCGCGTCGAGGAGTCCTTCTCCGGTCACGCGCTGGTCAAGGTGTACGGCCGCGAGAAGAGCGCACGCGAGGCGTTCCGCGTCGAGAACGAAGAGCTCTACCAGGCCTCGTTCAAGGCGCAGTTCCTGTCGAACATCATGCAGCCGGCGATGATGTTCATCGGCAACCTCACGTACGTCGGCATCGCGGTGTTCGGCGCACTCATGGTGGCCGGCGGCCAGCTGCGGCTCGGCGATGTGCAGGCGTTCATCCAGTACTCGCAGCAGTTCACCCAGCCGCTCGCGCAGCTGGGTGGCATGGCGGCGGTCGTGCAGTCCGGCACCGCGTCGGCAGAGCGGGTGTTCCAGCTGCTCGACGTCGACGAGGAGCAACCCGACGCGGTGGACGCGCCCGCGCCGGTCGACGGCGACGGCACGATCGAGTTCCAGGACGTCGCGTTCTCGTACTCGCCCGATCGCCCGCTGATCCACGACCTCTCGTTCCGGGTGGAGCCGGGTCAGACGGTCGCGATCGTCGGCCCGACGGGCGCCGGCAAGACGACGCTCGTGAATCTCATCATGCGGTTCTACGAGCTCGACGGCGGACGCATCCTGCTCAACGGCCAGGACATCGCCACGCTCACCCGCCGTGCCATCCGGGCCAAGACCGGCATGGTTCTGCAGGATCCCTGGCTGTTCGCGGGATCGATCCGCGAGAACATCCGCTACGGCCGCGCCGATGCCACCGATGACGAGATCCTCGCCGCCGCGCGTGCGACCTATGTCGACCGGTTCGTGCACTCCTTGCCCGACGGCTACGACACGCTCCTCGACGAAGACGCGTCGAACATCTCGGCCGGCGAGAAGCAGCTGATCACCATCGCCCGAGCTTTCGTGGCACAGCCCTCGGTGCTCATCCTCGACGAGGCGACCAGCTCGGTCGACACCCGCACCGAGCTGCTGCTGCAGCACGCCATGGCGGTGCTGCGCGAGGGGCGCACGTCGTTCGTGATCGCCCACCGACTCTCGACGATCCGCGATGCCGATCTCATCCTCGTGATGGAGAACGGCGGCATCGTCGAGCAGGGCACGCACGACGACCTGATCGCCGCCGAAGGGGCGTACTTCCGCCTGTACAACTCGCAGTTCGAGCAGGCGGCGACCGATCCGGACGACGAGGCCCGTGCCGTCGAGGAGGCGTCAGGACAGCCGGCCGAGAGCGCGACCGAGGACGAGGCCGCGCCGGTCTCCTGACGATCCGCCACGTGTCCACCCCGGCCCGGTGAGCCACCGGCTCGCCGGCCCGCGTGGGTCGGGCGCCGCGGCTCGATCTCGCGGGTGGTCCGTGCAGGGGCCGTCAGGCGAGCGCGGGGTCGGCCACCGGCTCGGCATCGCGAGCCTCCCGTTCGAGAGCGAGGATGTCGAGCAGACGACCGGCGGACGGATCCGCCGCCGGGGCGACGATCGCCGACACCACCCACTGCGGCGTCGAGTCCTGGGGCAGCGACACTCTGATCAGACCCTCGGCGTGCGACTTGGACGCGACATGCTCGGGAACCAGTGCGATTCCCAGACCACGGTGAACCAGGTCCAGCAGCGTGTGCACGTCGTCGACCGTGCAGCGCACCCTGCGGCGCACGCCGTGCGCGGCGAACGCCGCATCGTTGAGCGACCGCACGCCCCACGCCGGGCGGAAATCGACGAACTCGCGGTCCTTGAGGGCGGACCAAGCGATGCGCCCCGATCCGGCGAGCGGGTCGTCCGGCGGTGTCAGCAGCACGAGCGGGCGTCGGCCCAGTTCCGTCGTTCGCACCGTCGAGACGTGCTCGGTCGTGGCGACGAAAGCCACATCCAGCTCGCCACCGCGCACCTGCGCGGTGAGCTCGTGCGAGCCCGCCTGCGTGAAATGGATGTCGACGAGCGGATGCCGGCGGTGGAAGCGCTCGAGCAGCGGCGGGACGTCGACGAAGCCGAGGCACTGCTCGGCGCCGACGCGCAGGCTCCCCGACAGCTGATGCGTCGCCCGGACCACGGCATCCCGACCCGCAGCCGACTGTGCGAGCATGCCCCTCGCGTGGGGAAGCAGCGCCAATCCCGCATCGGTCGGCACGACGCGACGGGTCGTGCGCGAGAACAGGCTCGTGCCGAGCTCTTCTTCGAGACCGCGGATCGCGGCCGACAGCCCGGATTGCGACACGCCGCACACCGACGCGGCGCGCGTGAACTGCTGCTCGTCGGCGAGGGCGACGAAGTACTCCATCTGGCGCAGGTCCATTCATACACAGTACTTCTGAATCACATCGTTCGCAGTTGTTGGACTTCTGTCGGCTCGGGTGCCTAGGGTGAGAGGTCTCACTCTTCCCGGAAGGAACGACTCTCCATGGTCGAATATCGGTACCTCGGCAACAGCGGACTCAAGGTCTCGGAGATCACATACGGCAACTGGGTGACCCACGGCTCGCAGGTCGAGAACGACGCGGCCGTCAAGACGGTCCACCGCGCCCTGGACCTCGGCATCACCAGCTTCGACACCGCCGACACGTACGCCAACACGGCCGCCGAGTCGGTGCTGGGCGAGGCGCTCAAGGGGCAGCGTCGCGAGTCGCTCGAGATCTTCACGAAGGTGTACTGGCCGACCGGCCCGAAGGGCCCGAACGACACCGGCCTGAGCCGCAAGCACATCTTCGAATCGATCAACGGTTCGCTGCGGCGACTGGGCACCGACTACGTCGAGCTCTACCAGGCGCACCGCTACGACTACGAGACGCCGCTGGAGGAGACGATGCAGGCGTTCGCCGACGTCGTGCGCCAGGGCAAGGCCCTCTACATCGGCGTGTCGGAATGGACCGCCGAGCAGCTGCGCGAGGGCCACGCGCTCGCGAAGAGCTACGGCATCCAGCTCATCTCGAACCAGCCGCAGTACTCCGCCCTGTGGCGCGTGATCGAGGGCAAGGTCGTTCCGACGTCGGAAGAGCTGGGCATCTCGCAGATCGTCTGGTCGCCCATGGCGCAGGGTGTGCTCACCGGCAAATACGTGCCCGGCCAGCCCGCGCCCGCCGGGTCGCGCGCGACCGACGAGAAGAGCGGCGCCAACTTCATCTCGCGTTTCCTGCGCGATGAGGTGCTCGAGGCGGTCCAGAAGCTCAATCCCGTCGCCGAGCAGGCCGGCCTCTCGATGGCGCAGCTGGCCATCGCGTGGGTGCTGCAGAACAAGAACGTCGCCGCGGCGCTGGTCGGGGCATCCCGGCCCGAACAGCTCGACGACACCGTCAAGGCGTCCGGCGTGCGCCTGGATGCCGACACGATGGCGGCCATCGAGGCGGCGCTCGCGCCCGTCGCGGTGACCGACCCGGAGGAGACCTACTCGGTGTCACCCAAGTCGCGCCCGGCCTGACCCGCCATGCCTACGACCAGCGCCGGCATCCTGCTCTACCGCCTCGATCCAGAGCCCCGCGTGCTCATCGCGCACATGGGTGGGCCGTATTGGGCGAGCAAGGATGCCGGCGCCTGGTCGATCCCCAAGGGCGAGTTCGCCGAGGGCGACGAGCCGGCGCTGGATGCGGCGCGTCGAGAGTTCCGTGAAGAGCTCGGGATCGATGCGCCCGACGGACCGTTTGCCGAGCTCGGCACCTTCGCGTACTCGTCGGGCAAACGCCTCACCGTCTTCGTCGCGGACGGGGAGGGGCTGTCGCTCGACGACCTGGAGTTCGGCGAGTTCGAACTGGAGTGGCCGCCGCGGTCGGGACGGACCGCGTCGTTCCCAGAGATCGACCGAGTCGAATGGATGCCGCTGCCCGAGGCGCGCGAGAAGCTCGTGAAGGGTCAGCGCCCGGCGATCGACGCGCTCGACGAGCAGCTGGCGAGGGCCGGCGACTGATGCACTGACCTCTTGCGGGGCATGAGCGACCGGGCCAGACTGGCCGCGGCTGGCTCCCGCGAAAGGACACTTCGATGGCTCACGGCGACATCACGCACATCGACATCCCGGTCACGGACCTCGAGAAGGCGAAGGCCTTCTACTCGAGGTTGTTCGGCTGGGACATCGCAGAGGCGCCCGGCTTCGAGGGCTACCCGATGTGGCGCGCGCCCAATCAGATCTCGGGCGGTGGGCTAGCCCCGAGAGAGGACGGGTTCACGCAGCCCCGCTCGTATGTCGAGGTCGATTCGATCGACGACACCGTCTCGGCCGCCCGTGATGCCGGTGCGACCGTGCTGATGGAGAAGAGCGAGATCTCACCGACGAGCTGGTGGGCCATCATCGCCGACCCCGACGGCAACGTCATCGGCCTGTACGAAGGAACCACCGAGGCCTGACCAGCCCGGGGCGGCGACGCGTCGAGGCTGCTCTGATTCGCAGCTGGCTCCCTGCATCACAGCGCCGCGAGATCTGAGCGGCGCCCGTTGTCGACGCGGTCGTCCTGCCGGTGTCAGCGCCCGTTCTTCGGACGCTCCGAGACGTCGATCTTCTCGTGCGCGCCGAGAGACGACCATGCACTCGCGACGCCCTTCGCCGCGTGCTCTGACGCCCGCACCGCGCGTTCGTCGGCCCACGCGTTCAGAACGTGGCCGGAGTGGCCGCGCACGTGCTCGAGCACGACGTCGGGAAGCCCGGCCGCCCGCCGCGCGTCGCGGGCGACGATGAGCTGCTCGAGAAGGTCGATGTTCTTGGTGGGCGCACCCGTCGAGGTCTTCCAGCCGCGCCGTCGGTGGCCGTCCATCCACTTCTCGTAGGTGTCGATGGCGTACTTCGAGTCCGCCTGCACGACGAGGTGGGCCACATCGGCGTGGTCTTCAATGGCCTTCAGCAGTCCCATGAGCTCGCCGATGTTGTTCGTGCCGACGGGAATCGAGCCGGCGGCCCAGTGGCCGTCCTCGCCGACCCAGGCCCACCCCGCCGGTCCGGGATTGCCTTTGCAGGCGCCATCGGTGGCCACGGTGTAGGGCGAGTCGTCGGTCACCTGAAGAGGCTACCCGCGCTGCGTCCGCCATTCGTCCACGAGTCCCGGCATCCGTTCGGTGAGGTAGCGCAGGAAGTCGGCGACTTCGCGCGCTCGCGCGACCGACAGAGGGGCGTCCGTGTTCTCCTCGGCGATGCGATCCATCTGTGTCGCCAGCGCGGCATAGAGCGGCGCGTTGGAGGTGACCATGCCGGCCCACGCGTCGTCGACGAGGTCATAGCGGTCGCGCCGGTCTCCGGGCCGCGAAAGCCGCTGGATGAGGCGCATCGAGATGAGATAACGCACGGCACCCGAGACGGCCGCGGCCGAGACCCCGAGACGCTCGGCCAGCTCGGCCGCCGTGTAGCCCTCGTCCGGCGAGCCGACCAGAGCCATCATGACGCGCGCCGGCATGCGCGCCATGCCGGCGGCCGCGAGCATCGCGGCAGCCTGCTCGGCTGCTTCGACGCCCGGATGATCCACCTCGCCCCCCATCCCTCGAATCTATCCGCCGGCCGCGAGTTCCCTGCGCCGCATGAACGTGAGGGATGCCGCGGCTCCGACGATCGCCGCGACCACCAGCCAGACCAGCCCGTTCTGGTCCACACCATCGGTGCCTGGAACCGGGATGGCGGCGAACGGCGACAACGCGACGATGTCGTCGTCGATCCCGAAGATGCTGCCGAAGAGAGCGAGGCAGCCGGCCACCAGGACCAGCGCCCACCCGAGCGGGATGGTCAGCCGCGGGGCGAGCGCGAACACGATCGCCGTGAGGGCGGTGAACACCATCGCCGCGACCGCCTGACCGGTGCCGACGAGGAGCGCATCTGTCACCAGGGACTCTTCTCCGCCGGTCACGGCGAGCGCGGTGGCGGCGCCGGCGACCGCAGCGCCCGCGATGACGATGATGCCGACGACGGCGACGACGAGGAACGCACTGAGCCAGCGGACGCGGCCGACGGGGGTGCCGAGTGCGGATTCGGCGGTGCCGTGCGTCTCCTCCTGGCGTGCTCGCTGCACGGTCTGGACGCCGAAGCACGCCGCCAGGACCCCGACCATGACGAACAGTGTGACGATGAGGCCCTGATCCATGGACCCTTCGGCGGCGAGGCGCTGGAGGATCGCCTCCACGGCAGGGTTGTCGGAGGCGACATCCTGAACCACCGCTGCCAGCGAGGTCGAGAGGGCGCCGACCACGGCGGCCCCGATCGCCCACGCCACGAGTGCGCCAGCGCTCAACCGTGCGACCAGCCCGACAGGACCCGAGAGCAGGGGCGAGGCCTCCGCGCGTGCCGGGCGGGCCGCGAGCACGCCCGCCCCGACGTCACGGGATGCCTGCAGGGCGAGTGCGCCCAGCACGAGACTCGCGGCGATGGCTGCCGCGAGCAGCAGCGGCCACGGGTCGTCATCGGCGAAGGGCCGGCTGTTCTCAGCCCACACGAACGGCGACACCCACGCGAGCCCGCTGCTGGTCATGCGGGTCAGCGTGTCGTCCGGTGTGCCGAGGGCGTTGCCGACGCCGCCGACGAGGAACGTGCCGATCAGCACCGACACGGTCACCGAGTTCGCCGCCCGCGCGCTGTAGAACAGCTGCGCGGCGAGAAGGCCGATGGCCAGGAACACGACGCCGGTCAATGCGATCGCCGCGCCGGTGACCAGGCTCCCCGTGACCTCGAGTCCGCTCGCGAGCAATCCCAGTGCGCCGCCGGCGCCGACGACCACGCAGGCGAGGACGCCGTGGACAAGTGTGGCTGCGAACGGGACCCACCTGCCCGCAGGCGTGGCGGCGACGAGCTCGGCCCTTCCCGACTCCTCCTCGGCGCGCGTGTGGCGCACCGCGAGGAAGGCGGCCATGAGGGCGGCGAGCATCGCCAGGAACGGCAGCACGAGGAAGACGATGAAGGCGCCTTCATCCGTGCCGGACGGCAGCCCCCGAAACAGCAGGATGACCGGATTCGCGATCGCCAGCGACAGCAGCGAGGTACGCTCCTGGAGCGTCCCGAAGTTCTCGGTCACGCCCACGCTCGATCCGTAGGCGAGCAGCACCATCGCGAGCGTCCAGATGGTGACCTGAAGCGCGTCGCGGCGGGCCCGCAACCGCAGCAGTGCGCCGAATCCGTTCATCGGTCGGACCCGGACGATTCCAGCGCGGAGGCAGAGGCGGAGCCGGCGCCGGCCTCGACCGGCTCGTCCGCCGCGCCGCCGAGCTCGTCGCCGTAGTGTCGCAGGAACAGCTCCTCGAGCGAGGGCGGCGCGACGCGCAGACCCGCGACGCTCCGGCGTCCGAGCTCGGGGAGAACCGATGCCACCGCATTGCTGTCGATCGTGAACCGAACCCGCCCGTCCTCGGCCACGACGTCGTGCGCACCGTCGATGCCCGCGGCAGCGGCAGCTGTCCCCGCGAAAGAGACCTCGGTGCGCGTGAGATGACGCAACTCCGGGAGCGTGCCGGACTCGACGATCCGGCCGGCGCGGATGATCGAGACCCGGTCGCACAGCTGCTCGACCTCGGAGAGTATGTGGCTCGACAGCAGCACGGTCGCGCCCTCGGCCCGCACACGCGCGACCTCGCGGCGGAACATGACGTCCATGAGCGGATCCAGTCCGCTCGTGGGCTCGTCCAGAATGTACAGATCGGCCGGCACCGAGAACGCCGCGATGAGGGCGACCTTCTGCCGGTTGCCCTTCGAGTAGGCGCGGCCCTTCTTGCGGGGATCGAACTGGAACGCCGCGATCAGCCGTTCGCGCTCGGAGCGGTAGGCCGAGTCGCGTCGCGCGACCCCGCGCAGGCGCGCCATGAGGTCGACGGCTTCGCCGCCCGACAGGTTCGGCCAGACGCTGACGTCGCCCGGCACGTAGGCGATGCGCCGGTGCAGCGAGACCGCGTCGCGCCACGGATCGGATCCGAAGACGGATGCCTCGCCGGCGGTCTTGCGCGCGAGTCCGAGGAGCACGCGGATCGTGGTCGACTTGCCCGCGCCGTTCGGACCGAGGAAGCCGTGGATCTGCCCCTCTTCGACGGTGAGGTCCAGTCCGTCGAGCGCGTGGACGCGGCCGTAGTGCTTGCGGAGTCCGCTCGTGCGGATGACAGTGGTCATGGCGGTGACGCTACATCAGATTCATGAATTTGTGAATACTCGGCAATCGGCGCAGCCATCGCTTACTCGCGGATGTATACCTAATTACCGGAGTCGGCCCGAGATTGGCATGTCAAATGGCTTTATGTATACAATAACCAGGTTGTCAGGCGAGGAGGTGAGTCCGTGAGAGCCAGCGACCGCGCCTACGCGACGCTTCTCGACGAGATCCAGTCCGGCATTCTGCCGCCCGGCGCCGTTCTCGGCGAGGTCGAGCAGGCCGCGCGTCTCGGGGTCAGTCGCACGCCGCTGCGCGAGGCGCTCGGACGACTCGCCGCCGACGGCCTGGTCGCCCAGCAGTCTCCCCGGGTGACGGTCGTGACCGCGATCGACGCCGACGACATCCGGGAGATCTTCGAGGTGCGCCGCGCGCTCGAGGAGTCCGCGGCGCGTCTTGCCGCAGAGCGGGGGGATGCCGCGGCCTTCGCGCAGCTCGCACGCGAGTTCGCGCGGGTCGACCTCCGCGGGGCGGACGACACCCCCGAAGGACGAGACGCGTACTACGGGCTCATCGCCCGCTTCGACGCGACGCTCGACACGTCGCTCGCGAACGACTACCTCACGGCCGCACTGCGCACCGTGCGCACCCACCTCGTCCGGGTGCGACGACTCGCACGCGACAATCCCGGCCGGCTCGCGGCATCCGTCGCAGAACACCGGCTGATCGCCGAGGCCATCGGCGCACGCGATGCCGACCTCGCCGCACACGCCACGCACGTACATCTGCACAATGCTCTGGAGAGCATCCTGAGGGCGCTCACGAGCACCCCGAACAGCTGAAGCGAGGACCGTCATGACCGTCATCCACCACCTCCGTGTCCACCGCAGCGACGAGCACCTCGCTCGCGAGGGACAGCTCGCGTGGCACATCGCCGAAGTCGCCGCTGATCCCGTCGAGGTCGAGCCCGAGGTCGTCGACATGATCATCAACCGGATCATCGACAACGCGGCGGTGGCGGCGGCATCCCTCACCCGCGCGCCGGTGAGCGCCGCCCGCCAGCAGGCGCTTGACCACGCTGTTTCGGTCGGCGGGTCGGGCGCGACCGTCTTCGGCTGCGCTCTGGACCGCAAGACCAGCCCGGAATGGGCGGCATGGGCGAACGGCGTCGCGGTGCGCGAGCTGGACTATCACGACACCTTCCTCGCGGCGGACTACTCGCACCCGGGCGATAACATCCCGCCGATCCTCGCGGTTGCTCAGCACGTCGGCTCCGACGGTGAAGCGCTCGTGCGAGGGCTTGCAACGGGGTACGAGATCCAGATCGACCTGGTGCGGGCCATCTGCCTGCACAAGCACAAGATCGACCACGTCGCCCACCTCGGCCCCTCGGCCGCGGCGGGCATCGGCACGCTGCTGGGCCTTCCGGTCGAGACGATCTACCAGGCCGTCGGCCAGGCGCTGCACACGACCACCGCGACCCGGCAGTCGCGCAAGGGCGAGATCTCGACGTGGAAGGCGCACGCCCCGGCCTTCGCGGGCAAGATGGCCGTCGAAGCGGTCGATCGCGCGATGCGCGGCGAGACGTCGCCCAGCCCGATCTACGAAGGCGAGGACGGCGTCATCGCGTGGATGCTGGACGGACCGGATGCCTCGTACGACGTGCCGCTTCCGGCTGCGGGCGAGCCCAAGCGCGGCATCCTCGATTCGTACACGAAGGAGCACTCGGCCGAGTACCAGGCGCAGGCGTGGATCGATCTCGCGCGTCGGCTCGGCGAGGAGCGGCCCGCCCTTCGCGACCCCGCCAACATCGAGTCGATCGTGCTGCACACCTCGCACCACACGCACTACGTCATCGGCTCGGGGGCCAATGACCCGCAGAAGTACGACCCGACCGCTTCGCGCGAGACGCTCGACCACTCGATCCCGTACATCTTCGCCGTCGCCCTGCAGGACGGCGGCTGGCACCACGTCGACTCGTACACGCCCGAGCGCGCGGGGCGCGAAGACACTGTGGCGCTATGGCACAAGGTGGCGACCGCCGAAGACGAGGAGTGGACGCGCCGCTACCACTCCGACGACCCGAACGAGAAGGCGTTCGGCGGTCGCGTCGAGATCCGCCTGACCGACGGCTCGCTCATCGAGGATCAGATCGCCGTCGCCGACGCGCACCCCCTCGGCGCGCGGCCGTTCGCGCGCGAGGACTACATCCGCAAGTTCCGGATGCTGGCCGAACCGGTGCTCACTGCGGACGAGATCGAGCGCTTCCTCGACCTCGCGCAGCGCCTGCCCGAGCTCACGCCCGAGGAGGTCCAGCAGCTCACGATCGTCGCGGACTTCGGCGTCCTCGCCGCCGCGCCCGCACCCAAGGGTCTGTTCTGATGCACGGCGGCGGCTCGCGGCATCCGGAGTCGTCCCTCCGCCCGGCGGAAGATCGGGGGCCCCGCCCGGCGGAGAATCGCGCGGATGGCGGAGAATCGGGCGCGTACCATCCGAAGTCCGCGCGGATCTCCGCCCGGCGGAACACGACGAGGAGCGCCTGATGCTGTACTCCACCGTGCCCGCGCACGAGAAGCGACGGCTGTTCCGCGAGCGGCTCGCGTCGGGCGAGCTGCTGCGGTTCCCTGGCGCGTTCAACCCGCTGTCGGCCCGGCTCATCGAGCGCAAGGGCTTCGAGGGTGTCTACATCTCGGGCGCGGTGCTCTCGGCCGACCTCGGCCTGCCCGACATCGGCCTCACGACGCTCACCGAAGTCGCCGCTCGCGGGCAGCAGATCGCGCGGATGACCGACCTGCCGGCGATCATCGACGCCGACACCGGGTTCGGCGAGCCGATGAACGTCGCGCGCACGATCCAGACGCTCGAGGACGCGGGGCTGGCCGGCACTCACATCGAGGATCAGGTCAACCCCAAGCGCTGCGGGCACCTCGACGGCAAGGCCGTCGTCGATGAGGACACCGCGATCAAGCGCATCCGCGCTGCCGCAGATGCCCGCCGCGACCCGAACTTCCTCATCATGGCGCGTACCGACATCCGTGCGGTGGAGGGGATGGATGCCGCGATCCGGCGTGCGCGGGCGCTCGTGGACGCCGGGGCCGATGCCATCTTCCCGGAGGCCATGCGGTCGCTCGACGAGTTCGCGACGATCCGTGCCGCCGTCGACGTGCCGATCCTCGCCAACATGACCGAGTTCGGGAAGTCCGACCTGTTCAGCGTCGACCAGCTGCGCGACGTTGGGGTCAACCTCGTGATCTGGCCGGTCTCTCTTCTGCGGATCGCGATGGGCGCAGCATCCCGTGCGCTCGATACGCTCGTGGAGGACGGGCACCTGACGTCCAAGCTCGGCGAGATGCAGCACCGCGCCGAACTGTACGACCTCATCGACTACGAGCAGTACAACCACTTCGACCAGGACGTCTTCAACTTCCAGATCGACCGCTGACCATGTCCCGAATTCTGAGCCCCATGTCCCGAATCCGATCGCTCGAGCCTCCTCGAAGCGATCGAAATGGGGACATGCGCCACCGAGAAGGAGAGCACCAGGCATGACTGAACCCGACATCAAGAAGGGCCTGGCCGGCGTCGTCGTCGATTACACGGCGGTTTCGAAGGTCAACCCCGAGACGAACTCGCTGCTGTATCGCGGGTATCCGGTGCAGGAGCTGGCGGCGACGCAGCCCTTCGAAGCGGTCGCGTACCTGCTGTGGCACGGCGAGCTGCCCACCGACGTGCAGCTGGCACAGCTGCGCGCGACCGAGCGGTCGTACCGTTCGCTTCCGGCCGACGTGCGGGCCGCGATCGATCTCGTCCCGCTCGACGCGCACCCCATGGACGAGGTGCGTACCGCGGTGAGCCTGATCGGCGCGCGCGACCTCGCCGGCATCGGGTCGGTGCTCGATGCCAGCGGCAATCCGGATGAGAACCTCGCGCGCAGCATCCGGCTGTTCTCGGTCCTGCCGGCGATCGTCGCGTATGGCCAGCGCCGTCGCCGAGGCCAGCAGCCGATTGCGCCGCGTGACGACCTGGACTACTCGGCGAACTTCCTGTGGATGACGTTCGGCGAGGAGTCCGACGAGGTCGTCGTCGACGCGTTCAACCGCTCGATGATCCTGTATGCCGAGCACTCATTCAATGCCTCGACCTTCACGGGCCGGGTGATCGCCTCGACCCTCAGCGACCTGTACTCGGCCGTCGTGGGAGCGATCGGCGCCCTCAAGGGGCCCCTGCACGGCGGAGCGAACGAGGCCGTGCTGCACATCTTCGACGAGATCGGGTCTGCCGAGAACGTCGGGCCGTGGCTCGATGAGGCACTGGCGCAGAAGCGCAAGATCATGGGCTTCGGTCACCGGGTCTACAAGCGCGGCGACTCGCGCGTGCCCACCATGAAGGCGGCGCTGGATTCCCTCGTGGCCCACTACGACCGGCCCGAGGTGGCTGCGCTGTACGACGCGCTCGAGTCGCAGTTCGTGGAGCGCAAGGGCATCTACCCGAACCTCGACTACCCGTCGGGACCGGCGTACAACCTGATCGGCTTCGACACCCTCACCTTCACGCCGCTGTTCGTGGCGGCCCGTGTGGCGGGGTGGACGGCGCACATCATGGAGCAGCTCGCCTCGAACGCACTCATCCGGCCGCTGTCGGAGTACAACGGTCCGGACGAGCGGCACGTGGAGGGGTATGTTCCGGATGCCGCGACCCTCGCCGCCGCCGAGCGCGCCGAAGAGCCGGCCCAGTGATCGTGACGACGACGGCATGAGTCTGTGGCACGGCGACGTGGCCGGCGTCGATCTTTCCGCGATGGCGACGGGGACGCTCATCGAGACCCTCGGAATCGAGATCGTCGAGATCCGCGACGATGCGCTGGTGGGACGGATGCCGGTGGACCGGCGCACCGTCCAGCCTGCGGGCGTGCTCCACGGCGGGGCATCCGTCGCGCTCGCCGAGACGCTCGCCTCGTGGGCCGGACACCTCGCCGTGGACCGCGAGCGGTTCCACGTCGTGGGCCAGGAGATCAACGCCAACCACATCCGGCCGGTCTCGTCGGGCTGGGTGACCGCGACGGTGACGCCGGCCAACATCGGCCGTCGTGCCCACGTGTGGGAGATCCGCATCGTCGACGAGGTCGGGCGCCTGGTCTGCATCTCGCGCTGCACGCTCGCCGTGATCGAGCAGCGCTCGACGTACTCGACCCCCGACCAGCGCGGGTGAGACTCGCCCTTCGCGCGCCTGCTCGCGGCGTCGTTCGGGTGGCGGCGCCTGTTCGGGTGGCGCGAAGTGCGGGGTCGTTCGGGTGGTGGTGCTGGTTCGGGTGGCGCGAAGTGCGGGGTCGGCGTGGGGGAGCCCGCGTGTTGTGACACTCGAAGGGTGGGCCGGGGCATCCGGTGCTCGTGCGGGTGGCACTTGAATGCGGGGCGGGCAGGGCTGGGCCCCCGGCATCCGTCATCGTCCTAGGCTCGTGAGCAGGAGGTTGTCATGCGCGAAGCCGTCATCGTCGACGTCGTCCGAACCCCCTCGGGGCGCGGCAAGCCGGGGGGAGCGCTGAGCGGCGTGCACCCGGTCGACCTCGCCGCGGGTGTGCTGACCGGCCTGCTGGAGCGCAACGGGCTGGAGTCGCGCCACATCGACGACGTTCTCATGGGGTGCGTCAGCCAGATCGGCGACCAGGCCATGAACATCGGTCGGCAGGCGGTCCTCGCCGCGGGGTTCGACGAGACCGTGCCGGCCACGACGATCGACCGGCAGTGCGGCTCGAGCCAGCAGGCCGCGCACTTCGCTGCCCAGGGTGTGATCGCCGGCGCGTACGACATCGTCATCGCGGGTGGTGTGGAGTCGATGAGCCGCGTGCCGCTGGGATCTGCGTGGCAGGACACCACGCTCCCGGCGGGCCTGGCAGCGCGCTACCCCGAAGGACTGGTGAACCAGGGTGTGTCGGCCGAGCTCATCGCCGACAGGTGGCACTTGTCGCGCGAGCAGCTGGACTCCTTCTCGGCCGAGTCGCATCGGCGGGCGGCGGATGCCTGGACCCACGGCCGCTTCGACTCCCAGGTGCTGCCGGTGCTGGCGCCAGGCTCGCCCGACGCGGTCGCCTTCGATGAGACGGTGCGCGCGGGTACGACGGCGGAAGCCCTCGGCGGGCTGAACCCGGCCTTCCGCACCGACGAGCTTGCGGCGCGGTTCCCCGAGCTCGACTGGCGCATCACCGCGGGCAGTTCGTCGCCGCTCACGGATGCGGCATCCGCTGTTCTCATCATGAGCGCCGAGAAGGCGGGGGAGCTCGGGCTCGAGCCCAGAGCCCGCTTCCATTCATTCGCCATCGTCGGCGATGACCCGCTGTTCATGCTGACCGGGCCGATTCCGGCCACGCGCCGCATCCTCGAGCGCAGCGGCCTGTCGATCGACGACCTCGACGCGTACGAGGTCAACGAGGCCTTCGCGTCGGTGCCGCTTGCGTGGGCCGAAGAACTCGGCGCCGACCCGGAGAAGCTCAACCCGTGGGGCGGCGCGATCGCCCTCGGCCACGCGGTCGGCGCGTCCGGCACCCGTCTGCTGGGCACGCTCGTGGCGTACCTCGAGGCGAGCGGTGGACGCTACGGTCTGCAGACCATGTGCGAGGGCGGCGGCATGGCCAACGCGACGATCATCGAGCGCGTGTAGCGCCGACCGTACGGAGGACGATCATGACGCGACACGCAAGGGGCGTTGTCTCGCTCGTGGCCGGCGCCCTCGGGTGGGTGGCCGGCGCCTTCGCCATCGCGCAAGGGATCGCGATGTCGCCGCGGCTCATCTCGACTCTGTTGCAGCTCTTGTTGATGTGGCTGCCCGGTGCCGAGGCGCCCGACCTCTCCGCCGGCGGCTTCGCTGGTCCGCTCCTCTGGGGCGCGGGCGGGGTCCTGCTCATCCTCGGCGGATCCGCGGTGATCTTCCACGGGATCGACCTGCTGTGGCGACCCCGCGCGCACGACCTCCCGTAGCGACGTCGTCGCGGCCGGCCCGCCGGGCGGCGGATCCCGCTCTCCGCCCGGCGGAGAGTCGTGCGCGTGGCGGAGATCCCCGCCGGGATTCTCCGACGTAGCAGCGAGTCTCCGCCCGGCGGATGCACGCGGACCGCCGATGGCGGCGGCCAACGGCGTCACAGGACCGACTTCACGTACTGCTCCAGGGTGGTCGTGCCCCGCCGCGGCGCATCGGGAAGCTCGACGGTGCTGATCGTACGGCGGGTCATTCCCGCGTACGAACTCGCCGCCGCGGGGCTGAATCCGAACGCCGCGAACGTCGCCTCGAGATGGTCGGGTGCAACCACCTCGAGTCGCACGTCGCGCTGCAGCTGTGCGGCAAGGACCCCGGCCACGTCGGCCGCGGTGTAGCGCTGCGGGCCCTCGACGTATTCGATCCCCACGTCGTCCACGTCCGAGACGAGTCGCTGCGCGGCTGCCTCGCCGACATCGGCGGGCGCGACCATGGGCATTTTCAGATCCGTCGGCAGCATCGTCGCCAGTGATCCCGACTCGCGAGCCGCAGCGATGAAGCCATCCCAGTTCGACATGTAGTAGGCGCCGCGGTTCACCGCCGCGGGGATGCCTTGCTGCGCCAGTCCGTTCTCGAGCCGCCACAGGGTACCCAGGTCGCCGATGCGATCGCCGGGCGCCGCGCCATACGTCGACACGGCAACGACCTTCTCCAGACCGCATCCGTCGAGTGCCGCCAGGATGTTGTCGACGGTCCGCCGCTCCACCGCGTCGGTGTCTTCGGACGGGTCGGCCGGCGGGTTGAGCAGCAACGCTCGTCGCCCCATCCGGAACACGTCGCGCAGGCCGTCCACATCGTTGATGTCGGCCTCCGCGATCGATGCGCCCTTGGCCTGCCAGGACGACGCCGACTCCGTGCTTCGGGTGACGATCGTCACCTCCTCTCCCCGTCGCAGCAGCGCGTCGGCCGCGGCTGATCCGACGTGGCCCGTTCCGCCCATGACGATGTACATCTCCGCTCCTCTGGTCTCTTCTGCGGGGTCTGGCTCAGTCAACTGCGAGGCTGCGACATCGTCTCGGAACGGCCCCTTCGGATCGTCCGCCGGGCGGCGAATCCCCCCTCCGCCCGGCGGAGGGTCGTGCCCGCGGCGGAGCTTCTCGCGGGGATCCTCCGACACGACGGCGATTCTCCGCCCGGCGGAAACGACCTCAACGCATACGTGCCCGGAAGCGCGGACTGCAAGCGGTTGCCCAAATCGACGGGCGGAAGGATGCTGCGTCGCCGAGCCAGCCCTGAATGAAAGAGTTCTCATACTGTAAGCGCTTGCAGAATCGCGATCGCCGCTGCTACTGTCGGCGGCACACTGCATCATCGGCACGTTGGCGTGCCCACCGCCCCCTCAGGAGCTCCCGTGTCGAAGTCGACCGCCGCACGTGCCCGCCGTCTGACCGCCAGCCTCGCTGCCGCTGCGCTCGTAACCGCGGGGGGAGTGATCGTCCCGGCGCTCGCTGCGGCGCCGGCTGCTGCTGCCGACCGGACGTTCGCGCTCGTCGGCAGCCTGCAGTCCGAGCTGGGCTGCTCCGAGGACTGGCAGCCGGCGTGCACCGAGACCGAGCTGACACCGACCGGCACTCCGCACGTCTACGCCGCTGAGTTCGAGGTGCCGGCGGGGTCCTACGAGTACAAGGTCGCGGTCGACGACACCTGGGACGAGGCCTACGGTCTGAACGGCGGCGGCGACAACATCCCGCTCACCGTCGACGGGCCCGCCACGCTGCGCTTCGTGTTCGACGACACCAGCCACAGGGTGGGCGTCGAGGCCCAGTCGCTGCGCACGGACTACACGGCGGACGACGACGCCCTCATCGCGGCTCCGGTCCGCCAGCCCGGCAGCGACGAGCAGTTCTACTTCGTCATGACCGACCGCTTCGCCAACGGCGACCCGGCGAACGACACCGGCGGCGCGCCGACTTCGGGTCCAGGGGGAGACCGACTGGCGCACGGGTTCGACCCCACCGACAAGGGCTTCTACAACGGCGGCGACATCGCCGGGCTCCGGGCGAACCTCGACTACATCAAGGGGCTCGGTACGAGCGCGATCTGGCTGACGCCGAGCTTCACCAACCGCCCGGTCCAGGGCGAGGGCGCGAACGCGAGCGCCGGATACCACGGGTACTGGATCACGGACTTCACACAGATCGACCCACACCTCGGCACCAACGCCGAGCTCGAGGCGCTGATCGCCGAGGCGCACGCCGAGGGCATCAAGGTGTACTTCGACATCATCACGAACCACACCGCCGACGTGATCGACTATGCCGAGGGCCAGTACTCGTACATCGACCAGGCCACCGAGCCCTACCGCGACGCGAACGGCACAGCGTTCGACCCTGCCGAGCACGCGGGCACCGGCAGCTTCCCGGAGCTGGACCCGGCGACGTCGTTCCCCTACACCCCGACGCTGACCGGTGCCGACGCGACCGCGAAGACCCCGGCCTGGCTCAACGACCCCACGCTGTACCACAACCGCGGCAACTCGACCTGGTCGGGGGAATCGGTGACCTACGGCGACTTCGACGGTCTGGACGACCTCATGACCGAGCACCCGACGGTGGTGAGCGGCTTCGTCGACGTCTACCAGGACTGGATCGACCTCGGCATCGACGGCTTCCGCATCGACACCGCCAAGCACGTGAACTTCGAGTTCTGGGAGCAGTGGTCCACCGAGGTGCTCGACTACGCCCACGCCGCGGGCAAGCCCGAGTTCTTCATGTTCGGCGAGGTCTACGACGCCGACCCCGTCAAGCTCGCGCCGTATGTCCGCGACACCGACATGAACAGCGTGCTCGACTTCACGTTCCAGTCCTCGGCGGTGAGCTTCGCGGCGGGCAACAGCGCGAAGGGCCTGCAGAGCCTCTACGCCGGCGATGACCGGTACACGACACCGGACTCGTCGTCGACGGCGCTGCCGACCTTCCTCGGCAATCACGACATGGGGCGGGTGGGACACCTGCTGCAGACCACACCGAACGCGCTGGAGCGCGACCTGCTCGCGCACGACCTGATGTTCCTCGGACGCGGGCAGCCCGTCGTGTACTACGGCGACGAGCAGGGCTTCGCGGGCACCGGCGGCGACAAGAGCGCGCGACAGTCCCTCTTCGCCAGTCAGGTCGCCGAGTACCAGAACCAGCCCCTCATCACGGGCGAGAACGCCGGCGCCGTCGATCGGTACGCGACGGATGCCCCCGTGTACGAGCACATCGCAGGGCTCTCGCAGCTGCGCGCCGACCACCCCGCGCTCGTCACCGGCGCGCAGATCGAGCGCTACGCCGACAACGGCGCCGGCGTCTACGCCTTCTCGCGCGTCGACCGCGACGAGAAGGTCGAATACCTCGTCGCCCTCAACAACACCGCGGCCGACAAGACCGTGAGCGTCCCGACTCTCACGGCGAACGCGGCGTTCACGGCGGTGTACGGCACCCAGACCGGGATCCAGACGGATGCCTCCGCCGCGGCATCCGTCACCGTTCCGGCCCTGTCGGCCGTCGTCTACCGCGCCGACGCGCCCGTGACCGCCCCCGCGGCACCGATCGAACTCACGGTGAGCGCGCCCGCCGCCGGAGCGGGAGTGACCGGTTCGGTCGCCGTCAGCGCCGACGTCGATGACGTCACGTGGCACGAGACGAGCTTCGCGTGGCGGGTGGTGGGCTCGGACGACTGGCACGCGCTCGGTACCGCCGAAGACACCGAGCCGCGCGTCTTCCACGACATCGACGGGCTCGCGAACGGCACGCTCGTCGAGTACCGCGCGGTGACGACGGATGCCGCGGGCCACCACTCCGCGGCATCGACCTACGCGTCGGTGGGCAACGCCGTATCGCTCGACGTTCCCCAAGAGCCCGAGTCGCCGATCGACATGGTGACGGTGCCGGGAAGCCTCAACTCCGAGATGGGCTGCGCGGGCGACTGGGCGCCGGGATGCGAGGCAGCGAAGCTGACGCTGCGCGCGGACGGCGTGTGGGCGGGCACCTTCGACCTGGCCGCCGGTGAGTACGAGTACAAGGTCGCGATCAACGGCACGTGGGACCTCAACTACGGCGCCAACGGCGTTCCGGGCGGGGCGAACATCGCGATCTCCCACCCGGGCGGACCGATCACGTTCTACTTCGACCCGCGCACGAACATCGTGCAGTCCACGGCGGAGGGTCCCATCGTGACGGTGCCCGGCTCGCACCAGAGCGAGAGCGGATGCGCCGGGGACTGGGCTCCCGACTGTCTCGCGAGCCTCATGGCCGACGGCGACAGGGACGGCGTGTACGAACTGACGCTCGAGCTGCCGGAGGGCGCCTACGAGGGCAAGGTGGCGCACGGCCTGAGCTGGGCCGAGAACTACGGCGTCGGCGGTGTGCGCGACGGCTCGAACTACTCGTTCACCGTGACCGAGGGCGTGCCGGTGCTCTTCCGCTACACGCTCGCGACCCACGCACTGCAGATCGGCGACGGGCTTCCCGGGCTCGGCGAGCAGCGGGCGCACTGGATCGACGCCGACACGATCGCGTGGCCCGCCGACCTCGGTACTCCGGCGGCGGAGGCCACCTGGCAGCTCCACGCCTCTCCCGACGGGGCGCTCGTCCTCGAAGACGGCGAGGTCACGGGCGGCGACGCCATCGGTCTGTCGCTGGTCGAAAGTGGACTGACAGCCGAACAGCAGGAGCGGTTCCCCGCGCTCGCCGGGTTCGCGGCGCTGCGTGTGGCGGATCCGGATGCCGCAGGCGACCTGCTGCGCGGACAGCTCATGGTGTCGCAGCGAAACGGCGAGGGCGCCGTGTCGGCATACACCGGCGTGCAGATCCCCGGTGTGCTCGACGCCCTCTATGCCGATGCACTGGCAGATGCCGAGCTGGGCGTGACGTTCCGGGGCAAGAAGCCGACGTTCCGGCTGTGGGCCCCGACCGCGCAGCAGGCGTCCCTGCTCACGTGGGAGGCCGGTGCCGAGGGCGGCGACCCCGAGCGGCACGAGGCCGAGTGGGACGCGGCATCCGGGATCTGGACCGTCGAAGGCGGCAAGGGCCTCAAGGGCGACGAATATGCGTGGGAGGTCGTCGTCTATGCGCCGACGACCGGCGCGATCGAGACGAACACCGTGACCGACCCGTACTCTGTCGCGCTCACCCTGAATTCGGAGCGGTCGGTCGCCATCGATCTGCACGACAAGCAATGGCGGCCGAAGGTGTGGCAGACCAAGAAGGCGCCGGCGATCGACCGGCCCGTCGAGCGTGCCATCTACGAGCTGCACGTTCGCGACTTCTCCATCAGCGACGAGTCGGTGCCCGAAGCCGAGCGCGGCACGTACCGGGCGTTCACGCGCGACAGCGCGGGCACGCAGCAGCTGCGGCAGCTGGCGGACGCCGGCATCAACACCGTGCATCTGCTGCCGACGTTCGACATCGCGACGATCGAAGAGGACCGGTCGAAGCAGGCGCAGCCGGCGTGCGACTTGGCGTCGTTCGGCCCGGCCAATACCGCGCAGCAGGCGTGCATCGAGGCCCTGGCCGACTCGGACGGCTTCAACTGGGGCTACGACCCTTATCACTTCACCGTCCCCGAGGGCTCGTACGCGGTCGATGCCGAGGGCGGCGCCCGAGTCGCTGAGTTCCGCGAGATGGTCGGCGCGCTGCACGGGATGGGTCTGCAGGTCGTGCTCGACCAGGTGTTCAACCACACCGCGCAGTCGGGTCAGGACGAGAAATCGGTGCTCGACAAGGTCGTGCCCGGCTACTATCACCGCCTCAACCTGGCCGGCGGTGTCGAGACCTCGACGTGCTGCCAGAACGTCGCGACCGAGCACGAGGCAGCCGAGAAGCTCATGGTCGACTCGGTCGTCACGTGGGCGCGCGACTACCGGGTCGACGGCTTCCGTTTCGACCTGATGGGGCATCACTCCAAGGCCAACATGCTGGCCGTCCGCGAGGCGCTGGATTCCCTCACGGTGAAGGAGGACGGCGTCGACGGCTCGAAGGTCTACCTGTACGGCGAGGGCTGGAACTTCGGCGAAGTCGCGAACAACGCTCTCTTCGAACAGGCCACGCAGGGTCAGCTGGGCGGTACCGGCATCGGGACGTTCACCGACCGGCTGCGCGATGCCGTGCATGGCGGCAGCCCCGTCGCCGCGGACTCGAAGTTCTTCCAGGGCTTCGGCACGGGCTTGGCGACCGACCCCAACGGCAGCGACCAGTCCGCGCCGGGCGACCCGTTCGCGGATCTTGCGCACAAGACCGACCTGGTGAAGCTCGGCCTCGCGGGCAATCTGCGCGACTTCGAGATGACGGCTGCCGACGGCACGGTGAGACCCGGCGATGAGTTCGACTACAACGGCTCACCGGCCGGCTACGCCGACCAGCCCGACGAGATCATCACCTACGTCGACGCGCACGACAACGAGACGCTCTACGACCTCGGCGTGCTGAAGCTGCCCGCCGACACCCCGATGGCCGACCGGGTGCGGATGAACACGCTGTCGCTCGCGACCACAGCGTTCGCGCAGACCCCGTCGTTCTGGCACGCCGGCACCGAGCTGCTGCGCTCGAAGTCGCTCGACCGGAACAGCTACAACTCGGGCGACTGGTTCAACCGCATCGACTGGACGGGGCAGGAGTCGACGTTCGGCTCCGGCCTGCCCCGTGAGGCCGACAACGGCGACCACTGGGACGACCTCGCGCCGCTCTTGGCCGACCCCGCGAACAAGCCGGGCGCTGCCGACATCGCGGCGGCCGAGGCATCCGCTCTCGATCTGCTGCGCGTGCGCGAAGAAGTGGGCCTGCTGCGCCTCGGGTCAGCGGACCTGATCCAGCAGAAGGTCACGTTCCCCGGAAGCGGACCGGATGCCGCGCCCGGGCTCGTCGTGATGCTCATCGACGATCTCGTCGGTGAGGACGTCGACCCTGAGCTCGAGGGAGCCCTGGTCGTCTTCAACGCCACGCCCGACGCGGCGACGCAGTCCGTTCCCGAGCTCGCCGGTCGCGAGTTCGCGCTGACGCCCGCGCTGGCGGACGGCTCGGACGCGGTCGTCAAGACGACGACGTGGGATGCCGCGAGCGGCACGATCACGGTGCCGGCGCGATCGGCCGTGGTGCTGATCGATCGGCAGCCGTGACGCCGGCCGTGGGTCAGAGCGGGCTGCCGACGCGGATGAGGTTGCCGCTGCTGTCGACGACGGCGAACTCCCGCATGCCGTAGTCGGTGTCGGTGGGAGCATCGATGCGGCTGCCGGTCGCGGCATCCGGAATCACGAGGTGTCGCCAGTCCACGAACACCGACTGGGCGTCGTCGACGTAGAGGTAGCACATCGACGCGCTGCGTAGCGGATCGACGGACGTGTCCAGCGTGAAGTGCAGCTCGGCATCACCGCGCCCGATGATGAGGTATCCCCAGTCCTCGGGTGGTGCACCGCGATTCTCGAAGCCCAGGCGCTCGTAGAACGAGAGCGTCTCGGCTAGGTCTCGGCTCAGCAGAATGGGAACAGCGCGCTCGGTCATGCGCGAACTTTACCGGCGAGCCCGCCGTCGTGGTCGTCACATCGCTTCGAGGATCGACGATCCGAAGACGGCGAACGCCGCCACGGCGACCCCCACGGTGCCCGCGGCGAGGATCCCGAGCACCAGGATGTGCCCCGCCACGGTCAGAACGAACGCGGCCAGCGGAGAGATGGTGCGACGGTGGACGTGCGGAAGCCGAGCGGTGGAGGTGGTCACACTCCGACGCTACGAACCGCGGCGCGCGTCCGCGTCCGCCCCCGGTCTGTCCGTGGTCATCCCAGAGGATGACTTTTCTGCAGTCGATTCGTCGATCTGCGCCGGCGCTGTTCGACGGCCTTGACGAGGGTGGCACGTGGCCGCCCGCTACCGGAAGGATCAGACCATGAAGTTCATGATGTTCGTCGTCAGCGACGCGCAGCCCGACCAGCAGCCCGACGAGTCCGACATCGACCTGTGGGTCGATCCGCTCGATGCTGCCGGCAAGCGGATCATCGGCGAAGTGCTGGCGCCTGTCTCAGAGTCGACGGTGGTGAAAGTGCGCGGCGGCAAGGTGCTCACCACACATGGTCCGTTCGCCGAGACGAGCGAGGTGATCCTGGGCTTCGACATCCTCGAGGTCGAGAACGTCGACGAGGCGATCGAGATCGCATCGCGCCACCCGATGGCCCGCAACGGGCAGCTCGAGCTCCGCGCCTTCGCGCCGTGGAACGAATCCGCCTGACGGGTCGGACGACAGAAGAGGAGCCCGGATGCCGTGGCATCCGGGCTCCTCTACATCCGATGCGGATCAGCCGCGCACGGCCGGCCGGCGACGCATCACCACGATTGCTCCACCCAGCACCACGAGCAGTGCCGCAGCCAGCGCGATGCCCCACGGCAGCTGGGCGCCCGTGACGGCGAGCTGGCCCGGGGCGACGACCGTGACCGACACCGAGAGCGGTTCGAAGCCTGCCGACTCGATCACGAGGGTGTGCGCGCCGAGGGGCAGATCCGACGGGATCCGCACCGTGAACGACACGTTGCCGCTCGCGTCGGCTGCCGGAATCCCCTGCACCACGATCGGCTCGCTGAACAGCGTCGCGCTGATCTGCTGACCCGGCTCGAGGCCCGAGACCTTCACCGGGAGCGATCCGCCCTGTTCGACCCTGCCCGAGCCGACGTCGACCGTCGCCCAGTCCACGCCGGGCGTGGGGGTGGGCGTCGGGGTCGGGCCGCCGTCGACGACGACCGCTCGTCCGAGCGGTGCCGGGTCGACGACGCCCGCCTGCTCGAAGTACTGCACCGAGGCGGTGAGGTCGACCTGGCCGGTGTCGGTGCGGTCCCCGCCCTCGGCGAAGGTGGCGAAGTTGTCGCCACCGGCGGCGAGGAACGAGTTCGTCACGACCGTGAAGGTCTCATCGGCCGTCACGGCTTCGCCGTTCAGCGACATCGAGACGATTCGCGAGCCTGCTGCGGCATCAGGGTCGTACTCGTAGGTGAAGCCCTCCGAGATGCCCAAGTGCAGCTTCGGGCGCGACGAGCCGGCGGGCTGCCACTGCTCCTCGAGCAGCTGCTCGAGCTGAGCGCCGTCAAGCGTCACGGTCACGAGCGTGTTGGCGAACGGCTGCACCTCGGCGACGTCGCGGTAGGTGACCACGCCGTCCTGTCCGTACAGCAGGTCATCGCGGAGCCCGCCCGGGTTCATGATGCCGATCTGCGCCGGCGTACCCGCATAGTCCTCGTTGGAGGTCGCCCACAGGTACACGTCCGCGACCAGGTTGCCCAGCGACGACTCCACGCCACGGTCGTCTCCCGGGGGAGTACCGCCTCGAAGGATGTCACCGCTGATCTCGCCCACCTCGACCGCGCCGAGCACGTCCGCCTCGGCGGCGGCCTCGTCGACGATCGACTGGACGGCGGGATCCGCCGGATACAGCGGCGTCTCGCCGTCCTCTCCGCCCACGAGCGGCACGAGCGACGCGTCGATCGAGATCAGCTCGCGGGTCTCGGTGTCGACAGAGATGTCGAGCTTGCCCAGTGTCGTGCCGTACTGGTGGGCCTGGATGACGGGGCGCTCAGTCCCCTCGACGCCCTCGACCGGCACCATGCAGGTGTACGCCTGGTGGGTGTGCGCCGAGACGATCGCGTCGATCTCGGCAGACGCACCGTTCACGAGCTGCGCGTAGTCGGTGTCTCCGGTCGCGATGGTGGCGCAGTCCTCGGTCGCCGAGCCGTCGTGGGTGAGCAGCACGATCACGTCCGCGGCATCCGTGTCGGTGATCTCGGTGGCGACGCGGTTGGCCGCCTCGAGCTGGTCCCCGAACTCGATGCCCTCGATGCCCGTCGGCGTGACCATCGTGGCCGTGTCTGGAGTCACCGTTCCGATGAAGGCGACCCGCACCCCGTCCAGTTCGCGCACGGTGTACTCGGGGAGGACCGGGTCGGTCGTGCCCTCGGCATAGACGTTGGCGCCGAGGTTGAAGTCGGCGCTGCCGTACAGGTCGGTGACCCGTCCGGTGAGATCGGCGAAGCCCCGGTCGAACTCGTGGTTGCCGGCTGCGCCGAGGTCCAGGCCCGCGGCGACGAGCGCTTCGATGGTCGGCGCGTCCTCCTGGATGAACGAGGTGAACGTCGAGGCGCCGATGTTGTCGCCGGACGACACGAACAGGGTGTTCGGGTTCTCGGCCTCGAACGCGTCCACGGCGCCCGCGAGCACCGCGGCGCCGGCCTCTCCGTTGCCGAAGTTCGCCTCGATGCGACCGTGGAAGTCGTTGATCGTCAGCACCTGGAGGTCGGTGGTCTCGGGTGCGAGGAGGTCCTCGATGGCGAACAGGGTCGTCGTGCCCGACACCTCGTTGCCGACGGCGAGCAGGGGCTCGCCCGTCGCAGAGTCCTCGGCGGGGATGAACGCGATGCCCTCGGGCCCGAGGTCGCCGGCCTGCGACAGCACCGCTGCCGGGTCCGCCGCGTCCTCGACCGAGACCGAGAAGTCGCGATTGTTCACATACGTGACGAAAGTCGATGCCGCGGGCTCGGTGATGTCGTACACCGCGATGCCGCCGACCCGCTCGAACCCGAGGAAGGCGTACGTGCGGTCGCTCAGTGTGCCGATGGCGACGCTTTCGGCCTCAGGGCCCTTGTCGTCGCTGCGGCCCTCGAGGTTGGACTCCGAGTGATTGGAGTTGAAGAACTCGGGGGATGCCGCGGCGGTCACCTCTTCGAACGACGAGCCGGAGTCGAAGACCTGCTCGCCCTCGGTGGTCCAGATCGAGAAGGACCGTCCGCCGAACGCGTAGAGCTCGCTGTAGCAGCCGGCGTCGGCGTCGAAGCCGTTCTCTTTCGTGACGTTGAGGCGACCCAGGTCGGCATCGCCGAGAAGCCCGGTGAGGGGCTCGCAGACGGGGCCGAAGCCCTCCTCCGCGAGGTTCTTCACGCGCGCGGGCTCCTCGTACTCGCCCCATTCCCGCGCGTCGCCCTCGTTCGCCGTGACGAGATAGGTCTGGCCGCCGGCGGTGTAGGACGAGATCGCGTCGGGCATGTAGATGCCCTTCAGCGCCTCGAAGGTGCGCAGCGAGAAGCCGCCGTCCTTGTCGCTGGGGTCGAGCGCGTTCTGCGCGAGCCCGTGGCCTTTGAAACCGAGCGACCAGACATCCGTGACGGTGGCCGAGTCCAGGTCGACGACGGCCACGGCGTTCGCCTCCTGCAGCGACGCATAGGCGACGCCGCCGTCGATCGTGACGTACTCCGGCTCGAGGTTGCGGCTGATCGGCCGGTCTTCGCCGTGCGGGGTGGGGCCGAACACGCGGACGTCGGCCGGCAGGGTCTTGCTGCCGTCGTCGAAGGCGTGGAAGGCCGCCGTCCGCACCGCGTCCTGCGCCGGCGCGGCGACGGTCTGCGGCAGTGTGACGACCGAGACGGAACCCTCGGGGTCGATCGAGAAGTCGTCGGCCGGCTCGCCCTCGTTGGCGACGACGGCCACGGCGCCGTCTCCCGAGATCGTCACCATGTCGGGCAGCGACCCCACTGCGACGGTGCCGAGGACGGCCGACGCTGCGTCGGCGGCGTTGGCGTCGAAGAACACCAGGTGACCGGCGTCGGTCTTGACGGCGGCTTCGAAGGCGACGACGCCGAGGCCATCCGCGCGCACGGCGACGGAGTTGGCGACGCCGGTCGATGACAGGGTGAAGTCCTTGGTGATCGCCGCGGGATCGCGGTAGTCCAGCACATCGACGGATCCGGCCAGCGCATTCACCACGAACAGTCGGTCGCCGTGGGCGGCGACGATCTCGGCCGCGCTCTCGTCGAACGCTCCGGTCTCGAACGTGCCCAGGGGCGACAGCGACAGGGTGGCGTCCTCAGCCGAATGCACGATCGGGTCGGGGACGACCGCCGCGGAGGCGGCGGTGAACGGTGTCAGCGCGAGCGCGCAGACGGCGGCCGTCGTCGTCGCGGCGGCGACGAGGCGGCGGTGGGCATGCGAAGGCATCGGAATCCTCACGGGAGGGGACGGGTGGTGCGCACACGGCGCCCTCCGTGCCTAACGGGTTCAGGTGTCGCGCGGGTGAACTGCGGGCGACGGATTCATGCAAGCGCGGCGCGGAGGACCCGCACCGGCAGGCGTGCTTCGGTCACAGCGAGGAGCCGTCGATGAGACGCCGCCGGGTTTCACGCGTCTGTGACAGCATGGTGTCGATCGTGGCCGGATCGCCGTCGCTGGACTGCAGCTGCGCGGTCAGGGCGTCGAGCTGAGCGAGGAGTGCATCCTCGACCTCGGCATCGTCGGTGAGCAGGTGGAGTTCGGACACCGCCTGCAGGAAGCGGGTCGTCACAGAGGGGTGGGTCGCGCCGTAGTGACGAATCGGTGTGAGCGCCGCATCGATTTCATCGGCCGGTGAACGCACCACCGTGAGGACGCAGAGTCGGCCGTCGCCGTCGGCGAGAGCCTCGGGCAGTCGGGGAATCTGGAGCAGCCGCGCTGTGATGGCTGTCAGGTGGCCGAGGGCGTGCACGGCGGTCGTCGGATCGTTCAACCCCGGCGAGAGTGCGCGCAGGCCGATGTCGATGGTCTGCTGCAGTCCGAAGTCGACGTCATCAGCCGCTGTGCGCTCGTACCCGATCGAGAACGACGACTGCACCGCGGACTCGACCTCGTCGGCATCCGCCGTGGCGTCGGCGCGCGAGGGCCACCAGTGCGCGAGCGGCGTGCCCGCCACCACGCTGTCGCCCACCTTCCTGCTGAGCTGGACCACGACCTCCCGCTGCGACGCGAGTGCCACCAATTCGCGGTGGTCGAGGTTCGTGATGAAACCGCTCGATGGCGCAGCGACCGGATGCTTCAGCGTGGGAACGCGGACGTCGCCCCGGAACGCGTCGACCTCGGCGTTCCTGCCGCTCACGAGATCGATGGTGCTGTCGGTCTCGCCGTGGATGTCTCTGAGCATGGTCTCGATTCGCAGCTGGGCCGCGAGGTGGGCGAGGAAGAACACCAGCATCACGACGCTGAGGAGCGTCAGGCCGAAGGCGACGGTGACGGAGATCCGCGGGATGAACGGCGGGTCGCCGTTCTCGTCAGAGCGTACGGTTCGCAGGACGGTGAGTGAATAGGCGAACGTACCCAAGAACGCGGCGAGGGTGAAGTGGACCTGGCGGTCCCGAGCGAACAGCCGCAGCACACGAGGGGAGCCCTGAGAGCTGGCCAGTTGCAGGGCGATCACCGTCAGCGAGAAGGTCAGCGAGGTCGCCGTGATGAGTGACCCGGCGATGGCCGACAGCACCGACCGGGCCGAATCCGCCCCGCCGTTGAAGACCACGGAGTCCACCGCGTCCGGAAGGCTGTCGTCGACGAGAAGGTCGACGCGCGGCAGCAGAAGGCCCAGGCCGACGGAGAGGATGACCGCGGCCAGGGGAAGCGGCCAGAGTCGGGACTCGATCGACTCCGACAGTCGGGCCCACCAGCCGTGGCTGCGGGTCCTTCGCGGTGTGTGCCGCGCCGAGTCAGGCATCTTCGGTCTCCCCCGGCAACGCCGAGCCGTCGCCGACGGAGTCCCGGCCGATCACGCTCAGCATGCCGTTGGGTTCCAGAACGACGGCACCCACTCTCGACGGGTCTCCGAAGCCGGCGCTTCGGATGGCCTGCTGCACCTGCGACTCGGTGAGCCGGTTCTCACGGATCACGTCGTGGCGAATCTCTCCGTTCCTCAGGACGACCGCGGGTCCGGAGGTCACGGCCCGGCGGAACCAGCGCCACCGCGTCGAGGCCCACGCCACCAGCAGCTGCAGGGCGGCCAGCAGCACGAGCGCCGTCGCCCCCTCGGCCCATGAGACGTCCTTGTTCAGCAGGATCGTCGCGAGCGTCGAACCGAAAGCGACCGTCACGACGAAGTCGAAGGCGTTCATCTGGCTGAGGGTCCGCTTGCCTGAAAGCCGCAGAACGACGACGAGGAAGACGTACGCGGCCCCGCCGACGGCGACCACCCGCCCTACCTCCGACCACGAATCAAACCACATGGCGCTCCCTTCGGGTTGCGGGACAGTCTCCTGCGTGGTCGGACGCTTCCGGAACGGGGTTGCGCTCCGGCCGCAACCCCCTTAGGGGATCGGGCGTCGAGCAATCCAGGGCAGGTAAATACTGGAACCCCTCGCAAATAGTTGGACGTCCATGTAAAGTTTCTTTCGTGCCGACGAAGGCACCACGCCGTCGACCTCGGGCCTCACAAGGGCGCCGTGGGATCGCCGAAGGAGCAGCAATGTCCACCGTCACCCCCATGGTCCCCGCCCTCAGCGCCGACGAGCGAGCCGCCATCCTCGAGGCGGTCCGTGACTTCGCGCAGTCCGAGCTCGCACCGCACGCACTCGAGTGGGACGAGCAGAAGTACTTCCCGCGGGAGACGCTGGCGCGGGCGGGAGAGCTGGGGCTCGGTGGGGTGTACGTGCGCGAAGACGTCGGCGGCAGCGGACTCTCGCGTTCGGACGCGGTTGCGATCTTCGAAGAGCTCGCCGTCGGCGACACGGCGATCGCGGCCTACATCTCGATCCACAACATGGTGGCGTGGATGATCGACACCTACGGCACTGAGCCTCAGCGACAGGAATGGCTGCCGCTGCTGACATCCATGGAGGGCTTCGGCAGCTACTGCCTCACCGAGCCCGGGGCGGGATCGGATGCCGCGGCCATCACGACGAGCGCCGTGCGGGTCTCGGACGCCGAGGGTGGCACTGAGTACGTGCTGACGGGCGTCAAGCAGTTCATCTCGGGTGCCGGCGAGGCATCCGTCTACATCGTCATGGCGCGCACCGGCGAACCGGGCGCCCGCGGGATCACCGCCTTCCTGGTGCCCGAGGGCACTCCCGGCCTGTCGTTCGGTGCGAACGAGAAGAAGATGGGCTGGAACGCACAGCCGACGCGACAGGTGATCCTCGACGAGGTGCGGGTGCCCGCGTCGAGCATCCTCGGCGGTGAGGGGCAGGGGTTCAAGATCGCGATGTCGGCCCTGGACGGCGGCCGCCTCAACATCGCCGCGTGCTCGCTGGGAGGCGCTCAGTGGGCACTGGATCGCGCGGTGCGGTACGTGCACGAGCGCTTCACGTTCGGTGAGCCGCTCGCCGAGAAGCAGTCCGTCGTGTTCACCCTCGCCGACATGGCCACCGAGCTGCGCGCCGCGCGGGCGATGGTGCGGGATGCCGCCGCCGCCCTCGACGCCAAGATCGCAGGATCCGACGTCGACGATGCCGCGATGCAGTGCGCGATGGCCAAGCGCTTCGCGACCGACGCCGGGTTCCGTGTCGCGAACGAGGCCCTGCAGCTGCACGGCGGGTACGGGTACCTTCACGAGTACGGGATAGAGAAGGTCGTGCGCGACCTGCGCGTGCACCAGATCCTGGAGGGCACCAACGAGATCATGCGCGTCATCATCGGCCGGCAGCTGCTGGCCGGCTGACGCGCCGACCGACAAGGACGTCAGCAATGAGGATCGCATTCCTGGGGCTCGGGCACATGGGCCTGCCGATGGCGAAGAACCTTGCCGCCGCAGGGCATGAGGTGGTCGGCTTCGACGTGATGCCGGCCGCCGTCGAGGCAGCGCGAGAGGCGGGGCTGGCGGGCGCGGATTCTGGCACGGATGCCGCGGCCGGAGCGTCGGTCGTGTTCACGATGTTCCAGACCGGCCAGCAGGTGCTCGACGCGTATCGCGGGAGCGACGGGGCCGACGGGCTGCTCGGTGTCGCGGCATCCGGAACGCTCTTCGTCGACTGCTCGACGATCGCCGTCGACGACGCGCGCGCCGTGCACGAGCTCGCCGAAGCGGCGGGCCATCGTTCGCTGGATGCGCCGGTGTCGGGCGGTGTGGTCGGCGCCGAGAACGCGAGCCTGGCGTTCATGGTGGGCGGGGCGGACGAGGACTTCGAGGCAGCGCGGCCGTTGCTCGAGGTTATGGGCCGGCGCGTCGTGCACTGCGGCGGCGCCGGTCTCGGCCAAGCCGCGAAGGTCTGCAACAACATGATCCTCGCGGTGTCGCAGATCGCGGTGGCCGAGGCGTTCGTGCTCGGCGAGCGGCTCGGGCTGTCGCATCAAGCGCTGTTCGACGTCGCTTCCAACGCGTCGGGTCAGTGCTGGGCATTGACGACCAACTGCCCCGTTCCGGGCCCGGTGCCCGCGAGCCCCGCCAACCGCGGCTACCAGCCCGGTTTCGCGGGCGCACTCATGAACAAGGACCTGGGGCTCGCCGAGGACGCCGTGACATCGACCGGCGTCGAGGCCAGGATGGGGATGCTCGCGCGCGAGGTCTACCGCGAGTTCGCCGAGGGTCCGGGCGGCAGTCAGGACTTCTCGGGCATCATCAACACCATCCGCGCCCACAGTGCGCGGTCCGAGGAGGAAAGCCGATGACCGACTTCGAGACGATCCTCGTGGACACGCGCGGAAGGGTCGGGTGGATCACCCTGAACCGTCCCGAAGCCCTGAACGCGCTGAACACGCAGGTCATGCACGAGGTCGTCGTCGCGGCGTCGGCTTTCGACGCCGACGAGGCGATCGGCGCCATCGTGGTCACAGGCTCGGAGCGCGCTTTCGCTGCCGGCGCCGACATCAAGGAGATGGAAGACAAGTCCGGCCTCGATATGGTCCTGAGCGACCACTTCGGCGGCTGGGCCCGGTTCGCCGCCGTGCGCACGCCCGTCATCGCCGCCGTGTCGGGCTATGCGCTGGGCGGAGGATGCGAGCTGGCGATGATGTGCGACATCGTCCTCGCCGCCGACACCGCGAAGTTCGGGCAGCCCGAGATCAGCCTCGGCGTGATCCCCGGCATGGGCGGCTCGCAGCGGCTCGTCCGCGCGGTGGGCTACTACAAGGCCGCTGACCTGATCCTCACCGGACGGATGATGGATGCCGCCGAGGCCGAACGTTCTGGACTGGTCTCACGTGTGGTGCCCGCCGCTGAACTGCTTGATGAGGCGCAGAAGGTCGCCGATGGAATCGCCGCCAAGTCGCTGCCGTCGCTGTACGCGGCGAAGTCGGCCCTCGACGCGGCGCTGGAAGGCTCGCTGACGGAGGGGCTCCGGCTCGAGCGTCACGTCTTCGCCTCCTTGTTCGACACCGCCGATCAGAAGGAGGGCATGGCCGCCTTCCGCGAGAAGCGACCCCCCGAGTTCCTCGGACGGTGACGTCTCAGAACGGCTCGGGTTGCGGCCGCGGGTCGGCGAAATCGCCGGCGTCCTTGCGCAAGCGCGCGATGATCCGCACGAGTTCGGTGGTGTCTTCCTCGGCCAGTCCCGGCTGCTCGAACACCTCGGTGTTGAGGGCGATCGTCGCCCGCTCCACCAGCGCGCGCCCCGCCTCGGTGAGCACGAGCATCGCCGCGCGCCCGTCCGTGGGGTGCGGCTCGCGCGAGACCAGTCCGTCGCGGGCGAGCCGGTCGACGGTGTTCGTGACGCTGGTCGGGTGCACCTGCAGGCGCGCGATGGCGCTGGCCATCGGCATCCGTCCCTCTCTTGTGAAGCCCAGGAGGCGCAGCATCTCGTATCGCGCGAACGACAGGCCGAACGGCTTGAGTGCCGCGTCGATGCGCGTGAACATGAGCTGCTGCGCACGGATGATCGAGGTGACGGCGGTCATGCCGGCGGCGGCAGTGTCCCAGCCGTGCTCGATCCACTGGCGCTTGGCCTCGGCGATCGGATCGACCGGAAGACGCCTGGTTGCTGCCACGTGGACCTCCCGCATCCACCGTACCGGGCGGGCGGTTCGTCGGCCGTGCAGGGCGGGCTTTAGACTCGACGCCAGCGTGAGGAGATCGTGATGAAGATCGTCGTCCTGGTCAAGGAAGTCCCGGATACCTACGGGGATCGCAAGCTGTCGCTGGAAACGGGTCTGGCCGACCGTGCGGCGAGCGAGACCGTGCTCGACGAGATCGGCGAGCGTGCGCTCGAGGTGGCACTGTCGTACGCCGACAAGACACCGGGCACCGAGGTCGTCGTGCTGTCGATGGCCCCCGATTCCGCCTCGGCCACCGTGCGCAAGGGACTCGCGATGGGCGCAGCGTCCGCGGTGCAGGTGGTCGATGACGCCCTCTTGGGCGCCGACCTGGGCCTGACCGCCGAGGTGCTCGCGGCGGCGCTGAAGCGCGTCGGGTTCGACCTGGTGATCGCCGGCAACCAGTCCACCGACGGCTCAGGCGGTGTGGTGCCGGCGATGGTGGCCGAGCTGCTCGACGTGCCGGCGGCGACGTACCTCAACTCGGTGGAGATCACGGATGCCGCCGTCAGCGGTGTGCGCGCGTCCGACGGCGCGACGATGCAGGTCTCGGCGGCGCTGCCCGCGGTGATCTCCATCACCGAGGCGCTGCCCGACGCCCGCTTCCCGAACTTCAAGGGCATCATGGCGGCCAAGAAGAAGCCGTTCGAGACGCTCTCGCTGGACGACCTCGACATCGACGCGCACGACCCGAACGCCTCGCGTTCCATCGTGATCGCGCTCAGTGAGAAGCCGCCCCGCGAGGCGGGCGTGAAGATCGTCGACGAGGGCGACGCGGGCGAGCAGCTCGCCGAGTTCCTCGTCCAGAACCGGCTCGTGTGAGGGTGACTGAGATGGCTGAATTCGCAGATGACTCGATCCTCGTCCTCCTCGAGACGACCCCCGCTGGAGGGCTTGCCAAGTCCGCGGCCGAACTCCTGGGCGCGGCGTCCCAGGTGGGGTCGCCGGTCGCGCTGGTGATCGGCGACGCGGCGCAGGCGACGGACACTTCGAGTCCTTCGTCGCTCAGTGCAGGTGCCGCAGCCCTCGGCGCGGCGTCGGTGCTGGTGGCCGCCGCTGGTGAGGGGCTGACCGTTCCGGCCGTCGACGCCCTCGCGGCCGCGGCCGAGCGCGTGCGGCCGGACGCGATCCTCGTGCCGCACTCGATCGAGGGCCGCGAAGTGGCCGCGCGGTACGCCGCGCGCACGCGGTCGGGTCTCGCGGTCGATGCGGTCGGCGTCTCGCGCGATGCCGAGGGCGTCGTGGCCCACCACTCGGTCTACGGCGGGGCGTACAACGTCGACGCGGCCGTGACGTGGGGCGCACCGGTGATCACGGTCCGGCTGGGGTCGGTGGATGCCCGTGCCGAAGCCGTCGCGCAGCCGATCGTGCACGAGCTCGACGTGCGTGCCTCCGGCCGAGCGTCGGCGACGGTGTCATCCGTCGACGCCGCCGTCGTGGCCTCGTCGCGACCCGAGCTGCGCGGAGCGGCGAAGGTCGTCTCGGGCGGGCGCGGGCTCGGCTCGGAAGAGAAGTTCGCGCTGGTGGAGCAGCTCGCGGATGCGCTGGGGGCCGCCGTCGGGGCATCCCGTGCCGCCGTCGACGCCGGCTACGTGCCGCAGACCTACCAGGTGGGACAGACGGGTGTGTCGGTGTCGCCGCAGCTGTACGTCGCGCTCGGCATCTCGGGTGCCATCCAGCACAAGGCCGGCATGCAGACCGCCAAGACCATCGTGGCGATCAACAAGGACGGCGATGCCCCGATCTTCGAGATCGCGGACTTCGGTGTGGTCGGCGACCTGTTCACGGTGGTGCCGCAGCTGATCGCGGCCCTCGAGGCGAAGAAGGCATAGGCGACGTGGCCACGTTCGGTACCTCGGTGCGCCGCGGCCTGCCGCGCCGTCCCGGCGGCGAGCCGTGGCCGCCCCCCGGCGACGCGCCCGTCTCGACCGCCGCTGTTGCTCAGGGGGCCGATTCTGCGGGTTCGGCGCCGTTGACCCCGCAGGACGTGACCCCCGAGGTTGCGTCGGTCGCGGGGCCGGTCGTTGAGCGAGCGGAGCCCCCGGTCGTTGAGCGAGCGGAGCGAGACGAAACGCCCCGGCCCGCAGCATCCGCTTCCCGTCAGGTGCGCCGTGGGCTGCCACGGGTGCCCGGCGGCGACCCCTGGCCACCCGCCGGCACCGCTCCGGTCGTTCAGGGGGCCGTTGCTGCGGCTTCGGTGCCGCCGACCCCGCAGGACGTGACCCCCGAGCCGAACGCCGGACGGGTCGACGAGGTTCCGCAGGCAGTTTCTGCGCCCTTGCCGCCGGCGACTCCGCGCGAAGTGGCGGCCGAATCTGCGTCCCACGGTGGGGCCCGGCTCCGGCGAGGACTGCCGCGCGTGCCGGGCGGCGAGCCGTGGCCGCCCGCCGGATTCGCGCCGACCCCGGCGACACCGACTCAGGTAGAAGCGACGACGAATGCCGCGGCGACAGAGGCCGCGCCGGTTCCGGATGCCGCGGCGACAATGGGCGCGCCGACGACGGATGCTGCAGCCACAACGGCCGTCCAGCCTGCCGCCGCGGGGGCCGCCCCGGCCGTCGCGCGGACGGCGTCCGGTGTGGCGCTGGACCGGCCGCTACCCTTCACCCGCACCGTCTGGCCCGGAACGGCGGCGCGTGCCGCCGCGCCGGCAGGCGAGCCGAAGCGGATCGGACCCTTCACGAAGCTCCAGTGGGCCGGCGCGGTCATCGTGGGCGGCGCGGGCCTGTTGTATGCGGCGGGCATGGCCGTCGCGGCGGTGCGCTGGCTGCTTTCCACCCAATGGGGCGCGGATTTCCTCTCGATGTATCCGGGGGAGTACCACCTGCCCGAGACGGCGCCGGTCGGCTTCCCGGCCTGGCTCGGCTGGCAGCACTTCTTCAATGTCTTCCTGATCGTGCTGATCATCCGCTCGGGGCTGCGGGTGCGCAACGAGAAGCGTCCGACGGTGTTCTGGTCGCCGCGCAGCAACAACCGCCGCAAGATCAGCCTGACCCTGTGGTTCCACCAGTCCCTCGACATCCTGTGGGTCCTCAACGGTGTCGTCTTCGTCGTGCTGCTGTTCGTCACCGGGCAATGGATGCGCATCGTGCCCACCAGCTGGGAGGTGTTCCCCAACGCCGTGTCTGCGGCGCTGCAGTACGTGTCGCTGGAGTGGCCGACCGAGAACGGGTGGGTGAACTACAACTCGCTGCAGCAGCTGGCCTACTTCACCACGGTGTTCATCGCGGCACCGCTGGCGGTCATCACGGGCGTGCGCATGTCGGGCATCTGGCCCAAGAACGCCAAGGCGCTGAACAAGGCTTATCCGGTCGAGTGGGCGCGTGCCGTGCACTTCCCGGTGATGCTGTACTTCGTGCTGTTCATTTTCGTGCACGTCGTTCTCGTCTTCGCGACGGGGGCGCTGCGCAACCTGAACCACATGTACGCCGCGCAGGGATCGGTCGACCCCGACGCGTACGCGATGAACTGGACCGGCTTCTGGATCTTCGCCGCCTCGATCGTGGTGATCGCAGCCGCCTGGGTCGCCGCCCGGCCGCTGGTGCTCGCCCCCATCGCACGGCTTTTCGGCAAGGTCTCCGGCCGCTGAGCCCGCCCCGGCCGGGGCATCCTTCCGGGGGATAACCCGAACGCAGGTCTCGGGCTGGCTCAGGGGCGCGGGAAGCGCGAGCGGCCTACCGTGAGGGTATGAGTTCCGACACCTCGGTCGCCGTGCCGCCCGCATCTCCGTCTTCCGCGCCGCCCGCTGCGTCGCCGTCCACGGCGTCACCGTCCCGGGTCGCCGGCGCGATCGCGCAGCTGGCGGCCCTCGGCGTCGTCGGTCCCGTCATCTTCTCGGTGCTCGCCACCATGCTGGCCCTGGGGGTGGGCCTCCTCGTCGTCCTCGGCATCGGGCTGCTGTTCCTCGTCGCCCTGGCCTATCTGATCTTCGCGCTCGGGTGGCTCGAGGCGGCACGGGTCGACGGACTGTACGGGTTCGGCTTGGCGCCGCGCCGCCTGCGCGTGAGCGGCCGCCCCGGATTCGGTGGATTCCTTCGCACGCTGTGGCTGCAGGCCATCGATCCGGTCAGCTGGCGCGGCGTCGCCAACGCGGCGATCGCGACCGTGCTGGGCTGGCTCGTCCTCGTGCTCGTCGGATTCGTCGCGTCCGGCATCGTGCTGGTGTTCGCGCCGCTGTTCGCCGAAGACGGCGGCATCACCCTGGCCCGCACCGACATCGCCGTCCCGCTCGCATGGGCAGTGCCTGTCGGGCTGCTTTCGGCGCTCGTGGGCACCGCCGGCGTGATCGGCCTCGGCATCTTGCACGGTATCCTCTCGCGGGCCATCATGGTGCCCTCGCGCGAGGCGCAACTCGCCGAGGCGGCGCGCACTTCGAGCGCGCAGCGCGAAGGCGCCGTGCGCGCCGCCGACGTCGAGCGCACTCGCCTCGAGCGCGACCTGCACGACGGCGTCCAGCCCCGGCTCGTATCGGTCGGTATGACGCTGGGCCTCGCGCAGCAGAAGATCGATTCCGATCCGGATGCCGCCAAAGCCCTGGTCGCCGAGGCTCACACCTCGACGAAGGCGGCCATCACCGAGCTTCGGCAACTGGCGCGCGGCATTCACACCGCCGTCCTCGACGATCGCGGCCTCGACGCCGCCCTCTCGGCTCTCGCCGGCCGCTCGGTGGTGCCGGTGCACCTGGACGTGCGCATGGACGGACGCTGCAGCCGCGATGCCGAAGCCGCGGCGTATTTCACGATCGCCGAGGCCCTCACCAACGCCGCCAAGCACGCACGCGCCACCGAATGCCGTGTCGTGGTGCGGCTGCGGGAGCCGGGGACGCTGTGGGCCCGCGTCGAAGACAACGGCATCGGCGGCGCGACCATCACGCCCGGAGGTGGTCTCGACGGCATCGTCAATCGCGTCGTCGCGGCCGGCGGCCACGCCGAGATCGACAGTCCCGCGGGCGGGCCGACGTCGGTGGAGGTGAGCATCCCGTGCGCATCCTGATCTGCGAGGACTCGGCGCTGCTGCGCGAAGGACTGGTCCGCGTGCTCGAAGACGCCGGTCACACCGTCGTCGCGGCACTCCCTGACGCGTCGCGCCTGGACGAGGCCGCCGACCAGAGGACCCCCGACCTGTGCATCCTCGACGTGCGCCTGCCGCCGACCTGGACCGACGAAGGCATCCGCGCCGCTCTCGCACTGCGCGACCGCCGTCCGGACCTGGCGCTCCTCGTGCTGTCGCAGTACGTCGAGGAGCGCTACGCGTCCGACCTGATCGCCGCCAGCGGCGGATCGCTCGGCTACCTGCTCAAGGACCGCGTGGCCGACGTCTCGGACTTCCTCGAGGCCATCGAACGCATCGCCGGCGGCGCGACGGTGCTCGATCCGGAGGTCGTCGCGCAGCTGCTCAGCCGGCGGGCCCGCGACACGCGGATGCAGCGCCTCACCGATCGCGAGGCATCCGTTCTCGCGTTGATCGCCGAAGGCCGCTCGAACCAGGCCATCGCACGGACGCTGCACGTGAGCGAAGGCAGCGTCGAGAAGCACATCACCGCCGTCTTCCAGAAGCTCGGGCTCGAGCCCGACGAATCCGGCAACCGCCGAGTGCTCGCCGCACTCGCCCACATCGAACACGGCGGGATCCCGCCGCAGACAGGAGCAGACCGATGAGCATCGCCACCCCGCCGCCAGGACCGCCCGCGCCCCCGGCGCCGCCGACGCAGAACCCCACGGCGCAGAACCCGCAGCCGCACGATCCCGGCACTCCCCCCGTGCGGGAGTCGTCGCGCGTCGTCGCGATCGTCGTGATCGTCGTGGGCGCCGTGATCCTGCTGGGCGCGATCGGCTCGTCCATCCTCGGCACGTGGGCCGCGGCATCCGTTCACACGACCTCGCGCGCCGTCGAGGTCACCGGCGTCACCGAGCTGGACGTACAGGTCGACGCCGGCGACATGCGGGTCGAGTTCGCCGACATCGACGAGGCCGAGCTCGAAGTGCGCAGCGCGTGGGGCATCGACCGCTGGAGGCTCGAGCGCGACGGCGGTGAGCTCGCGGTCGCCTCTCCGGACGGCTGGTTCAACGGCTGGTTCGGCGGCTGGCTCGGCGGCAACGGAAACGCGGTACTGCGCCTGCCGCAGTCCCTCGAGGGGATGGATGCCGACCTCGGCCTCGCAGCCGGAGACCTGACCGTCGACGGCACGTTCGGCGAGCTGGACCTGCAGGTCGACGCCGGGCGGGCAGAGATCTCGGGCGCCGCGGACAGCGTCGAGGCCCGCTTGAGCGCCGGCAGCGCGGAGCTGGAGCTCGACGACGTGGGGGAGGCGGCGGTCACCGTCAACGCCGGCTCGCTGGAGGCCGCCTTCTCGGGCCGCGCTCCCGACGAGCTCGTCGCCGAGGTGAACGCCGGCTCGCTGCGCCTGGTGCTGCCCGACGGCGAGTACGACGTGAGCTCGGAGGTCGCGGCGGGCAGTTTCGACAACCGCATCGGCAGCGTTCCCGGGGCCGATAACACGATCCGGGTCTCGGTTTCGGCCGGTGAGGCCGTGCTGCGGGCGCAGTGATGTGAGGGCTCGTGTCGCGTCCCCCTGCCGACCTCGGCAGGGGGACGCTGCGCGCGCGGCGTCAGTCCTCGACGATGATGCCGGTCAGCTCCGCGAGCGCCGGCGCCATCAGGTGCAGCTGCTCGGGCGAGATCGTGGCACCGCGGAGGCCCGCCAGTCCGACGACCTCGAAAACCTCCGCGCCGCGCAGGTCGACGTCGGTGAGGTTCGCACCGCTGACGTTGAGGGCGCCGATCCGGCTGCCCGGGAACGCGACGCGACGGGCCGTCGCGTCCAGCAGGTCGAGCTCTTCGATGGTGCAGTCCACGAAGGCGACGTCGAGCAGCTCTGCTCCGCGGAGGTTGACGAACCCCAGCTTGCAGCGCGTGAAGCGGACGCCCCGCCACGTCGAGTCGAACGCCTCGAACGATCCGAACCGGCTGTCGCGGACCTCGACATCGCGCAGTCCTGAGCGGGCGGCGCTCACCACGGTCGCGTCGATGCCGTCCAGCACCGATTCGACGATGCGCGCCCCACGGAGCGTCCACGAGCCGACGGTCGACCCGGTGAACCGGCATCCGTCGACCGTCTCGCCCGTGCCGAGCTGCCACTCGTCGATCGCGAGCCCGGTGTACGCGACGGCCTCGAACCGCCCTGCCTCGAAGGCCGCGATGTCGCCGGGGTCCAGCCCGGTCAGCAGCGACTCGTCGAAGTCGAAGGCCGGTGCCTGCGCACCGCGGGATCCTCGGGCCCTCGCCCCACGCGCACTCATGTCGAGGACACTACGGGGCACCGCCGACGCCCGCCGCCCGCCCGGCCGCGAAGCCTTCGGCGTAGGCCTCGTCGGCGCCGAGGCGGAACATGTCGCGCTCGAGCGGGCGGACGATCGAGCGGGCGCCCGGCAGGTCGAGCGATCCCACGAGGTCGGCCCGCCCGCGCACCACCGCGACCGGGAGCCGCGCCGCCTTGCCCTTGACCAGATCGGCGGCGGCAGCGAGCTCGTCGGCGACGCACGGCATGGTCACGACGAGAGGTCGGCCCTCGGCATCCGTCTCCCCACGCAGGTCTTCGAAGACGTGCACGCCGCCCGCGCCGATGGCGTGATCGGTCTGGCCCTCGCGCCACGCGCGACCGAGGGTGTCCGACACGATCACGCCCACCTCGGCCCCGAGGCGTGCGCGCAGACCGGCCGCGATCGTGCGCGCCGATGCGTCGGGGTCGACCGGCAGCAGCAGCACGGTGCCCTCGGGAGTGTTCGAGGCGTCGACGCCGGCCGCAGCCGACACGATCCCCAGGCGGTTCTGCACGATCCGCGTCGTCGACCCGGTGGGGAGGGTGCGGGATGCCACGACCCGGACCGTCTCCGCCGTGATCGCGTCTTCGCGGTCGTCGGCCACGATGAATCGTCCCTCGGCCTTCGACACGATCTTCGAGGTGACCACGAGGATGTCGCCGTCGGCGAGCCCTCCGGCGGCCGCACCCGCGATGACGTCGACGAGGTCGGTGCCCGTCGTGATCTCGGGAATCCCATGCAGGGGCCAGACAGTGAGCGGGGGGCGAGGCTGCATCCGTCCAGTCTCGCGGATGCGCGGCGCAGTCTCGCCTTCGAAACGACGAAGGGCGTGCCCGGCGAACCGGACACGCCCTTGGAACGAGCGATCAGCGCACGAAGCGCACCTCGGTGAGCGTCTCGCCGAGGAACGGCTCGGTGTGCGTCGCGCCGTCGAGAGTGAACCCGTTGCGCGTGTAGAAGCGGTGCGCGCGGGGATTGTCTTCCGCGACCCACAAGTACAGCGGCTCGCTTTCGGCCACGACCGCGTCGAACAGCTTCTGGCCGATGCCGGTGCCGTGGTAGGCGTCGAGCAGGTAGATGAAGTACAGCTCTCGGAACTGCGGGGCGTCGCGGTCGCGGGCGGGACCCGAGCCGGCGAATCCGACGATCTCACCGTTCACGAGAGCGGCGAACATCTTGAACTCGGGGCCCTGGGCGGCCCAGTGGGTCCACAGCTCCGCCATGCGTTTGGGTGAGACCGCCTCGAGGGCGGCCTTGCTGATGAGGTGGTCGTACGTCTCGTGCCAGCACGTGGCGTGCACGCGGCCGAGAGCTTCGGCGTCGACGTCTCGCACCGGACGGACGACGATGTCGGTCTGGAGTTCGGCTTCCATGGGCCAGACTCTACGCGCGTCGCCGCGAGACGGGAAATCGCGCCAACGACCGGTGAACGGGCGGTGACGAGCAGGATGTCCCAGCCCCGTGCTTGTTCGTATCCATCCGCCGACTGTCGGCATCCCACAATCGAATCGGCACATCGCGCGAGGGTCACTACCATCGCACCTCGTGAACGTGATCTGGCGGACCCTGCTCGTGATGATCACCGCGCGGCGACGCGCCAAGCGCCAGGGCAGGCTCGGGCCGACCGAGATCGGGCGGGTGCGGCTGACAACCCTGCCGACCGACATCGACGTGCTGCAGCACATGAACAACGGCCGCTACCTGTCGCTGTTCGACCTCGGCCGGTGGGACCTGCTCGTGCGCACCGGTCTGTGGGACGTCATGAAGCGCCACGGCTGGTACGCCGTCGTCTCGAGTGAGACCGTGACGTTCCGCAAGTCGCTCAACCTGTGGCAGCGGTTCGACGTGGAGTCGCGCCTGATCGGGCACGACGACAAGGCCATCTACCTCGAGCACCGCGCCGTCGTCGAGGGGGAGGTGTACGCCCGCGCCATCATCCGCGCCCGCATGCTCAAGCGCTCCGGCGGCACGCTTTCGCACGAGGAGCTGTTCGCGGCGGTGGGTCGCCCCGAAGGCATCCCCGAGGTCGATGACTGGGTGCACGAATGGGCCGCGGCATCCGCCCTTCCGCCCACGCGGGCGGACGCACCGAGCGTCTGGAACTGACCGCGCCGGTCGTCAGCGCACGATCCCGAGTCTCAACAGCGACAGCGCCCCCGCCCTCGCCACGTACGGTGCGCAGCGGCCCGGACAGCGGCTCTTGACCGTCCGGTGATGGTGAACTACTGGGGCGGAGGCGGTTCTTCGGGTTCGGGGACGAGAAGCAGTCCTCCCGGCGAGTTGGACGACTTCGTGAGCAGCTCGATCCAAGCGGGATTCAGACGCGGCTGGCGACTGCCGAAGTACTCGAATGCGATCGGGACGTGCGGGCTGAGCCACACCGAGGTGCGACCCATGCCGCTGCGCATGGGATCCGTCCATGTGAAGGCGAACGTCTCCGAACGGCGCAGCTTCGACCAGATCACGGCCTGCAGGTGAGCGAGGACCCGATCGTCGAGCGAGACGGTGACGCGGGAGTCATAGGTGAACGTACCCATGAGGCCACAGTAGCCGGGGCGAACGGGGGCGCATCATGAGCCGCCCACATTGCGGACGTGCATTATACGCACATCTCGCGCGTGTGTGAGGTGTTGCGCGCGTCTGCATCGTGGCTGAACCTGGAGCGCATGACCAGTACGCCGCTTCTCACACACGACCTGCGGTCGGCTGTCGCGGGGAGACGGCTGGAGGTCGTCTACCAACCGATCTTCGCGCTGGACGATTGGGCCTCCAGCGCATCCGCACCCTCCGCCGTGGAGGCTCTCTCTCGTTGGAAGCACGCGGCGATGGGCGACGTGTCGCCGACGCGATTCATCCCGCTCGCTCAGCGTGCCGGGTTCCTGGAGGACCTCGATCGGCTCGTGCTGGCCGTCGCGAGCGCCCAGTTCACGCGCTGGCGGCGCTCCGGTCACGAGATCGGTCTCTCGGTCAATGCGTCGCCCACGCACTTCGCGGGTGACTACGTGAGCGCGGTTCTGGAGCGCGCCGAGGCCCTCGCGGCGCCACCCGGTGCGCTGACGGTAGAGATCATCGAGCTGCCGCCCCCTCAGCTCATCCCCGACATGGAGGGAGCGCTCGTCCGCCTGCGCGATGCCGGGGTGGCAGTCTCGGTCGACGACTTCGGGGCGGGAGACACCACGATAGGGATGCTCGACATCCTGCCGATCGACGAGGTCAAGATCGACCGCAGTCTGACCCAGCGGGCGGATGCCGCCGCCGACGACATCGTGCGGTCGGTGGTGGAGCGTGCCCGGGCCGGCGGGTGGCGCGTCGTGGCGGAGGGTATCGAGACGGCGGCCGATCTTCAGCGCGCCCGTGACCGCGGATGCCACCGTGGGCAGGGTTTCCTGCTCGGCCGCCCCTTGCCGGGCGACGGCGTCGCGCGGATGCTCGCTCGCACGGAGTAGTTGCCGAGACTGTCGCTAGATCTGGGGGAAGTCGTCGTCCGAGTCGTCGTCGTCGTCGGCAGCTGCACTGTCACCGACGTCGATCTGCGACCACGTGACGGGCATGCCGGGCGAGAAGAGGATGTCGATGCCGGGACCCCCGCGCAGCGGCGGAATGTTCACGTAGCCGCCGCCGCCCTTGATCGCCTCGAGGATCTCCTGCTTCAGCTGGGTCACGGGCTCCGGAAGGAAGTAGTCTCGGCCGCCCACCGTAAGCCTGTTCACGATCGCCATTGATACACAGTACCCGCGCGTGATGCGAGCGGGGAGGCGCTTAGGATCGAAGCGTGGGCACTCTCCATTACGGCGCTCCGGCGGTCGAGTACACGGTCGACGATCGCACCCTCGCGCATCTCGAGCTCGTGATCTTCGCAAAGCTCCGCCGGAATGAGAGCCTCTCGTTCGCGATCATGGACGAGGCCACACAGCGGCGCCAGGCGTTCTGGATCTCGCCGTCCGCCTCGGTCAGGTTCGTCTATGAGGCCCCCATGCCCGAGATCAACAAGGTCTGGCTGCAGGAGCTCATCGACGCGGCGAACTCGCCTGGCGGGCTGAAGATCCTGCCAGAGCCTGAGCCCGCTTCTTCAGCCTGAGACGCGGCCTCGGCCGGCGCGCTTCGCCCGGTACATGGCCGCATCGGCCGCCGACAGCAGGTCGGCCGCACTGCTCGCCTGCGTGTGCACAACGACGCCGGCCGACGCCGTCACGCGCAGCTGCGTCCCATGGACGGTGATCGGCTCGGACACGGATTCGACGGCCCGACCGGCGATGCGGTTCGCGCCGGCTTCGTCGACATCCACGCAGACCATGACGAACTCGTCGCCACCCAGCCGCGCGACGACGTCAGTGCTTCGGGCGATGCCCGACAACCGGCGTCCGACGGCGGCCAGCACCGCGTCTCCGGCGTCATGACCGAAGTCGTCGTTGACGTTCTTGAAGTCGTCGAGATCGATGAAGACCACCCCGATGCCCTCGTGCGACGATTCGACGAGCTCGTCGAGCCACTCGTCCAGGAAGCGCCGGTTGTGGAGGCCCGTGAGCGCGTCGCGCAGAGCGAGCTCGGCCAGCTCGGCCTGCGCACGTGCTGCGAGCGCCGCGCGGATGCCCGCTCCCAGCTCCTGGGCGTCGTGCCAGTGCTCGCCCCACGGCACGGAACGGCCGGTGACGCTCTCACGCCACGCGGAGAACGAGCGGCGCGGCGAGAGCGCGTCGTCGCGGTTGCCCGGCCCCTGATCGCCCAGCCAGTCGATGGTGCGCGCGACTTCGCCGCGCACGAACACGATGCAGTTGTCCTCTCCAAGTGGGACGACGAGAAGCCCCGCGACACCTGGCATCTCGACGGCCAGCTCGGGCCGCTCCATCGGCAGCGCATCGGAGGAGAACGGCTCAGTACCCAGCGAATCCAAGACGCGCCTGAGCACCGCGCGCGGCGGGACGTCTCCGAGCGTGTGGGTGGTGCCGTCGATGCGGACGAGCGCCCCGTCGGCGGGAACCACGTCGAGCAGGCTCTTGTCGCCCCCGAGAAGCACCCGTGCGATGTGTCCGCGACCGTACAGGGGAGCGATGAGCTCCGCGCGGCGCTGACGCGCCTCAAGCTGGCGGCGCAGCTGTGCGATGTTCTCGGCCGCGGCGAGCTGCAATGACAGCTGGCTCGCCATGACTTCGAGCGTCCGTCGCAAGAGGACCGGAAGACGCCGAGGCGTGCGGTGCGCGCAGGTGATCATGCCCGACAGCCGACCATCGATCACGAGCGCGAACGACACCGTGGAGGCCTGGCCCATGTTGCGCATGAACTGAAGATGGTGCGGAGACGCTGCGCGCAGCTCGGTCGGCCCGAGGTCGACGGTGGCGTCGGGGATCAGGCTCTGGAGTCCGAGGCAGGCATCGTCGGTGTCGACGATCGCGCGGGAGCGCTTCTCCAGATAAAGCGCCCTCGCCTGCGCGGGGATGTCGGAAGCGGGGAAGTGCAGGCCGAGGTACGGCTCCATGTCGGGCTCGCGGGCGTCGGCGGCGACGTGGCCGTGCCCGTCATCGTGAAACCGGTACACCATGACCCTGTCGAACCCGGTGACGGTCTTGATCTCCGCTGCCGCGACCTCGCGCAGGGCATCGGGGTCGGTGATGGCCGCCAACCGCTGTATGGCCCCGACCACACCGGTGCGCACGTAATCGAGGTCGGCGACGATGGGCTCCAGCTCCATGAGCAGCGGTGAGGTCTCGCGGTGCACGATGACGTCGTAGACGCCGCCCTGGAACTCCGCGCGTACCGGGTCGAGGGCGACGCCGTGTGTCACTGCCCAGGTCAGCACATCACTGCGTGCGTCCTCCATCCGGCGACCGAGCCAATCCGCGGCGTTGTCGCTGGCGAGCACGATGATGGACGTCTCGGGGTCGATCCCGAACAGCACACCATGCGACTGGATGCGGCCGATCGTCCGGATGGGTTCGGCTGCGCACTCCCGCAGTCGCTGCGCTTCGGACCGGTCGCGCTCGCGTTCGTTGCGGGCCGCCGACCGGGTGGGGCCGTGGGTCACGAAATCTCCTCGGGTGACGCTGATCCCTCCGGCGTCGCCCGCAAGGGACACCAATCCTAAGCACGACGCCGCGACGCCGTCACACGACGGCGCCCTGCGCTTAGCGTACGGCGGTGCGGGCCGCAAGCCATTTGCCCGAGCCGTCGTACTGCGGTTGCCTGCGATCGGAGCGTCGGCCATCCGTCCGGCCCCGGAACCGAAGGAGTGCGCCGTGGACACGACCACCCTCATCTGGATCATCGTCGCCATCGCCGTCCTGCTCATCGTCGTCGTGGTCGCGTTGTTCCTGACCGCGCGCGGCCGCCGCGAACGCCGACTCGAGCACCGCCACGGCCGTGCAGAGAAGCTGCGCGAAGAGGCGCGCTCGACCGAACTCGAGGCACGGGAGCACGAAGCCGAGGTCGCTCGCGCGCGTTCCGAGGCCGCGTCGGCGACCGCCGCGGCCGAGGCAGCCCGCGCGCGCGCAGCCGAGGCGTCCATCGAAGCCGAACGCCGCGCGGGAACGATCGACGAGCACCAGTCCGATGCCGAGAAGCTGCGCGCCGAGCAGGCCGAGAAGCTGCGCAAGGCGGACGACGTCGACCCGTACGTCGGTGACGGACGAACGGATGCCGCAGCCGACGCACCGGCGGCAGCCGCTGCCGGTGGCATTCGACGCGATGCCCGCGACGAGGGCACAGTGCGAAGCGATGGCACCGTCCACGGTGACGCGACACGTGACGAGGTGGCCGCCGACGAGGTCGTCGACCCCGCTGATCGCCCGCGGCGCGCCGACGGCACCGAGCGCGTCTGAGTCGGCCGCGGTCGCGAGCGGGCATCACCGCGCGCACCGCGAGCGGGGACTACGCTCTTGCCATGAAGCCCGACGAGCTCTGGCTGGCGCAGGACGGCAACTTCACTCAGGTTCGCCGCAAGAGCGCGGTCGCACGGTTCGCCAGCTACACGGCCGGGGTCATCGAACTGCTCGCGGGCCCCGCCCTGATGATCACGCTTGCAGCCGTCGGCGCGTTCGAGCTGCCCTCGCTCATCGGCGGGATCGCGCTCATCGTCTTCGTGGGCGGCCTGGGACTGGCCACGATCGTCTCCACGGCCCGCATGCAGCGCCGTGTCCGACGCCTCGAACAGCACGGCCGCCCGGCAACCGCGGAGGTGCAGGACCCGAGATCGGTGAGCCTCGGAGAAGAGACGGGTGTCGAAGTCACGCTGCGCATCAGCGGTCCTGACGTTCCCGAGTTCGAGACGAGGCACCGGGGGAGCGATGGCGCCATCGACGGCTTGGGGTCGTCGTTTCCGGTCATCGTCGATCCGTCTGACGGCGCGTACATGATCGTGCGCTGAGGGTCCCGGGCCGCTACCGTGAGTTCGTGATCGCCATCGTCCAGGTCGCCGGCCGCCTGCTGTGGCGTCACTGGCCGGTGCTGCTCGCGTGGTACCTGGGCGCCATCCTGGCGCGGTACGCGCTCATCGAGGTGGCGGGGTACGTCGGCGCCTACAGCGCCGTCGCCGGGTCGCTGCTGCTGCCCCTGGCCATCCTCGCGCGCCTCATCGCCCTCGTCGCGATGTTCCTCGTCCTTCGCGACGGCATGCGGCAGCTCAATGCCATCGCACCGCTCACGACCGACCCCGCCGAGCGTAGGCGCGAATTCTTCGACGCGCTGATGACCGGCATCCTCCCGTTCTTCGCGTTCTATGCCGCCTGGGGATACCTGCGCGAGGACGCCGACGCCTACATCGCGAGAGTGCTCGAGGTCGACAGCGAGATGGACGCCGTCGCCACCTTCGAAGAGTCTGCACGTGCTGGCGACGGCGCGGTGGGCGAACTCGGTTTGACTCCGATCACCATCGCCATCGCAGTGGCGGCGTTCGTGCTGCGGTGGCTGTGGAAGCGGTATCGAGGTCGGCTGCCCAAGTGGTCGGGCGTTCCCGCGACCTACCTGGAAGCCGTGTGGGTCTATTACGCCGTGACGGTTGTATCGATGGCGCTCGGAGCGCTGAACACGTGGGTGTCTTCCCGGCAGGCGATGGTGTGGCTCGCCGATCTCCGCGAGGTGGTCACAGTCGGGTTCGCGCCGCTCGCGTGGGTGTGGGAGGGGGTCGAGTGGTTGCTGGGGGAGGCGGGCGGCATCATTCTGCTTCCCGTCGCGTGGTTGACGATCGCCGGCGTCGTCTACGGCCAAGCGGTCGCGCCGCAGGCCGTGCCCACTGACGAGCTCGGTGGCGAGATCGGTGAGCGGCTGCGCGCTCGCTATCGCTCCCTACCGCAGCGCCTGCGTGCCCGGCTCCGTGACATCTGGAGCGACGTCGTCGGCCGCTTCACACCCATCGGGCGCGCATTCGTGCTCATGTGGCGCTCCGGGCCAGTGCTCATCGGCGGCTTCGTGCTCCTGTACACACTGCTGCTCGCCGCGCAGGGCGTGCTCGGTTGGGGAGTCACACGTCTTGTCGGACCGCATGACCTCTCCAGCTTCTGGCTGGTGTGGGATCAGCTCATCCTGCTCATCGTGCCCGTGCTGATCGAGCCTGTGCGCATCGCTCTGGTCGCTGGTGGCTACGATGCCGTCATCGGCCGACTGATCGTCCGTCAGGGCGCGACGACGAGCCTCGCGAACTCCGGGAGCAACCCTCCTGACTCGATGTCCACGACGAACGGCCCTGATGCATCGAGCGGCACCAGGTAGTCGACATCCAGGGTGTAGGGCGTCGTCGCATCGGCGATACAGGAGGTCGGGCGCTCTACGTCCCAACTTCGGTCGAGTTCGTAGGAGGCCGAATTCCACTGGCGCTGAAGCCCCTCGAGCTCCCGCAGCGGCGGCTCGAAGCACTGGATTGCCGGATCGCCCGGGTCGACCCGCACGCGGACCGACACGACCCGTGTGCCCGACGGTGCCAGCGAATGCTCCGTGAACTCCGCGGTTGCCGGGCCTATCGTCGCCTCACCGTAGGCAGCGGATTCGCCCGCTTGGACCATGATGGGGATGCTGGCGCGACCGCTGTAGTAGCTTGACCATTCATTCCAACCGACTGCGGCAGCCGTCGCCGGTACGAGAAGCACCAGTACACCCAGCGCCGCTGCGTTCGCACGCCACCAGCCAGTCAAGGCGTCGTCCAACCCGTCGCAGCCAGCTCCACGTCGTCGACCTGACGCACATCCTCCAGGTCGAATTCCACGAGGATCACGGAATCGAGTCGGGTATCGCCGTTGATTGCGAATTCCAGTACCGCCGCGCCTTCGGCGAGACCCTTCGGAAGCTCGAATGCCACACTTCCGGCGCGCGAGATTCCGGCAGACAGGCCTTGACGCCGGAGGGAATCGGGCCGTTCGCTCGCGCCGTACCGGACCCCGTCGATGACGAGTTCGGCGTGATTGAACAGGACGCCGAACTCTGACACCACGGATGCTGCGTCCAGCTCGACCACGAGCCAGTTGCCCCCGGCCGACCAGCTGCCGGCGCTCACAGACGGCGTTCGACGGAGTTCGGTGACGGTGACCTGGATGTTGCGTCCCGTCGCTTCTGTTCCCAGCGCGGCATTCACGGCGAAGGGCTCGACGAGCTTGTCTTCGCCAGGTGTGACGAGTGCCACGAACCACGCCGCAACGACGAGAGCGGTGCCGATCGCCCAGGTCGCCCATCGCGGCACCGGCCGTTCACCCCTCCGCATCGGCTCCTGCTCCCAGATCCTCGACCTCAACGCGCACTACTGAGTGTGCGACGTGGTTGTCCCACCACTGTTCATCCAGGACGACGGAGCCGGTGATGAGGGTGGTGTCGTAAAGAGTGACTTCAATGCTGTCGGTCTCGGAAAAGCGGTCGGCATCGACAGGCCATGCGAAGACGACGGTTGCCGGTACGCCCGGCTGGAGGAACGGAGTCCACGTGCCGTCGTCGAGGCGCGCCGACGCGTCGCGGCTTCCTCGCTCGATGCCGGGGATCGAGAACGAGTGGGCGACCCCGTAGATGCCGGTGGCGCTCACCGGCTGCGTCCAGGTGTTCTCGACATCGGCGATCAGGGCCAGCACACGCTCCCCTTCTTCCACATCGACGCCCGCATCGGAGAGTTCATCGATGAGCACCGCGCGCTGGACCGTGAACGACCGCTGATCGGTCACATGAGCCTCGCCCGGCTCGAGCCGTTCGAGCTCGGGCGGAGCCGCGGTCGCGAGGCCGCCGAAAGCCGCCGTCGCGGCGAGGAACGCGGCCGTCGCGATGCCCGCGAACCAGCGTGTCGGCACCCGGTCGGTCGCCGCGCGGACCCACTCGAAGCGGCGCCGGGGCACGGGCGCGGCGTCGGGGGACTCGGACACGAGCACAGCCTACGGCGAGTTGCCCCCGGCATCCGGAATTCGTACCGTCCCGAGACCTTAGGCTGATGGCATGGTGACCGACCCTGACCAGGGGGACACCGACCGTCCGGCCCCCGACGACGATCTCGCCGACCGTGCCGTGGCTCTGGCGCAGCGGTGGATCACCGAGAGCGCCGAGGTCGACGTGGACCCCGCCGCCGAGCGACTGGCCGGCGTGCTGAAAGACCCGAATGGCCTGCCGTTCACGATCGGGTTCGTCGACGGGGTGATGCGTCCCGAGAGCCTGTCGGCCGCGGCATCCCAGTTGAACCGCATCGCTCCCCTCGTGCCGGAGTTCCTGCCGTGGTACCTGCGGGGTGCCGTGCGCGTGGGCGGAACGGTCGCCCGGATGCTGCCGACACCCGTCGTGCCCATCGCACGGCGCGTGCTGCGCGAGATGGTCGGGCACCTCGTGGTCGACGCTCGCCCCGAGAAGCTCGGACCGGCCATCGCCGCCATCCGCGAGAGCGGCGCGCGGCTCAACCTCAACCTGCTCGGTGAGGCCGTGCTCGGCGAGCAGGAGGCGCTGCGCCGGCTCGACGGCATCCACGAACTCATCCGGCGCCCGGATGTCGACTACGTCTCGGTCAAGGTCTCGGCGATCGCGAGCCACATCTCGATGTGGGCCTTCGACGAGGTGGTCGACAGGGTTGTCGAGCGGCTGCTGCCGCTGTACCTCTCGGCGGCGAGCGATGACACCTTCATCAACCTCGACATGGAGGAGTACCGCGACCTCGACCTCACGATCGCCGTCTTCACCAAGATCCTCGAAGATCCGCGGCTGCGCGGGCTCGAAGCGGGCATTGTGCTGCAGGCCTACCTGCCCGACGCGCTGCCCGCGCTGCAAGAACTCACGGCGTGGGCGCGGATGCGCGTCGAGGCAGGCGGGGCGCGCATCAAGGTGCGGCTGGTGAAGGGCGCGAACCTCGCGATGGAGCGGGTGGATGCCGTCATGCACGGCTGGTCGCTCGCGACCTACGACGCCAAGGTGGACTCCGACGCCAACTACGTGCGGTGCCTCGAGTGGGCGCTTCGGCCCGAGAACACCGCGGCGGTGCGCATCGGCGTGGCCGGTCACAACCTGTTCGACATCGCGTACGCGTGGCTGCTCGCCGAGCGCACCGGCGTGCGGCCGGATGTCGAGTTCGAGATGCTGCTAGGGATGGCGCAGGGCCAGGTCGCCGCGGTGTCGCGCGAGGTCGGGCACGTGCTGCTGTACGTCCCCGTCGTACGACCCGACGAGTTCGACGTCGCCATCAGCTACCTCGTGCGGCGCCTGGAAGAGAACGCCTCGAGCGAGAACTTCCTCTCGGCGGCCTTCGACCTCGCCGACGACCCCGCGATGTTCGAACGCGAGCGCGACCGCTTCCTCGCGTCGCTGGCACGCGCTGCAGACACGGCGCTGCCGATCGGCCCCCGCCGCGCGCAGGACCGCACCGTGGAACCCGGGGATTCGCCCCGCGCCCGCGCGCGACTTCTGCGTGGCGCAGCCGCCCCAGGAGAGGACGCCGGACTGACGCAGGCGGTGATGGGGATCGCCCGCTCGGCGGCCGCCGCCGAATCCGGCGCCGACACCGCACCGATCGCGCCATATGCGCAGGAGCAGGTCTTCGGCGGCGAGGCGTACGTCGAGACCGCTGTGTTCTCGCCGCGCCAGACGGCGTCCCGCAGCGCGGGCGCGCCCGGCTTCCGCAACACCGCCGACACCGACCCGGCCCTTCCCGCCAATCGGGCCTGGGCGCGCGACATCCTGTCTCGCATCGACGTGTCGGGCGCGGGCGACGCGACCATCGCGACCGCACGCGTGACCGGCGAGGGCGAGTTGCTGCAGATCGTGGAGCGGGTGAAGGATGCCGCGGCGGCATGGGGCGCGGAGCCCGCGGCCGATCGCGCCGCGGTGCTGGCCGAAGCCGCGCACGCCCTCGAGTCCCGACGCGGAGAGCTGATCGAGGTCGCCGCCTCCGAGACCGGCAAGGTGTTCGCCGAAGCCGACGTCGAGGTGAGCGAGGCCGTGGACTTCGCGAACTACTACGCCGCGACCGCCCGCGAACTCGACCGCGTGAGCGGTGCGGTGTTCGAGCCGGCGCGGCTCACGGTGGTCGCGCCGCCGTGGAACTTTCCCATCGCCATCCCCGCCGGCGGGGTGCTCGCCGCGCTCGCCGCCGGGTCGGGCGTCGTCTTCAAGCCCGCCCCGCAGGCCCGGCGCTGCGCAGCCGTGGTCGCCGAGGCGCTGTGGCAGGCGGGAGTGCCGCGTGACGTGCTCGCGCTCGTCGACATCGACGAGAACGGTCTCGGGCAGACGCTCATCTCGCACCCGGCGGTGGACCGCGTCATCCTCACCGGCTCGTGGGAGACTGCGGCCCTGTTCCGGTCATGGCGCCCCGACCTGCCCCTGCTGGCCGAGACCAGCGGCAAGAACGCGATGATCGTCATGCCGTCGGCCGATCTCGACCTCGCCGCGGCCGACGTGATCAAGAGCGCATTCGGCCACGCCGGGCAGAAGTGCTCCGCGGCCTCGCTGGCGATCCTCGTCGGGCCGGTGGGGCACTCGCGCAGGTTCGCGCGTCAGCTCATCGACGCGGCCACGTCGCTGCGGATCGGCCCGCCGTCCGACCCGCTCGCCGAGATCGGACCCGTGATCGAGCCCCCGCGCGGGAAGCTGGAGTGGGCGCTGACGACCCTCGACGAGGGGGAGCGGTGGCTGGTCGAACCGCGTCGACTGGACGCCGACCCGGAACTTGCCGGACGAATGTGGTCTCCGGGTATCCGCACCGGCGTCCAGCCCGGCTCGCGTTTCCACTACGAGGAGTTCTTCGGACCGGTGCTGGGCGTCATGCACGCTTCGTCCCTCTCTCACGCGATCGAGCTGCAGAACGCCGTGGCCTACGGACTGACGGCGGGCCTGTACACCCAGAACCCGGAGGATCTCTCGCTGTGGCTCGACCGCGTCGAGGCCGGCAACCTCTACGTCAACCGGGGCATCACGGGCGCCGTCGTGCAGCGGCAGCCGTTCGGGGGCTGGAAGCGATCCTCGGTGGGCCCGGGCACGAAGGCCGGCGGACCGAACTACCTCGTCGGCCTCGGTCGCTGGCGGGCCACCTCCGGCGCGCCGGCCTCGGCGACGCTCCACCTGCGGGGTCTGGATTCGCGGATCGCCGCGATCATCGAGGCCGCGCAGCCGTCGCTGGACTACGAGGCGTTCGAGTGGCTGCGTCGCGGCGCCCTGTCGGACGCGATCGCATGGGATCGCGAGTTCGGTCAGGTCAAGGATGTGTCAGGGCTCGGCATCGAGCGCAACCTCTTCCGCTACCGACCGGTTCCCTCGGTGGGGCTGCGGGCCTCCGGCGACGCGACCTGGCACGCGGTGCTGCGGACAGTCGTCGCCGGCGTGCGTGCCGGTTCGGCGCTGACACTGAGCGCGCCGGTCGGACTGCCGGCGGCAGTGCGCCGTGTGCTGAGCGATCTCAGGGTCGACGTGTATGTCGAGACCGACCTGCAGTGGCTCGAGCGGATCACCGCGACGGATGCCGGCGTCCTCGCCGCCGCAGCGGATGATGTCCCCGCGCGACCGACGCGCGTGCGGCTGATCGGATCAGCCGAGTCGGTCGCCGAGCTGCACGGGCTGCTCGCGCGCGCCGTCGATGGTGACCCCGACCTGGCCGTCTACGACAACGAGGTGACCACCGCGGGACGCTTGGAGCTGCTGCCGTTCCTGCGCGAGCAGTCGGTGACGATCACCGCCCACCGCTTCGGCAACCCGGACCCGTGGTCGGGGGCCGTGATCTGACGGGCACAACGTTGTAGGCTCGGCTCGTCACCTCACGGTGTCAGCTGTGGACAGGGGAGTTGCGATGCCGGCGACGTTGCACGACGTGGCGCGACTGGCCAAAGTCTCTATCAAGACGGTCTCGAACGTCGTCAACGACCATCCGGGCGCCAGCGACGAGACCCGAGAACGCGTCCGCCGGGCCATCGCGGAGCTGGACTATCAACCGAACCTCTCTGCTCGTACTCTTCGATCGGGTCGCAGCGGTGTGATCGGGCTCGTCGTCCCCGAGCTGAGCCTGAGCTACTTCGCTCAGCTTGCCGACGCGGTGATTGCCAGAGCCGACGAACGGGGTCTCGTCGTTCAAGTCGAGCAGACTGGCGGGGACGCCGACCGCGAACTGTCCGTGCTGTCGAGCCCGCGTATCAAGCTGGCCGATGGCGTACTTTTCGCCCCGCTCGGCATCGCTCAGGGAACGCGCGAAGTGCCGGTGGTGAGGTATCCGCTCGTCGTCCTCGGCGAGCGCATCTTCGAGGGTTCGATCGACCATGTCGGCATGCGCAACAGCGAGGCGGCGCAGGCCGCGACGCAGGTGCTGCTCGATGCCGGCCGCCGCCGGATCGCCGTCGTTGGAGCTCACCCGGGAGAGGTTCCGGGGACGGCGACGCTGCGCTTCGAGGGCTATCGGTCCGCGCTCACAGCGGCCGGATTGGCGGTGGATGAGCGTCTGGTGCTCGAGGCGCGTCTGTGGCACCAGGCGGACGGCGCTCACGCCATCCGCCGGCTGCTCGAGGCGCGCGTACCGTTCGACGGTGTCTTCGCGATGAACGACGCGCTCGCCCTCGGTGTGATGCGGGTGCTTCAGCAGGAGGGGGTTCATCTGCCGGACGACGTCGCCGTCATCGGCTTCGACAATATCGACGAGGGCCAGTACTCCATGCCGAGCCTCACCACGATCGACCCGGGGCGTGATGCCATCGCGCGCACCGCCGTCGATCTGCTCGTGGAGCGCATCGCCGACCGCGGCGACCGCGTCGATCCACGCGACGTGCGCGTCGAGTTCGAGGTCGTGCGCCGAGAGTCAGCGTGACCCGTACTCGGCGCTGCCGAGGTCAGATCACGCGAGCCCGCGCGTGCGACTGGAAGGCATCGGCGACCGGGGTGTGAACGCGCTGGAGGATTCCGTCGCCGTCCTCCTCGAGCGACCACAGTCCCATTCGGAGCCGGTAGTCCATGGGCGCTCCCGATCCGTAGCGATATGTCCACTCGACCATGTCGGTGATGCACCACCACGTGTAGCCCACCACGTCTACGCCCTCATCCCGAAGCTCGTGGACCGCGGTCACGGAATCCGAGAGCCATGCGATGCGCTCCTGGACGGTGCCGGTGTATCCGGTCTCGGTGAGAAAGACCGGCTTGCCGTACCGGGTGGCGAAGGATGTCAAGACGTCCTTGAGTCCCTCGACGCCCGCGTTGTGGCGGGGGCGCAAATCTCCCGGCCCGCCTCCGAGAACGACGCCCGCTTCGAACAGCTCCGTGGAGTGCTGCGGGTAGTAGTTCACGCCGATCACATCGGGCTCGGCACGGTTGTCGCGAGCCCACTCGAGGTCGGATTCTGTGAATCCGTGCCTGAGGAGGTACGGCACGAGCGGATGGCGGTCATCGACGCGACCGGTCACCAGATCCTGAACGATGAAGGCCCGCTCGCGGAGGTGCTCGTGCGTTTCGGCGTGGGCGAAGAGATCGCCGGCAAACCGGAACGAGGCCTCGACATGGACGAAGTCGGCCGATGGGTCCACGTCGGAGATTGCGCCCTGGGTCTGGACGATTCCGCGGGATATTCCGCGCAGCACTGTGACGAAGCCGTCGTCGCCGGTGAGGTACGGCGGCCAGTGTCCGGCTTCACCGCTGTAGATGACGTTCAGCAGCGGCTCATTGACAGGCGTGTAGTGCGGGATGCGTCCGCGATAGCGATCTGCGACGGCCGCCGCGTACTCTGCGACCCGCTGGGGATAGTCGCCGGCAGCGAACTCCCGGTCCAGCCAGAGCGGGGTGCCGTAGTGGACGAGGTCGGCGATCAGCGCGACCTCGTTCTCATCGAACCAGTCGATCACGCGGTCCAGCCATGACCAATCCCACTGCCCGGGTGCCGGGTTGACCCGGTACCACGGAATCCCCCATCGAATCATGCTCGCGCCGGCTTCCCGGCACAGGTCCAGGTCCAGCTGCCACATGCTGTCGTGCTGCATGAGCGAGTATTCGTCCAGCGCACGCTGGCCGGGGGCGGTCTGGGGGATGAAGGTGTCTTCGACGCCGAGCGCGAAGCGCAGGCGGCCGTCGCGATACCAGGGGTTTGTCATGCGTTGTTCTCTCCACGTGAAGCCGTCGGTGGCCCGCTCGCGGGCGCGCCACCGACGGGAGGTGATCAGCGTCAGTCGGCGAGGATGTCCGTCATCGTGGCCTGGGCGCTGTCCAGAAGCGCGGCAGGGTCTTCTCCGGCGAGCGTCTTCTGAGTGACGGCGTCGAGCTCGGCCAGAATGTCCGTCTGCGGGATGACGCCGGGGAGGAGCGCGACGCCGTATTGCGACTGCTCGGTGAGGGACTCGACCACGGGGTTCTCTGCCACCTCATCGGCCGTGACGTCCGTCGTGAGCGGCGGCCAGCCCGATGCCAGAGACCATGTGACCATGTTCCGCTTCTCGTAGAACCACGTGAGGAATTCGCCGATGGCGGCAACCTCCTGGTCGGTTGCCTGCGAGGTCGCGGTCAGGTCAACGGCGAGCGCGGATGCCCGGATGCCGTCCGGCCCGGCAGGCAGTGTTGCGATGCCGTAGTCGATGCCGGACGACTCTGAGATGGACGCCATCCACGGTCCGGCGAGGGTCATCGCGGCCTTCCCGGAGCTGAACAACCCGTCCGAGTCGACCCCCGAGAGGCCGACGGGTGAGATCTTGTCATTGCGCACAGCGTCTGCCCAGAACTCGAGGGTCGCGAGGTTCTCGGGCGAATCGATGACAACGTCGCCTTCCGGTGTCACCACGTCGCCGCCCCCGCTTTGGAGAAGCGAGACCCAGACGCCGTTGCCGACCGTCGCGTGGTCGGCGAGTGCGAGCCCGTACTGCTCCGGTGTGCCGTCACCGTCGGCATCGACGGTGAGGGTCCTTGCGGCGTCGACCCATTCATCCCACGTCGTCGGAGGCTGCAGCCCGGCGGCCTCGAACAGGGTTCGGTTGTAGAACATCGTGAGGGGAGTGAAGCTCAGTGGGGCTCCGAAGCGCTCGCCCTCGACGATGCCGGTGGCGACCGCCTGCTCGCCGAGAGAATCCGCGCCGCTGCCAGGTGTGTCGTACCACTCGTCGAGCGGCCGCAGAGCGCCTTGCGAGGCGTACACCGGAATGTTCTCCGGGGGGAGGGCGAGCAGCTGCGGACCGGTTCCCGAGGTGAGCGCTGGAAGCACCGTGTCGAGGATCGTCGCCCACGGCTTGGTGGTGGGAGTGATACGGATGCCGTCCTGGCTTGCGTTGAACTCCTCGACGAGCGAGTCGAGCACTTCGCCGTCCGCTTCGGTGTAGCCGTGCCAGAAATCGATGGTGACCTCACCAGCGGCGCCGGTATCGGGGGATGACTGCGCGGTGCAGCCGGCCAGGGCGACGGCGACCGCGCCGCCGGCAATGACTGAGAAGAGCCTTCTCATGGTGGACTGTCCTTCCCCGACTGCTGTGTCGGAAGTGATCAGGCGGTTGATACAACGATGTAGGTAAACGTTGCATCATCATGGTGGGACAGTCGCATCGCCATGTCAAGACCGATCTTGACTTTTCTCATGGGTTGTTCCTACCGTGTGACTACAACGTTGTATAGGAGAGCCGATGACGAGGACCGCATCCGCCGAGCGCCCGGTGTTCCACCGAACGCCTCGCGCCCTGGGTGGCAATGGCCCGATAGGTGGCCGTGCTCGTCGACGGCTGATGATCGTCGCCCTTCTGCTCCCGGCACTGACCATCCTCGGGGCGTTCGTCTTCTGGCCGATGGTGAGCGCGTTCGGGCTCTCGTTCACCGACGCCAACGGCTTCCGTCCGCCCGAGTTCGTCGGATTGAACAACTACATCGAGGTGTTCAGTGATCCGAGTGTGGTGCAGGCGATGGTGAACACGATCCTCTACGCCGGGATCTTCACTCCGATGGCCGTCGTGAGCGCACTCGTGCTGGCTCTCGCTCTGAACCACCCGCGTCTGCCGATGCGAGGAGTCTTCCGCACCTGGCTGTTTCTTCCATTCATCGTCTCGCTTGCTGTGGCTGCCTTCGCGTGGCAGTTCCTCCTCGACCCTCAGGTGGGGCTCCTGAACTACTGGCTGCGCGGCGCGGGGCTTCAGATCGGCGATGTCTTCCAGGATCCGGTGCTGGCGATGCCTGCTGTCGCGGCCATCGCGGCATGGAAGAGCTTCCCGTTCTACATGATCGTCTTCCTCGCCGGGCTCCAGGAGATTCCCCCGTCGCTTTATGAGGCCGCGCGTGTCGACGGCGCCACGGGCTGGCAACGGTTCCGCGCCATCACCGTGCCCTTGCTCGGCAACACGACAGGATTCGTCATCGTCATCGCGACCATCGCAGCGCTGCAGGCCTTCGATCAGATCTACGTCCTCACCGGGGGTGGGCCCTACCGCACCACCCAGACGATCGTCATGGAGATCTACGAGGCCGGTTTCAAGAACCTGAGACTCGGGTTCGCGTCCGCGCTGTCATACGTGCTGCTCCTGGCGACTCTCGTTCTCGGCCTCGTGCAGTTCCGCGTCAGCAGCCGCAAGGCGGAGGCGGCGGTATGAGCTCGGGATCTCGCATCATCGGTCGTCGGCGACAGGGTGACAGCCGGCTCGGCGCGGTCGTGCTGTTCGGCGTCGTCCTCACCGCGACGCTGTTCACCATGCTGCCCATCGTCATCATCGTGTTGACGGCCTTCAAGTCGCCCGCCGAAGTGAACGCGTTCCCGCCAACGCTCTGGCCGGCGCAATGGACGGTGGCGAACTTCGAGCGCATCTTCACCGAACTCCCGTTTGCGCGCCTCATCGTGAACAGTTTCGTCTTCGCCGGCGGAGTCACGCTGCTCTCACTGACCTTCGACGCGCTCGCGGCCTACGTCTTGGCGAGGATCGACTTCAGGGGGAATCGCCTGCTGCTCATCGTGATCATCGGCAGTCTGATGATTCCGTTCCAGGCCACGCTGATCCCGGTCTATCAGCTCGTCGCCGACTTGGGCTGGATCAATTCCTATGCCGGTCTGATCGTCCCTCGTGCCGCGGACGCGTTCGGGATCTTCTTCCTCCGCCAGTTCTTCCTCGCACTGCCTCGAGATCTGGACAACGCCGCGCGCATCGACGGGGCGTCCGAGCTGCGGATCTTCTGGAGCGTCGTACTGCCGAACGCGGTTCCTGCGCTGGTGACCCTCGGCGTGTACAACTTCGTCAACAACTGGAACGACCTGTTGTGGCCGCTGGTGCTGACCACAGATCCCGGAATGGGCACCATCACCTCGGGGCTGACCGCACTGACCGGGCCCGGGGGCATCATTCCGCACGGCGTCATGATGGCCGGATCCTTCATCGCTCTCGTCCCCCTGGCGGTCCTCTTCGTCTTCCTTCAGCGGCGCTTCGTGGCGAGCGTGGCCAGTACCGGGCTGAAGTGATGATCACTACGCCGACGGAGTCGCCTCGCCCCGCGGGTCGCGTGACGGGCCGATTTGTTACAACGTTGCAGCACGGCGGTAGTGTGACGACCGAGAGGGGGACGTATGGCGGCGACGCTTCATGACGTGGCTCGGTTGGCAGGAGTGTCGATCAAGACCGTATCCAACGTGATCAACGACTATCCGCACGTGCGCCCGACGACTCGCGAGCGGGTGCAGGCAGCGATCTCGGAGTTGGATTACACCCCCAATCTCACTGCGCGCAACCTCCGATCCGGACGCACGGGGACCATCGGGCTCGCCGTGCCCGACCTGGGGCTCGCGTATTTCGCCGAGCTCGCGGCGGAGGTGATCGCGGAAGCCGAACGCGCCGGTGTCAGCGTCCTCGTCGAGCAGACCGGATCGGACCGCCACCGCGAGTTGGACCTGCTGCGCAGCGCTCAACGCAAGCTCACCGACGGATTGATCTTCAGCCCGCTGGGTATGAGCCAAGAAGACGTCGGGTACCTGGACGTGCCGTACCCGATGGTTCTTCTGGGTGAGCGGATCTTCGACGGTCCTGTCGACCACGTGACGATGCGGAATGTCGAGGCCGCCAAAGAGGCGACGCGGTCTCTCCTCGGCGCGGGCAGACAACGCATCGCCGTCATCGGCGCGCACAATGGCGAGGTGATCGGCTCGGCCGGGCTGCGCCTGCGGGGACATCTGGAAGCGCTTGAAGAGGCGGGTGTGGCCATGGATCCCGACCTGATCGGCTACACGACGTTGTGGCATCGTGCGAACGGAGCCCTCACCATGCGAGAGCTGCTCGCACGTGGTGTCGATTTCGACGCCGTGTTCGGGCTCAACGACACGCTGGCGCTGGGTGCGATGAGGGTGCTGCAAGAGGCCGGCCGCAGCATCCCCGATGACGTCGCGGTGATCGGGTGGGACGACCTCGATGAAGCCCAGTACTCGATTCCATCGCTCACCACGGTGGCCCCGGGCAGAACCTGGATCGCCCACACCGCAGTGCAGACCCTTCTTGAGCGCATCAAGAACCCGGATGCCGCCGCCGAGCCCCGACTGCGGCTCGCGGACTTCCGCATCGTGGAGCGCGAATCCGCGCGTCTCACAGAACGATAACGCTGCTCGCGACCGAGCTTGACAAGCCGCGGACGCTTCAGGCATAGTCCTTTACAACGTTAGAATTCCAACGTTGTAAGTGAGCTCGACGCCGAGAGTGCCGAGGGCTCGCGCCCACTCGAAGACATCGGTGTCCGCACCTCGAGAGAAAGCACACAGCCATGAAGTCGAAGAGGATTCTGGCCGGGATCGGCGTCGCGGCGGCGACGGCGGCAGCCCTCACCGGATGCGCAGGCGGCCCTGCAGAGGCATCCTGCACGAACGAGATCGTCAACCCCGACGCGACGCAGGTGTCGGTCTGGGCCTGGTACCCCGCGTTCGAGGAAGTCGTCGATCTCTTCAATGAGACCCACGACGACGTTCAGGTCTGCTGGACGAACGCCGGCCAGGGCAACGACGAGTACACCAAGTTCTCCACCGCGATCGAATCCGGCAGCGGAGCGCCCGACGTCATCATGCTCGAGGCGGAGGTGCTCTCGAGCTTCTCGATCCGTGACGCACTGGTCGACCTGTCGGAGTACGGCGCCGCCGACGTGAAGGGCGACTACACGGAGGGCGCGTGGAAGGACGTCTCGTCCGGCGACGCCGTCTATGCGATCCCGGTGGACGGTGGCCCGATGGGCATGCTCTACCGGCAAGACATCCTCGACGAGCACGGCATCACGCCGCCGACGACGTGGGATGAGTTCGCCGCCGCCGCGAAGACGCTGAAGGATGCCGGAGCCCCCGGCGTCATCGCCGACTTCCCGCCGAACGGCCGCGCCTACACGCAGGCGCTGTTCGCCCAGGCCGGCGCCGCGCCGTTCGAGTACGACAACGCGACGCCGGGCGAGATCGGCATCGAGGTCAACGACCAGGGTTCCAAGGATGTCCTCGCTTACTGGGCCGACCTGGCTGAGCAGGGTCTCGTCGCGGTAGATGAGGCATTCACCGCCGACTACAACACGATGCTGGTGGACGGCACCTACGCCATCTACGTCGCCGCGGCGTGGGGCCCGGGCTACCTGCAGGGGCTCGAGGGCACCGACGACTCCGCGGTGTGGCGCGCAGCTCCCGTCCCGCAGTGGGACGCGGCCAACCCGGTGCAGATCAACTGGGGAGGCTCGACCTTCGCGGTGACCTCGCAGGCAGAGGACAAGGAGGCCGCGGCGCTCGTGGCCAAGGAGATCTTCGGCACCGAGGAGGCGTGGAAGATCGGCATCGAGCAGGCCGCGCTGTTCCCGCTGTGGAAGCCGATCCTCGAGTCGGACTACTTCCGCGACCTGGAGTACCCGTTCTTCGGCGGTCAGCAGATCAACAAGGACGTGTTCCTCGAGGCCGCCGCCGGCTACTCGGGCTTCACCTTCAGCCCCTTCCAGAACTACGCGTACGACCAGCTGCAGGAGGAGGTCACGGCCGTCGTCGTTGACAACTCGAAGGATGCCGGCCAGGCGCTGGACGACCTGCAGGCGACGCTCGAGACATATGCGAAGGACCAGGGGTTCGAGCTGAAGTAGTGGCACGACGGGTGGGCCGGTCTCGGCCGGCCCACCCCCGTCCCGCTCGTCCCACTCGAGGAGAACCTTCATGACCACGCTCACCGTCGACGCCCCTCCGGCGTCATCGCGCCGACGCGGTGCCATCCGTCGGCGCCAGAACATCGGCTGGCTCTTCGTCACGCCGTTCCTCGTCGTCTTCGCAGCCTTCCTCGTGTTCCCGCTCATCTACGCGTTCGGGATGAGCCTGTTCAGCTCGACGCTGGCCACGGGCACGCGGTTCGTCGGCGCCGAGAACTACGCCAAGGCGTTCACCGACCCGCTGTTCCTGGGCGGCCTGGGCCGCGTCCTGCTCTACGCGGTCGTCATGATCCCCGTGCAGTTGATCGTCGCGCTCGTCGCGGCCCTGGTCCTCGACACGCTCGCTACCTGGCTCTCGAAGCTCTCGCGTCTGCTGATCTTCGCTCCCTACGCGATCCCCGTGGTCATCGGCGCCTTGATGTGGAGCTTCCTGTACAGCCCCCGCTTCGGTCCGGCCGGCACGATCTTCGAGCTCTTCGGGATGACCGCGCCGAACTTCCTGGCGGCGGACTCGATCTTCTACAGCCTGGTCAACGTGGTCGCCTGGCAGTGGTCGGGCTATTACATGATCGTCATCTATGCGGCCCTCCGGTCGATCGATCCGTCGCTGTACGAGGCGGCGCGCATCGACGGCGCCAACGGCTGGCAGATCGCGACGCGCATCAAGGTTCCGATGATCTCGTCGTCGATGATCATGGTCATCACGTTCGCCATCATCGGCACGCTCCAGTTCTTCACCGAGCCGACCATCCTCCGCAGCGTCGCCTCGGGAGCCCTTCCCGCCGATTACACGCCGAACATGTACGCGTTCGCGCTCGCGTTCAGTTACAGCCAGTTCAACTACGCCGCCACGATCGCGTTCTCGCTCGGAGTGCTGGTGTTCATCGGTTCGTTCGGATTCCTGTTCCTCACGCGCAAGCAGAGCGGATTGAAGTGATGGCCGTCCTGAATCCCGATTCCCTCGACACGCGCACGCTCAGTACGTCCGGGTCGCCGCGCGCCGCCGCAGGCCGCGCGCGTGGCGCCAAGGGCGGGCGACGTATCGGGTCGCATGTCCTTCTGATCATCCTGTCGATCTACTTCGTCATACCGATCTGGTGGCTCTTCGTCGCCGCGACCAAGAGCACGGGCAGCCTGTTCGCAAGCCCGGCGTTCTGGTTCGACGACCCGGCCGCATTCTTCACGAACGTCGCAGGACTGTTCGAGCACCAGGGCGGCATCTACTGGCGGTGGCTGGGCAACTCGTTCCTCTATGCTTTCGCCGGCGGAATCGGCGCGACCGTCATCGCGGTGCTCGCGGGCTACGGGTTCGCCAAGTACGGCTTCCGCGGCCGTGGTGTCATGTTCGGCATGATCCTCGGCTCCGTGATGGTGCCCCTCACGGCCCTCGTCATTCCGACCTTCATGCTGCTGAGTCAGTACGGGCTGATAAATACGCCATGGGCGGTGATCCTGCCTTCGCTGCTGAACCCGTTCGGCGTCTACCTCATGCGGGTGTACACACAGGATGCCGTCCCCGATGAACTGCTGGAGGCGGCGCGCATCGACGGCGCAGGCGAGTGGCGGACGTTCACGACCATCGTCGTGCCGTTGCTGCGACCCGCCATCGTCACCGTGCTCCTGCTGTCGATCGTCGGCACATGGAACAACTTCTTCCTGCCCCTCGCGGTGCTGACCGGGCCCGAACTGCTCCCGGTCACCGTCGGGCTGAATCGCTGGCTGACGCTGTCGAACGCCGGCGCGGGAGGGGAGCAGGTGTGGAACCTCATCACGACAGGTGCGTTCATCTCGGTGGTGCCACTGCTGCTGTCGTTCCTGCTCCTGCAGCGCTACTGGCAAGGCGGGCTCGCGATCGGGAGCGTCAAGTAGACCTCTGACCGCGGCATCCCTCCCCTGTTTCGCACTCGTCTTGAAAGAAAGCAGAACCATGTCTTCCGCACGCATCACCGTCGACCCCCATTTCTCGATCGGTGCCGTCCGCCGCGCCCTGTTCGGCGGTTTCGTGGAGCACCTCGGCCGTCACGTGTACGACGGAATCTACGAGCCCGGCCATGAGAGCGCCGACGCCGATGGATTCCGGCGCGACGTCGTCGATCTCGTCAAGGAGCTGGGCGTCTCGACGATCCGCTATCCGGGCGGCAACTTCGTGTCGGGCTTCCGGTGGGAAGACAGCGTCGGCCCGCGCGAGCAGCGGCCGCGCCGCCTCGACCTGGCGTGGCACTCCACGGAGACGAACGAGGTCGGCCTGCACGAGTTCCAGGAGTGGCTCGACAAGGTGGGCAGTGAGCTGATGCTCGCGGTCAACCTCGGGACGCGCGGAACGCTCGAGGCGCTCGACCTCCTCGAGTACTCGAACATCCCGGATGGCACCGCTCTCAGCGAGCAGCGCAAGGCGAACGGGCGCACCGACCCGTTCGGCGTCAAGGTATGGTGCCTCGGCAACGAGATGGACGGGCCGTGGCAGCTCGGGCACCGTTCGGCGGACGACTACGGCAAGATCGCCTCGCAGACCGCGAAGGCGATGCGCCAGCTCGACCCCTCCATCCAGCTGGTGGCGTGCGGCTCGTCCAGCGCCCACATGCCGACGTTCGGCGAGTGGGAGCGGGTGGTGCTGACGCACGCCTACGACGATGTCGACATGATCTCGTGCCACGCGTACTACGAGGAGCGCAACGGCGATCTCGGCAGCTTCCTGGCATCGGCCGTCGACATGGACGGATTCATCGAGACCGTCGTCGCCACGGCCGATCATGTCAAGGCGGTCAAGGGCTCCGACAAGCAGATCGACATCTCGTTCGACGAGTGGAACGTCTGGTACATCGACCGCTTCCACAACGTCGACAAGATCGAGGGTCTCGACAACTGGCCGATCGCGCCGCGCCTGCTGGAGGACGTGTACTCGGTCGCCGACGCGGTCGTCTTCGGCAATCTGATGATCTCGCTGCTCAAACACGCCGACCGCGTCGCGAGCGCCTCGCTGGCGCAGCTCGTGAACGTCATCGCCCCGATCATGACCGAGCCGGGGGGTCCGGCGTGGCGGCAGACGACGTTCTACCCGTTCTCGATCACGTCGCGTCTTGCCCGGGGTGAGGCGCTGCAGCTCAAGCTGGAGGCGCCGACCTACTCCACCGAGGCGTACGGCGACGTGCCGCTGGTCGACGCGGTAGCCACCCACGATGCCCAAGCCGGTGCGACCGCGATCTTCCTCGTCAACCGCAGCCAGACGGAGGCGCTCACGGTGACCGCCGACGTCTCGAGCCTCGGCGACGTCGCCATCACCGAGACGCACACGCTGGCCGACGATGACGTGTATGCCAAGAACACGCTCGAGGACCGCGAGCGCGTGGCACCGCGCCCCAACGACTCCGCAGGGGTCGCGGACGGCACTTTGACCATCACCCTGCCGCCGGTCTCCTGGACAGCGATCGCGTTGTCGTGACCCTACGTCGCATGGCCACCGCCCTCGCCCTGGCAGGGGCGGTGGCCGTCGCCGCAACCGGCTGCGCCGCCGGCGCGAGCGACCTCGCAGGCGACCTCGACACCCACGATCCGGCGCTCGCGAAGCAAGGCGACGAATGGTTCGTCTACTCGACCGGGAATGGACTCGTCGCCGACGGCAATGTGCAGATCCGGTCGTCCTCCGACGGCATCACGTGGCGCTACCGCGGTGAGGTGTGGGACGACAAGCCGGGCTGGCTGACCGAGCAGGTTCCGGGTGTGGACAATCTGTGGGCGCCCGAACTCATCGAGCACGGCGGCACGTGGTACCTGTACTACTCCGCATCCACTTTCGGCGAGAACCGGTCGACGATCGCCCTGGCGACGAACACGACGCTGGACCCGGACGATCCCGGCTACGAGTGGGTCGACCGGGGCGAGGTGTTCTCCTCGACGTCGGCCGATGATTTCAACGCGATCGACCCGGGCATCGCGGTCGATGAAGACGGCACGCCGTGGATGGCGTTCGGCTCGTTCTGGAGCGGCATCCGAATGGTGCAGCTCGAGTGGCCGAGCGGGCTCCGCGCGGGTGACGAGGAGCCGCTGCGGCTGGCCGATCGCCAGCTGCCGCCCAACGCCGTCGAGGCGCCGTATCTTCTGTCGCATGGCGAGCACTGGTATCTGTTCGTCTCGATGGACAGTTGCTGCCAGGGATCCGACAGCACGTACAAGATCGCTGTCGGCCGCGCCCATGAGATCACCGGGCCCTACGTCGATCGCGAGGGTGTGCCGCTTCTCGAGGGCGGCGGCACGGTCCTCCTCGAGACGGATGGAAATCGTGTCGGCCCCGGCGGGCAATCCGTCGCGGACGGAATGCTCGCCTTCCACTATTACGACGCGGACCTCGACGGTCGGTTCCAGCTGGGCCTCGCGCCGATCGAGTGGGACGCGGACGGCTGGCCGACCGTGAGCTGGTGATTTCAGCGGATACCGGATGCCGCGGGCCGCAGCATCCCGTATCCCCACGGTCTCGCTGTCAGTGCGGGGGTCGCGCGATCGTCCACCCGTCGTCGTCGCGGTCATAGGCCAGTCGCACGTGGCGGCGATCCGGCGAGCCCTGCCAGAACTCGACGTGATCGGGCACGACGCGCCACAGCACCCAGTCGCCGGGGTCCAGGCTCGTCCGCACGGCGGAGGGGCGACGTGCGAGGTCGGCGGCGCTCTCGTCCGGGCTCGCCTCGACGACCCGACCCCGCACGCGGACGGCACGCAGCTGCGGCTGCCACCAGAACGACAGGGCCGCTGCCGGGACGGCCGCCAGCTGCCGGCCCTTCTCGCTCGAGCGCTCCGAGGCGAAGGCCCAGCCCGCGGGGCCGACGTCCTTGAGGATGAGCAGTCGTGCGTCCGGCATCCCGTTCGCGTTCACTGTCGCGAGGGTCATCGCGAGCGGCTCGGCGACGCCATCGTCCAGGGCGACCGAGAGCCACTGCAGGAACAGTTCTTCGGGCGAGGGCGGCAGCCGGGTGAGGTCGAGCGGCGGCGGGCTCCCGGTCAGGGAGGGGACGCCGCGGAGCATCGCGGCGGTGTCGGAGGGCATGCCGCCATCGTTTCATGCGCGAGCCGGTGCCGGGTCGGCCGGGGTGGCGGCGCGCGCGGGACGGATGCCTCGGATCAACAGATACGCCACCATCCACAACTCGCCCACGGTGGCCAGGAGCGGCAACCCGTCGATCAGCCAGACCGGCGTCGAGGGGAGGACGACCTGCAGCGCCGTACTGATGACATAGCCTGCCCCGCCCGCGACGAGCGCCCACCCGAGGGCACGAGGCATCCGTCCCGTCGACAGAACGAAGGAGCCCATCGGAATCAGCCACAGGCCGAAGAACAGCCCGCCCATGAGCCAGAACGAGTCCGCGACGGCATAGAGCAGCGCCACCACACCGACGGCGGCGGCTCCGGCAAGCGATGGATCGCCGGCCACTTGTGCCGCGGTCGCCAGCATGGCCGCACTCGCGAGGATCGCGCTCGCGTTGGCCATGCCGAAGATCGCTACGGCGAACCCCGCGACGGGCCGCTCGTGGCGAAACAGCGCATAGAACCCGAGAGCGGCCAGCGCCTGAGCGGCGACGACGGCCAGTTCCAGCCCCACACCGAGGTGAGCCAGCGCCGGGCTCGACTGAAGATTGGCCAGCGTTCCCGCGGCGTCGTCGGCATCGTGCAGTTGAGGACGCAGGATGAGGAATCCGGCCATTCCGCAGAGCGCGAGCGCCAGATACGCCACGCCCGTCCAGCGGGCCACGCGGAGTGAATCATTCATCGGCTTCTCCATTCAGGTCCAATATTCTTGACATCCGACCGTAGGACCGCGTATCGTCCGATGTCAAGAATCTTTTACTCGAAAGGTGAGGCCGATGGTCTACGAAGAACGCAACCTGTGGTCGAGCCTGATCGTGAGCGTCGTGGCGATGACCGTCTACGTTCTGGTCGTCCTCGCGCAAGCCGGCGGCGGCCCGTTGACCGAGGTCGACTGGGTGCCGATCATGCTGTGGACCATCGGCGGCAGCATCGTCGGCGCGATCGTCATCAGCATCGTGTGGGGCATTCTGGCCGGCATGCGCGATCCCGACGGCGTCGGCGCCTCCGACCAGCGCGACCGTGACATCGCGCACATGGGCGGCCGTGTCGGACAGGCCTTCCTCGTGATCGCCGGTCTCGGGGTGATCGTGCTGTGCGCTTTCGAGGCGGACTGGTTCTGGATCGCGAACACGATGTTCTTCGGCTTCGCCGTCTCAACGATCGTCGGCGGCATCGCGAGTGTCATCGCCTACCGCCGTGGGCTGGTCTGATGGTCAAGCCCACGCGGGTGACCAATTCCATCCGGTCGCTGCGCGAGTCCGCCGGACTCACGCAGGCCGAGCTGGCGCGGCGCATCGGCGTCACGCGGCAGACCCTCATCGCGATCGAGCAGGGCAAGTACTCGCCGACGCTCGAGCTCGCCTTCCAGATCTCACGCGTCTTCGGGGCCGGCCTCGACGATGTCTTTCAATACCCGGAGGAATGACATGACCACCGACACCTCGACCGACACGATGCCCGCCTGGCGCCAGGACCGCTACGGCGAACCCGACGCGGTGATGCTCGAGCAGACGGATGTGCCGATCCCGGGCCGGGGCGAGGTGCTGCTGCGCCCGCACGTGACCGCCCTGAACAACGGCGACGTGCGAGTGATGCGAGGCGAGCCCCGGCTCGTGCGCATGGCCTTCGGCCTTTCCCGGCCGAAGCAGGCGGTGCGGGGGATGGATGTCGCTGCCACCGTCGTCGCGCTCGGGGAAGGTGTCACCGGATTCGCCGTCGGCGATGAGGTCTTCGCCGAACTGCCGGGTGGTGGCGGCCTGGCTCGCTACGCCCTCTGCCCGGTCGCTCGCCTCGCGCGGCGACCCGCGGACCTCGACCCGGCGCTCGCGGCGACGCTGCCGATCGCCGGTGGGACCGCGTGGCAGGCGCTCGAGCTGGCCCGCGTCGGGGCATCCTCCCGGCGCGTGCTCGTGATCGGCGCCTCCGGAGGCGTCGGCACGTTCGCGGTACAGCTCGCCGCGCTCCGCGGCGCAGAGGTCTGGGCGCTGTGCGGTGAGCGCAACCGGGAGCTCGTCCACGGCCTCGGCGCCGCCCGCACCTTCGACTACCGCCAGGTGCAGCCCGGTTCACCCGAACTGCCCGCGGACACCTTCGACGCCGTCATCGACATCGCCGGCACAGCGCCGCTGCGTGCTTTGCAGCGTCTCGTGCGAGACGGCGGTGCCGTCGTGCTGGTCGCGGGCGAGGGAGGTCGCATCCTCGGCCCCCTGGGCCGCATCCTGCGCGCCGCAGTGATCTCGCTCGGCTCGCGCCGGCGGGTGCGCGGCCTGACGGCGACGACCGACACCCGGATGCTGGCGCAGCTGGCCGCGCTCGCCGCGGAAGGCGGCATCCGCCCCGTCGTGGAGCGCACGTTCCCCTTCGACCAGGCGCGCGCGGCGCTGGAGCACGTCGCCGCGGGCCACACGGTCGGCAAGGTCGTGGTGACCGCACCGGCGTGAGCCGTGGCCTCCTCACGTCTTCGCCCGAAGACGTGAGGAGGGCTTCCAGGCGACGCACAGGTGCCGTGAGAGAATGAGTGCGGCGTGCCCGACTCGCCTCCTTCACTCCGGTTCCTGAGCGAGCGCAGCGAGTCGAAGGGCCGCCGGGCCTCTGGACAGCGTCCGCCGCTCGTTCGCAAGGAGACTGATGTCCACCCACGACACCGCGCCCGCCGCCTCGACCACCACGGCCGCCGGATCACGCCGGATTCAGCAGCACCGGCGGTACCTGATGTGCCGCCCCGAGCACTTCACGGTGAGCTACACGATCAACCCGTGGATGGAGCCGGCGAACCCGACCGACACCGCGCTCGCGGTGCAGCAATGGCAGAAGCTGTACGACACCTATGTCGAGCTGGGCCACGAGGTGCACCTGATCGACCCGATCGAGGGTCTGCCCGACATGGTCTACACCGCCAACGGCGGGTTCGTCATCGACAACGTCGCGTACGGCGCCAGGTTCCGGTTCCCCGAGCGGGTGCCCGAGGGCCCCGCGTTCATGGACTGGTTCCGGGCGAACGGGTTCGAGGTCGCCGAGCCGGCCGAGGTGAACGAGGGGGAGGGCGACTTCCTGCTCGTCGGTGACACCATCCTCGCCGGCACCGGCTTCCGCTCCACGGGCGACAGCCACCGCGAGCTGGCCGAGGTGTTCGGCAAGCAGGTCGTGAGCCTGAACCTCGTCGACCCGCGCTTCTACCACCTGGACACCGCCATCTCGGTCCTCGACCCGGTGGAGGGTGCCGGCGGCGCCGAGCGCGCGAACATCGCCTACCTGCCCGGTGCCTTCGACGAGCGCAGCCAGGCGATCCTCGCCGAGCGCTACCCCGACGCCATCCGCGTCGCCGACGCCGACGGGGCAGTCTTCGGACTCAACTCGGCCAGCGACGGACTCAACGTCATCATCTCGCCGCGCGCGAAGGGCTTCGAGGCTCAGCTTCGCGAGCGCGGCTACAACCCGGTGCTGGTCGACCTGTCCGAGCTGCTGCTCGGCGGCGGCGGCATCAAGTGCTGCACGCTCGAGCTGCGGCGCTGACAGGAGCACCATGACCCCCTCGCACACCACACTCGACACCGCGACGATCCGCATCATCGCCGGGGAAGAAGAGCACGTCGCCCGCAACTACCACCCGCTGCCCGTCGTGATCTCGCGCGGCGAGGGGGCCTGGGTGACCGATGTCGAGGGCAAGCGGTACCTCGATCTGCTGTCGGCCTACTCGGCGCTCAACTTCGGGCACGGGCATCCGGCTCTCCTGGCCGCCGCGCAGGAGCAGCTGAACCGCCTGACCCTCACCAGCCGCGCGTATCACAACGACCGCCTGGGGCCCTTCGCCGACGCACTCGCCGAGCTCTGCGGCAAGGAGCTGGTGCTGCCGATGAACACCGGCGCCGAGGCCGTCGAGACCGGTATCAAGGTCGCGCGTGCGTGGGGATATCGCGTCAAGGGGATCACCCCGGATGCCGCGACCATCGTCGTCGCGCACGGCAACTTCCACGGCCGCACCACCACGATCGTGGGTTTCAGTGACGACCCCGACGCGCGTGGCGACTTCGGCCCATTCGCGCCCGGCTTCGTCGGAGTGCCCTTCGGCGATGCGGCGGCGATCGAAGCGGCCATCACGCCCGAGACCGCTGCGGTGCTCATCGAGCCGATCCAGGGAGAAGCGGGAGTGGTGCTGCCCCCCGAGGGATACCTGCGGGCGGTGCGCGAACTCTGCACGAAGCACAACGTTCTGATGATCGCCGACGAGATCCAGTCGGGCCTCGGGCGCGTCGGTGAGACCTTCGCGTGCGATCGGGAGGACGTGGTGCCCGACGTGTACCTGCTCGGCAAGGCGCTGGGCGGCGGCATCCTGCCCCTGTCCGCCGTCGTCGCCGATCGTGACGTGCTGGGCGTCATCCGGCCCGGCGAGCACGGCTCGACGTTCGGCGGCAACCCGCTGGCGGCGGCCGTCGGGCTCCGTGTGGTCGAGATGCTGCGCGGCGGCGAGTTCCAGGACCGTGCGAAGCTCCTCGGCGAGCACCTCGAGTCCAAGCTCGGCGAACTCGTCGGTCACGGCGTGACCGAGGTCCGCGTCGTCGGGCTGTGGGCCGGCGTCGACATCGATCCCGGCATCGGCACCGGCCGTGAGATCGCGGAGCGGCTCATCGCGCGAGGCGTGCTCGTCAAAGACACCCACGGTCAGACCATCCGCATCGCGCCGCCACTGGTCGTGCGTGCCACCGAGCTGGACTGGGCTGTCGAGCAGCTGCGCATGGTGCTCGCGGGCTGACGCATCAACGGGCCCCCTCGGCCGGCCAGGGTCGGCGTCGCGGAACGGGGCCGTTTCAGGTCGGCGACGCGGAGGCCACGCTCCCTGCCACCTCGAAGTGACGCCGCATCGCCAGGCGCGCGGCATCCGGATCGTGGGCAGCAATCGCATCGACGATCTCGGCATGGGCGTGGTCGAACGTCTCCCCGGTGCTTCCGGGCGAGACCGAGAGCCGGCGCGTACGCAGATCCTGCTGGAGGGATCGCCGGAGTCCCTCCTGCAGCAGCTGCAGGATGGGGTTGTCCACGATCCGCAGCAGCCGGCGGTGGAAGTCCGCGTCGGCGGCGTGGACCATGGCAAGATCTCCCTGGGCCTCACCGGTCACCATGCGATCAACGGACTCGCGCAGCCCGGCGATCTGCTCGTCGGTGGCCCGGCGTGCGGCCGATTCGGCTACTGCCGCCTCGATCAGCTCGCGGGAGTCGGCGACGTGCGCGTCGGTGAGATATCCCAGCGAATGCGCGATCGCGAAGTACGTTCGCACGAAGCCGAAGGAAGGGGTCTCGAGGTACGTTCCGCGCCCCTGTGTGCGACGGAGGAATCCCAGCCGCTCGAGGACGGCCAGCTGCTCGCGCAGGGTGCCGCGACTCATACCGAGGGCATCCCCCAACTCCCGCTCGGGTGGCAGACGCCGTCGGCCGGTGTCTTCGTCGATGGTCGCGAGCTCGAGCAGACGCGCCACAAGCGTCTCCAGCGGATCAGGCATGGTACCCCCCCCAGAAGGCTTTCGGGCGGACCTCCCCAGGTACCGAACCCACCCGCATCGTACACGGCTGGGGTTTCGTATGGTCGAACCAATCGCGGTCAGAACACTTCGAGATGCCTCTCGTGCCAGCCGGTGGCCCCGTCGGGAGCCGGCGCGGTGCGGTCGGGCGTCTGGCGCTGGCCGTCCTTGCCGGTCGCACGGCACCGGATGAGGTGCGCCCCCGCCTCGGCGCGCCAGGGCATGCTCCACTGAACCCAGGTGTCGTCCGAGATCGCGGTGGCCAGTGCCGCCTGCTGCCATGGCCCGTCATCGACCTGCACCTCGACGCCGGCGATGCCGACCCCCTGATACCACGCGACCCCCGCGATGACCGTCTCGCCGGCGCTCAGGCCCTGGGCCTTGCGGGGCACATCGATGCGGGACTGCAGCTTGATCGGCGCCCGCTCGGACCATCCGCGATCGGTCCAGTACGCGCGGGCGCGGTCGAAGCGGGTGACTTCCAGGTCGACCAGCCACTTCGTGGCCGACACGTAGCCGTACAGCCCCGGCACCACCATCCGCACCGGAAAGCCGTGCTCGAGCGGCAGCGGCTCGCCGTTCATCCCGACCGCCAGGATCGCGTCGCGTTCATCGGTGAGGGCTTCGAGAGGAGTGGATGCCGTGAATCCGTCGATGGACCGTGACAGCACCATGTCGGCCTCGGCGGCCGGCCGGGCGCGGGCGAGGAGGTCGCGCACGGGGAAGCCCAGCCACAGGGCGTTCCCGATCAGCGTGCCTCCCACCTCGTTCGACACGCACGCAAGGGTGGTCCAGCTCTCCTGGAGCGGAAGCGACAGCAGCTCGTCCCACGTGAGCTCGAACTCCTCGGCGACCATCCCGTGCACGCGCAGCCGCCAGTCGGCGGGATCGACCTCGGGCACGATGAGGGCGGTGTCGATGCGGTAGAAGCGGTCGTTCGGCGTCACCACGCGTGCGAGCCCGGGGATGCCGAGCTCCGCCGACGGCGGCACGGGGGATGCCTCGGCCGCCGCAGCCGGTAGCCGCAGGGCACGTCGGGCCGCGGCCACACCGGCCGACGCGGTGTTGCGGAGGCTGCCGACCGCCGCCGCGAGGATCCCGGCCGCGGCGGCGGCGCCTGCCCACGCGAAGAAGGCGCGGCGGCTCGGGTGCAGCCGCGGATCCGCTGGTGCGGACCCGGCATCGGACGCGCCGCCCCGGGTCTCGGCGGTGCGGCGTGTCGTGGCATCCGTCCGCTCCTGCGGATCCGATTCGGTGGCCGGGCTCGGGCGGGCGGGGTGGGTCGGGCGGGCGGTGTGGGCGGGGTCAGCGGGGTGGTCGGGGTCAGAGGGGTGAGTGGGGTCAGAGGGGTCAGCTGGGTGGGCGGGGTCAGAGGGGTGAGTGGGGTCAGAGGAGTCAGCGGGGTCAGAGGAGTCAGCCGGGCCAGGGGCGGTCGTGGTGCGCTGCAGCAAGCGGGTGAGCAGCCACAGCGCGGTGGCGGCCACCGCGCCGGCCAGGACCGCCGGTGCCCACGCGAGCGGACCCGCGGCCGGCCGCGTCGCCGCGACGACCGCGCCCACCGCGCCGAGGGCGGCCGCGGTGACGACGCCCCACGGCGGGAACCGCGCCTGCAGCCACCCGGCGAACGCCGCCACCGCGAGCATCACGATGCCGATGCCGACGATGAGTGCGATCTTGTCGGCGGTGCCGAACAGGGCGATCGCGGCATCCTTCGCCCACGTGGGGGCGATGTCGATCAGGGCGGAGCCGACCGCGGCGACCGGGCTGGATGCCGGGGCGAACAGTCCGGCCGCGAGCTCTCCGAGGCCCACGCCCAGCGCCACCGCGGCGACTCCCGCCACCCAGGTGAGGGATCCGGAGCTGCCGCCGGCCGGAGCTCGTCGTCGTGCGGGGTCGGTCACACGTCGAGGCTACGCGCGGCGTCCGGGCACGGCAGCGGCATTCCGTGACGAATCGGTGACGTCTGTCGGGGCACGGGGCACGGGGCACGGGGCACGGGGCGCCGGCGAGCCGGCTCCGCACTTGCCGCCGCGGAAACACTGCCGCAACACGCCCCGCATTAGGCTCGTCGCATGGGTGATCTCTTCGACGGCTACGGCTCCACGCTGGCGCCTCGAAAGACGCCCTCGGGCATCCCGGCCTTCGACGAGATGTTCGGAGCCCCGGCTCATTCCGGTGCGGCGGCCGAGTCGCGCACTGCCTATCGGGAGCTCTATCAGGCCCTCGCTCAGATGACGCAGGAGGAGCTGCGGGGCCGCACCGACTCGCTGGCCAGCTCGTATCTCGCCCAGGGCGTCACGTTCGACTTCGCCGGCGAGGAGCGACCGTTCCCACTGGATGCCGTGCCGCGCGTGATCGCGTACGACGAGTGGTCCCGCATCGAGGCGGGCGTCAAGCAGCGCGTGCGCGCGCTCGAGGCCTTCCTCGACGACGCGTACGGTCGTCAGCATTGCGTGCGCGATGAGGTGCTGCCGGCCGGGTTGATCTCGAGTTCGCAGTACTTCTACCGCCAGGCCGCCGGCATCCACTCCGCCAACGGCGTGCGCATCCAGGTGTCGGGAATCGACCTCATCCGCGACGAGAACGGCGAGATGCGGGTGCTCGAAGACAACGTGCGCGTGCCGTCGGGCGTCAGCTACGTCATCTCGAACCGCCGCGTCATGGCCCAGACGCTGCCGGAGCTGTTCGTGTCGATGCGCGTGCGACCGGTCGGGGACTACCCGAACAAGCTCCTCGCCGCCCTCCGCGCCTCGGCCCCCGCCGGCATCGAAGAGCCCAACGTCGTCGTCCTGACGCCCGGGGTGTACAACTCCGCCTACTTCGAGCACACGCTGCTGGCCCGGCTGATGGGCGTCGAGCTCGTCGAAGGACGCGACCTGCTGTGCGTCGGTGGCAAGGTGTTCATGCGCACGACCCGCGGTCCCCAGCGCGTCGACGTGATCTATCGTCGCGTCGACGATGAGTTCCTGGATCCGCTCCAGTTCCGCGCCGACTCGATGCTCGGGGCCCCTGGACTCATGCTGGCCGCCCGCCTGGGCAACGTCACGATCGCGAACGCCGTGGGCAACGGCGTGGCCGACGACAAGCTGCTCTACACATACGTGCCCGAGCTGATCCGCTACTACCTGGCCGAGGAGCCCATCCTCAAGAACGTCGACACGTGGCGGCTGGAAGACCCGGGCGCGCTGGAGGAAGTCCTCGACCGCCTGGACGAGCTCGTGGTGAAGCCCGTCGACGGCTCGGGCGGCAAGGGACTGGTGGTGGGGCCGGATGCCTCTCCGTCAGAGCTCGAGAAGCTCAGGCAGCAGCTGCTCGCCGATCCACGCGGCTGGATCGCGCAGCCGGTGGTGATGCTCTCGACCATCCCGACCCTCGTCGAGGACGGCATGCGTCCGCGGCACGCCGATCTGCGCCCGTTCGCCGTCAACGATGGCGAGGACGTCTGGGTGCTGCCCGGTGGGCTGACCCGCGTCGCCCTCCCCGAAGGGCAGCTGGTCGTCAACTCCAGCCAGGGCGGCGGCTCGAAGGACACATGGGTCATCGGCGGCTCCGCGCCCGGCCACGTCGAGTACGGACAGGGCCACGGTGTGTCCGGCCTCGTCGCCGACCAGGCCGCGACGGTGACCGCCGCGATCCCGGTCATCTACGACCCGCAGTCCGAGCCGACGCACTCGCCCCACGACCGCCCCCGCACCCCCGTCGAGCAGGCTGAGCAGCAGCAGCAGGCCGAGCAGCAGCAGCCCGCGCAGCAGCGCCAGGCCGCGGCATCCGTCTCCCCTCGCGATCGGGAAGGCGGAGAGTCGTGCTGAGCCGCATCGCCGAGAGTCTGTTCTGGATCGGGCGCTACATCGAGCGCAGTGACGGCACCGCCCGCATCCTCGACGTGCACCTGCAGCTGCTGCTGGAAGACCCGTGGATCGACGAAGACACCGCGTGCCGGTCGCTGCTGAGCGTGATGGGCTCGCTGCCGCCCGAGGGCGTCGATCAGGTGCGCCGCGAGGACGTGCTCGCGCGGCTGGCCGTGGACCGTCTCAACCCGTCGAGCATCGCGTACGCGCTCACCGCGGCGCGCGAGAACGCTCGCCGGGCCCGCGAGATCGTCTCGACGGAACTGTGGGAGACGATCAACACGACGAGCGCCCGGATGCCGCGGCGCCTGCAGAACGACCGCGTGCACGAGTTCTTCCAGTGGGTGCGCGAGCGTGCGGCGCTCGCGGTGGGCATCGTGGACTCGTCCACCAGCCGTGACGAGGCCTGGCAGTTCTTCACGCTGGGGCGCAGCATCGAGCGCACCGACATGACGGCACGGCTGCTGGCGACGCGATCACTGACCGAGGCATCCGGGCCCTCCTGGACCACCATCCTGAGATCGTGCGGCGCGTACGAGGCGTACCTGCGGACGTATCGCGGCATGCCGAGCGCGCGCAACGCGGCGGAGTTCCTGCTGCTGGACCGGCTGTTCCCGCGCTCGATCATCTACTCGATCCAGCGCGCCGAGGAATGCATGAGTGCGATCGATCCCCGCGCCGACCGCGTCGGGCACTCCAACACCGTGCTGCGCGCCCTCGGACAGATCCGCAACGACCTCGAGTACCGGCCGATCTCCGAGATCCTGAACGAGCTCCCTCAGCACATGCAGCGCGTGCAGACGGTCAGCCGCGAGGCGTCGGAGGCGGTCCGCAGCCGGTTCTTCCCGACGCAGGCCGAGCCCAGCTGGATCGGAGAGGTCTCATGATGGATCGACAGGCTCCCCACCCGGCGGGTCGCGCGCGCAGGCGGGAGCGCAGCTCATGAAGAGACTCCGCATCGAGCACCAGACCGGTTTCTCTTACCAGGGCGACGCTACCGCGTCCTACAACGAGGCACGGATGCTGCCGGGCTCGACCGACAGCCAGTTCGTGCTCAACTCGTCGCTCGACATCGAACCGTCGACGTCGGTCAACCAGTACGTCGACTACTTCGGCACGCGTGTCGCCGCCTTCGACGTGCTCTCGCCGCACTCGGCGCTGACGATCACCGCGCGATCCCTCGTCGAGGTGCGACCGCGGCCCCTCGAGCACATCGACCTCTCGTGGGAGGCGCTCGCCCGAGAGGCCGGCCGTTCGATCGAGACCGTCGAGCAGCTCTCTCAGACCCGCCGCACCCGCCCGCATCCCGAGGTCGCCGAACTCGCCCGGTCGATTGCTTCCCAGCACGATCACCCGGGACGTGCAGCCCACGCGATCGCCGTCGCCGTCGGCGACGCCGTCGAGTACATGCACGGCATCACCGGAGTGCACTCGACGGCGAGCGAGGCGTGGGACGCACGCAAAGGCGTGTGCCAGGACCTCGCCCACATCACCCTCGGCGCCCTGCGCGAGGTCGGCATCCCGGCGCGCTACGTCTCGGGGTATCTGCACCCGCGCCCCTCGGCCGAGGTCGGCGAGGCGGTGACGGGAGAATCGCACGCGTGGGTCGAATGGTTCTCGGGGGAGTGGCAGGGCTTCGACCCCACGAACAACATCGAGATCGGCGACCGGCACGTGCTGGTCGGCCGCGGTCGCGACTACAACGACGTGCCGCCGCTGCGCGGTGTGTATGCGGGCCCGTTCAAGAGCAGCCTGCACGTGAAGGTGACCATCACACGCGAGGCGTAGCCGAGCGGTGGGGCTGTCGCCGCCGACCCGATCGATCTACGGTGGGGTCATGGACCAGCGCCGAGCCGACGATCAGCCCGCCGAGGACGACAACCCGACCGGCGGCGACGAGCGGACCGAGGACGAGCTCGAGGCCGACAACCCGGTCGAGGAGGACACCCTCAAGACGCTCGATCCCGACAGCCCGCCGGCCTGAGCGGCCGCGAGGTCACTCGCGCGGGGCCGCCGTCGAACGGCGCACTTCGAGGCGCGGCTGGAAGACCACGTCGTGGTCGGGTGTCGAGCCCTCGATGAGTGCCCGCATCCGTCCCCACGCGAGCGCGCCCAGCACTTCGTGGGGTACGGATGCCGTCGTCAGCGACGGCGACATGAAGCGGGCGAAGGGGATGTCGTCGAATCCGGTGACCGACATGTCGCCCGGGACGCTCACGCCGCGTTCCACGAGTCCGTGGACTAGGCCCACCGCGACGAGGTCGTTGAACGCGAGGACCGCGGTGGCGCGCGTGCGCAGCAGCGGGCCGACGGCGGTGAGGCCGTGCTCGCTTCCCGCGCCGCCGGGCACCCGCTCGACGGTGATGCCCTTGGCCGACTCCTGGAAGTCGGCCAGGCCCCGCAGTCGCTTCTCGTTGGCGACGCCGGCCGGTCCTTCGACGTACGCGAGCCGGCGATGACCCAGCGAGTGGAGGTGACGCGCGAGGGCTTCGAAGCCGCCGCGCGAGTCGACCGACAGCGTCGGCGCCGTCACCGAAGAACTCGAGCGGTTCATGAGCACCACCGGACCCAGGGTCTCCGTCGCCCGCACGAGGGCGTCCTCGGCCATGCGGGGCGCGCACAGCACGAGCGCGTCGCACCGGCGGCGGATCTCGGCAGCGAGGAGCGGCTCGTCATCGGCGGACTCCGCGGAGTCGGCGACCAGAACGCGGTAGCCCTCTTCGCCGGCCGCCTTGCTCAGTCCCGAGAGCACCGCCTGGAACGAGGGGTTGGCGAGGTCGGGCACGAGGAACCCGATCGCGTTGGTCTGGCCGAGCGCGAAGCTGCGCGCCAGGTGATTGGGCGAGTACTCCAGTTCGCGAGCGGATGCCCGAACCCGATCGGCGATCTTCGGCTCACCCAGGAAGCGGTCGTTCATGACGCGCGACACGGTGGCCGGTGAGACACCGGCATGCTGCGCCACCTCGGCGATCGTCGTCGCCCTGGTGCGTCTGATCACGCGTGCCCCTTTCCGCAAATGCCGACGGCCGCGCTCGCGGCGTCAGCCTGATCCATCCTACGGGTGCGAAACCGCTTTCAGCCGTAATCACCGCGGCACAGATGTCCATTGAGGTCGAATTGGCGCGCCGCGGAGAAAGCGATTTCTTGTAGGGTGAGCCCATGAGCGATCTCGACTTCCTCTCCGTCCGCGGCACCGCCCTGGCGGGCCCCAGTGGCGAGCCGGTCCGTCTGACCGGCGTGGGCCTCGGCGGCTGGATGAACATGGAGAACTTCATCACCGGCTACCCCGGCAACGAAGAGACCATCCGCCGGCTGCTGCTGGGTCGCATGGGCCGCGAGGCGTACGACGCGTTCTTCGAGGCCTTCACGCAGGACTTCTTCGACGAAGCGGATGCCGCACACCTGGCCTCGCTCGGACTGAACAGCGTGCGCATCCCATTCAACTACCGGCATTTCGAGGACGACGACGCCCCGTTCCAGCTCAAGGAGGAGGGCTTCGCGCGCCTCGACCGCGTCGTGACCCTGCTCGCTCGTCACGGCATCTACTCGATCCTCGATCTTCACGCGCTCCCTGGCCGGCAGAACCAGCACTGGCACAGCGACAACCCCACCCACATCGCGGACTTCTGGAACCAGCGCCACTTCCAAGACCGGGTGGTGCACCTGTGGGAGGCGCTCGCCGACCGGTTCAAGGACCGACCCGAGGTGGCGGGGTACAACCCCATCAACGAACCCAGCGATCCCTCGGGCGAAGTGCTGCCCGTCTTCTACGAGCGGCTGGAACGAGCGATCCGCGCGGTCGATTCGCGCCACGTGCTGTTCCTCGACGGCAACCGGTACTCGACCGACTTCTCGCTCCTGGACGCGCGCGCCGAGCCGATGGAGAACACGGTGTACACCGCGCACGACTACGCCCTGCCGGGCATCACCAGCGCGACCGCCTATCCCGGCCTCACCCGCGGTGAGTACTTCGACCGCGCGGTCGTGGAGCAGACCTTCCTGCGCCGCACCGAATACATGCGGCGCACCGGCACGCCGATCTGGATCGGCGAATTCGGCCCGGTGTATTCGCAGGACCGATCGCAGGATCCCTGGCGCTTGCGCCTCCTGCAGGACCAGCTCGAGATCTACCGCGAGCACGGTGCGAGCTGGGCGCTGTGGACGTACAAGGACATCGGGCTGCAGGGGCTCATGACGGTGTCGCCCGACAGCCCCTACCTCGGACTCATCGGCGACGTGGTCGAGAAGAAGCAGCGCCTCGGCGTGGATTCGTGGGGCGGATCGGATGCCGGCATCCGAGACGTGATCGACCCGATCGACGCGCTCTTCGCCCGCGAGTTCCCCGGCTACGCGCCCTACCCGTGGGGCCGGCAGCCGCACATCGCGGTGCTCGTGCGCCACATCCTGCTGGCGGAGCCGCTGGCCGAGCAGTTCGCCGACAGGTTCCGCGGCATCGACCTCGAGCGGGCACGCGAGCTCGCGGCATCCTTTCGGTACGACGCGTGCGACGAGCGCGTCGGGCTCTCGGACGTGCTGCGCGCGCACCTGCGCGGGTGAGGCTCGGTCGCGGACGGACCGGGTCGCCCCTGCGCGTCCTCAGAACTGCGGCGGCGTGAAGCCGGGCGTGATGCGCGCGGTCACGCGACCCGAGTCGAGGGCGGCGCGGTCGTTGGGGCCGAGCGAGAGGGCGAGGCTCGAGGCATCCGTCCGCAGCTCGCCCGCCACGCTCGCCGGCGACAGTCCGACGACCATCGCGACAGCACCGTCGGCATCGGCCACCACGCGCCAGCCCCGCGGGAACCGCAGCCACGGCTCGCCGTCGCGGTACACCTGCACGGTCGCATCGTCGGCGGCGAGTTCGTAGCGGATGCCGCGCACCACGCGCGCCGCCGCGACCGCGCGCGCCGACTGCCCGTGCTCGAGCCTCGTGGGCGCGAGCCCGCTGAACCACACCTCGCCGTCGGGGCGGGGCAGGATGCCGCAGTCGCGCTCGAGGGCGTCGAGCAGCCACAGCATCGCGGGTGAGTACTTCTCGGTGTAGCCGGCATCGCCCGACCACGGATCCAGGCACTGCGGAAAGCGGTCGTGGCCGGCGACGGCCCCGAGCACGCTGCGGTGCACGAGTGCGAGCTCGGCGACGCGGTCGTGGGCCTCGAACGCGTGCGCCGCCCGCACGAGCGTGAGGAAGTTCACCGGGCCCGCCCACGAGTTGCGCGTGTGGTCGCCGTCGAAGCGCGGATCATCCATCGCGATCGAGGTGAAGCCGCCCTGCGACAGGAAACGGCGGGTGCTCATGAGGTGGTGATCCAGCGCCTGCGCGAAGAGCCGGTCGTCGCCGATCTCGCACGCCAGCACGCGCAGCAGCACGTCGGAGTTGAGCCGCAGGTGCGCCCCGTCGGCGCGGCGGTCGTAGAAGAGACCGTCGGACTCGTCGAAGCACTGCGCGAAGAGGGCGGCGCGGGATGCCTCGGCCCTCGCCCGCCACGGCTCGGGACGCTCGCCGAGCTCTGCCGCGATCCGGGCCAGATACGACCGCTGCACCGCGACGTTCGCCGTCAGATCCGGCGCGATGAAGGGGAGTCCGGGCACTTCGGGGTCGAAGCGGGCGGCGTCGCCCTCGAAGCAGCGGTCGGGGATGTGCCAGAAACGCGGCGATAGATCATGGCCGGTGTCGAAGGTGCAGAACGCCTCGACGGCGCCGGTGCGCCGCGTGTCGCGGTGCTCGGCGAGCCACGCGTCGTTGCGCGCCATCGCGCCATACATACGGGCGAGGTACGCACGGTCTCGCTCGCCCTCGCGGCCGGTCAGCAGGTAGTGGTTCCACACGCCTCGGGCCAGCGGCGTGACGGTCTGGATCTGCGAGTACGCTGGCCCGGCATCGGTCACCTTGTACGGAAGCAGTCCGTCGGCACGCTGGTGTTCGGCGAAGAGCAGGTGCGTGGTGCGCGTGACCGACGGCGCGAACCTGTCGAGCAGCTCCGCGCTGATCGTCGCGGTGCTCTCGAGCCACGCACCGTGGTAGACCCCGCCCTCGTGGAGCGCCGGAGCGCCGAGCATCGGGCTCACGCATTCGGCCAGCTCGGTGAGGGCGCGGTGCCAGCGGTCCTCGAGACCTCCGCCGACCGCCGCGAACCTGACGCCCGCGCGCGTCAGGTCGCCATGGAGCGGATGCCCCTTCCCGATGCCCGCCCGCGCGAGCGGGTCGTTCGTGCGCAGCCGTGCGAGCGCCTCGTCGATCGCCGTCATCGTCGCCTCCGTCGTGCCGGGAGAACCGGTGGATTTGCGCCGCCGGGCCGCGGCATCCGTTCATGAACGTGGGCGGCTCCGCATGCGGAGCCGCCCACGATGCTGGCCCTGTGGTCAGTCGGATGCGAGCGAGGCCGACAGCTCGTCGACCCACTGCTGCGCGCCGTCAGCCGCCGAGGTGTTGCCGAACAGGATGTCGGATTCGATGCGCTGCGACAACTCGTTGAGCATCGCGCCACCCGCGGGCTGTGGCGGGGCAACGACGCCGACATCGAGCACGGTCTGGAGATACTCCGCGGCCTGCGCGTCGGCTGGGGCGAGCAGCGGCTCGACCACCGCGAGGGTGTCGGGGTTGAACGGCAGCCCGCGGTCGGCGAGGATGATCTCGGCCGGCTCGGGCTGGTTCAGCAGCCAGTCCACGAGGAGTGCCGCCGCCTCGGGGTGTTCGCTGCCGGACGCGATCGACCAGAACTGCGAGGGCAGCACGGCCACTCCCGACAGGTCGGTCGAGGTCGGCGGCGTGAGGATCTCGACCTCGCCCCCGGCGCCGGCGGCGTAGGTGGCGATCTGGTTGCTGTATGCGAAGGTCATGCCGGCGCGGCCGGTTCCGAAGAGCGAGAGGTCGGGCGTGACGTTCCAGTGCTCGACGATGACCGACGGGTCGGGCAGTCCGCCGTCGGCGACGAGTGCCTCTTCCATCTCGTACCAGGACTGGATGGTGTCGGCGTCCACGGCAAGCTCGCCGTCCCAGTCGTAGATGCCGGTCTCCACGTACTGGGCGACGTAGGTTCCGAGGATGTCCTGGATCCGCAGATCGAGACCGACGATCCCCTCGCCCGCGTTCGCCGAGATCTCGTTCGCGATCTCGCTGAAGTCCTCCCACGTCCATGAGCTGTCGGGCAGTTCGACGCCCGCCTGCTCGAAGATCGCGGGGTTTACCAGCACGCCGATGGCGTTGCCGCCCGTGGGCAGGCCGTACAGGGTGTCGTCCACCACGGCGTTGGTCAGCGTGAAGTCCGGGTAGCCGTCGGTGGGCAGCTGCTCGCTCACGGTCGACAGGTCCAGCAGCGCGCCCGCAGCGCCGTACTCCTGCGGCTTCGCGCCGCCGAGGGCGAACACGTCGGGCGCGGTGCCCGATGCGAAGTCGGTGGCGAGGCGGTTGAAGAGATCATCGGGCGCACCCACGGGTTCTTCCACCACGGTGATGTTGGGATACTCCGCTTCGAACAGGTCGATGGCCTCGGCCATGATCGCGGAGCGCTCGTCATTGCCCCACCAGGCGATGTGGAGCTCGATCTCCTCGTCGGGGTCGAACCCGTCGGAGGACGGCGGGGTCTGGCCGCCGGCCGCGCAGCCCGCCAGTGCAAGCGTTGCGACGAGGGTCGTTCCCAGGGCCACACGCACCCTGGCTGATCGTGCATAACGCGTCATTGCGCCTCTTTCATCTCGTGTCGGGTGCCCACCGGAGTCGGCGGCACGTCGCCTCGAACGCAGGACTCGTCGAGACCGGTATGAAACCGCTTTCTCGGAAAGTAGCAAAGGGCTGGGATGCTGTCAATTGTTGTTGCCGCCTCGTTATCAAGTGTTCTCGCGCGCGGCGGCACCCCGATGTCGTGCAAACCTGCGGATTCGGGGCCGTTTGACGTGAGCGGGATGTTCGGGTGATACTGACGCCGGGTGAAAGCGGTTTCTCTGCCGTGACCATCACCGTGACAAGGAGGTCTCCGTGAGCAGCATCGGCGAATTGCGCCAGATCGCGCTTCAGGCGCGGCGCGCAAAGGGCGGCGAGCGCTCGAAGAATCCCGACAACAAGGCGGGGTATCTCTTCCTCGCTCCGTGGTTGGTGGGGCTGGTCGTGTTCACGATCGGCCCGATGATCGCGTCGCTCGCGCTCGCCTTCACCGACTACAACCTGCTGCAGCCGCCGCGATTCTCGGGCTTCGACAACATCGCCGAGATGGCAGGCGACGCACGGTTGTGGAACTCCCTGCGCGTGACCCTCACCTACGTGGTGGTCTCGGTGCCGCTCCAGCTGGCGCTGGCGCTGGGGGTCGCGGTGCTCCTGGACCGCGGCATGCGCGGACTGGCGTTCTACCGCTCGATCTTCTACCTGCCGAGTCTTCTCGGCGGGTCGGTCGCGATCGCCATCCTGTGGCGCCAGGTCTTCGGCAAGGACGGCATCGTCAACGAGTTCCTCGCGTGGTTCGGAATCGAGGGCCCCGGGTGGATCTCGCACCCCGACTACGCGCTCGCGACGATCATCATCCTGCACGTGTGGACGTTCGGGTCGCCCATGGTCATCTTCCTCGCGGGCCTCCGCCAGATTCCCGAGATGTACTACGAGGCGGCTCAGGTGGACGGCGCCGGTCGGGTTCGCCGGTTCTTCTCGATCACGATGCCGCTGCTCACGCCGATCATCTTCTTCAACCTGGTGCTGCAGATCATCTTCGCGTTCCAGTCGTTCACGCAGGCCTACATCGTCTCGGGCGGCACCGGCGGCCCCTCGGACTCGACGATGTTCTTCACGCTGTACCTCTACAAAGAGGCGTTCACCGAGCTCAACATGGGCTACGCGTCGGCGATGGCCTGGTTCCTCCTCATCGTGATCGCCGGCTTCACCGCATTCAACTTCTGGCTGTCGAAGTTCTGGGTCTTCTATGACGACTGAACTGCAGCCGACAGCATCCGCCGCACTCCCCGAAGGACGTTCCGCCATGACCGCACTCGACGAGGCTCCCACTCCCGTCGCACCGCCGCCTGCCGACCACGCCGAGCGGCGCCGGCGACGTCATCTGCGCAACAGCGCGGCGCGTTCGGTGCTCAAGCACGCCGGGCTGATCGCGCTCTCGCTGCTCATGATCTACCCGCTGATCTGGCTGGTGGTGTCTTCGCTCAAGCCCAACAGCGAGATCTTCACCGACCTCGGCATCTTCACGACCGATCTGACGCTCGAGAACTACGTGCACGGGTGGACCTCGCAGCAGCTGCCGTTCTCACACTTCCTGATGAACTCCACGATCCTCGTGATCGGCGCGATCATCGGCAACCTGGTGTCGTGCTCGCTGGCCGCCTACGCGTTCGCGCGCCTCAAGTTCTGGGGACGCAACGCGTGGTTCGCCGTCATGCTCGGCACGATCATGCTGCCGTTCCACGTCGTGCTGGTGCCGCAGTTCATCATCTTCCGCGAGTTGGGCTGGCTCGAGACCTTCCTGCCCCTCATCGTTCCGAAGTTCCTCGCGATGGACGCGTTCTTCATCTTCCTCATGGTGCAGTTCATCCGTGGCCTGCCGAAGGAGATCTTCGAGGCGGCCCGGATCGACGGCGCGGGCCACGTGCGCATCTTCGGTCAGGTGACGCTGCCCCTGATGGTGCCGGCGCTCGCGACGACGGCGATCTTCACGTTCATCTGGACGTGGGGCGACTTCTTCGGGCCGCTCATCTATCTGCGCACGCGCGAGAACTTCCCGGTGTCGGTCGCGCTGAAGGGGTTCATCGACGCGCAGTCGTCGTCGAACTACGGCGCGATGTTCGCGATGTCGGTCGTCTCGCTCATCCCTCTCTTCCTCGCATTCCTGATCGGCCAGCGCTACCTGGTCAAGGGCTTCGCGACGACCGGCATCAAGTGAGCGGGCATCGAGTGAACGGGAACCCCATGGATGCCGCCGGGCGCGGTCGGCGCGTGCGCTACGCGATCGTCGGCACGGGCAGTCGTGCTCAGATGTACCTCGACGCGATCAACGGCCCCCACGCCGATGTGGCCGAGCTCGTCGCGTGGTCCGACACGAACGAGGGCCGTCTGGACTGGTACGAGGCACGGCTGCAGGCCCGAGGCGCCGGCGCGCCGCCGCGGTTCGCGCCCGACGAGCTCGGCGCGGCGGTCGTCCGCTACGGCGTCGACCGAGTGATCGTGACGTCACCGGACTGGACGCACGACCGTCACATCGTCGCTGCCCTCGAGGCGGGCGCCGACGCGGTGGTCGAGAAGCCGCTCACCACGACGCCCGACGGTGTGCGCGCCATTGCGGATGCCGCCAAGCGCACCGGACGCGATGTCACGGTGACCTTCAACTACCGCTACTCACCGCGCAACTCCGCGCTCAAGCGCGCGCTGAGCGCGGGCGAGATCGGCGAGGTCACGTCGGTGCACTTCGAGTGGGTGCTCGACACGGCGCACGGCGCCGACTACTTCCGCCGGTGGCACCGTGACAAGGACCGGTCGGGCGGCCTGCTCGTCCACAAGGCCTCGCACCACTTCGACCTGGTGAACTGGTGGCTCGCCGACACGCCCACGCGCGTCTTCGCGAGCGGCGGCCTGCGCTTCTACGGCGCCGAGAACGCCGCGCAGCGCGGCCTTGGCCCGCGTCCGGCGCGGGGCTCTGACGACTCGCCGCTGCGCGACGCGTTCAGCCTCGACCTGCGCGACGACCCCGACCTGCGTGGGCTGTACCTGGAGCAGGAGGCGTACGACGGGTACCTGCGGGATCGCGACGTCTTCGACGCCGGCATCACGATCGAAGACAACCTCTCGCTGGTCGTCGACTACGCCGCCGGCGCCTCGATGTCGTACGCGCTGAATGCGCACGCGCCCTGGGAGGGGTACACGGTCGCGATCAACGGCACGCGTGGCCGGGCCGAGCTCACCGTGGTCGAGCGCGGCGAGGTGCTGCTCGGGGCTTCCGGTCGTCCCACCGCGATCGTCGACCCGAGCGCCCGACCCGACCACGTCGAGGGCGGCGCGGCGAGGCCGGTCGGCGAGCGGCTCGTGGTGCAGAACCACTTCGGTCGCGCACGCGAGGTGCCGATCCCCGAGGGTGACGGCGGCCACGGCGGCGGCGACGCCCGGCTGCTCGCCGAGGTGTTCCGGGGTGCCACCGAGGATCCGCTGGGGCACGCCGCCACGTGGCGCGACGGGGTTGCCGCCGTGGCGGTCGGGCTGGCAGGCAACCGCTCGCTCGAGACCCGCAACGCGGTGCGGATCGACGATCTCGGACTGGGGCTCGCCCTCGTCGGCGACGTCAGCCTCGCGGCGCCGGTGCGGCAGGAGATCGACGCCGTGACCCACTAGTCGCGCACGAACGGTTGACCCGTGAAGTGAATCGTGTCACCGTAGAGCGGTCTACATAGTGTAGAGCGGTCTACGCGGCCGCGCCTCAACGGAGAGGGATCGACGATGACGTTGCTCAAGAGAAATCCGGAAGCCGGCCCGCGCAAGCGGCGTGTGATCGCCCTGCTGATGGGCTCGGTGCTGATCGCGACCGGGGGCGTGGTCGCGGTCGCGGCGCCCGCCGCCGCCGCCGACTGCGCGACCGTCCCGTGGATGGACCCCGCAAAGTCCGCCGACGAGAGGGCGCAGGCGCTGCTGGACGCCAGCAGTCAGCATCAGAAGTACCGCTGGCTGGTGGAGCAGCCGGCCAACAGCCCGCAGCAGACGACATGGTTTGGGGGCGTGGTCTACCCCGTTCAGGTCGAGTGCACGCCCACGGTGATCTACGCCAACGGACCGGATGGCGTCTACGGCAGCCGTGGCACGACGGCCTGGCCGGGGCCGATCGCGGTGGCGGCGACCTGGGATCTCGCGCTGGGTCAGCAGAAGGCCGAGGCGCACGGACGGGAATCCTTCGACAAACGCAGCGCCGTCGTGCTCGGCCCCGGCATCGCGAGCGGGCGCACCCCGCTGTCGGGTCGCGGATCCGAGTACTTCGGCGAGGACCCGCTGCTGTCGGGTCTCATGGCGGCCGCGAACGTCCGCGGTCTCGAGAACCGCGAGGACGGCAAGCCGGTCATCGCGAACCTCAAGCACTACGTCGCGAACGAGCAGGAGACAGACCGCGAGGAGAGCTCGTCGAACGTCGACGAGCGCACGCTGCGGCAGGTTTACGACCTGCCGTACGAGATCGCCGTGAAGGAGAGCGATCCCGGCAGCATCATGTGCTCGTACAACCAGGTCAACGGCGTCTACGCGTGTGAGAACGACATCCTCACCACCAGCATCCGTGACGAGATGGGCTTCGAGGGCTACGTCATGAGCGACTTCGGGTCGGTGCACTCCACAGCCGAGTCGCTGAACGCGGGCCTCGATCAGGAGCTCAACCGTCCCGTCTGGTTCACACCCGCCAAACTCGACGCCGCACTCGCGGCGGGCGAGATCACGCAGCAGCGCATCGACGAGGCGGCGTTCCGCGTGGTGCGGTCGTACATCGAGGGCGATCTGTTCGATCACCCGGTGCCGACGGCTCCGGTCGCGGATGTCTCCACCGCCGAGCACAAGCAGCTGGCGCGGCAGATCGCCGAGGAGAGCACGGTCCTGCTGAAGAACGACGACGCGCTCCCACTCGCGAACGACGCAGCCACGGTCGCCGTGATCGGCCAGACCGCGTCCACCGTCGCTACGGGAGGGGTGAGCGCGAAGACCGGATGCGCCTGGTATCTCGTCTTCATCCGTGGGACCGCGCTGAACTGCGACGCGATCGCGGCGCCGCTGGACAGCATCACCGCGAAGGTCGAGGCCGCCGGAGGCACCGTCGTGTACGACTCCGGTGCTGACCCTGCGCAGGCGGCCGCGGTCGCCGCGGAGGCGGACGTGTCGATCGTCTTCGGTCACTACACGATGGGCGAGACGACCGACCTGACCGATCTGCGCCTGGATGCGAACGGCGACGCCCTGATCGAGGCAGTCGCCGCGGCATCCGACAAGACCGTCGCGGTACTCAACGCCGGCAGTGCCGTCGAGATGCCGTGGATCGGCGACGTGGATGCGGTGCTGCACGCATGGCACTCGGGCGAGCAGTTCGGTCCGGCCCTCGCCGGCCTGCTGTGGGGCGACGTCAACCCGTCGGGCAAGTTGCCGATGACATTCCCGGTCTCGCTCGCCGATACACCTACGAACACACCCCAGCAGTACCCGGGCGTCTTCGCGGACGGCTCGACGACGCGGCCCGAGGGTTCGACGGAGATCCGACAGGTCAGCTACAGCGAGGGGCTGCAGGTCGGCTACAAGTGGTACGACGAGCAGGGGATCGAGCCGCTGTTCGAGTTCGGCCACGGACTGTCGTACACGTCGTTCGAGTACTCGGCGCTGGATGTGCAGAACGCTGCGGATGCTGCGGCCGGCACCGTCACCTCGACCGTCTCGTTCACAGTGCGCAATGCCGGTGACGCAGCGGGCGCCGAGGTCCCGCAGGTGTACCTCACCTTGCCTGACGCAGCTGGCGAGCCCGGGAAGCGGCTGGTCGGCTTCGATCGTGTTGAGCTGGCGCCCGGGGAGGAGAAGCGGGTCGAGGTCGTCCTGGCCTCCGCCTCGAGCAACCAGCCCTTCTCGATCTGGGATGTCGACGCCGACGCCTGGCGCATCGTCGACGGTGACTACGGCATCTCGGTGGGCTCGTCGTCGCGTGACCTGCCGCTGCAGACGACCACGGCGATCGACATCACGGCACCGGTCGCCACCACTCCGCCGTCCATCGCCGGGAAGCCGCAGCCGGGGGGGAAGCTCACGGCGGATCCGGGGGTGTGGAGCGAGGAGGGACTGACCTTCTCGTACCAGTGGCTGCGCGACGGCGAGGCGATCGGCGGCGCGACGCACCGGGAGTACCGCGTCACCGGTGCAGACCGCGGTCATGCGCTGACGGTGCGCGTCACGGCGACCCCGGCCACGGGTCCGGCCGGGGTGGCTGAGAGCGCCCCCGTGGTCGTGCAGACCTCGGCCATCGTGCTGGTCAAGCCGAATCGGATCGTAGGCGACTCCCGCACCGAGTTCACCATCCAGGTGGACGTGCGGCCGCTTGCACGTGACGTCGTCGCCGAGGGGACCGTCGTCGTGAAGGTCGATGGCGAGACGTTCGAAGCCGAGCTGGCCGATGGCACCGCGACGGTCTCGATCGGCACGCGGGATCGGGGCGTCCACCGGATCTCAGTGGCGTACAGCGGCGGCGGAACGGTGCTGCCCGCCAAGGGCGTGTCGCTGATCGTGGTCCTTCGCTGATCCGCTCCGCAGCCCCGGGCCGGGTCGTCTTCCGGCGGCCCAGCCCGGGGATGCATCACCGACGGGACTAGCCTCATCTCATGACACTCGCGCGCCATCGCCCCGCGACGATCGAGGATGTCGCGCGCCTGGCCGGCGTCTCGCGTGCGGCGGTGTCGAAGGTGCTGCGCGATGCGTACGGCGTGAGCGATGCGATGCGCGAACGCGTGAATGCGGCGATGGCCGAGCTGGAGTACCGTCCCCGTATCGCGGCGCGGGCGATGCGCGGACGCACGTTCACGATCGGCATCGAGCTGCCCGATCTCGGCAACCAGTTCTTCACGCGCATGGTCCACGGCGCGGTCGGCGCCCTCGCCGGCACCCCGTATCAGCTCATCATCGCGCCCGCGGAGGAGGGTTCGCGCGAGGGCCGGCGGGCGATCGAGGCCCTGATCGACCGGCAGGTGGACGGCGTGATCGCCGTCTCGCCCCGCGTCGATCAACCGGCGCTCGAGCGGATCGCCGCCTCCGCGCCCGTCGTGATGTTCGGGCGCCTCGACAGGTCCGAGCGCTACGACGCCGTCGCCGGCGACGATGTCGCGGGCACGGCCGCGCTCATGGGTCACCTTCTCGGCCTCGGCCACGAGCGCATCGCGCACCTGACGCTTCCCGAGTCCGACCCCGCGGGCACCCTGCCGCACGGCGTGCGGCTGAGGGAGTACCAGAGGTCGATGGCCGAGGCCGGCCTCGCCGAGGACGGCCTGGTCTGGCGCACGGACGAAGGACAGGATGCCGCGTACCGCGCCGTGCGCGATGCCCTCGCCGCCGGCTCCTCCGCGACCGCGATCTTCGCGGCCCACGATGAACTGGCCATCGGCGCGCTGCGGGCGATCGCCGAGGCCGGCGCCGGCATTTCGGTCGCCGGCTACGACGACGTGCGCATCGCCTCGCACCCCTCGGTGGGACTCACCACCGTCCATCAGCCGGGCGAGCAGATGGGCGCGCGGGCGGTGGAGCTGCTCCTGGAGCGCCTCGCGGGACGAACCGAGCCGGTGCACGAGGTGTTCGAGACCGAGCTCATCGTGCGCACGTCCACCCGCCCGCTCGCGCGCTGACGCCCGCCGATCGGGTGAGAGCGGGTCAGACGGCGGAGACCACCGCGTTGTCGAGCTCGTCCAGGTCGACGCCGGGGCGCTCGGCCTGGTTCGTCAGCAGCACGAACGCGATGCCGGCCGTGGGGTGCACCCAGAACTCCGTGCCGGCCCAGCCGCCGTGCCCGAACACGTCGCGGTCGATGAGGCCGGGGGCACGGTTGCGCAGATTGAGCGTGAAGCCCCAGTCCTGGCCCCGCTCAGCGACGTAGGGCTCGAAGCGCGGGATGTCGCCGGTCAACGGTCGTCGCATCATGGCGAGGGTCGCCGGCTGCACGACGCCGCCCCTCTCGCCCTGACCGATGCGCAGCAGCGCCGATCCGAGCGTCAAGAGGTCCGCGGCCGTGCCGATCATGCCGGCGCCCGGATTGCGATGGGCTCCGAACCGGGCCATGTCGACACCCAGACGACCGGCATCGACGACGGCGTGAGGGACGGCCGTGGGGTCGAGGGTCAGGCCGGTCGCGCCGATCCCGCGAGACCACGCCTCGATGTCGGCATCCCATGCCGTTCCCGTCGCTTGGTGCACCAGCTCTGCGATGCCGGTGAACGCCACGGTCGAGTAGCGCGAGGCGGTGCCCGCGGCGAAGTCTCGTCCAGGGGCCAGCAGCGCGTCGCGCAGCGAGCGAACCGGGTCCAGCGGCGGTTCGGGGATGCCCGCTGTGTGGCTCGCGAGATGCCGCAGCAGCACCACATCGTCGCGGCCGGCGCCGAACTCGGGCACGGCGCTCGCCAGCGGTGTCTGCAGCGTCAGGAGGCCGCGCTCGACCGCGCGTGCGGCGGTGATCCCGGTGAGCACCTTGGTGATCGAGAAGAGCCAGTACGGGTCGTCGGTGTGCGCGCGCCGCCCGTCGGTGGCGCCGAAGGCATCGAGCGCGACCGTGCCGTCGGCGGTCGCGACCCCGAGCACCGCCGTGGGCAGGCGGCCCGCCGCGACGTGCCGCCGCGCCCAGTCGAACGCGGCCCCGTACCCGCTCATGCGCGGGCGTGGGGCTCGTACCGGACGGGAGACGTGGATGCCGCGACCACGCGTCGCAGGTCCTCCAGGGTCGCGTCGGGGCCGAACCAGCCGTGCGCGCGCGCTTGTACGAGCACATTGCCGAGCGCGGTCGCCTCGACCGGGCCGGCTAGCACCGGAAGCCCCGAGCGGTCGGCGATCGCCTGGCACAGCAGGCGGTTCAGGGCCCCGCCGCCGACGACGTGGATGACGTCGATATCGCGGCCGGTGAGCCGTGCCGCCGTGGCGACGGCGTCGGCGAACGCCTGAGCGATGCTCTCGACGATCGTGCGCGCGAACGTCTCGCGTGAGCCGGGCACCGCGCCGCCGGACTGCTCGATGACAGCCGCGATCCGCGCCGGCATGTCGCCGGGCGACGACAGGCGCGGGTCGTTGGCGTCGAACAGCGGCACGTCGGGAGCGACTGCTGCCGCGGCATCCAGGAGGCCCGGAAGGTCGATGGGCGCGCCGTCCTCGGCCTCCCACGTGCGCACCGATTCGCTCAGCAGCCACAGGCCCGTCACGTTGTGCAGAAAGCGGACCCGGCCGTCGACGCCGCCCTCGTTGGTGAAGTTCGCCTCGCGGGCCGCGTCGGTCACGACCGGCTCATCGAGCTCGACGCCGACCAGGCCCCACGTGCCGCACGAGATGTACGCCGCGTGCGGCGTACTCAACGGCACGGCGACCACTGCCGAAGCGGTGTCGTGCGAGCCGACGGCGATCACCTCGAGCGGGGCACCGATGCGCTCCCGGGCTTCGCCGCGCAGTGCGCCGAGCCGTTCGCCCGGATCGACGAGCGGTGGAAGGGCGGATGCCGGCACGCCCAGGCGTGTGGCGAGCTCCGCGTCCCATCGGCCGCTGGCCACATCGACCAGGCCGGTGGTCGACGCGTTCGTGCGCTCGGCCACGCGAGCGCCGGTGAGAAGGAACGCCACGAGGTCGGGGATGAGCAGGGCGATCTCGGCATCCGCCAGACGCCGGTCGACGGCGTACTGGTACAGCGTGTTGAACGGCAGGAACTGCAGCCCGTTGCGACGGTAGAGCTCGTGGAACGGCACCTTCGAGTGCACCGCCTCGACGCCCCGCGCGGTGCGGTCGTCGCGGTAGTGGAACGGCTCGCCGAGCAGCTCGTCGCCGTGCACGAGGCCGTAGTCCACGGCCCACGAATCGATGCCGACGCTCGCGATCCCGGGTTCCCGGCGCACCGCCTCGGCGAGTCCGTCGACGATGTGCCGGTACAGCGCCGTGAAGTCCCAGTGCAGCCCTTCGGGCCCGGCCACCGGACCGTTCGGGAATCGCGCGACCTGCTCGAGCCGCAGCATCCCGTCGTCCACATAGCCGAGCATCACGCGCCCACTCGTCGCACCGAGGTCGACCGCCGCGACCACCCCGCCCGCTCGCGCCGTGCTACTCATGCGCATCCGCCCGACCCGACTCTCCCCGTCGAAACCGTGCGGTGTCGCCGAGACATCACGCTGGTGACGCGAACGACATGCGGTCTCGGCGAGCACGTGCGGTCTCGACGCAGGGGAGCGGATGTCGAGTGCTCGACCACCTCGCGAGCTGCACGGCCGGGTGACACGGTCATCGCAGGAACGCGGCCGCGACGCCGGAGTCGACGGGGATGTGCAGGCCGGTTGTGCGCGAGAGCTCGGGGCCGGTGAGCACGTACACCGCGTCGGCGACGTTCTCGGGCACGACCTCGCGCTTGAGGATGGTGCGGTTGGCGTAGAACTGGCCGAGGTCCTCTTCCTTGACGCCGTAGGTCGCGGCGCGGTTGGCGCCCCAGCCGGAGGCGAAGATGCCCGAGCCGCGCACGACGCCGTCGGGGTTGATGCCGTTCACGCGCACGCCGTGCTCGCCGAGCTCGACCGCGAGCAGACGCACCTGGTGGGCCTGGTCGGCCTTGGTCGCCGAGTACGCGATGTTGTTCGGGCCCGCGAAGACGGAGTTCTTCGACGAGATGTAGACGACGTCGCCGCCCATGCCCTGCTCGATGAGCGCCTTCGCGGCGGCCTTCGCCACCAGGAACGAGCCCTTCGCCATGACGTCGTGCTGCAGGTCCCAGTCCTTCTCGGTGGTCTCCAGCAGCGGCTTCGACAGCGACAGCCCGGCGTTGTTGACGACGAGGTCGATGCCTCCGAACGCAAGCACCGTGGCATCGATCGCGGCCTGCACGCCCGCGGCGTCGGCGACGTTCGCGGCGACGCCGATCGCGACATCCGTGCCGCCGAGCTCTGCCGCGGCGGCCTGCGCCTTCTCGAGGTCGAGGTCGGCGACGACCACGCACGCGCCCTCGGCGGCGAGGCGCGTCGCGATGGCCTTGCCGATTCCGGATGCCGCGCCCGTGACGAACGCGATGCGGCCCTGGTGTGACTTCGCCTTGGGCATGCGCTGCAGCTTCGCCTCTTCGAGTGCCCAGTACTCGATGCGGAACTTCTCGGCGTCCGAGATGGGGGAGTAGGTCGACAGGGCTTCGGCGCCGCGCATGACGTTGATCGCGTTGACGTAGAACTCGCCGGCGACGCGCGCGGTCTGCTTGTTGGCGCCGTACGAGAACATGCCGACGCCCGGCACGAGGACGATGAGCGGGTCGGCGCCGCGGATCGCCGGGCTGTCGGCGGTCGCGTGGGCGTCGTAGTAGGCCTGGTAGTCGGCGCGGTACTGCTCGTGCAGCTCCTTCAAGCGGGCGACGGATGCCTCGACGGTGGCGTCGGCGGCAAGGTCGAGGATCAGCGGCTTGACCTTGGTGCGCAGGAAGTGGTCGGGGCAGCTCGTGCCGAGCTCGGCGAGCGCGGGCGCCTTCTCGGAAGCGAGGAAGTCCAGCACCTCGGGCGCGTCGGTGAAGTGGCCGACCATCGGCTTGTCGGTCGATGCGAGACCACGGATGGTCGGAGCGAGGGCGGCCGCCTTCGCGCGACGCTCCGCCTCGGGGAGGGCTTCGAAGCCGGCGCGCACGCCGCCGAACGGGTCGGCCTTGCCATTGGCGGCGATGAACGCGGCAGCGGTCTCGATGATCCACAGCGAGTTGCGCTCGGACTCCTCGGACGTGTCGCCCCACGCGGTGATGCCGTGACCGCCCAGGATGCAGCCGATCGCCTGCGGGTTCTGCGCCTTGATCTCGGCGATGTCCAGGCCCAGCTGGAAGCCCGGCCGACGCCACGGCACCCACACGACCTTGTCGCCGAAGATGGTGCCGGTGAGCTCCTCGCCATCGGCGGAGGTCGCGATCGCGATGCCGGAGTCGGGGTGCAGGTGGTCGACGTGCGCGGCATCGACGAGGCCGTGCATCGCCGTGTCGATCGAGGGGGCTGCGCCGCCCTTGCCGTGCAGGCAGTAGTCGAACGCGGCGACCATCTCATCTTCCCGCTCGAGGCCCGGGTAGACGTCGACGAGAGCGCGCATGCGGTCCAGACGCAGCACCGCGAGGCCCTGCGGCTTGAGGGTGCCGAGGTCGCCGCCCGAGCCCTTGACCCACAGCAGCTCGACGGGTTCGCCCGTGACGGGATCGGTGTCGGTGCCCTTGGCGGAGGTGTTGCCGCCGGCGTAGTTGGTGTTCTTGGGGTCGGCGCCGAGGCGGTTCGACCGCGCGATCAGGTCCGAGACGGCCTGGTTGCTCATGGTGTGATTCCTTCGGGGTTCGCAGAGGCGAGGACAGGTGACGATGAAGAGAGAGCGAGTGTGCTCAGGCGGGCGGCGAAGCGGTCGATGGTGACGGATGCCGCGGGCTCGTGCGGCCGGTTGAGGTGACCGTGCTCGGTGCCCAGCTCGGTCACCGCCTCGACCGGGCGGCCGGCGGCGCGCAGCGTCGCGGCGAACGCCTCGCCCGAGACGCGGAGTTCGTCGGCCTCGCCGTTCACGATGAGTGTCGGCGGGAACTGCACCAGGTCGACGGGGCGCGCCCGGCCGGGCACGGCACCCAGGGGCGCGTGCTCCACAGAGCCGCCGAGATAGTTCTCGTACATGCCCCGGACCGCGTCGGGACCGAAGCGGTCGGCGGCGGGATCCGCGTCGAGCAGCGCGCGCAGCTCGGCGCCGGGCGGCGGCTGCACGGCGAGCAGGGTCGGGTAAGCAAGCACCACGAGGGCGGGAAGCGGGGAGAAGCGGCGCTCGATCAGCCGGATCGTCGCCCCGGCAGCGAGATTGCCGCCGGCACTTGTTCCGCCCAGCGCCAGGCGGTTCCGGTCGATGCGCAGGCGGTCTGCGTTCTCGAGCGTCCACGACCACGCCGCGAGCATGTCGTCGGATGCCGCAGGGTAGTGGTGTCCGGCGCGTGCCGGGATCGCGGCATCCCACCCCTCCGGAACCGGCGCGAGCCGGTAGTCGACCGAGACGACCGTCGTGCCTCGGGCGGCGAGCTGACGGGCGACCCAATCGGACTCGGGCATGTCGATGTCGCCGAACGCGAAGGCGCCGCCGTGCGCCCACACCAGACCGGCGCCGTGAGGCTCCCGGGCGGGGTAGACGCGCACGAGGCCGTCGGCGGCGGTGTACGGCTCACTCATGTGTCGGTCCTTCGTCGGAGCGTGGTGGAGGTGGTGCACCGGGGACACGAGGATCGGCATCCCGCGCCCCCGGTGGGTCTTGTGCGCTTAGGCGCCCCAGCCGGCCTGCGTGCCGCCGACGCGGTCGGCGGCGATGCGGGACTGGTAGCCGGATGCCGCGTACGCGGCCATCGGGTCGGCCGGGAGCCCGCGCGACTCGCGCCACTGGGCCAGAGCCGGGCGCACGTCGGTGTAGAAGGCGTCCATGAGCACGGCGTTGGCGGCGAGCACGTCGTTCGCCTGCTGGGCTGCAGCGAGGGCTTCGCGGTCGACCAGGAGCGCACGTGCGGTCATCTCCTGCACATTGAGCACGGAGCGGATCTGACCCGGGATCTTGTCTTCGATGTTGTGGCACTGGTCGAGCATGAACGCCACGTCGGGGTTGTTCAGCCCGCCCCCGCGGATCACCTCGAAGATGATCCGGAACAGCTGGAAGGGGTCGGCCGCGCCCACGATGAGGTCGTCGTCGGCGTAGAAGCGCGAGTTGAAGTCGAACGAGCCGAGCTTTCCGAGACGCAGCAGCTGCATCACGATGAACTCGATGTTGGTGCCCGGTGCGTGGTGGCCGGTGTCGAGGCATACCATGGCGCGCTCGCCGAGGGCAGCGACCTGGGCGTACGAGGTGCCCCAGTCCGGAACATCCGTGTGGTAGAAGGCCGGCTCGAAGAACTTGTACTCGAGCACGAGGCGCTGCTCGCCCTCCAGTCGCGCGTAGATCTGCTGCAGCGAGTCGGCGAGGCGGTCCTGGCGGGCGCGCATGTCGTTCTGGCCCGGGTAGTTCGAGCCCTCGGCCAGCCAGATCTTCAGATCGCGCGAGCCCGTGGCGCCCATGATGTCGATGCACTCGAAGTGGTGGTCGATCGCCTTCTGGCGGATGCGGTCGTCGGCGTGGGTGAGCGCGCCGAACTTGTAGTCCTCGTCCTGGAACGTGTTCGAGTTGATCGTGCCGAGGGCGACGCCGTGGTCTTCGGCGTGGCGGCGCAGGTCGTCGTAGGAGTCGACCTTGTCCCACGGGATGTGCAGGGCGACGCTCGGCGCGAGAGCCGTGTGCTTGTTGACCTGGGCCGCGTCGGCGATCTTCTCGAAAGGGTCGCGCGGCGTGCCGGGCGTGGTGAACACGCGGAACCGCGTGCCGGAGTTGCCGAACGCCCAGCTGGGAAGCTCGATGCCCTGGCCTTCGAGCTGGCTGAGGATCTCGGGAGACAGCGTCGTCATGATGTGGTGCTCTCTTCGTGTGGGGCGCGCGCCGCGGCTGCGGTGAGCTGGTCGTCGAGGTGGAAGATCTCGGTGAAGGGAGTGGCCGCCTGATCCGGCCGGCCCTCGAGGCCGACGAAGAAGCGGCCCATCTCGGCCTCCCACCGGGCGGCGACGGGAGATGCTGCGAGGTAGGCCTGCGCCGCCTCGTCGTCGTCGGTCTCGTAGTAACCGATCAGGCGGCCGTCGTCGCCGAGGAAGAGCGAGTAGTTGCGACGGCCCGCCGCCGCGATCTCAGCGAGCATCTCCGGCCATACCGGCGTGTGTCGTGCAATGTACTCGTCGAGCAGCTCCGGCTTGACCTGCAGCTCGAAGCACACACGCGTCGTCGCGGTGGTGCTGGTCATGACATGCGCTCCTTCGGGCAGGCGCTCGGGCGAACGCCTATGAATCGTTTCAACGATAGATGATGGGCGGCGCTCCTGCAAGCCGGGAACTCGGTAGGGTGTGGCGCGGAGCCGCAGGCGAGGGAGCATTCGTGGAGCAGCAGGAGCGGGCACTGGCCGCCTATCTCGATTCGGTGCGAGACGACCCCGGCGTGCTCGCCGTGATCGTCGTCGGCTCGGTCGCTCAGGGTCGCGAGCGCGAGGACTCCGACATCGACGTCTACCTCGTCGTGAGGGAGGACCGCTTCGCCGCCGAGACCGCCGCCGGACGGTTCGCGTGGATCGAGCGGTACGGCCTGGACTACCCCGGCTCGTACATCGACATCAAGCTCGCGAGCCCGTCCTACCTCGCCGCCGCGGCGGAGAGCGCCGACGATCCCACGCGCGCGTCGTTCCTCGGCGCCCGGATCGCGTGGCGGGCGGAGGGTCCGGCGGCCTCGGCGGGCGCGCTGCCGGACCTCGAGGAGACGATCGAGCGCATCACGGTGCTGCCCGACGACGTGTGGGACGGGCGGGTGCGGTCGTACCTGTCGCAGGCCCGTCTGTACGGCGGGTACTTCCTGCGCCAGGCCCTCGAGCGGGGCGACGAGTTCCTCCGCCGCCACGCGGCACTGCACCTGGCGCTCGCCGCTGCGCGGGCCGCTCTCGCCGCGGCGCACGTCATGCTCCCGGGCCCGAAGTACATCTCCCAGCTCGTGACCACCGTTCCCACGCCCGACGGGTTCGTCGGGGTGTGGGAACGGGTCGTGACGGATCCCGATGCGGATGCGGCGAACGCACTGCTCGGCATCCTGTTCGACTGGCTGGGCGGAGATCTCGATCAGGACGAGACGCTGTCGATCTTCATCCGCGACAACGAGCTGGCCTGGCTCCGCGGGACAGTGCCCGCGGAGTACTGGTGATGCCGGTCGCACCCCTCACCCCTTGACCGCTCCGCTGGTCATGCCGGCGACGATCTGGCGGTTGAAGAAGATGTACATCACGAGCGGCGGGATCGTGATGAGCAGGATGTCCATGAACAGCAGGTTCCACTGGCTCGCCGCCTGGCTCTGGAAGTTGTAGAGCGTCAGCTGGACCGTGGCGTTGGCGTCGCCCGGCAGGAAGTACAGGGGGTTCGTGAAGTCGTTGAACACCGCGACCGCCTGCACCACGATGACCGTGACGACGACGGGCCGCAGCAGCGGAAGTACCACCGTGAAGAAGAGCCGGATGGGACCCGCGCCGTCGATGACCGCCGCCTCGTCGAGCTCCTTCGGGATCGTCGAGACGAAGGCCCGGAAGAGCAGGATGCAGAACGACAGCCCGAAGGTGGCCTCGATCAGGATCATGCCCGGCATCGTCTTGAAGATCCCGAGCGACTGCATGACCCAGATCGTCGGCACGACTGCCGGGGGAACGATGAGACCGGCGAAGACGAAGAGATTGATGACGTGGTTCCAGCGCGACCTGCGACGCTGCAGCACATAGCCGACCATCGCCGCGAAGACCACCATGATCGCCACCGAGACGACGGTCAGGATCGTGCTGTTGACGAAGGCGCGAAGGATGATGAAGTCGCGGGTCTGCAGCACCGCCAGGAAGTTCTCCCAGAGGTACCAGCCCTGCTGGGGCAGGGAGAACTCGAAGAGCGATGCCTCCTGCTCGTTCTTGGCCGCCATGACGAAGATGAACGCGAACGGCACGATGAACACGACGATCGAGGCCAGGATCGCGATGATGCCCAAGAAGTACTTGCGCATGAAGCGTTTGAACGTGAGCGGCCGGCGATCCTGGCGGATCTTCGAGGGCTTGCTGCCGGCGGTGGTGAGGGTGCGCGTGAGAGTCATGACTCCACCTGCCTGCGGTTGAGGATGTAGAAGATGGGCAGGACGAGCGCGGTGACTACGACGAACAGGACGACGTTGCCTGCGGTCGACAGGCCGTAGAAGCCCGCCTGGTACTGCTTGTAGATCACCGATGCGATCACGTCGGAGGAGAAACCGGGCCCGCCACGGGTCATCGCCCAGATCAGGTCGAACGATCGCAGACCGCCGATGAGCGACAGCAGCACCACGGTGGCTGTGGCCGGCCGCACCAGCGGCAGCGTGATGGTGCGGAATCGCTGCCAGGCGCCGGCGCCGTCGACCTTCGCTGCTTCGAAGTACTCCTGCGGGATGGCGACGATGCCGGCCATGAAGATCAGCGTCGCGATGCCGACGCCCTTCCAGACATCGACGAGCGCGACCGACATCAGCGCCAGCGAGGGATCGGTGAGCCAGCCGGGGCCGTCGATACCGAAGACGGCGAGCGAGTTGTTGATGAGTCCGTCGAAGGGGTCCATCAGCACCTTGAAGGTGATGCCGACGCCGATCGTGGAGACCAGGACGGGGAAGAAGATGGTCGACCTGAGGTAGCCGCGTCCCAGGATCGAGCCGGTCAGCAGGAGGGCGAGGCCAAGACCCAGGACCACCTTGAGGCCCGAGGTCACGAAGCCGAAGATGAACGTGTTGACGAAGCCCTGAACGAGCATCGGCTCGGTGAAGAACGTGACGTAGTTGTCGAAGCCGATGAACTGGACATCGAACAGCGACCATCTCGTGAGGCTGAAGTAGAACGAGGCGAAGGTCGGCACCGCGAAGAGCACGATGTAGAGGACCGCGGAGGGGATGTAGAACCACCTCGGGTACATGCCTTGAATGCCCTTGCGCTTCCCGGTCGGCGGTGGGGCAGTGGTCTTCTCGCGCGGGCGTTCCGCGATGGTCGTCATGTCATCTCCGTTGATGTCATCGGGGGCCGCGCCGCGTGCGACGCGACCCCCTGATCCGACAGGTCGGGCTTGGCCCGGCAGGTCAGGCTCGGCTGGTCACCAGCCTTCGAGTCCGAGCTGCTGTGCCTGCTTGACGACATCATCGTCGTAGAGCGCCGCGCCGTCTTCCGCCGAGCGGATGCCGGAGCCGACCTCGACCGTGATGTTCTCGAGGTTCGGTCCCTTGATCGGGGACAGGAACTCCAGGGCCGGGTTGGTGTTGCCCTCGTCGAAGTACGGCTGCATGTCTTTCAGCAGACCCGGCACATCGTCGGGCAGAGTGCACGCGCTCGTGGCGAACGGCCCGCTGGGAACCATGACCTCGGTCTGGATCTCGCAGCCGCCGGGTTCGTTGATGAAGGCGACGAAGGTCTTGGCGGCCTCGAGCTTGTCGCCCTCGGTCGTCTTGGGGATGTACACCGCATTGGGCAGCCACACCGTGAGTTTGGTGTCCTCGGCGTTCTGGGCGGGCAGCGGGAAGACCCCGATGTTCTCCAGTTCGTCAGGGTAGTTCTGCTGGAAGGTCGTGACGATGCCGGTGAGGATGGGGTAATGCGCCCCTTCGCCGGTGGCGACCATGCGCGCGCCGTCGTCGTAGAGGGCGGAGGCGAAGTCCTCGTTCCACCAGCCGGCTTCATAGCCCGCCTGCTGGTTGGCGAAGCCGGCGAGCGCCGGCTCGTCGACGTACTTGCGCTCGCCGGCGGTGTAGGCCTCGGCCCAGTCCGGGTCCTGCGCGAGCACGTTCCCGAAGTCGCCGAGCACGAAGAGCTGGCTCGTCCAGGTGTCGCCGTAGGTCTGGATGACGGGCGCGATGCCGGCCGCTTTGATCGCCTCGTTGTTGGCTGCGAACTCGTCCCACGTCGTGGGCACTTCCAGACCGAGGTCGGCGTAGACCTGCTTGTTGTACACCACGGCGCCCGCCTGGGCAGAACCGAACGGAGCCCCGTAGATGCCGTTGTCCGTGGAGACGACCGGCTTCATCGTGTCGATGAGGTCGCCGACCCACGGCTGGTCGTCGAGGGGTACAAGGGTCTGGTCGGGGTTGAGTGCCTGGAAGAGCGAGCCGGAGTTGTAGCCGAAGACGTCCTCCATCTCACCCGTGGCCAGCTTCGTCTTGATCAGGTTGTCGCCCTCGGTGCCCGCGGGTTGGGTCTCGAGCCGGACGCTGATGTCGGGGTTCTCCGCCTCGAAGGCCTCGATGAGCGCTTCGGCGATCTCGACGTTCGTGCCGGTGCTCTGCGTGAGGAACGAGATCTCAACGGTGCCATCGGCGCCACCGCCGCCAGCGCCGCACGCGGCCAGTGGAAGCGCGAGTGCCGCGGCCCCCGCTGTGACCACGAGCAGTCTCCGAGTTCGGGTGCTCTTCATGCTTTACCTCCTTGTAAAGACGCTGCGGGTTGATCCGCCCGCGCTGCCGGATTCCTGGTGCTTCAGAACGGTGTGTCGATCATCGACGTTGAAACCATTCAACTCTCGTACGGTACGACGCTGCCGCGAGGTCGTCAACAGTTGATGCCCAATCGAGCCGTCACGATCGTGTAACGGTCTACACTTTGGTTGACAAGCATCGTGAATCGTTTCACGATGGACTCACGCATCGGGCCCGCTACGGGCTCGACAACGATCGCCGACGCGGTGGCGAGGATGCCTCCGCCGAAAGGACACAGCCATGACGGCTCTTCCCGCCGCCTCCGCGTTCGACTCCGCGACCCGCGTCGTCTCGCTCCGCACCCAGCATGGTCCCGGGCTGCTCGGGTTGCCGCGGCGGGGCCTCCGGCTGGATTGGCGTGCCGAGAGCGACGACGCCGATGCCCGCCTGATCGGGCTGCAGCTCGCCTCGGGCCCCGAGGGCGGCGAGCTCGTCGAGGCCGAGCCGATCGCCGGAGACAGCGGCGACGGCATCCGGATCGAGCAGGATCTCGAGCCGCGCGAGCGGCGTGCCTTTGCCGTGCGCGTGGCGACGACGAACGGCTGGTCGGCGTGGAGTGCGCCCCTCGTCGTCGAGGCGGGCGTCGACGGACCGGAGCTGGCCGCGAAGGTCATCGGCATCGACACCCCCGTCGACGGCCCGGTGCAGCTGCTGCGGCGCGAGTTCACGCTCTACGCGGCTCCCGCGGCCGCCCGGCTGCGACTGAGCGCCCTCGGCCTGGTCGACGCGTGGATCAACGGCGTCCGCGCGACCGATGCGCTCCTCACCCCGGGCTGGACCTCGTACCAGGAGCGCATCCTCGTCGACACGCTCGACGTCACCCCGCTCCTCCGCGCCGGCGCGAACGCGATCGTGCTGGCCGTCGCGGACGGCTGGTACCGCGGCAGCTTCGGCTTCGCGCGGCGCACCGCCATCTACGGCGATCGCACCGGCGCGCTGGCTCAGCTGGAGGCGGACGGAGAGACGGTGCTGATGACGGATGCCTCGTGGCGGGGCGGCCTCGGAGCGGTCCGAAGCGCCAGCATCTACGACGGCACCGAGACCGACCTGCGCCTCCACGACCCTGCCATGCACGAACCCGGGTTCGCTGGCGACGGCTGGGCCGCGGCATCCGTCATCGATGTCGACCCCGCACGCTTCGAGCCCCGTTCGGCCCCGCCGGTGCGCGTGGTGGCGGAGCTGCCGATGAGCGTCGCGCCGCACGGCGGCCGCACCAGGCTGGACGGCGGCCAGAACATCTCCGGCTGGGTACGGCTCACCGTGCGCGGAACTGCCGGTGACGTCGTCACCGTCCGCCACGCCGAGGTGCTCGAGCCCTCGGGCGACCTGCACCTCACGGCGCTGCGGTCGGCGAAGGCCACTGACGTCTATACGCTCGACCGCGACGGCGAGCATACGCTCGAGCCCGTTTTCACGTTCCACGGATTCCGGTACGCCGACGTCGAGGGGGCCGAGGTGGTCTCGGCGGTCGCGGTGGCGATCTCGAGCGACCTCGCCACGCGCAGCACGTTCACCTCGTCGCACGAGGCGCTGAATCGGTTCCATTCGAACGTGGTGTGGTCGCAGCGCGACAACTTCGTGTCGGTGCCGACCGACTGCCCCCAGCGTGACGAGCGCCTGGGGTGGACCGGCGACGCGCAGGCCTTCGCCGCCACCGCGAGCACGCTCATGGACTCCGAGGCGTTCTGGGCATCGTGGCTGCGCGATCTCGAGATCGACCAGACCGACGAGGGCGGCGTGCCCTCCGTCGTGCCCGACATCATCCGCCCGCAGGACATCGTGATGCAGGACGGCTCCATCGAGAACATGGGCCGTGCCGGCTGGGCGGATGCTGCGACCATCGTGCCCTTCGCGGTATACGAGTCGTTCGGAGGTGCCGACATCCTGTCGCGCCAGCTCGACAGCATGCGACGCTGGGTCGAGCACCTGCGGCGCCGGGCGGGAGACGCGGTCGTGCTGCCGAGCGAGGGCTTCCAGTACGGGGACTGGCTCGACCCCGATGCGCCGGCCGATCGCCCGTGGGAGGCGAAGGTGTCGAGCGACTTCGTGTCGAACGCGTTCTACGTGCGCTCGGCCCGGCTGCTCGCCCGCGCCGAGCGCCTGGTCGGCGACGGCGGCCGAGCCGTCGAGTATGACGAGCTCGCCGACCGCGTGGCCGCGGCGACCTTCGAGCGCTGGGGCGAGGAGGCGATCGCCACCCAGACCGGTGCGGCGCTCGCCATCGAGTTCGGGCTCGCGCCCGCCGAGCGGCACGCCGACATCGCCCGGGACCTCGCCGACGACGTCCGGCGCGAGAACGGCCGGATCGCCACCGGATTCCTCGGGACGCCGCTGGTGCTGTTCGCCCTCTCCCGCTTCGGTCACCTCGACGAGGCGTTCCTCATGGTGCTCCGGCGCGAGGCGCCGTCATGGCTGTACCAGGTCGACCGCGGAGCCACCACGGTGTGGGAGCGGTGGGACGCGATCCTCCCCGACGGGTCGATCCACTCCGGCGCCATGGACGCCGCGCCGACCGAGGGCGGACCCGAGAACACCGGGATGCTCTCGTTCAACCACTACGCCTATGGCGCGATGGTCGACTGGGTGTATCGCACCGTCGCGGGGCTCGCCCCCGATCCCGACGCACCCGGCTACCGCCGCGTGCATGTCGCGCCCCGCCCGGCGGCCGGTCTCGACCACGCCTCGGCGTCGATCGACACCCGCTTCGGCCGGCTCGGGATCGAGTGGCGGATCGAGGAGGAGGGCTTCGAGGCGACGCTCGAGGTGCCCTTCGGTGTCACCGCGACGCTCGACCTCCCGGTGACGGATGCCTCGACCGTCGTGGTCGACGGCGGTCCCGCGCCCGCCGAGCTCGGTCACGGCGTCCACCGCGTCTCGGCGACGGCGCCCGCCATCGCGCAGCCCCACGCGAGCGTGCCGGCCTGACGCCGGGCGGCAGCGCCATCAGAAGTCAGATCAGAGCATAGAAGGAGTGTCATGAGCCAGCCGGCCACGCAGATCGTCATCGAAGCCCCCTACCGCAGCGACGTCGTCGCGACCGCGGCGCCGAGCCTCGGCTGGCGTACCGAGACCGCTACCCCCGACTGGCTGCAGCGGCATGCCGAGCTCGAGCTCACCCGCCCGGGCGGAGTCGAGACGCACCGCGTGGCGGGCCGAGCGGCGACCCAGGTGCCGTGGCCGTTCGCACCCCTCGCGCCGCGCGAGGAGGTCGTGCTCCGCGTGCGGGTGACCGGCGAGGACGACGTCGAGGGGTCGTGGAGCGAGCCCCGGCGCATCTTCGCCGGCTTCCTCGGCGACGGCGAGTGGGTGGCGTCGACGATCGGCTTGGCCGACCCCGCAGAGGAGGCGCAGCCGGCCTACCTGCGCGCCGAGTTCGAGATCGGCGGGCCGGTGCGACGGGCGACCCTGTACGCGACGGCCGTCGGGGTGTACCAGGCCGCGGTCAACGGCGCCGACGTCGACGACCAGGTGATGAAGCCCGGGTGGACGCCGTACCGGGAGCGGACCGTGCACGAGACGACGGATGTCACGGCGCTGCTGACCGAGGGGACCAACGCCCTCGGGGTGCGCCTCGCCGGCGCCTGGGCGACCGAGCGGTTCGGCTTCCGCGGGAACGCGCACCGTCACTACGGCGATCAGCCGCGCTTCGCGGCGCAGCTGGTGATCGAGTACGCCGACGGGCACACCGAGACCGTCGCCACCGACTCGTCGTGGCGAGCCTTCACCGGACCCATCACCGCCAGCGGGCTGTACGCCGGGGAGGACTACGACGCCCGCCGTGCGCTCGGCGACGCGGGTGGTCGCGGGTACGCCGAGGCCGGTTTCGACGACGCGGACTGGGCGCCGGTCGCCGAGCACGAGCCGATCGCGGTGCCCGAGGCGCGGGTGTCGCCCTTCGTCCGGCGGATAGACGAATTGCCGGTGCGCGAGGTCATCACGACCCCGAGCGGCAAGACGGTGCTCGATTTCGGCCAGAACCTCGTGGGCCGTCTGCGCATCCGGGTCGCGGGCCCGGCGGGCACCGAGGTCACTCTCCGGCATGCCGAAGTGCTCGAGCACGGCGAGCTCGGCACGCGTCCGCTGCGAGCTGCCGCCGCGACAGATCACTACATCCTCTCCGGCGACGGGGTCGAGGTGTGGGAGCCGGAGTTCACCTTCCACGGGTTCCGCTACGCGGAGATCTCCGGCTGGCCCGGCGAGTTCGACCCCTCCGACGTCACCGCGGTCGTCATCCACAGCGACATGGAGCGGACGGGCTGGTTCGAGGCATCCGATCCCCTCGTCGACCGCCTGCACGAGAACGTCGTCTGGGGTCTTCGGGGCAACTTCCTATACGTGCCGACCGACTGCCCGCAGCGCGACGAGCGCCTGGGCTGGACCGGCGACATCCAGGTCTTCGCGCCGACCGCGAGCTTCCTTTACGACGTGCGCGGATTCCTCGACTCGTGGCTGCGCGATCTCGAGATCGAGCAGAACGACGGCGTCGTGCCGTTCGTGGTGCCGAACGTGCTGGGCGATCCGGCGCCGGCCGCTGCGTGGGGGGATGCCGCGACCATCGTGCCGTGGGTGCTCCACGAGCGCTACGCCGACACGGTGACGCTCGGGCGCCAGTACCGCAGCATGAAGGCGTGGACGGACGCGATCATCGAGATCGCCGGCCCGCGGCGCCTGTGGGAGGGCCGGTTCCAGTTCGGCGACTGGCTCGACCCCGACGCGCCGCCGCACCTGCCGGCGAACGCCAAGACCGACACCGACATCGTCGCGAGCGCGTATCTGTTCCGCTCCGCCGAGGCGGTCGCCCGGGCGGCGGCGCTGCTGGGCGACGATGATGACGCGGCCGAATACGGTCGTGTCGCGGAGGAAGTGCGAAACGCCTTCCTCGCGGAGTACGTGACGCCCGCGGGCCGCATGGTCTCGGACGCGCAGACGGCGTACGCGATGGCGATCGTCTTCGGCATCGCGCCGGCCGAGCAGCACGAGGTTCTGGGGGCCCGGCTCGCCGAGCTGACCCGTCAGTCGGGCTACCGCATCGGCACGGGGTTCGTCGGCACGCCGATCATCCAGGACGCGCTCACCCGGACCGGCCACCTCGAGACGGCGAGACGACTGCTGACGCAGACCGAGAACCCGTCGTGGTTGTATCCGGTGACGATGGGCGCGACGACGATCTGGGAGCGGTGGGACTCGATGCTGCCCGACGGCACCATCAACCCCGGCGAGATGACGTCGTTCAACCACTACGCGCTCGGCGCCATCGCGGACTGGCTGCATCGCGTGGTCGGCGGGCTCGCCCCCGACGCTCCGGGCTACCAGAGCCTCCGCATCGCGCCGCAGCCGCTGGCCGGTCTCGAGCACGCCGCGGCCGAGCACCTGACGCCCTTCGGCCGGGCGCGCGTCGAGTGGACGCGGCAGGGCGACAGGGTCCGCATCGAGGCGACGGTGCCGCCGAACACCACCGCGACGGTCGACCTGCCGGACGGCCGATCGTTCGGGGTGGGCTCCGGCTCGCACTCGTGGGAGGTCGACGACGACGGGGCGCTGCCCGTGCCGCCGGCCGAGGTCGGGCTCGACTCGAGCCTCGCCGCCATCATCGACGACCCCGAGGCGTATGCCGCGGTGCTGGCGGCCATCGAAGCCGAGAGCCCCGAGAGCGCGCACGCCGTGCGGACGACCACGAAGTGGATGCCGGGCCGCCAGCTCCGGCAGGCGCTCTTCCAGCATGCCGGGCCCGAACTGCAACAGGCCGTCGCGGATCGCCTCGCCGAGCTGTCCGCCCGGCGTCAGGAGGAGCGCGTCGATGCCTGACCCCGACCCGCGGCCGGCGAGCTCGGGGCTCGCGGCGGTCGCTCCGCAGGAGAACGGGGCTTCCACAGGAGGAATTCGCGGGGATTCGTCCTGTGGAGGGCCGGTTGACCTGTTGGACGGTAGGGATGCTGCGGCTCGGCGCGGGTCGTGCCCTACACTCGCGGACAGCGACCCGCACACGCGGGGATGACGGGGTTGGTGACATGGTGGTGAGCGTGCGGGATGTCGCGGCCGCGGCATCCGTCTCGGTCGGCACCGTCTCGAACGTGCTCAACCGGCCGGGCAAGGTGGCACCGGCGACCGTGGAGCGGGTGCTGCAGGCGATCGACGAGCTCGGCTTCGTGCGCAACGACGCGGCACGACAGCTGCGCGCCGGGCGCAGTCGCAGCATCGCGATGATCGTGCTCGATGCGGGCAACCCCTTCTTCGCCGAGGTCGCGCGAGGTGCCGAGGATCGCGCTGCCGAGGCCGGCATGAGCGTGCTGCTCGGCAACAGCGATGAGCGCTCGGATCGCGAGGACGCGTACCTCGACCTCTTCCGCGAGCAGCGCGTCAACGGCGTGCTCGTCACTCCGGTGGACGGCGGGCTCGACCGGCTCTCGCGGCTTCGCACCGGCGGCGTTCCGGTGATCCTCGTGGACCACGAGGACCCGGGGCACGAGTTCGCGTCGGTGTCGGTGGACGACGTCGAGGGCGGCTATCTCGCGGTCTCGCACCTGCTCTCGACCGGCCGCCGACGCATCGCGTATGTCGCCGGGCCTGGCACCATCCGGCAGGTGGCCGACCGCCTGGAGGGCGCGCGACGCGCGGTCGCCGAGGCGCCGGATGCGACGCTCGAGGTCATCGAAATGCCCGCACTGTCGGTACTGCAGGGCCGGGCCGCCGGCGAAGCGATCCGCGCGCGGCCCGCCGCCGAAAGGCCCGACGCCGTCTTCGCAGCGAACGACCTGCTCGCCGTCGGGGCGCTGCAGGCTTTCACACTGATGTCCGACCTGCTCGTGCCGCGCGACATCGCCTTGATCGGGTACGACGACATCGACTTCGCCTCGGCGACGGTGGTTCCGCTGAGCTCGATCCGCCAGCCCGCCCACTTGATCGGGTACACCGCCGTCGACCTGCTGCTCAAGGAGCTGGACGAAGACGGCGGCGGCCACGAGCGCACGGTGCGGTTCCGGCCCGAGCTCGTCGTCCGCGAGTCCACCGCGGGCTGAGCGCGGCGGCGGAGCGTAGTCGCGAGCAACCCGTGCGGGCGGCCCGGTCGCGCCCCGTGCACGAGCGGTCGCGCGGGCTCCCTCGCGACCGTGACTCGGCTTGGCTCGTTCCCGCCGAAAGCGTCGACTCGCTAGACTGCAGGTGCATTCAAAGCAGAATGGATATGCACCGCCTCATGACGAAGCAAGACGCCGGATCTTCGCCGGAGTGTTCCACCGCTCCCGCCCGGGGCCAGGTGGCCGGAGCTGAGATTGCCGCCGACCGCTATTGGGAGAGCACGCGCCCCGGGTCTGGACGCCGGACGCCTCGCGCCGACGCCCGCAGCGATGCCCGCGTGCAGAGCCTGAACGGCTCGTGGCGCTTCCGCCTCTCGCCGACGGCACAGGGAACCGGTGATGCGTGGCTGAGTGACGCGTTCGACGACGCGTCGTGGGATGCGATGCCGGTGCCGTCCCATTGGGTGCTGGAGGAGTTCACCCCTCTCGCGGGTGGGTCCCCGCGCCGCATGCTCGGCACCGAAGAAGGGCCGCTCTACACCAACACGGCGTACCCGATCCCGCTCGATCCACCTCACGTGCCGGCCGAGAACCCGACCGGCGACTACCGGCTGGTGTTCGAGGTCGCCGAAGACTTCGGCGCGGCTGTGCTGCGCTTCCAGGGTGTCGACTCGTGCGCGCGGGTGTGGCTCAACGGTGAGGAGCTCGGCTGGTCGATGGGCAGCCGGCTGCCGTTCGAGTTCGACGCGCCCGTGCGTCCCGGACGCAACGTGTTGTGCGTGCGCGTGCACCGGTGGTCGTCGGGCACCTATCTCGAGGACCAGGACATGTGGTGGCTCCCCGGTATCTTCCGTGACGTCGAGCTGCTGTCTCGAGCCGACGGTGCGATCGACGACCACTTCGTGCACGCCGACTTCGACGCCACGACGGGCATGGGCACGCTGCGAGTGGATGCCTCCACCGCGGCGATCGTCGAGATCCCCGGGCTCGGCATCCGCGTGCCCGCCGGCGAAGCCGTCACTGTACCGGTCGAGCCGTGGAGCGCCGAGAGTCCGCGGCTGTATCGCGGCACGCTGACGTCCGTGGGCGAGACCGTCGAGCTCGTCGTCGGCTTTCGGCGCGTCGAGATCGTCGACGGCGTCCTGGTGGCGAACGGCCGGCCGGTCACCTTCCGCGGCGTCAACCGGCACGAGCACCACCCCGACACCGGTCGCGCGCTCGACCGCACGACGATGATTCAGGACATCGTGATGATGAAGCGCGCGAACATCGACGCGGTGCGCACCAGCCACTATCCGCCGCATCCCGAGTTCCTGCGGCTGTGCGACGAGTACGGGCTGTGGGTCGTGGTCGACGTCGACCTCGAGACGCACGGCTTCATCTACTCGGGGTGGGAGGGTAATCCGCCCGCCGAGCCGATGTGGCGCGACGCGCTCATGGATCGCCTGCGCCGCACCGTCGAGCGCGACAAGAACCGGCCGAGCGTCGTGGTGTGGTCGCTCGCGAACGAGAGCATGACCGGCGATACGTTCGGCGAGATGCGCCGGTGGCTCGACGTGCGCGACCCGTCCCGTCCCGTGCTGTACGAGCGCGACCCCAGCTACCGGGATTCGGACTTCTACTCGCTCATGTACCCGTCGCTCGAGCTGCTCGAGAAGATCGGGCGCCGTGAGGAGCCGCGCGGTGGCCGCCTCAGCATGCACGGCATGGTCGCCGACGAGTCCGGGCTGGCACAACTGCCCGAGGGGGTGAGCGAGGACGACGAGGAGCGCCGTCGGGGCCTGCCGTTCCTGCTGGTGGAGTACGCGCATGCGATGGGCAACGGCCCCGGTTCGCTGCAGGACTACTGGCGCATCATCCGCGCGCACGACCGTCTGTGCGGTGCGTTCGTATGGGAGTGGATCGACCACGGGTTCTCGTCGGCCACGGCTGACGGCATCCCGTTCACGATGCATGGCGACGACGTGGACTACGACCCTCGCGGGGGCCGGTTCAGCCTGCATGGCCTGGTGTTCAGCGATCGCACGCCGACGCCCGGGCTGGTCGAACTGGCCAAGGCGCACGAACCGATCTCGATCGATGTGCGCGAGCGCTCGGTGCACATCGTGAACGACCGACATCGCGCAGACACCGCCGATCTGGTCTTCCGCTGGTCGCTCGAGGCCGGGGGTGCGCGGGTAGCCAGCGGGGTGCTGCGCCCGCCGCCGCTGGCGGCGGGCGCGTCGGTCGAGATCGAGATTCCGGATGCCGCGACCGCTGCCGACGGACGCTCCGATGCCGTGCTGACCGTCGAGGCGGCGCTCGCCGCCGAGACGCTCTGGGCGCCCGCCGGTCATGTGCTCGCCTGGGGGCAACGGGTGCTCGCGGACACTCTGGCCCCGTCCGCCGCCCGTGCCGAGGCCGATGAGGTTGAGAAACCACATGCGGGTTCAGTGATCACGCATCCGGGGTGGCCAGCATCCCCGCGCGGTCTCTCAACCTCGACCGCCGCCCGAAGCGAAGCGACCGAGCCCCTGCACGTGGGGGCGGGGGAGTTCGACCCCGCCACCGGGCGGCTCGTGCGACTGGGCGACCTCGAGATCGACGGTCCGGTGCTCGACCTGTATCGCGCACCGACTGAGAACGACCACGGCCAGGGTGCGCTCAACGACCTGGCTTCGGTGTGGCGCAAGACGGCGCTGGATCGGCTGCTGCACCGAGTCCGCGGGGTGACCGCCGAAGGGGGTCGGCTGCTGGTGCGCGGCCGCACCGCACCGCGTACCCACCCGCATGGCGTCGACTGGACGATGACGTGGACGCCCGAGGACGCGGCGCTCACGCTCGACGTCACGGTCGAATTCGTCGGACCTTGGGCCGACACCCCGTACCTGCATCGCGACATCTGGGTGCCGCGGCTCGGGCTGCTTTTCGCGCTGCCGGGTGCCGCGCAACGTGTGACATGGTTCGGGCGTGGTCCCGGCGAGACCTACGTCGATTCGCACGCCGGCTCGCGCCTCGGCCGGTTCTCGCGCACCGTCGACGAGCTGCAGGTGCCGTACCCGGTGCCGCAAGAGAACGGCAATCACGTTCAGACCCGCTGGCTCGAGATCGAGGGAGACGGGATGCCGTCGCTCCGCGTCGACGGACGCCCCGAGTTCGACTTCACGGCGAGGCGATGGACCTCGCACGACCTCGCGCGCGCCGACAAGCCGCACGAGCTCGTGGACTCCGGCCGCGTGTGGCTGAACATCGACCATGCGCAGCAGGGCCTGGGCTCGGCATCCGTCGGTCCTGCCCTTCCTGAGCGGTACCGCATTCCGCGCGAGCGCACCGGTTGGAGCGTGCGCCTGCAGGCGTGCTGACATCGGCGAGCGGTTGCGGGCGAGCGGATGCGGGCGAGCGGATGCGGGCGAGCGGATGCGGGCGAGCTGACGACGGCGAGCGGATGCCGCGGTCGCTGGCTCTCTCGGGGGCGCCCGTCGGTCGCCCCGTGGCACGCCTGCCCCTGAGAGCGGGGTGGGCGAACTGATCCGCCTGAACGTCGCAGAGGTTCTCCGCGTCGTTCAGTCCGCCGTCGCCGTGGCCCCGCCGTCGCTCAGGCGGCGGGGCGGAATCTTCGAGGTGGTGGCTTCAGATCGCCCCAGGCATAGCGGCGCGCGAGGCGCACGGGCAGGGCGACAGGAGCCCCACCGTCCGGCGCGTGAAGGAGGAAGTCGCCTTTGCCTTCACGGGAGATGCGCCACTCGCCGTGGTGCAGCTGCATGTGATGCCAACGACAGAGCAGGATGCCGCGGTCGATATCGGTGCGGCCGCCTTCGCTGTACGGATCGATGTGATGCGCTTCGCAGTAGGAGGCAGGTCGATCGCAGTCCCTCCACCGGCACCCGCCGTCGCGGACGGCGAGAGCAACGCGCTGTTTCGACGAGAAAAGGCGCGCCTCGCGTCCGAGGTCGAGCGGGTTGCCCCGCTCGTCGAGCGTGCATGTCATCGTGCCGGTGTCACAGGCCTGTCGTGCGACCAGCCAGCCCGGGAGCGTCATGTCGTGGTCTTCGAGCAGCGCAACGGCAGCGCGGCCTTCGGTCGCGTCAGCGAGTAGACCGGCCGTCGCGACGATGCGGATCCCCGCCCTCCGCGTGCCGAAGACGGTCTCAGCATCGGCGAGTGCTCCGGCGCGGAGCACGTCGAGCATCAGGTCGTAGGCGAGCTGGTCGTTGGTGCGCGGGTCGGTGGCGAGCTCCTCGGCGCGGGCCTTCTCGTCGGGGTCGACGAATCGCGGGCCGCCGCGGCGAGGGCGCAGGGCGGTGTCGATGATGGACTCGATCCACGCGCCGCCCTCGTCTTCGAACGTGAAGCTGCCGTGACGGATGCCGTCGCGATCGGTCCACCGGCGGAACGAGCGTGCTTCGAAGCGCTGCTCGAACCGGAGCTCGGCACCTGCGGGATCCAGCAGATCGCGAATCGTGCGCGCCGCCGACGCCAGCTCTTCGACGGTGCGCTCCGAGGCCTCGTCGATGAGTTGACCGGCAGCCGTCTCCCAAGCCGTCCTCACCTCGGTAGCTCGGCCCGCCGTCACAGCGGCTTCCGACGCGCCGTGGGTCGTCGGATCGTCCGTTGCCCCCACATCGTCGACGGGCGGTTCGCCCAGTCCGCGGTAGATCGCGTCGTGCTGCGCCGAGGTGAGCGCCCCCGTCATCAGCGCCTCACCGAGCACCGCATGCCAGGGTCGCCGGGCAGCTCCGGCCTGCCTGGCCGTGGGCACTCCCGCATCCGTGTCCTCGTCGACCGACGCCTGCCCCTCGGTCCTCGCATCATGGTCGGCGAAGTCACCTGCTTCAACGGGCACCAGCCCCGCCGCGAGGGCTTCGCCGAGCCGCACCTGCTTGGCCGCGTCTGCGCGGGTCGAGCCGGTGAGGTCCTGGATCAGCGACACGGTCGAGCGGTGCCCGCGCTTCTGCGCCAAGCCGCTGTGTCCGGCGTCACGGGTAGAACGGGAGGCCACTGCGCCTGATCCGGCGATCCGCACGCACTCTCCGCCACGCACGAGCACGCTGGCGTGCTCAATGAGCGCCAGCACATTCTCATCGGTGATCTGCTGCACGACGCAAGGAATGTCGACGGCCTCGACATCGTCTCCAACCACTGTGCGCAGCGCATCCAGCGCTGCCTGCAGGTCGGAGAAGAATGCCATACTTCATCATGCCGCTGGCCTCCGACATTCGTGCTTATCAGCGACAAGACTGATTTCGCGAGCCCGATCACCCGACCGCCGACCCCCGACCCGCGACCAAGCGGACGTCGGCTGCGCAGCATGCGCGCGCCGACGATGACGACGACTACACGCTCGCGAAGACTGGCTTCTCAGATGACGCCCCAGCGCGGATGCGAGGGACGCCGGGCGCACCGGGTGAACCACGGACACGCTCGGCGTTCTCACCGCAGCGAAGCTGACCTCACGCCTTCTCGACCGGAACCTGCAGTTCGGTCACCCAGTCGGGTCCCGGTTCGTGCCCGTCGGCCTCCACGTAGACCTCGCGACAGGGTCCGGTCATTCGGTAGCCCTCGTCGATGACACGGCCCATCAGGCGTGACCACGACTCGCCGATGCCTGACATGTCGCCTCGATGGAGGAGTGTCGCCATGGTCTCGACCGCGGGCAGCGTGACGACGTCGTAGCCGTCCCCGGGCTGCGGCTCGGGTTCGGCGACGTAGGACACATGGACGGCGAGGTCGTCCGAATCCGGCACGGGCTCATACCAGAAGATGCCCGGCTCGATGATCTGCCGGCCGGCAGCCTCGAGCGCATCATCGAGTCCCGTGATGATGGTCCCGACGACCGGACTGACGTTCTCGGGGCCGCCCCCAGGGGCGATTCCCGATGTGGCGTAGACGGTGACAGCGTCGACGCGGCGGTATTGGACGGTCTCTGACATGGCGGTGCTTCCTTCCGGGAGGGAGAGACGCCGGTCGATGCGCTCCAGGCGTGCGGTGTCCGCGTCGATCGCTGCGACCAGCTCGGCCCGCCGCTTCGCGAGCACGTGACGGATCCGGCTCTCGTCGTCGGAATCCAGCGCTGAGGCGATATCGTCGAGGCCGACGCCGAGTTCCCGCAGCTCGACGATCCGCAGCAGCCGGGGCAGTTGCGTGCTCGCGTATCTGCGATAACCCGAGTGCGGATCGACGTGCGCCGGAATCACCAGGCCGATCGCGTCGTAGTGACGCAGCATCCGCACACTGACGCGCCCGAAGGCGGCGAACTCTCCAATGGTGTACATGGTGCTGGCCACGTTCGACGATGACACAGTGTCAGAGTCAACCACAGGGCGATGAGCGGACCAGGAGGAACGTCGTCATCCCTCAACGCAGGCGTGGCGAAGCCTCTGCGCCGCGGCCGTCCTGTGGCGAGCGGTCGAGCGGTAGTCCACGCCGCGCACCACAGCCCGGCTGGCGGCGCGCCGACGCGGTGCCGATACGGTGGACGGGTGTCTTACGGGGCGACGAGCGCGGGACCGCGCCGATGGGGCGCTGTGCTCCTGCTCGCGTCGACGCTGGCATGCGCAGCGTGTTCGACTGTCCCGAGCCCACCCGATGCGGTCGGGGATGGCTTCCCTGGCACGTGCATGCCGCCCGAGTTCTCATGGCCCACTGACTTTCTTGAGTCGCTGCCGGGGGAGTCTTCTGCGGTCGGCGGGAGCATCGTCGGGCCTGCGCCTGGAGTACGTCGACTCGGAGTGGATGTGGCGGCTTCGGAGCGTCGATACCAAGTACGACATGTTCGGCGAGCGTGTGGAGGATCCGAGCTTCGGCAAGGAATCGCTCGTTGACGTGCGGACTCTGGAGACTCTGGCATCTCACACGGTCGAGCTCACGGACGCGGAGCAGCAGCCGACAGGCAGCTCGATCTACGAGGCGGCCCGGCTGTCAGGCGAGCGGTGGCCAACCCCTCTCATCATCGAGATGGCTCGTGTCACCGAAGGCGGGGCGCCGGCGTGGCGGGTCACCACCTGCGACACAGAGACCAACGAGCACTCCGTGACGACCGTAAAGTGACCGCATCCCGTTCGCTCGCGGCCCGACGAACACGGCCCGGCGAACCCGCCGCCTCAGGCCCCGAGCGCCGCCACGTCGGTGAACAGCGTGTCCGACCCGACCTGACCGCCCTTCAGCACCAGCTCCAGTCCGTCGACGGCGGCGTCGGACGCTTGGGCCCGCAGCAGGACGACGTTGCCCCACGGGTTCGCCGCGATCGAGAGCGACTCGACGCCGAGCAGTCGCGTGACGCGGCTGGACGTGTCGCCGCCGCACACGACGACGCGACGGGTCGCGCCTTCCCGCACCGCGGAGATGACGACGGATGCAGCGGCCTCCGCGATCGACTCGAGCACCGGTCCCGAGCCGGTCGAGGTGGTGTCGGCGTCGTCCGAGGTCAGCACCACGCCGCGTCCCGACCCCAGTGCGCCTAGGACCTCGTCCGTCGTGGAGGGCAAGCGGGCGGCACCGAGCGGAAGTGGCAGGACCATCCAGCCGGCGGTGGCCGCGGCATCCGCCTGCCGCCTCGTCTGGGCGGAACGGCTGCCCGACACGACCAGGACCGGTCCGGACGCCTGCGTCGACGTCGGAAGGGCGGAGGCGGAGCCGGGGGACGCAGCCGCGATTCCATGGGACAGCCCGCCCGAGCCGATCGCGAAGATCGGCGAGGGCAGCGCCCCCAGCGCAGATCCGACGGCCACGAGATGCTCGTCGGTGAGCGCATCGAGGACGAGCGCCGCCTCGGGTGCCTCGCGCAAGCGGACCGCCAGGTCGTCGAAGGCGACGAGGGGCACCGAGCCGATCGGCAGCGACGTCTGCCGGCTGATGTGCACCGCGAGGTCTGCCTCGGTCATCGGGGTCGACGGGTGGGTCGACATCGTCGGCTGCCGGTCGAGGCGGTAGACGACGCCGCGCTCCGCAGCGAAGTGCTGGCCGAACAGCGTGTAGCGGCCGAAGTCCGGCTGAGCGAAGAGCATCGGCACCGGTCGGTCGCCGAACGCCTCCCGTCCGAGCTCGATGACGCGACCGAGACTGCCGACGGTCGGCGCCGAGTCGGCGGTCGAGCACGCCTTGTACTGGACGAGCTGGGGCGAGAGCTGCCGGAACGCCTCGAGCACAGGGCGCAACTCCGCCTCCATGGCGTCAGGATCCAGCGACCGCGAGATGCCCGCCACGCCGACCACATCGACATCCGATGCGGCGCGGCGGAGAGCCGCGGCATCCGGAATCGCGGTGAACAGCCGCCCCGTCCACCCGCGCCGCGCGAACTGCAGCAGCGCGTCGACGCTCCCGGTGAAGTCGTCGCCGTAGAACGCGACGACGCCCCGAGAGCGGGCGCTGTCAGACACGGACGGGCCCGAACAGCTCGGTGGCGCGGCGCAGCGCCGCCGAGCGCTCGACGGCGACCTCGACGGTCTCGCCCTGCGCCGCCGAGGCCCACGCCTCGCGCATGCTCGCCACGCCCGCGGCAGCACCATCGGGATGACCGTGGATGCCGCCACCGGCGAGGACGAGAAGGTCGGTCGTGCCCACCGCCGCGTAGGTCGCGTGCGCGAGGCCGCCCCACTGGCCCGACGACAGCACGGGAACCGTCGGCGTGAGGCCGAGCAGCGGCTCGCGGACCGCGGCGATGGAGTCGAGCACCTGGTCGTCCGTCTCGTAGAACTTGTTGCTGATCCCGTTGGTGTGCAAGTGGTCGGCGCCCGCGAGGCGCGCGAGCTTCTGCCACGCACGGAACCCTATCCCGACCTGCTCGGAGCGACCGAACGCGCCGAACATCGCGCGGTGCCCATGGATCGGCACGGCCGCGTGCCGACGGAGGAACTCCAGCCCCGGCAGTCCGATGAGATTCACACACGCCATCACGCACGTGCCACCGGCCTCGACGACGAGGTCGTGGTTGGCCTCGAGGCTGCCGATGTCGTCGGTGATGTTGAAGGCGTACATCGGCTTGCGGCCGGTGCGGTCGGCATAGCGCTCAAGCACGGGCATGACGGCGCGGACGCGTGCGGCCAGCGGCGCGCTCGGTCCATTGCCTTGGAGCTCGTCGTCTTTGATGAAGTCGATGCCCGCCTCGGCGAGCTGCCCTACGACCTCTGCGAGGTCCGCCGGGGAGAGGCCGATGCTCGGCTTCACGATCGTGCCGATCATGGCCCCCTCGGGACGGCCCATCAGGCGGCGCGTGCCGTCGACGCCGAAACTCGGGCCGGCGTAGCGCTCGGCGAACGCCGGCGGAAGGTCGACGTCGACGAGCTTGATCGCCGCCAGCTCCTTGATCTCGAAGAGATTGCCCGCGACGGCGGCGAGCAGGTTCGGTAGCGACGGGCCGAAATTGTCGAGCGGAAACCGCAGGCGCATGACGGCGCGTCGGCGATGGGACGGATCGCCCACGGCTCCGGGCAGCGGCGACGACCCCGTGAGCGGTACCTCTTCGATGGACTCCACCTGCGCCGCGAAGCGGGCACGCAGGTCGTCGGACTCGCGTTCCACTCGCACGAAGGTGCCGGTGGACTGCTCGCCGGCGAGCACCTCCGCCGCCCGCCTCAGCGGGAGCGAGGTCTCGATGATGTAGGTCGCGAAGACGTGCTCACCGGTCAGCCGGGCGCCGCTCATCGCCACACCAGCGGGAGCCAGACCGACATCTCGCCCGCACCACGGTTGCCCCACGCGTAGTAGGGCACGAGGCGCACGGTGGCCGTGCCGAGCTCGGCGGCGGCAAGGTCGTCGTAGAGCGCGTTCTCGTCTGCGCTCGGCAGCACCGCGATCTCGGCCTCGAGCGCGATCACGCGGTGGCCCGCGATCTCGGTCTCGATCGGCGTGAAGGTCGCGCCGCGGCGCAGTGCGGCCTGCTCGAGCACCATGCCGTCGGGAAGATCGGCGCTCTCGAGGCAGTACACGACGGGGCCGCGCCGCACGGCGACCTGGTTCGTCGCCTCCTCGGCGAGGCGGTGGGCGCGCAGCACACGCACCGGCATCGACACCGTGAGTCGGATGACGTCGCCCTCGCGCCATGCGCGCTCGATGCGGGTGTAGGTGCCCGGCGTGGTGACCTCCACCGCATCGCCGTTGACGGTCAGGGTCGCGCCCGTCGACCAGCCCGGAATGCGGAGGTGAAGCGGGATGCCCCCCACCCCCTCGCGGGCGCTGTCGGGAGAGGGCGTGGCGGCAGTCACGGTCCAGGTGAGCGTCTCGCCCCACGGGTAGTCACCGTCCTCTCGGAGCGCGAGCGAGCGGCCGTCCTCGGTCGTGACATCGATGCTGCCGCCGCCGTAGAGGTGCAGGTACAGCCCGTCGTCGCCGAGCGAAGCGGCGCGCTCGTGGAACCGGGCCAGCGTGCGGGCGATATTGGGCGGGCAGCAGAAGCAGCTCAGGTACGGCTCTCGCAGCCGCTCGTCCGAGGGCGGCGGCTCGGGCGTGGGGTGGATGGCCGTGTCGCCGGGGCGCCGCAGCGGGTAGGGGAGGTTCCGCACCTGACGGAGCGGGTTCGTATAGAAATACTCCGAACCGGCGAGGCTGATACTCGAGAGCAGGCTGTTGAAGGCCACCTGCTCGATGACATCGGCGTACTTCGCATCGCCCGTGAGCGACAGCATCCGCTCGCTCCACAAGATCATGCCGATGTTGGCGCACGATTCGTTGTGGGCGGTGGTCTGTGGCAGTTGATACGCGCGGCCGTAGGCCTGGTGAACGCGGCTGATCTGGCTCTGCCAGGGTGAGCCGTCGGGGGAGGCGCCGTCGTAGAGGGCGCCGCAGCCACCCGTGATGTACAGCTTGGTGTCGATCACGTCGTGCCACAGCCGCTCGAGTACCTCGACCAGCTCGGCGTCGCCGTTCTCGACGACGAGGTCGGCGAGCCCGGCGTAGAGGTAGTTGGCGCGCACGGCGTGCCCGGCCACGACGGTCTGCTCGCGCACCGGCAGGCGATCCTGGTTGTCGTCGCCGCCCTGGAAGTCGTCGCGTACGCGCACGAAGGCCTCTGCCAGGCGCAGGTAACGCTCGTCGCCGGTGGCGCGGTACAGCTCGATCACCGCCATGTAGTGCGAGGGGCAGATCGCGCTGCGCGCGAGCTCGACGGGCTTGTTGGTCGCGAGGTCCTCGAGGAAGGACGCGGCCTTGCGCGCGGCATCCAGCAGCGTCGTCGATCCGGTCACCTCGTAGTGCCGTACGCCCGCCGTGATGAGGTGGCCGAGGTTGTACGTCTCGAAGTGGAAGCGATCGGCAAGCGCCCGCGCGTCGACTTCATCGCGCGCCGAGATGATCGTCGGCGTGTGAAGGTAGCCGTCGTCGCGCTGCACCGAGGCGATCAGCGAGGCGATCTCTTCGATGCGCGCCCCGAGCTCGGGGTCGGGATCGGTCTCGAGCCGCGCGATCGCGGCTTCGAGCCACTTGTAGAAGTCGCCGTCCATGAAGGGCGGGCCCTGATGTTGTCCGGGTTCCAGGCCGGCCGCGATGCGGAAGTTGGCCAGGCCCGGGCTGATCGCGGGATCGCTCAGCGATGACCAGATCTGCGGGATCGTGACGTCGCGGATGCGGTCGTGCACGTCGCCCCAGAAGCCGCTCGCCCACCGTGCGCTCCCGGCGTCGAGGGGTCGCAGCCGGGCATGGGCCCGGAGCGCTGTCGTGGCGGTCATGAGGGGTGTTCCTTCCGAGTGGCGTGAGGTCACTGTAGTCACGATTTGAACATGAAGTGAATAGAATTTCAACACTGAGTGTTGACACACTCTGGAAACGTGCCTACTGTCGTGCTCGTACCTTTCACCCGCATGGTCGTCGTCAAGGAGGACGCTATGAACACTCGCAGCAGCACCCGCCGCCGCTCCCTCTTCGCGGTCGGCATCGCGCTGGCCGCCGTCATGCCGCTCGCGGCCTGCGCCGGCAGCTCCGGTGACGCAGGCAACGACGGCGAGGGCGGCGGCGCCGGCGGGCCCGACCCCGATGTATTCACCGTCATGACGGCCAACGAGAACACCGTCCTCGAAGCGCAGCTCGACGCGCTCGCCGCCGGCGCCTGTGAGGCCGAGAATGACGCGCTTCCCCTCGAGCACCAGAAGGTCGCTCAGGCCGACACGGTGCAGAAGGTGACGCTGCTGGCCAGCCAGGACGCGCTCCCGACGCACACGATCGCCGGTACCGCGCTGATCCGCCCCGACGGCGACCTCGCTGCGGCCGGGCTCGTCGGTGACCTGAAAGCCGCCCTCGAGGGCGCCGACGCATGGGACAACGTGCTGCCGGCCGCCGCCTCGACGGTGGAGCAGGTCTATGGCGGATTCGTCTCGATGCCCTACCAATACAACATCGAGGGCATCTTCTACAACGAGCAGATTCTCGCCGACAACGGCATCGAAGAGCCGCAGACGTGGGATGAGCTGATGGATGCCGCCGCCACCCTCCAAGAGGCCGGCGTCGTGCCGATGACCGAGGCAGGCGCCAACGGCTGGCCGCTGACCCGGATCATGGGCATGTACATCTTCCGCAACGTCGGCCCCGAGGCGATGGCCGCTGTCCGCGACGGCGACGCAGCACTGACCGACCCGGAGTACGTGGCGGGTGCGCAGGCGCTCGCCGACTTCGCCGAGGCGGGCTACTTCGGTGAGGGTTTCTCCACGCGCGACGGCGACACGTCGTCGAACATGTTCCTCACCGGCCAGGCCGCGATGACCTATGACGGCACGTGGTTCCTGAGCGCGATCAACGATCCCGAGCGCAACCAGATCGGCGACGACAACATCGGCTTCATGCCGTTCCCCGCCGTCGAGGGTGGCGAAGGCTCGATCGACCAGTACCCGGCCAACGCGGGCGCACCGATGATCGTCAACGCCAAGCAGTTCGGTCCGAAGGTCACCGACTGGATCGCCTGCATCTCGGAGAACTACGGTCAGCAGGCGCTGCAGGACGCCGGTGTCATCTCGGGCTTCAAAGTGAACGGCGAGGTCACCGACATCTCGGAGAGCACGGCCGAGATCCAGGAGCGCATCGCGGGGATCGAAGAGACGACGCTGTGGTTCGAGGCCCTCTTCGACCCGAAGAGCAACTCGCTCGCGACGACCAACGTAGCGCTGCTCACCACGGGCCAGATGAGTGCCGAGGACTACATGGCAGAGCTCCAGGCGAGCATCGACGCCAACCGCTGATCCGCATCTGATGCACCGGCCTCCCGGGCCTAGGCTCGGGAGGCCGTTCCTTCGAAAGAAAGCCCCCGCCCGATGAACTCGATCTTCGGCGATCGCAAGACGATCATCATCTTGCTGGCGCCCGCCCTGCTCCTCTATACGCTTCTCAAGGTCGTCCCCGTTCTGTGGTCGTTCGGGCTGTCGTTCTTCGAAGGCAACACCCTTCGCGGGTTCGAGTGGATCGGGCTCGAGAACTTCACCACGTTCTTCGCCGACGGGGCCGCCCTGCAGTCGATGTGGGTCAGCGTCTTCTTCGCGATCGTCGCCACGATCGGCCAAGTGGCGCTGGGTTACGGGCTCGCGCTGCTCTACGTCTTCGTCCTGCGCAAGGGGTCGTCATTCGTCCGCACCATCGTGTTCTTCCCGGCCATCCTGCCGACCGTGGCCGTCGCGCTGCTGTTCAAGAGCTTCGTCGCCGTCGGCGACAATCAGGGTCCGGTCAACGACATCATCAACTTCTTCGGTGGTGAGAGCGTCGAGGTGCTCGCCTCGACCGCGGGCACCATGACGACGGCGATCGTCATGACCCTGTGGGGCTCGATGGGCTTCTATGCCGTGCTGCTGTACGCGGGCCTGCTCGACATCCCCGAAGAGATCATCGAGTCGGCTCGGCTCGACGGCGCCAACGGACTGCGGCTGGTGCGGCACATCGTGCTTCCGCTGTCGCTGCCGATCCTGCTGTCGTCGATCATCTTCAGCCTCAACGCGACGCTCAAGGTGTTCGACAGCCTGCTGGCCCTCAACGGGGGCGGACCGGGCACCTCGACCGCTCCCCTCACGCTGTACATGTACCGCACGGCGTTCGAGTACGCCGAGTACGGCTACGGCTCGACGATCGCGCTCGTGCTGACCCTGCTGTGCCTGGTCTTCACGCTCGCGATCTTCCGATCCTCGCGACGGAAGGCAGATGTCTGACATGACGACGATGACGAAGTATGCCCCGGCCACCGTCGCTGTGCCGACCCGGCGCAAGCCGGCCCCGAGCCCGGCACGTCGCAAGACGATGCGCCTGGTGCGACGCATCCCGGTGTGGCTGCTGGTCGGCGCGCTGATGGTGGTCGTGCTCTACCCCCAGGTGTGGATGGTGCTCGGGTCGTTCAAGACCCAGTCGGAGTTCCTCTCCAACCCCGCGCTGTCGCTGCCCGAGACGTGGCAGTTCGACAACTACATCTCCGCCCTCACCAACGGCAACGTCGGGCAGAACTACCTCAACAGCATCATCGTGACGATCCCGTCGGTGCTGCTGATCGTCTTCATCGGCGTGGCCGCGGGATACGCCCTCGAGGTGATGATCTGGAAGGGCCGCAACGGCACGCTGCTGTACATCTTGGCGGGCATCATGGTGCCCGGCCAGATGATCCTGGTGCCGCTGTTCATCGTGTACTTCCGGATGGGCATCACCGATTCGCTCCTACCGCTCATCATCACCTACACCGTGATGGGCTTGCCGCTGACGACATTCCTCATGGCGACGTACTTCCGCTCGGTGCCGCGCGAGATCTTCGAAGCGGCGACGGTCGACGGCTCGAGTCCACTGCGGTCGTTCTTCGTCATCGGCGTGCCCATGATGAAGAACGCGATCCTCACGGTCGCCCTCGTGCAGTTCTTCAGTGTGTGGAACGACCTGCTCATCGCGCTGACCTTCACGACGCGTCCTGAGCTGGCGACCATCCAGGTCGGCCTGCTCAGCCTGAGCGACGAATACGGATCCACGCAGTACGGGCCACTGTTCGCGGCGGTGAGCATCAACATCGTCGTGCTCCTGATCGTGTTCTTGGCGCTCAACAAGAAGATCATGGCCGGTATGGCCGGCGGCGCCATCAAGGGCTGAGAGGCTGGCTTCATGACCACGTCCGCACCACGCATCGCATTCCTTCACACCGGTGCCGTCAACATCGCGCCCTTCGGTGCGCTCGCCGCAGAGCTTCTGCCGGCAGCGACCGTCGTGAACTACCTCGACGACAAGATCGTCGCTGATCTCGGCGATGCCGAGCGCGCAGCATCCGTTCCCGAACGCATCGAGGATCTAGTCCGCGCGGCGGCTGCCGGGGGAGCGGATGCCGTCATGTTCACGTGCTCGTCGATCTCCGAGCTCGCTCAGCCCGCCGCTGCTGCTGCCGGGCTGCCGGTGCTGCGGGTCGATGAGGCGATGGCGGATGCTGCGGTGCGCGCGGGTCGCCGCATCCGGGTACTCGCGACTCTGCCGACCACGTGCCGGCCGACCCTCGCGCTGTTGGGGGAGCGCGCGGCCCTCGCGGGCGTCGAGCCGGAGTTCACGAGCGAGGTGATCGAGGGTGCATTCGCGGCTGTGGCCGGCGGCGACCGCGCCACGCACGATCGGCTCGTCGCGGCGGCGATCGAGCGCGGCGCCGCCGAGGCCGATGTGGTCGTGCTCGCGCAGGCCTCGATGGCGACCGCGGCCGAGGCTGTCACGGTCGACGTGCCCGTGCTCACGAGCCCGCGCCTGGGTGTCGAGCGCCTCGCCGAGACGTTCGCCCCGCACTGAAGCGCGCGGTCAGGACGAGCGGGCGGCGAGGGCTTCGGCCGAGCGAAGGTCGGTCACGAGCGTTGTGACCCACCCGCCTGCGAGTGCGCCGTGGATCGCTTCGAGCTTGCGCTCGCCGCCGGCGATGCCGACGCGCCGGGGGATGCGCATGAGGTTCTCGACAGGGATCGCGATGATGCGGTCGTCGACCTCGCCGCGCACGAGCGTGCCGTCGGCGCGGAAGATGCGGTGACAGATGTCGCCGACGGCGCCCTGAGCCAGCAGCGCTTCGCGCTCGTCGGCCGCGAAGGCGTTGCCGCTGGTGGCCAGCACGTCGGACGGCTCAACGCTGCCGATGCCCATGATCGCCATCGTCAGCTCCCTCCAGTGCCGCGTCACCTCTTGCATCGAGGGGTCGCGCAGCAGGCTGTCGCGGATCGCCGGATCGGCGACCACCCCCGGCGCCTGGACGTATACCGGCTCGGCGCCCAGCATGCGGGCGAGCTCGCCGAGGATGCGGTTCGAGTGGCTCTGCGCCTCCGGAGCGCCCACGCCGCCGAGCAGCTGCACGACCTCGGTGGCTCCTCGCACCGTGAAGGGTCGCATCCGGTCGACCATGGCGAGAACCGTTTGGCTCCACGACGAGACGCCGATGCGGTCGCCGCCCGAGAGCGTCGCTTCCAAGTACGCGGCGGCGCCGGCGCCGATCGACGCCAGAAGCTCCGCCTCGTCGGCGTCGGTGTCGACATCGACGACGACCGCCTCGGCGAGGCCGTACGCGTCTTCGAGCTGCTCTTCGAGTTCGGCGTAGACGCCGGGCGCGACCGTCACGATGGTGCGGACGATTCCCACGGATTCTGCCCGCTTGAGCAGACGGGACACCTTGGCCTGTGAGATATTGAGCGCAGCAGCGATGTCTGCCTGGCGGACGCCGCGCTCGTGGTACATGCGGGCGACCTTGGTCAGAAGACGAACCTGCCCGTCGACAGGCCGGGTGTAGCGGGTCAGTGACACGAAGACTCCGATCAAGGCGGTCCTGATTCAGGATTCGCTAACGAAAGGATATTCAGTTTCGTCCGGCGAGGCTAGAGAGCCCGCAGATTCGTGAGTGAGTGCCGGAGGGTGTGATCGTGAAGATGCTGCTGACGTCGGGAGGCGTCACCAACGCCTCGATCCGCTCGGTGCTCGTTGAGCTGCTCGGCAAGCCGATCGAAGAGAGCGACGCACTCCTCGTCCCTACGGCGCAATGGGGGCACCCGATGTGCTCGCCGCAGACCGTGTGGAGGTCGACCGCCGGACGATGGCCAGACCAGCCAGGTCTGACGGAGCTGGGCTGGAGGTCGGTCGGGGTTCTCGAGCTGACCGCCCTGCCATCCATCGCGCGGGAACGCTGGGAGCCTTGGGTGACCGCTGCCGACACACTGCTGGTGGACGGCGGCGAGGCGATCTATCTCAGCCATTGGATGCGCGAGTCGGGCCTTGCCGACCTGCTTCCGTCATTGGCAGATACCGTGTGGGTCGGGGTGAGCGCCGGCAGCATGGTCATGACGCCGCGCATCGGCAAGGAATTCCTCGAATGGGATGTCGACGGCACGGATGAAGCGCTCGGCGTGGTGGACTTCTCGATCTTTCCGCACTTGGACTATCCCGGCTGGTCGTCCAATACGTCGGAGAGCGCTGCGCGCTGGGCGGCTGGGATCCAGGGACGCTCCTTCGCGATCGACGACCACACGGCGATTGCCGTGCAAGACGGCGACGCGCGAGTGATCTCCGAAGGGAAATGGCTCGAGTTCAACACCTGACCGGCGCCACAACTCTCGGCTCGGGTCCTATGCCTGGATCAATGCGAGGAGTTCGATGGGTTCGGTGCCGGAGAACTCCACGATCCGGCCTTTCGCGATGCGGTATATCGCGAACTCGGCGATGTTCGCGTGTCGGCGAGTGGGCGCGACACCCCGGAACGGTCCGAGATGTGTTCCGCTTCCGCGCAGGTGCGCCGCCACGCGGTCGTCCTCGACGACGAGTTGGATGCGGCGCCACTGCCAGTCGGGGAAGCCGTGGAACAGGTCGGCGAGATCGTCGATCCAGGCGTCGGCGCCCCCGGGGAGATGTGCACGGCGTACCGCGGGGTCGAGAAATGCCCGGATCTCGTCGAGGTCGTGCCGATTGCAGGCATCCAGGTAGTCCGCGTACCACTCGCGCATCTCCCACGGCTCCACCTGACCATTCTCAGTGACGAGCAGTCCAGGGAGGTCCGTGCGCCGAAGTCGTTGTGGGTGCAACCGGCCGGGCGACCTACCAGATGGTGCCGCCTCCGATCGAGATGCCGCCCCACGTGAGCGCGATGAAGATCGCGGCGAACACGACGGGGGCGATGCCCTTGCCGCTGCGCGCGAGCCCCTTGAGCAGGGCGATCACGGCGAGGACTGCGGCGACGATGGAAAGGCCGCCGCCCAGGATCAACCCGATGAACAGAGGGATCGGCATGAGGACCAGACCGGCCAGCGCGAACCAGAAGGCGGCCCACGCGGTCGGGTTGGAGCGGCGTTCGACAGAAGAAGACATGCATCCAGTATCTCCTGTCGGGGGTTTGCGCTTCGTGGAACGCGGCATCCGCGCTCCTCGTCAATCTCTCCCCGCGGCTGCATGACGTCAAGAAGCGGCAAAGCCTGTCAACCCCCTCCGGCCGCACGACCTCGTCTTCTAGCGTGAAACCATGACTGATCTCACTGGAAAGCGCGTCGCATTCGTGGCGACCGACGGATTCGAAGACAGCGAGCTCACTTCTCCCTGGCAGGCGGTGACGGATGCCGGAGCCACGGCGGTTCTGATCGCACCGGAGTCGGGCGAGGTCAAGGGCAAGAAGGGCCACACCCAATCGGTGGACGAGGTCACGGCCGATGTGAAGGCGGACGACTTCCACGCCCTGGTGCTGCCGGGAGGAGTCGTCAACGCCGACCACCTGCGCATGGATGATGCGGCCGTCGCCTTCACCCGCGCGTTCTTCGAGCAGCACAAGCCCGTCGCGGCAATCTGTCACGCGGCGTGGACGCTCATCGAAGCGAAGGTCGTCGACGGTCGCACGCTGACGAGTTATCCGAGCCTGCAGACCGATCTGCGCAATGCCGGCGCCACCTGGGTGGACGAAGAGGTGGTGGTGGACGATGGTCTCGTCTCGAGCCGCACTCCGGACGACCTCCCGGCGTTCAACGCCAAGCTGGTCGAGGAGATCGCTGAGGGCCGGCACTCCGCGCAGTCCGCGTAGCGGCTGAGCGGGGTCTCTGCATCACGAGCCCGGTCGTGGCTTCGGCGGCCTGGTCGCAACGGGCTCCACGTCAGACTGATCCGGCCCTGGTGGCTGGTCGCCGCTCTCGATGAGCACGGTGTGGGGCTCATCGAGTCGAATCCCGGCTTCACGAAGGGCCTCCAGGACGGCGGGGACGGCACGGTCGATCGCTACGGTTCGTGACGATCGATCGGATGCGGCCCACAGTCGGACCTCGACCTCAAGAGCGCCGTTCTCCGCATCGGTCACGACCGCGTCGGGCTCCGGGGTGCCCTCCACGCGCATCCCGCGCAGGGCGCGACCGATCGCCCTGCGCGCTTGTGCGGCATCAGTGCCGGCATCGAGGAGCAACCGGAATGAGACCCGCACAGTGGGGTAGTGCGTGCTCACCTCGAGAGAACCGGTGACCGCCCTTCAGCACGACCACTCGATTCTGGCTCGCGGGATCGATCGCGGGCAGTCGCTTGCGCGTGAGGCGGATTTCACCTAGCGGAGAATCCGTGCGGCCCCACACGCGCTCGCATTAGCGAGCCGGATGGGTGCAAGCAAGTGGCTTGCACGGCCTCGGCGGCCGCGTAAACCATGTCGTCATGGCGATCGCACCGGCTCCCGACAAGATCTACGAGCGCGCTGAAGCGGAGGGTGAGCGCAGGCTCTCGATGACCGTGCTCGAAGAGGGCGCCACGGGCTTCATCGCGGGCGTGACGATCGTCTTCGGCATCACCGCCTGGGGGATGGTGGAATCTTGGATGGCCCCCGCCTTCGGCGATGGCCCCGGCAGGGTCGCCGGCGCTCTCGCCTTCGCCATCGGGCTGGTGTTCTTGGTGGTAGGCCGTTCCGAACTCTTCACCGAGAACCTGTTCGATCCTGTGGCTGCCGCGCTGGCTGCGCCGACTCGGAAGAAGTGGTGGGGCCTGGGGAGACTCTGGGCACTCGTCCTGCTGTTCAACCTCATCGGTGGCGCGGCGATGGTGCTCATCTTCTCCATTCCAGGTGCGCTGCCATCCGTCGCGCATGACACGCTCAACCTCCTCGCCGAAGAGACCGCGGGAAACAGCCCCCTGGCGACCTTCGCCAGGGCCATCGCGGCAGGGACCCTGCTGACCCTGCTTTCGTTCCTCCTGAACGCCGTCGATTCTGTGGCCAGCCGCATCGCTCTGGCCTTCATGGTCGGCTTCTTCCTTGCCCTCGGACCCTTCGACCACGTCGTCGTATCGGCTCTCATGCTCCTGTTCGGTGTCTTGCTCGGGGGAGACGTCGACTATGGAGATGTCGGTGTCAATATCGGGGTGGCCACCGCCGGCAATCTGCTGGGCGGCATATTGCTCATGACCGTGACTCACGTCGTGCAGCACGTCGGCGCCCGCCGGTCCAGCGAGGACTGAACCGCCGCCGGCCGAGTACGGGTTACGGGTGCGCCACGCCCCTGGTATGGCGCACCCGCTGGCGGTGGGTCCGCACGATGCGTCTTCTCAGCGCACGGTGTGGTCCTTAGGGTGGTCGCATGAGCGAAGCCGGGTGGCGGGCATTCCTATCCGGTGACGGCGTGGACGACTGGGTGATCCTGCACGGCGGCCCGACGGCGGTTTTCACGGTGGCATCCCTGCAGGCGGCTGCCCGTCTTGCGGCGGTGGTAGCGGAGGTGCCGGGACTTGGTGAGAGGGTTCTGCTCACCGCTACGTCGGATCACCTCACCGTGAAGCTGACCCGTGAGATGTGGGGCACCGAGCGCGACCACCTCGACGTCGCGCGAGACATCTCCGCTCTTGCGCGCGAGCACGGTGCGGTCGCTGATCGACACGCGGTGCAGGAGGTCCAGGTGGCGATCGCCGCGAAACCGGAGGCGATCGACCTGCCCTTCTGGCGCGCCGTGCTCGGCTACGCGCCGCTGCATGACGACAACTGCATCGATCCGCTCGGTCAGGGCTCGACCGTATGGATGCAGGATCTCGACCCTTCCAAGTCGCTCCGACACGCCATGCACATCGATGTCTCGCTTGCGCACGACCATATCGGGGCGCGTCTGGCCGAGGCTGTGGCTGCGGGGGGACGCATCGTTGACGACTCGGAAGCGCCGAGCGCGTGGATCCTCGCGGATCAGTCGGGCAACAAGGTCTGCCTCGCGGCGTGGCCGGACGGAGCCCGCCCCGCGAGCGTGGGCGACTCCGCCGGCAATGAGGTGTGACACCCGAACGACTCGTTCCGCCCTCGATCAGACATTGCGAGCGCGTGCACAGCTGTTCGGTGGAGCGGAAGGCGACCGTGTATCGGCGAGATCACGGACAGCCACCGCTCAATCGATCGAGGAGGTCAGCGGCGCTTCCGTGCGCGGATCGCGCCGTACGCGCGCATCAACTGGGGGACGACCAGGTATACCGCGAGGGGGACGACGATCAGGGTGAGCACGAACGCCCGCGCCACCGGGTGCCAGTCGACCGAGATGGGTCCCATGGCGAGCATGCCGATCGCGACAAGCGGGAAGATCGCCAACCATGTGATGACCGCGCGGACGTGTACGGACGGCGGTTTGGGTGCCGACGGAGCGACGACGGCAGCGCCGGTGGAGTCTCGCACGCCGGGGGTGGTGGGTGTAACCATCGGGGCTCCCTCTGGGGTCGGCTGGTCAGGAAACTGCAACGGCCGAGCCAAGACCGGCATTCCCGTGGGTGAGCGTCATCGAGCCGGACGACATCCTGTCCCGTGCGGTTGCGACCTGCTCGTGGGTGAGGCGGGCCGATCCGCCCTGGCCGCTACGGTGGGGGCATGCGGTCTCGCTCAGTTCTGGTCGTCAGTGCGCTATTCCTCACTCTTGGTCTGACTGCGTGCGCCTCGGCAGCGGCTGGTGGCGGGGCACCCACATCCGAGGCGATGAGTGAGCCCTCTGAGACGAGCGAACCGACCTCTTCGGAGAGCACGGATGCCGCGGCGCGGGAGCAGGCTCAGGCGTGGCTCGATGCGGCTGTCCTGCCGCCAGGAGCCGTCCCCTCCGACGTGAGTGTCGGCAGGTTCGACTCGTGGACAGGGTGGCCGTGCGGCCCGGTCGAGGACCTCGAAGCGTTCTGGACGATCCCCGGCGCGACCGTCCACGAGACGGCCAACTGGCTGATGGAGCACCCGACCGCCGATCTGGTGACGACCGCGATCGGGCCGGTGTCCGATGATCCGGCGATCACTTCAGCGATCGTCGGTTACATCCCTGCGCCGGACGCCCAGGAAGGGATCGTCTACACGGTCGCGAAGATCCACGACGGTGTCGCGGTCAGAGCCGAGATCGCGGCTCAAACCGAGTCCGCGGCCTGCCCGTCCCTCCCGAACGGCGCGACGTACGGAGCCCCTGGACAGGGCTAGCGGCGCCTGGGCGGATGCGCTGTCTCAGATGGGCCGGCGCGCGCCCGCCGAAACTCACCGAACTGTCGCAAATGGCCGCGTCGACCGCGTAGAAGCGGCCGTTCGCGACGTCTCTGCGAGAAGTACGTGATCGCTGCCGATCAGGCACGGCTGGTGTTCCTACCCACTCGCTCCGACCGGTGCGGCCACCGTCACTGCGAGAACCTGACGGTACGGGAATGGATGCCGGGGCCTACGGACTCTTCGTCGACCCCGACGAAGTCCAGCACGGCCTCGGTTCCCACCGGCACCGTGACCTCGACGTGCAGCGCCCCGTCCTCGATGCGCCAGGTGATAGCCGCCTCGCCGTAAGGGGTGAGGTGTCGTGCCGAGGCCGAGGTGAGTCCGCCACCGGGCCGCGGCGCGAAGCGGATCCTGCGGTATCCCGGTGCGTCGGGGGCGAGGCCGGCGACGACGCGGTGCATCCAGTCGGCGACGGCGCCCAGCGCGTAGTGATTGAACGACGTCATCGTGCCCGGGTTCACGGTGCCGTCGGGCATGAGCGAATCCCAGCGCTCCCACACCGTGGTCGCACCCTGCTCCACCTGGTAGAGCCAGGACGGGCACTCGCGCTCGAGCAGCAGATCGTAGGCCGTGTCGATGTGCCCGCCGGCGCTCAGCGCATCCGACACCAGCGGCGTGCCGACGAACCCGGTCGCGATGCGATTGCCTGCGTCGCGCACGAGCTGCGCAAGACGGGAGGCCGCGGCATCCCGTCTGTGCGGATCGGTGATGAGATCGAACCGCAAGCCGAGAGCGTACGCCGTCTGCGCGTCGCTGGTCATGGTGCCGTCGGCGTTCACGTACTCCGCGGCGAACGCGGCGACGACCTCGGCGGCCAGGGCGTCGTAGTGCACGCGCTCCTCATCCAGGCCGAGCACCTCGGCCATGCGCGCGACGGTCCGCGCCGACTTCGCGAAGTACGCGGTGGCGACGAGGTAGCGGTCGGTGCGGGCGTCGGCCGGGTCCTGCGGGGGCGCGGCCGGGTCGAGCCAGTCGCCGAGCTGGAACCCGGTGTTCCACAGGCGCGACGGTCCGGCCAGGCGCGCGAGCAGATCGACCCAGCGGCGGGCGCTGTCGAACTGCGCGCGCAGCACGCCGGTGTCGCCGAAGCGCTCGTAGAGCGTCCAGGGCAGGAGCGTCGCGACGTCGCCCCACGCGGCGCCCGGCCGTATCGGCGTCCACATCCGGTCGGCGGGGATGACAGGCACGTACCAGGGGACTGTGCCGTCGGGCAGCTGCTCGATCGCGAGGTCGTGCAGCCAGCCCGAGAGCATGCCCGACACGTCGTACAGCGTCGAGGCGGTCGGCCCGAAGACCTGGATGTCGCCGGTCCAGCCGACGCGTTCGTCGCGCTGCGGGCAGTCGGTCGGGATGTCGACGAAGTTGCCGCGCATGCCCCAGCGCACGTTCTCGTGCAGGCGGTTGAGCGCCGGGTCGGAGGAATCGAACCACCCGGTGCGCTCGAGGTCGGTGTGGTAGACCCGGGCGATCAGGGCGCCGGCGGCCGCATCGGCGTCGAGGTCGCCCGGCCAGCCTGCAACCTCGACGTAGCGGAAGCCATGGAAGGTGAATCGCGGTTCCCACTCCTCGACGTCGCGGCCGGCGAGGGTGTAGTTGTCGGCCGAGCGCGCGTCGCGCAGCGGCCGCGTGTAGATCTCGCCGTCCTGCATCACCTCGGCGGTGCGCAGGGTGACGGTGGCGCCCGCGGGCCCGCTCACGCGGATACGCACGCGGCCGACGAGGTTCTGCCCGAAGTCGAGGATGCGTGAGCCACTCGGCCCGGTGAGCACCTCGACAGGGCGGAGCTCCTCCGTGCAGCGGACCGGGGGAGCGGTGGGTGAGACGAGAGTCGCGGGGTCGCGGTGGCGCTCTTGCACGCCCTCCCACCCGGCCTCGTCGAAGCCCGGGGACGACCACCCTCGGTGCTCTTCGCGGGCGTCGTAGTCCTCTCCGTCGTAGATGCCGCTGTGCAGGATGGGGCTCGCCGCCGAGGTCCAGGAGTGGTCGGTCCCGATGATCTCGCGCGAGCCGTCGGCGTACGTGAGCTCGAGCTGACCGAGGAAGGACTGGTCGGCGCCGTAGAGGTTGCGAAACCCGCCGCGCCAGCCCAGCCGGCCGCGGTACCAGCCGTCGCCGAGCCACGCGCCGATCGCATTGGTGCCCGGGCGCACGCTGTCGGTGACGTCGTAGGTGTAGTAGCGAAGCCGCTGCCCGTACACGGTCCAGCCCGGTGAGAGCGTGTCGTCGCCGACGCGCTCGCCGTTGAGCTCGGCCTCGTACAGGCCGTGCGCGGTCGCGTACAGCCGTGCCCGGACCAGCCCGCCCTGCGCCTCGAACTCGCGGCGCACGATCGACGGGCGGCGCTGGTCGGAGTGGGCGTTCTCATTGCGGATAGACCCGATCGGTCGCGCCACCCAGTCCGACGGCTCGAGCAGCCCTGCTTCGAGGGTGGTGGGGGCGGATGCCTCGGACCACGCGCCGTCGGCACCCCGCACGGCGATCCGCACGGTGACGATGTCGCGCGAGCTCAGGGGATCACCGGGCCAGTCCACCAGCACCTGCTCGGGGCTCTGCACTTCGTGCGACGTCGTCGCGCCGCCGCGTTCGAGTTCGACGCGGTAGGCGTCCTGCCGCCAGCCCGACGGAGCGGAGGCGACCGTCCACGAGAGCCGCGGCATCCGTTCACCGATCCCGAGGGGTTCGCGGTGATGCTCGATGCGGGGCGCGTCGACGATGACGGTCATGGTGGGCCTTCCCGGGTTGGTTCGGTGGAAGCTCTGAAACGTTTCGGTCCTGCGTGTACAGTGAGTGTGGCATCGACTTCGAAACGTTTCAAGTCGTGGCGGCGCGAGGAGGCATCATGACGATCGGTGTGACGGGCAGTAGTGGCAAGCTCGGCCGCGCGACGGTGGAGCGCCTGCGGGCCGACGGCCACGACGTGATCGGCTTCGACCTCGCCGGTACTTCCGGTCCGGGCTTCACGCGCGTCGACCTGACCGACTTCGGGCAGACGCTCGACGCCCTTCTGTCGGTGACGGCACGCCACGACGGACTAGACGCCCTCGTGCACCTCGCCGCCATTCCGGTGAACGGCCTCGTGCCGGATGCCGCGACCTTCCACAACAACATGACCGTGTCGTTCAACGCGATGTTCGCGGCGCACCGCGCGGGCATCCGCACCATCGTGCTCGCCTCGAGCATCACCGCGATGGGGTTCCCGTTCGACGAGGCACCGCCCTCGCTGCCCGTCGACGAGACCTACACGAGCGCCAACAACACCTACGGGCTCGGCAAGGTCGCGGAAGAGACGATCGCCGCCCAGCTCGCCCGGTGGCACCCCGACACCTCGATCACGGCGCTGCGGTTCACCAATGTCGTCGCTGAGGATGAGTACGCGACGTTCGAGCGGGCGGGCGATCCGCAGTACCGGCGCGATCTGGTCGGCTCGTGGATCGACGCGCGTGATGGTGCCGAGGCCGTCGCGCTGGCACTTGCCGCCGCCCAACCGGGCTTCGAGGTCTACAACGTCGCCGCTCCCGAGTCGGGCGTGGCCTCGGCATCCCGCGACGTGGCAGCCCGGTGGTTCCCGGGCACGCCGGTCGCCGATGACCTCGGCGAGTTCGAATCGCTCATGTCGACGCGCAAGATCCAGGAGCGGCTGGGCTTCACCGCCCGGTACGACTGGCGCTGATCGTGTCGAGACCGGGAATCCGCCAGGTCGCCGAGCGCGCAGGAGTCGCGGTCGGCACGGTCTCGGCGTTCCTCAACCACCCCGACCGCGTGTCCGCGGAACGGGCCGGACGCATCGCCGCGGCGATCGCCGAGCTCGGCTTCGTGCCGAACACGGCGGGCCGGCAGCTTCGCCTCGGCGTGAGCAGCGTCATCGGCTACCTCTCACCCGATGTCAGTAACCCGCACGTCGCCGAGATCGCGCGAGAGGTCGAATCGCGGGCCCAGAGCCTCGGCATGACTGTCTTCCTGGCTCACTCGCACGGCGACCGCGCTCGCGAGGACGCCTACCTCGAAGCCTTCGAGCAGCGCCAGGTGCGGGGCCTTCTCGTGTCGTCGTTCGAGCCGGTCGAAGATCGGCTCGCCGCGCTCCGCGATCGAGGCACGCCCTCCGTGCTGGTGGGGCGCCGGGCCCGCCGCGAAGACCAGCCGTCGGTGTCGATCGACGATGTGTCGGGCGGTCGGCAGGCTGCCGAGCACCTGATGGTGAGCGGATGCCGTCGGCTGGCGTTCGTGGGAGGACCGCTGCCCGTGCAACAGGTCGCCGATCGGCTCGAGGGCGTGCGCGCCGTGACCACGGCGCTCGAAGTGATCGAGGTCACGGATCGGTCGATCACAGCGGGTCGCGCCGTCGGTGCCGCCATCGTCGCGCGGGGTCCTGAAGAACGGCCGGATGGGATCTTCGCGGCGAACGATGTGCTCGCGCTCGGCATCCTGCAAGCGCTCGTGGCGGGCGGCGTATCGGTGCCGGCCGAGATCGCGCTGGTCGGCTACGACGACAACGAGTTCGCCGAGGCATCCCTCATTCCGCTCACGAGCGTCCGAGCCCGCCATGAGGATTTCGGCGCGACGGCCGTCGATCTGCTCTTCGAGGCGATCGAGCACGCGTCGGTGCCCGACCCGCAGCGCGTGTACGCACCGGAGCTGATCGTGCGCGAGAGTTCGCGCCGCACACCCCGTACCCCCTGACCCACAGTTCGTTCGTCGTATATGTACGCCGGACGGGCGATTTCACGTACATATACGACGAACGAACCGAAGGAGAACGACGTGTCCCCCTCCCAGCCGCATGAGCTGTACCGCCCCATCGAGCTGACGTTCGAGGGATCGGCGCTCATTCCCGCCGATCGCACGCCGCTCACCGTGCGACTGCGGCACGCGGCATCCGGAGCCGAACGCGCCGTGCCGGGATTCTGGGACGGCGGCACCACGTACCGCGCAAGGTTCGCCCCCGATCTCGAGGGGGAGTGGACCTGGCAGACCGAGAGCGAGGATGCCGCGCTGTCGCGAGTGACCGGCACGTTCGAGGTCGTCCGCGGCGAGGACCACGGCCCCGTGCGGGTGGCGCATCGCTTCCACTTCGCGCACGCCGACGGCACGCCCTTCCGCCCGGTGGGTGCGACCGCGTACAACTGGCTGCACCAGGGCGAGCCTCTGTTCTCCTCCACCGTCGACGCGATCGCCGAGGCGGGGTTCAACAAGTTCCGGTTCATGGTCTTCCCGCAGGGCGGCGGGTACATCGAGCACGTGCCGGAGCTGATGCCGTTCGAGAAGACGGACGGCCGGTGGGACGTCGCGAAGCCCGTTCCCGAGTTCTTCCAGCGTCTCGACCGCGCCGTCGGGGTGCTCGGGGAGCGCGGCATCCAGGCCGACGTGCTCATCTACAACGCCTATGACCGTGGTCAGTTCGGTCTCAACGAGTTCACCGAGGAAGAGGACGCGATCTACCTGCGCTACCTCGTTGCTCGCCTGGCCGCCTACCCCCACGTGTGGTGGTCGCTGTGCAACGAGTTCGACCAGCTGGAGCGGCCTGCCGAGCGCTGGGATCGCACCGGTGCCCTCCTGAACGAGATCGACCCGTACGACCACCTGCGCTCGATCCACAACTGGATCGAGCTCTACGACAACAACAAGCCGTGGGTGACGCACGCCTCGATCCAGAACGGCTCGGCGACCACCGACTTCGGCCGCGCCAACCTCTACCGCGACGTTTACGGCAAGCCCGTCGTGCTCGATGAGATCAAGTACGAGGGCGACATCCCGGAGCGGTGGGGCAATCTCGACGGGCACGAACTGGTGCACCAGTTCTGGATCACGACGGTCGCCGGCTGCTACGCGTCGCACGGTGAGAGCTTCGTCACCGAGAGCGGCAGCCTGCACATGGTGGAAGGCGGACCGCTGCGCGGAGAGTCGCCCGCGCGCTTGGGGTTCCTGCGCCAAGTCCTCGAGAACGTGGACGGCCCAGGGCTCGACCCGATCGACAAGTGGGATGACCCCGCCCACGTAGCAGGCGTGCCGCGGCAGATCTACGTGCAGTATCTCGGGCGCTCGGCGCCGGAGTCATGGGAGTTCCGCCTGCCGATCGGCGTTCCGGGGGAGCGGGTCGAAGAAGGCGACGTGTTCGAAGTCGACGTCATCGACACCTGGAACATGACGATCACGCCCGTCGGCCGCCGGTTCACGCTGACCGACGTGCAGCGCAACGACGCCTACGACCGCGAGTCCGCTCCCGTGGCGCTGCCGGCAGGCGAGGCGCTCGCGCTTCGCATCACCCGCGTCGAGGCGTGAGCGTGGCCGTTGGTGGTGGCCGGTCGTCGAGCGCGCTCGCGAGACGAAACGCGTCGAGCTGACGTCGCTCGCTGGTGAGGCGTTTCGTCTCGCTCGTTCCTCGCTCGCTCAACGACCGGAAGTCACAGACGGGCGAACGTCCCGGCAGGCACCGTGACGGCGCGGGTCGTGCCGTCGGCGATCTCGACTTCGACCCGGCGGTCGCGGCGGTCGAGGTTTGCGACCAGTACGGTATCGACGCCGTCCATGCGGGCGCCGATCGCCCACACCAGGCCGTCGGGCGACGAACCGCGCAAGCCGGATGCCCCCGAGAGGCCGGCGAGCGCGGTCACCGCCGCGGCGACAGGACGCGGCGAGCCGTCGGCGGAGCGGATGCCGCGATCGCCCCACTCCTCGAAGTAGGTCAGCGTCGCGACCCCCGGCACCGACAGGGCCGCGGCGCTCGCGATGGTCCACGCGGCCAGCTCGGGAGAGGTCTGTCGGGCGTCCACCGCGTCGGTCAGGCCCGCGCCGTAGCCGTCGCGCAGGTCGTCGTGCTCGGGCATCGGCGGCGGCACGGTCGCCACGTCGTTGAAGTGCGGGCGCAGCGAGATCGGGCCGATGTGCACCGGAGTGCCGCCGGCGATCTCGACTGCCTGCGTCGCGACCAGCCGCTGCATCGGTAGCGACTCGATGAGCTGCGCGGTGCTGAGACTGTGAAAGAGCGGTGTCACGCTGAACACCACGCCGTCGAGATCGCCGGGGAGCCGGTGGCGCTCCCGATTGAGCTCGGTGAAGTGCGAGCGCGCCCCGCCGACCACGTCGATCCTCACCCCGGCTTCGGCGAGGGTGCTTCGCAGCAGGGCGATGGCGGCGGCATCCGACACATGGCGTGACGGTCCGGTCGGCCAGAACGCTGTTACGCGGACGACGGGCAGACCGTCCAGAGCCCGCACGCCGTCAGCGATACGGGCGTGGTCGTCGTCGGCGATCACGAAGCGCACGTCGAGGGGACGGCCGGCGGATGCCGCGCGCTCGAGCGCCGCCCGCCAGTTGCGGGTCGCGAGATCCAGCTCGACGAGCACCGCGCTCGCCGACGGCGTGCCGGTCGACGGGGTCAACGTGGGCGCCGGGGCGGGACCCGTTGCGGCGGACACCGCGATCGCGGGGAACGGCGTGCCGGGCTCGAGCCGGATGTGCGCCGTGTCGTCGGCGTCCGCGACAAGCGGTTGTCCCGCAACCGTGATCGCGATCGACTGGACGACCCGCTCACCCGGGGCGAGCCGGTAGGGGACGGGAAGCGAAAGGGGACGGCTGTACGTCTTGTACGAGGCATCCGTCCAGTTGCGCTGGTCTTCCATCTCGAAGACGTCGCCCTCGAAGCGGAGCCCGACGCTCAGACCGGCGTCGTTCCACGTGAGCCCCGCGATGTCGAACGCCGGCTGGTGCGGGCTGATGCGCGCAGGGAAGCGGGTCTTCTCGACGTCGCCGCCGGGGTGGCGGATCTGCAGCGCCTCACCCGCGAGGCGCGGGTGATGCAGCACGACCAGCCCGGTGCGATTGGTCAAGAATTCGCTCTGCGACTCGAGGTCGGTCAGCACCGTGAGGCGGCCGGGGCCGCGCATCTCGGCGCGGACGATGCCGCGCACGTCTGCGCCGAGTCCTTGGGAGCGCACATGCAGGGTGACGGCGAGCTCGCTCGTGTCGACCCGGTCGACCATGAGGCCCGCGGTGTCCCAGTTGCGATCGCGGATCACCGCACGGACCGACCGCAGTACGACGTGGCCCTCGTAGGCGATGTCGGCGACCTCGTCGTCGCGCACTTCGAGCGACCACGGTCCGCTGCGCCATGCCCGCACGCTCTCGCCCCACCACTGCCCGGTCATGCTCCCGATCCTCCTCTCTCTACCCCCGACCCACCGTGTTCACTTGCCCTGTGTGTACGCGGTTCCGGCACTTCGCCGTACATTCAGGGCAAGGGAACGGCCAGGGCCACGGCGTGGACGCGGCCAGCGCCGCCCCGCGCCACCACGGTCAGATCGTCATGCCGCCGTCGACGGCGAACAACGCGCCGGTGGCGAATGCGGCGTCGTCCGAGGCGAGGAACACCATGATGCCCTCGACGTCGTGGGGTGTGCCGGCGCGGCCCATCGGAATGCGCCCGATGATGCCCGCACGCGCCTCGGGGTCTGACGTGATCGTCGTCACGAGCGACGTCTCGGTGTAGCCGGGAACGACCGTGTTCACCCGGATGCCGCGATCGGCATATGCCGCCGCGACCGTACGGGTGAGCCCGTGGATGCCGGCCTTGGACGCGCTGTACGCGGTGAAGTCCTTGCCCTCGCCGTTCAGTCCCGTCGGCGAACCGGTCAGGATGATCGAGCCGCCGCCGCGCGGCAGCATCGAGCGGATCGCGTGCTTGACGGTCAGGAAGGTCCCGGTGAGATTCACGTCGATCGTCCGCCTCCACACCTCGAGGTCGAGGTCGGCTGCCGGTGCATCCTGCCCGAACAGCTGCACGCCGGCGTTTGCGACGACGACGTCCGGCGCCCAGTTCGCGGCGTCCAGCTCGGTGAAGGCGGCATCGACCGATGCCTCGTCCGAGATGTCCATGACCGATGCCCGGGCCGACGAGCCCAGGGCCTCGGTGGTCGACGCGGCGGCCGCGGCATCCCGATCCGCGATCACGACCCGCGCGCCCTCACGGACGAAACGTTCCGCTACAGCCCTGCCGATGCCGGTGCCGGCACCCGTGACGAGTGCGGTCTTGCCCTCGAGTCGCGACATGCTGCCCATTCTCAACGCTCGGTGCGACTGCGGTCGATCTTCGGGAGGTGGAGCATGCGCGCGAGGTTCTTGTCGAGCTCGTCGTCGCGGAAGATCTTCTTCCAGTCCTCCTTGATGATGCTCTCACGGCCGTAGTCCATGGCGATGAGGCAGGCGTCCGAGAACGGGTTGTCGCCGCGCAGGGCGTTGGCCAGCGCCACCTGGGTGTGGCCGTACAGGATGCTGCGGGCCGCCGCCTCGGGAACACCCATGGTGTTCACGGTCTCTTGCAGCGCCTCGTTCAGCAGGGCGCCGATCATGCAGGCGACGGTCTCGACGAGGGTCGGCTCGAGCTGGGCGAGCTGCTTGATCGTGACCCAGTGCACGTCGATCACGGGTGCGTAGATCGCGCGGACGGTGGCCTCGACGATCGCCTGCTTGGCCGGGTCGTCGGACTCGATCGCGGCGATCGCGTCCTGCGGGGCGGCGATGCCGCCGAAGGTGTCGGCCCACTCCTCGGGTGTCTGCCGCTGCAGGAAGATCGAGGGGTGGCACGGGTGCGCGACGGCCTGGATGACGTCCTCGCGCGTGGTGAGCAGACCGGCGTACGCGGCGGCGGGGTCGAGCGTGAGCACGATCGCTCCCGGCTGCAGCTGGGGCACCAGGTCGGCGGTCACGGACTGCAGGGCGAGGTCGGGCACGGCGAGCACGACGATCTCGGCGTCGGCGACGGCGGTCGCAGCATCCGTCAGCTCACGGCCCGCGTCGATCGTGCGCTGCTGTCCGGCGGGCGAGTTCTCGACGTACGCGACCTCGTGCGCCGTCTTGACGAGATTGTTCGAGACGCGCATACCCATCTTGCCGCCCGCTCCGATGACGGCGATCTTGTAGGTCTGGGTGCTGGTCTCGTCGGCGGTGGTGCTCATGCGATGCTCCTCAGGTATTCGACGGTGATGCGGGTCCATTCCCGCTCGGTTCGGATGGTGGTCTCGGCGTCGCCCTGCCACGAGAGCCAGTGCTCGACGATCTCGTTGACCTCCGGCTCGTTGACGCCGCGCTCGCGGGGGCGGACGGTGGCGAGCAAGTGGGCGTAGTCGTGCAGGCCCTCACCCATGGGCGCGCCACCGTAGGTGAAGCCGACCCAGCCGGCCTGGCGGGCGAAGGCGAAGTCCTTCACATGGATGTTCTTCACGTGCCGCGCGGTGGCCTCGACACAGTCCCGCGGGCGCTCGAGGCGAGCGACGACGTTCGCCGGGTCGAGGCACACGCCGAGCCGCTCGCTGCCGATGCGCTCGATCAGGGCGACCAGCTCGTCGGTCGCGACCTGCTCGTACGTCTCGAGGGCGAGGTCGACTCCTGATGCCTCGAAGCCCGGCAGTGCGGCGCGCAGCCAGTCCTCGGCCTGAGCCAGGGTGGGCCGGGTGTCAGGGGAGTAGAGCATGCTCCGCACGAGGTGCGCGTCGAACAGCCCGGCGAGGTCGAGGAAGCGGGTCAGTCGCTCGGGCTCGATGCCCTTCGTTCCCAGTTCGATCGTGAGGCCGAGGTCCCGTGCGGCGGCCGCGGCCTCGGCGAGCTCGCCCGAGCCCATGGACTCGAGCGGGGCGTAGTCGCAGATCTGGAAGAGGTCGATTCCGAGGGCCTTGGTCGCCTCGAAGGCGCCGACGAGCGACAGCGGCTCCGGCACCTGGTCGGAGTGCTGCCAGAAGAACGCATAGGTCCCGAGGCCTATCATGCGGGCTCCCGCTTCGCTGCGAGGGCGGATGCCTCGTCGAGGACGGTGATGAGGGCGTCGGGGTCGTGGGCGAAGCGGCCGAGGAAGAGGCCGTCGACGTGGTCGCCGAGTTCGGTGAGCAGTCCAGGTCCGGCTGAGCCGCCGTAGATGATGCTGCTGCCGGCGTGTGCGGGGAGTGCGTGAAGCGCGGTGCGCAGCGCACGGGTGACGGTGGTGATGTGCGCGGCGGGTGCGGGCTGGGGTGCGCCGATGGCCCAGACCGGTTCGTACGCGACGAGGACCGGGCCGGCGGGAGCGTCCTCGAGGTCGGCGTGCAGCTGGGCGACGGTCGCTGTGGCCGCGTCACGGGCTGCGAGGTGGTCGGTTTCGCCCACGCACAGCACCGGCGTGATGCCCGCGCCCAGTGCGGCGGCGACTTTGGCGGCGACGACCTCGTCGGTCTCGGCGAACAGGCGGCGGCGTTCGGCGTGGCCGACTTCGGCATACGCCACGCCGAGCTCGGCCAGCTCGTCCGCGGTGACTTCACCGGTGAACGCGCCGGGTGGGAAGGCCGAGACGTCCTGCGCGCCGACCGCGACGGGGGTGCCGGCGAACGCGTCGAGCGCGGCGGGGATCTGCAGGTAGGTGGGGATCACGAACAGCCGCACGTCGCCGGCGGTCACCGCGAAGTGCTCGCCCACGCGCTGGGCGACCTCGGTGAACCAGGCCGCGGCCTGCTGGTGCCCGAAGTACGTCTTCAGGCTCACCCCCACCACGACCGGCCCGGACATCAGCAGCTGCCGGTGGTCTCGTACTCGTCGATCACGGCGACCTTCTCCGCCGATGCCGAGGACTCATCGAACCGGTAGGTGAGCCACTCGCGCACCAGGCGGCGGGCCAGCTCGATGCCGATCACGCGCTGGCCCATGGTCAGCACCTGTGCGTTGTTGGACAACACACCCCGCTCCACCGAGTACGAGTCGTGCGCGGTGACCGCGCGGATGCCGGCGACCTTGTTCGCCGCGATCGCCACCCCCAGGCCGGTGCCGCAGATCAGCAGCGCACGGTCGGCATCCCCGGCCGCAACACGCTGGGCAGCCTCGATCGCGACCCTCGGGTACGGGGTGTGGCCATCGGCACCCACACCCACATCGATCACCTCGGCCACACCAGGGTTGTTGTCGAGGTCCTGCTTGAGGACCTCTTTGTAGTCGAAGCCGGCATCATCGCAGCCGACAACGATCCGCAGCGGCTCCCTGGTCGGCGGCTGAGGCGTGGTGGCGGTGTCAGGCATCGGCCTTCTCCTTCTCGGTCGTGAGCAACTCGCCCACGGCGGTGGCGATGAGGGCGAGCGAGTGCGCACCCGGGTCTGGCGTGCCGAGCGCGTGCTCGCCGTGGGTGCGAGCCCGTCCCATGCGGGGGAGCAGGTCTGAGGTGGCCGTGGCGGCGCGAGTCGCGGCATCCGCGGCCGTCCGCCATGCCGTCGCGAGGTCGGCGCCGCCGTCCACCGCGTGGGCCAAGGTCGAACTGAACGGCACGAGCGCGTCGACCATCGTCTTGTCGCCCACCTCGGCCTTGCCGAAGTCGATGACTCCACGGGATGCGGCGGCCACCCCGGCCGCGACGGTGGTGGCCTCCGGGCGTCCCTGGTCGCCGAGCTTGGCGGCGATGGCGTTCAGGATGACGCCCCACAGCGCCCCCGACGTGCCGCCGGCCTTGTCGGACCACGCGTCTGCGGCCCAGGCAAGTGTGGTGCCGGCGCCGGCACCGGCGTCGACCGCGACGCGAGCGGCGGCCAGCGCGGCGTGTGAGCCGCGCTGCATGCCGATGCCGTGGTCGCCGTCCCCGGCGATCGCGTCGATGCGGCCGAGTTCGTCGGCGTGGGTGTCGACGGTCTCGGCGATGGTCTGCACCGCGGCGAGCACGGTGGTAGCGATGGCGCGGGATGCCTCGTCCGCCGGTGGCACATCCTCGAGGGTCGCATCGGCCGGGGCCGAGGAAGCACGTGCACTGAGCGAGGTACGAGCCGAAGTGTCCGCCCGCGCTGCCGTCGCGACCGACCCGCGCCGGTAGGCGGGGGTGTCGACGGGTGTGTCCCACAGGTCGGACAATTCGCTGTTCTGATCAGCACCGTCGGGCCAGAACAGGGTGAGCGAGGTTCCGGCCATGTCGAAGCTGGTGCAGTACTCGCCCACGTGCGGGTCGATGATCTCCAGCCCGGCGTCGGTGAGCAGTTGCGCGATGCGCCGGTAGACGACGAACATCTCCTCGTACTTCAACGACCCCAGCCCGTTGAGGATCGGGACCACCCGGGCCCCGGCCGCGGTCACCCCGCCGGGCACCTCGTCCAGCAGCCGGCCCACCAGCAGCTCGGCCAGTCCGTCGGCGGTGGGGATGCCGGTCTCATCGATGCCCGGCTCACCGTGGATACCCAGCCCCACCGCCATCCGACCCTCCGGCACGGTGAACAGCGGCGCCTCAGCACCGGGAAGCGTGCAGCCGGTGAACGCGACACCGAACGAACGGGTCCGCTCGTTGGCCAGCCGTGCCACCCTGGCCACCTCGGCAAGGTCGTACCCCGCCTCGGCCGCAGCCGCGGCGATACGGAACACCGCCAGATCCCCCGCGATCCCGCGACGCCTGTGCTTCTCCTCGGCGGACGCGCTCACCACATCGTCGGTGACGGTCACCGTCTCGCACGCGATCCCCTCGCCCCGCAGCCGCTCCTGCGCGGCATCGAAGTTCAGCACGTCGCCGGCGTAATTGCCGTAGCAGAAGAACACCCCACCACCGTTGTCGGCGGCCTTGGCCACCGCATACACCTGCTGCGCCGACGGCGACGCGAACAGATTCCCCATCGCCGCACCATGCGCCAGGCCCTGACCCACCAGACCCCCGAACGCGGGATAGTGGCCCGATCCTCCGCCCACCACGACAGCGACCTGACCCGCCGGCGACACCGTCGAGCGCACCACACCACCGGTCACCCGCCGCACATACCGCTCGTTCGCCGCCACGAACCCCGCGACCATCTCATCCGCGAAATCCGCCGGCTCATTCCACAACCGCGTCATCGGACCTCCTCCGCGGCGGCCGCGCTGGCGGGTGTCGGAGTGACCGCCGGGGCGCCGCTGTCATGGAGGGCGCCGTCGACGGTCGCCGCGTTGATGCGGTTGCTGCGAGCGAGCAGCACCATCAGCACGGCCGAGACGAGCATGAAGAAGCCGACGATGAACATCGGTACCTCGTAGTTGCCGGTCCAGTCGCGCACCGCACCGGTGATGTACGGCGCCGAGAATCCGGCGAGGTTGCCGATCGTGTTGATGAGGGCGACTCCTGCTGCCGCCGCGGCTCCGGTGAGGAAGCGCGTGGGCAGTGTCCAGAAGTTGGGCAGCGCCGCGAAGATCGCGCACGCCGTTACGGTGATGACCGCGATCGTGGCGGCGGGGGAGCCCGCGAACAGCGCGAGCGGGATGCTGACGGCGCCGGCGATCGCGGGAACGGCGATGTGCCAGGTCTTCAGGCCTCGCTTGGAGGCATCCCGCGACCAGAAGTACATGACGATCGCGGCCGGCAGGTACGGGATGGCCGTGATGAGACCCTTCTGCAGAACGTCGAAGGTCTGCCCGGTCTGCGCCTGGAACCCCTCGATGATCGTCGGCAGGAAGAACGCCAGCGCGTACAGACCGTAGATGAAGCCGAAGTAGATGAAGGACAGCACCCACACGCGGCCGCTCTTGAAGGCGTACTTCGCCGAGACGTGGCCGTGCTCCTTCTGCTGTGTGGCCGCCTTCTCGCGGTCGAGGGCGTCGGTGAGCCACACCTGCTCTTCGCGGGTCAGCCACTTCGCGTCGGCCGGCTTGTCTTTGAGGTAGAACCACGCGATGACGCCCACGATGATCGCGGGGATCGCGACGCCGAAGAACATGAACCGCCAGCCCTCGAGGCCGAAGAAGACCTGGTCCTGCTGGATGAGGAGCCCGGCGAGCGGAGCGCCGATGACCGTGGTGAGCGGCTGAGCCAGGTAGAAGAGCATGAGCACCCGGCCGCGGTACTGCGCGGGCACCCACAGACTGAGGAACAGGATGGCGCCGGGAAAGAAGCCGGCCTCGGCGACACCGAGCAAGAACCGCAGCACGACGAGCTGCTCGAAGTTCTGCACCCACGTGAACAGCAGCGCCACGATGCCCCAGCTGACCATGATGCGAGCCAGCCAGCGCCGGGCGCCGAACTTGTGCAGCGCCAGATTCGACGGCACCTCGAGCAGGATGTAGCCGATGAAGAAGACGCCCGACGCGAAACCGAACTGAGCCGCGCTGAGCGCAAGGTCGTCGTTCATGCCGTTGGGTGCGGCGAAGCCGATCGCGGTGCGATCGAGGTAGTTGATGAAGAACATCAACGCCACGAACGGCACGAGGCGAATCGACACCTTGCGGATCGCCGAGGCGGCGACGGTCGGCGCCTCGGGGGCGGTCTTGCTCTGGTCCACGGTGACTCCTGCTCATCGACGACGATCGAGGGTGGTTGCCGACCATTGTGGCAAACCGGTTGACCAAATGCAAGAACCGGTTGACCGGTTATGGCGTGAGAGCACGCAAACCGGTTAGGTTGTTCGCATGCCCGCCTACCCCGACGACCGGTCCGCCGAGATCACCGCCGCTCTCGGCGTGCTCCCGAGCGGAACGCCGGCCTCGGAGGTGGCCCGACGGCTCATGGATCTGTTCACCGGGGGGTCCATAGACCCCGGCACCCGGCTTCCGCCGGAGCGGCAGCTCGCGAGCACCCTCGGAGTCGGCCGGTCGGCGGTGCGCGAGGCACTCGCCGCTCTCGAGATCCTCGGCATCGTGGACGTGCGGCCCGGATCGGGCACCTACCTGCGAGGAACGGCGAGCGAGCTGCTGCCGCAGACGCTGCGGTGGGGGCTGCTCATCGGACGCAAGAGCACGACCGAACTGCTCGACCTGCGGTCTGGCCTCGAGATCTACGTCGCGCGCCTCGCGGCTGCGCGTGCCGAGGCATCCGCTCGCGCCGCCCTCGCGGCGTCGATGGAACGCATGCGCGCTGACGTGGCCGACCTCAAAGCCTTCGCCCGCGCCGATCGGGACTTCCACAACGCGCTGGCGACCGCCGCGGACAACGAGACGCTGGTCGACCTGCTGCACGTGGTGCGCTCGCTCCTGCAGGTCTACGCCGATCGTGCCGTGCATGACGAAGACGAGGCTCGCACGGCCGTCGCGGAACACGACGCGGTGTATCGCGCCGTCGAGGCGGGGGACGAGGATGCCGCGGCCTCGGCCATGGCCGCGCATATGGCGACCGCATCCCAGCGTCTGGCTGCCGAGGCGGCTCGCTGACCGCCCGACGACATCCGTCTCAGCCCGAGGCGGACGCGCGACGCGCCACGACGTCGGCGAGGTCCGCGTCCAGCGCGCGGAGCGTCTCGGCGTCGATGGCCGCCCGTGCCGCCATCGACAGCAGGTCGACCCCCGGAGACAGGCCCACCATCTCGGTGTGGACGACGTCGGGGGCATGCCGGGCAATGATCTCGACGAAGTGCGCGTCCGTCAGCAGCTCGGCAAGCGGGCGGCTGAGCACCTCGCTCGCACGCAGCTCGTGGCGACGGGGAATCGGTTCGGCCGTGCGCAGGGCTCGCTCACGGTCGACGCCCGCGCGCAGATGCTCGACGCCCACATCTCCCTCCACCGGAAGGCCGAGTCGGGTGAACTGGCTCGCAGGGGCGTCGCTCCGGCGCATGAGGTCGACCAGGAGCTGCGCCATCCGCAGCTCCACCGCATCGTCGACGAGCGGGTCGGCCTGGCCCGGATCGACGGACAGATCGAAGAGCAAGGTTCCGTGCTGCCACGAGTTCAGCCACATCGCGCTGGGCGCCACCCGCATGGTGCGCAGGCCCTTGGTGAAGGTGAACGGCTCAGCCGGCTCCCATGACGCGAGCTCCGCCACCGAGAACCGCGCGCGCATATGCGTGGGCATGAGGGTGAACTCCTCGAGCGGGGCGTTGTCGGCCGAGGCCGCGGCACGCATGTAGACGTAGCGCCCGTCGGTGACGTTGACGTGTCCGCCGTGAATGCCGAACAGGGCTCCCGCGTGCTCTTCTGCGTCTGCGTGCAGGGGCAGGCCGGTCATATCGGCCGTGGCCGGGACGCCGAAGAAGTCGAGGAGCGTGGTCGGGATGTCGACCGTCTGAGCCAAGCGATCGTCGCGGATGCCGCGCCGCCCAGAGCGCGGATCCCACAGGTACATCGGCAGATGGACGAGCTCGTTGAACCACGGCTGCAGGGCCTTCGCCCACCAGCCGTGCTCACCGAGGAGGAATCCGTGATCGGTGTTGACGATCAGCATCGTGTCATTCCAGAGGTCGTGCTCGTCCATGGCATCCAGCACGCGACCCAGCGAGTGGTCGCACATGTCGAGCAGGGCCAGATACTCCCCGCGGGCGCGCGCGACGTCCTCGTCCGACTCCAGGACGCGACGGTAGGCCGGCCAGTCGAAGGATGCCTCTTCCTCGAGGCCGCGCGCCTGCCGGAATCGTTCCGCGGCGAAGAACGGCTCGTGCGGGTCGAACAGCTCGATCTGCAGCATCCACTCGTCCGCCGCGGCATTGGTCCGGATGAACTCGAGGCCGGCGTCGACCGTGCGCGTTTGGGAGTGCGTCTTCTCGGTCGACATGTGTGCACGGTTCACCCGGTCCTGTGAACGCATGCGCGCGAGGGGCGGTTGGCGGACGTCTGCAGCGCCCACGACGCCCTTCCAGGGGTCGCCCTCCTGGCCGCGGAAGAACTCCCAGGTGGAGTAGCGCGTGTGGTAGGTCGCGCCGCCGTCCTCCCAGTAGTGAAGATGATCCGAGACCAGATGGGTGTGAACTCCGTGCGCACCGAGCATCGACGGCACCGAGTCGTCGAACGGCTCGAGCGGGCCCCAGCTGCGGTGCAGGAAGTTGTGTCGCCCGGTGTGAAGTTCCCGCCGGGCGGGCATGCATGCCATCGAACCCGCATAGAAGTTGTCGAACGCGACCGCGTGCTCGGCGAGCCTTCGGAACGAGGGCAGAGACAGGACGTCGTCGACGAACGGCGGCACCATGTGGCGATTGAGGCTGTCGAACATCAGCATGACCGCGCGCATGCTCAACGCACCTCTGCGGCGGCTTCGGCGGGCCGCACCTCGCCGGTGTCCGTCGCCAGCACGATCTGAGGGCTCGGGGCATATCCGAGGCGCCACGCACCGAACCACACAGTGCTCGAAGGACGAGGTATGGGCGACGTGTAGAGGTTCCATCGGCGCCCGTCGGGCACAGGCGACCCGGTCTGGATTTCCAGCTCGTTCCGCTCGCCGACAGCGCCGGGAGGATCGGTGGTCCACGCGATGGACCCTCCCGGGGTCTCGCAGATCGCGACCACCACGTCCCCGTCGACGCGCACCTCGGGTGCGCCCGTGGGCCGCAGTCGCCCGCCGGGGCGCCAGCGCTCGAGGAGCTCGCGCTCGGGCAGCTGGCCGAGATCGCCATATTGCGACCGCCACGCCGCGAGGGCGTCCCGCAGTCTGCTCTTGACGTCGTCGTAGGCCGGGTCATCGGCCAGGTTGCGGGTCTCGTGGGGGTCGCTGCCCACGTCGTAGAGCTCTTCCGCCGGGCGGCCGGCGGCGACCACAGACCGCTGCAGGTCGGTCAGCACGCTCGGCGCTCGGCCGAGCGACAGCTCGAGGCCTTCTTCATGGACGAGCCTGCGCAAGTCCGCCCACGTGTCGAGGTGGTCGGGGTAATGGTTGTACTGCATGCCGGAGCGGTCCGGATGCAGGTTGAGCGTGTATCGGAAGCGGTCGTCTCGAATCGTACGGACGGCGTCCTCCTGGGCGTCCATGCGATCGCGGGCGCCGTACGCGTAGGGCGCGACCGGACGCGGCGTGCCGTCCGCGGTGAACAGGCTGCGGCCGTGCATGTGCTCCGGGATCGCGATGCCGGCGGCCTCGAGCATGGTGGGGGCGAGGTCGAGCAGCTGCACGACCTCGGCGCGGTTGTCGCCAGCGGCCAGCCGGCCCGGCCACCGCGCGATCAGGGGGACGCGAAGGCCTGCCTCGCTCGCCCAGCGCTTCGCGCGGGGGAAGCTCGCGCCGTGATCGCTCCAGAAGACGACGAGCGTGTTGTCGGCGAGGCCGTCCTCTTCCAGCTGGTCCAGGATGCCGCCCACCCACGCATCCATGGCGGTGATGAGGTCGACATACCGCGACCACGCCCACCGGAACGCCGGGGTGTCCGGGTGGTAGGGCGGAAGCGCCACGGATTCCGGATCGCACCGCTGGTCATCTGAGAGCCCCGCGGTCGCCGCGGAGTAGGCGTCGTCGCCGTAGACACGGGATTCGTGGGTGATGAGGCTGTGGAAGGCCGCGAAGAAGGGGGCGTCGCCGGGTCGGTCGCGCCAGTGCGCCGTCGCCGAGCAGTCATCGAACGCCGTCGGCGGGGTCTCGACCTGGAAGTCGGTGAACCAGTTGTTCGTCGTGTAGTAGCCGGCGGCGCGGAAGTACTCGCTGAGCAGGCGGACCTCGCTGGGCGGAGCCGCCTTGGTCCGCATGTGCATGGTGCCCGTGGAGATGGGGTAGCAGCCGGTCATGATCGCCGCGCGGGACGGAGCGCAGACAGGGGCTGCGGCGAACGCCTGATCGAAGCGGACACCCTCGGCGGCGAGCGCATCGAGACGGGGTGTCTTCGGCCGATCGGGCTGTGGCCACACATCGGCGTACGGACCGATGTGCTGATTGATGTCGTGCGTCGATATCCACACGATGTTCGTCGCAGTCACCGTCTCCTCCTCGAGCCGTTCGTTGGCGCTGTTGCCAAAACCACTGAACGGTATTTAGTATTACACGACGCCGCAGCACCGCGGCAGGGAACTTCAACCACAACGATGTCTTTGGAGGCAGCCATGCGAATGGCACGACTTACCGCACTGGTGGGCGGCACTGCCGCCGTCGCCCTGGCGCTCACGGCATGTGCCGGTAGTGGCACCACCCCCGACCCGGCCGACTCCGACGAGGCCGGCGCGACTGCCCCGCTGCTCGTCATCGGTGCGCTGCAGGAGCCCTCGAGCTGGGACCCCGCACAGGCGAACGAAGGACACCTCGCTCCGGTCTTCCAGTCCGTGTACGACACGCTCATCAAGCGCGAGCCCGACGGTGAGCTCAGCCCCATGCTCGCCACCGAGTGGACGACGGCGGACGACGGTCTCTCGCTCGAACTCGAACTGCGCACCGATGTCACGTTCACCGACGGAACACCTTTCGACGCCGAAGCCGTCAAGGCGAACATCGAGCACTTCAAGACCGCGAACGGACCCTTGCAGGGCAACCTCGCGAACGTGGTCGGCGCAGAGGTCGTCGACGAGGACACCGTGGTCCTCCGTCTGGATTCGCCCGATCCCGACCTTCCTTCCAACCTCGCGAATGCCGGCGGGTACATGGGCAGCCCGGCCGCCCTCGGCTCGCCCGACATCGCCGCGAACCCTGTGGGTACCGGCCCCTACATCCTCGACGCCGGCAGTTCGGTGGTCGGCTCGGCGTACAACCTGACCCGCAACGAGGACTATTGGGGCGACCCGCTGCCCTTCGACGCCGTCGAGTTCCGCATCCTCGCCGATGAGACCGCGCGCCTGAACGCGCTCACGTCCGGGCAGATCGACTTCGCTTCGCTCAACCGTGCGGCATCTGCGCTGCAGGCCGAGGCCGCTGGCCTGAACCAGCCCGACCCGTTCTCCGTCAACTGGGGCGGCATCCTCTTCTTCGATCGCGACGGTCAGCTCCAGCCCGAGCTCGCGGACGTCCGCGTCCGGGAGGCCCTCGCGATCGCCATCGACGCCGAGGCACTCGTCGACGTGGGTTGGGAGGGACTCGGCGAGCCGACCGCGCAGGTCTTCGGACCGGAGACCGAGGCGTACAGCGAGGAGCTCGACAGCGCCTACGCCTACGATCCCGAACGCGCGATGGACCTGCTGGCCGAAGCCGGGGCGGAGGATCTGGAGATCACCCTCCCGGTCAGTCCCGTATTCGAGCCGATCATCTATGACGCGGTCATCCAGAACTGGGAGGACATCGGCGTCACCGTGAACCGTCACCAATGGGGGCCGGGCGAAGCCGTCCCGTCGATGCAGCGCGGAGAGTTCCCGATCGCGTTCATGACCCTCGCGCAGCGGTCCGACTGGAACACCACGCAGTTCCTGCTGTCTCCGGATGCCCCGTGGAATCCGCTCGGCTCGACCGATCCCGAACTCGACGCCCTGATCGCCGCCTACCCCGCGGCCGACGAAGCCGGTCGCGCAGAGACCGCCCGCGAAATCAACGAGTGGGTCATCGACAACGTCTGGTTCGCTCCCGTCATGCGGCCCAACACGTTCAACTTCTACGGCGACAAGATCGAGATCGTGCCTCAGGTGCAGCAGGCCGTGCCATCGATCTACAACTTCACGCCGAGCGGACAGTGACGACGGTGGGGGCTCGCCCGGCGGGCCCCCACCCTTCACCTGAGGGTCAGCCATGCCATTTCTCCTGAAGCGCCTGTTGTCGGCGGTGTCGCTCGTCTTCGCGACGTCGTTGATCGTCTTCCTCCTCCTCTCTCCGGCATTCGACGACATCGCGCGCAATGTCTTGGGCGAGAACGCCAGCGCCGACCAAGTGGAGCAGCTCAATGCGCAGCTGGGCCTGGATCGCCCGGTGTTCGTTCAGTACTTCGACTGGCTCGCCGGTGCCTTCACCGGCGACCTGGGCCAGTCTCTTTTCACCACGCAGACGGTGTGGCAGGCGATCTCGGTCCGCATGCCCGTCACCGTGGCCCTGGTGGTACTGGTCACACTGCTGAGCGGCATCCTCGGCTTCGCCTTCGGCGTCGTCTCGGCCATCAAGCGCGGATGGGTCGACAGGACCGTGCAGTTCTTCACCACTCTCGCCGACGCTCTGCCGGCGTTCATCATCGCGCTGTTCCTGGTGACGGTGTTCGCCATCCAGCTGGGATGGCTTCCCGCGACGGGCTTCACCGACTTCGCGACCGACCCCGCCGCGTGGGCCCGCAGCCTTGTGCTGCCTGTCACGGCGCTGACCGTGGTCGCGATAGCGGGCATCGCGCAGCAGGTGCGCAGCTCCATGATCACCGCCCTCCGCCAGGACTATGTCCGGACCCTTCGCAGTCGAGGGATCCCCGAGACGCGGGTCGTGCTCGAACACGCCCTCCGCAACGCCTCGACGACCGGACTCACCGCGCTCGCCATCCAGGTGGTCGGCATCCTCGGGGGCGCAGTCGTGATCGAGCAGATCTTCGCGCTTCCGGGGCTGGGAAGTCTGGCCGTGGAGGCATCCGTGCGCGCCGACGTGCCGCTCGTCCTGGGAGCCGTCCTCGCGTACGTCGTCATCGTCGTCGTCGTCAACCTGCTGGTCGATCTCGCGGTCGCCTGGCTGAATCCCAAGGTGCGTCTCTCATGAGCAGCCAGACCACAACCCTTGTCGCTGCCGCAAAGACGGCCCGCAGCGGTGCCCTGCGCCGCTTCCTGCGCAATCCGCTCGGGTTGGCCGCAGCCGTCGTGCTGCTGCTGATCATCCTCGGTGCGCTGATCGTGCCGTTCCTGTCGCTGCCGGCGGCGGATGCCGTCGACCTGCGCAGCGCGATGCAGCCGCCCAGCGCGGAGCACGTCCTCGGCACCGACAGCTCGGGGCGCGATGTCCTCAGCCGATTGCTGTGGGGTGCCCAGGTCAGCCTCGCCGGCGCTGCACTCGCGCTCGTCGTGGCCCTCGTGGTGGGTCTTCCCGCGGGCCTCATTGCCGGGTACTACGGCGGGTGGTTCGACGCGGCGGCCAACTGGGTCAACAACCTCAATATGGCGCTTCCCGGTATCGTCATCCTCCTCGCGGTCCGAGCCGTGGCGGGCCCCTCGGTCTGGGTCTCGATGGCGGTCTTCGGCATCCTTCTGGCACCGGCGGTGTTTCGCATCGTCCGTGCGGCCGTTCAGGGCGTGCGCAATGAGCTGTATGTCGACGCCGCACGGGTCGCCGGCCTGAGCGATCGCCGGATCATCGGTCGCCACGTGCTCACGGTGGTGCGGGCTCCCGTCATCATCCAGTCCGCCCGGCTGGCGAGCATCGCCATCTCGGTGCAGGCGGGGTTGGAGTTCCTCGGGGTCACCGACAGCTCGATGCCTTCATGGGGTGGAATGCTGAATGAGGGCTTCCGTCGCATCTTCGTCGCGCCGTCGCTCATTCTGTGGCCGAGCCTCGCGATCGGCCTCACGACAATGGCCCTCATCCTGCTGGGCAACGCCATGCGCGACGCTCTCGAGGACCGCGGCTCGGACGACTCGTCCAAGGTGGGCACCACGGCGCCGGCAGCGACTGCGTCCCTCGCCGACCGCCCGATGTCGTCGCTGCTCTCGGTGCGAGACCTCGAGGTGAGCTACGGAGTCGGAGATGCGCAGAATCCCGTCGTCCATCACGTGTCGCTCGACATCGCGCCGGGTGAAGTGCTCGGCCTCGTGGGCGAGTCGGGATCCGGCAAGACGCAGACGGCATTCTCGGTGCTGGGCCTCCTTCCGGAGGGCGGATGGGTCTCTCGTGGTTCTATCCGCTTCCTCGACACGGAGGTCACGACGCTCGGCCCGGCTCAGCGCCGCAAGCTTCGCGGCAGTGATATCGCCTATGTGCCGCAGGAGCCATTGAGCAATCTCGACCCCAGCTTCCGGATCGGGCACCAGCTCACCGAGCCACTGCGCACCAGCCTGGGCATGTCGAAGCGGGACGCGAAGGCACGGGCGCTGGAGCTGCTCGCTCGCGTGGGAATCCCCGACCCGGAGGCCACGTTCCGCGCCTACCCGCACGAGATCTCCGGAGGCATGGCACAGCGAGTGCTCATCGCCGGCGCCGTCGCCGGAAGACCGAAGCTGCTCATCGCCGATGAGCCGACCACGGCGCTGGACGTCACCGTGCAGGCCGAGGTCCTCGACTTGCTGCGGGATCTGCAGCGCGAGACAGACATGGCCGTTCTCCTGGTGACGCACAACTTCGGCGTGGTCGCGGACATCTGCGATCGCGTCGCGGTGATGAAGCACGGCAGGATCGTCGAAACGGCTGATGTCGAGTCGATCCTCATGGCGCCGCAGGACCCGTATACCCGGACCCTGTTGGACTCCATGCTGGAGGAGGGACCGGTGCGGACATACTCGCCAGTGCCGGCCTCCGAGGGAAGGGACGCACGATGACCGCCTACGAACCGCTGCTGCGCGCAGACGATCTCGAGGTCGTGTACCGCAGTCGCGGGCGGAAGAGCTTCACGGCACTCGCGGGCGTGTCGTTCGACATTCGTCCGGGGGAGACGCTGGGACTCGTCGGTGAGTCCGGATCGGGCAAGACGACGATTGGTCGCGCGATCCTGGGACTTGTCCCGATCACATCGGGCACGATCTCGTTCGACGGTCGCGACATCACCCGCATTCCCGCCACCGAACGTCGCGGTCTCGCCCGCGACATCCAGGTGGTCTTCCAGGACCCCTACACCTCGCTGAACCCGTCGATGACGGTGGCCGACATCCTGGTCGAGCCGCTGCTGGTGCAGGGATGGACTCGCAGAGACGCGAGTGCGCGGATCCGCGACCTTCTGGACCGTGTGCACCTGCCGGCGGACGCGGATCGACGGCTGCCGTACGAGTTCTCTGGCGGCCAGCGCCAGCGGATCGCCATCGCGCGCGCCATCGCGCTCAGTCCGCGGCTCATCATCTGCGACGAGCCGGTGTCGGCCCTCGACCTGACCACGCAGGCGCGGGTCCTGGATCTCCTCATCGAGATCCAGGAGTCCACCGGTGTGGCGTATCTCTTCGTCTCGCACGACCTCGGCGTCATCCGTCATATCAGCCACCGCGTCACGGTGCTCTACCGCGGTGAGATCGTCGAGGAGGGCGAGGTCGACCAAGTCACCTCTCGCCCGGAGCATCCTTATACGCAGCGCCTCTTCATGTCCGCCCCGGTGGCGGATGTCGCACAGCAGCGCGAACGCCGCGAAGAACGCCGCCTCCTGGCGGCCAGCAGGGAGAACTGAGGAACACATGACGACGACCACGAGCACGACGGCCGCCGCCACCTCGCGCCACGAGGACGGAACACCATATCGCGACCTGAACGGCAACAGCGTGATGGACCCGTACGAGGATCCGCGCCTGCCCGTCGAGGACCGGGTGGAGGATCTGCTGTCCCGCCTGTCGCTGGCGGAGAAGGCGGGCCTGATGGTGCAGTCGGTGGTGAGCGTCACCGTAGACGGCGACATCGACGGTGAGCCCATCGCCGTCCGCGAGCTCAGCGCCCGCCAGCTGATCGAGGAACGGCACATCACCCACCTGAACGTGCACCGCATCCCCGACCCGCGCGCCATGGCGCGCTGGAATAACCAGGTGCAGCGCGTCGCCGAGGCCCAGCCCCACGGCATCCCGGTGACGATCTCGACCGATCCACGACACTCGTTCACCGAGAACTGGGGGGCGTCCTTCAATGCCGAGCACCTCTCGGCATGGCCCGAGCCGCTGGGCCTGGGTGCCCTGGGTGACGAGGCTACGGTGCGTGAGTTCGCCGGCATCGCCCGCCGCGAGTACGCGGCGCTCGGCATCCGCTCGGCGCTGCACCCGACCCTCGATGTCGCCACCGAGCCGCGTTGGGCGCGCCAGTACAGCACGTTCGGACAGGACGCTGAGAAGGTGGGCGCGCTCGGAGTCGCCTACGTCGACGGGTTCGAGGGCGGACCTTCTCTCGGCCCGCAGGGCATCTCGTGCATGGCGAAGCACTTCCCCGGCGGCGGACCGCAGCGCGACGGCGAGGACCCGCACTTCCACTACGGGAAGGAGCAGGACTACCTCGGGGGCATGTTCGAGTACCACCTCGAGCCGTTCCGCCGAGTGATCGAGCGGGGCGTCCCTGCGATCATGCCGTCGTACGGAATCCCCATCGGGCTCACCCTCGACGGCGAGCCGGTCGAGGAGGTCGGCTTCGGCTTCAACCGGCAGATCATCACGGGGCTGCTGCGCGAGCGCCTCGGCTACCAGGGTGTCATCTGCACCGACTGGGGCCTGGTGACAGAGTCCCGCATCGGCGGCAAAGTGCTCCCCCCACGCGCATGGGGCGCCGAACACCTCTCCGAGGTCGAGCGAGTGCACAAGATCATCGACGCTGGATGCGACCAGCTCGGTGGCGAGGAAGACCCGGGCTACATCGTCTCGCTCGTGGAGTCGGGCACGGTCGAAGAGGCGCGCATCGACGAGTCCGTACGGCGCCTGCTGCGCGTGAAGTTCGAGCTCGGCCTCTTCGAGAACCCGTATGTCGACGAGGACGCGGCCATCGAGATCGTCGGCCGGGACGATTTCCGCGCCGCCGGCCACGCCGCCCAGGCGCGCTCCATGGTCGTGCTGATCAACGGTCGCTCGTCGTCGGCGCCGGCGCTGCCCCTGCGCCGGGGCGCGAAGGTGTTCTCGTCCGAGGTCGCGCCGGAGGCTGTGAAGGCGGCCGGGCTCACCCTCGTCGCCGAACCCGCCGAGGCTGAGGCGATCATCGTCCGCATCGGCGCGCCGTTCGACCCTCGCGACGAGTTCGCGCTGGAAGCCAGCTTCCACGCCGGATCCCTCGAGTTCGCGCCGGAGGTCGCTGTCCGCGTTCGCGAACTGAGCGCGCACGCCCCGGTGATCCTCGCCGTGCATCTGGAGCGTCCCGCGATCCTCGAGCCGTTGCTGCCGCACAGCGCTGCCGTGGTCGCCGAGTTCGGGGCGTCCGACACCGCGCTGCTGGAGGTGCTGACGGGGGCAACGCGCGCTGAGGGGGCGCTCCCCTTCGACATCCCGCGCACCGCCGAGGCGATCCTCACCGCTCGGCCCGACGTACCCGGGGACTCGGTGCGGCCGCTGTTCCTGGCCGGTCAGCCCAGCGCGCCCGTGAAGCGCCGCGCGCCGCGCCGCACCTACTCGCAGGGACGTGAGAGCCAGGACCTGATCCTGGAGACGGCCCTCGAGGTCATCGGACGAAAGGGCTACAGCGCCACGTCGCTGCGCGACATCGCCGCCGAAGTCGGTATGACCCAGGCGGGCCTGCTGCACCACTTCGGCACCAAGGAGAACCTCTTGGTGGAGGTGCTCCGCCAGCGCGACATCGTGAATCGGCGCATCCTCGCCGAGCAACCCGGCGACGAGCCGACCACCATCCGGGTGGCACGACACAACGTGCACCTTCCGGCGCTCGTGCACCTCTACGTGAGCCTGGAAGCCGCCGCGTACGACCCCGAGCATCCCGCCCACGAGTTCTTCCGGCGGAGGGACACCGAGCTCCACGGGGTGATCGGACGCGACATCCGAGCCCGGCAACGCGCCGGCACCTTTCCCGCCGACGTGGACGCCGACCGCGTGGCGCGGGTCTTCCTCGCACTGTCGGACGGCCTGCAGGCAGAGTGGGGCATCAACCCGGATGTCGACCTCGTGGGCACCCTCGAGTGGGTGTGGCAGCAGCTGAGCCAGAGGAAGGCGCAGTGATGGAGACGATGGACGGTCGCATCGACACTGAGCTGCCCCGCCCCCTCGACCGCCTGGCGGGTCCGCGTTACACGACGCTCGGCACCGTCGCCGAGCTGCCGCCGGTACTAGGAGGGTGACCGAGATGCCCCGTACGAACATCGTCTTCGTCATGTCGGACGACCACGCCGCCCACGCCATATCTGCGTACGGCAGCCGGGTGAACTCCACGCCGCACCTGGACAGGATCGCCCAGCAGGGCGTGCGGATGGACGCGGTCTTCTGCACGAACTCGATTTGCAGCCCTTCCCGTGCATCCATCCTCACCGGGACCTACTCGCACATCAACGGCGTGTCCTCGATCTGGACCGAACTGGACTACCGCGTGCCGACGTTCGCGGAGGTACTCCAGCGGGCCGGCTATCGCACGGCGATGTTCGGCAAATGGCACCTCGGTGAGCACGGCCAGTCGCTTCCGCGTGGCTTCGACACCTGGAAGATCTTCCCCGGGCAGGGCGACTACCTCGACCCGGACATGGTCGACCCGGAGGGCACACGCACGATGCGCGGCTATGCGACCGACATCGTGACCGATCTGTCTCTGGAATGGCTGGACGGCCTCGGCGCCGACGAACCCTTCTGCATGCTGGTGCACCACAAGGCTCCCCACCGCCCCTGGGTGCCGGACGAGAAGCACAAGCACCTCTACGCCGACGGCTCCATCCCCGAACCCGACACCTTCTTCGACGACAACGAGAGTCGCAGCAAAGCCGTCCGAGGCATCCGCATGACGATCGCCGACGACATGGGCGCCGACGATCTGAAGCAGGAGATCCCCGAGCACCTGCGCGGTCCACAGAACCGCGAGGCGCGCATGCGGTGGAAGTACCAGATCTACATGCGTGACTATTTGCAGTGCGTTCAGTCGATCGACGACAACGTCGGAAGGCTCCTGGACCGACTGCAGGAGAAGGGCCTCGCCGAGAACACGCTGGTGGTGTACACCTCCGACCAGGGGTTCTTCCTGGGCGACCACGGGTGGTTCGACAAACGGCTGATGTTCGACCAGTCGCTGCAGATGCCGATGCTGATCAAGTGGCCGGCGGCGATCCCGGCCGGCAGCCGATGCGATGCCATCATCACGAACGTGGACTTCGCCGCGACGTTCCTCGACGCCTGCGGGATCGAGGCCGCGACGGAGCTGCCCACCTCGCAGGGCCGGAGCTTCCTGCCGCTGCTGCGCGGTGAGCAGGTCGAGGAGTGGCCGGACGCCGCGTACTACCGGTACTGGGAGCACGACGATCCGATCCACGCCGCCCCCGCGCACTACGGCATCCGCACCGCCGATCACAAGCTCATCCACTATTACGGAGCCGGCCTGGGCGTGCCGGGTGCGTCCGACCGGGTCTTCGAGCCGGAGTGGGAGCTGTACGACCTGAAGGCCGACCCCGCGGAGATGCGCAACGTCGCCGACGACCCGGCATATGCGGACGTGCGGGCCGATCTGGAGGACAAGCTCGAGCAGTACCAGCGCCGCTACCGGGACGAGCCCTACCAGGGCCCTGACACGCCTCGTCCGGACTGGGGTCCGTACGATCAAGAGACGCTCGAGCGGGTGCGGCGCATCTTCGCGCGCTGACGCTGAGAAGTGACGGGATGATGCGGGACGATCCGGGAGGATGCGGGCCGTCGTGCGCGTGCGGGGCGCCGGGGAGGGTCGAACTCCTGGCATGGGGACGTCCGACCACGCCCCTGGCCGATGCGCCTGCGGGAACCGGCCGCCACGCGGTCGAACAGGCCCTGGTGCCGGCGGGCGAATTCACGATGGGCGACTCGTCGGGTGATCGCAATCCGGGCGATGGAGAGCTGCCGCTGCACCGGGTGGCCCTGGAGGCGTTCGAAATCGACGCGACGACCGTCACCAACGACGACTTCGCCCGATTCGTCGACGACACCGGATACCGCACCGAGGCGGAGGTGTTCGGGTTCAGCGCGGTCTTTCATCTCGCGGTGTCGGCGCCTGCCGGGGACGTGATGGGCGCGGCGGCGGGATCCCCGTGGTGGCTCGGCGTCCGCGGGGCCGACTGGGCGCACCCGGGCGGCCGCAGCTCGACGCTCGACGGGATCGGCGACCACCCCGTGGTCCACATCAGCTGGACTGACGCGCAGGCCTATTGCGCGTGGGCGGGCAGACGGCTGCCGACCGAGGCGGAGTGGGAGTATGCGGCTCGCGGCGGCCTCGACGGCAGGAAGTACCCGTGGGGTGACGAAGAGGTCGACGAGGGGGGCTGGCGCGCCAACATCTGGCAGGGCGAATTCCCGCGCGTCAACACGCGGGAGGACGGCTACCTCACGACGGCACCCGTGAGAGCGTTCGACCGCAACGGGTACGGGCTGTGGCAGCCCGTCGGCAACGTCTGGGAGTGGTGCGCGGACTGGTTCTCGCCGCGCACCTATACCGAGGAGCTCGCGATCGATCCCCGCGGTCCGGCTCCAAGCGGTGCGCGCGTGCTCCGGGGAGGCAGCTATCTCTGCCACATCTCCTACTGCAACCGATACCGCAACGCCGCCCGCTCGCAGAACACCCCGGATTCGTCGATGGGCAATGCGGGATTCCGGACGGTCGCCGCATGAGCCGCGACCGCCGGGGCGGCGCTGATGCGGCCGGGGTCCCCACGTCGCGCGAGACCGGACCCGCGGCCGCGTCAGCTTGCGCGGCGGTCGACCTGGTCCCGATCCGACGGCACGCGGATCGGCGTGGTCTGGGCGATCTGGTCTGAGAACTCTTCGGGGGGCACCACCGTCAGCGGTCGTGTCTCGTCGATCGTCAACCGGAACCGTCGCTGCTCGTGGCGATGCAGGCGTCCCGAGACGATCAGCCAGGTCGCTCCGATCGCGAACGCCACAACGGCCGCGACCGCGCCGAGGAGGATCGCCGAGCGGGGACCCCATTCGTCGGCCACCCAGCCCACGATCGGGGCGCCGATGGGTGTCCCGCCCATGAGGATGGCCATGTACAGCGCGAGCACGCGCCCGCGCAGCGCCGGGTCGGTCGTCGTCTGCACATAGCCGTTGGCGGTCGTGAGCATCGTCACGACCGCGAAGCCGGTGAACATGAGCGTCGCGGCATACGACCAGTACGTGGGCATGAAGGCCGACACCGCGGCGGCCGCGGCGAACAGCAGCGTCCCACCGATCACGACCCGGATCCGCGCCCGGTCGCGGCGAGCTGCGAGCAGTGCACCTGCGAGCGATCCGACGGCGAGGATGGAGCTGAGCAGACCGTAGCCGTCGGCCTCCTGACCGAACTCGATCGCCATGGTGGACGCGAAGATCGGGAAGTTCATGCCGAATGCGCCGACGAGGAAGACCATCGCGAAAGTGACGATGAGGTCGGGCCGGCGAGCGACGTAGCGGAAGCCGTCGGCGAGGCGCGAGGCGCCGGGCGCGTGGGCCCGGGGGACGAGCTCGTCGGTGCGGATGAGCCACAGCGCGATGATCATCGCGAAGAACGTCACACCGTTGACGAGGAACACCCAGCCGGTGCCGACGGCGACGATGACGACCCCGGCGAGCGCCGGCCCGATCATGCGCGCGCCGTTGAACGACGCGGCGTTGAGGGCTACGGCGTTGGAGGCGACCTCGCGCGCCACGAGATCCGAGACGAACGCCTGGCGCGCCGGATTGTCGAATGCCGCGACGATGCCCAGCGCCAGAGCGAACGTGTACATCAGCGGCAGCGTCATCACGCCGACGAGAAGCAGGATGCCGATGGCGACGCCGATCAGCAGCAGCAGTCCCTGCGTAACGACGAGGAGGCGCCGCCGTTCGAAGCGGTCGGCGACCCAGCCGGTGACGCCCACGAGAAGCAGCGGTGGAGCGAACTGCAGCGCCATCGTGATGCCCATCGCGGCGGCGTCGTTGTCGGTCAGCTCGGTCAGCACGACCCAGCTGAGCGCGGTCGCCTGCATCCACGCGCCGATGTTCGACACCAGTGCGCCGATGAACCAGACGCGGTAGTTGAAGACCGAGAAAGAGCGGAACATGGCTGGGGCCCCACGACCGGAGGCTCCGCGCGACGCGCCAGCGGCGCGTGGAGGGGACGAGGGGGTCATCGCGCGGCCATCCGTTCCATGATCTCGGCGGCACGGGCGAGCACGGCACGCTCGTCGATCGACAACTCGGCCAGCGCCGCCTCCACCCACGCGTCGCGGCGGCGCGCGGTCTCATCGACAACCCCGCGCCCGGACTCGGTCAGCGAGATGACGACCTTCCGTCCGTCGCTCTCGTCGGCGGTCCGGGTGATGTAGCCCGACTCCTGCAGGCAGTTCACCGTTCGGTTCATCGACGGCGCGGAGACCCGCTCGCGGTCCGCGAGCTCGCCGAGCGTGTGCGGACCATGCACGAAGAGGGCGGCGAGGACGGCGAACTGGCCGTCGCTCATCGAGTCCACCGCGCGCTGCGTGCGCAGACGCCGCGCGAGCCGGAACGTCGCGATGCGCAGCTGCGCGGCGGCAGGCGAGAAGTCGGCGTGGTCGGCGGTGGGGGTGCTGGTGGAATCGTGGCTGGTCATGCGGTTGTTTAGCCTAGCTCATTAGTCTTGCTAAACAAAGTCTCGGATGCTTCCTCCACAGGTCCCGCGACCGTCGCGCCATGCGGCCTAGACTTCTGCGCATGCCCGACAACACCGATGTGCGGTCCTACACGGATGCCCAGGGCGTATCGATCGTCTACGAGGTCCACCGGGCGGAGGGCGAGCCTCGCGCCGTCGTGCAGCTGTTGCACGGTGTCGGCGAGCACGCCGGCAGGTACGGCGCCCTCGTGAGTGCCCTCACGACGGCCGGTTTCACCGTGTACGCCGACGACCATCGCGGCCACGGTCGCACCGGAATGGGTCAGTATGGCGGTGACGCGTCACGACTCGGCCGCCTCGGCCCAGGAGGGCTTCCCGCCACGATCGCCGCCATCTGGCAGCTGACGCAGGAGATCCGTGCCGAGAACCCTGCCCTTTCGCTGGTGCTGCTCGGGCACTCGTGGGGATCGTTCATGGCGCAGATGCTCGTCAACGACCACCCCGACGGCTACGACGCTCTCGTGCTGAGCGGGTCGGCACTCCGGTGGCCCGGCACGCTCAACTCGGGCGACCTCAACGCGCCGTGGAAAGCCCCGGGCGCCATGGGCACGGAATGGCTGTCATCGGATCTCGCGGTCGGGCAGGCATTCATCGACGATCCCCTGACGACGACCGAACCGCTGCTGAAGCTGTTCGGCCCCCTCGACTCGGCGCGGATCATGGGTCGTCCGCGCAGGAACCTCGGCCGCGACATCCCCACGCTTCTCATGGTCGGACGCGACGACACCGTAGGCGGTCCCCGCAGCGTGCACAAGCTCGCCGACGCCTACCGCACGCGGTCGGGCTTCACCGATGTCACAACGCTCGTCTACCCCGGTGCCCGCCACGAGATCTTCAACGAGGTCATGCAGCAGGACGTGCGCGACGACCTGCTCGCGTGGCTCGACCGCCGCTTCCCCGCCCGCGACTGAGCCCATCCGGTCCCCTCCCCGCGACCCTTCCCCGCGTCCCCTCCCCGCGTCCCTCTCACCCCCCCCCGTTCGTTCGCCACATATGTACGCGAAACGGCGGCCTGGGCGTACATATGTGGCGAACGAACATCACAGGGGGTGTGAGGGATGGGGCGGAGGGCGAGGGGAGGGAGGGCGAGGGGAGGGAGGCGGCAATAGGCTGAACGCATGCACGGCGAATACAAGGTTCCGGGCGGCAAGCTCGTGGTGGTCGACCTCGAGGAGCGCGACGGCCGCATCGCCGACTTCCGTCTCGCGGGCGACTTCTTTCTCGAGCCCGACGACGCCCTCGCCGACATCGATGCCGCCGTCAATGGCCTGCCGATCGAGTCCGATGTCACCGCGATCGCTGCCGCGGTGCGCGGGGCGCTCCCCGAGGGGGCGCAGCTGCTGGGGTTCACTCCGGAGGCCGTGGGCACCGCGGTGCGCCGCGCGCTGGTGACCGCGCCCGGGTGGCGGGACTTCGACTGGGAGATCGTCCACGAACGCCCGGTCTCACCCCGGATGAACCTCGCGCTCGACGAAGTGCTCACCGCGCGCGTCGGCGACGGCCGGCGCCGGCCGACGCTGCGCGTGTGGGAGTGGAACGAGAACGCGGTCGTGATCGGGTCGTTCCAGTCCCTGCGCAACGAGGTCGATCCCGAGGGCGCGGTCAAGCACGGCTTCGACGTCGTGCGGCGCATCTCGGGCGGCGGCGCCATGCTCATGGGGGCGAACTCGATCGTGACGTACTCGCTGTACGTGCCGGCATCCCTCGTCCAGGGGCTGACCTTCGCCGATTCGTACGCGTTCCTCGACGACTGGGTGCTGCAGGCGCTGCGCGCCCTCGGCATCGAGGCCACCTACCAGCCACTGAACGACATCGCCTCGCCGCAGGGCAAGATCGGCGGCGCGGCGCAGAAGCGACTCGCCAACGGCGGAGTGCTGCACCATGCGACCCTCAGCTACGACATGGACGGGCAGATGCTGACCGAAGTGCTGCGCATCGGCCGCGAGAAGCTCAGCGACAAGGGCACCACGTCGGCGGCCAAGCGCGTCGACCCGCTGCGGCGTCAGACGGGACTGCCGCGCGAGGCGATCATCGAGAAGCTGAAAGACACGTTCGCCAGCCTCTACGGCGCCGTGCCCGGCCACATCACCGACGACGAGTACGCCGAGGCCGAAGCCCTGGTCGAGTCGAAGTTCGCCACGGACGCGTGGCTGCGACGGGTGCCGTGACCGATGCCCCGGCGCCGGACCCCGAGCCGGGAGCCGAGCCGGATGCCGGATCCGTCGAGGTCTACGAGGGCGACAATCTCGAAGTGCTCCGCGCCTTCCCCGACGCGTCGTTCACCCTGATCTACCTCGACCCGCCCTTCAACACCGGGCGCTCGCAGGAGCGGGCCGTCGAGACCGCGCGGTCGCGGCATCCGTCTCCCGATTCCAGTGCCGCTGCGTTCACAACTCCGGAAGAACGCGACGCGGTCGAGCGAACATCCGCGGAATTCCGCGCAACGGCAACCGCCGATGCCGCAGATCGCCGGAGTTACGACCGGGCGAGCGCCGCGACGAAGCCGGCGTCCGTCGTGCGCCGGGGGTTCCACGGGCGCGAGTACGAGCGCATCCGCGGCGACCTGCGCGCGTACGACGACCGGTTCGACGATTACTGGGGCTTCCTCGAGCCGCGGCTGCTCGAGGCGTGGCGGCTGCTGGCCGACGACGGCACGCTCTACGTGCACCTCGACTATCGCGAGGCGCACTACGCCAAAGTGCTGCTCGACGCGCTCGTCGGGCGTGAGCGGTTCCTCAACGAGCTGATCTGGGCGTACGACTACGGGGCGAAGACCCGCAAGCGGTGGCCGACCAAGCACGACACGATCCTCGTGTACGTGAAGAACCCGAAGACGTACTGGTTCGACTCGGACGCCGTCGACCGCGAGCCCTACATGGCTCCGGGGCTGGTCACACCCGAGAAGGCCGAGCGCGGCAAGCTGCCCACCGACGTGTGGTGGCACACGATCGTGCCGACGACGGGCCGCGAGAAGACCGGGTATCCGACCCAGAAGCCCGAAGGCATCCTCCGGCGCATCGTCCAGGCGTCCAGCCGCCCCGGCGACCGGGTGCTCGACGCGTTCGCCGGCAGCGGCACCACCGGCGCCGTCGCCTCGGCGCTCGGCCGTCACGCCGTCCTGGTCGACCACAACCCCGAGGCGATCGCCGTGATGCGGGAACGGATGCCGCACGCCCGCGTCGTCGAGACACCCACTCGCCCGACGCCCGGGCAAATAGGCTGAGGGCCATGCGCTTCGGAACCTTCATTCCCCAAGGCTGGCGATTCGATCTCGTCGGCATCGAGCCCACCGAGCACTGGTCGGTGATGAACGGCCTCGCCCAGCGGGCGGACGCAGGGCCCTGGGAGTCGCTGTGGGTCTACGACCACTTCCACACGACGCCGGTGCACAGCGACGAGGCGACGCACGAGGCGTGGACGCTGATGGCCGCGTTCGCGGCGTCGACGAGCCGCATCCGTCTCGGCCAGATGTGCACCTGCATGGGCTATCGCAACCCCGCCTATCTCGCGAAGGTCGCCGCGACCGTCGACGCGGTGTCGGGCGGACGCACCGAGATGGGCATCGGCGGCGGCTGGTACGAGCACGAGTGGAAGGCGTATGGCTACGGGTTCCCGCCGGTGCGGGACCGGCTCCGGATGCTGCGCGAAGGCGTCGACATCATGAACCAGGCGTGGACCACCGGGCGTGCCACCCTCGACGGAGAGTACTACAAGGTCGACGGCGCGATCGTGCGGCCGCTGCCCATCCAGGACGGCGGCATCCCGATGTGGATCGCCGGCGGTGGCGAGAAGGTCACGCTGAAGATCGCGGCGCAGTACGCCGCGTACACGAACTTCACCGGCTCTCTCGAACAGGTCGATCACAAGAGCGAGGTGCTGCGCGGGCACTGCGACGCGATCGGGCGCGACTTCGCGTCGATCACGCGCTCGTCGAACGTCAACACGATCGTCGGTGAGACCGAGGCCGAGGCGCGCGACCGCCTGGCTGCGGTCAAGGCCCGGCTGCTCCCGCACGTGGGGCAGGAGCGGGCCGACGTGATCGAGAACGAATTCCTCGCCTCGCCTGGGTTCGGTGCCGTCGACAGGGTCGCCGAGAACCTCGCCGAGCGCGAGCGCCACGGCATCACGTATGCGATCCACTACTTCCCCGAGGCGGCGTACGACCTGTCGGGCATCGAGCTGTTCGAGCGAAGGGTCATCGCCGCGCTGTCGTGACGGCGGCGCGCCCGCGATCAGACCAGCGCGCGCACCGAGGCGTAGCCGTCGGCGATGACGTCGGGGCGGGATGCCTCGCCCCCGAAGACGCGGGTGATTCCCGGCACGCGCGACCACGGCATCCACCCCGGGTCGTCGCCGCGGACGAAGGCGGCAGCGGCGCCGTGCACCGCCTCGGCGAGGCGCCGCGGCGGATCCGCACCGGCGATGCCGGCGACGTGCGGATCGTCGAGGCAGTCGAACCAGAACGGCACGTCGAGGCAGTGCAGCGCCCAGCCTCGGGCCGGTGACGGCCACGAGAAGCGGTACACCCACGTCGGGGCATCCGCTCGCGCGTCCGCCACCTTCACCACCGTCGCGCGGAACACCACGTCGGTGACATAGCGTCCCAGCAGCGCCGCCGTGCCTCTGCGTCGCTGGGCGGCGTTGCCGGCAAGGTAGGTGCGAGCGCGCTCACGCGGCACCCCGAGCTGTCCGAGCGCGAGGCTTGCGGGAACGAGGCCCAGCGCCCGCTTGACGTGGTCGGTCAGCATGGTGAACTCGTCGTCGACCGACCCGAGCACGAGCGGCTTGCTCGCACCGACGCCGCTGCACAGCGACGAGATCGTGGGTTGCGTGATCAGGTCGCCGTCGATCTCGGGCCCCCACGACAGTCCGTCAGCCAGCAGCGACCGCACCTCGGCCAGACGACCCGAGGAATCCGCGACGGCCGCCTTCCCCTGCAGGGCGTGCAACGTCGCCTCGGTGGCAGCGGCGAAGCCCGCGCGGGTCGGCGCGACCCCGGCGAGGTGGGCGAGCTTCGCCGACAGCGTGCGGGCCCGCTCGGCAGGCACGTCGGCGATCGCGCCCGACAGCGCCCAGGCCGAGTGGAACAGATGCTGGGCCGCGGGTATCCCGAGCAGCGTGAGCACCGCGCCGCCGCCCGCGGACTGTCCCGCGATGGTCACGCGCCCGGGGTCTCCGCCGAACGCGGCGATGTTGTCGCGCACCCATTCCAGCGCGGCGATCCAATCGCGCACTGCGCGGTTCGACGGGGCGCCAGCGATATGCCCGAACCCGTCGAAGCCCAGCCGGTACGACACCGACACCGTCACGACGCCGTCGCGGTTGAACGCTCGGCCGTCGTACCACGGGCTCGCCGGCGACCCCGAGACGAAACCGCCCCCGTGGATCCACACCAGCACGGGCAGCGCGGCATCGTGACCCCCTGGCGCGGGCGTGAAGACATTGACGTTGAGCGTGGCCTCACCCGGGACCGACGGCTCGGGAATGAGGGTGTCGCCCGGGTCGCCGCGCTGCGCGGTCGCGCCGTACTCGAGTGCGTCTCGGACGCCCTTCCAGGGTTCCGGCGGAACCGGTGCGCCGAACCGGAGGTCGCCGACGGGCGCCTGCGCGAACGGGATGCCGAGGAAGGCCGCCGAGCCGCCGGCGCCGGGCTCGCCGCGCCAGAAGCCCCGGACGCGGCCGGGGGAGATCGCCACGACCGGGCCCACGGTCACGCTCTCTCCTCCGTGTCGGTCGTCGCGGGCGCGGTGCCTGCCGCCGGAGCCGCCTCGTCCGTGTCTGCCGGAGCCACCGCCAGCGCATCGAAGAGCGCCCCGACGGTGGCCGCCATGTCGACCTCGGGCTCGAGCATCCACTGCAGCTGCATGCCGTCCGCGACGGCCTGGAAGATCCGGGCGAGGGTCTGGGCGTCCACCCGGTCGGTGATCTGGCCGGCGCGCTGCTGGGCCTCGATCGCCGACGCGAAGAGGGTGCGCAGCCCCTCGCCGCGCGCCAGGAAGAACGCGTGGGCGGGATGCCCCGGATCGGCCGCATCGACCGATAGCCGGGCGAACAGGTGCACGAGGCCGGGCACGTCGGCGTTGTGCTCGATGATGCCGACGTAGCCTGCCCGCAGGTCCGGCAGCTCTCCCTCAGTGGCATCCGCGACGGCGCCGGCGCTCTCTCCGAGGCCGTTCCCACCGCGTCCGTCCCCGAGGCCGTGGCCGATGACATCGAGCTCGTCGCGCTTGCGGAGGATCTCGGTGAAGAGCTCCTCCTTGCTGTCGAAGTAGTGGAGCAGTCCGGCCTGGCTGAGGCCCACGGCATCCGCCAGTTCCTTCACGGATGCTCTGCGAAAGCCCTCGCGAGCGATGACGCCGAGGGCGGTCTGCAGGATCTCTTCGCGCTTGGCGACGCCCTTCGCGTACGAGCCGCGCCGCCCCGCCCGGGTGTCTGCCATAGGAGAAGTAAACCCGAACAATGCTTGATAACTGAAAACCAAATAACGTAAGGTTTTGCCATGACCGATCTGGACGCGTCCCGGCTCACCGCTGAGCTCACCCTCGAAGAGAAGGCGTCACTGACCAGCGGCGCGAGCTTCTGGTACGCCAAGCCGGTGCCGCGCGTAGGCGTACCCGCGGTCATGATGACCGATGGACCCCACGGCCTGCGCAAACAGCGCGAGGGCGGCGACCACCTCGGCCTCGGTGACAGCGTGCCGGCGACGTGCTTCCCGCCCGCGGTCGGGCTGGGCTCGTCGTGGGACGTCGATCTGCTGCGCCGCGTCGGCGACGCGCTGGGCGTCGAGGCCTCGATCGAGAACGTCGCGGTGCTGCTCGGCCCCGGCATCAACATCAAGCGCTCGCCGCTGTGCGGCCGCAACTTCGAGTATCTGTCCGAGGATCCCATCGTCTCGGGCGTGCTCGGTGCCGCCATCGTCCACGGCATGCAGGCGCGGGGCGTCGGCGCGTCGCTGAAGCATTTCGCCGCCAACAACCAGGAGAACGACCGCATGCGGTCAAGCTCCGACATCGACCCCCGCCCACTGCGCGAGATGTACCTGCGTGGGTTCCAGCGTGTCGTCGAGGACGCCCAGCCCTGGACCGTCATGTGCTCGTACAACCGCATCAACGGCGTGTACGCCTCGGAGGATCCGTGGCTGCTCACCCGGGTGCTGCGCGACGAATGGGGCTTCGAGGGTCTCGTGGTGTCGGACTGGGGAGCGGTCAATGAGCGCGTCCCGGGCGTGAAGGCGGGCATGGACCTCGAGATGCCCTCGTCCAACGGCGTCACCGACGCGCAGATCGTCGCGGCGGTGAACGACGGCACACTCGACGAGTCGGTTCTGGATGCCGCGGCCCGGCGCGTTCTCGACCTCGTGAGCAAGGCGACCGAAGGCGCCGGAGCGGTGTCCGGGCCGCTCGACGTCGACGCGCATCACGCGCTCGCGAGGGAAGCCGCCGCGCGCTCGATCGTGCTGCTGAAGAACGACGGGGGCGTGCTGCCGCTGGCGAAGGACGCCGCGCTGGCGGTCATCGGGGAGTTCGCCGAGAAGCCGCGCTACCAGGGCGCCGGCTCGTCGATGATCAACCCGACGCGGCTCGATTCCGCACTGGAGGGCATCCGGGCGGCCTCGGGCGGTGAGGTCTCGTACGCGCGTGGCTTCAGCAATGCCCTCGATGTCACAGCCGACGAGACGGCGGCGCTGCGCGACGAGGCCGTCGCCGCGGCATCCGGTGCCGACGTCGCCGTGGTGTTCCTCGGGCTTCCGGCACGGCTCGAGTCCGAGGGGTACGACCGCGACGACATCGACCTGCCCGCCGCGCAGCTCGACCTGCTCGATGCCGTGCTGGCAGCCAACCCGAACACGGTGGTCGTGCTGTCGAACGGCGGTGTCGTCGCCCTGCCCTTCCGCGGCCGCGTGCCGGCGATCCTCGAGGGATGGCTGCTCGGCCAGGCGGGCGGCGGGGCGACCGCCGATGTGCTCTTCGGCGATGTGAATCCCTCGGGGAAGTTGACCGAGACCATCCCGCTGCGGCTGGAGGACACGCCCGCGTACCTCGACTTTCCGGGGGAGTTCTCGCACGTGCGCTACGGCGAGGGCCTGTTCGTCGGCTACCGCTGGTACGACGCGCGTCGCATGGAGGTGGCGTTCCCGTTCGGGCACGGCCTGTCGTACACGACGTTCGCCTACGGGGATGCCGAGGGCGCCGTGAACGCGGACGGCGACATCGAGGTGCGGGTCGAGGTGACCAACACCGGCGACCGCGCCGGCCGTGAGGTCGTGCAGGCGTACACGTCGCTTCCCGGCGGCGCCGTGCAGCGCCCGGTGCGCGAACTCAAGGCCTTCGCATCGATCGAGCTCCAGCCAGGTGAGACCCGGCCGGTGACGCTCGTCGTGCGTCGAGCGGACCTCGCCTACTGGGACATCCGCGTCGACGGCTGGGTGGTCGAGGGCGGCGAGTACATGGTGGATGTCGCCGCCTCGAGCCGTGACATCCGTTCCACGGTCGCAGTCGCCATCACGGGCGATGACGTCGTGTTGCCGTTGTCGCCCACGTCGTCGATCGGCGAGGCCATGGCCCACCCGGTCGTCGGCCCGATGGTGCAGGCCGCGATCGCGCAGATGATGAGCGGCATGGAGGGCGTCGAGGCGATCATGCCCGAAGGGGTGGACGCCTCGAAGATGATGGAGTCGTTCCCGATCGGCCGTGCCGGAATGTTCACCGCGGGCGAGGGCGGCGTCTCGTCGGAGATGATCGACGGCCTCATCGCGCTGGCCAACGCTCCCCGGCAGGCCTGACACCTCCGCACCCTCCGCCCCGCCGCCCGCGTCGCTCCCGGCCCTCTCTCGCCCCGCCCCGGCCCCTCGCCCCGCCCCCTCGCCCCGCCCCCTCGCCCGCCCGCTCGCCCCCGTCGAATACGTGCGTTCTCGCCGAAACCGCACGCTACCGACCTCGAGGACCTACGTTCTCGGCGAGAACGTACGTCCTCGACGGGTAAGAGCGGGGGAGAGAGGGGAGACGGGAGAGGGGGGAGGGGAGAGAGGGCGGGAGGGGAGAGAGGGCGGGAGGGGAGAGGGGGATCAGGCGCGCAGGAACGCCAGCAGCGCCTCGTTGACCTCGGCTCCGTGGGTCCACAGCAGTCCGTGCGGCGCTCCTTCGAGCTCGACGTATGTCGCGTCGGGCAGCAGCTCTCGGAAGGGGCGGCCGGTCGCATCGATCGGCAGGATGTTGTCGGCCGTTCCGTGGAGGATGAGCGCGGGCACATCGATCGACGGGATGTCGCCGCGGAAGTCCGTCGGCCACGCCAGCGGAGCGGCCGCGATGGCCGTGTTGCCCATGAGGTTCGCGACCTGCACGCTCGCGTCCACCGCCTCCTGTGAGATCCGCGAGCCGAGGTTGTCGTCGAGGTTGTAGAAATCGCGGAAGAATCCGGCGATGAAGGCGTAGCGGTCCTCGCGCACCGTCTGCGCGATGCCGTCGAAGAACTCCTGGGGGCCGGCGCCGCCCGGGTTGTCTTCGGTCGTCAGCAGGAACGGCTCGAGCGAGCCGAGGAACGCCGCCTTCGCGACGCGCGCGCTGCCGTAGCGCGAGAGATACCGTGCGATCTCGCCCGTGCCCATCGAGAATCCCACGAGGACGACATCGCGCAGGTCCAGGTCTTCGATCAGGGCGTGCAGGTCGGCCGCGAACGTGTCGTAGTCGTAGCCCGATCCGGCCTTCGTCGACGCGCCGAACCCGCGGCGGTCGTACGCGATCACCCGGAAGCCCGCATCCAGCAGCGCGCCCTGCTGCTTCGTCCAGGACTCGCCGTTCAGCGGGAACCCGTGGATCAGCACCACGGGCTGTGCGTCGGCCGGCCCCTGGTCGGTGTAGTAGAGGTCGATGTCGACCGAGTTCTCTGTTCCGACGGTGATGTACGCCACGATGGCTCCTTTCGGCCGGCAGACGAGTGGTCCGGCCCTGCTACGACGCTAGGCCCCGGCATCCGTCATCGCCAGGTCTTCCGCACCGGCGAGTCGAGCGTTCAAACCCCGTTCACGTGCCCTGAACCGGCGGGGCGTGCGTCAGGCGTCGCGAGCGGCGCCGTCGGAGGGGGTGACGGTGAAGATCGTGGGGGCTGCGAAACCGGATGCCGCGAATGCGGCGGTCGCGGCATCCGTCACGTTCTGCACCCGGTCGCGGGCGACGAGGGCGATCGCCGCTCCTCCGAAGCCGCCGCCGGTCATGCGCGCGCCGATCGCGCCCGCCGCCAACGCGGCATCGACGGCGGTATCGAGCTCGGGCACCGAGATCTCGAAGTCATCGCGCATCGAGACGTGGGAGGCGACGAGCAGATCGCCGATCGCGGTCGGACCCTGCTCGCGGAGCGTGCGCACGGTGTCGAGCACCCGCTGGTTCTCGGTGACGACATGCCGCACGCGGCGGTAGGTCACGTCGTCGACGAGGCCGGCCAGCCTGTCGAGGTCGCCGACCGTGACGTCGCGCAGAGCCGGCACGTCGAGGGCCGCCGCCCCGCGCTCGCACGCCGCCCGGCGCTCGCCGTAGCCGCCGGTCGCGTGGGAGTGGGCGACGCCCGTGTCGATGACGAGCAGTTCGAGGCCGGCGCCGTCGAACCCGAGGTCGACGATCTCGGTCTCGAGCGAGCGGCAGTCCAGGAAGATCGCCGCGTCGGCGCGCCCGAGGAGGGCCGCCATCTGGTCCATGATGCCCGTCGGGGCGCCGACGGCCTCGTTCTCGGCGACGCGCCCGGCCTTGGCAAGGGACACCCGGTCCAGCGAGATGCCCCAAGCGTCGGCGAGTGCAACGGCCGTGGCACCTTCGATGGCAGCTGACGACGACAGCCCCGCCCCGACGGGAACGTTCGACGCGAATGCGAGGTCGAGGCCGCCGACGTCGGCGGGGGATTTTCCGGATGCCGCCAGCAGCGCCCATGCGACGCCCAGCGGATAGCGGGCCCATTCGGTGACCTCGTCGCGGCGCTCGGGGAAGAGGGCGTCGAGCTCGTCGATCGCGACCTCGACGATCGCTTGGTCGAACGTCGATGCGACGCGCAGCCGTACGGCGCCGTCGGTGCGCGGCGCGAGCGCGACGTGCGTGCGCTGCTGAATCGCGAACGGCAGCACGAAGCCGTCGTTGTAGTCGGTGTGCTCGCCGATCAGGTTCACCCGGCCGGGGGCGGACCACGTGCCGACGGGCTCGGCGCCGAACTGTTTCCGGAAGAGCTCGCGCGCCGCCGCAGCGGTGCCGGTGGTGCGGGCGGTGTCGGTCACAGGGTCTCCTCGGGAACGGATGCCACGGCCTCGCGCAGGCGCGCGGCCGAGGTCTCGGGCGGGATATCGCCGATCCACGCGCCCATGGCGGCCTCGGATCCGGCGAGGAACTTGAGCTTGTCGGCCGCTCGCCGCGGGCTCGTCAGCTGCAGGTGCAGCCGGACGGCGTCGCGTCCGCGGTGCACCGGCGCCTGGTGCCACGCCGCGATGTAGGGCGTGGGGCTGTCGTAGAGCGCGTCGATGCCGCGCAGAAGGCGCAGGTAGAGCGGGGCGAGCTCGTCGCGCTCGGCCGGGGTGGTCTCGGCGAGGTCGGCCACGTGGCGATGCGGCAGAAGGTGCACCTCGATCGGCCAGCGCGCGGCGAACGGGACGAAGGCCGTCCAGTGCTTGCCCGACAGGATGACGCGGTCAGCCGCACGCTCGAAGTCCAGGATGCGGGCGAACAGGTCGGAGCCTTCGCGCTGGACCGAGTCCAGCAGCGTCGCGGTGCGCGGCGTGATGTAGGGGTAGGCGTAGATCTGGCCGTGCGGGTGGGGGAGGGTCACGCCGATCGCCTCACCGCGGTTCTCGAAGGGGAAGACCTGCTCGACGCCGGGCAGGGCCGAGAGGGCGGCGGTGCGGTCTGCCCATGCCTCGATCACGGTGCGCGCCCGCGTCGGGGTGAGCGAGCCGAACGAGCCGGAGTGCTCGGGGCTGAAGCACACCACCTCGCAGCGTCCGACGCTCGTGCGCGTGCGTCCGAGACCGGGGGCGTCGAGGTCGTCGAGACCGTGCGGCGCGTGCTCGCCTGCGGGCGCGTCGCCGTGTGCGACGGCGAGGGCCGGACCGAACGACGGCGACTTGTTCTCGAACACCGCGACGTCGTACATCGAAGGGATCTCGGAAGGGTTCGTCGGTGTCTGCGGCGCGAGCGGGTCGAGCTCGGCCGGAGGCAGGAACGCCCGGTTCTGCCGTGCCGCCGCGATCGAGACCCAGTCGCCGGTCAGCACGTCGCGGCGCATCGTGGCCGTCGCCGGGCGCGGTGCGAGATCGCGCGCATCGATCGCGCGGTCGGGCCCGAGGATCGTGCCGGGATCGTCGTAGTAGAACAGCTCCCGCCCGTCGGCGAGGCGTGCGGTGCGCTTGGCGACGCCCGCGCCGAGCATCTGTGCCGCGGTGGCTGCGGCATCCGTTCCGGACTCAGGAGTGTTCACGTCAACACGGTAGCAACTGCGCTATGTTAGCGTCAACACGATGGGGCCGGCCCGCCGGGCGATTCGCAGGAAGGTGGCGACATGGATGCAGCGGCGCAGCGCCGGGTTTCCATGGCCGACGTCGCCGCACGCGCGGGGGTTTCGGGACAGACGGTCTCGCGCGTGGTGAACGCCAGTCCTCGCGTCGACCCCGAGACGCGCGCCCGCGTCGAGGTGGCCATGGCCGAGCTCGGCTATCGCCCGCACCGCGCTGCCCGCGCACTGCGCACCGGCCGCACGCAGACCATCGGGCTCGTGGTGTCGACCCTGGCGACGGTGGGCAACTCGCTCATGCTGCAGACGGTGGCGGATGCCGCGGCCACCCGCGGCTACGCCCTCACCGTGGTGACGCTCGGCCAGGACGGCGCCGTCGCCGCCTTCGAGCGGCTGGCCGAGCAGGGCGTGGACGGCGTCATCGTGCTCAACGAGGCCACGGCGCTCGCCCTGGACGCGCCCACACCCCGCGGCCTGTCGCTGGTCGTGGTCGATGCGCCCCCGCACCTCGCCGCGTCCGGTGCGCGGCCCGCGTCTGCGCCGCGTCGGGGGATCGTGCAGTCCGACCACGCGGGGGGTGCGCGGGCCGCAGTGCAGCACCTGCTCGGGCTCGGTCACCGTACGGTCCATCACTTCGCGGGCCCGGTGACATCGTTCGCCGCCGCCGAGCGCGAGTCCGGCTGGCGCGTCGCGCTCGCCGAGGCCGGGCGGGACGTGCCCGAACCGCTCCGCGGCGACTGGACGGCGGCATCCGGTCACCGCATCGGGTCGACGCTCGCGGGCGACCGCGCGGTCACGGCGGTCTTCGCCGCCAACGACCAGATGGCGCTCGGGGCGATGCGCGCCTTCGCCGACGCGGGTCGTGACGTGCCCGGCGGCGTCAGCGTCGTCGGCTTCGACGACATCGCGGATGCCGCCGACTACCGTCCCCCGCTCACCACGGTGCGGCAGGAGTTCGGACGCCTGGGCGAGCTCGCGGTGCAGACTCTGGTGACCGGCATGGAGCATGGCGCGGACGCATTCGAGCTCGTGCCGACCGCGCTCGTCGTGCGTGGCAGCACCGCCCCTCCCTCGCGCTGAGCCTGGGCGCCGGGCGTGCGCTGTGCGCCGGGTCGAGGGTGAGAAACCCCACGTCGGTCGCGAGAGCGGAGGATCAGGGGTCGAGGCGGGCAGACCAGCGCGCGGCGCGCGCGAGCACGGCGCGCAGCTCGGCCGAGTCGTAGGCCCGGGCGTCGTGCCCGAGCGCGCTGACGACAGCGCGCACCGGCATCCGTCCCGGAGTGGCCTCGTGGGTCCAGACCAGCGGGTGGGCGACGCCATCGAGGTCGTGCACGGCCAGCACGTGCACGGCGGCGTCGACCGCGAGATCGGTGTAGCGCTCGTCGAACGCGGTGAAGTCCGCGGGCACGATGTCGTGCCCCGGCACGACCGCTCGCACCGAGGCGTCGCCGATCTCGGGATGCCACGAGCTGCCGTTCTTCCACTCTCCGCCGATCGTGCGGCTCCAGGCGGGGTAGTCGCGCAGACTCGAGACGGCGCTGTGCGTCGCGACGACGCCGATGCCGCGGTCGAGCGCCGCGGCGAGGCCCGCCTCGGCGGCCGGGTCGACGGCGGGCGCGGCGTCGGGGTTGCGCCAGGGGTCGCCGGCGTTCACGACGAGCAGCTCGGCGCCGGCGAGCTGCGTGAGCGCGACGTCGGGATCAGCGATGACGCGTGCGTCCCAGCCGTCGGCCCGCAGCAGGTCCGCGAGTGCGGCCGACGTCTCGGGATACGGATGCCACGGGTCGGCGTAGCGTCCGGCGCCGCTGGCGATCACGGCCCGCGGCATCCGTCCCCCGTAAGAGCGTTCGGCGGGCGGAGTCTCGGGAGCTGCCATGATGCGAGGATAGCGTTTTCCCTCCACGTCGTCTCGTTCTCCAGGAGAATGGCCCCATGCTGCACACCGTCGTGATCGCTCCCGATTCCTTCAAGGGCACGATCGCCGCCGCGTCCGCGGCGGCGGCCCTCGGGCGGGGGTGGCAGCAGGTGCGTCCTCATGACGCGGTGCGGCTTCTCCCCATGGCGGACGGCGGCGAGGGCACGGTCGACGCCTTCGCCACGGCGGTGCCCGGCGCCCAGCGCATGCCGGTGACGGTCACGGGTCCGGAGGACACGCCGGTCGAGGCATCCTGGGTCCTGCTTCCGCCGACCGGCGACGCCCCGAACGGCACCGCGGTCGTCGAACTGGCGAACACGAGCGGCATCGAGCTGCTGGGCTCTCCGGCGCGGCTGCGGCCGCTCGACGCGCACACCCGCGGGTTCGGCGAGGCGATCGCGGCGGCGCTCGCGCGGGGCGTGTCGCGGCTCGTGCTCGGCATCGGCTCGAGCTCGTCGACCGACGGCGGCACCGGCATGCTCACGGCGCTCGGGGCGCGGTTCACCGATGCCGCCGGCCGGCCGATCGCCGCCGGCGGCCGTGGGCTCGCCGACCTGGCGGCCGCCGACCTGTCGGGGCTGCCGCCGCTGCCGGCCGGTGGCGTGACGGTGCTGTCGGATGTGACCAACCCGCTGCTGGGCCCGCGTGGCGCGGCGGCCGTCTTCGGCCCGCAGAAGGGGGCGACGCCCGACGACATCGCGGCCCTGGACGCGGGGCTGGCCGGGCTCGCGGTGGTGATGACCGCGGATCCGGATGCGCCGGGCGCCGGCGCCGCAGGGGGGACCGGCTTCGGCCTGCTGGCGTGGGGCGCCATACTCGTGCCGGGGTCTGCCGCGGTCGCCGAGCTCGTGGGCCTGGACGAGGCGGTGGCCGAGGCATCCGTCGTCGTCACGGGCGAGGGGTCATACGACGGGCAGTCCGCCGCCGGCAAGGTGCCCGCGCACGTGGGCGCCGTCGCGGCAGCGGGCGGCGTGCCGGTCGCGTTGGTCGCGGGCCGCATCACTGACGACGCCGATGTATCGGGCTTCGCCGGAACCGCGTCGCTCACCGACCTCGCCGGCTCAGGCGCGGCCGCGATGGCCGAGCCCGAGCGGTGGCTCGTCGCTGCCGGCGCCGCCCTGGCAGGTGCGCTGCTCTGACTCCGCCAGAGCTGCGGCGCCCGCCGCCTACGGCACCCGCAGCGCGCCGTTGCGACGGTGCGGCAGCGTCGCGAGCGAAGCGTCGCGCAGCACGTCGGGAAGCAGCGCCTCGGGGGCGTCCTGGAACGTGACGGGACGCAGGAACCGGCGGATCGCCGTCGCGCCGACCGAGGTGTGCAGTGACGTGGTCGCCGGCCAAGGACCGCCGTGATGCTGCGACCACGTCACCGCGACGCCGGTCGGCCACCCGGCGAAGAGCACGCGCCCGGCCTTGCGCTCGAGCACCGCGAGCACGTCGGCGACCTCGTCGTCCGGCTCGGAGTGCAGCGTGCCGGTGAGCGACCCCGGCACCGCCCGCAGTGCCGTGAGCAGCTCGTCGTCCGACGAGTACCGCACGAGGAGCGTCACGGGGCCGAAGCACTCCTCGAGGAGCGTCTCGGGGCGGGCGGCGACGGCTGCGGCATCCGTCGACAGCACCACCGGCTGCGCGGCGCCGGCCTCGGCCGGAAGGCCCTGTGCCACAACGCTCACCGAGGGGTCGGCCTCGAGGTGCTCGATGCCGGCGGGGAAGGCGGCCGTGATGCGGTCGGTCAGCAGCGGTCCTCCGGCCGCGCCGGTCGCGAATCCGGCGACCAGCTCTTCGAAGCCGGCGCCCGCGGGCACGAACACGACCCCGGGCTTGGTGCAGAATTGGCCGACCCCGAGCGTGAACGACGCGACGAGCCCCTGCGCGAGCGCCTCTCCGCGCGCGGCGATGGCGGCCGGCGTGATCACGACGGGGTTCACCGAGCCCAGCTCGCCGTAGAACGGGATCGGGTCGGGACGGCCCGACGCGAGGTCGAACAGGGCGCGTCCGCCGCTGAGCGATCCGGTGAAGCCGGCGGCTTGGATGACGGGATGCTGCACGAGGGCGTTTCCGGCCTCGCGACCCTCCACGAGTGCGAGGGAGCCCTCAGGCGCACCGGCGGCCGCGAGCGCCTCCGCGACGATCGCCGCGGTGCGCTCCGACAGGAGCGGGTGGCCTGAATGCGCCTTCACGATCACGGGGTTGCCCGCGGCGAGGGCGGAAGCGGTGTCGCCCCCGGCGACCGAGAATGCGAACGGGAAGTTCGAGGCCGAGAAGACCGCGACGGGTCCGACGCCCGTGAGCATGCGCCGCAGCTCAGGGCGAGGGGGCGTCGCGGACGGGTCGGCGTCGTCGACGGTCAGCTCGAAGTAGGAACCCTCCTCGACCACGGTCGCGAACAGCCGCAGCTGGCCCGTCGTGCGTCCGACCTCGCCCCGCAGCCGGGTCTCGCCCAGGCGCGTCTCTTCGTCGGCGATCGCGACGAGCTCGTCGATGTGGGCATCGAGCGCATCGGCGGCTGCACGCAGCCACGACGCCCGGGTCGCGGCATCCGCTCCTCGCCAGATCGGCGCTGCGGCCGCCGCGGCAGTCGCGAGGGTGTCGAGTTCAGCGGTGGTGGTGGTCATGGAGAGATCCTTTCGTATCGGCGTTCCCTTGCGGGCCGGCCGGGTCTCGCGTGCCGCGCTCCGGCCTCGCGCGGCCCGGCCTCGATTCGTTCGTCACGTATGTACGCGAAACGGGCGTTCGGGCGTACATATGTGGCGAACGAACCCCGTGGGCGTGGGGGCGAGGGAGGGGAGGGCGAGGAGGGCGAGGGGGGCGAGGGAGGGGAGGGCGAGGAGGGCGAGGGGGGCGAGGGAGGGGAGGGGGCGGGGGTCATGAGAAGCGGATGCCGAGGCCGGCGTGCGGGACTTCGGTCAGGGTGCCGTCGGTGATGCGCACCGGCGAGGGGCCGTCGAGTGCGCCGAGGTCGCCGAAGCCGGCGTCCTCCACGTCCTCGGCCATCGGCTCGGGAACGCCCGGGACGCTGGGGAGTGTCAGTGCGAGCTGGCCGGACAGCTCGGGCAGCAGGTGCGGATGCACGGCCGCGCCGTACTCGGCGGCGATCGCGGCGATGCCGAGGAACGGGGTGATGCCGCCCACCCGCACGACATTGGGCTGCACGATCTGGGCGGCTCCGGATCGCAGGAAGTCGTCGAAGCGGAAGACGTTGTGCAGGTTCTCTCCCACGGCGATGGGGATGCCGCTCGACGCCTTCAGCCGGCCGGCGAGCTCGATGTGGCCGTAGAGGTCGTCGGCGCGCAGCGGCTCCTCGATCCATGCCGGCGCCACGGCCGCGAGTACCTCAAGCGAGCGCGTCGCGCGGTCGATCTCCCACCGCTGGTTCGCGTCGATCATGAGCGCGCGCTCGGGGCCGAGCACCTCCCGCACCGCCTGCAGGCGTTCGAGGTCTTCGGCGACGTCGGGCTTGCCGACCTTGACCTTCACGGCGTCGAAGCCCGCGTCCACCCACCGCTGCGCCTGGGCGACAAGATCGTCGAGGCTGTAGTGCAGGTTCACGCCCGAACCGTACGCGCGCACGCTTTCGCGCCGCGCGCCGAGGAAGCCGACCAGCGACGTGCCCGCGGCGCGGGTCGCGGCATCCCACAGCGCCAGGTCCAGCCCCGCGAGCGCGATCGTCGTGATTCCCCCGCCACCGGCCTCGTGCAGGTGCTGCCACAACGCACGCCACTGCGCGCCCGGCTCGGCCTCACGGCCGATCGCGGCGGCGGCGATGTCGTTCGTCAGCAGCGCGTGCACCGCTTCGGCGCCGATCTGCGGGGTCCACGAGAAACCCCAGCCCTCGCGGCCGTCCGAGCGCACCACGTGCGTCGCGATCACGCCGACCGAGGTCACCTCGGCGCCCCACGGGCGGGTGAGCGGCACGCGGATGAGGCGCGCGTCGAGCGACGCGATCGTCGCCCCGTCGCCGGCCGCCTCGACCGCTGGGGCCGTGGGGATGGTCACAGCAGCGCCCGTCCGGCCTCGAGGATGCCGGCGAGCCGCGCCTCCTGCTCGGGGCTGGGGTCGACGAGCGGCGCCCGCACCGAGCCGACGGGCAGGCCACCGAGGCGCAGCCCTGCCTTGATGAGCGAGACACCGAAGCCCGGCGTCTCGTCGCGCAGCCGCACGAGCGGCGAGTAGAACCCGTCGAGCAGCGCGGTGCGCCGCGCCTCATCGCCCGCGACGTACGCGCGGTAGTACGCATTCGCGACCTCGGGGACCATCGCGAACGCCGCCGACGAGTACAGCGGGATGCCGATGCCCCGGTACGCGCCCTGCGTCAGCTCGGCCGTGAGCAGCCCGTTGAAGAACGCGAAATCCTCGCGTCCCTCCTCGGCCACGGCGCGCACGATCTGCTGGGCGAGGCCGACGTCGCCGACGCCGTCCTTGAAACCGACGACCTTCGGGTTGCGGGCGAGCCGGCGCACCGAGTCGACCGAATACTGCGCGTTGCCGCGGTGATAGATCACGACGGGAAGATCGGATGCCGCCGCCACCGCCTCGACGTAGGCCACGAGTCCCGGCTGCGGACCGCCGACGAGGTACGGCGGCAGCACCAGCAGTGCGTCTGCGCCGGCGTCCGCGGCGGTCTTCGCCACGGCCGTTGCATGGCCGAGCGGTCCACCCGTGCCGGCGACGACCGGCACGCGCCCGCCCACCGTCTCGGTCGCGATCCGCACCACGCGCGCAACCTCGCCGGCCGACAGCGCGTGGAACTCGCCGGTGCCGCACGCCGGGAACACGCCACCGGGGGAGTGCTCGAGCGTCGTCGAGATGTGCGTGCGCAGCAGACCCTCGTCGACGCGGTCGTCGGCGTCGAAGGGGGTGACGGGGAAGAAGAGGATGCCGTCGAAGTTCACGCCAGCACGTCCTTTCGGGCGGGTTCGGAAAGAGGGAGGGCGCCGAGCTCGCCGCGCCACGTGTGCTTCGGACGCCAGCCCAGCAGGCGCCGTGCCTTGGCGTTGGAGAACGCCGGAGCGGTGCCGGTCAGACCCGCGGACAGCTGTTCACTGCCGGGCACGAACTGTGGCAGCAGCTCGGCGAGCGGACGGCGGGCCAGCGCGTCGTCGGCGCCGACGAAGAAGACCTCGGCGTTCGGGATGCCGGGCAGCGCCGCGAGCAGCGCGTCGACGAACGTCGCGACGTCCCGCGCATCGACATAATTGAACAGCGCGGGGGCCGAGAGCGCCGGGTCGTCGAGTCGTTCCCGGACGGTATGACCCTGCTGCGTGGGCGCGCCCGCCCATTCCTCGGGGGCGATGACGTAGCACGGGCGGAAAGCGGCGAACCGGGTGGCGTCTCCGGTCTGACGTGCGAGCATCGCGATCGTCTGCTCGGCGAGGAGCTTCGACAGGCCGTACGCGTTCCACGGCTTCGGCGTCGTGCGCTCGTCGAGGGGGAACCGGTCGGGCAGCCACCCCGCCGGCGCGCCGTAGCCGAGCACCGTGGGGCTCGACGCCGTGACGATCCGTTCGATGCCCGCCGCGACGCCGGCCGCGAGAACGTTGAGCGCGAGCGTCGCATTCGTGCGGAGGATGACGTCCTCGGGAGCGCTGAACGGCACGGCGATCGCAGCGAGGTGCACGAGCGCGTCGGCGCGGGCTTCGGCGATGGCGCGGGCCGCGGCATCCGGATCCGTCAGATCCACCGCGATCTGGTGGATCCCGGTGAGCTCGGGCGCTTCGGACGCGGCGCGATCGAGCGAGACGAGCTCGTGGCCGGCCGCGGCGAGCCCCGTGACGAGACTGCGACCCAGACGCCCGGCCCCTCCGGTGACCGCGATGCGGGTCATGCGCGGACCGATCCGGCCGGGGCGGTGCGGACGTCGTCGCCCTCGAGCAGGCGGATGCCCAGCTCGGTGACATGTACCGGCAGCCCCGTCTCGAGCGAGCGGTTGCCGGCGATGCCGACGCAGATCGACCGCACCCCGTCGCGCCAGTCCGCGGGGCGTGCGAGCGGATCGTCGCCGGGCCCCTCGAAGACATCGGCCAGCAGCAGTGCGTCGCCGCCGCCGTGCCCGCCGGTGCCGTTCGAGATCGGCACTTCGTACGCGGCCTCCCAGTGGCGCTGCACGAGCAGCCGCTCGCCCTCGGGCCTCAGCGATCCGGAGGTGCCGGCGTCGACCGCGGACGGGTCGAGCACGGGATGCAGGCCCTCGTCGGCGAGCACCGCGCCGCGCTCGACGACGTCGAGCTCGGCCCGGCCGAGCGTGCCGTTGACGGCGACCCGGTACCCCTCCCACGGGGCGTGGGCGTTCAGCGAGTAGCTGAGCGTCGCGCCCGAGGCGTAGTCGACGATGAGCGCCAGGTTGTCTTCGATCGTGATGCCGTCGGTGAACACGTCGCGGTCGCGCAGGTAGCCGTCGTGCTGCTCGGCGTCGAGGTACAGCGCCTTCAGTCGCTCGTCGTCGCGCAGATCGAGCTCGAACGGGTCGCCGGCCCGAGGGGCGCCGAGGGGAGTGCCCCGCTCGGGACGATTCCGGATGCCCCGTGCCGCCGCGTTCTCGGAACCGTAGAAGCGCAGCCCGCCAGAGGCGAACACTCGTCGTGGCTCGGCTCGGATCCACCAGTTCACGAGGTCGAAGTGATGGCTGGACTTGTGCACCAGCAGGCCGCCGGAGTGATCCTTCTCGCGGTGCCAGCGGCGGAAGTAGTCCGCGCCGTGCTTGGTGTCGAGCATCCACGAGAAGTCGATGCTCGTGACCTGCCCGATCGTGCCGTCCTGGATGACCTGGCGCAGAGCGCTGTTGCGCGGGGAGTAACGATAGTTGAAGGTGATCACGACCTCGCGGCCGGTGCGAGCGATCGCGTCCTCGATCGCCGCCGCACTCGGGGCGTCGATGGTCAGGGGCTTCTCGACGACGACGTCGGCCCCGGCATCCAGCGATCGCACGATCAGCTCGGCGTGGAGGTCATCGCGCGCGCACACGATGGTGCGGTCGACCCGCTCGGCGCTGATCATGCGCTCGAGGTCGGCGGGCGCGTAGACGGCCGGGGCGTCGTGGCCGGCTGCCGTGATCCGGTCGACGTAGTACTGCGCGCGCACCGGGTTCGGCTCGCAGATCGCGACGAGCTCGGCGTCGTCGGCGTACGGGCCGATGAGGGCGTCGACGTACATCTGGGCGCGGTGACCGGCTCCGATCAGTGCGTACCGGCGGTGGCTCATGTGCGATGTCCTTCGCTCAGGAAACGTTTTCTCACGATACCACGCCTCCTCACCCTGACCTCCCGCTCGCCGACCATGTGGGTTCTGCGCCGAGCATGTCTCCTTCTCACCGAGCATGTCGACATGCTCGGTGAGAAACCCACATGGTCGGCGCCGAATGCACATGGTCGGCGGAGGAGGAGGGGGGAAGGGGTCAGGGGGCGGGGGCGGGGCCCGTTGAGCCGCGCACCGTGAGCTCGGGCAGGAGGGAGAGCGGATGCGCCGGCTCGGCGCCCTCCAGCAGCCCGCGCATGCGCGCCCAGGCCTCGGCGCCGAGCTCGCTCGCCGGAACGGCGGCGGTGGTCAACGGCGGGCTGGTGTAACGGGCGAACGGGATGTCGTCGAACCCGACGATCGACAGGTCGGCCGGGACGCGGCATCCGTCGGCCTGCACCGCACTGAGAAGGCCCATCGCGACGAGGTCGTTGAAGGCGAGCGCCGCCGTCGCCCCCGAAGCTCGCACGGCCGGCCCCGCCGCGGCGCCGGCCTCGAAGTCCACGCCGCACGGGATCTCGGTCACCTCGACATCGTGGTGGCCGGCGGCGAACTCGGCGATGGCTTCGAGGCGCGCCGCGTTCGCGACGCTGCGCGCGACGCCGGCGAGGAACACGATGCGGCGGTGCCCTTGGGCGTAGAGGTGCTCGAGCTCGGCCGTCAGGGCGCTGCGGTAGTCGGCGCGCACCGAGGGCACGTCGCCCGACGAGCGGTTGATCAAGACGACCGGCTTGAGTCCGCCGACGAGCCGGTCCAGCTCGTCTTGCGGCAGGCGCGGCGAGCACAGGATGACTCCGTCGGTGCGGCGTCGGGTTGCGGTGGCGAGCACCCGCTCCTCGTCCACGGACTCGGCGGAGTCCGCGACGAGCACGTGGTAGTCGTCGGCCGCCGCCGCGCGGCTGAGTCCCCGCAGGATCGCCTGGAACGTGGGGTTGCCGAGGTCAGGCACGACGACGGCGACCGTCTGCGTGCGGCCGAGCACCAGACTGCGCGCGACGGGGCTCGCGGTGTAGTCGAGGGCGGCCGCGGCATCCCGCACCTTCTCCGCCAGCGCGGAGTCGACCGTGGGGTTGCCGTTCAGCGCCCGCGAGACCGTCGACAGCGACACGCCCGCCCGCGCCGCGACATCGGCGATCGTCACCCGGGCTCCGTCGGCACGAGGTGGTCGAGACATCCGCTGCTCCCTCCGTCGGCTCAGCCTACCCGGACAGGAAACGCTTCCTCGGTGGATGAGGCGGGATCAGGCGCGGGGCGGCGTGGAGCCGCGCACGACCACCTCGAGGTGCAGGGGCGGCTCGGAGGCGTCCCACTCCGGCTCGAGCGCGGCGTGGAGCGCGCGGTAGCCGAGATCCTCGAGCGGGACGCGCACCGTCGTGAGGCCGGGGCGGATGTCACGGCCCGTTGCGATGTCGTCGAATCCGGCGACGGCGACGTCCGGGCCGACCTGGCGCCCGGCATCCCGGATCGCCGACATCACGCCGATCGCCACGACGTCGCTGATGCCGAAGATCAAGGTGCCCGCGGGTACGTCGCCCTCGAGCAGGTCGCGCGCGGCGGCGTAGCCGGCGTCGCGCGTGAACCCGGTGCGGCGCACCTCGCGCACCGTGCCGCCCGCGGAGCCGAATCCCTGCGTGAAGCCGGCGACGCGGTCGTCGGAGGTGCGGATCCCCTCGGATGCCGCCACCACGATCACGTCGCGATACCCGAGCCGTGCCAGCTCGGTGCCCAGCGCGGCGGCGCCGCCATGGTTGTCGACGGCGACCGACCGCGTGCTCCCGGTGCCGGGGCCCAGCATGACCACGCGACCGCCCATGCCCGAGAAGGCGTCGAGCTCGGACTGCAGGCCGACCGCGTCGGGTCCTTCGGTGCGGGATGCGGCGAGAATGAGCCCGCGCGGACGCTGACCGCGCAACGCGCGCACGAGCTTGACCTCGCGCTGCGGATCACGTTCCGTGATGGCGATCGTCACGACCAGCCCGGCCTCGTCGGCGCCGCGCGCGACTCCGGAGGCGAGCTGGCTGAAATAGGGGTCGGCGATGTCGGCGACCAGCAGCGCGACGATCGCAGAGGTGCCCCGGGCCGTCGCCTGGGCTGACAGATTGGCGGTGTAGCCGAGCTTCTCGGCTGCCGTCTCGACGCGCTCGCGATAGCTCTCCGCGACCTTGCGGGTGGAGCCGTTGAGCACGCGCGATGCCGTGGCCAGCGACACGCCCGCCTCGCGGGCGACGTCGTGCAGGGTGGCAGCGCCTCGGGTCGGCGCGGAGGGGTTGCTCACAGGCGAGAGTCTAAGCCCTGTGTGCGATTCGGAGGCGGCACCGGCAAGCGATTTCCTCAGCACGGCGAGCCGCATGTCGCATGTGCGGAGGACCCTGCGACATGCCGGGCTCAGCCCTTCAACCCCGTCTGCGCCAGCCCTTCCACGAACTGCTTCTGCGCGAAGACGAAGACGATGAGCACCGGCAGCGCCGTCATCGTCGAGGCCGCCATCTGCACGTTCCACATCTCGCCGCCGTAGGCGTCGGTGTACCGGGTGAGTGCCTGGGGGAGGGTGAACAGCTCCGGCGACAGCAGATACACGGTCGGCTCGAGGTAGAGGTTCCACACGTGGAGGAATGTGAAGATCGCCACCGCCGCGAGCGCCGTCCTCGACAGCGGGAGTGCGATGCGCCACCAGATCGACCAGCGACCGAGACCATCCAGCCGTGCTGCCTCTTCGAGCTCGACCGGCAGCGTCACGAAGAACTGCCGCATGATGAAGGTCGCGAGCACGCTGGGTGCGCCGAATGTCGTGACCAGGAGCAGAGGCCAGTGCGTGTTGACCATGCCCCACGAGTTGAACATCTGGAACAGGGGGACGATCGTGACCTCACTGGGAATGAGGAGTCCCATCAGCACGACCATGAACAGCAGGTTCTGACCGGGAAAGCGGATGCGCGCAAAGGCGTAGCCGGCCATGGCCGAAACGAGCATCGTGCCGACGGTCACGAAAAGGGCGATGTAGACGCTGTTGAAGTACTGGCGGGCGAACGGCTGGATCGTGAAAGCGTCGACGTACGCCTGGAGCGTGGGATCCGCCGGCCACAGCGAAGGCGGGAACGCGAAGATCTCGTTGACGGGCTTCAGCGACGACGTGATCATCCACCAGGTCGGGAAGACGAATGGGATCGCGACGACGCAGAGTGCGCCGTAGAAGAGCACCTTCTTCCAGGCGGGAGACAGTCGGCGCGGTCCGCGTGAAGACGGCCCGGCGACCTCGGGCAAGCGGGGGACGAGGGATGCTGCCGGCTCGGCTGTCGCAGCGGTGTCAGTTCTCATAGAAGACCCACCTCTTTCGAAGTTGCCACTGGGCGACGGTCAGCACCAGCACGATGAGGAACAGCATGATCGCGAGGGTCGAGCCGTATCCGAAGTGATGGAAGTCGAAGGCCTGCTGCACGAGGTAGTACACGAGCACGGTCGTCGAGATACCTGGGCCCCCCTGAGTGAGCACAGCGATCTGCGCGTACACCTGCAGTGAGCCGACGATGGTGATGATGAGCGTGAGCAGGATCGTGGGGGAGATGAGCGGCAGCACGACCCGGCCGAAGATCTGTCGATCGTTCGCGCCGTCGACCCGTGCCGCCTCTTGCAGCTCGCGCGGCACACCCTGCAGCGCCGCGAGGAAGAGCACCATGTTCAGCCCGACGTTCTTGAAGACCTGCACGATGATGACGCTCGCCATCGCCGTCGGCCCCTCGCGCAGCCAGTTGGGCCCGTCGATGCCGATCATGGCGAGCAGGCCGTTGATCCCGCCGTTGTCCTGCAGCAGGAAGCCCCACACGATGGTCCATGCCACGAGCGACACGACGACAGGCGAGAAGAAGATCGTGCGGAACACCGTGACGCCCCGCCACCGCCGGTTGAGCATGACCGCGAGCAGCAGCGCCAGCGAGAGGTTGAAGACCACCAGACCGACCGAGAAGACGCCGGTCGCGGTGAGCACCTGTGCGAGTTGCGGATCGGAGAAGAGTCTCTCGACATTCTCGAGTCCCACGTAGGTGAAGCTGCCGGCCAAGACGTTCCACTCGTGGAACGCGTAGTAGAAGACCAAGACCAGCGGCACCAGGACGAACAGCACGATCCCGGCCAGCTGCGGGGCGATGAAGACGTAGCCGGTGAGTGCGTCGCGTCGCCGATAGGTCAGCCACGGTCGCCGCGCCGCGCGGGGGGCACTCCCGGACCGCGAAGCGTGGTCCGGGAGTGCGTCCGTTGTGACGGTCATGTCGTCCTTCGGGTCTACAGGAGGGGGTCGATCGCGGCGCAGGTCGCCTCGAGGACTGCGGGGATGTCGGCGTCCGGCACCCAGAGCTCATCGAGCGACGCGCGCACCTGCTGTGCGATCTCGGCGGAATCGGTGTGGCTCGGACGCACCTGGCCGTTCTCGATCCCCGGGACGACGACGGACTCGATCTGCTCTTCGCTCAGCAACGGGTTCGCCGCGGAGAGCGTCTCGGCGGTGAGCAGCGAGGTGCGCGGTGGCGGGAAGTAGGCGGCGAGCTTCTCGGCATTGTCGGGGTTGGTGAAGAACGCGAGGAACTCGGCGGCTGCCTGCGTGTTCTCGCTCTGACTCATCACGCCGATGCCGGCCTGACCGGTGACGGAGTACTCGCCCACGGGTCCTTCGGGCAACGGCAGCAGGTTCCACGCGAAGCCGCCCTCTTCGAGAAGGTTCGCCCGCGAGATCTGCGTCACCGTGAACGCCGCCTCGCCCGCGAAGAAGTCGGCGGTCGTCCCCGGTCCGGGCATCGACTGCGATGTGAAGGCGGCGTCGTGCAGGAACTCGAACGCCTCGACCATCTCGTCCTCGGCGAACATGCACGTCGCGCCGTCCTCGCTCCAGGGCTCGGCTCCCCAGCCGTTCCACACCGTGCTGAGGTAGTCCCAGTTGAGGTACTCGAAGTCACGGATGACGAAGCCGGCGTTCCCGGTGGCTCCACGCACGGCCGCACCGATCGCATCGACGTCTTCCCACGTCCACCTGTCGTCGGCGAGAAGCTGAGCGGATGTCGGCTGTCCTGCCTGTGCCAGGAGGTCGTCGTTGGCGAAGACGACGAACGGCGAGGTGCTGAACGGGTACGCCAGCAGCTCCCCTTCGCTCTCCCACAGCGCGGTGGCGCTGGGCGCGAGGTCGTCGAAGTCATACCCCTGGGTGGATTCGAGCACTTCGTTCAGTGACACCAGTGCGCCGCTGGAGACGAAGTCCGGCGCGGCGTTCTCGAGGATCCAGGCCAGGTCGGGGGCGTTGCCGCCCGCGAGCTGCGTCGTGACCGTCGAGGTGTAGTCGTCGAACGGCAGGGGATCGAAGGTGATGGAGGCGATCTCGGGGTGATCGGCCATGTACTCCTCGGCGATGGAGTCGAACAGGGCGAGGTGGTCCTCGTTCGAGGTCCATACGGTCATGCGCAGATCGATGTCCTCTGCGGGTTCTGCATCGGGCGCGGGGCCGCCCGCACACGCGGTGGCGACGAACGCTGTCGCCGCGAGCAGTGCGGCGGCGGTCAGCGGCTTTGCTGATCTCATCGGGTTCTCCTAGTAGCCGGTGACGTCGGGCCAGTGCAGCTCGACGCCGTCCTGAGTGAGCAGGGATTGGAACTCCTGCAGAAGCGCAGGAGTGTTCCGCACCGCACGGGGGGTGGTCGTGCGGTGCAGGCTGAAGGCGGCGAGTGAGCCGGCGGCCTCGCCGATGTTCCACTCCACCGGGTGGAGCCGGAACGCGCCGTTGGTGATGTGCGTGGTGCCGGCGTTCTTGCCCGCGGGAAGCAGGTTCTCGAGCCGGCGCGGGATGAGGATGCCGATCGGGATCTCGAAGGGGGCGCTGGCCACATCGAGGTAGTTGTCGCCGTCAGTGGAGGGGTGCAGGTCGATCCGATACATGCCCACGCCGACGGATTCGCCGGTGGTGAAGGGCCGCCCGTGGCCACGCAGGGCGATGGAGAGGTCCTGTTCGGTGACGCGGATCTCGGTGAGCAGGCGGCGGGACTCCCGGATATACGGTGCCATGGCAAGCCCGTCAGGCCCCTGCGTGACATCGCCACGAAGGCGCAGGCCGGGGAAGCCGGCGCCGCCGTCCGGCCGGGGGGCCTCGGTCTGCAGCCAGTAGAGCATCGACAGCGACTGCTGACGCGCCCGGCTCTTGTGGCGCTCGGCCTCGTCGGCCGAGACGTCCACGAGCGTTCCGCCGAGGTAATCGATCATCGGCCAGTTCACGAGCACGAGGTCGCTCGGGAACGCGCCCGGGGTGAAGTTGTCGCGTGCGAGGATGCGGCGGAAGGTCCACAGTTCGCGATCGCCGGGATCCTTCCCCTGGTCGGCGAGCGCGGCGGGCCGCGCCGCGTGCGGCGTGAACGTGCGGGTCAGCGTTTCGAGGGTGCGGGGGTCGGGTCCGGTGAGCGAGAGCATCGGTGCGCCCCAGTAGGGCGGTTGCTGGCTGCGCCACATGTCGTACTCGGCCGGGCGGTCGATGGTGTGGTCGCCGTCGACGTGGTCGACGACGAAGCACCAGCTGAACGCCTGCTGGTTGCCCGGCTGCGGCTGCTCCGGCGCACTGGGCTCGCCGGTGTCGGATCGTCCCTCGAATCCCGTGACGTACTCCGCGCCGGTCAGTGGAAGCAGCTCGCCGAGTTCCGTGGCGTCGATGATGTAGTCCGCGGTGACGATCACCTCGGACTCGTCGTCGAGCCGGCGCAGCGTGATGGCACGCACGCGGTCGTCGTCGACGTCGGCGGCGATGGGGACCGCGGGCTGGACGAGGGTGAGTCGCCCCGAGGCCCGGTGCGGCGCGAGCATCGCCTCGATGACGGCGACACCCGCGCTCGGTTCGGCGCACAGCCGGCTGACCATGCCGTTCCCCGGATTGAGGGTCGGGTCGGCGAAGGCCCTCGCCGTCAGCGGATACCACCGGCGATAGTGCTCGCGGATGCCGTCGCGCAGACGCCGGTACCGCGCGGTGGCTCCGAACTGCTCGATCCAGCTGTGCTCGTCCATCGGGACGGCCTGGCTGGTGAGCTGGCCGCCGAGCCACCCGTACTCCTCGCTGAGCACGACCTGCCGGCCGGCATCGAGCGCCGCGAGCGCCGCGGCGACGCCTCCGAGGCCGCCCCCGACGACGAGGATCTCGGTGCGCAGTTCGGTCATCGGGGCGTCTCCTGAGTGGTGCGAGGGCGGGCGAGCGTGGTTCCGGCGGTGACAGCGCAGTCGAGCGTGATGCGCAGCTCCGACTCGGGGACGTCGGTGGTCGGGTCGAGGATGCGCGACAGCAGCGTGAGCGCCTCGGACCCGAGCCGCGTGCGCGGGGGGCTGAGACGGGTGAAGTCGAGGTCGCTCTCGGAGGAGCGGGAGGGGTCGGCCAGAGCGACGATCGAAAGATCGGCGGGAACCGAGACACCGTCGCGGGCCATGTGCGGAAGCATCCCGATCGCGTACGTCGGGTTCTCGACGAAGAGCACCGTCGCGCCCGAGGAGCGGACCCGCTTCCAGTCCTCGGCGGCGTCCGTGCCGGCGCTCGCTATGAACGTCGTGGCGTCGTCGGCGGCGATACCCCGCCGTTCGAGCTCCGCCCTGAAACCGCGCTGACGGTCGAGCACCGACTCGCCTCGGCTGTCGGGATGGACGTACGCGAAGCGCCGGTGACCCAGATCGACGGCGCGAGCGGTGAGTTCGGCGGTACCGGTCACGTAATCCGCGGCGACGTACGGCACACCATCGGCTTCCCGGCGTCCGACGGCGACGAAGGGGAAGCCGCTGGCGACGAGTCGCTCGAGCTCTTCCGTGTCCATCTCCTGTCCCAGCAGCAGGCAGCCGTCGGCGAGCCGCAGGCGGTTGTTCTCGTGGAAGAGTCGTCGACGCGCACCCTGCACCGGCGCGCTGGTGAACAGGAGCAGATCGCATCCCAGCACCTCGGCTTCGGACTCGATGCCGGTGAGCAGCGCCGCGTAGAAGTCGAGACTGGCGCTCGGGAACGCCGGTTCGTACGTGAAGACGCCGATGATCTTGTTGCCCACTCCGGCGAGCCGGCGCGCGGCCGGGTCCGGCACGTACGTCGTGCTGTTGATGACCTCGAGCACCCGCTGACGAGTCTCTTCGGGGATGCGGGTGGAGGCATCGGCCTTGCCGTTCAGCACGAGCGAGACGGTCGCCTGGCTGACGCCGGCGAGCTCGGCGATACGTCGCTGGGTGATCCGGCCCTGCGCGCTGGGTTGTGTCGTCATCGAACTTCCTCTGGTGGGACGGCTGCCGTGCCGTGCTGCCTGGGGCCCCGTCTCGGGCTAGCTCTAGCCGAATCGGGTAATACGCATTAGCATAACGGATCTCGGCTGATAATGCGTATTAGCACCTGCCGGCCGAGTATACGCACAGACCGCGGGGCCATGTCAAACGACCGTGCCAGACCGTGGCAAACGCATCGAAGGAGATACGGATGAGAACTACCGCGAGACGCCGTGCGAGCGTCGTCACCGCCCTCGGAACGGCGGTGGCCGCCGTCGTCGCCGGTGTGCTGGCCGTCCCCGCCGCCCACGCTCAACCGGCCGTTGGGGCGGGGACGGCCATGGCTGCCGGGGCGGTGTCGACGGCGGTCGCCCCGCCGCCGGAGGGCTGGCCCGAATTCGGCTACCAGGGCGTCATCACCGACAAGCCGAACATGGACTACAACCCGACCAACGAGTACATCTTCCCGAGCATCTTCCACGCCGGCGCCTACTTCGACGACCCGCTCGGAGAGTGGTATCTGTACCTGGCGCCGCACGACTCGCCCGCCGGTGTGATGCTCATGTACGCCGACAGTCTCGAAGGCCCTTGGACCGAGTACGAGGCGAACCCGATCATCGCGAGCGAATGGCTTCCGCACTACGACGTCAGTCACACCTCCAGCCCGGATGCGATCTGGAACGAGCAGGCCGGGAAGCAGTTCATGTACTTCCACGGCGAGAACTCGGTCACCCGCTACGCCACCTCGGACGACGGCATCCATTTCGAGTACGGCGACATCGTCGTGTCGAACGCCATGGGCGGGCCGAACGTGACCGAGAGCAGCTACGCCCGCGTCTTCGAGCACCCTGATGAGGCGTCGGAATACGAGTACGGCATGTTCTACATGGGCAACGAGCGTGACAACATCCGCCGCATCCGCCTCGCGGAATCGGTCGACGGAATCACTTGGACGGTGGATCCCGACTACGTCGTCGCGCCCGGCGCGGAGGAGGGCCAGAACGTCTCAGCGGCCAACCTCTGGGAGTGGGACGGTCAGCTGTACGTGATCTACCACGCCTCGAGCGGCAAGAGCTACGCGCGGACGATCGACGCGACCCTCCGCGATGTCGGCGAGGTGCCGATCATCCTTCACCAGGCGAGCGGCGTAGGGGCCGATGTGGGCCGCGTGGCGGCGCCCGAAGTCGTCACGCATGAGGACGAGACCTACCTGTTCTACGAATCGGGCGATCGGCTGGGTGCCACCATCGCGTGGGCGAAGGACGGCGCAGAGCCGGTCGTCGAGATCCCGACGGGCTTCCCTGCCGATCCCGAGAATCCCGTGTTCGATACGTGCGCGGCAGCGGGATCGGACGAGTTCGCGGGGTCGCTGAGCGAGACGTGGGACCGCGTCGTCAGGGAAGACGCCGCCCGCCACGCGGTCGAGGACGGCAAGCTCGTCATCCCCACGTACACCGGCGGGGTCGCCGCGGCGCCCCTGCTTCAGCAAGAGCTTCCCGAAGGGCCGTGGCAGCTCACCGCGCCGGTCGGAATCGATCCCACGCAGACCTTCCAGCAAGCCGGTCTGCTGCTCTATGCGTCCGACACCCACTACGCCAAGTTCGACCTCGGACGAGCCACGCCCGGGCGCACCGTCGAGTTCGTCTACCACCGCAACGGCTCGAACCGTCAGGATTCCTCTCCGCCCGCTGTTCCGGGAGCGACGAAGATCTGGCTGCGGCTGACCAGCGACGGCACACAGATCACCGCGTCCGCGTCATATGACGGCGCTGTCTTCGCGAACTTCGGCCGTCCGATCCCGGTCGCCGAGGCGGGCTTCACCCACGTGGGTCCGTTCGCGTTCCGCGGGTCGACCTCGGCCCCCGAGATCACCGGCGCGTTCGACTGGTTCCGCTGGTCGCCCACGGTGGAAGAGTACGAACAGTGCCTGGTCGAAGAGCCCCCGCTCCCGCCCGATTCGGAGACCACCTCGCCCGGGGCGGGCGTGCTGTCTTCGACGAGCGGGTGGGCCCATGGGCTGGAGGACGGCAACTTCGAGCTGCGCTGGAACATGTGGTGGGGTGCGAACGCCGCACGCCTCAAGGTGTACGAGAACGGCGAGCTGATCCACACCGCCGATCTGACTCCGGCCGGGCCCGCGCCGCAGTCGGTGGTGGTCCCGGTCGCGGGCCGCGGGAACGGTGACTACGTGTACACCGCCGAGGCGATCAACTCGCGGGGCGCGAGCAGTCCGGCACCGTTGACAGTGAAGGTGACGGATGCCGCCCCCGGCGTCCCTCGGCTGTCGACCTCGAATCGTGACGGCGACGGCAGCTTCACGATCACCGCGAACATGTGGTGGGGCACCAACGCCTCGGCGTGGCGCCTGTTCGAGGACGACATCGAAATCGCATCCGGGGCGCTGACGGCGGCCAGCCCGGCCGCGCAGCGCGTCGAGGTGCCCGTCGACGGCCGCAGTGCCGGGGAGCACCGCTATGTCATCGAGTTCACGAACCCCGCCGGCGCGACGCGCAGCGACCCGCTCGTGGTCCGTGTGAACGGGGGATGAGCCGTGGGTGCGGGCCGTCGAAGGACGGTC